>CAWCJL010000004.1:0-464657 GCA_963795775.1 uncultured Acidobacteriaceae bacterium
TGGTCGGGGAGAGAGGATTCGAACCTCCGACCCCCTGGTCCCGAACCAGGTGCTCTACCAGGCTGAGCCACTCCCCGATGACCAATTGCTGCGGAAGCAAGCGACGCCGGGGCTCCTGGTGTGTGCCGCGGAACGCTCGCGGTTGCGAGCTGCGCTTGCTGAACAAAGTGTACCAGAAGCCTCCGATCGCGAGCGCTCCAACCGGCAAAGCAGTTGCAATTCCCAACGCCGTCAGGATAGACAAAGGTGTGATCCCCCGCGGCCAACTCGACCTGTCCGGCCTGCGCGTGCTCGATGGCGGCATGGCTACGGAACTGGAGCGGGCCGGCTGCGATCTTTCCGGGCCGCTCTGGTCTGCAGAAGTACTGGGCAGCGCGCCCGAGCAGGTCAAAGCCGTGCATCGCTCCTATCTGGAAGCGGGCGCGGACTGCCTGCTCACTGCCAGCTACCAGGTCTCCGCAATGGGCTTTCGTGAGATCGGGTTATCCGATGCGGATGCTGCGTCTGCACTGCGCTCCGCCGTGCGGCTGGCCGTGGAGTCGCGCGCGGAATACCGGCAGCACGCGCCCCGGCCGGTGTGGGTAGCGGCTTCGCTTGGGCCGTTTGGTGCCGCGCTCCACGACGGGTCCGAATTTCACGGCAACTATCCTGTGGATCATGACGCGCTGGTACGCTTCCATCGCGAGCGCATCGAGGTGCTCGCCGACACGGAAGCGGACTTCTTCGCTTTTGAAACGGTACCGCTGCTGGAAGAGGCACGCGCCATTGTGGAAGCGCTGCGGGTCGCTCCCGACCTGGCCGGCTACATAAGCTTTCAATGCCGCGATGAGCAGCATGTTGCCCATGGCGAGCGCATCGAAGACTGCGCCCGCCTGCTCGAGGGCGCCGACCAGGTGATCGCCATGGGCGCGAACTGCACGGCTCCCCGCTTCATCCTTCCGATCGTGCGCCGCCTGCGCCCGGTGACCAGCAAGAGAATCGTCGTTTATCCAAACTCAGGCGAGCAGTGGGAACAGGCCACGCGTAGCTGGTCCGGGACGTCCGACCCGGGACAGTTCGAAACGCTGGCGCGGGCCTGGCGTGAGGCCGGCGCAGACTGGATTGGTGGCTGCTGCCGCACGGGGCCGGCGCACGTCCGCGCGCTGGCGCTGGCAGGGGCAGTGTGAGGGAGCCCGCAACCCATCAACATGCGACAATAAAGGTACCGCTATGACATCCAAGACGCTCGCTGCAGTTCCCGAACCTGCCAGCATTTCTCCCGAGCTTCTGCAGCAGCATGGCCTGACTGCGGAGGAATATCAGCGCATCGAACAGGCGCTGGGGCGTACCCCGAGCCTGACGGAACTGGGAATCTACAGCGTGATGTGGAGCGAGCATTGCTCCTACAAATCGTCGCGCGTGCACCTGAAGCGGCTCCCTACCCGGAGCGAGCGCGTCGTGCAGGGGCCGGGCGAGAACGCGGGCATTATCGATATCGGCGACGGCTGGGCCTGCGCTTTCAAAATCGAGTCGCACAACCATCCCTCCTATATCGAGCCGTTTCAGGGCGCCACCACCGGGGTCGGCGGCATCCTGCGGGACATCTTTACCATGGGCGCGCGTCCGTTTGCCGTCATGGATTCTCTGCGCTTCGGCCCGCTCACAGCCGAAGGCGACAGCGATCCCAGCCTGGTGCATAAGAATCATTCCATCCTGGAAGGCGTGGTGGCCGGGGTGGCCAGCTACGGCAACTGCTTCGGCGTGCCGAACCTGGGCGGCGAAACGCGCTTTGAAGCCTGCTATGCGGGAAATCCGCTGGTGAATGCGTTCGCGCTCGGACTGGTGCGGAAAGACGAGATCTTCTACGCCAAGGCCACGGGCGTGGGGAACCCGGTGATTTACGTGGGCGCCAAGACGGGCCGCGATGGTATCCACGGCGCCACCATGGCGAGCGAGGAGTTCAAGGAAGGCTCGGAACAGAAGCGCCCCAATGTGCAGATGGGCGATCCGTTCATGGAGAAGCTGCTGCTCGAAGCCTGCCTGGAGGCGATGCGCACCGGCGCGGTGGTCGGCATTCAGGACATGGGTGCCGCTGGGCTGACCTGCTCGACCTGCGAGATGGGAGCGCGCGGCGGCGTGGGACTCGACGTCGAGCTCGACCGCGTACCGCAGCGCGAAACCGGCATGAGCGCCTACGAGATCATGCTGTCCGAAAGCCAGGAACGCATGCTACTGGTGGCCGATAAGGGCCGCGAGGACGAGGTGCTGCAGGTCTTTGCGAAGTGGGGGCTCGATGGAGTCATTGTTGGCGAGGTGATCGCGGAACCGCGGCTGCGGATTCGGCAGCACGGTGAGATCGTCGCAGACATTCCGAACACTTCGCTTACCGATGACGCGCCGCTCTACCACCGTCCGGTGGGTGAATGGAAGGCACCGGTGCCGTCCGATCCACCGGCCTGGGTCGTGCAGGAGCTGAATAAGCCCAGGGACTATACGGCGGATTTGAAGAAGCTGCTGGCCTCGGCGAATATCTGCTCCAAGCGCTGGGTCTTTGAGCAGTATGACTCCATGGTGCAGACCAACACCGTGCAGGGGCCGGGCGGCGAAGCGGGCGTGATGCGCGTAAAGGGCACGCAGCGCGGGCTCGCGATGGCGCTGGATGGCAACGGACGGTGGTGCTACCTCGACCCGAAGCGTGGGGCGTCGCTGGCCGTGGCGGAAGCAGCACGCAAAGTGGCCTGCACGGGAGCTGTACCCGTGGCTGCGACAAATTGCCTCAACTTCGGCAATCCGGAAAAGCCGGAGATCATGCGCCAGTTGTCAGACGCCATCGACGGCATCGCCGAAGCCTGCATCATCCTGGGCACGCCCATTACGGGCGGCAACGTCTCGCTCTACAACGAGACGCGGGGTGAAGGTATCTACCCCACCCCGGTGATCGGCATTGTCGGCATACTCGACGACGTCACCAAGGCAGTACCGGCCGACTTCCAGCGCGAAGGCGATGCAGTGCTGCTGGTTTCAAGCAACGCATCCACCCCTGCCGGAGACGGCTTCGGTGCTTCGGAGTTCGCAAAGAACCTGCTCGGAAGTATCTGGGGACCACCGCCGCGGATCGACCTCACCGCGGAACGCGAGCTGCACAAATTCCTCGTCGCGGGCGCAGAACAGAGCCTTCTGCGATCGGCCCGCGACATCTCCGATGGCGGCATCGCCGTCGCGGCGGCCGAAGCTGCTTTCCCGCACGACATCGGTGCGCGGCTCTCTTTGCAAACGCATCTGGACACCAGCAGTAACCCGGTGACGGATCTCTTTGAAGAAGAGACCGGCGTCGTGCTCCTGACCTGCTCTCCCGAAAACGTCGCCGCCGTACAGAAGCTGGCAGACCAGTTTGGGCTGACAGCCGTACATCTCGGTGTGACCGGAGGCAAGCATCTGGAGATCGTGCGTGGCGAAGAATCGCTGATCAGCGCGCCGGTCGCAACTCTGCGCGCCGCCTGGGCGGATGCGCTGCAGGCCGCTCTGAGCGGCGACCTGGTGACGGCATGAAGCGAGTGATGTATGAGGGGGTGCCGGGCGTCGCATGCGAACAGCAGGCTCCGCATCTCCGCTGCGCTACGCTCGGACTAAAGCCGGAGCCTGAAGCTGCACAACCTGCAGCGCACGATAGCGATGCGCTGCACGAAGAGTGCGGCGTTGCAGCCATCTACAACCATCCGGAAGCTGCCCGCCAGATATACCTTATGCTCTACGCGCTGCAGCATCGCGGACAAGAGTCTGCCGGCATCGCGACGGCCGATGGCCAGCACCTCTCGAACATCAAAGGGATGGGACTGGTCGCCGATATCTTCACCGACGACGTGCTGCGCAAGCTGCCCGGCGACCGCGCCATCGGCCACACGCGCTACTCCACCACCGGTGACTCCGCGCTGCTCAATGCCCAGCCCATTCGCGTGGAATCCACCAAGGGGCTCATCGCGATTGCACACAACGGGAACCTGGTGAACCTGGGCAACATCCGGACGAAGCTCGAACGTGCCGGAGCTTTCTTCCAGACCACCAGCGACTCCGAGATCATCGTGCAGTTGATCGCACACTCCAAAGCCGCCACGCTGGTCGATGCCATCGCCGATTCCCTGTCCCAGGTCGATGGCGCGTTCTCGGTCGTCATGATGACCCGAGACCGTATCTTCGCGGCCCGCGATCCACGCGGGTTCCGGCCTCTCTCCATGGGACGTATCGTGAACGAGAACGGGCCGGACACCTTTGTCTTCGCCTCGGAAACCTGCGCCTTTGACCTGCTCCGCGCGGAGTATGTGCGCGATGTGGAGCCGGGCGAACTCGTGATGGTGGGCGAAGAAGGCGTGACCTCGCGCAAGTACGCAAGCGGCGTGCCGCAGTCGAGCTGCATCTTCGAGCACGTCTACTTCGCGCGACCGGACAGCCGCATCTACGGACGCTGGGTGCAGGAAAGCCGTGAAGCCATGGGCCGGCAGCTCGCGCGCGAATCCCACGTCGATGCCGACCTGGTTTCGCCGGTACCGGACTCCGGCGTGACCGCCGCCATTGGCTATGCGGCCGAAAGCGGCATTCCATTTCGCTTCGGGCTCATTCGCAACCACTACGTGGGGCGCACCTTTATCGAACCGGAGCAGCGCGTACGCGACTTCGGCGTTAAGCTCAAGCTCAACCCCGTGCGCTCGCTGCTTGCGGGCAAGCGCGTCATCCTAATCGACGACTCGATCATCCGCGGCACCACCAGCCGTAAGATTGTGCGCATGGTCCGTTCCGCGGGCGCGCGGGAAGTACATCTGCGCATCAGTTGTCCGCCCACCGTCTCGCCGTGCTACTACGGGGTGGACACGCCGCGCAAAGACGACCTGATTGCCGCAAATAACAGCGTGGAAGAGATTCGCCGGTTCATCGAGGCGGATTCACTCGCCTATCTCTCGATGGAAGGGCTGCTGCACTCCTGCGGCGGGAACAGCGAGACGACTATGGATGGCCGCGGCGGCGGCCGGTTCTGCATCGCGTGCTACACCGGAAATTACCCCACGCAGTGGGTGGACGTGGAAGAGATAATGCCGGCCACGGCGGGAGCGCGTTAGCCGGCAGTTGGTTTACAGATTCAGACCGCCGCATCACCAGCGGTTCTCAGGTAGATACCGCTTAGCCCAGATCGAAGAGCAGCACTTCTCCGCCCGACTCGGTCGTCAGCTTCAGCTCTTGCTCCTCCGAGAGCGCCAGCCCGTCTCCGGCCTTGAGCTGTTCCCCACCCACCTCGACAGTGCCGCGCACCACCTGCAACCATCCATGACCGCCCAGCCGGAACCGGTGTGTCACGTTTGCACCCGCATCCAGGCGTCCGATCAGCAACTCGGCATCGCTGTGAATCTGAATCGAGCCATCGCGGCCATCTGTCGATGCGACCAGGTGCAGCTTGTTCGTCTGCTTCGCGATGGGGAAACGTTGCTGCGCATACGCGGGCTGCAGGCTGCGCTGGTTCGGCATCAGCCATATCTGTAGCAAATGCAGTGGCTTGTCCGGCGAAGGGTTGAACTCGCTGTGCCGTATGCCCGTACCAGCGGACATGTACTGCACCTCTCCCGGCATGAGCACCTCGCCTGTGCCCAGGGAGTCGCGGTGTTCAATCGCACCCTCCAGCACATACGTCAGGATTTCCATATTGTCGTGCGGATGCGTGCCGAAGCCCTTTCCGGGCGCGACGTAATCTTCATTGATCACGCGCAGCGCGCGATAGCCCATGAAGCGCGGATCGTAATACGTGTTGAAAGAAAAGCTGTGATACGTATCCAGCCAGCCATGGTTGGCATGGCCACGGTCCTGGGATGCACGCAGGGATATCATTTCGTGGCGACCTCACTCTCGCACGTAATGGATGCTCGAGCGCGCCTTTGGATGCAACTCGCGCTGTTGTGGCTGGTCCGAGGCGCAACCTGCACCGCGGTATTCGCTTCACAATTCCTGAGGCAAGGCAAACTGCTTTCCGGAAGGAGCTGCAATGGCAACAAAAAAGAGCAGTGCTGGGAAAAGCAAGAAGAGCGGTGCGAAATCGAGCGCAAGTGCCAGCAAACGAACGCAGTCAAGCGGAAGCGCGAGCAAGAGCGCCAGCAAAGGCAGCAAGAGTTCGGGCAGGAAGTATGGCCCCAAGGCTCACGCCGCCGTAGAGCGCGAGATGAAGGCGTTCAAGGAAGGCAAGCTGAAATCGGGTGGCCGTCGCAAGGTGACCAATCCGAAACAAGCCATCGCCATCGGACTTTCCGAAGCGCGCAGAGCCGGCGACAAGGTGCCGCCGCCTCCTGCAGGATCCGCTTCTGCAAAGAAGAGCAGCGGCAGAAAGAGCGCAAGCAAGAGCACTGCGAAGAAGAGCACTGCGAAGAAGACCAGCGGGAACAAGAGTACCGCCCGCAAGAGCAGTGGGAGCAAAAGCAGCGCGAACAAGACCAGTACCCGGAAAACCAGCACCGCCCGGAAACGCGCGGCAAAGCACCCAGCCGGGAAGCGGACGTCCTCGCACAGGGGCGGCACTACCAAGAAGTCCAGTGCAAAAGGGAGTTCACGTCGCAGCCACTCGCGCTGACCGACCCTCTTCTCAGATCACAACAGGAACGGCGCATCCCGGCAAAAAGCCGGCATGCGCCGCTGAGTCTTGAAGCCGCCGCCCTTACTTTGTGGAAGAACTGCTGCTCGTGCCGGAACTGCTGGTCCCCGAACTTCCTGAGCCGGAACTGCTGCCGGAACTACCGCTGCTTGTCGAGCCCGTAGCATCCGAAGACGTGCTCTTGCTTGTCTCCCCAGCCGGCGCGCGATCCTTCCCGCCAGTCCCGCTCTCACTCTTCCCTGCAGCCTTCGCGCCGCCCTTGCCGGCGTAGTCGTTGACGTACCAGCCGGAGCCCTTGAACTGCAGGGCTGGAGCGGAAATCAGGCGTTCCACTTCGCCCTTGCACACCGGGCATTCCTTTTCTTCCGGCGCGCTGAAGCTCTGGATCTTTTCAAAGCGATGCCCGCACTGCTTGCATTGATATTCGTAAAGCGGCACTTCGGTGGTGCTCCTTTGGGCTGAGCGTAAAAGCACGCAGCTCTATTGTAGTGGCTTTCAGTCGGCCGGCAGCCGCACCAGCTTCACCTCGGTGATGGCTTCCACCGCACGCAGCGCGTCCAGTACCGCCGTGGTGATTTCGCCGTCTGCCTGCACTACCGCGATCGCACTCGGTTCCGACACCGACGCCTGCCCGCGGCGTCCCAGCGCAAAATTCGCGATGTTGATGCGGTGCTCGCCAAGGATCGTGCCGATGCGGCCGATCACGCCCGGCACGTCCAGGTTGCGAATCACGATGAGCGCGCCGTGCAGCGGTGCTTCGATGTCGATGCCATTGACCGAAAGCAGTCGCGGCGCGCTGCCATGCAGCACGGTTGCACTGCCGACCACGTCGCCGGAGCGCGTGTGCAGCGACAGCGCGAGACTGGTGCCTGCGCCGCCCTCGGCCACATCCTTCTTCAGCTCATGCACCCGGATGCCACGTTCCGCGGCCACGGCGGCGGCGTTGATCCGGTTCACGTGTTCGGAATGCGCCAGCACACCCTGGATCGCCGCATTGCGGATCAAATCCGTCTTGCCCTGCGCCAGGCGGCCGGAATACGTAAGCTCGATGCCTTCCACGTTGCCGGTACTCAGCGCCGACAGAAAGCTGCCCAGCCGCTCCGCCATCTGGATGTAGGGCGCAAGCTCGACATACTCTTCGTGGCTCAGCGACGGCAGGTTGACCGCATTCTGTACCACTCCCAGCTTCAGGTATTCCCGCACCTGCCGCGCAATCTGGATGCCCACCGCTTCCTGTGCCTCTGCCGTGGAGCCAGCGATGTGCGGCGTCAGGATTACGTTCTCCTGCCCAAACAGCGGCGAAGAGCGCAGCGGCTCGTCACGGAAAACGTCCAGCGCGGCGCCCGCCACCTGGCCCGATTGCAGCGCGGCGAGCAGCGCGTTCTCGTCAATCAGCTCACCGCGCGCGCAGTTCACCAACCGCACGCCACGCTTCATAGTGGCCAGCGAGGAAGCGTTGATGATGTCCGCGGTTTGCGGGGTCAGGCCCACATGCAGCGTAAGGTAGTCTGCCTCGCGAAAGAGTTGCTCCAAGCGAGACCAGTTCCACGTTGCGCTCGCGGGCGATCGCGGGCGCGACGAATGGATCATGGCCGATCAGCCGCATGCCGAAGCTTGCAGCGCGCTGCGCCACCTCCAGTCCAATGCGGCCCAGACCAAGCACGCCCAGCGTCTTGCCGCGCAGCTCTGCGCCGCTCAGTGATTTCTTCTCCCACTTGCCACCGTGCAGGAGCGAATTCGCTTTGGGCAGTTGCCGCGCCAGCGCCAGCATCAGGGCAATGGTGATCTCGGCAACTGCGACGGCATTGGCACCCGGCGTATTCATCACCACAACTCCGTGCCGCGTAGCTGCATCGGCGTCGATGTTGTCCACACCCACGCCCGCCCGGCCAATCACGCGGAGCTTGGGCGCGTGCTCCAGCAGCGCCTCGTCTACCTGCACTGCGGAACGCACCACCAGCGCGTCTGCCTCGGCCAGTTCGGCCGGCAAGCCATCGCGGATCTGGTCATGGGTCACGACGTCCCACCCGGGCTCAGCTTTGAACACGGCGAGCGTGGCGGGCGACACTTTTTCGGCAAGAACAATCTTCAAGCGGTCTCCTGAAACTTAGGACGGGTGCAATGGGGCGGGCTATGCAGTTTCCACGAGAGCCGAAGCCGCCCTCTCCAGCAAAGCTTGTCTGGTGCAGGGAGGGCGGCCGCGCAGGCTGGTTTACGCGGTCTGCAACTGGGCCGCAGCGGTGCGTTCAGCAAACACTTCCTGCGCCGCTGCCAGCGCTTTTCCAAACGCGAAGCCGGGCAGGTGGAGCGAGTCTGCTGGCGACCTGTTCCAGCGCGCCAAGCAGAGCGATGGTGTCCAGGTAATCAAAGAAGCCGAGATGCGCGATGCGGAAAATCTGTCCCTTCATCTCGCCCTGGCCGTTGGTGATGATCGCGCCGAAGCGGCTCTTGAGCTCCTTCACGATGACACCGGAGTCCACACCCGGAGGCGGCAACACTGCGGTGACCGCGGCAGCCGGGGACGATGGGGCGAAGAGCTGCAGTCCCAGCGCCTGCACCGCGGAGCGCGTCATCGCCGCAATCGTCTCTGCGTTGTTCACCAGCTTCACGCGCCCTGCGGCCAGATCCCCTTCGCCCTGCGCGGCAATGTAGTCGAGCGCCGCGCCCAGGCCCGCGATCAGCGAGGTGGCGGGCGTGTAGGAGGACTCGCCCTTGCTCGCGTTCTTACGCTCCTTACGGAGATCGAAGTAGTAGCGCGGGTTGAGGCTGATTCCCATCAGGTCCCAGGCCTTCTCGCTTACCGACAGATAGGCCAGGCCCGGGGGGATCATGACGGCTTTTTGCGATCCGCCGATCAGCACGTCCACACCCCAGGCATCGGCGTCGAAGTGCGTCGTCCCCAGTCCGGTAATCGCGTCTACCACCAGAGCGGCATCGCTGTTCGCTTCTTTCAGCAGGCGGGCCACGCCCTCCACATCATGACGTGTGCCGGTCGAAGTCTCCGTCGCCTGCATAAACACCGCGCGCGTTTCGATCTTGAGCGCTTTGCGCACCTCATCGAGCGAGAAGGTCTCGCCGTATGGCGCGGTCACCAGGTCCACATCGCAGCCGAAGGCCTTGGCCAGCGCCGTCCAGCGCTCCCCGAATTTGCCGGCTGATAGAACCAGCACTCGGTCGCCCGGAGAGGTCAGGTTGGATACGGCCGCCTCCATCGCGCCCGTTCCGGAACAGGCCAGCAGGAGCACGTCGTTCTTGGTGCCGACAAAGGTGCGGAGCTGGCTGAGCACCCGCGTGTAGAGGGCGCGAAACTCCGGTGTGCGGTGGTGAAGGTCAGCCGCCGCCATGGCAAACTGCGCAGCGGGAAGCAGAGGCGTAGGGCCGGGCGTGAAGAGGCGCGTCTTTTGAATCATGTGTTTGTCAGGTTCCCTTGCTCTATTGTAACGAGCGGCCCACTTCCCGCCCTCTCCCTATAATGGTGGGTTGGCCTGAAAACAGGGTATGGAGAGCGCATCAGCATATGAGCCTGGCGGAAAAGATCCATCACGACACCATCACGGCGATGAAAGGCCGGGATGCAGAACGCGTTTCCACGCTGCGCATGGTGAAGACTGCGATCAAGAACAAGGAGATCGACAAGCGCGAGCCCCTCACCGATGCGGAGGTACTACAGACGCTGACCACCCTGATCAAGCAGCGGCGCGAATCGATCGAGCAATTCACCCGCGGAAACCGGCCGGAGCTGGCCGAGAAAGAGGCCGCAGAGATCGCCGTCATCGAAGCCTATATGCCCAAGGCGGTGGGCTCCGACGAAATCCGCGCAATGGTCGAAGCCGCTATTGCCGAGGTCACCCAGAGCACCGGAGTACGTCCCGGACCGAAGGAGATGGGCTCCGTGATGAAGGCCGTGCAGGCCCGGATTCAAGCTGCGGGCGTGCGCGCGGACGGCCG
Source organism: uncultured Acidobacteriaceae bacterium (assembly GCA_963795775.1). Classification (GTDB taxonomy): domain Bacteria; phylum Acidobacteriota; class Terriglobia; order Terriglobales; family Acidobacteriaceae; genus CAWCJL01. The sequence goes on from CAWCJL010000004.1 coordinate 10,550, forward strand.
CGAGGTCAGCGAGGCAGTGAAAGCGGAACTGGCTCGAAAATGAATCAATTAAAGGCACGAATCGGCACCGAAAACGCACGTTTTGAGCTTATCTGCGCTCATTCGGGCGTAATGGTCACAAAGGCATTCTCCGGCAACTCGCCTTCCAGCAGGTGCACCACCCCATTCTTCACAAAGCCGCGTAAAACGGTGCGCGCCCGCGCCGAGGCTGCCCTGGGCGGAGCTGTACGAGCCGGCGGCCGCTCCGGTGAGGATGCCCCGCCGGGTCTCTCCTGCGCGATATTGGCCGCAGACCGCTCCTGCACGGAGCGTCCCGTTCCCCGGTCCATCGCGAGGTTCGCCAGCCGGTCCGCGCCCTTGTTCTTGCCCCGCAGCACGTGCTGGATCTCGAAGCGCTCAAGCCGAGCAACGCGCCGACGCGCTTCCTCGTACAAGGGTCGCAGCTCCGGGCTGTTGACGCGGTATTGGCCTTTCATCTGCTTCACCATCAGCTCCGAATCCGCAACCACGCGCAGGTGCGTGATGCCGTGCTCGAGCGCGTACTGCAAGGCCGCGAGAAGTCCGGAGTATTCGGCGAAATTATTGGTCTTTACACCGAGAAACTCGCTCAATTCGGCTACTTTCGCGCCCTTGGCATCTTCCAGCACGACGCCGTAGCCGGACGGCCCCGGATTGCCTCGCGAACCTCCGTCACAATGGGCGATCACAAGCGGCTGACTGCCGGCCGGGGTGGCGGCCTCGGCGGATTCGTTCCACAAACGGCTGGTCATGCCACGAGTGTACCGAAGGGATTTTCCGCAGCCGGTGGACTGCACTTTCCGGTACGGACGGTAGCTGCGGGACAGGCCGGCGACACGTCACCCCTGTACCTGCGCTCACCGATTGGCGGCTTGGCCGTCTATATGGCAGCCTGCAAGGCGTATTGGAGCCGAACTGCAATGGTCTCGGATGCTCTGCGCATCACCCCTCCTCCCCTGGGGCCCCGTATTCAAAGTGGCACTGGCGCGTGGCCGGTGCGTCGAACGGTACAATCCGGCAAAGGCATGGCCGGCGGCGTGGACGACCGAGCGGCGGAGACAGAGCTGATCCGCCAGGCACAGAACGGCTCACGAGACGCATTCGATGCGCTGGTGAAGCAGTACGACCAGGCGGTGCTGCGGCTGGCGCTGCATCTTACGGGCTCGGAGTCGGACGCGCAGGACATTCTCCAGGAAGCCTTTCTCAAGGCCTATCGTTATCTGGGCAACTTCCGCTTTGAGTGCTCGTTCTACACCTGGATCTACAGGATTGTGACGAACCTGTGCCTGGACCTGCTGCGGCGGCGTAAGACCCGGCGCGAAGACCAGGCCGTGATCGTGGACGCGTCCGGCGAAGAGCTGGATTTGCTCAGCAATGTCTCCGACGATCGCTCGATGGCGAATCCCGACCGCGAACTGCAGCGCAAAGAACTCGGCGCCCGTATCCAGGAGGCGCTGGAACAGTTGACTCCGCGCGAACGGATGGTTTTTGAACTGAAGCACTACCAGGGCCTGAAGCTGAGGGCGATCGGCGAAATGCTGAATACCACGGAAGAAACGGCCAAGAACACACTTTTCCGCGCGACCAAGAAACTGCGTGCGGCGCTGGCGGTGGTGCGATGAAACTGCTCTTCCGGAACGGATCACAAAAAGCGCAGACCTCGCCATGTGAAGCCGCGCACGAACAAATGATGCTGCTGGTCTATGGCGAGCTTCCCGATGGCTCCGCAAACAGCCTGGAGCATCACCTTAGCAGCTGTGCGGATTGCCGCTCAGAGCTGCAGGCAGTGCGGGGCGTGGCGGCGACCATGGCCCTCCATGCGGTCCAGGAGCCCTCGCCGAACCTGCTGGCCCGCACGCGCATCCGGCTGGCAGAAGCACTTGACCAGGCGCCGCGGGCGACATGGCTGATGCGCTGGCGCCGCGGAGTGCGCGCGAACCTGAACCTGGTGCGTACGGCCCCGGTGGCGGCTGCAGTTCTGCTGTTCGCGGGGGTGGGGCTGGGCGGCTATGGCGGCTACTTGCTCCACCCAGGGTTGTTGTCCCCCCGACCCCGTCCCCCGCCCGCGGCCGCGACACCGATGATCGCGGAAGTGAACAGCGTGGCGCAGCAGCCGAAATCGGGGCTGGTCAAGGTGGACTACGAAAAGCTGGTACCGGACTCTGTGCAGGGCTCGCCGGACGATCCATTCATCCAGAAGCTCCTGGTGGCCGGCACGCGCAACCAGGTGAACGGTGCAGTGCAGAATGGCGCGGTGCGCGCGTTGGCTGACGCCTGCAGCCATGGCCAGGCATGCGATCAGGAAGATGTGCGGCACGCGCTGATGGTGGCGCTGCGTTACGATCCTGACGCGGCGGTCCGGCACAAGGCCTTGAGCGTCCTGGAGCCGTACGTGGCGGAAGACACCCATGTGCGTGACGCGGTGCTGGAGTCGGTGCTCGATGATCGCGACCCCGGCGTGCGCTCGGCAGCACTTGGGATGCTGCAGCCAGTGCGCCCGGATTCCAGCGTGCAGCAGGTGCTGCACACGGTCGCTGCACAGGACGGCAACCCGCATCTGCGCACTGTTTCGCGCGAGATGCTGGACGGAACTCCACAGATTCAATAATCGTCAGCAGCACGCATGACGTTCTCCAGAGCAGCCCGTCTTACTGAGCGGTGCTGCTCTTCCCGTCTGGGCGAATCGCACCGAGAGTCATGCCGCCCACCGGCGGCTTCCCGCAGGAGTTCCGTCATGCTTGCTCGCCTTCTCCGCCGTTCCGCCGGATCGTTCGCTCTTCTTGCTGGACTGCTTTCCGCAAGCGTCGCCGCGCATGCCAGTCTCGCCGTCCCTCAAGTGACTATGCAGGACGACACGCCGGAAGTGGAATACGTCGTTGCCTCGCAGGGATACCTGGGAGTCGATCTGCGCGATGTGGACGAGAGCCGCGCGCAACAACTGAAACTGAAGGCGGCACAGGGCGCCGAGATTGTGGCGCTCGACCACGACGCGCCCGCTTGCAAGGCGGGACTTCGTGCCGGGGACGTAATCACGGCAATTGACGGTCAGGCGGTGACCAATGCCGAGCAGGTGCATCGCATGCTGCGCGATCTTCCGGCAGGCCGCCACGTCACCATCGCGGTGGCCCGGAGCGGGAAGCCGGTGGAAGTAAAGCTGCAGCTTGCGGACCGCGAAGTGTTGGCGCAGCAGGCATGGAAGCGGCACTTCCATGTGCCGGCGGGCGCCCCCATGATCAATGGATTTGCCGGCGAGCGCGGGTTCCTGAGCCCGGGGTACGTGATGCCTCCCGCCGCCGGGAGTGCGCAGCATATGGGCGTGCTGGTGCGGCCGCTGGGGCCGCAGCTTGCCGCCTACTTCGGCGCGCCTGAGGGAACCGGTCTCCTGATCGAAAATGTGGAAGCGGAGAGCGCCGCGGCCGCCGCGGGATTAAAGGCGGGCGATGTAATTCTGAAGGCGAATGGGACTGCCATGACCAGCCCCATGGACCTGGTGGCCGCGATCCGCGACGCCGGAGGCAAGCCGTTCCAACTCAATGTACTGCGTGACCACCACGAGCAGAACGTAACCGTGACGGTTCAGGGCATGAAGACGGAATCGGAACTTCTGCCCGGGATCGATCCCGGGCACCTGGCCGCGGAGATAGGTCCGGAAGTGGCCGAGCTGCAGAAGGACGCGCTTTCCGGCGGAGTTGATCTCGAAAAGCTACGGGCGCAGTTGGCAGACTCGCAGCGGGCCAGCCAGCGCGCCCTCGCACAGGCGCAGAAGGAATTGCGCGAGCATCCTGTGCAAGTGCCGCAGATCGATACGGAAGCCATCCGGAAGCAGCTTGAGCAGTTGAAGAACTCGCGCCAGATCAGCGAACAGGCAATGGCGGCAGCGCAAAAAGAACTGCGTGAGCACCCGGTCAAGGTGCCGCAAGTGGACATGGGCGCGATCCAGAAGCAGCTTGAACAGCTCAACGATTCGCGCCAGTTGAACGAAAATGCGCTTGCAGCAGCAGAGAAGGAGCTGCGCGAGCATCCTGTTCAAGTGCCGCAAGTGGACATGCAAGCGATCCAGAAACAGATAGAACAAGCGAGAAAGGCCGTGGAACGGCAGTTCGGAAGCGGCTCGGCGGATCTGTATCCCTATTGATGATGCGGGGGATGGCCCCCGGGGGTCAGCGGCTATAATGGTACGTACTGCCGCATGTCGATTCCTACTACAAGCAACCTTCGCCAGCGCAAACGATCCCGCATGAAAGCCACTGCCCGCACTGTCCGGGAGGTGGCGCTGGTAGGGCACGCGCTGGCTTCCACCCGGCACCCGGTGATGGCGCAGATTGTGCCCATGCGCTTCTGCAATCTGTCGTGCGCGTACTGCAACGAGTACGACAAGGTGTCCGACCCGGTGCCGGTAGACGAGATGCTGCGCCGCATCGACCACCTGGCACGGCTGGGCACCAGCATCATCACCATCTCCGGCGGTGAGCCGCTCACGCATCCGGAGCTGGACCAGATCATCGCGCGCATTCGCCACCACGGGCGCATGGCCGGCATGATCACCAACGGCTACTTCCTGATGCCGGACCGGATCGAGCGCCTGAACCGGGCGGGGCTGGACCACATGCAGATCTCGATCGACAACGTGCAGCCCGACGAGATATCGAAGAAGAGCCTGAAGGTGCTGGACAAGAAGCTGCAGTTCCTGGCGGAGTACGCAGAGTTCCACGTGAACATCAACTCGGTGGTGGGCGGCGGCATCAAGAATCCGCAGGACGCGCTCACCATCGGGCGCCGCGCGCTGGAGCTGGGCTTCACCTCCACCATCGGCATCATCCACGACGGCAGCGGACAACTGAAGCCGCTCGAGAACGAAGAGCGCCGCGTGTACTACGAGATGCGCAATCTCGAGAAGAAGAGTTATTCGCGCTTCAATCACTTCCAGGAAGCGATTGCGAACGGGCAGCCGAATGACTGGCGCTGCCGGGCGGGGTCACGCTATCTCTACATCTGCGAGGACGGGCTGGTGCACTACTGCTCGCAGCAGCGTGGGTATCCGGGGGTGCCGCTGGCGGAGTACAGCCAGGCGGATCTGGATCGCGAGTTCCTGACGGAAAAGGGTTGCGCTCCGCACTGCACGGTTTCCTGCGTACACCAGATCTCATATATCGACCACTGGCGAGCGCCGCAGCATCGGCAGGCCACGCCGGGCGCGGACGGCAAGGCTGTGTCTCCGGACCTGGTGAACATTCAACTTTAGCGATGGCAAGCGCCATTTGTCGCCACGACTATTTATAAGTCGATGACCAGCGCACGTGAGTTGCTGAGTAAGGTTACCCACTGTTACTGAGTAGTTGTGTATTTGTTACCTCATAGGTCTTTCATTCAGCCAGATTCACTGTATTGTTTGGACATGCGGTGATTCTTCCTGCGCTACTCGCTGCGAATCTTTCGGGGGAGGGATTCTCAGCGAGTGGTCCGGGGAGATCACCGCGGACGTGCTTATGGGCGGTTTTGCTGTTCGGCCGTATCTACTTCCTTCTTTGCGGAGCCTGATTTGCTGAAAGCTATCGAACTCGCGCATGCGCTGGAGAAGTCCCGGTCGATTCCTCTGGACCAGATTGCAAGCATCGCCTTGGACCACAAGCGCAAGATAGCGTTTATCCAACTGCACACCGGCACGGAAGTCCAGTTGGAAGCCGCGGGATTCAGCGAGTTGGTAGAGAAGCTGACGGAGTTATACTCCGGCAAGTACGTTGCCTGACGGACTCACTGGCGCGGTACCCCCACCCCCGGACTTTTGAGCTAAAATCCTCTCCGGATTAAACTTAGCTCAGGGGTCTCCCGGTAAATTCCTCATAGGATTGAGCTTAGCGAGCAAATTCCTGCAGCTAAACTACTTAGCTCAGGAGCTACTCGCTCTGCTTCCTATCCCTAATTTCACTTTAGCAATTTCCCTGCATAACTACGCCAAGTCGGGGCTGGGTCAGGGTACAACTATCGGTTGAGCACGGAGCCGGAGAAGCAGATTCCTCGGCTCGCTTTCCACCCCAGCACGCCACTGCGGCGTGCCGGGGACCCCGGTGCGCGCTCGGGATGACAGGAATCAGGGGTCAGGGTCGGGGACCAGAGGTCAAGCAGATCCCTCGGCTCGCTGCGCTCGCTCGGGATGACAGTGTGTTAGGGCCAGGGGTGGGCTCGGGGATTAGGGGCGAACCGCAGGTCCTTCGACCCGCTGCGCTCGCTCAGGATGACAGTGTTGGTGGCCGGTGCGGGCACGGGGCCGATAAGCAGGTCCTTCGACTCCGCTACGCTTCGCTCAGGATGACAGTGGGCGCGGTGAGAGTTAGCGGGCCAGTGAGATCAGGCGGGCGCGGCGGCCGATGCGCAGGGGCCAGGAGCCGGGGAGTTGGTCGGCGGCGATCGCGAGTTCCTTCTGCACACTGTCGCCGACCTTCACGCTGCCCTGCTTGATGAGACGTCCGGCTTCGGTGACGGATGCGGCCAATCCCGCGCGAACAATGAGCTTATCGAGGCGAATCAGCGGAGCTCCGCCGGAAGCCGAGACATCGGCCAGGTGGACCTCGACGGTTTCCAGGTTCTCGGGCAGTTCGTCACGCTGGAACTGCTTTGCCCAATTTGTATCCGCGGCAGTTGCTTCCGCTTCGCCGTGGAAGCTGGCGGTGATGGTGCGGGCGAGGCGCTTCTTGATCTCCATGGGGTGCTGGCGGCCGGCTTGGGCGTCGGCGCGGAGGGCGTCTACTTCGCTGCCCTTGAGATCGGTGAGCAGGAGCCAGTAGTTCCACATGAGGTCGTCGGAGATGGACATCAGCTTGCCGTACATCTCGGACGCGGGTTCGTGGATGCCGATGGCATTGTTGAGCGACTTCGACATCTTCTGCACGCCGTCGAGGCCCTCGAGGATGGGCGTCATGAGGACGATCTGGGGCGGCTGGTTGTAGTAGCGCTGGAGTTCGCGGCCGATGAGGAGGTTGAAGCGCTGGTCGGTGCCGCCGAGCTCGACGTCGGCCTGGAGGGCGACAGAGTCGTATCCCTGTGCGAGGGGGTAGAGCATTTCGTGCAACGAGATCGGCTTTTCTTCCTGGAAGCGCTTGTGGAACTCTTCACGCTCCAGCATTTGCGAGAGGGTGAACTGCGCGGCCAGGCGGATGACGCCTTCGAAACCCAACTTGTCGAGCCACTCCGAGTTAAAGCGGACCTCGGTCCGGTTGCGATCGAGGATGCGAAAGACCTGCCCGGTGTAGGTGCGGGCGTTCTCCTCGATCTGCGCGCGGGTGAGCGGCTTGCGGGTTACGGAACGGCCGGTGGGATCGCCGATAAGGGACGTGAAATCGCCGACCAGGAAGATGACCTGGTGCCCGAGGTCCTGGAAGTGCTTGAGCTTGCGCATGAGCACGGTGTGACCCAGGTGGAGGTCGGGCGCGGTGGGGTCGAAGCCGGCTTTGACGCGGAGCGGGCATCCGGTGGCGCGGGAGTGCTCCAGGCGCTCGCGCAGGTCGGAGACGCGGATGATTTCTGCGGCGCCCTTTCCGAGATAGTCCAACTGCTCGTCAACTGGAAGAAAGGCGTGGGTAGAGGAGTCAGGCATGGTGTTGTCCCAGTATAAAGATGCATGGCTGATGGAACGCTGGGCGAGCGCATGGACATAAAGCGGCTGCGTGCGGAAACGGCGGGCTGCGAGGGACAGGTCTTCTTCAACAACGCGGGGGCCAGCCTGCAGCCGCGGCCGGTGGTGGAGCGGGTGATCGAGCATTTGCGGCTGGAAGAGCAGATGGGCGGATACGAGGCCGCGGATCGCGTGCAGCCGGAGAGCGCGGCGGTGTACGCCAGCGTGGCGCGCCTGCTGAATGCCAAGCCGGACGAGATCGCGCTGACAGAAAGCGCGACCCGTGCCTGGGACATGGCGTTCTACTCGATTCCGCTGCAGGCAGGGGACCGCGTGCTGACCGCGGAAAACGAGTACGCCAGCAACTACATTGCCTTGCTGCAGCGGGCGCGGACGACAGGCGCGGTGATTGAAGTGGTGCCGAGCGAGCGCGACGGCACGGTGAGCCTGTCCGCGCTGGAAGCAGCATTGCGGCGCGACGGGCGGGCGCGGGTGCTGAGCCTGACGCACGTGGCCACTAACAACGGTATGGTGCAGCCGGCGGCGGAGGCGGGCCGGCTAGCCCGGCAGCATGGCGCGCTGTTGCTGCTGGATGCCTGCCAGAGTGCGGGACAGTTGCCGCTGGACGTGGAAGAGCTGGGGTGCGACATGCTGTCCGCAGCGGGAAGGAAGTATCTGCGGGGCCCACGCGGCACGGGCTTCCTGTACGTGCGGCGGGCGCTGGTGCGGGAGATCGAGCCGGTGCTGCTGGACATGCATGCGGCGGAGTGGACGGGGCGGAATGCCTATGAAATGCGGGCGGACGCGAAGCGGTTCGAAGCGTGGGAGAGCTCCCTTGCTTGCCGGCTGGGGATGGGGCGCGCGATAGAGTATGCGCTGGCGCTGGGCATTCCGGCGATTGCCAAACGCGTGGGGCGGCTGGCGGCGTGGCTGCGCGCGGGGCTGCGCGCGACAGGGGTGGCGCGGGTGGAGGATCTGGGCGCCGGGGGGCAGCGGGACGAGTGCGGGATTGTGACATTTACGCATGCGCGGCTGACCGCGGGCCAGGTGGTCGAATCATTGGCCAGGCAGCGGATGGTGGTGCGGGTGAGTCCGCGCAATGCGACGCGGCTGGACATGGAGCAGCGCGGGCTGGAGGCGGTGGTGCGGGCCAGCGTGCACTACTACAACACCGAGGAGGAAGTTGCGCGGTTCTGCGCGGCGGTGGAGCGGCTGTGAAGTGGGGCGCGAGGGAGCGCAGGGAGCCGTGGTGCGGCGATCGCCTTACTGATGGAACTGGGCGTTTGTATGGAACCGGCGCGTGCGATCAGCACAGGCACTCGTACAGGAACTGGCCGGCCTTCAGGATAAGGGTTGCGCCGCGGGCGGCAATGCTGGCGCGCCCGGCAATGGGCGTGAGGGGAAAGCCGAGTTCATTGACGGCGGGGAGGACTTCTGGCCCGGTGCTGCGGTCGAGCGGGGCGCGCATGAACTGGGCATCGCGCAGATAGAGTGCTGCTCCGTCGCGAAGGGCGAAGGCGTTCCCCACGGGGCCGAACCGGGGCCAGAAGTTTTCGAGCGTGAAGTCGCGGAGGAGCACCAGGGGGAAGTCGCTGGAGTAGTTGAGCCAGACCTCGCCGGGGCCGGAGACGTTCATGGCATGCGCATCGTGGATCGGCGGGAGATTGTGTTTCTCGGCGAAGTCCCGGTAGCGGAAGATGGGCGTGCCGGTGCGGTCAAAGCAGATGACGCCGTCCGCCCCCAAGCTGCCTCCAAAGACGCCTTCGCCGAAGTAGCTCACCCAGATGTCGCCGTCGGGTGTGGTCTGGACATCTTCGCTGGCGTCGCCCAGGTCCACCTCCGCGCAGACGCGTCCCTTGCGGTCGTAGACAATGGCGCGTCCACGGCGGCGCTCAGCCAGCAGCCAGCCGTCGTCCAGCGGCTGCACATGGTAGATGGAGTGGGCCTGCGACTGCTCGAAGCGGAGGGTCTGCGGCCTGTCCTCTTCCCAATAAATGAGGTGGTGCGCCCGCGCGGGTGAGCGATACCACAGGGACCAGGCCTGCGCCGCGTCGCCGGGTTCCGGCTCGGGGAGCTTGCCTTCGGCCATGAGCAGCAGCGGGCTTCCGGATGAGTCCAGCGCAGCGCGCACGAAGATCCAGTCCCTGGGCAGCGTGGAGAGATCGAAGCGCCGGCGGAAGGTCAACGAGGGCACGTGCCGAGGATACCCCGGCGTGCGTGGAATGCACACGACGAATCGGCGGGATACGGTTGCGATGCTTGCGGGCGAGCGGCCCGGGGCGCATACTCGCGCGCATGGACGCAGAAAGCGCACGGCGATTCCTGCTGACCCTGCCGCATGTGTGCGAGACGATGCAGTGGGGCGCAAACCTGGTGTTCTGGGTGGGAGACAAGGCGATAGGCGGAAAGATGTTCGCGCTGAGCAATCTCGATGGGGATGGCAAGGCCGTGCTGTCGTTTGCCGCAGGCCCGGAAGGCTTTGCGGAGCTGACGGAGGTGGAGGGTGTGGTGCCCGCTCCATACCTGGCACGGGCGCACTGGGTGGCGCTGGAGCGTTGGGATGCGCTGCGTACGGCGGAGCTGCAGGAGCGGCTGCGCACGGCGCACGCGTTGGTGCTGGCCAAGCTGCCGAAGCGGACGCGTGAGGTGCTGGCGATGCCGGAAGCGGAACGGCGAAAGCTGATCAGGGAACGCAAGGCGACGCCCGCGAGCGACGCCCGGAAGGTTGCGCCGGTGAAGCGCGTCCGGTAGTTTCAGCCTATGCAGGAAAAGACACACGGGGTGCCGCTGCTGCTGGAAGGCAAGGTGGCGCTGATCACCGGCGGATCGCGGGGGATTGGGGCGGAGGCGGTGCGGCTGTTTCGCCAGGCGGGTGCGCGGGTGGCGTTCAATTACCAGAAGGCGCGGGAGCGGGCCGAGGCGTTGGCGGCAGAGTGCGGTGGTGACACAGAGTGCCGTGCCTTTGCGCAGGAGCTGGATACGGCTGAAGCGGGACGCGCGCTGGTGCGCAAGACAACTGAAGCGTTCGGACGGCTGGACTGCCTGGTGGTGAACCACGGCATCTGGCCACCGCACGACGCGCCTATCGCGGCCATGGAGGATGCGCAGTGGCGGCGCACCATGGGCGTGAACCTGGACAGCGTCTTTGGCCTGGTGCAGGGCGCGGTGCAGCAGATGGAACAGCAGGGGCGTGATGCCGCGGGCGCGGCCGGGCACATCGTGCTGGTGAGCTCGACTGCCGGGCAGCGGGGCGAGGCGTTCCACGCGGACTATGCGGTGACCAAGGGCGCGCTCATCAGCCTGACCAAGAGCCTGTCGAGCGAGTTGGCGTCGCAAGGCATCTATGTGAATTGTGTGGCGCCGGGATGGGTGGATACGGAGATGTCTGCGCCGGCGCTGAGCGAGCCGGAGACGCGCAAGAAGATCTTCTCGGTGATACCGGTGGGGCGCGTGGGGCACACGCGGGAGATTGCCGGACCGATTCTGTTTTTGTGTACGGCATATGCAGGGTTCATCAGCGGCGAAGTGCTGAACGTGAACGGCGGCGCGGTGCTGGTGGGCTAGAAGGAAGCGGCTTTGATGAGGATGGGTTGGCGGCTATGGGCCGCGCTGGCGGTGTGCGGCGTCGTGCTGGGCGCACGGGCGCAGGACAGCGATCCCGGGGTAAAGCAGAACGAAGCGAAGGCGCACACCGTGCTGCAGCAGATGGTGCAGGCGCTGGGTGGGGATGCGTGGCTGAAGCTGCCCGGCTACGAGCTGATTGGCCGCACATCGGGCTTCTACCAGGGCAATCCTACCGGAGATATCACGGACTTCTGGGATTACCGCGCCTTTCCGGACCACGAACGGGTGGAACTGGGCAAGAAGCGGCAGGTGGTGCAGATTTACAACGGCAATGAGGGTTGGGAGATTACGTATCGCGGAAAGCGCGCGATTCCCAAAGAGCAGCTCGACGATATTCTGCGGCGGCGGGACCACTCCGTTGAAACGGCAGTGCGCGTGTGGCTGGCAGATCCGAAGACGATCCTGGTGTATGGCGGGCAAGAGACGGTGGAACGGCACCTGGCCGACAAAGTGACGCTGATCAGCGCGAGCAACGACGCGATTGTGCTGGACATGGACGCCCAGACACATCTTCCGCTGCGGCGCAGTTTTGAGTGGCGCGACCCGCTGTATAAGGACAAGAACAAGGAAGTGGAAGAGTACGACGACTACCACGCGATCAGCGGGTTTCCCACGCCGTTCAGCATCACGCGCTATCACAACGGCGACCAGACGAACCAGCGCTTTCTGTACAACGCGGTCTATGGGGGAGCGATCCCGGCGAAGATGTTCGATGTAGACGCGACGGTGGCCAAGATCAAGAAGTAAGTGCAGGAGTTTATAATCGGCGACGCACGTATGGACGAGATAGCGAACGGCAACCCGCAAGCTGGCGCAACCCTGGACGCGGTGGAGATCATGGCGATCCTGCCGCACCGGTATCCCTTTCTGCTGATCGACCGCGTGGTGGAAGTGGAGCGCAAGCAGCGGATTGTCGCGATCAAGAACGTCACCATCAATGAGCCTTTTTTTCAGGGACACTTTCCGGACTACCCGATCATGCCGGGGGTTCTGATGGTGGAAGCGATGGCGCAGGCCGGGGGCGCGCTGCTGCTGACGGAAGTGCCGGACCGCGCGGACAAGCTGATGGTGTTTACCGGCATTGAGCGCGCGAAGTTCCGCCGCCCCGTGGTGCCCGGCGATCAATTGCGTATCGAGGTACAGGTGCTGAACTGGAAGACACGCGCGGTGCGCATGGAAGGCCGGGTCATGGTCGAGGGCAAGCTGGCCTGCGAAGCGGTGATCATGTGCCAGCTAGTGCCGCGCAAGAAGAAGGAGAGCACCGAACTGCAGGACGCACCCCAGCCCGTGGCGGTGACGACCGAGTGAGCGTTCACCCGACGGCGATTGTCGCGCCAGGGGCGCAGGTTCCGGAGTCTTGCAAGGTAGGGCCGTACTGCACCATTGGCTCCGACGTGGTGCTGGGCGAGGGATGCGAAGTCGTCTCCCACGTGGTGCTGGACGGGCGTACCGTTGTCGGCCAAGGATGCAAGATCTATGCCTTTGCGGCGCTCGGTGTGGCCCCACAGGATTTGAAGTATGCGGGCGAGCCCACGCGGCTGGAGATCGGCAGCGACACGGTGATCCGCGAATACGTCACCATCTCGCGCGGCACGGCCAAGGGCGGCGGCACGACGCGCGTGGGGAGGGGGTGCCTGATCATGGCGTACACGCATATCGGGCATGATTCGCAGATCGGGGACCACTGCATCCTGGCAAACGCTGCAACCCTGGCCGGCCATGTGACCGTGGAGGATTATGCAACTGTGGGTGCGCTTTGTCCGGTGCACCAGTTCTGCCGCATCGGGCGGCATGCCTATGTGGGCGGCGGCACGACGATCACGCAGGATGTGTTGCCCTACTCGCTGACCTCAGCCAAGCGCGAGACGCATGCTTACGGACTGAACAAGGTGGGGCTGGAGCGGCGCGGTTTTTCGCGCGAGCAAGTGCGCGCGCTGCAGCATGCTTACCGGTTGCTGCTGGCCTCGAAGATGAACACTACGCAGGCACTCGAAGCGCTCCGTAGGGAAGCAAGCGCGAGTGAAGAGGTACAGTACCTGCTCGACTTCGTGGCCTCCTCGGAACGCGGAGTGCTGAAGTAAGCGCGATGGAAGACCGGCTGGGGCTGATCGCCGGCAACGGCCGCTTCCCTTTCCTGCTGCTGGAAGCGGCGCGGGCGCACGGGCTCCATGTCGTCGTTGCGGCAATCAAAGAAGAGGCCGATCCGGAGATGGACACGCGCGCCGCGGCGGATGCGGGCGTGACCGTGCACTGGCTCTCGCTGGGCGAGCTGTCGCGGCTGATCGAGACTTTCCAGCGCGAAGGCGTGACCCGCGCCGTGATGGCCGGGCAGGTGAAGCATAAGCAGATTTTCTCCAGCATCCGGCCCGACTGGCGACTGGCCAAGCTGCTGCTGAACCTGCGCACGCGCAACACGGACATGCTGCTGGGCGCAGTGGCCAAGGTGCTGAGCGATGAGGGGATCGAACTGATCTCGTCCACGGCCTATCTGGAGCCGCTGCTGGCGCATGCAGGCGTGCTGACGCGAAGAGCGCCCAATGAAGAGGAACGCAAGGACATATCGTACGGCCGCACCGTGGGCCGCGCGATTGCTGCATACGATATCGGGCAGACGGTGGTGGTGGCCGGCCAGGCCTGCGTGGCGGTGGAAGCAATGGAGGGCACGGACGCAGCGATCGCGCGAGCCGGAGCGCTGATGCGCACACTCGAGGATGAGGCATCGACGCTGGCGCGCAGTCTGACCGTGGTGAAGGTCGCGAAGCCGAAGCAGGATATGCGCTTTGACGTGCCGGTGATCGGGGAACAGACGATTGCGACCATGGCGGCCGCGCACGCCACGTGCCTGGCGATTGAAGCGGAGAGGACGCTGATCTTTGATCGCGAGAAAGTCTGTTCGCTGGCCGATGCGGCGGGCATTGCCATTGTTGCGGAGCCGCAGGCATAGAATGAAGACCGGCAGGTAAACAGGAGGATGGGCATGACACGCACGCGGTATGCAGTTCTTGCGGTAGTAGTGATTGGGGCAATTCTGGGCACGGTACTGGCGCGGCGAGCGGCGGCCGCAGACGACCAGGTACCCCAGGTGGGGCAGCAGGCGCCGAACTTCACCCTGCCATCGCAGGACGGAACGCCGGTGAGCCTGTCCAGCTTCCATGGCAAGTGGGTGGTGCTGTACTTCTATCCCAAGGACATGACCTCCGGATGCACGCTGGAGGCGCATAACTTCCAGCAGGACCTGCCGAAGTTCGAGAAGGACAATGCGGTCGTGCTCGGCGTGAGTGTGGATTCGGCCAGCAGCCACAAGCAGTTCTGCACCAAGGAAGGCCTGAGCTTCAAGCTGCTTTCCGACCAGGATAAGAAGGTAGTGCCGGAGTATGGCTCGCTGGGCAACTACATGGGCATGAAGATTGCCAAGCGCAACACGTTCCTGATCGATCCGCAGGGGAAGATCGCGAAGGTCTGGACAGGTGTGGACCCATCGCACCACAGCCAGGAAGTCCTCGCGGAGCTGAACACGCTGAAGAAGACGGCGTAGAACGGCGCTGAAGCGGAAGCACAGAGTCCAGACGCAAAAAAGCCCGGCGGAATGCCGGGCTCTTTTGCTTGCCTGATGGTGCTGGTTTACTTGCGGCCGCTCGACTTCTTTGCAGCGGTCTTTCTGCCTGCAGTGCTGGACTTCTTAGCGGATGTTTTCTTCGCTGCAGCGGATCTGGTTGCCGTAGATTTTTTCGCTGCAGTTTTTTTGGTTGCGGTGGACTTAGCCGAAGCGGACCTGCCGGTGGTTGACTTCTTCGCAGATGTTTTCTTTGCAGAGGTCTTCTTTGCCGGAGATTTCTTCGCTGCAGTTTTTGCGGAGGACTTGGTTGCTGACTTAGTTCCTGCCAAACGCGTACCTCGCTGAGTGGATTGTTTACTGCTGGCGCCTTTTCTGCTGGCTCCGGAACCGGCAGCCCTTCCGCCGCTTTTTGCGCCCTTGCTGCTTTTCGCGGCAGACCCTGAAGAAGTTTTGTTTGCACTCGTCTTTTTTGCGGACTTGGACGAACGACCGGCGTTGCCTTCGCCAGAGCGGCCGCCTGCAGATTTGGATCCCTGGGCGGAGCCGCCGCGCGACGAGGAGCGTCCGCCGTTGCTGCCGCGGGATCCCCCGTTTTCGTTCAGCGAGCCTTCGCGATCCAGCGCGTGCGTGGCGCTTTCGCTGTCCTGCTTCGCCTCTTCGGCGTGCGCGCCTTCGTCGTTGTCTTCTTCATCGTCTTCCTCGTCATCGTCCTGCGATGACATCGGGACGCTCACTTCTTCCTCTTCTTCATCCTCGTCGAGTTCGTCTTCCATTTCGTCGGCGTAGTCGTCCCCCTCGGGTTCGCGTTCACCGTCGTCGTATGCGTATAGCTTCCGTTCGTCCTGCATATGTGTGCCTCCCGAGCTTCTGTTTCTGTGGACTCCACTTTGGCGTCACAGCAGAGTACAGCGATTTATAGCTGCGGCGCGGATTATAGCAACAGCATGCATTGGTATGCCACCGAACGCAAGCAAGAAACGTGTGTTCCCTGCGTGCGATCGCGTTTTGCAAGTGCGCGTGCAACAGTGTGCGCGCGTCACCTCCATCACTTGTGATGTGGTTTGCCGTGTGAGGTTGCGTGCGTGCTGCTGGGCGCGGGAGAAGTGTTCGCGTGCCGGGCTGCAGTGTGCGTTGTTGCAGCATGCGTGGTGCTCTCGCGATGCGAATGCGCGCTGGCGCGAACCAGACCCTTGGTCCCTGCGTGCTTTGACGGTGCGGCAGCGTGCGCGGCGCGGCCGTGTGCATTGCGACCGCGCGCAACGTGTGCCGGCTCGGCAACGTACAGGGTGCGGCCGACGGCTACAGATTCCGACCGCAGATGATTCCAGCGGCGCAATTGGCTGGTGGTGACATTGAACCGGTCGGCGAGCGTGACCAGAGTGTCGCCGCGGCGGACGGTGTAGCGCGTTTTGCGGGCGGAAGCGGAAACCGGCGCAACGGGAACGACCAGAGCGTCGGTGCCGTCGAGAGACTCGGAAGGCGTGATCTGATTTACGAAGGCAAGATCGGACGGCGATACGTGATAGCTGCGGGCGATCTCATCCAGCGTGTCGCCGGGCTGGATGCGGTGGTAGCGCCAGGAGGTCCGCTTGTCTTCCGGAATTTCGGCGATGGTTTTGAGGAAGAGATCGCGCGTACCGGCAGGCAGGTGGAGGTCGTAGGTGTCTTCGGGCGGAGTGGTCATGCGCAACAGCCCGGGGTTGAGGCCAGCAAGCTCCTCGAGCGGAGCGTTCACGATGTCGGAGACGAGGTGCAGATCGACCGCGCTATGCGTGGTGACGGTGTCGATGAGGACGGGAGGGTCAGGTCTGACGTCGGTGAGCCCGTATTGCGCCGGATTCTTCGCCATGATTGCGGCGGCGAGGATGATGGGCACGTAGTTCTTGGTTTCCTGCGGCAGGTTGTTGCGCCGGTAGAGCTCCCAAAAATCTGCATAGCCGGTGCGCTGCACGGCACGCTGCACGTTGCCGGCACCCCAGTCGTACGCGGCCATGGCCAGCAGCCAGTCGCCGAGCTGGTTGTAGTTCTTCTTGATCTCGCGAGCGTAGGCGTGCGTGGCTTTTTCCGGATCGAAGCGCTCGTCTACCCAGCCGTTGCGCTCCAGGCCGTAGGCGCCGTTGAAGGGCATGAACTGCCACATGCCGGCCGCGCCAGAGCGCGCGTTGACGATCTGCGGCTGGAAGCCGGATTCCGCCACGGCCTGGTAGATGAGGTCCTGCGGCACGCCTTCTTCGGCGAGGATGCGCTGGATCATCTCCTTGTAGCGGCCGGCGCGGCGCAGCGAGGCGACGATGGTGCCGTGCCCTTTGCTGGTGCTGGAGAAGTAGCTGATATAGCTGGCTACCGCGTCGTTGATGACGAGCGGCAGATCGGACTGCGTGGTCTTGAGTTCCGCTTCCGCGGTCGCGCGAATGTTGGGGTCAACGGGAAACGTGACATCGTTGGCGACATCGACGGGCGACTCTTCCTGGTGCGGCACCAGGCCGTTGCCCTGCTTGAGCGCGTCCATCTCGAGAGTATTGATGGCGTCGACGATGTGGTCGAACTCATCGCTGAGCTGCGGGTTGGCCTTGAGATCGAGGCCGCTGGTGAGCATGCCGTCCACGGCGGAATCGAAATCGGATTTAGCCGCGGGCAGGTCACCCGCGCGGTAATGGCGCACACCGCGCTCGTAGGCGCGCTCCGCTGCCTCAATCACCTGGCGGTCGCGGGGCTGCGCGGGCGCGGTGGAAGGCTCGCTGCTGTTCTGCGCTGCCTTGGAGGCGAGTGTGGGCGCGGGCGGCTGGCCTTTGGCGAGCGTGGGCGCGGTGGCCTGCGGTTTCTTCGCGACCGGCGACGAGACTGTCGTGTCATGACAGCCGCTGAGCAGCAACAGTGCCGCTCCAAACAAGGCGGCGTGCGATTTGAGTACGACCATTCGGAAAGTGTGCCGGATACTGCGCCTATTGTAGTGGGTGAGGCGGCCGGGGCCGATGGTAAACTCAACTTTTGGGCCCGGGTGTGTCACCAGGCAGTAAGCCCACCGGCGCGCAGGACGGTCCCCGCAGAGCCCTTTCCATGGACAGCAAGCACATCCGCAATTTCGCGATCATCGCGCATATCGATCACGGCAAGTCCACCCTCTCCGACCGGCTGCTTGAGCTGACGGGATCCGTTACTGCGCGCGAGATGCAGGCACAGGTGCTGGACGCCATGGACCTGGAACGGGAGCGCGGCATCACCATCAAGGCACACGCCGTCCGCATGGCCTACACCGCGCGGGATGGGGAGACTTACCAGCTCAACCTGATCGATACGCCGGGGCACGTGGATTTCTCCTACGAGGTATCCCGCTCGCTGGCTTCCTGCGAAGGCGCACTGCTGGTTGTGGACGCGACGCAGGGGGTGGAGGCGCAAACGTTGGCCAACGCGTACCTTGCGATCAACAACGGGCTGGATATGATCCCGGTGATCAATAAGATCGACCTGCCGAGCGCGGACGTGGTGCGCACGCAGGAGATGATCGAGAGCGCCGTGGGGCTGGACGCGACGGATGCTGTCCCGGTGAGCGCCAAGACCGGCCTGGGCGTGCCCGAGGTGCTGGAGGCGATCGTGCACCGGCTGCCGCCTCCCACAGGCGACCAGGAGGCGCCGCTGCAGGCGCTGATCTTCGATTCATGGTTCGACGCGTATCGCGGTGTGGTGGTGCTGACGCGGGTGATGCGCGGGCGGCTGCGGACGGGCATGCGCATCCGGCTGATGTCGAACGGACACGTGTTCGAGGTGGAGTCGATGGGCGTGCTTACGCCCAAGCCGGTGGCCATCGAAGAACTGTCGGCGGGCGAGGTGGGCTTCTTCATCGCCAACATCAAGAGCCTGGCGGAGACCAAGATCGGCGACACGGTGACGGAAGATGCGCGACCGGCGGAAGCGCCGCTGCCGGGCTTTGAAGACATCAAGTCCATGGTTTTCGCCGGGCTCTATACGGTGGACTCGCACGAGCACACACTGCTGCGCGAGGCGCTGGAGAAACTGCGGCTCAACGATTCCTCGTTCTCGATGGAACCGGAAAGCTCCGCGGCGCTGGGCTTCGGCTTTCGTTGCGGCTTTCTCGGGCTGCTGCACATGGAGATTATCCAGGAGCGGCTGGAGCGCGAGTTCGACCTGGACCTGATCACCACAGCGCCCGGTGTGCGCTACAACATCACGCTCACGGATGGCTCACGGGTGGAGGTGGACAATCCGTCACGGTGGCCGAACCCGAGTGAGATCGAGCAAGTCGAAGAGCCGGTGATCACGGCGACCATCCTGACGAACGAGGAGTACGTCGGAGGCATTCTCAAGTTGGTGGAAGAGAAGCGGGGACGGCAGAAGAACTTCGAGTACGTGACCCCGACGCGTGTGATGCTGACCTACGAGCTGCCGTTAAACGAGATCGTGCTGGACTTTTATGACCGGCTGAAATCGATATCGCGTGGGTACGCGTCGCTGGACTACCACCTTGCGGGGAGCTGGGTGTCGCCGATGGTGAAGCTGGACATCCTGGTCTCAGGCGAGCCGGTGGATGCGCTGTCGATCATCGTGCACCGGGATTTTGCGTACGAGCGGGGACGCGCGCTGGTTTCCAAGATGCGGGAGCTGATTCCACGGCAGCAGTTTGAGGTGGCGATCCAGGCGGCGATCGGGGCGAAGATCGTGGCGCGGGAAACCGTAGCGGCGCTGCGCAAGAATGTCCTGGCCAAGTGCTATGGCGGCGACATCAGCCGCAAGCGCAAGCTGCTGGAAAAGCAAAAAGAAGGCAAAAAGCGCATGAAGCGGATCGGCAAGGTGGACATACCTCAGGAGGCCTTCCTGGCCGTTCTGAAGGTAGGGGAAGACGCCGCGAAGTAGCGCTCCAACAGACACCGTGGAAACGAGCCTGTGGAAAGCTGCCTTTTGAACACGCTTTCCAGAGGAGAATTTACCTACTGCGACAGTTCTTTTTCCTGAGAGGTAATCCGCGCCGCATCAGTGGTTTAGGGGTGGCGGGAGCGCGTCAGAAAGCTCCGGCCGGGCGCTTGCCGAAGCGGGGCTTGCCCGAAAATCGCGACATTCCACAAAATTTTCCACATAGGGCACGGGGTTTTTCGCCCTTGCACAAACGAAGGGACTCCGGTATGCGACCGGAGTCCTCGTCGGGTGAAACGCCCTTAGCGGGGGGTGGTGGCGCGGGGCGTCGTGGTGTGGGGTGTGGTGGTGCCGGTGGGGGCATGGTTGGGCGCGGTGGTGCGCGGCGCCACTCCGCCCGTGTTACCCGGCTGCGCAGGCTGCGGCGGAACGCCGGACTTGGCGTTATAGGCCTGCACCACGGCTTCGGTGATGTTGGTGGACTCCGACGCCCAGAGGACAGGCGACTGCTGCTGGCTGGCATCGACGACCAGGGTGTAGCCGTTCTGCTGCGCGTAGGCCTGCATCACGCCGTACACCTTCTGTGCCAACTGCTGATACATGTCGTTCATCTCGCCGGTGAATTCGTTCTGCGCGCTTTCGGCGGCGAGCTGGAGGGCCTTTTCCTTTTCATCGATGGTGCGGGTGCGGGCCTGGCGTTCGCTGTCGCTCAGCTTTTCGCCGGCGGTCTGCAACTGCTTCTTGAGCGAGTCCACTTCATCGCTCTGCTGCTTGAGCTGCGCCTGCTTGGGCTCAAACTTGGTACGGAGCTGGCCGAAGTCGCGCTGCCCCTCATTGGTCTGGGCGACGGCGGGCTGGAACAGGATGATTGCCACCTTGGTGGGTCCGGCGGGAGCTGCGGCCGCGGCGCCGGGCGCGCTGGGAACCGAGGCTGCAGCGGAGGGGGTGGTCTGCGCAAACGCGCTGGCGCCAAGCGCCGAAGCGAGCATGCAAACGAGCAACGAAGAATGCTTCATGGGAATAGAGAACTCCTTCAGTTCTGTTGAAAGTCTGTACGCCCGCACCATGCGAGCGCCCTGCACTCCTGGTATTCCCTCCTGCGCACTTCCATTCGAGCACCATCCATGCCGCGGAGGCAGGACTTCGCGCAGAAGAGATACGGGCAGAGGACCTGTTCAGGAACTTGCTGAAATTATAGGTTTGGCCTGTGGGAGCGTCAATGGAGGGCGGTCTGTGTGCGGGTGGAACCGCGCTTCACGGTCGTACAGTGAAGGCGGTTCCCGGGTTGCGGCCGCTTGCTAGAAGGTAGTGCTGACGGAAAGGCGGAAGGTCTTTCGCGGCTCGCGCAGTTGGTAGAGCGGGCCGTAGAGCTGGATGGCTTGGGCATAGCTGTAGTCACCGGCGCCGCCGGAGGGGAACATGCCGCGCGTGATCAGGTTTTCGCCGCGCACCTGCTCAAAGAGGCGCAGCGGATTGTAGGCGTAGTAGATGCGGAAGGGGGCGCGCACGATGGGCAGCAGCACGGAGACCTCTGCGCCGGTGGACATGCGGGGCACGAAGTTGGTGCCTTCGAGCGGACGGATCAGGTTATTGAACTGCACCTTCACGCCGCCCTGGCAGGCGCCGTTGATGTACACGGGGCAGCCATAGAGCGGGGAGTTGAGCGCATCGGCTCCCTGCACGCTCTGGCGCAACTGCGACTGGCGCGCGGCGGCGTCGATGCCGAAGTCATCGAAGAGGTGCAGCGCGACGGGGCCCCCGAGCGGGATGCGGTACTCGATGTTGCTGGTGAAGCTGGTGTCACCGCCGACGGACACGATGCCGTAGGTGGGGATGGGAACAACGATGGAGCCGAGCGTCGGATTGGTGGGGTCACGCGGTACCGTGCTGCCGTCCGGGTTGGTCAACTGGAAGAGCGTGCGCTGCGGGATAAACGCATACGGCGTGCCGGAGCGGATATCGAAGCCGCGGATGTCAGCCTCGCCGCCGGTGTAGAAGCGGTTGAACGGCGGTGCGACATCGCCGCCGAAGCCCTGGATGTAGGAGGCCTGCAGGCGGACGCCGAGGACGTTGCGGCCTTCCTTGTTGGGATGGAGGCCCTTCATGGGATTGAAGTGCTTGTACTCCACCACCGGACTGAAGTAGCGCACGTTGCCGCCGATGCCCGCGACCTGCATGACGGCGGAAAGCTCTTCGCCTTCGCGGGGCGCGTATGGATTGCCGATCTTGTTGTAGGAGAAGCTGAACGCGACGTTGCTGGAGTAAATGCCTTCGAGCGCGTTCTGTCCCTGGATGCCACTGCGGAAGGCGAGCGTCTGGAACAGCGATGTGGAGGCCGGGCTGAACGCAGTGATGCTGCTCTTATTGAAGGAGTACGTGATGCCCACGCGCTTGAAGGAGCGGCGGATGGGGTAGCTGGCCGAAACCGTGAGGCCGGAGGTGGACTGGTTGTAATTCTGAATGAGCGACTGCTGTGCCGCCGGGATGTTGCCGCCGCCAGTCTGGATCTGGTAGTTCTTCGCCGCGTTGTAGTCGTACTTGCTGGAGAAGACCTGGAAGCCAAGGGACAGCGGGCGATTGCGGAAGTAGGGCTCGGTGAAGCCGAATTGCAGGTTGCGGGACAGGTTGCCGATGTTGGCCTGCAGGCTCAGCGTTTCGCCAAGGCCGAGGAAGTTGTTGGTCTGGTAGTTGAGTCCGAGGAAAGAGCCGGACAGACCGCTGACGCCGCCGTTGAGGCCGATGGAGTTCTTGCCCTTTTCGTGGACCTTCAGCAGAAGCGCGACGGTTCCGTTCTGCTGGTCCTGGGTCGCGGTCGAGTCCTGCTCCACCTTGAGGGGGTCGAAGTAGTCGAGCTGATTGAGGCGCAGCAGGCTCTGCTCCCAAAGGGCGCTGTTGTAGATCTGGCCTTCTTCAAGCAGCAGCTCGCGGCGGATCACGGGGTCACGGGTGACGGTGTTGCCCTGGAACTCGATGCGGGAGACGTAGAAGGGCTTGCCCTCATCGATGTCGATATCGAGGAAGACCAGCTTCTTGGCCTCGTCTACGCGCGGGGTGGGCGTGCCGACGAAGTTGATGTAGCCCAGGGTGCCGTAGGCTTTGCGGAGGTTCTCCAGACCCTTGCCGATGGCGGTGGTGTTGAAGTAGTCGCCGTCCTTGATGGCGAACTGCGCGCGGAGCGCCTTGGGATTAACGTTCGCCTTGACGCCGGTGAAATTGATGCCGCCGAGGCGATAGCGGTCGCCTTCTTCGATGGGGAGGCGGATGTCGATGCGCTTGCCCTTCTTTGGCCGGAAGGTGAGCAGGGACAGGCCGGCTTCGTTGTGGATGCGGGTGGTCGGCTCGCCCACGATGGCCTTGAAATAGCCGCGGCTCTGGTAGGCCTGGCGCACGCGCTCGGAATCCTCTTCGAGCTTGCTGGCGTCGTAAGTGCGCGCGAAAAGATTCTCGAGAAAAATGGAGTGCGGGATCCCGATCGGCTTCAGGTTCTTCATGGAGGCGCGGAGAGCACGCGAGCTCACATGCTGGTTGCCGGTGAACTGGATCCGGCCGACTTTGACGGTGGGACCTTCCTTGATGTTGAAGTTGACGGCGACGGAGGCCGGCGGAATGGTCTTTACATCGGTCTTGATGGTGGCGAACTGGTGGCCGTGCTCGCCGAGCAGTTGCTTGAGCACGGTGACCGCGCGTGCGATGCGTGTGGGGTCGTACTGACTCTCGACCGAGAGCCCGACCTTTTCCTTCTTGAAGCGATCGAGCACATCGGACTGTGATACCGAGCTCAGACCCTTGTAGTTGATCTCGCGAATGGTGGGCTTTTCGCGGACGAAGATGTCGAGGACGATGCCCTTGGGAGTGTCTTCACGCTCGATGCGGACGTCTTCGAAGTAGCCGGTATTCCAGAGGGAGTTGAAGTCGCGCTCGACCTCGGCGGGGTCATAGGTATCGCCCACGTGCGTGAACAGGCGGGCGAGCACCGTCTCCTTTGGAATGCGACGGTTGCCGATGACGCGGATCTCAGAGACGACGCCGCCTGCCTGCGCAAAGGTCTGCGAGAGGCAGCAGAAAAACAAAAACAGCACGAGGATGGAATGGAGCTTGGAAGCACGGAGGCGCGCAGTCCGTTCGTTGCTGATCCTGCTTTGTTTTATTTGGGAACTTACGCCCCCTCGATCGACGGGAAAAATAGGCACACCCTCACTGCAATCCAAAATCAAATGCTGCTGGTGGAAAAGCCGATTATATGTGAGGGATGAGCCTCAGCCCAAACCGAGGGGTCGGCCAAGGCACGGCGTTTGCTGTGCAAAGTCTGTGCATAGAAGCGCGCCGTGCGGCGGATGGCCTCCGCCGCCTGATCACAACGATGCGGCTTCTAACGCCTCTTCGCGATCTTCCGGCTCGGCCGCGGCGGTGACTGAGGCGTGGCCGTTGATGCGGTCCTGCGGGGAAGCAGCGACTTTCGCGACCTGCACCAGGACGGAGTAAAAGGTAGGGCCGCCGCCGATATCGGTCAGCTTTTCCGAAGTGAGGGCATTCACGTTGATGCCATCGGGCGAAAGCTTGTTCCAGTTGAGGCGCGAAGCGACAACGCCGGGCTGCACGGTGTTGCACACCGAAGCCTCGAGGCGAATGCTGCCGCGCTCGTTGCTGACCTCGACCCAGTCTCCATCGGCAATGCCGCGGGCCAGCGCATCGTCGGGATGGATCTCCAGGCGATTGCGCCGGCCCTTCTCCATGCGTTGATGCGCGGGAAGGTTGGCGTAGGTGGAGTTCATGTAGTTGTCGGCCTTGCGCCCGAGGAATTCGAGCGGGTAGCGGGCCAGGGTGCCCGCGTCAGGCACGCCAGCGCGCGACTCGGCCGGGGGCACAAAGGACGGCAGCGGATCGAGCCCCGCAGCAGCGAGCGATGGGGAATAGAACTCGACCTTTCCGGAGGGCGTGCCGAAGCCGCCATTGGCAAACGGCTGAAAGGGCCGGCCCTCCGCCTCTTCCGGAAAGCGCAGACGAACGCTGCCCTGCTCTTTGAGCAGCGCCGGGGTGATGCCGTGCATGAGCGGATAGTTGGGATCGTCTGCGGTGGCGAGTGCCTGCGCGAGCAGGTCATCGACCGTGTCCCGGAAGCATGGCTCAGGGAAGCCCATGCGCTGGCCCAGTTCGCCGAAGAGCCAGACATTGGAGCGCGCTTCGCCGCGCGGCGCGATGGCCTGGTCGGAGTGCTGCACGTAGTAGTGTCCGTAGGCGCCCTGGAAGTCGCGGTGTTCGAGGAAGGTGGTCGCGGGAAGAACGATATCGGCGTAGTCCGCCGTGTCGGTGAAGAACTGGTCGTGCACCACGGTGAACAGGTCGGGACGGCGCAGGCCTTCATGCACGGCCGTCGCGTTGGGTGCGATCGCGCCGGGGTTGGAGTTGTAGACAAAGAGCGCGTGCACGCGCGGGCCCTCGCCCGGCTTTGTGCCGAGCGTCGTGAGAGCGTGCCCAAGCTGCGACATGTTGACGACACGCGCGGCGCGGCCGAGGGGACTGGCATACATGAGGTCGGGGCGCTCCAGCGCGCGCTTGTCAAACTGCGCGGCGCCGCTGGTGGAAAGCTGTGCGCCGCCACCCAGGTGCTTCCAGGCGCCGGTAAGCGCGGGCAGCATGGCGATGGCGCGGACGGCCGCGCCCCCGTTTTGCGAGCGCTGCACGCCGTAGTTGAGGCGGATGACCGCGGGCTGTGCGGTGGCGTACTCGCGTGCGAAGCGGCGGATGTCGTCCGCAGCCATGCCGGTCCAGGCGGAGACGCGCTCTGGCGTGTAGGTGCGGAGGTGCTCGCGCAACTCGGAGAAGCCGTGAGTATGCTCCGCGATGTAGGCGGCATCGTGCAGGCCCTCCGCGACGATGACATGCATGAGGCCCAGCGCGAGGGCGACGTCGGTACCCGGGCGGATGGGGATGTGCCAGTCGGCGAGCCGGGCGGTGCGCGTCTCATACGGGTCGATGACCACCAGCCGCGCCCCGTTGCGGCGTGCTTGCTCGATCTGCGGCCAGAGGTGGATGTTGTTGCCGTGAATGTTGGCGCCCCAGGCGACGATCAAGCGCGCGCGGTGAAACTGCTCGGTGTCCGTGCCCAGCTTGCGTCCATACACGGAGACGAAGGCCTCCCCACCGGCGGTGGAGCAGATGGTGCGGTCCAATTGCGAAGCGCCGAGGCGATGAAAGAAGCGGCGGTCCATGGAACCGTAGCCGAGGGTGGCCATGTTGCCGGCGTAGGAGTACGGAAGGATGGACTCCGGACCGTGCTCACGACTGATCGCGGCGAAGCTTGCGGCGATGGTGTCCAGGGCCTCGTCCCAGGAGACGCGCTCAAAAGCCTCGGCCTCCCTGCCCTGCGGCAGTGCGCCCTTTGGAAAGCCCGGCTTGCGGCGCATGGGATAGAGGAGGCGGTCCGGCGCGTAGACGCGATCCAGGTACCTGGCGACCTTTCCGCAGAGAAAGCCGCGCGTGACCGGATGAGCGGGGTCGCCCTCTACACGCCGGGCGCGGCCGTCGGCATCGACGGAGACCAGCACCGCGCAGGTATCCGGGCAGTCGTGGGAGCAGACGACATGGACGACTTTGAACGGAGAATCGCCAGCCTGAGGCATACCTTCATTGTAGGCGGCGGCTGCCGGAGGGAGAAGAAGATTCGCGGCTAGTAGCCGCTCGCCTGGTTGCGGAAGGCATCATCGCTATTGGCCCAGCGGCGGTCCGCAACCTGCGAGACCGCATGGGACGGATCGCTGTGCGGATCCGGCATCTGCTGCACGCGATCCATGTCGACCGGCAGGCACACCGTGAAGACAGTGCCGTGCCGTTCGCCCACGCGCGACCGCATACGGAGGCTGCCGCCATGGCGGCGGATGATGGACTGCGAGACCCAGAGCCCGAGTCCCGTGCCGCGCTGGCCCTTGGTGGTGAAGAACGGTTCGCCCAGCCGCGTCAGCACGTCGGGCGGGATGCCGGAGCCGGTGTCTGCGATGGAGATGCGGAGTGCCCCGGCATGGCCGTCGCGCGACATGCGGCCCGCGTGCACGCGAATGCGCAACGTCCCGTTCGCTTCCATGGCTTCAAGGGCATTGCTGATGAGATTGGAAAAGACCTGGCGGATTTCCCCTGGAAAGACCCGCACCGGCGCGCTGGACGCGTATTCCCGCTTCACCGTGATGTGCTTTTCAGCTACACGCCGGCGATACAGGGCCAGCACTTCTTCGAGCAGGTCCACGGCGTGCACCAGGACTGGTGATGCGGTTTCGCGGTTGAAACTGAGCGTCTGCTTGCTGATCTCCACCACGCGGCCGAGCTCGGCCTGGGCCAGTTCGAGATAGGACCTGGCCTGCGGCGGCAGACCGGGCTCCTGGACCGCAAGGTACAGCAGGTTGGTGATGGACTCCAACGGATTGTTAATCTCGTGCGCAATGGAGCCGGCCAGCCGGCCGATGGTCACCAGCTTCTGGCTGCGGCCCACTGCGTCGGCAGCGCGCTGCATTTCGCTCTCGATCCGTTGCTCGGTTACGGCGGACTCGAAACGCCGCAGTGTTTGTTCCACGACGACCGGCAGGCGATGGAGTTCCAGGAACGGCACACACCCCGAGCCGCGCTTGCGCAGCAGATGCAGGCGTCCTCCCTGCCCGGGCGCATCGCCAAGGAAGATGACCGGCTTGCCGGTGGTGCGGGCAAACTCATCCGCAATGCGCTCCGCGGAACGGTGAGGCAGGCCGCTTTCGGCCACCAGCATCAGGTCGGCAGTATGGGTGTCAGAGAGGGCGACAACAGACTGGCAAACCTCGAGATGGGCCGCCGTGCGGGCGTGCTCCAGCCACTTCCGCACCTCGCCCGCGAGGCGGGGGTCACCGGAAACCAGGAGCAATCGAGTTTGCGGGGAGGTGCCCACGGAGTCCTCGTCGAGATACACCGCTGCCTGCGCGGAGTACTACTCCCTCGATACGATGAAGGAGCGGGCAGAGTTGTTGTATAGACGCCCTGGGTGGCGTGCGCTTTGTAACTTCGGATGCGGAAATCCCGGTGGGGTCGCGGTCGTGCCCGCCGCTTGCAGGGTGGCGGAGGTCGGGCGTCTAAGGGGATGCGGGAAGCTTGCGGGAATCTTTTGGCAACCTGCGCAGCCCGCGACGATCTAATGAACTGACCAGCATGGAGATTTCGCCGGAAACAGAGAGAACGGCCAGCCGCCGCGCGCCTGAGGTGTGTCGCGACGTAGTTTGCGTGCGGCGCGGGAAGAGACGTGCGCGCCGGAGCCTCGGGGTTTGGGCTGCTGCTGCGACGGCCCTGGCTTCAGCAGGCGCGGGTGCGCAGGTAATCGCCGGAGCGCAGGCCAGCGCGATCCCGACGCCACAACTGAATCCCAGTTCGGCGCAGAACGCCTACTACGGCAGTGTGACTGTGGGTTCGGCGACCAGCGATGTGCTCCACCTATCGCTCGAAGAGGCGATCCAGCGCGGCGTGCAGAACAACCTGGCGCTGACGGAGGCGCGCGTGCAGGAGAAGCAGGCGCAGGCGCAGACGCTGGAGTACCTGGATCCGCTGCTGCCCAGGATCACCGCGCAGGCCTCCACAGGCGCGCACCAGATCAACCTTGCGGCGCTGGGCTTCGGACCGAGCACGCTCGCCAACTTTTCCCGGCTCTTTCCCGGCATGACCCTCAACGTGCCGCTGATCGTACAAGTGAATGTGACGCAGGCCGAGGCGACGTTCCGCGAGGCTTTCTTCGACCTGCCCGCGATCGAGCGCTACCGCGCGGCACGGGTGAACGCGAAAGCTGCTTACTACAGCACGCAATCGTCTCGCGGCCTGGTGGTTCTGAATGTGGGCAACACCTACCTGCAGGCACTGGCGGACAGCGCGCAGGTAGACAGTGCTACCTCGCTCCTGCGCGCCGACGAATTGCTGCTGCAGCAGACCGTGGCCGAGCACGAGGCGGGCACGGTGGCCAGGCTGGACGAACTGCGCGCGCGAGTCCAGTTCCAGACCCAGCAGCAGCGCGTGATTGCGGCACAGAATGCCTACGACAAGCAACTGATCCTATTAAAGCGGGAGATCGGCATTCCGGTGGAGCAGAAGATTCAGCTCACGGATGCGGCGCCGTATGCCGACCTCGAGGCCATGTCCATCGAGCAGGCGCGGCAGCAGGCTTACCAGAGCCGGCAGGACTATCTGGGCATGCAGCAGCAGATACAGGCTGCGGACCTGACGCGCAAGGCGGCGAAGTTTGAGCGCCTGCCAACCCTCAGCGCCGATGGCAACTACGGCGTGACTGGAGTGACCAACGGGCTGTATCACGGGACGTTTCTTGCAGAAGGCACGCTGCAGGTGCCGATCTTTCGCGAAGCGCGCTTCCGCGGGGACGCGGACGTGGCGAAGGCGCAGCTCCATAACCTGCAGAGCAGTTTTAACAGCCTGAAAGGGCAGATCGACCAGCAGTTGCGCGACAGCATGCTCGACGTGAACTCCGCGGCCGAACTGGTGCACGTGGCCCAGAGCAACGTGGACCTGGCGACGCGCGAGCTGGAGCAGGCGAACGACCGCTTTGCCGCCGGGATCGAGGACAACCTGCCGGTGGTGCAGGCCGAGGCTACGCTGGCCAACGCCCAGACGCAGTTGATCAATAGCACGCTGCAGTACAACCAGGCGAAGCTAGGACTAGCCCGCAATCTGGGGATCGTGGACACGCAGTACAAGCGGTATCTCAGCGGGAAGTAGACTGACTTACATGTCTGCCTGGATGTCGCGGGCGCGCACTGCCGGCACTGAGCGCCAGGCGATAAGAGCAATCGCTACGGATACGATATCCACCACGGCGATGAGGGCCACACAAGCCGGCCAGCCGCCTGCCTTCCACACATAGCTGGGGGCTACCCCGGCTACCGTCCCGCCCGCGTAATAACACGCAACATAGAGGCCTACGGCGGAGGCGCGCCCCTCCGGCGGCGCAGCTTCCCGCAGGAAGCTGGTGGCGCACGCCTGCGCAATGAAGACCCCGGTACAGCAAAGCGCGAGCCCGAGAGTGACAAGCACGAGAGACTGTGCGAGCGTGATGAGCACGCCGGCGAGCGCGAGTGAGATGGCTCCGGCGATGCCGGCGCGCAGCCCCGTGCGCGGCAGCAGGCCTCCAGCCAACGGGGTGGCGACTAGCCCGATGAGATATACGACAAAGAGGTAGCTGAGCTGCTCCGTGGAAAGAGAGAACGGCGGTGCGGCCAGGTAGAACGTGATGTAAGTAAAGACCGCAACCAGGGAAAACAGCACGTTGAAGCCGATGGCATAGGTGGCCAGGAGGCGGCGGTTGCGGAAGTGCTGCAGCAGCGGCGCCAACTGTTGCGTGAGGCTGCGTGTTGACGGCGCGGCGGGGATGACGCGCTGTTCCGGCGGCAGTAGTCGTGCCAGTATCCACGCGCCCGCTGCGGTGAGCGCGCCCACAACGAGAAAGGGCGAGCGCCAGCCGTAGTGCGCCGCCAGAACGCCGGTGAGCGTGCGGCCAAGAAAGCCGCCCAGCGCGGTGCCGCTAACGTACAGACTCATGACGGGAGCGACCGAGGTGGGCGGCCACTGCTCCGTGATGTACGCGATGGTGGTGGCGAAGATGCCCGGCGTGACCAGTCCCTGGAGAAAGCGCCAGAAGATGAGTTGATGGAGCGTGAGGGAGCTGGCGGCCGCGAGCGTAGGAACGGCGAGGGCCAGCACCGCGATGAGAATGACGCGCTTGCGCCGCAGCCGCTCGGTGAAGATGCCCAGCAACGGGGCCGCAATCGCCACGCCGAAAGTGGACGCGCTCACCGTAAGCCCGACCGCCGCCTTGGACGCGCCGAAGAGTGATTGCAGCAGCGGCAGAATAGGTTGCGTGGCGTACAGGTCCAGAAACGCAAACAGTCCGCAGAGAAAGACGCCCAGCACGCCGGAAAAAGGGCGAAGGAGCTGCCGGACGCTGCGCTGTTCCGCTTCCGCCGGCGGCTCGGGTTCCGGGATGACCGCACTCCTGGAGACGGGCAGAAGCGGTCCTGGCTGGCGGCGTTCCACGTTCCAGACTAAACGAGCCGGAGCAGCCCTCGAACTGAGACAATGAATGCGCAAATGGCAGACGAGGCACTGGCGGAAAAGAAGAACAGGCGATCCGGTTTTGCGGCTTCAGGCGCGGCGTTCGCGTATCGCGATTTTCGCCGTTACCAGATGGCGCGCGTGATGGTGATCATGGGCGCGGAAGCCCAGTCGCTGGCGGTGGCGTGGCAAGTCTACCAAATCACGCATCGCGCGCTGGACCTGGGGTATACGGGCCTGGCGCTGTTTCTTCCCGGGCTGATCTTTATGCTGCCGGCGGGGCACGCGGCGGACCGCTTCGATCGCCGGCAGGTGGTGCTGACGTGCTACATGGTGCAATTCGTGGCCAGCGCGCTGCTGTTCACCTTTGCGTTCCACGGCATGCGCCGAATCATGCCGATCTTCGCTGTGTTGTTTCTCATTGGCACAGCCCGTGCGTTCAGCGGGCCGGCGAGCTCCGCGCTGCTCCCTCACCTGGTGCCCAAGGAACATTTTGTAAACGCGGTGACATGGGGCTCGACCGTATTCCAGACCGCCAACATCGCCGGACCCTCCATTGGCGGCATCCTCTTCACGCTTCCGCTGATGCGGTGGGGCGGAGGACGGCTCGCCGGAGCGCCGCTCGTGTTCCTGTTCACCATGCTGACCGTGGTCGGCTTCCTGATATTGGTACGGTCGCTGGAAGTGCGGCCCGGGCGCATGGAACATCGCGCCACTTCCATCGACGTGATACTCGCGGGCTTCCGCTATGTATGGCGGGCAAAGCTGCTGTTGGGCTCCACCTCGCTGGATTTGTTTGCCGTGCTGCTGGGCGGAGCCGTGGCGCTGATGCCTATCTTTGCGGAGCAGGTGCTGCGGGCAGGTCCGGGTGGCCTTGGACTTCTGCGCGCCGCTCCGGGAGCGGGTGCGCTGGCCGTTTCCATCTGGCTCTCCTTCCACTCCACGCAGCGTAAGGCGGGGGCGAAGATGTTCGTCTGTGTCGCTATATTCGGCGCGGCGACCGTGGTTTTCGGGTTGTCGCGCAGCCTCCCGCTTTCGCTGATCTCGCTGGTGATACTTGGCGCTGCCGACATGGTGAGTGTGGTCATTCGCTCGTCGCTGCTGCAATTGGCGACGCCCCCGGAAATGCGCGGACGGGTCAGTGCGGTGAACTCCCTGTTTGTGGGCGCGTCGAACGAGCTGGGAGAATATGAGAGCGGCTTGACGGCGCACTGGTTTGGCCCGGTGCGCGCGGTCGTGCTGGGCGGCATCGGATCGCTGGCGATCACCGGCATCTGGAGTGTTCTGTTCCCGGAACTGCGCCGCGCCGACCGCCTGAGCGCCGAGGAACTGCTGCCGGAAAGCGAACGTCAGTCCTCGCAGGAGCCGGTGGACTGAGCGGCTGCGGCTCTTGGTTCCGGCTACACCGTAAACAGCGATTGGTAGAAAGCTTCGAGATCTTCTTCCGAGCGGAGAATACAAACGCCGGCGGGTTGGCGCGCGAGCTGCCGCTGCGCGAAGATGGTGACACCATCCCGGGGACACATCTTGACGCAAGTCACCGGCAGCACGTGTACCCGGCGCGCCTCCGGCTGGTTTTTGGTACGGCGTTTGAACCAGCGGCGCACTTTCCCAAGCGCGCTGCTACCGCCGTGCCTGCGGATCTTCTTCTGGCACTTGCTGCACGCCAGCACCAGTTCGCCCTCCCACGGAGCAGGGTAAATGCGCAATGCAGCAGCCGCGGGTGTCACCAGCTGGTCGGTGCGATCTGCTTCCATTCTGCGCAATATCTCTCCGGCGGGAGCGCTCAAACGCTGGCCTGCTCTTCCAGTTGCAACATCAATTCTTCCCACTCCGCGTTCAGCGCCCCGTGCTCTTCGCGCAACGCCTGCAGATGCAGCGTGAGGCGCTGAGTTTCTTCCGCGCTCACGAAGTTCCCGAGCGACTGCTCGGTCTCACCGATGCGAGCCTCGAGGCGCGGTACTTCTTCTTCGATGAAGCTGACGCGTTCCTGTATCTGCTTGAGCTTGATGGGATTGAGCCGGCGCACCTTTCCGTTGCTTTCTGCCGAGTCTGCGGCTAGCTCACGCGCGGGCTGGGCAGGCTGCGCCGGAGTGCGTGCCGGCTCCGCCGCTTCTGCAGGAGCGGCGCCCTGCTTGCGACGCAAGTAGTCCTCGTAGTTGCCGGGGAAGACCTGCACGCTGCCGCCTTCGACCTCGAAGACGCGCGTGGCCAGCGCGTCAATGAAGTAGCGGTCGTGCGATACAAAGATCACTGTGCCGCTGAAATTCCGGATGGCTTCCAGCAGCACATCCTTGGCGCGAAGATCGAGGTGGTTGGTCGGCTCGTCGAGCAGCAGAAAGTTTGCCGGGCTCACCAGGATGCGAGCCAGCGCGTACCGGTTCCGCTCGCCACCGGAAAGTACGCCGAGCGGTTTGAAGACGTCGTCCCCGGAGAACAGAAAGCAGCCGAGCAGGCTGCGGAGTTCCGTGGTGGGCACGCGGGGTGCAGCGTGGCTCAAGTCGTCGAGCATGCGCGCGCTCGCGTCCAGCACCTTGTACTGGTCCTGCGCAAAGTATTCAGGGAGCACGTTGTGCCCCAGCTTCAGCGTTCCGCTGCTGGGCGGCTCTGCGCCGGAGAGCATGCGCACCAGCGTGGACTTGCCCGCGCCATTCACGCCCAAAAGCGCAATGCGATCGCCGCGGTCGATAGTGAAGTTCACCTCCGATAGCACCTGCTTTGCGCCATAGCGCTTGCCCAGGTCGCGCGTTTCCACCACGGTGCGGCCCGAGGGCGGTGGCTGGGGAAAGGTGAAGTGGATAGCCTGCTCTTCGACCGGGATCTCGATGCGCTCGATCTTTTCCAGTTCCTTGATGCGGCTCTGCACCTGCTTGGCCTTGGTTGCCTGGTAACGAAAGCGGCTGATGAAGGCTTCAAGATGCTCTATGTGCTCGCGCTGGTTACGATAAGCCGACTCCAGTTGGGCGCGCCGTTCGGCCTTTTGCTGCAGGTATTTCTCGTAGTTGCCGGAGTAGACGTGGAGGCCCTTGTTCCATATCTCCACAATCTTATTGACGGTTACGTCGAGAAAGTAGCGGTCGTGTGAGATCAGGATGTATCCGTTGGGATAGGAGTGGAGGTATTCCTCCAGCCAGTTGCGGGTTTCGAGGTCGAGGTGGTTTGTGGGCTCATCGAGCAGCAGCAGGCTGGGCTGGGCGAGCAGCAGTTTTGCGAGCGCGATACGCATTTGCCATCCGCCGGAAAACTCCTGCGTCTGCCGCGTCCAGTCTTCCTTGCGGAAGCCGAGGCCGTCGAGCACGGCGCCTACCTGCGCATCGAGCGCGTAGCCGTTGTGCGCGCGAAAGCGAGCGTCGAGATGCGAAAAGCGATCCGCAGCCGTCGCGTATTCGGCGCTGGCCGGGTCCAGCTCGGCCAGGCTCACGGAAAGCAGCTCCAGCTCTGCTTCGATGCCGCGTATCTCATCGAATACCGAGAGGCATTCCTCGAAGACGCTGCGGCCGGAAAGCGTCAGCCCGTCCTGCGGAAGATAGCCGATGGTCGCGCTCTTTGCGCGGTCGAGCGTGCCGTAGTCCAGCGACTCCGCCCCGGCGAGCACCTTCAGCAGCGTGGACTTGCCAGTCCCGTTCGCGCCCACCAGGGCGGTGCGCTCGCCCGGCGTGATCAGCCAATCGACGTCTTGAAACAGAATGCGCGGGCCGAAGCGTTTGCCGGCGGAAGAGAGTTGAAGCATGCAGAGGCGTCCTGCTCTATTTTCTCATTCCCGGTCACATCGCCGGATCATTTGGCCGGAGACGATTTGCGTTTCTGTCGGGCCGGCATGCTGGCCTGAGCGGAACCTGATGGCGCGCCTGCGTTATGCGCCTTGCGCAGCACTTCCCAATCTTTTGTTGTCTGGTCCGCGTATTGGAACGCGAAGCGCGCCAAAGCCTGGTCGAATTTATCCGATGTGCCGAGATAGCCGAAGAGGAGGTTGGCATCTCCGGAGCGCGCGTGGCCTCGGGCCAGCAGTTCGCCGCACAGCTCGCCGAATTGCAGCAGGCCTCCGCCTTTCAGGTCTTCAAGTTCAATCGACGCCTTGTGATCACTGAGTTGACGCACCAGGTAGTGGCGATCCGCGATGGTGGTCCAGCCCAGGAACGGGTCCGATTGCAACTGCATCGCGCGCTGGCCTTCGGCCACACGGCATCCTTCGTGGCGCGGCGCCGCGGGATTGGGCATATAGCGCGCATAGGCGGAGCCCGCTTCTTCCTTCACCTGCAGAAACAACGGATCGGCCGGGCCGTTTCCCTCGAGATAGATGAGGTAATCGCGCAGGCCGACGCTGCCCGTGCCGACGACTTTGAACGCGACCTCGAGCGGGCGGTATTGCGAAATCAGGTGCTGCCGCTCGGGCAGAAGGCTCTCACGATAGGCATGCAGTCCGGCCAGCACCGGCCGGGCGTGCGCCGTATTGAGCGGGGTGAGGAGCGGCTTGTTCTCGCGGAAGACCCTGCGCGCGCCCGTTGCCGGATCGTTGCCGGGGATGGTGAGCCGCTGCAGGGTGGCGTCGGGGGTTTCGCGTTCCGCTTTGTGCAGCGCGGCCGAAACCGGCGTGATGCGCTGCAGACGATGCACCTGGTAACGCGCGATTTCAAGCAATGGGCTGCGCGAAAAGTTCGCGATGAGCCTGCGGTAGCTGCCGATGAATTGGAGCACGGAGTCACCGCACGCGGGGTCCTTCTCACCGATCTCGCGGCCCGCGAGCACCAGGCTGGTGGCGAGGCGCTTCAGGTCCCATTCGAAGGGAGCGCGCGTGGTCTCGTCGAAGTCGTTGATATCGAAGACCAGGCGGCCGTCCGGCGCGGCGTAGGCGCCCAGGTTGCGCACGTGCGCATCGCCACAGATCTGGTTGATGATGCCGCTGCTGGGCAGAGTGGCGAGGTCCGCGGCCATGACGGGCACCGCGCCCCGGAAAAAGCCGAAGGGGGACGCCAGCATGCGCTCGTACTTGATGGGCACCAGGTTCGCCACGCGGCCGCGCATGGAAGCGGCAACGATAGCCACCGGCGAGGGCCGGTCCGCAGAGGGGCGCCAGAATTTGTGATCCTGACGCGAAAGCTGCTTGCGGCGCGCTCGCCCAAGCGCCCGTCTTTCCGCCGGCGTGGGAATGGGAAGCATTGGTTTCAGACGATACACGCACGCGATTTGCAGGCGCAAAGCGGCACGGCGCGAATGAGGCTAGTGTGCGGCCGCGATCTGGCTTTCGATTTGTGCGCGCACGTCTTCGGAAAGGGCCGGCATCGCCCCCGGCCGCGACGCGGTCCACGATCCCCAGCGATTTCCCGCATCATTGAGCACGGCCAGCGGCGCTCCCTGGAGGTAGTAGTGCGTGAGCGCGGCGGTGAATGCATCCCCTGCGCCGATCGCATCTGCGATCTTGGTCGGATGGCCGGGGTGCCGATGCACCTCCCGATTTGTAACCAGCAGGCTGCCATTGGCGCCCAGCGTGATGGCTACGAGCGAGACAGGAAACTGGTCCATCAGCAGGCGCGCTCCCGCGAGCAGTACATCCGGTGTCACTTCGGGAGCGTGGGGAAAGCCGAGCAGATCGAGCACAATGGGCATCTCGTCCGCATTGAGCTTCAGGATGGTCGCGAGTTCGAGCGAGCGCTCGATCACTTCTGCGCTATAGAACGGCTCGCGCAGGTTCACGTCGAAGACGCGCACGCACTCGCGCCGGGTTTCATTCAGGAAGCCTTCGATGGTGCGGTGCGAGGCGGGGGCGCGCTGCGCCAGCGTGCCGAAGCACACAGCATCGGCCTGTTCCGCCAGGGAAAGCCATTGCGGGGTGAACTCGAGGAAGTCCCACGCGACGGGTTCATGGATGATGTATTTGGGCTGGCCTTCGGCAAGCGTAACCGTGACGCTGCCGGTTACGCGATTGAAGTCGTCCTGCAGGTAGGCGGTGTCCACCGGCGTGTCGCGGAGGCGCGCCCGCGCTTCCCTGCCCAACTGGTCCATGCCCACCCTGCTGGCCACCACGCCATGGTCTCCCAGGCGGGAGGCCATCACGGCAAAGTTTGACACTGCACCGCCCAGTTCGGCGCCGGATGGCAGAAGATCCCACAGCAGCTCACCGAGGCCCACTACAAACCTGGCATCGCTCACTGCACACCTGCCGCAGCGGTGTGTGCGCTTGAAAGCAGGTTCTCGAAATCGAGGTACACACCGTTGGTCCAGCCAAAGCCGACGACGTTCGTCTTGTACCCGGCGGCTACGTGCACGTTGGCGTTGCCGGAGACGACGTTGTACTTCTCCCGGATGGTGCCGTCGTGGTCGAAGCCGGTCGCGATCGTGTTCATAAATGCCTGCGCGATCCTGGTGGCGTCCGGAAAGTCGCCCGACCTGGCCAACCCCTCCACCGCGAAATAGTTCAGGGGCGCCCAGCCAAAGGGCAGATCCCATTGCATGCCACTGTCGTTGTTGCTTGCGGCCACGCCTCCCGGCTGCTCCAACAGGAAAAGGTTCTTCTCGACGGCGGCTGCCTGCTCCGGGCTGGCCAGGCCGGCCCAGAGGGGGTAGAACGCCGAGGCAAAGACGTAGCCGGACGGTTTATTGTCGATGTAATCGTAATCGAAGTAGAAGCCCTTCTGTGCGTTCCACAGATACTTATTTACGGCATCCTTACGAGCTGCCGCGCGAGCCTGCCAGTTCTTCACCTGGTCCGGCGAGCCGACGGCACGAGCCATCGTCGCCAAGTCCAGCTCGTATTTGTACAAAAGGCTGTTCAGGCATACGGGTGCGAAGTGGTGCGTAGACCCGCTGAACGGGCCAAAGCGGAAGCTGGTATCGAAGCCCGACTCCCGCATCGCGCGATCGCCCTTGTAGAAGTCACTGGACAGCCGATAGCCCATGGCCCACGCGTGTGCGCACACGGACGAGGCACGCACGTCGCAACTCCTCGCTGCGAGTGAAAGCTGCTCGGTTGGCGTAGGGTCCTCCGCGCCGGCAACCAGGTAGGTGGTCTTCACCTCCGGGTGCGCAACCAGCCAGCGGATCACGTCAGGGTAATAGGTGCTGTCATCGGCCATCTCCGGAACCGGACCGGCGCCGATGTCGAAGTAATGCGAGAGGCCGGTGTCAGAAGCGCGATGGATGTCGCTTACCCACAACGAGTAATCGCGCTGGGCGAAGCCGTACCCGCGCTCCAGGAAGGCGCGCGCGACCGGGGTGGGCCCCATGGCCTGGTAGACGGCGAGGATCATGGAAGAGAGCAGCGGCGGCTGGGAACGGGTAAAGAAATACGTGCGATTGGCGTTCAACAAGGCGCCGTAATGATCGATTTCGTAAAAGAAGTTCTCCACCATGCCGCGGGCCAGGTCCACGCGATGATCCCGCAGGAGGCCGAGGATGATGAAGTAGCTGTCCCATCCATACATTTCGTTGAAGCGGCCGCCGGGCACCACGTAGCGGTTGGGCAAATAGAGCAGGCCCGGGGCGGTCAGTTCCGACGGCTGCATCTCCCCGAAGTGGTGAATGGGATGGGGCAGCCGCTGTACCCGCACTTTGCAGTGCGTTTCCATGCGGGTGACGTCCGCCGGCATCGGCACATCCGCAGGCAGGTAGAGCAGCGGCTCGGTATTCACCTTGGGATCGATCAGCGACTTGCATTCGCTCATGGAGCGGGAAAGCGTGTCCCAACTGTCGTGAATATAGGTATCGATCGGCCGCACTTTCGGCGGCTGCGGCAACTGCTTGACGGCGCCGGGCCCGACAGGCTGCGGGGCCTGCGCCCACACGGGCGTCGAAAGCAGCAGGCTCAAGCTCAGCAGCAGCAACCAAAGGCTGCCAAGGCACGGAATGGAATTGCGACGGAAAGGACCGATCATAGGTCGCCTCGGGGTCTTCTCGGAAAGGGCGCAGCCGCCCCCGCCAGAACGGACGTGAGCGAGAGTATCACGTTGCACAGCAGCACTGGTATGTTCCGCTGTCAGGCACATGTGAACAGAGAAGAAGGTTGCTGGCCCGGGGCACCGCGCCCGCAGCTACCGACCGCGACGTTGTGTTAGCCTTTCCTGCCGGGCAAGACTGCGCCTCCGTGCGCGTTGAACGGAGAGCACGTTTCTGGGAGGAAGCGATGGGAAGAACGCAATTGGGAAGCGTCGTGCTGTTGGCGGGGATGCTGAGCATGGCGGGCCAGTCTGCGCGGACGCAACAGACGCAGACGACCGGGGCCACGGCCAATCATGCAACCGCGACAGGAACACAGGATCCATGGTGGAAGCACGCGGTTGTGTATGAGATCTACCCGCGCAGCTTTCAGGATTCGAACGGCGACGGCATCGGCGATCTGAATGGCATCACGAGCCGGCTGGATTACCTGAAATCGCTGGGCGTGGACGCCATCTGGCTGACGCCGATCTATCCGTCGCCCCAGGTGGATTTCGGTTACGACATTTCCAATTACGAGGCCATTGACCCGCAGTACGGCACCATGGCCGATTTCGACAAGCTGGTGGCGGAGGCGAAGAAGCGCAACATACGCGTCATCATGGATATGGTGATGAACCACACCTCCGACAAGCACCCGTGGTTCCAGGAGTCGAAGAGTTCAAAGACCAATCCCAAGCGCGATTGGTACATCTGGAGAGACGGCAAGGGCCCGGGCCAACCGCCGAACAATTGGCTCTCCACCTTCGGGCACTCCGCCTGGCAGTACGATCCGAAGACCAACCAGTACTACTACCACTACTTCTATATCCAGCAGCCGGACCTGAACTGGCGGAACCCTGCGGTGGAGAAGGCGATGTTCGGCGCGGTGCGCTTCTGGCTGGACAAGGGCGTGGCCGGCTTCCGCCTGGATGCGGTGCCGACGCTGTTTGAAGATCCCAGCCTGAAGGATGAGAAGGTGCTGTCGGGCACCAACAAGTTTGGCGACCCGAACGAATCGACGGCGCTGCAGGACAATCTGCCGGAAGTGCACAACGTTATGCGTGACCTGCGCAAGGTGGTCAGCTCGTATCCGGGAAACCGTGTCCTCATCGGCGAAACGTATCTGCCGAATGTGCAGGAGCTCTACAAGTGGTACGGCGGCGATGCGCACAACGAGCTGCAGCTTCCGATGGATTTCCGCGTCGGCATGCTGAACAAGCTGGACGCGAACGAGTTCCGCAAGCGCATCAACGAGGCCGAACACGATATCGGAAACAACCAGCCGCTGTTTGTCTTTGACAACCACGACAACCCGCGACTCGACGTGCGCTACGGAGATGGCAAGCACAACGTGGAGATCGAGAAGATGCTGGCGACGATCCTGTTCGGCACCCGCGCAGCGTCCATGATGTACTACGGCGACGAGATCGGCATGGTGACAACCGAGCCCAAACGCATTGAGGACGTGCGCGACCCGATTGGAAAAACAGGGTGGCCGCGGGAAAAGGGACGCGACGGAGAGCGCACGCCGATGCAGTGGGACGGCTCGCCGGAAGCCGGCTTCACCACCAGCGATCATCCGTGGCTGCCGGTGGCTCCTGATTACAAGACGGTCAACGTGGCGGCCGAGGAGCATGAAGACGACTCGATGCTGCATTGGTACAAGCAGTTGATCGAGCTGCGCCGCGACAACCCCGCCCTCCACTCCGGCACACTCACCATGCTGAACGACTCGGACAGCAACGTGCTTTCGTGGGTGCGCCAGGCGCAGGGTCATCCTGCGGTTGTGGTCGCCTGCAACTTCACCGCGAGTCCGCAGAAGATCAACCTGGATGCCAGCAAGCAGGGCGTGCAGGGCAAGCAGGTGAAGACGCTGTTGAAGTCACCCGGCATGAGCGATCCCGCTTCGCTGGACACGGTGGAGCTGCCGCCGTTCGGGGCCTACATCGGGCAGGTGCAGTAAACGCTTCAGGAGACTCTCTGGGCAACGGCGCGGTGCTTCAGCCGCGCCGTTTTCCATTCTGCGGAGACGAGCGTGTGCGCGCAATCTCCGGACCGATGCAGCTTTCGTCCTCCGCGGGAACCTGCACCCCGTGGCGGCTCTCCGGTTCCAGGTGATTGGTGATGAGCCCGGCCCTTAGCAGGTTGAACGCCTGCTGGGGCGTGTCAGCGAACTGGAACAGTTCGCGATCCGAAGGCGAGATGGTGCCCTTTTCGACGAGGAAGTCCAGGTCCACAGCAGAGTTCCAGTAGGACGATCCATAGAGAACGACGGTCATCTTCTTCGCCAGCTTCTCAGTCTGGATAAGAGTGAGGATCTCGAAGGCTTCATCCATAGTGCCGTACCCACCCGGAAAGACGACCAGCGCTTTCGCCAAGTAGGCGAACCAGTACTTCCGCATGAAGAAGTAATGGAAGTTGAAATTGAGTGAAGGGGTGATGTACGGGTTCGGCATCTGCTCAAAAGGCAGGCTGATATTCAAGCCGATCGTCTTACCGCCGGCTTCGTAGGCGCCGCGGTTCGCGGCCTCCATGATGCCCGGCCCTCCGCCGGAGGTGACGACAAAGCGGTGACGCCGGCTCTTGAGCGTGCGGGACCACTCGGTCAGCATGTAGGCCAGGCGGCGCGCGTCCTCGTAATAGTGCGCCATCTCCACTGCGGCTTCGGCGTGCTTGCGCTGCAGTTCGCTGGCAGTGCCCTGTTCGAGTTCGGGCTCCGTTGCGGGCTGTTCCTCTGGCGGAGCGGGCTGCATGGAGCTTGGCTTCGCCAGCAACTGGAGCTGATGGTGCGCTACATCCAGCGCGGTGAAACGGGCGGATCCGTAGAAGACGACCGTGTCCTGAATGCGCTCGTGACGGAAGCGCGCCAGCGGCTCGACGTACTCCGCCATGATGCGCATCAGTCGCCCGTCAGGACTGTTCAGAAAGGCAGTATTTTCGTAGGCGAGCGGGGCACGCTCAATCGCCTCAAGAGGCGCAGTTTTCTTAGACATGGGGAAATTCAGGAACGCGTAAAGCGATGACGAAAGGTTTCCGTGATGGCCGCCCAGAGATTCAGGAGGCCGAGGCCCGAGATGATGCCGCGCACCGCACCATAAGAACAGAACGTGGCCAGCGCCGGCCAATGATTGAGCAAGCCGTTGCTCTTCCAGAGCGGCGTCCAGGGCAGCAGAAAAACGACAATGCCGACGTAGACGCGCAGCACGACGAAGAGCACCAGTTCTACCAGGCGCAGCCACGCGGGAATGCGCGACGCGTGCTGGAACTCCACTGCCTGGGTTTTTGTTGCACCGGACGGCGGAAAGAGATTTCCCTGTTGCGGCATGCAGTAGGCCTGAGGGGCAGCAATGCCGCTCCCGTCCACAGTACACGCGGGGCTCATCCCGCGTCTATGCAACTCAGGCAGCGGCATGCGTTCAGCCTACAGGAACCGCATGGCGCTTGGGCCGGCGATTGGCTTGCAGAATGCGCTTGCGCAACCGCAGCGATTTGGGCGTGACCTCGACCAGTTCGTCTTCCGCAATGAACTCGATGGACTGCTCGAGGTTCAGCGCTTTCACGGGTACCAGGCGCACGGCTTCGTCCGCGCTGGAGGCACGCATGTTGGTGAGCTTCTTTTCCCGCACGGCATTCACGTCGAGATCGTTATCGCGCGAGTGCTCGCCGACCACCATACCCTCGTAGACTTCCACGCCGGGGCTGACGAAGAGCACGCCGCGATCCTGCAGTCCGTCGAGCGCGTATGCGGTAGTAACGCCAGCGCGGTCGGCGATAAGCGCGCCCGTAGGGCGCTGCGGAATCTCTCCCTGGTACGCGATGTAGCCGTCGAAGATGGAGTTCATCACGATGGTGCCGCGCGTTTCCGTGAGCATTTCCGAGCGCAGGCCGATGAGACCACGGCTGGGTACGCGGAATTCAAGCCGCACGCGGCCGTAGCCGTGGTTGTGCATCTTCAGCATTTCTCCCTTGCGGGGGCCGAGGCGTTCGATCACGGTGCCGACGAAGTTCTCGGGGATATCGATCGTGAGGTGCTCGACCGGTTCCATGAGCTTGCCGTCCACCGACTTGGTGACGATCTCCGGCCGGCCAACCATGAGTTCATAGCCTTCGCGGCGCATCATTTCGATCAGGATGGCGAGCTGCAGTTCCCCGCGGCCCAGCACCTTAAAGCTTTCCGGCGTTCCCGTGTCTTCCACGCGGATGGAGACGTTGGTGAGGAGTTCCTTCTCCAGGCGATCGCGCAAATTGCGGGAGGTGACGTACTGCCCTTCGCGCCCAGACATGGGCGAGTTGTTCACTGAAAACTGCATCGCAATGGTGGGCTCGTCGATGACGATGGGCGGCATGGGCGCCGGGTTCTCGAGATCCGTAATGGTCTCGCCGATGGTGATGCCCGTAACACCCGCGATGGCCACGATGTCGCCGATCTCGGTGCGCTCGATGTCCGTCCGCTTCAGGCCGGAGAAGGAGAACAGCTTGGTGATACGGGTCTTCTGCAGCGAGCCATCGCGCTTCACGATGTTGACTTCGTCGCCGGTGTGCAGCGTGCCGCTGAAGACGCGAGCGATGCCGAGGCGGCCGAGGTAGTCGGAGTAGTCGAGATTGGCGATCTGGATCTGGAGCGGGCCCTCGGGATCGCCCTTGGCTCCGGGGGTGGTGGCCATGATGGCCTCAAAGAGCGGTTCGAGATCGGTACCCGGCGTGGTGGCTGATGTGGAGGCGGTGCCGGCCTTGGCGTTGGTGTAGAGCACAGGGAAATCGAGCTGGTCTTCGCCGGCATCGAGATCGATGAAGAGGTCGTAGACCTCGTTAAGGACTTCCTGCGGACGGGCGTCCGGGCGGTCGATCTTATTGATGACCAGGATGGGCGGGAGCCCGGCTTCGAGCGCCTTCGAGAGCACGTAGCGGGTCTGCGGCAGGGGGCCTTCGGAGGCGTCCACCAGCAGCATGACGCCGTCGACCATCTTCAGCGCGCGCTCCACTTCGCCGCCGAAATCGGCGTGGCCGGGCGTGTCCACGATGTTGATCTTGGAGTCGTGGAAGTAGATGGCGGTGTTTTTGGCGAGAATGGTAATGCCGCGCTCACGTTCGAGTTCGTTCGAGTCCATGACGCGTTCGGCGACGGCCTCGTTAGCGCGGAAGGTGCCGGACTGGCGAAGCATGGCGTCCACGAGGGTGGTCTTGCCGTGGTCAACGTGGGCGATGATGGCGATATTACGGATGGCACTCACGAGCGTTGGTTTTCCTTGTTTGGCTGATCTGGCGAGATACCCCCTCCCCCCGGACTTTTGGTCTAAAGTCCTCTCGGGAAAGCACTTAGGTCAGGGGCGGCCGGCTAAGGTCCTGAAACGGAATGAGTTAGAGGCAAAGTCCTCATTCGATTGCATTTAGGACGACGGCGGGCGGCCGTGCCCGCTTTGGGGCGGGAATTCTCTATATCCAGTATAGCGGAGTGGGGCAAATGGTACGCCAAAGGCCTGGGCAGACGGTGTCGCTGGACTACTTTGCGAGCTGCGTAAGGTCGAGTGAGATGTTGCACTCCGGGATATCGAGCTGGGTCGTAGTTTGCCACTCGCCGAAGCTGGCCGAATGGCAGATGTAGCCCTTGCGGTCGGCGGGGTCGACGACCCAGATGTGTGGAATGCCGAAGGCGAGGTAGTCGGAGATGCGCTCGCGAAGCCGGAGAAAGGTATCTTCTGGCGAAAGGATCTCGATGACGAGCAGAGGTGGGTGGGTAATGATCTGCTCGTCGGGGGCGTTGGCGTCAGTGACGGTGATATCCGGAACGCGGAAGCGCGTCGGCGAGACTTGTACACGGAGTTCGGGGTAGACGCGGACGCCCCATTCGGCCTCGTGGTTGAAGAAAATACCGGAAAGCAGCATCTGCAGCCGTGCATGGTCCTTCTCGCCCAAGTTTCGCTCCTGGATTTCGCCGTCGATGTACTCGCAGTCTGGGCGGTAGCTGGTGTGCAGGTAGGTTTCGAGTGACACGCTTGCGGTGGTGGCCATGCTTTCGCCTCGCTCCTGGCGCACAGTATAGCGAACGGGGACGACCAGAGCTGTGCACTTGGGCGGGTATCGAACGAAGTTCGTATGGATCGTTAGCTTAGCAAGAATGACGGTACCATGGGCGGGAGGTGTTTCAGCGAACCAGAGCTGTGCACTTGGGCGGGGATCGGACACGAAGTTCGTATGGATTGTTCGCTTAGCTCAGAATGACGGTATTAAGGTCGGGAGGGTGATTCAGCGAATCACGTGGCGGTATTCCGGGGTGAAGCCGAGTTGGCGGGCGTAGCCGAGGA
Organism: uncultured Acidobacteriaceae bacterium; assembly: GCA_963795775.1. Classification (GTDB taxonomy): domain Bacteria; phylum Acidobacteriota; class Terriglobia; order Terriglobales; family Acidobacteriaceae; genus CAWCJL01. Next base: position 55,497 of record CAWCJL010000004.1, read on the forward strand.
TGCGATCGAAGTCGCGGGAGATGGTGGCGCCAGCTTTCTGGGTGACCTCGTCTTCAATCGGCAGGTCGAAGTCGTCGGCACCATAAAGCAGGCCTTCGAGGGCGCGCTCGTTCTGGGTGAGCACGGAGGTGCGGATGCGCGGGATGTTGTCGAGGAAGATGCGGCTCAGCGCTAGGTGGCGCAGGTACTCGCCCGTGGTGATCTCGATGCCGCCCAGTTGCGTGAAATACGGTTTGAAGGTCCAGCAAAGGAAGCTGGCCAGGCCGCCGTTCAGGTCCGCGACCTCATCCTGAAAGCGGCGCGTGCGATTAAGGTGTTCCAGGCGCTCGTCGAGGGTTTCGTCGAAGCCGATCACCATGGTGGCGGTGGTGCGGAGGCCGGCTTCGAGGATGGCGCGCTGGGCCTCGAAATACTCCGCGACGGTGTACTTGAATTTGGAATGCCGGCGGCGGAAGTCTTCCGTAAGGATTTCCGAGCCGCCGCCGGTGATCCAGCGAACACCAGCGTGCTTGAGCTGCGCGGCGGCATCGGCGTAGGAAAGCTTCGCATGGTCGGCGAGGTACATGAACTCGGCGACGGTGAGCGCGTAGAACTCCAGCCGGTCACCGTAGCGAGCGCGAATGGCGGCAAAGAGATCGCAGTAATAGGCAAGCGGCAAATGCGGGTTGAAGCCGCCGTTGAAGGCGGCGAGGTCGCCGCCGAGGGCCAGCAGTTCATCGAGCTTGGCGAAGACCGCTTCCTGGGGCAGCACATAGCCGCCGGGCTGCCCGGGGAGTTTATAGAAGGCACAGTAGTCGCACTGGGCGACGCAGACGTTGGTGTAATTGATGATCCGCATCACCATGTAAGTGGCGGAGCCGGGAGGGACGAAGCGCGCGCGTACGGCGGCGGCAAGGGTTTGCAGCTCCGCGTCGGTGGCGTGGCGAGCAAGCCAGCGGGCGTCGTCGAGCGAAATGCGCTCGCCGGCGTGGAGCTTCGCGGCGATCCCGGTGCAGTCGGCCGTAGGAGCAGTGCTCACGTGGTTATTGTACGAGGAAGGCGTCCGGGGAGCGGGAAACGGCGGAGCCGGGGTGTGGCCGAGTTCATTCCGCACCGGGATTTTTCCCGGCGGCTGTGGCAAGGGGAGGCGCCCCGGATACCGGCGGACCGCCACGAATTTCCTGGAGATCGGCTGCGAGCTCGCGCGCCTGGTCTCCCTTGACGGCGAGGGTGGCCGGGTTGGAGGTGTTGAAGAAATCCACGACGCTGGCGCGGACCGCGGGCGGCAGCGGTTGCTGGCCATGTTTCGTCAGCAGGTCAAGATACTTGACATAGGTCTGATCGGCGAGCGCGTACTCGCCCGGCTTGGTGAGCTTGCCCGTGTCCAGGTCGCGATTGGAGAGATCGAGCCGCGGCGGGCTGTTGACCGGCTCCGAGCGCAGCCTGGCGAGATCCTTCTCGTACTCCTCGGCGACGGTGTTAAAGCCGGTCAGAAAAATCTGCTGGGTCTGCGGCGTCGGTATGCGTAATGACAGATCATGCAGCGGGCCGACCTTCGGCAACATGCGCAGGAACAGGGCCAGGGTGCGTTCGCCGAAGTTTGGACGCTGATACGACTTACCCCAGGTCTTCTCGTAATCGGCCCGGTTGAGCCGATAGAGCAGATGACGCGGCAGCACGGCCGGATCGGATTTTTCGATCTGCTTTTTGTAATCCACGACCGCTACCTTCGTCATTTGCGGCAGAAGGTTGCTCACGGTGTGCCGATAGGACCCGATGGCGAGGTCCTCGTGCGTGAGCACGTCTTTGAGTTCGACGCCATAGGTATCCTGGAACGCGCGTTCGAAGACGGGTTTCGAGACCTGGAAGCCGATGAAGTCGTGGTAGGCCTCCGGTGCGTACCGCTGCTGCACGACTTCAAGGACGTCAAAGCCGAACTCGGTCTGCAGGTGGGCACGCGGACTCTCGTCGTAGGTCACCACGGGGCCGTAGCGGCGGCGCAGTTTGGGGTACTCCTGGGCGGTGGCGCGGTTGACCTCGGGATGGCCATAGCGGTCGGAGGTGTAGTGGGCCAGCGCGCCCAGCGCAAAGGCGTACTCGTCGGCGTTGGTGGACTCCTTCAGCAGATTCGTGACGAAATCGCCCGAGCGCACATAGTGGAGCAGGTCGCTGAGCATGTGGCTGCCGAAGGGATAGTAGCCGATGTCCTGGATGATCGCGCCGCCGTAGGCATAGGCGTGTGCTTCTTTGAGTTGATCCGGCGTGAGGCCGGGGTAGCGCGCCTCCAGCAGCGGAACCAGGTACGGCTTCCAGGCCAGATCAACCACCTGCTCGTGGGAGAGTACGGAGTAGGCAGCGGCGGGCTGTGGCACGAGCATGGCAGCCAGGCAGAGAGCAGCGGCGGCGACCCGAACGGCGGCATGGCGGAAAGGAGGCACTCTGGAAAGACTACGATGCAAAGCGGCGCTGGCGCGGGACAACAACGAAGGGGCGGGAACCATTGGGTTGCAGCTCCGGTCACGGAGGTCATGTGCCTGGGCGGCATTCCGGGCACCCAATACGCGCGCGTTTGCAATCCGGTCCACCTCTTGAGAACCCTGTTCCGGGCGAAAAGGTGCGCGCCTCGCGGGAGCGGCTGGGTTTGATTTGGGCATCCAGAGCACAGGCAGTATGCTCTTGGTAACTCCCAACACCCAAATCTGAGGAGATCGATGCCCAACGAACAGCGCAATTTTCTAGTCCTTCCGTATGAAGAACTCGAAGATCTGAACCTTCAGGCAAAAGAACAGCGAAAACACCGCATCGCAGCGGAGGCAGTACGCGACGAACGGCTGCGATACCTGACCGATGAGAAGCGGATCAAGGCAGTGACGGTGCTCTTCAGCGATCTGGAGGGCCGGCTGCACATGCTGGACTACGACAAGAAGTTTCTGCTGAAGAGCTGGGACAACCTGACCTTCGACGGCTCCTCGATTCGCGGCTTTACCGCGCAGCGGGAAAGCGATTTGCGGCTTTCGCTGGACTGGGGCTCCTTTTACTGGACACCGGAAGATATCTTCGGCGCCGGCAAGGTGCTGGTGTTTGCCGAAGTGATCGATAAGGAAGGCGAGCCGTACGCGGCCGACCTTCGGGGGCTGCTCAAGACCTTTGCCGCGGAACAACATCAGAAAGAAGGGTACACGCTTAACGCGGCGAACGAGATCGAAGGATTTCTCTTCCAGGGCGTGGATGCGGAGCAGGAGTTCTACAAAACGCAGCGCTTTGAATATGTGAACACCGGGGGCTACTATCACTCGCTGCCCGGCGACCCGCTGCGCACGTTTATTGACACCGCTGCAGAAGTGCAGCGCGCCATGGGCTTCGAGAACGAGAAGGACCATCCCGAGGTGGCGCCTTCGCAGTTCGAGATCAACTACAGCTACGGGGACGTGGTGACGGCGGCGGACCAGATCCAGCTCTACAAGTTGATCTGCCGGCAGGTGGCGACCAAGATGGGGCTGACGGCGTCGTTTCTGCCCAAGCCGGTTGTGGGCGTGAACGGCAGCGGCATGCACACCAACCTTTCCATCAGCAAGGGGGGCAAGAACCTCTTCTGGGATCCGCAGGGAGAGGAGAAGCTGAGCCAGTTTGCGTGGTCATTCATCGACCGCATTCTGACCCACGGCAACGACCTGTGCCTGATGCTGAATGCGAGCGTGAATGCGTATCGCAGGCTCGATCCGCACTTCGAGGCGCCGAACCAGATCAAGGCCTCGGCGACTGACCGCGGCTCGATGGTGCGTGTACCCATCGGCAACGAAAAGAGCGCGCGCGTGGAGGTGCGTTCCGTAAGCCCGGATGCGAACCCCTACATGGTGCTCTACGGCATTTTCAAAACCGGACTGGAAGGAGATACCGCCGACATCGAAAACCTGCGCCAGGCGCACCGGTACCTGCCGGACAACGTGTACACGGCCATCGAAGACTTTCGCAAGGCAGAGTGGACGACCAAGCTGCTCGGGCCGGATGTGAAGGAGCGCTATGCGGACCTGAAGCAGGCATCCGCGGACCGCTGCCCTCGGCTGCTGGGCACCTTCGTCAAGGTGCCGGAGGTGCAATACCACCACGATGTCTACAACCAGTTTCTCTGGAACCGCTTTTAGGAGTCTGATTGCCGGTCAATATAGAATGCCCTGCTATCAGCAGGGCATTTTTTGTTGAATCTCTGCGCAGATAAAACAGTCGTCTGAAGTTGTCCAAACCTGGCGGGCCATTCCGGCTTGCCATAGTTCGGGAACTGCTGTCGTCGATCACCATATTCGATTGGACTTGCTATGCCAAACCAGCCTTTTGAAGCCTTACCTCCTGGGGCAAGATCAATGCTTCGTGAGCTTGCGGATGGTCGCACTGACCTCGTGTTCGAGCTTGCATCCCAGGGCTACGCGCCTGATATTGCAGATCAGGATGGGACCTCCCTGATCCAGTGGTGTGCCTATTACGGCGATGTGACCGCTATCAAGTTCTTACTATCCCGAGGAGCGACCCTCGATTCGCTCGGAGAGAACAGGGGTCTCAATGCAGCATCGTTTCATGGACACTGGCGTCTTTGTAAGTTCCTCCTGGAGCAGGGAGCAGAGGTGAACCGACCCCAGCCGGACACTGGGGAAACAGCGCTGCATTCAGCGCTATGCAATACGGATCGAATGATTTATGACCGCGTGGTGAAGGTACTCCTATCCAATGGTGCAGATCCGAACGCCAGGACCAGGAATGGAGTGATAACAGGCGGTTTCATGCGGGATTGCAGGACAAAGGGAGAGACCCCACTGCACCGCGCCGCGGCTTTCGGAGGGGAGGAGACCATCCAGCTTTTGGTCGATGCCGGAGCCCAGATCGATGTGACCGATGCGCATGGTGATACACCTCTAGGCTGGGCCAGTTGGTATCTACGACGGGCAGCTATACTCCGGCTGCTTTGTTACGGCGATTTCCATGTTCGCACCGGATATCAACCGATGCGGGGTAATCTCCTGGGAACACCTCACGCCTAGAGCGCGCCTGTTCTGATTGCCCCCGCATTGATCGAAAACTTCTACCTGATTCTGGCTATGTCTAGCTCTTCGGTACGCCGGCCAGCGCCAGCGCGGCGCCCAGCAGGGCCATGTTCTTGGAGAAGTGGATGGTCTCGTTCTGTTTCTGGGTGGCGTCCTCCTGATTCCAGAAGTCGTGCATCATCGGCGACGTCAGGCCGAGAAAAGCGATCACACCGACGGCGCCCAGGCGCGGCTTGAGGCCGAGCACCAGGCTGGCGCCGGCGGCGGTGAGCAGGGCGCCGGAAAGCTTGACCGAGGTTTCCGGGTTGGGCACTTGCTTGAACTGCGCGTATTGCGCGAGGGCGCCGCTGTTTTTGAAGTGATTGATGCCGTTGTAGAGGAAAAATCCGCCAAACAGGGCGCGGCCCAGCGTGTACGCGATGCTCATGGAAGGCTCCAGTAGGTTGCCGATCTCTTATTCAGGAAGCGGGACAAAGGTCCGGACTGCTGCGTTCGGCATGTCGAGCGCTCAAGGTCGATACGAGCTAGGAAGGCGCGAGCCGGCTTTCCGGTTGCAGGTGCGCGGCAAGGAAGCTCTGCAACACGGCCTTGTTGCGGAAGGCAGTGGTGCCGCCGGTGGCGGTGGTGGAGAAGGCGCCGGCCACGTTGCCCATCGCCAGGCATTCCGAAAGCGGCGCATCGTTGAGATAGCCATAGAGGAAGCCGGCGTTGAAGCTGTCTCCCGCGCCTACGGCGTCGAGCGAGCGCACGGCGAGCGCGGGCTGCGTTTCACGGGTTGAGCCATGGCATAGCGTGGCGCCGGCGGCTCCCCGCTTGACGACCAGGATGGGAACGGCGCGGCGCAGCCGCTCGATTGCGGTGTCCAGGTCGGGGGTGCCGGCCAGGCGGCAGGCTTCGCGCTCATTGGGCATCAGGATGTCGAGATAGCGGAGGCTTTCGGTGATGGCGCCGGACCAGCCGTTCCAGGGGTCATCGTTGGTGTCGAGCGAGAGGGTGAGCCCGGCGCGCTTGAGTGCGGCAAAGAGCTGCGGCACGTCGTCGCGCAGGTCGCGCTGCAGGAAGAACGAGGACAGGTGGAAATGGCGGCCGCTGGCCAGGTACTCGAGATCGAGATCGCGGAGCCGCAGGCGCGTTGCATTGCCGGGATAAGTGAAGGCACGGCGGAAACCATTATGTTGCAGCATGACGGTGACGCCGGTGGGTTCCGGGGAGGCGACGGTATGCGAGAGATCCACGCCTGCGGCTGCGAGTTGCTGGCGGCAGGCGGCGCCGAAGAGGTCGTCCGCAGCTGGGCGTGACAAAGCCGACGCGGGCGCCCAGGGCGGCGAGGTTGTGTGCGGTGATGGCGGCTGAGCCGCCGACGACCACGCCCATGTGATCGACGGGCAGTTCGCGTTCCGGCGGCAGGTCTTCCGGCAGGCCGAACAGCAGGAGGTCGATCGCGGTATCGCCGGCGAGGGTGATGTCGAGCTCAGCCATGCACTCTCCAGGGTGCGGTGAAGCTGCCGTTTGCGTGGGCGATTGCGGAGGTCCGCAAGAGGCGGGCGAGCAGCACAACGCGCGCGTGTGCGGGCTGCGGGATATTCATTTGGGCGCCGCCGTGATGCGGTCGTAGTCCTTCTGCACCCAGTCCGGGGGCTGAGGGGCGGCGGATTTCATCGGTTTGCCCAGCGCGAGCTGCCAGCGGTCGAGCCACGAGGAGCCCTCGTTGCCGACATACTGGTCCGGCGTGCTGTAGGCGGGATCGCTCATCGCCTGGTCGATGGAGATGAAGTGGTAACCGCGCTTCTCCATAAGGGTGAGTACCGCGTCGAGGTTTTCCGAATTGATCAGGTCGGCGTGCATGAGCATGACCAGCGGTATCTCGCGGTGGAAGGAGCTTTGGGAGAGCTTCTCGGAGTAGTCGAACTGGTCTGTCGTATGCGCGAGATAAGTGGATACGACGAGTGCCGCCTTCTTCGTATCATGCTGCGCGCGGGCTTCGGCGTAGGGCGCGTTGAACATCCAGTCTTCAATCTGGATGGTGACGGGCGCGATGCGATAACCGTGCGCCGCGACAAAGCTGTCGAAGCCGTTCTTCTTTTCCGCGGTGTCGCCGGTGTCCAGGTAAGGATGGCGGAACCAGCGCTGCGGCAAGTGATGCTGCTGCAGCATGGGGACGGTGATGGTGTCGCCGCGGATGAACTCGTCTTCATAGCCGCCCAGCGTGGTGTCACTGAACTGGACGTGGCTGTAGCCGTGATTGCCGAGCAGCATGCCGGCGTTGAGCCAGTCTTCCAGGATTTGTGCGCGTGCGTCGCGCTCGCCCTCGACGTTGAGCTTGACCTCGTTCACAAAACCGATCGCGGTGGCGTGGTGAGCCTTGAGCACGCGAAGGATGTTGGCGTCAATGGACTGCGTTTCCTTGAGCGGGCCGGGGATGTGGTCGTTGCCCACCACCGTCATGGGCACGTCGTCAAAGGTGAGGGCGATGGAGCGCGAGGGCGCGTTGCCGTTCCCCGCGGGAGCAGACGATTGAGTCGCCGGGGCTGACTGCGCATGGAGCGTGCCTGCAGCCAGCGGAAGCACCGCGAGAGCGAGTGCGGCAAGGCGCAAGCGGGACGACGCGCATGCGCGTGCGATCACGCGCGCGTGCCGGGAAATGGAGTGAAACTGCCAACCACAGAGCCTAGATGCGAACACGGCCATGCCTCCGCCGGATGAAGTATGCTACGACGCCGAGAAGAGCCCAGATAGTGCCGACAATGCGCGCGATCGGGCCAAGGTTGAGCCAGAGAAAGAAGCACACCGCAAAGCCAAGGAGGGAGAGCAGGATGGGCAGCCACTGCCCCATGCGCGCGGCGCGCCAGCCGAGCACGGCCGACGAGATATTGACGCCCATGAAGGCGAGCAGTGCGCCGTAGTTGAGCAGCTCGGTGCCGAGCTGGTAGCTGAACAGCAGCGCGCCAACGAGGCAGATGCCGCCGATCAGCAGGACATTGTTGCGGGGGATCTGGTTCTTCGCATCGACCGCGCCGAAGAAGCGTTTGGGAATGGCGCGGTCCTGCCCCATCACCAGCAGCAGGCGGGCGGCGCCAAGCTGCGAGGCCATGCCGGAGCCGATATTCGCCACCAGCAGCGATGCGTTTACCACGACAAAGAGGAAGATGCCGCCGGCGATGCGCGCAATCTGCACATACGCGGTGTCGATATCGGGAAAAGGCCGGCCGGCGGGCCAGACGAGCTGGCCGAGATACACCTCAATCGACGCGAGCACGCCGGTAACGAGGCAGGTGAGCACGATGGCACGCGGGATGCTGCGCTCCGGGTTGCGCGCTTCATCCGTAAGCGTGGAGATGCCGTCGAAGCCGATATAGGTGAGCACGGCGATGGAGGTGCCGCGAAAGACCGCGTGCGACGAGAAGGTCGCGGGATTGTAGAAGGGGCGCAGGTAAGCTTCAGTCCCATGCGGGGGAACGTGGAATAGATAGCGCAGTGCCGCGATGACCACCAGCACGATGACCACGCCGAGCGCGGCGGCCAGGGCGGCGTTGATGCGGGCCGAGGTTTCCACTCCGTTCAGATTGAGCAGCGTGAATAAGACCGCGAAGAAGACGGCCCAGGCGATGTAGGGGATTTCAGGAAGAAAGTTTCCGGCCGCCTTGCTGCACCAGATGGTGCAGATCAGCGGATTGATGATGTAGTCCATCGCCATGCACCAGCCGGTGAGATAACCGAGGCTGGGATGGAGTTCCTTGCCGACATACATGAAGGCCGAGCCGCCTTCTGGATAGGCGCGCGCCATGCGGCCGTAGCTGACGGCGGTGAAGAGCATGGCGACCATGGCGAAGAGGATGGCGGTGACCACGTGCCCGCGCGCTTCGGTGTAGATGACGCCGAAGCTGGGCATGGGTGCGGTCGGCTGGATGAGGATGATGCCGTAAAGAACCAGGTCCCAGAAGGTGAGGGTGCGCCGCAGGCCGACGGTGTGCGTGGTCACGGCTTCGGATTGGTCGAGCATCCTGCTCCTTCGCGGGGAGTCGGGCGCGGCGTCCGTTCAGGACACAGGCACGGTTACTCTTCTACGACGGCCTTCACCAGATTGCGCGGACGGTCCACATCCACACCGTTGAGGCGGGCGCAGTGGTGTGCCAGCAACTGGAGCGGCACCACTTCGAGGATGGGGAGCAGGTACTCCGAGGCGCGAGGGATAAAGATGGTGTCGTTGGCGACCTCCTCGACCTCGGTGTCGCCCTCGGTAGCCAGCGCGAGCACCTGGGAGCCCTGGGTGTGGAGATCGTGCAGGAGCTGGAGGGTTTTGCCGTAGCGCAGCATGGAGCCGGCGTCGTCGACATCGCGCGTGGCGACCACGACCAGCGGAACGCGGTCGCTGACCAGGGCGTTGGGGCCGTGCTTCAGCTCGCCGGCGGGATAGCCCTCCGCATGGACATAGGAGGACTCTTTCATCTTGAGCGCACCCTCGCGCGCGATGGCGTAATGGATGCTGCGGCCGAGGTAGAGGAGCGTCTGCGCCTGGGCATAGGGCCGGGCGAGTGCGTCGATGGTGCTGTCCCAGCGCGGGATCCATTGCTCGAGCAGGGCGGGAATCGCCTCTGCGCCAAGGCAGCGGGCACGCGCTTCTTCGGCGTTCAGCAGGCCGCGTTCGCGGGCCAGGTAGATGGTAAGCACGTAAAGAGCAGTGAGCTGCGCGGTGAAGCTCTTGGTGGCGGGGATGGCACGTTCGCGGCCCGCCATGGTGGGCATGGAGACCGTGGCTTCGCGGGCCATGGTGGAGCCGGCGACGTTGGTGATGGCGAGCGTGTTGCGTCCACGGGCGTTGGCTACGCGCAGCGCGGCGAGAGTGTCGGCGGTCTCGCCGGATTGCGAGATGGTGATCACGGCGGGGTTGTGCAGCGTGTAGGTGGAGCGATAGGAGTACTCGCTGGCGTACTCCACATCCACGGCGACGCCGGCCAGGTCTTCGAGCATGATTTCGCCAGCAAGGCCCGCGTGGCGGCTGGAGCCGCTAGCCGCCACCACGATGCGCTCATGCCCAAGCAGGGCGGCACGGGCAGGCGCCAGCACGGTGTCGCGCAAGTTGCCGTGGTCCATGTAGGCATCCAGCGTGGCGGCAATGGCGGCGGGCTGTTCGTAGATCTCCCGCAGCATGGCGGTGGGGAAATCGCGAGGGGTCTGGTCAGCGCTGGGCAATTGCCTTCTCCGTGTGTCCCTGCAGCATGGTGTCCTTTATATTCCATCCGGAGATGCGGACGGAGGCGATGGGAGCGGCGGCGGCGCCCCAGCCGTGGGCTTCAAGCGTGCGCGTTTCGCCGGGCAGCAGGGCGATGTAGTTGTCCGACCAGAAGACGGGCTCGACCGCAGCGCCGCTGGCCGTGAGCGCGCGCGCCGCCACCTGGAAGGCCAGTGTCTGCGACGTGTTGTGGAGGCGAACGCGAACGCCCTTGCCCGCAGTGGCGGGCAGTATTTCTGCGGCGACAGTGCTCGGCGGAAGCTTGCGGAGATCGGTCATCTGCTCTTCCTGCAGCGCCGGTGTGTGGGTGTAGTCGGTCTTGGCCCAGTCGAAGGTAGTAAGCGTGGTGGGCACCCAGTAGAAGTTCTGGCTGACGGTGTTGCCCTGCGCATCTTTGAGGGCGAGCGCCACGAAGAAGAGTTGCCCCGCGCCGCTGACTGCGCTGTCCGGGATGGAGAACAGCCGCGTGGCGGAATCGGCGGCAGGTGTCACGTCTGCGTCCTTGTCGAAAAGCGGATGAAGTTGCATGTCGTAGACGTGCACGGAGGCATGGAGCGCGGGCGCGCCTTCGTAGCGGCTGTTCACGACGACGATGCTGCGATCGTCGTAGGAATACTGGATGTGGAGCGGCTCGCAGGCCTTCTTGGCGCCGAAGTAGCCGCCGCCCGCGTCGAGATAGTAATCGTAGAGGTGCCAGATCATCGACGGCCACGCGTTGTTCAGCATCCACTGGATCACGCCGGTGGAGGTGTACTTGTTGCGCGCGTAGGCCTCGAACATGGCGCGCTCGCCATCGTAGGCCATGGCCTGGGAGACGCGGTCGTAGTCGTCAAGCGTGGTGGCCGGACCATAGGTGGTGTCGAGGGCATTGTTGTAGACGTCAAGCTTCTTGAATCCCTCGCCGCCATAGTGAAAACTCCAGGTGGCGTTGGGGGGCCAGAGCTGGTCCGCAGGCAGGAACTTCTTGAGGCTGTAGATAGTGGGGATCGCCGGCCCGGGCCCGGTTTCCGTGTTGAAGCCGTAGGCGCCGCCGTAGCGGTTCTGGTCAACGAGCCAGTAGGAGGGCGCGACGTAGTCATAGGGCCCGGTCATCTTCACGCCGCTGCGTCCGCTGAACTCGGCCGGCTTCTGCGACGCGGAGGAGAGGGTGGGGTTAGGCCAGTGGGTTTCCTGTTCGATTGCGAGATAGGCCTGCTCTACCTTGGCCGGGGGCGGATTATCGCTGCCATTGAGCCAGACCAGCAGGCTGGGATGGTGGCGGATGCGCAGCATCTGCGCGCGCAGGGAGGCGGTGGCGACGGCGAAATTCTCCGGGGTCCACTTGTCCCAGTGCTCCCACTGATCGCAGCAGCACCAGCCGGCCATGACCAGGATGCCCTGCTCGTCGGCCAGGCGGTAGAAGTCCTCGGTCTCGAGCTTGCCTTCAAGGCGGATGGTGTTCAGGTGCATGTCGCGCACAAGGGCGAACTGCTGCCGGAGGTGCTCCGGATCTTCGCGCAGCATCATGTCCTGCGACCAGCCTGCGCCACGAACCAGCACCGGCTTGCCATTCACGCGGAACAGGCGGTAGCCCTTGTCCGTGAACTCGGAGGTGATCTCGCGGATGCCGAAGCGGACGGACTGCTGGTCGGAGACGCGGTCGCCTTCGGTAAAGCGGAGCGCCACCTGCTGCAGCGCGGGCTTGCCCATCTGGTAGGGCCACCAGAGTTCGGGGTTCTTCACCTGGAGCTGCGGATAGGCCTCCGGCGAAAAGACGACCGTCTTGTCCTGCCCCGGTTCGAGGTCAACCGGCTGCTTCACTTCAAAGCCCAGCAGCGAGGCCGAGGCGGTGCCGTGGACCGGCTTGTCGGAGCTGTTGTGCAGTTCCCCGTAGACGGTGAGCGATGCCGAGGCGAGGCCGGCGTCGGCGAAGTGGGTGGTGACCAGCGGCGAGCGCACGGCGACCGGGCCGGTGGTGTGGAGGGCGACCGGACCGGTCAGACCCATGTCCTTGTCCGGCGGGCATGGGCTCCAGTCCACCCAGTTGATGCCGAGGTCGGTTTCCGTGGGGGCGAAGGTTTCGACGGCGAGGATGTTGGCCTTGCCCGGCTCGGCGAACTTCGTAATGTCGAAGTCGTAGGTGCGATAGGCGCCGGCTACCTCGCTCGAGTCGGCGATCTTCTTCCCGTTCAGCCAGATATTCGCGCGGTAGTTGATGCCCCCGAAGTGCAGCCAGAGGGTGCGGCCGCGGTCGGTGGCCGGCACGGTGAAGCTGCGGCGGTACCACCAGGAGCAGTGGTACGGGCTGTCCTGCGGCATGGGCAGGTTGGAAAAGTTCTCGCCGATGGGATAGGAGGTTCCCGGAATGTTGCGCAGGTTGGTGCCGAAGAACGGGTCCTTGAACTTGCCATCGGCGACCTGGGCGGCGAGCACGGTGGAAGGAACGGAGATGCGGTAGCCGCCCTCGGGGTGGAAGGCGGCGGTCGAGATGCTCTCGCCTCCCTGCTTGAGTTCACAGCCGGACTGGAGCGTCCAGCCTTCGCGCAGCATTTGGCTCGCAGCCGTACCGGTAGGGGCTGTACCCGGATTGGCGGGTTGCGCCAGCGCCAATGCGCCTGGTCCTGCAAGAAGAAGTGCTGCGGCTAAGCGCAATCCTGTCCACATCCGTGTTCATCCTCCGGGGTTCGCCAGCTTAGAAGTTGTACTTCAGCCCAAGTTGAAGAATACGCGGAGCATGGGCTGACGTGACCTGGCCGAACGTGGTGTTGCTCAGGTTGGTGTCAATCCCCGCAAAGTTGGTGTGGTTGAAGGTGTTGAAGCTTTCCAGCCGGAACTGGAAGGCGGAGCTCTCATAGACCCGGATGTTCTTCATCAGTGAGAGATCCCAGTTTTGCCGTCCCGGACCGAGGATCGAGTTTTTGCGCGCATCGCCGGGCACGGTCTGGTTCGGATTGATGGCCGCGGGCGCGGCAAAGGCGTTGGTATTAAACCAGGCATTCGCGTTGCGGGGCGCACCAAGATTGGGATTGCCTACCTGGTCGGGACGAACGGTGTTGCCGTCGATGCCGGTGTTCAGGCCGACGCCGCCCGGGTCCTCGCCATCGGAGAGCGAAGGATCCAGCCAGTGGCCGGAGTTGACCGAGACGATGCCGGAAAGCTGCCATCCGCCAAGCGTGTGCCCGGTGAAGCCCTTCTGGTCGGCAAAGAAAGGAAGCTGATAGACGAAGTCGGCGTTGAAGGTGTGGCGCTGGTCAAAGCGCGAGTAGCTGTACTCGGCAGCCAGATTGCGGCTGTCCTGCACCACCGTGTAGTTCGGGTCATAGGGCAGGTCGGTCAGCGCCTTGGACCAGGTGTAGTTCACGGTGATGAGCGAGTCGGTCCCGAAGCGCTTCTGGAGACTGGCCTGGAGCGAGTGGTAGTTGGAGCGGAAGATGGGCTCGTAGGAATCGATCCCGGCGTAGCCGACATAGGGCCGGATGCCGTTGATCAGGTTCTCGTTCCCGGCGTTGATCGTGCCGGGCGCGCCGGTGACCGCGACATAGGCGCCCGGCAGCGGCTGGTTGATGTCCAGCACCCCGAGCAGGTGCGTGCCCTTGCTGCCGTAGTAGCCCAGGTCGGCGATGACGTTGTGCGGCAGCTCGTCCTGCAAGTCCAGATCCCAGTCCTGCATGTAGGGCTGGCGGAAGTTCGGCTCAGTAGCGCCGAGCGGCGGCGGGTTGTTGTTGGGCGCAGACTGCCCGAGCGCCGGATTGTTGAATGGCGCGTTGAAGATGGTGGTGGTGCCCACGAAGGGCGGATTGGCAAAGACGTTGTTCTCGACGAAGCCGACGCCGGGGGACTCGACAAAGATGCCGTAGCCGCCGCGGATGGACATCTTGCCCTGCCCACGCGGGTCCCACGCAAAGCCGACACGCGGCGCGAAGTTGAGCGTGGGCTGGCTGGCCACCTTGGTGCCGAAGGGAGAGTTTTTGCCGCCAATGATAATGCCGTTCAGCGGGTCGTAGTTGGGATTGGGTGTCACGCCGCCGCTGCACGGCGCGGTCTGCGGTGTGCAGAGGAAGCCCTGGTCATCGAGCGCGGCGGCATTGGCCGGGTTGAATTGCCGCGGGTCGAAGCTGGTGGCGTGGCCTTGCGCATCGGTGGGCTGACGGAAGAGCGAATAGCGCAGACCGTAGTTGAGGGTCAGGTTGGGGCGGAGGCGGAAGGTGTCCTGCCCATACGCCTCGAACTCATTCTGGTCGATGATGGCGCGGATGTCCTGCTGGAGCTGGGTGAAGTTGGTGGACTGGCCCAACAGGAAATAGGCGAACTCCTGGTGCCACTCGGCGTTCGCGTCCTGGTTGACATTGCCGGGCAGCCCGAAATAGGCGGCGGGTGTGACCTGGAAGGTGAAGGTGCCAGCGTTGTTGCCGCCGGAGTTTTCCGACTTCTGGTAGTGGAAGTAGGTGGCGCCGAAGCGGAAGGAATGGCGGCCGTGGATCCAGGTCACATTGTCGAAAACATTGTGGTTTTTGTTGTAATCGCGATAGGTGCCGAAGCCATAGAAGCTGGCTGAGGAGCTGCCGAAGGAGATGCTGGGAATGCGGTCGAGCGTCTGCGGATACGGCAGGGTGATGGCCTGGGCGACATCCGGCGAGTTGGCTGCGCCGAGCGGGCCGATGTTGGTGCTGAGCACCGCGCCATAGGACCAGGCGTACTCGAGTTGATTGAGCAGGTTCGCAGAGAAGGTGGTGTTCAGGCTGGCCGCGATGTTTTTGCCCGGCGACTGCGTGCTGGTGGTGGCGATGTTGGGAATGGCGTTGCCATTGAACAGGCCGCCGCCTTCAATGGTGGGGATGGTGTCGTTCATGATGCGCGCCCATCCGGACCACTTGCTGTTGAAGGTGTGATCGATGCGCCCGATCTCCTGGCGGTAGTTAAAGACGTTGCTCGCGTTGGCGGCCAGAATATCGCCGATGGGGTCCTGCGGCAGCGGCACGTGGGAGTAGACGTCCTTGAGGTAGGCGGCGGCCGCGGGATTGATCTGATTCGCCGGGATGGTGTTGCTGGAGGCGCCCGCCGGGCAGAAACTCGCGCCGCTGGCGTCGGTCTGGAGCGGTACCAGGCAAACGGGGGACGAGAAGGTGGGGCCGCCGGTGCTCGGGTCGCCCCCGCGCTCCTGCAGGTTGGGCACCTGGCTCTGCGCGGAGCTGGACTCGACGACGCGCCGCACTTCTTCGGAGAAGAAAAAGAAGGTCTTGTCGCGGTTGACGTTGTAGACGTGCGGAATAAACAGCGGACCGCCGATGGTGCCGCCGAAGTCGTTGTAGCGCAGCGGCGTGCGCGGTACCGGGGGCGAGGAGAAGTGCTTGTTGACCCAGGTGTTCGCGTCCAGCACGTCGTTGCGGAAGAACTCGTACAGGCCGCCGTGGAACTTCGAGGTGCCGGAGCGCGTGATGACGTTGACCTGCCCGCCGGAGCTGCGGCCGTACTCGGCGTTGTAGTTGCCGCGCAGCACCTTGAACTCTTCGATGGCGTCCACGCTGGGATAGTTCAGCAGGGTGAAGTTGCCGCCGCGGTCCACGTTATCGGCGCCATCGACCGTCCAGTTATTGCCGGTGCCGAAGCTGCCGTTGAGCGAGTATGCGGTCTCGTTGGTGTTGCCGCTGGGTGCGCTCACGCCGGCGTACAGTGCATCGCCGATGTCGCTGGTCACGCCGGGCATGAGGGCGACCAGCTCTTCGTAATTGCGGCTTTGGAGCGCAAGCTGGCGGACCTGCGTGCCGGTGATGAGGCCGGTGGCGGCCGGCGATTGCGTGTCTACCTGCAGCGCGTTGGCCTGCACGCTGACCGTCGCGTTCACGTCACCCACACTGAGCTGCACTTTGATATTGCGCTGGTCGTTCACGTTCAGCGTGATGTCGTTCTCCTGGAAGCTTTTGAAGCCGGGTGCTTCCACCTTGATGGAGTAGTGGCCGATGGGCAACTGCGGCGCGGAGTATTCGCCTGAGGCGTTGCTGGTGACCACGCGTTCCTGGGAATTGCGATCGGTGTTGGTGATGGTGACCTGGGCGCCGCGGACGACCGCGCCCGAGGCGTCTGTCACCGTACCCAGGATGGTGCCGGTGACCTCCTGCGCCTGGAGCCGCACGGGAGCGAGCGTGCTGGCCACGGGAAGGGCGAGCAGGGCGCCGGAGAGGGCGAGCCGTAGGGGAAAGCGGACGAGTGGTGCAAGCGGGTTCTTCATGGTCACTCCCATCAGCGGCGCCGCCGCATGGGGCGGCGCCTCACCTTGACCGGGGCGCGGCAAGGAATGCCGCATTCCGGCGCATTGAAACGTTTGAATAGCAGGTGATAATTCTTCGACCGCTCCGCTGTCAAGAGAAATTTTCAGTCGCTCGCTATCGGTCCGGTCGAGTCCCGCGCAATCAGTTCCGGAGGCAGCATGGTGCGGACGGGCATGGCTGCCCCGTTGCCCTCGCCCGGCTGCAGGTAGGCGAGCATCCAGCGCACCGCGGTCTCGCCCATGTCCTCCAGCGGCTGGCGGATGGTAGTGAGCGCGGGGCTGACCAGGGCGGCCGGCGGCACGCCATCGAAGCCGATCACCGAGCAGTGCCGCGGTACCGAGCGGCCGGCCTGGTGCAGGGCGCGCATGGCGCCGAGCGCGGTCAGGTCATCGAAGGCGAGCATGGCGGTGAAATCTGCCCCGCTTTCCAGCAGCCGTGCCGTCAACTGGCAGCCGCCTTCAAAGCCGGAAAAAGGATCGTTGGAGGCGGTGAGTTGTGTGACCAATGCCGGATCAATCGCCAGGCGCTTTTCCCTTGCCAGCTCGCGTATGCCCTGCCAGCGTCGCGTGCTGTCCTGCAACTGGCGGGGCCCGAGGATGAACGCGATGCGGCGGTGCCCGAGCGCGTACAGGTGCTCCATGGCGGCGTATCCGCCGGCCCGATCGTCCACGATGACGGAACTGATGGGGCTGGTGGAAAGATCGCGGCCCACCACCACGGTGGGAATCTTGTTGCGGCCGAATTCAGGGAGCGGCTCGATTTCAGAAAAGAGCCAGTTGGCAACCACGATCAGCCCCTCGACGCGGCGCTCCAGCAGCATTTCCAGATAGCGCTCGAACTGCTTCCGCTCGTTGTGCGCGTCCATGATGATCGGGAGGTAGCCGGTGGGGTCGAGCCCGCGTTCGATGCCGCGCAGGATCAGCGTGCAGATAGGGTCCGAGATATCGAAGATCATCACGCCGATGGTGCTGCTGCGGCGCGAGCGCAGGGAGCGCGCAAAGGCGTCCGGCCGGTAGCCCATGGTCTGCGCGGTCTTGCGGATGTGCTCCTTGGTGCGCACGGAGACGTGCTGGGATAGCGGCGCATCGTTGAGCACGATGGAGACTGTGGACGCGGAAAAGCCGGAGGCCCGAGCAACGTCAAGAATGGTGACGTGATTGGAGGTCCGGGGCGTATTAGGCACGGCGCACACTCGCTATCACCGGGGCCTGCGCACATGTCCGGAGAGCGGTGGAGATGCGCAAGGCGGTCACGCAGCCCTGGCATGCACACCCGCGCGAAAGCTGGTGTTCAAAGGTTTCAATGCCAAGTTTCTGATGTATAAGGGTGCCGTCATTCATTGTGAGTTTGCCATGCATCCCAACCCAGCCTGCCTCCGTTGCTTTCTTGCCAGTGCCGCCCGTTGCCGGCTCGCACGCCACGCCACGATATTGCCTGACTTGCTCCTCGCCGTCCTGCTCGTTATCGCGCTGGGCACGCCGGCTGCCGTCCGCGCGCAGACGATTCGTGTGGATATTACACCGGAGCACGCGCTCAACCGTTTCGATCCTGAAAGCGCGCTGGGGGCGGGCGTGGATCGAATCCCGGTACAAGCCATCGATCATGACCTGACCGCGCCGGCGCTGCAGCAGGTCTTTGCCGCGGGCTGGCAGCCGGTGACCTATCGGCAGAACACGGAACTGGCGGTGGAGGCCTGGCACTGGAACCCGGAGGGCACGTGGAGCGACCCGGCGGGCCGAGGGTACTTTGTGGGCGCGACTACAGCGAAGCAGCCCATTCGCTACTCCTACGGTTACGCATTGCCGCATCGCGGCGTGACCCGCAACGACGGCACGGGGAACACCGGATATTCGCGCATGACGGATGGCGACCCGGCGACCTACTGGAAGAGCAATCCGTACCTGACGCAGCACTATACGGGGGAAGACGACGCCCGCCATCCGCAGTGGGTGATTGTGGATCTGCAGACCACGCAACTGGTGGACAGCCTGCGCATCGACTGGGGCGCCCCGTACGCCACACGGTACCTGGTGCAGTACTGGACGGGCCTTGACCCCATCCACCAGCCCACGCGCGGTACATGGGTCACCTTCCCGGGCGCGGAAATTCAGGATGGGAAAGGCGCTGAAGCGCGCATAAGGCTCAGCCCGGCGCCGCTGCCTGTGCGCTTTCTGCGCATCCTGATGACCGCCTCGTCCAACACCTGCGACGACCATGAAGCCGGCAACGCGCACAGCGACCCTCGCAACTGCGTCGGCTACGCCATCCGTGAACTGTATCTCGGCACTACTTCAGAACACGGCGAGTTTCACGACCTCCTGCGCCACACGGCGGACCAGGAGCAGACCGCGACCTACTGCTCTTCCGTGGACCCCTGGCACACGCCGGAGAGCTTCCGCAACGAGAAGGAGGCGCAGGTCGGCTTCGACCTCTTCTTTGGCAGCGGCGTCACGCGGGGGCTGCCGGCGATGATGCCGATTGCCATGCTTTATGACACGCCAGAAAATGCCGCTGCGGAGATCCGCTATCTCGAAGGGCACAATTACCCGATTTCGTTTGTCGAGATGGGTGAGGAGGCCGACGGTCAATACATGCTGCCCGAAGATTACGGCGCACTTTATCTGCAATATGCCACTGCGCTGCGCGCTGTCGACCCGCACCTGAAGCTCGGGGGCCCTTCGTTCCAGGGCGTAAACCAGGACATTGAAGTCTGGCCGGATGCCAACGGCAAAACCTCCTGGCTAGGCCGCTTTCTGGATTACCTGAAGGAGCACGGCCGCACAGCGGATCTGCAATTCTTTTCCTTCGAGCACTACCCGTATGAGCCGTGCAAGATCAACTGGAGCAGCCTGTACGAAGAGCCGGAGCTGGTGAGCCACATCATGCAGGTGTGGCGCACGGATGGCGTGCCCGCCACACTGCCGGTCTTCATCACCGAGTCCAACCTTTCCTCGTCCACCAGCGAGACCTACATGGACATTTTCGGCGGCCTATGGCTGGCGGATTACATCGGCTCCTTCCTGAGCAGCGGCGGCGATGCGGTGTACTACTTCCACGACCTGCCGCTGCGCTGGGAGCGCGGTTGCAACGACTCCGCCGGGACCTTCGGCATGTTCGCGGTGGATGCGAATTACCAGATCACGCAACGCCTTTCGCAGTTCTACGCCAGCCAGATGATCAACCACGAATGGCTCGAGCCGCGCGGTGCGCACCGCATGTTCCCGGCGAAGGCCGACGTGGACGATGGTGCGGGACATGCGCTGGTAACCGCGTATGCGGTCGAGCGGCCGGACGGGACGTGGTCGATTCTGGCGGTCAACAAAGATCAGCACCTCCCACATCGACTGCGGCTGGTTTTTGAGGAGGCGGACGGCCAACCGGCGGGCAGGCTCCAGGGGCGAGTACACCAGGCGATCTTTGGCCCGCAGCAATATAAGTGGCGTGCGACCAGCAACGACTTCAACGCGCATGCGCCAAAGGCAGAGGACAGCGCCGCCAAACCGGAGACCCCCGGCCACGCCGACCCGGACGGGCCTATCCAGAGCACGGAGGTCGAGGCAGACGCGCAGACGCAATTCGAGTTGCCGGCGGCATCGGTCGTGGTGCTGCGGGGAACGCTGCGGCGCCCCTAGAGGGCGGGCGAACACGCAGGCGCGTGAGGGTGGGCGCTTCCTTCACACTGCGTTGCAGGCGCGAATGTATACTCCACACGTTCCCCCCGGAGTGGGCCGGGCCCCGTGCTGCTATCCCGCCCAGCAGCAACATCCTGAGGAGGCGTTCTCATGCAAAGTCGCATTGTTGGCACCACCATGCCGGTGCTGGAGTTTATGCTCCAGCCGAACGAAGCAGTGATATCAGAAGCTGGTGAACTTTCCTGGATGAGCAGTTCCATCCAGATGACCACACACACGCAGATGGGCGGAGGCGGCGGCTTCTTCGGCGCGCTGAAGCGTGTGGCCGGCGGCGGAACGCTATTCATGACGGAGTATCGCGCGTATGGGGCAGCCGGCGAGGTGGCCTTTGCCACCAAGGTGCCGGGGCACATTCTGCCGGTAGAGATCAGTGGCGGTCACGAATACCTGATTCACCGTCATGGCTTTCTGTGCTCCACGTCGGATGTGCAGATCGGCGTGGGCTTTCAGCAGTCGCTCGGCGCCGGCATTTTCGGCGGAGATGGCTTTCTGCTGCAAAGGCTCAGCGGCGTGGGCACGGCGTGGCTGGAGCTTTCGGGCGAGGTGCTGATGAAGGAACTGCAGCCCGGAGAGACGCTGCGTGTGCACCCTGGGCACGTGGGCGCGTTCCAGGGTACGGTTTCCTTTCAGATCACGCGTGTACCGGGGATCCGCAACATGATCTTCGGCGGCGACGGCATCTTCCTGGCGGCGCTGACCGGACCGGGCAAGGTATGGCTGCAGACGCTGCCACTGGCGCGGCTGGCGCACGCGCTACAGGAGTACCTGCCCAAGCAAGGCCGCGCTACGGAGGCGACCGAGGCGGGCGTGGTGGGCGGCATTGTGAGCGATATTTTCCGAGGGATGAAGTAGCCGAGATAACGGTGGCGGGGGAGAAGCAGATCCCTCGGCTGCGCTCGGGATGACACGTCAGGGGCGCGCGGGATCACGCGTGTGGGGCTCTCGGAATGACACGTGTCAGGCGCTCGGATGCCAGGACCAGGGGCACAGCAGGACGAAGCGCCAAGCGGCCGGTGACACATGTTACGGGCGCTCGGATGACAGTGTCAGGGAACCGGGTGGGCCGCTTTGCAGCGAAGCGGCCGCAGTCCACCAAGACAATCCGGTATGATCGGCGGGTGCTTTTTTAGCGCTCGCCCTTGCCAATGAAATCGACCCTGCGCACCATGCTCGCCGCTTCCCTCCTCCTGGCATTTGGAAATCAGCTTTCCAGTGCCGCTGCATCCCCGGAAAAGCTCTCGCTCATGCCGCTGCCGAGTTCAGCGCAGACCGGCACAGGCGCGTTCCCACTCTCGCCGGACTTCCACGCTGCGTATGCCGGCTTCCATGATAAGCGGCTGGATGCAGGACTGGCACGCATGCTGGCGAGCCTGCAGTTCGACTCCGGCATTCCGCTGGCGCGCACTGCACAGGAGAACGCCAGCGGCGCCGGGCTGCTGATTACGGTGGCGGGGCCGGGGCAGCCGGTCCAAGGCCCTTCCGAGAATGAGAGCTACGACCTGAGCGTGACCGCGCAGCAGGTTAGGCTGAATGCGGCGACCGTCGTGGGCGCGCTGCATGGCATGGAAACGCTGCTGCAGCTTGTGGAGTGTTCGCAGAACGGATGTGTGCTGCCGGCGGTTACGATTCATGACACTCCGCGCTTTCCCTGGCGTGGCCTGATGATCGATTGCAGCCGACACTTCGAGCCGATCGCGGTGATCAAGCGCACGCTCGATGGTATGGCAGTGGTCAAGCTGAACGTCTTTCACTGGCACCTGAGCGACGACCAGGGGTTCCGCGCAGAGAGCAAGCGCTTTCCCAAGCTGACCGGCATGGGCTCCGGCGGTGAGTTCTATACCCAGGACGAGATGCGTGATGTGGTGAGCTACGCGCGGGCGCGCGGCATCCGCGTGGTACCGGAGTTCGACATTCCGGGCCACGCCACAAGCTGGCTGGTGGGCTATCCGGAGCTGGGCAGCGCGCCGGGACCGTACCATCTCGAGACCGTGTTCGGCATTCACAATGCCGTGCTCGATCCCACGCGCGAAAGCACGTACAAGTTCCTTGACGCGCTGGTGGGCGAGATGGCGGCCATCTTCCCCGATCCCTACATGCACATCGGCGGCGATGAGAACAACGGCAATGATTGGCGTCAGAATGCACATATCAGCGCCTTTATGCAGCAGAAGGGGATGAAGGACACGGCGGCGCTCCAGGCCTACTTCAACCAGCGACTCCTGCCGATTCTGCAGAAGCATGGGAAGAAAATGATCGGCTGGGATGAGGTGCTCACGCCCGGCCTGCCCAAGGATGTTGTGGTGCAGTCCTGGCGCGGCGAGGCGTCGCTGGCGCAGGGAGCGGCGCAGGGCTACCAGGGCATTCTGTCGGCGCCCTACTACCTGGACGCGATGAAGAGCTCGGAAGCCAACTATCTTGCCGACCCGGTGCCGGCGGACTCGCCGATGACGCCAGAGCAGCGGTCGCTCATACTGGGTGGCGAAGTGTGCATGTGGGCCGAGCAGCTCAACTCGCGCACCATTGACTCGCGCATCTGGCCGCGCACGGCGGCGGTTGCGGAACGGCTGTGGTCGCCGGCGGATAAGCGCGATGTGGCCGACATGTACCGCCGGCTGGAAACCACCTCGCTGCGCCTCGAAGAGGTGGGCCTGACGCATATCTCCGGCCCGGCGGCAATGCGGCGCAGCCTGGCCGGCTCGCTGCACCCGGTGGCGCTCGATCTGTTTGCTTCCGTGCTCGAGCCGGTCAGCTTCTCGGACCGCTACCAGGGCCAGCACACCAGCGCGCTGACGCCGCTGGATCGGCTGGTGGACGCGGTGGTGCCCGATCCGCCGTCGCGGCATGCGATCCAGGCTGAGGTGAACGCTGTGACTTCTCACTCTCCGGAGGCGGCGCTGAGCACGGAGGTGTTGCAGGAACGGTTTCGGGCCTGGCAGAATGCGGTGCCGGAGCTCAGTGCGCTGACCAGCGGATCGCCGCGCATGAACGATGCGACGCCGCGCGTGACCCAGCTTGGGCAGCTCGCCGGCATCGGTCTGGAGGCCTTGGCATTTTTGCGGAGCGGTGAGCGGCCGCCGGACGGGTGGGAAGCGGCGCAATTGCAGACCATCACGGCAGCGGAGAAGCCGATCGCGCTGGTGCGCTTCACGTTTCTGCCCGCGCTGCGCGAGTTGGTTTCGGCGGCAGCGGGCGGGACGACGGCGCATTGATAGCGGGCTCACGAGCCATGCAGTTCTGACGGGGATCGAGAAGCCGGGTACGGCTGGTGCTGCGCGGTGAAGGTGACGTTCCGCTCATGTGGGCGTAGGCTCATAACAGCGGAACGCTCCTTCCTTTTGCTCAAGCTCGAGCTCCACTCCTGCAACCTATACAGCCGAAGCTTCAGCTTCTGTCGTTATGAAATGAGGGTCTATGCACCCGGAAACATCTCTCCCCGTCAGTGCCGCCTCTCTCTATCCTTTGCTCAACGCCAAGTCTGAGGTTTCAGAGCAGAGCGGATATGCCACGGTCAGTCACCAGATCACCCGCAGGATCACCCCTGTTCCGGAAGGGACAGCGGCCGAGTCGCCAGACATGAACTCGAGTCCGGACGCTGCGGGCGGCTCGGTTTCAAGCTTCTGAAGCGTTCGCGGCGACGCGTTTGCCGCAGGTTGAGACGGGGCAGCTATCAGGCTGCCCCGTTTCTTGCTGTTTGCATCAGCGAGTCACTGCGCTCCGAATCGGCTGCCGCTACTTTTTTGCGCCTATGTTGAGGACCCTAATAATACCGAATTTGTCCGCTATAGCGATATCTGGGTATCCGTCGCCGTTGAGGTCAAGTATGCCGTACTGGCTGCCCGAGGACGAAGGATAATCTGTCTGCACCAGATACTCCTGGCCGGGCGCAAACTTTCCGTCCGCTGAGCCCGTGGAAGTACTCGATGTGTGCATCGGTGGTCATCACGACGTCGGTGTTGCCGTCGCGATCGAAGTCCGCGGTGTGGATTCCGAAGCTTCCGTGATAGACGTTCACCAAATCGAAGGGGTAGGAAGTGGGCGCTCTGAAAGAGCCATCGCCCCTGCCTAATACGACGGAAAGGCCGAAGTGGGTGTTCGTTTGTGTGCCGTAAAGCAGATCCGGGATGCCGTCTTTATTTACATCCGCGACGGCGAGTCCTGTATCCAGGTGAGCGTCCTTGAAGGAATGATCCGTGGAAAAGGTTCCCGAGCCATTTCCCAGGAGGACGTGCACGCTCAGGTCGAATGGATTGCTCCAGGATTCTGAGAGCACGGCCAGATCGGGGTAACCGTCGCGATTAAAATCCGCGGAAACGATGGCCACTACAAGGCCGATCTCCAAGGGAAGGGGCTTGGCCTTGTGGAATGTACCGTCGCCATTGCCCAGGGCGACGCCCCAGGAGCCGACCAGGTCCAGCTTCCCGTCCTTATTGATGTCCACAAGCAGAGCGTACGCGCGGCCAGTGTGCTTATTGAGCACAAGGGAAGTCTGGGGCGTTTGGAAGGTGCCGTCCTTGTTGCCCAGCAGAACGATAACATCGTAGGGGTAATTAGGACCCATGATTTGTCGCTACCAGATCGAGAATGCCATCGCCGTTGATGTCGCCGACCGCGAGCGCGCTGATCGAAACTGATCGGGGAGCCGCCAGAGGTCAACTTGTAAATCTTAGGGGCGCTGAGATAGCCCTTGCCCGTCCCGGTGAAAACACAGATCTCGTCGCTGGAGAAAATGGAACCGATCACAGTACTACCGCAGCCGACCGCTACATCGGGGATGCCGTCGCGGTTGAAATCACCGGTGGCTAAAGGTCCGTTGGTGAATGGCCCGTTCACGACGGTTTCAAGTGGCGCCTGGAACGGTTGCCTCGGACTTCCGTTGCCGAGAACTGTTTCGATACTTGGGCCGAAGAAGATCGTTTGGTAACTCCAGACGAGATCGAGATGGCCATCGCCGTTCAGGTCTACCGCGACCTCGGCTGTATTCGCCTTACCTCCAGAATATGCGTAGGTGGAATACGCAGCCGAGATAGCGAAATATCCGTCCCCGCGCCCCAAGTAGACATACGGGCCAACGACGAGGTCGGGGTTACCGTCGCTGTTGAAATCTCCCGGGAGAACATTGAAGTCTCCTGTAAGAAAAATTCCTTCCGACGTGATGCCGGCCGGATACAGCAAAGGCTTCTGCAGGTCGCCGGTACCCCGGAAGGTGCCGTCGCCATTGCCGAGCAGCACCACTGCCAGAGTTCCAAGAGCGAGGACGACATCAGGGCGGCCATCGCGGTTCACATCCAACACCGCTGCAGGATGATTCGAAAGGGCCAGGGTGCCGGGAAGCGTATAAGGCGCTCCCGAAGAGAAAACGCCCTCGCCATTGTTGGTGAGCACCCGGAGCACCTGGGAGCCGCTATTGAATGTTCCCTCGTAGATCAGCAGATCCGCCTTCCGGTCGCTATTGAAATCTCCCGCGCCCAGCACCGAGCCCAGGGTCCCCAGGGCCGAATCTGCAAAGGCCTGACCGAGGTGAAATGTGCCATCCCCGTTGTTGAGCAGGGGCTGGATGGCGGAGCCCTGGCTGGTCCGGGTCACAACGGCCAGATCCGGCTTGCCGTCGCCGTTGAGATCGGCGAGGACGGGCGTGGCTACGCCGAATCCCTGATTAGATAGCGCTGCGGCGTCTGGAAGGTGCCGTCCCCATTGCCGAAATAGACGTCGAGTTCTGTGGCCGTGTTGATGTCTTCGTCGAGCCTTGGCCGGCTGCCAGTGGTGATCAGGTCGAGCCTGCCGTCGCCATTTACGTCAGCTAGCAGCAGATGATCGGGCAGGTTGTCGAGCGCGTTGGAGATGGGCTTTCTCGGTGTAGGTCCCGTCCCCGTTTCCCTTGAGCCATAATAGAGGGGGCCCGGGGTAGTGCCTTCGAGCAGACGCTGAAAACGAGGTCGGGCTTGCCGTCTCCATCCAGATCTCCGGCTGCAATGTCCAAAACCGTTGACGCAGTGATGTCGCTGACCGGGTAGGTGAGGGGCGAGACAAACTGCCGATGCGAGGTGGATTGCGCAAGGAGCGGAACGAGAGCCGAAAGACAGAGCGCCGGGAGCAGACTCCAGCGCAGCGGGATGCGGGACATGGGATGACCCCTCCAGAAGCAGACAAGAAACACGCTTCAGACAGGCCGGCGGATAACTTTTTGGATTGGGCCAGTAAAGAAGGCCCCGCGGAGGCCGCGACCTTGGAAGCCATTGCTTGCCAGCCAACGCAAGCAGGTATGTTAAACGTGCCGGTTTCTACCGGCTTGGGCCCGGTTTTCGTTCCGCTGCAAGTGTAGGCCCACTGCACGGAGCTGGCAAACAGCCGTTCTGGCCGGCGCACCGGGGCGTAACCACGGTGGGTACGCTCCGGTTGCCTGCGCCGAATCAGTTTCCTTTCTGCGGTGCGGCGGATTTGGCTCCGGTGTTGAGGAGCCGAATGACGCCAAAATCATCCGATATAGCGATGTCTGGGTATCCATCGCCATTGAGGTCAAGTATGCCGAATTGGCTGTACAAGAAAGCTGGCAAATAGTGCGTCTCCACCAGGTACTCCTGACGGGGCGCAAACTTGCCGCCGCTGAGCCCGTGGAAGTACTCGATGTGGTCTTCGGCCGTCATGAAGACGTCCACATGGCCGTCGCGGTCGAAGTCCGCTATGTGGATTCCGAAGGATTGGTTGTACTGCGAATCGAAGAGATACGACGTGGGCGGCCCGAAAGAGCCGTCGCCCGTGCCCAGTACTACCGACAGGCCATAGTGCGGGGGTGGGTTATCACCTACGCCGTAAAGCAGATCCGGAATGCCATCCTTGTTCAGATCCGCGACCGCGAGTCCGCCAGCCATATTAGGGTTCTGGAAACGACGGTCGGTGGGAAAGGTTCCCGAGCCATTGCCCAGGAGAACGTTCACCTTGACGTCGAATGGATAGCTCCAGGAGCCGTCAAGCACGGCGAGATCGGGATAGCCGTCGCGATTGAAATCCGCGGAAGCGATGGCCAGTACATGCCCGATGTCCGGGGGCAGGGGTTTGGCTTTCTGGAAGGTGCCATCGCCATTGCCCAGGGCGACACCCCAGGAGCCGACCAGGTCCAGCTTCCCGTCCTTGTTGATGTCCACCAGCAGCGTGTACCCGCCGCCAGTGTGCTTATTGAGTACAAGGGAAGTCTGGGGCGCCTGGAAGGTGCCGTCCTTCTTGCCCCGCAGAACGGCCACATCGTAGGGGGAGTTAGGGCTCAAATTCGTCACTACGATATCGAGAATGCCGTCGCCGTTTATGTCGCCGACCGCCAGCGGGCCGTCGAACGGGTACGGGGAGCCGTTGTAGTTGACCTTATAAATCTGCGGTGGGTTGAGGTATCCCTTACCTGTTCCGGTGAAAACACAAATTTCGTTGTTCGGAGGGGAATAATACATACTGCAGCCGGCCGCGACATCGGGGATGCCGTCGCGGTTGAAATCGCCGGTGGCTAAGGGTCCATTGGTGAATGGTAGGTTCACGACAGTTTCGAGAGGCGCCTGGAAGGGCTGCCTGGAGCCCCCGTTGCCGAGAGCTGTCTCGATGCTGGCGCCGAAAGCCGGTTGAAAGCTCCAGACAAGATCGAGATGGCCATCCCCATTCAGATCGACCGCGACTTCGGCTGCATTCGAGTTGCCGCCGTCGGCAGTGGTGGAATAGGCAGCCGTGACGGTAAAAGAGCCGTCACCGCGTCCTAAGTAGACATACGGGCCAGCGACAAAGTCGGGAATGCCGTCTTTATTGAAATCTCCTGGCAGAATATTCGCTTCCTGCGCCTGGCCAGTAGGATAACGCAAGGGCTTCTGCAGGTCGCCCGTACCCCGGAACGTGCCGTCGCCGTTGCCCAGCAGAACCAGCACCCTGTCCCAGAGTGCGAGCACCAGGTCCGCACGACCGTCATGATTTACATCCAGCACCGCTGCGGGATGATTCGCAGAGGTCCTGCTTCTGGGAAGCGTATAAGAAGCACCCGAGGAGAAGACGCCCTCGCCATCGTTGGTGAGCACGCGGAGCACCTGCGCGCTGCCGTTATCGCTTCCCTCGTAGACCAGCAGATCCGCTTTCCGGTCGCTATTGAAATCTCCCGCGCCCAGCACCGAGCCCAGGGTCCCCAGGGCCGAATCTGCAAAGGCCTGACCGAGGTGAAATGTGCCATCCCCGTTGTTGAGCAGGGGCTGGATGGCGGAGCCCTGGCTGGTCCGGGTCACAACGGCCAGATCCGGCTTGCCGTCGCCGTTGAGATCGGCGAGGACGGGAGTAGAAACACTGATTCCCTGCAGGTAGCGCTGCGGCGGTTGGAAGGTGCCGTCGCCATTGCCGAGGTAAATGTCGAGTTCAGCGGCCGGGCTGACGACGATGCCTGCCGGAATGGTGCCAGTGGCAGTTGTGATCAGGTCGAGTCTGCCGTCGCCATTTACGTCTGCAAGCAGCAGATGCTCGGGCAGGTTGTCGAGCGCATTGGAGATCGGCTTTTCCGTATAGGTTCCATCGCCATTGCCCTTGAGCCACCTGAGATAGGGGCCGGGACTCGAATTCCCTTCCCACGAAATGCTGAAGACGAGATCGGGCTTGCCGTCGCCATCGAGGTCGCCGCTTGCGATGTCGTAAACCGAGGACGGAAACTGCGCATTCGGATTGCCGACCGGATAGGTGATGGGCGTGACGAACGGCCGATGGGAGGTGGACTGAGCAAGCAGCGGGACGAGGAACGAAAGGCAGAGTGCCGGGAGCAGACTCCAGCGAAGCGGAATGCGGGACATAGGGTGATCCCTCCGGAAGCTTAGAAGAAACGCTTCCGACAGGCCGGCGGATAACTTTTTGGATTGGGCCAGGAAAGAAGGCCCGCGGAGGCCGCGACCTTGGAAGCTATGGCTTGCCGGTCCGGTAAGCAGATAGGTAAAGGCCGGTTTTTACCGGCTTGTGAGACAGACTTGCGTTGCGCCGCAAGTGTAGGCGTGCCGTACGGTCCTGGCAAGCGCCATTTCCGGCGGCGCAATCGGGCGTGTCACTACGCTGGGTCCGCAGGGCGCCCGGCATCGGTGATCGGATACAATCGCCGGAAGACACCCATGCCTTCCAGACCCGGAACCCTGCTCTCCGTTGCTGCTGCAGGCCGTGCTGGCCACGCAGGGGCTGGCGCAGGCGCACAGCCCGGCTACACCGCCGCCCCCCGGGGCGAAGACGCAGGTGTGCAAGGGCAGGACCATCCCCCAGCTCACGGATGTGACGCAGAAGTCCGGCATCACCTTCAAGCACCTGGCCGCGCCGGAGAAGAAGTACATCGTCGAGTCTATGAGCGGCGGCGTGCTGATCGTGGACTATGACCGCGACGGCTGGCCGGATATCTACTTCACCAACTCCCCGACGGTGGACATGGCGCTGAAGGGGGAGAAGGCCCGGGGCGCACTGTACCACAACAACCACGACGGGACCTTTACCGACGTGACCGCCAAGGCCGGCATCGCCACCCCATGCTTCGCCATGGGCGGCGCGGTGGCGGATTACAACAACGACGGCTGGCCGGACATCTACGTGACCTGCCTGGGCGGCAACGTGCTTTATCGCAATAATGGCGATGGCAGCTTCACCGATGTGACCAAGCAGGCCGGGGTGGCGGATGGGCGCTGGTCCACTGGCGCGGCCTTTGCCGATTACGATGGCGACGGCTTTGTGGACCTGGCGGTAAGTAACTACGTCGATTTCAAACTGAACGACCTCCCCGGCTTCGGCAAGAGCCCGACCTGCAAGTACCGCGGCATTGACGTGCAATGCGGGCCGCGGGGCCTCAAAGGCGCGGGCGATTCCCTGTTCCACAACAATGGGGACGGCACCTTTACGGACGTTTCCAAGGCGGCGGGTATGGATGACCCTTCCGGGTACTACGGGCTGGGGATGGTCTGGTCGGACTTCGGTAACAACGGCCGGCCGGACCTTTACGTGGCGAATGACTCGACCCCGAATTACCTGTACCGCAACGAGGGTCACGGCAAGTTCACGGAGATCGGGCTGGAATCCGGCACGGCAGTGAGCGGCGACGGCTCCGAGCAGGGGTCGATGGGGGTGACCGTGGCGGACTATAACCACACAGGCCGGTTTTCCATCTACGTCACCAACTTCGCGGACGAGTTCAACACGCTTTACAAGAACAACGGGAGCTGGGACTTCCTGGACGTCTCCTACGACGCCGGCGTGGCGCTGGCTTCCCTGCCCTGGGTGAAGTGGGGCGATGCGTTTGTCGACCTGGACAACGACGGATGGCCGGACCTGATTGCGGTGAACGGGCAGGTGTATCCGCAGGTGGACAGCCTGCCGTCCGGCGCGCGCTATCGGCAGCCCAAGAATCTCTTCATGAACGAGCGAAACGGCACCTTTTGCGATGCGGCCCAGCAGGCAGGCCCTGCCATGCAGGAGCCCCGGGTGAGCCGTGGGTTGGCCATTGCGGACCTGGACAACGACGGCAACGTGGATGTCGTCATTGGGGACCTCGACGGAGCGCCTATGGTGCTGCACAATGCCGGCGTGCCGGGGACGCACTGGGTGAGCTTCGAGCTGGCGGGGACCAAGAGCAACCGGCTGGCAATCGGGGCGCGGCTCACCATTGTGGCCGGCGGGATGACCCAGACGGACGAAGTGCGCTCGGGCGGCAGCTATCTTTCTCAGAACGACCTGCGGGTGCACTTCGGCCTGGCGGGGGCGAAAAAGATCGATTCGCTCGAAATCCGCTGGCCTTCGGGGCGGGTGGAGCACATCGGCAGCCTCGATGCGGACCGGTTTTATGCAGTGCTGGAGGGCTCGGGCGTGGTGAGCGAGGACAAGATCCGTCCGGCGAAGAAGTAGGAATTTCGCTGTGTTTCGGGCATGATAACGATATCCCGCACCAGCCTGGTACCCCCGCACGCATGACAAGCCCCTTGACAATCGCTGTTCCCATCAAGCTAAATGGCCAGCGGAGAGGGCGTATCCGCGCGTGCATTTTCGATGCTTGGCGCAGCGTGGGGAAAACCCAGCTTTTCCGCGCCGGGCTGCATTACGGCAGCAGCATTTTTTGCAGGCAGTCACCATTCGCCTACGCTCAACATAAAAAGGCCAAATCCTCAACTGGCAAACAGAGACCAGGATGGATTGGCGCAGCAGCACGCAGTTTCCAACAAATTTCCGGGAGGTAGCTAATGAAAGTAACAAGAGGGTGGCTGCTAGCGCTCTGGTGCACAGTGATGCTATTGTTCGCGCCAGCTTATGGGCAGCAAACCACCGGCTCAATCGCCGGCACTGTTACAGATGCGTCTGGAGCAGCAGTCCCAAACGCGCCTGTAAGCATCACCAACCCATCTACCGGCCTTGTTCGCAACGTGAATACGAATGGACAAGGCGAATACAACGTATCTGAACTGCCGATCGGCATCTACCGAGTTCAGATCACCGCACCCGGCTTCCAAAGCTATGTGGTGAACAATGTCGAAGTGAAGGTGGCTACGGCAACCACGGCGAGCGCACAGTTGCAGATCGGTGGTGGTTCGCAGACCGTAACAGTACAAGAAAGCAATATCCAGGTACAAACGGATAGTGCGACCCTGGGCGAAGTAGTTGACGGCACGCAAGTCAAGGAACTTCCGCTCAACGGCCGCAGTTTCGTGGAGTTGACGCAGTTGCAGCCCGGCGTATCCGCCGCCAATGGTTTTGATACGAAGAACAAAGGCCTGCAGGGCGGCGTGGATATGTCGGTCAACGGCAATCCCACCACGAACAATCTCTTCCTGATCGACGGCGTGAACAATAATGACGTGGGATCGAACCGTACGATTCTGATCTATCCCTCGAACGAAGCCATTGCCGAGTTCAAGTTCCTCACCAATGACTTCGGTGCGGAATACGGTCAGGCTTCCGGCGGCATCATCAGCATCGCCACGCGTTCCGGCACAAATCAGTTCCACGGTAGCGTGTTTTATGACGGCCGCAACGATGCATTGAACGCCTATACCTACTTTGCCGCGCAGAATAAAGGCAAAGGGCTCCCGCTGAATGGAAAAGACAAGCTCCGGCGTAACGATTGGGGTTACTCTCTGGGCGGCCCGATCAAGCGTGACAAGTTGTTCTTCTTCTGGAGCGAGGAGTGGAATCATGAGATCCGGGGGCGCACGGTAGGCGCGTGTGTACCTACGGCGGCTGAACTGGCGGGAGATTTCACAAACCCATCGTGCGGTGAATCGCAGCCCACTTTTGCGAATGGCTCTCACGTGCTTCCCGCAGTCGACCCTTCGGCTGCAACGGTGATGAAGCTTTATCCGCTCCCCAACCTCGCTACTGCCAACAGCAGCGGGCAGAACTGGTCTGAATCGCTGCCAACCGGCCTGTACTGGCGCGAGGAAAATATACGCGTGGATTATCAGGTGACTCCGCGCAATCTCGTCTACGGACGCTACACCCAGGACTCCTGGAGCAATCCCTCGTACAACGCGGGCTACTGGGGAGACGATCCGTTTCCGGCGCTGAACAGCAGCTGGGCGCAGCCATCGAAGTCACTGATGGGGCGTTGGACTGCAACCATCAGCTCCTCGCTGGTGAACACTGCGGCTTTCCAATATTCGAACAATCGCATCGACATCACTCCGGGGGGTACCCAGCCTGGGCTTCTAGCGCAAGTGTCGGCTGCCATTCCGACACTCTATCCCAACTCCATCAAGCACTCGCCAGTAGGCGTACCGCAGGTAAACCTGGGCAGCTACGGGAGCGGCAACACTACTTCCCTTATCGCCCCATGGCAGAACCAGTTAGATCTCTATTCGGCACAGGATGACGTTACCTGGACCAGGGGTCGTCACAACATCCGGTTCGGGACCTCGCTCGACTGGGATGGGAAAAATGAGGACACTGGACCGGCCAGCTCAGAACGGCCTGTCATCAACACAGGAAGTTCCAGCATTGCTCCAGGCGGTGTCGCAACCAGCAACAACCTCGCCAATTTCCTCGCTCCGAACAACCCGTTCCTTATTTCGGAGACCTCGACGAATATTCGGGCTCAGCTGCGCTGGCGCGATTACGAGTTCTACGTGACAGACAATGTCAAGCTCACTCCACGCCTGACGCTGAATGCTGGGGTGCGTTACTCCCTCATGACGCCGACCTTCCAACCGAATAACCAGCTTACAAGTTTCCAACCCAAGCTCTACAATCCCGCCTTGCCGGCCAGCGACGCTTGCAACGGGTTGTGGGTAGCTCCTGGGCAGGATCCTTGTGGCGCAGCGAACCGGCAATTTGGCACCCACTACAGCTCCGGAACACCCGGACCGAACAAGTACCTCGTCAACGTCAACCACCACCTGTTCGCCCCACGCGTCGGTCTTGCATGGGACGTTTATGGAAATGGCAGGACTGCGGTCCGCGTCGGTGCCGGCCAATTCTTCCAGCGTGAACGCGTATCCCGCTATACGCTGGTTTCTAACGCCCCATTCGCCCTCAATGAAAGCAATTATGTTCGCACCCTGGGCGGCGCTACCCCGGGAACCCTGACCGGCGGTACCTCCAGCCCGGCCGGCGGGTACGACCCGTCCGACCTGCTCCCCAACTCCTGGCAGTGGAACCTCACCGTTGAGCAGCAGGTCGCAAAAAACTCGACCTTCTCTATCAGCTATGTGGGAAACCGCGGCACTCACCTCACCTCCAGTTACGACATCAATCAGATTCCACAGCAGAACTGGCTGGCGGCATCATTCTTGAACGGCAGTGCACAGACTGCTTTGCGGCCGTTTTCGAACTACGGCACGCTTACCTGGTGGACGCACGACGGCAACTCGAGCTACCACTCCTTGCAGACTCTATTCAGGACACGCGTGAGGCAGTTGCAGCTCCAGGCAGCCTACACCTGGTCGCATTCAATCGCTGACGTCATCCTGGACGATTCGAGCGGAGGTCTTGGAGCGCAAACGCGCACCTATTACCCCGACCGCCGTCTGGATCGTGGAAACGGTGACACCAACCGGCCAAACGACTTCGTCCTGAACGCAACTTACTTGCTGCCGCTATTGAGCGGACACAATAAGCTGCTGACCGGCACGGTCGGCGGCTGGGAGGTGACCGGTATCACCACCGCTGCGAACGGCAACAGCTTCACGATCTACCAAGGTGGCGCAGAGAACACGTCCTCCTTGGCACCGACCACGAACAGTGGTGGCACCACCACCGCGGCTGTGAGCACTCTGAACGCACTTGTGCAGACTGGCTACACAGCGCCGCTGCGGCCACTGCTCAGCGGCCAGAGCTGCACGACGGGCAGACATGGCAATACCATCATCAACCCGAATGCCTTCACGCTCGTCGGGTACACGATCGGGACAATTCCGTCCAACATAGAACCTCGCGGATTCTGCGGCGGTCCTAATTACATCAATACGGACTTCTCACTGGACAAGAACTGGAAGATCATGGAGCGGGCGACCCTGCAGTTCCGTCTCGACTTCTTCAATCTTTTCAACCACGCCAACTTCAACCCAAGCTCGTTGTCGCAAGGCGCCCCATTCAGCCAGATCAATTGCGGACCAACCGTAGGGTTGTCCGCTACCGGCGCGGCTCAATATGCACCTTGCAGCCCGACCAACAATGTTGTTTCCACGCAGGTATTGACCCCTGGATTCGGCACCTCAAACGCAGTAATCGGAGGCAATTCTTCACGCCAGATCCAGTACGGAATCCACATCAACTTCTAACCCGGCTGGTGTTGCAGATGGCAGGACCTGGAAACCCCAGGTCCTGCCATTTATCATTTGGAGTGTCTTTCTTTTGAGGATTCGGCCTGTGTACAAGCAGTCGCGGAGATTGTGGCTATGGCAGATTGCAGCATCTGGATTCCTGCTCGGCCCTGCTCTCTTCGTATGCGCTTCATCCCAGGCGCCAGCAGGTGCGTCACCAATCTCGCAAGGTAAAGCACAGCCGTCATCCGCTGAACTATCTTCACGGGAGATGCAGCGGCGGCTGGAACTTGAGCAGGCAGCGAAGGCTTCTGGAGATCCGACCAGGGTAGAGGCCGCGAGTAAGAGCATCGTCGCCCTTGCGCTAGTCCAATTGGCGGAGCTTCGGTCGGCGGAGACAGCCTGGCCGCAAGCGGCCCTGCTTTATCGGCAGGCGCTGGAGATCGAGGACTCCCCGGATACACGGCGCAAGCTGGATGCCGCTGTGCTTCGGGCGAAGAGCACCCGGGCGGATCTTCAAAGCGACAGCAGCGCAGAAGTATCTCCGCTGACTCTCGCCCATGCTCATCTGAGCGCGCAAAAGCTGAAAGAGCTACGGTTCCAAGAGCACCAGCTTCGTCAAATCCTCGGTGACGGCTATAACGACTGGGGGTCCGCTGAGGCTCGCGATCAGAACTTTTCTCAAGCGCTCACGCTGTTCCAGCAGGGAGAACGCTGGGATATTTCCAACGTTCAAATCAAGCGCAATGCAGGTATGGCGGCCTTCCGGTCGGGAGATTATGCGGAAAGCGCACGCGCCTTGAACGCAGTTCTCGAGAGCGACCCCAGCGATGCACGATCTCGTGTGCTCATGGCCATGTCGTACTTTTCCATGGAGAAATACCGGGAGGCGGCCGCGGCTTTTGCGCCGCTCGGAAATGCCGCGCTGGACGATCCGCGCACCGCGTATGCCTGGGCCTATTCCCTGGCGCACAGTGATCAACAACAACAAGCAAACAGGGTCGTAGACGCGCTTATTGAGAAGCCCCTGCCGGCCGATGTACTTGTGTCCGTTTGCGGCGTCTATCGGGACACGGAGAACTACGAACACGCCGTCACCTGCTTCAAGAAGGCGTATGGCGAAGATCCGTCCATTCAGAAGGCGCACTACGGGGCTGGGGAGGCGCTTATCCGGCTGGACCGGCCGGCTGATGCCGTTCCGGAGTTGCGGGACGAGCTGAAGAACAGCCCGGACGATCCACAGGTGCAGTATCTGCTGGCCTTCGCGCTGCTGCAGACTTCGCACAAGGACGAAGCCGCCACTCTGCTGCGCAGCGTGGTCGCGGCGCAGCCGCAGCATGCGCAGGCGCAATATGAGCTGGGCAAGCTGCTGCTGGAGCAGGGCCAGACGGCGGACGCGATTACGCACCTGGAGATGGCGGAAAAGGCGGATCCATCGCCGGATTACATCCACTACCAGCTACAGTCTGCGTACCGTCGGGCGGGACGAACCGGGGATGCCGACCGGGAACTCAAGGTGTATCGCGCAATCAAGGAGAAGAAGCGCGAGATTTCGCCACAGCACGCGTTACAAACGCAGTAAGTTGGCCCGAGCCTCTGCGCAAACCACCTGCCGCTAGTGCGTGAAAAGGAAGACCGCACCCCCCACCAGGGCTGTTCCGGCGGTGAGCCATGCAACGTAGTCTCCCGGATGTCCGCTCTGCAAAGCGCGCAGAGCATGCATGGAGCCCTCCATGTGCGACGGGATGCGTGCCGGCCGCGGCACCCGCTCATGGAAGACGGCCAGCAGCGCCAGGGCAATCGCCAGGCCGGCGGTGAGCAGCCCGTGCTCGACGGGATCGAGCAACGGCAGCGGCTTTACCGCTTCGACCATCGCTCTTCCCGGCCCGGTATGGAAGACAGTCTGCGCGTACGCCCCCTGGTCCATGAGCCGGGCCGCAGCTTGCTGGCAGACTTCACGCAATCGCGGAATCCACGGCACCACGGCGGCCGCGCAGATGCAGAACGCTGGGGGCAAGAACAGAAACGCAAAGATTTTTCTGCTGGCCTCCGTGGTCTCCGGCTTCTCATCCAGCTTGGCAGGCTCGTCCATGGGGCCGGCATCGCCCCACCCGCCAAACACGCGCATGCCACAGCGCAGCACCGCGGCGCTGGTGAGCGCGCCGGCGATGAGAAAGATCCACTTGTACCACGGGTGCGCGGTTGCGATCAGGGCATCGCCGAGCATCAGTCCGAAGGGAGGCGCGCCCGCCAGTGCCAAGCCTCCGGCGAACCATAGCACCGCGGTCCAATGCAGGGGCTTGCCGCGCGCGTGCAGCAGAGGCTCACTCATCGTGCGCAGCCGATGCAGCAGGATGCCGGCTGTGAGGAACAGGCCGCCCTTGATCAACGCGTGCGACATGATGTACACGAACAGACCGCTCATCGCCTCCTGCGTGATTCCGGCGAAGCCCAGCATCATGAGCCCCATGTGGCTCACGGTAGAGAAGGCGAGCAGCCGCTTGAGATGGTGCTGGGCAAAGCACATCAGTCCACCCATCACCGCCGTGAATGCACCCATGGCAGCAAAGATTCCGTGCAGCGATGCCGTGTGTGCATGGAAGCTGTTGCTGAACACCGTGGAGTAGACGCGCACTATGCCGAACAGCCCGAGCTCCACCATGAGTCCGGAGAAGAGCACGCACACCGGCGTGGGTGCAACCGAATGCGCGTCCGCCAGCCAGAAGTGGAACGGAACCATGGCCGCCTTGACCAGGAAGCCCGACGCGATGAACACAAAGGCAGCCAGCACCAGGCGATCATGCCGGGTGCCCAGCGCGGCCCCAATCTGCGCGAGATTCAGCGCTCCGGTGACCGCATACAACAGGGCAATTCCAGTGAGCACCAGGAAAGCCGCGATGGTATTGGTTACGGCGAAGTTGAAGGCACCGGCGAGCGGCTGCGGTTCGCCCGTTTTTAAACCGCAAAGCGCAAAGGCAGCCGTGCTCATCAATTCGAAAAAGACAAACAGGTTGAAGATGTCTCCCGTGAGCGCAAAGCCGCTCATGGCCGCCAGGAAGACCAGCATCAGCGGATGGTAGTGCTTGTCGCCGGCATCCACGTAGCGCCAGGAGAACGTGGTTGCCAGCACGGTGAGCAGTGCCGCCAAGACAGCCAGCCCGGCGCCCGCGGGGTCCACGACGAAGCTGATACCGATCGCCATCCGGCCACGCGGGTACCAGTTGCCGAACCAATATACGACCGTACCCATCCAAGCGCGATGGAGCAGCAGAACCGAGAGCACAAGATTGGCCAGCGCCAGCGCGGTCGTGAGCAGGTCCGCCGCCAGGCGCGGCAGCTTGTCCCGCGCACCCGCCAGCAACGCGGCCCCCAGCAGCGGGACCGCGACCAGCAGTGGAGCGATCGGCGTCATTGTCATGGTCGGCCCATTTGCTCCGTGATTCGGCTAGCCGCGCATCATGCGCAGATCGTCGGGGCTGAGGGTGCCGGCCTTTTCGTACGCCTTCACCACCATGGCCAGGAGCAACGCGACGACGGTCGCCTCGACTACCACATCGGTCAACATCAGCGCTTGCACCACGGGGTCGACGGTAATGGTTCCCGGAGAGATATCCGCAAACACCGGCGCGTAGCCGCCCTTGCGAAAGCCGATAGCCAGCAGCAGCACGTAGGTGGAGGTCTGCAGCACGGCCAGGCACATGACCGTGTGCACCAGGTGCCGGCTGGTCACAATCCCGTATAGTCCGCAGAGAAACAGCCAGGCTGCCACGAGGTAAGGAAGCGTTTCCAGCATCAGATCTCTCCCGTCATTCCGGCGATGATCTCGCGCAGATACTCGAAGCCGATCAGCGTGAACGCCGCTGCGACTTCGATGCCCACGACATCGCTGATCAGCGAGATGGTGCCTGCGGAAAGCAGGTTTCCGGTGGTGCCAAGGGGCAGGATGTTGGTGAGGAAAGGAACACTGATCAGCAGTGGCGCGAGGCCAATCAGCCCGTATCCTGCCGCCCCGACGGCCTCGGTGAACTCGAGCAGCGGACGCGATGTGATGGTCCGGAAGACGCGCGTGTTCTGGGCGATATAGACAAGCATCGGGGCGGCCGCGAGAATGACGCCGCCCTGGAAGCCGCCGCCGGGCGTCAACTGCCCATGCGTTGCGACGTAAATGCCGAATAAAGCAGTAAACCCGGCGGTAAACGTGGCGAAGATGCAGACCGTTTCACTCAGCGTGGCGTGCTCGTTGAGCTTGTCGCTCTTCTCCGCATTGCCCGTCTTCTCTTCCCGCAGCAGCATCATCACACCCACGACGGAGCTGAAGAGGATGAACTCCTCGCCCAAGGTGTCAAAGCCGCGGTAGTCGTAGTCGATCGCGTTCACCACGTCCGTGGCATGACGCTGGTAGACCGTGAGGCTGCTGATCACGTCACCATAGGGGCCGCGATAGTCGCCCCACGGCGGAAGATTGCGCGCACCCGCCACGTACACGGCACCCAGGCCCAGCGCCCCGAGCAGAAAGACCACCAGTCGCGCGCGGGCAGTCACTGCTTGCCCTTTCTCTCGGTGCGCATCGCATCGCGCGCGCGCATGCGGGAGATGGCCAGCATGACAACGAGCGGTAGCGCGATGGCCCCCACGGTAAGCTGCGAGATGGCGACGTCCGGCGCCTGAAAGATGAAGAACATCAGCGCAAAGAGCAGTCCGTAGAAACTGATGGCCAGCACCTGCGCCGTGGGGTCCTGCGTCCGCACCACGCAGAAACCCGTGACCGCAACGAGCAGAAGCACGCCCGTGCCGAGGATCATCATGGCTGGCCATCCTGCTCCGGCAGAAACTCCACATCGTCGCCGGGCCGCGGCTGCCAATGGCCGAGTTTGCGGACGCGGAATGCGCGTGCCGCCGCATGCGTGCCCACAGCATTGAAGGCGAGCAGGAGAAAGAAGATGAGCACGCATTTGGCGCTCGCCTGCGAAAACCCGGTTTCGAGAAAGACGGCGATCACCAGCAGTAGCATGCCCAGCTCGGCAGGCAAAGCGAGATAGTGTAGCGCCTGCACCGGCTCCCGCATGCGTACCATGCCCAAGACACCCAGCCAGCACAGCAACGCCACGCCGCCCAGCATGACGAGCGTGAGCATGTGCCGCAGTCCGCTCACAGATGCTTCTCCAGAAAACGAGCGAACACCAGCCCGGCGCCCAGCGTCAGCACCGCGAGAGTGAGCGGAAGGTCGATGAAGGGCAGGCGCCCATATGCCACGGTGACAAGCACGAGTTCCATGGTGACGATAATGCCCGTCATCTCCAGGCCGACCAGCCTGCGCTCCGGCAAGCCGCGGAGGCACATCCACGCACACGGAACCAGCGTCGCACCCACGGCGATGCTCGTCACCATCCAGGCGTTCACCCTTTCGCTCCCAGTTGACGGGTCATCTCGGAAACAGGCGTGCGCTGAAGCTGGTGAATCAGCATTTGGCCTTGCTTGCGGTCCACGCCCACGACAATGGAATTGGGCGCCATGGTGCTGTATGTGGTCGCGAGCGCAATGCGGGACAGCGTGCGCACATCCCCTTCGGTACCGGCATCAAAGGGAACCGCGCGGAAATACGAACCGGCCTTGCGTATGCCAAGCAGATCCTCCGCGAGGATTCTAACCACAAGCCAGCTCTCCGCCAGGATGTACCACGGGACGCGCCAGATGCTGAGCAGTTCTCGCAGGCTGGGATGGAAGAAGCTGCCGGTTTTGATCCGGGTCAGCATGAAGAGCAGCGCCGCGACCAGCGCGGCAAAGATGCCCAGCAGGGATTCCTGCAGCTTGAATCCTGAGGTGAGCAGCGCCCATAAGAGGAACAGCACGCCGCCACTGAGCACAAACACCAGGAGCTCTTTTCGCCAGCGCATGCAGCAATGAGACTCAAAATTTGCACGGGAAGATGTACGTGAGTACCTCCCGGCTCAACTCCGTGCATCTCGCTGGAACAACACGGCACGGCCGCTCCAAACCGTCACGGAGCTTTTCTGATCTGCACGATTGCCGCGCGCCAGTCCTCACCCAGTTGCACAGGCAATCCGGCGCCGGCAAGTTCGCTGCCGCGTGCATGGATGAGCGGCTGTCCATCCTGCCGCACTTCATAATCGGCGGTCGGGTCGAGTCCCCGCAGGCGGAATGTCTTCACCGCCGCGCCTCCCTTCAGCCGATATGCCGTGAGAACTGCATCGCCGCCCCCAGGCGAGACGTACTCGATGGCCATCCAGCCGGTCGGATTGCGGTGCGCGGGCTCCGCGGTCAGGTGGTATACGTCAGCGCCTGCGATGGTGGTGCGCACCTGCTTGTAGAGAGCAACGTTGGCCGCAGCGCGGTCCCTCAGCGGCTGGCTCCAATCGAACACCCTGCTGGAAATCCCGAACTGGCCATTCATGGGCACGCGAAACATGAAGTCCCACCAGCCCGCGGGCTTTTGCAGGTCCACCACGCCACGGTCGGTGTCGCCCACCATCCAGTGGTTGCATACTTCTGGAGAGAATTGGATCGTGCAGCCGAATCCCAGTTGGAGCGACGCAATCGGGTCCACATTGTCGGAGAGCCAGTTCGTGTGCGTGTGCGCCAGGATGCCGGTGTCCATCCGCAGCGCGCCGCTGGAGCAGTTCTCGATGATCAGGTCGGGATGCGCCGCCCTCACCGAATCCAGCCACGCGTAGTAGTGCTTGATGTGTTCGGCGAGCACGTCGCCGGGACGTTCTTTCCCGTGCGGATCGAACCTGTCACCCACGTCGATGTTGTAGTCGATCTTGATCCAGGACAGGTTTGCCGATTGGATCAGCCGGTCCAGGGTGACCGTGGCCCAGGCGCGCACCTCCGGCTTTGCGAAGTCGAGCTGGCACCGATCCGCATTCTTCACCGGCGTCCCGTTATAGGCCAGGCACCAGTCCGCATGCTGCCGATACATCCTCGACTCGAGGCCGATGTTCTCGATTTCGAACCACAGCCCGAATTTCATTCCCTCCTTGTGGACATAGGCGGAAAGCTCCCCCAAGCCATGCGGGAACGCGTTCGGATCGGGCTCGTAGTCCCCGAGTTCCTTGCTCCAGTCCGTGTGGTTGTACCAGCCTGCATCGAGCACGAAGACCTCTGCTCCCAATGTGGACGCAACATCCGCAAGGCGCTCCATATCGCCCAGGCTTGCCTTGCCCTGGAATGGATACCATGAGTTGAACTGGACCAGCATCGGGCGGTTTGCCGGCTGGGGCGGAAAAACGTACCGTCGCTGATACCTATGCATCTGGTTGGTCACGTCGTCCAGGTCCCCGGTAGATGCGGTGAACGCCACCCTGGGCAGTGCATAGCTCGCTCCGCCGGCCAGGTTTAGACCGCCCCCGAAGTCCCAGTGCACGCCCATGCTGACTTCGACCGGCTGCTCGCGTAAAGTCGCCGGTTCGGACCCGGGCTGCCGCGAGACGTGCATGTCCCAGTTTCCGGACCAGGCCAGTTCTGCCAGGTATTCCAGCTTCTGATCTTCGTTGCGCAGAGAAACCCACGGGGCAAACCCATTGGTGGATCGCCCCCGAGTGGAACCAAAGCTGCGGCCTCCTGCATTCAGCTTCTCAGTGGCCAACTGGTGCTCTTCGCCCCAGCCGCCGTACAAGTAGCGCAGGGTGTAGTCGCCCTGGGGCAGTTCCAGCGAGAGGGATGGAATTGCTGCGACGTGGAGGACCGCACTGCCCGTGTTCTTGAGGGTGAGCTCGCGCGTAAAGACACCGGTATCTCCCCAAGCCGTGTACTGCGCAATCAGATCGAGCGGAAGTCGCTTGTGGTGCAGTGTCAGCGTGAGCACCTGTACTCCGGTTGCGGGCGAGGTCGTCTGCGCGCCGGCCATCTGCCAGGAATCGCCGCTGAACGATTCCCCTTCCGCCTGGCCGCCCAACTCCTCACGCACTGTCTTGGGCTGGCCAGCCGTCTCGGGCGGCGGCCTGCGCTGCCGGCCCGAAATATGCCAGCGCCAAGGTGCCATTGCTGTAAGCCAGGCGATAGATCTCTTTGCCGGAGGTCAGCGTCCAGGACTTTTGTGAGCCATC
This sequence comes from uncultured Acidobacteriaceae bacterium, assembly GCA_963795775.1. Lineage (GTDB taxonomy): Bacteria > Acidobacteriota > Terriglobia > Terriglobales > Acidobacteriaceae > CAWCJL01. The sequence goes on from CAWCJL010000004.1 coordinate 98,462, forward strand.
GTGTTCCGCGGCAACACACGCAAGCGAGCTGCCGAGGAATCCGAAAAGAAGCACGAGGCAATGCCCGATTCGCAAATACGTCTTTATCCGCAACTTGCAACCCTCGCCTTTGGTGCTGGCTGTTCTCACAGCCGATACGATCCATCGGGCCTGGCTCCGGCAATACGGCGCCGAAAAGGCCCGCCGCCTTACAACAGCTTGTCCAGATCACTGCGCATGCGCACCGCGCTTCCCATGGAAGCCTTCTGAAGAAAGAACTGCAGGTTACCGCGCATGACCAGGTGAGGCGCCAGGCGCACGGCGTGTCGCAGTTTTTCTCCTTCGACCAGGTGCCGATACATGAGGCGAAGTGCGGTCTGCCCCTGCGTCTTTGGCCGCTGGTACATGGTCGCGGCCACGTTCGCATTCTCAATGTGCGGTACAAGTTCCGGGAAGAGGTCAGTGGCAATCACGGTGGTACTGCCCAGCAGCCCGGTATCGGCGAGGGCCCGGAGTACCGGGCACGCATTGATCGTAGAGACATACACTCCAGCCACATCATGCGCTTTGAGCACGCGGCACACCTTTTCATAGGCCTCGGTCTCCGTGTCATGCGCTTCGAGCGGCGGTAACAGCGCAATTTCAGGGAAGTATTGCCGGGAGACCCTTGCGTACGACTTGAGCTTGTGCGCGTGGTCCGCGATCGAGAGGGCACCCGTCACCAGCACCACCTTGCCGCGTCCTGAGAGCAGCCTTCCCATCAACTCGGCCGCAAGCGCGCCGCTTGCTTCCGGATCCGCCGACACCACCGCCACTCGCTCCGTCCCCGGTGCGTCCGTGGCGACACATATCACGGGTATGCCGGCCTCGCGTCGCTTTCCTCATCAGCGGCTTGAAACTTCGGATCGGCCCGGGCACAGCCAGGATGCCGTCTGCGCCACTCCCGATCGCAGCCTCGAAGGCCGCGTCTTCGCCAATACCCATCCGGCTGAAGCGATGAAACATGACACTCACACCTGCGTCCGCCAGCGCCTCCGCTTCTTCTTCAATGCCCGCGCGGATCTGGTCAAAGAACGCCGCAATCTCTCGCGGAAGGCTGACAGCGATCTTGAGCTTGCGGCCCGTCGAAAGATAGCGGGCGGCGTGATTGGGCCGGTATCCCAGTTCCCTGGCGGTTCGCAGCACCGCCTCGCGCGTGGCCGGATTAACCTCCGGACGGTTGTGCAGGGCGCGATCCACTGTGCCGATCGAGATATCCAGCACCCGGGCGATATCTCGTACAGTGACCGGCTTCTCTTTCACGGCTCTCCGCTCGCGGCTTCGCTCGGAGCTATGGCCAGAAGCATTCGATCTGCTCCAGTGTCCTGCCCTTCGTCTCCGGCACCTGTGTCTTGACCAGCGCGAACCCTGCTGCGCAGACGCCTGCGTATATCCAGAACGTCTTCGCTGGCCCGAGCGCGCGATTCAGCAACGGAAACGTATACGTCAGCACAAAGCACGCTGTCCACAGCGCGGTGGTCGCCACCGCCATGGCCTCACCGCGTGCGCGGTTGGGAAAAATTTCCGAGAGCAGCACCCAGGTGACCGGGGCCAGCGTCATCGAGTAGATTGCAATCGCCGCGACTACCAGCAGTAGCATGCCCAGTCCGCGGCCATGGACTGCATACGCGCCTCCCAGACAGAGATATACGGTCGCGAGTCCCGCGCAGCCGGCCAGCATCAGCGTGCGTCTGCCAGTGCGATCAACCGTGTAGATCGCGACAAAGGTGCAGACCAGCGTCACCAATCCGGTGACTACGATGTTGAAGAGCATGCTGGAAAGGCTGTAGCCGGCCTCGGTGAAGATCTCTTGTGCGTAGTTGAAGATGACGTTGATGCCGCACCATTGCTGCAGGACGGCGAGCGCGATACCCAACAGGAGCGGCCGCAGCAACTGCGGGGTCAGCAACTCCCGCAGGTCCAGGCCGGTGTCACCCTCGCGCAGGGTGGCGTCGATCTCACCTAGAACCTGCGCTCCATACTGGTGGCCACCTACGCGCGCCAGGATGCGCAGCGCCTCGGCCTGATCTCCCTTTTTCGCGAGCCAGCGCGGACTTTCCGGCACAAACAACATCGCCAGCAGAAAGGCAGTGGCCGGTACGGCCGTGACCGCGAACATCCACCGCCAGCCCACCTGGCCATCCCACGAATGCAGAATCTGCATCTCTGTCACATCCGCCGGGAGGGGCCTGGCAATCAGCCAGTTCATTCCCTGCGCCAGCACAATGCCAATTACGATGGTTAACTGATTGAGGGCCACCAGCTTGCCGCGCAGGTGAGCCGGCGCAATCTCGGCGATATACATGGGCGACAGGCTGGACGCGAGCCCGATAGCCACGCCTCCGGCAATGCGCCACAGGACAAACAGGGTGAAAGTCGGCGCCAAACCCGTGCCCAGGGAGGATCCCGCAAACACCAGGCCGGCGAATACCAGCACCCGCTTGCGCCCGAAGCGCTCACTGAGTAAGCCGGACGCGATCGCTCCGACCAGGCATCCCACCAGGGCGCAGCTCATCGCCCATCCCTGCTGCGAGGCCGACTGCAGATGGAAATACGGCTCGTAGAAGGGCTTTGCGCCCCCGATGACGACCCAGTCATAGCCAAAGAGCAGGCCGCCCAACGCTGCGACCAGCGAGATGGTCCATAGATACGCCTGGTCGAACTTGCCGACCGCTGGCGCCGTCGGCCGGTTCACTTCGCCCACAGAGATCATTGCCGGACCTCAGCTATTTCGAGTGCGGATTGAGCAGATGCGAAACACTCGCGCGCGATGCGCGTTAGCACCAGCGATTGCTCCCAGCGGTCCGATTCGTCCCGGCCATGAAATTGCCGGGCATAGAAGAACTTCGGCCCCAGCAGCTCGGTCGCGAAGCAGATGGTCTGGTTCCCTGTCGCGGCAGAAAGGAAGCTGGCGAACACCGCGGTCCACAGCGTGCGGAAGTGCTGCACGTACGGCCGTCCCAGCGCATCGCCGTCGCCCACATCCACCTGTATCGATCCCGGGTTGCCGATCCTGCCATGCACAAAGCGGCCCCGCTCGATGACTGGGCGGATGAAGTTGAGCTTGTGTTCGAAGCTGCCGTAGACCATCTCCTGCCCCGTGTACCAGTGCGAGAAGTCGCAGTTGAATCGCAATTCAGGAAAGCGCTCTACCGCGCGCACCGTGCGCCACATATCCTGAAAGATCGTAGCCCGATGCGTTTCCGGATAGAGCGGTAGATCGTATTTCGACGCGGCGTTCAGAACCGCGCCGATCAGCCGGTCCATCTCATCGTCGTCTTCCAGACCCCAGCCCACATGCAGCGTCACGCATTCCAGGCCTTCGTCCCGCGCCGCTTGCGCGATTGCGTCCGCATCTCGCGGCGCGTTCACGCGCCCGCTGCCACACACGCCCATGCCCAGCGCCCGCGCTTCCGCTGCGATGCCAGGCGGGGTCGAGTCCACCAGTTGGATGCCGTCGTATCCTGCTGTCTTCAGTGCCGGCACGAAGCCTTCGGCGGGCTCGGGCAATTCATCGAGCGCCAGCCAGTTCATGTAACAGCGAAGTTCTGCGATCCCCTCCTCAGGCATGCTTCTCCAGGGTGACGGCGCTTGTGTCCAGATCAGGCGCGAGCCAATTCTGCTCCTCCGCCGGGCTCTCCGCGAAGCGCTTGGTTCCTGCCTTCAGAATCTCTGTATCCGGCACCTTCTTGAGCGGGGTATAGCGCGGGTGATGTGATTCCTTGTACGGATCGTTGCGTGCCGCGTTGTAGCAGCAGATCATGGACCAGCGCGGGTTGTCAGACTTGTTCTGGTCGCTCCGATGCAGCAGGTTGGCATGGAAATACAGCACATCGCCCGGCTCCATCTCCACGTAGACGAGCTCCAGCCGCTCCAGAATCCTGCTCACGCGTTCCAGATCCGCGCCGGCCTGGTCTCCGGTCAGTACATGTTCAATACGCCCGAGCTTGTGCGAGCCGCGGATCACCTGCAGGCACCCGTTTTCCTTTGTCGCTCGATCGATCGCGAGGAAAGCGCTCGTCAGGTCTGGAAAGAGCACCCCGTTCTGGTACCAGTAGCCGTAGTCCTGATGCCACGCCCAGGCACCTCCGACCTTCGCATCTTTCATGATCATCTTGGAGTGATAGTGGTACACCTCGCCGCCGAGGATTTGCTCCGCGCACCCTACGAGCGATTCACTTCGCGCCACCATGCCGTAGATCGTGTCGGTGGGATGGTTCCACAAGGAGAGCCGCACGGTGCCGCCTTCTCCGTCCGCCTTGCCGAAAGAGTGCTGATCGAGAATGCGGTCCTCGCGTGCAGCGCGGCCCAGCAACTCCAGTTCCTGTCGATCCAACATTCCCCTGACCAGCAGAAACCCGTCCTGCTCGTACTGCTTGATCTGATCCTCGCTCAACCTGCTCGTGTTCATCGCGCACCTCCTCTGCCCGGCCGTCCACGTCCGCGTCGGATAACTGCAGGTCATCTGCAGGTCGACTGAAAGGCTCTCCGTGTACGTTCACGGAGACTATAGCACCGCGTAGATGCACCTGCATAGTGAGTTGTTCGCTCAAGGCAGCCCGCGAGAGAGTGGCCAATCCGGCCGAGTGGGGCAGGTGAGTGCGCAGGGAAAAGTGTTACGGAACGCTTTGGCCGGCGGCTAGGGCTGCGGCCGGCCCTGTAAGAGCGCCGACGCCGGGGAGGCGCTCGGCTCTGTGCCCATACCGCCGCTACGACCCGCCTGCGAAGGATCATGCGCCTGCTTGAGAGAGGTGAGCCGGTCTTTCATCGCCTGCGCCTTATCGGTTTGCCCCTGCTGCATATAAGTGCGCGCCAGCAGATAATACGGAGACTCCAGGCCCGGATTGAGACGGGTGGCCGTTTCGAGCTCCGCGATGCCCTCATTGGTCCGCTTCGCACCGAGGAGGAGCTTGCCCAGAAGCAGATGCGCCTCCGCGGTGGAATCGGGGAGGCTGGCTGCCCGTTGGGCGTAGGTGATCGCATTCGCTGTATCCCCGGCGCGCTCGTACGCCATGCCCGCGCTATAGGCAAAACTGCTCATTGAGGGCTGCAGGTCCGAGGCCCGCCGATAGGACACCGCTGCGGTGTCGTATTGTCCCTGGCTGAAATAGCAGAACCCGAGGATGTCGTGCGAAAGCGCAATCGTGGGATCGAGCTCGAGCGAGCGGCGCAGTGCTGCTTCCGCCGAAGCAGGCCCGGTGGTGGCTGCCTGCGCGATACCCAGAAGAAGCAGCCTTTGCGGTTCGAGCGCAGCCGGCGCGTGGAGCGGGTTCAGAACCGCAAGAGCGCCGGCGGGGTCGTCGTTCTGGAGCAGCAGGCGAGCGAGTGCAATCGCATATGTAGGATTGCCCGGCTCAAGGCGCAATGCAGTCCGAAGTTCGCTGATGGCCTGTGCCCTTTCCGGCTTGTCGCCCTTGCCCTGGAGCAGCGCTAGCTGAAAAAGGCAACGCCCTTCCCGCGGCTGTAGGGTGTGGCATGCGTCGAATGCGCTCTTCGCTTCTTCCGTAGCACCGGCCGAAGCGTAGGCCAAACCGAGCAGGTATGCGGTGTCGCCTGTCTTGTCCTCCTGCTCGTGTCCTTTCAGCAGCCCGATGGCAGTAAAGCTTTGTTGCGCTGCGATGTAGGTACGCGCCAGCAGCAACGTGCTTTCCCGGGATGGCTGCTCATGCTCCTGCGCGCTTTCCAGAAATGGCAGCGCCTCCTTCGCATACCCGGCAGCCGACAGTGCCGCGCCCGTCCGCTGCTGCTGCTCCGGCTGCGTTTCCGCCGCGAGAAGCTGCGGAGCCAGCGCCGCGGCGTCGTCCGAGCGGCCTGCCGCGAGTTCGTCCAATAGTAGGTGCTCTCCAGTCGCGACGTCGGTGCCGTCCTGCTTCCAGGCTTGGCTGAGCTGATCGATGGCGCCCGCCAGGTCGTGCTTCTTCTCGAGCAGAACGGCGAGATTGTAACGAGCGACGGTCGCGGTTGGATCCGCCTGGATGACGTACTCGAATTCCCGGCTCGCTTCTTCGGGCCGGTTGAGACGAATCAGCGTGAGCGCGTGGTTGTAGTGAGCCGGAATCGCTTTCGGATTGAGCCGCAGCGCGGCAGTAAAGTCCCGGTCGGCCGCGGTGAACTGGTTCAGTTGGTTTTCGCAAATGCCACGCCAGATGAATGCATCGGCCGATGCTGGGATCCGCGCGGAGCGCCTTCGAAAACTCGCTCACTGCAGGCGTAAACTCCCGCTTCTGCATCAGCCGGATGCCAGCGGCGATAGCCTGCTGGCTGGGCGACGAGGAACCCGCCTGCGAACCCGGATCCTGCGCCAGCGAGCCACAGGAAGCAGCGGCAGCCATGGTGGCGAATAGGAAGAGTGTGCGCGGAAGATGGCGGCAAGCCATGGTACTTAAGCTGAACGAAGAACGGTCAGCTTGCCTCCTTCCGTGATGTGGTTCCAGGTATCAGCCTTGAGCCCGGCGAAGCGATCGATAGCGCCACTGGGCCAGCGGACCTCCAGCGTATCCACTGTGCGATGTTCGCCGAGCCCGAAGTGCAGGCGCAGATCATTTTGCGAGAGATAACTTCCGCCGCTGCGCACTTCGTCGATCTGCGTGAGGTCCCCAGTCCTGCATAGAACGCGCGCACCGATCGCGCTGCGGTTCGACTTCACCCCTTGCAGCTTGATGTTGATCCAATGATGCGAGTTCTCGCGCGTGAAGCGCAGAAGCGATGGCCGCGCATTCTGGTTGTTCACCACGATATCTACGATCCCGTCGTTGTTGAAGTCGCCGAAGGCGCATCCGCGGCCGGTGGAAGGGGTCGTAATCGCCGGCCCGGCCAGTTGCGACACTTCTTCAAAGCGACCATCTCCTGTATTGCGGTAGAGAACGCGCGGCTGCAGATAGGCTGTGTCGGCGTGAATACGATTCAGTTCCGGATATACATGGCCATTGCAGTAAAAAATATCGGGCTGCCCATCGTTGTCGGGATCGAAGAAGCCGCAACCCCAGCCCACGAAGTGGGTCTCGCGGTCGACGGAGGCCTGGGCCGCGACGTTGGTGAAGATAGCCTTGCCTCCGTTCTGGTACAGGTCCGGGAGTTCATCGGAGAAGTTGGTCTTCAGAATGTCGAGCCAGCCGTTATGGTCGTAGTCTGCCGCCGCTACGCCCATGCCGGCCTGCTCCTGGCCATCTTCGCTGTAGGCCACGCCGCGCAGCGTGCCCTCTTCGCTGAAGGTGCCGTCGTGCTTGTTCATGAACAGGAGGCTCGGTGTGGAGTCGCTGGCCACGTAGATATCCGGCCAGCCGTCGTTGTCGAAATCTCCGGTAAGCACGCCCAGACCGAAGCAGCCGGTAATCTGCCCGACCCCGCTTTTGATTGACACGTCCTCGAATGTGCCATCGCCCTTGTTGCGATAAAGGCTGTTGGTCTCGCCTTTCAGACCGCGCGGCCCGCAGTTGACCGCAAGTCCGCGATAGGTGCAATACGGATTGCTGCCGGGGTCCTTCGCGGTTGCGAGTGAGAAGTCGATGTAGTGCGTGACGAACAGATCCAGGTGGCCGTCACGGTCGTAATCCACGAATGCGCAGCCGGTGCTCCAGCGCCCGGGCGCGCCGGCCACTCCGGCGCGGTGCGTCACATCGGTGAACGTCCCATCGCCATTGTTGTGGTACAGGACATTCTCGCCCCAATACGTCACGTAGATATCTTCGAATCCGTCGTTGTCGTAATCGCCGATGCAGACGCCCTGCCCCCATCCGGAGCGCGCCAGCCCGGCGCGTGCGGTCACGTCAGTAAACGTGCCGTCGCGATTATTGTGGAACAGCCGGTTGCCGGGCTTTGGTGAGCCGGCGGGCTCGTCGAAGCGAGCTCCGTTTACGAGGAAAATATCCAACCAACCGTCGTTGTCGTAGTCGATGAACGCCACGCCGGAGCCGGTGGTCTCGAGAATGTACTTCTTGCTCGTGGCTCCGCCACACACCTGGAGGAAGTCGATACCGGACGCGGCGGTCACATCTTCAACCCGGTACCCGAGCGGTCGGAGGGGAGTCTTCGCCGCCGGCGCGGCACTCGCGGATGGCGAGGCCGTTTGTGCAATCAGGCAGCGGTGTAGCGGCGCACCAGCGCAAAGGAGCGCTCCCGCTCCCCGCAAAAAATCGCGCCGTGTTTGCGAAGGTGTGCTTCATCACGAAAAGTCACCGCAGGCACGCTCACACGAGCGCTATTGGACAGTGGCGGAGTTCGCCTCCCTGGGATTGCTGCCCAGAAGCGCGTCAATACGGCTCTGGAAGTTCTCTGACTTCTTCTGCTCCAGGCGGCGGAAGCTGGCCTGCTCCGCGCCGCATGGGTAAGGTCTCCACGTTCGCGATAGCAGAGCATCAGTACGTAATGCGCCTGCGCGTTATCCGGATCGCTGTTGAGCGCGCTCCTCAGCTCGTCCATTGCTGCGGGGATGTCCTTGCGGTTCAGCAGCAACTGCGCCATGCCGACGCGGGCCTCGGCGAAGTCCGGGTTGATGGCGATGGCCTGCTTGTAGTGCTGCTCTGCCGCTTCGTAGTTATGCTGATGCCGTTCAATCTCCGCCATTGAATACAGGGCAACGAACGACTGCGAGTCCACCTGCAGCTCCGCCTTCAGCTCGGGGAGTGCCTTCTCATCCGCCTGATCGCCGCCTTCATGTAACAGTATCTGAGCGATTCTGTAATGCATTTGCGGGAGCTGCGGGTTCTCCTGCAGCGCCGCGCGGTATTCCCGGATGGCCAGGTCGCGCTTGCCCTGCGCTTCGTAGAGCTCGCCCGCAAGCTGGTGCACTCGGTAGGACTCCGGGTGCTTGGTGATCAGCGCGTTCGCCTCCTGCGACCAGAGCCGGGTATAGAGTTCGGCAGCTTTGTAGAGCACGTCCGGGTCATCCGGATAGAGCTGCTTCAACCGGGCAATCACCGCAAGCGATTGCGCTGTATCGGACGGCGCCTCGAGGCAGTTCAACAGCGCGAAGCCAACCAGCCGCTGCAGCTTTCCTGCGGGAACATTGGGGAACTCTGGCTGCAGCAGGGGAACCGCTTTGCTGCATCGGCCCAGGTCTGCGTCGCTGAGGCCGAGAAACACGGCCGCGCGCTTGTCAAGCACATCGATCTGCAGGGCCTTGTCCAGGGACTCAGCCGCCAGGGCGGGATGGCCGGAGCCGTACTGCAGCACGCCGAGCCCAGTCCACGCGCGCGCGTTGCGTACATCGGCGGTGAGAACAGCGCGATACTCTGCTTCCGCGCGAGCGTAATCATTGGCCTGCACGGCCTGCTCGGCGGCAGCGAAGTGCTGCTGAATGCTGGGAGGGCTTGTTATCTGCGGCTGCTGCGCATGGCACGCGCATGCAGTCATGAGCAGCGCGAGAACCAGCCCGCACGCTCGACGGTGTCGAGGACGCGGGGAATCTGACTGTCGGGCCCAAAGGGATGCGGTCATGTCAAAAGCAGAGTTCGGCTGAGCAAAAGGTGGATTGCCTGCATTCTATCGCGATTGCCCACCCTGAATCCGGAGCCGGAAACGCAAAACGGCCGCTCCCCGGGAGAGAGCGGCCGCGTGCTGCAGTTTAGAACAGGTACTTCAGCGCGAACTGCACATACCGCGGATCGCGCGCGGAGAGGATCTGGCCGAACGTACCATCGCCCACGGTGTTGTCCGGGTTATAGAAGTTCGGGTGATTGAAGAGGTTGAAGAACTCGCTCCGGAACTGGATCTGGTTGTTCTCGTTGATCTGGAAGTTCTTGAAGAGCGAGAAGTCGACGTTCACCAGGCTTGGGCCGTACAACATGTTCCTGCCCGTGTTGCCAACCGTGCCGAGCGCCGCGTTCTGGAATGCTGCCGTGTTGAAGTATTCAAAGCGGTTGCGGTGAGGAGGATCGAATCCCTGGCCCGGCACGCGGTCCGCAGTTTCGCCCCCAACACCCGTGGCCGCCGTATCCGCACTGCTGTTGATGCTGTACGGCGAGCCGGTCTGGATGGTGATGATGGACTGATTCTGCCAGCCATTCACAAAGCCGCCGACGAATCCGTTCACGCTGTTTAACTTCGGAAGGGTGTAGAGATACGATCCGGCGAAACGATGACGTACGTCGTTGTCCGAGGGCCCGTAACTCTGGCTGAAGTTCTCCGGGTTCCTGGGACCGTTTCCACCTTCTGCCGTAGTCGAGACGATGTCCAGATACTTGCCGTAGACATACGAGGCCAGGATGCTGAAGCCGTTCGACAGCCGCCGGTTCAGCGAGACCTGGATCGAGTTGTAGTTGGAGTAGCCCGAGGGATCCAGCTCCTCGAGCGGTCCATAGCATGGCCCGGTCACGCCGGGAGCTGCGGTACCGCACTGAACGGAGCTGAGCCTGCGGCGGGTTGGCAGTGCACCCAGATTGTTTGCGATGTTCTGGTTTGCAGTGAGGTTGGGATTGATCACGAAGGTGCTGAACGGTGCGTAGTTATACTCCCGCGAGACAAAGAGATGTGTCCCCTTGTTGCCGATATAGGAGATGGTCAGCGTGTTGTTCGGTCCGACCTGTTGGTCGATACTGACGTTCCACTGCTGCGTGTAGCCCTCATTGAAGTTGGGCGCCAGTACGGTTTCGCCTGCGGCCGTCGGCCAGTGACCACCGTAGGAAGGCGAGAAGGTGGCGCGCTGTTCCGGGCTGCGCGGAATCACAAACGGATACGGATTCTGCACGCCCGAGTTGGTGTACACACTGTTGCCCGTAAGGCTGGGTGCGTAGTTGTTGGCCGCAGATCCCGGCGCATTCACGATGACAGATGCGTCAAAGGGCTGGGCTGTGGAGAACCGGTTCCAGGCGATCAGGCGAGCCTGATCCCAGAAGACGCCGTATCCGGCACGCACCGAGGTCTTGCCGCTGCTGGTTGGACTGAAGTTGACGCCGATCCTGGGAGCAAAGTTCTTCCAGCGATTGGGTACACCCGAACGCGGGCAGCCGGGATCGCCCCTTCCCAGGGATGAACTGCCGACCGGCGGCCCGGGGAAGAGCAGTCCCGGAGGCGCAGTTGGATAGTATGAGGAGTGGGCGGTAAGGGTCGGATCGAAACACATCTGATCGTTGAGGTTGTCCACCGGCGGCAGGAACGGCTCCCAACGGATACCAGCGTCGATAGTGACGCGTGGGGTGACCTTGTAATTGTCCTGGAGATACACATCGCCGGCGTTATGACGCAGGCGGCTCGCCACCTCGGTCTGGAGGTTGTAGTAACTGGGCAGCCCCAGCAGCAGGTCGCCCAGTGCATTGCCGGTGTAGACGCCGTTGAAGTTGAAGACCGGGTCAGTGTAGTAATCCTCCACGCGATTGGAGGCCTCCCGCCGGTAGTCGCCGCCAAGGCTGAAAGTGTTGTTGCCGTGGATGATGTTCATGTAATCGGTGTACTGCCAGGTCTGCCGATTCTGAACAAACGTGCCGTCACCGCCGGCATTGACCGATCCGCTGATCGAAGTGTAGAGGTCGCTCGGCTTGCCTGTGGTCGAGGTGCTGCCGGGGCCGCCGAAACTTCCCCAGCCCACGCTTACGGTAGGTCCTCTGTGGTGCGCCACGCGGGTGAAGCCGACGAGTGCCGTATTGATGAGGTTGGGGTTGAAGGTATGCGTCCAGTCGAGCGCAACGTTCTGATTACGGAAATACTTCAGGTGTGTCAGGCCGGGGATATTGTCACCCGAACCGATACCGGTCGAGGTGTCCTGGTTGAAAAAGTAGCGGCCAAATACCTGGTTGTTCGCGCCGAAGGTGCGATCGATGCGCCCGAGGAACTGGTTCTCATTCAAGTTGTCTTCGTTGTTCGCGACCGGCGCGGAAAAGGTGTAGCCGCCCGCCGGATTGTTGGGAAGCGGCATGACCCTCTTGATGAAGTTAACAGCCGTGGGGTCGATGCGATTCGCCGGGATAACTCCGCCAGGGAAAGGCAAACCCGTACGCGGATCAAGAATGCCCGGGAAGATGGAGTTGCCACCGTTCAGGTCTGGCCGCTCCGCCGGGGTAAGAACACTGCCCACAGTCACGGTCTCAGCGCGGCGTTGGCGTGTGCCCTGGTAGTAGCCGAAAAAGAACATCTTGTCTTTCTGGATTGGACCGCCAAGATAGCCGCCGAACTGGTTCAACTTGAAGGACGGCTTCTTGGAGCCTGGCGTATCGAAGAAGTTATGCGCGTTCAGCACATCGTTGCGCAGAAACTCAAATGCGCCGCCATGGAACTTGTTGGTGCCTGAGCGCGTGACTGCGTTCACCAGCCCACCGGAATTTCTTCCATACTGCGCGGTGAAGTTGCTGGTCTGGATGTCGAACTCCTGTAGCGCATCCGGGGCCGGGAAGACCGGCGCGGTGGCCAGGTAGTTGTCGGTCATGTCCACGCCGTCCAGCAGGAAATAGTTCGATCCCGGACGGTTTCCGTTGACCACGACGCCCTCGTGCTGGCCCTGCCCGTGCGAGGCATTGTCGTTGTCATACGACACGCCGGGCATGATGTACTGGAGCTGAAGAGTATCGCGTCCGTTCAGTGGCAGATCGACGACGCGCTGCTGGTCCACCACGTGGCTGACGGTCGCATCCACCAGGTCAATGGTAGGCTGCTGGCCCGTGACCTCCACCGTCTGGGTATTGGAGCCTACTTGCAGACTGGCGGTCACCGTAACGTTCTGATCCACCTGCAGGACGATGCCCTTCTGCTCGAAGGTCTGGAATCCAGGGTCTACCACACGGATGGTGTAGGTGCCTGAGGGGAGCACCGGAAAGCTGTAATCGCCGGTTGCCTGAGTGGTGAAGGTGCGAACTTCGTTGGTCGCCTGGTTGATGGCGGAGACGGTGGCGCCGGCAACCGGAGCACCGGAGGGGTCGAGCACCGTACCCACGATGCGCCCCGTCGGGCCTACGGCGAATCCTGGTTGCGCGGCGAAGAGAGCAAGCACGAGCACGATGAAGGCGACGATATGCCCCCATGCCCCCGCCGACCCTGGGCCTGTGTGTGACTTACGCATGTTTGGCCTCCAAAAGAAACAGTACGTGTTACAGCGTCGCTTACTTTCGTCGGTGGTCCATTCCGGGAGCGCTGCGCCCGGTCCGGAAAACGTTTGCGCTTTGGGTAGCAAAATTCTGCGAAATCCCACCGGAGAGAAGGTTTAGTCCCAACCGGCCCAGAAGTCAAGGGGCAGATGACAACGCCGGACCGTAGCGAGTGCATTCCGTGTGCGTACACGATAAGCACCTGTCGAAGTCTGCGGCCTCAACGGGTCCAGTTTGACAGCGGACCGGCATAGGTGTACGTTTCGCCCCTGACGGTCTTTAACCGTTCACCATAATCCCTGTCCGGAGGCATACGGCCCGAATGATCCCCACGCGGAGTGTGAAAGGCCTGCTCGCCACGGCCTTCTACGGCATTGCGCTCTCCCTGATCCCGACCGCCAAAACGACCGCCCAGTCCCAGGCGCATCTCCTGGCCCCGACGCCCCCCATGGGCTGGAACAGTTGGGATGCCTATGGCACCACGGTGCGCGAAAGCGAGGTCAAGGCCAACGCGGACTACATGGCGGACAAGCTCGCCCGCTTCGGCTGGCAATACATCGTCGTGGATATCGAGTGGTACGCGACCAATCCGAAGACGCACGGCTACATTCCCGGCGGGACGGTCGCGATGGATCGCTATGGCCGCTTTATTCCAGCGCCAGGCCGCTTTCCTTCTTCGGCCAACGGCACCGGCTTCAAGTCTCTGGCCGACTATGTGCACTCCAAGGGCCTAAAGTTCGGCGTTCACATCATGCGTGGCATTCCCCGCAAGGCGGTAGAGGAGAACCTGCCCATCGAGGGCTCTCCCTACCACGCAGCCGATGTGGCGAATAAACAGGACATCTGCCACTGGAAGGGGATGGAGGACACCTACGGAGTGGACATGTCCAAGCCGGGGGGCCAGGCGTACTACGACTCCATCGCGCGGCTTTACGCGTCCTGGGGACTGGACTTCATCAAGGCCGACGACATGAGCCAGCCCTTTCACCAGGCGGAAATCCACGGGCTCAGCGTTGCGCTGCGCAAGACCGGGCGCCCCATTGTGCTGAGCCTTTCTCCCGGACCCGCTCCGCTCGACAAGTACGACGTTCTCAAAGCCAACGCGCAGATGTGGCGCATCTCCGGCGACTTCTGGGATTCCTGGCCCAAGTTGAAGCACCAATTCGACCTGACACATGCATGGGAGAACGATGTGCATCCCGGCGGATGGCCGGACGCGGACATGCTGCCGATGGGCAAGATCGGGATCCGTGCTGAGGTGGGCGAGCCGCGGATGACAGCATTCACTCCGGATGAGCAGAAGACCATGATGACGCTGTGGTCAATCTTCCGCTCGCCGCTCATGTTCGGCGGGGATCTGCCCAGCAACGATGCGGCGACGATGCGCCTGATCACCAATCCGGAGGTGCTTGCCGTGAATCAGCACAGCACCGGCGGCCACCAGGTGTATCGGCAGGGGGACACCATCTCCTGGCTGGCAGAGAAGCCGGGCAGCAAAGCGAGATATGTCGCGGTGTTCAACGTGGGGGACACCGCGCACCACATCGATCTGCACTGGAACGCACTTGGGGTCCAGGCGCGTGAGGCCACGGTGCGGGACCTGTGGGACGGGCGCGATCTGGGCCGGGCCGCCGGTGTCGCGGTAGATATGCGACCGCACAGCAGTGTGTTGTACGAGGTGACGCCGGAGTAGAGCGCGACTGCGACCGCACCTCTCAATGGGAACTCCTGGTGCGGAATTTGTTACGAAAGCGAGGGAAAGGATCTGTCCAGAAAAGAGTCCCAGGTCAGCCGGCGGTCGTTTCTCGCCACATCCGTAGCTGCGGCAGTTGCATTTGCACCGCTGGCGGAAGCCCAGGCGTCTCCCAGCCCGGCAGGGTCTGCGGATTCGTTTATCGATTTGATACGCGAGCCGGACCGCGCGGTGGCCTATGCGGGGCTGCAACGGGCCATCCCGCTGTCGCATGCCGGCTCTGGCTGGAGCGCGAGCGGAGTCCAGCTCAAGACGAGCGTTAGCGGAGAGCAGCTGTCGATTACGCTTGCTTCGCCTTCCCTGGCCCTCACCCATGTGCACCTGCGCTGGAAGACGGCCGTCGCGCCAAATCTCCTGTGCTTGGGTGACGCCTGGGAGCGCAGCTACGGCGAGCTGGCCTGGCGTACTCGCGTGCCCGAGCGCGTGATGCCGTGGTACTTCGCCAGCTTCGACGGATCCGCGACGCACAGCTACGGTGTGCGCACGGGAGCGGGAGCGCTTTGTTTCTGGCAGCTGGATGAGCAGGGCGTGAGCCTGTGGCTCAACGTGGCGAATGGCGGCGATGGCGTGCTGCTCGGCGATCGCGTCCTCAACGCCGCCACGGTGGTGACCCGGCGCGGGCAGCCCGGTGAATCGTCGCTCGCCGCGATCGCGGATTTTTGCCACCGCATGTGTGTGAAGCCGCGTCCCTCGCCCGGTCCCATTTATGGATCCAATGATTGGTACTACGCGTACGGCAATAGCTCACCGGCGCGCATCCTGCAGGATGCCGACATGGTTGCGGCGCTGCGCCCGGCGAACGCGCCTGCGCCCTTCACCGTGGCCGATGAGGGATGGGAGAACACGGCGAAGTTTCCGGACATGGCGGATCTTGCAGCCCAGATCAAGAAGCGAAGCGTACGGCCCGGTCTATGGCTGCGGCCTTTGCGTGCGCCGCAGGGCACCGAGCCCGCGTTGCTGATGCCGGCGAAGCGTTTCGGCGAAAAGACCGGGCGCGCCGCCGAATTGGCCTATGACCCGACCCATCCGGAAGCGCTCCAGCGCGTGCTCAAACGCGTGCAGACGATTCGCGGCTGGGGCTACGAGCTGCTCAAGCACGACTTCTCCACCTACGACCTGCTCGGCCAATGGGGCTTCGAAATGGGCGCAGAACCGACGTTGCCGGGCTGGTCCTTTCACGATCGCAGCAAGACCAATGCGGAGATCATTGCCGACTTGTACCGCAGCTTGCGCGCCACCGCAGGGGACGAGATGCTGATCCTCGGATGCAACACGGTCGGGCACCTGGGAGCGGGTATCTTCGACATGCAGCGCACCGGTGACGATACCAGCGGCAAGGAATGGGAGCGCACGCGGCGCATGGGCGTGAACACGCTTGCCTTCCGCCTGCCGCAACATGGAACTTTCTTCAGCCTCGACCCGGACTGTGTGCCCATTACCGCGGCCGTGGACTGGCAGCACACGCGCCAATGGCTGGAGGTGGTTTCCGGCAGCCACACGGTGCTGTTCGTCTCTGCCGCGACGGAGGCCTTCGGCGCTGAGCAGCGGGAGGCGGTCAAGCGCGCGTTTGCACTGGTGCAGTCCCGTGAGCATGGCCTGCAGCCGATGGACTGGCGCGACAGCACTACGCCCGAACGATGGACAGCCCATGGGCCAGACAGCGAGAAACGGTTCCCGTGGTGCGAGCCGGAGGGCGCGTATCCGTTCACGGTGTAGAACGTCCCGGCCCAGAAGCGCGCTGAGTGTTCCGCTGGAAGGATATCCAGGGAAACTCGCGCAAACCGCTACCCAACCCGCTCCAGTGCGGGTTACACTTTCGCCGATTCGGAAAACGTTCCCCGGAGTCTTCGCTATGCGCAAACTCGCTGCCGTACTCTCGATTCTCTTCGTACTGCCCCTTATCGCATTCTCCCAGCAAACGCACCTGCTTGCTCCCACACCTCCCATGGGCTGGAACAGTTGGGACTCCTACGGCCTGAGCGTGACCGAGAGCGAGTTCAAGGCCAACGTGGACTGGGCCGCTAAGAACCTGAAGCAGTTCGGCTGGAACTATCTCGTCGTCGATGAAGGGTGGTATCTGCAGAACCCCAATAGCAAGGGCAAGCCTGCGTGGAAGTTCACCATGGACGCGAACGGACGCTATCTTCCTGCCCCGAATCGCTTCGCCGATGCCCATGGAGAAGCCGGCTTCAAGGCGCTCGCCGATTACGTGCACTCCAAAGGGCTGAAGTTCGGACTGCATATCATTCGCGGCATTCCGCGCGAGGCAGTGGACAAGAACCTCCCCATCGCCGGCACACAATTCCACGCCGCCGATGCAGCAGATACCAGCGACAAGTGCCGCTGGAACCCGGATAATTACGGTCTGAAAGCGAATGCCGCGGGCCAGGCATACTACAACTCGATCGCAAAGCTCTATGCGAGCTGGGATCTGGATTTCATCAAGGTCGACTGTATCTCTCAGCCCTACAAGGCCGACGAGATTCACATGATGAGCGCGGCACTCCAGCACAGCGGCCGCCCAATCGTGCTCAGTCTTTCCCCCGGCCCCACGCCCTTGAGCGAAGCCGACGACGTGCGCAAGTACGCGCAGATGTGGCGCATTTCCGACGATGTGTGGGACCACTGGGGCGTGTGGAAGGGACATGAATTCTCGCAGGGAATTCAGGGCCAGGTCACCACGGCCGCGGCCTGGGCGCCGCACATCGAAGTGGGCCACTGGCCCGACGCGGATATGCTGCCCATTGGCCATCTCGGCCCTCGTCCCGGAGCCGATACGGACCGGCAAAGCCATCTTTCAGCGGACGAACAACGCACCATGGTGACCCTGTGGTCCATGTTCCGCTCTCCGCTGATGATGGGCGGAGATCTGCCCACTACAGATGCGCGCACCATCTCCCTTTTGACCAATCCCGAGGTCATTGCTGTCGATCAGCACTCGACGCACAACCAGCCGGTGATCGATCAGGCAGGAAACAGCGCCGTGTGGACCGCGCAATCGGAATCCGGAGCGGACCACTACGTCTCTGTCACCAACATGTCCGACCATCCGCAAACTCTGCAATACACCTGGAAACAACTGGGCTGGACTGGCGGCGCTTATCGCGTGCGCGATCTGTGGGAGCACAAGGATCTTGGCCCCATGACGTCCATCAAAGTGGCGCTCGCGCCGCACGCTTCCGTGCTCTACGCGATCAAGGGTCACAAGTAACGATTCACCGCTCTCGCAGCAGGCGGGAGTGCGAATGGGGGAGGAATGCAAAGGCGAACATTTCTGTGGGGAACCGGGACAGTGATCACGGCTGCACTGGCCAGCAACCTGGAAGCAGTGGCATGGGACGGCAGCGGTCAGGCAGCGGATGCGCAGCCGTCCACGCCGCGTGAGCCCTTCACCTGGACGCCATCGGGACTCGTCTTCTCATTCGAGTTCCTGGACAATCGCCTGCGCAGCCGCATCTTGCTGCCAACGGGCGCGCATGCTCCGTCCGACCTTCCCGCGCCCACCGCGATATCGGGCCTTGAAACTGCATTGCACTGCACCGGAGAAGACATAAACGAGCATCACGGGATGAAGCTCACCGGTGGTGAGCCCGGTAACCGCCTCGTCTTCGTCGGGAAGCAGGAGACCCCCACCGCAAACGGCAGCCGCCTTGTGTTGACGCACGCGGATCCCGTACTCGGCCTCCAGGTCGAGTCGATCTATGAGGCATACCACGACGTGCCTGTCGTGCGCCGCTACGCCCGCGTCACCAACAAGGGCAAGGCGCCCGTAGGCATCGAGTACCTGAGCTCTGCCCTGCTCCATAACTTCTCCTCCCCGCGGGCCTTCGAGAAGGACCTGCGCGTGCACTACTGCATGAACAGCTGGCAAACGGAAGGACAGTGGCGCGCCGCCAAGCCTTCGGAGATCGGCTTTGTCGATAACGGCAACTTCAGCGTCTCCGCCGCGTTCTTCAATAGCATCGGCACGTGGTCCACGGCCCGCTATCTTCCCATGGGCATGGTCGAAAACAAAGACCTCAAGGTGATCTGGTTCTGGCAGATCGAACACAACGGCTCGTGGCATTGGGAGCTTTCCGATACATCGGACAAGATGGTTTACGCCTACATCGGCGGTCCAGATGCATTGCACGCGCAGGCATGGAAGAACCTGCAACCCGGGGAGAGTTACCAGACCGTACCGGCTGGCGTGGGTTGCGTGCAGGGCGGCTTCGATGAAGCGGTTGCCGCCCTGACCGCGTATCGTCGTGCCGCCTGCATTCGCCCGCGCATGGATACCGAGAAGCTGCCGGTCATTTTCAACGATTACATGAACTGCCTGGAAGGCGACCCGACCACCGAGAAGGAACTGCCGTTGATCGATGCGGCCGCGGCCGCCGGCTGCGAATACTTCATCATCGATGCGGGCTGGTACGCGGAACGGCAGGAGAACTGGTGGGGATCCGTCGGTGCCTGGCAGCCGTCGAAGACACGCTTCCCCGGCGGGCTGCAACAGGTGCTGGACCACATTCGCGACAAGGGCATGATCTCCGGCCTGTGGCTTGAGCCCGAGGTCGTCGGCATTCACTCACCGCTGGCCAGCAAGCCGGACGCGTGGTTCTTCCAGCGCCACGGCAAGCGCGTGATCGACCACTCCCGCTACCTGCTCGATTTCCGTAACCCCGAAGTGCGCGCCTACCTGGACAGTGTTGTGGACCGGCTGGTGGGGCAGTATGGCATCGGCTACATCAAGATGGACTACAACGTCGATGGACTGGAAGGCACAGAGCTGCATGCTGACAGCTTCGGCCAGGGCCTGCTGGAGCACAATCGCGCCCTGCTGGCGTGGCTCGATACCGTGCTCAGCCGCTACCCCAAACTGACCATCGAGAATTGCAGCAGCGGCGGTGGACGCATGGAATATGCTATGTTGTCGCACCTGCAGTTACAATCTTCGAGCGATCAGACCGATTATCGGCTCTACCCGGCCATCGCGGTAGGCTCCTCCGCCGGTGTGCTGCCCGAGCAGTTGGCCGTGTGGTCCTACCCCATGCAGAACGACATGGCGGATGCGGCCAGCTTCAACATGGTGAACGCTATGCTGTTCCGCATTCACCAGAGCGGCCATCTGGCCAAGCTGACCGCGCCGAGTCTGCAGCAAGTAAAGGCAGGCATCCGCGTCTACAAGGAGACGATTCGTCCTCACATCCGGCAGGCCGTTCCGTTCTATCCGCTCGGGCTGCCCGACATCGTGGACCGCGTCTCGCCCATTGCCATCGGAATGCGCGGGCCGGGAAAGCATTTCGTGGCGGTGTGGCGGCTCTCAGGGCCGGCAGAGGTGCAAGTGCCGGGGATCGGCTCCAGCTACCAACTGCTCTATCCCACGGACCTCGATATAGGGGCAACAGCCAGCGGCGATGGTGTCCGCATTGTCTTTCCGCGGGAGAACATGGCCTGCATTCTTCAATCCAGCTAGCGCGCCGCGCACATCTGAGCCAATCACAATTTGCTCCCAAGGCCCGAAGGAACCCTCGCTTCGGGCCTCATTTGTCTGCACTCTCTCGCCGGTCCTTCGCTCTGGTCAGTGTCCCCGCATCAGCTTCTGCGGCGTCGTCTTATAGGGCGTACTTGACGTGATATGGCCGCCGGGTTCCACCACAATGATGCGGTTTCCCGCGACGTCGGTCAGCCTATCCACCTGGCCATCCGGCCAACGTATTTCCACCACGTCGGCCTTCTCGGCATCTCCCAGGCCAAAGCGCAGCCGCAGATCGCTCTGCGAAAGATAGCTTCCCCCGCTGCGTACTTCATTCATCATATGGAGCGTTTTCGTCTTTACCGCTACCCGTGCGCCAATGACGAAGCGATTCGGTCCCTTGCCCGCCAGTTGGACCGTGAGCGCCGCCTGCTTGTAGCTCATCAGGTTGTGTAACAGTGTCGGAGTCTCATTCATGTTGCTGACCAGGATGTCGGTCTTGCCGGTGTTAAACAAGTCCCCGAACGCGACGCCTCGCGAAGACCGCTTGAGCTCGATCCCCGGCCCGCTGCGCAGGGATACGTCCTCAAAGGTACCGTTTCGCTTGTTGCGATACAGAATCTTGCGCTCGTTGTAGGAGGTATCCCCCAGGGCCTTATCCACCTCGGGATAGACATGGCCATTGGCCATGAAGATATCGGGCCAGCCGTCGTTATCGAAATCGACAAACCCGGTGCCCCAGCCCACGAAGCTGGTATTCACGCCCAGCCCAGCATGGAAGGTCACGTCGTCGAAGGTGCCATCACCACGATTGTGGTAGAGCGTGCTGGTGTCCTGCTCGAAGTTCGTCTTCACGATGTCAAGGAATCCGTCGCCGTCGTAGTCCCCGGCATCCGTTCCCATGCCGCTCTGCTCACGACCGTCCTCGTTGTAGGCCACGCCTGCGAGCGTGCCCACTTCCTTGAAGGTCCCGTCCTTGTTGTTGTGGTAAAGCAGTGACGCCGTAGAGTCGTCCGCAACGTAAATATCCGGCCAGCCATCGTTATCGTAGTCCAGCACCAGCGGTGTAAAGCCGTAGTGCTCTCCCGTGAGCACCCCGGCCTTCGCGGAAACATCCTCAAATGTGCCATCGCCGCGATTGCGGTAGAGGCTGTTCTTCGCCCCTTTCAGCCCGCGCGGTCCGCACATCACGGGAACACCGCGCCATTTGCAGTTATCTCCCTGCCTTTGTACCTGCCTCAGGGCCTCGTCGTAATCGACGTAGTGGGTGATAAACAAATCGAGGTGCCCGTCGCGGTCATAATCGAGAAACGCCGCGCCAGTGCTATACAGGTCCGCATCCGTCAGCAGACCGCTGGCCTTGGTTACATCGGTGAATGTGCCATCGCCATTATTGCGATAGAGCACGTTCTTCCCGTAATACGTGACAAACAGGTCCAGGAAGCCATCCCCGTTGAAGTCACCGACGCAAACTCCGTTGCCCCAGCCGTGCCGTATGAGGCCCGCTTTCTCCGTCACGTCGGTAAACGTTCCGTCCCGATTGTTCTTGTACAGGTGATTCGTCGAAGGCGGCCCGGGTACAGCCTCCAGGGTCGATCCATTGACCATGAATATGTCGAGCCAGCCGTCGTTGTCATAGTCGAAGAGCGCCACTCCCCCGCCCGTCGTTTCCAGGATGAAGTGCTTCGCGTGCTCGCCCCCTATGGTGGTGCGTGCCGTTAACCCGGCCGCCGCGGCAATGTCCACGAAGTTCGCCACGGGTGCGCCCTTCGGCGGACTCACCTGTGGGAGCGGGTGCGCCGCCCCTACCTGTGCTAACAGCCGCCCCGGGGAAGAAAGCACCGCACCCGTGCCCGCTAGTAGTTGCAGTGCGCGCCTACGAGAGATCGGCCGTGACGACTTCATTTACACCCCGCCCGTGAACTCGAAACCACACCTAGTAAGAATACTGCTTTGCTCTCGCCCGCATCATGCCTGCTTTCGGGGCGGAGCACGGTTCGGCCGCCCAGGGCGTTCGGCCATCCATCGAAACACGGCACCCTGCAACTGAGATTTGCTCTTCCCTGTTTCGGAATAGAGCCTCCAATCGAAAGCTTCTCAACCGCTCGGCCTTCAACCTTCCCCACTCACTCAGTGCTTTCAATCTATTGAACACTTTCTTCTCGTTTCATATTCCCTTGTTGACGCCGAACTTCCAGAAAACTAGATTCCGGGTACTCGGAGGTTCTATGTATCTGTTAACAGGACGATTCAAGTCGAATATTCCGGTACTGAAACGCGCAACCAGGATCGTGACTACCGCAACAGCTCTTCTATTGGCTGGGATAGGTATATCGGCCACGGCTCACGCCCAGATCAGCAAAGTGAAAACGGTCTGGGTCGTCATGATGGAGAACCATAACTGGAGTGGGAACAATGCCGGGGCGAGCTTTGGCGATCCGGACATCAAGGGCAGCCCCCTGGCTCCGTTCATCAACGGTCCGCTTCTACATTCATCCGCACACTCAGAACGCTATTTCAACCCTCCCGGTAATCACCCAAGTTTTCCCAACTACCTTTGGCTTGAAGCTGGAACCAACTTCGATATTCTCAGCGACATTCTTCCCACTGACGTGAAGCTTCAATATCACCGTCACCTTGTGAATCTGCTGGAGGAGGCAGGTATCAGTTGGCGAGCGTATGCGGAGCCGGACTTTGGCAATCCTGTATTCGATAATTGTCCCCTGGACTGGAGCGAGGTAGATGTTAACCACGTGCCATTCTCTTACTTCGCAGATGTGACGGACGACTTCAACGCAAACTCTCGCAAGTGCATCGAGCACATCCGCCCCTACTACCAACTGGCAACCGATTTGGCGGATCACACGACTGCTCGCTACAACTTCATCGTGCCGAACCTGTGCCATGATGGCCATGAAGGCGTGTCGCCTTGCGACAAAACCGAACCTTCCGACAACACACTCCGGTCCGATCAGTGGCTCA
Organism: uncultured Acidobacteriaceae bacterium; assembly: GCA_963795775.1. GTDB lineage: Bacteria > Acidobacteriota > Terriglobia > Terriglobales > Acidobacteriaceae > CAWCJL01. The sequence goes on from CAWCJL010000004.1 coordinate 121,680, forward strand.
AAAAGAATCTCCCTGTGATTCTCGAATCCCCCGAATACAAGAAGGAGGGCGCCGTCTTTGTCATTTGGGACGAAGCCGAAGACAGTGGAAAGTACAGCGATGGCCCGGTTGGCATGTTTCTGCTCTCTCCATTTGCCAAGGGGGGTGGAAGAGAGGAATACACGAACTACATCCACTACGATCACAGCTCTACGCTGAAGACACTTCAGGAGATATTCCATGTCGGCCCGCTGCTCGGATGGGCTGCAGATAAGGAGACGAAGGACCTGCGGGACCTGTTCAAGCAGTGCAGAGAAGGAGATGGCGATGGAGACAATGACGACTGCCGGGACTGAGCTTCCGCTCGATTCGGCGGGATCCTGTCCTTCTTGCGGCATCCGTGCCGAAGCCGCTTAACACCCGTACTTCGGTTGGCTTTCAAGCCTGGCATGACGAGATGACCTCCTCGCGCCAGGCCGTTTTTTGGGTTCTCGAGTGGGCTACTCGGTGTAGCTCTTCAGGCGCCACGGCCCTTTCGGACTTGCTTCTGAAGTCGTCTTCACCTCCGTTGGCGCAGCCATCGCCGTCAGCGCATCGAGATCAAACTTCTGGAAGAGGTCCAGGCAAAACAGTTCTGGCGCCGAGCGAATGGGAACAGGTGTATCCAGGAGGAAAGAAAACTGATCATGGCGTTCTGGCTAGTGATTGTCGAAAACAGCTCCGGTTCCAGAGCCGCTGCCGCAGCAGCTACGACCTGACTCCGAATACCATTCGTTTCCACTTCCATCCTGGTTGTGCTATCACCGGTGCGGTACCAGCGCGCAACCGCGATGAGCTGCGCTACTTCCAGTCCGAGAGGGCGAGCACCACTGGCGTCTGCGAGCATTGCCCAATCTACAGTATCGGGAAAGCCCGGCGCCTCGGATCCGCTAAACAGCAGATTGAGCGCCAGCACCCGCTCTCCCCGGTCAACATGTTCGGAGACGGTCTTGGCGGCCCCTTCGAATCCTTCGTCATTCAGCACGACCACCGCTGGCGAGTTTGGCGGACTGTTCGATTCCTGCAAGGATATTGCGGTAGCACTGAGGCCGTTTGAAAATAAGAAGCTGTATGCGAGATAGTTAAAGTCCAGCCCTAAGCCGTTTGCTACCCTGAATGGCTGGGCGAGCGAGACTGGCTCGTACCGCAAGACCGACTTGAGTTCTTCCCGGTTGTGGCGTAACCATGCCGATCGCGCAGCGCCTTCCTGCGGCACAGGTTGCCGACGTATTTGCGCGGCGAGCTTTCTCGCCAAATCGAGGATGGTGAGGTTGCCTGCCGGAAGCTCCACCGCAAGCTCGTGCGGATCCATGATTTCCGCATCGCTGAAGATCTCGGAGTCGAGCGCCGGCAGATGAAATTCTCGGGAGAAGAAGCGGTATGCCTGCTCCCGGTTGTCCCGTTGATAGTTGTGGGTACCGGGATCGAAGTTTTCGTGCCATTGCAGCGCGTCCGCGGCACCGAAGAGACCGAACATCGGCTTCACATTATCGTAGATATAGGGCTTTACGAGCGGAGCCCGGAAACAACAGCTATCGACGGCATTGTGAACCAGCAATGTCGGGCGGGGCGCCCGCATGGCAACGAAGTCGGGGTAATCCTGCCCACGCAGAAGGTCCGGCGCACTTTCCTCCACCTCATCCGTATCGTGTGGACGAGTGAAATTGGACTCCCGCGACCCGATCCCTGCCACCTCAACGCTTACAGCAATGCGCTTGTCGAGACCGCTGAGCATGACCGTTTGCCATCCCCCGCCTGAAAGGCCGGTCATTCCTATTCTCGATTTGTCAACCTGCTGCAGGGTCTCCAGATAATCGAGGCCACGTCTCATCGCAAGATAGAAGAACCCAAAGGCATTGGAGCCGACAAGATTAAGTTGTGCCGCATAGTCGTGCCGATTTCCAACCTGCGATAACTCTCCAAATGCCGGCCATTGCAGATTCAGTGCGAGAATGCCGCGCTTCGCCAGGTTGATACAGCGCTTCTGCTCATATTCCACCGCAGTACCGGCGGGTTCGTGTCCAAGCACGCTCAGAACCGCAGGAACTGAACTGGAAGCGGCCGACGGCTCGTATAAAAGAGCGGTGGACCAGGACCCAGGGACGATCTCATAGCGGAGTTTGTGAATGCGATATCCGTGGCCAGTCTCGATCACGCCGACCTGCTCGAAATGCGGAGACGCATTGACCCATTCGCTCGGCCAGCCGTGATAGGCAATGTCGTTCAAGGTGTGAGTACGCAAGCGCTCCGCTTCAGTTTTCCAAGCCTCAACGCTGGCAGGGTGTGGAAGGGGCGGCACGCGAGCCATCAGAAACTGCTGCATTTGGAAGGCGCCCACCGCAGGAGACTGCACCGGGACCTGCAGTGCCCGCTCCACAGATGGCAGGCTCGTAGTCTGTCCGGAGCCAATGCTGGAGAACACGATGAATGCAGCGCTGCTCAGCAATGCTTTCTGGCCATGGCCTCTTTTGTTCCTGCGGATACTTAGTGTCTTTGGCATAAGCTTGCAGTGCTCCATAGGAGTAGAGCGCGGACGTCAAGGTTCGAGCAGGTCCGTTTGCGAAATATCCACCGGTGCGGCGATCGTGCGCAGCAGATCGAGATCGAAATATTTGTACAGATCGAGGCAGAAGAGATCTGGTGCAGAGCGAAGTGGCACAGGCTTATCGAGCAGATATGCGAAGCTCTTCATCCCCCTTCTTGATTCCAGCCGGGAGAATGCTTCCGGTTCGATCGCTGCCGCGACCATAGCTATCACCTGGCTTCGAATGCCTTCAGTCGTCACCGTGATTTCAGAACTTTTGTGTGTTGAGCGAAGCCACTGCATAATTGATAGCAATTGCGCGGCTTCAATGCCCAGGGATCGCTCGCCGCTACTATCTACCAGCAGCACCCAATGGCTCGAATCGGGCACGTCCGGTCTGGACGCGCCAGTGAACAAAAGGTCCAGCGCGAGCACTTCGTGGCCGCTGCTGAGAGACTCGAACACCTGTTGGGCCGCGGCCTTGTACCCAGCATCATTGAGGACCACAACGATTGGCTCAGAGGGAGGACTCTTATCCTCCTTGAACCACATACCCGTCGCACTCAGATCGTTCGACTCGTCGAAGCGGTAAGAGATGCTCTCGAAATCCATCCCTTTTGAGTTAGCCATTCTCAACGCACGCGAAACAGAGACCGGGTGATAGCGGACGGTAGATACGAGCTTTGCTCGTTGCGTTTGCATCCACGATGACTGCGGACTGTCTGCTTCTGCGGCAGCACGGTGTGCATTTGAAGCCGCGAACTCCCTGGCCAAGCCGATAATGGTTTTGTTATCCGGCGGCACGCTGATGGCAAGTTCCTTCGGCGAACGGATCTCACTGTCGCTGAAGATCTCGCCTTCCACGACAGGCAGATGGAAGTGCTCGGAAAAGAAGCGATATGCTTGGGTGCGGTTGTCCCGCTGGTAGTTATGTACTCCGGGGTCGTAATTGGTGTGCCATGCCAGATTGTCCGGCTCTCCAAAGGCAGCAAAGAAGGGCTTCACCGCCTCGTATATATACGGCTCAACCAGCGGCGCCCGGAAGCAGCAGCTATCCACGGCATTGTGCACGAGAAGCGTTGGCCGGGGCGCACGCATGGCAATGAACGTGGGGTAGTCAAAGCCTTGCATCAGATCCGGCGCATCTTCCTCTATCTCATAAGTATCCTTAGGATTGGTCAGGTTGGATTCCTTGGAGCCGATCCCAGCGACTTCCACCGAGACAGCCATCCGTGGATCAAGCGCGCTGAGCACAACGGTTTGCCAGCCACCACCGGAGAGCCCTGTGGCGCCAATGCGGGCAGGGTCAACCTGAGGCGACGTCGCAAGGTAGTCCAAGCCGCGCCTCATAGCCAGATAGAACAGGCCCATGGCATTCGAGCCGACCAGGTCGAGCGCGGCGGCGTTATCATGTGCATTTCCCGGCTGGGACAGATCTCCAAATTCCATCCAACCGAGGTCCAATGCGATAATCCCGCGTTTGGCAAAGTTGATGCATCGCTTCTGCTCGTATTCGACCGCTGTTCCTTCTGGCTCATGTCCGATCAGGTTGAGAATGGCGGGCGCGCGCCCAGAAAGCTTCTCAGGCTCGTATAAGAGTGCGGTAGACAGGAAGCCCGGCACGATTTCGTACCGCAGCTTGCGAATTCGGTATCCGTGCCCCGTCTCGATTACACCAACTTCCTCGAAGCGCGGTGGGGAATCGATCCACTCTCGAGGCCAGCCGTGATAGACCACGTCATTCAGGATGTGCGACCGAAGATGATTCTCTTCGGCCGTCCATTGCTGAGAGCTGGAGAGCTTCGGAAGGCCAGGAATGCGCTGCATGAGGTACTGTTCGAGCTGGTACTGGAAGATGGCCGGAGGCTGCACAGGTGCGGCCAATGTCTCCGTGATCGAGGGAAGCATGGTTGTCTGCGCATAACTCGCCGCGCCCGCCAGAAGACATCCCGCGAAGGCAAGCTTCGTTCCTATTTTTGAACTATTCAATGCACCCTCGATTGCTATCCTATCCATTCACGATCGCGCGAGACATTCGGCCGGCGTTTGGGCCTCTGGAGTTATCCCGGTTCTTGAATTTGCTTCAAAGAGTCCTGTTCGCCGCATTTTCAATACGCGTATCCTCAACGTTGCGCGATGCGGCCACGCGGAAGTCTCTGACCTCGTGCAGCTTGAACAGTGGCGCCTTGAGCTGCCGTGGCGTCTTGATGCGGAAAAGGTCTGCCCCATCCACCTGGTCAAGCCAAAACACCGGCCGAAGATCCGGTTGTTCAAAGGCAACTTCGACGTTTGTAAGTTCCAGGTTATGGACATGTCGAACGAAGAATCCGCTCGCCGGAATATCGCCGAACATGTCCGGGTCCGGATATGGATCATCCTCCGCTGCTTCCGGAGGGTTGAGCGCGGCCATTCGTTCCGTCCCGCCGCCCGTATGTTCAAGAAAGACATCGTGGATCTTGATGTCCTCGATCAGGTGGCCAGGAATGCCACTGATGATTGCGCCACCACCGAGCCGCGAGTCAGAGCGATAGCTCACGATGTCAGATATCGTCACTCCGCGCAGCCGGCCTACAGCAGTTCCTGCCGGGCCGCGCATTCTGGCCCCGAGGCGCAGGAAGAGCGGAGTGTTTGTACACTCCGACATGGTAATGCCCGAGAGGGTGACGCCCTCAATTATGGCCCCGTCGGAACTCTCAAGAGCAAAGCCTTTGCTGCCATCGAAGACACAGTTTGAGATTGTTATGCTATTAAAGCCGCCGTTCGATTCGGTTCCAAGCTTGACACTCCCATTGAATTCCTTGGGATAATAGGGCCGGACACTTGCTCGTTGCGCATCGTTCAATGCAATCCACCGCTTCCATGTTCCATCCAGCAGGGACCCCATCTGGTAGGCACCGGTCACGTAGCAGTTAGTGATGGTTACACTTTCGGTTGACCTGGGATAGCCCAGGGCGTACGAGCTCTTGGGACAGATGGCGTCATCCCAGGGTGAATTGATACTGCAGTTTGAGATACGCACATTTCGGCAGCAGTCAACGTCAATCCCATCCCGATTCGTATCGATCAGCAAGTTATCGATCGTGAGATTATCTACGCCGGTGGCCAGGACGGCAAAATGGCCTCCCTCCAGAACAGAGAAGTCCCGCAATACAACGTTGCAGCAGTTCTTCAGGCCGATGGCTTTATTACCCATCCCAGCGGTTTCAGCTAAGGGCGTTTCACTTGCGCCACGGCTCAAACCCTTTCCCCAGATCAATCCCGTACCGACTATTGCAATGTTCTTGAGGCCCTCGCCCCAAATAAGAGAATTGTGCCAATGGCTGTGGCCGTAATCCTGGTACTTGTCCCACGGCACGTTCGGCTCGGCCGGATCGTAAGTGTGGCCGCTCCTGCCATCGACCGTGGCAGCCAGGATCGTCGCTCCCGGCTCGAGGTAAAGAGCGACATGACTCCGAAGCCGGATGGAGAATGACAGATACACCCCCGAGGGGAAGCGCACCGTGCCACCTCCGCTCTGGCTGGCAGCTTCGATCGCCCTATTGATGGCATCGCTGTCGAGTGAGCTGCCATCTCCCTTAGCGCCATAGCTCCTAACGCTGAAAACTTTGTCCGCATCAGCGAGCGATGGAGCGGCCGTGCGCGCATTCGGGATGGAGCCCATGTGTGCGGCTGTTCCAGCAATGCCGACTCCCGCGCGTTTGAGGAATTCCCTCCTGTAGGAGTTCATGCCATTCACTTATAGGGCACCAGGTACTCACTTTCTTGATCCCAATTCTCGCGTGCGCTCACACGAGATATCTGTCTATGCTTCGCTAAATTCGCCGCTAGAACGTGACCTTTGCGCCAAACTGCAATATACGCGGCTGCGAAGTACCGTAGGAGGTGGGCCCTCCGTACGCACCAGATCCTGCCGTCCCGGTGATCTGACCGAATCCTCCGGTTGTGCCATAAGCGACGACATTCCCCGGCAGACCGAAATTTACATTATTGAATGCGTTGAAGAACTCCGCACGAAGTTGTAATGCGAAGCGGTCTCCCATACTGGTGTTTTTGATTGCGGCCATATCCGTGTTGAAGAATCTTGGCCCGCGAAGAGAGTTCTTTCCCACGTTTCCGAAGGTTCCTTCAGCGTTCGGAGCGAAGTCTGCGGTATTGAACCACTGCTGGATGCTCTCGGCATGAGAGCGCCCGGGCAGAACAGCGGCGCGTACATTTCTGATCCCATTCAGGTCGGCGCGATCTGCGCCAATGCCGCTGAGAGAGTTGTCATAACCGCTGAACACGGTGAAGGGCAGACCCGTCTGCCAACTTGCGATCGCCGTAATCTCCCAGCCATTGAGTATCTTGTCTGCGATTTTGGGCATCCCGAAGCGCGGGATTTGGTAATCGCCATTGATCTTCGCCACCTTGCTCAGGTCGTCTGCTGAGGGCCCGTAATCGAAGTAGCGCCCGCAACTGCACGAATTGGTGTAGTAGGGAGAACCTTGCGGGGCAAAGTCGTCCAGCGCTTTTGACCATGCGAAGCTACCCAGCAACGACAAGCCGCGAGCGAAACGCCGCTCAATCGTGAACTGGGCTCCGTTGTAGTTGCTGTTGACACCGGAATTGATCTGGGCGATGGAGCCGTACTCAGGGTACACGCGCCGTTGCTGAAGATTCGCTTCTGTGGACTGGCCGGGAATGTAGCGCGCCGGATTCAACTGAAGCAGGCCGCTCTCCTGGTCTCCGGTTCCATACAACCGATGAGCGCTGTTGCCAACATACGCCGCGCGAAAAAGCCAGTTCTGACCGAGCCCGCGTTCAAGCGTCAGGTTCCATGAGAGCACCATCGGCATGCGCAGGTGCGGGTCCTGTATTTGCGAGAAAGAGATGCTGGACGGAAACGTGGCGTCCGGGCCGGGGTTCCGCGGACCAAAAGCTGCCGGAAACGGGTTGGCGACGCCAGCGCTGCCATAAGGGTCGGCAAGGCTCACATTGGTGAGTCCAATGACTGGAGCAAATGGAGGAACACCGACGATCTGCTGGTAGATGAGCGAGTTTGGCGGCTCAAAATAGTAGCCCGCCCCACCACGAATGCTTGTCTTTCCGTCTTCCGTAAGCTGATAAGCGAACCCAAGGCGCGGGCCTAGATTGGCGTAATCGGCGAAAATTCCGGCTGCCGGACATCCGGCGTCATGGTCGCTACCGGCATAAATCAGGTTCGGGGGCGCATTGGGATAGCGCCGCGACGGAGCTGCGCCCGGTTCGAAGCATGCGACACGTCCAAGGCTGTCCTTGGAAGGAATCCAGGGGTCCCAGCGCAGCCCGGCACTCAGCGTAAGCCGCGGAGTGGCTTTCCAGTCGTCCTGGACGAAAGCGCTCCAGTTCACGCCGGTAAAGTTGAGATACAAACCGCCGCCCTGGATGAAATTTGAGACAATGCCGAACTCAAAATCGGCAATATTATTCCCAGTCAGATCGTTCGTGAATTGGAAAGTCCCGCCTTGCTGAAAAGTATTAGCCATCGGCTGGGTAAGCCGGATGGCTTCGCCTCCGAACTGAAGCACATTGTTCCCATGTGTGAGGGTCGCAATCTCGCGCAGTGCCTGGTCCCCGCGATTCCACACACCGTACACACCGCCACCTTCACCAAACGCACCACCAATGGTGAGGTTGAGTGAGGGCATCCCGCCAGTTCCCTTGCTAGGCGGCACAACTATTTTGGATCCTGCATCGGCCATGGTGAACGGGTTCGAGGCATACGTGGTGCCATCCAACATGGTGTATCCGTAGTAGCTGCTCAGAAGAAAGCGCGGTGAAATAGTGTAAATGTCGATGATGCTGATGTTCTTGTCTTTGAGGCTTTCGGCGCTCCCTGTCATCTCCAGATAGTTGCCGGCCGGCGGAGATACGATCGGCTGCGTGTAATTATGCTGGAAGTAGTGGCCGCTGATGTGGTGTTTTCCGATATTGTAGTCAAGCTTGACCAGGAATTCGTTCGTGTTCTGAACTGTCGGCTCACCGTTGTAGTTGAGCTGGTTGTTCGGTCCATTCGGCAGGGGGACGTTATTCAGAATGTAGGTTGCGACCGGGCTGACCGGAATGTGATTGTTCGGAAAAGGTGTGCCGGTGGCTGGATCTACCAGTTGAGTGCCTGGCAGCAGTTCTGAGAAGTCGCCGGTACGCTCGGCGGCACTGGGAACAAAGCTGATGAGTCCATTGTTCGTGGCACTGTACCGGGTTCCCTGGTAGCTGCCGAAGTAGAACAGGCGGTTTTTCAGGATTGGCCCCCCGATGGCGCCACCAAATTGATTCTGATTGAGAGGACTGACGGAGGTAGCGAAATAATTCCGCGCGTCGAACATGGAATTGCGAAAGAACTCGAATGCACTTCCGTGTATGTCGTCCGTGCCTGACTTGAGGCTGACGTTCACAATTCCTCCAATGGCGTTCCCGTAGATGGCGCTCATGTTGCCGGTCATGACATTAAAGTCTTGAATTGCGTCAGGGTTGGGAAACGGAAGATTGGTGTTGATATAAGTGTCGTTGTAATTTGCGCCGTCCAGTTGGTAGCTGACTCCGTTTGCTCCCGCTCCGTTGATCTTGGCGTATTGCTCATCGGGAAACACGCCTCCCTCGCAGTTCGCGGCGCAATAATTGGCCGTTACGTTCGCCGCTCCGGGCACCAGGAAGACCAACTGCTGCGCATACCGCCCATTGAGAGGCAGCCCTTGCACCTGCTTTTCGCCTATGAGCTGTCCAACTGTAGGCGAATCTGTTGTCACAAGCGAGGCATTCGCGGTCACTACAACCTGCTGCAAAACCGACCCTGTTTCGAGACGGACCGGAACCGTCACAGCTTGAGCAATGGCAAGCGCAATCCCCTTCTGCACATAAGATTTGAAGCCAGTTGCAGTGACGGTGATCTGATAGCTACCGACCGGCAAGCTGGGAAACAGGTACTCTCCCGAGCTGCTCGTCGTGGTCGATCGCGTGTAGCTCGTGTCCACCTGCTTCACCGTCACCGTGGCATTTGGTACGGCAGAGCCCGAGGGATCAAGAACGGAGCCGTTCAGCCGCGCCGTGGTGAACTGGGCCCAGGCATGCCCGCACAGGGCGAAGGTTAGCAGTATCAAAAGGACAGGACGACAAAATTTATCGCTCGATGACCGCAGTAGAAGTTTTCTCATGAAATGCACCCTCGCGTCCGAGCATGCTTACAAGCCAAACTCGTTCAGACGATTTGGGGCAAGGTTGATCTACCTGGGAGTTCAAGTCAAACCGAAACGCGGTTGCGGTTTTCTTCGTGTTCAATATGCTGGATCGACTTCTGCTTAGGGTATAGGACGCCACGCCCACGGACGATATCTCTCACTGAACCGTCGCGCGAAAGGACTCGGCGCCGGCGTAGCGTTATGCTGGAAGTGCGGTGCGAGCCTCCGGCGTGTGTTTGCTCCCGGGGGGTACAGGCATTTCGAGTTCGTTGCTGCGCCCCAGGTGAGCGGAGATTTGAGCCGCTGTGACCTTCACCTCCGCGGCTAACTTTCTTATGCGTTCATCGGGTATCTGGCAGACTCTGCCGGCAATGCTGATAGCGGCGATGGCCCGATCGGCAGAGTCGTAGAGTGGGACGCCAATACAGCGGAACCCGATCTCGCCTTCCTCGTCCTCAAATGCGTATCCGACTTCGCGAATTTTCTTGAGTTCGCGAACGAGCCGCTCTGGCGAGGTGATCGTGTTTCGATTGTGTCTCGCAAGCGGGCGTGCGGCAATGCGGCGCGCGCTGGTCTCATCCGCTCCAAATGCCAGGAGAGCCTTGCCGACGCCGGAACTGTTCGCATCGAGGCGCCTTCCGATCCAGGTCGCGAGACGCAGCATGCCGGGTGCCTCGATCTTCTCGATAATCACAGCCTCGGCCCCCTCGAGGATTGCCAGATGAACGGTGAGCCCGGTGCGCAACATCAGTTCCTGTAGGAAGGGCCTCGCCTGCTCACGCAAATCCAGGTTCTCTAGAGCCATATTGCTGAGGTTTACAAGTCTCAGGCCGAAGCAGTACCTGCCATTGAGCTTGCTGTTCTTCAGATAGCCTGTGAGCTCCAGAGTCTTGACCAGCACGTGAGTCGAGCTCTTGGGCAGTCCGAGTTTTCTGCTGATGTCGGAGAGCGTCAGCCCGCGCTGCGATTGTGCGAGAAGTTCCAATATGCGCATGGCGCGGCTGACGGAGGGAACTGTATATGCATTTGGCATGAGATTCATCCAACGTCGGATCCAGTGTGTTGGGCCAATGGCCGTTGTTCCTAGCAGAGTGTGGCTCGGATTTCAGAAATCCGCAAGCCGTCCCTACCTGCCGCTGCGTTTCGCTTCCTTGGCATCGCCGCTGTCTTCCGGATACTTGGCCGCGAGCCTGCGGATGTCGTGACTGAAGTCCATAAAGAGCTCTTCCCACCGCTTTGCCTGGGCCGGAGTGTAACGATAAAATCCCTTCGCGTTCGATACGCCGCGTGCTCCGGAATCAACCACTCGCTGCATCAATGGCGGCACTTCGGTTGAACAGTTGAGGTCCGGTAGGAGATCCTTCATCACCGCAGAGTATGCAGGAATACCGGTCAGGTCCATGAAGCGGAACGGGCCGGCAAATGTGATCCAGTACCCCAGGTCGTTCCGCAGCGAGCGGTCTACGTCTGCTACTGTCGCATAGCCGTGCTCAACCAGATAGAAAGCTTCTCGGAGCATCGCGTACATGATCCTGTTCGTGATGAAGCCACGGATGTCTTTCCGGAGAAGCGAGGGCTCCTTTCCCCAAGAGCGAGCAAAGCGGACTGCACGATTTGCATTTGCCGTAGAGGTCGCCTCGCCGCAAATGATCTCCATGAATCGGGTGATGTTCGCTGGCTCGGCCCAATGGAGTCCCAGAATGCGCTCCGGATGTTTTGCACCCTGCTGCAGATCGGTTACAGGGATAGCGGATGTGTTGCTTCCGATCAGTGCCTTGCTTGAGACAACCTCCTCGACCGCACGGATCACTTCGCGCTTCACCCCAAGATCTTCCACCGTGGACTCGACAACGATGTCGGCCTTGGCAAGAGAGGCGATGTCGCCAGAGATCGAGGCCCGCTTCATGAGGCTTGAGGCCGGCTCGGAGAATAGCTTCTTTCTTGACGCATCCCGCAGGAGGGCGAGTAGCCTCTTGGGCGCACTTCGCAGCTTCTCCGGGTCAGACTCGACGCAAGTGACACTGTGTCCGGCACCGAGGAGGCACGCTGCGATGCTGGTGCCCATCAGGCCCATGCCAACCACCCCCGCCTCAGGTACGCCGGCTGCCCCGGCCACCTTGCGAATCGTTCTGCTCCGCGGAGTCCGAGTTTGGGACCTTATTTCTCCGGAATGCGCCATTCGCTTTGCTCCGCTCGTTGATTACGAGACCTGGTCCTGCACTGAGGCGAATGCCACCGTCAGCGCATTCTCGATCTGCTTCAGGGTTAGTTCGACATCCGCCATGGTGTGCGCGGCAGAAAGAGACCATTGCTTCGTGGCGAGTGGGAATGCGTAGACACCATGCTCGATCAGAATTCTTCGGAAGATCACATCCGTCGCGAAGTCGTGACTGCTGGCCAGATCGTGCCAATCCGTCGGGCAGTGGTCCATGAAATACGGGCAGAAGGCCGAGCCCTGTCGGGCCACCACACCCGTGATCTCGAGTTTGGAAAATAGCTCTTCGATTCCCTTCTGCATCGCAAGTCCGAGCGCTTCTACGTGCCGGTATACCTCCCCGCCGTTCATGAGCAGGCGTTGAATCGTGGCGATAGCGGCCACTGTAGGAACCGGATGCGCGTTGTAAGTACCGGCAAGCAGAACACGACGGGAAGCGGACGGGTCAACGAAGCGGTTCATCATGTCCTCGCGGCCGGCAAGGACGGCGATCGGGTAGCCGTTCGCGAGCGCCTTGCCAAAGACCACCAGATCGGGAGTCACGCCGACGAGGCTTGAGTACCCGCCGACAGCATGGCGAAATCCCGTCTTTACTTCATCGAAAATGAGAACGAAGCCGAATTCATCAGCCAGCCCCCTGAGGCCGCTTAGATATCCAGGTTTCGGTTTCACGATCCCGATGTTCTGGAGAATCGGCTCGGTAATGAGCGCCGCGATTGGATACTTCTCGCAAACGTAACGGACTGATTCCAGATCATTGAAATTGACACTGTGGACTAGAGCCTGGTGTTCCAGCGGTATACCGGCACTGATCGGCCTAAAGGGGTATTCGCCGGGCGAGACTCTTGGGCCCAGGTCTTTCAACGGTGTCATCAGATTGCACGCTACGTCGTTGTGCCATCCGTTGTAACCGCCTTGCACTCTTAAAATGTGATCTCGTCCAGTCACAGCACGGCCGAGACGGATTGCCTGGTAGGTAGCCTCGCTTCCCGTGTTCAGCAACTGCACCGAATCCGCGGCGGGAACGTGCTTACAGATCAGTTCGGCAAGCTCACCTTCGAGCGCAGTTGTGCCGGTCCCGAAGAGGCTGGCATTGTCCCGCAGCGTGCTGACGACCGCCTCAGTGACATGCGGATCGTTATGACCGAGAAAATGAGGGCCGAAGGCGGCGTGGTAATCGAGATATTGATTGCCGTCGACATCCCAGATGTACGCCCCTTCTCCACGTGCGAAGGCAATCTCCGGCTGAATGGCGCGGTTTACTGAAACGACCCCTCCGGGGATGTACTTCTTATTGTGCTCGAGAATCTTCTCGGATTCTGATCGGCTTTGCATGCTCTCTCCAATGAGGCCACACTGCAAGAGGACAATCCTCACAATTCGCGAGCCCGTTATGCTGCTGGCTCACACGATTCAGCAGTTCTGAGTTATCAAGCGCCGCCAGCCCAGAACTGCGCGCCCTTCAGGAAGAGCGATGCTCACGAGGGATGATGGCTCTGGCTATGTGCACCGCTTGGCGTTGTGCCGCCCCGGCCAGCGCCGCAAATAAGTGTTGTAGTCGTCGTCGGAAGTGAACGCCCTTTCCGAAAGCACCTGGCGGGAGCAGGCCTTGTATGCCGGTCTAGCCCGCCCTCCCCTGGTGGATCCTGTTCGGGCGCCTCGATTCCTGTAACAGCCGCTGGACCTACGTCTGCGCACATGTATCAGAACTCCAGCTTTATGGCCAGTTGAACATCTCGGGGCGAGCCGCTCGATGAAATCACCCCGGCCGTATCCGTTCCAATCACCGAGCCGGGTGCTCCCAAATTCGTGTGATTAAATGCGTTGAAGAACTCGGCCTTGAACTCGGCCGCGAATCGGTCCCGGAGAGTGGTCTTTTTAATGAGGGCCAAGTCCCAATTCTGTAGCCCCGGAAGCAGCAGGATGTTGCGTCCGGAGGTGCCAAACCGTGGAGTTCCATTCGCAAGCGCCTGTGCAAGGGCAGTCGTGGAGAAACAACCGGTGTTGAACCATTCCGATATCTTCTTTGGCCCAGTCCCATTGCAGATTCGATCGGGGCGTGGCGAAGACGAGCCCGTGTTCGAATAGTCCTGCGCGGACGTCACGGTAAACGGCTGACCGCTGTGAGCGCTCACAATCGCACTGACTTGCCAGCCTCCCGCCACTGCGTTATTAAGGCGCCCAGTAGAAAGAAATCTCTTACCCGTTCCGAATGGCAGCTCATAGACGGTACTTACTACAAGCGTTTGCTTCGCATTGAAATCGGAGAGACCATACTCTGCATTCGGATCATTGTCGTTCTGCGTCGCTGACTGGTTATCAATATTGCCTCCCTCGTTATCGAGACTCTTCGAGAACGTATATGAGATAAGAGCCGCGAATCCGTTTGATGCCTTCTTCTCAAGCTTTCCGTAGATGGACTGGTACTTCGAGAATGCCTGGTAGTCGTCGTAGAGAATGGTATTGAAGTCCGGATATGGTCTGCGTGGCTGAAGGTCACCCACGCCGGGAGCCGGCTGGTTGCCAAGGTTGTGCATGTAATCCAGGTGCAGACCGCGATTCCCAACATAGGCGACCTCCGCACCCCACTGCTTTGCAATCTGCGACTGCAGGCTGAGACTCCATTCGTATGTCTCAGGAGTCTTGTAGAAAGGACTCGGCATAAGCTGTGACGTGATGCCGGAGAGCGAGACCAAGGGCGCATTGACGAAGGTCTGTTGCGTCCTCGTCGGGACCCCGTTTGTGAGCGGCGGGGGCGTCCCGAATGCAGTTACAAAGTTGGGCGTCTGCGTGAAGACCGGGTTGTTGTTTGCAAAGGAGCCCATGCGGTTGGTGTCGGGAAGATCCATAAAGATACCCACGCCTGCATGCACCACCAGTCTGTCAGAACCCATCGGCTGCCACGAAATGCCCAGTCGTGGCGCGAAGTAGCCTGCCCCCGGTCCAAAACTCACCTGCCGGACCTTGTTTCCTGTCAAACCCTTTGCCCTTCTCATGCCGGAGGTCATGATCAGACATTGTCCTGAAGCAGAGAGGAAGTACGGGTCCGAACACAGGGCATCGTTCGCCGCGTCCGGTAATGCCGTGAGCAGCAGGGCATCTCCCGGTTGAAAGCTCTTCGACAAAGGATAGAAGGCGGCCAACTTGTTGTTGGTGTCCATGGGCTGTCGGCGATACTCCCATCTAAGGCCGGCTTGCCAGTTTAGGTTCGGAGTGGCGCGGAAGTTGTCCTGCGCGAAGAGACTTATCCAGTTGCCGCCGGTCAGGTTGGTGACAATCGCATTTTTCGTGAACTGCCCCGCGGAGGGATATCCGAGTTCCAGGTCCGCAAGATCCGAAATCGGACTTACTCCGGGGATTTCACCTGCCAGCGAAGAGTACTGGCCGTTAAAGTCGAACCTTCCGTTGGCCTGGAGGGGATCGGTGACGCCCTTCGTCTGCCAGAAGTCCGCATTCGCGCCGAAGGTGAGCGTATGCCGACCGGTTACCTTCGTGAAGGTATCTTCAAATTGCTCGATGGCGTCCGGAGCCGTAACTGGGAAATAACCAGGGAATCCATCCCCCCATAGCGGGAAGTTGTTGAGCAAAATGTTGGGATATTCGTTGAATTGCGGCAGCGGGTTAGTAAGCCCCGCGATCCCAAAACTGGCTAACGTTCCCGGTGGGCGAGGGCATCCGGAGCAGGCATAGGTCAGGTAGTCCCGTTGATACCCAATGCGTACGTCGTTGATGGCGGAAGGGCCGATCACGCGCGTCCAGCCACCGACTACGTTCTGCCCGCGGAAATGTTGATATCCATTGAATGCTGGAAGTGCGCCCGGGAACAGAATGTTCGAGTTGCCGATGAGATAGCGGACAAACAGCGTGTTGGCCTTCGACAAGGAAGCATCCACGCGTACATCGAACTGGTCGTTCTGCTGTTGCTGGGGTGTCTGGTTCGTGTAGTTCACAATGCCCGGCGTGTTCGGGTCCGGGAAGAGCGCCAGAACCTTCTGCGCTACCGGATCGAGCGTGGTGACACGATTCCCCGGAATGGGCGTACCGACGAGAATGGTAGTCGTGCCGGCACTCGGATTCTGTGGATTCGCAGGGCAGGTGAAGTTCGTCTCTGAAGCAGGATCAAATAGTTGGCCAGTATCGAAGTTGAGATTGGCCGGTGCCGCCGAGCCACTGCTGGCACAAAGGTTCGCGGTAGTCCCGGTCAGAAAGGAGCTGAAATCTCCGCTCTTTTGGCTCGGCGTCGGGACCACACTGGCGGACACGATGCCCTGGGTGAGCCGCAGTCCTTCATAGCTGCCAAAATAGAAGATCTTGTTCTTTACGATCGGTCCGCCTATCGATCCGCCAAACTGATTGCGTGAAAGGTCCGGACGCGTGAGCGCAAAATACCCGCTCGCGTCCATCACACTGTTGCGGGCATATTCCCATGCCGACCCGTGGATTTCGTTTGTGCCCGAGTTCGTAATCAGGTTCATTACCGTCCCTGACGCAAGGCCGAAGGACGCGTCATAAACGTTGTTCTGAATCTTGAACTCGCGAACCATCTCAGGGGGCGGATCAAGGGCAAAACTGCTGTTGTTCAGCGCCCTTGAGATCATCCCGTCAATCAGCAGCACGTTTCCTCCAGAGCCGCCGCCAGAGCCGCTGTACCCGATATCGTTGAAGCCCGACCCGTTTGCCGCGCCCGTAGACAACGATCGGCCGGTCGTATTTACGGTCCCCGGCACAAGCAGCGCGAGCGAGCCCACTTCTCTGAGGTTTAACGGCATGCTTAGGATTTGGGTCTGTCCCACAACTGTGCCCAGGCTAGCGTTCGTCGTATCAACCAGCGTCGGAGTCGCCTCCACCGTCACGCTTTGCGTCTCACTGCCCACCTTCATGGCAATGTTTTGGGTAAGTTGTTGGTACAAGCTCAACGACAGGCCAGAGAGTGTCGTCTTATCGAAGCCGGAGTGCACAACAGTTTCTGTGTAGGTGCCAGCCGGCAATGACAGGAATTCATAATGGCCGGATGCGTCGGATGTTGTCGTGCTCGCCACGCCGGTACTGTTATTCGTCACAGTAATTTCTGCCTGCGGGAGCACGGCATGCGTAGGATCGGTTACCGTTCCCACGATGCTACCGGTGGTGGCCTGCCCCCATCCTGCCGCCGTCCAAAGGGATGAGACGAAGAGCACCAACAGCATGGATCGAGGACACACCCGCTGCGCCATAGCGCGGACCAGAACCCGCATTCCTGTCATTCTGGCACGCTGATCTGTAGAGCTTTCTCTAAGATTCAAGCTCATCGTATCCCTCCCAGGTACCGCCAAGGGTGTTTGGTATGAGCAACATTAGCTCAGTCTTGCTTGGGCGGTCGATGAGCGTTCCACGCTTCACAAAGAAGCTGTCCAATACCCTGAACAGCCTTTTCAGGTAGCAAATGGGCCTTGCAGCAGACTCATCGAGTGCTGCGATTAGCAGGGGCCGCGGCAAGAAATGCGATACACATGGGCGTGCCGACTGGCTGATACCGTCCCGTGAATGCCAGCTTCCCTGAAACCTTATCGGTGCGGAATGAGGTGATCTGATCGCTTCGCTGATTGCACACGAAGACAAACCGGCCGCTCGGGTCGAACGCGAACTGGCTTGGGTAGTCCCCCTCCGTTAGCGTTTCTCCAATGCGATTTAGTTTGCCGTCTGCTGCGATAGCGAAGGTCGCAATAGAATTGTGGAGGCGGTTGGCCGTGTAAAGAAAGTGCCCATTGGGAGCGATTGCGATCTCAGATCCGAAGCTTGTTCCCGCGAAGCCGTCGGGCAGAGCGGAGACGGTTTGCTCCGGAGTAAGCGCGCCCGTTTCCCTGTCAAAATGATAGTAGATAACCGTCGACGCCTCTTCCTGGATTGAATACATCCAAAGGCCATTTGGGTGAAAAGCGAAGTGCCGCGGGCCATCGCCGGAGGGAACTGCAACAAACGGAATCCCCGCAGGAGTGAGAGCGCCCGTGCTGGTGTTCAACCGATAGATATAGATCCTGTCCTGCCCCAGGTCTGTTTGCAGCACAAAGCGATTGCTCGGGTCAGCCTGGATCATGTGTGCATGCGGCTTATCGTGGCCGCTGATCGCGAAGCTGCCAGGTGGCGCATCCGAAGCGTGCTCCTTGCCCAGCGAGCCCTGGTCCGTGTGAACGTAACGCGGTTCGCCCAGCGAGCCATCGGGCATAATGGGCAGAACACCGAAGCTGCCGCCGAAGTAATTCGCCACGAACGCGAACTTGCCCGATCCATCCACACTCATATGCGCTGGACCGGCACCGCCCGAATTCACAACGTTCAAAAGCTGCAGATCGCCGCTCTCCCGATTCACCGAAAACGCAGAAACCGAACCGCTGCTCCCCCGGAAATCTGAGATCTCATTGACAGCGTAGAGGTAGCGCCCGGAAGGATGAAATGTCAGCCACGACGGACTGGCGGTCTCTGCCGCGAGCTTGAGCTCTACCAGTTCCCCTGTATCCGGATGCAACTCAAATAGATACACTCCCTTGCCATTCGCAGCGCCATCCACCGGCCGGGTGTCGGTTCCCACATACGCCAGTACATGATTGGGCGGGAGGCCAGTGTCCGAGGCCAGCGTGAGCGGTGCTGCTGTAAGGCTTAGACCAGCAATAGCGGCCGTCTTCAGGAAATCTCTTCGCGAAAGAGGCGCCTGCAAACTTGGCCTTATATAGGAAGCATCGTTGCTCATGAGTCCATTCTCGTCCAGGCGTGATTGGCTGATCCGCGCTGAGTACGCGCGGGGCTATGAGCGTAGAAGGGCCGCCAACATTCAGCGGACTGCTCACGTCTAGTCAGTCCGCTGCTGCCCACGACGGATGCGGGCTCTCGATCACCTCATTCAAAGGTGGCAATGTATCTCCCGGCTTGGTACTTTCATTGAAGTGTCGCAGCTTTTCGTGCACTCCACGCCAGTACTGATATTCCGCGTCCCACCGCCCCAGCGCCGATCCCATCCGGTATGGAGTGTATTCTTCTAGCCACTCCGCACGATACGCCGGCTTCAAATCTGTAATCCGGTCCATCAGGTCCGTCACGTACGAATGATCGTAGTGAGTTACCTGCGATTCCCATTCATTCCACCACCGGTCCGCGTTGGGGTGCTTCCCGCCGAACGTATTCCAAATAGCGGTGAGGTCGAGTGGCGTTTGAAACTTTTCTCCTGCGTAGTCAAGCAATTCGCTGCCTATCAAAAGGCTGTTGATGGTTTCAGGATCAGCGCCCAGGCTTTGCGCATGGAGAAGAGCGGACTCGGCTTGCTCCGCATGCATTCGCGTCTCATGCAAATCCTTGCGGTGTTCTGGAAGCTTCTTGTAATAGGTCGAAAAGAATGGATCTTCCCACAGCCCGAACATGCTTTGCTCACCCAGCAGCTTCTTGATGTCGGTCTCAGCGATCGTCATATTACTCAGCGCAGAAGCGATGTCCGGCGCAACCGCGGGAGGATATAACACCTGTGCGTATTCAGAAAAGAAGTTCGCGCGATCCATAGGGACAGACTGCCAGGGCGCCGCGGCTCCGTATGCGAAGCCCGGTAACGACATGCGAAAGAGCAGTTGCGCATCATCCGCCCATACTGAATTCACCAGGCCCAATGCACCCGAGCGCCGTCCGGCTGCCAGAAACGTGTCGATGTTCTCGAACGTCGTGTCAAAGTCTGGAGCAATGTCGTCATAGCTCGTGATGCCAGGCTGCACGACGTGCGGAATGTGATGCGCAATCAGCGGCCCGAGCCAGCGATTGTATGTCGGATCCTCAGAGGTGTAATACCACGCGACCGCAATCAGCCCTGGCGGCAGATTTGGAATCGTCTGCGGATATTTGACAATGATATCGTCGTACGCCATCACGTGCTTTCCGTGTTTCTGGAACAGGTCCGCGACGGCCGTAAGCTGCTTGACGAATAACTCCGCGGGCTTCGCTGCATCCCCGGATGCATGCGTTGCCGCTTCTATCTGAAAAGTCTCGTCAAAGCCGATGCTCACAAATGGGCTGGGGAACAGGTCCGCGAACTGATTCACCCAATCCGTCATGAGTGGCATCACCTTCGGGTTCCTCGCCTCGAACTCAGTCCCATGTGGCTGATCTGACATATCGGAGTACTGCTCCACCCGGAACAGATCGTGCTGGTGCCCGTACAGGTCGAAGTTCGGGATCACATCGACGTGGCGCTGGCGACCATAGGCCACAATCTCCCGCACGTCTTTCTGTGAGAGCCGGGCGAACCCCGGATTCAAAAGTGGGTATCCACTGAGCTCGATACTGTTCTCACTGTAGAGGTAGTACTGGTTCGCCTTCCAACGCGCCAGGAAATCGATCTGCCGTTCGATTTCTCGCGCAGTTGGCATCGGACCGTGGCTTATGTCCACCATTGTTCCCCGGTACGCCATGGACGGCCAGTCGTGTATCTCCACAACCGGCAGAACAGCCTGTGAGCCCTGCCATTGCAGCAGTTGCCGCAAGGTTTGCACACCGTAGTAAATGCCGGCGGAAGAACGTGAGTGTATCTTTATCTCTTTATCCGTCACGGTCAGGTCGTAAGCCTCGCGTGAATTGCGGCCAGGCTGCTCTCCAGGCAACGCG
This sequence comes from uncultured Acidobacteriaceae bacterium, assembly GCA_963795775.1. Classification (GTDB taxonomy): domain Bacteria; phylum Acidobacteriota; class Terriglobia; order Terriglobales; family Acidobacteriaceae; genus CAWCJL01. The sequence goes on from CAWCJL010000004.1 coordinate 142,246, forward strand.
AGGGGCTCGTCCTTCCCTCCGTCACGGTCCAGGATGACTGGGATGGCGCCTTCCCGCCCATCGCCGATTGCCTCGATTGACACTTCCAGATTGGCTTGCGATTTCATCCACAACTGCAACTGGTCAGCAGCAAAATGATCGTCCACGCTTGGAGCAGACGCGAAAGCCACGCGCAAGCTACGCACGGGAACACTGCCTGCTCCGTAATGAACCTCCTGCGGCCGCGGCAGAAGGGGACTGTGCTCCGCAAAGCCCACCCTGCATAGCCCAAAGGCGACAACTATCAGCATCCACTTCTTACGATTCATGAAAGCTCCCTTGTTCGCAGGCACTCAGCAGCGCAAAATTCGGCTGCGCGAAAACAGCAAATTGTGTCCTAGCTCCCAGAGTGGATCTGAACGCTATGACAGTCTCGCGCCCGCTGGCCGCACCATCAATACGGATACGCATCGCCGTATCCATTTGCGTCCAGCCAATTGAACAGACCGCTGGTACCATGTCGGCCGGTAGGCGCAGGGTTCAGTTCACCCGCCCGCGTCCCGACACATTCCATCTGTCGATCACCTGATCGCCCGAGATGACGTATACGGACTCCTGCAGATTGATACAGGGACATATATGGTTAGGGACGACCCGGAGTCTATCGCCGATCTGCAGCTTCGAGTGCTCCGGAATGCGGAGATGCCCGTGTTCCTCCGAAAGGTCGTATAACTCTATCTCTGGATGATCCAGGACATATCCATAATTTTTCCGCTCTCCTGAAAGCAGGGCATCAGCGGTAAACGTCTTGCTCCCTGCATCCACAATCGCCCGGTGCGCAACGCTCGTGCTCACCACTGTAACGAGTACGGTCGCGGCACATTCGTCGTACGTGGCAGCCTCTGCATCCACCGTATTGCGATCGTTGAAGACATAGGTACCGGGCCGGATCTCATTGATGCCCCGGAACCGATGACTCAGAAAGGCAGCGGGCGTGTTGCCGCCGCTCACGATCGGATGAGGTACGCCAGCCGCATCCAGCAGAGCGTATAGGCGAACAAGCTGAGCATTCTCAAGAACCAGATCATGTTCGCGGATCGACCTGTTTCCCATGATATGTCCGGGATACACCGAGATACCTTCCCATCGAAGGTTCGGAAGCGCGAGTACCTGTTGCGCGACTTGAATGGAGCTATCGTCAAGTGGCAGACCGCAGCGCCCGAATCCCGTGTCAAACTCCACACGGATGCCAACCTCTACCCCCGCCCTGGCGGCTGCCCGCGAAATTCCTTCCGCTACAGGGAGCGAGTCCATCGCTACGGAAATGCGCGTTCCGCGGGCCAGCTCCGCCAATCGGCTCCATTTGCTTTCGCCCCAGACGGGGTATACCACCACGATGTCATGTATCCCTGCCGCCGCCATCACCTCCGCCTCACCGATCTTGGCTACGGTGACGCCCGTGGCTCCATACCGCATCTGCATGTGTGCGATCTCAGGCATTTTGTGCGTTTTGGTATGTGGCCTGAGTGCGATCCCGTGCTCGGTGCAGTAGTGCGCCATCTTCTGCAGATTTCGATCGAGCTTTTCCGCATCGATCAGCACTGCCGGCGTGTCAATCTCACTTATCTTCATAGGAAGCTCAGGGTCACACTCTTGCGACTCCGGAATCGACAATCATGTTCCCATTCCTCAGAACGGCTCTGATGCCCGATGGAACCACGTCTGGCTTCTCGTATGTCGCCTCGGTCCGAATCACCACCGGATCGAACACGGTAATATCGGCCATGTAACCCGCCTCAATCCGGCCGCGGTCACGGAGATGAAACGCAGTAGCCGGCTTATCCGTTACCTTGTGGATCGCTTCTTCCAGGGTGAGCCACTTACGCTCGCGAACAAGCTCACCAAGCAGCAGAGGAAACGTTGCGTACAGACGTGGGTGGGAGCGACCCTTCGTGTAAACTCCGTCGGTGATGATGGTCGCCCGAGGATGTGTCATGAGCGCGTGAAGATTCTCCAGCGATTGGCAATGCTCCACGATCGTCACGTCTGCGTCCTGTTCCAGCAGCAGATCCATCACCGTAGTTGCAGGGTCACTCCCGCGTTCATCTGCAATCTCTTCGATAGACCGTCCTACCAGCGAGGCCTCGTCATTGGCGGCCGCAGTGATCACAACACCACTCCAATGCGCCTCAGGTTTGATCTGAGGCCCTATGATGTCGCGCTGCAAAGGATCTCGCAGCCTCGACAGGAGCTTGGGAATACCTCCGTCAAGCGCCGCCTGCGGCAGCACCTGGGTCAGCACCGTAGACCCGGCGAGCCACGGGTACGCGTCGAACGCCAGGTCGATACCCCTCGCCGATGCCTCTTCTATCAAAGCGATAGCACGTTGCTGCAACGGCCAATACTCCTCCCCCGCAGCCTGCAGGTGCGAGATCTGCAGTCGGCATCCCGAACGTTCGGCGATCGCGACCTGCTCCTGGACTGCTTCCACCAGCCCTGCTGAATAACTCCGCATATGGGTGGCGTACACGCCGCCTTTGCGTGCTACTACGCGACAAAGAGCAATGAGTTCCTGACTGTCAGCCCCCGATCCCGGAGCGTACATAAGCCCGGAGGAGAGACCCGCGGCGCCTTGCTCCATCGCGTCGCCGAGCAGGCCACACATGGTATCGAGTTCAGACTGCGTGAGCGCTCGGCTGGTGTTTCCAGCAACCCTGATCCTCAAGGAGCCGTGCCCCACAAGGGAAGCAACCGTGGCTGTTTTCGATTGACGCGCGCTCGCCAGGTAATCAAGGGCGGAGTTCCATGCCCAGTGCTGATTGCCGTTAAGAATGCCATTCGCGAACTCGCGCAATACGCTCGGGTCTTCCGGGGCCGGATAGGGAGAAAACCCGCAGTTCCCAACGACTTCCGTGGTCACTCCCTGCAGCAGCTTTTCCGTTCGATTCTCCAGCACCTTCAGATCGGAGTGGCTGTGCGCGTCGATGAATCCGGGGGCAATGACGCATCCTGCGCAATCCACCACCTTATACGGCTGCGTCCACGGCGTCCCGGGAGAATCAACCGACAGTATCCTTTCACCGCGCAGCACGACATCGCCCACGCGCGCGGGGGCGCCAGTGCCATCCACGATGGTTCCTCCGGTCAAAACGAGCCCGGCGCTCTCACTCATGCACGCCTCCGGGTCAAATTGCCCTTCTTGGCATTTGACCTGGGCTTTCTCTGCTTCCGCCAAACGAACGATTTTGCCATTAAGGAAATCGATGTGTTCACGGTCGATATCGTCGATTGTGAGCGTGGCATCGCGCACCGATGTATGCGTGAGCACACCACGCGCAGCCAGAAGAGCTTTTTCCGCGTGGTGGAAGAATTCAAGACTCTGCAGGCTATAGCTGATCTGGGGCAGTACGCCCTGGAAAAGTCCATAGGCCTCATCTTTCCGTCCTGCACGGGCGTGGTTCCAGATGATCTGCAGCAGGTCCGATACTCCAAGTGCCGGCATAACTCCGCAGATTCCGGCCTCGATCAACTCCAGCATGTAAGTGCCGCCCCACCCATCAATGACGCCGATCGCTCCGTCGGTCTCCTCCCGAATCGCACGCACCTTTGCAGCCATCAACGGCTCCTCCAGCTTTAAATACCGGAAATGGTCGTGGTGCGTATGGAGAGACTTGATAAAGTTCAGGCTCACCGTTGCGCCGCCCGGATTGAAATCCTGGATCACCACCGGAATCGAGATGGAGGAGAGGATCGCGTCGAAGTAGCGGAGCAGATCGCGTTCCGGCAGCGCGAAGGTGCGCGGTACAGCTACAGAAATGGCGGCAGCGCCCGCACCCTCAAGCTCTCTCGCCGTCTCCGCAACAAACCGCGCCGATACATGATTTACCTGCGCGATCACGGGGAGCCGTCCCTTCATGGTATCGATGGCTCGCAGCGCAAGATCACGCCGCTCTTGCTCAGTCAGCTTGTAAAACTCGCTCGCGTATGCCGGCAGACATACCGCACACACTTCCGACTGCACCGCGAAATCGAGCAGTCTTTCCAGATCGCCCCAGTCCACGCCCCCATCGTTACCGAAGGGAGTGGGAATGATGGGAACAACGCCATCGATTTCAAGCTTGGACATCTTGGCCCAGTCCGCGCCGGCGCCGAGTTTCCTCGTATACCGTCACAAGAAAGCAACTGACAAAGATTAGAATCCCACCCGCAATCAGATTCGGCGTCATCTTCTCGCCAAGAAGAATGGACGAGAACACCAGGCCGAAGACCGGTAGCAGGTACACCGAAAGCGCAGCCCGCATGACCTCGACAGACTGGATCACCGCGAAGTACAGCAGCATGGAGACACCCAGGCTGAACACTGCCACCAGGATCAAACTCCACCAGACCGACGGCTGCAAATGTGCGAGCTGCCTCCAACCCCTGCGGTCGAAGATGAGGTCAATCAGCAGCAGCTCCAGGTCCGCTACGATAAACGTCCATACCAGCACTTGTGCTGCAGACAAGCGCGACAGGGCTCTACGACTGTACGAGTTATTGAAGGCGCTTCCCGCGCAGCTTGCCAGTACCAGCAAGTTGCCGGAAACGTACTCCAGGCTGAAAAGGTGAGCATGATGGATATCGTTGGCGGAGATGAGACACACTCCGAGAATTGCGATTGCAAAGGACGCCCAGCGCAGCCCGGTCATATGTTCTTTCAGAAACACAGACGCGCTCAGGGCAGTGAGCACAGGAACCGTCAGTGCCAACACACTGGCATTTGAGGCCAACGTTCGCTCGACCCCAAACACGAGACAGAGTTGGGCAGGAACGATCCCCAGAGTGCCAAGAAGAAGCACATCGATCAAAATGGTGCGGTTGTCCCGGAAGAACAGCTCCCGATTCAGCTTGGCAAAGGGAAGAATAAGCAGGGTCGCGATCACAAGCGGCACCAGCGTCACCAGTACGGCGCCGAGTTCACTTGTGGCAATACGCGCTCCAGCAAACTGAAACGCCCACATCGCGTTGACCGCAATCAAAGCGCAGAGCGCGAGCACGGGTCGCTGGGCGAAGAAGCCCATCGAGGAAGCGGCAGGAGTCGTGCTGGAAGTGCTTGGAACGGCTGCGGATTCCATCTGGAAAACGATGCTATGGTCGCCTGCTGGAGAGCGTCAATTCACAAGATTCGCCAGGGCCAAGCAGTGTCCAGCAGGCTGGACGCTGCCGTCCGTCACCTCGCTTCTGCGGTCCAGCGGCACTCTACTTCCAGAGTCGCAGCATCACCACACCACCCTGCGGAATTGTCACCGTGTATGCATCCTGCAGAATGCCCAGGTCCTTGTGCTCCCATAAATCCCGCGCGTGCACGGGGCCGTCGAATCCTACATCTTTGAGCCGCAGTGTCAGGGGTTCAGCCTCATCGTCAGTAACGTAGTTGAAGAGTGCTACTGCGGTAGCGCCGCCACTGAGTGGCCGCATCCAGATCTGAGGCGGGCCAACACGATGCGCCTGCTTCCCTAACTTGTCCTGATCGACCGCGATGACCTCCTTGTTCAGCAATATGCTCCTGGTGGTCTCATCCATCTTCGTCAGGTCGTTGCCGGCCAGCAATGGTGCAGCCAGCATGGCCCACAGGCTCATCTGAGTTCGATACTGATCCGGATTCATTCCACCGTTGCCGATCTCGAGCATGTCCGGATCATTCCAGTGTCCAGGCCCGGCATACTTCTCAAGCCCCGCCTGCGAGAATCCAATCAACGCCATACTGCGATATTTATCGCGGATATCATCCGTAGTCCGCCATAGGTTGGCGCCCACCTCGGGTCCCCACTCCCACACTGCGCCGACGCCGTACTGGCACAGGCTGTAAACGATCGGCCTATGCGTGCTTACCAGGGCCTGGTGCATCTTGGCATAGGCAGCTTTCATCATCGCAACCGCCTTTCCGGGGTCCTGGTGCGGATCGTGCAACCGCATATTGTCCATGTAGCTGCACAAGTCGTACTTCAGATAGTCCACACCCCAGCTCGCATAGGTGGCTGCATCCTGCTGTTCGTGACCGTAACTTCCCTCGAAGCCGCCGCACGTTTTTGCGCCGGGGGAAGAGTAGATGCCGAGCTTCAGTCCCCTCGAGTGCACGTAGTCCGACAGCGCCTTCATGTCAGGAAACTTGCTGTTTGCCTGGATGTTCCCGTGCTTATCGCGCTCTCCCTGCCAGCCATCGTCAATGTTGACGTACAGGTACCCGGCGTCCCTCATCCCGGTTGCAACCATCGCATCCGCAGCACCGCGCACGTCAGCGTCGGTCACCTTCTCCGCGAAGTGGTTCCAACTGTTCCATCCCATTGGAGGCGTAGCAGCAAGCGGCGCCGATTGGGCATGCACCGCAGGAGCGGCTAACAGCAGCGCTGACATCAGAAGGAGGGAAATGCGGGACAGCCGCATAGATAGAAACCTCGGCAGGATCAGAGGGAGAATGGTAGGACGAGAAACGGGGCGCAAACGCCGCCAGGGATACTGGTGAACATCCGCAGCAAAGATGCCTTCAAGACTCCTTCTTCGGGGTTCTGGCAATCGCGTCGATTTCGACTTTGAGCCCTCCCCACAGCACTGCCTGGACGGTGGTTCTGGCAGGGGGAACCCCGGTGAAGAACTTGGAGTAAGCCTCGTCAAACGACTCAAAATCCTCAATGTTCGCCAGGTAGCACGTACACTTCACAACATCGTCCAAAGTGCAGCCCGCTTCTTTCAGCACCTTGGCAATGGACGCCAGCGTCCGCGCTGTTTCCTCGCCGGTGGTGCCGCTTATTACCGCGCCAGTTTTCAAGTCCTGTGACGCATGACCGCTCACAAAAAGCCATCCATCACAGAACAATCCGGCCGAATAGCTTCCCGTGTGGGCTTCCTTATCCGGATGTTTCACGGCTTTCTTGCTCATAGCTGAACCCAGCCTCTCAACAATGGCGAAGTGGTGAGATCGGGCGTTCCATCATTCGCTTCGCCTGTACCGTCTCATTCGGTAGATCGTGTGTCAACGCATGCAGTCCAGTCTGCGAGGGATGCGTTCATTAGGCTGGATGGATACGGATTTGCGGTGCCATGCAATCTGACACGAAGCAGAGCAGGCCGAAGCCGCTCCATTTCACAGCCTTGAAGAAGGTACCCGTGATGAATGGATCGTGTATGCTGCCTTTCGTTGGACCGAGCCGGACACGAGCGACGCTCGTCACGGGAGTGGCATGAATACCATCGATTTACAAGACCGGCACGCGATTGTGACCGGAGCAGCCCAGGGCATCGGCCTCGCGATTGCTAAACGTCTTCTGCAGTCCGGCGCTTCGGTTTCCCTTTGGGACCGCGACAGGGACTTGCTTTCCAGCATAAAAACCCAGCTTGGGGCGGGAGGTCGCGCCTCCACAGAAACGCTCGACGTTTCTGACGAAAGGAGCGTGGCCGGGGCCACGGAATCTACGATCGCGACCTTCGGTAAGATTGACATTCTTGTAGCCAATGCCGGTATCGCAGGACCGAACCACAAAACCTGGGAGTACCCGATCGATGCATGGAAGCAGGTCGTCAACATCAATCTCATCGGCGTATTCCTGTGCTGTCATGCGGTCCTTCCGCACATGCTGCAGCGGGGATATGGCCGTATCGTGAACGTCGCCTCGATCGCTGGTAAGGAGGGCAATGCCAATGCATCCGCTTACAGCGCCTCGAAAGCTGGCGTGATTGCGCTCACCAAGTCCCTGGGCAAGGAAACGGCCGACAAAAACATCGCGGTCAATTGCATCACGCCGGCTGCTGCGCGAACCCGGATTTTCGAGCAGATGACCCAGGAACATATCGACTACATGCTCTCGCGCATCCCACGCGGACGATTCCTTGAAGTGGATGAAGTCGCAGCAATGGTTGCGTGGTTGGTATCCGAAGAGAATTCGTTTACCACTGGCGCGGTGTTCGATTTGAGCGGCGGACGGGCGACCTACTGATGCATGGCTTGTGTCTGACGGCGCTCCCATGTGCTGCCAGGCACACAGAACATCGGCTTGTGTGGACGATCCTATTTCGCTGAGTTGAGCGCCTTTGGGAGTACAAACCCTCGGGTCCGTAACGCTGCTGGCGGAGGGCGAGCCTCTTCCCACGCTTTCCAGAAAACGGATACCGCGGCTGCCGCTTGACGAACAAGAACACTTATCGTTCACTAACAATTGATGGTGACTTCGCTCAGCGTCAACACCCGTCCCTTCCGTGAACTTTGCGCGGATCACGGGCTCACCGCGACTCACCAGCGCCAGGTTCTCTACGAGGTCATGCAGACGATGCCTGGCCACCCTAGCCCGGAAGAGCTTTATGCGCGTGTCACAAAGCGTGTACCCGCCATCTCCCTCGCGACGGTTTACAAAATCATCCATCTCTTCGTGGAGAAAGGCATGCTAAGAGAACTCAGCATGCACCACGGCTCTCTCCGCGTCGAGCTAAACAACGTCCACCACCACCATGCGGTTTGCTCGCATTGCAAGGCGATCACCGACATTGAAGAGAAGGATCTCGGGGTGCTCGAGGAACTGCAGAAGTCGCCCGGGGGCTTTCAGGTGGAGCGCTACTCTATCAACGTCATCGGAATCTGTGGCGCGTGCCAGAAGGTGCACGCAGCCAAACCCACTCGTCAGTCAACTGAAGAAGTCGGAATTGGTGAAGCGGCCATGTAGCGCGGAAGCAGGTTGCGAAGTACGCCTTTGCCTGGATGCTACAGTCGGACCCGGCGGAACCTGGCGGACGTCCACGACGTGCCGCTCGAAAAGAACACGCAAGACCCAAGGAGAATTCAATGGCCAGCGAACCGACCGAATACACGGCCCCAGCAAAGTCCGAACCGAACGCGCAGGTCGCGGGTGAAGCGAAGTGCCCGTTTGACCACGCCGCAGCCGGCAACGGCGCCGCACCCAGCAACGTCGCCGAACACCACGGGCCCCGGACCAATCGCGACTGGTGGCCCAACCACTTGCGGCTGGATCTGCTGCACCAGCATTCGGAGCTGTCGAATCCGATGGGAGAAGAATTCAACTACGCTGAGGAGTTCAAAAAGCTGGACTACTGGCAGTTGAAGAAGGATCTCGCGGCCATCATGACCGATTCGCAGGACTGGTGGCCCGCCGACTTCGGGCACTACGGTCCGCTGATGATCCGCATGGCCTGGCACTCGGCCGGCACCTATCGCACCTTCGACGGCCGGGGCGGCGGTGGGCGCGGCCAGCAGCGCTTTGCTCCCCTGAACAGTTGGCCGGACAACGTGAACCTTGACCGCGCGCGCCGCCTGCTGTGGCCAGTCAAGCAGAAATACGGCAAGCAGATCTCCTGGGCCGACCTGCTCATCCTGGCCGGCAATGTCGCTCTGGAAAGCATGGGCTTCAAGACCTTCGGCTTTGCCGGGGGCCGCCCGGACGTATGGGAGCCCGATCAGGACGTGAACTGGGGGGCGGAGAGCACCTGGATGGGCTTCGACAAGCGCTTTTCCGGTGATCGTGAGCTGGAGCCCACCTATGCGGCGACGCACATGGGCCTGATCTATGTGAATCCCGAGGGGCCCGAGGGCAAACCCGACCCCGCCGCCGCCGCGCACCATATTCGTGTGACCTTCGGCCGCATGGCGATGAATGACGAGGAGACGGTCGCGCTCATCGCCGGCGGCCACACCTTCGGCAAAACCCACGGTGCCGGGCCGGGACACCACCTGGCACACGAGCCCGAAGGCGCGCCCATTGAGAACCAGGGCCTCGGCTGGTCGAGCGCGTACAAGACCGGCATCGCCGGCGATGCGATCGGCAGCGGCATTGAGGTGACCTGGACCACCAAGCCCCGGCAGTGGACCACCGACTACTTCGACCACCTGTTCAAGTACGAGTGGGAGCTGACCAAGAGCCCCGGCGGCGCGTTCCAGTGGAAGCCCAAGGGCGACGCCGGCGCCAACACCGTTCCCGACGCGCACGATCCGAGCAGGAAGCACCAGCCGGGCATGCTGACCACCGACGTCGCGCTACGCGTCGATCCGATTTACGAAAAAATCTCGCGCGATTTCCGTGAAAATCCCGAAAAGTTCGCTGATGCCTTCGCCCGCGCGTGGTTCAAGCTGACCCATCGCGACATGGGTCCGAAGGCACGCTACATGGGGCCCGAGGTACCGAAAGAGGATCTGATCTGGCAGGATCCGGTCCCCCCAGTCGATCATCCCGTGGTCGACGAGGAGGACATCAAGGCGCTCAAGCAGAAGGTGCTGGCATCGGAACTTCCCGTCGCCGACCTTGTCTCGACCGCGTGGGCTTCGGCCTCCAGCTTCCGCGGTTCCGACAAGCGCGGTGGCGCGAACGGCGCCCGCATTCGCCTGGCTCCGCAGAAAGACTGGAAGGTCAACCAGCCGGAGAAGCTGGGGCGTGTGCTGAAGGTGCTGGAGCAGATCCAAGGCGACTTCAACGGCTCGGCCACAGGCGGCAAAAAGATCTCGCTGGCCGACCTGATCGTGCTCGCTGGTGACGCGGCGATCGAGAAGGCGGCGAAGGTCGCCGGCGTCGAGGTGACCGTGCCCTTCGATCCCGGCCGCACGGACGCCTCGCAGGAGCAGACCGACGCCGAGTCCTTCGCGCCGCTCGAACCCAGAGTGGACGGCTTCCGCTCTTATGGATACCAAGACCCGGAGCCGGCGGAGGTGGCACTGCTCGACAAGGCTCAGCTACTTCGCCTGACCGCGCCGGAGCTAACCGTGCTCATCGGCGGGCTGCGTGTGCTGAACACCAACTACGACGGCACGAAGTTCGGCGTCTTCACCGACCGGCCGGAGATGCTGACCAACGACTTCTTCGTGAATCTCCTGGACATGAAGTATGTCTGGAAGGCTGCTGACGAGGGGAAGAACACCTTCGAGGGCCGCGAGCGGAAGTCGGGCGAGGTGAAGTGGACGGCGACGCGTGCCGACCTGATCTTCGGCTCAAACGCACAGCTTCGGGCATTGTCGGAGGTCTACGCGTGCTCGGACTCGCACGCGAAGTTCGTCCATGACTTCGTCAACGCCTGGCACAAGGTGATGAATCTCGACCGCTTCGACATCATTCACACGGTGTGAGCACGTCACCGGTCATAGCGACAGAGGCCCGATTCAACATCGGTGTCTTGAATCAGGGCCCTCTGCCGCGATGACCGCATGAAGCTTTCCTAAGCGATGGATTGCTTCGGAGCCCGCTGCATCAGACAGGAAACGACTTCGGAGCGGTCCATCCGACAGTTCCGACGACGAGTATTTTGCAAAAGCAGTTTCCCAGCGCGACCGACCGTTATACCCAACCGGCATCAATCATATAACTCTGGCTCGTAATTGCCGAACTATCATCCGCTGCGAGGAAGAGCACCAGTCTGGCCACCTCTTCTGGAAATTATTCTCTTCAGAGCCTGTTTGGCGCTCCACCCGTGACGATCACGACAGGATCTCGCAGGCTTGGGTGGATCGCAAAAACATCGCCGTTCTCCACGCGTATCTCTCCATCTGCTCTGTAGCCTGAGCTGAATATTGCCACCCATTGAGCCCGTAGCAGGACGAAGGGAACAGGGCACCGCGAAGATCTGTTGTCTTTCTCAGTCCTGCGGAGCGACCGCGTAGTAGCCCTTGCGCGCCTGGACCTTGAGCTTTTCACCGCTCTGCTGGCATTGCACGTCAATGTGCCGATAGGAGCCATCCAACTGCGTGTTCAGCGGCGTATAGCTGGCCACGTACTGCGTGCGCAGCTCGTCTTCGATCTGGCCGAATGCCTGCTCCATCTTCTTGCCGTTATTGCCCACGTCAATGACACGGCCGCCGGTCTGCTCAGCCATCCGGTGCATGTAGCTGTCGCCCGAGTAGCCCATCCCCATGCCGAATCCGCCGCCATAGAAGCCGCGGTCGGCGATGAGTAGAACGTAGACCATCGCATTCGCCTTCTGCGCCGCTTCGATCGCCTGGTCGATCTTCTTGTCCGAGCCCTGGTCCTCTCCGTCGGTCAGCAGAATGAGAGCCTTGCGGCCGGTTTCTGTCGATAGCTTGTCGTGCGATGCGAGGTAGACCGCATCGTAGAGCAGCGTGCCCTTTGGCGTTCCGTGCTGGGCGATCGGTCCCTGACCGATACCGGGAGCCGGTCCGCCGCCGCCACCGACGTTGATCTGTGCCTTGTCCATGTCCCGCGCCAGCGCCGACGCGTTTGACGTAAAGTCTGACAACAGATCGATGTCCACATCGAAGGACACGAGAAATGCTTCGTCCTTGGGCCGCAGAATGCGCTTGAGGAAGGCCGAGCCGGTCTGCTGCTCCAGCGGCAGAACGTTCTGCTGCGAGCCGGAGGTGTCCAGCAGGATGCCGAGCGTGAGTGGCTGGTCAGTATCGCGGGTGAAATTCTTGAGCTTCTGCGGCGTCTTGTCTTCGAAGACGGTACAGTCATCCTTCGTCAGGTTGGGGATGAGCACGCCATGCTTATCCCGTGCGCTGAAGTAGAGCGACACGAGGTTCACATCGGCCTTGAAGGTGGTGACCGGAGCTTGATCGTCCTGCCCGTTGGGGTCGGCAGCCGGCCCCTGCGGAGCAGCATCGGGCGAGGGAGCCGCCTGGGCATAGAGGCGTGGCACGGCCGGAGCAACAAACGTGAGCAGGAGGAGAGCGGAAACCAGGAAACGACGCATGCTCCCTATTAGACGTGGATCGGGGAGGAAAGTTCTTCCGCGCCGGACAGTACCTGGAACGAACCCTGTGGAGTGCTGGATCGTGGAGCGGCAGGGCCGTGTTACCCAGATAGGTGGCCGGGCGTCTATCTGGTAGGCTGACAATACTTTCCGGTGAACGCGCGGAGAGCCGCGGGTGCATCTATTGAGTTGCAGCGCTGCGACGAGCGCGGATCCGGAAGAGAGCAGGCCGAACGCACGAGCACGGCGCGGTTTCCTTGGGGGTTGGCAGTGAAGCTTGGAGTCTTGGTAATGGCGCTGGCGGTTCCGGTGGCCGCAGCAGGCGTTTGGGCAGAGGCGGTCCCGGGCACTGGGCAGCAAAGCGCTTCCGTACCGGAGGCCCCCGCTCCGCAGTCGCAGTCCCCGTCTGTGCCTGATGCCCCGGGAGCGCAGAGTTCCGGAAGTGGCACAACCGCGAACGGTACAAGCGGCAGCGGCACAAGCGGGAGCGACAGCTTAAAGGATTTGACCAGCCAGGTGGCACCGGGAAAGGCCACGCCGGGAGAGCAGACGACCCCGCCGGCAGAGCCGCTGGCCCCCACGTCAAGCAGTGCGCCGAACACGGATGGGCCGCCACAGCAGGAAGCACCGTACACGCCCAAGACGGCGGAAGAGGCACAGAACTTCCGTATTCGCGTGCCTGTGAATTTTGTTACCGTGCCGGTCACGGTTCTGGACAAGAATCACCAGCAGGTTGCCGGGCTTACCTATCGCGATTTCCGCATTTACGAGAACGGCCAGCGCCAGCACATTTCCTTCTTCAGCGTGGACCCGGTGCCGCTTTCGGTCGCGTTCGTGATCGACCAGAGTCTGCCGCGCGACACGATGAGCAAGGTGAACGCGAGCCTGGGTGCGCTGCAGGGAGCATTCACGCCGGCCGACGAAGTCGCCGTCTTTACCTACGCCAATGGCGTGACGGAACAGACCACGTTTACCGCTTCGCAGGGCGCCCGGCTTCCCGCCGTGCTGGAGCGGGCCAAGGCCACCGGCACGGAAAATGATGTCCCGGTAAACAGCGGGCCATTGGCAAGCGGGCCGCTGATCAACAACAAGCCGGTCGATCCAAACGTGACCCCGGGGCGGTCGAGCACGGGATTCATCACCATCCCGCGCGAGACGCACACGCTGTCGGACGCGATCCTGGCCGCAGGAAACGCGCTCTCTACCCGCGAAAAGGGACGGCGACGGGTGATTTACGTGATCAGCGACGGCAAGGACGCGCGCTCCAAGGCCAGTGTCAAGGAAGTCATCCAGTATCTCCAGTCGAACCAGGAGACGGTGTATGCCACGATGGTGGGCGATGCCGCGACCTGGGGGCTCGGCTACCTGGACCGCGTGCATCTGCCGCTCATTCCCGCGGAGAACGTGCTTCCCCGCTACACGCTGGCGACCGGAGGGGTGCTGGAATCCGAGTTCTCCACCAATGGCATCGAGCGCAGCTTCGCTCGCATTGCCGAGGAAGTACGGACACAGTACACGCTGGGCTACTACAGCCACCTACCCGTCATTGACGGGAAGTACCGTGTGCTGGATGTGCACGTCGAGCGGCCCAACCTGGACGTGATCGCGAAGAGGGGCTACTACCCGCGGGCAACCGACCTCGAACGATGACTGCTGCCGGAGCACTCTGTCCTCCGGCAGGCCTATTGCATGTGGCGGCTCTTGCATTCTCGGGAGGCTGGCTCTCCCCTGCGGGCGAGACCGTTGCGCTTAGCCTGTCTTCCGCTGCGATCTGGGGCACCAGCGACTTCGTGGGCGGCATTGCCGCCCAGCGGATCCGCTCCTCGGCCGTGGTGGCCATCTCGCATACCCTGAGTCTACTGATCCTGGTCGGCCTGGCGCTCGCCACGCGCGCGGCCCTGCCAGATACCGGTTCGGCGGTGTATGGGCTCGCGGCCGGCGTGGCCTGCGGAACCGGCGTGATCGTGCTCTACAAAGCGCTCGCGCTGGGCAGCATGGGCATTACAGCCTCCATCAGCGGCGTACTGGCTGCGGTGCTCCCTGTCGTCTTCGCCATCTTCACAGAGGGTATGCCAACCCCTCGGCACTGGCTTGGCTTTGCCGTCGGTGTCGCGGCTATCTGGCTAATTGCCGCGGCGCCCAATCAGCCGGGGACCGGCTCCACCAAGGAGGGCCTGCTGCTGGGTGCGGCGGCCGGGGTGAGCTTCGGCTTGCTATTCATCCTGCTGAAGTTGGCGGGACGCGGTGGGGTGCTATGGCCGCTGGCCTGTTCGCGGGTCACCAGCGCTTCGCTCGCGGCAGCAATCACGGTTTTTTCCAGCCGAGTGGGTTTGAACCGCGGTTCCGGGCAAGGCGAACCGCCCGGACAGGTGCAGCCGGCTGGCATTCCGCAGCCGATCACCATTGCTCCCGGTCCCGTGCCGCACCTGAATGCTCCTGACGCTCCCGCTTCATCAAGGAAACGGCTTGCAGCAGGTATGAGTTGGGCAGTGCTGGGGCTGGCCGCGATGGCCGGTACCTTCGATGCCAGCGGAAACTCTTTCTACACCATCGCCACGCGCACAGGCCGGCTGGACATCGCGGCTGTGCTCTCTTCGCTCTACCCTGCGGCCACGATACTGCTCGCGGCCTGGCTGCTCAAGGAGCGCACGAGCCGCACGCAAGCGATGGGGATGGTGCTGGCGCTCGTCGCCGTGGTGCTGATCTCCATCTGAGAAAAGCCGACGAGGGCGGCGGATGGTGCCGCGCCGCCGCCCTCGTCTTTGCCTGAATTGCCGTTCAGCGAACCGGATCAGTTGTCATTCCGGTCCACGATGGCCTGCGTTCCCGGGGGAACGGCATTGCCGATCACCGGAATGGTTTGCGGTACGGCTGCTCCACTGTCCGTGATGCTGAGCAGTTCGCTGAAGTACCCCTTCACCGTCGGGCTGAAGCTGACATTGATGCGGCAGCTAAAGCCGGGCGGCAGCGTGGCCGGGCAGTTGTTTACCTCCGTGAACGGCGCCGGTACGGAGATGTTGGCGATGTTGATATCCACATTTTGGAAGTTGGTCGCGACCAACTGCAGCGTCGCCGTCGTACCGATCGCCTGATCTCCGAAGAGCAGACGTCCGGGCGCAATCGAGAGCGCAGTGTTGCCGCTGGGCGGCTGCGGCCCGGGGCAGGTACTGGTGCCCGTGGCAGTGCCGGATAGATAGAGCTGCACCGTGCTGCTACCTGCGTGTGCCGTAATGGTGCCGGTCTTGTCACCGCTGCACAGCGGAACAAAGTTCACCGTGAAGGTGCAGGATCCGCCGGCCGGCAGGGTGGGCGTGCAGTCGTTCGTCTCCGGGAAGACATTGGTGTGGGTGAGGGCCGTCATCGTCACGTCCGAGGCCGTGGTATTGGACAAGGTGACGGTCTGCTGCGGACTGCTCTGTCCGACTGCGGTAGTGGGAAAGGCGAGCTCCGCGGGAGTGAAGAGCAGGGGCCCGGCAACGCCGAGTCCGGAAAGGGATACGCTCTGCGGATCGGTCGAGGCATTGCTCGCGATGCTGACGGTCCCCGTGAGCGAGGTTTGCTGCCGCGGGCGGAAGCTGATGGACAGCGTGCAGGTGGCGGCGGGCGCAAGCGTGCTCCCGCTCAAGGGGCAGGTGTTGCCAGTAATCGGAAAGTTCACATCGCTGGTAATGTCGCCCATGGTCACTGCGCCAGTGTTGGGGTTGGCGATCGTGATCTGCTTGGCGCCGGAGGTCTGGCCGACAGGCTCCTTGACCCAGGTGAGAGACGCAGGCGTGACCGTCAGCGGGCCGGTTATGCTGCCATTGCTGCCACCGCCCCCACCGCCGCCACCGCCGCCCGTACCGCCGCCGCCTCCCCCATCGCCGGAGTTGTTTCCGCTGCTATGGAGCCCGTTGTACCAATAGCCGCAGCCGCTGAGGCTGAGCAGCATGGGGATGAGCAGGAAAAGGGCAAGCAGCCTGCCCGCATCGGAAGAGGCCATGGGCAGTGCGGAGGAAGATTCCTGCTCCCGCTCCAACGAGAGCAGGTGTCGACGCACCAAGGCGTACGCTGCGACCAACAGAAGAACCATGGCGACCGCCCGCCAGCAGTTGAGAAACAGGAGTTCCATCCCCATATGTAGTGGTCCGCTTTCCATTATCGTCATACCTCCAAGCGATCCCTGAAGCTACTGCCTGCTGCGCACCTTGTGCCCGTGAAGGGGCTCGAGATGCAACACATGACCACGCGCCCAGACGCAATCGGTCCGAGCCCTCGGCCCGCTTCTGATGCAAGCGGCACGTGGTCTATTTCTTTCAACTATCTTCGGCCATGCGGGCCGTGTGATCCAGTCTGTTTGAGCAATTCCTTGTGACTGTCGCTGCGCTTTCAGGTTACTACCCGCAAACGCTGCACCCGCGCCGGGAAGCAACCAGCGTTCGCAGAGCCTGGCCACGCTCAAGCCGGCATCCTTAAGGGCGAGAGGTGAGCGTGGTAGCATCCCACGTGATGAAACCGACCTCCATCCTTGCCGCTGCCGCACTCTACTTTGCCTCGCTCGCTGGTCTTGCCCAGAACCCCGCACCTCCGCCGGTTCCGCAGGACCGGATTGCACGGATTCTCCACCCCTCTGACGGCGCATGGACGCCGGAGCAGATTGCAAATATGGCCGGCATCCGCGATGCGGCACTCAGCGATAGCTATGCGCTGCAGGAACTCCGCCACCTCACGGACAACATCGGTCCGCGCCTTTCCGGCTCGCCGGGGGCGGAAGCCGCCGTGCAGTATGTGGCGGCGGAAATGCGCGCCCTGGGGGCGGAGGTGCATTTGGAGAAGACGACCGTGCCCCACTGGGTGCGCGGCGAGGAGACAGGCGAGCTCACATCCTGGCCGGGACACCCGGAGGGGAAGGGCGGCGAGTCCAGCATTCGGCAGAAGATTGTTCTGACGGCGCTGGGCAGCAGCGTGGCCACGCCTGCGGATGGACTGACCGCCGAAGTGGTGGTTGCGGACTCTTTCGAGGCGGTGAGTGCCCTGCCTGCAGGCGCGGCCAAAGGCAAGATCCTGCTGCTGAATGAGCACTTCGACAAGCGCCTGGCCGCTCTCGGCTTTGGCGGCGAAGCCTACGGGCAGGCCGTAGCCTACCGTGGCGCAGCACCGAGCGTAGCGGCCGCTTTGGGCGCCGCGGCCGTGCTGGTACGTTCCGTCGGCGGGGCGGACTTCCGCCTGCCGCACACCGGCATGACATATTACAGCCCGGGCACGGAAAAGGTCCCGGCAGCCGCCGTGACCGCTGAAGATGCGGACTTGCTCGCCAACCTTGCCCACCAGGGCTCGGTACGCATGCACCTCACATTGACGCCGCAGACGCTCGCCCCAGCGACCAGCTACAACGTCATCGCCGATTGGAAAGGCACTGAGCACCCCGAGCAGGTGGTGATCGTGTCCGGGCACCTCGACTCCTGGGACTTGGGAACGGGGGCCATTGATGACGGGGCGGGCGTGGCTGTATCCATGCAGGCCCTGCACTTGCTCCAGAAGCTCGGCATTCACCCCCGGCGGACGGTGCGCTTCGTCGCGTGGATGGACGAGGAGCAGGGGTCTGCTGGGGCGCAGACCTATGTCGAAGAGCACGCGGCCGAGATGGCCAATCATGTGGGCGCGCTGGAGTCCGATCTCGGCGCCGGCCACCCCGGGGGCATCCTCTTCAGCGGCAGCCCCAAGCTGGAAGACTGGCTGGCCCCGGTGGCGCGGGTGCTCGGGCCTACGGGTGCGGCCATGCTTTCGCAGCAGGGTGACACCGGGGAAGACATCAGCTTTCTGGTGAAGAAGGGCGTCCCCGGGTTCGCTCCGCTGCAGGACAGCCGCTTCTACTTCAACTACCACCACACCGCGGCCGACACTTTCGATAAGGTGGATGCGCGCGAATTGAACGAGAATGCTGCGCTGATGGCCGTGATGGCTTACGCGCTGGCGGATGCGGGCGAGCCGGCCCCGCGCTGACGACAGCAGGGTGGGCCAGCAAGGCCAGTCATCTAGAGGGTTTCGCGCCCATGCAAACGGAAGCGCTACTCAATGACCGCGAGAACCTGACCGGACGCAACCGCCTCTCCGGAGGCGACCCGCAGCTCGGTGACGCGCCCCGCCTTGGGCGCCTTCAGCTCGTTCTGCATTTTCATGGCCTCGACTACAACCAAGCCCTGGTGAGCTTCCACGGTGTCACCCACGGCGACCAAGACGCGCACCACACGTCCCGGCATGGACGCCTTTACCTGGCGGGCGCCGCCTGCCACCTCGGCGCGCGCGCGACGGGAGCGAAGAGACCGCGGATCGTCAAGTCTGTAAGGAAAGGCCTGCCCCTCGATCACCACGGCAGGTTCATCACCGTCGGACTTCAGAATGCAGCGATAGGCCTGCCCGTTGAGAATCAAGGACAACACGCCCGGCTCGATCATCCGCGCGTCGGCCTCGACCTCGGTTCCGTCCACCCGCAGGCGGTAGAGCCCGGGTTGAGCTCCTGGCGTGATCTCCACGCGATGCTCTTTGCCCTGCAGCTCCAGGTTGAGCATCATGATCGCAATGCCTCCCGGCGAGCCGTGGTCTTCCAAGCGGATGGCGAGGCGCTTTGGGGTGCCGCGGTTTCCGGTGCGGACTGCCCCCCAGCACTCGTTCCGAGAGAGCCTTGCAGGAAGGCCGCCAGCGCTGCCGCGATAATCGCCGGCTGCGTATCGTTTTCCGCCTGCTCGGGCGCCGGTTCCGCCAGCAACCGATCGAGGTAGTGGGTATCGATAGCCGCCGAGCGGAACGCCGGGTCAGTGAGAATGCGCCGGAACAGGCCCAGGTTGGTGCGGATGCCCCCTATGGCGTATTCGTTCAGCGCCCGCAACATGCGCTCGATGGCCATGGCGCGCGTGGGCGCGTAGGCAATCAGCTTGGACAGCATGGGGTCGTAATCCATGGGCACCGACCCAGCCCTCGTAGATGCCGATGTCTTCGCGAATGCCCGGGCCGCCGGGGCGCACCAGGCGCGTGATGCGGCCGGGCGAGGGGAAGAAGTTATTCTCCGGGTCTTCCGCGTAGATACGGCATTCGATCGCGTGACCACGCACTTCGACATCACTCTGCGTGAGCGGCAGCGGCTTGCCTTCTGCAACGGCGATTTGCAGGTGAACCAGGTCTACGCCGGTGACCAGCTCGGTCACGGGATGCTCCACCTGCAGGCGCGTATTCATCTCGAGAAAGTAGAAATTCTGCTGTTCATCGAGCAGGAACTCCACCGTACCCGCATTGGTGTAGCCAGCCGACAGGGCGAGCCGGCATGCGGCCTCGTCCCATGCTCTGCCGCAGTTCGGGCCCCACCACGGCGGAGGGTGCTTCCTCGATCACCTTCTGGTGCCGCCGCTGGACGGAGCACTCGCGCTCCCCGAGATAGATCGCGTTTCCGTGCTGGTCGGCGAGCACCTGGATCTCAATGTGGCGGGGGCGCTCGATCAGCTTCTCCAGGTAGACCTCGCTGGAGCCGAAGGCGCGCTCTGCCTCGCCTACCGCGCCTTCAAAGGCCGAGCGCATCTCCTCCGGCGTGGCCACCGCCCGCATGCCCTTTCCACCGCCGCCTGCGGCGGCTTTCAGCATGACCGGGTAGCCGATCTGCCCGGCCACGACGAGCGCTTCATCGAGCGACGCCAGCCCTTCGGTAGAGCCCGGCGTGCGCGGCATGCCGGCGCGGTCGGCCGCCTGGCGCGCCCGCGTTTTGCTGCCCAGCGCACGCATCGCGGAGGCAGGCGGGCCGATGAAGGTGATGCCGGCCTCTTCGCAGGCCTGGGCGAACTCCGCGTTTTCGGAAAGAAAGCCGTAGCCGGGGTGAATCGCGTCTGCACCGCTTTCGCGCGCGATTTCCAGGATGCGGTCGCCGCGCAGGTACGATTCGGATGAAGGCGCCGGTCCCAGCCGATATGCCTCGTCGGCATGCAGCACATGCAGCGCTGCGCGGTCCGCGTCCGAGTAGACGGCGACAGCGGCGATACCGAGTTCGCGGCAGGCACGCAGCACGCGCAGCGCGATCTCACCACGGTTGGCGATCAGGATTTTGCGAATGGAGGGCACGCGAAGGAGGATTCTAGCAGGAACCGCGCATTGGGCGCCGCGCTCCTGTCAAAGCCGAAGTCGCAACAAAAACGCAAGAGCCTCCGCCAAGCGGAGGCTCTTGCAATCGGACTAGCAGCTATTTATTACTGACGCGATTACTTACTCTTCTGCGCACCACCGCCAGGCGTGGTCTGGTTGGCCTTGATCTCGTTCGCCTTGCGGGCGGCGAGGGCCTTGTCTGTCCAATCCTGGGCCTGCGCCAGATCGGCCTTGCGCGCAGCGTCGTTGCCGCATTCGATCTCGGCCTGCCGTCGATACATAAGGTTGATGTACGCCATGGCGTCTTCATAGGAAGGCCGCAAATCAACTGCCTTCTTGAGGCTGTCCATGCCTTCCTGCACGAGTGGCGTATTTTGTTCGGACAGCTTCTGGCATTCCTTCTTGGGAATGTTGGGATTGCCGTCACCCTTATCGGTGGCGCCCATGGCAGAGAGCACCTGGAGCGAGTTCTTGCGTGCTTGGCCCCAGTCAATCACGCCGATGGTGTAGTACGCTTCCGGGTCCTTCGGATCGGCGGCGATTACCTTCTGTTGCCACTCCTTGGCCTGGTCGAACTTGTTGGTGTTGAAGTAAATCGACGCGATGCCCTTGAGCGCAGTCAGGTCGTTGGGCCGTTCCTTCAGCACGTCCTCATACGCGTTGATGGCCTGCTGCGCCGCCTTGTTGTTGGCGGGCGTATCGGTGTTCGGCACCACCTGCTGCGCATAGGCCGTAGCGAGGTAAAGGTGCGTCATGGGAAGTTTCGGATCGAGGTTTACTGCGCGCTGGAAGTGGCTGATGGCCTCTTCGTACTTCGCGCTCTTGTAAGCCGCAACTCCCTTGTTGAGTTGATCACGTGCCTGCAAGCGGCTGCAGCCGGCCAGGGAAATGAGCAACGACAGGCTGGCAACTGCCGGCACCCAGAGTTTTTTGTTTCGGTTCATTCTGCTTTGTCTCTCCTTTGAGTGCCAGACGATGCCTGACATCGTTTCCGCTTGCGTGGGCAGAGGATTCTCTCTGCGCAGTGATTGTAATTGTTTTCTCCGGGGTGGCAAGGGCGAGGCACAAACAAAATCCGCGGCCTGGGTGACCGCGGATCATTTGCAATCCGGCTGCTCTACTGGCCAGCCTCGACTTTGGGGGTGATTAGACCGATGTGGTCGACGCCTGCAGCCTTGCCGATGTCGAGGACGTTGGCGATCGGTGCGAAGTCCAGATCGGGGTCACCCTTGATGAACATGACCTTTTCTGCGCGCGAGGCGAAGATCGCTTCCAGCTTGTTCTGGAGGTCAGACTTCGCGACATCCGTGTCGTTGATCTTGTAGGACGGCTGGTTGCCGGCCTTGTGCACCACCTGCACGACAATGGTGCGGTCGTTGTCCTGCTGCTTCTGGGGGTTCTTGGGCGGCTGGGGCACCAGCGCGTCCAGCCCCTTGGGCGAAACAGGTGTGATGGCCATGAAGATGATCAACAGCACGAGCAAGATGTCGATCATCGGAGTGACGTTGATATCGGAGGAAAGCCCCGATGAGTTACCGCCCGCTGACATTCCCATAGCTAATTCCTCGTTTCTGACGGGCTGCATGCGCGCAGCCCGTGCTCTGTTACTGGACCCCGCCTGCGGAGCCGCTGTTGGGCTGCTCTGTAAGGACCCCAAGCTGGTCGACGCCGGCCGTCCGGGCGTTGTCGATCGCTTCCATCACGGAGCCATAGTGCGCGCGCGCATCGGCGCGGAGGAAGATTTCCTTGCTGGTCTTGTTCTGGAGCATGTCGCTCACCTTCGGACCGAGATCCGACATGGCGACCTGGTTGGCCCCGAGGTAGACCTTTCCATCGCGCGTGATCGCAAGCACGACAGAATCTTCCTTGTCCGCATCCGGCATGGGCGTCGCGTCCACGCTCTTGGCCAGCTCGACGTTTACCTTGTTCTGCACCATGGGCGTGATGACCATGAAAATGATAAGCAGCACCAGCATCACGTCCACCATGGGCGTGACGTTGATGTTGGAGTTGACCTTGGCGCCTTCGTTCCGTGTGACTATTGCCATGTGTTGCGCTCCATCCTTCCGAGCCTTCCAGCCTGCGAATTTCTAACCTGCCCGGAAGTTCAGGATACCGGGCGGCGGTTTCGTCCGCTGCCCGGCTCACTGTTTCCCGCTACAGGGCTCGTTCGAGCACCAGCCGCTTAGCGGCGGTGCGACTGCTTGATGAAGTAGTCGATCAGTTCGCTCGAGGAGTTATCCATCTCCACGTCAAACGCTTCGACCTTGTTAGTGAAGTAGTTGAACAGGATCACGGCCGGGATTGCGACCAGAAGGCCAAAGGCCGTGGTGACAAGCGCTTCCGAGATACCGCCGGCGATGGCGCCGATACCGGCCGTCTTCTGCGTGGCGATCTGCTGGAAGGCGTTCAAGATACCAACCACCGTTCCGAACAGGCCGATAAAGGGGGCGGTAGAGCCGATGGTGGCCAAGCCGCCGAGACCGCGCTTCAGCTTGGCGTGCACGATGGCTTCCGAGCGCTCGAGAGCGCGCCGGCTGGACTCAATCTGATCCTCAGAGACGGTGCCGCCGCTGCCGTAGCTGCGGAACTCCTGCAGGCCCGCGGTGACCACTTCGGCAAGGTGCGACTTCTTGTTGCGGTCCGCCACCTTGATGGCCTCTTCCAGCTTGCCCTCGCGGAGCGCGCCGGCGACTTTCGGAGCGAAGTCACGCGACTGCTTGCGCGCGGCGCTGAAGTAGATGGCACGGTCGATGATCACGGCAAGAGACCAGATCGACATGATGAAGAGAATAACGACGACCGCCTTGGCCAGGTTGCCCATGTGAGCCCACAGCTCCATGGGGGTGAAGCCGACGGTCGGCTGGTCCTGAAAGAAGAAAAATCCCAGGGCCGAGGGATTGGTCGCGAAGTGTGTGAGATGGGCGAGAATCACTGAATCTTTCCTCCTGATACCGTTTCGTGCTTGGGAACATCCCGATGCTAGCACTGGCCTCTTCGAGGCTGCATGCCCCGAAGAGGCCAGAGGTGAACTTGGCGGAGACCACCAAGCGAGAGCTGCTGGATCAGCCTCCGAGCGAGAAGACCACGTTCACCGTAGTCTCCACATCGACTGGCTCACCGTTAAGGAGGTATGGCTTGTAGCGCCACCCCTTCACTGCTTCTACCGCCGCCTGTTGCAGCATGGGCGGACCGCTGACAACACGCAGGTTTTGGATGGAACCATTCTTGCCAATGGTGGCCTGAAGCACGACCGTTCCCTGGATCCGGGCGGCTTTCGCAATCGCCGGATAGGTTGGGTTCGCGCCGGAAAGCTTGTTGCCGGCCATCACGCCGGAAGAGATCGCGATCTTCTTCGGAGCAGCAGCCTTGACCACAGGGGCAGGACCGGAGCCGATACCGCCGATGATACCACCCAGCTCACCGCCCGCCGATCCACCGCCGATACCGCCGGCAATACCACCTGCCATCTGCGGCGGAGGCGCAGCATCTTCCTTGATCATCTTGATCTGCTTCGGAATCTTGCTCGGTGCCGTGAGTTCGTTGTTCAACATTTCAGAGTGCACCTGCACCTTGGGCACTGGGGCCTGCGGTGGCGGGGGCGGCGGAGGTGGCGGAGGTGGCGGAGGCGCAACCAGGAGGGTTGCCATCATTTGTTTCGGCAAAGCCTCGGGGTGGAGCAACGGCCAAAGGATGAGGAGCAGGAGGATTCCACCATTGAAGACAAAGGCAAGAATGGAAAACCACTTGCTCTTTGTCTTGATTCTGCCGCCGGACTCCATTAAAGAATCTTCGAACATGGCCTTACCTCGCTCAGGGCGTTCTGCGACTTCCTCGTTATAGACACCGCGACCGGGAACTTTTGTTCCCGGAAAATAAACGCTATGTGAAGGTATCTAACACAACGAGGTACACAGCTGGCAAATAGGCCTCTTGCACCAGGGCGGCTCACCCAGAAAGCGATGGGCGGAAGGTGTCCCGGAGCCTGTATGGCCAGCTCCAGCAGGCACCTTCCGCCCGGAAATCAACCTCCGCTTGGCGGATATCCGCTATACGCGCACCCGCTTGCCGGTGGGCAGAGCGGCGGTCCTGCCGTGCCCGGCGCGCCACTGTTGATAGGCCACCAGCATCGGTGCCGCGACCGCGATCGACGAGTACGTTCCGATCAGAATGCCGATGACCAGTGCGAAGGAGAAACCGTGCAGCACCTCACCGCCGAAGAGATACAGCGATAGCACGGTGAGAAACGTGAGTCCGGATGTCAACACCGTCCGGCTCAGCGTCTGGTTGATGCTGCGGTTCACGAGATTGCTGAGCGGTTCCCGCCGCGACAGCAGCAGGTTTTCGCGGATACGGTCGAAGACCACGATGGTGTCGTTCATGGAGTAGCCGACCAGCGTGAGAATTGCGGCGATCACCGTAAGCGTGATCTCCTTGTTCATCAGGCTGAAGGCGCCGACCGTGATCAGGGTGTCGTGGAAGACCGCCACTACCGCGGCTACACCGTAGATCAGCTCAAAGCGCACCCACAGGTAAACCAGCATCCCCGCGAGCGAATAGAGGGTGGCCAGCACCGCCTGCTTGCGCAGCTGCGCGCCCACCTGCGGACCCACGATCTCGAGGTTAAACACGGTAAAGCCGGAAAGGTAGGTGCCCTGCTGCAACGCACTCAGGACGGCCGGATCGGCCACCTGGTGCAGGCTTTCGTAGTCCGGCACCAGCCCGCTGTGCTGCTTGTCGCGGAAGTCCAGCACCGCGGCCGCCTGCTGCGCATAGCGCACCTGCGCCGTCGCGCCCCCGGCCGGGGCATTGCCGGTGTTCAGGTGCTCCGGATCGCGCTGCATCAGGAAGTCGGTCAGCGCGCCGCGGCCCACGTTATCCAGGTCGAGCTTGCCCGCTGCCGCGGAAGCTCCGGCCTTGGAGTAGTTGCTTTGAAGCGCCTGGACGATGGTGGCGCGTCCCGCTTCGAGGTTGGTCTCGTGCGTGTCCTTCTGCGGAAGCTGGATGATGACCTGGTGGTTGGAAGCCGGCCCGTAGCTCTGGATACGTGCGTCCCGCACCCCGGCGTGGTCAATTGCCGAACGGATCCGGTCCGTGTTCGGCTGCGCGTCGAACTTGACGTAGACCAGCGTTCCGCCTTTAAAGTCCACGCCCAGCGGAATATGGTGCCAGAAGAGCATCGACAGTATGCCG
The DNA here is from genome assembly GCA_963795775.1 of uncultured Acidobacteriaceae bacterium. GTDB lineage: Bacteria > Acidobacteriota > Terriglobia > Terriglobales > Acidobacteriaceae > CAWCJL01. Next base: position 168,196 of record CAWCJL010000004.1, read on the forward strand.
GCGAGGCTGAAGATGAGAGAAAAGCCAAGGAAATACCATTTCTTCCCTAGCCAGTCGATGTCCACGTTATGAAAGAGTTCCACAATGGCTCCGTCCAGGGCAGCGCTGGTTGAAGCGCCTGCCGGAAATACTTACGGCCCTACAGCTTGCCGCTCAGGTCTCGAATGATGGTTTCTTCAATCAGGAACGCGATCAGAACAAAGGCCGCTCCGGCCAGCAATCCGCACCCGATACCGCTGCACACGTTCTTCGCCGACATGCTCATATGGAAAGCGCCTCGCCGCGCTGTTTGCGATTCAGGTTCGCGTCAAAGATCACGCGGGAAACAAAGACCGCGGTGAACAGGTTTGCCAGCAGACCGAAGGTGAGCGTGACGGCAAAGCCGCGCACCGGCCCGGTGCCGAAGAGAAAAAGAATGGCGGCGGAAACGATGGTGGTCACGTGGGTGTCGAGGATAGTGACCCAGGCGTGCGCAAAGCCCTGATCGACTGCTGCGCCCGGCGACTTCCCTGCCCGCAGCTCTTCGCGGATACGCTCGAAGATCAGCACGTTCGAGTCCACGCCCATACCGATGGTCAGGATGACGCCGGCGATCCCCGGCAGCGTCAGCGTGGAGCCGGTGAAGCCCATGAACCCGAGCAGGATGATGAGGTTAAGGAACAGCGCCAGGTCGGCGTTGATGCCCGCGCCGCGATAGTAGATCAGCATGAAGACCATGACGGCCAGCATGCCGATCACGGAGGCGAGCACGCCTTCGCGAATTGAATCCGCGCCGAGCGAGGGTCCAACCGTGCGCTCTTCTAGATAATGGATCGATGCCGGGAGCGCGCCGGTGCGCAGCATCAGCGAAAGGTCCTGGGCCTTCTGCTTGCCCAGCCCGGTAATGCGGCCCTGGTCGCGGATGGCCTGCTGGATGTTCGCGACCTCCTGCACCTTGTTGTCCAGCACCACGGCGAGCTGCTTGCCGATGTTGGAGCTGGTGAACTGGTAAAAGCGGTCGCCGGCATTGCGGGTCAGGATAAAGGTCGCGTCCGGACGCTGGTTTTCATCCACGCCCGGCTCGGCGTCGCGGAAGTCGTTTCCGGCCACCACGGCCAGCCGCTGCAGCAGGAAGTACTGGCCCTGCTCGCCGGGCTCCGTGCCGCCGTATTGCAGCAGGATATCGTCCGGCGGAATGGCGCCGTTATTCGCCTGTAGCGCAGACTGCTCATCGGGGAAGGGCCCGCCCACCACCTGGTGAATTTCCAGTCGCGCGGTGGACTGGATGATGTCGCGCACGCGACCGGGATCGTCCACGCCGGGCAGTTCCACCAGGATCTGGTTCTTGCCCAGGCCGTACTCCTGAATGGTAGGCTCACTGACGCCGAGGGAGTCGATGCGGGTACGGATAGTCTCGATGGCCTGCTGGAGGGCATGCGTCTCGATGGACTGTACCTCGGTCGGCTTCATGGTCAGCGTCCAGGAGTTATCGCTGCCGGAGCTGATGTTGTACTGCTGGCCATACTTGCTGTCGAGCAGGCTGCGTACATCGCCGGTCTTGTCCGCCGGCGTGCCCTGCACCTGGATCGTTTCCGGCTGGCCGGTGGGGTTCGGCTTCAACACCGAGCCGGCTGCCAGGCCGGCCTGCTGCAAGTCGCTCTGCAGGCGGGCGACATCGTTGTCCGTCACGGCGCTGACCGCCTCGTCCACCATGACCTGCAGCACCAGGTGGGTGCCGCCGCTCAGGTCGAGCCCAAGATGGATACGGTTGCCGAGCGCTGCTTTCCAGGCCGCTCCGTTGATTCCGCGGGGAACGCCGAAAATACCAAAGAAAAAGACGACCAGGATCGCCAGGATAAGGATGGTCTTGCCGGTAAGGTTCTTACGCATCGGGAATGTCCGGAGTTAAGGGTGTGGTCCTTGGGATGGCTACTTTATTTCGTCGGGAGTGGTGGTGGTCACGGCAGCGATGGCGCTCTTGATCACCTCTACCTTGATGGAGTCGGGCGGAAGCTTGAGCTGGATCGTCTCGTCGCGCAGCGCGACGATGGTGCCGCGCAGGCCTCCGGTTGTGGTCACTCGGTCGCCGGGTTTCAGGTTACCGAGCATCGACTGCCACTGCTTCTGCCGCTTCTGGTTGGGCCGCACCAGCATAAGGTAGAAGACGCCGATGATCAGAACGAACGGAAGAAAGGCGACAAAGCCCTGGGGCGAAGCGGCGGCCAGAAGCGATACGGCATGACTCAATGCACTATCCTTCACTCTCGTGCTCGCCCGTGCCGCCGGCTTCGGACGAACCAGGCGCGCGAGGAAGCACACTGGAGATCTTCAGGAATGGCGGCGCGGAGAGCTAATTTGCGCTGCACGCCTCACTGCCCTTAGCAGCGAAAGCGTGTGTCAGCAGGCGATGGCAGCCGATCCATCTCAGTCCGCACGGGTGTCGCTGGCACGCTGAATTTCGCGCACACGCCGGAGCAGGGCTGGAAGGGTGCCTATCGCAATAGCATCGCGTACCGCTTGCATGGTGTCAAGGTAGTAGGCCAGGTTATGCAGCGTGTTCAGCACTGCGGCGAGCGGTTCCCCGGTTGCCATCAGGTGCCGCAGATAGGCCCGCGAATAGCGCCGGCATACCAGGCAGCCGCAGGCGGGGTCGGGCGGAGAGGGGTCGTCGGCAAAGCGCCGGTTCTTGATGTTCAGGCGGCCCTCTGAGGTGAACAGCAGCCCATGCCGCGCTGCGCGCGTGGGCAGCACGCAGTCCATCATGTCCACGCCCATCCCGGCGTACTCGACGATTTCTTCCGGGTAGCCCACGCCCATCACATACCGCGGCCTATCGGCCGGCAGCAGCGGCAGCGTGCTCTCGATGACCTCCCGCGTCAGCTCTCGCGGCTCGCCCACGCTCAGTCCGCCGATCGCGTACCCAGGAAAATCCATCTCCACCAGGCGCTCGGCCGACTCGCGGCGCAGATCCAGGTACATGCCACCCTGGACGATGCCGAAGAGCGCCTGCGTCCTGCCCTCGAGCGCGTTTGCTTCCCCTACGGCCGAGGCATCCGGCTGTCCCCAGGGCACCTCGTGCCGATGCTCGTTGAAGTACGCCTGGCTCCGACGCGCCCAGGCCAGTGTGAGGTCGAGCGAGCTCCGCGCCCGGCCCTGGTCGGCCGGGTACTCCGTGCATTCGTCGAAGACCATGATGATGTCGGCACCGAGGGCGATCTGGATTTCAATCGACCGCTCGGGCGAAAAGAAGTGCGAGCTGCCGTCGAGGTGCGAGCGGAAGCGTACGCCATCCGGCGTGACCTTGCGCAGCTCGCTCAGGCTGAAAACCTGGAACCCGCCCGAGTCCGTGAGCATGGCGCCAGGCCAGCTGATGAACCGGTGCAGACCCCCAAGGCGCCGGATCAGCTCATGCCCGGGGCGGAGATACAGGTGATACGTGTTCCCCAGTATGATCTGCGCGCCCAGTTCTTCGAGCAGATGCTGGGGTACGGCTTTCACGGAACCGGCCGTGCCCACCGGCATGAAGACCGGAGTCTGGACTTCCCGGTGCGGCAGGGCCATACCGCCGCGCCGCGCCGGACCGGCGGTGGCATGCACTTGAAAGGAGAGAGACACTTTCCCGAGTGTATCTGCTGCCACCGCCCCGCACTCGTGCCGTACAGTGCGCGAGGGACGGCCAATCGGGCTACCGCGATCCCGCTATCTCCACCAGCACCAGCGCATTGGGCTCAAGGTGCAGTTCCAAGCGCCCGTTCACCAGGTGCGACGGTACGGGTGCACCCAGCGCCGTCTCCTTGTTCAGTTCCTCCACTTGCGCCGGCGTCGGATCCTTGGGCTTGCCCATGGCAGCGTACTTGGGCAGCACGTTGCCATGTTCGTCATCCACCCGTTGCAGCAGGACGGCCGCGTCCGGGGCCACGCCCTTGAATTGGAGTGCGATGGTGCGCGGCGCACCGTGCTTGTCCGGATCGACCAGGTTCCACACCACGGCGGCAAGCTTTCCGTCCCTGGTGCGCGTGGCCAGCACGTCATCGGAACGCACCGGCAAACGCTCCGTCCCCAACTGGTGCAGCAGCCCGTAATCGTAGTAGCTCGGCTTGTTGATGCCGCCCTTGGCGCGCAGGCCAAACTGTCCGCTGAACGGCTGATCAATCGGGCCACCTTCTTCGAAAACATCGGAAAAGGTCCAGAACGAAAGCATGTCCACGCCTTTGCCGTCGCACTGGCGAATGGTATTGGCCAGCGCCGAACCGACGAAGGTCGTGTCGCGCGATTCGTGCATGCCCTGCACGTTCCACTCTGTCCAGAACAGCGGCAGCTTCGGCCGGGGAGACGCATCGATCTGCCCCCGCACCTTCTCGACGGCGCGGCAGACACGCTGGTCCATCGGGATGTCCTCCGTGGTCCCGAAAAGATCTTCTACCGTGTCGTCGGCGTAGCCATGGGTAGAGACAAAATCGACCGGCACATTGTTCTTCGCGGTGTAGTTCAGAAAATCCGGAATCCACGCAGCGGCTGCGGTCGCGGGGCCGCCCACCCGGATCCGCGGATTGACCCCTTTGAGTGCGCGTGCGGTGTGCGCATACAGTTCGAAGTACGTTTTCTGCCGCGGAACGCCGCCCCAGAAGTCGATATTCGGCTCGTTCCACACTTCGAAGTACCACTGAGCTACTTCTTCAATGCCATAGCGCTCCACCAGGTGCCGCGCGAAGGCCGTCATCAGCGCGTCCCACCCCTCCATGCTCTTGGGTGGAGAAACATTCTGCTTGTACCAGAAGGCATGCAGCGCATCCGGATTGAAGGCCAGCTTCTTGGGCATGAAGCTGATCTCGACAAATGGCCTGACGCCCTGCTTCAGCAGCCCGTCGTAGACCTGGTCCACATAGGCGAAGTTGTAGACGGGATTGCAGTGCTCGTCCTCGTTGTACACCCCGAGTTCGTCGTGCAGGATGGCATGAAAGCGCACATAGCGGAAGTCGGAGACCTGTTTTACCGCGCGCATGTCCTCGCGATAGCTTTCGCGCAGCGTCAGGATGGCGCGCCCGGAGCCGAACATCTCTTCCCAGAAGTGGGGAAAGGGCGTGGTCTGCGCGGTGGCATCGATGGTGACCTGTTCTTCCTGCGCGTTTGCGCCCGCTGCGCAAAAACAGCATGCTAAACCGCACAGCAGCGTTGCCGCACGGGCGAGTGGCGATAAGTGCATGGCAGAATCCTCCTGGACGCTGGGCGGTCCGCGAGCGGTGTGCAGCCCCTCTTCAGGCCACCGCTGCACAGCCGAAAACTTGCACGGCCCGTTACGAAAAGAGGGTGCACCGCGGTGCACCCTCTTGCCACCCGTAAGGCTGATGGCTAGAAGCTGAACCGGGCCTGTAACTGCACGGTCCTGCTGCCCAATGCACTGCCTGCCACACCGAAGTCGGCATTCGGAGTCACCGTGCCATCCGGCGCCACGGAGCCCAGGTTGCCGTCTATCGATGCAGTGTTGATGTTGAGTTTATTCAGCAGGTTATAGCTGTCCGCGCGGATCTCGAAGCGTGCCCGCTCGCCCAGCAGACGTGTATTCGGCAGGCCGAACGCCTTGGTGACGCTGGCGTCCAGGTCGTTGTAGCCGGGGCCGTTCAGGCTGTTGCGGTGAATGCCCGGAAGCGGCGGGGGAGCCACCGCCGGGAAGGCCGGACCCTGCGCATAAACAGGTGGCGCGAAGAATCTCGTGCCGTCGCCCCCAAAGTTTGGATTGGTCGCCTGCTGGAAGTTGCTGTTGCCGGTGCTGCTGCCGAAGCCTCCGAGATTGGCAGAAGGCCGCAGCGTTCCGTAACCGCTGCCCTGGTAATACGCGCCCGTGGTGTTGTAGTACGGGTTCCAGGGGAAGCCGGAGTGGACGTTCCAGATACCGCTGAGCGACCAGCCGCCGGCTACCTTCTCCAGCCAGCTATGGTTGCCGTGGAAGAAGACGGGCTGCCACAGGCCAAACAGCTTGAACGCATTCTGGACGTTGTAGTCGGAGCGCCCATAGGCCGCATGGGTGTCGTACGGATATGGATCTTCCGTGTACGGGCCGGAGTTCTCGTCCATGGCCTTCGCCCAGGTGTATTGCACCTGCGCCTGGAAGCTGTGGGCGAAGTTGTGCGTCAAGGTGGCGATCATGGAGTTGAAGTTGGAGGTCCCGCTGTTCTGGTAGAAGTCGAGGACGTTGACGTGCGGATTGAGAGGAATGCCCCTCGCCGCGGCAATGGCATTCCAGTTGTTCTGGATAATCAGGTGCCTCATCTGATTTCCCTGGTAGCCGAGGAAAAACACGGTATTGTAAGGCAGTTGGTACTGCGTGTCGAGGGAGTAGTGGTAGTTGGCGATCGACTTCGGATTTGCCAGGTATCCAGTCACCTGGATGGGCGACCCGCTGAGCGGGAGGTTGTTGGGTCCAAACGTCGTGATCGTGTTGGGATTCGGAGCGTAGCCGAAGATCGAGTGGATATCTCCCGCAGTTTCGTACAGGATGCCGGTGCCCGTGCAAGTGGGATTGGTGGTGTACGGATAGGGACAGGTGAAGTTCGCCTGGACGGCGTTTGGCGGGTTGCCGTTCCCGTTGGCCGTAATTGCAATTTCGTTCTGGTTGTAGTTGATGCCGAAGCCGCCCCGAATGACCAGGTTGCCATTGGAGCGCGCCGGCTGCCAGGCGAAGCCGATCTGCGGGCCGAAATTATACTTCTGAGGGCTATACAGCTTTCCTCCCACACGCACATTTAAACCGGTAAGCGCGTCGGCGCCGCTGCCAAACTGTGCCACGTCGAGGTTGTTCTGCTTGGAGTAGAACGCGCCGAAGTAGGACCAGCGCAGCCCGAGGTTGATGGTCAGGTTGGGCCGCATCTTGAAGTCGTCCTGCACAAACGCGCCCCAAAGGTTCTCGCGGTTGTCCTGCCGGTTGGAGAATGGGATACCGGTCTGCGAAGCAAACTGCCCCGTCTCCTTATAAGGCGCATCGTTTGCAAAGTCCCAGAGATTGTTAAAGGTGAAGCTGGGACGCGCGTTATACACAGGGTTATTCAGGTAGTAGAGCCGGGTCAGCTCGCCGCCCACTTTGATGCTGTGCCGGCCGGCAATCTTGGTCAGGACGTCGTTATAGCTGTAAGTCCACTGGTTCAGGTTGCTCGGTCCCGGAGCACCGAAATACTGCGGCGTTGCCGGGCTGGTGCCGCCGGCGCCCCCGAAGCTGTCGAAGTTGGCCGAGGGCAGGCCGAATGGCGCCTGCGGATTGGTCCCCACTTCGTTCCAGCGCCATCCCGCCGCGTTTGCGCGTGCCTGGTTCAGCAGGTTCGGGGAGAAGGTATGGTTCCAGATGACCGAGAACGCATCGTTGACCTGCGAATGGTGCCATAAGTTCGCTGGACGAATGGGGCCGTTGAAAGTGGTCGAATCCACCGGCACCCAGTAGATGGCAAAGCTCAGGTGGTCCTTCTGCGAGAGGTTGGCATCCAGGCGGCCGTTGTATTGCGCCTGCGATACGGTATTCGGGTTGACGGAATTGAAGTAAGCAATATCCGGCACTCCATCAAGCCCGCCACCCACGCCGGGATTGTTGGAATTGCCACCATACGTCGGGTCCTGGTGGCCCAGGCCGTTGTGTAGCGGGGAACCGATGTCCAGCCCACCGGAAGTGGTCCGGCAGTTCACGCCTTCTGTCAGTCCGATGCTGGCGCAGTTACGCGGGATGATCGCATTGGCGGAAACCGCTTCTCCCGGGAAAGCAAGATACTTCGCCGCAATGCTGCCCGGCGTGGCTGCGCCCGCGTCGAACTGCGAAGTCTCGTACCAGCCCTGCGCGGTGGCGACGCTGGCCAGAGGGCTGGTCTCGTAGTTGAAGAAAGCGAACAGTTTGTTCTTCCAAAGCGGGCCGCCAAGGCTGGCGCCGTACTGATTGAAGCGGTTCTCATCGCGGTTCAATCCGCGTGCCGAGGGCGTGCCTGGCTGGTTCGATCCCACGCCGTTCCAGCGCTGATACGCATTCAGCCCAGGTCGCGACGCCTTGAAAAAGGCGCTGCCGTGCAGGTCGTTGGTGCCGCTCTTCGAGGTCACTTCAATCTGCGCGCCGCTGAACCTGCCGTTCTCCGCATCGTAGCTGTTGGACACCACGTGGAGACTCTCGACCGAGTCTTCGCTGGGCGTGATCACCGACGTGCCGCCCCATACGGCGCTCACCGTGCTGATGCCATCGACCGAGATGCTGTTGGTCTCGTACTGTCCCCCGCCGTTCTGGATTTGGGGGCCGTTCTCCGTCTGAAATACGCCGCCGGAACCACCGGCAGTTCCGCCCGGCCCCTGGTTGCCCGGCAGGTTAAAGGAGCCGCCGCCGCCCTGCTGTGACGAGTCGCCGAAGACGCCGGGCGTCAACTGGGCGAGCTGGAAAACGTCGCGGTTGAACGATGGCAGGTGTTGGATTTGGTTGCTGCTGACCGTCGCGCTGAGAGTTGCGGTCTCCGTATCGAGCGCCTGGGTGTTGCCGGAGACCGTTACGGTTTCCTGCGTCTGCCCCAAGGCAAGCTGGAGATTGATGGTGTTGGCCTGCTCGGGAATGATCTGCACATGTTCGAGTACCTTGCTCTTGAAGCCGGGCGCCGCCGCGCTAAGCCGGAAATGGGCCGGCGGGAGCGCGTTGAAGTTGTAGATGCCGCTCGCATCCGTGGTGTCGGTAGTGGTTGCATTGGTGTCGGTGTTCACCAGCGTCACCGTCGCGCCCGGAACCACAGCGCCTCCCGGATCGGTGACCGTGCCGCGCAGCGAAGCGCGGAACTGTGCCAGCAGCAGGGTGGGAGCGAAGCCCAGTACCAGCAGCAGGAGGGCCGTCTGCCTCCACCGGAAGAGATGTTTCAGGATCGGGGGTCGCGTCTGCGTTCCAACTGCGAGGACGTTCATGCTGGTCTCCTAAAAGAACTGCGTGCGTGCCGTTCGCGATTCACTTGCTGCGCCATGCTTGCCGGCGTTCAGCAACTCTGGCGGTTTCACTCGGGCTTCGGCTCAACCCGAATCAAAGGCGGATTCTACGTGGCAAGTTTTGCATTGCGCAAGATCAGATGGGGGCAGACCGGAAGGGGTAGCCTGCGAAGGCATCCATCCTTCGTTGGAGACGCACCCGGACAGGCTCCGTGCGTCCCGCCAGTCCCGGCGGATGACCAGCCGTTCCGTTTCGGCTACAGATATTTGGCGATCTGGATGAGATTCTGATCGGGATCGCGCAGCGTGATAGCGCGCAGCTTCCCGAGTGCTCCCGCGCGCTCCACCGGCCCGGACTCCACGTGAATTCGCTGCTCCGCTAGATAGCTGGCAACCTCCTCCAGCGGCGTGTTGGTGATGAAGCAGAAATCATTCGAACCCGGCATGGGATGCGCCGGGCCGGGCTTGGGCTCGTGCCCACGCTGGTAAAGGTGCAGGACCTGCATGCCGAAGGCGAGCGCCTTCCGCCCGTCGATGGTGACCAGATCCATGCCGAGGACCTCAGTGTAGAAGTCCGTGGTGGCCGCAATGTTCGCCACAATGAGCACAACGTGATCGAGCTGTTCCAGGGTGAAAGCCATGTTGCAGGCATTATCCACTTTCGCGCGGCACCCCGCTGCGTCCTTATACCAAGGCATGGCAGTGCAGCTTCGCCCCGCACGACAAGGGCGTACTCATCGTAATGACTGCCTTGAATCAGAAACCGAGCGAGAACTTGATGTGCGAGATCACCGTAGGCCACGCGCTGCTGCCCGGATCAATGACATCAAAGTGATCGGCTCCAGGAATTATTTCGACTGCCGCCGCCGAGCCGCGGCCTTGCGACATCGCGGCCCACCGTAGAGGCAATGCAGGCGGAATCTGATCATCGTCTGTGCCCTGCAGGAGAACCTGCGGGGCGTGGAAGGGAAGCAGATCGCCTGGATTTCCCACCCGATAGCGCTCCGGCACATCCTGCGGAGCTACCCCCCATGAGGCGATAGACTTCCTCTCGATCATGCGCATAGATCGCATCTCCGGCGAGGTCGATGGTAAGCCGCAGATCGACTGCTCCTGCCAACGAGATCGCTGCCCGCAAGCTGGGCTCCATCACGGGCGTGAAGTCTTCGTTTCCTTGCGGAATGCGGTGGCTGCCTGCGATCCAGAAAGCCAGGTGGCCGCCGGCCGAGTGGCCCATAGTGACTACGTGCGACAGGTCCAGCGGATACATCTTCGCAAGCGTGGCCAGAAACTCGAAACCATCCGCAGCGTCCTGAAAGGTTGCCGGCCAGCCGCCGCCCGTGGCTCCGACTCTTCTGTACTCAACCGACCATGCGGCTATACCCTCGCCTTTCAGCGCTGCACACAGGTGTCCGGCATAGCCGAGGTCATACTCGGACTTCCACCAGCCCCCATGAAAGAACACCACTACGGGGTGGTGAACGCCCGGGCCGGCCTCCGGCAGCCAGAGGTCGCCGAACTGCGAAGGATCGGCGCCATAGGGAATCCGATGATCGGGCGCCAGCACTGGACGGGAGAGGAGTTCCACCCTGCCAGCGTACATTGGCAGCATGGAGAGTTCCGGGCCTTCGAAGTTCGACGATATTCGAGAGCGCGAGCAGGGATTGCGGCGCAGCCTCTCGGCCAGGCAGCTCTCGATGATCGCGATCGGTGGAGCGATCGGCACCGGGCTCTTCCTCGGCTCGGGCTTTGCTATCGGCCTGGCGGGCCCGGCGGTGCTCCTCAGTTATCTCATCGGGGCGCTCATTACGCTTCTTCTCATGGGCTGCATGGCCGAAATGACGGTGGCGCATCCGATCGCCGGCTCGTTCGGCGCCTGGGCGGAGCTCTACGTATCGCCGATGGCTGGCTTCCTGGTGCGCATCGCCTACTGGGCGGGAGTCGTGCTCGCACTGGGTACAGAGGTCACGGCAGTAGCCGTCTACATGCGCTTTTGGTTTCCTGCCGTGCCCGGCTGGATCTGGATTGCCGGCTTCTCCCTCGTGCTGGTTCTGGTGAACGCTTTCAATGTGCGGCTGTTCGGAAGCGTGGAATACGGCTTCTCCGCGCTGAAGATCACGGCTATCTGCGGCTTTCTTTGCCTGGGCGCGTGGGTGGTGCTCACGGCGTCGCATGCTCTCGTAGCCGAGCACAATCTCCAGATCGGTTTCCGCAACTATGTGGAGTTCGGCGGCTTCTTCCCCAAGGGCCTTTGGGGCATGTGGGTTGCCGTACTGGTGTCGCTTTTCAGCTATTTCTCGATTGAGATGATCGCAGTCGCCGCCGGTGAGGCAAAGGATCCGCAACGGGCCATCACGCATGCGTTTCGCGCCACCATGCTGCGCCTGGTGCTTTTCTACGTGCTTACGCTGGCCCTCATTCTCGCCATCGTTCCCTGGACGCTGACTGCCGCCGGAAGCTCACAATCGCCATTTTAACAGTGATGAAGCGACCCATGTTCCAGGCGCGGCCGGCGTGGTGAACTTCGTCATTCTTATCGCCGCGCTGTCCGCCATGAACAGTCAGCTCTATATCACGGCGCGCATGCTGTTTTCACTCGCCCGTGGCGGCTTTGCACCGCGCGGGCTGGGAACTGTCACGCGCAACGGCGTGCCGCTGCCCGCGCTTCTGGCTTCCACTCTGGGCATCGGCGTGGCAGCCGTTCTCAACCTCCGCTACCGTGAGCACGCCTTCCTGCTGATGCTCGCACTCTCCATGTTCGGACCGATGTTTGCATGGCTCATGATCTTTGTGACCCATCTCAGCTTCCGCCGGCATCACCGGGACAAAGCGATGGTCTTCCGCATGTGGGGCTACCCGTACACCAGCCTGCTGGGTGCCGGGCTGATGGCGGCAGCGCTGGTCACCACGTTATTCACGCAGGCCTTCCGGCCTACGCTAATCTACAGCGTGCCCTTCCTGCTGCTGTTAAGCGCGGCTTACGGAGTGCGGCGCACACGATCCGCAGCGCGCACGCAAGCGCTTGGAGAGGAGATTTTCAAAGCATGAAAGCCGTGAGCACACTTCCGTTGAACAGCCAGGACGATGCTGACGCGAAGCTCGATCCGCTCCTCCGGTGGCGCAAGGAATTCCCCATCCTTGAACACACGACTTACATGATTAGCCATTCGCTGGGACCGATGCCCCGGCGTGCCGAGATGGCGCTTAAGGAGTTCACTGACACCTGGGCTACGCGCGGGATTCGCGCGTGGGAAGAGGGCTGGTGGGAGATGCCGCTCACCTGTGGCGATCTCATCGGCTCCATCATCGGCGCTCCCAAGGGCCGCGTCGTCATCCATCAGAACGTCTCTATCTGCCAGTCCATTGTCACGTCCTGTTTCGACTGGAGCGGCAGACGCAACAAGCTGGTCACAGACGGCTTGAATTTCCCCTCGAACGATTACATCTATTACGGCCTGGAACGCCAGGGAGCGCAGATCGTATCCGTTGCCTCTAGGGATGGCATGACTGTCCCGCTGGAGCACATTCTTGAAGCGATCGACCAGCGGACGCAGCTTATCAGCATTTCTCATGTCGCGTTTCGCAGCTCCTATCTGCAGGATCTGGCTGCAATCACGCAGCGCGCGCATGAGGTCGGCGCATACATCGTGGCCGATCTCTACCAGTCAGCCGGCATCGTACCGCTTGATGTAACTGCGCTTGGCCTGGACTTCGCGACGGGCGGCTCGGTGAAGTGGCTGCTGGGGGGCCCGGGCGCGGGATATCTGTACGTCCGCCCGGATCTCGACGAACACCTGCAGCCCGCTGCCACCGGCTGGGCGGCGCATGCGCATCCCTTCGAGTTCCAGGGCGGCCCCATCGAGTATGCCGCGGACATGCACCGCTTCCTGAACGGGACGCCCAATGTGCCTGCCATGTACTCGGCCCGCTCCGGATATGAGATTGTGAACGAGATCGGCGTGGAAGCGATCCGCGCGAAATCACAGCGGCAGACCCAGCTCCTGATTGCACTGGCGGACGAATCCGGTTTGGTGGTGCGGAGTCCGCGCGACTCTGACGCGCGCGGCGGTACCGTTATCCTCGATGTGCCAAACGGTCGCGAAGTGACCGCGAAGCTAGGCCGCCGGCAGATCCTGGTCGATTTCCGTCCCGGCGCCGGCGTCCGCATTGCGCCACACTTCTACACCGCAGACAGCGAGATCGCCCACACTATTTATGAACTGAACTCCATCGTTCGGCATCGTGACCAGGCCGGATAGGCGCGACTCTGTTCGATCATCATGCGCGATACACGCCTATAGCAGGAACACGGATGTCTGTTTCTGGATGTGTATTAGGGGGAGCTGAAAAACAAGAAGACGCCTCGCCTACTGGCCCAAATTCCTTCACGTCCAGATAGCCCTCATCAAGTGCGTTGGTAGCTGCTCAGGGAGTGCAGCACCACATCTTCGGAGCCCTAAGCTGGTAGAACTTAAGCTTCGTCGGTTAAATGTTGGACCATGGTCATTTCAGTACTGTATCTCGGGCGCCTCGATTATCAGACCGCCTTGGCGCTGCAGGAGCGACTGGTGCTGATGCGTAAGGCGCGGCAGATTGGGGACGTGCTGCTTTTGCAGGAGCATCCCCCGGTGCTGACCCTGGGACGCAATGCGCATCGGGAGAACGTGCTGTTGCCGGACGATGCGCTCCGGGAGCGCGGGGTGGAGATCGTGGACACCAATCGCGGGGGCGATGTCACCTATCACGGGCCGGGGCAGCTTGTGGGCTATCCCATCTTTGACCTGCGGGGATTCACGCCCCGCATCGGCGCGGTGGATTTCGTCCGCCGGATCGAAGAAGTGCTCATCCGCGTGTGCGCCGAATTCGGGTTGCACACCGGGAGGGTGAAGGGACGTACCGGAGTCTGGACGCTGCCCGGAGGGACGGTTGCCGAGAAGAAGGTCGCTGCGATCGGCGTGCACATCTCAGGCGGGGTCACCTCCCACGGCTTCGCATTGAATGTGACAACGGACCTCAAGGATTTCGAGTGGATCGTACCCTGTGGGATCGCAGATCGGGCGGTCACCAGCCTGGACCTGGAGGTCGACGCGCCTGCAGATGCATTCAGTCTGGAAGCCGTCGCGGAGCGCGTTTCCCGGCAATTTGGGCGTGTCTTCGAAGCACAGATTCTGTGGCTTGCTTCGGTCGAAGACCTGCTCGCGCAATAGACGCAAACAGCTACGCACAACGCGACAACCACGGCCATCCCCCGTCCGTACCAGACTGATGAACTTGCCTCAACTCAGCATTCCGCACTTTTGTCATAGAATGAAGGGTTCTTAGCGAAGGACCTTCAGGAATTTGAGCGCATGGCAAGCAAACGATCCGAGGTAAAGGCGGCCGAGAAGCCGCAGACTGCCCCGCCGAACGGCGCAGCAAAGGGCGCCAACGGCACGGGCAGCAAAGGCAGTGAGCAGTACCCGGTAGGGCAGAATCCGCACGGCATCCCGGACTACCGGCTGGAGCAGCTTCCCTTTCACGTGGAAGGCGAGTGGCGCGATGGGCAGTACCACTACAAGGTAGTCGGCGACACCACGGCGCCAGCCCCTCCGCTCAGACCTTCCAAGTACCTCACCCGCGAGCAATCCATCGAAATCTACCGGCTGATGTTGGTGAACCGGCGCATGGAAGAAGCGCTCGAGCGGATGTACAAGCAGTCCAAGGTAATCGGCGGCCTGTATCTCAGCCTCGGCCAGGAAGCCTGTTCCGTGGCTTCGGCCTACGCGCTGGGCGAGGATGACTGGCTGGGGCCGATGATCCGTAACCAGGGCTCGATGATTGTGAAGGGCTTCAAACCGCGCGACACCATGATGCAGTACATGGCCAAGGGCGGCTCGCCGACGCGCGGACGCGAATCCGGCTCGCACTATGGCGACTACAAGAAGCTGAATGTGATTGCGCCCATCTCGCACCTCGGGGACTCGATTTCCGTCTGCGCCGGAGTAGCGCTCGGAGCGCGCATTCAGGGTAAGAACATCGCTTGCCTGGCGTACATCGGCGATGGCGGCCAATCGACCGGACCCACCTACGAGGGCTTCAACTTCGCGGCCGTGCAGCGTCTGGGCGTCGTGCTGATGGTGGAGCACAACCTGTGGGCTTACTCCACCCCGGTGGAACTGCAGTTCGCCTGCAAGGACCTGGCCGACCGCTCCATCGGATACGGCGTTCCCGGCGTGATCGTCGATGGCACCGATGCCAACCAGGTGTACGACGCAACCCACGAAGCCGTGCAGCGCGCCTACCGTGGCGAAGGGGCCTCTCTGATCGAAGCGAAGCTGATGCGCATGAAGGGCCATGCCATGCACGATGCCGCCGTATACGTGCCGCAGGAGATCAAGGAGTACTGGAAGCGGCGTGATCCGATTCTGCGCATGGAGCAATACCTGGCAGATCGCGGCTGGCTTTCGGCCGAACAGGCGCAGCAGATCGGCGCCGAGGTTGAATCGATGATCGAAAAGGAACGCGACATCGCGGAAGCCTCGCCCATGCCGGACCCGGCCGATGCAGGCACCGATGTGTATTTCGACAATGCGACGGACATCCCGGTGAAGTACGGTCAAGTGCGCGTGCAGAACGCCAACCAGAGCGCGCAGCTTGCGGAGTCCAGCGCAACCACGCACTACAAGTAAAAGTTTGGAGCAGCCCGGAGCCGCGCGTCGGCTCCCCTGTGTGTGAATTCGAGACCGGAAGGTTCAACGGCATGGCAGCAGTCACGTATCTGGAAGCAATACGGCAAGGATTGTGGGAAGAGATGGAGCGCGACTCTCGCGTGTTTGTCATGGGGGAAGACGTCGGCGTGTACGGCGGAGCCTTCAAGGTGACGGAGGGCTTTGTCCACCGTTTTGGAACAGAGCGCGTGGTGGATACGCCGATTTCCGAGATGGCTATCGCCAGCGCGGCCTACGGAGCATCGCTCACCGGGCTGCGTCCTGTGGGTGAGTTCCAGTTCATGGACTTCATCAGTTCGGCCCATTCGCAGATCGTGCAGATTCTCGCGAAATCCAACTATCGCTGGGGCGCACCGGCGCCGCTAGTACTGCGCGGCCCTTCGGGGGGCGGCGTCAGCGGCGGTCCTTACCACTCGCAGAATCCAGAGATGTTTTATGTGCATACGCCAGGGCTGAAGGTGATCTGCCCGGCCACCGCTCGCGATGCCAAGGGGCTCATCAAGTCCGCGATCCGCGACAACAATCCCGTTCTCTTCTTCGAGCACAAGTACCTGTACCGGCGCGTGAAGGAAGAAATGCCGCCGGGTGACTTCACGGTTCCCATCGGCAAGGCGAACGTCTTTCGCGAAGGCAAGGATGTGTCGGTTATCACCTACGCGGCGATGGTGTACGTGGCGCAGGAAGCTGCAGAAATCCTGGCCAAGGAAGGGATCGAACTCGAAATCCTGGATTTGCGCACATTGCTGCCGCTGGACAACGAAGCCATTGCGCAAACCGTGCAGAAGACCAATCGCGTGATCGTACTGCATGAAGACACCAAGACAGGCGGCATCGCCGGCGAGATCGCGGCCATCATCAACGAAGAGGCCTTCGACGCGCTGGATGCACCCATCGCCCGTATTGCCGCCATGGATGCGCCTGTGCCGTTCTCGCCCCCGTTGGAGAAGGCCTTCCTGCCGAAGGTAGAAGACGTGGTGCGTGAAGCGCGCAGGCTGATGCGGTACTAGTGCCAGCGCGATGCGCTGACTGCGGTTTTATAATGCGACCTGCTATGCGCCGGCACTGCCGCGAGTGGGCCGGGCAACCAGAGAGTGAAAGGGAAACATGCCGACGGACGTAATCATGCCCCAGATGGGCGAGTCGATCTTCGAGGGAACGATCACAAAATGGCTGAAGAAGCCCGGCGATCCGATCCAGCGTGATGAGCCGCTTTTTGAGATTTCGACCGACAAGGTAGATGCGGAAATTCCCGCGCCCGCAAGCGGCGTTCTGTCCGAGATCAAGGTAGGAGAAGGCGCCACGGTGCAGATCAACACTGTGGTGGGAGTGATCAGTGATGGAGGAGGTGCGGCGGCGGAAGCTACGGCCCCGGCACCCAGCGTGCAGCAGCAGGCTACGCCGCCACCCGCGCCCAGCACGCAGCAACCGGCACCAGCGGCCCAGCCGTCTGCCGCCGCGCAGGTAGCTCCCACTGGCAATCCGGTCGCGCAGTCGCACCCTGGACTGGCGGGCGGTACCGACGTGGTGATGCCGCAGATGGGTGAGTCCATCTTTGAAGGCACCATCACCAAATGGCTCAAGCAGGTCGGCGATTCGGTGCAGCGTGACGAGCCGCTCTTCGAAATCTCAACCGACAAGGTCGACGCGGAAATTCCCGCACCGGCCAGCGGTACCCTCTCTGAAATCAAGGTGCAGGCCGGCAACACCGTGCAGATCAATACTGTGGTCGCCGTGATCGGCGGCTCGCCTGTGGCCACGTCAAGTGCACCTTCTGCAGCCTCCGAAGCTATCGATGAGACGGCGGAAGGCCCGGCTCCAACTGTGGTGGATGAGCAGAATCGGGCCGTGTCCGCTCAGCCGACCGGTGCCGCGGATGGAGGAAGCCGCATCCGGTCCTCGCCCCTGGTGCGACGCATGGCGAAGGACAACAATCTCGATTTGCGCAAGATCGCCGGAAGTGGTTCGAGCGGACGCATCACCAAGGAAGACGTGCTGCAATTCCTGTCCCAGCATGGGGCGAGCAAGGTCGCTGCGCCGAGCGCACCTGCACCGGCCGTACAGCCCCATCCGCGTCCCGTGCCCGCTCCCAGTACCCCGCCTGCGGCCACTGCCGCCGCGGCCGCGGCGGCAACTCCCGCAGCGCCAGCGAAGGCCGCCGCTCCTGCTCCGGTCTCCACGGCACAGCCGGGTGAACTCGTCCCCATGTCGCGCATGCGCTCCATCATTGCGCAACGCATGGTGGACTCCAAGCACACCAATGCGCACGTACACACCGTCTTCAAGGTGGATCTCACACGCATTGTGCGCATCCGCGAGAAGGAAAAGTCGAAATACGAACAGCGCAACGGCGTGAAGCTTACTTATATGCCGTTCATCACGCGCGCCGTGGTGGCAACGCTGCGCAAGATGCCCATCGTCAACGCATCCATCGAAGGCGACGCGATCCGCTATCACAAGAACGTGAATATCGGCATCGCCGTTGCGCTTGAGTGGGGGCTGATCGTTCCGGTCATCAAGCAGGCGGAGGAGAAGAGCTTTCTCGGGATCGCCCGCGCTATTGCGGATCTTGCGGAACGCGCCCGCTCCAAGAAGCTCAAACCGGATGAAGTCGGCTCTGGCACCTTCACCATTACCAATCCAGGAATTTTTGGCGAGCAATTCGGAACGCCCGTCATCAACCAGCCAGAGTCGGCCATTCTTGGCGTCGGCGGCCTGTTCAAGGAGCCGGTCGTCATCACCGATGAGCATGGAACCGACTCGATCGCCGTGCGCAACATCATCCGCTTGACTCTCGGCTTCGATCATCGCATCATTGACGGCGCAGACGCCGGCAGATTCATGGCCGAGGTAAAGAAGTATCTGGAGAACTGGTCGGAAGATATCGGCTAGACCGGCTCCAATGGGAGTAGGCGAAAATGAACCCCCGCGAGGCTTTTCCGTCAAGAAGAGCCTCACCTCACCCATCTGGGTAATGCATAGCCACAGAAAAACCGGTCTGAACTGGCCCCGGTAAGCACATAAGCAGACCCGCGGGTCTGCTTATGTTTTGCTCATCCGACAGTTACAGAAGCGCCTGCGCCTCTAGCACCCGCTCGATGGCCTCTTCCGGCGTCTTCCCCACCGCTGATAAATGTCCCATCTTGCGTCCCTTGCGCGCCGAATGCTTCTCATACAAATGGAGTCGCACTCCAGGAACCGCCAGCGCACGATCGAATTTGGGCTCACCCGCGAGCCAGATATCACCCAGCAGGTTCGCGATTGCCGCCGGCCGCATCACTTCCACATCGCCCAACGGCAGATCGCATACCGCGCGTACGTGCTGTTCAAACTGGCTCGTCACACACGCCCGCTCGCTCGCGTGGTAGCTGTTATGCGGCCGAGGTGCGAGCTCGTTCACAAAAAGCTCACCCGCCGTGGTGAGAAACATTTCCACTGCCAGGATGCCCTCAAGCCGCAGCTCCTGTGCCAAATCACACGCCATCTGCTGCGCCCGTTGTTCCAGTGCAGCGGGGATGGACGACGGAATCACACTCCACGCCAGTATCTGGTGCTCGTGATGGTTCGTCGCGCTGGGATAGCTCTTCAGCTCGCCCCTCGGGTTCCGAGCGACCAGCACGGAAATTTCCCGATCCAGCGAAAGCCCCTGCTCCACCACGCAAGGTGCGCCGCCGAGCGCCGCCCAGGTCTCCGCCGCAACAGCCGCCGTAGCCTGCTGCGCACCCGGCTCAAGCCGCACCTGGCTGCGGCCGTCGTATCCGCCACGCGCGCTTTTCACAAAGCAGTTCGCGCCGAAGCGCGCGACCGCCCGTTCCATCTCCTCGAGCGACCGCACACTCTCGAACGGACCCAATGCAAACCCGTGATTGCGCAGCCATTCTTTCTGCGTGATCCGATCCTGAATGATCCGCAACACGTCGGCACCAGGCCGCACCGGCGCGTATCTCGCAGCCGCCGCCATGCACTCCAGCGAAATCTGCTCAATTTCAAGCGTCACCACATCGCAGCCGCGCGCCAGGTCCGCCGCTGCCTTGGCATCGTCCCACCCACCCTCAAAGCAGGCATCCACCACAAATCGCGCAGGGCACGAAGGGTCCGGATCCATCACCTGCACGCGGTAACCCAGCGAACGCGCCGCCATCGCCGTCATACGCCCCAACTGCCCGCCGCCAAGAATCCCCACTGTAGCGCCCGGCAGAATCGCGCTCATTGTGCCACGTCCTGAGCCATTACTTCTTCGGTCCGGCTTGCCCGCCACGATCGCAATCGCTCACGCAGCTCCGCGTCGCTCGTCGCCAGCATCTCCGCGGCAAACAGGCCCGCATTCGCTGCTCCCGGCTTGCCGATAGCCAACGTTCCCACCGGCACACCTTTGGGCATCTGCACGATCGACAGCAGTGAATCAATGCCATTCAACATCGTCGCGGGCACCGGAACGCCGAGCACCGGAACCAGCGTCTTCGCCGCGATCATCCCCGGCAAATGCGCTGCACCGCCAGCCGCCGCAATCACCACGCGCAGTCCGCGTCCTTCTGCCTCTTCGGCATAGCGGAACATCCAGTCGGGCGTGCGGTGCGCCGATACGATTTTGGCCTCGAACGGAATCTCCAGCTCGCGCAGCACCTCAATGCACGCTTCCATCACGGAATAATCGCTCTTGCTGCCCATCACCACACCGACCATCGGCGCTTGGTTCATGCGTCAGATTATACGGGGATGACCGCGACCCAAAGCTCACCGTAGCGCCATTACGATCGGCGCAACCACTCCAGCGCCACATGCACAAGCGTAAACAGCAGGCCGAACGCTCCGGCGAAGCCTTTCACCCGTTGAAGGCTGGCTTCATGTCTTTCCACCCGGTCCTCCAGTGCCGGAAGGCGGCCGGGCTGTCCATCTCCCAACAAGGACCCCATCTGGTTCTTCAAAACGCACAGGTCCGCCAGCACCTGCGCTTCAAAATCGCTCATCGCTTCCTCATGTTTCGCTGGACTGCGCAGCCTGCACCCGCGCCGGCCCCTGTTGGTTACATCATCACGTTGACAAAAACCGCGCTCGAATAACGCGAGTAATTCGGCGGACTCGCACCGTCATACATCCGAACAAAATACTGTTCCATCGGCGACTCTCGAACGATCGTGAAGTTGGGCGCCGGACTGCGCAAGACCAAATCAGCGTCCGCATCCGCGCCGAACTTCCAATCGCTGCGCCGCACTTCGAACCCACCACCTGCCGGTGCATTCTGTCCTGCTTGGATCGCGACCTCAGTTGCCGTCACCGCGGCCACTTCGAGTTGCGCCAGGCTCGGCAACGCGGAAGGACCGGCCAGCGCCGTCGTCGGCAGCCAAACCTCCTTCGGTATCGCATTCGAAAGCTTCAGCGATAACTCCTCCGCCCAGTCATTGGCAAATTGCACCTTGTACTCCAGCAGTTCCGGAGCGCCGCTGGTGCACACGATCTCCACCGCCCGCACCACCACGCTGGCTTCGAACCCCATCGAAGCCGCACTCACCGCCAGCACATCGCCCGGCCACACGTCGCCGTTCACCTGCAGATTGATATCCGCATAGCTCCCCTGCCACGCTGCGGCCCGGCTGCTCGCCACGTCAAGCAAGGCCAGCGCTGCATTCTCGCAGTCCTGTGAGCTGCGAGTGGGCGGCACCGTTACGCTGCACACCAGCCGTGAGGTGCCCGGCATCCATGCAGATGACTCCGCGGCAATGCTTGCCGGATTCGCCATGCGCGCGACCGACCTTCCGCTCACTCGGTAATTCACCAACACCTGGGATCCGCTCGCCGGCACATTTCCCGGAAAGAAGGTAAGCCTTCCTCCGGACGTGACCTTTGCATTTGCACCCTGCGTCGCAACTCCCAACCGCTGCGTGGCCGCTGTGCTTCCACCCGGAGCGGTCATAGTCACCCACAGCGCAGGTTCCTGCGTCAGCGACACGCTCCCGACACTGCACATCAGCGCTGGGCTGTTCACCACGACGACGTTGCAAAATGCAGGCGCACTTGCCACGGCACCGTCATACAGCACCACCGGCTTTTGCAGCAGCCCACCCGTGGTCTCCTGCATTTCCAGCACCAGGTCCAACCCTCCCGCCAGGAGATCCCCGCCGAAGACGTTAGCTCCCGAATCATCCACGGTGTAATAGCTCGCCAGCATGCGCTGCTGGTCTCGGCAATGTGTCCGCACACGCAGCGTGTACTGGTGCCCTGGAATCATTGACACCCCACCGCCGATATCGGCGCCCATCAGAGTCGCACTCAGCAGCATCGCCCCGCCGCTCTGCTGTACGTGGAATCCAGCACACAGGTTCTGCTGCATGGGCGCGCCGTGGTAGAAGCATCCGATGTACCCGCTGCTGCCCGCCTTCACCTCTACCCCGGTTAACTCCAGCAGCAGCACTCCGCCCAACTCCACCGCATCCACGCTGGAGACAGTTGTCTGCCCATCCCCGCCTGCTCCTCCGTTGACGGTCAGGCCTTGGGCCGTGACGGAAACAAAGGCACCGGGATCCATCACCTTCCATAGCTGCGGATTCGCTGCCGCTCCGGCAAACTGATCCTGCAGCAGAATTCTCCGTCCACCTCGCACCGCAAATGGCCGCTCCCAAAGGTTGAACTCAGCCGTTACACCATCACCTTGAAATATCTCGGCCACGTAAGCCTGTGGCTCTTCCTCGCCGCACACTGTCACGTCGTTCACCAGCATCTTGCTCCGGCTCGCAGTCAGCGCTGCAACATTCAGCGTTCCCGCGGATTCATCCAGAACATGCACCGTCGTGCCGATCTTCACTAAGCTCACACTTCCGTTCACGACGCGGTACGAAGCGCGTGCCATGGTT
Organism: uncultured Acidobacteriaceae bacterium; assembly: GCA_963795775.1. GTDB lineage: Bacteria > Acidobacteriota > Terriglobia > Terriglobales > Acidobacteriaceae > CAWCJL01. Next base: position 190,652 of record CAWCJL010000004.1, read on the forward strand.
GCGAGCCTCGCCGCATTGACGGACCAGCTCTGCGCCGCATCCACTTCAAATCCGCTTACCGCCCCCACTCCGCTCGCTGCCGCTACTGCCACTTGCGGAGTGCCCGTGCGCGACGTCATCAGCGCCATCAAGTCCGAGGCATCCTGGGAACCCGCTCCGCCGGCCACCACCATCGGTTGCCGGTCCAGCAGAACATCGTCGCTCACTGCGGACATCTTCGTCAGGAAGACCGGCCCACCCTGGCCTGCTCCGGCCGGCACCAGCTCCGGCTCGTTCGCAACGTAGCCCGTGAACAACACCACTCCGTTGTCCGCCTGCAGCATCACTCTCGCGTTCCGCCGCACTTCGCGGAACTGAACTCCATCCACGCAGAGCAGCGCCGCGCATAAGGAAGGCGCATTGAGCTTGCGTTCTACTTTGATCGGCTGCTCGCCCACGAGAGCAGGAGTGAAGTCCACCGCACCCTGTCCGTCTCCGTTATCAATGGCAATCTTCAATCCGCCTCCTCAAACCTTGCGCACGTATCTCTCGCGCGCCGTCCTATTCTGCGCATCACGCCAGAATGGCCGCGTTTGCCCCCGGCACATACGTGCGAAAGCTGAACACGCGCTCGCCGTCGTTGCTGTCCACCACCGGTAATGCCCGGAAGCTCGCATCGAGCAACAGTTCGGAGATCGGGTGCGCCAGCACGCTCGCACTCTCGCCGGCGCTCGCCATCCACTGCAAGCGTGGATAGTGAAAGAACACGCGATCCCCCTGCTCCCCAATAGCCACAAACAACGCAGACCACTCCTGGAAGAACGTGCCACCCTCGCGGTCCACAAAGCCCGAAATACGCTGCGCCCGCATGCCCGCGCCGGGTGCTCCTGCCAGCAGTGGCGACGCAAGCTGCAGCCCGTTGCTCGTCACCGCGCGCACCCGTGCCACATTGAATGTCACCCGCCTCACGTAGTCGGCATCGTTCTGCACGCTGGCGCTGCTCTTCAGGAACGCGGCACTTACCCCGGACCCGACAAAGCCCACCTGCCCGGTGTAATCCACGTCCACCGCGACCATGTCTCCTACGCTGAACCCGGTCGTGTCTGCGGCATTCAGTTGCAGGAAATCGGCTGCCGATCCGCCAGCCGCCGCAACACTCACGGCAGCCGCCGCCTTGCTTCCTGAGCCGTTCGCCGCACTCTCCACCAGCGCAGATCCCGCGAGCACGTTCATATGCTGCGATCCACCCGAGAGAGCCATTGTCAGCTTGGTCCACTGCTCAAATTGAAAACTGACCGAAGCCCCGGTCACAGTGCGCGTTTGCATCTGCACGCCACCCGGAACCCCCGTCAATACCGCCTGCACCTTTGTATCCGGCCTCCGTACAAATCCCCGGATCCACCCCAGGTCGAGCCACGGCGTCGGCGGTGCATCCGGCGTGAACCCGGCACTCCGCGCAGGATCGAAAATCGTCGGGCTCTCTGTCGTTCGCGCCACCGGGGCGAAGTAGGCCCGTATGCGCCGCGTTGCCGGCGCGGTCGCATTGCTGTACGTCATCGTCGGTGTGCTCACGCCTCGCCCGCCTCTTCATAGCTGAATACGGTGACCTTCACCGTCCTGCTCATACGATCCCGCAGTGCTACCGCCTCACCGAACTCCGGAGCCGTCCAGAAAACGTTGGTGGTCATCGCCACGGCCGGAGTCTGCGCGTAATTGAATTTCTGCGTGCTGGTCGGCTGCAGCATCGCCGCAATCTCCGCATCCATCGCAGCCAGCGCCCTCCCGCGGTCCATGCCGCCGAACGTCACGGTTCCCTCCGTTGCATAAGCGATCTCGCACACCTGCTGTGCCAGAGGCATCGCACGTTCCCCATCCACCGCCAGGCCGCTCCAGCGCAGCACAAACACATCCGCCGGCGGATGTGCAGTTACGCTCTCATTTGCTTCGATCAGAATGCCTGGGCGCCGCACACCCCGCAGCAGCATCGTCCGGTTCGGATTCAGCGCACTCAGCCGGTTGCGTAACGCAATGTAAAACGTATCTCTCGCGTTCTCCATGCCACTCTCCCTTACGCGTCCTGCAGCACCGCTTCGCGCAGCAGAATCCGGTACACGCACGCACTCCCCATCACGGCAGTGAAAGACGTCCCTTCAATCAGGAACATCGTCCCCGCGACGACCACTCCCGTCGCCATCGCAAACAACACGTCCGCGGAATCCAGGTCCAGCGCGCTCACCTGTGCCGCCACCGAGGAAGCGGATAGCAGCAGCTCATACTTGGCCGGCTCACCCTCCGCCATCGCTACCCGTGTTCTGCGAAAAACCGCCGGCCCCAGCGGCAGGTCCTCAAAGGCTGGCGCCGCCAGGCCAAGCTGCTCCGCGTCCACACCGGTCGCCCCGTTCGCCGGCAATCGCATCCATACCTCTGTGCCCCCCACAGTCCGCAACAGCGTATCCGCCGCTCGCAGCGGGCCATGGTTCGATGGCCTCACACTCAAGTCGCTCATCTCTACCCCAGTCGGTTTGCTACATACGGCCGCAGCAGTGCCTGTACCTGCTTGTCCATGAGCGAATCGGAAAAATACTGCACCTGCATCATGTCCAACCGGCTCGACTTCACATTCATTCCCGGCGTCGCCTGTGCATTCTTCACCACCTGCGCACACGCCACCTTCACGGCTACAGGAATATCCGTCAGCCCCGCTGTATAGGTCACGTTCAGTTCGGTAAATGGAATTCCGAACAGGTTCCATGGCAATGTCAACTCGCCGGTATCGGGCACAACGTCCACGGTGGCCACATCCACCGCTACCCACGTCCCCGGAAGCGAAAACGCGTACGCCGCTTCCACCAATCCGCCGAAGCTGCCATCGGAAATGCCCAGCTCACCCCGTCGCGGACGTGCATATCTTCCTTCCACGCTCACCAGCGGCGTCGTCACGGGTGCTACCGCGGCCAGCGGCAGATAACTCAGCCGCACGCTCGGGCTGCCTCCCACCACGCGCAAGCGCTCCGTGTACTGCGCAGATCCCAGGCTGCTCCTGCGGCAATGGGCATCGATCATTGCCGATGCGGTTACGATCCAGTCGTCCGTGGTATCCGGCGCCAGGCCGAAACCCGTGTACTCCACAGGTTGCAAATAGACCATCGTCTCTTGTCCTTCCGTCCCGCCGTCTCCGCTTCACATCGCACAAAAGCAAAGGACCGGCCCCTTTCGGAACCGGTCCCGCCCCGGCAAGACTAAGCCTTGCTACCGCTGCACGGTCACCTGCGTGTGCGCGTAATTGGCACCCTTCACCACCACACCGCCGAACTTCACCACCACATACTGCGATGCCAGCGAGTTGGGACGGCCCAGTTGGAAGATCCTCGGCTGTGCATCGCTCAGCCAGTGGTATTCGATCAGGTCCTCCGTGACGATGTAGGCCGGAAGGGACGCGCTGCCGGAACCCGGCGTGCCGGTGTAGCTCAGCGCCCATTCGGGAATCAGCGGGAGTTCGCCGGCTTGGGTCGAGAGCGTCTTCACCGTGAAGCCGCCCGCCACTTCGCGCGAGTTCAGCACCACGTTGAACTCGCTCTTCATCTCGCGATCAATCAGGTCCAGCAGCACCGGGTTGGCATAGATCGCCGTCGGCCGAACCGCGTATCCGCTGTTCGAAACCATCTGCGCAATCGTCGACTTCAGTCCGTCCACGATGCTGTCACCGTTCGCGATCGTCACCGCGTTGCCGCCATTTGCAATCTGCGCAGCCACGCCGTAGTACTGGGTGGTGGTCGGCGAACTCAAGGAAGTGTCTGTTCCGTTCCACAGGGCAACATCGTGCGAGTGCAGCACGCCTTCCACCGTGTCCACCAGATCCTTGGCCTGCAGATAAGCAAACTGCTTCTGCTGTGCGCCAAGTTCCAGGTCGAACAGGTTGTAGTTCATCTGCGCCACGAGTGCCTTCAGCGGCACACTACGCTCCACCCGCGTCGGTGTGACCACGGCCGGCGCGATATTGCGCGGATCGACGAACCCTGCGGCTCCCGGTGTGGGAATCGCCGTCTGCTCGAAGTAGCGCGAAGGGTGACCGGTGGCCGGCACCTGCTTGATACGCTGCCCGAAAATGCCGCGGCGACGCACCAGGTCAAGAATCTCGCTCTGGTAAAACGGAACTTCTACAGCACCGGGCCCAATGTAGTCGGCAGCGGAATGGATATCGAGAAACTGTGCGGTCATGTGTCTTCTTTCTGCTCGGTCCGAGCATGTTGTTCCTGCAAACAAAAGCGGGCGGGAGACAATCTCCGCGCCCGCACCGACAAACCTTCAGCAAACTTCGGCTACAGCAGCGCCCCGGTACGGATCAGCTGTGCCTTCACGGCAATGCGCTGCTCCAGGCTCAAGCCGGCTAGCGCCGCGTCGAGCGTGCCCGCCTCAATGCTGTCGACGCTGCTGATCCCCTGCTTCGCCAGCAGTTGGGCAGTGGCGGCCGGCAGTGTCTTGCGCGGCGACGCCGCATTCGCGGCTGCCTGTGCCTTCATCTCCGCAATCTGCTGCTCGGCATCGCGCAGCTTGCGCTCAAGCTCCGCATACCGGTCCGCGCTCTGCAGCGAAGTCTCCGCGCTCTCCACGGTAGCGACAATCTTTGCCACATCTCCGGTCAGCGAGGCCTGGCGCTCTTCAATCCACGCCATGGTCCTTTCCAACAGTGTGGCTGCGGATTCAATCCGCTCAATCCGCTCGTCCCATGCAGCCTTCAGCCCGTTGTCTTCCATCTCCTCTTTCCTTTCCTCCCGCATCTTTCTGCGCAACCGTTACGCGAAGCGAGCCGCAACCCTCTGCCGTCCACCTTGGTGCAAGCTCTTCTCCACCGCACCCTGGCCGCGCAAACGAAACGCCGTCTGCCCGTACGCTGCTTTCTCCCGCAGCAGGATGGCCGCACCCGTAAACGTCACCTTGGTGAGCTTCCAGATCTCCGCCCGCATGTCCTCCACGTGCGCATCTGCCAGCTCGTAACTCATGCCCATGGCCGCAGCGGCCGTCTTCTTCATCTGGGCTTCCACCTCTGGAAAATCCCGCCCAAACAAATATCCGGCTACCACGATCTGCTTGCCCTCGATATTCGCGTCCGTAATAATCCCGCACTTCCGCTGCGCATCATGCCCGTCCCATCCCGGGCAAAAGTCCACCGCCATCCCCAGCAGCGAAGGCAATGCCTCCTCCGCCGCAGCCCTCGTCAGAATCACCCGATGGCTCCGTGCCCCGGAAGGAGCACGATCGCTTGGCACGTCTACATACGTCAGCACACCTTCAAAGCCAACCCGGTTTGGATGGTTGCGTACTTCCGGCATACTGACTGCCATCGCTTCTAGCTTCATCCGTTCTCCCGTCTTCTTATCGTCCCGCTTTTCGGTCCCGCACGGCTCCTGCCGCTCCGTTGCCGGCCGCCCTGCCCTCCCATCCCGCTCGCGCCTCTATGCCTGCTGTTCCAGGGGAGCCAGCCCGCGCATCGCACGCACTTCATTCACCGTCAGCACGCCGGCGCGCAGCAACTCCGTCTGCATCTGGACCTCCGTGGCTTCATCCCGCGACTGCAGATCGCTGAACACGAACTCAAATTCGCGCCAGCCCAGCCGCTTTCCGAACACATCCCGCGTGATGTGCTGCTCCAGCAGTTTCGCCATCGGCACAATCGCACCCCGGAATGCCTCGTCGCCCATCTCCCCCGAGGTCGATCGATTGACATCGTTCTCCAGCCCCAGCAGCATCGGCGGCAGCCCGAAAGCATTCGCCACCATCCGGATCAGGAACTGCTGCCAGCTCATCCGCAGGTCCGCATCCGTGCCGCTGCCAAAGCGCAGCACCTCCGGCTTTTGCTCCGTGCTCAGAATCGGCACGCGGCCCGTTCCTTCGATCTCGTCCTGCCACCACCGGATCAGCCGGTCATGCTGTGCCGGCGTCGTCTCGTTCAGCCACAGCGCATACTGCACCACCGCATTGCTCGCCAGCTTGCCCGCAAACCGGTGCGCGCTCAGAAAGCTGTTCACCGTCTCAAACGCCACTTCCAACGGCCCCAGCCCGAACGGCGTGTGTGTCCGCGGATTCATGCGGATATACATCAGCTCGTCGTCATGGAGCGAGATCGCCTTTTCTGCCCCGCTCAGCGCCCGTACCTGCGCGTAGCGCGGCGTCTCCAGCCCGCCATCCCATTTGGGATTGATCCGGATCGTCGCACCATCCACTGCCCACAGCGACACCGGCCTGTGCACATCGCCGGTAAGCTCCATCTCGACCGCGCCAAATCCGCCGACCAGCGCATCCTCCAGCACCTGCTCGATCAGCGTGCGAAACGAATCCGATTCGTTCGGCTCTTCCAGGCACCAGCGCAGCGCGTTCACCTTCTCTGCCGCAGACTCAACCTCAGCATGCCCATACGACCGCTTCAGCTTCACCTGCCAGTCCATACACGCCACGCGATCCTTGATCAGGTTGATCGCGCGTCGCACCACCGGCGTCTCCGCAAATCGCCGCAGGTTCTCCGGCGTCGGCTTGGGCAGCATTTGCGCCGCAACATACTGTCCCGCACCATACGGACTGAGAATGGAAGGGAGCATCTGCGTCTTTCGCGGCGCCTGCACCTCCGCACCGCCCTCGCTGCCCGCCGCACTCAGCCGCTTCCACACATTCCGTACGTTCTCTCGTACTGTCATGCCCCTCCTTTTTCCTGCGCTCCGCCATCCACCGACGCCCACGCCCACCGGCTCCCTGCTGCCTAACTGCCTTTTGTTCCACCCAAAACAAAAAGGCACGGCCCTCACGGCCATGCCCTGTGTCACCTTCCTGGCGAACCGCTACACGTGCAGTTCCCGCCGCGCCGTCTCCGCCACCCGCGGCAGATCCGTCGTGGTCAGCACGCGAATGCGCTGCCGCTCCATTGTCTCTACCCCGAAGCGGTATTGCGCCACCTGCTCCTCATCTTCGGCCGCCTCCCGTAGCGGCTCCACGATGGCCGTCATCTCCAGGATGGCCTTCTCCACTCGCGCCACGCCCGCCTCCATCTCCGGCGTGCTCCACGCCAGGCTCTTGGCCCCTTCCGTGTCCGCATCGAGCGAGACCGCGTGGAACATCCGTATCGTTCCGTTCGGTCTGTAACCGCAGTCGATGCGTAAAGGGTCGCCCGGCCTCGTATAACGAGATGCCGCAATGCGCTTTCCCATCAGCTCCCATACGCCGGCCCGCTCGAAGGCCGCACGCAACTTGCCCAGCACCGCCTGCCTTCCTGTGCGCTGTGTCTCCCGCCGGCGCCGTTGCTTCTCCACATAGAGCTGCATGAGCTGGTCCATCTGCATCGGCAGCGACTCCGCCAGGCACGCCTTCGGCTCCGTTACCTGCACGGCGTTCGAGAAGGATTCCTCCATCGCCCTTCGCATGCTCTCTGCCGGCGCGCCCCCCGCACCCAGCCGCTCGAGCATTTCGCTCTCCAGTGCCTCCAACATGGCCGTGTCCGCATCCGGATCGAAACACCGCACCCGACTCCAATCCCGCGTGAAACGCACCTCCACCCCAGGCTGCTCTCCTTGTCCCCGCAGCACCACACCAATGTTCACGAATTCGTTTTTCACCGCATCCGGCACATACCGGATCAGCGAAAACTCACAAGGAGTTCTTCCCGCCACCTCGCCCCCTTCAACCCACTATCATCCAACAGCGTGCCTCCCCCACACCCACTTTTTCTACATAATCCTTTCCCCTGCACCCATTTTGGGCCAATCCTCCGGCTGCTTGAACTCCCGCCGTGGCTTCACTTCTTCACTCTTGCCCCAGAACGGGAACGGTTGCCGCGCGGAGAGCCGAAACCCGTCGATCGCCGCCCGCACCCCGGCGCGCCGCGCCAGCAACGCCTCTACCAGCCGCTCCATCTCCCCCGGATCTCCCCCGTACCACTCAGGCGGCACCGCCTCGGCAATGTTCCACACCGCCTCCGGAGACATCTGCTCCACCCGGCTCAGCCAGGGTTCGAAGCTTTCCCACCCCGTCACTGCCTCGTACACCGCATTGCGCGGAAACACCCCCCGCAGCGGAGTATCCACCAGCTTCCATTCCCCTGCATGGAAGCAGTACCCCTGGTCAATAAATGTCGCCGTGTACTTCCGCTCCCGATGCCGCTTGCCAAACACCGCCTGCCGTCCGTTCACATTCGCCGTCCACTTATCGATGACCAGCATGCCCGCAAACTCGCGCAGATTCCGTACCTCCAGCAACTGCGCCTCCGGCAGATAATCCACCACCTGCCCCGGCATCAGGCCACCCACGAAACGCGACCCGAACTGCAGCCCCGCCGTACACGGCATCCGTCCCGCCGGCGTCTCCATGGACAACTCCGGCGTGTGCTCCACCAGCCACGCCGTTACTTCCACCACATCGCACTCCGGCACCGTCAACCCGACCGCCGCCGCCAGCTTCGTCGCCAGGTATTCGTTTGCCAGTACCCGCGTATGCTGCGGATTGTTCTGAAACTTCACCACGTACAGATTGTCGTCCGACGCCATCATCAGGTGGCTCTGTGCGCCGCCCCGCATCGCCCGGATCTGCTGCACCGCCATCACTGCCAACGCGTTCTCTCCCGCCCTCGCTCTCGCCGCATTCTATACGGCGAAGCCGTCGCGCTCCCTACAACTCCGCCCGCACCGCCAGCGCCAGTCCCATCGCCATGGCACAGTCATCGTGCTGTCCCGCAGCCGCCCCGGTCTTGCCGCGCGCATCCCGTACAAACGTCCTCATCTCTTCGAGCAATCGGCGGCTCATCATCGCCCCCGGCCGTTCGGCCAGCATCCGTTCCAACTGCCGCAGCATTCCCGGCCGCGTCACCACCGAGGTCAGCCAGCCGTCCTGCCCATTCTGCCGGTACAGCCGCCGGTACCCGCACACGCTCTGCAGATACGCCAGCACACCCGCACCGTGATTATTCCGCTCCACCGCCAGCAGCGCCTGGTTATACTCGGTAGCCAGCTCCGCCGCCCGCTGCGCCAGCTCCAGTAGCCCCGCTTTGCCACGGAACTCCGCGCACTGCAGCCCCGTTTCCACATCCACCACCTGCATCGCCGCGTAGTCCCCGTCCGCGCCTCCTCCCGCCGGATCCACTCCCAGCACATACGAGCGGCCCGCCACCGCCGGATACCACACGTGCAGTTGCCCGTTCCAACGCGAACCTGCCGACGCACCCAGCTCCCGCAAGCGCCTCTCGATTGCCTCCGCATCGAATATCGAGCTGCCGCTGGTCACAAAGCACTCACTCGCGCTTTCCGGATACTCCTGCCGCGCCAGCGCTCCAAAGCGCTTTCGTAACTGCCGCCGGAACAGAAGCTGCCCCGCGCTGAGCCCGTGTTCCTCGACCAGGCTCCGCTCCTCGTCGCTCATGTCTTCCGGCCAGCTCTCCGCCTCCGCGCAATAGCTCTCCTCCCACCACCAGGGGAAGAAGTGCTGCACCGCACCGCGCTCCGGAGCCTCCATCCACTCCTCGTAAAAGCACCCATACGCACCATTCGCCGTAGACTCCAACACCACCTCGCCGCTCGTCGGCATCGACGCTCGCAAACCCATCAGCGTCGCACGCGCGTCCCCCTGCCAGCGCCCCACCTCCGAACAGTGCAGGTTCTGGATCGTCAGCCCGCGCCCCGCATTCGGATCACCCGCCGTCTCCACGCGATACTCGCTATCCAGCTCGGGGAACCGCAGCGATCGCGCATTCGCCCGCGAGGTCCGCAACGCCCCCGTACGCAGTTCCTCCGGCAGTTCGTTATAAAAGCGGTGCACGATGCGGAAGATCTCCTCCGCCGCCTGCTGCGTATGTGCCACTTCCACGCTCAGCGTCCCGGGCTGCGTAATCGTCTTCAGAAAAAACCTTGCCGCCACCCAGGTGCTGATGCCCATCTGCCGCGCCTTCAGCACCACATTCTGCTGCCCGCGTCTTCGTTCAAATTCCCGCTGCACCCGGTTTGGCCGCAGCGGCAGGCAGGCGCCCGTCCGGGTACGCACCCGCAGCAGTTTCTCTGCCAGGAACATCCCCGCCGTCCGCCCACCCAGGCTTGCCGGCCGCCTGTCGAAAATCCGGCCCAGCCCCAGCAACTCCTCTAAGATCCACATCCACGCTCTCTACCCTGTCCAATCCCGGGTGCCCCATCCTACGCGCCGGACAGATTTGTCCCTGGAGACACCATCAAGCGCGTAGGGTGGGTCCTGCTCCGCAGGAGCATTCGCTTTCTCTGTGCCCTACAGCTTGTACCCCAGCACCGCCAGCTCGCTCCGGCAGCTCTCGATCAAGCTGCGGAACGCCGCCGCTGCCGCTGCATCGAGCTTCAGGTCAAGACCGTTCTGCACCGCCGCCGCGCTCGCCGCATTCGCTGCTGCCAGCACCATCCCCAGCGCGGAAAACGCCGCCCGCTCCAGCACCACCGCCGTGCTCCCATTCGGCAACAGCGCCGTGATCCCTTCCACGGTGCCCTCCGCCTTCATCGCCTTCGCGCCGCTCTGCTCGGCAAACAAAAGCGCCTTCTGCAGATCATGAAACGCACTCGCCATAAAATGCTCGACCGACCCGAACCCAAATCCACTCACACTCGCCATCAACCCTCCTACTTCTCCACTTCCGTCGCCGGCAACGGACTCCGCTTCAAATACGCCGCCGCGTTCAGCACCGCCGCCACTGCGCTGAGCCGCAGCAGCGCCTCCACGTTGGCGCGCGACGCCGTAAACATCTGCGGCGCCGCCACCGCTGCCGTCAGGGCGCTCGCGCAGCCTCCAATCACGGCCGCCGCCATTCCCTTCAACCACACTTCCCAGCTCTTCACATCTCCTCCTGCCTGCTGCCGAGCACAACCGGGTGCCCCACCTCTTGCGCCGAGACTCACTGCCTTAGCCGCAGATTGCCTCGGCGCATACAGTGGGTTCTGCGCGTCAGCGCAGACCATCTGTCTCACCCTCAAAAGCTGCTCAGCGCCGCCCGCTTCACCGCTGTTCCATCCGCGCCGCAGTGGTACACATAGTTGTCGTCCGCCCACAGCGCGCCCGCCGTGCAGCTCACTCCGGACGTCGCCGGCGTTCCCGCCCCGGTTACCACCAGGCTGTTCACCGTCGCCGTCCCTCCTACCGTCAGGTCGTCGGGGGTCGCAATCGTTGCCGTCTGGTCTTTCACCGGCGGCAGCGAGTTGTCGATCGGCGTGTTGCCCTGGTCCTGGAATCCGTTCGACACCGCCATGAAGCCCGTCTGCAACCCCGACCCCGCAGGTACCTTCGTGCGGTACACACGCTGGTAGTACGCCCCCGGATCGCCGTTCGCGCAGAACACGTTGATCGCGTTGGTCGGCGACAACACATCCGGCCCATCCGTGATCACCACCTCGGTGCCCGCCGTCTCCGTCCCCTGCCGCGTAATGGTCGTGCACTCATATGCATACGTGGAACCGCCGCCTGTCTGCGCATCGTTCGCATACGTTACCGGCGCTGCTACCTTCTGCAGATTCAGCGCCAGGTGCGGATCCAGTTGGAAACCCGCCACCTGGTCGCAGTTCTCCTGCCACAGCTTCACGTACTCGCCCTGCAGCGTGAAGTTCGTCGTGCCCCACGCATTCACCGGCTGGAAAGGATACCCGCTGCACGTCCGTATCCCGTACCCTCCGGCACTCCCGTAGAAGGAAACGTTGCCGTCCGTCAGAAACCGCACCGACTGCCCATTTACGCCACCGGCAAAGTTGCCAATTGCCACGCTTCCGCCAGTGCCGGTCTGCACATGCCAGTTACGCTTTCCGCCGACGTACAAATCACCGCTGCCGGAAAACGATTCCGGGTTGAAATCCGCTTCACCGAACTCAAACGCGCCCGAATATCCGTCCGCCGTACATACCGATCCCTGGTTGCCTTGCCACTGGTTCGGCGGTGCCGACGCACTCGTCAGCCCGTCGTGGATGTCACACCTGCCCGAGCTGCTCAGCGCATGGTTCCCCACCCACACATTGCCGCCCGCGATCCCACTCCAGAAGCCCGTCTCGTCAATGCCGTTCCAGCCGCTCGGACTAACCTTCTGGTCCCGGTTGTCATGCAGCACGGTGTTGCCGATAAACACGTTCTCGTTGCCGTCGTTCTCCATGCCCGGACCTGCGTTCAGATCGAAACGGTTCTCGTAAAACCGTGAGAACTCGCTGCCATTCCACAGCCCTTCGTCCGAAATCTCACCCACATTCGAATCCAGCCACGAGTCAATGCCACCAAACCCCACCACGATCGCCTTCGACGGCAGCGCGGCCGAGATCACCGTCGTCTGACTCGGATCCCCAAACGGATTCCAGGACCCCGTCGAGATCTCGCTGAACTGCATGTATCCATCCGTGCCGTTCATCACCACGCACCCCATCGGATTCTGTGTCGGGTAGCTGTCAAACCCCGGCCCATTCACCGGCGGCGGTGTCAGCACATGCCAGTTCACATCCTGCAGACAGCTTTCAGCCTGCACAAAGTTCACAAACAGCCGCTCGCCGCTCTCCCAATCGATAAAGCCCTCGCCGAAGTTCGACCCATATACCCGCTCGATGGAAACGTTGTTCGCATGCGGGATACTGATCCCGACATCCTGCATCGTTCCCACCGTGCCCGGCGTCACCGTCACATCCGGACCGTTGTTCGTCAGGAACACAAATCCATGCCCCACATCCGGATCCTGCGCTACCGTCCAGGTTCCGTTCATGCTCGGGTCGCCCGCTCCGTTGATCGAGATCTGGTACCCCTGTCCCGGCCATCCGCCGCTGCCATTCGTCAGCCGTACTGACAGCACATTGTTCGTGCGCTGCTCACTCAAAATCCCGGAGTTACACCACGGACAGCCCGCCGCAGACGCCTGCCCCAGCGCGACCTGCGTATCGGACAGGTAGGCCGTCGCGCCATCCAGCGAAAGCGTACCCGTGACAGTCGCTAACGTCGCCGTAAAGCTCACCGGGAACTTGTCCGCCATATCCGGAAATCCGCCCACACCCACCGCGGTGATCGTTCCCGTCGCGGTAAATGCAGTGGCGCCGCTGCCCGAGCTGAGCGTTACCGGCGCACCCGTCTTCCACCCCTGTCCCAGCCAGCGCATCACGGTCTGTCCGTTCACAGTGTCCGTACTCGCGGTCGTACACGTCGCCGTCATCGGAGTACCCGCCGTGTCGATCGTGCAATTCGTGATCGGCGCCGCCTCCGAATACGTCAGCGCATTCCCGCTCACCGATAGAACCGTGTGCAGCCCGTCCACTGAATCCTCCGGAGCCGCACCGGCAACATTGATCACCGTGCCGGCCGTGATCGATCCCGGTACTGCACCCGGAAATGTCACCGTGACCACCCCGTGCGAACGCACCAGCGACTGCGCCGTCAGAAACTGTCCGCTCCCCGCTCCCGCCAGGGTCATGTCGCGCAGTCCCACGTTGTCGCCTGCCACCGTGATAATCGGACTCGCGCCGCCGTTGGCGCTCGAAACCAGCGTCGTCCCGTACACCGATCCGTTGCTCACGCCCTGAATCGACACGCCCCCCGGGTCCACCACGTTGAAGGAGCAGTTTCCCGCCGGCAGTTGCACCAGCCGGATGCCCGGCCCGTTGATCGCCTTATTGGCCGCGTTGATCGCCGCCTGCACCGCTGCCGTGTCATCATGGCCGCCATCGCACAACGCCCCGTACGCTCGCGCCTGGAACACGTCCATATGCGCCACTCGCTGATCTACTACGGGCGCATTACACGGATTCGTAAACTCCGGACTCGCCGTGCCCGGCGCAATCGATCCCGGAATGACTACCTCCTGCACCGGAGAAGCCGCGCACGCCGCCGTCACCGCCTCCTGCACCGACGCGTACTGGTCCGCATAGATCACGTGGTTCACCTGCGGCGCATTCAGCGGCCCGCTCATCGTGTCCCCCGTCTTCGCCACCCGCGTGTTCAGATTCACGCTCTGGCTCGCCGCCGCCACCTGTGTATCCACGTAGCTTTTCGTCGCAGCCTGTGTGCCTTGTGCCGGATCTCCACTCAGCATCAGCGGCCCCGTCATCGCACCGCCCGCGATCGGCACCGCCGCAATCGCGTTCGCCGTGATGCCACTCACCGCCGCGTCCACATAGTGCTTGGTGGCAGCCTGCGCGGCGCCCACCGGGTCCGCGTTCAGTGCCAGCGGCCCACCCAGCGCGCCACCGCTCAGTGGCAGATACGATCCCGCCATGCCGTTCACCACCGACGTGACGTACTCCTTTGTCGCCGACTGCATCGCCACCGCTGCCGGCACTACCTGTGTCCGGATCGCCGCGATCGTTACCGGCCCCTTCTGCGGCACCAGCCAGAATTCCTTGCTCACCGTGCCGTCCGCCAGGTGATACACCGCCGTGTAGTACGTCCCCGCTGGTGACGCACCCTCGTTCGGTGCCAGCCCCAGGGTCACCGTGCCGTCCGCTGCGATCTGCACTGTTTTCGTGCCCGCCGCCACCGCACTCCCATCGGCCGCCGAAAAAGCCGGCCAGCTCACCAGCAGGGTTCCACCCGCAATGCCCCCATCCGCCCGGTACACCGTGTCATGCACCGTCGTTGTCGCTACCGCAGCGCACGCCTGACGAGGAACAACCGACAGCATCAGTCCCAGCAGCAGCGCCGCCCACCAAAATCTCGTAACCAACACTCTCCCGCCCCTCTTCAGCATCCCTGTTCCATCTCCCGTTGTGCCCGAGCGCCCAACAGCAGCACCGTCCCCAGCACACCACCGCAAGCCAACTCACCCAAATCGTCGTCATTCTGAGCGCAGCGAAGAATCCAAGCGAAGGCCGTCACGCATCACGCCACCGCACTCCCACTCTCCCCTAACCTGCCGACCCGCTGACCCCTGACTCGCTGACCCCTGACTCCGCCTTGGCCTTCTCCAGCTCCTCCAGCAAAATCCCGCTCAACGTCTTTCCTCGCCGCTTCCGCCCCGGCTGCGGCTCGTCCAGGCGGCTGATCTTCATCAGCAATTTCGTTTCGCCCATCGCCCCCGTCTTCGCCTTCTCGATCAGCCCTTCACAGATCTTTGAAAAGGCCTTGCGTACCTCTCGATCCGCATGTTTCTGAATGTTGCGCACCGGCTTCAGTTCTTCCTCTTCCGGCTCAACCTTGCTCGGCGTCGGCTCCTGCTTCGCGCCCGCCTTGGTCTTTCCCTTCGCTGGCGACTTCTTTTCTGCCGACTTCTTCGCTGCCGCCGCCCTGCTTCGCGCCCCTGCCTGTTTCTTCGCCACTTCCGCTTCCCAAAATGGAAAAGGGAGGCGCTAGGCGCCCCCCTTTTCTGTTGTTTTCTCTACTCTTAGGTTTAGAATACCAAGCCGCAGGGAATTAATCGGCACAAATTATTGTCTTGGCTAACTCCTTCTCTTTCCACCGCTTACCCCCGCTTCGCTTAGTCTCCCGCTCTTGACATCACCGCATCCCCGGCACTTCCAGCAGGTCGCGATCCAGAAATACCGCCGTCAGCACGTCCAGCGCATCCGCATACCGGCGCACCACCGTGCGCACGCTCAGCCCCATCCGCTCCGCCGCTTCCGCCTGCGTGTACTCCTGCAGCGCAATGCATCCCACCAGCTCCCGCGAGAATGCATCCAGCCGCTTCAGACACTGCTCGATGTCATGCACGAAAATCACCGCGTCTTCAAAAGTACGCAACCGCCGGCTGTCCGATTTGCCCCGGAACGAACAGTTGCCCAGCATCGATGGCATCCGCCCTATCTCCATGGACTGGTACATATACCGCCGCAGCATCCCCTCGGTGTACTTGCGATAAAAGGCCAGTTCTTCCGGAGCGCTGGCTTCGCACGTACGGACTTCTTTTACCGTGCGTGTCTGCTTGCCGCTTCCTCCGGCCACACCCTGGGCGTAAACGGAACGTAACGTCGAGGCCGCGCTCATCGTGCACCCCCTGCTGCACAGCCCGCCGCCATCCGTCCGGGACGCCGCCCGCGCCGCTGCTCCGGCGTTGCCTTTGCATGCATCGCCAGCTTCTGCGCACATGCCACGCAATAAACACCCGTAACCGCCTGCGTGCGGAACCAAAGACTGCCGCACCCTTCACATACTTTCAACTGCACGCGCAAATACTTCATTTCATCTCCAAGGCACTTCAGCAATGCAGACAACCTTCGTGCTCGTCGCTGCAAGTTTCTGGAGGCCTGCTCTTGTCCCTTGCTTCAGGAATTTCGGCAGTGTCTCTTCCAGACAAAAATCAATGGCCTATGCGCGCAGATCCTGGGCCCAACTGCAGTGCTACAGCTCTCGTCTCCATTGGTTTCCGTTCACGACACAACTCGCATCTGCACCGCCTGCATGCATGAGGGCACCTCATGCTGCGGATCCACCTGCAAACCAGATTTGCGCCGTACCAAATTGGGAACTCGAAAGTAATGCGACTCTAAAAGCACCTGTCACAGACGTCAATTCCCACCCCGCGCTTCTGTCCCCCTTCCCATCGCGGCATCGCCCTAACACCGTCGTTTTCTGCGGAAACAGGGGCCGTTGCTTTTCATGGAGTGAAAGCCTCACTGTGTCACATATAGCTCTCAGCAAACTTTCCACAAATGAACTTCTCCCAACTGCACGAGCGGCTACGCGTGGAACTGCTCCGGCGCATTGACCGTGGCGGCCTCTCCGGCGCACTGCTCGCCAGGCAGACGGGATTCCGTCAATCGCACATCTCCAACTTTCTGCATCGCAAACGCACCCTCAGCCTCGCCGGTCTCGATCGCATTCTGGCTGCACAAATGCTCTCGGTCACCGATCTCATTGAGATTGACCCATCGCTGCTGCGCGGCCCACGCCGCCGTGACCCCACTGACCTCGCCTCTGTGACGGCGGTGCCGATCGTCAAGCCTTCAGCGGCAATTCACGACGCACATCCGGTTACACATGCCGCCGCAGATCATCTTCAGCTCCCCACCCGCATGCTGGAACATCTCCGCTCCCGCCGCAGTAGCTCGCGTCGCGGATGGGCGCGATTCGTCGCCATCCGCCTCAATGCCCAGCTCGCCGGCGGCATGGACCCGCTGCTCATGCCCGACTCCATCGCCGTCATCGATCGCCATTACAATTCGCTGCTGCCCTACCGCAACCTCCAGCCCTCGCTCTATGCCATCCGTTCCGGCAACACCTTGCTCGTCCGCTTTGCCCACTTCGAGCTCAACCGCCTCGTCCTTCGCCCCTACAACATCGCGCACCCCGTGCACCTGCTCGCCCTCGGCCCCCACGAAGTCCCTTCCGACGTCGTCGTCGGACGCATCTGCGTCGCGCTCTCCGAGCTCTAGGCGCCGGCTCCTGCTCCACCGGGCAAATCTGTTAGCATCGCGTCGGAGGCAGTTCATGGAACAAACGCCCGGGCCCAACAACACCGCGCGCCGCAATGAAGACATCGCGCTCGACCTGCTCAAATTCGTTGCATCCACCGCCGGCATCGGCCGCACCGCCAGCTCGTCCACGGGCTTCACCGCCCCTAGTTCCAGCAAAGCCGATGACCAGGTCACGCACCTTCTGGATCTCTACTCTCGCTGCCTCGGCGTTGTGCAGGGCAAGTCCGGCTCCCGCTGACGCGCCTGGCTTTACTATGCAGCCTGCGCGCCCGAGATCCGTTCACTCCCAGTCTTGCCATAGGGTGTCATTCTGAGCGCAGCGAAGAATCCAAGCGAACCCACGGCGCCCGGAGACAGCATCCACCGTAGCCAAACGGATGTCGCCGTCATTGGCGCCGGCGCCTTTGGACGGAATCACCTCCGGGTCTACCGCGAACTCGCTCGTTCCGGCTACCCCGTCCGGCTCGCTGCCATCATTGAGCCGGATACCTCCACCGGCCCCGCACTTGCCGCCGAGTACGGTGTCCCGCTCTTTTCTTCGCTCGAAAAGTGTCTTGCCGCCCGGGAATGCGGTGCGCTTTCCCTGGACGCCGCTTCGGTTTGCGTTCCCACCGGCGCCCACGCCGCGGTTGCGTCAGCCGCGCTCCGCGCCGGCATCGATGTCCTGATCGAAAAGCCGCTCGCCTCCACCATCGCCGAAGCGGATGCCCTCCTCGCCGAAGCCGCGCACCACGGGCGCATCCTTCAGGTCGGTCACCTGGAGCGATTCAATCCCGCTGTCCGCGCCGCCGCCGCGCGCATCCACCAACCCATGTTCTTTGAGGCGCACCGTCTCAGCGTCTTCACTCCCCGTTCCCTCGATGTGGATGTCGTGCTCGACCTCATGATCCACGACCTCGACATCGTCCTCGGGTTCGCGCAGTCTCCCGTGCACGACCTCCGCGCTGTGGGCCTTCCGGTGCTCTCCTCAAAGGTGGACATTGCGAATGTACGCGTGGAGTTCGCCTCCGGCTGCGTGGCCAACTTTACCGCCAGCCGCGTCAGCACCGAGCGCGTCCGCAAGTTACGTTTCTTCCAGCCGCACCAGTACGTCTCCATCGATTACGCCCGGCAGGATCTCTTGATTATCGACGTCGCGGCCGCCGCGCAGCAGGATGCAACTGCTCCGGTTCCCCACAGCGCTCTCGCTGTCCACAAGCCGCAGATCTCACCTGGCGAGCCATTACGCCTCGAGCTCGAAGCCTTTCTCACCAGCGTCCGCGAGCGCTCTCAGCCCGCTGTCTCCGGAGCCGAGGGCCGGGCCGCCCTCGCCCTCGCCCTCGAGATCAATGAAGTCATCCGCGATCACGCCACCCGCGCCGGCCTCGCCCACCTCTAGATCGCTCGCGCCTCACGCCACACTTTTCGTTTCCACCTCAGCGGTGAGGTCGTCATTCTGAGCGCAGCGAAGAATCCATGCAGCAGTCTCAGAAAGCGCGCACACTCCGCGCCCCAGCACCCACCACAGGAGCACACCCTCGCCATGGTGGCTACGGCAGCCGCTCTACCTGCACACCCGCGGGGATCTTCAACTGGAACTGGTCGTCGGCCAACGTCTGGTTCACCGTCAGCTTCTGGATCGCCACTACGATCTTGTAAGCATCCAGCGGCCGTTCGATCGTGATGGTCGAAGGGAATCTTGACCGCCCCGAAGTTCTGGTAAGGCCCATACGTAACTTTTGTAGCTACATTCCCGTCGGAATCGTAGATGTCCTGCTCGATCGGCTGCAGATCCACCCTGCTGATACGCACCACGCGCGTCGGCTCGATCACCCGTACCGGCGCGTTGATGTGCGCCGGCGGCTTTTCCTCGACGATATGCAGGTCATATTCGGGGGTCTCGACCAGGTCCTTCCCCTTGTGCTCGCGCCGCAGCGTCGAATCCCGGGTCACGTACACCAGCCGGTCCGGCGTAATATTCCGTACCAGCACCGAATCAAAGAACAGTGACGGACGCAGGTTCTCCAGCGCATTTGCCGACGGCTTGGTCACCGCGTTGCTGCCTTCAATGGCCCGGCTCTTCGGCGGGATCAGCAGCTTGAAGGTGGTCCCGTTGCTCGCCAGGTCGAACGCCCGCGTATGCAGCACCGGCACCAGCCCCAGTACGCGCAGCATCTCCGGCTTGCGCAGCAGAATGTAGCCGCGAAACGAGGTGTAGTCCGTCTGCTTTCCCTGGTGGGCTCCGCCGGTCGTGGCGGTGAACTCGACCGTGGCGTTCAGCGACCGGATGCTTTCGTAACGCTCGTTGATGCCGTTGACCAGTTGGGCCACGTCGGCATCGAGCACCGGCCCAGCCAGATGCGTCTGCTGCACCTTGCGCGTATGCCGCAGACACCCGGTCAGCGCCGGGAGCACCGCCAGCAAACACACACTAAGCCAATGTTTCTGCATTCGTCGAAGGCCGCAAGTTGCGAGTATACCTTCTCAGGGACTGGGCCGGGCGGCCCGCTCGGCCTTGCGGTAAGCCTCCACATTGCGCTGGTGCTCATCGAGCGAACTGGCGAAACGCGAATGCCCCGCGGCAGCCGGATCCGCCACGAAGTACAGATACGACGTCTCCGCGGGATGCATCGCGGCTGTCAGCGACGCCAGCCCCGGGCTGCAGATAGGTCCCGGCGGCAAGCCCGTGTGTTTGTAGGTGTTATAGGCCGACTGGCTCGCCAGGTCCGAACGATAAATAGTGCCGCGATACCGCTTCTCCAGCATGGCCGCGTAGATCACGGTCGGATCGGTCATGAGCGGGATACCGCGCTTCAGCCGATTCTCCAGCACACTGGCCACCAGCGGCCGATCGGCTGCCTGCGGCGTCTCCTTCTCGATCAGCGATGCCATTGTCACCACCGCATGCACGTTATCGTGAAGACCCACCTTGTCCGCCGCCGTCCGGAAGCGCTTCACCATCGCGCGCTGCATGCTCTCGGTCGTGTCCAACCGCTGGAATCGATAAGTGTCCGGAAACAGGTAGCCTTCCAGGCTCTTCGCCTGCGGATCGAGGTCTGCGATCAGCGATACGTTGCGCCGCGCCCCGTCCAGGAACTCTTCCTTGGTCCCCAGTTGGGCCGCTTCCACCGCAGCCGCCACATCGAACAGGTTGTACCCTTCCGGAATCGTGACTGCGCGATAGTACACATCGCCCTGGCGCATGCGCGAATACACTTCAAAAACGTCCGCAGGATGGTCGAAGCGGTACTCACCCGCCTTCAGGGTGCCGCGCTCGATCAGCCGCACGGCTTCAAAAGCCCACCGGCTGCGCACGATTCCCTTGGCCTCAAGCTGCTTCGCAATCCGCGCCGTGCCCATTCCCGGCGGCACTTCCACAAACGTTTCTACGCGCGGTCCCGCTGGAACAAACAGGAGATACGCCGCCACACCGACCACCGCCAAAGCAAGAAGAAGAAAAAAACGGCGCACGTGCAAAGCCCTTCAGTAAAAGTCGTTTCTCGATTGTAGGCTTCCGCCCGTCATGCAGCACACCCAGGTGACAATCAACCTACACTCTGGTTACCCATCGAGGCGGTACCATACGAAACATGAGCGATCCCGCCCCTCTCTCCACCCCGCCGCGTCTGCTGGGGCTTGACGTGGGCGACCGCCGTATTGGCGTAGCCCTCTCCGATGCACTGGGCATCGCACAGCCGCTGCTCACCCTCACCCGCACCCAGCGCCGCCAGGATCTACGCTCGCTCGCCCGTCTCGTCCGCAAGCACGGCTGTACCGCCGTCATCGCCGGCAATCCGCTCTACATGTCCGGCGACCTGAGCCCGCAAGCCGCCAAGGTTCATGCCTTTGTGGACCTGCTTCGCGCGGAGATCGACGTTCCCGTACATCTCTGGGACGAGCGGCTCACCACGACCGAGGCGCATCGCATCCTGGACGTCACCGGGCGCGACCCGCGCGATCGCAAATCCGTCATCGACCAGGTCGCGGCCGTGCTCATTCTGCAGAATTACCTTGACGCCCTGGCCGCCTCTGCAAGCCGGTAACTGCCAACGGGAATGGGCCTGCTCCCATCCAGCATCGCGCCTGCCGCCCTGTCCAGCTAAGCTCTTCCTATGCGCCGCAATCCAGACCTCGACGGCTTTCGTGGCATTGCCATCTGCCTGGTATTGCTGGACCACGGCTTTGGACACAGCGTTCGCTTTGCCATCAACGGCTGGGTCGGCGTGGATATCTTCTTTGTCCTGTCGGGGTTCCTGATTACCTCAATCCTGCTCGGCATGCGCCAGCAGCCGCGCTACTTCGGCCCCTTCTACGCACGCAGAACCGTGCGCATCTTTCCCGCGTTCTATCTCGTACTGCTGATTGACGCAGCCGTCTCGCTCTTAGTTCACAAGCCCGGCACAGCGCAGCTTTGGCTCATCTCCG
This sequence comes from uncultured Acidobacteriaceae bacterium, assembly GCA_963795775.1. Lineage (GTDB taxonomy): Bacteria > Acidobacteriota > Terriglobia > Terriglobales > Acidobacteriaceae > CAWCJL01. Next base: position 212,383 of record CAWCJL010000004.1, read on the forward strand.
CCACATTTCTTACGTCTGTCCTCCAGACGCACTTTTTCGCCGCTGCCCAGGGCCTGGCGGCCGCGGTTTTCTGGAACATGGAAGCGCTGTGGTCGGTATCTATCGAGGAGCTGTTCTATCTCGCTTGGGCGCCGCTGGTGCGCTTTCTGAGCACGGGTCTGCTGGTCCGGCTGCTGGTCGCCGTCCTGTGCCTGGAACCGGCGGTGCGCTTCTTCATGTTCCGCATGCACTACCCCGTGTACAGCGCCTTCGCCGGCCGGCTGGATGGCCTCGCCGCCGGCGCTCTCATCGCCTTTCTCTTTGCGAACACCCGCCTCAAGCCGCAGGCGCTTCGCCGCATCTCGAACCTCGTGCTCCTTGCCATGCTCGCCACCGATGCAGTTGCGCTTCCCTTCCTGCACCTGCGGCTGTACACGCTTTCCTTCACGGTGGCCGGATATCTGCTGCTCGCCTGGACCACCGCCGCTGCCCTGCTCTGGCTGCTTGCGCGTCAGGCGGAAGCGACCTGGGCGCAGCGCCTGCTGCGTTGGCGTTTCCTCCAACTCGCTGGTCGGCGCAGCTTCATGCTTTACCTCATCAACCAGCTCTTGTTCGTTCCCGCGCTCGTCTGGGCCGCACAACACCACGCGAGTCGTACCACGACGATCCTGACCGGAGCCGTGTGCTGCGTTCTTCTCTTTGGGATCGCGGAGCTCTCGTGGCGCTACTTCGAACATCCGTTGCTGGCCAGGAAGCCGGCCGTCCGCGAGCCTTCGCCCCTTACCTTTGTCACCCGCGAACAACAGCGGCGAGCGTCCTAGCGCCTGGGCCACGGCCGGAGTATCTCCCTCAGCGCCCACCGGCCCCGGGCGAATGGCTCCCCTGCGCTGCAACATCGTATAATTGAGCTTTGGCGGTACTCCGGTCTGGCCGTTCCTTGCGGCTCGTTCCTTCCTGAGCCGTCAGGACCTATTCGTATGCCTGAGCACATCAAGAAAAAATTAGAAGATGAAATCCGTCAGTTGGAGCATGAGCTGACGCACGAGCTTCCGCAGGAAATCAAGAAGGCTGTTGCCCTTGGCGACCTGAGTGAAAACGCTGAATACCACATGGCCAAGCAGCGGCAGGATTTCGTCAACGCGCGCTTGGGTCAATTGAAAAAGCGCATGGCCGAGCTCGCCCTGGTGAACCTCGCCAACATCCCCCACGACCGCATCGCCTTCGGCTCCACCGTTCGCGTGTTCGATACCACCAAGGACGAGGAGATCGAATACAAGCTCGTCACCAGTGAGGAGTCGGACGTCAGCAAGGGGCTGATCTCGACCACCTCTCCCATCGGCCGCAGCCTTATCGGCAAGCGCGTGGGCGACACCGTGGTCGTGGTCACGCCCAATGGCAAGCGCGAGCTGGAAGTGCTGAAGCTCGCCACCATCCACGACGAAGCGGCGGAACCCGAGGCAAAATGAGCTGGACCGGGGGCTTTGGACGCGGCTGCGGCGTTATCCTGCAGGCCATCGTGAATGGGCTTGCGCTCACGCGCATCTCCCCTAACGTCCTCACGTTCCTCGGCCTCATCATCAACACCATCGCCGCCATCTTCTTCGGCCTCGCCAACGCCGGCAACTACGTCCGCTTCTTCCTCTACGCCGGTCTGGTCATCATCGGGGCCGGCATCTTTGACATGGTGGACGGCCGGGTAGCCCGGCAAACCGACCAGGTCACCATCTTCGGCGCATTCTTTGACTCGGTCATCGATCGCTACTCCGACGTGGTTCTCTTCTTCGGGCTGCTGGTCTTCTATGCCCGCGGCAATCGCTTCTTCTACGTCGTGCTCGCCGCGTTCGTCATGGTCACCTCGCTGATGGTCAGCTACACACGCGCGCGTTCCGAAGCACTCATCGGCTCCTGCAAGGTCGGCTTCATGGAGCGGCCGGAGCGCGTGGTGCTCATCATCCTCGGCGCGCTCTTCGCCCGCTGGGGCACCATGGCGCCAGCCTTATGGGTCCTCGCCGTGCTCTCCACGGTGACCGTGATCCACCGTATCGCCTACACCTACAGCAAGACCAAGCACCTCGCCCCGGTACGCGAAACCCTGCCCATCGTCCTTCGCAAGGGTCCCGAAGCGCCCGGCGACCTTCGCTCCGCCCCCGACACCCCGCAGTTGTAGATACTGCTATGACTTTCGTTACCTCCGATACTGGCGGGTAATGATTGACACTTTGCGGCAATATGCCATCATAAAGACGGCATACACACAGTGTGTATGTAGCACACGATATGGGATTAGGAACTGGCCCACAGTTGCCACTGTGAGCCAGCAAATCGAAGGTCTAGTCGTGGAACTTGTGGATCAGGTCAATAATTCGACCTGCAAGCCCACAAACCAAGCCGACGATTTTGAGAAGGCGGTTTGCCTTCTCATCCCATCGGGGTTGTGACACTCCCATGCCACACCTCCTTTCTGCACAGCCCGGCGCTCCTGCGCCGGGTTTGTGCTTTGGCCGTCATCCCGGACCGGCCAAATCGAAAGTGTGCGACTTACGGACGCCTCATCTCGATCAAGCAATCCCAAGTTGATGGAAGTAGTCCCAAAAAGCAGTACCCCAAAAGTGGTGCATGCCGGAACGCTGTCTGCCTGGAAGCAACGGGCTCCCCTAGGACGAGACTTTTCGAGTGGACACCCCGGGCCTATACGCCACGCCGTCGGCGCGAAAATGAGAAGATAAAAAGACCCATGCTCCGAGCCATGTCCACGCACGTCTTCCTTCGTCAGCGCCTCCACCCCGGCCTGCTCGATATTCTCCAGCGAGGCGGCGCACAGGGGATTGAGATCTTTGCCGCGCGCCAGCACTTCGACTACACCAGCCGCCAGCACGTCCGCGAAATCGCCGGCTGGTTCTCGTCCAATCCCGTCGAAGCGCATTCCATGCACGCGCCGCTCTATCCCGACCTGGACATGGGGCGCGGTGGAGCACCCGGCATCAATGTCGTGCATGGTGACAAATCCCGCCGTATCGATAGCATGGACGAGATCAAGCGCGCGCTCGAAGTGGCCGAGGTCCTCCCCTTCCGCTTTCTCGTCCTCCATCTCGGCGAGCGCAACGATGCCTGGGACCCGCGCACCATCGAAAACGCCCTCACTGCCATTGAGCATCTCCAGGCTTTCGCGCGGCCGCTCGGCGTCAAGCTTCTGCTCGAAAACATCCAGAACGAAGTCACCGAACCGAGCCACCTCGTCGAGATCATCCGCACCGGCCACTTCGACCAGGTCGGGGTCTGTTTCGACGCGGGTCACGCCAATCTCATGGAAGGCGTCGCGAACACACTCGCCGAACTGAAGCCGCTCATCGCCTCCACGCATCTTCACGACAACGCCGGCGACAAGGACACGCACCTCTGGCCCGGTGACGGCAACATCGACTGGCAACCCACCATGGACGAGCTCAAAACCGCTCCCAGAAGCCCGGCCGCTCTGCTCGAAATCCACTACGCCCTCGAAGACGCGCCGGACACCATCTCCGCCAAGGCCGCTGCCGCATTCGAACGGCTCGGCGTCTGATATCCCGATCTGGAAGCCTCATGACAGAACAAACGCAGCAGCAGGCAACACCCGCGACCATCGCTTCGCTCGCCCAGCACGATGGCGAAACAGTCACGCTCAAAGCGTGGCTCTACAACCTCCGCGAAAGCGGCAAGCTCCTGTTTCCCATCTTTCGCGACGGCACCGGCACAGTCCAGGGCGTGATGCCCAAGGCCGCAGTCTCGCCGGAGGTCTTTGAGACCACACGCCGCCTCACACAGGAATCGAGCGTGATTGTCACCGGCAAGGTCCGTGCCGACAAGCGCGCACCCGGCGGCTTCGAGCTCGATGTGGAGAACGTTGAAGTCGTCCAGCGCGTGCCGGAAGAGACGCCCTTCCCCATCACGCTCAAGGAGCACGGCACCGACTTCCTGATGGAGCATCGCCACCTCTGGATCCGCACGCCGCGCCAGTCCGCCATCCTGCGCATACGCGCCGAGATCATCAAAGCCGCCCGTGACTACCTGGACGACCACGGCTTTATCCTGACCGACTCGCCGGTTCTCACGCCCGCGGCCTGCGAAGGCACCAGCACCCTCTTTCCGGTCGAGTATTTCGGCGACGAAGCGTACCTCACGCAAAGCGGCCAGCTCTACATTGAAAGCACCGCGCTCGCGCTGGGCAAGGTCTACAGCTTCGGCCCCACCTTCCGCGCGGAGAAGTCCAAGACCCGCCGCCACCTCACCGAGTTCTGGATGGTCGAGCCCGAGCTCGCCTATGCCGGCCTCGACGACCTGATGGAGCTTGCCGAGAACTTTCTCAGCTTCATCGTCGGCCGCGTGCTGGAACGCCGCTCCGCCGATCTCAAGGTGCTCAACCGCGACCTCGCAAAGCTCGAAACCATCAAGGCGCCCTTCCCGCGCATCCGCTATGACGAAGCCGTCGCCATGCTCAACGAGGCCCACGCCAAAGGCCTGCTCGAGCAGCCGTTCGAATACGGCAACGACTTCGGCTCTCCCGACGAAACCTATATCTCCTCGCAGTTCGATCGCCCCGTCATGGTGCACCGCTACCCTGCAGCCGTGAAGGCCTTCTACATGGAGCCCGATCCGGAGGACCCCAAGTACGCGCTCTGCGTGGACGTCCTCGCGCCCGAGGGCTACGGCGAGATCATCGGCGGCTCGCAGCGCATCGCGTCCTACGACCTTCTCAAGCAGCGCATTGAGGATCATCACCTCCCGCTGGACGCATTCCAGTGGTACCTTGACCTGCGCCGCTACGGCTCGGTGCCCCACTCCGGCTTCGGTATGGGCATCGAGCGCGCCGTGGCCTGGATTTGCGGCCTGGAGCATGTTCGCGAAACCATTCCATTTGCCCGAACCCTGAACCGTATCTATCCTTAGGGGTTGCTCTGTGCTGCCGGCGCAACCCTGCGCGCCGGCACCGGAACCGCGCACACAGAACAGATCGGAACCCGCAATGTCGAAAGCCGACACCAGCATGCATGCAGAAACCTCCCGCGGCCACCAGCCCATGTACACCGGCGTGCAGACCCTGCCGCCCCGCCAGATCCGCATCATCGGCGTGCCGCTCGACCTGGGCCAGGCGCGCCGCGGCGTCGATATGGGCCCCTCTGCCGTTCGCGTAGCCGGCCTGGAAGCCCACCTCGAAGCCCTCGGCCATGTAGTCACAGATGGCGGTAACATCGCCGTCGCCATCGCAGAAACCAAAAACCCCGGCGACGAAAACGCCAAGTACATCAAGGAGATCCGCGAGACCTGCTGCAAGGCCGCCGAGATGGTGGTCAAGTCGCTCGAAGAGGGCATGACGCCCGTCATCCTGGGCGGCGATCACTCAGTGGCCGCGGGCTCCGTCTCCGGTGTCGCGGAGTTCTACCGTCGTCGCCACCAGAAGATCGGTCTGATCTGGATCGATGCCCATTCCGATATCAACACGCCGGAAACCTCGCCTTCCGGCAACGTGCACGGTATGCCGTTGGCGGCCCTGCTTGGCCTGGGGCCCGAGCCGCTCTCCAACCTCTTCGACTTCTCCCCCAAGGTCTCCCCGGAAAACGTCGTCCTCATCGGCGTCCGCGACATTGATAACACCGAGAAGGAAAATATCAAGCGCGCCGGCATCACCGAGGTCTACACCATGCGCGACATCGATGAGCGCGGCATGCGCACCGTGATGGAAGAGGCCCTGCGCGCCGCCGGACGCGGCACTGCCGGCTACCACGTCTCGCTCGATATGGACTGGATCGACCCCGAAGACGCCCCCGGCGTCGGCACCCCGGTGCGCGGCGGCGCGACGTACCGCGAGGCCCACCTGGCGATGGAAATCCTCGCCGACCACGGCCGCATGCTGTCGTTTGAAATCGTCGAGGTCAACCCCGTCATCGACGAGCACAACCGCACCGCACACCTCGCCGTCGAGCTCGTCTCCTCCGCCTTCGGCAAGAAAATCCTGTAGCACTGCACATCCTCAACCGGAGCCGTAGACGGATGGTGGTTCAGGATGAAGCAGTACCCGAGCACTGGCGTGAAGTTATGGCCTCGGGATCAGAAGTGCTCCAGCAGCCATACATTCGACGGAAATGTGGTTGCGCCGAACAACGCAAGCCGGCGCCCATCTGGAGACGGTATGGCAGCGCAGAAGCCCACATTACCCTTCCCCGTGAGGACTGTCACCTTGCCGCCCAACTCCACCTTCAGCAGGTTCGACGAATCCACTCCTCCGAGCCCGACGGCAGCCTTGGTCGCGCCCACCCATAGGCTCCTGCCGTCCGCAGCCCAGTCCATCCCGCATATGGCTCCCCAGCCGGGGACCGGTATGCTGCGTTTGGAGCCATCGTGCAGCGAGAGTACCTGGATCGCGGATGCCCCTTCAATGCCGGCCTTTGTCACCCCGGTCTGCTGAACCGACGCGAGGTGCTGCCCATCTGGCGATAAGCTCCAGTTGATTTGGCCGCCACCCTGGAACTCCGCGGCCTTGATCTCAGTTCCCTTCGCTCCGTTGAGATTAAAGGTGAAGAACCTCTGTTGGCCCGGCTCGCTGGGACTGTAGATACACAGGTTCGAAGGCAGCCGCGCGCACTGGTAGTTCCAGATGCCCGGCGCCCCGAAGACGAACTGCGGAGGCCCTCCACGCAGAGGCATGCGCATCAGTCGCACGGTATGGGATCGATCCTCCGGTCTGGGACCGAGCAGATACAGAATCGTCTCACCATCCGGCGCCAGCCTGGGAAGCAGCAGGTCCTCGCTTCCACCGACGAGAAGTTGGGGTTGCGCATCATGTATGTCCTGCTTATAGATATGGTTGCGCCCGTCTCGATCGGACACGAAGATGACGGCGTTACTGTCCGCCGTCCACGAGTAGGGATAGTCCTGCCCTTCGTCCAAAGTCAGCCGTCTCGGAGTTCCCATCACCCTGTCACCGCGGATTTCCGCGATATAGACGTCCGGTTGCGGATTCAGCCGTCGTAAGGCCATGAGCTTCCCGTCCCGTGTTACGCTCAGATCGGCGGCGATTTCCCCTGCGCTCGTCAGGCGTAGCGCCGGACCCTGCGGCTGTGCCGAACCCGGCTCGAGTTCGAGTGACCAGAGATTCATGTCGATTTCGTTCGGCGTCGGTTCTGCAAGCGAGTAGATGAGCCTGTCCTTCGCCGCCCAGCCAATTGCCCGGCCTAATCCCGGCCTGGAGACGAGGACCTTGCTGAGACCGCTGGTCACATCGGCAATTTCCACCCTTGTCTCGCTCCGGTCACGAAGCTGTTTGGTCATCCTGCCGAAGGCGATCCGCCGCGCGTCCTGATTCCATGAGATTGGCGTAAAGAAGTCCGCCCGCTCTGTTTCCGTGCCGCCTAGAATGCGATGGGCACCAGTTCCATCTGCCCGCATCAGCCAGATTTCTTCATAACCCACTTTGCCCCGCAGGAAGATGATCTGTGAGCCGTCCGGAGACACCCTCGGGCAGAAGCCGTCCTCGATGAGCCATCGCGGCGCGCCACCCAACACGGATATTGACCACACACTGGGAACGCTCTTCGGGTCTGCGAGCCAGGTTACAAGGATCCGGTCGCGATCAGGAAACCAGCTCTCCGCATTCACCCTGAAGCCCTTCGGCAGCGCCAGCGGGTAGGTCTGGCCTCCCTCGATCTCCCGGAGATAGAAGCCCGTTCGATCCGTGAACGCCAGGTACTTGCCATCGGGCGAAATGACCGAGCTGATCACAGGCGTGTCTGCCGGGTTGGCCGTGAGGCGTCGCTCGGTCACAGCACTTCTCCGCACCGCACCTCCAAGCACAAGGTGACGCACCGACGCGCCCCAGGAAGTCCGTCCCAGAAGTCCGCTCTCCGAGCGCAGGCTCAGGATCAGCGACGCCGCCAGTGCCAGAACCAAAGCCGCCAACGTCACACTCCGGTGCGGGAAGACCGCTCTTTGCTTCGCTGCAGGTTGCCCAGATGGAGGCGTAAAAGAGGGTGCAATCTCCGGCGCACAAGTGGGTACAGGGGCCGCGAGGTCTGGGTGCGCAAGGACTGCCGCAGTAACGGACGCGCCGTGCCCATTCTCGCCCATCCGCCCATTGTCCTCCGTCAGCGGAGCGATAAAGCGGTACCCGCGCTGGGGCAGCGTTTCGATGTACCGCGGCCTTTCGGCGTCATCCCGCAGCGCCGCCCGCAGCTTGGCAATGGCTTTGTTCAGACCGCGATCGAAGTCAACAAACGTATTCTCCGGCCACAGCCGCTTGCGCAATTCCTCACGGGTCACTACCTCGCCGGGACGCTCCAGCAAGAGCGCCAGCGCCTGAAACGGCTGGTCCTGCAGGTTGACGCGTAAGCCGCCGCGGCGCAATTCACCGGATCGAGTATCAACCTCGAAGCGCTCGAAGCGTATTCGCGGCGGTGAAGAGGCAGTCATTTTGAGGTGCGGAGTATACCACCTTGCCCTATGCGCATCACCCCGGACTCAGCGGCCGCCGGGCAAGCCACTGATTCTGAGCCGATTGGGAGGGAACCAGCCGGGAACATGGCGGGAACATCACGGCCATTGCCGCACACGCGGCTGAGTCCTACCGTTGGCTCGACCTGATAAGGAGGTCTCCAATGCAAATGAAATCGGTTTTGAAAGTATCGAAGATAGCGACACCCATCATGCTCGTGTGTGGGTTATTGGCCGTAAGCTCCGTAGCGCGGGCGGACGACCAGGACACAAGCGACCACGGTAGAAGCTGCTCGAATAGAACGCTTCATGGCGATTACGGTTTCACCATCGAAGGCCTGCTTGGCGTACCCGGACCCGGTCTCCAGCTCCGTGGCGTAGTCATGGAACACTATGATGGCAACGGTCATTTGACCGCGCTGGACCACGTCGTCGTCAACGGGATGCCTCCCCCGGTTGCATGGAGACCCGGCAGCGGCACCTACGTCGTCAATCCAGATTGCACCGGACGAGCAACGATCAATATTCCATCGAGTGGCGCCCCTCCACTGAAACTGCATTTCGTGCTGGCCAAACAGGGCAGGGAAATTCGTCAGGTGGTCGACGGGAATGCCGTCATAGCGACCGGGTCTAAGGTCGAGTAGGAACTGGAGTTCAACAACTCCACAACCGCCACACGCACCCGCCCGGCAGGGCCGGGGCCACTTTCCTCAGAAAGAGGTCCCGGTCTGCGGAACATTCGCCAACAGCCAGCCAAAGCTGGCGCCTGAACCTCTCTGCACTCTCCCCAGCCTGTGAGCAATCTGCTAAGTTGAAGTGCAGATATCCATGACCTCCCCCAGGAAACTCCGTATCGGCGTTCTCTTTGGCGGACGCAGCGGCGAGCATGAAGTCTCGCTGCGCTCCGCTGCCTCCGTCCTCCACGCCATGGATCCGTCGAAGTACGAGATCGTGCCCGTCGGCATCGCCAAGTCCGGCAGCTGGCTAACCGGCGCGCTGGCGGACACGCTGCTGAAAGGCGGCAGCTCCGAAGCTGCCCTGCTGGCGGCCGAGGCTGCTGCGTCTGTCTCACGCAAATCCAGAAATGCAGCCCCGGAGGATGAAACAGGCCAGCAGTTGGCTGTGCCTTCCGCCGCGCTTGGGGTGGACGTGATCTTCCCGGTGCTCCATGGCACCTTTGGCGAAGACGGTGTCATGCAGGGGCTCTTTGAGCTTTCGGGCAAGGCCTACGTTGGCTCCGGTGTGCTGGGGTCGGCAGTGGGCATGGACAAGGACGTGATGAAGCGGCTCTTCGCCGCGGCCGGTCTGCCCATCGTGAAACACGTCACGCTCCTGCGCAGCCAATGGCGTGATAACCCGAAGAAGTGCATTGCCCACATCGAGAAAGCGCTCAAGTACCCGGTATTCACCAAACCCGCGAACGCCGGTTCGTCCGTCGGCATCTCGAAGGTGCACGACCGCTCCGAACTTGAGCCCGCGCTTAACCTGGCGGCCGACTACGATCACAAAATCATCATCGAGCAGGGTGTCGGCGGCAAGTCCGGGAAGCACGGCACAGGCAAAGCCCGCGAGCTGGAAGTGGCGGTGCTGGGCAACGATACCCCGGAAGCGTCCGTGGTGGGCGAGATCATTCCCGGGAAAGAGTTCTATGACTACGAGGCGAAATACGAGAGTGACAGCTCGGTGCCGGTGATTCCCGCCGATCTGACCAGGTCGCAAGCCAAGCACATTCGCGAGATGGCCATTGCGGCCTTCCAGGCATGCGACTGCTCCGGGCTGGCGCGCGTGGATTTCCTGATGGAGCCCGAGGGCAAGCACGGGAAGGGCGGCAAGCTGTATCTGAATGAGATCAACACCATGCCCGGCTTCACCTCGATCAGCATGTATCCCAAGCTGTGGGAGGCCTCCGGCCTGCCCTATCCGGAGCTGATCGACCGCTTGATCCAGTTAGCGCTGGAGCGCCGTGCGGAAAAGGACGAGACGCAGTACAGTAGATGAACGGCGCTCGAGAAATGAGCGAGTTCCGTGTTCAGTGGAGAGACACGCGATAGAGATTCGTGTGCACACTGGTTTTCACAAAAGCGTAGTGTGAGAGATCTCGGCCTGGAATCAGGTCGGCACGTGGAAATGACTGCGCTCCCGGCACAACGCCGGGATCAGCGGAGGGTTGGATTCCCAAGGCAGGGAGATCCGGGATGGCTTCATTTGCTCCCGTAGGAATTACCAGGCTCCTACCTGCACTTCCCTGCGAGGGCATGTCTGCCGGAACAAACAGGAAGCGGCCATCCGACGACCATCTAGGGACGCAATAGCTGAAACAAATGCGAATCGGAGGTCCCCCGCCGAGAGGGATGGCCATCACTGGCGCATCCTGCTGGGAATGCGAGTCCGGAATCATAGCCGTGACCCAGTTCCGTCCAGGTGATATGTCCTGGACCTCATCGATTCGATAGGGCACCACCTTGGATCGTCCTGCCCCGTCGAGCTTCGCGTCCTCGAGGTAATTGGCATCTCCCTCGCTGAATTGGAAAAGTATATGTCCTTCCCTCCCGAAGAGCGGCACGTTTGCGCCGCGGATACCAAGCCGCACAGGAGAAGCGCTCCCGTCCGCGGGCGCCATCCAGAGCTCGGTGCTCTTCCCCGTCGTCGATGGCGTCACAAATACGATTTGCTTGCCGTCAGGGGACACATCGAAGGCGAGCATCGATACGCCGGGGTAGACAGCTTCACTCTTTCCGGATGTCACCGAGTAGCGCCGTAACTCCGCGCCTGCGTTTTTCGCCCTGCGTTGCAGCAGGTAATAGAGGACGCGGTCGTTCTCCCGGAAAACCGCGCGAGAGTATGGGAATATCTCTCCTTCGGATGAGATGGGTCGTTCGCCGTTCTCATCGTGGATCCAGAGCGCGCTCTCATGCATTCCGACAGAGGTGATGAGCGATTGGCCGCTCCGCTCGACAGCCAGGCCTTGTTCTTCCGTTGCACCGAAGGTGATTTGCTGCGCCAAGCCGTTCGGAAACCGTTGCCGCCATATATGGCTTTGCCCATTCACCACTGCGGTGAAGTACATCCAGGAGCCATCGGGCGACCACGCTGCGGATGTGCAAGCACCATTCGGTCCCACAAGCTTCGGGCTGCCACCGCCCTGGAAGGGGACCAGGCGGCATGGTCCCCATTCTCCGGTCCCGGTCATTTCCACTATGAGAATCCAATGGCGATCGGGAGACGCATAGGAATAATGGGCCATTCCACGCTGATGGGCTGGAAAATAGATATCGCGTGTGTCGGCGCCTGTGACTGATCCGGTAACAACACCGAGATGAAGACCCGATCGGAGCCGGGAGAAGAGCAGTTGGTGGTCATTGAGCCAGCTAACTGCAGCCGCATTCTTCAGGAATAGGTGAGGCTCCCCTCCGCTGACGGGCACGGCATAGGTTGAAAAGTAAGGAGGATCGATGACGGAATAGAGGATTTCGGATCCGTCGGGGGAAAACGCCGTCCCATACTTGAAGCGCGGGTCGTTCACCACCAGGTGTGCATCGCTGTCTGACAGGGATTTGGCGTAAATCGGATCAGCAGACCCGAAAGGTTCCGGCCCGCGAATAAACGCTACCGTTTGTCCATCCGGCGATAAGGCAGGTGCACTCGCCGAATCTATCAAGTCGGTCAACTGCGTGTACCGGACCTCAGGAGGGCGCAGCCGCACGTAGTAAGCGATCGCTGCAACCACGGCCAGCAACAGGGTAGCTCCCGCGCCCCATATCCAGGGAAGCAGCTTCGGGCGCCAGGATTGTGCTTCGTCCGCCAGTGGTGCTGGAGCGAGATCGGGAATCGGTAGCGCGGGGCAAGGGGAAACCTCGACGTGAACCGTGACCTGGGCAAGAAAGCGATAGCCGCGGCCGGTTACGGTTTCGACGAAACGCGGTTCCGCGCTGTCATCGCTCAGCACCTGGCGAATTTTGCGGATAGCTGTGTTGATCCCGTGCTCGGTATCAACGAAGACGTCCGTTCCCCAAAGGCGCTGTGCGATTTCAGTTCGGGTAACGAGTTGCCCGTTGCGCTCCACGAGAAGAATGAGGAGGTCCAGCGGCTTGCGTTCGAGCCGGAGGGTACGACCTCGTCGGGAGAGAGCGAAGGCTTCCCGATCGAGCCGGAACTCGCCGAATTGGAAAGCTCCCCGAGACATGGACCCATTGGCGCCTGCGCCGGAAGTACAGCAGCGACGCTATCCCTTGCGCCAAGAGCAGCTTACACCTTCACATAAATTTCACCTCAGACTTTATCTCTTCTTCATTGCCCCCATTTCGCCGCAGGCAGTTAACTCCCTTTGCCGGCGGAAACCGGCAAAAAAAGAGGGAGAAACCGTATGAAGCAGGTTCATAAGTATCTCATCGCCGCCCTGGCCGTAGTCGCCTTCATGTTCACTGCTAACGTGGGTGTGAGAGCTGAGTGCGGCAGCGCAATGTCGAAAGGAGTTCACCCGTCGAGCTTCAGCTTGCTCTCGCCGTTAGCGCAGGCCGCGAGCGATGGGTCGGATGCGGCCCAGGACAGTGGTCGTTACCCATCCATCGTGGGCATGTGGCATGTGAAATTCGTTGCCAAAGGAAATCATGGGGGACCGCCGGACAACACTGTTCTCGAGAATGCCCTGGTTGTGTGGCATAGCGACAGGACGGAGATCATGAACTCCAACCGTCCAGCGCAGGATGGCAATTTCTGCATGGGCGTTTGGGAGCAGACCGGCGCGTTCTACTATTACCTCAATCACTTCGCCTGGTTGGGCTTTAATGACACGACCAACTCTCCGGGCGGAGTCGGGAAGCCAATCGGGCCGGTTCATATTCGCGAATATGTGCGTTTAAGCCCTGACGGCCAGCATTACTACGGAAATTTCATCCAGGAGGCCTACGACACGTCCGGGAATCGGACGGCACGGATCGTGGGGCTCATCAGTGCGACGCGCGTCACGACGCATACCACGATTGGAGATCTGATGTGAATTCGGCAGTAGACCGGGTCGTGCAGAAGACAAAGGCAGCGCTACACACGCTGCCTTTAGTCATGCTACCAAGGTGGAACAGGCGACGACTTCCATGGTCAGACAGGCCCGTCTACTGAGCTGGGTTCGGATTTCGCTTCCATTTCCGCAGCAATATGCGAGAATCGCTCGGCGTAATCCCCCGCCCGAGATCGCGTCTCGAAAAGGAAGGGCTCATGACCCAGCAATCAACAGGTCTCACCCTAGATATCCACCGCAATGGAGCTACTGTGGTGGTGCGTTGCCATGGCAAGTTGGTGGCGGGTGTGGACGATGTTCTCTATACCAAGGTGAAGGAGCTGATCCCGCATTCCAAGCGGATCATCCTGGACCTCACGGACCTCGTCCGGATGGACAGCATGGGCCTGGGTACGCTGGTGCGCCTGTACGTCTCTGCCCGGTCTGCGAACTGCACACTGGAACTGATGAACCTGGGCAAACAGGTCAAGCAACTACTCGGCACGGCCCACCTGATGTCGGCCTTTTCCATTGTGGGCGAGCACTACATCAAGATGGGCTGATGGTGCGCTTGGGCTCAGCGTCACCCATATCGGTAGGAAAGCAAAAGGCAACGTCAGATGACGTTGCCTTTCGTACATCGGTTTCTAAATCGAAGGTACAGCTAGGCGACCACTTCGATCCCCATCGAGCGGGCCGTTCCCTTAATGCTCTTGACCGCCGTTTCCACGGAGGCGGCGTTGAGATCGGGCATCTTCTGCTTTGCGATCTCAAGGACCTGGGCCTCAGTCACGCGGCCGACTTTGTCCTTGTTTGGAGCGCCAGCGCCCTTGGCGACGTTGGCTGCCTTCTTGAGCAACACGGCGGCGGGCGGCGTCTTGGTCACGAAGGTGAAAGAGCGGTCCACATATACGGTGATCACCACCGGGATGACCAGCCCTTCCATGTCCTTGCCCTGGGTGCGCGCGTTGAACTGCTTGCAGAACTCCATAATGTTGACCTGCGCTTGTCCAAGCGCGGGGCCAACCGGGGGAGCCGGCGTCGCCTTGCCGGCCACGATCTGCAACTTTACCTGTGTCTGAACTTTCTTTGGCGGAGCCATCTCACAACCCTTTCCTATCTGGCTGCGAGCTAAAGCCCAGCCAGGAATTTCCTGAATGCAAACCTGTTTCGAACAGCCGAACCGGGGGTTAGACTGCCTTTTCTACTTTGCCGAACTCGAGCTCGACCGGGGTCGAGCGCCCGAAGATTGTCACCATCACCTTCAGCGTCTCGCGGTCTTCATTGATCTCATCGACCACGCCATTGAAGTTGGCAAACGGCCCTTCGGTAATGCGGACCGACTCGTTCTTCTCGAACTTGACCTTGAGGCGCGGCTTGTCCTTCGACAGATCCTGCCGGAACAGGATGGAGCTCACTTCCTGCTCGCTCAGTGCTACCGGCTTGTCACCCGTCCCCAGAAAGCCCGTCACTCGAGGCGTGTTCTTGATCACGTGCCAAAGGTCGTTGTCGAGATCCATCTCGACCAGCACGTAGCCGGGGAGAAATACCCGCTCCACCGTGCGCTTCTTGCCGTTCACCAGTTCGGTCACAGGCTCGGTCGGAATCATCACGCGGCCGATCTTGTTCTGGAGCCCAAAGGCCTGCACGCGGCCCTCGATCGATTCCTTCACCTTGCGCTCAAAGCCCGAATACGCGTGGATGATGTACCACTTGAAACGCTCATTGGCAGGCGGCGTCAACTGCTCCTGGGGCGGCTCTCCGCCATTGGGCGGCTGCGCTGCTCCCGCGTCGATGTTGCTCTCTTCCGTCATGGCTTTGTCTACGGTCTCTACTGTCCGGTGCCAAGCCAGTGCAATACGCCCTGGATCGTGCGCCCAAGAATCTGGTCCACTACATAAAAATAGGCCGCAAACGCAAAAACGGTGCCGATCACCACGGCCGTGGTCGTGCGCACCTCTTCACGCGAGGGCGTGACGACTTTGCGCATCTCATTGCGTACGTCTTTGAGGAAGTTGGTCGATCGCTCGATCGCTCCCGTGACGCTGTGCGTCAGCTTGTTCTGTTCTGCGCCGGCACGTTCGGTACCGGCAGCCACCACGGCTTTGGCCATATGCGTCCTTCTTTATCTTTCGGAGGAGCGCTCCAGCGGAGCCGTCTCCGATCCGGCGGCTTGCAGCCGCGATTTGACTCAAGTTGCAGAATAATTGGCAGGGGCGGAGGGATTCGAACCCCCAAGTTCGGTTTTGGAGACCGACAGTTTAACCGTTGAGCTTACGCCCCTGTGATAGCCAGGGCGAAGGTCCCGGCCAAAAGCCTCA
This sequence comes from uncultured Acidobacteriaceae bacterium, assembly GCA_963795775.1. Classification (GTDB taxonomy): domain Bacteria; phylum Acidobacteriota; class Terriglobia; order Terriglobales; family Acidobacteriaceae; genus CAWCJL01. The sequence continues at coordinate 228,136 of CAWCJL010000004.1, forward strand.
GGACGCCTCCGCCTGGACGGCCATCCCTACTTCGTTTCCTTATGCTCCGTATGCTTCCGGCAGCGGCTGCAAAACTTCTGGAACGTCAGGCGACCGGTGGTCGTCTTCTTGTTCTTGGTGGTCGAGTAATTGCGCTCTTTGCAATCCCCACACTGCAATGTCACGATTTCACGCATAGCCTTTATTCTACCTGACTGGCCCGCTTCGCACAGGCCAAATTCTTCTACTTGCCTTCACCCGGACCGCCTGGCAGCTCCGCCAAAAGCTCCACACCCAGCAGCCGCTCCGGAGACTGTGGCGTCGCCTCAAAAAGCTCCCGCCACTCCGAATTGCTGTTTTCAAATGCGGTACGCATCCCGTAAGCGGCCATGTCCGCATATTCCAACATCAGCACCACACCGGCAGTGTCTGGCCCTGGCACAGAACTCCGGTACAAGCGTACCGACTGCGGCATTACCGGGCTGTTAAACCTCGGCTCGGCCGCCCTCCCCAGCTTCGCCATGAAATCGCCCATGCGCCCGGGCTCCACGGCATAACGAAAGATCGCCAGTACGCTCATCCCTGTGCTTGAACCGCCCCTACTTGAGGATCTCGGTAATGGTTCCCGCGCCGACCGTCCGTCCGCCTTCGCGGATGGCGAAGCGCAGGCCCTTTTCCATGGCCACCGGCGTGTGCAGTTCGATTTCCAGTGCGATGTTGTCGCCCGGCATCACCATCTCGGTGCCTTCCGGCAGCTTCGCCGTCCCGGTCACGTCCGTGGTGCGGAAGTAGAACTGCGGCCGGTAGCCGTTGAAAAACGGCGTGTGCCGCCCGCCCTCTTCCTTCGACAGCACGTAGATCTCGCCCTTGAACTTGGTATGCGGCGTGATCGATCCCGGCTTGGCCAGCACCATGCCGCGCTCCACGTCTTCCTTGGCGATACCGCGCAACAGCAGCCCGGCATTGTCGCCCGCCTGCCCTTCATCGAGCTGCTTCTTGAACATCTCGACGCCCGTTACCACCGTCTTGCGGGTGTCACGGAAGCCCACGATCTCGGCCTCTTCGCCCACCTTGATCTTGCCCCGCTCGATACGGCCCGTTACCACCGTGCCACGCCCGGAGATCGAGAAGATGTCTTCAATCGGCATCAGGAAGGGCTGGTCGACGGCACGCTCGGGCAGCGGCACGTTCTGGTCCACCGCCTCCATCAGCTCGTCGATCTTGGCTTCCCACTGCGCCTCGCCATTCAAGCCGCCGAGGGCCGAGCCGCGGATCACCGGCACGTCATCGCCGGGGAAGTTGTACTTGCTCAACAGCTCGCGCACTTCCATCTCGACCAGGTCGATCAGCTCCGGGTCTTCCACCGCATCGCACTTGTTCAGAAAGACCACGATGTAGGGCACGCCTACCTGGCGGGCCAGCAGCACGTGTTCCTTGGTCTGGGGCATCGGGCCGTCGGTGGCCGCGACCACCAGAATCGCGCCGTCCATCTGCGCCGCCCCGGTGATCATGTTCTTGATGTAGTCGGCGTGACCCGGGCAGTCCACGTGCGCGTAGTGCCGGTTCTTGGTCTCGTATTCCACGTGCGCCGTGGCGATCGTGATACCCCGCTCCCGCTCCTCCGGCGCATTGTCGATGGTGTCAAACGAACGAAACTTGTTGTTCGGATTGTGCTTCGACAATACCTTCGTGATCGCCGCCGTCAACGTCGTCTTGCCGTGATCAATGTGCCCGATCGTCCCCACATTTACGTGCGGCTTCGAGCGGTCAAACTTCTCCTTCGCCATCGTGTGTTCCTCTCCTCGTCCCTTACTCTGAAGGGAAAGCGCCGATGCGGCGCTCCCACTCCGTCCATCCTGCTAATTTCGTGTCGAGTTCCTCGTAAGCCGCAGCGTGCGCCATACAGAAATCCCGAAACCCCGTTGCCGACGCCCAATGATCAAAGGTGAAGAACCGCGACGGGTGCTGCACGCTCCGCACCAGTTCCACACCCAGAAAATCCATCGACCGGCTGAACAGCGAAGCCCACAACCCGTCCGGTCCATATGCCGCCATGAAGTTGCTCTCGCACCCGGTCTTCACCTCGTACTCCCAGACCACCACGAAGAGGGTCGGCGAGGGTGCATCCTGCGGGCCGGCAAATCGTTCAGTAATAGGCGTACACCTTCAGATACCGGGCGCGCAGATCGTGCGGCACCTGCTCGACCTTGCTCAGGTAGAACTCCCGGATCTGCCCGCGATCGCTGTCCAGGAGATTGCGGTAGGCATTGGCCGCGGTTTCCCCCAGCAGACCCCGATCGAGCACGTTCTCAAAATCGCGGGCACGGAGCTTCTCCGCATCGACCCGCTTCAGGAACCCGGCAATCTCCGCCGGCCCAAACGCCTGCTCGATGGCCGCCTTCACTTCGCCAAAGGTCTTCTGGTCTCCCACTGCCAACACCGGTTGCTCAAACATACGCGCCTGCTCGGCCCTGCATCTGAAATCATCTGGAGCGGGAGACGGGAATCGAACCCGCGACCAACAGCTTGGAAGGCTGTGACTCTACCACTGAGTTACTCCCGCAAACATAGCCGCTAGCCGACCGACCATAAAGTCAGCAGCCAGCGGCTGGATATTCTGGAGCTGATGACCGGGATTGAACCGGTGACCTCTCCCTTACCAAGGGAGTGCTCTACCGACTGAGCTACATCAGCCCTGCTACTAAACCTCTGTGCGCGTGGCCCCTGCGCTGTGAAAGCTGTGACGCGCTTAGGGCCGCGGCTTGCGGCGAAACAACCCGAGCGCCACGGCAAGGGCTACTGCGATCGCAATCCAACTCGCCGAACTCACCTGCCAACTCCCGCCACGACGCTTTCGACCAGGGCCGCGGGAGCCCTCAGGCTTCCGGCGTCCGCTTCCTATCGTACCGCGAACCCCGGCTCGAAAGCAGCAGCCGCACCGCAAAACCAGCAAGTACAACCATCACCAAAGTACGCATCTGCCCCGCTTCCATGGTGAACCAAGCCACGCCCGCAATCACCGCCAGGATGGCGATGCCGATCGCCGTTCGTCCGGGGCCGCTACCCGCACTGTCCGCCGGGATTGGCTCTTCTCCCCCGACTATCTCTATATCCCTCACCACGGCACTTCCTGACGACGACCACCCTGATTGCAATTACCAAAACTCTGGTGCACAGGGGAGGATTCGAACCTCCGTAGCTCGCAAGGAGCGGCAGATTTACAGTCTGCTGCCATTAACCGCTCGGCCACCTGTGCACATCCGCGGGCAACCAGCCCGCACGTCCAAATTCACCCGCACTGCCTTGTCCGGGACACCGCTCCGTTCCACTTGTCCGTACGAGAACCACTTCGATAGGAAAGCTTCAGGAAGGATTGGCGCCTGGAAACACCTTGGAAGCGATTCTGGAGCTGGCGAAGGGACTTGAACCCCCGACCCTCTGATTACAAATCAGATGCTCTACCAGCTGAGCTACGCCAGCCCAAACAGCCTCTCGCGCCCTGTTTCCAGACACACCAAAGCGTGCTCGGGAAGCAATGCAACAAGGGCAAGCGTAGCACAGGCGGAGGGAGGCCGCAATGCAGCCTGCCCTCCGCCTTAGGTCTATCCAGGGCGGCAGTAGTGCACGATCAGTAAACGTCAGATTTTTCCGTTCAGCCCGTTCCATCCATGCTGCTCTACCGGGGTGCGGTGATGGCATAGGGGAGCCCGAGTCGCTGCTGCAGCATTTCACGCGTAGCTTCCGGGATGATCATGCCTGGCTGCGCACTCTCATCGGGTCCGGCACTGTTGACATCATCGTCTCTGCACCACCTCGAATCGTCAGCATCGCTGTCGCGGTCATCCCGGCCACACGGCGTTGCCAGAAAGGCGTGGACTTCATGCGGTGCGTTCTTCTGGACGCCATAGCCTGCGATTTGCCCACGGGCATTGATCGACTCACTAATGAGCAGATACAAAGGCGAGTTCTTTGCCGCTAGCGTGTTGAGGTCCACCATCACTTTGTGTCTCCAAAGGAAGGCGCGCATGTTCCCTTTCGCATCCAGGACGAAACCGGCTATCTCGCCCCTGTCGTTCAGAGTGTGACAACACGGGGCAACGGTCACGATACTTCCGGGGAGGGTGCCGATATCGCGCGTACCTGTGCGTCGGGTCCACAAGAAAGAGTGAATCGTGCCATCGCCCAATTGCGAATTCCCGGAGATTTGGCCTCGGTTGTTGATGCTGCCCGCCAGATTGTTTACGTGTCCCAATCCGGGGATGAGGTGGGGCGAACCGTCCTTATCCCACAGCACCGCGTGCGCCCCAGACGGGGAAGCGGGCGGGATCGAGGTGTTGGAGCACAAGCCCGAGGTACCGACCGCCTCACCCTTCTCGTTGATGCCCCAGGCAAAGCCGACGGTGTCACCGCGGAGCGGACGAAGTTCCCGGATATCGCCATTTGGCTCCCATATCACTGCTTCGAAGCGGAGGCGTTGATCAGGCGTTGCGCATTTTGCTTCCTCATGGCGAGTCTCCGCAAATCCGACTACCTGGCCTCGATTATTGAGCCAATACGCCTGGGAGTTATTCCCGCCCAGGGTAGAAAGAGCCGTCATAACCCCGTCCTTCCAAATGGCCCCTAGACACTGCCGGTGCGTGCCGAAAGCGCAGAAGTCCTCATGTTTGGGGTCTGTCAGGAACGTGTCGGAAATGAGCGCCGATTCGCCTCTTGCATTGGGACCTCCAGCCTCGCTGTTCAATCCGGTATCGAATCCACCGAGCGTGCCGAGGTCGGTCATGTGCCCGTCGTGCCAGAGAAAGGCGGTTTGGAAGACGCCGCCGGTCTGCTTCCGGGTGGCCGCTCCTCCGGCCACATCGCCGGCATTGTTGAGGCCAGTGGCGTAGCTATATGTCCCGCCCAAGGTTCCCAGGTCCTTCACGATGTAGCGCGGGAAGTGCTTTGACTTCTCGCTGGGAGTTGCTGCCCCGCCCTGCGCGGCGGCTTGCATCGGCAGGGCCAGTGCAGCGAAAAGACTCATGGCTGTTACGGGTAAAAACAAGCTAGGATTTCATGGTGCTTCTCCTCTTTGGCTGATGTGAACGTTCAAGCTGGATCGGGCTGTCATGGCTAACAGGTCCATCGGTTCAGCACACGGATCAGAACCGGCGTCTGCTCGACGCGTCAAAGAAACCCGCTGTAACTTCTTTGTGAACCGCCAAGTAGCTGTAGCGGCGCGGGATAGCGAAACCTGTTAACAGCGCCTTTGGCCAGTGATACACTCCCCGCGAACGCTCGCCCTGGAGGCGAGGTATGCAGACCCCTCTCGGCGCGATCTACCGGTTCGGCCCGTTTGAGGTGCATGCCGCTTCGAGCGAACTCCTCAAAAATGGGACGCGCACCAAGCTGCAGGAGCAGCCGTTTCGGCTACTTCTGGTGTTGCTGGAGAACGCCGGTGAAGTGGTCACCCGGACGGAACTGCGCAACCGCATCTGGCCGGAGAATATGTTTGTCGATTTTGACAGCAGCGTCCGCGTGGCCGTTCGCAAGCTGCGGGAAGCGCTCGGCGATGATGCCGAGAAGCCCCGGTATATAGAGACGGTTCCGAAACGGGGGTATCGCTTTCTCCTGGAGGATGTGCATCCGGAAACGCCTGTCCATCACGCCGCGAACAGCGATTGCGACTCTTCGCCATCCGCGGCGATCTCGCCTATGCACGGCGGGCAGGGAACAGCGGCGAGCGCGGAAAAGCCCGGCCGCGTTCATACATGGCTGTTTTCCGTCGTCTTCGTGATTGTGGTTATTGCCGCAGCAACAGTGATGTCCCGATCCCACGTCAGACAGGTACTTACCGGGAAGGACACCGTTGTTCTTGCGGACTTCAGCAATTCCACGGGTGATCCGGTCTTTGACGAAACACTGCGGCAGGGGATCGCCGTGCAACTTGGTCAGTCACCCTTTCTCAGCCTGATTTCAGACGAACGCATCCAGCAGGTACTGCGGATGATGGGCCGGTCAGCAGATGCACGACTGACCCCGGAGATGGCCCGGGAGTTATGCGAGCGCATCGGAAGCGCCGCCGTCCTGGAGGGCTCGATTGCAAAACTTGGGAACCAATACGTCCTCGGTCTGCGGGCGAAAGACTGTCGCAGCGGATCCGTCCTCGATGAGGAGCAGGCGCAAGCAGCACGCAAGGAGGACGTACTGCACGCGCTGGACCAGGTAGCCAGCAGATTCAGAACGCGTATCGGCGAATCGCTCGCCACCGTTGAAAAGCATTCAACCCCGCTCGCCGAGGCCACGACGCCGTCACTTGAAGCCTTGAGGGCCTACAGTGCGGGCCGGAAGGTCCACTCCTCAAATGCAAGCGCCGCCCGGTTCCTGTTTAAGCGCGCCGTTGACATCGATCCTCAGTTCGCCACCGCATACGTGTATCTGGGGCACGTGCATGGGGAGCTTGGGGAATCCGATCTCGCGGCGGAAGCCACCAGCCAGGCCTATCGCTTACGCAATCACGCCAGTGATGAGGAGGAACTTTTTATCACCGCCTCCTACCAGTTCCGGGTCACAGGGAATATGGAGAAGCTGCAACGGACGTGCGAGGCATGGGTGCAGACGTATCCTCGCGAGAGGAATGCCCATCTCTTCCTCGCGGGGCATGTTTACCAGGTCCATGGCACCTATGATCTGGCCGTGGAGGAAGCCAAAAAGGCAATCGAGTTAGACCCGGACTTCGCCATTGCTTATGACACCCTTGCCTTCAGCTACGAGAACCTGGGCCGTCTGAATGAAGCTGAGCAGACCGTCCAGCAAGCTACCGCACGTAACCTGCAACTGCCTGACTTCTTTGAAAGGCGATACAACATCGCTTTTCTACGAGCAGATAAAACGGGCATGGAACGAGAGGTGGCCATGAGCCGGGGGAAATCTATTGCAGAAGATTTGATCGCCGACCAGCAGTCTTTGGCATCGGCGTATTCCGGACGTCTGCAACAGGCAAGGAGCGAATCCCGGCAGGCGGTGAACATGGCTCAGCAGGGCGAGCATAGGGAGCGGGCAGCCTTGTACGAGGCCGGAGCTGCATTGCGGGAGGCGTTTTTCGGGAATGCGGCTGAGGCAAGGCAGCGCGCCATGAGAGCCCTCGACCTTTCAAGAGATCGCGAGGTGGAGTATGGCGCTGCCCTTGCACTTGCGCTTTCCGGGGAAACTGCCCAGGCTTCCGCGCTCGCGCATGATCTCGATGGCCGCTTTGGCGAGGACACGTCAGTCCAGTTCAGCTACTTGCCGGCGCTCCGTGCACGGCTCGCATTGAACCATGGCGAACCCTCCAAAGCGATCGAGCAGCTACAAATTGCGCTTCCCTTCGATCTGGGCCAGCCGTACAGCAGGTTTCATGGTTTCTTTGGCTCTATGTATCCCGTCTACGTACGAGGCGAGGCTTACCTGGCCGCACATAAGGGCATCGAAGCCGCCGCCGAATTCCAGAAAGTTCTCGATCATCGCAGCATCGTGGTCAGCGATCCGATCGGCGCGCTTGCGCACTTACAACTGGGCAGAGCCTACGCACTCGCAGGCGACAGTCTCCGGTCAAAGGCCGCATATCAGGATTTCTTCACGCTCTGGGAGAATGCCGATCCCAACATTCCGATTCTGCAGCAAGCTCGGGCCGAGTACGCCAAGCAACAGCGGCCGGGTACGCCGCCTTATCTCTCTCGGATGCGTGCTGCAGGTAGTCACTAAGACTCACAACGTCCAGGCCCGCCCGGCAGCTCTCTTCGTGCTCCGGCTTGTGTCTCGGAGGCACCGTGTTGGGAATGGTATTCTCACTGACACGGCACCCGGAGAGTTTGGATGACTTCTCTCCTGCCATCCCACCTCCATGCGACGACGAACCAGGACCACACTGCTGATCGTTGTTCTCGTGGTTGCGCTCCTGGCCGTGCTTGCCTACCTGCGCGGTAAGGCGCCGCCGGAGGCCGCGCGCATCCTTCCCGAATCCGACGGCATCGTCTACCTCAACCTCAAGCCGCTGCGGGCCGCCACGCATTACGACCAGCATCCCGTACAGCACGACGCAGCCTACCAGCAATTCATCGATGGCACGGGCTTTGTCTTCGAGCGCGACCTCAACGAGGCCGCCTTCGCGCTGCACCGCATGTCCGACCCGCTCGGTCCGAACGGCGCGGTGGCCTTCTCCGAGGTCTTCGTCGGGCGCTTCGACGGCAAGCGCCTGACACGCTACCTGGAAACCAACAGCGCCGCGCGGGAGCTCTATGCCGGGCACACGGTTTACAGCATCCCCAGCGAAGGCCGCACGGTTCGCGTGGCCATCCTCGGCTACGACATGGTGGGTGCTTCGAACATGCCGACGCCCGAGCAGATCCACGCCATGATCGATCGGTACCGCACCGCCGCGTTGCCCTTTTCCGGCTCCTCGGTGCTAGCCCAGTATTACGGCCAGGTACCCGCGCTTTCGCTGGCCTGGGGCATCGGCAAGATCACCCTGCCGTTGTGGAGCGATGGCGGCCCGACCATCTTCGGCATGCGCATTCCCATCAGCGTGGATACCGCATTTGTGGCCTCGTTGCGCTGGCTGGGAGTGCTCAAGCTGCGGGTCGAGGAGATTGCGCCGAACCGCGATGCGGCAGCCGCCACCGCCAGCACGGCACGCGCACTCGCCGGACTGTTCGCGACGGCGGAGAGCGCGCTGCCTGCCTCCCCTGGCAACGCCGGCATCCGGGAACTGCTGAAGAGCCTGGACGTGCAGCAGAAGGGCGACCGCGTGGTGCTGACTGCGACACTTCCGGGTGGGCTGCTGGATAGTTTGGTCACACCGGCGAGCACGATGGCCGCCCCTGGAAAGCGGCGCCGCACCCGAGACGCCTCCCTCGGCCCCCGCACCTCCGGCTCCGCCAGCGCCCGCAGTGCGGCATCACCGGGGTAAGACGCTGCGGCCCACCCCGCGGTAGACCCCTGAGCCCAAGTTCCCATCCAAGCTAATTACAGCCGCAAAACTGTCTCCTCCGCACGGCTTTGGAGCATCGATGACACTTCGCACTTCTCTTATTCGCACCCCGGTTCTGTTCTGCGGGGCGGCGCTTGTGTTGGCTGCCGCCGCCTGGGCGCAGACCGACACCCAGGTCATTACCGGCAAGGCTGCATTTTCCGACTACTCCCAGCAGCATCCCGGGGTGGAACGCAAGATCACGGTCGCCGACCTGCCGCAGCCGTATGCCACCAAGTCCGTGGACAACGGCCCGCGCCTGGTGCCGCGTCCGGAGCACGCGTGGCCGGAGGCTCCGGCAGGCTTCAAGGTCGAGCTCTACACCCATGACGTCAGCGATCCGCGGCTGATACGGACCGCGCCCAATGGCGATCTGTTCGTGGTGGAAAGCGAGCCCAATCACGAGTCCGACAACGGCACGGTGAAGGTCTATCGCGGCGTGGGTCCGGATGGAAAACCGCAGAAGTCGGAGACCTTTGCCACCGGGCTGAAGCAGCCCTTCGGGCTGGCGTTCTATCCGTTGGGGCCGAACCCCAAGTGGGTCTACATCGGCAACACGGATTCCGTGGTGCGCTTCCCTTACCAGAACGGCGACATGAAGGCCCGCGGGGCGCAGCAGGTCATGGTGGACAACCTGCCCGGCGGCGGGCGCCTGCGCGGCGGTGGCCACTGGACGCGGGATGTGGTCTTTTCCAAAGATGGTACCCGGATGTTTGTCTCGGTCGGGTCCCGCTCGAACGACGACGACACGGACAACAACCCTGCCGAAATCCACAGGGCGGACGTGCTTGAATACACGCCGGAAGGCAAGTTCGTGAAGGTATACGCGTGGGGCATCCGCAATTGTGTGGGGGAGGCGATCAATCCCGTCACCGGGCAGCTCTGGTGCTCCACTAATGAACGTGACGGTCTCGGTGACAATCTCGTGCCCGACTACATCACTCACGTGCAAGAGGGCGGCTTCTACGGCTGGCCGTGGTACTACATGGGAAATCACCAGGACCCGCGGCAGCAGGGCAAGCATCCTGAGCTGGCCACAAAGGTGCTCGTGCCGGACGTGCTGCTGCAGCCGCATAACGCCTCGCTCGAGATGACCTTCTACGAGGGCTCGCAGTTCCCGGCGCAGTACAAGGGAGACGCCTTCGCCGCCGAGCACGGCTCGTGGAACAAGGCCAAACGCACGGGCTATGAAGTGATCGACGTGCCCATGAAAAACGGGCACGCGACCGGCGCGTACCAGGACTTCCTCACCGGATTCGTAACGCCGCAGGGTGATGTGTGGGGACGCCCGGTGGGCGTCACGGTGGCAAAAGACGGCTCTCTGTTCGTCAGCGATGATGGATCGAATTCCATCTGGCACGTCAGCTACACCGGCGATACGAAAGCCGGTGCGACGAAAGCCGCGACGGATTCCGGTCACGGAAAGTAACGCCACGGGCGCCGAGAAGTGACACTTCGGCGCCCTCGCCGCATCCGACAAAATGCATCACGAACACTTCACCGTCGATTCAACGGATCAAGAGGAGCAGCATTATGAATTGGTTTAGCTACGTCCTGGGCGGCGTTCTGCTGGGCACAGCCGTGTATCTCATCCTGCGCGAGGGAGAGGGCAGCCGCGGAAACCAGCCACCGGTCACCGAGTTGGCCCACCAATTGGAACAGGCCTGGTCGGACCACCACACCACCGCCTGATTCCGCACTTCTCCACGTCGATGCCCCAGGCTGCACCCGCCTGGGGCCGCCTTGCGCGTGGGCGTCAGGCAAATGCCCGCTGCGCAAGGCGCCGCATGCGGCCCATCGTATACTGCCAGCATCGCGGAGGTCGTATGGCCACCACCTCGCCGGGTCTTGCCATCGAACAGTATCTACACACTGCGTATAGCCCAGACTGCGACTACATCGACGGCGAGATCGAGGAGCGCAACTTGGGCGAGTTGGACCACGCTTACCTTCAATCGTTACTGGATCGCTGGTTTGGCAAGCATGAACAGGAATGGGGGCTGCGTTCCGCGGTCGAACTCCGCGTCCGCGTGTCCCCCACCCGCGTGCGCGTTCCCGATGTAACGCTTCTTTCGCGCAGCGCTCCCCGCGAGCAGGTCATTACACATCCTCCGCTCGCTGTCGTCGAAGTGCTTTCTCCGGAAGATCGCTTCAGCCGCTACCAGGAACGCCTTGCCGATTACCGCGCTATGGGCGTCCGAGCGATCTGGGTGATCGATCCCGCTTCACGCAAGGGCTATGACTGCAGCACCGGTAGTTGGATCGAGAAAACGGACTTCAATATCGAGGGCACTCCTATCGTGCTCTCGCTCCCCGCTCTGTTTGCTCAATTCGAGTAGTGCACATGTGACCTATGCGCGATTTCCAAAGCTCTTTATTATTGCTCTGACTTCTGCCTCGCGGGGGCGTCCGCCGAGACGGCCAGTCCTTCGACCGGGCGGTCCGGCTGACTGTTGTAGATCTCCTCGACACGTTGTAAGGTATCGATTTCCGCGACCGGTTTATCGTCGCGAATGCGCACAATGCGGGGAAAGCGCAGCGCAAAACCGCTGTTGTGGCGCTCCGACCGCATCATGTTGTTGAAGGTCACCTCGAGCACAATCTTCGGCTCTACCAGCCGCCAGCCGCCGAAGTCCTCGAGCGTGTGCTCGTGAAACCACCGCGACAGGCGGTCGATCTCCGCATCCGTCAGCCCGGAATACGCCTTGCCGACATTCTTCAACTCATCGCCGTCGCGCACGGCAAAGGTGACGTCGCTGAGCGTGCCCGCGCGTCGGCCATTGCCGTATTCGGCGGCCGTGACCACCACGTCGAGCGTTGCCAGCTCGCGCTTCAGTTTCAACCACGCCAGCCCGCGGCGACCCGGCTGGTAGAGGCTGCCAGCGGCCTTCAGCATCACCCCTTCGTTGCCGCGCGCGCGTGCATCGACGTAGGCCTGCTCGAGTTGCTCGGCAGACTGCAGAGTCGCGACCGGCGCCAGCACAAGGCGCGGGAAGGCCGTGCTCTCCTGTGCTTCCGGGCTGCTTCCTTCCGCATTCGCTTCTTCCGCGATGAACAGCGCAGACTGGCCCTTTTTCCTGGCCTGTGCCGGTTTAGGCCCCGCGCCTACGCGCGTCCGCTCCGCCTCTGCCGCTACCACCCCTTCCAGCAGCGCGCGCCGGCGGTACAGGGGCTCTTCCAGCAGCAGGCGCTCGCCCCGGTAGATCAGGTCGAAGGCCATGAAGACCACCGGCGTGGCCGCACGCATTTCCGCGGTTACGCGCTTGCGCCCGATGCGCTGCTGGAGCGAGGAAAACGGCAGCGCCCGCCTATCGGCCGCGCTCCATGCCAGGATCTCACCGTCCAGGATCAGCGGCTCGCGCACCTGCGCAAAGGCCTCGGTCAACTCCGGAAAGCTCTGCGTCATGTCATCGCGCGAGCGGGAGAACAAGGCCACCTGTCCCGCCGCGCCGGACTCCACGCCACAACCTGCGCAGTGCACCTGGCAGCGAATGCCGTCGTATTTATCCTGTACATGCGCCTCGGCCACGGCCCCATCTCCCGCCGCCCCCGGCTCGCCGCTGTCTGACCCCTGATCCCCGGGCCCTGCCCCCTGCCTTTCTGCCCTGACCTCTTCGGCGAAGCGCAACATGGCCTCCTCGACGCTCTGCACCGGGCTCGCCAGCATGAAGCCCAGCGGGTGGAAGAGCCGCATGCGTGCGTCGTTCAGGCGATCCTCCTGTGCCAGGAGGACCACTTCGCCAATGTCGCCCAGCAACATTACCGCGCGGCGGACCGCAGGAAGTTCGCGTTCATAAGCCACCGCGATAGCCTCTTCCACCTGCGCCTGTTTTACACCGATGCGCATGTCGCCCACCATGAGCTTGACCAGGTATTTCGCTTCCAGCGGCGCGGCTTTTGCGAGCAACTGGCGCACCAGCGCCTGCTTGTGCGCATTTCCGCGCGCTTCGGCCAGTTGCACAAAGATGGCCGCCACATCGCTGAGGGTGAGCGAGGGCAGCACCGGATGGCGCTCGCTCAGCAGATCGAACGCCGCGGCGCCCAGGTCCCCATGCCGCAGATACGCGGCATGCATGGTGTGGTCATCGGCCCCGGTCAGCTCTTTCAGCACCTTGGAGACGCTCGCGCCGCCGACATTCAACTGCCGCCGGTCGGTCTCACTGAAGGGCATGCCGGTGAGATAGAGGGCGGCCAGCGCCGCCTCGCCTACCGGCAGCTCGCGGAGATATTCCGCCATCCACGCACGCTTTTCGAGCTTCTTTGCCGTGCCCGCCAGGCGCTGGCACAGCTCTGCGAACTGCTGGAGATCGGCCATCGTTCCTTCCCGGCTCACCCCACCTTTGGTTCGAAGGGCAGCGTGGTCCATTCAGATGCGGAAAACCGCCGATGTATATCGATCTCAATGCAGCGTGACCGCCACCGTGGATTGCTGCGGTACCGGCACAGTCACAAGGTAGCCCGCATCCGAAGCGGAAAACGTCGCCGTAGAAGTAGCAATCTGTGGATTGCCGCTATTGAGCGTATACACCGTGGCCTGCTGCGCATTCAGGCCAGGGTTCTGCAGCAGCAACGTCAGGCTGCCCTCGTCATGGTCAGATGGATTGACCACCACCAGCGTATCCCCATTCGCGGTATAGAACGCGCCCGGGACCAGGTCGGCGTTCCCGCTCTGCACAGTATTGGCCAGCGACCCACCTCCCGACAGCCCAAGGAACGAGGGCGAGGCAAACAACTGCAGCGCGTAGTACTGGGGATACGCCTGCGGCGTCGCACTCGGATCGGAAGGGTAGTTGCAGTCCATCTGCGCATCGATCTGACCCAGGAGACAGAACGGTGGATTGGAAATCGCGTAGTAGAGCAGCTTGCTGGGCGCCGTGCTCGCCCCGGAATAGATGCTGTTGAGGAGGTCCACGACGGCCAGCGAGTTCCACAGCGGCGCATAGGTCGGGTCGTTGCGGCAGCAGTCGTTCTCAAAGGCAAAATCGGAGTTGTACTCGTCCATGTAAATGGGCGTGGACGCCGCATTCGGCTGCGACCCGCTTCGCACCAGCTTCTCTACGAGCGTGTATACGGCCGAGAGCCCGGTGCTCGTATCCTGCGTTTCGTTCAGCAGCGATGGCCGGGTGCTGCTGCCATACCAGGTCAATCCGTTCGCTACGTCGGCGGGCCCCGCCACGTAGTAATGGAAGCTGACAAAGTCCACATAAGGAGCGGTCTGCGGATTGCTCAACAGTGCGGAGAGCCAAGGCTGGGCGTCGCCGACCGGTGAGCCGAGCGTAGGGCCTCCGACGCGGATCTGCACGCCATCCTGTTGTGCTGCCGCCTTCAGTGCCGGGGCTACGGCCGCGAAAATGGGCAGGTAGGCCTGCAGCTTCGCCGCCGGCGTGTTGGGCGAAGTGCACAACCCGCCCCCATCGGGCTCATTCCATATCTCATAATCCTGCACCACGCCGGGGAAGCCGTGATCGATATGCGTGACGTAGGAGGCTGCCATCTGCGCGAATGCATTCACATCCGTAGGCGCCGGAGAAGCATAGTTCGGATCCGTTCCCGGTGGGCAGGGGACTTGGGCCGGATACAACGATTTGGGCGTGAAGTCCACTTCGAGAATGGCGTGCATGCCTGCCGCCTGCACCGCGGCCAGGGTCGCATCCAGCCCGGACCAGTCTGGTGTGCTCTGCGCATACACCTGCTGGATGTTGGCGTGGAAGCGCGTATACGTCAGCCCCGCCGACGTAATGGGCGCGAAGGTGGCAGGCTCCAGGTTGCCGCCTACACCCGCGCCGAGCATTTGCGGAGCGATCGGCCGTCCGCCGGACCGCGAGCCGAAGTCTGCGACTACGGCTACAGCCACCACGCTCACCTGCGCGCTGCCGGTCTGGCCGCCTGAACTCGCCGTTACTGTATGCGAACCGGCGGTTGAGGGCGCCATGTACAGCCCGCCATTGCTGATGGTGCCCGTCGCGGCATTGCCTCCGGCGACTCCGTCCACGGCCCAGCCGACCGCCGTGCTGGGCACACCGTTCACAGTCGCGGCAAACTGCTCCGTGGCCCCGGCCGGGAGTGCCAGGCTGCCTGGCTGGACAGCAACGGTACCCGACACACTCCCATTCACCGTGACAGCAGCCTGCGCAGTCAGGGCCTGGGCTCCGGCTGCCGGCGTGTAGGACGCGGCCACCTGTGTCTGCCCTGCTGCGGCCGCACTCACCAGCCCCGCGTTGCTCACAGTGGCGATCTGCGGATTGATCGAGGCGAATGTGACGGACGATGTGACGTCCTGCGTGGACGCATCGGTATAGGTCGCGATGGCTTTCAGTTGCGAGGTCGCGCCCACTGCCAATGTCACGGGATCAGGCTGCACCGCCAGGCTCGCCGCAACGGCGTTCGTCACCGTCCCGGTTACGCTGCCGGTCGCCGCGCCCAGCGTACCGGTAATGCTGAATGCACCTTTGCCGCTCGCCTTGACCGCTCCCGCGGAGGAAACCGTGACCACCCCGGCCGGCGACGAGGCCCAGGTCACCTGTGCCGTTACATCCTGCGCCGTTCCGTTCGCATTGGTTTCCAAGGCCTTGAGCTGCTGCGTGGTACCAAGCGGTAGAGAGAGATTTGCGGGGGTGATCTGCAAAGTGGGCGCGGGTGTTCCTCCCCCGCCGGCCTGGATGGAAGACGCGCTGCTCCCGTTGCCGCCGCATCCTGCCAGGAGTGCAACCGTTAGGAGCACGCTGCACACCAGCCTGCACACAAGGGCCGCTGCTTGAGACGACACGAATTCTAGCTTCTGGAATGTGCGCATCTCTCTCCCATGCGGAACTGCTCCCGGGGTCTGAATCGCTTCGAGGGTGCCTGTGCGCGGCACCTGAAAGTCAGGTTCTGAAAAAAAGTAAGAGAACTGGAAAAGAGTTCAGCGCTCACAAAGGAGTTGGTCTTACGTATACGTTCCCTTCGACGTATGCATTCGCTTCGCATTCAGGAGCATGACCGAGAATGTTGTGTGCCTGTCGAAAGCGGAAGCTCTGTTGTGCTGCTTAGCCGCGCTCTTGCGGCCGTACCAGTTTTCTCTTGATAGAACAGCATCTATTCGGAATGGTTGCTTTTTCGAATCCCTCTAAGCCCCTTACTTTGGGACCCTTAAGCCTAGCTGAAGCTGGCAAGAAATGAACGAGGATGCGATATACTTACCTCATGCGGACCTCGACGCTTAGCCTCCCTTTCTTCCGCGTCTGGCATCTCTAGCGGCTCTCCGCCGCCCTTTCTTTTCCAGTTATTTCGACCGGCGCTTTCGCCTCTGGCCTGCGGTGTCACCGCATACGCGCCACATCGCTCCTACCGCATCCTTTTCACCGCATTGAGGAACCACCATGTTTGAACGCCTGGAACAGATTGCCGCCCGGTACGAAGAACTCGGCCGGGAGATGGCCTCGCCGGAAATCACCATCGACCCGCAGAAGTACCAGAAGATCGCCAAGCAGCATCGCGAGCTGGAAGCGATGGTCGAGAAGTACCGCGAGTACACCCATACGAAGCAGGGCATCGAGGATGCGCGCGTGATGCTCACCGAGTCCGACCCGGAGATCCGCACCATGGCCGAGGAAGAGCTGGCGCAACTTGAAGAGCGGCTACCCCGGATCGAAGAAGAATTGAAACTGCTTCTGCTACCGAAAGACCCAAATGACGAGAAGAACGTCATTCTCGAGATCCGCGCCGGCACTGGCGGCGACGAGGCCTCGCTCTTTGCCGCCGAGCTTTTCCGGATGTACTCGCGCTTTGCCGAGCAGCACCGCTGGAAGGTGGAAGTCCTCTCCTCATCGGAGTCCGGCGTGGGCGGCCTCAAGGAAGTGATCGCCATCATCGAAGGCGACCGCGTCTACTCGCAGCTCAAGTACGAATCCGGCGTGCACCGCGTGCAGCGCGTCCCGGCGACGGAGACGCAGGGCCGGGTTCACACCTCCGCCGCTACGGTGGCCGTGCTGCCTGAGGCGGAAGACGTGGACATCAAGATCGAAGCCAAGGACCTGCGGATTGACACGTTCTGTTCCTCCGGTCCGGGCGGCCAGTCGGTGAACACCACCTACTCGGCAGTGCGCATCACGCACCTGCCCACCAACACGGTGGTGAGCTGCCAGGACGAGAAGTCGCAGATCAAAAACCGCGAAAAAGGCATGCGCGTCCTTCGCGCCCGCCTGTACGAAGTGGAGCAGGAGCGCCAGCAGCAGGCCCTGGCGCAGGAACGGAAACAGCAGGTCGGCTCCGGCGACCGCGCGGAGAAGATCCGCACCTATAACTTCCCGCAGAACCGGCTTACCGACCACCGCATCGGCTTAACGCTGCATCAGCTTGCCGAGATCATGGAAGGCCGACTGCAACCGGTGATCGACGCCGTTGTCGCCCACTTCCAGGCGGAGCGGCTGAAGGCGGAGGCTACGTCGCTCGCCTAGGAGCTCAGGCGTCGGCTCCTCTCAGCTTGAAACCTTCGACCATCCAGCCGATCGTACGAACTGCGAGGGTTGCTAAGTAAGCTGCCATCAGAGCGGCAAGTCCATAAACCGCGTAATTCTCCAAGCGATCTCGTATCGCAGGAGCGACGCGCGCTAGGCAGGCATTTCTGTTGTTCTCTGCAGTCTTTAGGCATGTCTGAGAGTGTTCCACGTCGGCCGACTCGCAGGATTTTTCGGCAACACGGTCCATAAAGAAGCAAGTGGAGTATGCGGAATTGATGGTTACGCCGTATTCGAGAATGCCCCAGACACACACAGAAGCAAATGTTAGTACCGCGATTACGACTGAAAGACGGCGAAAGCCCTGATTGCAGACGGGAAAGAGGCGCACTCCTCAGATCATATCGGCAAACGGCTCGGGCTTACTTGACGAGGCGTGTCAATGCCGTCCGCAACTCCTCCGGATGAAAGCCGAAGGGCCCCGGCTTGCTCTTGTACGCTACACGCCCGCCGGGCTCGATCAGATACATGCGGTCTGGCCATCCCGTGTACGCCGTCTCCACACGATCGTCGAAGTCATCCACCAGCGCCGGGAATCGGATGTGCAGTTTCGTCACACACGCGCCCGCTACCGAGGCGCGCTCCGTCTCATCCTTCGGGCTCTTGAACAGCACCCCATCCCGCACGTTGCTCTGCATCTGCCACACATCCGTCGGGTGTGCTTCCAGGATGTAGACGGCATAAAAATCAACTTTACCCTTGTACTGTGCGGCCAGCTTGTTCAGGGCGGGAACCTCCCGCCGAAAGGGCGGTCAGGTATAGCTCCCGAAAACGAGCACCACCGGCTTGTCCGTCCAGAGCGAGGCAAGCTGTACCGGCGCGCGATCGTCCAACTTCTCGACCTTGAGGTCCGGCGCCGTGTCGCCGACATCCAGATGCCCGCGTCGCGCACTGGTCCACATCGTCTCAAACGGAAACAGGAAGTACGCCGGTGTCGGCATGCCGGCCATTACGCGGCCAAAGGCCTCCGGCGGCTGCCGCATGGCGTGACCCACGTAGGCCAGCAGGCCTACCCACGCGGCCAGGAGAAGCACTCCGGCACTCACCAACCATCGCTTCGTCTGCGTCTTCATGGCGTCATCCCGTTCATCGCCAGATACCCCTGCGGCTCAATCCCAAATGCATCCGCGACGCGGTTGAAGAAGGCGAACATCGCCGTGATGTAGACCGCCTCGGCAATCTGCGGCTCCGTCCATCCAGCACGCCGCAACGTCTCCACATCTTCCGCCGTGGTCCGATACGCCGCCTCCGTCACCTTGCCCACGTACTCCAGCAGCACGCGCTCGGCTGCCGTCAGCGCAGCCTCGTCCAATTTCCCCGCGGCCAGCGCCGCAACCGTTTTCTCGTCCGCTCCCTGAACCCGCAGGAAGTATGCATGCGAGTCCAGTCAATACGGACAGCGGTTCAGCCAGGAGACATGGCTGGCGATGGCTTCCTTGGTGCGCCGGTCCAGGTGCCCTTCGGAAAAGTGCACACGATTCGAGAACTGCATCACGTCGCGCAGGAAGTCCGGCCGGTGGCTGAAACACTTGAGTATCCCGGGCATTTCCTGCCGTCCGGAGTGCGCGCGCCACTCCGCGTAGACCTGCGCGACCTCCCCGGTCGCGTCCTCATCTTCAACCAGCGCAATCTTTGTATGCTCCTGCTTCATCCCCTGCGTCCTCAACCTGCATCCATGCACAATGGCACAGGGAGCGCTGTGAGCGCCATCCATCGTTGGGTGGAGACCTGCCCCGGCCCCGCGATACGCATCAGAAAGAGAACGCTCGCAGGAGGACGCCGATGGAGCCCACCTTGTTGACCCGCAGTACCGCATCCGCCGCAGTGCTGCTGCTTCTCGCCGCAACCGGTTGCAACAACGTGCGCAAGCCCACGCCCGCGCACTTCGAGACCGCGATCAACAACTGGTTCAACACGCACGACGACTGCCTGTACCAGCAGCCCATCCGTTTCCCCTATGAGGTGAGCACGACCAATAAGTCCGACACCGGCCCCAAGGGCCTGGACGCGCTGGCCAGTGCCAAGATGCTGACCGAGACGGCAGAGCCGGCGCTCAAGGTCAAGCGCTACGAAATGACGCCGGTGGGAGCCAAAGCGACGGCGCGCTTCTGCTACGGGCATCGCGTGGTGACCAGCATCGACAGCTTCACCCCGCCCGGCGCGCGCGACAATCGCATCGAGACCGACGTGAGCTACCACTACAAGCTCATGGACGTGCCTACGTGGACTTCCGTCGAGAGCATCCAGAAAGCCTTCCCGAAAATGGCAAAGGAAATCGCCGATGGGGGCCAGGACAAGATCACGCTGATGGAAGCGCCCGCCGGATGGCAGGTGCCGGACTAGCTGCAGCCATCTGCAGCGTTGCGCTGGTCCGCGTGCAGGCTAGGAGGCCAGGAGTGCGATCAGGACGGCCGCCACACCCATCAGCATGCTCATGCGGTCGGTGATAGCGAACACTACGGGGTCCTCGTCCAGTTCGCCGCGGGAAGCCAGCAGCCACACCCGGCAGAGCCACAGGATCATCAACAGGGTGATGAGCCACAAGCGCTCCGGGTGGCGATAGAGCCCGGCGATTTCCGGCTGGCCGATGTAGATAGCGAAGACCACCACCGACGCGAAGGCGCTGGAGGTGCCGAAGGTGCGTACCTGCTCAATGTCATTCAGCAGGTAGCCGCGGCCGTTTGAGAGTGCGGTGCCGGCCGAGCGGATGTTCTGCAGTTCGCTGAAACGCTTGACCATGGCCAGCGAGAGAAAGATGAAGATGGAGAAGGCGGCCAGCCAGTGCGAGATGAGCGTGCCCGTCGCCGCGGCGCCGGCCAGGATGCGCAGTGTGTACAGCCCGGCGAGCACCACGACATCCAGCACGACCACCCGCTTGAGCGCGAGCGAGTAGGCCAGCGTAGTCGCCAGGTAAAGCAGTAGCCAGAACAGGAAGGCGGGCGCAATGAAATGCGCGGCCGTGAAGGCCAGCATCAGGAAGATTCCGGTGATGGCCAGTCCCCCGGCGGCAGAAAGATTGCCGGAAGCAAAGGCCCGGTGACGCTTGCGCGGATGCAGGCGATCTGCCTCGATGTCCAACAGGTCGTTGATGATGTAGGTTGCGGAGGCGCAAAGGCTGAAGGCCAGGAAAGCCAGCAGCGCCGAGACGACCGCACCCCGGCCGAAGTGATGCGCCAGCAACAGCGGCAGGAACAGCAGGATGTTCTTGGCCCACTGGTGCATGCGGATGGCTTTGAGGAAGACCCGCACGGGGTTGCCGCGGTCCTCAAAGCTGCGCGTAACCGGCAATCTGCGCGCGCGCAGCAGTACGCGGAGCGCCAGGTTGGGATTGGCCACCATGGGCTCAGCCGCGGCCGCCAGCAGGGGCACGTCGGGGCGGGCGTTGCCGATGTAGTCGAAATCCCCGGCAAAGCGCTCGCGGAAGCCGGCGAGCTTATTCGATCCGGTCAGGTTCACCGCGCCGTCGCTGGCCAGCACGCCATCGAAGATGCCAAGGTGGTCGGCAATACGCTGCGCCAGCACTGTGTCGGCGCCGGTGGCCAGGTAGAGCTTGCGGCCCTCGCCGTGCTCGGCCATGAGATATTCCAGCAGTTTGCGGTTGTAGGGAAGGTGCTCCACATTCAGCGAAACAAGCGCGGTCACCCGCTTCTTCAGGTTCGCTTTGCCCTTGAGGGCCCACAGCGGTGTATGCAGGAACTCCGCGGGACGGCTGCGCGCCAGGAGCAGAAGCGAATCCACCAGCGTGTCGGATTTGACCAGGGTGCCGTCCAGGTCCACACACAGCGGGCGGGCGAGATCAGGGGGTGCGGTGGTGTGCATGGTGTCCTGGTGTGCGCTCGTTGTTCCTGGCGGCGTTTCCGGCGACGCGCTGAGACCAGAACGCGGCCGTCTCCCTGCGTGAAGTCGCTGGTTCTGTTCCTCTACAGGATAGCAAACGGCTGCGGTTCTTCTTGTGCCGGCACGGGCGAGAACCAGTGCCGAAGTAGCATGCGCACATCTCGCAATTCATGGAAGTGGCGGGCGCAAGCAACTGTTCCGTGAACCTGCTAATCCTCTTCATAGAACGCGGAGGCAGGAATGAGCAGTGGATCGTTGGGGCAGTGGGTGTTGGCAGCGGCGCTGGTGTGGAGCGGGATGACGGCGGTTGCGCAGCAAGGCAACGAACTGACCGGGATGAAGACACAGGCCATTGTGACTGTGGAGCCCAAGGGCGGCGGCGAGGCGGCCGGGCCCGTACCCGTCTCCAGCGTGCAGGCCAAAATCGCCGGCAAGCCGGCCAAGATCGAGAGTTGGCACGGATTCCAGCAGGACAAGACACAACTGCAGCTGGTGCTGCTGATTGATAACTCCGCGCGCAGCAGCCTGGGCCTGCACTTTAAGGAAATCCAGAAGTTCCTGCGCGACCAGGCGCCCTCCACCGAGGTGGCCGTGGGCTACATGCAGAACGGCTCCGCACAACTCACACAGCCGCTGACCACCAATCACGACGCGGTGGCTGCGTCCGTGCGGCTGCCCTCTGGCGTAGCGGGGAGCAGCGGCAGCCCCTACTTCGTCCTCTCGGACCTGATAAAGCGCTGGCCCAGCCAGGAGAAGGGCGTGCGGCGCGAGGTGGTCATGATCAGCGACGGCATCGATCGCTACTACGGGCTGCGGTTCAATCCCGATAATCCGTATGTGAACAGGGCGATCAATGACGCAATCCGCGGCAATGTGGTGATCTACTCCATCTACTACCGCGACACCGGCCTTGCCAGCCGAAGCAACATGGGCACGGATGGCGGACAGAACTACCTCATCCAGGTCTCAGGCGCGACGGGCGGTCAGGCCTTCTACCTCGGCTTGAGCAATCCCGTGGACATGACTCCTTTCTTCTCCGACATCACGCGCAAGCTCGAGAACCAGTATGAGCTGACGCTGACCCCGCCCGAAGGCAAGCGCGGCGTCCAGTCATTCAAAGTCCAGGTAAGCGCACCGAACACGAAGACGCAGGCGCCGGAACGGATTTTCGTGCAGTAGGGCGCGTGCAAGGGCCCGGAGGTGCTGGAATGCAGGGCAGGTCCGGGCTTTGCATGGATTTTTCGCTGCGCTCAGAATGACGGCTCAGGGTCGGGTCGATGACGGCGCACGGCCGGCTGGGACTCCTGCCTCAGCGGTACTCGCTGAAGACCGCCCCGCATAGGGTGTATTTCGTTTGTAACCGGGGTGTGGTGGAATAGTAGAAGGGCTTTGCCCGGCAACGGCCGGATTGTGGTTATGCAGGATTGCTGTGCCGGTTCTCTGGTTTGGAGGTGAGATTGAGACGAGTGAGATCAGCCGTACGTCTCCTGGGTGGGATCTGCGCCGGGCTGGTGTTCTGCCCGGGAGCGCTGGCCCAAGCGCACATTACTGCGCCATTCGATCTCCAGGGGCCGCGCATCGACATGCGCGTGACCCGCGCCGGCAAGACGCTGCCCATCGCCGAAACGCCTAATCTCCAGCCCGGAGACCGGGTCTGGGTGCATGCGGACCTTCCCGAGAACCAGTCGGCACATTACCTGATGGTGATCGCGTTCCTGCGCGGCGTCACCAATCCTCCTCCGGAGAAGTGGTTTCTAAAGGCCGAGACCTGGACCAAGCCGGTGAGTGAAGAGGGGCTTGTTTTTACCGTGCCGGAAGGCGCGCAGCAGACCCTGCTCTTCCTTGCGCCGGAAACCGGGGGGGATTTCAAAACTCTCAAGAACGCGGTGAAAGGGCGGCCCGGTTCGTTCGTGCGCTCGTCGCAGGACCTGAACCAGGCAAGCCTGGACCGTTCCCGCGTGGAGACCTATCTCAAAGCCGTCCGCCAGGTTTCGGAAAGCGACCCGGCAAAACTGCAGGCCACGACGACACTGCTGGCGCGCAGCTTGAACCTGAAGGTCAACCAGGACTGCTTTGAGCGGCCGGTTGCCGAGCAGCAGCAGTGCCTGACGCAGGAGAGCGATGCGATGGTGCTGAATGACGGGCACAGCCAGTCCATGGTCTCGGCGCTGACCAACGGCCCGGGCTCCGACCTGGTCACCCAATTGAGCTATACGCCCACGGCCGGTGCCGGCTATTACAGCTCTTACGTGGGTGCGATCGTCGATGTGGTGCGCCTGTTCGACAACTTCCATACCGCGGCCTACCAGTACATCCCGGCGCTCAACTTCCCGGACAAGGACGCGCTCGATCTAAAGCTGAACAACCCCCCTTCTTTTCACAATCCCAAGTCGGTCATTGTAGTGGCGCTGCCGGCCACGCAGACGGCTGTGCAGCCGCCCATGCGCCCGCTCGATCCCAAGGCGATCTACTGCATGGACGGCGCGAAGGAGATGGTGCTGCCGGCCAGCGGCGCGCCCCTGGTCTTCTCCACCAGCTATGCGCACGGGCTGCGGCTGCGGGTGACCGAGGGCGACCGCAAGACGCTGGAGCTGCCGGCGCACGCAGATGCCGCGAAAGGCGGATTCGTGGTGGACACGCAGGGCGTCTCGCTCTCCAGCTTGCCGGCGCACGCGACCGGGGTCATTGATGGCCAATGGGGCTTCGGGCCGCTGGAAGGGCCCACCTTCGCGCTGGCCTCGCCCCATGCCATCCAATGGAACGCACCCGCGGCGGATGCCATGGCGCTGGTGGTGGGGCGTGAAGATGATCTGCACCTGAAGGGCAATGCGGCGGCGTGCGTCGATAACGTAACCGTGCGTGATGCCGCGGGGAAGGAACGCAAGGCGGAGTTCAAGATCGCCAGCGGCGATGAGTTGGACGTGAAGGTGCCGCTGACCGATGCGGCTCCGGGCGCGCTGAGGCTGCTGGTAGAGCAGCATGGGCTCCCCAAGCCCGACGAGGTCGATCTGCATAGCTATGCCGAAGCGGCGCACCTGGACCACTTCGCCATCCACGCCGGCGATGCCGATGGCGTGCTGACCGGAACGCGGTTGGACGAGGTAGCGGGACTGCAGTGGAACGGCATGCAGTTCGCGCCGGGGCAGTTGTCGCGCGCCGGGGACAAGGACACGCTGGAGTTGAAGGCCGCCGGAGACGCCAAGGTCCCGGAACGGGCCAAGGGCGTAGCGAAGGTGTCGCTCAAGGACGGCCGCACGATGGAGTTGGCGACCGAGGCGGAGGCGCCACGCCCGCGGGTCGCCTTGCTCAGCAAGAACGTCGAACCAGCGGCAACGGACGACAGCTCTGCCGCCATTCATCTGGAAGACGCGAGCGAGCTGCCGCTGGGTGGCAAGGTCTCCTTTGTGCTCAAGGCGATTGAGCCGGACGCATTTTCGCGCACGGAGCGGGTGGAGATCGCGTCCGCCGACAACACGCTGCATACCACACTGACCCTGACCGACGGCAGCCTGGTACTGCAGGACGCGGCCACCCTGTTGGGCACCTTTGACCCGCTGAAGAGCTTCGGGCCGTCGGCCTTCGGGCCCCTGCAAATGCGTGCGGTGGATGGCGCGGGAGCCAAGGGAGACTGGCTGCCCCTGGGGACGCTGGTGCGACTGCCGGTGTTGACCGGGCTGCACTGCGCGCGTCCGGCCCGGACTGCCATAGCTGGCAACACAGCGGCCTCCCCATCAGCACCCACTGGGAACGCTGTACCGTCGGCCGATACGCCGGGCTCAGCTTCCGCTGCTTCCGCCGCGGCTTCGGCCCCGGCATCTTCGACCGCCGCGCCCGATCCGACCAGCCAGTGCACGCTTTCGGGCTCCAATCTGTTTCTGCTGGACGCGGTGAGCACCGACGCGCAGTTCACGCACAGTGTGCCGGTACCGGACGGTTTCCTGGGGACCACGCTCACCGTGCCGCGTCCCAGCGGCGGGCCGCTTTACATCCGGCTGCGCGATGACCCGGCCATAGCCAACACCGTGGTGGTGCCGCCAGCCCAGGCGCGCGCCGATGTGCCACTCGATATCCGGCGCATCGGGCAATAACTACCGGACCGATTCCTGCAAGGAACACGCCCCGACCCGGCGGGCGGCGTGATCGCGCATCTGACTTAGCAGGATCGCTATGACGGAAAAGCTGGGAACTGCAGAACCGGAAACGGCTGCCGAGGGACACAAGCAGGCAAAATCAGCAGGACGCACGAGAGTCCGCAAGCAAACTCCACCCAGGGCGCAAGTCCGCGCCATTCCCTGGCATGCCTTGCACGTGGAAGCCAGGGAGCGGTTCGGGGTCGAACACTTCCGGCCAGGCCAGCGCGACGTGCTCGAGGCCATCTTCAAGGGCCAGGACGTCCTCGGCATCATGCCAACGGGTGCGGGTAAATCCCTCTGCTATCAGCTCCCTGCGCTCTTTCTGCCCCATCCGGTGGTGGTCGTTTCGCCGCTCCTGGCACTCATGCGCGACCAGCGGGAAAAGGCAGAAGACGCGGAGATCGCGGTCGAGAAGGTCGATTCCACGCTCTCGCGCGAGGAGGCGACCGAGGCACAGCAGGCGATCGAGTCCGGCGAATCGCAGCTTATCTATGTGACGCCGGAGCGGCTGGAGAACTCCGAGTTTCTCGACACCCTCAAAGAGGGTCGCGTGAGCTTGCTCGCCGTGGACGAAGCCCACTGCGTTTCGCAGTGGGGACACGACTTCCGGCCGGCCTACCTGAACCTGCGCTACGCGCGCGAGCGCATCGGAAACCCGCCCGTGGTGGCGCTGACCGCCACTGCTACCGAAGCGGTGGCCAAAGATATCGTCGAGTCGCTCGGTATGGTCAATCCCCGCATCGTGAACACGGGAACAGAGCGGGAAAACCTGCAGTTCTCGGTCCAGATGACGGTCAATACCGACGCCAAGCGGGACCGCCTACTCGATCTGCTCAAGGAGGAAGAGGGCTCCGGGATCGTCTACACGGCCAGCATTCGCAGCGCGAACGAGTTGCAGGAATGGCTCTGCGCAAACGGAATCGCGGCGGGCAAGTATCATGCACGGCTGAGCGCCAAGGAGCGCTCCGATGTGCAGGAGCGCTTCATGCGCGGCGAGTACAAGGTACTGTTCGCGACCAAGGCCTTCGGTCTGGGCATTGACAAGCCGGACACGCGGTTTGTCTACCACTATGAGTTTCCGGACTCACTCGAGACCTACTATCAGGAAGCCGGACGTGCCGGACGCGATGGGCTGCCCGCGCGCGCCGTGCTGCTGTATCGCCTGGAAGACCGGCGCATCCAGCGCTTCTTTATGATCAGTCGTTATCCCAGGCTCGAAGAGTGCCAGCGGGTGCTCGACGTGCTGGGAGACACGGCCGGCGTACCCGAGATTGCCGAACGCGCGGAGCTGCCGAAGCGGCGAACGCAGGTGATTCTGCACCTGCTGCGGGAGTCAGGCTTTGTGCGGAGATCGCGGCGCGGTTACACCCGCAGCAGCAAGGAGATCGATGCGGCGGAGCTGGTCAAGGCGCACGCCACCTTCGAAGAGATGAGCCGGCAAGACAAGCAGCGGCTGAACGAGATGATGCACTACGCGGAATCCGGCAAGTGCCGCAAACAGCTACTGCGCGCCTACTTTGGCGAGGACGAAGGCGAGCCCTGCGGCAAGTGCGACAACTGCCTGCGTCCGCAGAACATGGAAGCGACCGGACGTCCCGACCTCCAGCGCGGAACAGGCCGTGGTAGAGATTCAGACTGCTGTGGGGCCGGTGGTGACGACGGCGCCGGAGACGCTGCCGCAGGCTGCGCCGGAGCCAGCGTTCCATACCGGAGATCGCGTGCGGCATATACGTTTCGGCAGCGGCGAAGTAGTGGATGAATCGGGAGGGGTGGTGATGGTGCGCTTCGACGCGGGGAAGACGCGCAAGATACACGCCAACTATCTGCGACCGCTGAAGAAGACGGCATAGGCGGTCAGGAACTTAGGTTGCGCAGCACGTATAAATTGAAACCGTGCAAGCGGCAATTTTTCCCGGTAATCTCTCAGAGTGACGTAAGTGCGGTCGTACTACTCTGGTCGATTACCATTTCGGAACTTCTCTCCTGAAGCCCGACCGCTTTCTGAAGGTAAAATGAACGCACAGCCTAGGTTCGCAATAGACGAGCGGGCACGAAGCACTTACAGTTACTTTCTCTGCGGGCGTACGAAGGATTGATTCGGTCCCGTTCCAATTGGGGAAAGCAACATTGCATCCGCAGATTTCGAGCAACTCCGTCGGATCAAGACACCTCCCATGGGCAGTCCGGCCCAGCCTGGAACCAAGGCGTGGACCGGCAAATCGCACGCAGCAGTGATGGCCACTGCCGAGGTTTGGCTCCAGCCGTTTCTGCCTTGGCGCACACTACTCCGACCGGCTCTCAGGAGCCGACCGGCTGTTCAAACGACTCCAAAAGGGGCTATGAATGTTGTCTAAGCTATCTACCATCGCTCGAGCATGTACCGCAGGATCTGTGTTGATACTGTCGCCGGTACTGCTCCAAGCAGCGCAAACTCCCTCGGGCGCCAGTTCTTCCACCGTCAGTCCCGCAACCGTAACCGTCTCGGTGACGCCTCAGCAGCCATGCATCGCGCCTTCCGGGCAGGTGCGCTTTAGCGCCACAGTGACCGGAACCAGCAACACCGCGGTGAAGTGGTACGTGGACAATGTGCTGAATGGCAACGCCACCGTGGGTACGATATCCGCGTGGGGACTGTATGCCGCTCCGGCCAAGACCGGCGCGCATATCATCAAGGCCGTGAATGCCAGCGGATCGGGCTCTGTTTCGGCCAATGTGGCCCCGCAGTCAGTCGCCCTCTCGCCTGGTTCGTCGTCCGTGATGCCCTATGGCCAGGAAACATTTCATGCGCAGATTTGCGGTGCAAACGACACCAATAGCATCACCTGGAGCGTGGACAACATCACGGGCGGCAATTCGTCGGTAGGCACGATCAGCAGCGCCGGCGTGTACACCGCACCAAGCGGCTCGGGCACGCACACGGTTCGCGCTCACGACAGCAAGCTGAACCAGACGGCCTCCGCCAGCACCACGGTGTACTCCGGCGTCGCGGTTGACTTCGGCTCGCGTACCAACCACACGCATCCCATTCCGACGGATCTTTTCGGCGCGAACCGCGCGCAGTCTCTGCACAGCAGCGCGGAGTTGCAGCAGATCAGAAACGCCGGCATTACCCATGCCAGGACCTATACGCTGCAGTGGCTTACGTATGCTAATGGAGCGTCATCGCCGAACTGGGCGCGCATCGACGGCGATATGCGCTTTCTGAAGTCGCAGAACTTCCATCCCATCATGCAGGTGGCCTATTCCCCGCCCTTCCTGCAGCCCAAACCGAACTCCTGCGGCACGGGCCAGTACGAGGTTGTACCCACCAGCATCAGTGGCTGGGCACAGATTGCCGCCTCGGTGGTGGCCCACATGGATGCCAGCTTCCCGGGCTTCGTGCAGGATTACGAGATCTGGAACGAGCCGAACACGTATGCGCTGTGCGGCACTTCCGACCGCATGACCACTTACCTTTCCATCTACGCTGCTGCGGCCAAGGCCATGAAGGCGCAGGCGGCCAAGGATGGCGTGCAGATTCGGATTGGCGGCCCGGCCACAGCCGGCTACCAGGGTACCTGGATCCAGGCCCTCACCACGAATCCAAACACCGCTCCTTATGTAGACTTCGTGAGCTATCACCAGTACATCGGTGCGGCTAAGGATCTGCAGTCCAAGTGGGATTACACCTACAACAACCTGCCTTCCTGGCTTTCCAGGACGCAGGGAAGCAGTGGCCCTGCCGCGTGGTACCGGGCAGCCTCCAACCTGCTGCGTTCCGGCAAGACGCCGCTCGGCGCCAAGACCCCGATCTACATTGACGAGTACAACCTGGATTGGGCCTTCGCCAACGATTGCTGCCGCAACGATCCGAAGTACTCGCCGGTCTGGAACACGATGTATGTGGCGGACGTGCTTAACACCGTGTACCAGGGTGCGACGCAGGTTCCGAACAAACTGACCTACTTCGCGGCGACCACCGGTACGTACACTGCCAGCACGCGAAATAAGTGGTACTTCTGCCTGATCGGCGGAGACCTGAACACCGGCAATCCGACGACGGAACGGGACTGCTACTACGCGCAGGGTGCCGTGCCGCAGCCATATCCGCAGTACTACGCCTATCAGTTGATGAGCTCGAGCAGCTATCTCGGCCTGGTATCGGGCGGATATATGGCCGCGTCCGTCACACCGATCGGCGGTACTGGCATCCAGGCGACCGGATTCTACAACGGTGCGTCAGACTCGGTGCTGATCATCAACCCCACTTCCACCAACTATGCAAACGTACAGGTGAGCCTGAAGAACACCGGCTACAGCGGAGCCACCGCGACGCTGTACCAGATCGTCAACGGCACTTCCATCAGCTCGCGTACGTTGACCCTGACCGGAGCGGGAGGGTCGAGCTACTCGGCTACGATCTCGGTCCCGGCCTATTCTGTCCAGGGCATTCGAGTCAAATAGATAAAACACTTCAGCAACAGGCCGGATCGAGAGATCCGGCCTTTTCTTTTGCTGCCGCTTCTGCGTGGCGGCTCCTCGCCGGCCGTCCTCCGCTTTCCCTTCCCTGCTGGCCACCAGCGCGGCCACGCATTACAGTGTTGAGCATGGAGAGACGAGACGCGATTAAGCTGGCCGGCAGCCTGGCCATGGGTGCGCTGCCAGCGGCAGCGGTGGCGGCCAGCTCCGGGCCCGCGCCCACCGCGGCGGCAGGGTCAGAAACACTCCGGAACGTACGGCAGTACGGCGCGACAGGCGATGGCACAACAATTGACACAGGCGCGGTTAACCGGGCGATCGAGGCGGCGGCATCGGCTGGTGGTGGCACTGTGTTCTTCCCCGCCGGCGTTTACGCCTGCTACTCCATTCGTCTCAAGAGCAATGTGTCGCTCTATCTGGACCAGGGCGCCACGGTGCTGGCCGCCTCTGTGCCCCTGGCAGGCACCAACTCCGGCGGGTACGACGCGGCAGAGCCGCAGGGCGCGTGGGAGCCATACCAGGATTATGGTCACAACCATTGGCACAATAGCCTGATATGGGGAGAGGGGCTGCACGACGTCTCGATCCTGGGGCCGGGGCTGATCTGGGGCAAGGGTCTGAGCCGCGGGCATGATGAAGACACCGACCTGCCCGATACCAGGCTGCCCGGCGTGGGCAACAAGGCCATCGCACTTAAGAACTGCCGCAATGTGATCCTGCGAGATTTCTCCATCCTGCAGGGGGGCTGGTTCGGCGTGCTGGCCACCGGTGTGGATAACCTGACAATCGACAACCTGAAGATCGACACGAACCGCGACGGCATCGACATCGATTGCTGTCGCAATGTGCGCGTGTCCAATTGCACGGTGAATTCGCCGTGGGACGACGGCATATGCCCGAAGAGTTCCTTCGCACTGGGCTATGCGCGGTCGACAGATAACGTAACGATCACAGGATGCTTTGTGACCGGAGGCTACCAGCTCGGATCGGTGCTGGATGGAAGCTGGAAGCCGATGCCCGCGAGCTTTCTTCCGAAGGCCACCGGACGCATCAAATGCGGCACGGAGTCGAACGGGGGCTTCCGCAATATCACGATCTCCAATTGCTGTTTTGAAAAGAGCCGCGGGCTGGCGCTCGAAACGGTCGACGGTGCGCTCTGCGAGGACATCACCTTCACCGGCGTCGTGATGCGCGAAACCGTGAACGCCCCGTTCTTTCTGCGGCTGGGAACGCGCATGCGCGGACCGAAGAACGCCGTGCCCGGGGTGCTCCGGCGCGTCATCCTGAGCAATATCACCAGTTCCGGCGCGGCGCAGTTGCCTTCGATCCTGAGCGGGGTTCCCGGGCATGCCATCGAGGACATCAAGATCAGCGATGTGTACCTGCAGCAGGTCGGCGGCGGGACCTCCGAAATGGCGAGCCGGCGCCCCGCGGAGGAAGAGGCGAAATATCCAGAGCCGACCATGTTTGGCGACCTGCCGGCGAGCGGCTTGTTTGTGCGCCACGTGCGTAACCTGGAGGTGAGCAATCTCGAGGTCGCGACCGAACAGCCGGACCCGCGTGCGGCCTTCTGGCTGGAGGACGTGGACGGAGCGGATTTCTTTCGCGTACGCGTTCCGCAACAACAGGCGCCGGCATTCGACTTGCGGAACGTAAAAGCCTTTCGCGTGTTCGGCAGCCGGGGGATCCAGGACGTGGTGCTCGATCAGGCAGAAAACCGGAAAATCTGAGCGCTCATTCCGCAGCCGGCGTGTGAGGCGCCGCGATGGCATGGGTGCGCTCGAAGGCATCCAGGCCGGCGAGAAACGAAGGCCACAGACGCTCGCTGTCCACTGTCTTGATCCACTCGATGGTGTCCTTCGCGTCGCCGGCTGTGAGGGACATGTCTCCGCTGAGCGCGGGACGGGGCACGCGATCTACCGTCGCCATGTCCTGGAGGTAAGCCAGTGTGATGATGTCCCATATGACCCACGAGCGGGAAAAGTCGTCCACGCGAAGCGGCTTCACGTTGCGGTAGTACCAGGCCTGGTACTCCTCCCAGAGCCAGTCGGCAACGGGCCCGTGACCGCGCAGAAGGTCCTGCGCCTGTTTGTAACTGAGCGAGAGGTATTTCGTGCAGACATCACCGGAGCCGACGGTGATCGGCACGCCGGAGCGGAGCAGGACGCGCCATGCTTCCGGGTCGTTCTCCTCGTTGTACTCGCGCGCGGCTGATGGCGGCGCGCTCTTGAAGGCCATGGCGATGACGCGGATGCGATCAGCCAAGGTGGGGTCGATGAGAAGCGCCGAAGCCGCATCCGTGGCCGCGCCAATCACGACGAGGTTAAGCCGGTGATCGCGATTGAAGCGCCTGGACTCGCTGAGAATAAAGTCCACCCCGGCGTTCGGGCGCGGTGTTTTGCCATCTGGGAGAGGCAGGCTGGAGCCCTCAAAGAGTGGCGGATGCACTGTAAGCCCGAGCCGGTTCTCCACTTCGTCCTTGAGGACGAGATAGGTGGCATGTGCGGAGGGCGCGGGCAGGCTGGGTGCGTGCGCGGAGATGATTCCGAGTGTGTCAAATGCGGGCTGCGTGAGCAGGTAGGCGATCGCCCACTGATCATCGATCTCGTTGCCGACATCGGTGGAGAGGATCACGGGTGTGCTGGCCAGTGCGGGAAGAGCGAGCATCAGAAAGCCGGCGAGAGCAAGGAGGCGCTGGAGCAGGTTAGGCGTCATGAGGATTTGTGTCGCGGGAGAATGGTATTCGATCTCCGGAGCAGAGACCAGCGCGCCGACTTGCGTTTACGCGAAAGACGCAGCCGATCTGCTATCCATACCACTGATGCAGCAAAGACGTGGCAGGTAAGATGTCGCCATGCTTCGCCTCCTTCGCTCCACCATGCTTCTGCTCGCGCTTTTTGCAGGCCTAGCCGGCGGGGCTCAGGTAAAGACCACGCCGTCAGAGAGGGCCTCACCCGCAGAGCAGAGACAGGGGTGGGCAATTGCCATTCATGGCGGGGCGGGCGAGAGCGAGTGGGAGCACATGGACGCAGGGACCGCGGCTGCGTATCGGGTCTCGCTGGAGCGCGCCCTCGGGGCCGGTTCGGCGGTGCTGAAAGGCCACGGCAAAGCTCTGGATGCCGTGCAGGCGGCCGTGGAAGTGCTGGAAGACGATCCGCTGTTCAATGCCGGGCGTGGAGCGGCCTTTGCCGCCGACGGGACAAACGAGATGGACGCGGCGGTGATGGACGGGGCCACACTGGCGGCGGGCTCGGTCGCGAGCGTGCACTTCACCCGCCATCCTGTAGCACTGGCGCGTGCGGTAATGGAGCACACGCCCTACGTGATGATGGTGGGCCCGGGCGCGGACGAGTTTGCACGCGCGCAAGGTGTCGAGCAGAAGCCGGCCTCGTTCTTCTTTACCGAAATGCGATGGGAGGAGTTTGCGGCGGTAATGCGGGCCTCCCATCGCCCGGTGCCGCCCCGGCCGGCGGGCGTTCCGCCAGCACCCACCAGGGAGAGTCGGCTTGCCCCCGGAGCGCGGCCTTTCGCGCATCGCTTTGGCACGGTGGGCGCGGTGGCCCGCGATGGGGCCGGGCATCTCGCGGCAGCCACGTCCACCGGAGGCATGCAGGGCAAGCTGCCAGGCCGCGTGGGGGACTCACCGATTATCGGGGCGGGCACTTACGCCAGCGACCAGTCGTGCGCGGTATCGGGCACGGGGGTGGGCGAGTATTTCATACGGCTCACGCTGGCGCGGCAGGTATGCACGCTGGTAGAGCAGGGCCAGACGCCACAGCAGGCAGCCGACCACATGATCCACACGGAACTGCCTGCGCTCAAAGGCGGCGAGGGCGGCGTGATCGTGATGGGTCGGACGGGCGAGCCGGTGTGGAGTTCTAACACGCTGGGCATGTTTCGCGCTCGCGAGGCAGAGGGGCGGGCGCCGGAGGTATTGGTGAAGTAGCGGTTCAGAAACCGTGGCTCTCCTGGTTTTCGAGGTGCGGAGGCTGCAGCGCGAAGCGGCTTTATGCCCTTAGAAGACGGCGGCACAACTGATTGGGAGACAGCGAGGGCTTTCGTTCACTCCAGTTCCCCGGAATTCAGCCATTCCCATCCGGCTCCGTCTCGCCACAGAGGAAGACCTCGATGCCAAGACGGTCGAAGCACGCCGCCTTGGCTTCGAGCGCGCCCTGGGCCTGCTGCGGTGTGGGCGCGTACGCCACCTGGATGTGGTTGGCCTTGTGCCGCGCCATCATCTGGTCGCGGGTGACGCCGTGCAGGACGGCATGCATCATGGGCCACACCGGCGTGGTGAGTTGGGAACGGCGTTCGCTTTCTTCAGGGGGAAGCTCGACGGCAGTAGCCAGGCCGAGGTCGGCTTTCAGTTTGTTCCCCTCCACGTACACGCGGCTCCATACCACCGGGCCGGGCTTGGACACGCCTTTCAATGTGCCGCCGCCGAGGCGGAAGTACATGGGCGGCTGGCGCTCGCTGCTGGCGCTGGCGTAGCCGCCGGGGAAATGCGCGGCCGGAGCGGCGCCCGAGATCTCGAGCACCCATACGAACTTGCCGTTGTAGTCCTCGCCATAACGTAGATCGTGCAGCGTCGTCTCAGGCGGAATCTGCATACGGCGCCAGATGCGGTTAGTCAGGAGTGCGTCAAGGCCGGCGCATTCGTCCACTTCGTTGAAGTGCGGGACGGCATTGCCGGGAAAGAGTTCCTCGCCGGCGGCGTTGCGCACGGGTGGACGCTCCACGTTATTGAGCAAGCCCTCGGCCAGATCGGAGGCCGGCAGGAGGTCCTTGAGCCCCTGCTGGTACTGGATGCCAATGGCCGCGCAACCGAAGCGGTCGGCCAGGCGCACGGCGCTGATGTAGAGCTTGCATTGCGTAAGGACCTGGGCGTCGGTAAGTTCGGTCGCTTCATCCGTTCCGAGCTTGAAGTGCATGCCGCGGTCGAGCAGCCACTGGTAGGCGGCGCGTGCCTCCGCGTCCGGCGTCTGCGTGACTTCGTAGAAGAGGGCGGACTGGCTGAGGCGTTCCTTGAAGAGACCGGTCGGGTTGAGCAGGTGATCGGGGATGATGGCGTTGTACATGCCCATGCAGCCTTCATCGAAGACGCCGAGAATAGCTTTCGACTGGCGGAGATCGTCGGCGACTTCCTGACCGATGCGGAGGGCCGCTTCCGAGATTTGGTCACGAATGGAACGGGCGCACGTGGGACTGGTCGTGCGTGACCGTGCCCTCGCGCAGCCACTGCTCGAGCTTTTCCAGAAAGAACGCGTCGGTGAAGGTTTCGCTCCACAGTGTGGAGTACCGGACACCCGCCTTGGTGAGCGAGGCGTTCAGATTGAGGAGCCCGACCAGCCCGGGCCATTGGCCGGACCAGTTGGCGACCGTGAGGATGGGGCCGCGATGGGTAGTGAGCCCGGGCAGCACGTGATGCGAGTACTGCCATACGGCTTCTGCGACCACGATGGGCGCATCGGCAGGAATACTGCGGAGCACGTCCATGCCCCTGCGCTGGCTGTCGAGAAAGCCGTGCCCGGCAGTTTCGTCGAAGGGGTGCGCACGCTGGATATGCCGTCCCAGCTTGCGTACTGCGGCCGTGAACTGCTGTTCCATCAGCGCCTGGGCCGGCCAGCACATGCGGTTTGCTTCCGGACGGGAGTCACCGCTGGCCACGAGATAGATTTCAGGCGCAGATTTCGCTGGAGAGGCCATCTGTTCCACCACCTTTGCGCTGCCGATTCACGCCCTCGGGAGCACCGCACTCCCGGGCCTTGCGATTCTGTCACATGGCTTTAGCGGAGAACAACAGCGGCGATGGCGCGCAACATAAGAGGCTGGCGCTTACGGTTCCCTGATCTTAGGTTCCGAGGATCCCGATCGCGGCACTCATTGGGGGTGCCATGTCATATCGACGCGCACGGGTATCTCGTTCTTGATTGGGACGGTGAAGAAGGTGGGCGGGTCAATCTTGAATTCGGAGAGGGTCGCGGGGATGGTCCCCGTGATGTGGTGCTCGTTTCCTTCTACGGCCTGCTGGAACGGGACATGTTGATAGTGAGCAGTCTGGCCGGCAAATTGAACCTCCAGATCGCTCTTGATGGTCGGCGATGCCAGCTCGGCTTCCGGCAAACGGAAGCGTACGGTCACAATGGGAAACTGGGCACCGCGTGTCACCTGGAGCATGTGCAGGTCGCGGTTGCTGTCGCCGGATTCGAAGGATTTGACCGGCACCGCGATGAGGAAATCGCATTGCCCAACGTTGCAGACCCCTTTACCGCGCGCCGCGTGGCTCACGCCATCCACCTCGTGGAGCGGATGCGACATGTGGTACGTGAGCGTGGAGCTGTCCAGCACCCAGGTACGGCTCGTTTGGGCGAATAGGGTCCACGCAAACAACACGACAGATAGAGAGATTGCCTTCTTCACAGCCCTCCTTACAGATGCAGCTTGATGGGCCAGGAAACCGAAACGATGGCAGCACCGTAAGCCAGCACCGTAGCCCACGCGACGGGCGCATGCGCCGAGGCGATACCATGTACGCGCTCACCATTATTCTCCTGGTTGAAGGCCATCACTCCCAGGATGGGCGTCATCACCATGCCTGGCCCATGCACCCAGGCCGAGCGCCTTGTGTAGCCGGATGGCGCCGCGAGACTGTGTTCCTTCGACCTTCGGCGCACGGATCGCATAATAGGCGGTGGCCGCGTACATGCCCACGGCAACACCGCCCAAAGCCGCATGGACATCCATCCCTGTCGTGTTGCCTCGGTTCTGGCCATGCTCGTTCTTCGCTCCACCGGAGCTGATCAAGGTCGCGGCCAGGGGAATCGTGGTCAGCAAACCGAGCCGCTGATGCACCTTGAGCATGTGCGTGCGCCGGTCGAGAATTGCCTGCTGCTGTGCATTGCCCCGGACCTGGTCCGGACCGAGACCCAGATCGGACAAGGACGGCGCCTGGCTGCTGGACGGGGCTTGCTGCGGCGGGTTCTGTGCGGGTGCAGCGGAAGGCTGCGGCTGGTGCGCCTGCGGAGTGGGAGCATCTACCAGGCCGGCATCGTTGCTCAGTGCGGCGGTATGCACGTCAGCGGTCTGTGCCGCTGCCATCAGGCAGAGCGGAAAAAGAAACAGCAGAGCTGCGATCCCGAACGGAAGCCTTCTTAGGGATCGGTGGGGGCCGAATTGGACCATGCATGGACTCCTGGTAAGCTGCCGAATCGTAACTGTGTAAGTTCTAGAACGGCCAGCGAATTCCCTTGCGCACCACTCGTGCCGTGCCGGCACCGAAGTCGATCGTACATTCTCGATATTAAGACTCTCTAAAGCCGCCGGGGGCGATCAGGCGTGCCAAGCTTGATGCGTCGCGCCACGATATGGCTATACTCCGTGCATGGCGAATTGGAGATACGTCGTGGGTCGCACTTGGCTGATTGCATTGGCATCCACCGGCTCGCTTCTAGCGGCCTCTACGCAGGCGGGAACCACACAGACAGACGGACCAGCGGTACTGCTGCATCCGGCGCAGGTCTGGACGGCCGAGGACGCCACCGTGCATCCGGGCTGGGTCGTGCTGGTCCAGGGCAACAGGATCGCCGCAGTCGGCCCGGCGGCCAGCGTGCATGCGCCCGCCGGGGCCAGCACCATCGATCTGCCGGGGACGACGGTGCTGCCGGGACTGATGGACCTCCACTCACACCTGTTGCTCCATCCCTACAACGAGACGCTGTGGGATGACCAGGTCCTCAAGGAACCCGTGCCCTACCGTGTGCTCCGCGCGGGCAAGCAGGCTCAGGCGACACTGATGGCGGGTTTCACGACATTGCGTGACCTGGGAACAGAGGGCGCGGGCTACGCCGATGTCTCCATCAAGCGGGCCATCAACGAGGGCATGATCCCCGGGCCGCGGCTGTGGGTGGTGACGCGGGCCATTGTGGCCACCGGCGCCTACGGGCCCGCCGCGCGGAACTACCGCGGCGATATCGAACTGCCGCAAGGGGCACAGGAGGCCACCGGCGAAACGCAGATTGTAGAAGCGGAGCGCGAGCAGGCAGCCCACGGCGCGGACTGGATCAAAGTCTATGCGGACTACCGCACAGGTCCGGACGGATCCACGCGGCCGACCTTTTCCCAGGCGGAGCTGACCGCGCTGGTGGACGCCGCGCACAGCTCCGGCCGCAACGTGGCGGCGCACGCGGCCAGCGACGAAGGCATGCGGCGCGCAGTGCTGGCCGGCGTCAGTACCATTGAGCATGGCAACGGTGGCACCGAGGCGACCTTCCGGCTCATGGCGGAGCGGCACGTTGCGTATCTGCCGACCATAACCGCCGTCGAGGCATACGGCGAGTACTTCGACCACTACGTGCCGGGCAAAACCCCGCCGACCGCGGAGATGGAGCAGGAGAAGCGTGCCTTCCAGACGGCCCGGCGCCTGGGCGTGACGATCGGCTGCGGCAGCGACGTTGGCGTGTACAAGCATGGAGACAACTGGCGCGAGCTGGACTGGATGGTGCGCGACGGCATGACACCGGTCGAAGCATTGACAGCAGCAACTGTTACAGATGCGAAGATACTGGGCATGGAGAAGGAACTAGGGCAGTTGCGTCCCGGGATGCTGGCGGATGTGATCGCTGTCGAGGGCGATCCGACGAAGGAGATCACGGCGGTGAAGAACATCCGTTTCGTGATGAAGGACGGGAAGATATATCGCCGGCCCTAAGTTTTCGGCTTGAGCGCCAGAGAGCAGTCTACTTCGGATCGATCATCTTGCTGTGAATGGCGTATTTGCCGTCGCGGCCGGTGAGAATAACCGGCAGGTCCGTTCCGCCTCCCCCATCCTTTTTGCGGAAGAAGGGGGCGAGCGGCTTCAGCAGCACGGCCTTCCAGCCGGTGGTCACGTGGGAAAGATCCTTCTGCATACGGAGGTCACCCTGGAGGGCAGCCCGGGTATCGCGCAGGTCATAACGGCCATGCAGGTCCAGGAAAACGCCGGGAACCTGGCAGGTGACTTTGCGGAAATCGGCAAAGCCGCTTTGGACGGCAACGGTCGCGTCCAGCCGCGAAGGTGTCTCGTCCTGTTGCGGTGGCGAGCCCGCATTCTTCTCGGGCGTCCTTCCGTCCTCGGCCCTGACGCTCAGGTCAGTCATGCTCTTCTCGGTGTTGATATTGGTGAAACGGCCTGCAGGAATCAGAAATGTGCCCGTCATATGCAGGCGAGAAAGAAAATCGCCGGGCGGCGGAAGGAGTGTTGCGTGAGAGCGCAGGTGGATCGGCCCGCTCACCGGAAGTTCTCCGTGCACAAAGGGACGCATCAGGTCTTGTACCCGTCCCGTGACCACAT
Organism: uncultured Acidobacteriaceae bacterium; assembly: GCA_963795775.1. Classification (GTDB taxonomy): domain Bacteria; phylum Acidobacteriota; class Terriglobia; order Terriglobales; family Acidobacteriaceae; genus CAWCJL01. The sequence continues at coordinate 267,349 of CAWCJL010000004.1, forward strand.
CCAGATCGAGGTTAGTCACCTTCGGACTGCCCGCCACATCGCCGCGCGCATTCAGCGTAGTTTCATCCGTCCGCACTAGGAGATTCTGAATCGCCACGTCGCCCTTGGTCGCGTCCACCACGGTGCTGTACTGGGAGGTGATATCGGTTGGGTTCCCCTCGCCCACGCGGAACCCGCTTATCTCCGAATGACCGTTCACCACGATTTGGCTGAGCTGGCCCTTGAATTGGCCCTCTCCGGCGAGCGTGCCATGGAGGGTGCCGATCCCGGTGAAGTCGCCGTTGGTAAAGGTGAAGTGGCCGGCAGCCGCGGTCTGGCCAAGCTGGTTCGGCAGCAAGGGGCCGAAGGTGCCGCTTGCGCGGATTTCGCCGCGAGGCACGGCGTTGGACATGACGACGCTGAAAGTCACGGTGTGTCCGCGCCGCACATTGCCGAGCCGCAGGTCACGGATGGGGTAGCGAAATAGCTTGCCGCTGCGCGACACCAGATCGAGCGTCGCGTCCTGGAGGTGAAAATTTGCAATGGTGGTCTGCCCTCCAGCAAAATCCTTTGCGCTGCCCGGCGGGAAGTCCTGCTTATTCGCCTCGCTCCCCGGGGGCGGGATGGTCACGTGGAGTTGATCGACATCGAAGCGTTGCACGCGATTTCGTAACAGTAGAAGGTCACTGTACCTGCCCTCCACGATCAGCCGCCGCGCCGTGCCCACTGGAGGGATATTGCTCGCGGCAAACCGATGCAAGGTGAGCCCCTGGGCCACGAAGCCCGGGTGCGGAAAGAAGACCATGCGATAGCTGCGCATCTCGATGTGGCTGGCGAGGACCTTTTCCAGCACCGGCTGCATGCGCCCGCGGCGAAAAGGCCAGTGCAGCGCGGCGAAGGCCGCAATCGCCACAAGGCAGGCGAGGAGCACTCCCCCGGCCACTCCGAACGTGCGTGGTCGCATGCGCATTCAGATGGGAGGATGCGTCGCATGCTACTTACGTTGCGCGTCGCCGGCAGATGATGCGCCGTGCGCTGATTCGACAGTAACAACCGAAAGTGCGCGACAATTGCTGCGGCATGCGCTTACTGCGCCCCGCCGATGCTGCAGCCGCAGGGAGTGTATCGGGCTTCCGGGGAGAGAAACCCGATATCGCTCCCTGCCGCTTACTTTGCCTCCTGCGGCTGCGCCACGTAGCGGAGATAGGGGCGCACGGTGCGGATGCCGTCGGAGAACCTCTTCTTCGCATCCTCGTCGGAGACGGCATTGGAGAGGATGACATCTTCGCCGTGCTTCCAGTTCACGGGGGTCGCGACCTGATGCTTCGCGGTGAGTTGCAAGGAGTCAATCGCGCGCAGAACTTCGTCGAAGTTGCGCCCGGTCGAGGCTGGGTAGTTCAGCGAGAGCTTGACCTTCTTGTCCGGGCCGATCACAAAAACCGAGCGCACAGTGAGCGTGTCCGAGGCGTTAGGGTGGATCATGCCGTAGAGCGAGGCGACCTTACGGTCTGGATCAGCGATAAGGGGAAAATTGAGCGCTTGCCCCTGCGTCTCCTCGATATCTTTGTTCCAAAGGCCGTGGGCCTCGAGCGGGTCGCAACTGAGACCGATCATCTTGATCCCGCGCTTGTCGAACTCGGGCTTGATGCGCGCGAGATAGCCCAGCTCTGTCGTGCACACAGGCGTGAAGTTCTTCGGGTGGGAAAAGAAGAGGACCCACGAACCATCAATGTACTCGTGGAAGTGAATAGGACCCTCGGTGGAGTTGGCGGTGAAGTCGGGAACAATATCACCAATCTGTAAAGCCATGTTGTACCTCCTCGGTTGGTTCCGGTGAAACTCTATGTTAGACGAAATGCTGGCGCAGCCACACCTTTCCTGTGCGTGAAAACGCGCCGCAGAGGCAGCGCTCAGGACGCTCCTGAGGAGAAGATGATGCACGGACGTGACGCGCTTCGAAAGTTGGTGGCGCTGGGATTTCTGCTTGCGCCGGCAGGCCTGGGCCTGGCCGCGGAAGCCCACCAGAGCGGGGCGAACCTTCCCGCGGCCCCACAGGCCGGGTGGAAACTGTCGTGGAGCGATGAATTCAACGGTCCGGATGGCTCGCCGCCGGATCCGGGGAAGTGGTCAGTGGTGACGGGCGGTAACGGCTTCGGTAATCACGAGTTGGAGTACTACACCAGCCGCCCGGAAAACGTGCAGGTGCGGGGCGGAAGCCTGGTGATTACCGCCCGCAAAGAGGCGTATACCGGCCCGGACGGTGTGCAGCGTGACTACACCTCGGGCCGCCTGCAGACGAAGGGGCATTTCGCGCAAAAGTATGGACGTTTCGAAGCGCGCATCAAGATCCCGCACGGGAATGGACTCTGGCCGGCTTTCTGGATGCTGGGCGACGATGTGGACCGGGTGGGCTGGCCGGCGTGTGGCGAGATCGACATCATGGAAAATATCGGCACCGAGCCCGGAAAAGTGCACGGCACCTTGCATGGTCCAGGCTATTCGGGAGGCAATCCACTTACCGGCGCCTACGCGCTGCCCGGCAAAGAGCGCTTTGCGGATGGCTTCCATATCTTCGCGGTCGATTGGGATCCCGCCGCGGTCCGCTTCTATGTAGACGGAAAGCTGTACGAGACACAGACGCCGGACAGCATCCCCAGCAGCAAGCACTGGGCGTTTGACCACCCGTTTTTTGTGCTGCTCAATCTCGCTGTGGGCGGCTCCTGGCCGGGCAATCCCGACGCGTCTACGACCTTTCCGGCGCAGATGCTGGTGGACTGGGTAAGGGTGTACCGGCGGTAGTGGGAGACGCGCGCTGCCTCGGTCGGCAGCCTAACTCGCGACTAAGTTCCGCCCCGTCTACGGCTCGTCCTTGTAGATGGAAATCTGCGGCTTGCCGCCTTCTGCCACGCGGGCGCGGTACATGCCGGGCGAGTTGAAGCTCCAGGCCATCTGCCCGTCGGGCGTGATGGCGATCACGCCGCCGTCGCCCTTAAGAGCCGTGAGCTGCTTCTGGATCACGTCGTCTACCGCGGCCTGCAAAGGCATGTGCTCGTACTGCACCAGGGCGCAGACCTCCCGTGCGACGGTGAGACGGATGAAGTATTCCCCGGTCCCCGTGCCGGAAACGGCGCAGGACTGGTTGGAGGCGTAGGTGCCGGCCCCGATAATGGGCGAGTCGCCCACGCGGCCTTCCGGCTTGGCCTGAAGCCCGCCGGTGGAGGTCCCGGCAGCGATGTTGCCTTGGCGGTCGAGCGCGGCCACTCCCACAGTGCCCCACTTATGCGCGTCCGGCGGCTCGATCTGCGCCACAGGCGTTGCAGGCGCAGGCGGCGCTCCTGCCGGGCGCGGCGGAATCGGGCGGCCCTCCTGCTTGAGCTGCTTCACCAGGCCCTCCCAACGGCGTTCGGTGAAAAAGTAACTGGGCGGAACCTGTTCCAGGCCCTTGCTGGCGGCGAAGGCGTCCGCGCCGGGACCGACAAACATGACATATTGCGACTGCTCCATGACCGTGCGCGCCAGCGTGATAGGGTGGCGGGTCCGGGTCACCTCGGCTACGGCACCTGCCTTCAGCGTCGCGCCGTCCATGATGGCTGAGTCCAGCTCGTTTTTACCGTCCGCGGTAAACACCGCGCCGCGGCCGGCGTTGAAGAGCGGATCGTCCTCGAGCACATGGATGGCGGCCTCCACCGCATCGAGCGAGGAGCCGCCGCGGTTCAATACCGCCGCACCCGCATCCAGCGCCGTCTGCAGGCTGGCCCGGTAGGCCGCTTCCGTCTTCGCGTCCATGCTCTTGCGCTCAATGACACCGGCACCGCCATGGAGAATGATGGCCCAGTGATGGCCCGGCTGCGCAGCGGCTTGTGCAAAGGAAGCGGGAGCGGCAGGGAGGAGCATAAGAGCACCGGTGAGGAGAAAGCTGAACAACTTTGGTTTGGCATGGGTCATAAAAGTGGGACTCCTGACGAAAGGAACACTATGCCACTTCGAAAGCGAAATGGGTCTGACTGCTGAATAGAGTGCGAGGCAGCACGATGCGATCACGCTGCACATTGCCGAGCGAAGAGGAGCGCAGGGCCGCGCCATTCGGAGGATGAATATGCAGGTGGATATCACCCGCGAAGCCGGGTGCGGCGTCGAGCGTGACGCGCCATCCTCCGCCCGGAGCGGCTTTCGTTTCCCAGGACACCGCGCCGAAGCGGGTGGGGCATTTGCGCACTGAAATGCGTTCTCCCGCGACAAACCATTGATTCGGAGCGGCCTTCTGCAGATGGCATACCGCCGCATCGCTCTCCTCATAGCACAGCATCCAGCGCAATCCCATGGTGGGCTGCAGCGTGCTGTTGATGACCGCCGACCAGCCGTACGGACTCTGCTCCCCGGGATAGCTGCCCGGAAGGTAAGCATCTTCCGGCGAGTAGAAGTTGCCGCAATCGGCCGCATAGCACGCCAGCGCATACAACGTGAGCAGGAACGGCCGGTAGTCGTCCTGGCGGATGCGCACGGCGAGCGTGCCGTGCTCCATGAAGTTGCTGGTCCGCGCGACCGCGCCGTCGGTGTGCAGTCCACAAATCTGCAGGCCCGCGATCTCGCGATGTTTGAGATGGCCCAGGTCCAGCGCGGGATCGCCCCAGTCCGCCAGGAACCAGTCCTGCATAAAGCGATGGTTCTCGTAGCTGGAAAGCTCGGTCGGCTTGCGGTCCGTGTCGTTCGATTCAAACGGAGTAATGCCGGCGGTGCGCATCGCGCTGTTTCCAGCGGCGATGGTGGCGCGAAGCGAGCGTTCGATGTTGCCGCGCATCTCTGCCGCGATGCGGCGGTAGGCTTCTGCCGCGGCTGCGTGCTTCGCGTCGCCGGTCGCACCGAGTGTGTCAGCATGCGCTATCACGCCGCGCCACGTCCAAGTGGCGTTCTGGAAATAATAGGGATGCGAGTCGGGCGAATCGTTGTTCGGGTCGCCCAGGTCCGCCTCTGGGGAGCCCCAGATCAGCCCGTATCTCCGGTCGCTCTCGGGAAAACGCTCCTTGCTGTAGCGATAGCGCGCGAGCACATAATCCAGCATCCGCGTGAGCACCGGCAGGCGCTGCTCGAAGGCGTCGCGGTCGCGGGTATACGCGTAGGCCCGCGCTGAGTTCAGCAGGAAAACCCCGGCATTCAGCGGCGCTTCCACCTGGTCCTGCGTGTTGTAGAGGAAGTTGCCGTCGGGCAGGATATAGCGATCGAGGTAATGCTGAAAATAGGGCTCGCTTTCGCGGGTCAGGTTCCAGAGCTGGTGTGCCCAGATGAATTCATAGTGCGCCACGGGAAAAAGCGCGTGACTCCTTTCCGGGATCTTGGTGTAGGCACCCTCGCCCACCTGGTAAGTCGGCTCCAGTCCGCGATAGGAACAGCGGGAAAGCACAATTCCGGCACGCGCGGAATTCAGCAGCCATTCGTCCGGGATTTCAACCGGCATGGTGTCGGCAAAGAAGCGATGCCAACGGTTCCAGCATCCGGCGATGGCACTGTAGAACTGCCCGGCACTGCAGTTCCAATAGATTTCGGTGTAAGTGCGTCCGTCCGGATCGGTAACCAGCGTGTGCTGCCCACCCGGCACGGCTGCCTGCCCCGGGGGGATGAGCAGGCGCACACGGGCCATCGGCCTGGCCTCTGTGCCCGGCGGCAGCACCATCATGATCTCGTAACCGGCACTGTATTCCTGGTTCCAGACCCCGGTATGCGCTACCGGAAGATAGCCGCCCAGCAGCGTGCGCTTGCTCCAGCCGTGTTCATAGGCATAGGCCTGCGGGTCCTCAAAGGGAGCGAAGTTCTCCGGATCGAGGACGGTGCCGGCGAGGTCCGGCGCCCAGGTCGCCTGCGGATTAGGCGGCAACTCACGTGACTTGCCGCTGGCGTCGAGATACAGCGAGCGCAGCGGTCCACCCTCTTCATTGGCTACCAGGGACCAGCCGATGTATTCCGCACCCAATGCGGCGACGTTTTCGTAACAGGGGTCCTCCTGCGAGTGGAGGATGTAAGTGCCGGGGACGTCCGGGCCCGGCACGTAGCGCGGAGCACGGACGAACTTCACCCCATGCGGCGTGCTGGTGGGCCGCGGACGAATCTTCGAGATATCGCCGATGTACTCCGGGACCTGCGCGATCACTCCGCCGCGCTCCGTTACATAGGCCAGAGCGCCGCGATGCGTCACCCGCTTCTCGAATATGGCTGTGGCCACGCCATTGATATCCGTGGCGGTTACAAATCGCCAGCCGCCGATGTGCTCTCCGGCTTTGAGCATCCGCTCTTCCGACCCATGCTTCGCGCGAAGGCTCTCTCCTGCGATGGCGCTGACAGAAGGCGGCGTGGCGAGCGCTTCCCTCTCCCCGGGCAGGAACAGGGCATATTCATTGGGGATGCGGCCCGGCCGGTATTCGCCCGCACGCGGCAGAGCGCCGGTCAGCACAGCCTCAAACGGCTGAAACGAAGAGCTGAGGCCAACGGCCCCGAGCAGCTTCATGAAGTCGCGGCGGTCCAGAGGGTCGGATTGCGAAGTGCGCTGGCTCACCGCAGCATCATACGGCAAAGGCCGGGCTCACCACCCGGCCTACACTCGCACCGCTCGCTCGCATGCACCGTCTCGCCGGTGGTTAACTGATCGGTTCGTCTGCCGAAGGCCCATAGGTCCCGGGTACCGGGATATTCAGCAGCCGGAGATACACCCCAAGTTGCGCGCGGTGATGGATGAGGTGATTCATGAATGCGGTGCGGTAGACCACCATGCGGGGTGCGTCGATGACTGCGTGTCCGCTGAATATCATCTTCCATTGTTTCCGCAGATCGTCATCCGACGCGCCGGCGAGGTGGGCCCTGGCCTCGGCTGCTGCGCTTTCCAAATCCGAAAGCAAGCGCGCCGTGGACTCAAAAGCCAGATCCGGGGATTTCTCTTTCGCGAAATCCAACCCATCCTTTGTGAGGATGTATGTGCAGAAGTTTGGCAGCCGGGCGACATGGACCGCGAGTCGCCCGATGGGCATCGACTTCTCGTGCGGTCTCCACTGCGGGTCCTGTTCGGGAATGCGTTCCAGCGTGCGGCGTGTGTTGGCGATCTCCACGTCATAGTCGAGCAGCAGAACTTCAGCAATGCGCATGGCAGGTCCTTTGCGTCCTTGGGCGGCGGAAGAATGGTAGCAGAAGCACATTGCAATCCCGCCAGGATGGAAGCCCGTTCAGGAGATCTAACGCCCGAGCGTATACTTCACACCGATACGGCCGACCAGCGGCGTGCCTAAAGTGAGCACTGGCGTCCGGCCCACTTCGACGGTGCGGTCAAACAGGTTTTCTGCCGACGCGAACATCTCAAGGTTCGAGCCGAAGCTATGCGACACATACGCGTCCAGACGAAAATAACCGTGCAGCAGAAACAGGTTCTGATCGTCATCGAACTGCCGCCCGCTGATACGGCCCTGCAGGTTGAGCGTGCCCAGGCGCGCACGTGTTGCACGAATCTGCAGCGTGCCTGAGTTGCGCGCCACCTGTGGGAGCCATTTGCCAACGAGCCCCGGCTGCGGCGCGAACTCCGTGACCGTGGCATCGGCGTACTGATAACCGCCCTCCACCTCCAGGCCGGGAGCAGGATGGCTCGCAACATCGATGGAAACGCCGCGGCTCTGCAGTTGTCCGAGATTAACCCGCTGCTTGACGATGCTGTTACTCGAGACGCTCAGGGTGAGTGCCGTAATGGGGCGATTGATCTCTGTCCAGAAATAGCTGGCGCGCACGCTGGTGCTGCCGAGGCCGGTGGCGCCCCGGCCGCTCAGTTGTGCGCCCGTCTCCCACCCCGTCGCGCGTTCAGAGCGCAGGCTCGGGTTTGCCAGCGTGAGTTCCTGGCCTACCTGGCCGTTGCGATAGAGTTCGTTCTCCGTAGGCGCGCGGTAGGCGCGAAAGCCGGAGGCGAACACGGCTACATTAGGCCCCAGCTTGCGCGTGATGCCAAGGCGCGGATCAAAGACGGTCTCGGCCAGGTTTGGCTCCTCCTGGCTAGCCACCCCACTCGTCTGCACCAGGTAGCGAAGCGCGTCGAAGTTCGAGAAGTGGTCCACGCGCGCAGAGGCTGCGACCGTCCAGTCCTGAGGACTCCATAGTGCTTCACCGTATACGCCTGTCTGGCGCTGTCGCGCAGTGATGTCGGTAAGCACCGTCGGCCGGTTGGCGCTGTACGCCTGGTCGCGGCTGGTGGCCCGAACGTCATGCGTGTCGGTGCCGGCGAGCAGGACGAACGTCGGCCGGAGGTTCAGGCTCCAATGCAGCGCACCACCCAATTGCTGGGTGGGAATGCGCGCCCGCCGCGTGAGCTTTTCGCTCGCCCGGTCCGCAGCAATCGATGAAAAGGATTGGCGATAGTTCTGGTCACTCCCATACAGCCGCAGCGAGAGCGAGCCGAAATGTTCAGACTGCTGGTCTGCTCCGAAGCTGTAGCGCCACACGCGCGTGGCGTTCGTCTGCAGCGGTGTTCCGTTGCTGCGCGCTTCATTGAATCCGTTGCCGCGCAGAAAAAGTTGCAGCGAAGGCGCGGCCTTGAACGAGATGTCCACCGCACCATTTTGCGAATGCACATTGGAGGGAATGTCTACCTGACCGCGCGCCGCCGGCGCTACCAGGATGTAACCGTCCGTGCGCAGCAAGCCGCCGGTCACCAAGCCGCCCCATCGTCCTCGGCTGGTGGAGGCGAGCACAGCTGCGTCCGGCGTATTCTCTCCGCGGTAACTGCCCAGAAGCGTGAGCATGTCGCGGTCCGGACGGACCTGCAGCAGGTTGACCACTCCGCCAATTGCGCTTGATCCGTACAGGTCCGAGGCGCCGCCGCGTGCCACCTCCACGCTCTGGATATCGAGCTCGGGAACTTCTTCCCAATGAATCCACCCGCCGAACGGATCATTAAGCGGCACATCGTTGGAGACCAGAAGGGTGCGGCTGGCGGCGGTCGATCCCAGCCCGCGAAGCGAAAGCCCCTGGGACGTGGGATTGGCCACCAGCGAACTGGAGCGGCGAAACAGCTCCAGCCCGGGAACCTGGCGCAGCTTGCCGTCCAGGGACGGGGCGGCGCTTTCGTGCAACTGCGCCGGCGTGATGACCCAGGTGCTCGTCGGGCTGGCGTTCTCCGGCAGCGGCACGCGGTACGCGGTGACCGTGACCTGCTGCTGCTCACCGGCGGGCGTCAGCACAATGCGGAGACCCTCCCCGTCTTTCCAGGGCAGCGTCTCCGAGCGCGTCTGAGGCGCAAATCCCGGCGCGTTTACCTCGATCGATACAGCGGAAGCCGTAGGAAGCGGGAGGTGGAAGATGCCCGCACTATCGGTCACTGCAGAGGACGCGGGACGGGACCCGGTCGTGATCCGCGCTCCCTGCACGGGGTGACCGTCCTGGTCCACCACAGTGCCGTTGAGCATGGCCGGTTGAGCCAGCGCCGCGGGCGCGCCAAGGGCAAACAGCAGCGGAAGACAGGACAGGACGGCATGCCGCGAGACAGCCGCGAATGCCGGACGGAAACGAGTGCGAAGCCAATTCACTGCATGATGATACGGATAGGCCGGGCTTCGGAACAGTGTTTAGTACAGAACCGGTGGCCTGCGCGTGAAATGACGCGGGTTGAGCTCCGCGTGCCGGGACTGGTGCTGAAGCCTCCCTTGCTGCATTGCCGAGGCTTGGCGTGCGTCGAGGCGTTCGCTTACGCGCTCCTTCGCAGTGATGCGGACAAGGCGCGCTTCTGTATCTCGGCGCGGTACACTAGAAGGGCGCTGCTGCAACCGACGCGCCGCGGCGCCGGCCAGGCTGCGAAGAAGGCGTTCTCCGCCGCTCCCGCACTCTGGTCGTCCTTAGCCGCCGCAAGTGAACGAATGGAAGGCCTGGATTGATCTGCGAAGGTTGTTCTTCATCCAATTTTCGATTATCGCGCCTGCGCTTGAGTGATCTGGAGCGCTTGGCTTTACTGCAGTACCCAGTGCGCTGCCGCATCTGCCACAAGCGGACCTACGCAGGGCTGCCGCTCGCGCTGGCGCTCTACCAGGCCCGGCGTGCGCGGCGCATGCGCGAAGCACGGAACGCAACCAGCCGCTAAGGAGAGAGGAACTCCCACGTGAGCGCTCGCTTGTGGTTGACCCTGGCAGCCGCATTTCTGGGCTGCCTCGCCGTTCCGGCTGGCGCCGCGACGGATGTTCCCGTTCCCGCAAGCTGCACTCCCGCGGTGAACGCAGGACTGGCCAACCTGCTCGCGTCCCACCCCGCTCAACCGGTGGATAACGTCATGGTATGCGGCGTCACCGTGAGTTCTTCACGCACCCAGCGAGGCGGTCCTCACGGAAACCACGAGATACTGCCGCTCCGTGTCACCCTTCCTGACGGCTCGGTACGGCTGGTGGAAGTCGTCACGAATGATGACCTGGACGGGGTGGTGACCGCGCCAGCGCAGGTTCCGGTCTTCGCGCTCGGGCAGGCCTTCTTTCCTTCCGGCGGAAGGTTTGTGGCAGGCGTGCACGATGTGCACTGCGCCACCCACGCCGGTGCGGACAATGGCTGGGTCGTGGTCAGCGGGACGAAATATCCGGCCAGTTGCAACAGTTTCCAGCCGCACGGGCGCAGACGGCACAGCCGGTCCTACTGAGGGCAGGCTCTCTTGCGCATAGTACGCAAGCGCGCGGCAACCGCCAAACGGGAAACAAAGCAATCGGGCTCGTCCTGGTCGCGAAAACTACAAAGGGATGATGAAGACTGCCGGTTGCGATGACTGAACCATCGCAGCTCAATCCAGAGGGCGCCTTGATCGGACGGAGGATTGGCCCCAAAGCCCCCGCACCCCGGAGGCGGCTCGATTGAAATCAATTTACGTTGCGCCGGAATAGAAGGCTTGCCAAAATCCACAGCCCGACCAGAATTGACAAAACTCCCAAAGTCCCAGCGATGAACGGAGGATACTTCAGTCCTCCTACTCGGCCTAGTAGAACCAATGTGTTCGTTCGGATGGCAACAACCGTGTCATGAAGTACGAGAATTCCGCATAGGGTAAAGGCAATACCGCCGAAAAGTTCAACTCGTCTGTTCCTGCGGGCTCTTTCACGAGCAAACTCTTCGGTGTAACGGACTTGCGGAGCGCGTGGGACTTCAGGTCGTACGTTCTTTTGCTCCTTCGTCATAACGAATCCACCCTCCACCAGGGCCCTGTACCGGGATTATAGTGATGCGCCATATTGAACTAGGGTGGACCATATGCAAACATCTGCTGCTACTGACGCACCCAAGAACATCAGCATGTTCACCGCCGCTTGATCCTTAACGCAACCGGGCAGCCGCAGTTCTGAAGTCAGTCGACGCGTAGCTACAGCTGCGCCGGTCTGCTTGCCCGTCACTCGGGAGCGAATAGGACGGGCGCCCCTCGATAAGCGAATTGGCGATAATGCGCTCGTCCGATTCGACAAAGTCCGGCATCCGGCCTCAAGTTCCGAGCTCAGGTGCGTCCGATCGTTTGCGAGCTAGAATGATCTCGGTGCGTTCCCCTGAGGTTTGCCTCTGAGCGAACAAGATTCGTGCCGCCGAGCGGGAGTGGGGAAACGGTCGCCAATTGTAAGGTGCGGCAGCTCCATGTCCTTCTTGACATTAGGTCAGCCCGGGAGTAGATTCCGTGTCGCTCGCCAAGGAACGTACGTCTCTTCGTCTTTCCCTTTGGGTGTAGTGGGTTCCTTCACATTTTTTGTTCCGGCGCTGGGTTGCTCGCCGAGCGAACGACATTTCCGTCTTTTCCCATTGGGTGCAGGTTGAATCCTTCAAAGTGACTACTTTCAGGCGACGACTTGATCCCCATCCGCCCTGAACGAACGACTGTCTTCTTTCAAGATGGGGACGTATTCGCAGACCTTTGTTGGATTGAGCTTGCAAGATTTCTACGAACTGAGCGTGTCGTGTTCTGGCGTTACACTCGGAACGGTTCACCCTTCCATCGCCGATCTTGGCTGCCCTCGACATTTTGATTCCGGCACCGGCTATCTATATAGCGATGCGGACGCGTGACAAAGCCTGGCGACGGATCAGCAGTTGGCGACTTTCACGCGTCCGGTCTGATGGTTCCAGATTCCAAACTGGGTCGAGCCTTTTTCCTCGGACAAACTCTTGATCAGGTCAACGTGAACCCTAATACGAGTTCATACAGACTTCAGATATACGACCTTCGGAAATTCACTCTGATCAGCTCCGTCACCATCCCTGGCGTTATCGGCGCGCCATCGCAACTGGTGCGCTGGGGCGATTCCGGAGTAGCCTTTGTGACCGAGAATGGAAACTGGAATGCCACAAATGCTCCCGGGCTCCTCTATATCCTGAACAGTACAGCTATAACGGCTTCACCGTCGACGAGTGCGGCTTGCTCCGCTGAGCAGCATGTCCGCCTCACCTGGAACCCGCACACACGGGCCGCCAAGCCAAACCCAACAGTTCAATAGCGCCTCTGAATGGGAGAATGCTTCTCCGTGCTCTAGGAATTGGGCTCGATGCCTCCAAGTCGATCAACCCGTTGCCCCGATGGCGAGGCAAGCAATGCGGCTTTGAAAATGGATTTTGGTCGGAGGAGGCAGCGCTAGAGTTGCCGAACCAACTCTGAGAGGCGCGCTTGCGGCCATGTGTGCGAGCCGACGGATGGCTTATCTCCTTATCTGCTCCAAACCTGGAGGAGGCGCTAAGAGTTAGGAACGCCCTCACCCCGTCCGGACGCCGAATTGGGCAACTCAGCCTGGATAAGCTCAGACTCGGGCCAGCGCATTTATTGCGGTCGAGGACGCTGACCGTTGTTCGGAAACTCGACAGAAGGACGCGGCGGTCCCGGACGTCTTGGCGGAGATGCAGGCGGTAGCAAAGTCCCACGCTCAAGGTGAACCGTTGAAGCTGTAGGGGCCGCCAGCCTGGCGGGATGTGCCATATCGACTTGAGCCTAATCAGACGCTTGACATCAATCACAATCCGTAATATCGTTATCGCAATTCGTGATGATATGAAGCTTTCCGAGAAAATCCGGTACTTGCGCGAGATTGAAGGCAGCCTCCGGGGGCTGAATCGAGCCATGAGCCAGCAAGAGCTTGTCCGGGCGATTGCGGCCGAGACGGGCTCCTCAGTAAGCCAGAGTTACTTGTCACAAATCGAATCCGGGGCTCGTCCTCACCTGACGAATACGACGCGCCTCTTACTCGCGAAGTTTTTCAAGGTCCACCCGGGTTATCTGGTGGAGGACCCCGAGGGGTATCATGCCGAGCTCCTTTCGGACCTCCGAACGCAAGAGGACAAGCTCGATTTGTGGCTCGTCGCCGGCACGGAACGTTTCCGCAAGGACCCTGAACTTTCTCGCGCACTCCTGACCGTAGCCCGTCACGACGATTCGCGGCGTTGCCTACTGCTCCTAGAATCCATTTTGGAGAACCCGCTTCTGGTAAAGCGGCTCTTCGAGCTACTCCGTCCTTGTGGGTCGGCGAGGCTCACTCCTGGCGCAGATCAGTCTCCATCCCTAGATGGAGCGGGCGCTGAGATAAGCAGCACAGCCCAGAGAGTAAAAGCCTCTGGACAACGGCCCAGCTCTGGGCGCGTCGCTACAAATCGGGGGCATGCTGTTGGCGCGAATAGCTCAAAACCTACTCGCAAATCGGAGACACCCAAATGACATGGGAACTCTTCTACCTGGTCTGTTTCGTTCTCGGCCTCGCCTTGTGCGCCCTGTCTTTGTTTACTGGCGTGGGGCACGTCCACACCGGCCACGTGCATGTTCACACTCCGCACGTCCACACGCACGCCGGCGGTACGAACGCAGCCAACGCGCTCTCGCCGGTTAACGGCTTTACTATCACCGCATTCCTCTGTTGGTTCGGCGGCACTGGTTACTTGCTGCGCACCCACAGCATGTTCTTTGGCCCGTTAATCCTTCTGATCTCCATGGTAAGTGGCCTGGGTGGAGCGGGTTTAATTTTTTGGTTCCTGGGCTCGGTCCTCTTGCCGAAAGAACGAGTTCTGACCGCAGAAGATACGCAGATTACAGGAGTCCTCGGTCGCGTTACCGACGCCCTGCAACCTGGCCGTACAGGTGAAATCCTCTATTCGCAGATGGGTGTCAGGCGCTCCGCGCCGGCGAGGTCCGACGACGGGTCCTCGATCGGCCGGGGATCAGAAGTGATTGTCCTGCGTTATGAGCGAGGGATTGCATACGTTCGCCCCTGGCGCGACATCGATCTTTGAATAGCTTCAGACAAAAGCAATGTAAGGCTCAAAGAACTGCGAATTGTTTGTTGCCAACGTGACACTTGCTGTCAACCCTGAAAGAAGGCCGCCATGCCGAACTCCACCATCATTATCGTGGGTCTCATTGTCCTCGCCACGATTGTTCTCCTCTCCGCCCTTGCGCGGATGTTCCGTAAAGCCGGGCCAAACGAGGCGCTCATCGTGTTCGGCTTTCGCGGACCACGCGTCATCAAGGGTCACGGAACAGTGATTTTCCCCGTGGTCGAGCATGCCCGCGAACTCTCGCTCGAACTCATGAGCTTCGATGTCGCCCCGCAACAGGACCTCTACACGCGACAGGGCGTCGCTGTGACTGTCGAGGCTGTTGCGCAGATCAAGGTACGCTCCGATCAGGAGTCGATCCTCACTGCTGCCGAGCAGTTTCTTACCAAGACGCCGGACCAACGAGAGGGCCTCATTCGCCTCGTCATGGAAGGACACCTGCGCGGCATCATCGGTCAACTCACGGTTGAGCAAATCGTAAAAGAGCCAGAGATGGTCGCCGAACGCATGCGCTCGACGTGCGCGGACGACATGAGCAAGATGGGCCTGGAAGTAGTCAGCTTTACCATTCGGGAAGTTCGCGATAAGAACGAATACATCACTAACATGGGACGGCCGGATATCGCCCGTATCAGACGTGACGCCGAGATAGCAAGCGCCGAGGCGGAACGCGATACGGCGATTCGGCGAGCAAACGCCGTTGCGAGAGGCCGCTATCGCGAAAGCGGCCTCCGACCAGGACCGCGTGATCGCCGAAACCGCTTCGTTGGCCAAGCAGGCCGAGGCGCAGCGCGACCTCGATATTCAGAAGGCACAATTCGCAGAGCAGTCCCGCCGCCAGGAGGCGCAAGCCGATAAGGCATACGAGCTTCAGACAAACGTTATGCAGCAGAAGGTGGTTGCGGAGCAGGTGAAAGTGCAGCAGATTGAAAAAGAGGGCCAGGTCAAGGTTCAGGAGGCGGAGATTCTTCGTAATGAGAAGGAACTCATTGCGACCGTTCTCAAGCGTTCTGAGATCGACAAACAACGCATAGAGAATATGGCTAATGCAGAGAGGGCCCGTCTGATGGCCGAGGCTGAAGGTCGAGCCTCCGCGATTCGCGTCCAGGGCGAAGCCGAAGCGTCAATCATCTTTCAAAAGGGTGAAGCCGAAGCCAAGGCCATGAACGTGAAGGCCGAAGCCTACCAGGAGTGGTCGCAGGCCGCTGTCGTCGACAAACTCATCACTAACATGGCTGATGTAGTCCGCGCGATGTCCGAACCCCTTTCGAAGGTAGACAAGATCACGATCGTATCGACCGGGAAAGATGGCAACCTTGGGGCACACAAGCTGACCGGCGAGATGACCGAAATCGCAGCACAGGTGCCTGCGCTGTTCGAGGCGCTCAGCGGCATGAAGATGTCTGATCTCATGTCCAACGTGAAGCAGATGGCAGCACGCAACAACGGCGATGGCCGAAACAGCCAATAGCCATATAACGCAGAATTCTTGGCGCACTCCGCTTTGAGACTGTCGGGCGGGGGAGCCGTAATCCACAGGCATTCGAAAGGAGCACCACGATGGCACTCTTGGAACGCGTTACCACTCTCCTCCGCGCTAACATCAATGACCTCATCGATAAGGCGGAAGAACCCGAGAAGATGCTCAAGCAGCTCGTGCTCGACATGGAGAACCAGCTTCTTCAGGTCAAGACGCAGGTGGCCATCGCAATCGCGGACCAGCACCTGCTTGAAAACAAAAGAGCCGAACAGCAAGCCTCAGCGGCAAAATGGAACGACAAAGCAGCGCTTGCGGTCGTAAAGGGGAGAGACGATATGGCACGCGAAGCACTCTCGCGCGCGCTTTCCCATGCCCAAATGGAGAATGCATTCGCCCAGCAGATGGACGATCAGCGCATCGAAGCGGAAGCTCTGCGCAGCAACTATTTCAAGCTTCAGCAAAAGCTTGCGGAGACTCGGGCCCACTGCGATCTTCTCATCAGTGAACATCGGCGCGCACGTGCAATTGGGAAAGCGGAGCAGACGAATGCGATAGTTGGTGCTGAGCAGAGGACCGCGTCGATGGACCGCTACAAATCGCGCGTTATAAGTCAGAAGGCCGTAAACGAAGCGAACCGCTCGCTTGCAGAGTCCGACTCGCTGGAAGACCGATTCGCTACGCTCGAACGGGATCAGCAGATAGAGGCCCTGCTTGAGGAGTTAAAGACCAAGAAGGCGCTTACGGCGTAACTCTCGCCGCGTCGATGTCGGGTTGCCCGGAGTATCTGGCCGAGTGGCCGTCCTAGCCGGTGGTCAGCCTATCGGTTCCGAACGAAACCCGACGGAGCGTGCTCCTGCGTGATTCCTCGCGCCAGTTCTTGCCTCACTCATTACCGGATTGGCGTGAGCGGCAGAGCGGAAGCGGGCCTTCACGTCTGACTAGGTTTAGCTCCGGGATCTTTCTCGCGACCGCCGTCGAGGTTGTGTAAATGCAGGAAGCATCCTGTGCTTTCCATGTTTCCAGAGGCTGCTCCCCATAACTCCTCGGGCGTTCTGTAGTGGCGCAAGGCTAGGCACCGCTTTGGTGGAAGACTATTCGTCACTGAGCAGCAGCAGGAGTGGGGAGAGTACAAGGCCAAGCTGAGGCAACCTGAAAGGGAGTGTGAGGGCGACCGGGGGAGGTGCGCTGGGCTACTCCCCGCGAAGGCTGCTATCAAGCAGAGGACAGCCGCACGGAATACCGTCTCCTCCGAACCTCATGGCCTCTGTGCTGGGGGACGGCGTTCGCCAGCACGTCGCGCGCTATCGCCGCGACTGCTGCTGCGCAAAGCCACCGATTACGGGAAGCGCGAACCACTTGCCTTGAGCTGCACTCACGATCGCGATGATCCAAAGAACAAAGATGAAGAGGCTGAAGAGCGGCGATAACATCCAGAGGTGAAAGGGCAAAAATGCCAGGATCATGTGACCCAAGATCGAGAACACCGCTAGCCCGAGGCACTGCACCGAGTGGAAACGTACGAAGGGACGGCTGCGGTATGGCTCGATCAGCAGGAAAACGATAGCCGGAATGATGGTGAGATAGGCAATCGCGCCCGCAGCCTTATCGGACAGGCCTTCCTGAATTACGGGCGCCTGGCTGTAGGGTGCGCCAGTCGCCGTGCTATATGCGGGGCGCGGAGTGGGAGGGACATCGGCAAACGGGGTACTCGAGGACGAGGATGCTTCAGAGTCGAGGGTAGTCCCACAGTTCTGGCAAAACCTGGATCCAGTGGGAGCTTCGGCATGGCACGAGGGACACTGCATAGCAGCCCTCCTTTCGAGCGGGGCAGTTTTGGCCCGGCCCTTCATGGGCCCGAGCGGGTGTGCATACGGGGGATTCGCCCATACTCTACTCCTAGCTTTAGAAAAAGGAAATAACGGAGTGAGGGCCGCCGGCTGCACCCGTACCTACCCGGCTTGGGCGGGTGATTGCCCGGGCTCGTAAGGCCCTGAGATAAGAGGCGCATACGATCCGCGTCGTGTGGACGCGCCGGTATTCCCTTCCCATGTCGATCATTGAACAAAATCCGCTGCCACAATACTGCCTCGGAACCGAAAGAGCTTATGGCGCTATTCAACTTGTGAAGAGCGAGATGTACCGGGTGATCGATCTGGGTAAGGTCCGTGCTTTGCGGTTCGGCGGCTCACTTCGCATCGACCCCATCGACGCACTCGCTTGGTACGAGCGCAGCCTGACGGTCTGATCCTCGTTCAAAGTATCGAGCCCGCCTCGCGAGGCGGGTCTTTTCTGTGCCCGGAGGCAGGCTAATCTCGTTGTACGGTTGTACGGGTTTTGGCGAGACAGGGCCGTATTGACGGGAAATCTGGGAATACAGGGAAAGTCAAATAATGCGAAAACCGGCCAAAATTGGGTAATTGGCCATATTTACTGGATTTCAAATGGTCGGGACGGGCAGATTTGAACTGCCGACCCCTCGCACCCCAAGCGAGTGCTCTACCAGGCTGAGCCACGTCCCGACGTTTGTAGCAGGGGCCAATTGCTTCCTGTCAGTGTACACGAGGGCCAGCACGCGGCGCAGCCCGGTATAGGCGGCTACTGCGCCGGCGGAATGTAATCCTGCGGCAGCGCCGAGCCTTCCCCGAAAAAGAACTGCTGCATCTGCTCCACCAGGAACTCCTGTGCTTCCTGGGTCCAGGGCTGCAGCCGATATTCGTTCAGCAGCATCTTCTGCCTTTCCACCCATTCGCCCCAGGACTGGCGCGAAACGTTGTGGAACACCTTGTTGCCGAAATCGGAGTCAAAGGGCGGCTCGTCCAGACCCTCCATCTCCTTCTTGTAACGCGAATCCATCACCATGTGCGGCATGTCTGCGGTTTCTCTCTCCTCGGAGCTATTCAAGTTCGATTGTAATTGGCCGCGTGGGGCTGTGCCGCAGTGCTGGGCTAGTCTTCTTGTTCCTTCGCATCGTCCGGAACGTGATTGGAAACCCGCATCGAGCGCAGGATGGGCAGCTCGCGCTCGACCTGCCGCCACGCGTCCGCGTCCTGCTTGGTGGAGATCGGCGCGTTCGGGTCCGCATAGTAGGCGAGGATGTTGCGCTTCAGTCCGTCTGGAATCGCCTGGCGCGGCTTCGCGGTCAGCCGGTGCAGCAGCTTGGCATAGGTCTGGTCGGTTAATGCATAGCTGCCAGGCCGGACGGGATAGCCGGTGTCCAGATCGAGATCGGGCAGCGTGAACTGGTTGAGCGGCTGGTCCCGAAGCTGACCCAGCAGCCCGTCGTACTT
This sequence comes from uncultured Acidobacteriaceae bacterium, assembly GCA_963795775.1. Lineage (GTDB taxonomy): Bacteria > Acidobacteriota > Terriglobia > Terriglobales > Acidobacteriaceae > CAWCJL01. Next base: position 286,378 of record CAWCJL010000004.1, read on the forward strand.
CTCCATCGTCCGGTTGAAGCTGCGGGTGTACAGCTCTTCCGTGTCCTCGTTCGGTCCGCGGATCGCGAGAATGGACAGCGAACCTATTTTTGGCACGATGCGAATGAGCAAAGCCAACAGGTGCGTGGTGAAGCCCGGCGACCGGCGGTATGCGTTCCAGGTGCTGGCAAAATCCGCGGCCTGCAGGCGATCCTGGTAGATGCGAAAGGAATCCGTGGGGGCATCCTGGGGAAAGCTCTTCCCGTGGATGATGTTTTCCGCATGCGCGACGCGTGGGATGAGACTGCGCACCGAGGTCCGATAGCTGCGGATGGCAGGGCGCTCATTCCCCAGCACGCTATGCAGGCTCAGGCCATAGGTCTCGTAAAATGCGCGCTCCAGCAGCGCGCGCGGAACCCCAAGCCCCACATGCCGCAGGTACGCTGCCGGAGCGAGCCGATGGAAGCTGAGCTGATCGATATCGAAAGCGAACTCGGTGCGGACGTGCGCATGCGGAGCCTGGTCATACGTGACAGTCGGCCCGTACTTGTGTTCGAGCTTGGGGAACTCGATCGCGGTAGCCGGATTGGTCGCCAGCTCGTGCCCCAGCGTATCGCCGACGTAGTGCGAAAGCGCGCCCAGGGCAAAGGCGAATTCATCGGCAGTGCGCGCATCGCGCAGCAAGTGAATAACGAAATCGCCCGTGCGCACGTAATGCGTCAGGTCGCTGAAGAACTCGTGCCCAAAAGGGTAGTAGCCGATGTCCTGGATGGCGCAGCCGCCGTAGGCAAAGGCGTGGGCGCGAACCAATTGTGTGTCCGTCAGCCCGGGATACCGTGCCAGCAGTACCGGGCGGATGGATTCCTTCCAGGCAAGATCAATAATTTGCTCGTGGGTTAACACCGAGTACGCCATGCTGCGCTGCGGCACGCTGCCAGCGAGAAGAAAAAAGGCGAGCAGCGAACGGCACACCCATCGGAGCCGGAAAGCCTGGTTGCCTCTCATGACGCGGTAATCCCGTGCCAGAACATAGCGCTCATGGTATCGCGTTGCGGCTTGATGGCAGGCACACCTATCCGGCACTGCTCGCGGGTAGACGAAGCCATACCGGGAGTGGATGTGATGAAAACTGGCAACTGGAGCGCGCTTAATGAGAAGCGTTCATGCTGACTTTGGCGATGGAGCCCTTATGCTCCTTGCCATCGTCGTCCATCAGATACATCTTGTTCTTCTCCACGGCATATTTCACCGGCTCGCCCACGGTGATGTTAGCCGGCTTGGACCAGGGGAAATTCAGCTTTTCACGTACCACGTAAACCTTATGCGGAGTTTCGATCGTATAGACCTGGAACTTGTCGTAGTTATCCGTGGAGGTCGTAGTGGTGTTCCGGGAGTAGTCCGTCTTATCACCGCGCTTTTTCGCGGATGCATCGGTGTTGCTGTTCCATGTGCTGCCCTGTAGCTCCTTGGTTTGTTCACTCGACACCAGTGTGCCCGAGTGCCAGCTCCGGGGAGCGGACGCAGCATGAACCACAAGCGCAACGGCGAACACGAGGTATATGCACCCACCCACAGCTTTTCTCACAACCCTGCCTGCTCTCACAAAGCGCTCCTTGATGGATGGGAGATCAGTGGCTCCCTGCTGAGCTCGTTCTTTTCTTGGAACCGAATAAATGCCGCTGGCGATTGGCCGCGCATCGATGCGGACTTAGGCTAAGCTGCCCGGCCGGGGATAGCAAGAAGAAAGAAGCGGCACCAGCAGGCTGCGATAGCATCAGAGAGATGCCGAACAACCATGTGCGTGTACGTTTTGCGCCCTCACCCACGGGCATGCTCCACGTGGGCAACGCCCGCACCGCCCTTTATAACTGGCTGTTTGCGCGGCACCAGGATGCGACCGGCGGAAGCGGCACGTTTGTGCTGCGCATTGAAGATACAGACGTGGAGCGCAGCGAGGTGCGGCACGAAGCGCAGCTCATGGAAGACCTGCACTGGCTGGGTATGGACTGGCAGGAAGGTCCGGAGGTTGGCGGTCCGCACGCACCGTATCGCCAATCGGAGCGGCTGGACATTTACCGCGAACACACGCAAAGGCTGCTGGCCGCAGGCAAGGCCTATCGCTGCTACTGCACGACCAGAAGAGCTGGAAGCGGAGCGCGCGCTGGCGGTAGCCGAGCACCGGCAGCAGGTGTACTCCGGCAAGTGTCGCGGGATCGACACGGCGGCCAGTGAAGGCCGCGCGAGCGCGGGCGAGCCCTTTGCGGTACGGCTGCGTATTCCGGAGCATCCCATCCGCTTCCACGATCTCATCCGCGGCGAGGTGGAGTTCCCCGCCGAGTCGGTTAGCGATCCGGTGCTGGTGCGCTCCAGCGGCGTTCCGGTCTACAACTACGTCGTGACCGTGGACGATGCGCTGATGGAGATCACCCACGTGATCCGCGGCGACGACCACATTTCGAACACTCCCAAGCAGGTCGCGATCTACGAAGCATTCGACTGGAAGGCGCCCATCTTCGCCCACCTTTCCACGGTGCTGGGGAGCGATCGCGAGCGGCTCTCCAAGCGGCATGGAGCGACCTCTATCGCCAGCTTTCGCGAGATGGGGATTCTGCCGGAAGCACTGGTGAACTACCTGGCGCTGCTCGGCTGGGGCGCCGAAGGGGGCACGCGGGAGATCTTCTCGCCCGCGGAGCTGGCGGCGGAGTTCAAGCTGGAGCGGGTGACCGCCTCACCAGCGGTCTTCGATTTCGCCAAGCTGGAGTGGCTCAATCGCCATTACCTGAAAGAGCGGAGCGCTGCGGAGGTGAGCCAACTCGCGTGGAGATACTTCAGTGCGCGCGGTTGGCTACCAGAGTGGGATGCAGCCTCGGCCGAGATACGTGCATGGTTCGAGAAGCTGGTCACGATCTTTGTGCCGAGTGTGGACCGGCTGGACCAATTGCCGGAGCGTGCGGCGTTCGTCTTCGCATTGGATATTGCGGCTGCCAAGACCTCACCGGAAAATGCTCCGCTGTTGGACAGTGAAGCCGGGACAAGCCGTCATTGCTGCGTTTACGGAGCGCGTACGGGCAACCGAAGCGCCGCTCACGCCAGAGCGCTTCAAAACACTGATGAACGAAGTCAAGACCGCCACGGGAGTGAAGGGCAAGGATCTATTCCACCCGGTGCGCATCCTGTTGACGGGCGCGCATGCCGGGCCGGAGTTCGACAAACTGGTGCCGCTCTTTGAAGAAGGCAGCCGGCTCTCCCTTCCCCAGCACGTGCAGAGTGTGCGGGAGCGCGTGGAAACGTGGACCGCACGCTGACGCGGGACGCCGTTGGGCTACGGCCCGTACTCGTGGAATTCCGGATCATTGAGAATATTCGGGTCACCACCGATGTCCTTCGGTCCTTCCGTGCTGGAGCTGCCCTTGCCTCCATGCGAAGTCAGCTTCACCGAGATATTGCCCCGGGTCGCGCGGGAATAGGGGCAAGTCTCATGTGCCTGCATTACCAGCCTTTCCGCTGCTGCCTGGTCAAGGTTGGCCGCCGTGATGTCCAGTGAGACCACCAGCGTGAAGCCGCTCCCGTCGTCCTCCGGGCCAATGCCGACCTGGGAGTGCACCGTAATCTCGCCTGGATCGATCTTCTGCTGGGCCGCCTGATATTGCATCGCGCCGGTGAAGCAGGCGGCGTACCCGGCTGCGAAGAGCTGCTCAGGATTCGCGCCGGCCGCGCCAGTGCCGCCCAGAGCCGGCGGAGCCGCCAGGGTCAGGTCCAGCGCGCCATCGGAACTCTGCACCTGGCCGTTGCGGCCGCCGGTGGAGGTGACATCTGCCGTATAGAGAACCTTCATGCGTCCTGCGATGGCCGGGTGATCGCGCAAGGTTGGCCGTGATTCACTCTTCGTATGGCTATCATCGACGAGAGCTTCCCGCGCTCCTGGACAGCGGAGGTGCTGCGAGCGCGCCCGCTGATTTTGCCTTCGCGGCACTTCGTTTATCCGGCGGAGGTGGAAGAGGTAGAGCGCGGCGCGCTGGAGTTGTTGGTGCGTCCCGGCTCCGGCGCCGAGCCCTTTCTCGCCACCTGCGCGCTGGGCTTTGCCAGTCCGGCGGTCCCGACGGGAGTATGGTCGTGCCCTGCGACGGAAGTACTGTGCGCCGTGGCCGGGGGCTACGGTTACCTCGTGAACACGGAGTCGCCACAGCAGTGGAGCATGCTTCCCTACCGGCCCGTGACCGAGGTCCGGCCGATTCCGGAAGCCGGGCTGATCCTGTTTGCGAGCTTTCACCGCGTGCTGGCCTGGGGCCGCGCGGGACGGCTCTGGGAAAGCGAGCGGCTCTCTTGGGAGGGCCTGCGCCTGGGCGAAGCGCGCGATTGCGTGCTGACAGGCTGGGGCTGGGACATGCGGACTGATACGGAGCTGGAGTTTGCCCTCGACCTCCGGACCGGCAACCATACGGGCGGCCCCAAGTTCTAGCGCGGCGGCTCCGGTTCGGAAGCGTCGTCCTTGTCCGGCGCAAGGCTCGCAAGCTCTGGGCTCGCCGGTGTGATCGGACGGAAAAAGCTCAGCGCCGCATCGCCCTGCTCCAACACGCGATAGCGCTCAAGCGAGCCGTAGCGCGAAGACAGTGGCGCAGGCGGCTTCCGGCGGTGCTCGGCAATGACGACCGCATCGGGCGCGAGCAAGGCATCCGTGGACGCAGCAAGCAGCCCGAGCGTGGACGCGTATTCCGCCTCCATTTCGTAGGGCGGGTCCAGAAAGACGACATCCCACCGCGGCTTCCGCGCAGCGAGCGCCCGCAGAGCTGCAGTAACGCTGCGGCGTTCGATCGTGACGCCGGCCTTAACGGCGAGGGCTTCCAGGTTGCTCCGAAGTGCCCCAAGCGCGGCTGGCGCATTTTCGACAAAAGTGACAGCAGCCGCGCCACGACTGAGCGCTTCAATACCCACCGCGCCGGAACCGGCATAGAGATCTGCAAAATGCGCACCCTCAATCCGTGGTGCGAGAACGTTAAACAGGGTCTCGCGCAGCCGGTCGCTGGTGGGGCGCGTTGCGAATCCGCGAGGTGCAAGCAGTGGACGGGAGCGGTAGGTTCCGGCAATCACGCGCATGAGCGGCTCCGTTGATGGTACAGCGCACCAGCTCCGCGCCCAGGCACCCGCGTGCGGCTGGCAAATCGCGCTGCTCTACAATGTTCAGGACGACAGTTTCGTCTGGAGTGAAATCACAGCGATGCGTGGCTGGTCATTTCCGCTGGGTCGATGGGTCGGCGTGGACCTCCGCATCCACACCTTCTTCATCCTGCTGCTCGGCGTCTGCCTGGCCTACGCCAACATGCTCAATCTCTCCTCCTGGCGCGGCGCGGGACTCTGGCTGCTGCTGCTGCTTGTAGTCGGCGTGCGCGAGCTCGCACGCAGTCTTTCGGCGGTCTACCACGGGTTGCAACTCCGGAGCATCCTGCTACTGCCCATCGGCGGCCTCATGTCGTATCGCAATGCCGAAAGCGTGGAGCATGCTGCGGAGTTCGGCACACAGATGCGGATGGCCCCCGTAGGCCCGCTGGCAAGCCTCTCGTTTGCGGGCATCTGCGCGATGACCATCGCCGGCATGGCGCCCGGCCTGCATCTCTGGGTGCGGCCGCTGGTAACCCCCGCACACCTGATCCGCAGCTTCGTGTGGATGAACGTATTTCTCGCGCTCCTGAACCTGCTTCCCGCCTATCCGCTGGACGGCGGCCGTGTGCTGCGCTCGATCCTGATGCGGCAGCGCGGTAAGACGCCGGCAGCACGCATCTCGTCCGGGCTGGGGCAACTGCTCGCGGTGGTGGCCTTCACGGTCGGTGTAGTGCTGCACAATCCGTGGCTCATCATGGCAGGGTTTTTCACCCTGATCGGCGCCCGCCTGGAAGACCAGGGCGTCCTCTTTCAATCCGTCGTGGACACCGTGTTTATGCGCGATGTGATGCTGACGGAGTTCTCACTTCTATCCCCGTCGGACACGCTGCAGGACGCGCTCTCCAAGGCCATTCACACGCTCCAGGACGACTTTCCCGGTAGTGCGCGGACGCAACCTGGTCGGCATCGTTTCGCGCCAGAACATCGCGGAAGCGCTGCGCAGCGAGGGTAACGGGTACGTGCAGGGCATCATGCAGCGGCGTTTCCATGTTGCCCGGCCGGAGGACTCGCTGGGTGCGACGATCAGCCGCTTTTCGGGACGCGGCATGTCGCTGGTCCCGGTCCTGGACGGAGAGCGCATCGTGGGCATCGTGACCCTGCAGAACCTGATGCACTCGATGAGTCTGTTCGCCGAAAGCCGCAAGGCGGAGCAACGGCCGGAATAGGCGCCGGTGAGCGAACCGAAGCACGATCCGCCGCTCGCTCCCGGGCTGTACTTCGTCGGAACGCCGATCGGCAACCTGGAAGACATGACCTGGCGGGCCATTCGTGTGCTCCGCAGCGCCGACCGCCTGCTGTGCGAAGACACGCGAGAAACCCAGCACCTGCTCCAGCATTTCGGCATCGAGCGGGCCGGGCGCGCCGTGCTGAGCTGCCATGAGCACAACGAGGAAGCCCGCGCCGCGGAGGTGGTGGCGTGGTTGCAGGCGGGCGAGCGTATCGCGATGGTGAGCGATGCCGGGCTGCCCGGCATCTCCGACCCAGGCGCGCGGCTGGGTCGGGCCGCACTGGACGCGGGTATGACCGTTATTCCCATCCCCGGCGCAAACGCTGCCGTGACGGCGCTGATGGCGGCCGGCCTGAACACGGATCGCTTTCTTTTCAGCGGATTCCTGCCCGCCAAGCCCGGCGCGCGCCGCACCGCATTGGAGCAGCTTGCCGCCACCTCTAGCGTGGCAGGCGAGCCGCTCACGCTGGTCTTCTACGAGGCGCCGCATCGGATTGTCGAAATGCTGGCGGACGTGGAAGCGGTGTGGGGGCCGGCGTGCCCCGTCGTGGTGGCGCGGGAGCTGACCAAGGTGCACGAAGAGTTTCTGCGCGGCGAGGCGGCCGCAGTGCGCAAGACTCTTGAGGCCCGGGAACGCGTGCGCGGCGAGATCGTGGTCCTGGTGGAGACGTCCGCGGCGCAACCGGGGGCCGACGCGGCCATACGTGGATCGCTCTCCGAGCACGTGGCGCGGCTGATGCGAGAAGAACAGTTGGAAGAAATGGACGCGCTCAAGCGGGTGGCGCGGGAGCGCGGCATAGGCAAGAGCGAGGCTTACCGGACGTGGCAGCGCGAGCGGGGCAAAATCTCCCGCCCCTGACAAAGGCCCCCTCCGGACTATGCTGCGGCTAGCTGCGGCCGGGACGATCCCATGCCGGTACGGGGCGCTCAGCTTCCGGCAGGTCTCGGCCCTTCACGCGGTCATAGAGATAGCTGTCGCTCACGGAACCCAGCGATTCGTTGTACAAGCTAGGCTCGCCGATGATTTCGCGCAGTTCCTCCGCAAAGCGGTGGACGGCCTTCAGGCCATCCGCGGTCGCCGCTACCGTGAGCTTGGGCGTAGTGAAGAACTTCTGGAAGCCGCGATCGAGCAGGGTAGAAACCTGTCCCCCGAGCAGCAGGCCGGGATGCGTTACCCACATGACGGCGTAGCGATCCCGCGGCACCTTGTCTCCGGGCGGCATCTTCGGTCCCGGGCTGGGATTCCGGGTCAGCACCGCGCCGGCGCCATATTTCGATACCAGGAGCTCGGTTCCTGCGCCTCCGGCTGCGACCTGTGACACTTCCCGGACATCAAAACCTTCACGGCGGAGGAGTTCGAGAATCTCGTCATAGCTGCGCTCGAGAACTTTGCTTCGCATCGGGTGGCGCTTTCCTGAAAATGGGCTGCCGCTGCGGTATGACGCTAGACTGGATAGAGCAGAAAACGTCCGCTGCGGTCTGGTTTCCACTGTCGCATACTCAAAGGGACGGCTGCAACGAGCCAGCTCAAGGAGCAACAAGGCCTTATGGCGGTACAGACGATGACGAAAGTGGTGGGCGACTCCCTGCTGGAGCGCATAGGCAACACGCCCCTTCTGCGCCTCGATCGACTGACTGCAGACCTGCCGGGCACGCACATTCTGGGCAAGGCGGAGTGGGTGAACCCGGGGGGCTCGGTCAAGGACCGCGCCGCGTCCGCCATTGTGGCCGCCGCGCAGCAGCGCGGCATGCTGGGCCATGGCCGGCACCTGCTGGACGCGACCAGCGGAAACACCGGCATCGCTTACGCCATGCTGGGCGCGGCACAGGGCTTTCCCGTGACGCTATGCATGCCCTCCAACGTCTCCCCGGAGCGCAAGCGCATCCTGGCTGCGTACGGCGCCGGGATTGTGTGGACCGACCCTGCCGACGGTTCCGATGGTGCCATCCGCAAGGCCCAGGAACTGGCCGCCGCCGAGCCGGAGCGCTACTACTACGCGAACCAGTACGGCAACGACGAGAACTGGCTGGCGCACTATCGTGGCACTGCGCACAGCCCCGGCATGGCGAATGAGATCTGGAGTCAAACCGAGGGCCAGATTACGCATTTCGTCGCGGGTCTGGGCACCAGCGGCACTTTTGTCGGCACCACGCGACGCCTCAAGGAACTGAACCCCGCGATCCAATGCATTTCCATGCAGCCGGATTCTCCCTTCAACGGACTGGAAGGCCTCAAGCACATGGACACCGCCATTGTGCCCCCTATCTATGACCCGTCGTTGGCGGACCGCAAGATTGAGATGGGTACGGAGGCGGCGTACGCCATGGCGAAGCGGCTGGGCCGCACGCAGGGACTTCTGGTCGGCATTTCTGCGGCAGCGGCCGTAGCTGCCTGCCGGCAGATTGCAGAGGAAGAACACGCGCACGGGCGTGAGGCTGTCATTGTTACGGTGCTATGCGATTCCGCTGACAAGTATCTAAGTGAGCGCTTTTGGGAGGAGGGCTGATTTGCTGAAGATTGGAGCGGACCTTTATGCCGCGATGCGGGCCCACGGCGAGGAAACCTATCCTCACGAATGCTGCGGAGTGCTGCTGGGCCACGCGGAAGACGGCGTGAATGCCGTGCTGGAAGTGGTGCGTGCAGGCAATACCCGCACCGACTCGGCCCACAATCGTTACAGCATCGCGCCCGTGGAACTCGTCCGCATTCAGCGTCAGGGGCGGGAGCGCGGTCTGGACATCGTCGGCTTCTATCACTCGCATCCCGACCATCCCGCCGAGCCATCTTCGACCGACCTTGCCGAAGCACACTGGCTGGGTTGTTCCTATGTGATCACGGCCGTGGACACCGGGCGCGCGGCGGCCACCAACGCGTTTCTGCTGGCGGGCCAGACAGAAGAAGACAAGCGCTTCGCCAGGCAGGATGTAGTGGTGGGTGAAGCAACCGGCGCGGCGCTGACGGAGTGATTCAATTTCCGGCAGAGCGCTTTCTCTATCAACAATTCCAGAAACCTAGCAGACGAGGTGAACACCCATGAAGATCCATATCCCCACGCCGTTGCGGGCCTACACCGCCAGGCAGGAGAGCGTTGACGTGGAAGCGGGCACGGTGAAGGACGCGCTGGCACAGTTGACCACGCAGTTTCCCGACCTGCAGAAGCATCTCTTTGCCGACGGCGGGAAATTGCGTTCGTTCGTAAACGTTTATTTGAACGATGAAGACATCCGCTATTTGCCGGAAAAGGAAAACGCGCCGGTGAAGGCCGCTGACAGCCTTTCCATTATCCCGTCGATTGCCGGCGGCAGCAGCCAGCGTAAGCGCTAAAGGAGATTTGCCATGGCGACTGTGACAGAACCGCTCCAAGCCCTGCCGGAGTTGACGCGCGACGACATGCTCCGATATTCGCGGCATCTGATCCTGCCTGAAGTGGGCGTGGAAGGGCAGCGCCGGCTGAAAGCCGCCCGCGTCCTGTGCATCGGCACCGGCGGCCTGGGTGCGCCCCTGGCCTTCTACCTGGCGGCCGCGGGTGTGGGCACACTGGGGCTCGTGGACTTCGACGTGGTGGACGTCAGCAATCTGCAGCGGCAGATCATCCACAGCACGCCTGACGTGGGCCGATCGAAGCTGGACAGCGCCGAGGACAAACTCAAGGCGCTCAACCCCGAAATGAACATCGTGAAGTATGAGACCCGGCTTACCAGCGCGAATGCTCTTGAGATCTTCAAGGACTTCGACATCGTGGCCGACGGCACGGATAACTTCCCCACGCGCTACCTCGTCAACGATGCCTGCGTGCTTACCGGAAAGCCAAACGCCTACGGTTCCATCTTCCGTTTTGAAGGCCAGGCGAGCGTCTTCGCGGCAGAGGACGGGCCATGCTATCGCTGCCTCTACCCGGAGCCGCCGCCGCCCGGGCTGGTTCCGTCCTGCGCCGAAGGCGGCGTGCTCGGCATTCTGCCGGGACTGGTGGGCATCATTCAAGCCACTGAGGTCGTCAAGTTCATCCTGAAAAAGGGCGAGCCGCTCGTCGGCCGCTTGTTGCTGATCAACGCCCTGGATATGCGCTTCCGCGAGTTGAAGCTGCGGAAGAATCCGGATTGCCCGGTCTGCGGTTTGCATCCCACCGTGACCAAACTGATCGACTACGAAGCGTTTTGCGGGATACAGCCGCCAGCCAAGGAGAACGCAACAATGCAGAACGGTATTCCGCAGATTGATCCCCGGGAGCTGAAGCGTCGCCAGTCCGCAGGCGAGAACGTCTTCGTGCTGGATGTGCGCGAGCCGCACGAGTTCCAGATCGCGAACATCAACGGCTATCTCATCCCGCTCAATGATCTGCCGCAGCGCGTTGGCGAGCTCGACCGCAACCGGAATATCGTGGTCCACTGCAAATCGGGCGGACGCAGTCAGAAAGCAGCCGAATTTCTGCACCAGGCTGGATTCCAGCAGGTGGAGAATCTGGCCGGTGGCATCACTGCATGGTCTGACACAATCGACCCTTCCGTACAGAAATACTGAACGGCACGCGACGGAGAAAGAGCGCCCCGCCGCTTGGCGCTCTTTCTCCTTGCAATAGCGAATACAAGATTCATGGAAAGTTCAGAGCTTCGGAGATAGTCTCGTAAGTGCTCCGGCCGATGTCAGGGCTGCGGGCCGGGAGAACTCTTCGTGCACACACGCCTCCGCTCTATGCGGACCCTTTGCTCTTGCCTGCTTGCAGGCGCTTGCCTCATCGCGGCTGCACCGGCAGTTCTTGCCGCCGACCCCAGCTACCACATCGCACAGCAATGGCACCTCGAAGGCTCCGGAGGCTGGGACTACCTGGCCTTTGATGAAAGCGCGCACCTGCTCTACATCACGCGGGGTGATCGCGTCGCCATTGTGGACGCGGAGACGGGGAAGCAGACCGGCGAGATCGGCGGACTGAAGGGCACCCACGGCGTGGTGTTCGACCCCAGCGGAAAATATGGCTACATCAGCGATGGCGGTGCGAACCAGATCGTCGTTTTCGACCGCAGCACGCACGCCAAAGTGACGGAGGTTCCGGCGGGCACGAACCCGGACGGCATCGTCTACGAGCCGAAGACGGCAACCGTGTGGGCCTTCAACGGTCGCAGCCAGAATGCCACCGTGCTGGATACACATTCCAACAAGGTGGTCGCGACCATCGCCCTCCCGGGCAAGCCGGAGTTCCCCGTTGCCGACGGCAAGGGCACCGTTTTCGTGAATATCGAAGACAAGAGCGAGATCGTGCGGCTGGATGCCGCACAGAAAGAGGCCACTGCGGCCTGGTCCATCAGCCCGTGCGAAAGCCCCTCCGGGCTGGCGATGGATACGGCACATCGGCGGCTTTTTGCCGTATGCGACAACGGCAAGATGGCCGTGGTGAACGCGGACAGCGGCAGGGTGGTCACGACCGTGCCCTATCGGTCGAAGGACCGGACGCCGCGGCCTTCGACCAAAGGCAAGAGCTCATCTTCAGTTCCAACGGAGGAACGGGCACGCTGACTGTCGTGCACCAGGACACGCGGGAACGCTATACGGTGCAACAGAACTTGGCGACGCAGAAAGGCGCGCGCACCATGGCGCTCGATCCGCAGACCGGGACGGTGTACCTGGTGACGGCGCAATTCGGCCAACGTCCGGCGGCCACGGCCGCGAATCCACACCCACGGCCGCCCGTAGTGCCGGGTACGTTTGTGGTGCTGGTTGCGAAACCGGGTAAGTAGAGCTAAGACACGTTTCGTGCACGTAAAAACGCGCCAGCGCGTTGCGCTGCAACTTGCTTTTCGTCAGAACGCAATGGACCCGGGGGTTCCCCTGGGTCTTTTGGTTTGACACGCTGCATACCGCAGGTACAATCTCCCCATACCCAAAACCGGGCACACCATAACCGACGACCCTCTCGTACATGGAACCGATCTGCAAGCATCCGAAAGTGCGCGTGGTAGCGCGCGAAGAAGACGTAGAGTACGTGGAATGCCAGGAATGTGGCGAGGTCTTTGACTCCAACGAGTTCGAAGACATGGCCATCGAAGAGAGCTCCAGCCTGGAACTCTCGGATGAGGCCTGAGCTTCCGCGATCGCGTTTTTACCCCGTTTTTGTCACTTCGTTTGCGCCCAGCCGCCGCGTTTCCCGCCAGGTGTAGTGAAACCAGGAGATCAGCGTCAGCGCAAAGGTCGTCCAGAGTGCCCAGTGCTTGATGAAGATCAGCACCGGCACCGCGTAGAAACCCACCCATAATGCGCTCGCAACCGCTGTAATCTGTGCCACCGTGTTGGCTTTTCCCCATAAGCTGGGGCGGAAGTCGCGCGCCCCCGCAGTGGCATACAGCAGGGCGGCGACGATCAGGATGCCCACATCGCGGCTGAAGACCAGGATGGTGACACTTCGCGGGATCAGCCCCTGGTGCATCAGGACGAGAAAAAGCGTACTGAGCAGCAGTTTGTCCGCGACCGGGTCGAGGTACTGCCCGAGCAGCGTGCGCTGATGCAGCAACCGAGCCAGCAGACCGTCAAGCCCATCGCTCACGCCGGCAAGGGCAAACAGCCATAGAGCCGTGTGGTAATGCGCATCCAGTACCGCAATGACGAGGAACGGGATGATGCACAACCGCAGAAACGTAAGCTGATTGGGCGCGGTGCGCAGATCCTTGAGCACGAGGTATGCGTTTCAGGTGGGCGTGAGGGGTGCGATCAGGGCAGGAACGGAGAAGCGGCAACAGCGCGCCGCAGCAGTCCCGAGAATTCCTCGTTATCAGTGCTTTAAGTAGCCGATAGTACCGCACTCTGCTGCCACCACGCCACCTGGACGCGGAGAGCGGGCGCGCTGGCGACAAAGGCCGGTTCGTCGGCGACGCCAACTTCAGCCCGATGCACCGGCGCTTTTGCTATGATGGTGGCGTACCACCCCTTTCCTGAAGGCGCGTAGCTCAGTTGGTTAGAGCGCTACCTTGACACGGTAGAGGTCAGGAGTTCGAGTCTCCTCGTGCCTACCATCTTTTCAATGACTTACGGGTGATCCAAAAGAAGCAGCGTGCATTGAGCACCCCTGCTGCTGCTTATTGCTGTTGGAGCGATAAGCTGCCCAGCCATCATTTCGTGAGCCTGCCGAACCGCAACTCTCTCGTATTCCAATAGCTAGTGGTCTGTTTTCTGCGCGTTGCTCTTATCCGGCTCATGCTGGCAAATCAGGCGTACCTCGGCGTTGGGCTTTCCGTTCTCAAGCTGGATGAAATCTTTGTGCGCGTGCACGTAGATCGTTTGGCCCGTTGATAGGTCAATCGCTTCGTACGCTGGGCAGGGCTTCTCGTGATTGTCCAAGTCCACCACGGCGTCCCCGTTCAGATCCAACTTAACCGTTTTGATGTCCGTCGCCGGCACCTGCACGGCCATACCCAAAAGCATCAGCATCGCTAACATACCTGTACCCTCCCTATTTTGCGCCCCGCACTGAACCTTCCCGGACTTGGCCTGACACGAGATATCGCCGCCAGCCGTTCGAAACTCGGAATGAAGAACATTCAGTCTGTCTCGCCCAATGTGGCAGCCTCGACCATCCGCGCCTGATTCCTCAGTAGATTCAAACCGCGTCTTCTCAAAAAAGTCGCGGCGCGTTTCCGCCATAACTCGCCTGCTGGTCGACTCCTCTAGAGACCCACGCTAATTGGCGAAGGCTTCCATCTTGTAAGTCACCGAACCTGACGCGATTGCCCAAACCGGAAATCGCGCGGGACACGACAATCGCGCGGCTGTCCGCTGTCCAGTCAAGTTCAACCTCTAGCCTTAGGCGGGTGCAGCGGCGGCTACGGTTCGTGTGCTCGTCCACTCGGTTGCTTGTTGGAGTAGGGAATAAAGTAATTTGTACTAGACCGGGAATGTCGAATCTATAGCCGTACGAGAGAAGGGTTATACAAGTGATTTTGACGACATAAGTTCGCGGCAGCGAAGTGATCTAGCACAGCGCCAGGCAACAGCTTGCGGGCTTTTTGCGAGTGTATGCGGCATGTGGTTGCAGAACTTCACGACAGCAAGGATGACAACAGCATGGACTAGCCCGGTTTCAAGCGGCATGCTGGATGCAGCGGCCGAACGCGCTTCCATGTTCAGATGTTCCGAGATGCTTCTCGGTTGAGCCGGTGGAACCACCCGTTCATCCGGTAATTGAGCCTACTGTTTCCAGCAGCAGGCAGGTGACATTGTCGTGAGCGCCGCGCTCCTTTACCGCATCAATCAGAAGCTCGCAGGCGGATGTGACGTCATTCGCGGCATAGACGATTGCGCTTATCTCGGCATCGTCGACGTGCTTCATCAGCCCATCAGTTGCGAGCAATAGCCGGTCGCCAGCGAGGAGCTCTGCCGCGAACATGTCCGGCTCGGCGTGGGGTTCCGTTCCCATTGCACGCGTAATAATGTTTCGCTCCGTCCCCTCTGCGGCTTCCGTAACCGTCAGCAGACCACTCCTTAGCTGCTCTGCTGCAAGGGAATGATCGTGCGTGATCTGTACGCATGTGCCCTGGCGAAAGAGGTAGGCCCGGCTGTCTCCCAGGTTGGCAACGATCGCGTTCGGCCCATCGATACATACGGCCACTAATGTAGCTCCCATGCCAGCCAGGGATGGATTGCGGCCAGCGGTTTCGTATATGGCAGCGTTTGCTTGCGTAACCGCGAAGTAGAGCAGGTCCTGTGCCGGGCGCAAAACGTCGCTGTCCGCCTGGCGCATGTGCCGGTAATTGGAAAGGGTTTCCTGGACGGCCATGTGACTGGCGACCTCGCCCGCTGCACTCCCGCCCATGCCGTCGGAAACGATGTAAATTCCCGCAGCCTGATCGTAACCGTAGCTGTCTTCATTGTTTTGGCGTTTGTAGCCGACGTCGCTGAGTGCGGCGACACGTATTCTGTGCCTCATAAAACCTCGCTCACATCCATACCTCGCCCGGAACTGCGTTGCTGCGGAAGGCATCAACGGCCTTGAGCACCCGCCGCGGCAGGGCTTGCCGTTTGGCGTGAATCGATTCCGGGCTCTGAAGCAATCGCGAGCGACTGGACAAACTGCTCATAATCTCTGCGAAGGCTCGTTACCGACTGTTCCACGGTGGTAAGCGTGATGATGCCAAGCCAGTTCGCCACGCGCGCGTAGGTCTGCACCTGCATCACGCTGACCCCATTCAGCGGCTGATGCCTGATGAGGAGCAGCATCGTCTCTTCTGCCTGCGCCAGCAATTTGATCGGCTGCGGGCCGGCGAAGCTGGGATCGAGATACGTCCGCTTCAGGATCGTTATCTGCGCGTCCACATAGGGCTGGAGCTTGTTTCCAGCCAGCAGCACGTCCTCTTTCACCGTGATGTTGCTGGTGGGGTATGGGCTGTTGTGCCGCAGTCCAAAGCCAGGCACATAAAACCAGCTCGCGGGAACGGACGAGAGGATCCAGCGCCCTATGCGAACGGCTGCGTTCGGATCCGTCCCATCCATCACAGACCGGCCGCCTTTGAGCCGCGTGCGGCGGCATAGATTTGCCAGGCTACCAGGACCAGGAGCCGTCGTTTCTCGATCAACTGATTCTCGAATGCAGGCCCGGCAAAGGCTGAGTCATACCCATTCATACGCCGGGCAAGGAAGCGCAGTTGCCCGGCCTGCTGCACCAATGCCTGCTGGTTCCCGGCAGCCGCCTCCCTGGTTGCTGTTTGGAGTGAGAGTAAATCGCGCTCTAACAGAGATTGCGCACGCTTCCATCGGGCCGCTTCAACGCTCTGTCCGCCAGAGGCATGCATTGCCTGCCGTATGGTTTGCAGGAACGACTCGAAGTTGAGCACCAGCCGGTGCACGGCTTGCGCGGGAACTGGTGCAGGGACGTCGGTGCCCATGCTGCTCAACGGCTGCGTCCGGATGCGCGGAAGCGCTGTACAGCAGACGCGGGAATCGCGCCCGGTGGGGTCCACACCTGCAGCTTGTCTGTCTCCGCGCCCTGCCCGGCCCACGCCCGGACTTCACTCCCCGCAGGCACGGTGTAAACCAGCACGCGCGTACCTGCATTCCAGTCAGCATCGCTGGTGCTGCCATCCGGAGAGCCCGGGGCACTGCCGGAAGCGGATGCGGACTCCGCCGGCGGATCGGTGCTCCAGTAACTGCTCTCGCCGGTGGAGTCCGCATCGGCAGCGGCATAGAGCGCGCTGCCCGGCATCACTTTGGCGGGCTGCACACTCTGGAACGTGGCCGTATTCTCCGGCGGTAGATTGGGCCAGCCTTCCTGCTTCAACTCCACGGGAGGAAGCGCCTCGCTCGCAGGCGCAGACGTCCTGGTGGTTCCATCCCGCTGCATTTGCGCGGTTGCGTCTACCGTGGGAGGTGCGGGCGCAACGGGGACCGGAATGCCCATGGCGGAGACGCCGTCCATGGCTCCCGCAGCCCCGCCTGCTCCTGCCATGCCCACCAGCACGGTGAACTCACCGGTAAGCGCGACATCCGGCGGCCCCACACAGGTGAGTTCATCGGTCACCCGGGATTGCGGCATCATGCCGACGAGGACGGTCGGCGAACCCAGGATAAATGGGCCGCCCACGTGCGGCACCACGCCCGTCACCATGGGGCAGGTGTGGAGGTCGCCGATGCGCGATGCGGGCAGATTGCCGATCAGGACCTGCGGAAAGCCGACCGATACGACGCCGCCGTGCGCCGTCGTATCGGAGATCCTGCATGCAGGTGTGCCCATCGTCGCTCCTTCCAATCGTTCGAATGGCTATGAACCGCTCCTGGGATCATCGCCAGGCCAGGTCGGCACGGTGGGCGCCTTCGGTGCAGTTGGGGCTTCCGGGCTCTGTGCCACCGCGGGTGAACCCTGCAAGGGGGCGCCGCCACTGTTGATCTGCACCAGGATTCCCTGGATGGTCACGCCGGCCGGTCCAATGGAGATGAAGCCGCCCGGGCCGGAGAGACACACGCCCATGCCGCCATCGATCACAACATTCATGCCGCCCTTGATGTGGACTTCCTCACCGGAATCGACCACATAGAGCATGCCGGCCTTGTTGTACTGGTTTTCGCCAACCTGCAGCGAGTAGTTCATCCCGACCTTCTGATTCAGCGCCTGCGAAACGTCGACATGCGCATCCCCGCCCGCCGCATAGAAGTGATTGCCACCGACCTTCTCGCTCTTATCGCCGGTCGTCTCCTCCAACTGTTTCCCGGCAACCTTGCGATGAGCGTCACCGCCAACCTCTGCCACAGAATCCTTCGCGACCTTGCTGTGGCTCTCACCCTGGATTGCCTCGTACCGGTTTTTTTTCACCGTCAGGTGTTGCTCATTGTCCACCTGGGTGTGCCAGTCATGTTCGACGTGCACATCGAAATCCTTCTCGGCATTCAGAAAGATCTGTTCCGATCCCTTCAGGTCTTCGAAGCGAAGCTCGTTAGCGTTTGCGGTCGCGCCGTTCTTCGATGATTGTGTAAGTATGCCGGAGCGCGTGTATTCGTTCGCGGGATTGTAACGAGGCATATTCGTCCCGTTGTAGAGGGAGCCGACGACAATGGGCGCATCCGGGTCGCCATCGAGGAAGTCGATCAGCACCTCGTCATTAATCCGTGGCCAAAAGTAAGTGCCCCATCCTTTGCCCGCCCATTGCTGCGCTACACGCAACAGCGTGTTATCGGTCGTGCTCGGCTTACGATTGCGGTCCCACCAGAACTGCACGCAGACACGGCCGTACTTGTCGAGATAGGAATCGTCACCCGAGGGCGCAACCACCTTGCCCGTCACGACACCGTGGACCCGCGGCTTCGGCGTGTGGCGCACGGCTCGATACGCGGTGGCTGCCGGCTGTGCCTGGAAGCGGTTACGATAAGGTCCAGTCGTGGCAGGGGTTAGTTCCGGCCGATAGCTCGGGCGCTGCGTTCCGCTGTGCTCCACGCGGGTGAGCAGGTACTTGCCGTTCGCACTGGATTGCGGATATTCAGTCAACGTGAAGGTAAACCCAGACTGCATAGTGCTGGCATTTGATTCGCCCTCAGCCACGACGGTCTGGGCATCCGCGACGTCGCGGGTCACATTCTGGAACAGAGTCTGCAACTTCGCCGTGTTGCCATCCCCGGATTCGGTTTTCAGGTACGCGGAGGCGGCATCCGCATAGTCGTAGAACTCATGCGCATTCTGTCCGAGTGGTCCCTTGCTATCCGAGCTGCTATCGCTGTTCGAGACGGCGAACTGCGAGAAGCGGTAGTCCCACAACTTGTGTTGCCCGGTCGCCAGAGTCGAACGCAAAGCAAAGCGGTCAATCACCAGGTCATAGAAGCCGGCGCGGTCATCGGGATTCGAGGCGTGGCGGAACGTCGCTTCGACCGGGCATGGCGAAAGCTGCGCAGATGCATCGGCAAGCACCAGCGTATGGTCCGATGCGGTATGCATGAAGTAGTAGAAGATGCCGTGCTGCTCCATCAGCCGCGAGACAAAGGCGAGATCTGTTTCGCGATACTGTGTGCAATATTCCAGTGACGTATAGGTCGTCCGGGTGTCGTCCTGAGGTGTGATGCTGTAGGCGCCCAGCACTGCCTTTACGATGTCCACAACTGTCTTTCCCTGGAAGACGCGCGTCTGAGTATTGAGCGAAAGCAGCCATAAGCTCGGGACCATGCGGACGCGGTAAGCGTTGAAATCGCTGTCGCCGCCGAGTGACTCCAGGCTGGCAATCATGCCGTTGATGCTGCGCCGCGTGCCGTCGTCCGCGACCTCGATGTGCAGGGTGGCGCGCTTCCCGATCAGGTCTGCGGGTTTTACGCTGGTTTTCGGCGTGGCAAGCACATCAACGTGGAAGTCGAAAAGCCTGGAAATCTCCTCTGAGCCATGAAATGACTCCGCCAGTAACACGTCCGCGCCGAGTGGACTGGTGAAGGAGAGGATGCGCTTCGTTTGTGCGTAACTTGCCATTCAGAGATGCCTGCAGTTGCGGCCGCGGCCACGATCATTGTTGCGAAATGCACCCGGTGAAAATCAGGCGAGCGCCGGGACACCCGCCCAGTTATAGGTAAAGTCCCCCTCCGGAGAGACGCCCACGAAGATGGCCTCGCTCTGCGCACCCTCGGCCATGCGACTGAGCAGAGCACGCGAAATCTCCGGAAGCATTGTGTTCGAAAGGATGTTGTCTACGTTCCGCGCTCCGCTTTCGACCTCGGTGCAACGCGCGGCGACGGCATTCAGCAAAGCGTTATCGTACTCCAGCTTGATCTTGTGATTCTCCAGCAATCGTGTTTGGATCTTGCGCAATTTCAGCCGGATGATCTGCTTGAGCGCCTCATCGCGCACAGGCAAATACGGCACGATGATCATGCGCCCAAGAAACGCCGGCTTGAAGACTTTGTCCAGCTCGGGCTTGATGGCGGTGACCAGCGCCTCCGGAAATGGCATTGTCTCGGGATCGGCAGTGAGCTTCATGATCGTATCGGTCGCGGCGTTGCTGGTCAGGATGATCACGGTGTTCTTGAAGTTGATGGAACGTCCTTCACCGTCCTCCATATTGCCTTTATCGAAGACCTGGAAGAAGAGTTCGAGCACGTCGGGATGAGCCTTTTCCACCTCGTCGAGCAGCACCACCGAGTAGGGCCTGCGGCGCACCGCTTCGGTGAGCACGCCGCCCTCGCCATAGCCGACATATCCCGGAGGCGAGCCTTTGAGCGTGGAAACGGTATGGGCCTCCTGAAACTCCGACATGTTGATGCTGATCAGGTTGCGCTCGCCGCCATAAAGGAGGTCTGACAGCGCCAGCGCCGTCTCCGTCTTGCCCACTCCACTGGACCCGACAAGCATGAAGACGCCGACCGGCTTGCCGGGATCGTCCAAGCTGGCGCGCGAGGTCACAATGCGCTGGGCGATGGTCGCCATGGCATGGTCCTGCCCGATCACTCGTTTCTTCAGGTGCTCGTCAAGGCGCAGCACGACCTCAATTTCATCCTTGACCATCTTGCCGAGCGGAATTCCCGTCCAGGCAGAAACCACTTCTCCAACCACGTGGCCGTCCACTGCGACGCGCATCAACGGTGTCTTTCCCTGGACATCCTCCAGCTCCCTCTCAAGGGCTCCCAGCTCTGCCAGGGTTGCCGGTTCGGAGCCGGTTGCCGGTTCAGCGCCGTTGTTCGAAGCGGCTTCCGGATCTTCCAGCGAGTGCCGGAGCGCGCGAATGCGCGCGACCAGGTCCCGTTCCTTCTGCCACTTCTCCGTCAAGGCCGACAGTTCCTGTTGTGCGTGGGCGAGCGAGCCGTCGATCTCCGTTAATCGCTCACTGTGATCGGCGCCAACCAACTGCTCGCGTTCCAACACGCGCTTCTGCGTTTCAAGATCGGCAATACGCCGGCCCGCGTCCTCGATGGCGGCGGGCGTGGTATTGTGCCCCAGCGAGAGACGCGCACAGGCCGTATCCAGGACGCTGACCGCCTTGTCCGGAAGCTGACGGCCGGCCATGTAGCGGTGCGATAGCCGTACGGCGGAGGTCACCGCTTCATCGAGGATGCGCAGTCCGTGATGCTTTTCAAGTGCGCCTACGATGCCGCGCAGCATGGTCGCACACTGCGCTTCGGAAGGCTCCTCAACCTTGACCACCTGGAAGCGACGTGCGAGCGCTGCGTCCTTCTCGAAGAACTTCTTGTACTCCGACCAGGTCGTGGCCGCGATGGTGCGCAGTTCACCCCGCGCCAGCGCCGGTTTCAGCAGGTTCGCCGCATCGTTCTGTCCGGCCTGGCCCCCCGCGCCAATCATGGTGTGCGCCTCGTCAATGAAGAGAATGATGGGGTGCGGGGAGGACTTCACTTCTTCGATGAGTCCCTTGAGACGGTTCTCGAACTCGCCTTTCATGCTGGCGCCGGCTTGCAGCAGGGCTAGATCAAGGCTATGCAGTTGCACGTTGCGCAAGGGTGGAGGCACGTCCCCAGCCACGATGCGCAGTGCGAAACCTTCCACCACGGCCGTCTTGCCCACGCCCGCTTCACCCGTCAGGATGGGGTTGTTCTGCCGGCGGCGCATAAGAATGTCGATGACCTGCCGTATTTCGTGATCGCGGCCGAGTACCGTATCGATTCTGCCGGCCTTCGCATTCGCCGTCAGGTTCGCGGTGTACTGGTCCAGGTGCGGCGTCCTGCTCGGTCCCTTGCCCGTTTCGGAAGCGCCGTCCTGGGTAGGCTCAGCTCCCGCCGCCAGCCGCGTGGTCTGCTGCTCGCGCGAGTTCTCGACCACAGCATAGAAGTCCTTGCGCAGGCCCTCCGCGGGAATCTTCTGAAGCTCCTTGCTGATCTCGCGTGTGGCGCGAGCGAGCTCCTCGTTGCTGAGCAGCGCAAGCAGCGTAAATCCCGTACGGATTTGTGCTGCACCATAGTCAATGGAGCCGATTGTCCACGCCTCGGTGAACATCTTCAGCAACATGGGGCTGAAGGCTGGGCTGCGCGCATTGCCGCTCTTCAGGCGATCGAGGCTGCGGCTGAGGTCCGCCGTAAGCCGCGAGCGGTCAACGCCATACTGCTGCAGGATCAGCGGGACGTCGGTATCGGAGCTGTCGAGCAACTTCAACAGATAGTGCTCGATCTCGATGTCATAGTGAGTCCGTGAAACACACAGTCCCGCGGCGCCTTCCATGGCACTCCGAGTGGCGTCATTCAGCTTCCCGATCAGCGATTTCAGATTCAACGACATGCTTTCCCTTTCCCGGGAATTTCACGATAGCCGGTACATTCCCTCATCCGGATCTCGATGGAACGGCTTGTTTTTCAACCAGCTTGCAAATCCCAGCCTGGGCATCTCGCTCTCGTCCGCGGAGAGCTTCATCGCTGGGACCTGCTCCCGCTCGAGCACCAGCCAGATGACAAAGTCGAACTCCTGCCGTGCGTAGAACTTCAGCCATGCCGCAAGTTGTTTGTACGCTCGTGCGCCGGGCAGGAATTCCTTATAGCGTTCGAGCGGCATGGGGCCGAGCCTCAGAGTGACCGTGCCCTGCTGATCCCACACCTCGTCACCTACAACGGTGGCAACGCCCAGGCACTCCGAAGGTACACGACTATCGTTTAGCACCGTCTGGTCTGCGAGTGGCAGCCGGTTCCAGGAACCGGTGAACTGCTCTACCTGGACCGGGATCTCGAAATAATCTTCCAGTATCTGCTTCAATCCCTGCGCGGTACGGCGCGTTTGGCCGAGGAGCCCGGAGTAGTAAACGGCAGCTTCGTCGGCAATCTCCATGCGTTGTCGCAGCCCGGGTGTGCCCAGCCCAAGCAGGCTATAAACCGACCGCGTCACCAGATCATCCGCATCGCGCGACTGCTCGTAGGCAATAAAGAAGCGGTATTTCTTCCAGGCACGGTAGAACAGCGAAATGATGCGGTGATTGAAGATATCGAAGAACTCGCCCATGGCATAGTCCTTCGCGCGCACGCGTTCCAGCAACAACTCCGCATAGGGCTGCGGAAGAGGACCATTTAACGTAGACAGGCCCATGAAATTGACCGCCAGCCGGTCGGGACCGTTTCTGACTTCCGTATAACTCTGAATCTCGCTCGCCGGAAATACCAGCGAGGTGTGGGCGGAGAAGCGCGCCACTTCCTCGGCCGGGCCCACAAACATGCCCACCGGCTTGCGTTCTGGGTGAATGCGCTCGAGCAGCCGCACCATCTGGAAGAACTTCACGGACCAGGGGTTCTCCCGCAGCATTTCCTGCAGCGCTCCGCCGGAATCCAGTGAAGGGGCTGCAGGGACTGCGATATCGTTCACCGCTATATCAGGGCTCGATTGCCCGCGCGCGGACTCCATTCTCCCAGTGCCTCCTTCCTCAGATTGGTCCTTACAGAGAGCTGACAGAAACTGTTCAGAGAAGCATACAGACCGAGGAATCGATCGAGAACTGCAGAAAACAGATAGGCTCCGCCGCCGGCGAACTGCCGCTCGTCCAGCTCCATTTCCACCCGGGTTCCCCGTGCGGGGCTGGTCCCGTAATCGCTGCGCATCAGGGCGAAGTGCCGCTTGCTCGCCAACTTGAGAATGCTGCCAATCTGGGTTTCCAGTTGCGGCGTTTCGCTGAAGTTGTGCACCCGCAGGATTTCCTGCAGAGCCGGCAGCCCCTCTTCGCTGAGGGACAAGTGATTGAGCGATAGCTGGGAGATGAGGCGCCACATCTGCCCTTTGCCGCGCGGCGGGTCCACGCTGGGCGTGGGCCGGTGCAGCGCGCGAATCCGATTCACCACTCCGAAGCCTTCTGCCTCGAAATCGCCCTCGGGTGCATTGAAATTAAGGCGGGACGGAAGATCGTAGTTGGTGCAGGTGCATTGCACGGTCAGCACCTCGGCGTTCGGTTCAGCCAGTTCGCCCTTGAGGTCCACGAGCGACAGGAAGATGTCCGAGGGGCGGCGCTCTCCGAACGGCGTATACCGCCGGGCGGCATGCCAGAATGTCCCGCGGTGCGCCGATCCGGTCTGGAAGCGAAACGCATACAGCGGGTCGATGGGCGTAGTGGTACGGCGGCTCGGGCTGGTGGCCAGAACGCCATCGACTGAGAAGATTTCCATCATCTGCTGGTACCTGGTGTCGGGCACCACGCGATACTCATGCTGTGTCTGCGTGAGCAGAATCGGCTCCGCGGTTTGGCTGAACAGATTGACAATCGGCGTGCAGCCCAGCCGCAGTGTCTCCGCCGACACACCCACTTCGAGCGCCTGAAAGCGCTCCGGCCGCTCGAAGCGCGAGAAGTAAAAGAGCACTTCAACCTCTTCAGTCGGCTCAACGGCTGCCATGGTGTCAAGGCCGTTGAGTCGGAAAAAGAGGAATTTTGCGGGAAAGCTGAAGTACTCCTGCAGCAGCCGGTATCCATCAAAGGAGCGGCGCGAGTACGGTAGCAGGCTCTCCTGCTCATCGAATCCGCAGGGTTCGAGATCGGCCGGAGCGAGCTCCGCAATCTTACCGCCGGGTCGTTTCGGATTGCGTAACAGTATCCGGATACAGTTGCGTGACAGCAATTCATACAGGCTCAGTGCCACGCCACTTTCACCAGCCAGATAGAACTGCAGTGTGCGCAAGGGCAGCGCGCCCAGCGAGAGATCCTCACCTGCGCGCAACAGGACGCGTAGCACTGCGGTCGCGCCGCTCACGCGTACAGGCGATGGAATCTGCTCTGGCTGGCGCCAGGCGCATTCGGCGACGGAAATGGGCCAGAGTTCCACGGGATATCCCGTGCGAAAACGGCAATGCATGCCGTCCAGCGCGCGCTTACTGACCAGGTGCGTTCCCCTGGGAACGACAATGCCCGCGCTCTGTTTGCCCTGCGAAGCGTCCACCTGGAACTCGGCCACCGACATCGCGGGAAGGGGGCGCAGGTAATGCGGATAGATCAACTGCAGCAGCGCGGAGGTGACCTCAGGGAGATCATCCTCCAGCCGCAGATGAACACGCGCAGCCAAAAAGGCAAACGACTCGATCAGCCGCTCCACATGGGGATCTTCACAGCGGTCGGCCTCAAGCAATAGCCGGCTGGCAATGCGCGGATACTTGCCCCCGAACTCCGCTCCAAGCTGGCGCAGATAGGCGAGTTCCCGTTCGTAGAATTCGAGAAGCTCCTCGCGCATGCTCAGCTCACCGTGTATTCACCGCTGGTCAAGTCCAGAACGGTGTCAAACGTGATCTCTTCCGGCGCGGGATCCAGGCGGATCTGCGCCTCAATGTGGAATCGCAACTGGCGCTTTTTCTCGGTTCCCTCTTCCACCACCACTCGGAGATTTTTCAGCCGCGGCTCGAACGCGAGAATGGAATCATAGATGGCCTGCTGCAGGACGCGATGATCATTCGCCGATGCGAAGCTCAGAACACTGGTATCGATGAGGCCATACTGAACGACGCTCTTGCGGTCCGGCGCCGTGCGAGCGGCGGCGGGCAGTAGCGCCTGGCGCGTATTCAGCAGCCACTCCATATCGCGCTTCATTGCTTCTTTCAGAAAGCGAATGGACTGCGCGCGCGTGGCAGGCCAGTCCTCCGTGGCGATGAGCCTGTCCAGCACCGACTGCGTAACCAATGTTTCGACTGTGCGCGCCATTGCCTATTTCCCTACGGAGTGATCGCAAGCGCGACGGTTGGGTCAATGCGGCAGAGACGAGAGAAGAGGGCGTCGCGGTCGGCCGCAGTCATGCTGCCGTTTTGCGAGCGCAGCAGGAGCGCGAGTGGTTTCGCGATCATCTCTCCCGACTCCCAGCTTTCGAGGTTGCGCCGCTCCGTTTCTGCGATCAGCTCGCGCAATATGGGCAGGGCCACTCCGGGTTTGCCCGAAGCAAGGCAGAGCTCCGCAATCTGCAGCCGCCGCTGGTAGCGCATCCGGCCACTGGCCTGTTGTGCGGAGTCGCGGGCCAGCAGTGCCGTGGCCTCACCCAGTTGTCCTTGCATAGCAAGCGCCGCTGCTTCGGCGAACAGGTCGGGCGCGCCGGCTTCGTTCTCTACGAGTGCCGCTGCCGGAAGCTCGATCGGAGCAACCGTGAGAGCAAGGGGCGCGGACTGTGCGGTTGCGGGCATGGCAGCGGACTCCGCCGCTGCCGGTGCGGCGCTCGCGATAGTCACCTCCTCTTCTATCCAACGGACCGTATCTCCGTTTGCCACCGGTGTGTCGTCGGCAAACGCCCACGACGGCATATCCGGAAATTCGCTGAGCAGGCCCTGCAACGAAACCACCACCATGCGTGCAAAGGCTGCAAATCCGCGCTCTTGCGCGGCCTTCCAGATATAGCGGTGGACGTCCAGCCAGGCGCGCGCGTACGGCTCGCCCAGAGCAGCCATGGAGCGGCTCAGGAGATCGCCCCAGGCCTTATCGGCGAAAGCCTGTTTCAATTCCGCGCGGATGTCCGCAGGTGGCGCTACCAGCAGATCGAGCGGCGGCTTGGGCGCGTGCTTGCGCAGCTCTCCCCAGCGAATTGCAGTCTGCAGCAAGTACGGCACGGCGCTTCCCGGCCGCTGAGCATGCATGAAAGCGGCACAGGCCTGCACGCGACTCGCAGCGTCGTCCCAGCTCTGTAATGTACTCGCGGATGTGGCTGGCGTTGTGGCCGGGGCAGCGGTGATGACAGGCGCTGGTGCTGGCGCTGGCGCCGGAGTTGCAGGTAATGCGGGTGCGGCGACAACCACCGGCGCAAGCTGTGGCGCGGGTTTTAGCTCTGGCTCTGGCGCGGGGTCGGGAGCGGCGCACACATCCGGCTCCACGCTGCGCTTCTGATTCAGCAGCGAGGTGACGACATTGTGGACTTCATCCAGGCTGTCGCGCAGTTTGCGGAAGCCCGGGCCGTCATCGCCATACTGTTCTTCGCAGTAGAGCGCCAGCTCTTCCAGGGTTTCCCGTCCCGCCTGCAATGCAGCTTCGAGATCGGCGTAGAAGCTTTTGGGCGTGGACGCAACGGCGTCGTCCACACTCTCCGCCGTAAGCTGACCACGGTTCAGCGCGGCAAGCCTGGCTGCCTGCCGCCCATCGTTGCCGGCAGAATCCGCTTCGTATCCGAGCGCACGGGCTGCTTTGTAACCGTGGTAGTTGGTGCCGCTTTTCGTAAGCGGCAGCTCGTATATCAGCGTAGCGTAGCGATTGGCTGCCCACTGCAGCGGCACCGCGCGCAGTCCGGCGTCCTCTTCGTCGAGTTCCGGGTAAAGCGTGGGCCAGAACTCGCGCTGTAACGCGAGCAGCAGGCCGAGTACCGGCGCGATCAGGGTCGCGCCTTCACGCTTGATGTGAGCTTCGCCCAACCATGCGGCGAGTTGCAGGTCCTTGGTCTTCGTGGCCAGCGTTTCCCCGGCCAGTCTGATCACGAGATTGTAGTCGGCCCGCTTTGCCTGGCGCTCCCACGCGCCGGCGGGCAGGCTCGTATCCTCTTCTGTGCGCGCTTCCTTGATCTGATCGAAGACGCGATCATACTTCAGGTTTCTGCCTGAAGGGTTGTCGCCGGCAATCGGTTGCAGAAGGTCGTCGCGAAGTGGCACTGCTATTCCTTGGCTTCCCGCTCGTCGGGATGCTTTTCAGCGTGCGAGAACTCTAACTCACGGATGCCCAGCAAAGGCACTTCCCTGTCGCCATCAGCAAGGAACGTCTTCTGGCCTGCGGGAACCGCGCCGTGTTGCTGATCGTCCTGCCAGACCGTGGCGCGTCCCAGGCGCACTGTGTCGTCGGGATGCCTCCACGATAGTGGGGCCAATGCCGGCAACAACACCTGGCCGAGGTCCTGAAGGCGAAACTCCTTCGTAGTTTTCAGGATCGCCGGTGCCCAAAGCAAATCGCGAAGCCGGGCCGGCGGCTCCATTCGGACGCTTTCTATGTAGCGGAATGGTATCCAAGTGTAGCTGCCCGCGATGAACGCTTCGAGGTTCGTCCCGATGCGCTCATCTTCATCGGTCAGTGCCTCAAAGGGCTCCTCATTCAAAACGCCGCCGGGTGAGGAGGATGTAGAACCCAGGGGAAGTTCTCCGCGCGCAAACATCTCCTCGCGCGTGCGCTGCGCATGGAGTGCAGCGCGGTAGAGCATGGCACCGGATTCTGCATCGGGGCCGGCGGACGCTAACACATCAAGCTGCTTCGCAGCGCGGTCATACTCTCCCGCGAAGCAAAGCAGCTCAAACAAGAACGTGCGGCGCCTGGAGTCGGTGGGCTGCTTGCGCAGTTCGACCCCAAGCGCCTCGATAGCCGGGCCCAACTCTCCTGCCTTGTACAGTGCAGCAGCATCCATGGCTACGAGGTGACGTTCGTCGTGACGTCGTACTTCGCCGTGCCGGCATTGGTCACCGTGCCCTCGGCGTCCTGCGTGTAGTAGTCCAACTGCAACGTCTTGTAGGTAAACGAAACTGCAACGCTGGGGACTTCGCTTGAGGCCGAGAACTGCAGGCTAGCGATGAACACCTCCGTCAGCGCCAGGGTCATGTAGTTGGAGTTACCCGCACCCGACTTTACGGCCGACAACGTGGCGGTCTTATAGTGCGTTCCTTTGGTCAGGCCCTGCATCAGCTTGGGAACGGACTTGTCGAACTCCATCATGATGTTGAGGTCAGAAAGACTTACCTTACCGCCGCCCGATCCGGAAGTCCCATGAACGGTGCTGGTCTGCGTGCCTCCCCAACTCCAGCTCAGGACCTGGATTTCATCCGTGTGATTCTGCGCTTTGGACTCGCCTGGAACCGTGTCGAGCTTCAGAAAATAATCAACCGCCATCGAACTCTCCTTTTGTTTGCGTGCTGTGCATCCGTACCGCTATTGGCCCCTTTACTTACGAGCAGATTCGGGCAGATCGGCGACCAGGCGGAGTGACACGGTCAGCTCGTCCAGTTGGAAATGCGGTTTCAGGAAGGCCACCGCGCGGAATGCCCCTGGCTTGCCCGGGATCTCGGTCACCTGCACCGAGGCCTCGCGCAACGGGAGCCGTGCTTTCGCAGCCTGGGATGCGTTGTCGTCGGCCAGCACATAGCGCGCGATCCAGCGATTGAGAAACTGCTGCGTCTCCGCCTGTGTGGTGAAGCTGCCCACCTTGTCGCGCATGATCGCCTTCAGGTAATGCGCAAAACGCGACATGGCGAAGATGTACGGGAGCTGTGCTGACAACCGCGCGTTTGCGTTCGCCGCGTCCTTGTCATAGAGCCTGGGCTTGTTTCCGGATTGCGCGCTGAAGAACGCCGCGTAATCCGTGCCCTTGCAGTGCACCAGGGGAATGAGACCCTGGTCGGCAAGCTCCTTCTCGCGGCGGTCGGTGATCTCGACCTCGGTCGGGCACTTCAAAGCGACATCGCCCTCGTCTGTCTTGAAGGTGTGCGCTGGCAGACCCTGCACCAGGCCACCACCTTCCACACCGCGGATAGCGGCGCACCAGCCGTGCTTGGCGAAGGCGTCGGTCAGGCGCGCCCCCAGCGCATAGGCAGCGTTGCTCCACAGATACTTCGAGTGGTCCGCACCATCCACATCTTCTTCGAAATCAAAGGCTTCAACCTGCTTGGTGTCCTTGCCGTAAGGCAAACGCATCAACATGCGTGGAAGGGCCAGGCCGACATAGCGGGAGTCCTCCGACGCGCGAAACGACTTCCACTTCGCGTACTCGCTGGAATCGAAGATCTTCGCCACGTCGCGCGGGCCGCCGAGCTGGGTGAAGCTTGCAAGATTCAGCAGTTCAGGGGACGCAGCGGAAAGGAATGGCGCGTGGGCACTCGCGGCTACCTGTGAGATACGTTCCAGCAGCTCAATATCTTCCGGCCCGCGGCCGAATTCGTAATCACCGATCAGCGCTGAGAAGGGAGCGCCGCCGAAGACACCGAATTCTTCTTCGTAGACCTTTTTGAACAGCGCACTCTGGTCGAATTCGGAAGCACGCTGGAGGTCCTTCAACAGTTCTTTCTTGGAGACGTTGAGGACCTTAATTTTGAGCGATTCACCGGTCTCACTCTGGTCCAGAAGGTACTTGAGCCCGCGCCACGTACCCTCTAACTTCTGAAACGACGGCTGGTGCATGACCTCATTCAATTGGAGCGAGACGAGCCGGTCAATCTGCGCAATCCGCGCCTGGATGGCCGCTTCGGTGTCGCGCGTCACCGTGACATGCCCTTCCAGCACCTGCGAAACGAATTCCTTGATGATGTCCTTGCCGCGCTCCTGCGACGCGGCATCCCGGCTGAAGCGTCCTTCCGAGACGATCTGGTCGAGCAGAGAAGTTTCCCGGGTTTCCCCGGTGGAAGCGGCTTGCTGGCCGGCAGGTGTGTTCGCTGTAGCCATTACTTGCCTCCATCCTTGTTCAGTTCGGTGCGGAGCTTCTCTCGCATTTCCGTGTTGGTCACTGCTTCAAACAGCATCTCGTCCAGCTTGTCGTTGCCCTGCAGGCTGCCCCGCAGATCAGAAAGCCGCGCACGCAGTTCCAGAAGCTCTTTCAGCGGCCCGATCTGCTTCGCTACATTTTCCGGCGAGAAGTCGTCCAGCGATTCGAATTTGAGATCGACTTTTAGCTGGCCTGCATTGGGGTCGTCGCTCAGCTTGTTTGCAACCGAATAGGCCAGGTGCGGATTCATCCCCTTTAGCACGGTGTCAAAGTTGTCTGGATTGATCTCCACGAACTTCCGTTCCTTGAGCGCCGCGAGCGGCTTCTCTGGCTGGCCTGTCAGGTCGCCGAGGACGCCCATGACAAACGGGAGTTCCTTCGTCTCGATAGCATCGCCGACCTCGACGTCGTATGTGATCTGGACGCGTGGAGCGCGGACCCGATCGAGCTTGTGCTGCGTACTTTCTTTCGCCATGAAAACCTCGCTGGTGGAACCGATTTCAGTGGAGCGTAGCAGTGGCAGAACGGTCTGCTCGGACCTTGCGAGCGGACGGCCGAGCTAGTTGAGGATGTGGCATGCTGAAGGAGTCAGACTCATAAGCGGTCGCTCCCAACAAAACGCAGAACAGAGAAGCCCGCCCGGGGAAGGGGGATCCTGACCGTAAGCGATTCGTCGCTTAAATTAACGGGTGAACGACTTGCGCCCAATTATTGGGCCGGGGCTCACGCGTGTCAAGCATCGTTTGCGGTGTTGCATCCCGTTCATGCATTCCGATGAGTGAGGCTTATACTCTCTCTTTCGCGCGAGGTTCTTGCACATGCCGAAGCTGCTTCCGGTGGTCTGGTCCAAGGGCGTCTTCCTTTCCCCGCAGCACCTCCAGGCGCAGGACCACTACTTTGAAGACCTGGTGAGTTTCCAACTGAATGCACTCACATTCGGAGGTTGGGGCTTCACCGAGTTACAAATCGACGGGGCCGCTCTGGGCAGCGGTGTACTCTCGATTACCGCTGCAATCGGCATCTTCCCCGACAGCCTTCCCTTTGACATTCCCAGTTCCGATACCGCACCGCCGTCCCGTCCTATTGACGAGTGCTTTGCCGATGGACGGCAACGGTGCATGTTCTACCTCGCGGTCCCGGAGCATCGCCCCGCAGGCATGAACGTGAGTGTGGCCCGCGAACGCGTGAGCACGCGTTTCTTCGCGGAACCGCAGATGGTCCGCGATGGCAACACCAGCGTCGTAACGGAGCGGCCGATATCCCTCGCACGAAAGAACCTGCAGATCCTTGCCGAAGGAGAAAACACATCGGGCTTCGTCGTGCTGCCGCTGGTAGTCATCGCCAGGACGGAGGCTGGGCTCTACCGGCCCGATCCCAAGTACGTGCCGCCGGTGCTGGACGTGCACGCCAGTCCTTTTCTCGAAGGCGTCGTCCGCGGCCAGGTTGAACTGCTGGTCGCCCGTTCGAGCCAGCTTTCCGGAGCACGCCGCGAGCGCAACGAGTCACTGGCGGATTTCAGCGCCTCCGATATTGCGAACTTCTGGCTGCTGTACACCATGAACACGGAACTTCCGGGCCTTCGCCACACGCTCGACACCAGGCGCGTGCATCCGGAGGCGCTGTTCCGAGCCATGCTACGGCTGGCCGGCAGCCTGATGACTTTCTCTTCCAGGTTCGGCCTTCGCGATCTGCCCCGTTATGACCATGAGCAGCTAGGGCAGGTGTTCGGCCTGCTGGACGCAATTATCCGCGAACTGCTCGAGACCGTCGTTCCGAGCAACTTTGTCGCGCTTCCGCTCAAACAGGTTCGGCCTTCGATCTACGCCACCGCGATTGAGAAGGACCAGTATTTTCAGAACTCGCGGTTTTACCTGGCGGTGGCGGCGGACATGAAAGAACCTGAGCTGATCCAGCGCTTCAGCCAACTCGCAAAGGTCAGCGCAGCGACGCACATTGAAAACTACATCCGCCAGGCGCTGCCCGGGCTCAGGATGGTCCACGTTCCCGTGCCGCCGCGCGCCATCCCTGTGAAGCTGCGTTATCAGTACTTCAGCCTGGAGCGCACCGGCGCGGTGTGGGAGGCGCTGGTGCGCGCACGCAACCTTGCTGTCTATGTTCCCGATGAGATCGTGAATCCGCAGATGGAGCTGATCGTGCTCCTCGCGAATCCGGAATAGCTGCTACCTCCGGTGCA
Source organism: uncultured Acidobacteriaceae bacterium (assembly GCA_963795775.1). Classification (GTDB taxonomy): domain Bacteria; phylum Acidobacteriota; class Terriglobia; order Terriglobales; family Acidobacteriaceae; genus CAWCJL01. The sequence continues at coordinate 318,697 of CAWCJL010000004.1, forward strand.
GCAGCAATATCCCGATCACGATAAGCACCAACAGCAGGATTGCGTTCACGAACAGAAGCACAATGACGAGCCGATTCGGCTTGTTCGCGGGCTCCTTCGGAGCCTCGGCTGCAGGCGCTGGAGCGATTGCCAGGCCGGGCGCTTTGGGACTGCCCGCTGCGGCCACCCCTGCAGGCTTCGCGCTCTCGCGGTCACGAACCGCACCGCCGTGCAGCACGCGTGTGAATTCACTGGCCCCTTGTAAGGGCTCGGGACGGAACGGGGGCGGTGCGACAGGAGGCACGTTCGGAGCTGAAGCCGGAGGGTGTTCGAGACTCCGCATCAGCCGCGTGAAGTCGCCGCCGCCGGACTGCAAATCCGTCCCGGCGGGCGACGGCGGGTACTTCGGTAATTCGAGATCGGGACCGGTTACTTTCTGGATTGGCGCCCCTGCCGGCGACAGCCTTTCCGACGGACTCTTGCGTTCCGGAAACAGCGCTGAACAACTCCGTAAAGCTGCCGGCCTGCGACGGTTGGGGCCGGGACTCGTCAAAGGGACGGCTTCGCTCGGCAGAACTTTCGGACGGGTGCGTGCTTGGCGAGCCTGGCTGGGCAGGCCTGCTGAAGATATCCGTGATCCTACCCTGCTGCGCGGGTTTGGCGGAGCCCTGTGCGGGTGACTGCGCCGGCGGGACGGCTGACGGTGAGGCGGGGGCGCCGGGCTGTACCTTGATCTGCTCAAAAAGCTGGGTGAAAGTGCCGGGCTCTGCGGGCGGCTCTGCTTTGGGTGCAGGAGCTGCGGCCTGCGGCGCTGAACCTGCGGGCATGGGCACTGTGGGTGCAATCGGCGTCTCGGCCGACGAGGCCTGCCGGGAAGAGATAGCACTGAAAAACTGGGTAAACTCTCCGACTTGCCCCGGCGTGGCTCGTTCCTGTGGCCGGCCTTCGGGCGGCGGTGAGCTTGGCCGCGCGACCGGAGTAAAGATCTGGGTGAACTCCCCGGGAACGGCCTGGGCGGGCTGAAGTGGTGCGCTGCTGCCTGAGGCCGCTGGCGTTCCTTCCTCGCGGGGGCGCAGGGATTGAAACATTCGCGTGAAATCGCCCGGGGATGACGAGCCGGCCTCACTCGGACGCGGGGCTTCATCCTGCTTTTGATTGGGGGAGAGTGGCGGTTTTTCCGGGTTCTGCGGCACAGGGATGCATTCACTCCGATCGAGACAGCGTAAGTCTTAGCTCCACGGGATACAAGTGGACAGCGGAGCTACCGAGGTAAGGAAGAACTGGGATCCGCATTGAGCGTATCCGGCGTGCAGCCGCGTTCGTTGCATCGCGGAACGGCAGCGGCAGCGCGGAAACAGCATAGACCCGCGCCATACATTCGGATACGATGCACGTGCAGCGCCATTTCTGCTCACGCGCACTTCGTGGAAAGCGCCACCTTACTCAGCGGATATCCCTTAGGATGAGACTTCTGTCGCACGTGGTGTGGTCAGAGGGCATGTACCTCAGCCCGCTCCACTTCCAGACACAAAACCGGTACCAGGAAGATTCCTTCTCTTTCCTGGTCTCCAGCCTTTGGAGTCAGCCCTGGGGATTCTCGTACGTTGAATTCGATACGGAAGCCGTGCGCAATGGTCGCGCCTCGATCGTGAGGGCAGCGGGCATTCTTCCGGACGGCATGGTCTTCGATGTGCCAGCGTCAGATACCTTGCCCGAAGCACGCATCCTTTCCACATTATTTGAACCGACGGATGCCTCGGTGCTGTTGTATCTCGCGGTTCCCTTGCGCACCGAAAGCGGTCAGTTGCTGGATCTGGTGAATGGGACAGGGCAGCTTCGCTACTCGCTGGTGAAACGACCGGTTCGTGACGATACCAACGGTATCGACGTGCGCGATGTAGAGTTCGGCAGCAAGAATCTGCGGGTGGTTTCGGAGGCGGAGATTACGCCCGACCTGGTGACCCTTCCGCTGGCCCGCGTGCTGCGCGACGGAGCGGGTCAGTTCTTTTACGACCCAGACTTCATTCCTCCGTGCCTGCATATTGGCGCCAGCGAACCGCTCATGCTTCTGCTCAAACGCCTGCTTGAAACCATTGGCGAGAAGATAGCCGCGCTTGCGCCGTCTGCTCACAGACAGGGCAAATTTGTTGCGGGAAGCTCCGCGCTGGACGTGTCGAGCTATTGGTTTCTGCACGCGCTCTCAAGTGCTGCCCCCGTACTACAACATCTTCACCGCACGCAGCAGGTGCCGCCTGAGCGTCTTTTCGAGGAACTCTCGCGGCTCGCCGGGGCACTGTGTACTTTTGCGGGGCGCTCCGAGTTGGCAGGCCTGCCTGCCTACGACCACCGGGATCCCGGGGCATGCTTTCGCGCGCTCGACCAGCACATCCGGCGTCATCTCGAGATCGTGGTGCCCACCAACTTCGTTGCCCTGCAATTTGCTCCCGCAGCGCCGTACATCCATGAAGCTGACGTAGCGGACGAGCGTTGTCTACGCCGGGCGCGGTGGATTTTTGGCATCCGCTCCTCGCTGGGCGAGGCCGACCTTGTCAGCATGGTGCCGCGATTGGTGAAGATCTGCTCAGCCCGCTTCGTGCCGGAACTGGTCCGCCGCGCACTGCCTGGCATGACGCTTCACCACTTGCCGGTGCCGCCCTCCGCCATCCGCGCGGAAGCAGACAAGCAGTATTTCGCGCTGGACCTCACCGGGCCCTGCTGGGAGCACGTGCTGCAAACGCGCCGGGTGGGTGTATACGTGCCCGGCGAGATCGCCGGCTCCGAATTTGATCTGAGCATCATCGTCGAGACCGCCTCATGAGTGAACCTATTGCACCGCCCAGGGCAACCAGCAATCTTGCATACTGCTTTCAGGAAGTGCTCACGGCCATTCTGCGGCTGCGTTCCAATACACAGGCGATCCCTGATGCCGAAGCCTTTCGCGCGCAGTTGCGGCGCCTGCTGCAGAATGCCATGCAGGACGCGCGCACGCTCGGATACAACACCCAATACATCCAAATGGCCGTGCTGGTCACTGTCGGCTTTCTGGATGAAACCGTGCTCAGCCTACCCAGCGCTGCCACCGGAGAATGGTCACGCAGGCCGTTGCAGGAAGAGCTGTTCGGGGGCCATCTGGCTGGGGAAACAGTGTTCACGAATGTGGCCACGCTGCTGAAGCAGCAGGACTCCGCGGAAGTGGCAGATGTTCTGGAGCTGCATTGCCTCTGCCTGGAACTGGGCTACAAGGGCCGGTACGCTTTTGGCAATGGCGGCGAACTACGCCAACTCATCCAGCTAAGTCGCGAGAAAATCGCACGTGCGCGGGGCAGGATGCCGCTCTTCCCTGCTCCTGCAGCCAGCACACCGTCGCAGCGCGAGAAGGCGGACCTGGTGAGCCGGAGCCTTCTGATTGCCGCCGTCCTGCTTGCCGTTCTCACGATCGCGGCCTTCGCCGGCTACGAATTCTCGCTCTCGGCAGGAGCTTCACGAGTCCAGAGCAGCAGCGCTGTTCTTCACTAGGAATCCTTATGCTTCTGTACGTTCTTGCGGCGCTTGGGTTTCTTTTCTCGCTCCTGCTCAGCTATGCTGTCGGGCTGATACCGCAGTTGCACGGCACCAGCCTGATCGCCGCCCGCATTGCGCTGGTGGTGCTCGGGATCATCGCCGCCGCACTGCTGATCTGGCTCGGGCGTAGGCGAGCGTCCGCTGGCACCAAAGGTCCGGACGGCAAGCGAGTGGATACCGCTGCTCTCGATGACCTGCTGCGCGAGGCAAATCGGAAGCTGGCTGCTTCGCCGCGCGCGGGCGCCCGCTCGCTTGAAGCATTGCCCCTAGTGTACGTTTTGGGAGACCCCAGCTCGGCGAAGACGACGGTCATTCTCAAATCAGGATTAGATCCGGAGCTGCTGGCCGGTCAGCTTTATCGCGACAAGGACGTGATCGCTACCCCTGTCGCGAACATCTGGTATAGCGAGAACGCGGCCATTGTGGAAGCGGGCGAGGCATTGCGCACTGCACCCGCATTGTGGCACAGGCTGATCGCGCGGACTCGTCCCAAGGCACACCGCGCCGCGTTTTCCGGCGCGCCTTTTCGCGCGGCGGTGGTGTGCGTGAGTTGCGAACAGTTTCTCGGAGCGCAGACTACTGAATCAATACAGGCTGCGGCAGCAGCGACCGGCGAACGCCTGCGGCAACTTGCGAGGCAGCTTGGCACACAGCTTCCCATCTACGTATTGTTCACCAAGCTCGATCGCGTTCCCGGATTCAGCGATTTCGTCCGCAACCTTTCAGCAGAAGAAGCCGCCGAGCTGTTGGGTGCAGTGCCCGATCGCACGATGGACGGCGCCGGCCTGTATGCGGAAAACGCGACGGCGGGAACGGCGGCCGCGTACGACCAACTGGTTTTTGCGTTGGCTGGAGCAAGACTCGAAATCCTCGATCGAGAAACCGATGCAAGCCGCCTGGATGCCGCCTATGAGTTTCCTCGCGAGCTGCGCCGCTTTCGCAACCACCTGACCGCTTACCTGGTGGAACTCGTCCGGCCCAGCCACCTGGACAGCAATCCGTACCTGCGCGGCTTTTACTTCACCGGCGTTCGGGCCGTCGTGCTCCAGCAGCAGTCCGCCGCCGCTGCTGCGGTGCGAGCACCCCAGGTGAACGCAGATGCAACGACGATCTTCTCGGCACCTGCCGCCGCGCCGCAGCCATCGGCCACGTCCACCACCTTCACAGAGAAGGTGGCGCAATGGACTTTTTTGCCGCGCTTTTTCCCCCAGGTGGTACTTGGGGATCGAAGGGCGCTCGAAGGGACGCGGCAAACACACTACGCCGCCCTCTTCCGCCGCCTGCTGTATGGAAGCATCGCGACCGCACTACTGGTCTATCTTGTGCTGTTGAGTATTTCCTATCTCAACAATCAGGCATTGGAGCGCCGCATCGAGGCAGCATCATCGGCGCTGGCCGCCATGCCATCGAGTGCCGGCGGCCTTGCCTCAGCGCAGCAGTTGCAGACACTCGATAATCTGCGCACTGACCTTGTTCGGCTGGAAGGCTACCAGCAGCATGGCGCTCCCCTGAGCTATCGCTGGGGTCTCTATCGCGGAGACCTTCTGCTTGGCCCTGCGCGGGCCGTCTATTTCACTCATTTTCGGAACCTGCTGCTGAATCGAACGCAGGCCGATATTCTGGCCGCCATCGCTGCTCTTCCGCCAACGCCGGGACAGACGCCCGCACCCGGAGCCGATTACAACAGCATTTATGCTGCCCTGCGCGCGTACTTGATCACCACATCGAATCCGGAAAAAAGCACGGTGGAGTTTCTGCCGCCGGTGTTGCAGAAGTACTGGCAGAACGGCGCTACCCTGGAGAGCAGTGACCAGCAGCAGCTTGCGGACCGGCAGTTCGCGTTTTATTCTGCCGAGCTGCCGCACGCAAACCCATTTTCCATTGCACCTGCAGAACAGGCAGTGGCGCATGCGCGCGCCTACCTTGCCAATTTCGGCGGCTTCGAACGCATATATCAAAGCATGCTCACGGCCGCCGAGAAGGTAGGGCCGTCGATCAACTTCAACGCGCAACATCCGCGTTCCGCTGAGACCGTGATAGAGCCGCACATAGTTCCCGCCGCGTTCACCAGGTCTGGATTCAGCTTCATGCAGGATGCACTCGCGCATGCGGAACGGTATTTCAGTGGAGAAGCCTGGGTGCTGGGGGATCAGGCACCACCCTCGATCGATCCGGGCACGCTCAAGGCGCAGCTCGCGGCGCGTTACGTGGCCGACTACATCTCCCAGTGGAGAGCATTTCTCAAGGATGCGGCGGTGGTGCGCTACCGCTCTCTGCAGGATGCCGGCACCAAGCTCACCATGCTTGCCAGCAACAACTCTCCCCTGCTTGCGCTCATCTACACGGTCTCGCAGAACACAACAGTTCCCAATCCGGAGATTTCCGCCGCATTTCAGGCTCCGCAGGCCCTGATACCCGGGCAGAGCACGGAGCAGTACATTACGCCAGCCGATAAGAGCTATGTGGATTCGTTGCTCGCTCTGAACAGCGCGATCAGCCAGGTCACCCAGAACCCGGCCGGCGCAAACGATCCTGCCGCTGCTCTACCGGTAAGCACTGCAGCCGCGGCCGCGACGCTTGCTGCGCAGCAGACCGCGCAGGCGTTCCACATCGATGGGCAGGGCCACGTGGACGCGATCACGCTTGCGCTCATGGAAGCTCCCATTACCGGCGCGCAGGCGCTGGTGCGCGGACTGGGGCCGGCGCAGGCAAATGCGGGAGGCAAGAGCTTCTGTTCCGCATTCACCGCAGTTTTTCAAAAGATCCCGTTCAACCTGAAGGGTACGGTACAAGCCACGCCAGCGGAGGTTTCCGCGCTGCTGCAACCCGGAACGGGCGCACTCTGGCAGTTCTACAACGCCAATTTGAAGTCGCTGTTGGTGCAGCAGGGAGCTGGATACGTAACCGCGCCCAATCCGCCGATGCAGGTCAATCCGGCATTCACTAGGTTCTTCAGCCGCGCCGCCGAGTTATCCCAGGAGATGTTTCCGCCGGGCGCAACCGGCCCTGCTCTCACTTTTATGCTGCGCAATGTGCCCACAACCGGAATCGAAAGCACGTTACTGCGGGTGGACTCGCAAACATTGAGCAACACGGAAACACAGAAGCAGTTCAACTGGTCCGCGCAAACCGCCAGCCAGGCCGGCCTGACAGCGAATAATCTTCCCCTCACGTTTAACGGTACCTGGGCCGTCTTCGAGCTATTCAATAAGGCGCGGGTGCAGAAGACCGGGGCCGGTTATGAGCTCAGCTTCCCGCTCGAAGTAGCCAGCACTCCCGTGAAGGCGCCGGATGGGACACCGCTGGTGGTGAAGTACGAACTGTCGGGCTCTGGAGCTGACGTGCTTGCGCCGGGCGCGCTGAGTCATATGCAATGTGTCAGCAATGTAGCACGCTGATTGTTTACTGAAGTCGCAAGTTCCACAGGAGTGATTCCGAGTCCGCAAAGGGGGACAGCAGACATGCCGCATATAGATTTCTTCCGCAAGCGCACTGAACGGGAACGAGCCCAGGTCCTGGCCCGTCTGGCGGCGTCTGAAACCGCCTCCATGATCAGCAGCGCGGTCGATCAGTCCAGCGTGCAGGACCGGGCGAAGGCGATTCAGCGGCTCGCGAAGCTTTCCGGCTTCACGGATCAGCAAACGTTGGGCGAATTGCTGGACATCACTCTGCAGTGGCTCAGGGAGTGTCCGCTGAACATCAATTTCAACTCCAAAGACTTTTTTAGCGCGCCTGTGAGCGGCGGCAAGTACATGACGAAGTTCGAGGAAATGCGCCAGGCTGGGGGCCCGGTGCCTGCGAACCCGAAAGGCTCCACACGGGACGTTGCTGAACAAAAGATGTTCGGTTACGAGCGCAAGGGCCCGGCCGCTCCTGACCCCACGGACAAGGGCCTGACGGAGGCGGGAAATCGTATCCAGGCCTTTGGAGATATGAACAGCCCGGACTTCCAGGGCGCCATCCGGCCCAAGTACTGCACGCTCAACGTATGGAAGGCCCTGGACGGGAGCGGGGCCCAGTGGGGCAGGTCGTTTTTCGTCCTCAAGGATTATCTGAAGACGACCTCCTCTTTCGTGCACACCGATTCCTTCGATTTCACCAGCTCCAGCACCATGTGGGACCCGCTGAGCCAAAGGCCGATCGCGGCCGATACCGCGAACGTCAGCGGCACCGTTTCTACTTACACGAATATGAGCCGCCTGGTTATCTATGCCAGCGACAATCTGCTTGAGTCCATCGTTGACTGCGCAGTGGGGGCGACGTTGCCCGATCAGCCCTATGCGGCGCTCAAGGCCCGCTATCAGTTAGGCCCGACGTTGTATGTGGAGGCGCACGTCCATGGCGAGATCCACTTTGGCCGCGACATCGCGGAGCTTAAGGTGTCTACGGATGAAGTAGGTTCCGCGCGCGATCCCGCAGCCATTAAAGCCAACCTCGCGTCCTTCTCCGGCCGCTACGGGATTCCGCTCAGTTATTACTGAGTTGACGAGCACCGGTCGCTTCCCATCTGCAAAACGAAACTGCTCAAAGGAGACCTGAATTGAAGCTCCTCGTTAAGTTCAATCTGGTGCTGTTTATCGTCTTCGGCATCGGCATGTACCTGATATACAGCAATGCGAAAACATTCCTGATCAATAGCGCGAAGCGGGAGGTCTTGAACCAGGCGAAGCTGATGAGCGCGAGCGCCAGCGCCACAAAGGATTACACGGACCAGCAGATCAGTCCGGTCCTGGAGAAGACGCCGCAGCACGCCGACAACTTCCTTCCGCAGACCATTCCCTTCTATGCAGCAACCGTAACGTTCAACTATCTCCGGAAGATTTACCCGGACTACACGCTCCGGGAAGCCGCCCTGAATCCCACGAACCTGAGCGACCGCGCCACTGACTGGGAAGCGGATTTGATCAACTACTTCCGCAATAACCCGAATAAGTCAGAGATTGTGGGTGAGCGCTCCACCGCCACGGGTCAGGCCCTGTACGTTGCTACTCCGATTGCAGCGCAGGGTGGCTGCCTTCACTGCCATAGCCAGCCCAGCGTCGCACCCGCCGCCATGGTGAAACGCTATGGAAGTCAAAACGGATTCGGCTGGCACCCGGACGAGATCGTGGCTTCGCAGGTGATTTCCATTCCCATGTCCGTGCCCATCCGGCTGGCAAACGAGGGATTGCGCAACCTGCTGATCAGCCTGGGGCTCATCTTCCTATGCACCATCGCGATGATCGATCTTGCGATGTACCTGATCGTCATACGGCCCCTGCGCCGGGTGTCCGAGACCGCTGATCGCATCAGCAAGGGCGAAGTAGACCTGCCACCGCTCGAAGTGAAGGGTAAGGATGAAATTGCGCAGGTGACGGCGTCTTTCAACCGCATGCACACCAGCCTGATCAAAGCATTCGAAATGCTGAACGGTTAGATCCGGGGAGAGGCCGCGTTCCGCAGAAACGACTTGAAGGCTGACGATTATTTCCCGCCGCGACGCGACTGCAGGAATTTCTGCCGCCCTGCCTCTGAGGGAATCTGCTGCGCTGCTTTGCTGTAGAGCTGGTCCAGGTCGGTGCATTCCGCAGCCAGCTTCTTCACGATGAATTTGGCGACTGGCCCGATATGTTCCGCTAGCCGGCGCGTCAGCTCGTCAAGAGACAGCGGCTGGAGACTGCGCGAGGATGGCGGCTTTTGCAGAATGCCCGAGGCGGTGATCGGCCGCGTGGTGTGGACCACAGGAGATGTCAATGCGTCTGGGAGAGGCGCGACTCTACCGGCTGTCGGCGACTCCAACGCCAGAGCGAAGGCCTCTGCGGTCGCAAACCGCTCCTGGGGGTCCTTTGCGAGCGCGCGCATGATGGCGTCCGAAACGGCGCGCGGAACCACCGCATTCAGCTCGATAGGCGGCACCGGCACTCGTTGCAAGTGGCCGGTCATGATCTCGTAGTTGGTTGCGCCGGTGATCGGGAGCTCGCCGGTCATGAGTTCGTACAGTGTCACTCCCACCGAATAGATGTCCGACCGCGCGGTCGCTTTTCCGCCGCTTACCTGTTCCGGCGACATGTAGTTAAGCGATCCCACCAGGAAGCCGGGATTAGTGAGATCAGCGGAGCCGCCGCTGATAGCGATGCCGAAATCCAGCAGCTTGATCACGTCCTGCTCCGTGACCATGACGTTAGAAGGCTTGATGTCGCGGTGCACGATGCCAGCCCGATGCGCCACGGCAAGGGCGGACAGGATCTGGTGCGCATAGCTCATCGCCTTCGCCAGGGGGGTGGCCACCCGCATGCTCCGGTTGCGCAGCGTCTCTCCATGGATCAGCTCCATCACCATCACGAGCTGACTGTCGTAGTAGAAGGCGTTGTGCAGCGCTGCGATGTTCACGTGATTTAGCGTCGCCAGAAGCTGCACTTCACGGCGAAAGCGCTCGGCCATTTCGGGCGTGCCCATCTGGTCCGGTAACAGGACTTTCATCGCCTCGGCACGGCGGGAGATCAGGTGACGTACCTCATACACCACGCCAAGGCCGCCTGCGCCCAGCTTGCCGACGACCTCGTACTCCCCGATCTGCTGACCAACCTCGATACCCATGTGTCTGTTCAGGCCGCCTCGTGTTCACTGCGCGCCTTGGATGGAGCGAGCTGCGAACGGACTCTTGCCCTGGCTTGATGATAGCTCCCCGGTGAATACGGCGCACTCCCGACCGGCTGGGGTGGTTATTCGAGAACCAATGGCACTTCTGACGATTTCTGCTTCCGAGCAGCCCGAAGAGCCCACCCTAAGGTGGACACTGCCGTCTACCCGCGGGTGGAAGACATTCCCTCACCAATGCCCTACCGTTTGATCTGCAACTCCATTGCTGTTTTTTCTGGATGCCGTGAAAGATGACGCGAAACTATTTGTTCCTGCTCCTACTGTGTGCGCCTGCTGGCCTCTTTGCGCAATCGAACTTTGCCCACCTCCACGGGACGGTTCGGGACCCACAACAAAAGCCGGTTCCGAATGCCGTAGTCACAATTACGGCGCTCGCGACAGGCGCAACGCGCCAGGTGGCCACCAACACCGACGGACTCTATGACGCTCCACTCATTGCCGCCGGTCATTACACTGCCTCGGTAACTGTTGCTGGGTTTGCGCGCCTCAGCCAGACTCTCAACCTTGAGATCGATCAGAATATCGCAGTGGACTTCGATCTCCAGTTGGCGGCTCTATCCCAGAGCGTCTCGGTGCGCGCCGGTTCCGTGGTGATGGACTCGACGAAGATTAGCGTGGGCGAGGTGATTGAGCCGCAGAACATCGCCAGTCTCCCGTTGAACGGCCGCATGATCCTTGACCTCGCCGTCACGGTGCCGGGTGCGCACACGGGGTCTGGGGCGCAGACCGGCGATACGAATCCGCTGTACTGGCGACCGGGGCAGAACTCCGCCCTGAGCATCGGGGGCGGCAGGCCCAACGCGAATTACTTCCTGCTCGATGGTGCCGTCAATACAGACCCGACTTTCTGGGCGCAGAACCTCAGCCTTTCTCTCGATGCCATTCAGGAATTCCGCGTCGACACCTCTACTTACACAGCCGACGAAGGCGGTGCGGGAGGAGGCCAGGTGAACATTGTGACCCGTGCCGGCACCAGCCAGTTTCACGGGACGCTCTATGAATATGTACGCAATGGCGCCTTGGACGCGACATCGTTTGAGCAGATGGGCAGTGACAAATACCTGGTGCAAAACCAGTTTGGCGGATCGCTGGGCGGCCCTCTCCCGAAGCTGAAGAAGAGCTTCTTCTTTATCAACTACGAGGGGTATCGCCATGTGCAGAGCAATACCACGATTGACACGGTTCCAACGCTCGATGAAATAAATGGCGACTTCAGCCAGAGTGGCGTGAACATCTACGACCCGGAGACCTCGCAGCCGAGCGGGTCCGGTATCCGTCGCACGCAATTCCTCGGGAACGCGATTCCGCAAAGCAGGATAAGCGCGGTCGCACAGCGGTTCATGCTCGATTATCTGCCTCGTCCGAATATGGGAATGATGGGCCAGGATTCCAATAACTACATGGACGTTCGCAACGAGGAGCAGAACTGGAACCAGGGCACGCTCCGCTTCGACCACGACTTCCGCAACGGCGACCTCATCTTCGCGCGGTATTCAGGATCCAGTGAGACAGGCTTTTCTCCGATTAATCTCCCTGGGTTCGGCGTCTACAACGACAATCTGTCTCAGCAGGCAGTTGCCTCGTGGAACCATATCTTCTCTCCATCCATGCTGAACACCGGGACCGTTGCAGCTTCCCGCCTTTCGATGTTTCTTCATTCGGAAAACAACGGCGCCAACGACATCGTGGGACAGCTTGGCATTCAGGGTGTCGGATTCGGAGGAAAAGGAGCATGGGGCGCACCCTGGTTTGCAGTGCAGGGCTACTCGGGTTTCGGCGACTCCTTTGCGGCGACGCCGGTGCACGATTGGGACACGACTTACGAAGGGCGTGATGCCTTTTTCTGGCACCACGGCCGGCACGAGTACCAGTTTGGAGCGAGTTATCGCCGCTATCTCTGGCCCATGTGGGGATTTTTCCAAAACCGGGGCTTCTACCAGTTCACGAACGGCTATACGTCGGAGACCGCATCCAACGACGGCACTGGCTCCGCGTTAGCAAGCTTTCTGCTTGGACTTCCGGTAGTCCGGCAACGGCAGGCAGGCGTGCCCGCCATGGACCTGCACGGCTGGTTCGGCGACGGCTACATGCAGGACCAATGGCAGGCGACCAACCGTACCAGCATCACCTATGGCCTGCGTTATGAATACGCCAGCCCGCTCTGGGATGCGCACTACACGAACAGCAATCTCGACTTCTCGAGCGGTCACCCGGTGGCCTTTGTCGGCGGCCAGCAGGGCTACCCCGAGAGCCTTATGTATGCGAACCATACCAACTTTGCGCCGCGCATCGGTATAGCGCAGAACCTGCCGCGGTTCGGGCTGATCGTGCGCGGGGCCTACGGTATGTTCTTTACACCGGAGGACTATAACTCCTGGTGCAACCAACGGCACAATGTTCCCTATGTCTTCCCGGAAACTAACCAGGCCGACAACTACACGCCCTCGCCTGCAATCGCCGGATTCAACTTCAACCCGGCAGTGCTGGGTAAAACCGTGGTCAGCTTCGCCTCCTTCAGCCTGCGGCCTGCGCCGCAGTACGTTCAGCAATGGAACGCAGCGGTCGAGAAATCGCTCGGGGCGTCGACCACGCTTGAAGTCGGCTATCTGGGAGCGCGCGGGTTCCACCTGCAACGTGCGCATTTGATCAATAATGCCCAGCCGGGACCCGGCCCTGTCCAACCCCGCCGCCCCTTCCAGCACATCAGCTTTGCGCAGGGCACCACCATTCCGCCCAGCATCAATGGGCTGCCGATCACAGTTCAGAGCCTTACCTTTCCGGTGAGTGCGATCAACCTGCTTGAAACCACGGCACAAACCTGGTACGACGCGGGCTATTTGAACCTGCGCCGTCGCTATCACAACGGCCTCAGCATTCTCGCGAACTACACGTTTTCCAAGAGTCTGACCAATGCGCCCGACTTCCGCTCGCCCATGTACGAGTCTTCGATTCCGCAGAACGACAACGATCTTGCGGCAGAGAAGGGGCCGGCCTGCGACATCCCACAGCGGCTCTCGATCAGCACGGTCTATGCCCCTCAGCCGTTCGGAGAAAGCCGCTTGGTGCGGAATGTGAGCCGCGACTGGCTCTTTTCAGCCCTATACCAGGCCGAATCCGGTTATCCGTTTACTGTGTCCGTCTTCGGGGATACCGCAAACGCGGGCACTATTCTCGGCGAGAATCCTATCCGGGCGAACACGACCGGCAAACCGATCTTCGGACCGGGGACGAGAAGCGCTGCTCATTGGATAAACTCTGCCGCGTTCCAATCGCCAGCGCCGTATACCTTCGGCAATGTGGGCCGGAACTCTGTGTATGGTCCCGGCATGCAGACCATGGACCTTTCTGCGCAACGCTCCATCCCGCTCCCGCGCGAATCAGCATTCGTGGTTCGCGGCGACTTCTTCAACGCATTCAATCATACGAACCTTGGCTCGCCGAATCGCTTCGTCAACGAGCCCCAGTTCGGATCGATCACGATGCCCATGAGTCCGGGGCGCCAGATACAACTCAGCGCTCGTTTCCAGTTCTGAGGTGGCAACGCAACCCGGAGATGGCGCGGCATTTTGATTGCTGGCGCGTGCATGCCGGCGAGTTTATCGCGCAACAAAAGAGCCGGAGGGTATCCGGCTCTTTTGGCTTTCCAGACCTGACCTCTAATTAGGCTTCGGTTAGAACGGAGGAGCGACGGCGCACTTCGATGCGGCGACAGTGGGCAGGGTCCACGTCGAGTTGCTGTCCTGGCCCGTAGTCGAGCGCCAATTGCTCAGAGAAGCGCGATCTCCGTCCGTGACCCCAAATGCCGTGGACTGCAGCAAATCGTACCACTGGTTTGAGTTCGACTTCAGCGTGCTCACAAACTTACTCCAGTCGCTTGATTTCAGATAGGTTCCGAAGACGAGTTGGTTGCTGGACGCATCCTCAACCTGGTTGTTGGTAATGGTGGCGTGGGAGGTGATGAGGGTATAGCCCTGTCCCGTTTCCCAGTCGGTGATGTGACGTCCATACGACTGCCCTGCTGTCCACATCTGGCCGCGATACAGATTGGAAATGCCATTGTTATAGAAGGTATTTCCGTTCAATGTCACATAGGTAGCATTAAGCATGCTCACGCCCGTGCCGCCGGAACAGAAAGCGGTGTTCTCCACATCGATCGGTCCCTGGTCGGCTTCAAGCTGGAGGTTCGGCATGAGGTTGCCCGAGAGCACGCTATTGGAAATCGTGATGTTCTTGTTATCGGTATCGAACCACAGCCCCTGCGCCTTGTTATTGAAGGAATAGAGCTTGTCCACGGTCGCTGTGTGTGTCTGCATCAGTTTCATACCGCCCATGGCCCAGTCATAGAAGCCGCCCATGGCACCCCGCCAGTTATTGGCGTCGGTTTCGTTGTTCTCATACAGCCCGTACTTGTTGGTAGCACCCGCGATGCCCACCGCGCCGTTGTTGTTAGTAATTGAATTCTGGATGGTGAAGTAAGTGCTGTGATCCAGACTGAGGCCGCCCGAGCTATTCCAGTTCGCCTGTACTTTGTCGAACAGGATGTTGTTTCCCTTGTAGACATCGACACTGTGCTGGTTCATGCAGGACGTGGCATGCTGGAAAACCATTCCACGCACCACCATGTTCGACCGCTCATTGATGCGCAGTGTCTGGGGACGGTTTGCAACTTCCACGGTTGCGTTGTTCACAGATACCCCGGCCGCCGGCCAGATGCTGATCTGCCCCGTCGAGGTGTTCAGGTAGAAGGTGTTTGGCTGCATCGCTGAAGTAGACAGTACTTGTGTAAGCGGCTGTCCGTTGATGAACACCATCTCGCGCTGCCGCACAATTGCCTGTACGGAAGGCCAGCCGCCGGGAAGAGGGCACGTGCCTTCGCTGGTTGACCAGCTATGGGTGTAAATGGACCCGTTACCGCCGCTCTGTGCCCACCCCGTGACCACGTCCGCGCCATCGAGAATCGCTGTGCCCGCCTGGACCGCCTCGAGCGTAATCGGTGCGCTCGTCTGGCCGCTGTTGCGAGACATGATCACCGTTTCGCGGTACACGCCAGGGTTGATCCAGATATGCGTGCCGATCCCCTTGCTGTTGTTCGCAAGCGCCTTCTCGGCGGCCGCGTTGATGGTCTTTACTGGCTGGGATTGGGTTCCGGGATTCGAATCGGAGCCCGCCGAAGCATCGACATAGATGCTGGCTGGCTCGTTTTCGACAACGTTTGCCTGGCCAAACGCGCAGGTTGCAGCGATGGCGGTGGACGCGAATACGAGCGACGTGAGGTATCTCTTTACATTCATGACAGCCCTTCTTGAAATACAAATGAAAGTAGAATGCGGACAGCAGAGCCCTTGCTCTTTCCAACGCTTACTGAAATCAGGCGAAAGAGGATAACGCTTTCAGATAGCGCCTCTGGTGGGCACTAAGTATCTCGCGGCGTCAAAATCCATCCTGCAGCCGGACTCGCTGCATACCTGATTTCTTTGGTGATGGAAAACAGATAATACAACGCGGGCAGAATGCCAACGCTTAATTTTGGCTGGAATTGCGACTTATTTTTTTCGGCTTGGCTGCTTCATGTAAAAACGTTTGAGGCAGGCCTGGCAGATAGAAATTCTTACGTTGCAAGTGCCACGCATTTACTCAATCCAGCGTGCGTGCGCAAACATCGATAGCACAAAAGATGTAGAGCGGTTTGCCGCGCCTTGGAAAGACTTTTCTTCACAGAAGCCGCTTCTCTGCGTCCGGAACGGCAGTAAGTCCACTCATAAGATGTCTCGAGGCGCAGCCCCGACTTTAGATACGCTCGTCGATCCAGATAGGCTGAAAGGTAAGTTCCTGGTCAGCGACGATCCTCAGCCGCGGCGTAAGGCTTCGATCATCGCTCGCACATCTTCCGGGTGCACCCGGGTACGCGCTTCGGACATGGCGCGCGCTGGGTTCCGCACCGGCGCCCTTCCGTCTCGCGCGCTCTCACTTTTGCGAAGGGAGCCGTGGAAGTGCTGCGCTCCGGTGAAACTGGCCAGCGCCGCGGCGTCCTCGATACGCAGACCTCCGCCCGCAGCAATGTGAATGCGCCCAGCTGCCTGCTCGACCAGGCGAGCGAGCGACTCCGCGCCGTGATGCACGCTGGGTGCGCCGCCAGAGGTCAGCACGCGACCGCATCCGGTATCGATAATGGCTTCGAGTGCACTTGTCGGCGTTGCTGTGCAGTCGAAGGCGCGATGGAACGTGACTTCCAGCGGATGCGCGAGCCGCACCAGTTCGCCGGTCCTCTGCACGTCTACGCCGCCGTCCGGATCAAGCAGACCAAGCACAAAGCCCGCCGCGCCCAGGGAGCAGGCATGGAGCAGGTCTTCGCGCATCACCTCAAATTCATCGGACGTATAGACGAAATCGCTGCCCCGCGGCCGCAGCAGCACGTGTACAGGGAGCGCACACCGCGCGACGGCACGCCGGATGAGACCATGGCTGGGAGTAAGTCCCCCTTCACTAAGTCCAGAGCACAACTCGATGCGGTCTGCCCCGCCCTGCTCTCCGGCCACGCAGGCTTCGACGGTTTCCGCGCAGAGCTCAAAGACAATCTTCCGCATCGCTAGCACACAGCCCGCAGTTGAAAGGACGCCGCTGCCGGAATCCGTGCATGTACACTGCGTGCTGCTTCAGCGGCTATGAAATCGAGCGGGGCGGCGTGCCTGATAATTCTGAACGACTGATGATCGAGTTTCTCGGGCATGGCATTTCCTCACGAAGCAGGAGCAGACTGCAGAAAAAGTTGGAATTCGCGGATCCGCGCGGTTCCGACACTGGATAGAATGTGCAGCCGTACCCGCTGCGCAGTCACCGCAGGAAAGCTGTCGATCTTCTTATGACCGATCGCATATCCGGCAGTCACCGGCACCCACGCAGCGCCCTGCCAGGCTTCAATGCGGTACTGCTGAATCGTTTGGCCGTCATTCAGCCACTCCATCGTAAGCGCCTGGTCAAAGCGTATCGGCCTGACGAAATGCAGTTCCAAAACGGATGAGGCTGAGTTCTGCGGCGCCGACCAGAAGGTGGTCTCATCGCCGTCGACGGCCGCCTCCGTATTGCTATCCGCTGTTTCATGATCACGCGCCAAGTTCTTGGTATAGCGAGCGTGCAGCGTGGCCCCCAGTTCACGTAATCGCGCCACATCCGCATCGGGCAGCAGCCCGCGGCTATCTGGAGCGACGCCGAGCATCCACTGCCCTCCCCGGCCCACCGTATTCTCGTATGTTGAAATTAGCTCCGGCAGGCTTTTCAGCGAAGCCTCATCGTTCGGATGCCAGAACCAGTGGAGTTTGCGCAGGGGAGTATCTGCTTCGACCGGCCGCCAGCGAAGATATCCATGGCGATCGATGACGTTCCAGTTTTCGTAATTAATATCCCCAGCCTCGTTCCCCACCCAGCGTGCGTCGCCATACTCGAAAAGGGCCATATCCGCAAAGACAATGGTGTTCGGCTGATAAGTGCGCAACGTCTCGATTATTCGCGGGAAGTTATAAGTACGGCCCTCGCTGCCAGCTCCATCCAGCCAGAACTCCACTAAGTTGCCGTACCCGGAGGCAAGCTCTTCCAACTCTGCGTTGTAATACGCATCATAGGCAGATGGGTTGGCGTACTTCGGTTCGTGACGATCCCAGGGCGAGAGATAAATGCCGAACTTAAGCCCATGGCGGCGCGCTGCTTCTGCCACCTCGCGCACCATGTCTCCTTTGCCATGCTTCCAAGGGCTTTGCTTGACACTGTAGTCGGTCTGGGCGGTGGGCCATAGGCAGAAACCGTCATGGTGCTTTGCAACTAAAACCACGTAACGCGCACCGGATGCGGCGATGGCGCTCATCCACTGATCAGGATCGAACTCGGTGGGATTGAATATCTGCGGCTTCGCAGTTCCGTCACCCCACTCGCGATCCAGAAAGGTATTCGTACCGAAGTGCAGTATCACCCCGAATTCCAGGTCCTGCCACTCCGTTTGCTGCGGCGATGGCTTGATCTCCGGAAAGCTCTGGGCACCAAGATAGTTGCCGCCCAGCAACGCGAACATCGCGAACGCGATGGGACGACACCATCGGCCTATGTGCCCCCGAGCGGGTATCAGCATGGCTCTCCCTCCCCTCTCCTGATATGTAAGCGCGGCGGCACGGGCCGATCTCTCGGCCCCGCCGCCTAAGCTTACAGAACCAGCGCTAGAACTGGTAATGGAGAGAGAATTGTACCTGCCGTGGTGGCGAGCGCACTCCTGTGATCTGACCGAAGTTAGTATCGGTGACACCATTATCGGGATTGCCGTAGCTTGCGATATTGAACAGATTAAAGAAATCCGCGCGAAACCCGACCGATTGTCCTTCCGTGATTGCGAAATCCTTGAAGGCGGACCCATCGATCTGCTCATAGCCGGGCGTCCGCTCGCTACCAACAGAGGCGGTTCCGAAAGTGTTCGGGGCCGGCTCTCCATAGGCGCAGACGCCGTCATCTACGCCGGCTGCGCAGGGAGTAGCCGAGGGGTCCGTTCCCCACCAGTGAGCCACGCCACGGTTCACGATTTTCAAATGGCGGTACTGGTTAGCACGCTCCTGGCCGTAGGAACCCGTATTACTGATCCCGCCAGGCGCATTGATCGTAATCGGGAAGCCAGAATACGCGATCACCGAGCCGGATACCTTCCAGCCGCCCAGCAAAGCATCTGTAGCCCGGTTCAGATGGCTGCCATACGCTGCACCACGGCCAAACGGAACGGAATAGACACCGACCGCGTTCAGGTTGTGACGAACGTCCTGGCCGGCTGGACCGTAATCTGCATGACCGTTGTAGCCATTCTGAAAAGCGCCATTGTTAGTCGTCACATTGGGCACGCCGTAGTTGCCAGAGCTATTGGTCATCGCGCGCGCGTACGTATAGTTCACCGTGTATTCGAAGCCGTGAGTGGCACGTTGGCGCAGCGTCGCCTGGCCTCCGTTGTAGTTCATCATGGCGTTCGACTCGGTCAGGAGCAGGACGTTGCCGGCGCCCACAAGAGCGTCATAGGGCCCGGCAGGCGCACCCGGATACGGAAGCTGGTTCGCGTTCCTGTAATCCATCAGGTGCTGACCGGACTCGCCGATATAGCCTACAGAGAGTGAGGTTCTCGTATTCAGCGCATACTCGGTCGTAAGACTGTACTCGTTGATGTACGCGGGCTGAATGTGTTGCGGCCAGGCGCCGAATCCATTGCCTCCATACGTCAGAGATCCGCCGAAGCCGTCCTCGACAGAGAGCGGCGCGCCGCCCGATCCAGCACTCGGCGTCGTGGCATTAACGTTGCTATAGAGCACGAATGGCGGGCTGGAGGTAAGCCGCTGGTTCCCAGCATTGCCTTCAAAGAAGCTGGTAGCGCCATATCCGCCACGGATCACGAACCGGTCTGTGGCCTGGAAGGCGAACCCGATACGCGGCATGAACTGGCGATAGTTCGGATCGTAACAGGCACGATTGGAACATAGCTTCGAGCCAGCCGGCGCGCCCACCGGAATGGAATGCGCATAGATAGGCGTGCCGGTATCCAGCAGCACGTTTGCTGTCTTATTGTTCACCTCGTACCAGGGCTGGTCGTATTCATAGCGTAGGCCCAGGTTCACCGTAAGTCTCGGCGTGACCTTCCAGTCGTCCTGCACATAACCGGCAGCGCGCCACTGACGGTTGCCGACGAGACCCACCGGAGAACCAAGCTGCGCATTCGAGACGCGGTCGAGTACAAAGTCAGCCGGGCCGTAGCCGCCGCCGTTCACTGCCGTCGGAGATGGGTTGGATGTGAACTGCCCGTTATAGGAGAATTGCCCGAGTAATCCGAAGTTGGCGGTGTTGATATAGTTCTGCTGATACCGGATTGCCTGCACGCCAATAGTAAACAAGTGGTTGCCGCGCTGCCAGGTCAGGTTATCGAGATAGACGAAGGTGTTATCGCGGATGATCTGCGAGTTGCCGTTCGTGCCTACGTATGAGGCTCCATTGCTGATACTTTGACCGGAAAATCCGGGATATTTCTGCACGCCGAAGGGGATACCGACGATCGAGTCGCCCTTCAGCCCGAAGAGGCCCGTGGGATCGGTAGGCACGCTGTTGTCCCAGCGAACACGCGTGAATGCAATGCGCGCCTCGTTGACCACGGCCGGAGAGAAGGTGTGGATCCAGCTTCCCCCGCCGAGCTTGCTGGGGTACACGTTCTCCGAAGGAAAGAAGACGGGAATCAGAGCCGTGGAGCTGTCGTACGCATTCGACTGCGAGTAGAACGCTGTGAACTTGTTGTTCTGGTTCGGATCCCACTCAATCTTCACATCGCCCTGGTTGTTGGTCGTGAAGTAGCGCTGCGAGCCCTGGTAGTCGCTTGCCAGCAAGCCGTCAGTGGGGGTCGCATTGGGTAGCGGGTATAACTCAGGATGTGCAAAGAGATATTTCGCCACTGGGTTGACGAGCGGGACCTGGTTATTCGCGTATGAAGCGAAGTTGTTCTGCGAATCGTAGAGCTGAATGCTGTTATCTCCCTGCGCGAGCAGCGAAGAGAAGTCGCCATTGCGCATGGGCCCGGTCAGGAGGCTCGCAGAACTCGTCCCCCCCTTGTGGTAGCGCGTTCCCTCGTAGTCCACAAAGAAGAACAGCTTGTCGTGCTTGATAGGGCCGCCCAGGGTGCCGCCAAAAATCGTCTGAGTGTATGGGTTCTTCGGAATGATCGGCGTCTGGAACTTGTTTCCCCAGCTATTCGCGTCGAGATTGTAGTTTTCCAGGAAGGCGTAAGCCGAGCCGTGCATCTTGTTGGTGCCGGACTTGAGCACCGAGATCACCGCACCGCCGTTCGCGTTGCCGTAGGCCGCCGGCGCGTTCGCGGAGATCACGCGCACTTCGCTGATGGCATCCGGAGCGGGATTGTAAGCGATGAGATTGTTCTGCGGCTCGTTCTGGTCGGCCCCGTCGAGCGTGTAGTTATTCGCCTGGTTGCGGTTGCCGTTCACCGAGACGATGCCGTTGTTATACGTGTTCCGCTCGATCGCATTGCTGCCGGTCAATCCCTGCGGGTCGGTGTTCACTGCGCCCGGCTGGAACAGCGTCACGGAGGAGAAGTTCCGGCCGTTCAGCGGGATGTTCGCGATCTCGTTGGTGGTGAGCGAAATGCCCAGCGACGCGTCCGTCGTGTTCAGAATCGGAGCCACGCCGCCCTGCACTTCCGTCGTGGTGGTAGCCTCACCCACGCGTAGTTGCACATTGATCTTGACCGTCTGGTCTACTTCCAGGGCGAAAGGCGGATACGTCTGTGAAGCAAAGCCCGTTGCGCTCACGCGTAGGTCGTACTGCCCGATGGGAAGGAACCGGATGGTGTAGGACCCCGCCGCATTGGTCACCGCGGTCGTGTCCACACCGGTAGCCTGGTTGTGCGCCACCACGTGCGCGCCTGAGACGACCGCGCCTGTGGGATCGCTCACCGCACCGGTAATGGAGCCGGTCACGATCTGCGCGTATGCCATCGCCGCACACAGAAAAATCGTGAATAGAACAGCGGAGACGCGTTGCAGGATCGTTCTCATCAGATCTGGCTCCTCAGGTTTGGGCTTCGCCAACTGGCCGTTTGCGCTCAAACACGCTGGCAGGCGTGTCAATATCGGGGCTGGCAAAAGCTTCCGGCTTGAGCAATCCCTGGCCGCACTGGCGAGGGCAGTTGTACTACGCCACCGAGCATAGGTACGGGCGAATGACAATGTCAATCGATATTTTGCATAAAGTTGCACGTTTTCTGTTCAAATGAGCGGTGATGCTGCTCGCATCGGCCAGGAAAAGGACTTGCCATGGGAACGAAGACACGCGATCGGGCAAAGCAAATCCTCCAGCTCTTGCTGAAAGAGGGCACCAGCAGCGTAGAGGATCTGGCGGCGACGGTTGGCATCTCCGCCGCGAGCGTACGCCGGGACCTGATCAAGCTGGAGCAGCGCGGGCTCGTGAACCGCACGCACGGCGGCGCGGAACTTGCCGGGAAACTGGCCTACGAGCCGTTCCGCTTCGACGCGGCTTTTCCGCTGCGCGAGTCCCGCTTTGCGGACGAAAAACGGCGTATTGCCATTGCAGCCGCCGAGATGGTCGCCGAAGGGGAGACCGTGGCCCTTTCCCCCGGCACCACCACGACGCAGGTGGCGCGCAGCCTCCGGCATCGCGAAGGCATTCACATCGTGACCAGCGCGGTGAATATCGGCATGGAACTGTCCAGTCAGCCAAATGCGCACGTTACGCTCACCGGTGGCTCCGTGCGCTGGCCCGGCTCATTTTCCATGGTGGGTGCAACCGCCTTCCACTCGCTCCAGCAACTCTTTTTTGACAAGGTATTCATGGGCGCATGCGGCATTCACCCGGAGCACGGTCTTACCGTCATCGAATCGGACGAGGCTCTGATCCTGGGAGAAATGGCCAAGCGCGCCAAGCAGGTCATCGCCGTTGCAGATGCCAGCAAGCTCGGCATGACCAGCGCCCACGGCGTCTGCCCCGCCGCACAAATCGACACCATCATTACCGATGACAGCGTCACGCCGGAAATGATCGAACGCTTCTGCGCGCAGCACATTCGCGTGATCGCAGTCTGATTGCAGTGGAGAGGCAAAAGCTCGCGCACCTGCATGCTGCGCATAGGCAGGGCAGAGCATGCATGATCGCGCGCGGAAATCGTGCCATCGCCAGGGTCTAGAATGACCCAATGCAGTTCCCCCCGGATACTTCTGGCGGCGCCCTTTGTGAAGCACCGGCCGTAGCGAGAAACCCCGCTGATGCGCTCGCATGGGCACATCCCGTTACGCGGGAGTGGTTCCTCGGTCGCTTCGGCACGCCGACGGAACCGCAGGTTGCGGGCTGGCCACATATTCTTGCTGGCCGGACCACGCTTATCTCCGCCCCGACCGGCTCCGGCAAAACCCTCGCTGCCTTCCTGATCTGCATCGATCAGTTGATCCGCAAGGCCATCGCAGGAGAACTCGAGACCGCCACCGAAGTGGTGTACGTTTCGCCGCTCAAGGCACTTTCGAATGACGTGCAGAAGAACCTGCAAATCCCGCTTGCCGAGATTCAGCAACTCGCGGTGGAACGCGGCTATCTGTGCCCGGAGGTGCGCACGGCGGTGCGCACCGGTGACACGTTGCCGGCGGAAAGACGCGCCATGCTGAAGCGGCCTCCGCACATCCTGGTCACGACGCCGGAGTCGCTCTACATTCTGCTCACATCAGAAGGAAGCAGGAACAATCTGCGTCGCGTCCGGACCGTCATCGTGGACGAGATCCATGCGATTGCGGACGACAAGCGTGGTGCGCACCTGGCGCTCACGCTGGAGCGGCTCGACGCCCTCGTCTGCGGTGAAAATCGGCTTGCGCCCGCGGGGATGATCGGCGCACTGGGCACGCCTCCGCTGCGCGTCGGCTTGTCCGCTACACAAAACCCTATCTCCCTGGTCGCGGATTTTCTTGGCGGCGCCAATGCGTCGGAGGTCGCCGTGGTCGAAGTTGGCCAGCGCCGCACGCTCGATCTCGGCATCGAGATCCCCGATGACGAGCTTGGCTCGGTCACTACAAATGCGATGTGGGCCAACGTGTATGACCGCCTGGCGGAACTCGCCCAGGAACACCGTTCCACGCTCGTCTTTGTCAATACGCGCAGCATGGCCGAAAGGATCGCCTTCCAACTAGGCGAGCGGCTGGGGCCAGAGAATGTCGCCGCCCACCATGGCAGCCTCTCGCGGAAGCTCCGCCTGGAAGCAGAACGGAAGCTGAAAGCCGGTGACATTCGGCTGCTGGTGGCGACTGCTTCCCTTGAGCTTGGCATTGATATTGGCGCCATCGACCTGGTGTGCCAAATCAACACGCCGCGCGCGATCGCCCCGGCCATGCAGCGCGTGGGGCGCGCCGGACACTGGCGCGGCGCTACGCCGAAAGGGCGCTTCTTCGCCACAACGCGCGACGACCTGATCGAGATCGCTGCCCTCATCCGGGCGATGAAGGCCGGTGTCCTTGACCGGCTGGAAATCCCGCACCAGCCACTCGATGTGCTGATGCAGCAGATCGTGGCTTGCTGCGCAGCCGGGCCTTGGCAGGAGGACGATCTCTTCGCTGTGCTGCGACGCGCGCAGCCGTACCGCGACCTCACCCGCGAAGAATTCGAAGAACTACTGTGCCTTCTCGCCGATGGCATCGAGGCCTCGCGCGGGCGCTACGGAGCATACCTGCTGCGCGATCGCGTCCATGGGCGGCTGCAGGCCCGGCGCGGCGCGCGTACCACCGCCGTTTCCAACGGCGGCACCATTCCTGATACGGCCATCTTCTCGGTCATCGTGCAGCCCGAGGGCGTTCCCATCGCAACGCTGGATGAGGAGTTCGCCATCGAGTCCCACGCCGGCGACGTGATCCTGCTCGGCAACACGAGCTGGCGCATCACGCGCATCGAAAGTGCTGGCAAGCTGTACGTCGAAGACGCGCATGGGCAGCCCCCGAGCGTGCCGGTTTGGCGGGGAGAGGCCCCGCAGCGCAGCTTCGAGCTGTGCAAGTGGGTATCGGCCCTGCGGGATGAGATTGGCGCGCGCGTGCCGGCCTCAGGCCCCGATGCCGTACTCCCCGGCTACATCAGCCAGGCCAATCCGCAGGTTGCGGAGGCCGTTGCGTGGCTCCGAGAAACGTGCTCCGTCAACGATGCTGCTGCCGAGCAGATGATTGGCTACATCGTTGCGGGACGGGCGATTCTCGGTGCCATTCCCACACTGAATACCATCATCGCGGAGCGCTTCTTCGATGAAGGCGGCGGCATGCAGCTCATCCTGCACGCGCCGTTTGGCGGCCGCATCAACAAGGCGTGGGGGCTTGCTCTGCGCAAGCGCTTCTGCCGTGGCTTTAATTTCGAGTTGCAGGCCTCGGCCACTGACAACGGCCTCAACATATCACTCGCGGAACAACACAGCTTTCCGCTGAGCGATGTTTTTCAGTTCCTTACTGGGCAGACCGTGACGGAACTGTTGCAGCAGGCCTCGCTCACTTCGCCCATCTTCAAAGCTCGCTGGCGGTGGGACGCATGCCGAAGTTTGCAACTGCTGCGGTTTCAAAAAGGCAAGAAGGTTGCGCCGCAAGTCCAGCGCACGCGGTCAGACGACCTGCTGGCCAACGTATTCCCCTCCGTTGCTGCCTGCCAGGAAAACATCGAAGGCGACATCGAGATTCCCAATCACCCGCTCGTCCGCGAGGTGATGAAAGATGTCCTGAGCGAAGCGATGGATCTGGAAGGCCTCAAGCGCCTGCTGGCTGATATTGAGTCTGGCGCCATCCGCTGTCTTGCTGTCGATTCCACCACGCCGTCGGCCTTTGCCCACGGGCTGCTGAATGCGAACCCCTACGCCTATCTTGACGATGCTCCGCTGGAGGAGCGGCGCGCCCGCGCCGTAAACATGCGCGGCATGGTTCCGGACAAACTCCTGGGTGAAGTGGGCCGCCTCGATCAAGAGGCCATCCGTTCCGTGCGCGAGGAATGCTGGCCGGATATTCGCGACGAGCACGAACTGCACGACCTGCTGTACTCCCTCATTCTCGTTCCGGAGTCGATCCTGGAGCATCCCGGCGCGCTCGGGTGGGAACCATTGCTGGAACGCCTGGTGGTGCAGCAGCGTGCCGTGCGCCTCGCCCTTGCGGGCCGGGAGTGGCTCGTTGCCGCGGAGCGGGAAGCAATGGTCATACAGCTATTGGGCGCGGAGCCGGACACGGCGCTTCTGCACAAGGCCGTCCATGGCTGGATGGGGCTTCTCGGGCCGGTGACCGCGCGCTCGCTTGCGGGCGCACTCGGCCTGGAGAGTTCGCGCGTATATGCCGCGCTGCTAGCTATGGAAATGCAGGGATCTGTCCTACGCGGCATCTTCGAGAGTGCAGCAGCAGCAACCGAGGATGATGCGATCGAGTGGTGTGAGCGGCGCGTGCTGCAACGCATTCACAAACGCACCGTGGCCGGACTGCGCCGGCAGGTAGAGCCGGTGCCGCCCGCGGTCTTCATGCAGTGGCTGCTGGGTTGGCAGCATCTGGCGCCGCAGCGGCAACTCGCGGGCGAGCAGGGTGTCCTCGATGCACTGCGTCAGCTCGAAGGCTTCGAAGCACCGGCGATCGAGTGGGAGAGGTCCATCCTCCCGCAACGCGTGGCGGATTACGATCTGCGCTGGCTCGATGCCTTGTGCCTGCAGGGCGTGGTCGGATGGGGCCGCCTTTCTCCGCACCCGGCATTCCGGTCTCCCGAGAGCGGGGGGCCGCGGCGTGTCGTGCCCACCTCGCTGGCGCCGGTGACTTTCTTTCTTCGTGAAGAAGCGCAGTGGATGGATATGTGCCTGCAACGGCGGCAGATTCCGGAAACGGCATTGGGCTGCTGCCTGGGCGAGCTGGCGCTTAAGATCCGCGCATGCCTGCAGCAGTACGGGGCCAGCTTTGCTGCTGACCTGGTACGGACGCTTGGCGCTTCCGCTGCGGACGTGGGACACGCGCTGTGGGAACTGGTGGCCGCAGGGCTGGTGACGGCGGACGGGTTTGACAGCCTGCGCGCTCTGATTGACCCGAGAAGAAAAGCTGCCTTCGCCTCCCCGGTGAGTCGGGGCATGAGCCTAGCAGCAAGCGCGCGCGCAATACCGCTGGGCGGTGGAGCCTGCTGGCCGCGCCAGCCGAGCCGGTCACCAGTTCCACACCGCACGAAGCCCTGGCGCAAGCGGAGTTGGAGGACGCCCAGGTGCAGTCCGCGTGCCTCACGCTGTTGCAGCGCTATGGCGTGGTCTTCCGTGATCTGCTGGAGCGCGAGACCACCATGCCGCGCTGGCGCGAGCTGCATCGTATGTTTCAGCGTCTTGAAGCGCGCGGGGTAGTCCGGGGCGGTCGATTCGTCTCCGGATTCGCTGGCGAACAGTTCGCGCTCCCAGAAGCTGTGGAATCCTTGCGCAATGCGCGGCGCCAGGGCACTACAGATATTTCCGTAACCGTGGCTGCTGCAGATCCCATGAACCTGGTCGGCATTGCTGTGCCGGGGGAGCGCCCACCCGCGATGGTCGGCCGCACTGTGGTGTACCGGGACGGCGCATTCTGCGCGGATTCGTCAGCCGTCGAGAGCTCGCCTGTACCGCCCACAGCCTTCAATGCGGCACTGCCCTTCTCAGCGGGATTTCCAGGGGCGCAGCCATGACGCAACCGGCAGCACCGCTGCAGGAAGGCGTGGATTACTACTGGGACGGTCCGTACATGGTCTTCACCGCGGCGTACCACCTGAAGCGCGGCTACTGCTGCGGCTCAGGCTGCCGCCATTGTCCCTACCGCACCAGAGATA
The DNA here is from genome assembly GCA_963795775.1 of uncultured Acidobacteriaceae bacterium. Lineage (GTDB taxonomy): Bacteria > Acidobacteriota > Terriglobia > Terriglobales > Acidobacteriaceae > CAWCJL01. The sequence continues at coordinate 346,219 of CAWCJL010000004.1, forward strand.
CGTCCGCGGCGGAGACGTAGGACTGACGCCTGGAGAAGGAACACATCAGCACAAAACCAGAAAGCCCGGAGAATATCCGGGCTTTCCGTTCCTTACTGCTTATGCGGCTATTGCCCTTTCGCGGCCGCCGTGCCACTCTGCTGTGCCAGCCAGCTTTGCAGCTTGGGACCTTGCGCGGCCCGCAGGTCGATGCAGTCGGAGATCTGATCCTGCGCCCGCTTCAGCGCGCGCTCAGCGGCCGGCACCTTGTTGGTAGTGAAGAAGCTGGTCACTTCCTGCCGCTTCTCAGCACTGCAGAAGCTGCCGGACGAGCCCACCAGCGCGCCTCCCATCATGGTCGTCGTCTGCGCTTTCACCTTGGGCCAGTTCGCCTGGATGTATTGCCAGGCGATATCGCGCGTTTGGGGCTGCTGCAGCATGATGGCCAGTTGTATAACCGAATCCTGGTTGCGCACCTTGCCGGAGACCGCATAATCCAGCGATCGCTTCGCGAGCTCCGGGTTGGAGAAGAAAGCCAGAGTACGCAGCGCGCCGTCCTGTACTTCCGGATTCTTGCTCGATTGCGAGGCCGCCTGCAGCGCATCGAAGAGCTGCGCATCGCCATGCTCGGCCGCGACCACGGCCGCGGGCTGGGCAAGCGTGGCATCTACGGAGGACGGATCTTTCAGGAATTGCGTAGTGATCTGCTTGGCTTGTTCGACTACCGCAGGATCGTTTCCGTACTGGCCGACGAGGCCGAAGAGAGAGGCACGCAGTTCGCGCCTTTCCGGAGTGTCGGAAGCGGAGGGCTGGCCCAACTGCTTCAGCTCCGGTGAGAAGGTCTCGCGCACCCACGCAGATAGCTCCTTGCGCTCATCATCGGTCGAGGCAATCTGGTTATAGACCGTGCGCACCCCACTGGCGACGCTACTGATCACATCCGCGCTGGTATCCGACTTGAGCGCTGCGGCGAGATTGAGGTAGTCACCCACGCTCGACTGGCCGGCACGCACCAGCGCGAACTCATTGCCGACAACGCTGATCCGTTCGGTCGGCTGCAGGCCGCTCTCCACATTCGACAGCAGCGTATGGTAATCCTTCGGATCATAGGCAGTGCGGTAATAGCCCTTGCCCCCCGCGTTTGCAAAAAGAAACTGTGCCTGTGGCGTCTTCAAAGTCTGCTGCTGCTGTGAAAGCAACTCGCATGCCTTGTCCGCGATACCGAACTTGAAGCAAACCGGTATCGTCCAGTTCTGCTGCTGTTCGCCGCTGGCTGCCTGCGGGTTCAGGAAGAAGCGCTTCTGCGTCACGCTCACCTGCCCCGCGGCGGCAGGAGCAAACGTCAGCAGCGGCTCGCCCGGCTGCGCCACCAGGCTTTCCATGATCTTGTCCACCGGCTTGTGGCTGTTCTGCGTCTGCGCATTCCAGAAGTCCTCAGCCGTCGCGTTGCCATACATGTGCGCGGCCAGGTAGTTATGAACACCTTGCCGGAAGACATCTTCTCCCAGATAGTTCTCCACCATCAGGAGCATGGCTCCGGCTTTGCCATAAGTGATGCCGTCAAACATCTCGTTGATCTGGTCTGGGGTCTCCGCGTTCGCGCGAATCGTGCGCGTGACGCGCTGCGCATCCAGGTTCAGCGTGCTGTTCAGGCCGGAGGCAACGTCCTGTGCGATGTTCCACTCCGGCTTCCACGCTTCCACCGGTTTGTTCTCCATCCAGGTCGCAAAGCCCTCGTTCAGCCACAGGTTGTTCCACCATTCCATCGTGACCATGTCGCCGAACCACTGGTGCGCCATCTCATGCGCTACCACCAGCGCGATGTTCTTTTTGGTCGAGACAGAAGCGTTATTTTCATCAGCCAACAGGTCCGTCTCGCGGTAGGTGATAGCGCCAAAATTCTCCATCGCGCCGGCTTCGAAATCGGGTAGCGCGATCATGTCCAGCTTGGGCATCGGATATTTAATGCCGAAATACGTATCGTAGTAGTGGAGGATGTACTCCGCGGAGGAGAGCGCAAGGTGCCCGTATTGCACCTTGTCCGGCGTGGCACAGGCACGGATCGGCACACCGTCGCTCGAGCCGGAAAGGCACTGGAAATCGCCCACAAGGAATGCGACCAGATACGTGGACATCTTCGGCGTGGTCGCAAAGGTCAGCGTGTGCTCGTTGCTGTCCGGACCCGGCGTATCCTTCACGATGTTGGTGTTGGAGATGGCGGTGTCGCCCTTATCCACCACCAGCGAGATATCAAATGTGGCCTTGTAGGCTGGCTCGTCGAACGAGGGAAACGCGCGGCGGGCGTCGGTAGGCTCAAACTGCGTTACCGCGTAATTGCGCTTCGCCGTCTTCGAGAGATAGAACCCGCGGAGCTGATTATTCAGGATGCCGGTGTACTGAATGTGCAGTGTCGCCTCTCCGGAAGGAAGCTCGGCGGGGAAGGTAAAGGTAGCCTGCTGCTTATCCTTATCCAGCGCGACCTTCGCAGTCTGCTCCTTTCCCCCGGCTTTCGCCGTCACGGTCTGGAAATCGATCTCAGCGGCATTCAGAGTGATCGCGCTCATCGGCTGGTTCAGCGTGACGTCTATAAACTCATCGCCGGTGAAGGTTGCCTTCTTCAGGTCCGGAGTAAGCGTCAGCTTGTAATGATCGGGGCGGACCGAGGTGGGCAGGCGTTGCGCATGCAGACTCACCTGCGACAGCAGCATCGCTGCCAGACTTACCGCGGCAAAGGCGCGCGGGCACTTCCTAAGCAGAGCTACAAACGACATATTGCCTCCTCGAATTTCGCGGTCTTACTCGTTCAGGCGCAAAGACAACCTGCGCAGCACAAACAATCCACTTTATACTCTCCGGGCCGGCCGTGCCGACAGTATCGGCCGGAGCGCCTGCACCGGCGCGCACACATTTGCTTTCCGAACAGCCCGCGCCATTGCTCCATACGGGGAACCCTCGCCGAAAGTTCACTGGCGACCGGTTGGGATATCCGCCACCCGCTCTATGCTTCGCGATAATCAAGCAGCATCAGGCCGGCAAGCATCAGGAACGGCGGCCACACCATCCCCGCGATCGCCCTGCTACGCCCTTCCGGAAGACGCAGTTCCAGCCAGCGTGCCCAACCGGCGGATAATCCCAGCAGCGCAATGGCCGTATGGCTGATCTCTTCCAGTAGTTCCTGCGTTGCGTTTTCGAGGCCGTGACTGTGCGTCAGCAGTAGCGCCGCACCCACGATGCAGCTCGCCGGAAAGATCAGCCGCGCCCACGATGCGCGCACCCGGCCGGTTTGCACGGCGCATTCAAAGGCCGAGAAGACCCCCAGCAGCAGCGCCGCCAGTCGATGTTCCAGCACGTCGGGCTCGGAGAAGGATTTCCAGAACGGCCGAGGCCCCAAGGGCCAGCTTTCCGCATCCGCACGCAGCAGAATCAACAGCGCGAGACCTGCAAAGCTGACCGGCCAGAAGCGGGCCCACCCTAGCCGTGGAAACCGGCTGAGCAGGGCCATTCCGCCAGCTAGCAACAGGATCAACCCGGCCCAATGGTGGTTGTACTCTGACCATGCGATGTCATTTGTATCTGACGGCGTGACATATCCGAACCGGTGCTGCTGCACCGCAGCCTCGATCGAACTCGAAGGCGCAAGGGCGCGCAGGGGAGGGCTGTGCATCCGGGGCTCCTGTGGGAGGAAGCGCACCTTTATTTCACGTGCGGTAACCAGATTCTGTAGGTCAACGGCCGGCGGTTGCGAGGTGAGTGAGGCGGCAGCGAGTATCGCCAGAAATGCGAGACCTATTTCCACTTCCGCAAAACGTGCCAGGCGTGCAAGCAGCGGCTGCGGACGGGTGCCAAGCCGGCGCACGACGAACCAGTTGCTCGCGCCAAGTGCAAGGAGCAGAAACAGCAAATAAACCTTGACCAGCAGCATGAGCCCGTAGCCCGTGCCGTATAGCGCTTGCGGCGGGCCCACATAGAACCACGCCAGTCCGACGCCGCCACCCACCAAGAGTCCCGCACCCGTGAGTGCCATGGCGGAGTAGCGCTGCGCCATCGTTCGCGCCGCCGCGATGCTCTGTGTGCGCGGGAGTGCCAGCAGCAGGTAGGGCATAGCGCCCAGCCATATTCCGGTGCCGATGTGATGAAGAGCCGTCATCAGAAGCAACACGGGCCGATGATCCAGACGCGACGCAGCATGGCTGAGCGATACCGCCGAAGCGAGCAGCCCTGCACTGCCTGCAAGAACCATCCAGGGAACGACTGCCCGATACCGCTTTCGACCGAACACCGGCGCGACCAGCGCCAGCGCCAACCCAAACACGGCAATCCAAGCGTGCGCGCGAAGCGAAGGCGCGCCAAGCGCAGTCCCCAGCGTCACGCCGCCATTCCAGACCAGCGTCACAATTTCGCTCGCCGCCGCGGCGCATTCCACAAGCAGCAGAACCACAGCGGCCCATCCCATGCCTCTGCGGCACACACCAGCTGTGGCCTGTGCACCGCTGCCACGCACGACAAAGACCAGGAACGCCGCCCCGCCAAGCAGAAGCGCCTCCAGCGCGAGCGCCAATGCCTTGAGTACAACTGCAAACAGCTCAATATCGTTGAGCAGCCAGATCACGCGTGGGCTTCCAATGCAGTGAAGGCGGCTAGCGTACGGAAAAGGAGAAGGCGCCGCGGGTGATGTGCCCATCACTGGACAGCACCTGCCAGTGCAGGCTGTAGCTTCCCTTCACCAGATGGGTGGCAGACGACCGCAGCACATTCGGAGCGGCATGCAGGTCAGCAGGCAGGGCCTGGGGCTTGCCATCCGGCGTTTCCAGCGTGAGCGAAGACCGGGCAGCATCCACACGCGAGTTGAACTGCAGCACGATGTCCGTAGTCGGCCCCTGGACGACAGCATCCGCCTTGGGTGAAGAATTCACCAACACCGCGTGCGCGAAGGCCGTACGCGCCGTACCGAGCAGCACGCAGATGCCGACAAGAACAGCGCAGAGAAGCCGCACGGAAGGCCGGGGATGCTCTCTTGGCCGATCCATGCGCACGCTCAGATGGATCTCGACACCGGTTCTGACGCGGAGAACTCAATCGAGGCAGCGCGTTCCGACCGGCCTCCCAGTTCCGCTGCACGCGCTTCCGCATAAGCCGCTGCGCCGATCAAAGCGGCACGGCTTTCCAGAATGACGCGCACCGGCGACTGTACCAGGAGATTGCTGAGACGCCCCTTGTCCGTGAACGCCTTCATGAACGTCCCATCCTGCAGCTTCTTCAAGATCTTTGGGGCAATGCCGCCGCCCAGGTAAGTGCCGCCGGTCGCCAGCACCTTGAGGGCAAGGTTCCCCGCTTCCGCGCCATACGCCGATACGAACATGTCGAGCGTTTTGGCGCAGATTTCAGACGCGCCGCTCTCACCCAACTCGCCGATCACCGCATTCGGATCTTCGACCTCCATGCGCTCGCGCAGCCACGCCGGCTCCTCCATCTTCCGCACATCGCGCAGGAAGGCATAGATATTCTTGATCCCGATGCCCGACACCACCCGCTCGAAGCTGACGCGCCCTCCGAGCGTCCGCTGCAGATAGCGCAGCAGTTCGATCTCATCGTCGTTGCGCGCAGCAAAGTCCGCGTGTCCGCCCTCGGAGGCCATGGGCACGTGCATTCTTCCGTTCCATACCACGACGGCCTCGCCCAGCCCGTGCCTGCGGCGATCAATCCACGGTTGCCCGTTGCGCTGGCGTCGCCTTCGCTCAACACAAAGATCTGGTTAGGGGTCAGCTCCGGAATGCCATAGCCGTTGGCTTCAAGATCGTTGATGAGAAAAACATGCGATATGTCGAGCTCGATGGACAGGCGGCGGCTATCCAGCACCCAGGGAAGATTGGTCAGCTTCAGCACGCCCGAGCGCACCGGGCCGGGAACGCCGAAGCACGCGGCGGATACCTTTCCCGCCTTCCCATGCTCGTCGAGAAACGACTGCACAATGACCGAGAGGCCCTCGTGCTCCTGCGCCGCGTACCGCTTCTCTTCCGTGCGCGCCAGCTTTCCGTGTCGAAAATCGTAGAGCGCCAGGTCTACCTTCGTGCCACCGACGTCGCCTGCCAGAATCATCGTACGATCTCCATCCGGCCGGTGCCGTCGGCATCTGGCTTCGGCAAATGCGCCGCCGCTGCTTCATCGAGCAGGAGAGTCAGCTTGCCATTTGCCGGGCGGATCAGTTGCGAAGGCAGCGCTTCCGGATCGTAATCGCTCGAGAGAACGCGGGCCAGAACCTCCGCCTTGTCTGCTCCCCGAATCAGAAACGACACGTCATGCGCCTGGTTGATAACCGGCCACGTCAGCGTAATGCGCCATGTGTTTTTTTGCGGAACCTGGTTGGCCACCACGATGCGGCCGAGTTCGTGAATGGCATCCGTGTGCGGGAAAATGGACGCGGTGTGGCCGTCATCGCCCATGCCAAGCGAGAGCACATCGAACTGCGGCATCTGCGCACCTTCCAGCCGGAAGGCGTTGCGAATAGCCGACTCGTACTTGGCCGCGGCCTCCTCCGGAGGCAGTTCGCCCTGCACGCGAAAGATCTGCGAGGCCTCAAGCGGAACCTTCGACAGCAGCGCCGCGTCCGCCATGCGGAAGTTGCTTTCCGGGTCCGTCGGCGGCACAGTGCGCTCATCGACAAAGAAGAATTCCAGCTTCTCCCAGGGCACCTCAGTGCGGTATCCGGCACTGGGATCGGCCAGCAATTCGAACACCGGCTTGGGCGTGTTTCCTCCGGAAAAGGCGGCGCGTACATGCGTCCGCTGCCTGCCGGCTTCCGCCAATGCGTCCGCATAGTACTGCGCCGCTCCGGCAGCGAACTCCTCCGGCGAGCGGAACACATGGTATGTAACAGCCGTTGTCCTGCCCATCGTTCTCCTATGTTTTGCGCCAGGAGCGGCCATCGCGCTCCAGCAGCGCATCGGCGGATTTCGGCCCCCAGGACCCGCTGGCGTAGTTGGGGAACCACTCTGCCGGCGGCTGCTTCCATGCCTCCAGCAACGGCGTGAGCAGAGCCCAGGTCGTCTCCACGCCCTCGCGATGGGCAAACAGTGTGGCGTCACCTAGCATGGCATCCAGCAGCAGGCGCTCATACCCATTGGCGGAGTTGGTCCCGAAGGCTTCGGCGTACTTGAAATTCATGATCACCGGGCATACTTCCATGTTGGGACTGGGCACCTTGGCCCCGAAGCGCAACGAGATGCCCTCATCCGGCTGAATACGCATGCTGATGAGGTTGGGCTGGATTTCGCTGCACTTGCCTTGTCCCACCTCTTTGAAAAGCAACAGCGGAGGTTGCTTGAACTGGATCGTGATCTCAGTCGAGCGCTTCGCCATCCGCTTCCCGGCGCGAAGGTAGAAGGGAACGCCGGCCCAGCGCCAATTATCGATCTCGAGCCGGAGTGCGGCGAAGGTCTCCGTCCTGGAGTTCGGGTTAACGCGTTCCTCTTCGCGGTAGCCTTTTACCTCCTGGCCACCCACAACTCCCGGGCCGTACTGCCCGCGTACGGCGTCTCGCAGTTGAATGGGCCGGACGGCGCGCCATACTTTGATCTTCTCCCGCCGCAGCGCTTCGGCCTCGAAAGAGACCGGCGGCTCCATGGCGACGAAGGAGAGCAGCTCCATAACATGGTTCTGGACAACATCGCGCAGCGCTCCGGCACTCTCGTAAAAGGGCCCGCGGCCCTCGATGCCGATCTCTTCGGCCGCAGTGATCTGAACATTGTCCACGTAATTGCGGTTCCAGATCGGCTCGAAAATTCCATTGGCGAAACGGAAAACAAGGATGTTTTGAACAGTTTCCTTGCCGAGGTAGTGGTCAATACGGAATACCTGGTCCTCGCGAAACACACTATTCACGTCATCGTTTAACTCGCGCGCGGAGGCGAGGTCATGCCCGAACGGCTTTTCGATGATGGTGTGCACGGTGCCCTGGGCCGGCTGCGCCATGCCGTGCTCCCCAAGTTGATGGATGATCTCGGAGAAGTATTCGGGCGCGGTGGCCAGGTAGAAGAGCCGGTTGCCCTCGGTTCCACGCTCACGATCGATATTTTCGAGCGTCTGCTTGAGCGACTCATAGCCGGCGTGGTCGTCGAAGTTCATGGCGTGATAGCTGACCTTCGCCATGAAGCGATCAAGGTCCTTGTTGTCGTCCTTCACGCCGCCGTACTTGACGATGCCCTCACGCATATCGCGCGAGAACTCGCCTTCCAGCGGGCGACGGGCCACTCCAACCACGGCAAACTGCTCGGGCAAGCAGCCCGCTCTGCTCTAAATGAAACAGCGCCGGTAGCAGTTTTCGCTTCGTTAGATCGCCTGAGGCGCCGAAAATGACGACGGCGGTCGGTTCCGGAACCCTCTCGCCCTGGCGAGCCGGGCGAACCTCCGGCAATGCAGGCGTTTCAGTGATGGTCGCCATGGTGTCAGCTCCTTTCAGAGCAGCCGGCGTTAGCTGCTCTTCTTGATTGCGTGGCCGCCGAAAGCGTTGCGCATGATGGACAGCATGCGATCGGTGAAATTGTTCGCCTCGCGCGAACGAATGCGGCGGATCAGCGACTCTGTGATCACCGGGGCGGACACGTTAAGATCAATGGCCTCGAACACCGTCCAGCGGCCTTCGCCCGAATCCACCACGAATGGCTCAATGCCCTCGAGCGTCGGATTCTTCTTGAGCGCATCGACCGTGAGGTCGAGCAGCCAGGAGCGAATGACCGAGCCGTATTGCCAGATCTCCCCAATCTGTTCGAGGTCGAGGTGCATGTCCTGCTTGGCCTTGAGAATGGCAAAGCCCTCGGCGTAGGCCTCCATCATGCCGTACTCGATGGCGTTGTGCACCATCTTCACGAAGTGCCCGGCACCGGCCGGCCCCACGTGGCCCCAGCCCTTGTCCGGCGCAGGCGCCAGTGCTTCAAAAATGGGACGCAGAGGATCGACCGCTTCCTTGCTGCCGCCGACCATCATGCTGTAGCCCTCCTTCAGACCCCACACACCGCCGGAGGTGCCGCAATCCACAAAGTGGAAGCCCTTGGCTTCGCATTCCGCGGCGCGCCGCTGCGAATCCTTGTAATTGGAATTGCCGCCGTCGATGAATGTGTCTCCTTTTTGCATCAGCGGCTGTAGCTTGGCTATGGTCTGGTCCACCGGGGCACCCGAAGGCACCATAAGCCACACCGCGCGCGGCGCCTTCAGATCCTTCACCAGGTCCTCGAGCGAGTTCACGCCTGTCGATCCGGCCGCATCCAGCTTCTTCACCACATCGGCGTTGAAGTCAAATCCGACTACTTTGTGACCGTGCTCGCGCAACCGCTCGGCCATATTGAAGCCCATCTTGCCCAACCCGATCAGACCCAGTTCCATCGCTCTTCTCCTCTGGAATGCTCTCTCGAAATTCGCTATGCCGCCTGGCCTAGTTCGACCGCTACTCCCAATGCCCGCAACTCCTGCGCGAACTGCTCTTCATTCCGGTACTGAATGGCATGGAAGCCCAGCTTCGCCGCCGCCGCACAGTTCCCTTCCCGGTCGTCCACAAAGGCGCTTCTCTCTGGCTTCTGATGCATAAGCGCGAGCCCGGCTTCAAAGATGGCTGGGTCAGGCTTGCGCAGACCGAGATAGCAGGAAGAAAAAAATCCGTGGAAGAAGCAGTCAAGACCGAAGTGCTCGATGCGGTAATCGTTCAGCTCGCGCGACTCATTGTTGAGCATCGCCAGTTTGACCCGCCCAGCGGCGCGCAGCGCTCGTAATACGTTGATTGCCCCGTAAGGAAGCCACTGCGACTGTTCCCGCATCGCCGCGAGGAACGCCTCGGGCGTGAACGGCCGAGGCTCAAAGAAGACGGTCTCGCGCAGAAATGTCTCGACCGTGATCTCGCCCTTCTCCCACGCATCGTTGGCCTCGGGGTGCCGGGCCTCGTAGGCCGCCCGGTCTACACCAAACTGGTCGAGCACGCGCGCACGCTCCACGTGGTCCCAGCCGTTGGTCAGCAGGACGCCCCCGATGTCGAAGTACACCGCTTCGATCTCTGCCATGATGATGCCTACTTCGCGCTCTGTGGTTGGGACTGCCCGCCGCTTGCAGCCGAAGTGTACTGCCGCTCGATGGCATTCACCTTGTTCAGGCGACGCACAAAGCGCTCCTCCTGGCCCTGAAATTTAGCGGACAGGAAGCTCTTGACCAGGTCTGCCGCAAGTGCGCCGCCAACAATGCGCGAGCCCATCACCAGCACGTTCATATCGTCATGCTCCACACCCTGGTGCGCGGAGTAGCAGTCGTGGCACATCCCCGCGCGGATGCCGGGAATCTTGTTAGCGGCGACGCTCACGCCCACCCCGCTGCCGCAGATAAGCACGCCGCGCTCTGCCTGGTGGTTCCGCAGGGCGTCGCCCACCTTGAGGGCGAAGTCCGGGTAGTCGGAGGGATCCTCGTTGAAAGCGCCCAGGTCACTCACCTCGTGACCCAGGCCCTTGATGTACTCCCGCATTTCTTCCTTCAGGCGAAAGCCTGCGTGATCCGATGCGATTGCGATCTTCATCAGTGCCCCGAATCTTTTGAAGCAGCGACTGTGCCTTTTTCCGGCGAACTCGAGGTGGCATGCTTGGTGCGTTCCAGCAGTGCTTTGGCCCGCTTGTACACGCCTTCCGCGTTAAAGCCAAACTTCTCCAGCACCGTAGTGCCGGGAGCGGAGGCGCCAAACCGGTCCATGCCGATCACGTCGCCGTGGCGGCCGACCCACTTCCACCAGCCGAGCGGCGAACCCGCTTCCACGGCCAGCTTGGGCACGTCGTCGGGGAAAATGGAGTTCTGGTACTCCTCCGACTGCTGCTCGAAAAGCCGCCAACTGGGCATGGAGACGACGCGTGTGTGAATGCCCTCGCCCTCCAGCCGCTTGGCGGCTTCAAGCGACGGCCACAGCTCCGCGCCGGTGCCCACGATCAGCAGATCGGGCTTGTCACCGCCCTGCTCCACGATGTACGCGCCCTTGCGGAAGTTCTGCATCACGTTGTGCTTGGCTGCGTCCAGAATGGGGAGGTCCTGCCGCGAAAGCGCAAAGAAGGACGGCGCCTTGCTTTCGAGCGCCACCGCCCAGGCGGCGGAGGTTTCGTTCGCATCGGCAGGCCGCAGATCAATCAGGTTGGGCACGGCGCGCAGCATCATCAGGTGCTCGATAGGCTGGTGCGTGGGCCCGTCTTCGCCCAGGCCGATGGAATCATGGGTGAAGACGAAGATGGAATGCGCCTTCATGATGGCGGCCAGGCGCAGCGCCGGCTTGCAGTAGTCGGTGAAGACGAAGAATGTCGAGCCATAAGGGATGACGCCGCCGTGCACCGCCATGCCGTTCACCATGGAGCACATGCCGAATTCGCGCACACCGAAGAACAGGTTGCGTCCCGCGGGATCGAGGTGGAAGTTGCCGCCGTCCTTGATGACGGTCTTGGTGGAAGTTGAAAGATCGGCCGCGCCCCCGATAAATTCGGGAACCTCCTTGGCAAACGCGTTCATCACCGTGTTGCCTGCAGACCGTGTGGCGATTGGCTTGCCGTCGGCGGGAAAGACCGGCAGGCTCTTCTCCCAGCCCGGCTTGAGCTTCTGCTCGAAGACGGTGCGCTTGAACTGGGCGGCCAGTTCCGGATTCTCCTTCTCGTAGCGCGCGAAGAGGTCTTTCCATTCCTGCTCGAATTTGGCGCCGCGGTCCACCGCTTCCAGCCAGTGCTTCTTGGCGTCTTCCGGCACGTAGAAAGTCTTGTCCTCGGGCCAGTTCAGGTTCTTCTTCGTCGCCTTCACATTGTCCGGACCCAGCGGCTCACCGTGCGCCTTGTTCGTGCCGGCCAGAGGGGCTACCGAACCCGATGACGGTGCGTACCGCAATCAGCGACGGCTTGTCCGTCACAGCCTTGGCTGCGTCGATCGCCCGCGAGATCGCCTCGAGGTCATTGCCGTCTTCGACAATCTGCGTGTGCCAGTGATACGCGTCAAAGCGCTTCAGAACGTCCTCGGTGTAGGAGAGCTCCGTCGGACCATCGAGCGAGATCAGGTTGTCGTCGTAGAGATAGATCATCTTCCCGAGCCCGAGTGTGCCGGCCAGCGACGCCGTCTCGTGCGAGATGCCTTCCATCAGGTCGCCATCCGAGCACAGGACATAGGTGTAGTGATCGACGATGTCGAAGCCCGGCTTATTGTAGACAGCGGCCAGATGCCGCTCGGCGACCGCCATACCTACACCCATCGCGAAACCCTGGCCCAGCGGACCGGTCGTGACCTCGACGCCGTCGGTGTCGCCCAGCTCGGGGTGCCCCGGCGTACGCGAATGCCATTGCCGGAACTGCTGGAGGTCCTCGATGGTGACGTCATAACCCGTGAGGTGGAGCACGGCATACAGCAGCGCGGATGCGTGGCCGTTCGAAAGCACAAACCGGTCGCGGTTGGGCCAGTGCATATCTTTCGGGTTATGGCGCATGTACTTATGGAAGAGAAGGTATGCGATGGGTGCGTCTCCCAGGGGTGCACCCGGGTGTCCGCTCTTGGCCTTCTGTACGGCATCGACCGCGAGAAATCGCAGCGCGTTAATCGATTGCTGTTCCAATTCGCTCATAGCTGAATCCTATGCTCTTCCTTTCGCCTGCTGCCGTCGCCGGCGGCAAATGCGTCCTGCAAAGTTTGGCAGCCACAGTCTACAACCACTCTGCGCCACGTTTTCCCGAGGGCATGTCCCGCTTGCTCGCATCCTGCGCGTGCGTGCGTCACAGCGCATTCCTGTGGTGAGATGTCGGTTCGGCCAGAGAAGGATGATGTTTCTTCAGGACTATGTCGCCGCGGCCGTTTCTACCTCAAAGTTCTTCCCCTCCCAGCGGTTTCCCGCTGTCCAGCGAAGGGTAAAGACGATCTTCTGGCCCGGGTGCGGGTCCGGCTGCAGATCGGCGAAGAAGCCGGCAAAGCCGACAGGCGTGGCGCCGGTCCGGTTCACGGTGGCCCAGTTGTCGATGCTCCAGGTCAGCTCAAACATCTCCTCGGCCTCTACACGCAGGCGCTTGCCCGCAGGTATGGTCCTCACCTGCCGGTCCAGCCGCCACACCTCCAGGCCCGAGCGCGCACTGCCGTTTGCATATCGGTCCGCCACGGCCGAGACGGTATCGAACACCTTGCCGTCCGCGATGGAGCGCAGCAGCTTCAGGTATTCGGCATGCGCCCACACCAGCGGCATGGCCGATCCGGAGGGCTGGCCCCGCAGCATGCCGCGGGCCGGCAGATCGGGAAGGTCCCAAAGCTGCTCGGGCAGCATGCCGCCGGTCGAGCAGGATTGCTCCATCATGTTGCGCAGCGGCGCTACCGGCTCGCCGGCGGCCAGTGCATAATGCGCCCTTTCGCCGGTCAGCATCGGCCACGATCCGCCCTGACCGAAGCCCTTGAAAGCGCGGCCGTTCTTCTGCTGCCCATAGCCGTCGTGGTTATAGCGCCGGTATCCGGGCCCTTGCGGCAGGTCGCGCTTCAATACCGCATCCACCACCTTGACCGTGTTCACAATGATCGGATCATCCGCGCGGCGCACGCCATAGCGCACCAGTTCCAGAAATCCGCCATCCACGATCTCGCGTGCCTCGAAGATCGACTTTTCATCCGGCGCGCGGTTCGCAATCCGGATGGTCTCTGTCCCCGGGCCCTGCGCCACATACGGCGCGTCCTGCTCCGGCGGGCGAATGCGCATGTAATAGCGCTCCACGCCCGGAAGCAGCACTCCGGCGTTGGTCACCGTCCAGTCCTCCAGGTGGGATTCGATCCAGTCCGCCTGCTCTTCCAGGAACCGCGCGAGTTCTATCGCCTGATGCTCCCGCGCCATTTCCGCCGCGCAGACGAGCCCTGTCAGCACCACCGCGAGCGTCGATGGCGAATAGCCCGCGTTCTCTTCCCAGCGCTCCTGCTGCGTTACCGGCGCGTGCCGTACCAGGAAGCCGGCCGCGCGCTCCACGAACGGGTAGGGGTCGAAGTCGCCCAGCGCCTTTCCCTTCCACAGCCGCCACGCCAGGATGATGGGAAACGCCGTCTCATCCAGTTGCACGCCGGACCAGTAGGCCGTGCCATCCACCCAGAAGTTCTGCGCGAAGCCACCGTCGGGCTTCTGCGTACAGGCCAGGTAGACCAGTGCACGCCTGGCGGTGATCTCCTGCCCCGCGGCCAGCAGCGCCGTCGCGGACTGCACCATGTCGCGCGTCCACACCAGGTGGTAGCCGCCCAGGTCCGCATCGCCCTTGGCCTGCCCCCATGGGATCGAAGCGGACGCGATGAACGCCCCGGCAAAGGTCTTATCCTCATGCGCCAGCAGGACATGGTGACTGGTTTTAAGCAGCCGGCCTCCATCGCCGCTTGAGGCGATCAGGCCGGACGGAATGTGCGTCCGCTTCCACTGCTCAATGAAGCGCTTCTCCTGCTGCTCGAAAGGAGTCGTAAGCGCCCCCAGCGTGCTGGTGAGCGCAGCGTGCGGCCCTTCGCCAAAGCCCACCGCGAGCGTGAATTCGGCATGCTTCGAGACATCGACCTCTCCGATGACCGCGACGTTGCCGTCTCTGGCGCTGCCGAACTCCCAGGTCATGCCTAGGTGCTTCATCACATCCTGCCAACCATCACTTGTGCCCACGAAACCGCAACTGGTGCGCACAAAGCCGCAACTCGTGCCCATGGCCAGCGTGGTTCGTCCCTTCCAGGCCAGCAGCAAACGCTGCCCGGCTACTTCCAGCACGCGCGCGGAGTTGCCCGCGCCGCCAACCTCCAGGTGCGGCGCCAACAGCGCGTACACCCGCAGTCGCGGCAGCAGTTGCGGATCGCCTTCCAGCCGGACATGCATCAGCAGCACCGGCGCATGCGGGTCCGCAATCACTTCCTTCACAATGCGGTAGCGGCCTTCACGGTCGCTGTTGGTCAGGCGCACCGCCGGCGCGTCCCCGTCGATGTACGCAAACTCGCGGTCGAAGTCGCGCTTTTCTTCGTGCGCGAAGGTCTCGCCGTCGGTCACCAGCAGTTCCAGATCGCGCACCTGCGGCCGGTCGATGGTTGGGTAATACATCTCGTTCACAATGCCGTGCGAGACGGTGAACCACATCCGGCTGGCGACCGCATACGCAGTGCCCACTACGTCTTTGGTACTCGAAGTCCAGCGTGCCGGCAGGCCAGGCGCACCGAAGGCCTCTCCCTGCGCTTCAATCCAGCGATACTCCAGTGAGTCTGTGCTCATGTGCCTCTTGGTGCTGTGCGGGAGGTGGGAAATGGGCGTGCCGCGCCATTCTCGCACAGGCCATAAGCGCGATGGATGAAGAGCCGTGCTTGGCGCGCTCAGAGCACCTGGCTATTGGCGTCCGGATCGGGGTGGAACGCGCACTCGCGCATGGCGTGCCCGATCTCCCGGTTTTTCATGAAATATTCCCACACAAAACCGGTGCGCAGATTCTCCGCCATCAGCAGGCCGATGCCAACGTCAATGCCGATCACGTCCTGCGCAAACCATCCGGCCTTCGGCTGAAATGCGTCCACAAAGCCATAGCGCTGATAAATCCGGTCGCCGAAGCGGTCCCGCATGGTCAGCAGCACGTGCGAACACTCCGCCGGCAGAAAGACCAGTGATCCAGCGCAGGCGCAGGGCACCAGCGTGCCGTCCAGCGGCCCGATGGAGGGCGGGCCGCCCCACACGCGATAGCCCTGGCGCGAATCCGACGCGGTGATACCCCACATGTCCTGGTCGATCCAGTTAAAGCGCTGCCCCAGCACCAGGCACCAGAGCTGGTGTGCGCGCGTCGCGGCAATTGAATTGGTGAAGTAGTTGGCGTGCCGGTCGCGCTGATCGCGGTAATCACACCAGGCCTGCGGGTACTGATGAATGAACAGCGGAGCCACGCCGGTGATGTAGTCGATGCCGCCATAGGGCGCAATCGGCCGCTGTAGCACATCCCAACTGGTGGCCGGGACCGGATGCGTCGGGGAGCCAATGGCCATCAGGTACATGGTCGTCAGCTCGGCGTAAATGTCCCAGCGATGTTGCAAGAAGCCCTGGTCCGGCAGCCAGCCCATGGAAAGCGTGTCGCCGCCGTTCAGCATCCACTCCCAGTCCACGCGGCGGTAAAGCGTGGTGGCCAGCGCAGCGATACGGTTGTTGCCGCCGAAATACTGCCGGCAATGCAGCACGCCGCACATCAGCAGCGCGGTATCAATCGAAGAAAGCTCGCTGCCGAACATGCGTGAGCCGCTCTCGATATCGATGAAGTGATAGAGAAAGCCGTGCTCATGAGGACACTTTTCCAGCAGAAAGGCCAGTGTCCGCTCCACCCGCTGCTCGCAGTCGATCGGCCGCAGGTAGTTGCGCTTGGCCGCGATGCACATCGCGCTCAACCCGAACCCGGTCGCCGCAATGCTCGCTACTCTGCTCATCGACCGGCCTTCCGAGGGCGCACGGTCGCGTACCAGGCCGGTCTTCGGATTGGCCTCGTTGTAGAAGAAGTCGCAGTTGCGGCCTTCCATGTCGTCCAGCAGCGCCTCCGCTGCTTTTGAGACTTGCGTAAGAGGCCGGTTGATGAACACACCCGGCGGGTGCCGGTACTCTTCGGCCGCCTGCTCCTGGGTGCGCGGCTGCGCCCCGGTGGTTTGCGGCGCCGTGGGTTGGTTCTGCAGACCATCAGCGAGCGCGGCGGCTGGCGCGCCAAGGGCAAGCACCCCGGCAGCTCCCCCATCGCGCAAAAGTTGCCGCCGGGTTATACGTTTCTTGGCCAAAGGCAGCGTTCCAAATACAAAATCCGCGGGGCGCCCGCGACTGCGCACACCGCCGCACTCCACTTCAGCAGAAGCTTCAACTCCATCCTACACAGTCCAGCAGAGCTGAATAGATTGCAGCACGGCGAGCGAATCCTGCGACCCGATGACGCAAAACGGCATCCATACCGTTGAGCGGGGCCGGTGTTGCTCCGCAGATCTATGTGCGGCGACCAACGTGACGCCCACCCGGGCTTGCCGATCCGCGCCACACCGCACCGGGCGTTTTGCACAGCATTCACAGTCCGAACAGGAGGAATTCCTTTGGCATACGAAGTTCCACCACTACCTTATGACTACGCCGCGCTGGAACCACATATCGACGAAGCGACCATGAAGCTGCATCACGACAAGCACCACGCGGCCTATGTGAGCAAACTGAATGGCGCCGTGGAAAAGCATCCGGAGCTCGCGCAGAAGAGCCCCGAAGATCTGCTCAAGAACCTCAACTCTGTTCCCGAAGATATCCGCACCACCGTACGCAACAACGGCGGCGGCCACGTCAACCACTCCATGTTCTGGAAGATCATGAAGCCGAATGGCGGCGGCGAGCCGACCGGCCACATCGCAGAACAAATCCGCAAAGATTTCGGCTCCTTCGAAAATTTCAAGAAACAGTTTGAAGAGAAAACGGCCGCGCAATTCGGTTCCGGCTGGGGCTGGCTGGTGTGGAGCGGCGGCAAGCTCTCCATCGTCACCACGCCCAACCAGGACAACCCGATCTCCGAGGGCAAGCACCCCATCCTGGGCAACGACGTGTGGGAGCATGCCTATTACTTGAAATACCAGAACCGCCGGCCGGAGTACCTGGCCGCCTGGTGGAACGTCGTCAACTGGGATGAAGTGAACCGGCGCTTTGAAGAGGCCCAGCGCTCCAGTAAGTAGCCGTTATCCCTCGCCCTCCCACGCCCCGGCATCCAAGCCGGGGCGTGCTGCTTCTGGCCAGCTACCCGAGAGCTTTCCCCCGAAACTGAGCCACGCTGGCTGCCTGCCTCCCTCGGCGCATCTCATTCATCTTTCGTACGCGGCGCCGTTCAGAGGTAGTATCCATTTGGATCAGCCCTCGGGTTCCAACGGCGCCGAAGGCTCGGATCGCGGAGGCGTGCAGCAGAGTGAAATTTTCCCAATGGCTTCTGGCGGATCTGCAGCTCCCCAAGGGTGTGCAGCAGAACGGAGAAGGCGAACACGCCTGGTGGCGTGTGATGTGCCTCACCGGCGTCGATTACTTTTCCACCCTGGGCTATCAGCCGGGCATCGCTTTTCTGGCCGCCGGGCTGCTGTCGCCCGTTGCCACGCTCGTGCTGGTGCTGGTCACCTTGTTTGCCGCGCTGCCGGTCTACCGCCGCGTGGCCGCAGCCAGCCCCAACGGCCAGGGCTCCATTGCCATGCTGGAGCGGATCTTCCCGGAATGGGGGGGCAAGGCCTTTGTCCTGGTACTCCTCGGCTTCGCCACCACGGACTTCGTCATCACCATGACGCTCTCGGCTGCAGACGCCGCCGCCCACTTCGTCTCCAACCCGTTTACGCCCGCGGTGCTCAAGAGCCAGATGGGGGTCACGCTGGCGCTGCTGGCCATACTCGGGGCCATCTTCCTCAAAGGCTTCAGAGAGGCTATCGGCATCGCCGTCGTTCTCGTCGGGATCTACCTGCTCCTCAACGGCGTGGTCACCATCGTGGGCCTGTGGCAGGTATTGCAGCACTCGTATACCTTGCCGCAGTGGAAGGACGCCCTCTTTGCCAGCCACAGCAATCCGCTGGCGATGCTCGGTATCTCCCTCGTCCTCTTCCCCAAGCTGGCCCTGGGACTCTCCGGCTTCGAGACCGGCGTTGCGGTCATGCCGCTGATCGAGGGCAACGATCAGGACGAGCGCATTCGCAACACGCGGAAGCTGCTGGCCACCGCGGCCATCATCATGAGCGTCTTTCTGATCACCACCAGTCTGGTCACGACGCTGCTGATTCCCGCGCACGAGTTCCAGCCCGGCGGCGCCGCCAACGGACGCGCGCTGGCCTATCTGGCCCATCGGCACCTGGGCAACGCCTTCGGCTCCGCCTACGACATCAGCACCATCCTCATCCTGGCCTTTGCCGGCGCATCCGCCATGGCCGGGCTGCTGAACCTCATTCCCCGTTACCTGCCCCGCTTTGGCATGGCGCCGGAATGGATTCGCGCTTCGCGTCCCCTGGTTCTGGTCTTCATCGGCGTGGGATTTGTCGTCACCTGGCGGTTCCACGCCGACGTGGACGCGCAGGGCGGCGCCTACGCTACCGGCGTGCTGGTGCTGATTACCTCGGCGGCGTTTGCCGTCATGCTCGCGGCCCAGCGGGGATGGTGGAAATGGCTCTTCGGCTTCGTCTTCGCCGTTTTCGTCTACACCACCGCACTGAATGTCTTCGAGCGTCCGGAAGGCCTTAAGATCGCCTCCATTTTCATCGGCATTATGGTGCTCTCTTCTCTCATCTCGCGCGCCATTCGTTCCACCGAGCTGCGCATCACGGAAGTGATCCTCGACCCCAGCGCGGAGGCGCTGCTGGCCCAGGCACACGGCACCATCCGCATCATTCCGCGCAGCTATCAGCCGGAAACAGAAGCCTCCCTGGCGAAGGCAGAGCATCGCGTCCGCGACTATCACAGCCTGGATGACGGCGAACACCTGGTCTTCCTGGAAATTGAGCGCGGAGATGTTTCCGAATTCACCCACACGCTCCACGTCTGCGGCGAGCGCGTCGGCAAATACCACATGCTGTGCGCCCGCAGCCCGGTGATCGCCAACTCCATCGCGGCGCTCCTGATCCACCTGGAAGCGATAACCGGACACGTGCCCCACGCGTATTTCAAGTGGAAAGAAGGCAATCCCCTCGCCAACATCGTCCGCTATCTTTTCCTGGGAGAGGGTGATGCCGCGCCCCTTACCCATGAGGTCATCCGCCGTGCAGTTTCCGATCCCAAACGCCGGCCCGTAATCCACGTCAGTTGAGCGGGCACGGCCTCGCACGCCTCCGTGCCCTATCCTGTTTCCATGAGCATTCGCACCCTTCACAGCCGCGAAATCTATCGCAACAAGTGGCTGCGCCTGCGCGAAGACCAGATCGAGCGCAACAACGGCGCCCACGGCATTTACAGCGTGGTAGACAAGCAGGATTGCGCCGTCATCCTCCCCATCGACGGCGAACATATCTACCTGGTGGAGCAGTTTCGCTACACCATCCAGCAGCGCTGCCTGGAGCTGCCCCAGGGCGGCTGGGAAATGGACAATGTAGACCCCGAGGCGCTAGCGCGCGGCGAACTGCGCGAAGAAACCGGGCTCACCGCCGGCCGGTTCACGTACCTCGGCTCCATGTACATCGCCTACGGCTTCGCCAATCAAAAACAGCATGTCTTCCTGGCCGAAGACCTGCGTCAGGGCAATCACGACCGCGATGACGAGGAACACGATCTCACCGTGACCCGCATGCCCATCGCCGAGTTTGAACAGCTCATCCTGGAGAGCAGGATTCCGGACGTGTGCACCCTGGCCGCCTGGGGCCTGTACAAGACATGGCTGGGCCGGGCGCAGCGTTGACCTCTTCCCCGCGTGAGACGTGGGCGCATTACCGCGGCAGGCGCGGCCAGAAGAACGGAACGCCGCTGGCCACGTACTCGCGGTAGTCCTGGCCGTAGCGATCGAGCAGACGATGCTCTTCGAGCTTCGATCCGATGAGCGCGTACGCGAGTGTGGCTAGGCCCACGCTGAGCCGCACGGCGCTCATGCGCGCGGAGGCAAAGACCACAACCACGGTGGCGAAATTGAGCGGGTGACGCGTGAATCGGTAAGGGCCGCCTAATGCCAGCCCTCTCGCGATGCTCGGCGGCACGCCTTGCGGCGGCGGCAACGTAGGGGCTTCCGCTGCGCTACGTAGGCCAGCAGCTCCGGCAGGCCGGAAAACGGGCCGATGCCCACCTGCTCCACCGCAAGCAGAATCGTGCCGAGCGCGGACGCCCGCAGTATCTCGATGGGCACGCGGGCGGCGCCGTGCAGGTCGTAGAAAGTTTTGTCCGGCAGCCGCCGAATGCGCGTTGCCAGCACCGCCGTGGTGAGCGCGGCCGCCCCGTTGTATGCAAATCGGTAGAACCCGTCCCGCTTGCGTCTCCCCGATCCAGCGCGCCACCAGCCGCTTGCTGGTTTCTGTGGCCAGCGCGCTGTGCAGCACGGCGAAGCCGGCCATGTAACCCAGCGTCTTCGCCATGCTGGTGAGCACGACGCGTGCTCCAGGCGGGTTTTGCTGTTCCGGCTCCCTGCGGGGCAAGCCGGGCTGTTCCGTCGCTCTAGTCTGCATTCCCAAAGTCCTCCGCAATCAGCTTCAATCCCTCTTCGCGCGTGTGAATCGCGCCTTCCAGTTGCGCATCCTCGGCTGCTTCCAGCATCTGCTTGAAGCGCGGTCCGGGGCGATAGCCGGCGGCGATCAGGTCGCGTCCGGTAACCAGCAGCGACGGCCGGACCTCCTCTGCCGGCGCAGATTCATAGCGCTCCTTGGCATACCTGTAGAGATCCAGTAATCCGTGGCTCGAGGTGCAGTCCAAGTGATGAAGCGCAAGGTGCTCTTCAAAATGCGGCAGGCGAAAGAAGCGCTTCAGCGTCGACTCCTTCATCTTCTTCACGTCGCCGAAGCGCATGTGGTTTTCGATAAGCAGCAGAATCTGCCGTGTCTCTTCGCTTGAGAATCGTAACCGCTTCAGTATCGCTTCTGCGATGCGCACACCGATCTCCACGTGGCCGTTGAAGCGGATACGGTCCGGCGCCCGCACAAAGGTCGCCGGCTTGCCGATGTCGTGCAGCAGCGCGCCCCAGGCCAGCGTCGCCGACGCGCCGGCGGGCAGCTTTTCCAGCAGCATCAGCGTATGCACCCACACATCGCCCTCCGGGTGATACTCCGGCGGCTGCTCCACCCCTTGCAGCGCCACCACCTCCGGCAGCACTTGGGCAAGCAGGCCGGTGGCGTTCAACAGCTCAAACGCACGCCGGGCGGCGCCTTCGGTCAGCATGCGCGTCAGCTCGTCGCGCACGCGCTCACGGCTCACCTCGCGAATCTTCGGCGCGAGCGCGCGTATGGCCGCTTCCGTACGCGGTTCAATCGCAAATCCAAAGCGCGCGGCGAACCGGACGGCCCGCAGCATGCGCAGCTTGTCTTCCTCGAAGCGCTGCAGCGGGTCACCGATGGCGCGCACCTGCCTGCGTTCCAGGTCCTCACGCCCGCCCACGAAATCCAGCACCGCCTTCGCGGGCTCGCCGGTCTGCTCCAGCACCACGGGATCGAGCAGCATGCCGTTGATGGTGAAGTCTCGGCGCTCGACGTCTTCCTCCGGGCTCTCGGAGAAGCGAACGGCGTCCGGATGCCTGCCGTCGCTGTAAGCGCCGTCGGATCGAAACGTCGCCACTTCGGTTACGATCTCGCGACCATCCCGGCCTTCGCTGCACACCAGCACGACGCCAAAGTGCGCGCCCACGGCGAAGGTCCGGGGAAAGAGCGCCAATACCACCTCCGGATGCGCGCTGGTGGCCACGTCGTAATCCAGCGGCTCGCAGCCCAGCAGCAGGTCACGCACGCATCCGCCGGCAAAAAACGCCGCATGCCCTTTTGCCCGCAACTGCTCCACAATCCGGATTGCTGCCCGCCGGGCCTCGGCTTCCGCCATCCTCATCTCCTCCGCTTGCATCCACTGAATCGCACTAGTATGAGAGATGTGAACAGGGGCTCAAATGCGTCCTCGCGCGGTCTGATTTTGGGCCTGGAAAGCTCGTGTGATGAAACCGCAGCCGCGGTGGTGGAGCGAGGGCGGCACCAGCTATCCAACATCGTAGCGTCCCAGGTCGCCACGCACGCACCCTACGGAGGCGTAGTCCCGGAGCTCGCCTCCCGCGAGCACCTCCGCAACATCGTCCCGGTGGTCCGCGCCGCGCTGCGTGAGGCCAACGTCACGTTCGCTGACCTGGACGCCATCGCCGTCACGGAAGGACCGGGGCTCGCCGGATCGCTCCTGGTCGGCATCTCCTTTGCCAAGGCGCTGGCCTTCGCGCTCGGCAAGCCATTGATCGCAGTCAATCATCTCGAAGGCCACATTCACGCGGTGTTGCTGGAGCAGGCGGAGCTGGCCCGCCGTGGCGGCGATTCCCGAAGAAGAACTGCGCGCACGCCGCTATCTCGCACTGGTCGTCTCCGGCGGCCATACCCATCTGTACCTGGCCTGCCAGGACGAGGGAGGATGGCAGTACGAAAATGTGGGCCGCACGCTGGACGATGCCGCGGGCGAAGCTTTCGACAAGGTGGCCAAGCTGCTGGGCCTCGGCTACCCGGGCGGCCCCTGGATCGACACGCTCGCCGCCCATGGCGACCCCCGCGCCGTTCCCTTTTCCTTTGCGCAGATCAAGGCCAAGGCCCACCGCCCCGGCCAGCACGCTGCTGAACCGCGTTACCTCTTCTCCTTCAGCGGCATCAAGACAGCCGTCCTCCGTTATGTGGAGACGCATGCCATGCAGCCCTCAATTGCGCGGCGCCGTACCGCGCTGGGAACGGACGCGAAGCCCAGCCGATGCGCTCGCCCTGTGCGACCAGGAAACGCTGAACCTGATCGCCTCCTTTCAGCGCGCCGTCATCGAAGATCTGAAGCGCAAGACTTTTGCCGCCGCCGAACACTACGGCGCCGAGATGGTGCTGGTCTCCGGCGGCGTCGCGGCCAACCGCGAACTCCGCGTGCGCTTTGCCGCCGAAGCCGCCGCGCACTCCCTCCCCATCGCGTTTCCTTCCGTGGCGCTCTCGACGGACAATGCCGCCATGATTGCCGCTGCCGCCTGGCCCAAACTCCAGGGCGGCCAGATCGCGCCCCCGGACCTTTCCGCCGCGCCATCCCTGGCGCTTGGCCGCTAAGCCGGCTCCCGTGTAGGCATCCCCATTCAGCAGACCGCCAAACGCGGACAGGGCCGCATCCCTATAATCCTGAAAGACGCCGGATGACCCCTCACCTCTATAACACCCTCACGAACTCCGTTGAACCACTTGTGCCTGCAGCCGATACGCTCACCTTGTATGCCTGCGGTCCCACCGTTTACGACTACGGCCACATCGGCAACTTCCGCACTTTCGTCCACGTAGACGTGCTGCGGCGCTTCCTGGAACAGCAGGGCGTGCCCGTGCGCCACGTCATGAATGTGACGGATGTAGACGACAAGATCATTCGCAATGCCGCCTCAGCCGGCCTGCCGATCGCGGCCTACACGCCGCGCTACGAAGAAGCCTTCTTTGAAGATCTCGACGCGCTGGGCTGCGAGCCCCCCACCGTGGTGCCGCATGCCACCGAGAACATCCCGGAGATGGTCACGCTCATCGAGCAGCTTGCAGCCCAGGGCCTCGCATACAAGACGGAAGATGGCTCCTGGTATTTCCGCATCGCCGGCTTCCCGGAGTACGGCAAGCTTTCCAAGAAAGACCTCAGCGGAAATACCGCCGGGGCGCGCGTCGATGTGGACGAATACGAGAAGGACTCCGCCAGCGACTTCGCTCTTTGGAAGGCCGCCAAACCCGGCGAGCACACATGGGAGACGCCGATCGGCTCCGGCCGTCCCGGATGGCACATTGAATGCTCCGCCATGGCCATGAAGTACCTGGGGAATACGCTCGACCTTCATGCCGGGGGCGAAGACCTGATGTTTCCGCACCACGAGAACGAGATTGCGCAGTCGGAGTCGGCCACGCATCAGCCGTTTGTGCGGCACTGGATGCATGTGCGGTTTCTGCTGGTCGAGGGCAAGAAGATGTCCAAGTCCGAGGGAAACTTCTTTACCCTGCGCGACCTGCTGCTCAAGGGCTACAAGGCTTCCGCCATCCGCTTCCTGCTGCTCTCCGTTCCCTACCGGCACCAGCTCAACTTCACCTTCGACGGCCTGGCCGAATCCACTTCGGCAGTGGAGCGGTTGCGCACCTTTCACCAGCGCGTCCGGGACGAGAACTGGCCCGCAGGAGAAAACATTGCGCTCCAGGCGGCGGCACGCGACGCGGAGCGTGCCTTCACCGCCGCGCTGGCCAATGATCTGAACACCGCCGAAGCGCGGGCGGCCATCTTCGAGATGGTACGCGCCGCCAACACCGCCGCGGATAAAGGTGAGCTCTTTGCCGGCGATGCGCCTGTGCTCCTGGGGGTACTGGCCACCTTTGATCGGATCTTCAATGTAATCGAGAATCGGGACGCAGCGATTACCCGCCATGCCATCGAGTGGGCCGAGCGCGAAGGCCGCCTCGAGACTGCCTCACCCGAGCTGCGCGCCGGCTACTCCCTCACAGATGAGGCAATCGCCGCGCTGGTGGAAGAGCGGAACGCCGCCCGCCGCGCCCGGGACTTCGCCCGCGCAGACGCCATCCGCAACGACCTGGCCGCCAAGGGCATTCTGCTCGAAGACAGCAAAGAGGGCGTGCGCTGGAAGAGGAAATAGGCAGAAGTCCAAGTCGTGCAACCAACGAGGCCGGCCCTACTTGCGGAACGGCGTGCCGTAGATCTGCTCGATTTGTGTCTCCATGGTCGCGTAGCACTCACAGGCACCCGCTTCCAGACCCGCCGCGTCTTTCACCTTCAGCCGCCCGTAGTCGTAGCCGATCAGACCGGCCTTCTTGAGCATATTGGCGGCAATCGAAACGCTCGGCCGGTGCACCCCGAGCATATAGGCCAGAAACTCATGCCGGACCGGAAACTGGTCCCCCGGGACGCGGTTGTGGACCATCTTCAGCCATCGGCAGAGGCGTTGCTCGACGCGGTGAATGCGGTTGCATGCCGCCGTTACGGTAGTGAGTGACAGGTACGCGTGCACGTAATCGGCCAACAGGCCGTTCAGCGGAGTGTCACGGTTGACGACCTCCGCGATGAAGTCGTCGCTGCGCATTCGCAAAGCCTGGCCCGGCACCTGTACAAAGGTCCGCGTCGTGGTCGCGCGCTGTCGTAGCCAAACCTGCACGCCGATAAAGCCGTCAATCCCGATAATGCCTGTCTCGACCGTGGACCCATCGCTCATGGCATGCACAATGGAGGCGACGACATCTTGCGGAAAATAGACATAACGGATAGGCTCGCCCGGCTCGATCAGGATCTGGCGCAAGCTCAGCGTGACCGGCTCCAGGAAAGCCTCGAGACGCCGTCTTTCCTCCGCCGGAATAGCCGCCAGTAGCAGGTTCACGCGTTTTGCCCTGGGCGCTTCCAGTGAGACGGGTTCGCCCGTGCCCACCATCTGCGTCGGCAAGTCGTGAACCATCCGTGCTAAAGCGCTTGATCTACGGTCAGTGTAGGGAATGGGATGGCTCTCAGTCTGTCGCATATCTTACAGAGTTGAAGCAGCAGGACGGATTAACCGTGCCGCTGTCCAGCGCGTAAGGGCGGCTGATCTCTCCTGAAGCTACAAAGGTGAATAGGAGAGTAGATCAGAAGGAAGTCCGCGTCACCAAGAATCTATTACCAACGCTGCCTTTCGCAGGTTTGTGGCGCGTGCTATCCTCGCGCCATGGGCACCCACGCAGACACCCTCGGCATCGCGCCCCTGCGCCGGCTTTCCCCGCGGTTGCTGCGGCTCAGCGCGCCGCGCCGGCACTTCCGGGTGCTGCCCACCCGGACCCGGCCCAACCTCTTCAGCGGAGATTAAGCGGCAGCCTGCTCGCCCTGCCTTTGCCGCCGCCCTGCCGCGGTATTGCTGCCGCTATTCCGCAGGCCCGTCTCAGGCCCGCTTCTCTCTCGCGCACCGCGCGCCTTTGCTTCAGAAAAGTGGAGTTCACCTCTATGTCTCAGAACGGCACCATCTCTCAGCTCGACATCGCCAGCCCCGATCAGAAATCTTCACTGATGGAACAGTACGGCCCTCGTCTGCACGGCCCGCTCCCCGGGCCCAAAGCCCGCAGCATTGTTGAAGCCGATGACCGCTACATGTCACCCTCTTACACCCGTTCCTACCCGCTGGTAGCCAAGCGCGGCCGCGGCGTGCGCGTGGAAGATGTGGACGGAAACGAGTTCCTGGATTTTGCCGCCGGTATCGCGGTCACCTCCACCGGGCACTGCCACCCGGAGGTCGTTCAGGCGATCCAGAAGCAGGCCGGTGAGCTGATCCACATGTCCGGCACGGACTTCTACTACGAAGGCCTGGTCACGCTGGCCGAGCGGCTGTCCGCCGTCGCGCCCATGCCCGGTCCGCATCGCTTCTACTACGGCAACTCCGGCGCGGAAGCCGTCGAGTGCGCGCTGAAGCTGGCCCGCTACCACACCGGCCGGCAGAACGTGATTGCCTTCTTCGGCGCTTTCCATGGACGCACCATGGGCGCGCTTTCGCTCACCGCTTCCAAACCCCAGCAGCGCCGCCGCTTTGCCCCGCTGGTGCCCGGCGTCACTCACGTCCGCTACCCGTATGCCTACCGCGGCTGCGAAGGCGGACCGCAGGACACGGAACGCTTTGCCCTGGGCTGCGCGCGCTATATCGAAGACAAGCTCTTCAAGACCACGCTGCCTCCGGAAGAGGTGGCCGCGATCTTTGTCGAGCCCATCCAGGGTGAAGGCGGCTACGTGGTCGCGCCCGATATCTTCATGAAGGAACTGCGCCGTATCTGCGACAAGCACGGCATCCTGCTGGTCGTGGATGAAGTGCAGTCCGGCGCCGGGCGTACCGGCAAGTGGTGGGCGGTCCAACACTCCGGTGTGGAGCCCGACATGGTCTGCATGGCGAAGGGCATCGCCTCCGGCATGCCGCTTGGCATCTGCATGACGCGCGCGGACCTGATGGACTGGAAGCCGGGCTCGCACGCCTCCACCTTCGGCGGCAACCCCGTGGCCATCGCCGCCGCGCTGGCCACCATGGATATCCTCGAGCGCGAAGGCATCGCCAACGCCGCCCGTGTGGGGCAGGAAATGCTCGACCGGCTGTGCCAATGGCCGTCGCATCACCCCATCGTGGGCGATGTGCGCGGGCGCGGTCTCATGATCGGCATCGAAATCGTGAAGGACCAGGGCACGCGGGAAGTCGCCCCGGGGCTGCGCGACCGCATCGTGGACCTGGCCTTTGAACGCGGACTGCTCATCCTGGGTTGCGGCGAAACCTCGCTTCGGCTTGCGCCGCCTTTGATCGTCAAATCGGAAGAGGCGGCCGTCGCCCTCGACATCCTCGAGGATTGCATCGGCACGGTAGAGCAGGAAGAGAAGAACGCCGCCGTGCTCCGGCACGCTGCGGTTTAGAACGCGGAAAAGAGGGCGGCAACGGTCAGCGCCGGAAGTTTCGGCCCTGCCATTCCGCCCTCTTTTGCTTTCGCAGTCCTGACGAGTTATCGCCCTCCACAGTAGCTATCCCCTGTTTCATCCAGGCTAACAACCGTATAAGTCACTCGCTGTCGGTTTAGCTGGAAGTGCTGGAAGTATAGGTTGGCCAGAGTACAGGGTGCGGTGGTAGCCCACTTCAGATATCGAAGTGCCCCTTATCTCCGATTTCTGTCCGGTGAAGCCATAGAATCAGCCATTTCCGCCGCCAGAACACGATTCCCTGCCTCCGCCAGATGGTGTTCCCCGTGTCCTATGCATCTCACTATCCGTCTGGCCCTGTAGGCCAACGTAATCCGGTTGCAAGGAGACCACAATGTTTGCATCAGAAACACGGCTGAAATGGACTTCGCTCGCCGCCACCAGCGTGATGGCGTTGACACTGGCTGTTGGTTGCAATACCACCACCAACAACCAGCATCCTGATGTGAAGAACAACATCCAGACGGCGCTCAAGAACGCGAATCTCGGCGATGTAGACGTTTCGCAGGACCGCGACAAGGGTGTCATAACGCTAAGCGGCAACGTGCAGACGCAGGACCAGAAGCAGCAGGCCGAAAGCGTTGTGCAGCAGAACGCCCCCGGCTACACCGTGGCCGATGAACTCGGCGTGCGCCCGTCCGGAGCGGAAAGCCAGGCCAAGGCCGTCGCCTCCGATACTGACAGCGCGATTGAAGACAACTTCAAGGCCGCTATCAAGGGACACAAAGCGCTCGATGACCAGAGCATCAGCGGCAAGGCTAAGAACGGAACCCTCGTGCTCAGCGGCTCAGTGAAGACCCATGCGCAGAAGGAAGAAGCCGGCGCCCTGGCGAAGAAGGTCCCCAACGTGCAGCAGGTCGTGAACGAGCTCGAAGTGAAGCCGCACAAAGGCTCCACCGCAGCTTCCAGCAAGGCTGGGCAGATGTAAGCTCGCGCCTTTCCGTATCAAGACAAGGGCGAGCCCGCAGAGGGCCCGCCTTTTCTGTTTCCTATGGCCCGACCGGCAAAGCGCTTACAGCCGCGACGACACCAGCGCGGCCGCACGCTCCACCACTTCTTCCAGTGTCAGGTCGGTCGAGTCGATGATGACCGCGTCCTCCGCCGGGCGAAGCGGCGAAACGGCGCGCGTGCGGTCCCGTCGATCACGCTCCCTGATCTCCTTCAGGACCGCTTCGGACAGCGACGCCGTTTTTGCATCCATTTCCTGCGCCGCTTTTGGACCTTCCACCTGTTCAAAGCGGCGTTCTCCCCGCCGTTCCGGCGATGCGTCCAGGAAAATCTTCACTCGCGCATGAGGGAAAACTTCGGTCCCGATATCCCGTCCCTCCATGACCACGTTGCCCCGGGCGCCCAGCCGGCGCTGCAGACCCACCATCCACGCGCGGATGGCCGGGTGAACGCTCACTTCTGAAGCAGCCGCCGTGATCTCCGGATCGCGCAGGTGGTCCGTCACCTCCGCTCCGTCCAGGCAAACCCGGTTTCCCTGAAGACTCGGCTCCAGCACGATACTGGTGCTATGCGCCAGCTCTTCGAGCGCGGCGGCATCGCCAGTTGCAACGCCGCGCGCCAGCGCCTTCAACGCAAAGGCCCGGTACATGGCGCCGGTCTCGATGTTCAACAGGCCGAAGCGCTCCGCCAGGCGCTTGGCGAGCGTGCTCTTGCCGGCTCCGGCCGGCCCGTCAATGGCGACAATCAGGGGTGGCCGGCCACTCACTCCACCGGTCCCCCTTCGTTGGGACGACGCCGGGGCGGACGGAAGCCGCCACCCTTGGCTCCAGGCCCCTTCCCGCCGGCTCCGCCGGTACGCGGCGGGCCGCCACTCTTGCGGAAGCCGCCCGGGCCCTTCGCACCGAAGCCGGGACGTCCGCCCGTAGGACGTTCACTCCCGGAACGTGCACCGAAAGAGCCCTCGCCCCGCGACCTTCCCGCCGGGGGACGGCCACCCCCAGCACCCGCAGCTCCGGATTTTCCGCCACGCGGCGTAAAGCCCGGCCGCGGTGGACGCGGACTACCCGGCCGCTCAGCTCCCGCCCTGGGAGCCCCGGACCGCCCACCACCGTATCCTCCAGCCGGGCGATCTCCCGCGGGACGCGGGTAGCGCGGCCTGCTCTCTCCCTGGTTTGCGCCCGTCGGGCGCTCCCGACGCTGCCCGCCAAAATCGCCCTGCGGCCGTGCTGCCCGCTCGGGACGCGGACGCGAGAAACCGGTGCGTCCTCCGGGGCCAGAGTCATCGCGCCGGCCTGTCCGCTGGGCCGCCTGCGCGCGGCCGTTCCCGGTCGAAACCGCTCGACCTCTGCTGGCCAAAGGGGCGGTCGCCACCACCGCCCGGCTTCCCCTGCCAGCGCTTTGCTGGCTTGCCTGCTCCTGCCGCACCGCCCCGGTTGAAGCCTCCCGTATTCTGCGGACGGCTGGCCGAGCGTTCTCCACTGCCAGATCGCCCCGGCGCACGCTCGCCACCAGTGAACGATCGGCGCTGCGGCGGTCCCTCGCCGCCTTCCCGGTAAGGACGGCCCGCGGCGTCACCCGACGGCCGCGGCGCCCCGATTCCCAAATGGCTTTGCTCCCGCTGGCCGGAACGGTCTCGCTCCGCTCGCGCGCTCTCCCCCGGTGCGGGGCGGCCTTCCCGGCGCAGCTCCTCGGCCAAATCCAGGCCCTCGCTCCTGCCGCTCAGCGCCCGACCTTGGGAAATCCGTTCGCCCACCTGAAGCACGGAACGTGCGCTTGAACCCGGGCGCGCCTCCGGCCTGATCAGATCCTGCGCGACCAAAGCGGGGGCGATCGAAGCCGGCCCCACCCCCTGCGCCCCGGTCCGTTCGCGGCCGGTCCCCGCCCGAGCGGTCAAAGCTGCGGCGCGGTCTATCCTCCCCGCCGGCACTGCCTTGCCCGGCGCCCGCTGCGCCCGTTCTCTTGCCAAAGCTGCGCGGTCCACCCGGCGCGCCGAACCGGCTCGTGCCAGAACGCGGCCGCTCCGCGCGCCCGCCACCGGCTCCTTCAGCCGGACGGGGCCGCGACCGGTCCGCGCCAAACGTGCGGGGCGAACCTGTCCGTGCACCACGGCCGCCACGGTCTCCCGCTGCCGGCCTCGGCCGCTCTCCACCCGTAAAACTCCGGCGTTTTGCTACAAATTCCGGCCGCCGCGCCGGCTCACCCTGTCCAGACGCCGCCGCTTCCTCCGCGTCGGGTTCATTGCCTTCCAGCCCCTGCAGCTCGCGGCTGTCCTGCCTGGCCGCTTCTTCTTCCTCCGCAAACTCGGGAAGCGTGCCCTCGAGGAAGTACTGCGTCTGCGCGTCCATAGCCAGCGTGCCAAGCTGGCGTGTAGCGGCCAGCCCACGCAGCACATCGCGCACGCGCGAACGCGAAGCGAGCGGTGAGAGGAAGGTCTCGACCTCTTCGCCGGATGCGAGCACGGCCGATTGCAAATAAAACGAGGCCAGCACCGAGAGCGCTGTTGTCTGCGACTGCGTGCTCCCGGAGTTCAGCTCTTTGCGATGGCGCGCCGAAAGCAGCTCCCAGTGCGCGGCCGCTTCCGCACTCTCCGGCACCGGCACCACCCGCAACGTGTGCCACAGTTCGCCCAGGGCCCGCAGTGTGGCCGCTTCCGTGACCTCGCGTCCCAGGCGCTCGCGCAACTCTGCCGCGGTCAGCGCGCCCTCCCGCTCGAGCAACTGCCATACCTCCGAAGCCAGCCGCGACACCTTCCCCGTCCCGCTGGTTAGAGGTGCTTTCTTCGGATTGCGCTCGGTCTGCAGCGCATAAATGAACGAGAGCGCTTCCGGAGTCGCCAGGAAGTCTGGCCGCTCCCCCGGCGTGCCGAACAGATTCAGCGGCACCACCGCGCCCGATGCAACCAGCCGGGCCAGCAGTTCGTATGCTTGGGCGATCGCCGCCGGGCCCGGAGTTGCGTCCGGCTTGCCTTCCACCGCTTCCACAAACGACGGCGCCGGTACCGGCAGGTGCGCGCGCCGCGGCAGAAACAGGCACAACGGCGTGTCTTCCAGCCACTTCTCGGCATCGTCCAGCGTCAGCAGGGGCTTGCCGTCCTGCCGCCAACGTTCCCGACGCACTTTTTCCAACTGATCTGCTGTCATGAGTTCCGACCTTTAGGATGCCGCCGGTAGTTCCTTGTCCTCAGGAACCGGTCCTTCGTTGCTGGAATGAGCACTCCGTGTTCCCTGGCGCGCCAGGAGGGGCTCGCAACGCAATCACTTTATGCGGTGAAATGCGCGTTCTATGTCCTTCCAAGAATAGCGCAAAGCGATGGGGCGGCCGTGGGGACAGCTTGTTGGGTGCTCGGTCCGTCCCAGCTCGCCGAGCAGCCATTCCATGCGCTCCGTGTCGAGCGGCATATTGACTTTGATGGCCGCGTGGCATGCGATCGAGGCCGCGATGCGCGCGCGCAGCAAGTCCAGGTTTTCGCGCTGCTCCTCGCGTTCGCGCTGCTCCAGCACCTCGCGCAGCATGCGTTCGAGCTCACGTCCCTGCAGGCCAACGGGCGCGGCCTTCACTGCAAGGGTGCGCGGCCCGAAGGGCTCGGCTTCAAAGCCGTTGCGGTCCAGCTCCCGGGCAATCTCGGCAAAGACCACCATCTGGTCGGGCGTCAGTTCCACCAGCACCGGCATCAGCAGGCGCTGGCGCTCCACCCGCTCCGTCTTGCGTTCGCGCAGAAGCTTCTCAAACAGCACGCGCTCGTGCGCCACATGCTGGTCCACGATCCAGAGCCCCTCTTCATTGGTGGCCAGGATGAACGACTCCCTGAGCTGCCCGAGCGGCTTCAAGCTCGCCAGAGCATTGAGCGTCTCACTCGGAGCAGGCTCGCTGCCGCCCTCTTCCGCCGCATCGCTTGCAGTCGCGACCGCCGCACCGCATACGGCCGGTTCCAACGCCCCGTTGGCCACCGCTGCCGCTGCCGCAGCCCCGGCGAAATCCAGCTTGCCGGCTACGGGAGCGACCGGCGCTCGTGTCAATGTCCAGCGTTCCGCATCATCATGCAGCGGTTCGGCCTCTTCCTGGGCCGCTTGCGGATGAGGCCCTGCGTCGCTCCCAAGAGGGTCGCCGGGCAGCGGAGAGGTGGGCTGGGCCAGCGAGGAAACTGCCTGTGGATGCGTCTCCAGTGCCGCCAGAAAGCCCATCGCCGGCCGCGAACGCACCAGCTTATTGCGCAAGGCCTCACGCACGAAATCATGGACAATGCTGGGCTGGCGGAAGCGTACTTCCGTCTTTGCCGGATGCACATTCACATCCACCTCTTCCGGCGGCATCTCCAGGAAGAGCAGCACCACGGGAAACGAAGTCGGCGGCAGAATGTTGCGGTACGCCTCGCTGACGGCATGCAGTATCAGCCGGTCGCGCACCAGGCGGCGGTTCACGAACGAATAGATCGAGTTCCGGTTCAACTTCTCAAGCTCCGGCTTGGAAGTGAACCCGCTCAGGCGCAGATGCCCGGGAGTCGGCGGCTCATACTCCTCGTCCTGTTTCCACGGTGGAGGCGCAGGCAGCCCAACGCGCTGTAAGTCCACCTCAGCCGCGACCGGCAGCAATTGCTCCAGAGTTTCCCGCCCGAAGATCTGAAAGATGCGGTCGGCCGGACGCTCCACCGGCGGCGCCTGCAGGATGGTGTGCGTGGCCGCATGCAGCTCAAAATGCTTGTCGGGATGGGCGAGCGCGTAATGTGTCACCAGCGCTGTGACATGGGAAAGCTCTGTCGTCTCCGCCTTCAGGAACTTGCGCCGCGCCGGCGTGTTGAAGAACAGATCGCGCACGGCTATCGCCGTCCCGGGCGGCAGACCGGCGTCTTCCACGCGGTGCATGCGTCCCCCAATGATCTCCAGGTGAGTGCCGGCTTCTTCTTCCGCAGCGCGCGTGTGCAGCTCCAGCCGGGACACGGAAGCGATGGATGGCAGAGCTTCCCCGCGGAAACCGAGCGTAGCAATGGAAAGCAGGTCTTCGCTGGCGCGCAGCTTCGACGTGGCATGGCGCTCAAAGGCTAGCAGCGCATCATCCCGCATCATGCCGCAGCCGTTATCCACTATGCGGATCAGCTTGCGGCCGCCGCCTTCCACCTCTACCCGGATCCGTGTGGCGCCCGCATCCAGCGCGTTCTCCAGCAGCTCCTTCACTACCGAAGCGGGCCGGTCCACCACTTCGCCCGCGGCGATCTGGTTGGCGACCTGGTCGGAGAGTATGCGAATGCGGCCCACTGTTTCCCCACCTTAGCAGATGGAGCGCGGACCGCTTCAGGAAGCAAGCGGGTTGCGCCAGCAGCCCTTTACGCGTGCGTCAGCGTGGGCTGCTGCTCTTGTTCACGTCCCGCTACAGCCGCCGGGATAGGCCGGTCTCCTAGCACGTGGAGACGCAGGAAGTTGGTAGAGCCGGAAAGCGTGCGCGTGCCCGCGACGATGCCCAGGATCTCCTGCCCGTGTACGTACCCACCCAGCGTGAGCAGGTCTTCCGCGGTCTCGACCATCTCTTCCGCGGTATGCAGCTTGCTGCAGAAAATCGGATGGACGCCCCACAGCAGCGTCATGCGCCGGATCACCTTTTCGACGCTCGAAAGTGCGTAAATCGGCGGTTTTGGACGCCATTTCGAGAGCTGCCGCGCCGTCGCTCCGCTTTCGGTAAATACCGCGATCGCACTCACATCCAGGTCATCCGCCGCATGCGCCATCGACTCGCAGATGGTTTCCGAGATGGACAGGCGTACGTGGGAGGTACGCGGCGTACTCGCCGGCACGCCGGCAAGCATCTGCCCTTCGGTTTCGAGCACGATGCGCGCCATCATCTGCACCGCTTCCACCGGATACTTGCCGGCTGCCGATTCCGCCGACAGCATCACCGCATCCGTCCCGTCGTAAACAGCGTTGGCGACGTCCGAGGCCTCGGCGCGGGTGGGCCGCGGATTCTCGATCATCGACTCCAGCATCTGCGTCGCCGTGATCACCGGCTTCCGATACTCCGCGGCACGGCGAATCACGTGCTTCTGGATGGCGGGCACCTTCTCCGGCGGCATCTCCACGCCCAGGTCCCCGCGCGCCACCATCACCCCATCGGCTACCTCAAGAATGCTTTCCAGGTGCTCGATCGCCTGCGGCTTTTCCAGCTTTGCGATGATCCAGATATCGCCGCCGTGGGCGGCCACACGCTGCTTGGTCAGGCGCACGTCCTCTGCGGTGCGGACAAACGATACTGCGATTGCGTCCACGCCGTTCTCAATGGCAAACTTCAGGTCCGCCTCGTCCTTCTCGGTCAGCGACGGGACGCGCACCGGGATCCCCGGCAGGTTGATGCCCTTGTGCTCACCCAGTAGACCGCCGTTGATCACGGTGCAGCGGACGTCGTCTCCCTCCGTCGCTTCCACGCGCAATTCGATCAAACCGTCAGCCAGCAGAATGCGCGCGCCGGCCTGCAGATTTTCCGCCAGCGTGGGAAAGGTGGTCGCAATGCAGGCGGCGGTTCCGGCGATATCGCGCGGCGTAATCACCAGTTGCTGGCCCGCGGTAAGCTGCACTGGAATACGGTTTTCCAGCCGCCCAGTGCGAATCTTCGGCCCCTGCAGATCGCCCAGGATGCAGATGGGCTTCTTCTCTTCCTCGGAGATACGGCGCACCATTTCAATCAGCTTGAGCTTCTCCGGATGCGTGCCATGAGAAAAGTTCAGCCGCGCCACATCCAGCCCCGCACGTACCAGTTCGCGAAACACCGCTTCACTGCTGGAAGCGGGTCCCAGCGTCGCTACAATCTTCGCCCTCCGCGCATCCTGCATGGATACACTCGGCGCTTCCGCCGCAGACACACTCATTCATCCTCCAACCACGAACAGCCATGCACCGGCAGTCGTGTGCAATTCTACTCCCGGCGCGCGCAAACGTTTACATCTGGCGAGCAGGTCCCGGAAAAGTAAGCTCCGCATGATCGCGCTCCGCCGGGGATGCCGCAGTGACTGTGGCATGCGCGGGAACTGCCTGCTCCGACGGGTAAACCTGCGCATTGAACTCCGCACCGATAAAGACGCTCAGCGAGGTCAGGTAAAGCCACACCAGCGTAGCGATGGCCGTGCCGAATGGGCCATAGACCACGCTGTAGTCGGCCAGCCGCGTGACATACCAGCCGTAGGACAACGTCACCACAAACCACAACACGGTTGCGCTCAGCGCGCCGGGCAGCACCTCGCGCCAGTGCCGCGCCCGCGCCGTCCCGAAGTGGTAGATCACGGCCAGCACCGCCACCGTGGTCGAGAGCGCGATGGTCCAGCGGACGATCCGCCACAGGATGGGCACATAAGGCCGCATCGTGTGATAGGCGTTGTCCAGGATCCAGGTTTCGATCTGGTGTCCGAATGCAACAATCAATGTAGCAAATGCCAGCGGCACCATGCAGCTTGGAATCAATCCCAGCGCCACCATCCGCTCACGCCAGAAGCTCCAGTCGCTCTTCGGCAGCTCGTACGCGCGCCGGAAGCCCTCCATAAAGGAGGTCATCACGCCCATATTGCCGAACAGGCTTACCAGCAGCGCGGAGATGATCGCCTGCACGGACCGCACATGGCGCATCTGAAAATAAGCGTGGATGGCGTTGATCATGTCGCCCGGCAGCAGATCCGCCAGCGCGTTGCGCATCTCCCCAGTCAGCGAATCGCTCTCCGGCAGAAGCGCCAGCAGCGTGGTCACCACCAGCAGCGCCGGGAAGAGCCCCAGGATCGCCGAGTACGCCGCCGATTTCGAAAGCGTCAGCACATCATGCGACAACGCCTTCCATACCGCCCGCCGCAGCTTCCGGATTGGCCACCACATATATGTATGAGGGTACCCGATCCTCCTATCGCGAGCCAGCGGCAGGTGCGCGCCCCCGGCGCTGGTAGGATGGTGGCGATTTCTCGCAGGAGCGCTCGCGCATGCTTAGAATCCGCACCATCGCTTCCTCCTCCGTTCTGCTCATGGCCGCATTCGCGTGCAGCGCCGTCTCGGCAAAGGCCCAGTCCTCCGCCGCCCCGCCGCCTGCATCGCACTCTGCAATGACCGCATCGTCTCCATTTGCGGATAAAGCACTCGATGCGCGCGTGGAAGCCCTGCTGCGCAGGATGACGCTGCAGGAGAAAATCGGGCAGCTCACGCAGTACTCCGCCGGCACCGCGACCGGTCCAGGCACGGGACGCGAAGACCTGGACACCATGGTCAGCAAGGGCGAGGTCGGTTCCCTGCTGAACGTGACCGGAGCGGCCAAGGCCAATCACTTCCAGCACCTCGCGGTGGAAAAGACGCACTCTCGGCATTCCGCTGCTCTTCGGGCTGGATGTCATCCACGGCGACCACACCACTTTCCCCGTGCCGCTGGGGCTGGCCGCCAGCTTCGACCCCGCGCTGGTGGAGCAGACCGCGCACGTGGCCGCTGTCGAATCCCGCGCCGACGGCGTGAACTGGGTCTTCTCCCCCATGGTGGACATCGCCCGCGATGCACGCTGGGGCCGCATCGTGGAAGGCGCGGGCGAAGACCCGTACCTGGGCAGCGCAATGGCTGCAGCCTACGTGCGCGGATACCAGGGCAGCGATCTTTCCAAGCCCGACGCCGTTGCCGCATGCGTCAAGCACTTTGCCGCCTACGGAGCTCCCATCGCCGGCCGGGATTACAACGCTGTGGACATGTCCGATGTCATGCTGCGGCAGGTCTATCTGCCGCCTTACAAGGCTGCGATCGATGCCGGGGCCGCCACGGTGATGAGCTCCTTCAACTCGCTCAACGGCGTGCCGGCCAGCGCCAATCCGTTCCTGCTGACCGACATCCTCCGCAAGGAGTGGGGCTTTCGCGGGGCCGTGGTGAGCGACTGGGAAGCCGTGGGTGAGCTGCTGGCGCACAGCATTGCCGCTGA
Source organism: uncultured Acidobacteriaceae bacterium (assembly GCA_963795775.1). Classification (GTDB taxonomy): domain Bacteria; phylum Acidobacteriota; class Terriglobia; order Terriglobales; family Acidobacteriaceae; genus CAWCJL01. Next base: position 384,147 of record CAWCJL010000004.1, read on the forward strand.
TGGCGCTACGGCCGCGCAGAAGGCCATCAACGCCGGCGTGGACATGGACATGCAAAGCGACCTGTACCGCACCAGCCTGCCATCGCTCGTAGAAAGCGGCCGCGTGTCGCAGGCCACCGTCGATGAGGCGGTGCGCCGCATCCTGCGGGTGAAGTTTGCGCTCGGCCTTTTTGACCGTCCCTATGCGGATGAAAAGCTGCCCGCCTACGAGCCGACTCCGGAAAAGCGCGCCCTGACCCGCCGCGCCGCCGAAGAGAGTTTCGTGCTGCTGAAGAATGATGCCGCCGGGGGCAGCCATCTGTTGCCGCTGCGGAAGGACCCCGGCACCGTCGCACTGATCGGGCCGCTGGCCGACTCCGCCGCGGATATGCTCGGTTCCTGGGGTGCGAACGGCGACCCAAAGAACGTCGTCACGCTGCGGCAGACACTCGCCTCGCGCCTGGGCGACAAGCTCCTGTACGCCCAAGGCACAGCGATCCAGGGCGACAGCGACGCCGGATTTGCGGAAGCACTGGCTGCCGCGCGCCGGGCCGACGTGGTGCTGTTGGCGCTGGGCGAGAGCGGGCCCGACATGACGGGCGAAGCCACTTCCCGCACCCATCTGGGGCTGCCCGGCAACCAGCAGCAGCTTCTGGAAGCGGTGGTGCATGAAGGCAAACCCGTGGTGCTGGTGCTGTTCAACGGGCGGCCGCTGGCCATTCCGTGGGCGGCCGCGCACGTGCCTGGCATTCTGGAAGCCTGGTTCCCCGGCCTGGAAGCCGGGCCGGCACTCACCGCCACCCTTTTTGGCGAGGTCAACCCCAGCGGTCGGCTGCCCGTTTCGTTCCCTTACGACGTGGGCCAGGAGCCGCTCTATCTGGCGCAACTGCCCACCGGCAGGCCTGCCGGAAATGCCGACTTATCGCACCCGCCCACCAACGGCGCAGAGAAATACCTGTCCCGCTACATTGACGCGCCCAACGCTCCCGTCTTCCCCTTCGGCTTCGGCCTGTCCTACACCCAGTTTTCCTACGGTCCGGTGAAGGTGGAGCACACGGCAGGATCGAGCACCGCCGTAGGGCAGATCCGCGTCACCGCCACGGTGAGCAACACCGGGCAGGTTGCGGGCGACGAGGTTGTGCAGCTTTACCTGCGCAACAAGGTAGCCAGCGTGGAGCAGCCCGTGCGCGAACTGAAGGGCTTCCGCCGCATCCACCTGGCGCCAGGCGAGCAGCAGCAGGTCGAGTTCACGCTCGGGAGTGACGACCTGGCGTTCTACAACGCGCAGGCCAGGCCGGTGGTCGAGCCCGGCGAGTTCGACGTGTGGATCGGCGGCAGCTCTTCTGCAACCGAGGCGGCGACTTTTACGATTCTTCGCTGACCTACTGCCCTCTGCCGCTGGCGGCCCTGCCCGCCCTGTCTCCCCCTTGTGGCGGACGCCACTGCATCAGGAATCGGGTCACGTCACTCGATTCCATGTGGCGCATCTTCTCAAACTCGCCATGCGTCTGCGCATAGAGAACGCGCCCGCTGGGCGCCAGAATCACCAGCGCCGGGACGCCCTTTTCGAGCGGTATGCCGTACGTCTTGGCCACATCGAGATTGCGGTCGTAGCGCCCCACATCCACATCCACCAGCACGTAATTCTGGTTCAGCAGGTGGAAGTTCGAAGGGTCGTGGAAGTAGATATCCAGCACCTGGCAGTCGCCGCACCAGTTGCCGCCAAAGTCCACCAGCACCCGCTTGTGCTCCGCCTTGGCTTCTTCCAGGGCGTGGCGAATGTCGGCTTTCGCATCCGCGGTCGCCGAATAGATATCCCGCGGGCCCTGCTGCGCCACGCCGCCCAGCGCTGCTCCAAAGAGCAGCCCAAGCGCCATCCAGTGTCTGCGTACTCGCCCAGCCTTCAAACCGCGCTCTCCCATAGGTTTTGAAGATGCTCACGCCAGCAAAAGGATGCGCGCCAGGGGCACGCCCGAGAGGATCACATTTCTGTTTGGCTGTGCTGCCCGGCGTTGGAGGGCGACGCTTGCGCGACGTTACTTTGGATTTTCAAGCATGGCGTATTCGGACACATTTGGCAGTACACTCGTGCGAACTGCGCACCATCCCGGTTGCTTAAACACCTGTACCACTGCACTGTCGCCCGCTACTGCCCTGGAGTTTCATGCACTCTCGAAGACCGTTCTTCGCAATCCTGGCCATTCTGTGCACTGGCCTTGCAGCTTTCCCCGCATCCGCGCAGAAGGCCGATCCGCAGCCCGCCATCCATCCCGGAGCAGTTTCGTACCCGGGCCTCATCCGGTCCCCTCACGGCTACCGCGACAGCCCGCAACCTCTGGGATGGCCCACCACCGCCCCGCATCCCACGCCACCCAAACCTCGGGCAATCCCAGCCAGCCTTCCCTCCACCGGGACCCCACCCTTCGCCGGCTTCTACTCAGGCCGCATACTTCTCGGCCGCCGGGACCGACTATGCTGCGGCATTTTTTCCGATAGCAGGTGACTTCAATGGCGATGGCAAGCCGGATATCGTCACCTTCGGCGAAAGCCTGATCTGCATGCGACCGGGCAATGGCGATGGCACCTTCGGCGCTCCAGTGTTTACCATTCCAGGGCCCGGCCACACGTTTTATGGCAAGGTAGCGAATATCCAGTTTGCGCAGGCTGCCGACCTGAATGGTGACGGTTTTCCAGACCTTGTAGCCGGCGATACGTCTGGTAATGTCGCTCTACTCAATCAGCGGGACGGCACATTTCTGGCCAGCTCGGTTATGGAGGCACCAGCCTTCCAATCCGACGGTTCTCGCGTGCTCGTCAAGGCAAGTGCTGTTGGCGTTACTACCGCCTCCGGTCACCCGGACGTAGTGGAAGTCTGGATAGACAATCTCGGAAACACCAATATCGAAACCTTTCTCAATGACGGTACCGGAAACTTCCCTGTAAATAGAAGCTCTTCCTACCAGAACCCCTCGATTGGCCTCCTCTATGGTCCGACTATCGCCTTGGCGGACGTGAACAACGATGGCAAGCTCGATCTGTTGATAGAGAAACAAAGCGCCGGAAATTTTACCGTCGAGATCGACCTTGGTAATGGCGATGGCACGTTCGCTGCGCCGACTTCCCCTGCCCCAGGCTTCACGACGGCATCTTCCAGCCTGTCCGCGCAATTACTGGTAACTAGCTTGACTGGAGACCCAAGGCGCCAGGACATCGTTGTAACCACCAGCTACGGCCCGTACCTAGCGATGAGCAACGGCGACGGCACCTACCAGCCTGCCCGGCCTGCATTGCCAAATGATCCGATTGCAATAGCGCCAGGCGCAAAGTCGGGTTCTATCCAGTACTACATGGGCGTGCAGACTGCTGATATCGACGGCGATGGAAAGCAGGATCTAATCGTATCCGCCGGCGGGGGTCTGGCTGTTTACCTCGGCAATGGCGATGGCACATTCGGCCCGGTAGCCGGTACAGCGGCGCTCGGGATTAACTTCATCGGTTTGTTTGGAGAGCCGTATGGACTCGGCAAGCCCGGACAGAATATAAGCACTGTTGCACAAATCGCTCTAGCGGATTGGAACGGCGACGGTAAGGCTGATTTCGCATTTGCAGACATGTATTCCGGCTATGTCGGAATCGGGTTTGGGCACGGAGATGGCAGCTTCGCGACAGCGCCACTGCTTTACTCTGAATCCATTCCGCAGGTTTCTCCCCTGGGCTTCTTTGCCAATGTCACTGCTGACATGAACGGGGACGGAATTCCAGATGTTCTGGGGTATAGCTCCGTGGATGGCTCACTCATAAGTGCGCTGGCGGACGGCAAGGGTGGATTTATTTATAAGCAGGCGCTTGCAGGCCTTAGCTCGGGATTAAGTCCCCTGGCATCGACGACAGGCGATTTCAACAACGACGGGAAAACCGATTTTCTGGAGATTGCTTCTGACGGATCCTTTGGGGTTGTCCTGTCAAACGGCGATGGCACCGTACAAAAGCCGCTCACCCTTCCATTTCCGAATCAACTTCACTGCCAACTGCTAGATTCGGCTGCTGGAGATCTGAACGGCGATGGCAAACTCGATCTCGTCTTCGCGTACTCCGGGGACGCGCAATGCAATTACACGGGCGCTGCGCCCACCCCCGCAGGCTACGTAGTGGCATTGGGAGACGGAGATGGCACCTTCTCAAGTGACAAAGTCCAGTTCTATTCATTCGGAAGCAGGTTACAGACGATAGCTCTCGCACACTATCATGGCGCCAGCCATCCATTGGATCTGGTCGTTGCGGATGCACCTTTTACCGAGCAAAATGGTGCGACCGTAGCGGTCTCGTTATTGAGCGGGAAAGGTGACGGAACCTTCGGACCTTCTACCGTTCTCGACAGCGGTCATACTGTTGCACAATTCCTGACAGACGATTACAACCACGACGGCAAACCTGATCTGACACTGATTGCAAGCACGAACTATGCCGGATTGTACCCAATCGAAGGCGGCGTATTTTTGCTACCTGGTAACGGCGACGGCACGTTCGGTCCCACGCTGAAGGTCCCCGGGTCTACTGATGTAGACCTGGGGGCTTACTCCGACGTGAATGGGGATGGCATCGCGGATTTGATCCTATCTGATAACCCTTCTTACCAGAGCGGAGAGCCAGGCCAGGTCTACTCCGGCGTTTCCGTCCTCCTCGGAACCGGAATCGGGACATTTGCCCCACCTATCAATTATCCCAGTGCCGGCTACCCGTTGCTGCTCGGCAACTTCCTTGGTGACAATACGATCAGCATGGTAGCCGGAGGTATCGCTTCCGGCTTCTTTATGAACCAGGGTGGCACCTCGGTAAAGCTCAACACCATGCCCAGCTCCATCCAGGCCGGGGACACACTGAGCCTGGATGCCTTCGTCACGCCTACACTGCCAAACCGGCCCGCGCCTACCGGGAACCTGACGTACTATGACGGCCAGACTGCCATGGGTTCTGTGGGAGTGAACGGGGGCGCGCTGGCGGTCACCACCCTCTCCGTCGGTACGCATACGTTGACGGCCGCCTACAGCGGCGACAGCAATTTCCAGTCGAATACCTCGGCTGCCGCCACCATCACGGTGACGTCCGCTCCGCCCCCGCCCGCGCCGGACTACGCCCTTACCGTCGGCGAGGGAAATCTCGGCATTATTGCCAAGGGGCAATCCGCGACTGTCGATCTCTACGTCGCGGCCAATAGCAGCCTGAATGCGAGTGTTACGTTCACCTGCTCCGGGCTGCCGGCCGACGCCAGTTGCACCGTAAGCCCCGCGGCGCAGCACGTGTCCCCGGGACAGACCGCGACGGCCGTCCTCACCGTGAACACGACGGCGGCGACCTCCGCTGCCCGCCAACGGGCGGAAAGCCGGCCATCGCTTTTGTTCGGGAGCAGTGGCGTGTTGGGTGCCCTGCTGTGCTTCACGCTTCCGCTCCGGATTCGCGGCCGGCGTTCCCTGCTCTTCCTGCTGACGATTTGCTTTGCGCTCGCAGGTGCCGGCCTGACTGGATGCGGTGGTAGCTCCGCGGCCAGGGCGCCAAGCGATCCGGGAACACCCACCGGCAATGGAAACGTAACCGTCACGGCTACGGCCACCAGCGGCTCGACCGTGATCACGCACGCGGTCACCCTGTCCTTCGTCGTGCAATAAGAAGCTCGCTCGACCCAGAAGAAAAGGCCCGGCAGCAGCGCCGGGCCTTTCTTGGTTGGAATGCAGCTACCGCAGAGCTACTGCCTGTGAACGTGGATGACCTGGAACGCGTTGTACAGTGCCGTCTCATACCGCATCGTGCTGGCGGCGTCCATCGCCATGGCGAAGCCATGGACGAAGTAGAGCCGGGCATGATCGTCGATGAAGTGATCGTGGAGCGCCGGCACTTTGAATCCGCCGCGCTGCAGTGCATCGATCACGGGCTGGATCTCGTCCGAGCGCAGCGCAAACTCTGCGTTGAAAGCCAGGCGGCTTCCGTCAGAGGTCAAGGGCAGCGCGTACACGTATTCGCCCACACCCAGGAACGGGTTGGCCGGTACGGTGCCGATGTAGTGCAACGATTCATCCGGACGCGCCACGCCAAAGGCGTAGACGTCGTTGATCTGGGTGACCGTACCCTTGCTGAAGATGGAACGGAACTGAGCAGGAACCCAGGACGGCGGAATGGTGATGTCCTGCGCCTTGACCCCGATCTGCGGGTTGTGCAGGATGCCCAGAGCTTTCACGATGCCAGGGAGGAAGTAGTTGGTGGAGCCGGTCGCCTCAAAGTGAACCCAGATGAGCGCGGGATTGGTCCCGGCACCGTGGTTCACAATTGCGCTCACGCTGACATTGCGTGAGGTACGCAGGGCCGCCGCCACATAGTTGGCCTGCCAGTCCTGCGCAGGCAGCGAGCCATCCACAAACCAGTTGTTGGTGCCGGTCGGTTTGAAATGCACATAGCCATTGGCGACTTCGGCCGAGCTCACGCGCTGCCCGGAGGCCACGATATTGAGATCACTGCGCACCAGGTCGAAGCAGAGCACATTGCCGGGTTGCACGAGGCCTTCGGCGTGCAGAGCATCCCGAATCGGACTCCAATCCGTGCTGCCCTGGGCGTTGGCGAGACAGGAAGAAAGGCTGAACAGTCCGGCTGCGATCATGAGTGATTGCGCGGCGCGGACGAGGGTGCGACGGAAGATCGACTGCATACTGACTCTCCATGAACAGGTAGGACTTGCGATCGTGCGTTTTGTAGGAGAGAAGTAGCGATGAGCCCTGTTGTCCAGTCCTGTCCTGTCAACTTGCGCCACCGGCACAGCACTTTTGTGCAAAGAAAAACGGCGGGGCCGAAGCCCCGCCGCCGCCATCTGGCGCAATTGCGCCGATGGACTATTCGGCTGCCATTTCCTCGGCCTCGCCCTCCTGCCGCATGAGTTCGAGCTCGCGCTCGGCCTCTTCGTAGGCAGTCTGGACTTCCTGCTGGACCTGGGCTGCCGCTTCCTCCAGCTCGGGAGAGAGCTGGATGTTGCGGTAGAACTCCATGCCCGTGCCTGCCGGGATCAGCCGGCCGACGATGACGTTCTCCTTCAGGCCGCGCAGACCATCGACCGCGCCGTTGATCGACGCTTCGGTGAGCACGCGCGTAGTCTCCTGGAAGGAAGCCGCGGAGATGAACGAGTCGGTCGAGAGCGACGCCTTGGTGATGCCCAGCAGCAGCGGACGCCCGATCGCGGGACGGCCACCTTCGGCAATCACGCGCTCGTTCTCGATACGGAAGCGGAACTTATCGATCTGCTGCTCCAGCAGGAAGTTGGTGTCGCCAACCTCTTCCACCTTCACCCAGCGCAGCATCTGCCGCACGATGGTTTCGATGTGCTTGTCGGAGATCGCCACGCCCTGGAGCCGGTAGACTTCCTGGATCTCGTTCACCAGGTACGCCTGCAGCTCCTTCTCGCCCAGCACCGCGAGGATATCGTGCGGGTTCAGCGGACCATCCATCAGCGGCTCGCCGGCGCGCAGGCGTTCACCCTCCTGCACGTTGACGTGGATACCGCGAGGCACCGAGTACTCCTTCTCCTCGCCGTTCTCCGCCGTGACGTAGATCTTGCGCTGGCCCTTGGTCACCTCACCGAACTTCACCACACCATCAATCTCGCTGATGATGGCCGTCTCGCGCGGCTTGCGGGCTTCAAAGAGCTCGACCACGCGCGGCAGACCGCCGGTGATGTCCTTGGTGCGGGTGGTTTCGCGCGGAATCTTGGCCAGGATGTCTCCCGGGAAGACCTCGTCCCCGTCCTGCATCATCAGGTGGGCGCGGCTGGGCATCAGGTAGCGCTTGGTGCCCTTGGCTCCCTTGATCACGATGGCCGGCTGGCGCTTCTCATCGGGCGCTTCCGCGACCACGAGACGCGAGAGGCCGGTGACCTCGTCCACTTCTTCGTTCAGCGTGATGCCTTCCTGCAGGTCCTTGAACTGCACCGTGCCGCCGATCTCGGTCAGAATTGCGAACGTGTAAGGATCCCACTCTGCCAGAACCTGGCCAAGCTGCACGTGCGCTCCGTCCTCCACCTTGAGCTTCGCGCCGTAGACGATCTGGTAACGTTCCTTCTCGCGGCCACGCTCGTCCACCACAGCAATGGCGCCCGAACGGTTCATCGAAACCAGGTCGCCGCTCTTGGCGCGTACGGAGGTCAGGTTGATGAAGCGCACGATGCCGTTGTTCTTGGCGTCGAGGTGTGACTGCTCGGAGACTCGCGATGCCGTACCGCCGATGTGGAAGGTACGCATGGTGAGCTGCGTTCCCGGCTCGCCGATTGACTGCGCCGCGATCACGCCGACAGCCTCGCCCAGTTCCACGGAGCGGCCGGAAGCCAGGTTGCGCCCATAGCAGCGGATGCAAACGCCGCGCTTGGATTCGCAGGTCAGCACGGAGCGAATCTTGACCCGCTCAATGCCGGCCGCCTGGATAGCGGACGCGAGGTCTTCATCGATCTCCTGGTTGATCTCGACGATGACATTGCCCTCATAGTCCTTGATCTTCTCGAGCGACACGCGGCCGATAATGCGGTCGCGCAGCGGCTCGATGATCTCGCCGGACTCGACGATCGGCATCACGTAGATGCCTTCCACCGTGCCGCAATCCGGCTCGGTGACGATCACGTCCTGCGCCACGTCCACCAGGCGGCGGGTCAGGTAGCCGGAGTCGGCCGTCTTGAGCGCCGTATCCGCCAGACCCTTACGCGCACCGTGCGTGGAGATGAAGTACTGCAGCACCGTCAGCCCTTCACGGAAGTTCGCCGTGATGGGCGTTTCGATGATTTCGCCGGAAGGCTTGGCCATCAGTCCGCGCATGCCGGAAAGCTGGCGAATCTGCTGCTTCGAACCACGCGCGCCAGAGTCGGCCATGATGTAAATCGGGTTCATGGCGCCGGCCTTGTCGGCGTTCTTCATGTTGTCGAACATCTCATCGGCGACCTTTTCCGTCACCGACGACCAGATCTGGATGACCTTGTTGTTGCGCTCACCGTTGGTGATCGCGCCGTCCAGATATTGCTGCTGCACCGCGACGACCTGCTTTTCCGCCTCGCGCACCACGGGGTACTTGGAGTCGGGAATGACCATGTCGTCCAGGCCGACCGAGAGGCCCGAGCGCGTCGCGTACTGGAAGCCCAGTTCCTTGATGCGGTCCAGCGTCTTGACCGTGACCTCGAGGCCAAGGTTCAGGTAGCAGTAGTTCACCAACTGGCCGATGCCCTTCTTCTTGAGCAGGCCATTCACAAACGGCATGCCTTCCGGCAGCGCATCGTTCAGGATGGCGCGGCCCACGGTGGTCGAGATGAACTGCTTGTCGTACTCGACCGGCTCGGTGTGCGTCAGGTCCTGGTCGTCATAGGCCGTGGTCATGTCAAGCACCGGACCCGAGTAGCGCAGACGAATCGGCGTCAGCGTCTCGACTTCCTTGGCTTCGAGCGCCATCAGCACTTCTTCGATGTTGGCGAAGGCGCGGCCCTCACCCTTGCCACCCTTCTTGGCCTTGGTCAGGTAGTAGAGCCCGAGCACCATGTCCTGCGTAGGCACCGTGATCGGCTGACCGGAGGCCGGCGACAGGATGTTGTGCGAAGCGAGCATCAGTACGCTGGCTTCCACCTGCGCTTCCGGCGACAGCGGGATGTGCACGGCCATCTGGTCGCCATCAAAGTCGGCGTTGAAGGCAGTGCAGACCAGCGGGTGGATCTTGATCGCCTTGCCTTCCACCAGCACCGGCTCAAAGGCCTGGATGCCCAGGCGATGGAGCGTTGGCGCGCGGTTCAGCAGCACCGGATGGTCCTTGATGACCTCTTCCAGGATGTCCCAGACGATCGGCTCCTGCAGTTCGACCATCTCCTTGGCCTGCTTGATGGTGGTGCAGTGCCCGGTCTGTTCCAGACGGTGATAGATGAACGGCTTGAAGAGCTCAAGCGCCATCTTCTTCGGCAGGCCGCACTGGTGCAGCTTCAGCTCCGGACCGACCACGATGACGGAGCGACCGGAGTAGTCCACGCGCTTGCCCAGCAGGTTCTGGCGGAAGCGGCCCTGCTTGCCCTTGAGCGTGTCGGAGAGCGACTTCAGCGGACGGTTGTTCGCGCCACGCAGCACGCGGCCACGGCGGCCGTTGTCGAACAGCGCATCGACGGCTTCCTGCAGCATGCGCTTTTCGTTGCGCACAATCACCTCGGGCGCATGGAGGTCCATGAGCTTCTTGAGGCGGTTGTTGCGGTTGATCACGCGACGATACAGGTCGTTCAGATCCGACGTGGCAAAGCGGCCGCCGTCGAGCGGCACCAGCGGGCGCAGCTCCGGCGGAATCACCGGGATCACGTCCAGGATCATCCACTGCGGCTTGTTGCCGGACTTGCGGAACGCCTCGACTACCTTCAGGCGCTTGGCGTACTTCAGGCGCTTCTGCAGCGAGGTTTCCTGCTTCATGCGGTCGCGCAGCTCGATCGAAATCTCGTCCACGTTCACGCGCTTGAGCAGTTCCTTGATCGCCTCGGCGCCCATCATTCCCTTGAAGCCGGAAGGACGGTACTGCTGGTCGATGTCGCGGAACTGGTTCTCGTCCTTGATGATGTCGCGCTCTTTCACCGGCGCGTCGCCCGGATCGACCACGACATAGCTTTCGAAATAAAGCACGCTCTCGAGGTCGCGCAGCGAGATGTCGAGCAAGTGACCGATACGCGAAGGCAGGCCCTTGAAGAACCAAACGTGCGAGCAGGGCGAGGCCAGCTCGATATGGCCCAGGCGCTCACGCCGTACCTTCGAAAGAGTAACTTCCACACCGCACTTGTCGCAGATGACGCCGCGGTGCTTCATGCGCTTGTACTTGCCGCACAGGCACTCCCAGTCGGTCACGGGGCCAAAAATACGGGCGCAGAACAGACCGTCGCGCTCCGGCTTGAAAGTGCGGTAGTTGATGGTTTCCGGTTTGGTGACCTCGCCATGCGACCAGGAGCGGATCTTCTCCGGGCTGGCGAGCGAAATGCGGATCGCGTCGAAATCAGTGATCGGGCTGGTGAGTTCGAATGGGCTGGAACGGTACAAGGACGTCCTCCGTGTCGCGCATCCTTTCGGCGATGCGCAGTGCCGTGCGTCTCCCGGACCTGCCTGCTTCTCAGTGGTGACCCGCTGCCCGCGCCGGGAGGCGCCTTGCTATCAGGGCAGCGTGTCTCGAATCCGTGCTGCGGACCCTCGCTATGCGAAGGCCCGCAGGCCTGTGGTTAGTCCGCGGCTGCGAGCTGCGGAATCGGCTCTTCCAGTTTCTTGTTGCCGCCCACCTGCTTGATCAACTCAACATCCAGGCAAAGCGCCTGAAGTTCGCGGATCAGCACGTTGAACGACTCGGGGACGCCCGGCTCGATGGCTGCTTCGCCCTTGACGATGGCCTCGTAAATCTTGGTGCGGCCATACACATCATCGGACTTCGCGGTCAGCAGCTCCTGCAGGATGTAGGCGGCGCCATAGGCTTCCAGCGCCCACACTTCCATCTCGCCGAAGCGCTGTCCACCGAACTGCGCCTTGCCGCCCAGCGGCTGCTGGGTGATCAGCGAGTACGGTCCGATCGAGCGCGCGTGGATCTTGTCGTCCACCAGGTGCGACAGCTTGAGCATGTAGATGTAACCCACCGTCGCCGGCTGCTCGAACTGCTCGCCCGTCATGCCGTCGAACAGCGCGGTCTTGCCGGAGGTAGGCAGGCCGGCCGCAGCCAGCAGCGCCTTGATCTCCGTCTCGCGCGCGCCGTCGAACACCGCCGTGCCGAACCAGATGCCACGCTTCATGCCCGCAGCCACGCGCAGCAGTTGCGTGTCGTCCAGCTCCATCAACTGGCGCAGTGTCGCCGTGTTAGCGAAGCGCTCCTGCACCAACGCGCGGACCTCGTTTGCATCCTGGTTGCGCTGCACCAGCTCGGCCACTTCCTGGCCCAGCTTGTGCGCCGCCCAGCCCAGGTGGGTTTCGAGCACCTGTCCCACGTTCATACGGGAAGGAACGCCCAGCGGGTTCAGCACGATCTCGACCGGCGTGCCGTCGGGCAGATACGGCATGTCTTCCTCGGGAAGAATGCGCGCGATCACGCCCTTGTTGCCGTGCCGGCCAGCCATCTTGTCGCCTACGGAAAGCTTGCGCTTCATGGCGATGTAGATCTTGACCAGCTTGATGACGCCCGGTGCCAGCTCGTCACCCTTCTGCAGCTTGCCGATCTTGTCGTTGGTGATTTTGCGCAGCACGTCGATCTGCCGCGACGTCATCTCCTCGATCTCATCGATCTGCTCGTTGACGCGCGGGTCCTTGTCGGCGTAGCGGATACGCTTCAGGTTGCGGGTCGAGATCAGCTCGATGGTTTCGCGGTCCACAATCGCGCCCTTTACCAGCAGGCGCTTGTTGGTGCGCTCGTCATGCAGGTCGGCCAGCACTTCCTTGCCGCCCAGGATGCCCTCAAGACGCTTCAGGCGCTCGTCAGTGAGAATACGGATCTCGTCGGCCAGGTTCTTTTCCAGCTTCTCCACCTGCTCGGCTTCGATCTGCTTGGCGCGCTCGTCCTTTTCCTGCCCCTTGCGGGAGAAGATGCGGACGTCCACCACCGTGCCCTCGATACCCGGAGGGCAGGTCAGCGAAGCGTCGCGCACGTCGCCGGCCTTTTCGCCGAAGATGGCCCGCAGCAGCTTCTCTTCCGGCGTGAGCTGGGTCTCGCCCTTGGGCGTGACTTTGCCCACCAGGATGTCGTTGTGCTTGATCTTGGCGCCGATACGGATAATGCCGCTCTCGTCCAGATCCCGCAGCGCCGACTCGGACACGTTGGGAATATCGCGCGTGATCTCCTCCGGTCCCAGCTTGGTGTCGCGCGCTTCGATCTCGAACTCCTCGATGTGCACCGAGGTGTAGTAGTCCTCGCGGACCAGCTTCTCCGAAATCAGGATCGCGTCTTCGAAGTTGTAGCCGCGCCACGGAATGAACGCCACCAGCACGTTGCGGCCGAGCGCGAGCTCGCCCTGCTCCGTGCACGGTCCGTCCGCGATCACCTGCCCCTTCAGCACGCGGTCGCCATGCCGCACGATCGGCTTCTGGTTGATACAGGTGTTCTGGTTGGAGCGCTTGAACTTCGTGAGCTGGTAGATGTCAGAGCCCACTTCGCGCGACAACTGCGTCGGGTGGTGCTCACCCTCCACACGCACGATAATGCGCTCGGAGTCTACCGAATCGATGATGCCGTTGCGCTTGGCCAGGATCACCGCGCCGGAGTCGCGCGCCGTGACACCTTCCATGCCCGTGCCCACCAGCGGCGCTTCCGCCACTAGCAGCGGTACGGACTGCCGCTGCATGTTCGCGCCCATCAGCGCGCGGTTCGCGTCATCGTGCTCGAGGAAGGGCACCAGCGAGGCCGCGACCGAAACCAGCTGCTTCGGGCTCACGTCCACGTAGTCCACCTCGGCGCGGTTTACCAGGACGAAGTTGCCCTGCCGCCGCGCGTTGACCAGGTCTTCCACGATCCGGCCATTCTCATCGAGCTCCACGTTGGCCTGCGCGATGGTGTGGCGGTCTTCTTCCCAGGCCGACAGGTAGAAGGAGAACGGCTCGAAGTCGATGGGCCGCTTGCCCTCGCGCTGGAGCTGCTCATTCAGCTTGAGTGCCTCGGACTTCTCGATCGGATCGCCCACGCGCATACCGCTCTCGCCGGCGTTGACCACCTGCACGAAGTCAAGCAGTTGCCCGTCGCGCACGCGGCGGTAGGGCGATTCGATAAAGCCATATTCGTTGATGCGCGCAAAGCAAGACAGCGAACTGATCAGGCCGATGTTCGGACCTTCCGGCGTCTCAATCGGGCAGATGCGGCCGTAGTGCGTGGGGTGCACGTCGCGCACTTCGAAGCCCGCACGCTCGCGGCTCAGACCGCCCGGCCCAAGCGCCGAGAGACGCCTCTTGTGCGTGATCTCGGAGAGCGGGTTCGTCTGATCCATGAACTGCGAAAGCTGCGAAGACCCGAAGAACTCGCGGATCGCCGCCATCACCGGCTTGGCGTTGATCAGGTCGTGCGGCATGGCCGTCGACATCTCCTGATACACGCTCATCTTTTCCTTGATGGCGCGCTCCATGCGGACCAGGCCGATGCGGAACTGGTTCTCCATCAGCTCGCCCACGGCGCGCACACGGCGGTTGCCGAGGTGATCGATGTCGTCCACCAGGCCGATGTTCTTACGCAACTTCAGCAGGTACGAAATTGTCGCGTAGAAGTCCTCCGGCGTCAGCGTCCGGCGGTCGAGCGGCGTCGCGTCCTGGTTCTCATACAGCTTGATGTTGAACTTCAAGCGGCCCACGCGGGAAAAGTCATACTTGCGCGGATCGAAGAACATGCCCTCAAACAGCGCCGTCGCGGTGTCCAGGGTCGGCGGATCGCCCGGGCGCAGCTTGCGGTAGATCTCGATCAGCGCCTCTTCCGGCTTGCGCACCGAATCGCGGCGCAGCGTGTTGGTGATGATGTTGCCCACATCGTCGCGCTCGGGGAAGAACACTTCGATCTGGGTCACGCCGCTTTCAAGAATCTTGTGCAGCTTGTCCGCGGTCAGCTCGTGGTTCGCTTCGAGCAGCACTTCACCGGTCGAGGTGTCCACCACATCGGCGGCCGTCATGGCGCCGTCCAGCTCCGCGGCCTCGATCTCCACCTGGGTGACGTGGTGATTGCGCAGCGACTTCATAATGGAAGCCGTCACCTTGCGGCCGGAGTGCGCGATCTCTTCGCCGCCGGCGATCACGGCATGCGCGGGCTTCGCGCCCAGCAGGTGCGTCGGCTTGCCCGCTTCCGGGTTCACCACCCACTGCAGCTTGCCGCCCTGCACCTTGACGGTGTCGACGGTGTAGAAGGTCTTGAGGATCTCCTCGTCGGAACGCAGCCCGAGCGCGCGCAGGAAAATGGTGCCCAGGAACTTGCGCTTGCGGTCAATGCGCACGTACAGCGTGTTCTTCTGGTCGTATTCAAACTCCACCCACGAACCGCGGTAGGGAATGATCTTGCCCAGGAAGTAAGTGCGGTTGTTGGCCGTCTCAAAGAAGACGCCGGGCGAGCGGTGGAGCTGCGAAACGATCACGCGCTCGGTCCCGTTCACGATGAACGTACCGTTTTCGCTCATCAGCGGGATGTCGCCGAAGAAGACTTCCTGCTCCTTGATGTCGCGTACCGTCTTGGCACCCGTCTCCGGGTCCTTGTCGTAGATGGTCAGGCGCACCGTGACCTTGAGCGGCGCCGAATAGGTCATGCCGCGCTCTTCGCACTCTGCCTGGTCGTACTTCAGTTGCAGGCCCACAGGGTCGCCGCACTTGTTGCAGAAATCAGGGGTGTTCTTGTTGTACGTACCGCAGTGATGGCACAGCACATCACCCGGGTGGAAGGGGTCGGTAATGACCATCGATCCGCAGTTCACGCAGGCCGTACGGAGGTGATGGAGGCCCTTCAGGTGGCCGCACTTGCACTCCCAGTTGCCGATCGAGAAATCGACAAAGTCCAGCTGCGATATGTTGCGAAAGTCCGTGATGGGAAAAACGGAGGTAAACACCGACTGCAGTCCGTTGTCTTCCCGCTCCGTGGGCAGCTTGTCCATCTGCAGAAAACGCTCATAGGAACGCCGCTGCACTTCGATCAGGTTAGGGATCTGGATAGCAGTAGGAATCTTTGAAAAATCGAGACGGCTGCGTAGCGCGCGGTTCTCGTTTGGCATGCTTCACTCCTCAAGACTCGGGTGCGCGAGGCGAACGGAATCCCTGCCCGAGCCTGGCAGGAACACCGTAGATGGGGTACTGCACACGCTCCATGCGGTGACCGCCTCGTCGGCCAGGGAGGAGCGCTTTTGCGGGTACTTCTGTTTCAGGCAACTCCGCCCGACGGCGTGACGTCAGACGGGCATGCCTTTGTCCTTGCCAGCGCGAAGCGGGAATGCCTCTGCGCAGGGCACGGGCTAGGGGCGGGGTGAGTTAAGCAGAGCCAGGGTGGACCGCATCGATACGGGAAGACGCCAAAAGCTCGCAGGGACAGAGCGTCTCGCGAGCGCCACAACCGGATTGTGCACTTGGCAGATGAATGATTTCCTGTATCTCGTCGATTCCGTGAATCGCGTATGCCGCCCTAACCGCTAAAGCTCCTGAACATCGCATGCAGGGACCGCCGCCCAACCCCCGCGCGCGCCCGGCACCTCTAAGCCGGACCAACTAGGCATGGCACATCACGGCTCAGCAGCCGGATGCCCCCAGATTTCCTGCCTCCCGCCGCTGATACTGCAAAAAACAAGGCAAGGACGCACTCATTACTATAGCGCGTCCCGCTTTGGTATGCAACTTGCTTGTTATTGCAAACGAACTACTTGATCTCGACGCCGGCCACGCCATCAAACTTCTTCTTGATGGTCTCCGCCTCTTCCTTCGAGACATTCTCCTTCAGCGGCTTGGGCGCGCCGTCCACCAGGTCCTTGGCTTCCTTCAGACCCAGCGAGGTCACTTCGCGCACCGCCTTGATGGTGCTGATCTTGTTCGCGCCCGCGTCCTTCAGGATCACGGTGAACTCCGTCTTCTCTTCGGCCGGGGCTGCCGCTGCCGCACCCGCACCGCCGGCCACCATCACCGGGGCTGCCGCTGCTGCCGACACGCCAAGACGCTCTTCCAGCTTCTTCACCAGGGCTGCCGCGTCCAGCAGGCTCAACCCAACGATCTGCTCTTCCAACTGCTGCAAGTCTGCCATCGTCTTCTCCACTCCAAACTGAATTTGTCCCTACCCGCCGGCGCCCCGCGCAGAGTGCCGGTTGCCGCGTTCACCCCGAGGTTTCCGATGTGCCCAGACTGACACCCCTCGAGCCTGTTGCGGCGAAAACTGTCCTTCGGCTGCTCCTACTCGACAGCCGTCGATCCCTCGGCCGGCGCTTCCGTTGCTGCCGATGCCGCCTGCGAAGCCTCGCCCGTCTCCGGCTGCGCTGGATCCGCCTCCGGTGCACCGGTCACATCCGGCGCGGCCCCGGGCTCCACGCCCGCGGGAGCCGCATCGGCCGTATCCGGCGTGGTCATTTCCGGGGCCGCCCCGGCTTCCGGGACTGCCGCAGCTTCCGGCGCGGGCGCACTTTCCGGCGCCGCTGGGGTTTCCGGCGCGGCTGCCGCCTGCTCCGGCGCGCTCTGCGCCGGCGCCGCTGCGCCGGCCGACGAAGAAGCCGTACCGCTGAACTTGTTCTGCTCCACCGCCTGGTTCACCACCACCGCGAGATCGCGGCCCGTGGCCGCCAGCACCGTAGCCAGCCGCTGCGCCGGGGCATTGATCAGGAAGAGCAGCTTCGAAAAGAGCTCTTCCTTGCCTGGCATGGTGGCCAACTGCTTGATCTCGTTGACGTCGATGACCCGGCCGTCCACAATGCCCAGCTTGAAGGTGAACTCCGCGTTGTCGTTCACCCAGGTCGAAATCGCCTTGGTCAACGCCACCGGGTCGCCGCTGGTGTAGGCCACGGACGAAACACCCTTCAGCCCCTGGAGCGCCTGCTCCACCTGCGTACCCTTGGAGGCGCGCGCCGCCAGCTTGTTCTTGAGCACGCGGTACCGGCCGCCGGCTTCACGCACCGTCTTACGCAGCGCAAAGTCCTGCGCCACGGTCAGCTTGGCAAAAGTGCCGATGATGGCACTTGTCGAGCTCTGCAGTTCGCTCGCCAGCTTTTCTACCTGCTCCGCCTTTTTCGCCTTGCTTACTGCCATAGAATCAGCCTCTAGCTTCTAGCTCTTTCGCTCGGGCTCCACCACAGCGGAGCCATCAGCCCATTGGAGCAGCTTGCTAGCGGCTAGAAGCTAGAGCTGCTCTGGCTGGTCGTTATTTCGCGGCCGTCTCCGCCACCGCGTTGTCAAGCGCAATGCCCGGGCCCATGGTCGAGCTCAGCGTGATCCCGCGGATGTACTTCCCCTTGGCTGCGGAAGGCTTGGCCCGAACCACACTGGTGATCACGGTCATGGCGTTGTCCACCAGCTTCTCCGGCGGAAACGAGATCTTGCCCACCGGCACGTGCACCAGCGCCGTCTTATCCGTGCGGAATTCCACCTTACCGGCCTTGATCTCGCGGATGGCCGCGGCCACGTCGGCGGTCACCGTACCCGTCTTGGGGTTCGGCATCAGGCCGCGGGGGCCCAGGATCTTGCCCAGCCGGCCCACCGAACGCATCATGTCCGGGGTCGCGATCAGCGCATCGAAATCCGTCCAGCTTTCCTTCTGGATACGCTCGACCAGCTCCTCGCCGCCCACGATATCCGCGCCGGCCGCTTCGGCTTCACGTACACGGTCACCGGAGGCGATCACGGCTACCTTCTTGGTCTTGCCCAGCCCGTGGGGCAGCACCACCGTGCCGCGCACCATCTGGTCCGCATGCTTGGGGTCCACGCCCAGGCGCAACGTCAGATCGACGGTCTCATCGAACTTGGCAAACTTGACTTTCTGGAGAAGCGGCACCGCATCCTGCAGGCTATAAGGACGATCTTCCACCTGCGCGCGTGCCTGCGCGACATTCTTGCTGACTTTTCTAGCCATCTACCCTCGTCTCCCACCGCATCCGGCTACCACTCCGGGCCGTGGTCCTTATGACACGCCTCGCCTGGAGGCGAAGACGCAGACTCAAGTATGCCGAATTCAGGGCCGCGATGCAAGCATTCTGATGGAGGGCACATGGCACTCACTACTTTCTTCAGATCTACCCTTTCACACCGAGGGCGCCCGGTGCCGCCTCCAAACACCAGCCAATTGCACGCCCGCCGCCACCATCCCAAGCGCCAGAAACACCGCCACCCAGCTCCACATCCGGTTTTCAATCCGCTGAAACAGCCAGCCATGGAGCACCGTCAGGGCCAGCAGCGGATAACTCCACCGCTGGATTCGCTTCCAGCCCGCGGCCTTGTAGCGGCGGAGCGCCCAATCGTTGGAGGTGGCCAGCAGCACGACGATCAGAATTGCGGCCGCCAAACCGGTCTCGTTGGCGAAGCCGAACAGATCGTGCCGCACCGGGACCCAGTGATGCGATCCGCGCGGGTACACCAGGTAGAGCCACGGCCGGCCGCGCAGGTGCACGTTCCACCCGATCCCCACATGCGCCAGGCCAAGCACACCGGACCAGATCCCCAGGTCCCGCCGAAGATCGAGCGACACCGGCGTCCTGCGCCCGGCAAAGGCGCGTACCGGCCCGACGATGAGCGTCGCGGCGAGCCCGCCCAGCCCCAGGTACGCCGTGACCATGCTGCTTTTCCAGACCAGGTCGCGCCGCGCCGGCAGCAGCAGCCAGATCATCCAGCCCAGCAGTAGGGAAGCCGCCACCAGGGGAAGATAATGCCGCGTCAGCCGCCTGCGCGCGTCCCGTAGAAATGCCATTCTCCCTAACCCAATGCGGAATGCTCTGGAAGGCCAGAGCGCATCCGTTTAGAGGTAGCATAAAGTGAGCAACGCTCCCGAGGACGCCGATGACCCTGCTCGATGCCCCTGCCTACAATGCGGCACGCGCCCGCAAGAGACGCAACCTGATCATCGGACTGGTGGTGCTGTTAATCGCCGCCGCAATCTTCGTCTACGTCGCGTGGGACTGGCCCCAGGAGCATCGTGTTAACCAGTTCTTCGCCGCGGTCGAGCACCAGGACTTCCCCAAAGCCTTCGGCATCTGGAACAACGACCCCAACTGGCAGCAGCATCCCGACAAGTACGCCAAGGCCGGCTACCCCTATGGCCGCTTCCTGGTGGACTGGAGCCAGTCGGGCGATTACGGCGTCATCACCAGCCACAAAATCCTCTACGCCACCACCTTTGGCAATAGCGTGATCATGGCCATTGAGATCAACGGCCGCAAGACGCCCATGACACTGGGCGTGGAACGCAAGACGGAGCTCATCGGCTTTACTCCTTTTGAGCTGACACCGCAAAAGAACGCGCTCGGCCTCACCTACTGGCAGATCAGCTACCAGTAGCTCCGCGCGGAAACGCCTGCTTCAGAACGGGTGCGCGTCCTCGTGGTAAGGCTGCTTCTCGAGGGGAAAGTTTCCATCCCCGCGCGCGAAGGCGTGCATCTGTGGTGCGTCAACGCCGCGCAGATTGGCCACCTTCATCCAGGTATCGCGCTTAGGCTCGTGCGACAGAAACGGCGGCAGCGGCAGCGCCAGGTAGCGGCTCAACGCGAAGACCTGCCCTTCATACAGGCCGCGCAGCTTGGTCAGCCGCAGATGCGCTTCGCTGTCGGCTCGAAGCTGCAGGCCGGCCAGCGACAGGGTCCGCACCAGGTCGTCGAATTGCGCGTCACTCAACCGCTCCTGCCATCCCGCTGCACCTGCCGGCTTCGCTTCCAACCCGAACACCAGCAGCAGATCCACGACAGCATGCCGCGCCATGGCAAAGGTAAGCTGCGCCTGTCGCGCGCATCCGGCATCCACCACCGACATCAGCAGCGATGAGCTGTCCAGAATCGCGACCAGCGCGCTTAGCCAACTCTGGTTGTCGTGCTGCGAGCGGAAATAGCACAGCAGCGGATACGAAATGTGGCTTTCCAGCAGCTCGGCGGCCCAGCGCTCCCACTCGGCCAGCAGGATCGCCAGCGTGTCCAGCCCACCCGGATAAGCATGCCGGAGCAGCAGTTCGGCCGCAGTCGGGGGAGATCCTGCGCGTCCGTCCAGCAGCGCGATGGTCACTTCGCGCCGGGAAAACGCGCCGTAGAGAACGGGGAGGTAGCCGATGACCAGCGCGACGAAACCCAGCCCCATGCCGGCTTCCACCACGATCAGGTCGCGCGCCCAGTGGTTGTGCGGAATCACGTCGCCGAGCCCCAGCGTGAATAGCGTGGTTCCGCTTACGTAGAGCGCGGTGCGTATTCCGTGGAAGCCCAGCGGGTCGGAAAAGGGCACGCCCAGGCTGTAGTAGAGCAGGCCAAAGCCGAGCAGCAGCCCGCAGGCCCAGGTCGCAATCAGCAGCAGCAGCGAAAGCGGGCCATAGAAGCTGAGCGCGGTTTCCCGCCTGCGGTTGCCGCGGATTCTGCCCGCGACCGCGCACCACAGGCTCCAGGTGGTGACATAGAAAACGCGCGTCAGCCGCAGCTTTCCTGTTGCCCGGCGCGGCAGAATCACCGTTTCGAAAGCGTCAAGAAGAACCACGCCAATGGCCAGCAGGCCGGCTATAAGGGTGAGGGTCGGCACGCTCTCATTGTGCGGCACGGGGATAGGCTCCGGCCAGCGATTCCGCTATCAGGCGAGCACGCCGGTCGGCATCACGCGAGTTCGGCTGCCATGGAGCCGGCGGCTGCGCTCGGAAAACTCGTTGCCCAGAACCTCCTCCCATTGCGCATCTATAACAGGCAGACTGCCCCCAATGCCCGGGCGAAGAGGCTGGACACGAAAGGAAACCACCGCATGGGATTTGATCAGTATCACGAGCCGGCGAACGAACTCTCGCAGGAAACTCGCACCTTTGCCCGCATCATCGCCTCGCTGACCGAGGA
The DNA here is from genome assembly GCA_963795775.1 of uncultured Acidobacteriaceae bacterium. GTDB lineage: Bacteria > Acidobacteriota > Terriglobia > Terriglobales > Acidobacteriaceae > CAWCJL01. Next base: position 405,613 of record CAWCJL010000004.1, read on the forward strand.
AGCCGAAGCGATCAACTGGTACGAACAGCGCATCTCCGTCGAGAAGAACTCCGACGCCAAGGCCATCATGACCGCTGCGCAGCAGGAGGAATTCAAGCATTTCGGCATGGATCTGGAATTTCTGCTGCGCAATAAACCGAAGTGGAAGGCCGCGCTGCAGCAGATCCTGTTCCAATCGGGCGATATCGTCGAGCTTGGCGAAAAGGGCGAACATGCCGAGGAGAAGGCGGGCTGACGGGCCCTGTTTGCCGGGCGGGGAGGGGGTTGATCGCTCTCGCTTGCTGGGTGCGCAGGCAGGTTCGCGTTGATAGAGATCACGCGCAGGCGCACCCGAAGCTGTCATTCTGAGCGCAGCGAAGAATCCAGTCAGAAACCGGCTCGCACGCGCAGCGAATCCAAGCCGCACACTAATGCGGAATCGCCAACTCCGCCGCGGCACCCGCGCCGATAATCGCAATCTCCGGCGATTCCGCGATGATCTCCAGGCTGTAGCTCTGCAGCGGGCTCATCTTCACCATGTCCCACAGGTACTGCTTCAGCAGCGACAGGTCGAGCATCCCGATATCCATGCCGGTGAAGTAAAAGCGCCCGGGGCCGTCCAGATGAATCGAGGTCGCCGTTGCCGCTGCCAGTGCGCGGTGCCAGCGCTTCACAAAGTTCGCGCAGCGGGCATCGCCCCGCTTCGCATTCGCGAACACCTCGTCCGGCTCCATATCCAGAAAGCGCAGCCGCATCGCGCGATGCCCCATGATGCCTTCCAGGTGCCCTACACCGCCGCAGCCGCAATAGGTCTCCTTGGGGTCCAGCGACACCACGGTGTGGCCGCCCTCAAACGGGCTTTCCACGTCCGGGTAGCGGCCGAAGCCGATGCCATTGCCGAGAGTCCAGACGCGCACCACCTTATCCAGTTGTCCGCGTGTCGCGGCCAGCCCGGCGGCGACTGCGTCGGCGTCGTTGAAGAGGCTTACCGGCGCGTTCAGTCCCCGCTCCCGCAGCGTGTTGCTGATCGTCTCCTGCACGCGCGCACCTTTGAGTTGCGGCAGGTTCGGCGAATCTTCCACCACGCCGTTGCCCATTATCCCAGGCACCGCAATCCCGATGGCATCCACCTCCTTGCCGGAAGGCTGCAGGTCCGTGATCAGGTCGCAGATCACATCGCACAACGGGCCTGCGGGCAGATCGATAAGCCCGTGCTCCTGCTCCGGATCATCAGGGTTCGGCGGAGGATACTGCCGGATTCCGCCGGCGAGCTGATGCTCCTCAATCCTCCCGGCGACGATGTTGGCCGTCATCACAACCCCGATGCTTGTGCCCATACTTCCTTCTTTCAGTCCCGATCTTTCAATCGCCGAATCGTCCCAGACGATTGATGCCGTTGTACGCCGCCGTCTTGTAAGCTTCGGCCAGCGTGGGATAGTTGAATACCGTGTCGATGAAGTAGTCCAGCGTGCCGCCCAGCGCCATCACCGCCTGGCCGATGTGCAGCAGCTCACTGGCGCCCTCGCCGATGATGTGCACGCCCAGCAGATGGCGTGTCTGGCGGTGAAAGATGATCTTGAGCCGGCCCGTGGTGTCACCGCGAATCTGCCCGCGCGCAATCTCCCGGTAATAGGCCACACCGACTTCGTAGGGCACGTCCTCGTCCGTGAGCTGCTCCTCGGTCTTGCCGATGAACGAGATCTCGGGAATGGTGTAAATGCCGTAAGGATAGAAGCTCGGGTTCGACTGCACGGCATTGTCATTGAAGGCGCGCGCCGCCGCAATCCGGCCCTGTTCCATCGACACCGAAGCCAGGCTGGGGAAGCCGATCACGTCGCCAACGGCAAAGATATTCGGCGTCTTGGTGCGGTAATCCTTATCTACCGGAATGCGTCCGCGCCCATCGGCTTCAATGCCGGCATTGGCCAGGTCGAGCGCATCCACGTTGCCCGAGCGGCCTACGGCGTAGAGCAGGGCATCGCCGGAAATGCGCTTCTTGCTTTCGAGATTCGCTACTACGCCGGCGCCGTCCGGCAACTCTTCCACGCTCTCCACCTCTTCGGCCAGCCGCATGGTCACGCGGCTGTCGCGGAGGTGATAGCTCAGTGCTTCCACAATCTCCTGGTCGGCAAACTCCAGCAGCTTGGCGCGCTTTTCAATCAGCGTCACGCGCACGCCCAGCGCCGCGAACATTGAGGTGTACTCCACCCCGATCACGCCGCCGCCCACCACAATCATGGTGCGCGGCAGCGTCGGCAGGTTCAGCACCTGGTCGCTGTTCACGATGTTGCGCCCGTTGATCGGCACTTTGGGCGAATAGGCCGGCCGCGTTCCGGTGGCGATGATCACCTTCTGCGCTTCGTAGATCTGCGGCGACGCGCCGTCCTCGGCTACCCGGATATGGGTCGGGTCCGCGAAGCTCGCGGTGCCGTACAGCACATCCACTCCGTTCCGGGAAAGCTGCGCCTCGGTGACGTCCACCTCGGTCTTGATCACGTGCTGGACGCGGAAGGCCAGGTCGGCCATCGTGATCCGCTCCTTCACGCGATAGTTCATCCCGTAGATGGTGCGGTAGTTATAGCCGGACAGGTGGAGCACGGCCTCGCGCATCGTCTTGCTCGGGATGGTGCCGGTGTTGATACACACACCGCCGACACTGCGCATGCGCTCCACCACAGCGACCTTCTTACCCTGCTTGGTGGCGAAGATCGCACCCCGCTGGCCGGCAGGTCCTGAACCGATAATGATGAGGTCGTAGGTTTGCATTCTCTACCAGCAAGGGTACGCGAATCTCTGGAAGGCCGCCTATGCCAATTGGAGTAACAACGGCGTCGCCCTCCGCGCATCCGGTGGCCTGCGGCATGCGAGCGGGCGACGCACATACACTCGACTAGGATGCGATTGTATGCCATCACTCACCGCCTCTCTTTGCCGGGAAATCACACTTCCGGCTGCCTGACCGACGAAGAGACCGCACGCCTTTTAGCCCTCGCGGAAGATTGGGCCAGCGGTGGCGTGCAGTGGATCCAGCTCCGCGAAAAGGACCTGGCGCCCGCACAGCTTCTGGACTTGGCCCGGCAGTTACGGTCGACGATTAGGGACAGCGGCACGCGCCTGCTGCTCAATGGCCCGGCGGAACTGGCTGCGCAGGCCGGGTTCGACGGCGTTCACCTGCCGGGAGCGTGGACCGCCGAGGCCGTCCAGAGCGCTCGCCGGGCTTACGCCGCAAGCCGGGCGGGGAAGCCGGTGCTTTCCGTTGCGTGCCATGCACCGGAAGATGGCGCGCGCGCCCGCAGCGCCGGGGCGGACCTCGCCCTGTTTGCGCCTGTGTTCGAAAAGCCCTTGCCCGGAGCTCAGCCGGCCTTGGCCGGCCAGGGACTGCGTGCGCTCGCCGCGTGCTGCCAGGCGGCCTCCCCCATTCCGGTCTTCGCACTGGGCGGCGTTCATGCGGAAAACGCTGCGGATTGCCTGCGCGCCGGCGCGGCGGGCATTGCCGGCATCCGCCTCTTTCTGGGCGAGCGCTGGCGTCCGCTCGCACAAGTCGAATAAGCTGAGGACGTACTCTCCCATCGTCCGCACCATGTAACTCTCAGGATCAGGAGTCCCGACCGATTCATGTCGTCTTGGCGTAACGCTCCCTCCCTTGCCTTTCTTGCCCTGCTGATCATTGCCGCAAGCGTGGTACAACCTGCCCGTGCACAAGTGACCGGGACCCCGGCAGATAACCCGCCCGCTCCGCCGCCGTCCAGCACCTCGCAATCGGCCGCCCCGGAACCCGGCGCGCCCGCCCCATACAACAGCGTCCCCGCATTGCGGCGCGATCTCGCGCTCAGCGGCTTCGCCCAGATCAGCGGTTCCAGGGTAGGGAATTTCATCCGCAATGACACCACCAGCTCCGGCGGCGGCCTGCTGAGCTACCGCTACACCCACAAGCCCTGGCTCGGCTACGAGGTCAACTACGGCTTTACCCGCTATACGGACACCTACTACTACGGCGTGATCCGGGTACCCCACAACGTGCACGAGTTCAGCCTGGCCTACCTGCTCCAGGGACCCAGAATCAGCGGCTTCACCCCGTTTCTCACGCTCGGTGGCGGCGCACTGCTATTTGCCCCCACCGGGAACCGCCTCCGGCGCCTATGGTGTGGACGCCAAAAAGCTGTTCGTCTACGGACTCGGCATCCAGCGGGATGTGGGTGAGCACTGGGGCGTCCGCGTCCAGTATCGCGGGCTCGACTACGGCGTTCCGGCCTTTGGCACGGTGAACCTGAATACACATCGCAGCCGCAACACCTCGGAACCCACGATCGGCCTCTCCTACCGCTTCTGAGCGGGCGAGAGCCGGGGTGAGAGGGTCACCGTTACCTGTTCTCATCCCGAGCGTGCAGCAGGACCCTACGGTTCAAGGATGGGCAAACACGCATGAGCAGCCCAGAACATCCTAGCGCCTTTTACACGGACGACAGTTCTTGCGCCGGTTTTCATTTCGGTGCACACTTGCGCCATGAGAGCAAATGTAAATCTGGACACTGATGCCTATACCTTCGCCTCGACCTATGCGAGCGCGAAAGGAATCCCGCTCGGAGCGGCAATCAGCGAACTTTTGCGGCGCGCTGAACAAGCGCCCGAGCTGCCATCCTGCAAGCTGACCACGAACAGGCGTGGATTGCTGGTAAAGGCAAAAGCAGGCCGGGTCGTGACCCCTGAGATGGTGAAAGAGCTCTCAGAGGATGACCTTGGCTAAGGCGCCGGTGCATTTACTGGATGTAAACGTAGCTCTCGCTCTGCTGGATCAGGCTCACGTCCATAACGAAACCGTGGAAGACTGGTTTGATACGCCCGGCTTACAGTGGGCCTTGTGTCCTTTCACCGAGGCTGGAGTCCTGCGGTTTTTCACTCGTCCGAAGACTGGCGGCATGAGCATGGAACAGGTCACAGCCATGCTTGAACGACTGAAACAGGAGCCGAGGTACCACTATCAGCCGATCACTGCCGACTGGCAAACCTTGACAAAACCCTTCTTCAAACGTGTGCACGGACACAATCAGGTCACGGATGCTTACCTGCTTGGCCTGGCTATGCATGAGGAACTGATACTGACCACGTTTGACCAGGGGCTTCTGCACCTGGCCGGAGAGCATAGGAAATACGTCCTTGTTTTAGAGGCAAAGTGAGGGGCGCGGCGAAGACATTCGCCGAATTGGGATCGGTCGACGCAAGCCGAGAGGACCGGGAACTGTTTCGGCTTTGTACGCGCGGTCGGTGAACGATGCTCCCGTGAGCGATGCACAGCCTTGTAGGGTCGCGCCAGAACCCTGATGGCGCTCGGGTAGTAGTTGCCAACCCTCCGGAAATAGAACTATAGTCAGGCTCCGAGAATTTCCCCCTGACAAAATTCTCAGAAGGTTTCCGGCCCGCTTCCAAGGAGATCTATCATGCGTTCCTTCCGCATCCCACGCGTGTTCGTTGCGTTTTCGTGCATCCTCGCCTGCGCGCCTCTCTTTGCCCAAACCTTTACCTTTGCTCCCCCAAAGAACATTCCAGTGCCGTTGGTGTGGAGCTATAACGTAATTGAACCTATGGATCTCAACGGCGATGGGAAGACCGATCTCGCCCTTGTCCTGAACGCCAACAACTATGCCCTGCTTGGAGACGGGAAAGGCGGTTTTTCCAAGACTCTCGTGCCTTTGAACGGATTGAACGGCCAGTTCCCGAATCAGTACTTTGATGTGAACGGAGACGGTCTCGCGGACCAGGTTCTCGCCTATGCCGGCAATTACGATCCTTCTGGACGCGAAAACTATGACGGACTCTTCGCCGTTACGCTGGGCAATGGTAAAGGCGGGTTCAAGAGCACGACTTCAATCGACCTGCCTGCTATTGGAGACGGCTTCGGCCTTCTCGTCGCCGGCGATTTCAACCGGGACGGCAAGCTCGATTTCGCACTTCTTGATGTCAATGAAGGCAATGATCCTGCCGAAGGCACCATGCAGGTCTTCCTGAATACCGGGGATGGCCACTTCAAGCTGGGAGCAAACGTAGTACTCGGCAATACCTCGTCCTTCCAAGCCCAGGCCGTAGCCGGCGACTTCAACGGTGATGGCAGGCTCGACGTTGCATACACCAACCCGGCAAATGAGGGCTCTGCCAAAAACCGGTACGGAGTTCACTACCTGTACGGAAATGGGGATGGGACTTTCCAACCGGACAGGGAGTACATCGTGGATGGCCTACCGTGGGGTTTAGCTACGGCCGACTTGGACCATAATGGCAAGTCCGATCTGGTTGTCGGGCCTCTCGGCGAAGCTCGACGCAAATGGAAAGCCCGTGCCAGGAGCAAAACCAAGAATCGTCACCTTGTTGGCCAAGGTCAGTGGCGGCTTCTACTGGGCTAGCGCGGTGTCATGGCCGGAACTTCCCGAAGACTTGGCGCTGGCCGATTTCAATGGCGATGGCCTGAGCGATTTGATTGTTCGTGGGCCTCTTCCCGCGCAGATTCTTCCCGGAAAACCAGGTGGCCGGTTTGGCTCGCCGCAGAACCTGCCTCCGACCGACTACCCAACCTGGGCCTCTCCGCTGATCAAAGGCGGCCTTCCTGACCTCTTCGACATCCTTTACACAAAAGGCGGGTCGGAAGTGCAGGTGTTCACGAATACCAGCAAGAAGTAGGAGCGTTTCGGTTGACACAACGCAGGCGCAGCAATCGCATGGGCTGTTTTGGGCAGTGCCGATGCATGTGTGCCAGCGAACCAGACCAGAGCCTGCTTGGTCTCGATCGAATCTAGCGGGAGCCCGCCAGTTACCGGCGGGCTCCTTTTTGCTGCGACAAGCTTTCGCTCGCCCCCCTTTTGACTCCACCCCCCACCGGTTTTAGTCTGGAAGGAGGTCGCCCATATGTTGATTTCCGTAGTCGAGCTCGAGCGAGAACCGATCGAGTTCACCCATTCCTTTGCTCCCGGCGCCATCGACTTCGGCGTTGACATTCGTCAGCTCGATCCTCTCCTCACCGAAGGCCGCGCCGATCTCATCGAAGAACATCGCGGACCACGCCAGATCGTGCCCGATATCCGCCTGCGCGCCGAGTACCGCAGCCGCTTCGAGGTGCCCTGCGCCCGCTGTGTCGATCCCGTCGAGCACAGCCTCGCGGGTAACTTCGACCTCATCTTCCGCCCCATCGGTGTCGACGGTGGCTCCTCCGAACACGCCATCTCGACCTCCGAGACGGAGATCGGGTACTATGAAGGGGACGGTCTGGTGCTGGAGGATGTGTTGCGCGAGCAGGTGCTCCTGTCCCTGCCGGCCAAGACCCTCTGCGGCACAGACTGCAAAGGGCTTTGCCCGCACTGCGGCCAGAATCTGAACAGCGAAGCATGCACCTGCGAGGAGAGTTCCTCCGATTCGCGGTGGAGCGCCCTGTCGGATCTCCGCAGCCGGATAAAGTAAACAGGTTTCGCGCCCGGCTCCCGACCCAGGCCCGATCACCCACGTGGTTTTCGGTGCAGTGCGGCTCCGGCAGCGCGCATGAAAGGACTTCACCATGCCCAATCCGAAGCGGCGCCATTCCAAGGCCCGCACCTCCAAGCGCCGCGCGCACGATGCTCTGACCGCCACCGGCCTCTCCGAATGCCCCAACTGCCATGAGCGCAAGCTGCCCCACCGCGCCTGCCCCAAGTGCGGCACCTACAAGGGCCGCGAAGTGCTAGAGGTCAAGGAAGCCTGAGCCACTCTCCGTGCCAGAACTGACGGACATCGCGGTCGATGCGATGGGCTCCGACAAGGCGCCCGACCCGGAGATCAAGGGTGCCATTCTGGCCTGCCGATATCTCCCGGTACGGGTGCACCTTCTCGGCCCCGAAGAACGCCTGCGCGGTGCCCTGGGCAGCGTTGGGCGGCGCTGTAACATCGAGATCGTTCACACCGACGAATGGATCACCATGGAGGACAAGGCCGCCACTGCCCTCCGCAAGAAGCCGAAGAGCACCATGCGTCTCGGCCTTCAGATGGTGAAGGACGGCCGCGTTTCCGCTTTCCTTACCGCCGGCAACACCGGTGCCGCCATGGCCACCGCCAAGATGGTGCTGGGCATGCTCCCCGGCGTAGATCGCCCCGCTCTGGCCGCGGTCTTCCCCACTTCGACCGGCTCTCCCTGCGTGCTGCTCGATGTCGGCGCCAACGTGGACTGCAAGGTGCAGAACCTTGAGCAGTTCGCCGTCATGGGCGAGATGTACGCGCGCAGCGTCCTCAAGATTGAAAAACCTCGGGTAGGCCTGCTCTCGATCGGCGAAGAGGAGACCAAGGGCAACGACCTCACCCGCGAAGCGCTCCAGGCCCTCAAGCAGTCGCCCATCCGTTTCATCGGCAACGTGGAGGGACGCGATCTGTTCAACGGCCACGCCGACGTGATCGTTTGCGACGGATTTGTGGGCAACGTCGCGCTGAAGACCTCTGAAGGACTGGCCCGCCTGGTGCGGGATCTCCTGCGCGAATCGCTGATGTCCACCGTAACCGCGCGCGCCGGCGCCCTGCTTTCCCGCCGCGCTTTCAAAGACTTCAAGAAGCGCCTCGACTACTCCGAATACGGTGGCGCACCGCTCTTGGGCGTGCGCGGCCCTTGCATCATCGGCCACGGCTCTTCCGACGAACGCGCCATCATGAACGGCATCCGCGTCGCCGGCGAATTCGCCCACACCGCCGTCAACGAGCGCATCGAACAAAAGTTCGCTGCGCACTCCTCAAGCGCCGCTCTGTAACCGCTCGGGCACACCTGGCGTGAATCCGTTCCCAATTCGGGACAAAGCGGGCAACGCTCATCCCCGATGTACCATCGCAGTTCACGTTTCGGCGCAGCATAGCTGCACACACAACGGCTTGCTCTTGTAAGCGTTCGGTTACCAGAGCCCTCGCTTCGGACGTCCCTGCTTCTCTGCTTTTTCTTCTCTCTTGCTCGCTTCATTTCAGCCCGACGCCCGCGGCTCTGATCCATCCATAACGGAGGCCAGCGGTTATGCTACATCTCAAACCTTTACGGAGCGCCGTATCTAGGTTCTGCCTCCTAGTCCTCTCCGCCATTGGCGCCAGTGCCGCGACTGAACAATTCGTCACTCCGGTTTCGTTGCCGGTCCAGGGCACGGCCACATCCACCATAACCTACAAGGGCGTACTGGCCACCGCCGACTTCAACAACGATGGCAGGAAGGACATTCTTGCCCTCGGATCGCAAGGCGATTACGCCATCCTTTTTGGAAATGGCAGCGGCACGCTCCAGCCGAAAGACACCGGTATTCCCGCGACGCCATTCGATACCCTCGCCAGCGCGGACTTGAACGGCGATGGCCGGCCCGACCTGGTGGTGGTCACCAGCACTTTGGCGGATGACGACGGCAATCCGGTAGGAAACTCGGTCGTGACGCCCTACTTGGGCAATGGCGATGGCACGTTCCGGACACTGACTCCGATCGTGGAACCCAATGCTTTCGCTCAGCTCGATCTTTTCCGCGACCTGAACGGTGATCGCAAGGCCGACCTCATTGTATTTGTCAGCACTGCTGGCAACCTGGTCTACCTGAACCAGGGGAACGGCACCTTTGGCAAAGGTGTCTTGTACCCTGCCCTGTCCGGCTACATCCTCGGCGTCGGCGACTTCCGCAGAAGCGGGTATCCCGATCTGCTTCTGCAGAACGGTGGCAGCGTGCACGTCGCTTTCAACAACAAGGGCTCGTTCACGGCCGGGAAAGACATTCCTGCAACCGGGCAGATTGCGGCCATAGGCGATCTGAACCGCGACCACTACGATGACTTCGTATTCCTAGGTAGCGGGGGCGCGGTTACGTACCTCGGCAATGGCGATGGCACCTTTCATGCCTCCTCTTCTTTCAGTACGACCTTCAGCGCCGACTACCTTCCTACCAACGCCATCATCGCTGACGTGAATCATGACGGCAATCCCGACCTGCTGTTTACTTCGCAGTCCGAGATTCCCGGGTTGCTGAGTGTTTTTCCCGGCAAGGGCAACGGCAGCTTCGGATACCCGACTGAGTACAACCTGGATGGGCGCCAGGGCGTTTTCCTGGACTACAACGGCGATGGCAACCTTGACCTTGTTCTCAATTCCGATTTCGGCTTTGACGACGGTGCGGGTACGCCCAACGGCTATGAAGTCGCCACCAGCGACCATCTTGGCAACTTTCGGGCGGCACGCACCACGGGGATCCATAACCCGCAGGTGTTCTACGCGACCTTGATTGCCAGCGGTGATTTCAATCACGACGGTCACGCCGATGTGACCAGCGTGACCGCGCCAACCTGCCCGACGTGCACCAGCGGCGCCGTGGCGGTGGCGACCGGCACGGGTAGGGGCTATCTGAACGCTCCCCGGTACTACCCCATCGGCCTCGCTTCCGGCAATATCGCCGTGGGCGACGTAAACGGAGATGGCAAGCCGGACATCGTGGTCGCACGCTCGGCCTACTACATCTACGCCTACAACTTCGCTGCTGTTCGCTCGGCCGCATTGCGCACGGGAGCAATGCTCTCGGCCGGTGGCGTGAACGCGCTCGGTGCTCACGCGCCTCAACACGCCTTTGCGCCGGCGTTTGCAGAACCCGCAGTCGCGGCGTCCGCGCAGGCCATTGGCGATGCGTCCAGCAAGACAGACCTCAGCGTGCTGATCAACAACGGCGACGGCACGTTCAAGCCGGCGATGAACTACAGCATGCTCCCCATTCGCAAGCCCGTTGATGGCGATACGTTTACGGAACTGGCCGACGTCAACCACGACGGGAAACTAGACCTGATTGGAGACTGGGGCGTGGCGCTGGGCAATGGCGACGGTTCCTTCCGCACGCCCATCCCGCTGCCGTCCTTGCCGCGCATTCTCTATATGGCATCCGGAGACTTCAACCGTGACGGTAAGCTGGACCTCGCCATCGGCACAGTTGACACCGCCAACCACTTCGCGATCTACACGGTCCCGGGGAATGGGGATGGCACCTTCCGCGTGGGCGGGCAGGAGCAGCTTCCCGATACCTCCTACATCTACGCGCTCACGGCTGGCGATATGAACCATGACGGCGTCTCGGACCTGGTGTTCATCTCCGATCAGAGCGTCAATACTCCGCAAGGATATGCGCGCTCGCTTTCGGTACGCCTGGGCAATGGCAACGGCACCTTTCAGGCGCCGGTGACTTACCCGCTGCAGTTGATTATTGCGGATGGGCTGCACCTGATGGTTGGCGATTTCAACCGTGACGGAAACCTCGACCTGCTCGTCCCCGAACCGCAGCACGTGACCGGAAAGCCCTATCCCACCGGCTTCACGACGTTATTCCTGGGCGCTGGCAATGGCACCTTCAACCCGAATATCGTCAACGTGCATGCGGCGATGTGGCAGGGAACCGTGCTGGACCTGAACGGCGACGGCATTCCCGACGTTGCAGGAGTCACAAACGAAGGCATCGCGCGCCTGCTGAACACCGGCACACGCACGCCGAGTACTGATCTCCCCATCGCACCGTAACGCAAATGAAAAACGGGGAGCACGCCGCACTGGCTGCTCCCTATTTTGCCTCTACACCGCACCTGTCTAAACCACGGGGCCTGGAGAAGACCGCGCAACGCTCAGCCGTTCAGCATTTCCATCAGCTTGTTCACGGTGCGGTTCAGGTCCTTGTCCGATCGCTTTTCTTCATCGATCTTCGCGATCGAGTGCATCACGGTGGTGTGGTGCTTGCCGCCGAACTGACGGCCGATCTCAGGCAATGACGCTTCCGTCATCTGCTTGGCCAGGTACATCGCGATCTGCCGCGGCACCACCACTGCGCGCGAGTTGTTCTTCTGCTTGAGCTCCGCCACCCGCATGCCGAACTGTTCAGCGACCGCGCGCTGAATGGCCTCAATAGTGATCTTGCGCACCTGCGTGTCGATAAACTGCTTCAGGCACTGCTGTGCGGTCGGCAGCGTGATCTCCACTCCGTTCAGGCTGGTCCACGCCAGCAAACGCACCAGCGCCCCTTCTAGCTCGCGGATGTTGGTGCGGATATTTTGTGCCATGAACAGTGCCACATCCGTCGGCAGCGTCACCTGCTCGCTTTCCGCTTTCTGCTGCAGAATCGCCACCTTGGTCTCGAGATCCGGCGGCTGAATATCGGCGATCAGCCCCCACTCGAAGCGGCTCCGCAAACGCTCTTCCAGCCCAGCCAGATCCTTCGGCGGCCGGTCGGAGGCGATCACGATCTGCTTCATGCTCTCGTGCAGCGCATTGAAGGTGTGAAAGAACTCGTCCTGCGTGCGCTCCTTCGAAGCGAGGAACTGGATGTCGTCGATCAGCAGAACATCGACGCCGCGATACTTGTCGCGGAAGCTCGACATCTTCTCGTTGCGAACATACGAGATCATCTCGTTGGTGAACTTCTCGCTGGATACGTAACAGATGGCCGACTGCGGCTGCCGCCGCTTTACCTGGTGGCCTATGGCATGCATTAAGTGCGTCTTGCCCAGCCCCACTCCGCCATACAGAAACAGGGGGTTGTAGGCCTTCGACGGCCTCTCCGCCACCGCTTCCGCAGCCGCGCGCGCGAATTGATTTCCTGCGCCCGAGACGAAGCCTTCAAAGGTGTAGCGCGGATTCAACTGCGCCGCCGAGTTCCAGTCAAAGCGCGCCTGCTGCGGCGCGGTGCTCCCGTTGGCCGCGCCGGCCGCGGACGGCCGCTGCGGCAGCCCAGGACGCGCATTGAGCGCCGGCGTGTGCGGCCCATGCGACGGCGCCGGCGGGAATCCGCCATCCTCGCGCGCTTCGCGGACCCGCGCGGGCGTGGACGGATCGTCTTCCTCGGTCACGAAATGAACTTCGTCCACCTCGATCTCGAGGACCTCGATCGCTTCCTGGATGTGGTCCTCATAGCGATCGCAAACATGCTTGAATTCAGGCGCCGGGATCCGCACATACATCGCGCGGCCATTCATATGGCTCATCCGCGTCGGCTTCAGCCAGGTAGTGAACACCTGCCGATTTACCTTCTTTTCCAAAGCCGCGAGGATGCGTGTCCAGGGATCGAGAACCGTCGTGGCCGTGGGTGCGAAAGACATACTCCCCTTCATAAAACGCCCGTGATACACCGTCCGACCGCGCGGCACATCCGTGTGGGGAGGCTTCACGCTTCGCCATAGCTCTGCCGCGCTTCCGTGTTGGCGGAACGCGCTGGTTGCTATTTCGCTGATCCGGATTGGGTATGGACGTTCGAGAAAAATCAGTTGTGAACGGAGCCGATACTAGCACAATCGCAAGGGTGGATGCGCGTTCGCTGTGCGTGAAATGACGCTTGACAGCGAGTTGCACAAGTGTCAGTGAAATCCGCCAAAGGTTGGCTCGCTTCCACAATTTCTTTCAGCAATTTTGAACCGGAATTGCCAAAGTTTCCAGTTGGCTTTCGCAATCGGCTGTGCTACCTGCAATGGCCTGGCGCGCCACTGCACGCTCATCATGCTCGGCGTCTTTCGCGTCTTCTGTGGCACCGGAACCGCGCCAGCATTGCCCGTTCTGCAGGGCATCGTCTATACTTAGTTCTTGCCCTTGAGGCAGCATTTCGAACATACCGAGATCAGGAGCACCAGCTTCCATGCCGAAACGCACCTTTCAACCCAACCGCCGCCACCGCGCCAAAACTCACGGCTTCCGCACGCGCATGAAGACCAAGAGCGGAGCGGCCGTGCTTTCCCGTCGCCGCGCCAAGGGCCGTCACCGCGTTTCCGTCGCTCCCGGCTACCGCGACTAGCTGCTCCCGCTGGCGCCTCCAACCGGAGTAAGCGCCAGCCTCCACACCGCCGGCCCAAACGTTCCAACCCCTCCCATGGCGGAATCCACCACACATCCTGCACAGCAGCCGTCCTTTCCCGCGTCGCCTATGCCTGGCGCGGAGGACTGGCGGCTGCACAGGCATGCGGATTATCAGCGCGTTTACAACGCCAGCCGCAAGCAATTTTCCCCGCTCATGACCTACTTCGTGGCCCCGCGTACCGCCGGGCCGGAAACCGGCGTGCGTCCGGGGCCGCGCATTGGGCTCACCACCGGCCGCGTTCTGGGCAAGGCGGTCGAACGCAATCGCATCAAGCGGCGCATGCGCGCGGCGGTCTGCGCCTCGCTCCCAATGCTCCTGGGCAATGTGGACGTAATTCTCCACCCCCGGCGCACGGTGCTCACGGTCGAGTTTGCCGAGCTGCTCGGGGAAGTGCAGCGCATCTTCCGGAACATCGAGAGGGCGCAGCACACGCCTGCCGCATCGGCTTCGGGCAAACGGCGGCTGGCATGAGCGCGCGCATGCTGGTGCTTTACAAGCGGCTGCTGTCGCCCGTTCTGCATACCGCTTCCGGCGTCAGCGGCGCGTGCCGCTTTCAGCCCACCTGTTCGGAGTACGCTGCCATCGCATTGAGTCATCACGGCGCGGCACGGGGCGCGTGGCTGTCCCTGCTCCGGCTGCTCCGCTGCCATCCATTCGCACGCGGTGGCTTTGATCCGGTCCCCGGAACATGGCCGGCTCCGCCCCGTTCCCCGGCTCGCCTCCAAGAGGAGCACCAGTCGCTCCATTTACCATAAGAGCAGCGGGCCGCCAGCATAGCTGAGCTGCGCCCGCTCTAAACGACCCGCACCACTTCGCAATCGCAGATAGGAAGCTCTTCTTTGGCAGAGATACGCAACCCCAATCAAGGCGGAGGCAAAGGCGATTCCCGCTTTCTCTTTGTCTTTTCGCTCGTTTTTCTGGTGATGTTCCTGGGCCTGCAATACTTCAAGCCCAAAAAATCCGCCGAGCCCGCGCAGAAGCAGGCCGCTGTCCAGCAGCACCAGCAGGCAGCCGCCACGCCGGGCGAGAGCACGGCTGCCCCGGAAAGCACCGCCGCCACAAGTACGGCAGGCACCACGGCGAAGGCCGCCACCACCGCCGCGCAAGCCGAAACGCTGATCACCGTGGAAAGCGAACTCTATCGCATCCAGTTCTCCAATCGTGGCGCCTCGGTCCGCTCCTGGATTTTGAAGAAGTACAAGGACGACGACGGCAATCCGTTGGACCTGGTGAACGCCAAAGCCGCGGCGAAATACGGCTTCCCGCTCTCGCTTTACACCTATGACGCGGGCCTGCGCACCCGGCTCGACCAGGCCTTGTTCGTGCCTTCGGCTACCGGCCAGCTCACCGCACCGGTGGACTTGAGCTTTACCTATGCCAACGCCGGCCTGACCGCCAAGAAGAGCTTCCACTTCGACTCCAGCTACGTGCTGCACGTGGACGCGTCCGCTTCAAACAACGGCACCTCGCTGCCCGTCTTCGTCTCATGGCCTTCCGGGCTGGGCGCGCAGACCACGCTGCCCGAATACGCCAGCGGCCAGTTCGATACGTCGCAGAGCGGCAAGTTCGACCGCATTGCACCGAAGAAGCTCTCCAACGGACAAACCCTGAATGGCCCCTTCGATTACGCCGGCATCAGCGACCAGTACTTCGGCGCCATCTTCCTGC
Organism: uncultured Acidobacteriaceae bacterium; assembly: GCA_963795775.1. Classification (GTDB taxonomy): domain Bacteria; phylum Acidobacteriota; class Terriglobia; order Terriglobales; family Acidobacteriaceae; genus CAWCJL01. Next base: position 421,092 of record CAWCJL010000004.1, read on the forward strand.
CGGACACCCCTGACGACGCCAGCGTGGTGAGCCTGAATAACCAGCTCGCCGTGGCACGCGACCGAAAGCGCCCCGAGAGCGGCATGGACAACGCTCCCGTGCTGGGCGCGGCCCTGGGCTCACTGAGCGGCCACACTTCGATGCGCCTCTTCGCTGGTCCCAAGGTCATTGACGTGCTCAATTCCGTGCGCGCCACCTCACTGAACGGCACGCAGACCGGCCCGAATCTGCAGCCCATCCTCAACTTCGGCTGGAGCGGCGTCATCGCGCGGCCACTCTTCGTCGTCCTTCGCTTCACCTACGACCACGTCATCGCCAACTGGGGCTGGGCCATTCTGCTGCTCACCCTTGTGATCAACCTGGCCATGCTACCGACGCGGGTACAGATGATGAAGTCCGCGCTCAAGATGCAGCGCGTGCAGCCGGAAATGCAGGTCATCCGCGAGAAGTACAAGAAGTACAAGGCCACCGACCCGCGCCGCCAGGAGATGAACAAGGAGATCATGGCGCTGCAGCAGCGCGAAGGCGTCAACATGTTCGGCGGCTGCCTGCCCATGCTCATCCAGTACCCACTGCTGTATGGCTTCTACGCCATGCTGCGCAACATCATCGAGCTGCGCCAGGCGCACTGGGGCTGGCTCCATGACCTGGCCGCGCCGGACCCGCTGCACATCCTGCCGATCTTCGTCATCCTGTCCATGTTCACCGTGCAGTACCTCTCGCCTTCGCCCGGCATGGACCCCGCGCAGCAGAAGATGATGGCCTTCATGATGCCCGTCTTCTTCGGTTTCATCATGTGGAACGTGGGCTCCGGCCTCGCGCTCTACTGGGCCGCCGGCAACATCATCAACACCGTGCAGCAGTTAGTCATGAATCGCACCGGAATGGGCAAACAGATGCGCGAGATCGCGCTCAAGCGAGCCGCCAAGAAAATGGGCAAGCCCGCGATCAGCCGCCGCTAGACTGGCAATCCCCGGACAACGGAGCTAGGATACGAGACGCCATGCCGATTGAAGATTACCGCGCTGCGGCCAACACCATCGCCCACTTCCTGAAGCTGCTGACCACCACCGGCGGCCTTCGCCTGAAGTACCGCATCACCGCGGGCGAGGGCGCCGTGGACCCCGATGGCCTGGAAGCGCGCGAAATTTACGTCGAGATGGCCGGCCCCGATACCGCTCTCGTGACCCAGAGAAACGGGGAACTGCTGCGTGCGCTCGAGCATGTGGCCGCCAAGATGGTTCGCCTGGAAGCGGATGAGCACGACCGCATCTCGTTTGACGCAAACAACTTCAAGGCCATGCGCGCTCGCGAAATGCGTTTGGCCGCGGAGACCGCCGCCGAGCGCGTCCGCCAGAGCGGCACGCCCTACAGCTTTCAGCCCATGAGTTCGCGCGAGCGCCGGATGCTGCACCTCGCCTTTCGCAGCTTCGACGACCTGGAAACCGAAAGCAGCGGCGAGGGCCTGCAGCGCTACGTTGTCGTCTACCGCAAAGGCGACAAGCGCGAAGCACCGCCCCGCCGCGACTTCGCCCGTTCCGGCCGCCCTGCAGGCCGCGGCAGAGGCGACAGCGGCAGGCGCGGGCCAGGCGGCAGACGCGGTGGCGATTCCCGCCGCGATCGCCGCTAGCCTCGGCGCGGCACTTACTCTTCGCGCCTAAAATCATGTCTTCCCATTCCGTTTCGCCTGAGGGCGAGCCCGCCTCCAGCAGCACGCATCAGGAAACGATCGTCGCCATTTCGACCCCGCCCGGTCGTGGCGGCATCGGCATCGTGCGCCTTTCCGGGCCACAGGCGCGCAGCATCGCCGAAGCCTTGCTGCGCCTTCGCAATCCGCTCGCACACGCGCAGGCGCGCTTCGCCGAGGTGCTGGACGAAGGCCGTCGCGTAGACGACGCAGTGGTCACTCTCTTCGCCGGCCCACACTCCTATACCGGCGAGGACGTGATCGAGATCGCTGCCCATGGCTCGCCGGTCATTCTGGATTGGCTGGTGCGCCGCGCTCTCGGGGAAGGCGCTCGCCTGGCGCAGCCCGGCGAGTTCACCGAGCGCGCCTTCCAGAGCGGCCGCATCGACCTGACCCAGGCAGAGGCCGTGCGCGACCTCATCGACGCGCAGACCTTGTACCAGGCGCGCCTCGCGGCCGAGCAGATGGGCGGCGCGCTTTCGCACCGGACCGCGCCGATCAAGCAAGAGCTCATTGCCCTTATCGCCCTTGTTGAGGCCGGCATCGACTTCGCGGAGGATGATGTCGATCTCACCCCGGATGCGGAGATCGCGTTGCGCATCGAAGCGCTCGAAAGCGCGCTGGCTCCGCTGGTCGCCTCCTTCGCGCAGGGACGCATCGTGCATTCCGGCATCACGCTGGCCATCGTGGGCCGCCCGAATGCCGGAAAGTCGTCGCTCTTCAATCGCCTGGTCGAGCGCGAACGCGCCATCGTCACCGCCGTGCCCGGCACCACCCGCGATCTCGTCACCGAAACAGTGTCATTAGGCGGTATCCCGCTGCATCTCGTCGATACTGCCGGCCTCCGTGACACGCAGGACGAGGCGGAGTCGATCGGGATCGCGAAGACGCGCACGGCCATGGCAGAGGCCGATGTCATCCTGCTCGTGCTCGATGTGACCGGCTCCGGCGATGCCGCACGCCGCCTCAGCGCCGAGGAAGCGGCCCTGGTCAACGAACTCTCTGGACGCACCGCCATCGCCGTACTGAATAAAATCGACCTCGCCCCGAGTGCCGCTGCGAGCCTGCAGCAGTCGCTTGGCGGCGCTCTGCCGTGCGTAGCCACCTCTGCCATCAGCGGCGAGGGCATCCCGGAGTTGCGGTCCATGATTCTGAAAGTGCTGCAACTTACTAGCGCTGACGCCGCCTCAGGCCTGCTCACAAATCTCCGCCATTACGAGGCCGTCAGCGCATGCATAGCCTCCCTCGCCCGGGCGCGCGTCGCCACCACGTCGCACACGCCGCACGAAATGCTGCTGCTCGACCTCTACGCCGCCCTCCGCGAACTCGACAGCCTCACCGGCCAAACCACCGCCGACGACATCCTCAACCGCATCTTCTCCACCTTTTGCATCGGAAAGTAAAGCAGGCTCCGAGGGCGTCCAACGGAATCTAGAAATTGCATTTATCTCTTTGCATATGAGATCGTTAGCGTCCTACAATGTCCGTCAGCGACTCAGGGCAGCCAGAAGGTCTTGAGTCGCCAGTGAGTTGCCAGAACGCTCTGAGTCGCCAGAGTCACTTCTGCGACTCACGAAAGGCACATAATGGCACTCACGGATGCACGCCTCAAGGCTTTGAAACCGAAGGCAAAGCGGTATCTGGTAAGCGATGGCCGCGGTTTAGGGCTGGACATTACGCCGGGCGGAGCCATGACGTGGCTCTTTCGCTACCGGGACAACGGCCAGCAGCAACGGGTCACGCTGGGCCGCTACCCGGATATGAGCCTGAAAGTGGCGCGGGAGCGGCGCGATGCTCTGGCGGCGCAAGTGGCGGCCGGCAGTTCGCCAGCAAGGGCCTTACGGCTGGCGCGAACGGGCAATTCCACCACTCCCACAGTTCAGCAGTTTTGCGAGCGCTACTACAGTGAACAGGTGGTGAAGAACTGGAAGAACCCTATCCACGTACGCCGGTATCTGGTAAATGAGATTTATCCGGCGTTCGGAGACAAGCTGCTGAAGGATGTCGGAGTGCTGGATGTGCAGGCGCTTGTATATCGCAAGCGCGACAACGGGCGCGTGGCATCAGCCATCCACCTTCGCCGGGCCATAAAGCAGATGTTCGATTATGCCCTGGAACTGCAACTGGTGACGCTGAACCCGGCTGCGATGGTGGCGACGCGGTACATCGGGAAGGAGCGCAAACGCTCCCGCGTGCTCACGCCAAAAGAAATCCGCTTATATCTGCGCACCATCTATCAATCCAACATTCGGCGGCAATTCAAGCTGGCGCTGCACATCATCTTACTCACGCTCTCGCGCAAGTCGGAGTTGCTATTGGCGCGATGGGAGCATGTGGACTTCGATACGGGAGAATGGCTCATTCCGGCGGATCACGCCAAAAACGGAAAGCCGCACATCGTCTACATGTCCGCACAGGTTGCTGCGCTCTTCCGTGAGTTGGAAGCGCTTGCGGGTGGATCCGCGCTGGTGCTGCCGGGCCGGAGCAGCCTCCGCAGACCCTTCGCCTCGAACGCCCTCAATAAAGCCCTGGAAGGACTGACCTTCGACATGGACCCGCTCACCATTCACGATCTGCGGAGGACCGGAGCAACGCTGCTGACAGAGAAGGGCTTTGACAAGGACGTGATCGAAAAGGCTCTCAGCCACGAACGGCAAGGCATCCGCGCTGTCTACATCCTTGCCGAGTACGCGGAACAGCGAAAGAAGATGCTGCAATGGTGGGGTGATTACGTTGACGGTATCGTGAACGAGTCTAACTTGCTTTGGGGCAAGTTCGGCGTCGTTTAGCGCATGGTCCTGCAAAGACGTTGCGGATGCCCAGAAAGCGTAGTGCAATAAGGGTGCTCCCTTACGGGCGGCTTCAACTGGGAAATGACTCAATGAAGGAGCATGACGGCGTATTACCACCAGTTTAATTTCTTCGACCCACTATTGGGGAATGCTGTTCTTCCCCCGTTCGATTTGGAACCTGTTGCCGCCCGGGCACGCGCTCTATTGAACGGGCGCGACCACAAACCAATCGTGACGATTGCGCAAATGGCAAATTGGCTCCTGAGTGACTTTTATGCAAGGGTCGAGCCTATCTTGAGTTGCAGATAGGTTGGCTTTCTGGAGGCAGGTAGGTCGTGAGAGACCTCGAACTGAGCCAAGCTTGGGCCTAGAGCACTGATTGGGAACGGATTATGACCAGGGACGACGATGGCATCTACACCGTGCGCATCGAAAGCGGGACCACGAATTCTGAAGCTCGTATCCGTCATCGCATCAATCGTAAGGTCTGAGTTCATGTAAGAGATCGGCCAATGAGAGTGGGCACTGAGGTACAGATCAGTCGCATGACTCACACATTTGTGAAGGAACGGAATTGCCGTGCCGGGTATGACGCGGCGGGCACATGCCCGGTTATAATCGCCTCTTCGGGCTTTAGCAGCGGGTCTGTTTCGCATTACGCAAGGAGGTGCGGAGCCGGCATCGCGGGGGACGCGTTGCCCGAGTTACGCGTCATTGGCAACGGAGGTCCTCCGGCAGGCCAAGGCTCGCATAGCAAAGATCCCGCTGCGTGCCTAGCACTCGCAGGAGTCAGAAAGGCAGCCCGCCGAAACAGATGACAATTCCAAGTGTAGGCGCTTCCCACACCACCTCTGGGCCGCACCCGGGCTCTACCAATTACAAGGCCATGGCGATGGTCACAACGTTATTTTTCGCGTGGGGTTTCTGCACCGTCCTCAATGACGCTGTCATCCCGCACCTTCAATCCATCTTTCGCTTGAGCTATGTCCAGGCATCGTTGATACAGCTTGCGTTTTTTGGTTCCTATTTCATGTTCGCGCTGCCGGCAGGCAAGTTGGTGGAGTGGATCGGCTATCAGCGAACGATGGTCGCCGGCCTCGTCTTGATGAGCGCCGGTGCGTTGCTCTTCGTACCGGCCGCCTCTGCGGCGACCTACCCGTTCTTTCTGGGTGCGGAGGTGGTATTGGCAGCCGGCGTGACGGTACTGCAGGTTGCTGCGAACCCGTACGTCACGATTCTCGGTCCTCCGGAAACAGCTTCAAGCCGGCTGAATCTCACCCAGGCCTTCAACACGCTTGGAGACAGCGTGGCGCCTTATGTTGGGGGCGTTCTCATCCTCGGCGGAGCCGCAACAGCGGCACAGAGCGGGGCAGTGGCTCAGGCTGCCAGCATCAAACTGCCGTTTATCGCGATCGCCGGCGCAGCCGCGGCTCTTGCACTTGCTGTCGCGCTGTATCGTTTCCCTCGCATCGCGTTGACGCGCGACTTTCGGCCGCCAGATTTGGATCTCAAGCAGGATAGCGTGTGGAACCATCCCCACCTGTATCTCGGCGCGATCGCTATCTTTGTCTACGTCGGCGCGGAGGTCTCCATCGGTAGTTTTCTGGTCAAGTACTTCGCTGACCCGCACATAGCCGGACTGCCGCTGGAGCAGGGCGCAAAGTTGGTCACATTTTACTGGGCAGGCATGATGGTAGGACGATTTATTGGCTCTGCCGCCATGCAGCGCATTGCCGCCAACCTAATCCTCACCTGGACCGGAATCGGCGCATGTCTCCTCGTCTTAGCCTCATTCCTGGGTTCCGGTCACTTCGCCGTGGTGACCATCCTGGCCGTCGGTCTCTTCAACTCGATCATGTTTCCGACAATCTTTACTCTGGCCGTCTCCGAGCTGGGTACTCTTACGGGGCGCGGCTCAGGTTTGCTAGTACAAGCGATTGTCGGCGGCGCAGTCTTTCCGGTGATTATGGGTTCTTTAGCAGACAAATATGGCATCCACCATTCGCTTTTGTTGCCGCTGCTGTGCTATTTTTTCGTGATCTATTATGGGTGGCGAGGCTACCGGATCAGGCCCACGGAGGAACAATCGCATCTGGAACCGGTAGCTGAATGAACGCTGCGCAAACGTAAGGAAGTCGTGCAGCCAAGGCGAAAAGCCGTTCCACTCTCCACCGTTCTCCATGGCGGCGTAGTTTGCGTGGGGCTTCCATCGCTTGCATCATTCCCCGAAGAGCCTCAATGCACTCTGGCCGGCGTCATGCGCTTCCATTCACCCCGTCTTCGCCCTGTCTCAACACCCATGAGATTTCATGGCTTACGCGTTCACGATAAGTACTCCCTTAGAGACCTGCGTCTCGAAATCGGTCTGCTGGATCGTAAGCTGGCTCATCTGCACCAGCACGAGAAGTTTTCGACCGAAGATGTGTAGCAGGTAATGACGAATGAGCTGGGCGTCAAACGGAAGAACATGGCCACCCTGGCACGGGAACTCGCATTGACAGGTACCGTCCACAAGCAAGAAGACTTGGCTGCTTTCTTCAGGATCGAGGACGGCACCGAGCTGGTACCCAGCAATACCGATAAAGGCGGACCTGTCAATCGGGTAAACCTTGCGCATCCGCGTCAGCGGTTTGAACAGCAGGAGAAATCGTGCTCTTATGGTCAGGCGAGAGGTGTGCTCTATCAACTACACGATTGTCGCCCAAAGCGCAGACGAAGTTCAGAACGTCGAAAACTCTCCAGCGGTAAGCATGGGGCCCTCTCTGATTCGATCTGGGCAAACTGAATTGCTCAGGGTCATTAGCGTCTACACTGCCAGGGGCAGCTCGCGGCAGCAGCTCCGTTTGTTTTACATGAATGGACCGGCGTTCGACGTATGGCAAGGGATGGGGAAAGCTGGCCAGGTTCTTGGCACCCAGCATCGGCCACCACACAATGCGTTGCTCGCCTTCGGGGTGCCCTTTAGCGAATAAGCGCAGAGTCGCTCAAGAAAAAATCGCAATGTGGCGTTGCCATGCGACTCTGGCCGTCTTGTAAAAAACAGATGGCGCTATAGCTGCATCCATAGGTGATTGGAGCGGCTGTCGCGCTTGTACGGCCGTATCACCGATGGTCCAGAACAAGGAGTCTTCTCTATTGCGCGTTCACCTAGTGAATCCCAGCGACACCTCTTTTGGTATCGGCGTCATTACGCCGCGGTGGCTTTATGTGTTAGCGGCAGCCACTCCTGCGCAATACGGTGACCCCGTAATCACAGATGAGACGCTGGAACAGATCCGGCCGGAGAACATCGATCCCGGAGACGTCGTCGGGATCGGGATTCATACCGGCAATGCCTTGCGCGGGATGCAGGTGGGCCGCATGGCCCGGGAGCGCGGTGCCTATGTCGTCTATGGTGGCGTTCATGCCACGCTCTACCCGGAGGAGTCCCGGGAACGCGGAGGCGCACACGTCATCGTCCGCGGAGATGGTGATCTTGTATGGGGACGTGTGATTGCAGACCTTCTCCAGGGTACCGCCCAATTGACCTATGAGGGTGGGCGCATTCCCGGAGATCAGTTTCTGAAGGCGCGATGGGATCTGGCGCCCCGCAACCGTTACATGTGGGGCTCGGTGCAAACAGTGCGCGGCTGCCCCAAGCACTGCTCCTTCTGTTCTGTCTGGCGGACGGACGGCCAAAAGCCCCGTCCCCGGACTTCCGATGCAGTCATCGAGGAGATCGTTGAGCTCCGGCGGCTTGGGTACCGCTTCATTGCGTTGGCCGATGACAACTTCTATCCCGTGAGCCTGACTGATATACAGCTCGCGAAGAAGCAGGGGAACCGGGCCCGTATCGCCGAACTGGAAGCGATCCGTGCGGAACGCTTCGAACTCATGCGCCAACTCGCCTTGCTGCCCAAGGACACGGTATTTTTCACGCAGATCACCATGGAGGCGGGCGAAGACATCGCCTTTCTCGATGCCATGCAGAAGGCTCATATTATGGGAGCCCTGGTGGGCGTTGAAGCGGCAACGGAAGAGGGCTTGAAGGACGTTTACAAGAGCTTCAACCTGGCCGGGAATAAGTTAGCCGCACGTCTGCAGACATTCCGCCAGCACGGTATTCACATTCTGGGATCGTTTATATTCGGGCTTCCCTCGGACCGCGAAAGCACCTTCCAAGCCACGGCAGCCCTGGCGAAGCAGGCCGGGATCACCTTTGCCCAGTTCGTCATGCTGACTCCCTTCCCAGGCACGGTGGACTTTGAAAAGTGGGAGAAGAGCCTGGGCCCTGTACCGCCGCAAGCGCATGGTGTGCCGATCAATCGATATTGGCTCATCCCGCCTGAAGTGCGACCGAAGATGTTTCTTCCGCACCCGACGATGTCGAGCGAAGAACTGCGCCATCGCACGCAGGGCGTATGGGACAGCTTTTACAGCCTGCCGGAGGTCTGGAAACGATCGCGGTGTGCACCCACATTGCGGGGCCGGCTTGCCTTCCTGTTTGTTTCCAAGCTCTATCGCCAGATGTACGCAAATACAGGTATATCGACCGACAGCGCCCGGCGCCAGAAGGCGACACGCATGGCGCGTTGGCTCGCCATCCCCTGCCAGCGGCTATTTGCCGGAAAACCTATGCCGGACTTGGAAGTTCCCTTGCGCCAGAACACGGCCGCAGCGCGACTGAACAGTGATGGCTAAGTTCATCGTGACCCGAATCCGGGTAGAGGCACGTCTGAACTAGATCCGACGTAAGCTGCCGCTATTCCATCGGGCGATCAGGGACTTCCACGGATCGATTCAGCAAACCCAGCCTTTTTTGTTCAAGGATTTTGAGCACAGCTTCGTCGAGTAGATAGTCGATCGCCGCGGAGCACGATGGGCATTCCGCAGTCCTCAGTTGATCCCCGTGCAATTGATCCTCTACTGCGAAAGATCTCAGGCACTCCGTACAGGTGATCACAATGTAGTCAGCATCACGGCGCGGAATCCAGAGCGGGACCTTGCCGTAATTGCCAAGGTGAGGACGAATGGGCGATTCCTTCATCAAATCGCTTATGCAGCTAAGCAACTGTTGCGGAGTGTAGCTCCCTTTCTGAAAGAAGCGATCTGCGAGAAGGGGTGGCGGTTGTCCACCCCCGGCTATGAACTCTCCGCTAATGACGATTACGGGGATGTGGGGGAATCGCCGTCGCACTATGGCCAGGAGTTCGAACCCGGACATGTTAGGCATCCTGAGATCGGAGATAACGATGTCCGGCAGGGTTTGGCGAAGTGCCCTAAGTGCGGCAAATCCGTCCTCAAAGCTCCGCACTGTGCATCTCTGCGATTCCAGCACGGCAGTCATGCTGGCTCGGACCAATGGATCATCATCGACCAGGACTATGCGGGTGAGAAAGTCTTCACTTTCCATATTCCCCAGGTCAATCAGGCGAAAATTCCGTCTTCAAAATGCTTCAAATGCCCCTGTACCTTTGCGCGTCCCGATTCGGTCCTGAGCATCGCACGAGGAGTGTGGCTGTGAAAGGACCAGACTCGGGTGTCGAGCCAACGCTCAGCAGTCTCACGGTCGTGAAAGACGCGATGGGCATATTCGGTGATTTCTAAAACGGTCATACTTACATTATAGGCTGAGCGCACCGGTAGCCTCGCGGGTACGCCTGTATGTTCGCGGAAATCCCTATGCTTAGCGACTACCTTCGATTGGTACCGGCCGTGGTGTCCATTGTGCGCGCGCGTGTTCACGCTGCCGCAACCCGGCCAGACCTGCGAGGCCAATGAGTGGAGCAGGCCGGGTTGAAAAGACACCTGATCGCCAGTACGGTCAAGCTGGACGACTCCCACGTGGCGTCGGGGATTCGGTGTCAATGCGATCCAGGCTCTTCTCGATGTCCTGCACTGCGCTGAGCCGCAGGAAGCCGGTCCTCGTCCTTGATCTCGGTCGCGAACAGAACCACCCGGAGGGATGCGAGAATGCGGATCACAAGCTAGAATCATTCGACCCAAAGAGGCTCCTGAATCTCCTACAGCAGCTCGAACCGGAGAAAGCCGCAGTCATCCTCAAGCAGGACAAATGGATAGGCTCATTAGGGTCAGCTCCCATCATCTTGCTCGCCGAACCCGGGGGCTCATCGAGCTTTTGGCTTCAAATTCATCTTGTTTGTTCATGACCGGCCAAAGGCTGCTCCTTGCCAGAGCTCCCGAAGCGACGTCGGCATACGTTCCAGAAGGGCTTGCAGGCGGTGGACCTTCGCATGACAGGCCAGGCATAGCGAGATCATCAACTGTAGGTGACTTGCCCAGCACACGTGACGAACGATGATGCAGCGCTTGTCTCTGCCGGATGCTCCGCACGCAGACTTCGCATCTTCCGCCTAGCCTATGGATACGTGAGCGAATTTCGGGGAAACGAAGTCCCTGCTCCGCATTGGAGTCCCATGGCTTGGCTGGAGCGATCCCCGGATCAGGTTCAGCGATTTATACCGCTCCCCCAGACCCAACGCGTGCTGAAGATCAACGAGGTTCAGACCGTCTCCCTCGAATTGTTTGATGCTGCAGACGAAGGCCTGGTCATTGGTCAAGCATGGGGCCGTCTCCAGCTAGGACACATATCGGTCAAGACCTACGATACCTGTCAGACCAACTTTCCTCCGCCTCACATGTTGTGACCGGCTCCATCCTTCACGTCTGCCCAGGCGTGCATCTCATCCAGAGTTCATGAACTTTACAGGAGGAACAATGCCTCAACGAATCAAGAACCTTGCGCACGCCGCCATACTGGGCGCTGGACTGAGCCTGCTTATTCCCCCTTGTGCGGTGGCTCAGGACCAGGATCGTCACGATCAGCAGTCACAGGATCAGGACCGTCACCATCAGCAGTCACAGGATCAGGACCGTCACGATCAGCGGTCACAGGATCAGAATCGCAACTTATCCAATAACCAGTATTACCAGATGGGGATGCGCGAAGGCGCCAACGACCACCACAGCAACCGGCGCAAAACTCACCGCCACAAATTCCGCAGCGACGAGGATCGCCAGGCCTACCAAGCTGGCTACGATAACGCCTGGCAAGGCAACCAGAATTCCGGGCGGGACGAGGATCGGCCCCGCTAGAAGATCCTCATACAAGACGGCCTTATCGGACGCTACAGGATCGTGCCGGTGGCTCAAAGTCTCCTAGAAAACAAGGTCATTCAGTCTCCAATCGCTGGGGAACAGGTGTTGCTGCGCTTCCGGATCCGACGTAAACACCTTTGAGGGGTAACGCCCTGAGAAGCGCACAATCGCTCTAGCGTCAAAGGGAAACGGGTTTCCACATTCCATTCACGTCGTTGAACTGCGTGGGCCGAATGTTCAAAGGAACTACCTTAAGCGAAGTCTCACGTTGAGAAACTCTATCGCGTCTCACCCGAAGTCGCCGCCCTCGTACGGCTTTGCCAGTGAGTTCTTCCGTAGCGGTCGCAGCCACGATCTAGCCGCGTGGTCTCAATGGCTTCGATCTGCCCCAACTCTGTGTAGCAGGTCGCACACAGGTGATGCGCCAAACCGGCTCGCGCTAAACACAGGACATTGTCGGTCCAGCCCCACCGTAGCAGTACAGGACCATCTGAACCTCCGTGTCATGGGCTCCGGCCCTTTTTCTTTGAGAAGCTGTTCGATCTGCTTGGGGATGGAGGTCCTCGCCCGACGCTTGCGTCTATGAACCCTTTTCCCGATCACCCTAAAGTTGTAGCCTCTAAACTGGCTCTTCGATGAAGTACACGGTAGCCTAGCTAAACTGAACCCATACAGCTAACGAAGAGCGAGCCCCTAAACAGGTGCGATTGAGCGGCTCACGCTGATATAACGCAGCAAACCTACTTCCGACGGAGAGCTTCTTGGCCACCAATATAGATACGTTCAGCTACAGAATACTGATTGTTGACGATGAGCCAAGCCTCCGCAACTTAGGCCCGTACTGCATTCTGGTTTGGACATCCTTCTTGTAGACGACGACCCGTTCATCCGCACTGCGTTCTCAGCGATTCTCGAGCAGGCAGGATACCGGGTGCGTACGGCAGAAGATGGGATCAGAGCTCTCGAGTTGCTGCTTGAGGGCCGGATCTCTGACGTAGTCATCTCGGATGTGCAGATGCCTCGGATGCCCGGATGGGAGTTATTGGACTTCGTTCGCCGCCAGTTTCCACATATACGGCGCATTGCCATGAGCAGCTCGTTCCATGAAGATCAGAGTCCCGCACAAATCCATGCTCATGCGCTTTACCGTAAGCGTGTGGTCTGCACCGCTGCTCTGAGTGAAGCGATATGGGTGGGTGTGTGAGGAGTTAAGTGTCCACGTACTTTATGTGGACACTTAACTATGGGTGGGTGATCCGGGTACGGTCAGCGACACATTCCAGGGCAAGAGCTCATCGATGCGGCTGATGGGGTGGTCTGCGATGCGTTCGAGGATGTGGTGGAGATAGATCTCCGGGTCGAGCCCGTTGAGCTTGGCGGAGCCGAGCAGCGAGTACATCGCGGCGGCACGTTCGCCACCAGGTCGGAACCGGCGAAGAGGAAGTTCTTGCGTCCGAGAGCGACGACGCGCAAGGCACGTTCGGCGGCGTTGTTGTCGATCTCGAGCGTGCCGTCGTCGACATAACGCGTGAGGGCACGCCAGCGCGAGAGGGCATAGCGGATCGCCGCCGCGGTATCGGACTTCTTCGAGAGCTTCGCGAGCGTGTTCTCGAGCCAGCTGTGCATGCTTGCGAGCAGCGGAGTGGCTCTTGTCTGGCGGACCTCTTTGCGCAGTTCGGGCGTGCTGCCGCGGATCTCCTTCTCGATGGCATACAGGGCAGCGAGGCGCTCGATGGCTTCGGTGGTCGTTGGTGAAGGATGTGCGACATGGATGTCGTGGAACTTGCGGCGTGCATGCGCCCAGCACGCGGCTTCGCTGATGCTGCCGGTGTCATAGAGGTGATGGAACCCGGCGTACGCATCGGCCTGCAACGTTCCGGTGAAGTTCTGAAGATGCCGCTTGGGATGTTCGCCCTTGCGATCCGGCGAGTAGGCGAACCACACCGCCGGTGCGGTCGGATCCCCTGAAGGCCGGTCGTCGCGCACATAGGTCCAGAGCCTGCCGGTCTTCGTCTTGCCGGTGCCTGGCGCGAGCACCGGAACCGGCGTGTCGTCAGCATGGAGCTTGCTGGCGGAGAGCACATGCTTGCGGACCGCCTCGACCAAGGGCGCGAGCAGATCACTGGAGGCACCGACCCATCCGGCCAGCGTGGAGCGGTCAAGATCGACGCCTTCGCGGGCATAGATCTCTGACTGCCGATACAGCGGTTGATGATCAGCATACTTCGACACCAGCACATGCGCCAGCAGACCGGGACCGGCAAGCCCGCGGTCGATGGGCCGTGACGGTGCAGGTGCCTGCACGATCCGTTCGCAGTCATGGCAGCTCAGCTTCGGGCGCACATGGCGGATGACCTTGAACGAAGCCCGTACGTACTCCAGCATCTCGGCCGCGTCTTCGCCAAGTGCTCTGAGCTTGCCGCCGCAATCAGGGCAGGCGTCATGGCCCGGCAGATGGGTGTGGACCTCGCGCGGAAGATGCTCCGGCAGCGGTCGGCGGAAGGGCTTCGCGGCAACAGGTCTGCTGGCCCGAGTGCTTGCCGCACGCTCTTCGGCTGCGCTCGATGCCTCCAGGTCTTCAAGCTCGAACTCCAGCTGCTCTATCTGCCGGACCACCTTCTCGCTCTTCGTCCCGAAGAGCAGCCGCTGCAGCTTCTCCACCAGCAGCTTCAGCCGCTCGATCTCACCTGCACGCGAACTCAGGGCCGCGGTATACGTCTCATGCTGAGCGATCAGCAGTGCCTTCGCGGCTTCCAGATCGAGCTGTTCGAGATCCGGGAGCGAGGCTGCGATCATGCCCGCAGTATGCCACGAGAACAGTGCAACAGATCAGAGAAAAGCCGCATGAACACTGAACGAAACACTTACACACTCATGACCGGTTCCGCGGTCCGAAGGGGCGCTCGCCAATCGATGCCTTCCAGCAGCATCGACAGCTGAGCACGGCTCAGAGAGACCGTACCACTACTTGCCTGAGGCCACACGAAGCGACCCCGTTCCAGCCGCTTGGCCAATAAACAAAGGCCGTCGCCATCGAACCACAGCACCTTCACAATATCCCCACGGCGACCCCGAAAGACAAACACATGCCCGGACAAGGGCTGCTGTTCAAGCACCGTCTGCACCTGCCCACTCAGCCCATGGAAGCCGCGGCGCATATCCGTCACGCCCGCCGCGATCCAGATCCGTGTACCCGCCGGCAGCGCGATCACGCTCCCAGGCTCCTCAGCACAGCACGGATCATCGCTGGATCGACACGGCCTTCGAGGCTGATCAGTGCTCGCCCAGGCAGCTCGATATGGATCATGCCTGGTCGAGATGGAGGGACCTCAAGCTGGCTCCTTCGCAGGCGCACGCTCCTCCATCACCCTGACCGGCAGCAGCGTCATCCCGCTTGCCGGTGTCCCCAACCGGCCGCTCTCGTACAGCCGCTTCCATCCAAACACCTGGTTCGCGTTGACCCCGTGCTTGCGTGCCACACGCGCCACCGACGCTCCCGGCTCCAGCGCCTCTTCCACGATCAGCCGCCGCTCTTCTGCACTCCGACGACGGCGGCGGGGCAACGCCGCCACCTGAGGTCGATATCCACCATGCACACATCTTCATGGCACAGGTGCCACGTGTACATGCGGCCAACACCCCACGCTTACGCTTTACCGTAAGGACTCTCAGGATTTCGCTGCCTTGCTTACCCTTCTTGGAAGGGTCATCTCACCTGAAAAGGGGAGGACAGGCTGATTCGCACGGCTGCGGATGATCGCCTGGGAAAAGCGATAGCATTAGGAATAGTCCATCGCTTTGGAGCTGCGAGATGCTGTGTGAGGCGGGAAGCAAGCTCGATTACGCGCTCCAACAGGCGCATCGTGAACGGGAGATCGCTGAGAAGGAGCTGTCTTCGGAGTCTGCCAATCGCCTCCAGTCCGAGCGTCGTTTGACCAAGGTGCTTGAAGTTGAGCAAGCAGCTGCAGTCTCCCTCAAGCGCCATAAAGAGGGATGCGCGGCCTGTAAAGCTGGAAACTGACGAGTTCTCCGTCCGCCACTCATAATCAGCGGCCCCAGCGACCCTTTGTTCGCCGTCGCGGGGCTTGTCGACTCCAAGCGAACTGAGAGATCCTTCTGGATGTGAGTTTGCCCTCCGAGAAGCATCTTCTGAAGCAGCGTTGCTTTGCCTTTGTAGCCCATCCTGATGACGCGCATGTAGGAATGGGGATTTTTCTCCAGCGCAGTAATCATAGTCGGCTTCTTTCGCTCACAAGTGGCGAAGCGAGCAAAGACGTACCTGTGGAACGAGAATCGCGCCTTCCCGCCTTCTTTCGTGAAGGAGAAGCGGAACGGGCACAGGCCCTTCTTCCTGGCATTCAGCTTTTGCCATTCCCGCGTTTTCCCGACCGCTTCCTGTATCTACACCTCGAGGAAGCAGCGGACCTTCTCGCTGCACGGATTCAAGAGAGCAAGCCTGACCTCCTCATAACGCACGCCTATGAGGGCGGACACCCAGACCACGATTGCTGTAGCTTTCTGGCGAGTCGCGCCGGTCGGCATATGTCGATCCCGGTATGGGAGTTTCCGCTTTACAGTGCTCCTCCCAAGAGACTGATCCAACGTTTCGCAGGCTGCACTTCTCACGACGTCCTTGCGTTAGAGCCGAGCTGCGGGGAAATACGGACGAAAGAGAGAATGTTCCGTGCACACGAGAGCCAGCGTAATGTGCTCGCCATGTTCGATGCTCGTGCTCGCGAACTCTTCAGGCCCCAGCCAGCCTACAACTACTACCAGCCGGAGTGGACCTCTTTCTTCTACTCGCCCGGATATGGGCCGCAACGGCTTCTCGGAGCTTTCGAGAAGCTGGATTATCTCTTCGGCCACCACGTCGCATAGGAAGCTTGAGTGCACGGGGAACTCAAATGCCCTTCGCCGCATACACGATCGTGTGCAGCAGGATCGCGATATCGAGCAGCACCGTGCGGTTCTGGATGTAGTAGAGGTCATACTCGATCGATTCATGGATGGCAAACTTGCGGTCAGCGCTCAGCTGCCACAGGCCGGTAAGCCCTTGGGGCACCTGAAGGCGCAACGCTTCAAGCGGGCCATAGTTCTGCGTGATAAAGGGCATCTCCGGACGCGGGCCGACCAGCGACATCTCGCCCATCAGCACGTTGATTAACTGCGGCAGCTCGTCCAGGCTGGTCTTGCGCATGAAGCGGCCGATCCGGGTGATGCGCGGATCAAAGCTGCTCTGCGGGGATGAGGCGTATTTTGGTGCATCCACGTGCATGCTGCGGAACTTGTAGATGTTGAACAGCTTGCCGTTCATGCCGACACGGGTCTGCTGGAAAAAGATGGGGCCCTTCGACTCGAGCCGGATGCAGATCGCGAGAACGGCCCAGACCGGCGCACTGAGCAGAATCAGCACCGCTGCCACGCAGGCATCGATGACGCGCTTGATGACGTCCTGGTAGCCGAAAGACTGGCTCATGCGCGAGGTGGCGACCATAAGCCCATCCATTTCCCACAGCCACCAGGGCGAGCGCTCGGCCAGCGGCTCGCGATGGCTCACCATGGAAAGCGTGCAGTTCGCTGCCTGCGCAATCTCCCGTGCCTTGGCCAGCTCGCTATCTGAGATCTCCGGATCGCAGATAAAAATGTCATCCACAGCCAGGCGTTGCAGCAGTCCAACACTCAGCGGCTCGTTGTAAACAGGTTTGCTGTGGCGATGGTGATAGTCGTTGCTGAAAATACGGGTGCTGCGCTCGCCTGGGCTGGGCAGGAAGCCGATCGGCTCGATGCGCAACTTGGGGGACTGCAGGGCCGCGGTGAAAAACCGGCGGGCGGTCCGCTTGGAGCCGTAGATCAGGGTGCGCCGCTTGGCCGCATCGCGGTTGATGAAATCGATGGCGAACTCATGCAGCGGCAGCCGGAAGCCGATAAGCAGGCCAGTGCTGACCAGCCAGCCCGTGAGCACTGCCATCCGTGGAACCGGATACCGTGTCAGGGCAAAGGGCACGATGCAAATGAGCAGCGCCTTCAGAGATACGCGAAGCAGGATTTCTGTTTCCTTAACGCGCAGCAGGCTATAGGTGCGTCCATAGGCGCGATGGGCCTGCAGCAGCCAGGTGAACAGCGCGGCGAAGACCAGCGACGAAGCGAACAGGCCATAGGGCTGCACCACGAAGGAACTGGAGCGCTGGAGCATGTGGCCCAGCAATCCCCCGACGGTGGCGCCCGTCAACAGCAGTACGAAGTCTACGGCAATTTCAGCCGCGGTGATCGATAAGAGCGATTCGGGGTCCGCATCAAACGCCGTGACGGAAGAAACGCGATTTTCGTTCCGTTGGGGCGTCATAGCCCGCGTGCTCACGACGCAACCTCCGTTGCGAACACAAACATCATGGCTGCCGATCTCATTTTAGGCTCCCCTTCTCAGGATAAAGCGCGTGCTGCCGATCGTAGGCTGTCGGACAGGGCACACATTTCGACCTGATTCAGGAGAAACCCGACAGCAAACAGTTGTAAACGGGGCAGGCCGGTTGGGGGATTACGCAAGGTGTCACTCCTTGGTGACCCAAGTGAGACAGCTCTCGAGGAAACTAGCTCGCGCACCCCAACAGAACAGCAAATGCAAGACAGCTCAGCAGACCAGCGTCAGCTCAAGAGGAGATACCGTCATCTACAAGGTGACGGAGCGGGAGAACGGCACCCGGATGCTCCAGGCGCGGGATCTCTTCGGTCGCGGCAATTCGCCACAGGCGTCTACCGGACCGAGCTTGCGTTCTCAAGATGAGTGCTCGCGAGCTAGGGACCATTCACAGCATCGCGGACGATGGCATGAGCTTAAGGATGGACAGCGGGCGAAGGCGTGAGCGCTGATCCCAAGCCCCACACCTGGACCACCGGCTATGCGGTTACCAGCTGATCCAGCCAAAGCCAAACATCAGAACCTACTTCTCGCAGTCCCAGGAGTCTTGAGATGCTCAGCGGCCATTTGCACTCACCAAGTATTTCTCAGGTTTTTAGGTCAGCTACTGTATCCTGTTTGAAGCACTTGCGGAGGCTACAACTGTTGGAGCATGGACCTGTCAGTCCGTCGTCCGATCCGGCCGGGAATACAGCCCGGACGATGATTGATCCCCGTTTTCACCTTGCTGCCATCGTGGAGTCTTCCGACGATCCCATCATCAGCAAGGACCTGCACGGGACGGTCATCAGCTGGAACGAAGCTGCGACTCGAGTATTCGGCTACCAGCCAGATGAGATGGTTGGGCAGTCTATTCGTCGACTCATCCCCCCGGAATTGCAGAGCGAGGAGGACGAAATCCTGCGTAAGCTTAAAGCGGGAGAACGAATCGACCATTACGAAACCGTTCGGCTAAGAAAGAACGGTGAACGATTCCCTATCTCTGTGACGATCTCTCCCATTAGGGACGATAGAGGCTGGGTCATCGGCGCCTCTAAGATAGCTCGGGACCTGTCGGAACGGAGGAAGAGTGACGAGACTCGCTCCCATCTGGCAGCGATAGTTGATTCTGCAGACGACGCCATAATCAGCAAAGACCTGAACGGTATCATCCGGAGCTGGAACGAGGGCGCTCGCCGCATGTTCGGTTATACCGCTGACGAGATGATCGGCCAGCCCGTCCTGCGGCTTATCCCCGGAGATCGGCATTATGAAGAAGACGAGATTCTCCGAAAGCTGAGAGCCGGAGAGCGCATCGATCATTACGAGACCATTCGAAAGAAAAAGGATGGGGGAAACCTCGAGGTTTCAGTAACCATCTCGCCGATCAGGGATGGGACGGGCCAAGTCATTGCAGCTTCAAAGATCGCTCGGGATATCTCGGATCGAAAACGGGTCGAACATCTACTGGTTCAGTCCGAAAAGCTCGCAGCGACGGGTCGGATGGCGGCCACAGTCGCTCACGAAATTAACAATCCTCTTGAATCTTTGGTGAACCTGATCTTTTTAGCCCGCCAGAATATTGCCGCCGAGGACAAAGCGCAGCGCTACCTGCTTATCGCTGAAGAGGAGCTGGAACGGGTCTCTCACATCGCACGACAGACGTTGGGCTTTTACCGCGATACCAGTTCCGCCGCCGAGGTGTATCTCCAGGAGCTTATCGATAACGTGTTGGCTGTCTACCGGTCCAAACTGCTGACAACCGGCATCTCTGTGGCCACAGAGTTCGATAATCTCGAAAAAATCATCGTCAGCAAGGGCGAGATGCTCCAAGTCTTCTCAAACATCATCGCGAATGCGATGGATGCATTGCCTCAAGGAGGTTCACTCCGCATCTCTACCCGAAAAACTATCGGTTCCACAGAAGAGGGGCTTCAAACTGTCATTCGGGACGAGGGAGTGGGGATCAGGCAGGAACATCTGGAAAGGATTTTTGAGCCCTTCTTCACCACCAAGGGCGAACTTGGAACGGGGATTGGGCTTTGGGTAGCCAAGCAGCTTATCGAGAAGCGTGGAGGGCATATCTCTGTGGATAGCAGCACTGAACCAGGAAGCAGCGGTACAAGCATTACCATCTTCATTCCGTTTTCCGACCCCGCCTTACGCAGTAGTAGCGAGCAGCTTTGAGAAAGACACGGGCCGAGGTATCGAATAATGTTCGAGATGATGTCAGGTTCTCTTTATGCAGCAAATACGTTCTTCGAGGGTCCAGTCGGGTCTCCAGGCCAGGAGATCACATCGGACGGACCTCAGGGAGACCGTCCCAGAGTTTTGGTTGTTGACGATGAAAGGCTAATTGCGGATACGGTAAAGGAGATCCTGGAAGGCGCGGGCTTTTATGTCGTGGCTGTGTATGACGGTTGGGCAGCTTTGGACGCCGCCGCTCAATTCAAGCCGGATTATTTACTTTCCGATGTCTTGATGCCGCGGCTGAATGGGGTCGAACTTGCAATCGCGATTCGAAACATGCACCCCACCACTAGAATTCTGCTGTTCTCAGGACAGGCCGGGATCTCAGACATATTGCTGAACGGTCAGCGCCAAGGTTACGAATTTGAACTGATTGCCAAGCCCATTCACCCATTGAAGCTGATCGCGCAGCTCAAGAACCAGCAGTAAACACGAGGCGATCGCATTTCAAGCATTTGCGCCGGCGCACTAGATCCAGCGACGGTCGTCCGGGCTGCCGGTGCCTTTGTTCCCATCGCAAGGAGCCGTGCCTTAAGCTCTGCGTTTGTTTGCCATCCCTGGGCAGAAATTCGAGCCTGCATGCGTAATCTCGCCGATTCCTCACAACCGCCGGACCCTCAGAGGCCCTCGATTGAACGGAGGCGTGAACTCCAGTTGAAAATCAGTGTCGACAGCCAACTCGATGCCTGCAAAGATGGCGACCCAGGTCGACCATCCGCAAAAGCACTGCTTTCCCCCTTGCGGATCAAGAGTGCCTCGATACTTGACAAACGCGTATGTTCCGTGACTCTGCAGACCGCATTCAAAGACTGTAATATCGTTGCACTTGTGACCGAGGACGAGGGCAATGAAGGTTCAACAGGAGAAGTCCCAGCCGATGCAAGCGAGAGTTGTGGAAACAGGACCTGAGCAGCCGAAGAAGCTGGCCAGGATGACGCCGTACAGCCGGGCACTCCTTGGCACCTACCGAGCAGCGGAAGCTGGACTTCAGGAGGCATCTCAGCCTATCTCCAAGGCTAAGCAGCCAAGAATGCGCCCTCCGGGTGAAAACTCAGCTAAGGTGGCCGATACGGTACCGGTTGTTGTCCTGGAAATTCCTGCGCAGCAGGAACCCGCCAAAGGCTTGTTGTACTCCTGGAAAGAGATAGCAAAGTTTTTCAATAGAGGAATTCGTACCGTACAGCGATGGGAGAAGCTACTTGGACTCCCGATTGTTCGTCCGGATGGACGTGATTGCACCGCAGTCGTCGCTTCCGCAAGGGACCTCGAGCTTTGGTGCCGGGGTTTGGTCGGAACTGACACTTCAAAGCGGGAAAAACGAAAAGATCTGGGATTGTCTTCCCGAGCGCTGATTGACAGTGCCGAGCAGATGCGCCGAACCCTGGCAAGCCAGCGCAGGATCGTCGGGCAGATGCGAACACACGTCGCCACAAGATGCCAGCTCTTAGCGAAGATCCAGAATGCGCTCGAAAATGGCCGGCAAAGTCGGCTTATGACGGTTGCGGTGCAGCCAAGGGGCTGAGATAAGCGATCTGGAACCGATCCGAGAAACACCTCAGATCAGCTCAGGAACAGATCACGATCCTGTAGCGATTGCCGTCCAGAGTCTCAGCGTTGCCCGAAGCACACAGGCACCAACACCAGTGAATCTCCTTGAGCTCGCAAACCTAGCACTCCGGGTCACCATCGGTCTGTGCAGCAAACCATATCCGACTGGTGCGGGATCCTCCGAAGGCGTTCCAGTCGCGGTGCGCGCATGCGAGATCCTACCGCCTGATTATCAATCTGGTTGGCAATACCTCGAAGCGCTTTCCTGAACAGGGGACCATCACGCTCGCGCCCGCAAATGTGACGGCAAAGCCCGGCATCTAGTCGCAGACAGGGCCATGGCATCCGTGTCAGAAAAGCCAACTTTTCAGCTCTTTTCACTACCCAAGACTGAGCATGGCAAAGGCTTAGGACGGGATCTCTCGATGAAGATCATAGACCGGCATAGCGAAAATTGCGCTCGAGGCCGTGCACGCGCGGGCCGAAGCTGGAGTGCATTCCGGATTTGTTTGCCCCTGAGCTAACTTAGCGCGTCAAGACATTCTGCTGTCTCCAAAGGGCAAGGCGCAAAGATCTCAGCGGGATCGCAGACGTGCCCCCTTTCCGCCCATGCCAGCGCATGTTCATCGAATTCGGTCGCGACCGTCTGAAAGCAAATCAGGCAAATGGAGCCGGATGAGCCGTCCTTGTTATGTCGATGCGGGAAGTTTGACTGTTGCGCGGGCATTTCTCTTGCTCCTAAGGAGCAAGTCATTTTTGGCGATATCAGATAGATTACAGCCCAGACATCAACAGCGCACTAGCGAGAGCCCGATTCTAGGTGCTTGTGACGTTACCAACAAGTCTCACTACAGTGTTTTGCTTCATAAACAACCTCGGAGTAAACGGCGTGCACACATCCTCCGCAAACGGCAGCAAGATACGCGCTCCCGCCCGCACTCCATGGGTCCGCGTTACGCTTTCAGAGGAAGCGCACGCGGTGAGCCATCGATGGAGGGCGGCCCACGTCCAAGCTCAATGCTGAGCATCGCTCCTGAGCGTCCGTTCTGCCGTGGTAAGGTTCCGGCCCGATCCTAAGCCTAGTGTGTATGAGCTCCCCGTTTCGACTGTCGCCTCAGAGGTTGAAGCGCCTTTGCGGTGTTCGCTAGGGAGCACAAGGCCGGCAACTGCTACTCAATGCCACTCTCGGAGTTCCCAGCTTGTTATCACTAGAGTGATTACGTAGAAGGGTACCACCTGGTGATCTGGTAACCGAAGGGCGAGTAGGCCCCCTCAGTCGCCAACCGAAATTCGCTGTGAGCTTTCCAGGCCTTGGCTGTGTCCCAGGCTCTTCCCCGGCGATTAAATATGGTTGCCCAGTACTGCTTTGGCCAGAGCCGCGTTCATGTACCCAGGGAGCATGTATGTGCCTGAGAGAGAAAACCGATCTCCCCAATCGTCAGCCCTTGAAACCAAACCGGCAGCCGATTCTGTACTCCGCCGCCGCCCGATCCTGGCTCGAATCGCAGATGATCCAATGCAATGTGGAGCCGTTGTATGCGCAACCCGACTTGACCCGTCCTTCCGTGTCCAGCTTCCAGGGAACTAAACGCTGCTGCAGAGCCGCAGGGATCCGCTGCAGCTGTCATTTCGTGTTTTGCGCCTGGATTCCTTTCGGAGACGGGGAGAGCCAGGTCCGAATCGAAACTGACCAGTGTCAGGGTGTGCGGATGGCCAAGTTGTTTAGCTATCTGGAACTTGCCTCTATAGCAATGGTAACTGTGGATAGCTCCGCCTGATCTTCGCCTATACTGGCGTCCACGCCTCCCATCGACCAGTTCAGACCTCTGCGTTTAGAAGTGCTCCCCGCATATGGCGACTGGGTGCCAGGGTGATCGGACGAGCAACACCCGGGTCTGCTACCTCATCGGACTATGAGCAACATGAGCAAATGAATGGAGGATCCAGTGAAGCAAGCGATTTTAGGTCTGGTAGTTGCCACGGTGGTTCTAAGCGGCACCGCAATAGCCCAATCTACGCCGGATAGCACAGCCCCGAACGGCAACACGAACACACAGCGGACCGACGACAACCATCATAACTACGGGTGGGTAGGACTTATTGGCCTGGCAGGTCTGGCGGGTCTGGCCGGACGGAAGCGCGATCACACTCACACTGTTGATACAAGGACTGGCACCACCCGATAGCTGGTTTCAGCGGCGCGGAATCCTCCCCCTCCACGCTGTCATCTTGTACGGCTGCCTTTCGGGTACTCGACGTGGCTGTGACTAATGTAAGCAGCAACAAGAGGCCTAACTTGATGCCACCAACAACCGCCGAATCATCGGCTCCAACTTTGCCTCTTTCTCTGCTTCAGGCCACTCTGAGTGTGCCCTATGTTCGCCAGCGAGAGGGGTTCTTGACCTAGATGGAATCCGTAATGGGCCAATGCACGAGGACGCCGAGATTTCAGGTTTCGAGCTGCCCAGATCGAAATGCGCCCATCCAATTGCATTACGTGGAGAGATCACATGTGGCCCGGCGACCCTCGCTCTGGCTGCATAGGAAGCAAAGAATGGAAGTGGAAAGGCTTCGCGGGGCGTTTGCACTCGCTGAGTACCAGTCGCATGTTGTGAGGTTAGAGGTTTCCACCTGTCGTAATGACGAGAACTGGAGTTGGTACATCTGTGAAGCAGATCACACCGTGATTCGTAGGAGTGAAGCTGGACACTTGATCTCCACTGAACAGGGGGCAATGCGTGCGGTGGCTCTGGCCGCGAGGAAGATGGGCGTACGTCTGCCCGACCGCGGACTCGAATGGCAGGAACTTGGGTGAGATGGGGCGAGAAGTGAGGCTATCGAAGATCCGGGTGGGCAGAGCCGAGAGGTGCAAACATGGTCCTTGCACTCATTCGCACTCAGCCCGCTTCCGCTCCTCAGCCTGCCTCAGCGCCGTCTTCAGTTCGTCCAAGAGCCTTTGGTTCTCCTCGATGAGCGCGCGGCGATACTCTGCGCTTGCCCGTATTTCGCTGACGAGTCTATGTGGAGGCACGTTCTTTAATGGCCTATCCATATAGAGGTGATTCGGTTCCGGGTGCTTTTGTTGCTTTGTCAAAAGCGCGTCATCTCTCCCATCCCGCTGCCTGGCTTCTGCTCTGGCGAATCCGCTCGGGAAGCCAAGCGCGGAATGGAGTGGGGGAGGGATGGCACTGCGACACATGCTTGCACGGCTCTGCTTTGTTTCACTCACGCCAACTTGCGCCACCGTCACGGCGACGATACTCTCGGCCCTCTCACTCGTCCAGAATGCCGGAATTTGTTGTTCTGTGTAGCGTGCACAGAATTCTCTTGCATTCATCCTGATTGGCAAATGCGCGTGCAGTGCTCCTGGTGAGATCAGGCTGTTGCTTATGATGGACCTTGAGGGGTACCAGTGCGCGCTACAGCCGCGCAGAAGACATCTCGCCACGGACGATGAAAGCAGGCACTCTCGAGTGGAAAGCCACTCCAGAACGGAGACTGCCGCGCAGATGACAGAAGAGCCAATCGCATTTGTATGGTCGCCACCTGAGGGCCACCGGAAACAACTGCTGGGAGTTATTGGTACCGTTCCCGTTCTGCCCTTCTACTTCGAGGTAGAACCGCACCCGAGCTACCTGGACATGTCGCTAGCGGAGATGACCTGGCTTTTCAGCCCCGGCTGGTCCGCTGTGCATCGCGGGAGTCCAATGAGAGATCGCCAGAAGGTCCGAATCCTCGTTCTTTCGTTCATTGAGAAGCCCGGAATGGGTACGATACGGAGGCAAACAGCTCGTGTACCGGACTGCCCTTCGTGTGTAGGTGGAATACTGCTGCCCAGCTTTTCCGGCGTGTTCTGCAACAGATGCGAGCATACCGAGTATGGGTCTTTGGCCGGGCCGCTACAGCCCACTGCCCGGCGCCCCGGTTACCCAAGTGCGTAGGATCGGGAGTGGAAGCAGGTTGATATCGGGCGTATGCGAAACCCTCGCTGGTGCTGCCCGGCCGCAGCAGCTTACGCACGCCGTTCGCCGCGAACGCGCAAAGTAAAACCTTGGAAGGACTGACCTTCGACATGGACCCGCTCACCATTCACGATCTGCGGAGGACCGGAGCAACGCTGCTGACAGAGAAGGGCTTTGACAAGGACGTGATCGAAAAGGCTCTGAGCCACGAACGGCAAGGCATCCGCGCTGTCTACATCCTCGCCGAGTACGCGGAACAGCGAAAAAAGATGCTGCAATGGTGGGGTGATTACGTTGACGGTATCGTGAACGAGTCTAACTTGCTTTGGGGCAAGTTCGGAGTGGTTTAGCGCATGGTCCTGCAAAGACGTTGCGGATGCCCAGCGACGGTCGTCGGGGCTGCCTGTGGCTTTTGTTCCCATCGCAAGGAGCAGTGCCTTAAACTCCAGCAGAGTCTGCGTTTCTTTGCCAACCCTGGGCAGAAATTCGAGCCCGTATGCGTAATCTCGCCGATTCCTCACAACCGCCCGGACCCTGCTCATAATGGGCGTCCATCACAACCGGGAAAAGGAATGGGTCGGTGCTTCCGCCGGGCTTTTCCTGCCCGGCAGTTGACGGCTACCAAACTGCTGGAGCTCATAGTTAGCGGCCCTTATACCGAATTGCAACCGTATCTTTCGAGATGTCGCCAAAACCATCCGTGACGGTCAGCTCGAAGGTATAGGAACCGGGGCCGCTGATGAACATAACCTGCGGTGTTGCCGTATGGGGATAGCGGATCTTTGCTTCAGGGCCGGTCGATTTCCAGAAATAAGTGGGGAGAACGCCGTCTACGCTGGCTGAATCGGAGCCATCGAGCCACATCTTGCGGCTGTAACTGATCCGGTTTCTGGTTCTTGCGGAGGCTTGCGTGGTCGGGAGCAGGAGTCGCCGCAGCAGTTTAACTTCGTGCTGTAATTGGGCGCTTCGCGTTCCGCCGAGGCGGCCTGAAACGATGCCCGAGCGCGTTGCAAAGGATTCGATATAATACGCGGCGATGGTGGGAAGGGTGGATCCTTTCGTATTTCTCGCCTGCTTCAGGGCATAGGTGGCTCCATCCAGAGGCTTGCGCAGATACTCCTGCAGCGTGTCGTCTCCGTCGCGATCGCCGTCGCCGAGTGAATGCAGATATCCACGCAACTCGTCGACTTCCGCCAGAGCGTGTTCCCTCTGCGACGGCGGGAGCGGAGAACAAACGCCGCCAAAGGGCATACGCCAGCCGCCCTGGCTGAGCATGACTGTGGGGACGCTAGCGCCTAATCCCCCTTGCGACGGTGATTGGAAGAGAGCGTTCTGCGCCTGGATTGGCGGAGTGTTGACCCCGTAACCGTGGAGGCCAATGAACAGATAATGATTGTTGGTGAAGTACTCGTATTTGTAGCCAGGATTGTCGCAAGTGTAGCCGGGGCTCGGATTGCTGCACCGTTGCAGGATTTCCCAAATGACGGGCGTCAGAGTCTGGTAGAGAGAGCTCGCGTACGTGGTCTTGCTGGCGGAAAGAATCTCGCCGGTCAGCTCGGCATTCCAGGTATAGGTTCCCTGCGCGATGGGTTGGCCCAAGCTCTGCAGCAGACCCCAATCGGTGGTATAAGCCTGCTGCTGGCATCCGTTTGCGGTAATGGAATTGTTAAAGAAGACGCCGAGATTGGTGTCAATGGTGGCCACCTGGGCGGTGATGTTGGGGCCGCCGCCGGTTTCCGCATCCTGCGCGGCCGTGAAGGCCGTGTTGACTAATCCCGCGATAACGCCGAGGCCCGGTATATCGCCGAGCCCGCTGATGTTTGCGACGATCGAGGAGATCAGTCCGCCCAGATCGAGCAGAATGGCGGTGGAATTACTTGAGGGATTAGGAATGGAAAGCACGTTGGCCACGGTCACGGCGGAGATAATATTGGCAATTCCCTGGTTGGAGTAGAGATTTCCCAGGAGAGTGAACCAGTTGTCGACGGCGGCAACGTATTTGAATTCCGTGTTGAGCTGGGTGGTCACGACGGTCCAGTCCGAGGAGTCGATGCCTGCTGGGGACTGGAGGTTATTCATGGTCGATGGGTAGGCAGAGGCGAATTCCTGCTCCAGAGCTAGGTTGCTGTATTGGCTGCGAATACTTGCATTGGGAGCGTTTACCAGAAGCTGCTCGCTGATGTAGTTGTAGGCAGTCAACTGGGCACCGGAAAACGCGGGAAAGGGCGTAGCGGTCAGAGGCGGAATGCGCGGCTTATTCATAGCTTGCTTGAGTAGCGCGTCGAGCGTCTTCGGATCTGTGCTGTAAGAGCGTAGCCATGTTTCGGATTTGGGATTGTACTGGTACGCGTGTACCTCGTCCGGGCCGCGCGCCAGCAGCTCCGGATACGGATCGCCCTTTACCCGAACGAGCCGGATAGAGCGGTGATGGAGGGGCAGGTCCCAGGGGGGGCCGGTCAGAATGTGCGAGACATTGGACTCTCTCCAGGTGAAGCGGGACTTATCGTAGTGCCAGACGTGGATGCCGTCTGTAGCCCAGGCTACGACTTCGAGCTGGCCATCGCTGTCGATGTCCTCCACATTGATGGCTTCCGGGTATCGCGCCCTGAGTTGTGCGGCGAACAACCCAGCGGGGTGTAGAGCGGGAAGAGAGACATGGTTACATTGCACGTTCTGCGCTGGGAGAAAAGGGACACGAAAAAAGAGCAGCAGAAGCACAGCGGCGAAGATCGCCTTCGGGATGGAACTCCCAGATTTCACGGAATGCATAGCTGTTTACCTCTCGATCTGACACCATACTGAGCGCAGCGGAACGTTATAACACTGAGCAAAGGCGGCGCAAGGACGATGTGAAACCCTTTCTGCAGCGAGCCACCAGGGGACAACAGGCGGGATCAGCGTTTCGAAGCGTCCACTGATACCCCTCAAAGCCCGTCAAAGGCAACCAGCCTGCACCTGGGGCTCTGGTTTCGTGCATCGTAGGAGTGAGACAAGGAATCCGGCATGACTCCAGAGGAACACGGATGCACAAGAAATCGGATGATTATTCTCGCCGGGGCGGCGCTTCTTGCGATCGCATTGTCCGGTTGCGTCGCGGTGGGCTACAGCAGTCGAGGTGGATGGTTCCTATGGCCAGGGGGAATAGGGCTCCTGCTCATCGTTCTACTAGTGCTGTTCCTTCTGCGCCGCCGCTGATCCGCTCCGTGGTCCAGTCGGCTTATTAGCCTGCGTGAGAGAAAGGAACGTATGCGGACTATGTCCTGAACAACCGCTATAGAAAAGCGGCTCTCTGGGTTGCTCCTCTCCAGCCAGGCTGGAGAAGGTCCGGTTTGATGGCGGCGAGCAGCTCAAATCTGCCGTGCTCCCTGTACAGGTGCCGGGTAATGGCAACGGGGTGCTTCTCTAGCGAACAATTCAATGGCCAGTTGGCGCCAATTTCAGGGCACGCCAGTTGGGCGCCAATTTCAGGGTATTTGAAGGATTTGGCCTGAAAGCAGACCGAAGGCAAAGACTGTCTGGCGGAGAGAGAGAGGGATACGAACCCTCGATAGAGCTTTGCCCCTAATGCCCTAACGAGGCCGGCTCGGTTTCTTGCTCGCCTCTCGAATGCTGCGAATTGAGCCTTGTGACGCACTTTGGGCCCCATGAGCTTATTGGCTAAGGAATGAATGACTCTTCCGGGAGACCCAGGGAGAGCTAAATGTGGGGAAATCTGTGGGAATCATCATCAAAGTTGGCAGCAATTGGCAGTAGCCGCGTGGGCAGTAAGAGAGCTCCGCAGGTGCTCAAATAGCGGGCCGTAGCAAGAAATCGCATTTCCTTCCCACTCCGAAGTCTACGATTCTTAATCGACAGGTTGTAGGTTCGATTGCTACCGCGTCCACCATCCTGATTCCGAATACTTCCTACCTCGATCGGACAAGCTATGCTTGCTCACTAGCTACCGACAACCGAACACATTCGCGTTGGAGCGGCCTTGTGGCACCGGGATTGCGCTCGGCTGGCGCGTTCCGAGACCGCGACTGAGTTAGAGGGAATAGGCTGTAGGGAAGGCGCAAGAGGAGGAGCTATCACCAGGAGACCTCTTGTAATTTGAGAAAGCGGGTTCCACTTGCCAATCATTCTTGATTCCAACCGGCGGACATCCGCCAAACGGGGCTATCGCCGCTCGCTGGTCGCGCTTGCGCTCGCAGTTCTGGTGCTTCTGTTCTTTGCGCGAACAATCGTGTCAGCATGGGTGGACCTGCTTTGGTTCGACTCGCTTGGCTTCCGTCAAGTCTTTTGGACGACCCGCCTTTGGCAGGCCGGGCTGTTTGCGGGCTTCGCCCTTCTGACCTTTGCCCTGCTATACGCCGTGTTCGCCGGGCTGCAACGAGCGTACCGACTCGACCTCCCCGACACCAAGAGCCTGATTGTGGGCGGGCAGATCATGCATCTGCCGATCGAGGCGCTGCTGCGATGGCTGGGGCTGGGCATTTCGGTGGCGGTGGCATTCATCAGCGCGGGCTCGATGGCCTCTTACTGGCAGACTTTTGCCCTGGCTTTGAACGCGCCCCGGAGCGCGGCCGGCACCGATGATCCTATATTTGGCCGGCCACTCGGCTTTTATCTTTTCCGACTGCCCGCATTGCAGCTCGTGGTGGATTGGCTGCTAACAATGTGTGTTGTGCTGGGCCTCACGGCAGTGCTCTTCCTTCTGCTCACGGCAGGCGCGCGGGCGATGCGAAAGGGACGGCAAAGCGGTGGCCCATCGCCCTGGCGCGGACTGTCGATCGGTGTTTCCTTACTGTTGCTGGCGCTCGCAGCCAAGACCTATCTGAATCGGTACAGCCTTTTGCAGGAACACCACACGATCTTTGACGGCGTGACTTATACGGACGCGCACGTGATGTTAGGCGGACTGCTGCTGGTGTGCGCGGCGCTGGTATTGGGAGCAGTGTTTGCGGCAGTGGGTGCGGTGCGCAATGCGGGAGGGGCCCAGCTCACCCTGGCTGCGGCACCAGCAGTGCTGTGTTATTTGCTGGTCGGCGTGGTGGGGTCGTATGTCAGCCACTTTGTCGTGAAGCCCAACGAGCTGGTGCGCGAGACTCCTTACATCGCCCATAACATCGCGTTCACGCGCCAGGCGTTCGGATTGAACCGCTTCACGCGGCAGGAGTTTCCTGCAGAGACCACGGTAGCAGCCGCAAATCCGAGCAATAATCAGCAGACCCTGCAGAACATCCGGCTTTGGGACTGGCACGCGCTGCAGGATACCCTGCGCCAGGTGCAGGAGATCCGGACCTACTACGACTTCCCTGATATCGACATCGATCGATATCAGATCAGCGGTTCTGAGCGCCAGGTTATGCTAGCCGCCCGCGAGCTCAATGTCGAGAAGCTGCCCGTGAGCAGCCGCAATTGGATCAATGAAAAGCTGATCTACACGCACGGTTATGGCGTGACCATGAACACCGTGAACGGATTTACTCCAGAAGGTTTACCGACGTTTCTTCTGAGCAACATGCCGGTGCAGAGCGCCGATCCCGAGATTTCCGTAACACAGCCGGAAGTGTACTTCGGGGAGCTGACCGACACCGATGTGTATGTCAAGACACGGCAGCAGGAATTTGACTATCCTCAAGGTCAAACAAACAACCTGACGACCTATCGCGGCGACGGCGGGATTGTGATGGGGGGTTTTCTGCGGCGTGCCTTGCTATCGCTTGATCGTGGCGATCTGAGCAAGGTGCCCTTTTCCGACGATATCGGCGCAGACAGCCGACTGCTGATGCGGCGCAATATACGCGAACGCGTCTCCGCGTTGGCACCCTTTCTCACCATGGATCAGGACCCGTATCTCGTAGTGGGCGGAGACGGGCGACTCTCATGGATGCTCGACGCATTCACCACATCAGACAGCTTCCCGTATGCGACGCACTATACGCTTGGTGAAGATTCCGTGAACTATATGCGGAACAGCGTGAAGGTCGTGATCGATGCGTACAACGGAACGACCACGTTTTATGTATTCGACTCAGAAGACCCGGTGCTCGCGGCTTATCGTCGCCTTTTGCCGAGCCTGTTTCGCGATGCGGCTACGATGCCCACAGATTTGCGGACGCATATACGCTACCCGGAATTGCTTTTCAAGATGCAGGCGACAGTCTATGGGCTTTACCACATGACCGAACCCCAGGTGTTTTTCAACCGCGAAGACCTATGGACGGTGGCAACCGAGGCGAGCGGAACCGATAGCGAGGGCAACCAGACCGCACGGCCCATGGAGCCGAATTTTGTACTGATGAAACTGCCTGGGGGGACCAAAGACGAGTTTGTAGAAATCCTGCCCTTTACGCCTGCGAATCGTAACAACCTGATCGGCTGGATCGCGGGACGCTGCGATGGCGACGCGTACGGGAAGGCTGAGGTGTATGACTTCCCCAAGACGCGACTGGTGGACGGGCCGCAGCAAATCGAGGCGCGTATCGACCAGAATGCGCAGATCTCCGGACAGCTCACGTTGTGGAATCAACAGGGATCGCATGTGCTGCGCGGCAGCCTGCTGGTGATCCCCACGGGGCGCGCCTTGCTGTATACCGAAGCGATCTATCTCCAGGCGCAGCAGAGCCCGATGCCGGAACTGCGGCTCGTGGTGCTCGCGCTGCAGGACAAACTGGCCTATGGTCCGACATTTCAAGCAGCGCTGGGCTCACTGTTCGGGGGCGCCGCCTCTTCGCTGACGGCCACCGAAGTTGCGCCGTCCAACGCTCCCCCAGGCGGAGCGCCGCCAACAGCGGTCAAGGAGAGGGATCTCCATGGGCTGATCGCGGAGGCAAGTGCAGCCTTCGGAGACTACCAACGTCTGACCGCGCAGGGTAAGCTCGCCGAGGCGGGGCAGAAGCTGGATGAGTTGAAAAGAGTCCTGGGCGAACTGAGCACACTTCAGAAATAGACGGCCGGGACGTTCGTATAGATCAGAATGACCCGCCAGGGATCCCTAACTAAGGTAGATATCGTCAATCCGCAGCCAAAGGCTGGTGTTCTGGCCTTTGAATCCGGCGAAGACCGTCACCGACGTGTTGCTCCCCGAGTTGAATGTGATCGTCTGCGGAGTGTAGCTCGGCGCAGCGCCAAAGGCCCTTTGATTGAGGGCTGCCGGCCCGCTGCCAGCACGGACCCCAAATAGGCCGGCATTTCCAGTGAAGTTGTTCTGCACCCACCCGGTGAGCGTGTAATTCGTTCCTGGTTGTACAGCGATGGTCTGGGTGTAGGCGTTCCAATTCCCAGAAGTGCTGCTGATGGAGGCGTCGTTGGAACCGGAATGGGCAACGCCCGCGCCTATGTCAACGGTGTGAGAATCCGGGCCTTCCGAGATCCATGGGGCGATGATCGAGGAACTCATTTGTGCCTCGAAACTGGAATCCTTGACCAAATTCCTCCCGCCGTAATACACAGCCAATTGGCTAATCGAGCTGAAATGCGAGGAGCCCGCGGGTGTCCCGATAATGCGCACGCCGGCTCCCATGTTTGCGGAAAGTCGAAGGTGTAGGTAGCCTGCGCGCCCGCCGTATTGGCGTAGGGGTACGTCGGAGTGATCGCCACAAGCCCCGGAATGTCTACCCATGTGAAGTTCTGATACACCTGCACGCGCAGATCACTTGCGTACCAGCCACCGTCGACAAACACATTTCCCGTCTCATAGACCACTTCGTCAATGTTGTACGGCTGCGGCCACATGTAGCCCCACCAGTCCGTTATCTTGCTCTCCTCGTCGTAGTCGTCCTCGCTCTGGTTGAGAATGCCGCTGTTGAGCTGGTCCGAACAGTTGAGTCCACATAGGGAACCGAAATGCGTGCTCTTACTGATGGCGCGCGCCCCCGGCGCGAGCGCCAGGTTTGTGTTCGATTGAGAGTTTGCCGGAGTCGCAGAGGAGGCCAGTGACAGATAAATCTTCCGCAATGCAAAGGTATAAGAGTCGCCGTTACAGCAGACGTTGCTTTGCAACATCACTGTCTTCCCATCCGCGCTGATGAACTACTACGACCGCTCTGCGGAGTTCGGTGTGCATCCAGTCCTCACCTACAAACTGGAATCCATGCCCGCGAACACCGCCACGCTGGACATCGAGCGGGGCAAGCTGGATGCGCTCCGGCTGTTGCCCTGGCAGACCGACACTTCTATCTCTATCCACTCCTGGGGCTATGTCGAGCACGACGAGTACCGCACGGCCAAATCCCTGATTCACCAACTTCTCGACACCGTCGCGAAGAACGGGAATATCCTGCTGAATGTCGGGCCCAGGTCGGATGGCACGATCCCGGAGCAGGCGCGTTCCATCCTGCTCCAGATGGGCGGTTGGCTAGCGACGAACGGAGAAGCAATCTACGGCTCACGGCCGTTCGCGGTGTTCGGCGAAGGCCCGACCAAGGCGCCCCGACAACAAATCTCCCGCTACAGACCTCACCACAGGGCACGATACCGTTCCTTAGAGGGCTACAGGACACAAACCCAATCAACAAACAAACCGATCTAAAGAGGCCTCAGCAATGACCCGTTTACTCGCATGCTTGATGATAGTCATAGGCGTTGTATGGACTCTTTGCGTAGCGTGGGCGTTCTTCACGCTGAGCAGAATCTCAACACCTGTATCAACTGGGCTCGTCGTTTTTGAATACGGCGGCACATTGCTTCCGGCATTAGCGCTGGTGATTGGGGGAATCCTTGTGTTGAGGGGCAATGCTGCAACCATCGGGGTGGGCCTGATCGGTCTTGCGTGCTTGGTGTTGACAGGTATCGTGGGGTATCAGTGTTATTTAGGGGTGACTCCTCAACCTCTACAGGCCCGCCCTTCATATTCGTTCTACGCCCTGTTAATGCTGGTAATACTACTTCTTGACGGAGCCGCGTTTAGGATGTATCAGATCGCCACTTCAAGCGGTGGTAAATAAGCAAGGCATCGCTATGATGCAAAGTGAACTCATCTACGACTGCACGCCTCGTTTTGTGCATTTCGCGTACCTTTTTACCGGCAAAGAACGTGACGCGGAGAGTGGGTTGGACTACTTCGGGGCTAGGTACTACGCGAGCAGTATGGGCCGGTTCATGAGCCCGGATTGGGCAGCGAAGGCTGAACCAGTTCCGTACTCTAAGCTCGATGATCCACAGACGCTCAATTTGTACACATATGTGCGCAACAACCCGCTCAGTGGAGTCGATCCAGATGGGCACTATTTTGTCGTCGGTGCGCAGGATCAGAAGTTCTATCGGCAGGTTCTGACCGATCTTTATAGACGCCCCGGCGGGCGAGATCTTGTCAATTCATTGGCGAACTCAGATCGTCCGGTGATTCTTGATCGTCGCTCGCTAGCTACGGCTGATACCGGAACCGCCGGAGTGACTAATGCGCTGGCAATCAGTGGCCAACCGGGAGTGGCTGGAGCACACGTAACGGTGGGTACGGATGCCGATCTAGCGGCTGGTGCCAAAATGGCACCGGGTCAGGTATCGCCTGATGTGACAACAGGTCATGAGCTAGAGCATGCGAATGACGGAATTACTGCTGGGCAAAATAGCCTTCAGGCAGGCGCTGCGGCCATGGCTGCTGGAGATGCCCCGTCTTCACCAGGAGCACGCAACACGGTCGGTGGAACCGCACAATCGCGAGCTGAAGACATCATGGGCCAGAAGACCGACATGAACAAGAAGGACGCGGGTGCTGCTGTTCAAGGCATCTTGAGTTCCGGTCAACAGCAATGGCAGAACAGCACCAATAGATCGGCCATTTGTTCACAAAACCAAGGGGCATGCCACTGACCGCTGATAGGAACACCTATGGGAGTCACCCAATGACCAAACTCTTTTGCTGGATCTTTTCATTGGCGGTTGTGCTGGGGCTGGGCTGCGCAGCCGATTATGCAGGCGCACAAAGCTCTTCCACCCTTATCAAAGTGGTGGACGCCAGCGGCGTTGAGGGAGTCGCAGGAATCGTTCTTCTGGTAAATCCTGGTGATGCTCGCAAGTCGGAAGCCTTCGTTACAAACACTCGGGGTGAAGCGACGGCTAATGGATTGCAGTGCGCAATCTGCACTATCAGTGCTTTTGATGCGCACGGCCTATTTGCAAGTCAGACGGCGGAGTTTTCTAGCTCCAGTTCTTCGGTCAGCCTCACTCTGCAATTGCGTCCGCTAATCGATACGGTTGACGATCCGAAAGCTGTGTCTATAGAACTCGTGATCCATGACCCCAAAGGTAAACCGTTGGCACAGCAAGATGTGGTCATCCGGCCAGCCGTGTTGACGCTAGAAGACAATAGGGTCTCACTCCAAAGAACAGACACAACAGGGAAGCTAACCGTACACTTGCGTGCTGGTCAATATGCGGTAGCCATGATGAGTGGAGATGTCCCATCAGAGGTTCGATTCGAGATTGTAGCCTCCAAAGAACAGTGCTCGGACAGAGCAGGCACCTGTGTAGTGGCATTACCTCAATCTTCCCATCGCCCGAAAACCCTTGATCTTCAGCTTGCCTCTGCCGTATTGCGTTGAGCTTACGACAGGACATTACGCCTATGATGCACTCCGACGCATATGCATCCAGCTTGTGTTTTCCTGACCTGCTCCCCTTGATTCGTCCAGTTGGGAATACGA
This sequence comes from uncultured Acidobacteriaceae bacterium, assembly GCA_963795775.1. Lineage (GTDB taxonomy): Bacteria > Acidobacteriota > Terriglobia > Terriglobales > Acidobacteriaceae > CAWCJL01. Next base: position 457,451 of record CAWCJL010000004.1, read on the forward strand.
TTTGGGCGAAAGTTGGGAGGATGAGCCGGAGCAAGCATACGGAGGTGCTGGAGAACCTCCGTTGCCAATCGAGCGCAACTTGGGCAACACGTGCCTAGCGATGCCGGTCCGCACCTGTTGCATAATGCGAATAAGCCCGCTATTAAAGCCCGAAGGCGTGATATAAACGGGCATGTGCCCGCCGCGTGGCTCGTTTTACGCTCGGAACAGGCTTCCGCAATGGTTCCCTGGAAGTGAGTGCCCGGGATCACATGCCCCGAGCAGGCCTTGGATTGTCTGGGCCCCCGCGCGCCGCGCTAAACAGACGCGAAAACCGGACTTTGATCCGCGGGTGCGGAGAAATCCTGCCTTGAATACTGCCGTTCAGGATGTTCTGGAGAACTCTCGGGTCCGGTGAAAGTCCGCAATTTCGGCCCAAAAGGGCGGGAATTCAGTATCCGGTCCAGCGAGAAGGAACAGATTCAGACTCGCTGGCGGAGCGAAGCGAAGCGAATTCGAACCCTCGGTAGAGCTTTACGGTCGAGGCAAGCTTGCGCACCGGGACGTACTTTCGTAGGCGAGTTGGTGATTCAGCCGCTTTTCAGAATTCGTCAGAGAATGTGACCGACTTCTGCCGCGATCCGCAGTTCCGGCATTACTAGCAATCATATTCACACCGAAATCTCTATTCTTTGATGCCGAGGAAGGCTGTGGCGGAGATGCCCCTTTTACGGAACGAAACCTCACGGAATGAGTCCGGCCATCTATAGCTCCACAGGCCAGGAGTACCGTTTTCACCGGAATTCATCGGAAGATTGCTGCGGCTTGGAGGCGTGCTCGCGATCAGTCCTCAAAGATTTGGATGGACTCGATCGGACGTTCTCCGAACCGCGCTGTCTGGTGGCAGAAAGTCCTCAATTTGAGCCAATTTTCAATTTCGCGGGTATTTGCGTTCTGCTGCCCATCGGTCTAACTCCCGAACTTGCCAGAGTTTTGACCTACCCTTGGGGCATCAGCAACACGGAGATCGTGCTGGCTTGGAGAATCCGACGCATCCTCGACCTCCAAGTCTGGTCCCCCTCCTAGTGTGGGCGCTGGTGATCCTCACTGTCATCATGTCATCGGGAAGCTGACTTCGGAGAACCTGGAGAGCAGCCGCGAGGCTAACGGCGCGTTCACGAGCGCGAAATCAGTAGATTGCGAGCGCTATTCGCGCGACGGGCAAGGTCATGGGAGCCGCGAGATTCAATTCGGCGGATGGCGGCCAGCAACTCCGGTGCGTCGATTTCGGAGATGGGCCGCGATCCCAGAAGGGGGAAGATGTCGCCTCCAAGCGCCGCTTTACGTCAGTGGTGTGGCTCTTTACCCATGTGGCGCTTCGCTTCCCAAATCACTCCCGAGCGACAGCTTCGAAGGAATTCGAGGCCGCCAGCCACGAACGGCAAGGCATCCGCGCTGTCTACATCCTTGCCGAGTACGCGGAACAGCGAAAGAAAATGCTGCATGGTGGGGCGATTACGTCGATGCCATCGTGAACGAGTCCAAGGTGATCATCGGCAACTTCGGGACGGCCTGAGTCGCACATCTAATCCAAGCCGTTCGTCCTACAAATGGCGCGTCAGAAATGATCTCTTGAGATTGACTGCTTGGCCTTCTGGATGCCGTACAAGCCATTCCTTCCAGTCCCGCCACGGTGCTCTTTGTATTGCAGACATTTGGTCCCAGCGACTCCAGAGGGATACCGCCACAGCCAGCTTTGCCTCGGCATCCTTAGTGGCCTGGCGTTGTTTGCACTGCTTTGAAGTCGCTTTCGGCCCGCAGTCATTCTGGCAATACACCTTCTGTCGAATGGTTTTCTTGACGTAGTATCTGCCGCATCGGGCGCAAGGGCCCCCGAAGTAGTCCCACATCTCATTTGTGATGAGCCTTGCGAAAAAGACATGCGCGAGAGACACATCGCGAAATCGGCATTTCAAGTGCTTGATGAATTCGTTCCCGACATATTCTGGCGCGTCTCTACTGACCGGCACCTTCTTAGGCTCGATCAGGATATACGCTCTGCCAGTCCCCGCCGGAAAGAAGAACTGAGTTTGGATAGCTGCTTCTACCTGCAACCGAAGTGTGTCCGTGCTCCCAGCACGGCTATCCCTCGAGAGCTTCATTTTCGAGAAGTCGGGCCCGGAGTCAAGCCAAGCCTGCACCAACCTTTTCAGCTTTTCGTGATCGCCCGGTTCCGCATCGCGCCAGACAGGATGTTCGGCGCAGTTTAGAACGTCAGCAATCAAAGCAAGACGCTCTTTAGGGGAACCGTGATGAAGAACAAGCGGTAGGGCCTTAAGCTTCTTTCGCACATTTACTCCAGCACGAACGGTACACTTTCATGCTTCTTACTTCCTTGAAGTGTACCGCATTTGATTGCACCTTTGCTTCTAGGAGTCGCCACATAGATGCCCACAGACCTAAAGCTTCTCAGATTGCCGCAAGTTCTCCAGCGAGTCGCCACATCGCGCGCTTCCCTGTACGCGAAGGTGCAGCGGGGCGAGTTTCCCAAACCCATAGCTCTCGGAGGCCGCTCCGTCGCATGGCCTCAGCACGAAGTGGATGCCTGGATTGAAGCGCGCATCAGTGAACGCGATGCAAGCCAATCCGGTGGTAAACGCCAGTGACCCTCGAAGCCTTTGCGGAGTTTGTGAAGGCACGGCGCGCTGGAAAGGGATGGATTTTCCGATGCCCTGCCCACAACGACCATAGCCCTTCGGGTTACGCCACAGAAGGGCGGGACGGGCGCTTACTGGTGCATTGCTTCGCCGGATGCCGCGCCAGCGATGTGCTGTCGGCCCTCGGACTGCGATGGAATGATCTATTCCCCAAGGGCCCTCCACCCTCACCAGCGGAGATGGCGAAGGCCGCACGCGAGCGCGAAGCCGAAGCCGCACGGAATAGAGAGCAGCGGGCCGGAGAGCGCGCATTAGAGGACCGGACGAAGCGTCTGGAAGACGTCATCCGCGAACTGGGCAAGCGGCTCATGCTCATGCCGAACGGAGCGCCATCCGAAGATGCGCTTACCCGGCTCTACCACGAAACGCTGAACATGCTGCCGGAACGCCGGCCAACCGATGCCGAGTTGATTCGTGCAATGGATTCACAAAGAAGCGGCCCCGCTGCGAACGGGGCCAGTGAGGTGTGCGTTTGACAATCAACACTCTACCAGAAGAAAACTACAGCCCATTTGCGCCGGAGTTGGACCTGCTCGCGGGAACTACGCTCGCCCAACTGAAAGCCCTGGCGAATCCACCAGAGGACGCGCAAAGACGGGAATCTCCACCGATCTGCCGCTACAAGGATGGCCGATTCACGGTTGCCCCCGATGGCGTCTTTCATGTGAACGATGAGGGCGAACGTACTCAGGTATGCGCAGAACTGCGCATCGAAGCCGAAACCCGCGATGCCCACAATCAAGCATGGGGCCTGTTGCTGCGCTGGCTTGACCGGGATGGAAAGCCACACTCCTGGGCCATGCCAAGGGATCTGCTTTATGGCGAACAAGCCGATGTATTACGCGAGCTTGCGTCGCGTGGTCTCACCATCGCACCCAATCCTGGAAGCCGAGGACTATTGTTGGCCTATCTCCAAGCATGGCAGACAGAAGAACGCGCCCGTTGTGTGGACCGACTGGGCTGGCACGGCGACGTCTACTGCACGCCAGAAGAAACTATCGGCGCGAACGAAGCGGAGCGGGTCATCTTCCAATCCGCCGGAGCGATGCAGCCCGAACACTCCATCGCTGGCACGGTGAGCGATTGGCGTGAATCGGTCGCGGCTCTCGCGGCGGGGAATACGCGGCTGGTGCTTGCCATCTCCGCCGGTTTCGCCGGAACGCTCCTGGCACTTCCGGGAGAGGACTCTGGCGGCCTTCATCTGGTGGGGCCGTCGTCCTGCGGCAAAACCACAGCCCTCCGAGTTGCCGCTTCCGTATGGGGGAGGCCTGATTCATTCATGCGCCAGTGGCGGGCCACGGCGAACGGACTGGAAGGACTCGCGGCCGTTCACAATGACGGGCTGCTGTGCCTGGATGAGCTTTCCCAGCTAGACCCAAAGCAGGCGGGCGAAGCAGCTTACATGCTCGCCAACGGCAAGGGCAAAGCCCGCGCCTCTCGCTCCGGCAGCGCTCGCATGTCGGCAAGCTGGCGTCTTCTGTTCCTGTCGAGCGGAGAACTGGGGATCACGGAACTGATCGAAGGCATCGGCAAGCGAGCGAATGCGGGGCAGGAGATACGGCTGGTGAATATCCCGGCGGACGCAGGAGCGGACATGGGCATGTTCGCGGCTCTGCATGGGCACCCCACACCAGCGGCCTTCGCCAATGCCGTGAGCCTCGGCGCGTCATGCCGCTACGGCGCAGTAGGGCGGGAATGGTTACACCGCATCGTGGCTGACCGCACCAAACTGGTGGATGTGATCTCGGACGGCGTTCGGGAGTTTGTTGCCGAGTCTGTACCAAAGGGCGCGAGCGGGCAAGTCGAGCGCGTCGCGCGTCGCTTTGGGCTGGTAGCGGCGGCGGGCGAGCTTGCCACGCATTACGGCCTAACCGGGTGGAGCGAAGGCGAGGCAGCAGACGGCGTTCGCGCCTGCTTTCAGGCATGGCTCCAGGAGTTCGGCACTGGCAATCGGGAAGACATGGCACTGTTGGCGCAAGTGCGAGGGTTCCTGGAAAAGCATGGAGCTTCGCGGTTTCAGAGTATTGAGGCGGAGAGCGGGTTTGTCCCCAACCGCGCCGGGTTCTGGCGAGATAAGGACGGGGCGCGGCAATACCTGGTGCTTCCAGAGGCGTTCCGCACGGAAGTTGTGGCCGGGTTCAAGCCGAACCATGCGTGTAAAGTACTCCGCGATGCCGGGATGCTGCACCCCGGCAAGGAGCGGCAGAGCGATAAAAGCCGTTTGCCCGGCTTCGCTCATTCGCAATGGGTATATGTCCTTACGTTCGGCCCGGAGGTGGAGGGATGAGACTCAGGCTCGAAAAATTATGGGAACCGCAAAATATCGTGGGAACGGCGGGAACAATCGGAACGGCCAATGTTCATGCGCGTCCCCGCGTTCCCAACGTGTTCCCATCCCAACAGAGAGTGGGAACAACTGAAAATGGCGGGGCAGATTCGTTCCCAATGTTCCCGACTGTGCCCCGCGACCGGGAACACGGAATCGCCAGTACTCATCCGCCTGTTCCCAGTGTTCCCGCTGTTCCCAGTGTTCGCAGCGAAGATGTTAATACTGTCGGCGCATCCGAGCGTGACCCGCTGGCGCATCACCCGGCTGCATGGGAAGACGATCTGCACAAGTGGGCTAGCGCGCATTGCTTCTTTCGTGACCAGGCGTGGGGCGGCATCGCTGCGTTACATCGGCGTTATGTCGAGTGGTCCCATGCCTCCGACCATCTTCCCCCGGCAACGCTGGCTACATTCCGAGCATGGCTGATGGACCAACGTTTCACGCTGGCGGAGTGCGGGCTGGTGTACGGGCTGGTGCTTGCGAACGACTTGAGAACGGGCCGCGTTCTCACAGCGGAGCGCGTTCCGGCGGGGCCGCGAGTGCTGGCTATGCCGACCCGGAGAGTGCAATGAGCCGAGGTGCTGATGGCTGTCCGGCGGCGGAACCAACCGGGGAATCCGGACACCTAAAGAGGGAACAGGAAGGGGGTGATCCCTTCGGCGGCGGAGTTTTGCGGCGCTTCATAAAAAGGTGGCCCGAATAGCAAAGCCCGCAAATGTGGCTTGCCAAGACCCGCGTCACCATTGACGGGACGCGCATTTTCGCCAGAGGGGCGCGGCTCGAAATCAAACATGAAATCAAATAGACCGAAGGAGTCTGTCGGATGGATCCCACACTCACCAGCAAACAGCGGCTTTTCATCTCGGAGTACCTGGTGGACCGCAACGCGACGCAGGCGGCAATCCGAGCCGGATACAGCGCGAAAACCGCTGACCGGCAAGGCTATCGCTTGTTGAGAAATGCTGAGATTCGCGCCGCTGTCGAATCAAGCACGCAAGCCCGTACGGAAAGGCTCGCTCTTAGCGCAGATTACGTCCTGAAAGGCATCCGCGAGACCATATTGCAAGCAAGGACCGCTGCGCAGTACGGGAGCGCCTTACGCGGCTATGAGTTGCTGGGCAAACACCTTGGCATGTTCAAGGAACAGGCAACAGATACTGGAGAGGACCGACTGGACGAGTTGATTCAAGCAATCCATGGTGACCGAACGCCGCCGCAATGACAAAACGCATGTCGTGGTTGTCACTGCTGGCCAGTGTAATCAGGCGCATTCTGTGGCCGGGCAGGCAGTAGGACGAGGGCAGAATCGCGTGACAGGTGGCCACCGCTCAGCCTTATTCGATACTGGCCCGGCGGTACATCGAAAACCACATTCGCACGACTACCAACGCCGGGGTTTAGCGACTTCAGCGGGCTGAAGAAGCCATCAGATAATGCCCCGGCGCTCGACTGGGAAAACTCTCGGCCGCTTGCATCAATCAGCTTTACAGGCGGAAGCACACTTTCACTGCGATCCTCGTTGCGCGCGCTCAAATTGATGACCAGAAAAGCTGCGTCAGGTTGTTCGTAAGTCAGGCCATTGGCGATGCCCGGTACCCACTCCGCGCTATTCACTCTGTATGTCCAATAGCCAACGTGCACAGTCTGTCCGAGCTGAGCGACGGGAACGGCGGGCTCACTCACCGCATCGGTGTGGCCGCGTTGAGCATCGAAAGCCCCGACAAAAGAGAGCAACAATATGATCACCAGTATGCCGCCGATTCCGGCAAGAACGCGCATACCAAAGCCGGGTGATTGCGTGTTTACGACTACGACTGAGGTGGGAGGCTGGACCGTTGGGACGGGCTGCGCGACGTGAGTTGGTGTGAAAGATGCACCACATCCAGGGCAGTAGTTGTCATTAGTGTACGAGGCTCTATTGCAGCGAGGGCAGGTAAGTGTAATAGAACCCATCAGGTGTCTCCAGAAGCGCGGTGAAGGCAACAATATTCACACATCAGCGCCTCGTCAACTCCGTTCCTCCCCCGAAGGATGGCAACAGTTCTCGCCTGGCCGCGCGGCGTGATTCTGCCTTCTTCGCTTAGGTACATGAACGACTTGAGTCGCGGGTGAGTTGCCAGATTGATGCCGGTACTCTCGACAGGGCGCAAACAGAGAGTATTCGCCTCAATTCTACTTTCTG
>CAWCJL010000005.1:0-992744 GCA_963795775.1 uncultured Acidobacteriaceae bacterium
GCCGCTCCTGGGTTAGCTGACCGGTGCTCGCCGCCATGCGACTTTGCATTTCTCCTGGCCGCGCCCAACATTGCCGTAAGGCTCCTCCGGCCGCCCGCACATCTTCGCTCATTGACGAGCCCTCCGGTGCGACTATGAGGCACTTCATGGATAAGCTTGATCGACCTCCCGGATGAGGGATGGCTGGATCGTCTGCTTTGCGATTACATTGTGGGCGGCCGTCGCGCAAAGAAGCGAAATCGTCCCGGACCGGTTTCGACGCGCACATCTCGAAAACCTACCCCCTCAAGCCGGCGCGGCAGATCTGCAGGATCGATCAGAACCATCGTGTCGCCGATATGAACAATCCTCATCAAGAGGGAGTTGAGGCTATCTGCGCCCACGAAAACCCCGCCTGGACGGAGCACCCGGTACGCTTCGCCGAACAGCTTGTTCTGCAAGGCCGGCGACGGGACGTGATGCAGCATGGTGCATGAGACGGCACCGGAGAATGTGCCACTGGGATAGGGCATGGCAGTGGCGTCTCCGCATTGCACACGGATGTTGGTGTTCACCGTGCGATGCGCCAGAGAGCGCGCTAGTGCCGGATCTACTTCGATGCAGGTGATGCTTTTGTAACGGGGTTGGAGCCAGTCCGTTGTCAGGCCCGGCCCCGGCCCAACCTCCAGGACCTCATCGCCCAGCTCGGCCCCGTTCAACAACCAGGGCATAATCTCGCTTTCGAGCTTGCGTTGCCACCAGCTTGACCGGCAATACCATTTCTGTAATCGGTTCATGAGTTATCCGGACGGCGCGCTGTTCGCCCAGAGTATTTTCCCAGGAGAGAGTGTGGGCCTTTGAGTAGAGTTCGGCAAATCCAGGCGAAGCCGGCGCGCGATCGCCTGGTGGTAAGCATGCCTGCGATCGTAAGCGCTCGGCTCGGCTGCCCGTAGCGCATCTATGCTGGCAATATGAGCTCATGGATTCTTTGGGCGCTGCTTTCCGCCCTGTTTGCTGCGGCAACGGCGATCCTGGCGAAGATCGGGGTGGCCGGTATCGACTCCAACCTGGCAACGGCGATCCGGACCAGCGTCATTCTCGTCTTTACGTGGGCCATTGCCATCAGCCTGGGGAAGCACGGCGCGCTGGCGCACATCTCGTCCCGCTCGTGGATCTTTCTGGTGCTGTCCGGGTTTGCCACCGGGCTGTCCTGGCTTTGCTACTTCCGCGCGCTGCAACTCGGGCCGGCCTCAGGCGTAGCCCCCATTGACAAGCTCAGCGTCGTGCTGGTGATCGTGTTCGCCTGGATGTTTCTGGGGGAGAGCCTCACCGTACACAAACTGCTCGGCGGTGTTTTGATTACGGCCGGTGCGGTGACGCTGGTCTTTGGTTGAAGCGTCTGTCTTTCGGGTCCCCGAGATAGTTACATTTCTAACGCCGTGGTTCTCAGCGCAGCGAAGAAATCCAGATGCCGGTGATGACTTCCGAGAGAGCGAGCTGGACGCTGTCGGCGTCTTCGAGGTGAGCGGGGGTGAGGAGCGGGCGCGGGGCGGCGGTGCCGGCTGCGGGCGTCTTGCGCAGGCGGAGGTGGTAGTAGCAGTAGAGTTCTCCGCGCAGGGTGGGGGACTCGCACTTGTGGCCTGCGGTGAAGATGTGACGGCACTCGATAAACGGCATGAACGGCTCCTACCCCCACCCCCCCCCGGACTTTTGAGCTAAAGTCCTCTCGGAAAAGGACTTAGGCCGGGGGTGTCCGGCTAAAGTCCTCTTGCGAAAGGAGTTACACGCAAAGTCCTCTCAGCAAAAGACTTAGCCGCCCTTTGGGGGCGGCTGGGGTGATGGGCTTGATTTGGGTGCTTTATTCAAGGATAGCAAGCGGAGGGCAATTAATCGGCAACTTGTGCAATGGAGCGGAACCGGGGCTGTGGTTGGGTTTAACCGTCACTCGATCGTACCCTTGCAGTTCGAGATGAAGAGTAGGCACCATTCTCCGTTCGACTCGTGCGTAAGTTTTGATCCCGACTCGGGTAGAGATCAACAGCGTAGGGGTCTGAGTTTGCAACTTGCAGATGGGACTGATGGTGAAGTGCAGCAGAGTCCTTACAGCGTCTGCGATCAGGAACAACCTTGTTTACCTTCAATATCGAACGGGGTTACGTTTTGGGAACTTGCACGACCGGCTTCATGATGCGCAGGATGGGGTGACCGCCGATGTTCTCCAACGGGAAATAGACCAGGTGCGTGCGGGGATCGACGGAGACGGTGTGCGCGTGCGGCATGTAGAACCGCGCGAGCCGGCGCAGGGCCGCGCCCTTCTCCTCAAGAACCGTCACGGTGCCGGACTCAGCCGAGACATAGAGACGCTTCAGACCCGGATCAAAGGCGAGCACGTCGGGGTCTTCGCCGACCGGGTAGACGGAGAGAAGCGTCATGGTCTTGAGGTCGAACGCGGCGAGCGCGTGATTTTCTTCACCGGCGATAAAGGCGAGCCGCTGTGCCGTATCGAGTGCAATGCCATGCGGGTTCTGCAGACCGGGCAATGGATACCGGCCGATAATCTTCATGCTCTCCGGATCAATGGCGATGAGCTGATTGGTCCCATGCACCGCCACCAGGATGTGTCCTGAAACAGGATCAAATACCGTGTTCCCCGCGCCGCCCCCGAGGGGGATTTTTGCCAAGAGCTGGTTTCTGGCGGTATCGATGACTGCGTCGGTACCGCCGTGTTCGTCGGAAACAAAGACGCGTTTGGCAGCGGGTACATAGGCGAGACCGTCGGGATAGGTGATGCTCCCAATGCGGGCGATGGTTTTGAGAGTCGTCATGTCTACCGCCACGACCTGATGATCCCCGGTAGCCGAGGCATACACGCGCCCGATGCCAGGCACCGCGAGCACGCCATGCACGCGCGGGAACCCATCCAGATTGGCTGCCACCTTGCGTGCATTCGTATCGAAGACCACGAGCTGGTCTGCATCCATGTGCGCGATGTAAAGGCGATCGTGTTCGGGGTCGAGGCTCTGGTAATCGAAGCGAACGGCCGGGCCGGGCAGCGGAATGTCTGCACTTATCTCGAGGGCAGGGTTCCGGGAAGCGTCTGTGCCTCCCTGTGCGTACGCGTTGCACAGGAATGCGAAGAGGGCCAGCGCGAGCGCGCCTGCGCGCCAAGGGAGTGTGATGGATGGAACATGCATGAGAAATACACCTGAGTCCAGCAAGTGGCTGAGCACTTAAAGTAAAGCGCGGCCGGCCTGTGGCGCGCAATGTAGCGCTAAAAACAGGATTTACGCGTCCGAGCCTCGATTTCAGCGCTCCCGAAAGAATAAGTTCTCATCCAACCGACTGATACGCGAGCAGGCGACCCATTGCGCAGAATGCGGCGGCCTGTTCCATCCTTTGAAACGGGAAGGCGCTATGGAAAATGAACTGAAGGTTTCTCTCCCGGCGGAGCTGCAGTCCGCCTATGAGCAGGCAGTGCAGGACTGGCAGCGCGGGGGCAAGGTAAAGCGGCTGTGGAACCGCGATGCGTCGCTCTGGACCAACGAAGACGAAGGGCAGTGGCTGGGCTGGCTGGACATCGTGGAGCGGCAGCAGAAGGAGCTCGACAGCTACCGCAAGCTCGCGGAAGAGATCAAAGGCGCGGGCTTCCGCTACGCGCTGCTGCTGGGCATGGGGGGCTCGAGCTTGTGTCCGGAAGTGCTGGCGATGACCTTTGGACGGCAGGGCAATGCGCCGGAACTCCACGTGCTCGATTCCACGGACCCGGAGCAGATCCGCGACCGGCAGAATGCGATCGATCTGAAGAACACGATCTTTATCGTCTCCAGCAAGTCCGGGAGCACGCTCGAGCCCAACATCCTGAAGCAGTACTTTTTTGAAGAAGTGAAGAAGGCGGTGGGCGCAGAGGAAGCGGGCAAGCGCTTTATTGCCATTACAGACCCGGGCTCGAAGATGGAGCAGGTGGCCAAGGGCGATGGGTTCCGCCACATTTTCTATGGCGATAAGGCCATCGGCGGCCGCTATTCGGCGTTGTCGAACTTCGGCCTGGTGCCCGCGGCGATTATGGGGCTGGACGTGCAGAAGCTGCTGGCCAACGCACAGAAGGCGGTCGAGCAGGCGAAGAATGACGATGTGCAGGCGAATCCTGCCGTGCAGCTTGGGCTCATCCTGGGCACGGCGCACAATGCGAAGCGCGACAAGCTCACGTTTTTTACCTCGCCCGAGGTGCACGACCTGGGCGCGTGGCTGGAGCAGTTGATCGCCGAGTCCACGGGCAAGAACCACAAGGGCATCACTCCGGTGGATCGCGAAACCATTGGCGACCCGGGGGACTACAGCAACGATCGCGTCTTCGCCTATGTGCGCCTGGACAAGGGCAACAACGGCGAACTCGACCGCAAGGTGGAGGCGCTGGAGAAGGCGGGGCAGGCGGTGGTGCGGCTGAGCCTGCCGGATATTTACGCCATCACGGAGCAGTTCTTCCTGTGGGAGATCGCCACGGCGGTCGCGGGGTCGGTGATGGGCATTAACCCCTTCAACCAGCCGGACGTGGAGGCAAGCAAGGTAGAGACGCGGCGGCTGACGGATGCCTATGAGCAGACCGGGAAGCTGACCGGGCGCGCGCCGATCTTTACCACTGAGGACGGCGCCATCCAGCTCTTCGCGGACGAGGTGTATACGCCGATGCTGATGGAGGGCGCGGGCGGGAAGCCGACGCTCGAAGGGCTGATCCGGGCGCACCTGAACTGGATCAAGCCGCACGATTATTTCGCGACGCTGGCTTACATCAACATGACAGATGCGCACGAGCAGGCCATCCAGGGCTATCGGCTCAAGGTGCGGGATGCCAAGAAGGTGGCGACCTGCCTGGGCTTCGGGCCGCGCTTCCAGCACTCCACGGGGCAGGATTACAAGGGGGGCCCGAACACCGGCGTGTTCATCCAGATCACGGCGGATCATCCCAACGACATCCAGGTGCCGGGGCAGAAGTACACCTTCGGGGTGGTGATTGCGGCGCAGGCCGCGGGCGACCTGACGGTGCTGGAGCAACGCAAGCGGCGCGCCGTCCGCGTACACCTGACGCGGGATGTGAAGGGCGGGCTCGAGCGGCTGGCCCAGGCGGTCGAGCAGGGGCTTCGGTAAGCTTCACTGCGACGTGAACGGGGCGGAGACGCGGTCCGCCCCCGTTTGGGCGAGCTCGCACAAGGAGCGAAACTTTCCTGCTGCCCTGGTGTTCACTTTTCTAGCCGCGCGCCGACTGTGAAACCGGATGCGTGCTGGCGAGGTGACGTTCCGGATGCGCACACTCGGATCTGTTTGCTGCACTCTCTTTCTGACGGGAACGCTGGGCCTGGCAACGGGCGCGGTGCCCGCTGCCTTGTGTTCTGAGGTCTGGGCGCAGGAGCTGCCGCAGAGCAGCAACCGCTCGGACCTCGCGATTGAATCGGATGTTCTGCACCGGCTGGGCGCGGACCCGACGCTGGGCGGACAACAGGTTTCCGCTTCCACGGACAATGGTGTGGTGACCCTTAGCGGGTCGGTAGCGCAGGCTTCGGATCGCGCGCTGGCCGAGCGGGTGGCCGGGGGTGTGGAAGGCGTGCGCTCGGTGGTGAACAAGATCACGGTAGGGGCGGCGAGTGCCGCTCCGTCGGCGCCCCAGGCTCCGGTCAAGGACCCGACTCCGGAAGAAGACGCAGCGGCAGTGGCTGCGGCGGTAGGTGGCGGCGAGGCCGATGGGCAGGAGCCGGCCGAGGCTGATCAGCCGGCTGAAGAGGCATCGAGTCAGGCGCCGGCGAGTGCAGCGCCGCAAGAAACGCCGCGCAAGCCGTCGCCGGCAGTGCCGGTCGCGCCGCAGTCCGCGCCAGTGCAGCAGCCGCAGGCCGGGGCACAGGGCGACTGGGGGCAGGCGGGTCCGCCACCGGATGCGCAGGACGGACGGATTCCTCCGCCGACGGCAGACACCGTTCCCCGGGCCACGGACGGCGGGCAGTATCCCGCGCCAGCGCAGCAGGGTGGGGCTGCGGGAAGCGGGTATCCGAATTCGCCAAACCCGGCGCCGTACCCCGGACAGTACCCGGCGACCGGACGCCAGCGTACCAGCGGCTATCCGCCGCAGAGCCAGCCGGGGTATCAGGCCCCGCCGTCGTATCCGCAGAGCCAGCCGCAGTATCCGCAGGGACAGCCGCAGTATCCGCAGAGTCAGCCGTATATCCGCAGGGACAGCCTTCTTACCCGCAGGGCCAGGGAGGCTATCCGCCGCAGGGCCAGGGAAACTATCCACGCAGAGCCGGGAGCTATCCGCCGCAGGGAGGCTACCCCCAGCAGCCGTCGTATTCCCAGGGGCGGCCGACTTACGGCAGCCCGGCCCCGGGTTATCCCGATGGACGCCAGGCACAGCAGAATGCGCAGCCGATCACGATCCCGGCGGGAACGTTGCTGCGGGTGCGGACGAGCGAGCCGCTGGACACCCGGCGTCTCCAGCCCGGGGATGTGTTTGAAGTGATCGCGGCGCAGGACGTCTTCGAGGGGAATGTGCTGGCGATCCCGCGCGGGGCCACCCTGGTTGGGCGGGTGGTGGACGTGCATCGTGCCGGGGCCTTTCGCGGCTCGGCGGGCATGGAGTTGCAACTGGTGAGCCTCAACCTGAGCGGGCAATCCTTCCCGTTGGCGACGGACATCTTCAGTACCGATACGCGAGGCAAGGGCGGCTACACGGCAGCGAACACGGTGGGTGGCGCGGCCGTGGGTGCGGTGCTGGGGGCTGCGGCCGGGGGCGGTCCCGGTGCGGCGATTGGCGCAGCAGCGGGGGGCGTGGCGGGCGCGGGTGTCTCGGCGGCGACGCCGGGGCCGCGGCAGATCATGCCTCCGGAAACGATGCTGACCTTTCACCTGGCGGCACCGGTCACCATACTCCCGGTCTCGTACGCGGAAGCGGAGCGCCTGGCGGCCTCGCTAGGGCAGCGGCGGCCCTATCTGCGGCCGCGGCCGTATGGGTATCCTCCGCCTCCACCGCGGCCGGTCTACCCCTACCCTTACTAGCCGCGGTACTTTGATATCGCAAACGGCCTGGGTGGCCAGCCCGGGCCTTTGCCATCCCGCCGTTACAGAAGACGGCCCCGCTCGTCTATAATGTCAACACCCTCCCATCCTTATCCTGCTTTCGGGAGATCTTCGGGTATCCCGCCCTGCCGCGTGAGCGCGGGCGGAGCCGCGTACTGGGCAAAGGTCGTACTTCCTCATGATTCGTTTCCTGCAAAAAGACAGCCGCATTATCAAGTTTATTTTCTTCGCTATCATTGCGGTCGCGTGTATCACGATGGTGATCACGCTGGTGCCGGGTATCTTTGCCGACACGGCAACATCGTCGGATACGTACGCCACCGTGCGCTCGCCGGGCGTTCTCGGCCGATTCCTCAGTCCCTCCAAGGACATCACCACGACGGAGGTGCAGAAGATTGCGCAGCGCATGGCACAACAGCAGAAGCTGCCGGATTTCGCGCTGCCGTTTCTGATGCCGCGCGCCGGCCAGGCGCTGATCCAGCGCGAGGTGCTGATGTCCGAAGCGAACCGGCTGGGGCTGAAGGTGACCGACGCGGACCTGCTGCGGGAGTTGAAGAGCGGTCCCTTTGCACCGTACCTCTTCCCCAAGGGCGAGTATGTGGGCGATGACCGCTATGCCGATTTCGTGCAGAACGCATTCGGCATGTCGCGCCACGACTTCGAGCAGCAGGTGAAGAACGAGATCGAGATTTCGCGGCTGGAGTCGCTGATCACCGGCGGTGTCCTGGTCTCGGACAAGGAGGCGGCGGCGAGCTATCGGCAGCAGGGAACGAAGATCAAGTTTCAGTACGCCGTGCTGAATGCGGAGGACCTGCGCAAGCAGATCAATCCCACCGACGCGGAGCTCCAGACCTTCTTCAAGCAGAACGCAGCGCGTTACAAGGACGCGATTCCGGAGACGCGGAAGATCGAATACGTCGCGTTTACGCCGGAGCAGGTGCCGGGCGGCACGCCGCAGGTCACGGACGCGGAGCTGCAGCAGTACTACAACCAGCACCAGAAGGACTACCAGGTGGCCGACCAGGTGCGTGTGCGCCACATCCTGATCGCGGTGCCGCGCGGTGCGGACGCGAAGACGGATGCCGCGGCGAAGGCCAAGGCTGAAGGGCTGCTGAAGCAGTTGCGCGCCGGGGCGAACTTCGCCGAGCTGGCGAAGAAGAACTCCGACGACCCAGGCAGCAAGGTGCAGGGTGGCGAACTGGGCTTTATCCAGCACGGCGTCACGGTGCCGGAATTTGACAAGGCTGCGTTTGCGCTGAACCCCGGGCAGATTTCGGATGTGATCAAGACGCAGTTCGGCTACCACATCATCCAGACGGAAGAGAAGCAGACGGCGCACACCAAGCCCTTTGCCGAAGTGAAGACGCAGATTGCCACCACGCTTGAGCAGCAGAAGAAGGCGCAGGCGGAGCAGGCCTTTGCACAGGCCCTGGCCAACGACGCGAAGAAGAATGGGCTGCAGAAGGCCGCCGAAGCGCACCACCTGCAGGTGGTGACGACGGACTACCTGGCGCAGGGAGCCGTGGTTCCCGGGCTGGCGGACGGGACCAAGCTGCTGACCGATGCGTTCACTGCCAAGCAGGGTGGGACTCCGGCGGTGGCGCCCACCGGCGAAGGCTATGCCGTATACCAGGTGGAAGATGTGCACGCCGCACACGCGCCCACCTTCGACCAGTGGAAGACGCATGTAGCCGACGACTACCGCGAGCAGCAGTTGCCGCAGTTGCTGGCGCGCAAGACCAACGAACTGGCGGACAAGGCCAAGGCCGAGAACGACCTGGCCAAGGCGGCAAAGGAAGTGGGCGCCGCAGTGAAGACCAGCGACCTGGTGGCACGCGATGCGCAGGTGCCCGACCTGGGGCAGGTGGCGCAGGCCGCACCGCAGGTCTTCTCCATGCAGGTGGGGCAGATCAGCGGGCCGATCAACACGGGGCGCGCGGGCATCGTGCTCAAGGTGACAGACAAGCAGGAGCCGAGCGCGGAAGATGTCCAGAAGAACCTGGCGTCCACGCGGGAGCAGCTTGCCAACCAGCGGCGTGAAGAGATGTTTGCCGTCTTCGTGACCGATACCACCAACAAGTACGAAAAGGCCGGGCTGGTGCGCATCAATAAGAAGGCGCAGCAGGCCCCGCAGGGCACTCCCGCCATACCGAGCTAAACGCACGCGCGTGTTCTAAGCAACCGAAGCCCGTGTCCATCGAATCTTTCCGAGGACGCGGGCTTTTCTTTCCTCTGAACCTGCATGGATTCTGCCTGATGCCTTTTGAACGCTCCTCCGGACTTCTGCTGCACATCTCTTCTCTTCCTTCCCACGGCGGCATAGGCGACCTGGGGCCCGCTGCGTACGCCTTCGCGGATTTCCTGGCCGAGGCTAAACAGCGCCTATGGCAGGTGCTGCCGCTGAATCCTGTGGGCTATGGCAACTCGCCCTACGGCGCGCTGTCCGCTTTCGCAGGGAATCCGCTGCTCATCAGCGTGGAACGCCTGGCGGACTGGGGCTGGCTGCCGCTGGAAAGCCTGGGCAGACTGCCGGTGCACGGCGGCAATGTCAACTTCGACGAAGTCCGCGCGCGCAAGCTGCCACTGCTGTGCGAAGCGGCGGAGCGGTTTCTGAAGCGGCCGCGCGATGCCCAGCGGAAACGCTTTGATCTCTTTTGTCGAGAGAATGCGTACTGGCTGAACGACTACGCACTGTACACGGTGTTGCGCCGCAGGTACGAATCGGCCGTGTGGACGTCCTGGCCGGAGCCCATCGCGCGGCGGGAACCCGCGGCGCTTGAGGAGGTTCGCCGCGAGTATGCGGCGGAGCTGGAATGCGAGCAGGCCATTCAGTTTGCGTTTGAAGAACAGTGGCAGGAGCTGCGACAGTATTGTGCGCAGCGCGATATCCGCTTCATCGGCGATGTCGCCATCTTTGTGAGCTTCGACAGCGCGGACGTGTGGACGCATCCCGATCTGTTCGAGCTGGATGAAAAACTGCAACCTGTGCGCGTGGCCGGAGTGCCGCCAGATTATTTCAGCAAGACGGGGCAGCGCTGGGGAAATCCGCTGTACCGCTGGGATGTTCTGGAGCAGCGCGGTTTCGACTGGTGGGCGGACCGCGTTCGCCGCGCGCGCGACCTGTTTGACATCATTCGTCTGGATCATTTCCGAGGTTTTGAAGCCTACTGGGCAATTCCCGCGGCGGATGAGAACGCCATCCACGGCGAGTGGGTCAAGGCGCCGGGAGCGGCGCTGTTCACGCGGCTGCGAGAAGCACTGGGAGACCTGCCGTTTATCGCGGAAGACCTGGGCATGATCACGCCGGAGGTGGAGGAATTGCGGAAGCAGTTCGACCTGCCGGGCATGCGCGTGCTGCAGTTCGGCTTTAGTGACCGTGGCGCGCACAATTACCTGCCGCACCGGTACGAGAAGAATACGGTGGTCTACACCGGCACGCACGACAACGACACCACGGCGAGCTGGTGGCGGCACAGCGCCTCGGAAAAGGAGATCGCCGCCGTGTGCGCTTATGTGGGCTGCTCAACCGACGACATCGTATGGCCACTGATCCGCGCTGCGTCCGCGTCTGTGGCCGATGTATGCGTGATCCCCGCGCAGGATGTGCTGGGCTACGGGTCAGAGGCGCGCATGAACACGCCTTCCGAGCCGGCAAACAACTGGACGTGGCGCATGCCCTCTGGCGCGCTGACGCCGGAGGTCGCTCGCAGGCTGCGCGATATCGCCGAGGTGACGGACCGCGACGGCGTGCAGCCGGAGCCGTAGCCGGCTGCGGGCTGGCCGTTTCGTCGCGCCGCCGGCCTCAGAGTTGGTTGGTGAGCAGCGCGACCGGGTAGTCGGCGAAGACCGCGGCCAGCGGCAGCGCATCATTGCTGGCCGCGACCTGCCGATCGGTGAACACGTTGCGGAAGGGACCGCGCAGTTCCGGCGGCAGCGTCAGCGCCGCATCTCCCCAGGCTGCGCCCAGCGGCAGGTCCGCCTTGCCGCCCATCAGCGTATAGGCAAATCGCGGCAGAAGGGCCAGCACTGCCGCCCCGGTGGTGGCATCGTGGCGGGCAAAGGCGATCAGGTGCTGGTCCAGCCTGCCCCCAAGCCGCAGGGGAAGATAGGCTCCGCGGCGAAAGAGCGCGTGTTGGGCATGCCGCAGTTCGAGCGAGCGCGCGGTGGTCCAGAGCTTGATGCGGCCGTCGCTGAAGTCGCGAATCACCTCGCTGGCCACGGCCGCGGCGCCGGATTGCTGCGCCTGCGATCGCAGGCCGGAGAGCAGGGAATAGCGGAGTTTGTAGTCCACGGGGCGGCGGTTGTCCGGGTCTACCAGGCTCAGGTCCCATTGCCCGGTTCCCTGGTAAAAGTCCGGCACACCGGGCGAGACCACCTTGAGCACTACCTGCGCCAGCGAGTTGAGGCCGCCGAAGAGCTGGAGCTGCGGCATCATCTTTTTCACATCTGTAACAAATAGAGTGTCTTTTCCCCGCGACGTGGGCGTCAGGATGTCGGCGATGAAGCCATGGACGGCGTCCACGTATTCCGGGTTGGGGCTGATCCAGCTCAGGTTTACCTTGGCTTCGCTCAGCGCCTTGGTGGCGTATTGCTGGATGCGCTGCAGGAAGTCGCTTTGCTCCTCGGGGCTGCCCATGCTCCACGGCCACGCGCCGACGATGGTCTGGTAGAGCAGGTACTCCTCGTTCGGGTCTGGAGCCATGCGGCCGTCGCTCAGCTTGCGCTTGAATTTGGCGTTGCCGCGGATCCAGCGGCGCACGTTGCTGGCCCACGCAGACGGCATTTCGGAAAGCACGTTGAGCCGGTTGCGAACGTCCTCGCTGCGCTTGGTGTCGTGCGTCGAGGTGGTGAGCATGGAGTCCGGCGAGTTCTCCAGCCGCTCCTGGTTGCTGGCGTGGAGCAGGTCCAGGTCGATGCCGAAGTTGCGCGCCGAGCCGCCGACTTCATTGGAGGAGATGAACCGGTTGTAGACGTAGAAGGTGGTGTCTTCGACGCCCTTCGCCATCACCGGCCCGGTGAGCTGCTGAAACTTGAGCGCGAAGTAGAGCTGCTTGGGATCGGCCGGCCGGTGGTCGGAGTCTTCGCTGTTCTCGTGGTCATGCCGCTTGAGCAGCAGCATGTCGCGGAGGAAGTTGAAGGCGGATGCATCGACATCCGGATTGCGGCGCTTGGCGGTGGCGATCGCCGCTTCGATGAAGCCGATATCGCGCTTGGGGTATTGCCCGCGGTCGTCAATGTACGTGCGGTAGACGGGGAAGCAGGCGATGGTTTCGCGCAGCACGATATCGAGAATGTTGCTGGTGAAGTCGCGGGCATGCCGGTCGGCGGCGGCGATCTGGCTCAGCAGGTTGTTGAGCACGTGCACTTCGCTGGCGAGCGAGTTCTGCATGACCTGCAGCTTGGAGCGGTAGATGATGTCGTCGGGATGCGACGGGTAGCCAAGCACGTGCGTGTAGAGCGCGTCGAACCGCTTCTCGTTTTCCTTGCGGATAAAGATGCTGTTGGCGAA
Organism: uncultured Acidobacteriaceae bacterium; assembly: GCA_963795775.1. Lineage (GTDB taxonomy): Bacteria > Acidobacteriota > Terriglobia > Terriglobales > Acidobacteriaceae > CAWCJL01. The sequence continues at coordinate 12,548 of CAWCJL010000005.1, forward strand.
GTAGACGAAGTCGTAGCCGGAGGTGCCGCGGACGGGCCACTCGCGGGGCATGTACTCGCGGGGTTCGAGGATTTTTTCGACGACGACATACAGCGGGCCCTGGCTGGAAGCCCAGTCGTAGCCGCGCACACGATCCAGCACCTCGCGTTCGATACCGTTGGCGGCGGTCTCGCCCTCCGCGCGAGGGCCGTTGCACTGGCTGGCGAGGTAAAGGAGCTGCAGGCGGATGAGGTACTGGCGGGGGTTGAACATTCCGTCGCAGTGGTCGATACGTAATCCGGTGACCTGATGATTAGCCAGCAGTTCGCGAATGAGGCAGTGCGTCTGGGCGAAGACCTCGGGGTTCTCCATGCGCAGGCCGACCAGATCGTTCACGTCGAAGAAGCGGCGGTAGTTGATCTCCTCGGCCGAGGTGCGCCAGAAGGCGAGCCGGTAAGGCTGCGCGTCCAGCACGCGGTGGAGGTGGTCGAAGCTCTTGGCGTCGCCCACCGTGCCGTTGATGCGCTCGAGCGCGCGTTCCACATACGGCTGGACCTCGGGGGAGGTGAGCAGTTCGTGGAGGCGGGGCTTCAGCCGGCTGAGCTCTTCGGTGCGCTGCCGCTTCAACTCCGGATCGGAACTCTCGTGCGGGGGGATGCGCGACAGGTCACGCAGGACTTCGTACAGTGCCGGGGGCACGACGCCTTCCGCTTCTTCCGGGGCCGGCGTGAAGCCGACGGGGTGATCGAAAAAGATCATGGGGATGGAGCGCGGGGAGGCGGGCATGCGGTGGTCGAAGTACGTGATGTAAAGCTTGCCGTCGATCAGCTCAATCTGGATGTGCTTGCTTTCGAGTTCCTCGCCGTACTGGCTGCCGAGAATGGGCAGCAGCAGCTTGTCCTTCATTTCCGGCTTGAGCGGATTCCAGTCGATGTCGAAGAACTCGGCAAAGGGCGAGGCGTGGCCGTTCTCAAGCACGTCCTGCCACCAGATGGCATCGTCGCCGATGCCCATGTGGTTGGGCACGATATCGAGCAGCAGGCCCATGCCGTGCTCGCGCAGCGCGGAGGACAAGGCGGCAAAGCCTTCGTATCCGCCGAGTTCGGGGTTGATGCGGTCCTGCCGGGTGACGTCGTAGCCATGCATGCTGCCGGGTCGCGACTCGAAGATGGGCGAGGAGTAGAAATCGCCGATGCCCAGGTACTGCAGATAGGGAAGAATCGCCTGTGCATCGGCAAAATTGAAGTCCTTGTGCATTTGCACGCGATAGGTAGACACCGGGACACGGGCGTCCGTTTTCAGCAGATCTTCAACGCAGTCTTGTCTCATGGCAGCGGCGCTTCGGGGATGAATGGCAATGTCTGTGTATATGGAAAGAGCCAGAGGGCGACTCTTGCACAATGTATTGGTCAGAGTTCAGGCGGATGCCGGAGGTTGCTTGGGAGCCGGGCCGCGGCTCGATCAATCGCGTGCCTCCCTTTACGAGAGTGCCTTCGACACCGGAGAATAGGAAAAAGAAACTCTGGAGCGGAGAATACCGAAGATGCCACTTTCCGGCGAAGCCATTCGCATGATGAATTATGTAGACGACATTTCGACCACCATGCGGCGGATCCTGGCCGTGGCTCCGACCCTGACGGCGGAAGAGCGCAAGCGGGTGAGCGACTACATGCGCAAGAGCACCCCAAATGCCCAGGAAGTTATGGCCGCGCTGGACGCCAAGTAGATCATCGGTGCCGGCGTGGGAGAGTCGATGTTCGCGGTAAAGACAGTCGCGGTGATTGGCGCCGGTCCGTTGGGCCGGGGTCTTGCGCGGTGCGCCGCGGAGGCGGGCTACGCGACGGTTCTCGAAGACGTGCTGCCTTCCAACCTGCGCGCGGCGAGTGCGGAAGCCGGCAATGGTGCGCAGGCAAGCGTCCGCCTGCGCTATGCGACCTGCGTGGATGATGCGGCGCGGGATGCGGATCTGATTCTGGACTCGGTGCCGGATGAACTCGAGTCGAAGCTGGAAATCTTCAGCATGCTGGACCGCATGGCGCCGCCGCGGTCCATTCTCTTAACGCCCACGCGCGTGCTCAGCATCGCGGACCTCGCTTCGTGCACGTACCGTCCGGAGCGCTGCGTCGCTTTTGACTTTGACGGCAGCCAGCGTACCGCGCCCGCGCCCGGCAGCACGGTGCGGCTGCGCTACACGCGGGCTACGCTGCCGGCCGTGCTGGCCGCGGTTGAGGATTTCTGGACGAGGCTGGGCTTCCGGCCTGTCTCCGCGCCCGACCCGGCCGAGGCCGCCGCCGCGGTCGAGATCGCGTGACCGCACCATCGGGAGCCGGCGAGCAAACAAACCATTCTTCCCAGGGAACCGGGAACCCACCGCGTCCGTAAGCAAGCAGTGAAGCATGCGTCAGCTCAGTGACATCATCGGGCAGGTTTTCGCGGCCATCTGGGCGCATAAGCTGCGGTCGTTCCTCACCATGTTCGGCATTGCGTGGGGCGTCGGCTCGCTGCTGCTGCTCATTGGCCTTGGGGAAGGGTTTCGCTCGGGGCAGAGACGCCAGATGGCGAGCCTGGGCAATGACGTGATCATGATGTGGGGAGGACAGATTCCCGCGCTGCCCAACCAGCAAACCGGCATGCGTCCCTACAAGCTGACGGTGGAAGATGCCGAGGCGGTGCGGCATGCGCCCAACGTGCGCGCGGCCACGGCGCTGTTGAACAGCGACACGATCCAGCAGGTCAGCCAATATGCTACTGCCGGCGGTGGCGTAACCGGCATTGACACCGCGTACAGTTCGATCCGCTTTCTTCCGCTCGCCGCCGGCCGCATGATCGACGAGGCCGACCTGCGCGAGCGGCGGCATGTGGCGATCCTGGGTCAGAAGACGGAAGAGTTGCTTTTCCCCGGCCATGCCTCGATCGGCGAGTTCATCCTGCTCAACGGGTCGCGGTTCCAGGTGGTCGGTGTGGCGGGCAAGGTGGGGCGCGGCAATAACCAGTCGCAGAATCAGCAGACCTATATTCCGCTCACCACGATGATCGAGATGTTCCCCATGAAGGGGGAAAATATCCCGCAGAACGCGGTCTCCTCCATCCAGTATCAGCCCCTGACGCGGGGCGATAATCTGCCGGCGGTGGCCGATGTGCACCAGATCATCGCGGCGCGCCACGGCTTCGATCCCAGCAAGAAGGACGCCTTCGAGGAGTGGGACTCGGTGAAGACGGCGAAGATGGTCGATAAGATCTTCGACGCCATGGACTGGTTTCTTGGCGGGGTCGGTATCGTGACCCTGGCCCTGGGCGCGGTGGGCATCGTGAACATCATGCTGGTTTCGGTCACCGAGAGGACGCGCGAAATCGGGCTGCGCAAGGCGCTGGGCGCTACCCATCGCAGCATCGAGCTGCAGTTCCTGCTGGAGGGATTGTTTCTGACCGGCTTCAGCGGCCTGATCGGTATGGGCGCGGCGGCCCTGCTCATGATGGGGCTGAATGCCGCTATGGGGAACAACGTCGCGGGGTTCGATCCGCCGCGCCTGGTGCCCTGGTCCGCGGCGCTGGCTATCGGCTCCTTAAGCGCCAGCGGCATTATCGCGGGGCTATATCCGGCACGCAAAGCGGCGCGCCTGGAGCCGGTTGAAGCGCTGCGGCGCGAGTAGCGGTCCGCAAGGCAGAGAAAGGCACCACAGATGATCGGCGATCTAGTGAAGCAGTCGGTGGAGGCGATGGCGCACAACCGCCGGCGCACCACCATCACCATGGTGGGCATGGCCTGGGGCATCGCCACGGTGGTGCTGCTGCTGGCCTATGGCGCGGGCTTCAGCCGGGCGATCGAGGCGATCTTTTCGCAGTTCGGCGTGAACATCATCGGGGTCTTCCCCGGGGTAACCAGCGAACAGGCGGGCGGCACCAAGGCGGGCGTGAAGGTGCGCCTTACCCAGGACGACGTGGATCGCCTGTGGAACGACGTGCCCGGCGTGGAACGCATTTCTCCGCTGCTGGTGAATGAGAAGACTTCGGTGCAGAACGATCTCCACACCTACACCTGGGAGGTGGACGCGGGATTGCCGCAAGTCTCGCAGATACTCAAGCTGGAGCCGAATTCCGGCCGCTTCTACACCGCGCTCGATAATGAGCAGCGCGCGCACGTGGCTGTGCTCGGATCCGAGGCCAAGACCAAGCTGTTCTCCGGCATGTACGCGGTGGGCCAGCGAATCCGGCTGAATGGTGTGGCCTTTACCGTGATCGGGGTGCTGACGCCGAAGATGCAGGAGGGCGAGGACAACATCAACCGCGTGGTGTATATCCCCTTCACCACCATGGGCGACCTGAAGGATACGAAGTACCTGGATGGGATCTGGACCAGCTACCGCGGCGACCACACGCGCGTGGCCGCCGCGATACGGCAGTCGCTGGGCGCCGCGCACGCCTTCCGTCCGACTGACCGGAATGCGCTCCACATGGCAGACCTGATGGAGCAGGTCTCGCAATTCCGCATCATCACGACCGCGCTGCAGGTATTGATGGCTTTCATCGGAGCACTCACGCTGGGAATCGCTGGCATCGGCCTGATGAATATCATGCTGGTCAGTGTGCAGCAGCGGACGCGGGAGATTGGCGTGGAAAAGGCTCTCGGAGCGCAGAAGCGGCATATCCTGACGCAGTTCCTCGCGGAAGCGCTGGTGATCACGGTGATCGGCGGCATTGCAGGAATGATTCTGGCGTATGCGGTTTCGCTGGCGGTGGGGCGCATTACGTTCTACAGCGCACTGGCCAGTCACGCGGAAGCCGCGGACATTCAGCTCCTGATTTCGCCGGTGATCGTGGGGGTAGCGACCGGGATCCTGGTGGTGGTCGGCCTGGTGAGTGGGATGCTGCCGGCCATCAAAGCCGCCAACCTGGACCCGATCGAAGCGCTGCGTTACGAGTAGCGCAGCGAAGCCAGGGGAGGCGCTAGTTGTGGGTGTGCTGGGTGTTTTCCCCGGCCTTGTACAGGTACTTGATGGACGACTTGTAGATCAGCGTGCGGCTGCCGTGGCGCACCTTGATGGCGTCGCGGTCGTACCACTCGATATAGCCCTCGATGCGTTCGCCATCCTGCAGCACGAAGACCATCATGGTCTGGGTCTGCATTTGTTTCTGGAAGTAGAAAGACTCGGCGTGCGAGCTGGCGGCTGCCTGGTGGTCTGCCAATTCGTGGTGCGCCATCACGGGGCTGCTCTGCCGACGGGTAAAGGAGCGAGTATTCAGCACGCGTGCGGGAAGGCTGGGGCGCACCAGCTTGCGCGGACCCGAGGGATGGAGCGCGGGCACATGCGCCGCCTCCGCGTTGTGCGGGTCGTTGCTCTCAGGCAGCGGGAGTGCGGAATGGTTCGCCATGGCGGATGGAGTTATCCCCGATTTGGATGCAGAAGCGAGACATTCCTGAGCGCAGCAACGGCGTGCCGTGTTCAACGGCATGACAACGCATCATAGGCCCTTCACTTGTGCTGGTAGTGGAGACATAGTAGCCCAGATTCGTACGGGGAGAAAGAGAAAAGAATTGTACTGGCGGAGAGTGGCGCGGCCCGGTTACCGCCGCTCGAGCGCGGTTGCAAAGGCGTCGAGCGACAACGAGCGGAGCAGGTTTCGCCGCATGCCGGATTCCACCGAGTCGAGCCCGCGCGCGGCCGCATCCAGCCAAGCGGGGGTGATGATGCCGGCCCAACGCCGCAGTTCCGGGAGCAGGTCCACGTTGCGGGCGAGCGACTCCGCGCCGGAGTGAAGCAGCAGCAGATCTTCGAGCAGCAGCGAAAGCGCGTGGAGGAGGGCAGCCGTCTTCACCTGTCCTTCGGCACCGGCGCGGTAGGCGTCCGTCATGCGGAAGAGCGCCGAGGCATCAGGATCGCCGACCGCATTGCGCAGCATCACGATGGCATCCTGGCGGCTGGCCAGGTAGGTGTCCAGATCGAAGCCGAGAGCTCGGCCGACCGCGCCTTCGGCGAGGCGCCCAATGAGCTTGCGCTGCAGCGGTTTCAGTTCCGGGCGGCGCTCGGCGAGCAGGCTGTCGATCTCCTCCGAAGGCAGCGCACCCAGGCGGAAGTTCGCTGCGCGTGAACGGATGGTGGGCAGCAGCTCGTTCGGGTTCTCGGCCAGAAGCATGAGCGTGGCGTGTGCGGGCGGCTCTTCCAGCACCTTGAGCAGGGAATTTGCCGCTTCTTTCATGAACGCGCTGCTGGTGAAGATATAAATGGCACGCCGCGCCTCACCAGGGCGCCGGTACATGCGCTGGATGACGGTGCGCACCTGTCCGAGCTTGATGAGCAGTTGCGGTGGATCGGGCGGAATGACCAGCAGATCCGGGTGGGTCTGGATGAGGATGCGGGTGTCTTTCTTATCGGCGTCGCGCAGCTCTTCGCGGGCGGCTACGGCCTCGGCGAGGCGTTCGTCCAGCGCCATGGAGGCGCCAATCCGGACGCAGTTGTCGCAGGCGCCGCAGAAGTCGGGCAGGCCATCGCTCAGCGGCTGCACGAGGCAGTTGACCGTCTGTGCCAGCATCAGCGCGAGCGTGTATTTGCCGGCACCGCGCGGGCCGCTCAGGATCAGGGTGGAAGGAAGGCGGCCGGCTCCTACCGCTTCGCGTAGACGGTGTACTGTAGCCTGGTTGCCGAGGAAATCACGAAAAGGCACGTGATGAGGGTAGCAGAGCGAGGGGCGCCCGGAGCTGGGGCGAGCGCGCCCGCTCTCGGGTTCTATTTAGGCTCGCCGTATCTGCTGCATCGCGCGACGGACGGCAGCATCAGAGCAACAGTGATGCCGGGGCAAAGCCGAAGCTGCAGGCTGCCCGGGGAAGGTGGAGGCATATATGTTCCGAATGAGTGCCCTGGCAGTTCCTGCAACAGGAGGCGGACGCGGATCGTGGGTAGTGGGCGTGCTGCTTATCCTGGCCGGCCTGCTGTGTATTGTTTTGCCCTTTTTCGCCGGTGTCGCGGTGACCGGCATTGTGGGATGGCTGCTGCTGTTTGCCGCCTTCGCCCACCTGCTCTACGCGTGGTCGGCGCGCGGTGCCGGGAGTGTGATCTGGCAGATCGTGATCGGTCTCGTTTACCTGGCGGTCGCGCTGTATCTCATCTTCCACCCCGCCCGCGGGCTGCTGACGCTGACGCTGCTGCTGGCGTGCTACTTCGTGGTGGAGGGCGTGCTGGAGCTGGTGATCTATTTCCAACTGCGCCGGGTGCGCCGCTCGGGCTGGTTTCTGCTGGATGCGCTGATCACGCTGTTTCTCGGCGGATTGATCTGGGCGCACTGGCCGTTCAGCTCGGTGTGGGCGCTGGGCACCATTGTCGGGGTGAGTCTGCTGAGCAGCGGCTTCACCCGCCTCTCCTTCGGCGGAGGCAGGACCGCACTGCCGGCCGCAGGCTCCCCAGAGCCGCTGGTGTGAAGAGCGGGGCACAAGCGGCGCTCAGCGCGGCTGTGCGGTCATGTGGATGGGGAACTTGGGCCGGAGCGTGATCTTCGGCTGCACGTCAATGCGCTGGTCGGGCTGCAACTCGAGTCGCCAGCGCTGCGCGATGGTAGCGAGGATGAGGACGCCTTCCATCCATGCGAAGGCTTCGCCGATACACTGGCGTCCGCCGCCGCCGAAAGGGAAGTAGGCGAAGCGCGGGCGGCTGGCCTTGCGCTCGGGGGTAAAGCGTTCCGGGTCGAAGCGCAGGGGGTCCGGGAAGTACTCCGGGTCGCGCTGGATCACGTATTGGCTGAAGAAGAAGTAGGTTTCCGCCGGAAAGTGGTACGGGCCCAGGGTGATAGGCTGGGTGGCCTGGCGCCCCATGGCCCACGCAGGCGGATAGAGCCGCATGGATTCGGCGAAGACCATCTCGGTGTAGCGCAGTTGGGGAAGGTCTGCGAGGGTGGGCAGGCGTCCGGACGGGCCGGCGCCCAGAACCTCCTCCAGTTCGCGATGGAAGCGGGCCTCCGCTTCCGGATTCTGCGCTAATAGCACCCAGGTCCAGGTGAGCGCATTGGCAACCGTCTCGTACCCGGCGAGGAAGATGGTGATGATTTCATCCCGGAGCTGCATGTCGGTCATCGCGCCTTCGCTGCCACTGCTGCCGGGTGCAGCTTCTTCATCGCGGGAGGCGATCAGCATGGAGAGCAGGTCACCGGAGTCCACGCCTGCGGCGCGATGCTCCGCGATCATGCGATGGACCACTGCATCCAGCCGGGCGCGCGCTTTGCGGAAGCGGACCAGCCCCGGCACCGGCCAGCGCAGGTACGCCTCCGCCATGGGTAGCGAGATGAGGTAGTTGTACAGCTCCATGATGGCGTTCACTTCGGTGTTGATCTGCTGCACATCGCTGGTGACGTCGGTATTAAAAAGCGTGCGCGCCACTACTTCGAGGGCGAGATGCATCATCTCGGCGCCGATATCCAGCGTCTGCCCGGGCTGCCAGCGGGCGCGCAGCGCAGCCGCGCGCTCCACCATGACAGCACCGTAGGCCGCGACGCGCTGGCGATGAAAGGCGGGAGCGGCGATGCGGCGCTGTCGCCTGTGAAACTCGCCCTCGCTGGTGATCAGCCCTTCGCCGAGCAGGATTTTCATGCGGCGCTGGGTCCGCTCCTTGATGAAGGCCGGCGCCTGATTGATGAGGATCTCGCGAATGAGCTCCGGGTCGTTCAGAAAGACAATGTGCTGCCAGGCGAGCTTGTAATGCGCGATGCGGCCGTAGGTCCTGGCCAGGTGCTGAAAGAGCAGGATGGGGTTCGCGGGATTGAAAAAGCGGCGCAGCAGGTAAAAGGGCAGATTGAGCTGCAGCCCGGGAGGGAAGCGGTACGGGCCCTGCTCGATCACGATCGGCGCGACGGGATCAGGGGCAGGCTCGGGCTGGGGTGCGGTGGCCATGCGGGATCAGAGTGGCAAGGCGCGGCGTGCGGCCATGCGCTCTTCCACTACGGATACGATGCGGCAGTGTATTTGCTCAATCCCTGCATCGCTCTCGATTGTGACCACACGCAATGGGTCGCGCTCTGCGATGGCGCGGTACTGTTCGTACACGCGGCGGAAGAACGCTGTATCGAGCGTTTCGAAGCGGTTCTCGTCATGTCCGGTTGCGGCGGCCACGCGCTCGTTGCGCCTACGCGCGCGTGCGAGTGAGGCGTCAAAGTCGGGCAGCAGCAGAAGAGTAAGGTCTGGATCGAGGCCGCCACAGAGCGCGCGATGCAGTTCCAGCACCACACTGCTGCCAAGCTCGCGCCCGCCGCCCTGGTAGGCTTCGGTGGAATCGGTGAAGCGGTCGCAGAGCACGACCGAGCCGGCTGCCAGCGCGGGGCGGATGACTTCCGCGATGGCCTGCGCGCGATCCGCGAACATGAGCGCCAGTTCCGCCGCGGGGGCGAGAGCGTCATTGCGCGAGTCGAGCAGGAGGGCGCGGATGCGATCGCCGAAGACGGTGCCGCCGGGCTGGCGCGTGGCGACCACGGCCTCCCCGCGGGCGCGGAACCATTCGCCGAGCTTGCGAAGCTGTGTGGATTTGCCGGAGCCGTCGAGACCCTCAAAGGTAACGAAGAAACCCTGCGGCATGGCGCGAGTGTACCATCGCGAGCCTGCCCATAGGGGTCGGAACCCGGCCGCCTCTTGGCAACGTAAGCACAACTTTTTCGGCCGATCCATGTTCTATGGAGGGAGAAGGGACGTGCGGCTCTCGCTGCGCAGGCCTCTTCCAGGAAAGGACCAAACTCCCCATGAATGTGCGGAAACTTCAATTTTTCTTGTGGCTGGCACTCGGCTTTGTGTTCGTTGCCGGCATCCCTGGCCTGGCTCTGCCGGCCGGTGCCGGAGAGCATCCGGAGTACGTCCGGGCGCTGTCGGAACTGCGCTACGCGCGCGCGTGCCTGGACCGGATTTCGTATCCGCCGGTGGTGCAGGATCAGAACGAGGCCATCCACAAGATCAATGCCGCGATCGGCGACATCAAGCAGGCGTCTGCCGATGACCGGCAGGACACGGACGACCATCCGCCGGTGGACACCAGCAAGCGGCCCCATGAGCGGTTCCAGGATGCGCTGGCAGCGTTGAATCGCGCATACGGCGAGATTAATCGCGCCGAAGACACGCCGAAGTCGCGCCAGTTCAAGCAGTGGGCGTTGCGCGATATCGATGCGGCGCGCAGCACGACTCAGCATGCGCTGAGCACGGCCAAGTGGGAGTACGACGAGAAGCACGAGACGCAAGGGACGACGGGCGCCCGGAAACACTGATGCGGTCTCGAAGCTGAGCCATGGCAGGCCGGCGGGCCTGCCTGTTTGCCATTTAGCGAGCCGGCCGGAGGTCGACGATTTCCAGTTCCAGGCCGCCGAAATCGGGATGCGTGTTTTCGCGCAGGCGAAAGGCCAGATCGATACGGGAGCCCTCGGCAAGCGACAGACCGGAGATGCGCTCCGCCCAGCGCCAGCCTAAGGCGGAGAAGCCCGGCTGCCGTGCCCCGGCCGAAACACGGAGTCGCACGTGTGCGCCTTTGAGGATCAGCGGCGGCGCGGCGAGCATGAGACCGGCCGCCACGAAGACCGGCTCCGGGTTGCCCATGCCAAAGGGCTCAAGCTGTCGCAGAAGGTTGAAGAAGGCGGGCGTAATCTCACCGAGTGGAAGCTGGGCGTCACAGGCCAGCGTGCGGGTGAGCAGCTTTTCCGTGAGCGTGGCCGCGCCATGGAGCGCGAGGCGCTCTCGCAGATTCCGGTACGGACTCCGAGGGAAGCGAAAAACCGACCGCCTGCGCGTGGCCACCGAAGCGCGTGAACAGGTCGCGGCAGGTTTCCAAAGCATCGAGCAGGTGAAAGCCGGGGATAGAGCGCCCGGAGCCGTGGGCTTCTCCATTTTCGTGCGCCACCACCAGCGCCGGTCGATGTGCCCGCTCCACCACTCGCGAAGCGACTATGCCCAGTATTCCGCGATGCCACTGTTCCCCATCAATAACCAGGCAGCGCGCGCCGGGCAGTCCCATCTGTGCGTCCACCCCGGCATCGATCTGCTGCAGCACGCTGGCCTCGGCGGCGCGGCGCTCCGTATTCAGGCGATCCAGCTTTTCGGCCAGCAGGCGGGCGCGCGCGTCGTCCCGCGTGGTAAAGAGCTCGACTACATCCGAGGCCACGTCCATGCGCCCGGCTGCGTTAATGCGGGGCGCCAGTCGAAAGGCAATCTCTGTCGCGGTGAGCGTACCGGCGCCCGGCTGCAACTCGGAGACCGCCATGAGCGAACGCAGGCCGGGGCTGGCCAGACGGCGAAGCTCACGGATGCCCAGGCTGACGATCGCGCGATTCTCGTCCAGTAAAGGCACCGCATCCGCGACCGTGGCGATGGCCAGCATTTTCAGAAAGGACGGCAGCAGCTTTTCGCGCGCGCGTACAGGGTCGTGTGCCTCGAGCAGCGCCTGCGCCAGCTTGAACGCAACCGCGGCACCGCAAAGGTGCTTGCATGGATAGTCACAGTCCTGCTGGTTGGGATTGAGGATGGCGAGCGCGTGGGGCAGGGAGCGGCCCGCGTCCGGCAGGTGGTGGTCGGTGATGATCAGATCCAGCCCGTGCCGCCGCGCCTCTTCGCTGGCGGCAAAAGCGCGTATGCCGGTATCCACGCTGATGACGAGACGAACACCGTCGGCCGCCGCGCCGGCGAGCACTTCGGGCTGCATGCCGTAGCCATCACGCAGCCGGTGCGGAATGTGATACCGTACCCGGCCGCCGAGGCGTTCGATGGCGGTCTTGAGCAGGACCACCGCGGTCGTGCCGTCTACGTCGTAATCGCCATAGAGAAGGATCGGCTCGGCGTGGCGGATGGCGGCCTGGATGCGCTCGACGGCCGCATACATGCCACGAATGCGGTAAGGGTCATGAAGATGGCTGAGGTCGGGCTGGAGGAAACGATTGGCCTCCGCAGCCGTACGCAGGCCACGCGTAAACAGCAGCTCCGCCAACGGACGGGGCAGTCCGGTAGCTAGTGCGAACTGGTCTATGGCCGTGGGATCGGGCTCAGGCAGCGTCCAGACCGGGTAGACGGGAGCCGTCGTGCCAGCCTGCCGCGGGTCCGCAGCTACCGTGCTCACTCTTCGTCCGGGTCCTCGTCGAGAACGATCTCGCTGAGGTCCTCAAGCGATTCGAGCAGGTGCTGGTAGCGGTCGTACCACTCGGTCGAGGTTTCATGCAGAAACATTACGCCGCCCTGCGCGAAACCAAGCTGGATAAAGCCGGTCTTGCCCACGTAGTTCACCAGGTATTCGGCCTCTTCGAGATCGGGTACCTCGTCGGGGAAGTTGAGCTCGCGCAACTCCTCCATCAGCGAGGTGAGGTCTTCCTTCTCGAGCGTGATGTCGCTCATCGTGATGAAAGGGACGGCGGCGGCCTTCGCCATCTCGACGAAATCCTTCCAGCTATCCGGGTTGCCTTCGTCTTCCCAAAGCACGGAAGGAACGCCGTCCATCACGAATCCGGGCAGGCGGCGCAGGCCGTGGCCGGCGGTGAAGGCAATCATGTCGTCTTTGAGCGAATGCAGATTATCCGAGGGCATCATGAACTCCCTATTCTCGCAGATTGCGTCAAGGGGCGGTACCGGGCGGCGGAACGCGTTTCAGTCCGCTTCCATTTACGATAGAGAAAAGGGCCGGGAGCGAGTATTGAGCAACTTTGAACACCACATTTTCGTTTGTAACAACCAGCGGGAACCTGGCAGCGCCCGCGGCTGCTGTGCGCCGGAGGGAAAGAGCGAGCTGCACGGACGCTTGAAGGATCTGGTTGCCGAGGCCGGGCTGAAGGCCCGCGTACGCGCCAACAAGGCAGGCTGCCTGGACCAGTGCGAGCACGGTCCGGTGATCGTCGTGTACCCGGAGCAGGTCTGGTACGGTGGCGTGGGCGTGGACGACCTCGAGGAGATCGTGCGCGAGCATATCGTTGGGGGACGGCCGGTGGAGCGATTGCGGCTGCCGGATGCATGCGTAAACACGGCGGCTTGCCCCCACAAACCCCGGCCGCGCACAGTGCTTTCCGGCGCGAGTATGGAGTGCCAGCCGGCCAGCATCAATATGCTATAGTCCGATGGAGAATCGATGATCTTTTCGACGGAATATGTAGGTTATCTGGCGCGGCAAACGGTCCGACATCTGCTGGAAACGAAGATGATTGCGACCACCAAGCCGGCCGTGCTCAATGAGCGCGTGGCCGCCGGGCTGATTGACGAGCTGAAGCTGGAAGACCGCATTAATGAAGAGGTCCGGCTCATTCTGGATACTTACCAGGAAGAAATGCGGCGCACGGGCGCGAGCTATCCCGATATGTTCAAGAAGGTGAAGACCGAGCTCGCCCGCAAGTACAAGGCGGTGCTGTGAGGATTTCGCGCGACAAACTGAACAAGCTGGCGCACGTGGTGGCCGATACGCTTGCCGACACGGACGAATGCGAGTTTCACGAAGATCGCAACACCATCCGCCAGGAAGCGCGCAAGGCGCTGGAACGGCTGCTGACGGAGGAACTGCGCATCGATACCGCGGCGCGGCAGAAGATCTCGTCACAGCGCAAGATCATCCTGGAAGGCAGCCAGGAGTGGGATATTTTGTACCGCAAGTACTACAACGAAGAAGTGAAGAAGCTCGGGCTGTAGGCTGGGCCGCCGTGCGGTTTACACGGCTGCGCACTCGATTGGGGCGGCATGGGCGTGCTTCGCAATCGGCTGGAACTTTGATAAAGTTGACGCAGTGGATGCCCCGTCCACTTCCGGTGGCGCTATCGTCTAGGGGTTAGGACGTGAGATTCTCAATCTTAAAACACGGGTTCGATTCCCGTTAGCGCTACCAACTTACTAGAATCCACTTAGCCGATCGCAGAAATCTCTCCGCTCTCTCTATATTGACCTGAAGTGCGAATTGTTTTCATGCGGAAATGCATTCGTGTGCGCGTGCATTCGCAGGACACATTCAAACAGGGCCGCCGGATCGGAGCGTTTGCGCCGCGGAAGGGAGAGTGAATGCCGGAACAGACCCCGGTCGCTGTGGTTACAGGAGGAGCGCAGGGCATTGGCCGTCGTACGGCTGAGTTGCTCGCCGGTCGTGGCTATAGGCTCGCGATCATCGATTTACAGGACCCGACCCAGACGATGAACGCGATCGCTTCGACTGGCGGTGAGGCGATTGCCTTCATCGGCAACGTGGGCGAGGACGCGGCGGTAGAGCGCTTCGCAAGGCTGGTGTTGGACAGATATGGTCGAGTGGACGTGCTGGTGAACAATGCCGGCGTGAGTCATATCTCCCCCGCGGAGCAGACCACAGCCGCTGCATTTCGCCGCGTGCTCGAAGTGAATCTCGTCGCGCCGTTTCTCCTGGCCAAGGCTTTCGGCCAGAAGATGCTCGAAGCGCGCAGGGGCTCCATTGTCAACGTGGCCTCCGTAGCTGGACTTCTCGGGATTGCCGACCGCGCTGCCTACAACGCTTCGAAGCACGGCCTGATTGGACTCACGCGCACACTGGCAGCGGAGTGGGGAGGCCGGGGGGTGCGTGTCAATGCCGTCTGTCCAGGCTGGGTCAAAACCGAGATGGACGAGGCAGACCAGGCAGGTGGCGGCTATAGTGACGCCGACATCACGGGACGCGTGCCGATGGCCCGCTTCGCCAATCCCGATGATATTGCCCGCGCCATTGCTTTCCTTGCCGACGATGCGGAAAGCGGCTTCATCAACGGCCACTCGCTCGCAGTGGACGGCGGATGGAGCAGCCGACGGAAGCTGGGAATCGCTTCGTCTGCGCAAGCGCTGAGCCGGTGTCGTTGACGATCTGTCGTTGTCTTTCGCACTTACGGGGCGCCAGAATTATCTATATTTCTGGATAACTTGCCGTGAAGAAGTGATACGTGCCCGAGCCTACAACGCAGGTCACAGATTTCGATGTGCGTTCTACACTGATGATCCCATGGCCAGCCTGAATGGGGCGGTTGCCTTCCGCAACCCTTGCACCCCGCGATGCGCGAAGAGTGATGGTGGCAGTCTGACCCGCCGGCACGCGGATGGTGTATTGCGTCCCGGCACGACTCTGCTTCCAGCTTGAGGCAAAGATGCCGTACACAGTATCCACCTCGGCCGCAGCGCTCCTGACTGCACTTACCGGGGTGGGATGAACCGAAAGGCGGTGCGACGGCAGTTTGGAGAAATCAATTTCCAGCCCGGCGAGCCCGCGATAGAACCACTCCTCTGCATGCCCCAGCATGAAGTGATTCTGCGAATTCTTCGGGTTTCCATCCCATGCTTCCGTGAGCGAGGTCGCGCCGTGAGCAATCTGGTACCCGTAGCTGGGGGAGTCGGTGCGCGACAACATGTCCGCCAGCACGTCGGAGCGGCCAGCCTGCGTCAGCGCGAGTACAACATAGTGGAACCCGATGTCGCCAGCAGTAACGTGGTCGTGATGCTGACGGATATCTTCGATGAGCCTCGCCAGCACCGCCGCTCTCTGGTCAGCAGGCACCAGCCCCAATGCGAGCGGCATCGCATTGGCCGTCTGGCTGTCGCGGTCGTACGCGCTATCTTGTGGGTGGAAGAACGCGCGGTTGAATGCGTTCTTCACCTGTTCCGCTTCCGCGGTGTAAGTCGCATCCTCGCGGTTGTTGAGAATGCGGCATATCTCAGCCATTGCGAGCAGGTCTTCATAGTAAGTCGCGGTGGCGGTCAGGCCTGTGCTCGTCAGTTGTGAGATACCCGGCTCGCCCGGGCCAATGTCATACCAGTCCCCCAGTCCATACGCCAGAATGTGCTCCTTCGACCGCGACCGCAAGTATGCGATGTACTGCTCCATGGTGGCGAAATGTTGAGCGAGGATGCGCGTATCTCCATAGAAGCGATAGGCGGCAAATGGACTCAGGATGGCAGCGCTGCCCCACTCCGGGGAATCGCGAAAGGCCGTGCTAGCGCCAGCTCTGTCCACAAAGGCAACAAACTCCGGCGCGATCCCCGGTACCAGTCCGCTCGGAAGCTGCGAGTCGGCCATATCATCCGCCATCTTTTCGTACAGGTTGCGGACGCCGAAGTTATCCATAATCCAGGTCGCGGCCAGGTGAGTCTGCTCCAGCCAGCCTAGCTTTTCCCGAGTCGGGCAGTCGGTCAGCACGCTAAACATGTTGCTCAGGATGGCCTGATCGATCAGTCGATGAATCTTCATAAACAGCAGATCGCTCGTGGTAAAGCGGCCATCCACGCTCACCCCGTCATGCAGGAAACTGCCCTTCAGCGCGACCATGCGCGGCAAATGACGAGTGCCCTTCTGCCCCGGCGCAGGCTGCAGGGTCACCTCCACATAGCGGAACCCGTTGTAGCTGAATTGTGGGTGCCATGCCTCGAGGCCCACTCCCTTCAATGTGTAACCGAATGAGTTCTCATGGCCGGGAAACGCGTTGTTGCTGGCCTGTGTCACATGGCCGCGCTCGTCTACGAGTTCCCCGGGCAGCAGTTTTAACAGACTGCCTCGCGGGCCACGCACAGCAATATCCGGCCATCCGGAAAAGTTCATGCCCAGGTCGTACACGACATCATCAGGGCTAAAGCGAACGGTATGGACAGGATGGAATGTGCGCGCGACCACGACGGGCTGCATGGGCTGGGCGACCAGCAACCCGCCCGGTCCGGAGACCTCGGTGGCTGACAGCCAGCCGCGTGCGTCGAAGCCGGCACGATCCCAGCCGTGCATATCTTTGCGGGCATCGTAGTCTTCTCCACCATAGATAGTGGAGAACGTTATGGGTCCCGGGCTGGTGGTCCACGTATGGTCGCTTGCGATGATTGTAGACGAGCCGTCGTCAAACCGCATTGTCAACTGCAGGATCAGCTTCGGCTGGCCGAACGAGCCAGTGAATTTGGTGTATCGGCCGGCCACGGCGGGCACGTCGTACATTCCGTTTCCCAGCATTACACCCAGCACGTTGCTGCCTGGCTTCAGCAGAGTCGTGACATCGTACAGGTTGTAGAAAATGCGTTTCCGGTAGTCCGTCCATCCCGGATTCAATACAGTTGTGGTGACGTTTAGCCCGTTGATGCGCAGCTCGTACTGGCCCAGACCGGAGACCGCCACCAACGCGCTGGCAACGTGCTTCCGAATCGCGAAGCCGCGGCGAAAGAGCGGCAGGGGAGCCGGCGTCCTCTCCGGCAGGTCCACGCCCTCCCGTGCCGGCGGTAGCGGAGGCCCGTCGTTGCCGGCTGCAATCCAGTGTGCTTTCCACGCGGATGCATGCAGCATGCCCGCGTACCACGAGGCCGGCGCACTCCAGGCGGAGGGCCGGCCATTCCGGTCCCATACCATTACCTTCCAGTAGTAGCGCGACTCCGGCTCGAGGTTCGCGCCAATGCCGAGTGCCTGGACCTGCGCGGAGGAATTGATATGGCGGCTGTCCCACACGTCACCCTGGTTCCTGCGCAGGTGCGCGCGTGAGCTTGCAACCAGCACACGATAAGCCGTTTGGGTCACGCCGCGAGCCGTGGGCGGACGTGCTGCAAGCTGCCAACTGAGCCGTGGCTGCACTGCGTCGATGCCGGTCGGGTTGGTTCGCCCCTCCGTCTTCAGCCTGACGGCGATCAGGCTACTGGCGAAGGCCGCCTGCGCCGCCATAGCGAGGCAGCAGCACAGGCTGATAGACCACAGCAGCAGGCCGGGTCGGCGCGCGATTGCGGCGTGATGTGCTGTCTGCAGGGAGAGTGGTCGCTTCAGAGCAGGCCTCCTACGGCTTCCAGCGTGCAAGAACACAGCAGACCGCGCTCCCTCATTCCAGTTGGCCGCCGTTGTTTCCAGGTGTACGATAATCACCGCTAACCTAAAACAAAAGCCGGGGAGATCGTTGTGAAAACTGACGTCGTCGATGCCAAGCAGCCGTTGGGTGATCTGGACGAGTGGGACGATTTCCTCGAGGGGCGCTACAAGGAAGGCCGCACCACGGAAGACTTCCGTGTATACGATGCGAATGCCACTCCGGGCGTGGCGGAGTTCTATCGACTGAACCACGAGAAGCAGACGGTGGCCTACACGCTGGGGAAGGAAGAAGAGTACTTCAGCTTAAGAAAAGGCAAGAAGACCATCTGGGAAGCGGCAGAGTTTCTGAACACGCTGGTGGACGACAGCGACCCCGATACGGACCTGACGCAGATCGAGCACCTGCTCCAGACCTCCGAGGCGATCCGCAAGGATGGGCACCCGCGCTGGATGGTGCTGACTGGCTTCCTGCATGACCTGGGTAAGTGCCTGTGCCTTTACGGTGAGCCGCAATGGGGCGTGGTGGGAGATACCTTCCCGGTAGGGTGCGCATGGTCGAAGGACATCGTCTTTCACGAGTACTTTGCGGCGAATCCTGACCGGAATGTACCGGAGTACCAGACCAAGTACGGTATTTACGAGCCCGGATGTGGACTGGAAAACGTGCACATGTCCTTCGGCCACGATGGTTATATCGCCAAAGTGATGGAGCCCTATCTGCGCGACGAAGCGCTCTATATGTTGCGCTTCCACTCCTTCTATCCGTGGCACCGGCACGGCGCATACGACTACTTGTGCAACGACAAGGACCGCTCCATGCTCGAGTGGGTCCTGAAGTTTAATCAATACGACCTCTACTCAAAGGGGCACACCCGTCCGAACGCGGAAGAGTTGAGGCCGTATTACGACGATCTGTTCACAGAGTTTCTGCCCGCACAGATCGACTGGTAGTTACGGCTTCGCCAGGAAGTGCGAATTCTGTTCGACTTACTTGGTTTGCACGGGGCCATCGAGCGCGATGCGGAACGCGTAGGCTGGTTCGTCCGCAGGCTTGGCGGGCACGGTGATGTGCAGCCCGTCCGCCTGTTGCTTATACGTCAGCTTCGCCCCGGAGCCCAGCATTGTCACGCTCTGAATCTGCTGCTTCAGCCTGCCATTTGTGCCGAGTGCCTGGACGACCGCTTCACCTGAAGCCGGCCAGCCCATCTCGATGGCAAACAAGTCGGAGCCTTTCGTTGTAAAGCGGAAGTCCTGCGGCGTGTAGGTCTGGGTGTCGGTATCGTGAAAGGATCCGGCTGCTGCTTTGGTTGGCCCTTCGCCGTAAGTTTTCCACGGACGTGTGCCATAGATTGCGTCGCCATTCACTTGAAGCCACTGGCCGACGGAACGGAGCACCTGCTGCACTTCGTCGGGGATCGTGCCATCCGATCGGGGGCCGATGTTCAACAGAAGGTTCCCGTTCTTGCTCACGATATCCACGAGCTGGTCTACCACGAAGGTGGGTGTCTTGTAAGTATCGTTTTGTATATAGCCCCAGGATTTATTACTGACCGACGTATCTGTTTGCCATACCGAAGGACGGATATCGGCGAGCTGGCCGCGCTCAATATCGAGCACGCCGGAGTTTTTCTGCATATCGACCAGCTTGTAGTTGATCACGCCGACGGGCCCGTTCTTCTCCGACGCGTTGTAATAATAAGCCGCGAAGCGCGCCAGGTAAGGTCGTACGGAAGGCTGTCCGATCCACCAATCGAAGTACATCAGATCCGGATGATACTTCTGCACGATTTCCGCAGATCGGGCGAGCCAGTCCTCTGCATACGCGGGGTCTACATAGGTCCAATCCTGCGCCAATTCGTGTTCGTCGTCCTGTACCTGCACCTGCGCGGGCCCATAGAAGGCAGCGTACTTGGGATCGTTTACGTCGGAAGGAATCTCGCGGCCGCCATCCATAAACCAGTCATGCTCGATACGGTGTGAAGAGGCGCCGAGGTGCAGACCTTCCGCCCGCACAGCCTTGGCCAGGTCGCCGACCAGGTCGCGGTGCGGTCCCATCTTGGCTGCGGTCCAGTCGCTCAGCCCGCTGTCATACATTGCGAAGCCATCGTGGTGTTCAAAGACAGGAACCACATACCTAGCTCCCGCCTGCTTGAAGAGCCGCGCCCATGCCTGGGGATCGTAGTGCTCCGCTTTGAACATGGGGATGAAGTCCTTGTAGCCGAAGCTGGTCAACGGGCCGTAGGTGGCTACCTGGTGCTGGTTCTCTTTCGTGCCCGTCTGGTACATGTTCCGCGGATACCACTCACTGCCGAAGGCGGGAACGGAATACAAGCCCCAGTGGATGAAAATGCCAAACTTTGCGTCCTGGTACCACTCAGGGGCTTTGTAGTGCGAAAGCGACCGCCAGTCCGGACGAAAGGCGCCGTCGTGATCCACACGGTCCACTTCCTTCAGGATGGCTGCACGATTGCTGTCGTATTTGGCGCTGGCCTTCTGCCATTCCTGCGCGAAGCGCTCAGCTTCCTCGGAGGCGGTGGGCGCAGTGGGAGCCTGCGCGAGAGCGTGCGGCAGAAGCGCGCATGCGAGGAGCAGAAGAGGTGCGGCACGGCGGAGCAGCAAATGTGCCGATGGCTGAGGCGGTATTCCGATCATGGAAATCCTCGCGTGCAATCGTCGATTCACTATATCGCCAATGCCCGTGCTGGATGCTGGATTCGATCCATGAGGAAGAGAAGAAAAAGGCACCGGGGAGGGGTACGCTCCAGGGTGCCTTTTGTGCTTGGAACTGTTCAGGCTCGATGTATCGCGGCGGTGTTCAGTCGCGATCGTGGTCGCGATCGTGATCACGGTGGTCACGGTCGCGCCCGCCCATGAGGTGATCTGCACCGGCCTGGTAGCCGCGCCGGAAGCCCTCACGATAGGCCTTGCGATCGCGGGAGTGCACATTATCCGGATGACGATATTCTTCGCGGTTGTTGACATCGAAGGCGCGGTGGTTTTCATAATCCTTCCGAGCACCTTCCACGCCGTCATGGTATCCGCGGCGCTCTATCTCCGAGAGTTCGCTTGGCGGAGCTTCCCAGCCCTCCTGATAGACGGCCGGGGGCGCGGATGCAGCAAACGTGTGCGGAGTCGCCATTCCGAGAGTCGCTACCGCAGCGATCAGGGCAAATGCAGTTTGTCCAGCTTTCATTGTCCCTCCAGTGGTTGAGACCATCTATCCGATGGGCAGTTGCAAGGGCGCGGTTGTCTGTGCAACGAGCGCGGAGTGTTGGTGGCAAGCGGTGTTCGCATTCTTAACTCTATGCGTATGTATGACCCGCACTGCGGCATAGAGTCGCTGTGGAACTCGCGATAACTTACCCGGTTAGGTAATTAAGAGTGTGGCGAGGATGCCAGCGATGGGGCTAATTCGGTGTCGGCTACCTGGGCAGGAGTGGATGCAGTGTCGTTCAGCGTGAACCAGAAGGTAGCGCCTTGGCCAACCTTGCCCTCCGCCCAGATATGCCCTTGATGGCGGGCGATGACGCGTGCGACGGTGGCGAGACCAATGCCGGAGCCGGTGAAATCCTTATCACCGTGGAGGCGGTTGAAGGCATGAAATAGCTTGCCTGCATATTGCTGATCGAAGCCCGCGCCGTTGTCGCGCACATAGTAAGCCTGCTGCTCTGGGGACCAGCCGAACTCCACTACGGCGGAAGGCATCTTCGAGGTGAACTTGACGGCGTTGCCCAGCAGGTTTTCGAGTGCTGCGCGCACTAACTGCACGTCGGCTTCAACGGACAAATTGGCCTCAATGTGGAATTCGATCGCCCGGGCGCGATTCTGTTGCGCCAGTTCGTCTGCGATGGTCTGGGCGGCGGCGCTGATGTCCATCGGCTCGCGCACCAGATCGGCGCGGGTGATGCGGGAAAGCTGGAGCAGCGCGTCGATGAGCAGGCCCATGCGTTGCACGCCGGCACGCACGCGCCGGATGTAGTTCTTGCCATTGCTATCGATGATCTTCCCGTAGTCTTCTTCGAGGGCGAGGCTGAAGCCATCGATGGTGCGCAAGGGCGCGCGGAGATCGTGAGAAACGGAATAGCTGAAAGCCTCGAGCTCCTTGTTGGTGGTTTCGAGCTCAGCCGTGCGCTGCCGTACGCGCTCTTCGAGTACCGTGTTCAGCTCCTGGATTTCGGCGGCGCTGGCCTCTGCCAGCCGGCGTGCGGTGCGCTCGCTTTCGTAGGCTTCCGCGCGGTCGATGGCGATGGCGATGCGGTCTGCAGTAACGGAAAGGAGCTGCTCATCGTTCTCGGTAAAAGGCCGGAGCGTGCGCCGGCCGGCAATGAGGATGGCCGACACCTGCTCGTACTGACGCAGGGGCGCGAGCATGACTGAGGCGGAGTCGGCCGGCACCAGCGCGCCGAGCTCGCGTGCAGGTTCGTCCTGGTGGCCGAGGCGCGTGGGCGTTGGTGCTGCGATGATCCTGGCGAGCAGGGGCGCATTCGCGATGGGGATGGATTCGCCCGGCACGGCAGGCGTGCCTTCGGCGGCGATGACGGTCAGCGCACCCTCGCGCACGGTGCCCAGTGCGGCACTGTCCGCATCCACCATCTGCCGAACGGTGGAGAGCAGGTGTGAGGTCAACTCGGTCAGCGTGAGCTGTGAGAGGGCAACATCGCTGAGGCTCTGCAGCCGGGCGAGCTGGGCGGCGGTTGCGCTGGCGCTATCCCGCAGGCTGCGTTCGCGCTGTAGCTGCCGGATCATGAAGAGCAGCAACGCGAGGTCGAGCAGACTGGCGAAGAGTACGGTGATGCGCGTCTGGATGGCGTTTTTGTGTGCTTTTGCGGTGCGCTGGACGAGGAGAGCCGACTCTTCCTGCTGCATGGATTCCGAAAGGTTCTGCACCTGGTCCATGGCGCTCTTGCCGTGCACGGTGAGCGCCAGCCCTGCAGCATTGTGTGAAGACAACGCGCCGTCGAGAGACCCCATGCGGTTCTCGATGACCTGTTCTATCTGTTCAGAGCGCACCTGTTGCTGCAGGTTATCGGCGGTCAGCCGGCGAAAGTCTGCCAAATGCCGGGGCAGCGCCGCCTTTGCCGCCTGATAACTACTAAGGTCCTCCGGTGCGCGGGTGAGAAGGTAATCGCGGTTGGCCGTTTCAGCGCTCTTCAGCTCGCTCTGAATCTGGTCCATGGCATGGATGACCTGCCAGGAATGAGTGACCCATGCCTGGCTCTCCTGCAGCACCTGGACGGAGCGAAAAGCAAGGTAAGCATTGCCCGCAACAATGGCGAACGCTGCAAGAAACAGCACATGGATAACAGAGCCGGTTTTCCCAAGGGCCATAGAACACTCTGCTGCTGAATGTACTCGAGGCACCGCTTCCCATCAATTTCAGCTTGCGCCAGTGCCGGATGGGCGCCCACGCGCGGCCGGTTCAGCGCAGCAGCACGCCGACGATGGAGGCGGACATGAGATTGGCCATGGTGCCGGCGAGCATGGCGCGGAGGCCCAGACGGGCGAGGTCGTTGCGGCGATCGGGCGCGAGCGCACCGATACCGCCGATCTGGATACCGATAGAACTGAGGTTGGCGAAGCCGCACAAGGCAAAGGTGGCGATCGTGAAGGAGCGCGGATCGAGGATACCCTTCTGCTGCGCCAGCAACGAGTAGGCCACCAGTTCATTGACGGCCATGCGCGTTCCCAGCAGGTTGCCGACCTCGGCGGCAGCATGCCACGGTATGCCGATGAGCCAGGCGACAGGCGCGAACAGGAATCCGAGGACTGCGTTGATGGTGGAGGGGAAGGCGATGTGGCGCGCGCCGAGCCAGCCATGCAGGCCGCCGAAGATACCGTTTACCAGCGCGATGAGGGCGATGAACGAGATCAGCATGATGGCCACATTGAAGGCGAGCCGGCCGCCATCGAGGGTGCCGCGAGCAATGGCGCCGAGCAGGTTTTCGCTCTGGTGGCGTTCGTCCGGCGGCATATAAACGTGGCCGAGGGTGGCGGGTAATTGCGTTTCCGGAACGAGCATCTTCGATATCAGCACGGTTCCGGGCGCAGTCATGATGACGGCGGCCAGCAGGTGCCTGGCCTCGATGCCGTAAAGAATGTATGCCGCCATGATGCCGCCGGAGACGTGCGCCATGCCGCTGGTCATGATGGTCATGAGCTCGGACTGCGTGGCATCGGGCAGAAATGGCCGGATGGAGAGCGGGGCTTCTGTCTGCCCCATGAAGATGCTGGCCGCTACATTGAGTGACTCCGCACCGCTGATGCGCATGGTGATCTGCATCATCCACGCGAAGAAGCGGACGATCCACTGCATGACGCCGAGGTGATAGAGCACGGCGAAGAAAGCGGAAATGAAAATGATGGTGGGCAGTACCTGGAATGCGAAGATGGAGCCGAAGGACGAGTGCTGCCTGCCGAGATCACCGAAGACGAAGGTGGATCCGGCGAAGGCGTAATCCAGCAGGTGATTCACGAGGTCGCCGCCGCGAGCCAGCAGACGACTCCCGAATCCGGAGCGCAGAACGAGGAACGCAAAGAGAATCTGCAGCACCAGTCCCCAGAGCACGGTGCGCCAACGGATGGCTCGGCGATTGGTCGAGAAGAGCCAGGCGAGTGCCAGCATGGTGAGCAGGCCCAGGATGCCGGTGAAGCGGGACAAGGCTCAGCTTCTCCCCTTGAGAAACGAGTCGGCGTTGTCGATGGTGATGATGCGGCGGATCAATCGCGGGACGGGCATGGACTGGGCGGTGATGAGAACCGCTTCGGAGAAGAGTTGGTGCGCCGCGTCGAGGCGGGACGCCTCTTCCGCCATGAGGATGGCGATCTCCTCGCCTGCTTCCACATAGCTGCCGAGCTTGTGAAGCAGGTGAATGCCCGCGTGCGCGGCGACGGGATCTTCCGCGCGTTCGCGGCCGGCTCCGAGCCTCTGGACGGCGAGGCCGATACGATACGTATCCATGGCGCTGACGAATCCGCTGCGCTCTGCCCTGACGGCCCGCGATGGGCCGGGATGCTCGAAGCGGCCGCCGGCGTAGATGTCGGCATCGCCGCCGTGGGCCGCGATCATGCGTCGGAAGGTCGCCAGCGCTTCTCCGCTGACCAGGATTTCCTGGGCCAGCGCGCGACCCTGTTCGGGAGATGGCGCCCTCTGGCCGAGGTAGATCATCCAGCCGGCGAGCTCCAGCGAGAGCGAGCGCAACTCGTCGCGCAGGCCGCGGTCCCGCATCACCTCGATGCTTTCAAAGATTTCGCAAGCATTGCCCGCATAACGCCCGAGCGGCTGGTCCATGCTGGTGACCAGGGCCACGGTACGCACGCCGGCGCTTTCGCCGGTTTTCACCATCAGCGCAGCCAGGCGGTTGGAGTCGTCCTCCTGCTTGAGGAATGCGCCCGAGCCGGTCTTCACATCAAGCACCAGGGCATCCAGCCCCTCGGCGAGCTTCTTGCTCATGATCGAAGCGCAGAGGAGCGGGATGGTTTCGACGGTTGCGGTGATGTCGCGCAACGCATACAGCTTGCTGTCGGCAGGGTCGAGAGAGGCGGTCTGACCAACGAGCGAGCAGCCGACAGTCTGCACCACGCGGCGGAAATCCGGGATGGAGAGCTGCGTGTTGTAGCCGGGAATGGACTCAAGCTTGTCGAGCGTGCCGCCGGTGTGGCCAAGCGCACGTCCGGCAATCATGGGCACGGCAACGCCGGCCGCCGCAGCTATAGGTGCAATGATGAAGGAGGTCTTGTCCCCGACGCCTCCGGTGGAGTGCTTGTCCACCGCACATTTGTGTGCGTTCGGAGCGCTGAAGCTGCCGCGGGGAATCACCTCGCCGGAGTCCCGCATTTCCATGGTGAGGGCCGCCAGTTCGTCCGCGCTCATGCCGCGCAGGAAAACGGCCATGAGCCAGGCAGCGAGCTGGCTGTCCGGCAATGTATCCTGGGCCGCGCCTCGCACCAGGAAACGAATTTCCGCCGGGCTCAGGGCATGCCCGTCCCGCTTCCTGCGGATAAGGTCAACGGCATGCAGGTCGCGGTCAGACTCCATTGCCGCCTGTGGGGCCGATGTTCAAGTGGAAGCCGAAGGGCAGCAGCTCATCGAGGCGGCGCTGCTCATCGCCGTGCGGGCCGGGAAAGAGCACCAGGCCGGTGCCGCTCATGAACTCACTCAGGACCTGCCGGCAGGCACCGCAGGGCGAACTGGACACGCCCGCGCGGTTGGCAGTGGCCATCGCGATAAGTCGGATGTTGGGCCCGTGTTTACAAACAGCCCGGAAGATGGCGGCGCGTTCGGCACAGACCGTGAGTCCGTAGGAGGCGTTCTCCACGTTGGCTCCGGTAACCACGGCACCGTCGTCCAGCATGACGGCCGCACCTACGTAAAACTGCGAATAGGGTGCGTATGCGTGGCGCGCTGCGGCAAAGGCGGCTTCACGCAGGGCGGCGAGCTGATCAAACTGCAGATTCGCTGACGACACGCTCTGAGGCTACTGGGAAGCCGCGGTCCATGCAACTGCAGGTAGTCCCGTGACACTTGGTGCAGCGGATGAAAGGGAACCGGCTGCCATCGGGCATCTTGCCGGTTCGGCGGAGTAATCTCAGGGCTGAGCCGCATGATGGAGAAGCCAATAAAGCGAGGCAAGCAGCAGTCCAGTGCAGAACGGGACGACGGGTCTTCTGACCACGTACTGCGGCTGTTTCATCCCGTCACGGCGGAGTGGTTCCGCGCGGTTTTTGACCGGCCGACCGCGCCGCAAGCGCTCGGGTGGCCGGCGATTGCGCGCGGGGAGAACACGCTTATCCTGGCGCCAACGGGCACCGGCAAGACCCTGACGGCATTTCTGTGGTGCCTGAACCGGCTGATGCTGGAGCCGCCGCGCGATGCGGAAGAAGCGTGCCGGGTGGTGTACATCAGTCCGCTGAAAGCGCTGGCGGTGGATGTGGAGCGCAACCTGCGCTCACCGCTGGCGGGCATTGTAAACATGGCGCGGAAGGCCGGCGTGCCGGTGCGCGAGCCGGAGATCAGCGTGCGCACGGGCGACACGCCGCAGAAGGAGCGGGCGCGCTTCCGCCGGCATCCTGCAGAGATCCTGATCACGACGCCGGAGTCACTATACCTGATGCTGACCTCCGATGCGGCGGCGAGCCTGCGCGGGGTCGATACGGTAATCATCGACGAGATTCATGCGCTGGTACCGACCAAGCGCGGGGCGCACCTGGCGCTCTCGCTGGAGCGCCTGCAGGCAGTGACACAAAGGCCGTTTCAGCGCATCGGGCTATCGGCGACGCAGCGTCCGCTGGAGGAGGTCGCGCATTTTCTCGCGGGCGCGGACGGGACTGTTCACGAGTCCACAATCGACGCCACACCGGAAACAGCCGCCATTGAACTGGCTGCGGAGATGCAGGAGCAGTACACGGATGAGCGGCCGGCGGCCACCATGGCTGCGCAGGAAGAGCGGGTGGTCTCGTTTCGTCCGGTCACCATTGTCAATGCGAGCGAGCCGAAGCGGCTGGATCTGCGCATTGAGGTGCCGGTGGAAGATATGGCACGGCTGGGGCAGCCAGAGGAGTTGCCCAGCGGCTCCGCCGCGCAGGGGCCGAAGCGGACATCGATCTGGAGCGCGATCCATCCGCGGCTGCTGGAGATTGTGCGCGCGCGCCAATCGACGCTAATTTTTGTGAACAGCCGGCGCGTGGCGGAGCGGCTGGCGGGCGCGCTGAATGAGCTTGCGGGTGAGCCCATTGCGCGCGCGCACCACGGCTCGCTTGCAGCGTCGCAGCGCTCGGAGATTGAAGAGCTGTTGAAGGCCGGGCAGGTGCGCGCGCTGGTGTGTACTTCGTCGCTGGAGCTGGGTATCGATATGGGCGCGGTGGATCTGGTGATCCAGATCGAAGCTCCGCCTTCCGTGGCGAGCGGCATGCAGCGCATCGGCCGCGCCGGCCATCAAGTGGGTGTGGCGAGCGAGGGCATCATATTCCCCAAGTACCGCGCGGACCTGGTGGCCTGCGCCGCGGTGACCAGGGCGATGCACGAGGGACTGGTGGAGTCCACGCGCTTTCTCCGCAACCCGCTGGATGTGCTGGCGCAGCAGGTGGTGGCCACCGTCGCCCAGCCGCCGCGGGTAACGCGGAGTCCACGCAAGCGCAACGAGGCGCCGCCCGCGGCGGAGATCAGCGTGGACGAACTGTACGGGCTGGTGCGCAGCGCGGCTCCCTTCGCCGAACTGAGCCGGGCTGCATTTGAAGGCGTGCTCGACTTGCTCGCCGGGCGGTATCCGTCCGATGAGTTTGCCGAACTGCGTCCACGGGTGACCTGGGACCGTGTGCGGAATATCGTGACGCCACGCGAAGGCGCAAAGATGTTGGCGATCCTGAATGGCGGCACGATTCCGGATCGCGGCCTGTACGGCGTGTTTCTGTCGGGCACGGAGAACAAGCCGGTGCGTGTGGGCGAGCTGGACGAAGAGATGATCTTTGAAAGCCGCTCGGGAGATACGTTTATTCTCGGCGCGACGACGTGGCGCATTGACGAGATTACGCATGACCGTGTGCTGGTGTCGCCTGCGCCGGGTGAGCCCGGCAAGATGCCCTTCTGGCATGGAGATGCGGCGGGGAGGCCGCTCGAGTTCGGCCGGCGGATCGGCGCCATGGTCCGCGAACTGCGCGAGCTACCGCGGAATGCAGCGCTCAGCCGGCTGACGCGGGAGCACGACCTGGACCCGCTGGCGGCGGAGAACCTCATCCGCTTCCTGGCCGATCAGGAGATTGCAACCGCGACTGTACCAGATGACCGGACTATCGTGATCGAGCGCGTGCGCGATGAGCTGGGAGACTGGCGCGTGTGCGTACTGACACCCTTCGGCAGCCGCGTGCATGCACCGTGGGCGATGGCGATCAGTGCTCGCCTGCGGGCGGCCGGCGGGCCCGATGCCGAGGTGATGTGGGCGGATGACGGCTTTGTGCTGCGCTTTCCGGAGACGGACGCGCCGCCGGATGCGGATACGATTCTGCTCGACCCGGCAGAGGCCACGGACTTGGTGCTTCGGCAACTCGGGTCGACGGCGTTGTTTGCCGCGAAATTCCGCGAGAGCGCGGCGCGCGCACTCCTGCTGCCCCGCAGGCGTGCCACGGGTCGGGCTCCGCTATGGCAACAGCGCAAGCGCGCGTACGATCTGCTCTCCGTGGCGGCCCGTTATCCGTCGTTCCCCATCCTGCTCGAAGCCTATCGCGAGTGCATGCGCGACGTCTTTGACATGCCGGCATTTTTGGAAGTGCTGCGCGCTGTCGGCTCGCGGGCGATCCGCGTGCATGTGGCGGATTCGCGCACGCCGTCGCCGTTTGCGGCGTCGCTGCTGTTCAGCTATGTCGCGAACTACATCTATGACGGCGATGCCCCGCTGGCG
Organism: uncultured Acidobacteriaceae bacterium; assembly: GCA_963795775.1. Taxonomy (GTDB): domain Bacteria; phylum Acidobacteriota; class Terriglobia; order Terriglobales; family Acidobacteriaceae; genus CAWCJL01. Next base: position 41,643 of record CAWCJL010000005.1, read on the forward strand.
GAGCGGCGCGCGCAGGCCCTGTCGATCGACCAGGAGCAGTTGCGCGAGTTGCTGGGCGATGCGGACCTTCGCGAGTTGCTCGATGCGGATGCCATCTTCGAAGTGGAAGAGCAACTGCAGTCGTTACAAGATAACCTGAAGGCGCGTTCGGCCGATGGCATCCACGACCTGTTGCTGCGTCTGGGCGATCTGAACCGAGCAGAGCTGCTGCGACGCCTGGCTTCCGTGGATCTGGCGATCCATGTGGAGCGACTGCTGCGCGCAAAGCGCATCCTGGAAGTGAAGATCGCCGGGGAGAAGCGGCTGATCGCGGTGGAGGATGCCGCGCGGTATCGGGACGCGCTGGGCATTCCGCTGCCCCCTGGTCTGCCCCGGGCGATGCTGGCGCCGGTGGCGCGGCCGGTGCTCGAACTGGTGCGGCGGTTTGCGCGCACGCATGGGCCGTTCACACTGGGGGAGGTGGCCGGGCGCTTTGATCTAGATATGCAGCAGGCGGAGGCGGCGCTCCGTGAACTGCTGCTCGACGGGCGCATCGTCGAGGGCGGGTTCCGTCCAGGAGGCGTGCACCGGGAGTGGTGTGACGCCGAGGTGCTGCGGCTGATCCGCCGAAAGTCACTATCGCGGTTGCGAAAAGAAGTAGAGCCGGTGGAGCAACACATGCTGGCGCGGTTCAACACGCACTGGCAGGGGGTTCTGCAGCGGCGACGCGGGCTCGATGCGCTGCTGGATGCGATTGAGAACCTCCAGGGCGCGCCCTTGCCTGCTTCGCTGATCGAGACGACGATCCTGCCGAGCCGGGTGACGCATTACTCCCCGGGCGACCTGGATACGCTGATCGCGGCCGGAGAGGTGATCTGGGTGGGACTGGACGCGCTGGGCGAGCACGACGGCCGAGTGGCGCTTTATCTCTCCGACAAACTGACGACACTGCTCCCACCGCGGCGCCCGGCACGGGAGGAGACGTCACTAACACCGCGCGAAGAGAGCCTGCTGGCGCAGCTTGCACGGAACGGGGCGAGCTTTTTCACGCCGTTGCATGAAGGTGCCGGCGGCGGCTACCCAGGCGAGACGCTCGACGCTCTATGGAGCCTGGTATGGCGTGGGCTGGTGACCAACGACACCTTCCACGCGCTGCGTGCGTATGTGTGCAGGCCTTCCACGGTGCGCCAGCCCAAGCGGCAGCATAACGTGCAGTCGTTCCGCTCGCGCAGGACCACACCGCCGAGCGCGCAGGGGCGCTGGGCCCTGGTGCCGTCTCCCGAGGCAACCACGGCCGAGGCGACCAATTGGAGCCACGCGATCGCACAGCAATTGCTGGCGCGCTACGGGGTGCTGACACGTGAATCGGCCGCCCATGAGAACCTGCCCGGCGGCTTCAGTGCCATCTATGACGTGTTGAAGGCGCTGGAGGAGAGTGGGCGGGTGCGGCGGGGGTACTTCGTCGCGGGGCTCGGTGCGACGCAGTTTGCGCTGCCTGCGGCGGTCGATCTGCTGCGCTCGTTGCGCACGCAGCCTCCGCCGGAGAAGCCGGAGATGGTGGCGTTGGCGGCGACGGATCCGGCGAATCCGTATGGGTCTGTCCTGCGCTGGCCGGGTGCGCCGGACGACGTAACAGCCGCAGGCACAGAGGGCGACGGAGCAGGGTCCGATGCCGGGGCACGTCCGGCTGCGGAAACTGCGCGTGGCCTGTCCCGCAGCGTGGGGGCCACGGTGGTGTTGCGCAATGGCGAACTGGTGGCGTACCTGCGGCGCAACAACCCGAACCTGCAGGTCTTTCTGCCGGGCGAGGAACCGGAGCGCTCGCATGCGGCACGGGATACGGCACAGTTCCTGGCGCATATTGGACAGGAGAACCTCCAGCGCGATGCAGGCGACCACCGCGGCGGCATGTTGATTGGCAGCGTCAACGGGCAGCCGGTGGGAACGCACTTCCTGGCGAGATTCCTGCAGGATGCCGGGTTCCAGCCAGCGCCGACCGGATTCAACCTGCGCCGGGCGCTGCTGCCGGCGTTTGCGGCCGGGGATGCGTCCGCGCCGGCGGAGGTGCAGTAAACGTGCCTGAGGGAGATACGATCTTCCGTGCGGCGCGCGCGGTGGGCAAGGCGATCGGGGGCAAGGTGGTGACGCGCTTCGAGACGGCGCTTGCCCATCTGGCGAGTGTGAACGACGACACGCCGGTCGCGGGCAGGATGGTGGAGAAGGTGGAGGCGCGCGGCAAGTGGCTGCTGATCCACTTCTCCGGCGACCTGATCCTGGTGACGCACATGCTGATGAGCGGTTCGTGGCACATCTATCGCGCGGGTGAGCGGTGGCGGCGCGGGCGGAACCACATGCGCGCGGTGGTGGCGACGGCAGATTTCGAGGCGGTCGCCTTCGATGTGCCGGTCGCTCGCTTTTACACGGCCCACACGCTGGAGCGGAACACGTCGATCCCGAAGCTGGGGCCTGACCTGCTGGGTGCGGATTTCGCCGAGGACGAGGCGGAGCAGCGGCTGCTTGCGCATGCGGATGAGGAGATCGCCGAGGTGCTGCTGAACCAGCGGGTGATGGCGGGCATTGGGAATGTGTTCAAGTCGGAGATCTGTTTTGCGTGCGGCGTGCATCCGTTTCGCAGGGTGTCGACGCTGACGCGGGCGGAGGTGGAGTGCTTGCTGCACACCTCGCGAAAATTCTTGCTGGCCAATGTGAAGGACGGAGCCGAGGACGGTATTGTGACCTACACCGGGGGGCGGCGCACGACGCGGGCGGCCGATCCGGGTGCACGGCTGTGGGTGTATGGGCGGCGCGGGAAAGAATGCCGGCGCTGCGGGACGGCGATCCTGATGCGCAAGCAGGGAACGGGCGCGCGGTCCACATTCTGGTGTCCGCAGTGCCAGCCGCTGCCGGAGGGGATGGCCCCGGTGGAGGGCTGGGCGGGGACGGCCCGGCAGAAGCGGGTGGGTCGCGGGTGATGGTGGAGTAGTAACCCCTCCCCCCACCTAGACTTTTGGACTAAAGTCCTCTTTCGGCTGCACTTAAGTCCGGGGTGATCGGCTAAAGTCCTCTTCCCGCAAGACTTAGAGCTAAAGTCCTGCTGTGATGGGACTTACAAGCGCGATTTGCACCCGTTTTGGGGCAAGGTGTTGCTGGGAAAGTAACAAGTCGTGATGGAGATGGCTTCTGCCTGGATTCTTCGCCTGCGGCTCAGAATGACGGCAAATGGGGCTAACAGTGATGGGAGAAAGATAGCTCTCCTAGTTCTAGTGTGGCAGGTTTCGGGAATAAGTACGCCACGGTTTCTGTGGAAATCGGTTCACCACAGAGGGGCACAGAGAAAATCTGGGTAAAACTCAGGGAAATTGGGACGAGGTCTTTCGAAGGGCTACGTCACCTTAAGCCAGACGAAAGTACGCTCCAGTGCCCGGCTCGGGTGAAGTCGGTAAGGAAAACCAAGCCAGCACTCGCGGCTGGCCTTTGTCTTTCTGCAACGTTGTTGGTCAGCCTGGGTTTGCTTGGACGGCCCAAGAACAGGACACGACCTGTACCGGGAGAGTGAGTCAGTTTGAACCCGGAGCGGCGGACGGGAAGTGGCGTATCGGAATAGGTTGACTCGCCGTGCATGGCGGGACTACTGTCCTGATGCCGGTCTACGCCTACTTTCCCCAGAGCTGAAACGGGTCTGTGCGGACGCTAATCTGCTGTTGGACTGGGAGCTTGTTATGTATCTGCCTTTCTGCGCCGGTTTTCAAACCGGGCGTCTTCTCTTGTCTACTTCTGTCGTTGTCGGCGCTGGGCCGTGGGCCAGGCGCAGAACCGGCTTGCCGCAGGCGCCGGTGTATTCTCGCAGCCTTTCGGCTATCGCATCGTCGCGGCGGATTTTACCGGGGATGGTAAAGCCGACCTCTTGTCAATCAACAGCAGCAATGGGCGAACAACCATTTTCTCTTAGTCCTTACGGTTGCGAACAGCAACGGCGGGTATGCGGCCCCTAAGACCATCGTGCAATTGCCTCAAGTCATCTTTCGGTACCCACTTTGCCGGAGATTTCAACGGTGACGGCAAGCAGGATTTTGTAGTGCAGTACACGCGCGACACTCTGCGGGTGTACCTGGGCAACGGGAATGGCTCCTTTCAAGCGCCGAAGACGATCAATCTTAGTGGCTGCTCCAACGAGTGCGGACTGCTGGGAGTGGGCAAGATCAATCGTGACGACAAACTGGACCTGATCGTCGGCGAGGGAATCAACTCGTCGACGGGGAGCGTGACTGTACTGCTGGGCAATGGGGATGGCACGTTCGGGAACGCGAAGACGACCAGGAGTAGCCATGTCGGCCAGCATCAGTACCATCGCGCTGGGTGATATGAATGGCGATGGCGACACCGACCTGGCGTTGATGGACGCGGTCGTTTGATGCTACGCCTGGTTCAAGTGCTGCTGGGCAATGGGGACGGCACGTTTCGAGCGAAGAGTCCGTTTTCGATCTCAATGATGGCAATGACCATTTCGGACTCGCGATTGCTGACGTAAATGGGGACGGCCATCCCGATCTGGTGACAGGGGAGAGCTACGATGGATATTTCACAAACCCGGTATTGCGGGAGCGGCGACCAGCCGACGGTCTGAAGCGTTCTTGGGAAATGGAGATGGCACCTTCGGCGAGAGCACAGTTTATTGATGCTGGTAACGGCGGAGGGACAGTGCTCGGGGCTGACCTCACCGGAGCATGGACACACCGAAGTGATAGCCACCAATGGACTAAGTTCCACGATAGCGGTGCTGTCGGGGACTAGCGCGCATACCACAGCGATTGCGAAGTACTGCGACGCTTCCCCGCGAGCTCCATTCTTGTAGCTGACGCGAATGGAGATGGAAAGCTCGATATCTTTGCGTTCGGGCAATCCGGCAATAGCCGCTCCAAATCCTGCTCAACAAAGGGAATGGGACGTTCCGCGCGCCGGAGGCGATTGGATCTCGCTGCATATGGACTACAATTGCAGGCCGCAGACCTGAACCATGATGGGCGCGCAGACCTGGCGATCCTGGTCCCCAGAGCTCTTGCCAAGTCGACAAGAATGATTTCGTAAATGTTCCGGGAATCGTGGCGTCGGCGCTTTCCGGTGCAAATGGCCTCGGCGCGCCGACCATCTTCGGTTCAGATGTGAACTCCAGCGAACACCAATGATTCGCTGTCACTGGGCGACTTCAATCACGACGGCAGCCTGGACATGCGGTGCGGGGATCGAATTTATTTCAACAATGGACGAGGCAGGTTTTTCCCCTCCCTCAAGTCAGATCGAACTTGGCTATTCTGGCGGGAACACCGTAGTGAATTACACAAACGGCAGCGGGCGATTTCAACGGAGATGGCTAATGCAGACCTGGCTACTGTGAACGGCTCCGAGGTGGAGATTCGGCTTGGTAAAGGAGACGGCACATTCCAAGCGCCAGTAAGCTATCTGATCGGTGGCAAGCAGCCGAATGCAGTGCTGGTGCGGGATGTGAACGGCGACGGCAAGAGGGATGTAGTCGCGGTGAACTATGACACCTCCACGATCAGTGTGCTGCTGGGGAAGGGGGATGGCACCTTTGCAGGCGCGCGCGATTTCGCTGTGGCGAAAAATCCCGTGGTGATTACTTACGGCGACTTCAACCGGGACGGCAAGCTGGACCTGGCAGTGGCGAGCGCTACGCAAGCTGTCCATCCTGCTGGGCGAACGGCAATGGCAACATTCCAGGCAGCGAAGACGTTCTCCGTGCCGGGAAGCAACTCATTCTATTGTGGCGGCCGATCTGCGCGGCAATGGTGAGCAGGACCTCCTAGTGACAGGTCAGATCTCCGAATGTGGGTACGGAGGGATGCAGGTGCTCTATGGGAAAGGGGAATGGCACGTTTGCGGCCCCTGTTTCCTACTACTACGGACATTACTCCTTCGAACGTAACGTGCAGGCGACTTCAACGGCGACGGAGCAACGGACGTGGCGGCGGCGGATCCGAGCAGCACGGCACTGACAATCTTCTACAACCAGGGTGGGACGCATATCACGCTGGGAAGCAGCAACACGCATCCGAAAGCAGGCGCGTCTGTCACCTTCACGGCGACAATAGCGGCGAGCTTTGCCGGGAACGGGACGCCGGCGGGGACGGTGGCGTTCAAGGATGGCGCGAAGACGCTGGGGACGGCATCGTTGAGCGGGGGCAAGGCGGTGTTTCATTACAGCGGGCTGAGCAAGGGGTCGCATAGCATTACGGCGGCTTACTACGGGAGCGCTGCTTTCAATCCGCATACGTCGGCGGGGGTGGTGGAGACGGTGCAGTAGGCCAGGTCGCGAGCCGGATAAGAAAAGCGGGGCCATCGCTGTTGCGGGTGGCCCTTTTTCTTGCGCGTGTGCAGTGCCAGCCGCTGCCGGCGGCGTGGCTCAGTTGGACTGGCGCGAGGGTCCGAAGCAGGAGTCGCCTAGCCAAACAAGCCCGCAAGGATGTCGCCCAGCATCAAGGACGCAGGTTTAGCAGGCTTATTGACGCGGCTCTCCTAGCCGGAGTAGAGTGTCATCGCCAACTTTGCCAAGCTTCCCCCAGAGTTGAAGCAGGGCTGTGCTGACGCGAATCCTGGCTTCCTGGAGTGCTTTATGTATCTGCCTTCCATGTGCCGGTTTTTCAAACCGGTCGTCTTCTCTTGTCTACTTCTATCGTTGTCTGCGTTGGGCGTGGGCTTTGCGCAGAACCGGCTGCCGCAGGCGCCGGTGTATTTCACCCAGAATTTGTCGAACCCTGTGGCTGCGGATTTCACCGGAGATGGGAGAGCCGACCTCCTCTCGGTGTACAGCAAGATCATCAACAATCAACCGTCTTTCTCCCTCGGTCTTCTGGTCGCCAACAGCAATGGCGGATACGCGACGCCGAAGATGGTGGTACAACTGCCGTCCAGTAGGACTACGGCCCACTTCGCTGGCGATTTCAACGGAGACGGCAAGCAGGACTTCGTGGTGCAGTACACCGCGACGACGCTGCGGGTGTACCTGGGCAACGGGAATGGCACATTTCAGTCGCCGAAGACGATAAGTCTCAGCGGCTGTTCCAAGTCCTGCCAATTGCTGGGTGTGGGTAAGATAAACCGGGACAATAAGCTGGATCTGGTTCTAGGCGAAACGGCCAGCGCGGGTGCGCAGAGCGTAACAGTGCTGCTGGGCAACGGTGACGGTACCTTTGGAAATGCCAAGACGACCAGCGTGGGCAGGCTGGGCGTTATCGCGATGGGAGATGTGAACGGAGACGGCGATACAGACATTGCATTGATGAACAACGGAGGGGATTGTGGCTGTTACAACACGCTTCAGATGCTGCTGGGCAATGGTGACGGCACCTTCCGCGCAAAGACCCCGTTTCAGATTTCCACGGACGACGGTTACATCGGCCTGGTGATCGCCGACGTGAATGGAGATGGCCGTCCCGATCTGCTGACGACGGATTATCCGGTTGGCTTGGATGTAAGCGAATACTGCGGCCGAGGCGAGTACCCCTCGGTGCTGGAGTTCCCGGGCAACGGCGATGGTACATTCAGCGGCCCCAAGCAATTAGACGCCGGCAATGTGGGAGGCGGACTTGTGGGCGGCGATTTCGCCGGGGATGGACGGACGGAAGTAGCAGTGGTGAACTTACTCAGCTCAAGCGTCGCGGTGTTGTCGGGGACGAGCACGCATACGACCGCGATTGCGAAATACGCCATCAGCGGACCATTTCAGACTCCAATCGTCGCGGATGCGAACGGAGATGGCAGGCCGGACATTCTGGTGTTCGGGCAGTACACGGGCGCGAATGGTTCTCTTGCTGGAACAACCGTGCAGGCACTCCTCAATGAGGGCAGCGGGAAGTTTCGCGCACCGAACGCATTCGATTTCAAAGCGTATGCGCTCGAGCTACAAGCGTCAGACCTGAATCATGACGGGAGAGCGGACCTGGCGATCCTGGGCCCAAATAGCGTTCAACTTTGCAAAGACAGCGGCACTTTCGGAGAAGTAGGTGTTGCGCTTTCGAGCGCATACGGTTTTACGGTTCCCGGTGTGTTCGACGCCGATTACGCGTATGCGAGCTTTGACAGCAGCTCGCTCTCGTTGGGCGATTTCAACCACGATGGGAGCCTGGACATCGGTATCGGCGATCGGATTGATTTCAACAATGGACGGGGAGGCTTTTCCAGCAAATCGTCTAGCCAAAGCGAACTTGCGATTTCGCCCAAGACGAAAGTCAACTACGCCACGGCAGCCGGCGATTTCAACCGTGATGGCAAGTCTGACCTGGCTACGGTGAACGGCTCCGAGGTGGAGATCCGGCTGGGAAATGGCAATGGCACGTTCAAAACGCCAATGAGTTATCCGGTAGGTGGGCGACAGGGCCAGGCGGTGCTAGTGCGTGATGTGAACGGCGACGGCAAGCTGGATGTAGTTACGGTGAACTATGACACGTCCACAGTGAGCGTTCTGCTGGGCAAGGGTGATGGAACTTTTGCGGGCGCGCGAGACTTTGCGGTGGCGAAGGGTCCGCTCGTGATCACTTATGGCGACTTCAATCGGGATAACAAGCTGGATCTGGCGGTAGCCAGCGCCACGCAAGTTTCCGTGCTGCTGGGGAACGGCAATGGCACGTTCCAGGCAGCGAAGACGTTCGCGGCCGGGACCGCTAACTCATCGATCGTCGCCGCCGGCCTGCGCGGCAATGGTGAGCAGGACCTAATACTGGCAGGTGAGTCTGGTCTCGTAGGAAATGTACAGGTGCTCTACGGAAGGGGGAACGGTACGTTTGCAGCCCCTGTTTTCTACTACTACGGCGTTACCCCCTCGAACCTGACGGTGGGCGACTTCAACGCTGATGGTGCTCCGGATGTGGCGGCGGCGGATCCGAACAGCACGGCGCTGGCTATCTTCTATAACCAGGGTGGGACGCACATTATGCTGGGAACCAGCAACGCGCATCCGAAAGTAGGCGCGTCTGTCACGTTCACGGCGACGATCGCGGCGAGTTTCGCCGGGAACGGAACGCCGGCGGGGACGGTGGCGTTCAAGGATGGCGCGAAGACGCTGGGGACGGCAACGTTGAGCGGGGGCAAGGCGGTGTTTCACTACAGCGGGCTGAGCAAGGGGTCGCATAGCATTACGGCGGCTTACTACGGGAGCGCTGTTTTCAATCCGCATACGTCGGCGGGGGTGGTGGAGACGGTGCAGTAACCCGGAAGTACCGGAAAGGCCACTGGCGCGAGCTGGTGGCCTTTTTGTTTGTGGGGAGGTTCACCACAGAGGGCACAGGGAGCACGGAGAATTCTGGGGTAGGCCTCAGCGGAGTTGGGACAAGGTCTTTCCAAAGGGTTTCATCACTTTGAGGCGGACGGAAGTACCGTGCGCCGGGATCCGGCGAGAACAGGGCATGACCTGTACCGGGAGAGTGGGTCAGTTTGAACCCGGAGCGGCGGGCAAGAAGTGGCGCATCGGAATAGGTTGACTTGCCGTGCATGGCGGGGCTACTGTGCTGATGCCGGTCTACGCCTACTTTCCCCAGAGCTGAAACGGGTCCTGTGCGGACGTCAATCCTGCTGTTGGACTGGGAGCTTGTTATGTTTCTGCCTTTGCTGCGCCGGTTTTCGAAACCGGGCGTCTTCTCTTGTCTACTTCTATCGTTGTCAGTGCTGGGCGTGGGCCAGGCGCAGAACCGGTTGCCGGAGGCGCCGCAATATGTTCTGCCGAACAGTTTCAATCCTGTGGCTGCGGATTTCACCGGAGATGGGAAAGCCGATCTCCTATCCGTCTACTCTGCAAGCGGTCAGGCCCCTTACTCGCTCGGCCTGGCGATCGCCAAGAGCACAGGGGGTTACGCGGCTCCGAAGACGGTGGTGCAATTGCCGTCTACGTCCACCTTGGCCCACTTCGCCGGAGACTTCAACGGCGATGGGAAGCAGGACTTCGTGGTGCAATACAGCGCGACGTCGTTGCGAGTGTACCTGGGAAACGGGAACGGCACATTTCAGTCGCCGAAGACGATTAGTCTGAGCGGCTGTTCAAAGCGGTGTTTGCTGTTGGGCACAGGCGAGATCAATCGGGACAAGAAGCTTGACCTGATCGTGGGTCAGATAGCGAGTTCCGGAGCGACAAGCGTGGCCATTCTGCTGGGCAACGGCGATGGCACGTTCGGGAATGCGAAGACCACAAGCGCGGGCTTTCTGGGCACGATCGCTCTGGGCGATGTGAACGGTGACGGGGACACGGATCTTGCGCTGATGTACAGCGGAGGGGGCGGCGGCAACGCCTACCAGGTTCTGCTGGGCAATGGCGACGGCACATTCCGGGCCAAGAGCCCTGTATCAGTCAATAGCGGCGACGATTTTTCGGGACTGGCGATAGCAGATGTCAACGGAGATGGCCATCCCGACCTGGTGACGGGGGATACCTACGATGCATACACCATATGGCCGGTCTGGTGCTCGGGTCAGCCGGAGCCGTCGGTGATCGCGTTCCTGGGGAAGGGAGACGGCACGTTTGGCGGAGAGCAATTCATCTACTCCGGAAACGGCGGAGGCACGGTGGTGGGGGCCGATCTCGCGGGAGATGGACGGACTGAAGTGCTAGCCACCAATGCGATAAGTGGGACTGTATCGGTACTCTCCGGCACGAGCGCGCACACAACGGCGATTGTGAATTATGCTGGCGGAGGTCTTTACGGCCCGCTTCTGGTGGCTGACGCGAATGGAGACGGAAAGCCGGATCTGCTGGAGTTCGGGGGTGGGATAGTACGGGTTTTTCTGAACCGCGGGAACGGGACTTTCCGCGCGCCTGCCGCGATAGAGTTCGGGGCCTACGGGCTGCAGTTGCAGACTTCGGACCTGAACCATGACGGCCGTGCGGACCTGGCGATCCTGGGGCCCCAAAGCTCTTGCCAAATTGATAAGAATGAGTCCTATAACATTCCGGGAATTGTGGGAACGGCGCTCTCGGGAGCCCAGGGTCTGGGTGCGGTAAGTTTCTGGGGGGCCGATCAGAACTCTACCAACACTTCCAGTTCGTTGTCGCTGGGCGACTTCAATCGTGACGGCAGCGTGGACATGGGGGTGGGGGAGCAGATTTATTTCAACAACGGCCGAGGTAGTTTCTCGGGTGCGTCGAGTTCAGATGAAATTCCTTACGTTGCGGGGAATACCGGGGTGAATTACCACACGGCAGCGGGAGACTTGAACGGGGACGGGAAGGCCGACCTGGCGACTGTGGATTCGGGTGAGTTGGAAGTACGCATCGGCAAGGGCGACGGCACCTTCCTGGCTCCGGTGAGCTATCCGCTCGGCGGCAAGCAGCCGAATGCGGTGCTGGTGCGTGATGTGAACGGCGACGGCAAGAGGGATGTGGTCGCGGTGAACTACGACACCTCCACGATCAGCGTGCTGCTAGGCAAGGGGGATGGCACGTTCCATGGCGCGCGCGATTTCCCGGTGGCGAAGAATCCTTTAGTGATTACTTACGGAGACTTCAACAGTGACGGCAAACTGGACCTTGCTGTGGCGAGCGCTGCAGAGGTGTCCGTTCTGCTGGGGAATGGCGATGGAACTTTCCAGGCCGCAAAGAATGTTGCGGTAGCCGCCACTGTTTCTTCCATCGTGGCGGCCAGCCTGCGCGGGAATGGTGAGCAGGACCTCCTGGTGACAGGCTCCCAGCAGTACGCAGGAATGCAGGTGCTCTATGGGAAGGGAAACGGCACGTTTGCAGCGCCGGTCACTATTCACTTCGGAGCCACCCCGACGAGCGTGGTCGCGGGGGACTTCAACGGCGACGGAGCAACGGACGTGGCAGCGGCGGATGCGGGCAGCACGAGTCTTACTGTCCTCTATAACCAGGGTGGGACGCACATCACGCTGGGAAGCAGCAACACGCATCCTGACAGCAGGCGCGTCTGTCACCTTCACGGCGACAATAGCGGCGAGCTTTGCCGGGAACGGGACGCCGGCGGGGACGGTGGCGTTCAAGGATGGCGCGAAGACGCTGGGGACGGCAGCGTTGAGCGGAGGCAAGGCGGTGTTTCATTACAGCGGGCTGAGCAAGGGGTCGCATAGCATTACGGCGGCTTACTACGGGAGCGCTGCTTTCAATCCGCATACGTCGGCGGGGGTGGTGGAGACGGTGCAGTAACCCGGAAGTACCGGAAAGGCCACTGGCGCGAGCCGGTGGCCTTTTCTTATGCATTGGAAGATTGCTTCACCACAGAAAGCACGGAGAGCACAGAGGAAATCTGAGGGTGTGATGTGAAATGGGTCGGAATGGTCGGCGCCTTCCGCGCCGCGCCCACCCTTTGCGCTCAGCTGTCATGGTCGGCGAAAGGTGGTGGGGCGCAAAGGGTGGGGCACCCGGTGACCGAGAATGGGACACCCCGGTTAGGTTGTGGTGCGGGCGGAAAAGCAGGTCCTTCGACTTCGTGGGCCGGGAACCCGGCCCACTCCGCTCAGGATGACAGAACTCATTCAAACTTACTCACCGCCGGTAAACCACGTGCCCTTACTTCGACGGGATAAGGATATCGTCGAGCAGGGCTGGGGTGTTGGCGGTGCGCTCCAGGTGGGGGTAGCGCAGGCCATCGTGGTAGTCGAGGGCGATGGTTTTGAAGGTGTCGCCGCGCTTGAGCAGAAGCTCGATCGGGGTTTTTGTTTTCTCCGCCGCAAGGATGGCTTGGCGCAGGACGGCAGGGGTGTAAGCGGTGCCGTTCACGGCAGTGAGCTTCATGCCGGGGACGATGCCGGATTTAAAGGCGAGGCTATCCCACCACACGTTGCCGATCTCGCCTTCCTTGCCGACTGCGAAGCCCAGCGATGTGCTGAAGGAACTGTTGAAGAACGAGGGGTGGTCAGGAGTCTCATGCTTCTCCCACTCGGGCTGCGTATCGCTATAGGTGAGACGGTAACCGCCGCGGGTGATGCCGTCTTCCGGCGTCTTGGGGGCGAGCTCGTAAACCCGGCTGTGGAGATAGCTGGCCCAGTCGTAGGGCTGGACAGTATTTAGGGCGGCGACCACATCGTCGAGGGTGTAGGTGCGGGTGATGAAGCTCCCGTTATCGATGCCATAGAAGAGCTTGGCAAAGTCGTCGAGCGACTTTTTGCCGCCGCTCATCTCGCGGATGCGCGTGTCCACGTCGAGCCAGATGAGCAGGCCTTCGGTGTAGTAGTCTTCGGGGCGCTGCCAACTGACCCAACTGACGGGCGTGCGCTGCGAGATGGTGGGCTGGTTAGTGGTGTCCACGAGCGGACGCCAGGTGCGGCCGGGGCTGATATCGAAGTCGGCGGCGATATCGGCGATGAGGTCGCGTGTCTGGTCCGGGGTGCGCATGCCGGAGCGCGCGGTGAGGACGAAGCCGTAGTACTCGGTCATGCCCTCGTAGACCCAGAGGAGATCGTCCTGCATGGGAACGTTGAAGTTGGGCGTCCACAGGTCAGCGGGGCGGCGGAACTTGCCGTCCCAGGAGTGGGTGTATTCGTGCGCGAGGAGGTCGCGTTCGCCGACGCCCGCGGCCCAGTCCGTAAAGTAATTGGCGTCGGTGCTGTCTTCGCTGGACTGGTGATGTTCGAGGCCCTCGCCGCCGAGCTTGTCGGTAATGGAGAAGAGGAAATCGTAATGGCCGTAGTGACGTGAAGCGTACAGCTTTGCGGCTTGAACGACGAGGTTCTTGTGGAGCTGGATCTCTTCCGGAGTCATCTCGAGATCCTTCGGGGTATCGGAGAAGACGTCGAGGTAAACCTTGTTGGCGGCGTCGGGCGAGAGATCGACGCGTTTGTAGTTGATGCCGGCGTAGAGGGGCGAATCGACCAGGGTGTTGAGGGTGGTGTCCTTGAAGTGGACTTCGGCGCCGTTTTCGCTGGCCAGCTCAAGCGCGGAGGCATAGTGCCAGCCTTCGGGCAGCTTGATGCTTGGGGAGAAGGTGATGCGGCGGGAGAAGTGGCCGGCGGGGTAAAGGAGGACGGTGTTCCAGGAGAGGTCGGCGATCTCCGAGGAGAAGGTGATACGGCCTTCGCGCGGGCGGACGGGAGCGAGGAACTGGAAGTTCACGTCGAGGTTCTTGACTCCCGGTGGCACGTCGATGTGGAACGCGAAGACGTTGACGCGGTCGCGTACCCAGGGAACGCGCTGGCCGTTGGCGGTGATGACCAGGCCGCCCAGCTTCGAGATAGGGCCGGTGGGCGAGTGATTGCCGGGGATCCACTGCGGATACAGAAGAGTGAGGCGGCCGGGGGCGACGGGAATGGTCTCGTGCACGTTCATGACGCGATGGGTGACGTCCGTGAGATCGACCTGGAGGGCGATAGTGCCGGGGGCGTAGGGAGTGTCTTCGGGCGCGATGATGGGCGGCGGAAGAGGCACGGGCTGCGGTCCGGGCGAGGTGGAGGCGGATGGCTGCGGCTTATGTGCATGCTGTGCGGGTGCGGCAAGTGCGAGGGCGAGGGTGGCGGCAGCCACAAGGGGTCGGGCGAGCTTCATCCAGCGGGTCTCCAGAAAGGTCTACAGCAAATGTACATGGTTGAGCAGCAGGAGGCGGCAACCCTCGGCAAAGCTGCTGGTTCTATGAATCAGGCGGCTTGACGGCAGGGGGAGACGGGTATGGCGCAGGGGCTATCGCGGCGTGGGTTTCTTGGAGGGTTGGCAGCAGCGGGTTCACTGGCGGGTCTGGGTGCGTTGCACGGGCTGCCGGAGGCCCTGGCGGAGATAGAGCCGGGACACCTGATGCGGCCGGAGCGGTCGGGCATCGAGCACGTGATCTGGGTGATGATGGAGAACCGCTCGTTTGATCACTTCCTGGGCTGGTTACCGGGAGCACGGGGCAGGCAGGCGGGGCTGAGCTACGTGGATAAACAGGGTGTCTCCCACCCGACCTATCACCTGACGGACTTTCAGAATTGCGCGCTGGCCGACCCCGACCACAGCTACGCGGGAGGGCGGACGCAGTTTGATGGCGGCAAGTGCGATGGATGGCTGCGCGCGGCGACGAACGATCTGTTCCCGATTGGCTATTTTACAGACCAGGATGAGGCATTTCTGAGCCAGGCAGCGCCGGGTTGGACGGTGTGCGACCGGTACTTTGCCGGCATTATGACCTCCACATACCCCAACCGCTTTTACCAGCACTCGGCACAGACGGACCGGCTGGACCAGAGTCTGTCGATCTCCAGCCTGCCGACGATCTGGGACCGGCTGGCGGCGGCGGGCGTGAGCGGGCGCTACTACTACAGCGACATTCCGTTCACGGCGTTCTGGGGGCTGAAGTATTTGCCGATCAGCCGGCCGTATGCGGAGTTCCTACTGGCGTGCTCGACCGGGACGCTGCCGGCGGTTTCGTTTGTGGACCCGCGGTTTGTGGACGAGGCCAGCGGCACTTCTGGCGACGATCATCCGCATGCCGACATACGGAATGGCGAGGCCTTTCTGAACCAGGTGTACCAGGCGGTGACGCTGGGGCCGGGCTGGGCGAAGACGGTGCTGGTGATCACGTTTGACGAATGGGGCGGGTTTTTCGATCATGTGCCGCCGCCGGTGAAGGCCATTCCAGCGAGCGACGCAGCATTGGGCAGCGATGGGCGGCTCGGCTTCCGGGTGCCGGCGCTGGTGATCTCACCCTTCGCACGGCGCAGCCATGTGGCGCGGACCGCAGTTTGACCACACCTCGGTGCTGAAGCTGATCGAGTGGCGGTGGGGGCTGCAGCCTTTGACCGTTCGGGATGCGGAGGCGAACAACCTGGCGCAGGCGCTGCGCTTAGGGGAGCCGGTGCTCGAGGCTCCACAGTATGCCGTGCCGCCGGGGCCGTTCGGCGCGCCGTGCTCGACCAGCGCGGTGGGGGTGCGAGCCGCGGCCGCAGATGACGAGGACACGGAGTGGATCGCGGTTCGGGAGATAGCGGAGCGGTACGGCTTTCCGATTTACTGAGATAGGAACCGCAGGTCCTTCGACTCGAGACGCTCGCTCAGGATGACAAGTGGGCGGGCAGGGCGGGGGATAAAGAAGCCAGATCGACCGGCTCTTCACCCCCAAGACCTAATGACGCGTGCCGGGTCGGCAGGGCGCCCGACGGGCGGAGTGGATGTTCCGCTTCGCCCAGAATGAGGAACTGGTCCGGGCTATTGCGGCTGTGTTTGCGTCTCCGGGGGTGGCGCATCCTTCTTGCCCCCACCTCCGCCGAAGAGCCGGCCGAAGAAGCCTTTCTTCTTGGGCTTTTGCTGCTCCTGCTCCGGGGCAGCGCCGTTCGCTGTGTTCACGGGCGGATAGGCGGGAACGGCGGGGGTGGGTGTCTGCCCGAAGACCTGCTGCCTGGGTTGTGTGGGCAGATTGGGTCCGCTGGGTTTACCGCCGAGGCCAAATACCTTCTGGAAGAAATTGCGGTTGTCTTCGAAGGGATGGCTGCAGGTGTTCTTGGGCTGGGTGCCGTCCAGGAATGCGGCGTAGTAGTCGTTGGGGCAGGTGGAGTCGGCGAGCAGGTTGGTGACCTTGTCCAGCTTGACCGAAGTGATTCCTGCGGGTACCACGAAGGGCTTGGTATCTGAGTATTGCGGAAGCTGCACGGCTCGCTTCATGAACTCGGCCCAGACGGGGGCGGCGGTGTGGGCGCCTTGCAGCTTGAGGTCGGAGTAGTCGTCGTTGCCGATCCAGATGATGCAGAGAAGGTTGGAGGTGTAGCCGGCGAACCACGCGTCGTGGGAGGTGCCGGTCTTGCCGGCGGCGGGAGCGGTGAAGCCGCGCTGGCGTACTTCCATGGCGGTACCGGCGTTGACCACGGTTTCCATGAGGCTGGTGGTGAGATAGGCGACGCGCGGATCGAGGATCGGCTTGGCGCTGGGTGAGAAGTCGCGCAGGACGTCGCCGTTGGCGCTGCGCACCGATGCCAGCATCCAGGGATCGATCTTGTTGCCGTAGTTGGCGAAGGTGGTGTACGCGCCGGCCATGTCGAGCGGCGTCGCGTCATATGCGCCCAGGGCGACGGCCGGGGTGCCGCGTGCGGAGCGGATGCCGGCGTCGCGGGCCAGCGCGGCCACGTTGTTGTAGCCGACCATGGAGGCGAGCTCCACGGTCGCGTTGTTGAGTGAGAGAGCGAGCGCGACCCGGGCAGTGACTTCGCCGTTGTATTTCTCGCCGTGGAAGTTGCCGGGGGAGTAGCCGCCTTCAAAGGTGGTGAGCTCGTTATTGAGCATGGTGGCCGCGGTGAAGATGCCGTGGGTGCCGGCTCCGGGCGTGGGAATGGGCGCCGCATTTTCGGCGGCGTCATTGGCATTCGCGGCATCGGCATTCACCGCCTGAATGGTGGCGGGGGTGGTCAGCTCGGTACCGGAAAGGCTGGTGTTGTAAGCGGCCGCGTAGACAAAGGGCTTGAAGATGGAGCCGGTGGGGCGATGTGCAACCGCGTGGTTGAGCTGGCTGAGGCCGTAGTTGCGGCCGCCCACGAGGGCGAGTACCTGCCCGGTGTGCGGGTTGAGCGCTACCAGCGCCACCTGCGGATCGGGAATTTCAGGCGGGGCGATGTGCTTTTTCGAGGCGGCGGCGAGCTTGGCGGCGCGAGCGCGGCGCTTCTCCACCTGCGCATCGACGATCTTCATGCCTTCCGTCACAGCGTCGGTAGCAACACGCTGGAGGTCCGGATCGAGCGAGGAGTAGATGCGGAGCCCCTGGCTGTTGAAGTCGGTGTCCGGCCCGAGAGTGCGGGTGAGCTGGTCCCGGACCAGGTCTACGAAGTAGGGCGCCTCGCCGGCGTTCATGCTGCCGGGGACCAGGTGCAGGGGCTCGGCTTTCGCTGCGGAGGCCTGCGACTCGGTGATGTCGCCGGTATTCACCATGGCTTCCAGCACGACGTTGCGGCGGTTGATGGCGCGCTGTGGATGCCGGTAGGGGTTGAGATAGCTGGGGTGCTGGATCATGCCGGCGAGCATGGCGCATTCCGCGAGATCGAGCTGACGGACGTCCTTGCCGAAGTAGGCTTCCGCGGCTTCGCCGAACCCGTTGATGGCGAAGGAGCCCTGCTGGCCGAGGTTGATCTGGTTGGCGTAGAGCTCAAAGATCTTCTGCTTGGAGAAGCGGTTTTCCAACTGGAAGGTGATGGCGATTTCGATGAGCTTGCGCTTGAAGTGCTTTTCCGGCGTGAGGAAAAAGCCGCGGGCAAGCTGCATGGTAAGCGTGGAGCCGCCTTCGCGCTTGCGGCCGGCGAGGAGGTCGTCGCGGAGCGCGCCGAAGAGGCGGATGTAATCCACGCCGCCGTGCTCGAAGAAGCGGCGGTCTTCAATGGAGGTGACGGCCTGCACCAGCCGGGGCGGCAGCTCGTTGTAGGTGACGAGGCGGCGCTTGGTACGGTTGGCACCTTCGGAGAGACCGGTGATCAGTTGCGGCTCGAGCTCATAAGCAGCGAGGGGCTGGCCGCTGTCTCCGGAGATGGCCGAGACGAGCCCCTTGTTGAAGGCAATGGTGGCGCCCTCTTCCGAGTGGTAGGACTGCGGACCGGGATGGACGGAGATGCGGTCGCCGGAGATGCCGAAGGTGCCGAGCTTGGAGACGCCGCGTTCGCCCCGGGCGCTGTAGCCGGCGTTGCGCAATTGCTGCGCGATGGCCTGCGCCGTGAGCTTTTGCCCAACGCGGATCTCGCGGGGCGCGGCGTAGATTCTCGCCGTTTCAACGAACAGCGGCTTGGCCAGCCGGTCATCTACGACGGATTTGTACTTGTAGTAGTAAAAGCTGAAGACCACGCCCACGGTGAGGCACACCAGGACGAAAACTGCCGCAACGGCGGCGAGTGCTTTTTGCCAGAGCGGGATGCCCACTCTGCCGCGAGCGCTCTGCCGGGACTGGGGACGCGCGACTTTTACTTTAACTGCCACGGTGATGTTGGACCGATCTCTCACCCGAAAGGACGGCTGAGTTGTTGCTTATCAATGTAGTCCCTGGGTGGCCGGAGCCTTACAGGGACAGAGAAAGAGACGGATTCCAGGGCCCGTTTGGTGCAGTGTGGCTGCCGGTCGGTCCTTCCGTCATGCTGCTTAGACGCCGGCTCGACAGGATGGCTGCATGGAGTATCCGCGTGATCATCTCAGGATTTTCACACGGCAGCGGGCCGGAGCGAAGAGCCGAGGGCACTGGCAATATCGACCATGGCGACTTCCTGGGTGGCAGCCTTGTCGGCGACCTCCGAACGGGTGACGAGTTCGACGATGCCGGAGGCGGCCTTCTTGCCCACGTTGATGCGATAGGGAATGCCGACGAGGTCGGCGTCCTTGAACTTGACGCCGGCGCGTTCGTCGCGGTCGTCGAGCAGGACGTCGTACCCATGCAGCTCGAGATCGCGCGCGATGGCTTCGCCGGTCTGGAGCAGCGCGGGGTCGGCGGCATTCGTTACGGTCACGACCACATCGAACGGTGCGATGGACGACGGCAGCCAGAATCCGTTCGCGTCGTGGCACTGCTCGATGGCGGAGGTGAGGATGCGCTCGATGCCAATGCCATAGCAGCCCATGATGGGCGTGACTTCCTTCCCATTTGGATCGAGCACGCGCGCGCCCATCTGCTCGGCGTAACGGTAGCCGAGCTTGAAGATGTGGCCGATCTCGACGGCCTTGGCGACGCGCAGGGGTGAACCGCAGACGGGGCAGCCTTCGCCTTCTGCGGCGTTGCGCAGATCGGCGGTGGCGGTGGGCTGGAAGTCGCGCCCGGGTGTGACGTTGCGCAGGTGGTGCTCGGACTTGTTGGCGCCGGCGATGAAGTTTTTGCGGCCGGTGAGGGCGGTGTCGAGGAGCACGATCGGCTTCTGCCCCTGCCAGCTCGCGGGCAGGCCGATGGGCCCGAGATAGCCGGGTTCGGAACCGAAGAAGTCCTGGATCTCCTCCGGGGTGGCGGGGCGGATCTCGGCCGCGCCGGTGTGCGCGCGGACGGCGCTGTTGAGCTTGGCCTCGTTCACGGAATGGTCGCCGCGGAGAAACGCGACCACCATGGTGTTGCGCATGCGGCCCGAGTTGCTGCCCTTGCTCGCGGGCTCGGGCTGCTGCGCGACGTAGACCATGGTCTTCATCTGGTGGTGCGGTTGGGTGTTGAGAAACGCGCCGACCTCCTCAATGGTGCGCTGGCCGGGCGTGTGCACCAGCTCCGGCGTGCCGTCGCCGGTGGCGGCGAGGTCTTCGACGGGCGCGAGCTGGGAGGTGGCCTTCTCGATGTTGGCTGCGTATCCGCACTGCGCGCAGGAGGCGATGAGGTCTTCGCCAGCCTCGGTGTAGACCATGAACTCCTGCGACTGCGAACCGCCCATCGCGCCGGAGTCGGCTTCGACCGCGACGAAGTCCAGGCCGCAGCGATTGAAGATGGCGCGGTAGACGAGGTCGTGCTTGCGGTAGCTTTCGTCCAGGCCGGCGTCGTCGAGGTCGAAGGAGTAGGAGTCCTTCATGGTGAACTGGCGCACGCGCAGCAGGCCGGACTTGGGCCGGGGCTCGTCGCGGAATTTGGTCTGAATCTGATACCAGATCTGTGGCAGTTGCTTGTAGGAGCGAAGCTCCTTGCGCGCAATGTCGGTCATGACCTCTTCATGGGTCATGCCCAGCGCGAGGTCGGCGCCCTTGCGGTCCTTGAGGCGGAACATATTGTCGCCCATGGTGGTCCAGCGGCCGGAGGCCTCCCAGATTTCGCGCGGGTTGAGCGCAGGGAAGATAGAACTCCTGCCCGATGCGGTCCATCTCCTCGCGCACGATGGCGATGATTTTGTTCATCGAGCGCTGCCCGAGAAAGAGATAGGAGTAAATACCCGCGCCGAGCTGGCGGATATAGCCGGCGCGCAATAGAAAGGTGTGGCTGGCGACTTCGGCATCGGCCGGCGCTTCGCGCAGCGTGGGGATGAAGAGCTTGGACCAGCGATGCATGCGGATTGGTTCTCGTTTCCTCGTACTGGAGAGCTGATTCCGGGCGGAGCGGCGCGGGCGTGGGCCCGGCAGCGTCTCTTATTTTAAACGACGGGGAGTGAGGGTTCCGAAAGGGAGCAGGCGGGCATGGCGGGGTCTGAGCCGGGGAGAGCGGAGGCCGGGGCAGATGGAAACGCTCTGGCCGGAAAGGATCGGAACAGCAAAAAGCCGGCAGGCTTCCTCCCCCAGATTCGAGGAGTGAAGCCTGCCGGCTGAGCCGTGCAGTTTTACTGCGGGATAGTAAGGCCGACCACCTTGTTGTTGGCCGACATAGACGTGCGAGTTGACTGCGGTTGAGCGTGGTCCACTTGGAGCAGGAGCCGAGGCTACCGCTTGTGTAGAGCGAATTGGCCACATTGTTGGCATCCAGGGCGTGGAGAGTCCCGTTGTTCGGATCCATGCTCCAGATAATGCCGTTGCTGCCGCCATTGGCCGTGAGGACGGTTTGGGCTCCCGGCCAGCTATAGGCATAGCTTCCTTTGGCTACGGAGTCCCGGAGAGTTGCCCGTTGACCATGCTGAACTGCTTGACTACGTCGCCGTTACCGCCGAAGTAGAGCTTGTTCTGCCAGTACACAGGGTTCGTGTAGCAGGACTGCCCGGAGTCTCGAGCCCGTTGCGGTCCCGCCGACCTGTCCTGTGATGCGCTGCAGGATGTTATCGGAAGAGCCGTTTTGGCCCAGGTTATCCGCGATTCATGACATAAATCGGGTCTGGCTTGCCGCACACGATCAGGATATGCGGATGGCTGCCGGACTGGTTGAGGAAGATAGGACCGGCCGAACCGAAGTCCAGTCCTTGCTTGACAGGCTGGCTTGATCGTAGGGAGCAAACCAGTCCTGGATCTGCAGGGTTGGGCTGAGTTTCAGCGCGCTCATGGCAAAAGTGCTGGTTCCGTTGTAGTCCCCGTTGCCCGTAGCGACATAGACATTTCCATTGTCGTCCACGGCAGGCGCTGCCGTACCTTGCCAGATGCCACCAGCGTAGCCGCCGGGGGTGGTGTTGATCATTGCCGTCTGACTGAGCGAGTTGTTGTCATAGGCAAAGACATAGCCGTGGAAGGGAGCCTTGTCGGCAATGCCGCCAAAGGAAACGTAAACGTTGCCGTTGGCGAGGACCAGTCCAGCGCGGTTGTTATGACGCGGGTCGGTGAATTGGGAATCTTGAATGACCGCGGGACTGGTCCGGTCATTCCCGGTGGTGATGTCCACAGCATGGAGCCGGTGAACGAAGGTGGTGTTGTTGTTCTCCGCGGTGAAGGCGACAACATAAAGAGTATTGCTGTTGGGGTCGATCACCGGCGTTCCGACGATGCCCATCTGTGTCATGGAGCCGCCGACGGAGCTTCCCGCGACTGCAGTGGCGCCGCTAGAAAGGAAAGACCTCTTCCAGAGCTGGGTTCCGGTATCTCCATCAATGGCATAGAGGCTGTCGTTGGAGGTGCCGACAAAGACGACGTTGTGGGGCGTTCCGTTGATGCTAACCGCGTTCATGTAGAGCGGCTGGTGCCAGATGGTGCCGTCCACCGGGGCGCTCCAGGTTTGGGAAAGGCTGCTGACGTTGCTGGGCGTGAGCACAAACTCGTTGGTGTTGGCCCCGCTGCGTTTGTTATCGCTCAGCCAGGTGGTGTAGTTCACGATCTGAACGTTCACCGTGGCCTGGGCAGTATTGGAGGAATTGGTGGTATCCGTGGCAGTTACGACGCAACTGTTGGCGGTGCTGGGTGCGATGAAGGCGCCAGTGTTGTCGATGGTGCCGCAGGAAGCAGACCAGTTTGCCGAGGTGCTGGCGGTGAACTTCACTTTACCCAGGGCGTAGATGCTCGGCGAGGTTGGCGAAATTGTGAGGGTAACGGTAGCGTTGACCGTCACGTTGGTGGACCCGGTGCGGCCGGAGCCGTCGGTAGCTGTGCCGGTGACCGTGCAGCTTGTGGGCGTGCCCGGAGCGGTGTAGGCACCGGAGCCGGAAATGGAGCCACAGGAAGCGCTCCAGGTAACCGCGGTGCTGGCGGTAAAGGAGAGATTCCCGTTGACCGTGACGGATGGATTCGTCGGCGAGATGGTGATGGCCTGCAGTGCGTTCACGGTTACGTTCGTGGAGGCGGTGCGGTTCGTGCCGTCCGTGGCCGTGCCGGTAACGGAGCAGGTGGTGGCGCTCCCCGGTGCGGTGTAGGCGCCAGCGCTGGTGATGGTGCCGCACGATGCCGACCAGGTCACGGCCGCGTTGGCGGTAAAGGAAAGGTTACCGTTGACGGGCACAGATGGATTGACGGGCGAGATGGTGAGGGCGCTGGTTCCGCCGACGGTCACAGTGGTAGAGACAACCTGCCCGCTACCGGTAGGCGGACCCGGTGCGGCGACCGAGACGGTGCAGGTGTTGGCTGACGACGGCGCCGTGTAGTAGCCGGTCGAGGTGATGGTGCCGCAGGTCGCGGACCACTTCGGGGTGGCGCTGGTGATGCCCTGGGTGAACTGCTGTTTGGCACCGGCAGCAAGGCTGACGTTCGTGGGACTCATCAGCACGTAATTGGACGCCATGACGTGGTCATAGTTGTCCGACTCATATGCCGTACCGCTGGTGGCGTAGGCGCGGATGGTGCAGTAGGTGTTGGCTGCACCGGAAGCGGTATAGCGGGCGGTCGTGGAACCGGTAGAAGCGATGCTGCCGCAGGTCGTGGTCCAGCGCACCGGAACGGTGGCAGTGAAATTCCAGGTCTGGCCTTGCGGGGTTTTGGGACCATAAGGGCTCACGGTGAAGGGCGAGACCACGGTGGCCTTGGCGGTGGAGCTGCCGCTGCCATTCTTCGCGGTGGCGGTGATGGTGCAGGTTTCGGGAACGAGAGGGGCCTTGTAGAGACCGGTGGTGGAAATGGTACCGCAGCTCGCCTTCCAGGTGGAGGACGTACTGGCAGAGAACTGCTTGGTGGCATTTTCCGTAACGGTCGCAGAGGTCGGCGAAACAGAATTTGCAAGCAGGCTGGGTACAAATGCGAACCAGGCGATCGCCATCAAGGCTGCTTGCAGGAGGCGGACAGGGTTTTTCATGAAAGCTCCGGGGATTGAGAGCACGATTGCGCTCATGCTCGCTTCGAGCGAAGCGAGGTGTGACTTGCATGCGGAGCGCCGAGGGGGGTGGCGAGCCGCAGTATAGGATTGGCCGGGGGGCCATCCGCGAGAGTTGCCCTACTATGCAGTTTTTTACCTGATTGAGTACACAAAACTTTGGTAACAAATGTGTGACTACATGAGTTGCATTTCTACTTTGGATTTGCTTATCGACGCAAGAAAAAGCCGCTGCGGTTTTCTGCGCAGAATTGCGACACGGCACCGGAGCAGTTGCGGGGTACACAAGCGCCCCCGGTGGTACAGTCAGGCCTGCGGGCTCGGGTATCCAAAAGCCCACGCACACTCGGGAATGGAAGAATGTTCTGCTCGCGCATCTTAACACCAGAAGATTGCCGCCGGAGGATTTCTTAATGCGTCGCCTGTACCAGGCTGTTCTGTTGTGCGCGGGTTGCGTTGCGCCGTTGTGGATGGCGGGGTGTGGTTCGGCGGGCAACCCGGATTTTGCCATGACCGTGCAGACGGGCACGGTCTCGATCGTTCCGGGAGGAACCGCTACGGTCACCATCAGCGTCACCGCGGTACATCACTCTCAGGGCAGCGTTACGCTGATCATGAGCGGCTTGCCGGGAGACGGTAAGGGCGGCAACGCGGTGGGCATTGCACCGGCGCAGGCGACGGTGGGCATCGGCTCCACCCAGACGTTCTACCTGGTGGCCTCGCAGACGGCTGCGCCGAGCACCACTACGTTGACCGCAACGGGCATCTCAGCGGCGGTGCAGCTTTCGAGCCCGATTACGCATACCGCGACGCTGACATTGACGGTCCTGCCGGCCAGCGCGCCTTAATCGCAGCCGGCGGCTTTACATCAACTCGAGGCCCCAGAGGTCGTGAAGGTGAAGCAGGCCGAGGGTCCGGCGGTCCGGCCCGGTGACGACGAGTGAAGTGATTTTCCGCTCTTCCATGGTGGCCAGGGCGCGAGCGGCGAGCTCGTCCGGAGCGATGGTGCGTGGCGTGGCGTTCATCGCATCGGCAGCGGTGAGGGTGAGCGCCTCTGGACCGCGCGCGCCCAGCAGCCGGCGCAGGTCGCCATCCGAGATGAGGCCCAGCAGTCCTCCGGCCCCGTCGAGCACGGTGGTTACTCCGAGTTTCTTCCGCGACATTTCGTAGATGACGTCGGGCATCGGGGTGTGCGGGCCCACCGCAGGCAGCGCATCGCCGGCGTGCATCAGGTCACGGACGCGGGCGAGTTTTTTACCCAGTTTGCCACCGGGATGAAGGTCGGCGAAGTCTTCGGCGCGAAAGCCTTTGCGCAGGGAAACGGCGACGGCCAGGGCATCGCCCAGGGCGAGCATGGCGGTGGTGGAGGCAGTGGGCGCGAGGCCGAGGCCACAGGCCTCCTGCGGCACGGAGCAGTCGAGCGCCACATCGCTGGCGTGGGCCAGCGTGGAGTGCATGGCGCAGCAGAAGGAGATCAGGGCATCGCCGATGCGCTTGAGCGTGGCCAGGAGGCGCAGTAGCTCTTCAGTCTCGCCGCTGGCGGAAAGCGCCAGCACCACATCGCCGCGCGCCAGCACGCCGAGGTCGCCGTGGAGCGCCTCTGCCGGGTGGAGAAACAGCGCGGGTGTCCCGGTGGAAGAAAGCGTGGCGGCGATCTTCTGGGCGATGAGGCCGCTCTTGCCCATGCCGGTGACGACGACGCGGCCGCGGCTTTCGCCGCAGTTCATGATGAGGTCCACGGCGCGCGCGAAATCGCCGGCCATGGGACCTTCGAGGCGCTCGGCCAGCGCGAGCAGGCCTGCAGCCTCGATGCGGACAAGCTCGGGCGGCGTCGGTTGGGCGGGCGATTTCATGCGCGCGTGATGCGTTGCCGCAGGGAACAAAACAAGATGGCTCTCCTCAGTGCTGACAGGCCGTCCATTTAGAATAAGGGGTCGCAGGCTTCCGGGTGCATGCAGGCTCCGAAGCGGAACTATAGAAAGGCCAAGGATTGAAGCGCAACCAGATCGTGGTGCTCGTCATTGTAGGCGCAATTGCGCTGATGGCGTGGTCCGGATACCAGAACTTTAAAATGCGTCGCATGGCACAGCAGCAGAGGTCGCAAGGCGTGCTGCTGCCCGACATCTCCAACCAGACAGTAGGACAGGATGTAGCCGAAGACGAGGGGCTGCCGAACCTGCGGGGCAAGAAGGCGCCCAACTTCACGTTGCGCACACCCGAGGGCAAGCGTGTTTCGCTGGCCGATTACAAGGGCAGGGCGGTGTTGATTAACTTCTGGGCGACATGGTGCCCGCCCTGCCGGGTGGAGATGCCGTGGTTTGTCGATTTGCGCAAGCAGTATGCAGCGCAGGGTTTTGAGATTCTCGGCATCAGCGAGGACGACGCGAAGGACCGCAGCGCGGTGGCGAAGTATCGCGACAAGACCGGCGTGAACTACCCGGTGTTGATGGGCGACGATGCGGTAGGAAAGGCGTACAAGTGCTGCGAGTTTCTGCCCACTTCCTATTATGTCGGCCGCAACGGCAAGATCGTGGAAGAGGTCGCCGCGCTTTCCTCGCGCAGCCAGGTGGAGGCAAATATCAAGAAGGCCCTGGCGGCCGGAGGGCAACAATGAGAACACTCTTGCGAGCGGGCGGGATCGCTGTAGCGGCCTTGCTGCTGAGCGGTGTGGGGCTGGGGCAGACGTTTCCCTGGCAGAGCGCGCAGAAGGCGGCGGGCAAGGGTGCTTCGATTGTCCAGTTCGCCGGACCCGAACAGATCAGCGTGCAGGCCGGCCAGCCGCAGGAAGTAGAGCTGCGCTTCCAGGTAGCGCCCGGGTACCACATCAATTCGCACACACCGCACGGGAAGACGCTGATTCCGACGCAATTGATGATCACCGAAGGGAGCGGGCTCGATGTGACGCGGGTGGACTTTCCGCAGGGCACCGACACCAGCTTTGCCTTTGCTCCCGACGAGAAGCTGAATGTGTACATGGGCGATGTGGTGCTTCGTGCGCACCTGAAGGCGAAGCCCGGCAGCCAGTTGCTTCAGGGAGCGCTGCGCTACCAGGCATGCGACCAGAATGCGTGCATGCCGCCGAAGACGACGGCGGTGGCCGTGAGCGTGCTGGCGAAGTAGGCGCGTTTCTTTCATCGCTTAGAGCAGGGGTTGCACAATACGGCGAACGGCTGGAAACGCGAGAGTTGAGCTGGACGGTTAGATCTGGGGAGCCTGCTCGGGTGCGGGCGCGGCAACCGGGATGTCAGTCGCAGCTTCGAGACGCGCGACCACCCGTTCCTTCCCCAGCAGCACCATCACGGCAAAGAGACTGGGCGCCACCGCCTGCCCGGTGAGGGCGACGCGGGCGCCGTTGATCAGTGCGCCGGCTTTGATACCTTATCGGCCGCAAAGGCGCGCAGGATCGCTTCTGTGGAGGCTTCGGTGAACTCGTCGGCCTGCGCGTAGCGCGCGGCGAGTTCAACCAGAAGGGCGCGGGTCCGGTCGTCACTCAGGAATTTTGTAACCGCGGTGGGATCGTAATTGAACTGCTCGCTGAAATAGGCGCGGAACGAGGTGGCGAAGTCCCGCAGGCTGCGTGCCCGCGGCTTGAGCAGCTCGATGGCTGCCAGCGTCTCTTCCCGGCTGCGCTCGGTCCAGAAGTCACACTTTACCCATTCTTCTTCGACATGGGGCAGAAGCTGCTCGGCGGAGTAGCGCCGGATCCACTCGGTGTTGAACCAGGCCAGCTTGTCATTATCGAACACCGCGTCGGACTTGGCGATGCCGTCGAGCGAAAAGAGCTGGATCAATTCTTCCGAGCTGAAGATTTCGCGATCGCGTCCATCCGCGTCCTTGCCGGCGGTGCCCGGTGTCCAGCCGAGCAGGGCGAGGAAGTTGCGGAAGGCTTCGGGCACGATACCCATCTCTTTGTACGAGATCACGCTAGTGGCGCCGTGGCGCTTAGAGAGGCGCGTCTTGTCGGGCCCGAGAATCAGCGGCACGTGGGCGAAGACCGGCAGCGGCGCGCCGAGAGCCTGGTACTGCAGCACCTGCTTCGGCGTGTTGGAGATGTGGTCCGCGCCGCGGATTATGTGCGTGAGGCGCATGTCCAGGTCATCGGCAACGACCGAGAGGTGATAGGTGGGGATGCCGTCCGAGCGCAGCAACACGAAGTCTTCAATCTCGGCATTGGCCACCGAGACGCGCCCGAAGACCGCGTCATCAAAGGCCGTGGCGCCCCCTTCCGGCACGTGGAAGCGCACGGCGGCGGGTTCGCCGGACTGCAGGCGGGCGGTGCGTTCCTCCGCAGTCAGACGCGCGCAGCGGCGGTCGTACATCGGCGTTCGTCCGGCGGCGATCGCCTCTTCCCGGCGCTGTTCCAGTTCTTCTTTGGTGCAGAAGCAGCGGTACGCATGACCGCTGGCGAGCAGCTTGTCCGCAGTTGCGTGATAGAGGGGCAGACGCTGCGATTGAAAGAACGGGCCCTCATCCCAGGTGAGTCCCAGCCAGCGCATGCCTTCGAGGATGCCCTCGACCATCTCTTCGGAGGAGCGCTCGAAATCCGTGTCCTCGATGCGGAGGATAAAGGTGCCGCCGGTGTGCCGGGCAAAAAGCCAGTTGAAGAGCGCGGTGCGCGCGCCGCCTACGTGCAGAAAGCCGGTGGGAGAGGGAGCGAAGCGGACGCGAGGACTGGGGTTCGGGAGGTGGAGTGTCGATTCGTCTGGCATGATGAGTGGGTTCAATCCCGATGCTAGGTGCGGCTGGGGGGAGCGTCAAGGCGCGTGCCCTCGCCTGCGCGCATGCGGATGCCAGGACACACCGAGGATGCCATGGACAATGCCGGAATAGAGATGGAGGGAAGTGCGCAGACTGGTTCCGGCGAGCTGAAGCGCGAGCTGCGTCTGCCCGACCTGGTGCTGATGCAGGTGCTGCTGGTCACAACCGAGACCTGCATCGGCATTGCGGCGCGACAGGGTCCGACGCATGTCGTCTTCTGGACGATCGGCATCGCGGTCTTTTTTGTGCCGCTCGCGGTGGTGGTTCGCTTCCTGGGGCAGAGCCTGCCATGGGAAGGCGGCGTGTACCAGTGGGCGCGGGTGGGGCTGGGGCCTTTCTGGGGATTCCTGGCGGCCTGGAACTTCTGGATTTACTCCATCTTCCTCACGTCATCGCTGGGCATCTCGATCGCCGAGAGCATGGCGCTCGCGGGGGGCCCCTCCTATGCATGGATGCGCACCAGCGTGGCGCTCGTGACCGCAGTCAACGTCGTCGTCTTCGCGTTCATCCTCGCAGTCGATATCCGCGGGTTCAAGGTGGGGAAGTGGGTGTCGCACGCGGGCACGGTCACCATTCTCGGCGTGCAGTGTGCGTTGATCGCACTGCTCTTCTTCCGGCCGCACCACCAGGCGCCGGTGCAGCGGCCCTTCTCCTGGGCTATGCCGCCGCTCACACTATTGAGCCTGAACCTGCTCACCAAAATGAGTTTCACCGGCCTGAATGGCGGAGAGCAGGTTGCGGTGTTCGCGGGCGAGATCCGCAACCCGAGCCGCGGTATTGGGCTTTCGCTGTGGCTGGCCGCGCCGGTGATCGCGCTGCTCTATATCCTGAGCACCGGTTCGCTGCTTTCTTATGTGCCGGCGGACCGGGTAGACCTGGCAGCGCCGGTATCGCAGCTCTTCAGCGCGGCCTTCGCCGGCAGCGGCTCTATCAGCCGCATCGTGCTGCTGGGCGTTGCCGCCATCATCGTGCTCTCGGTGGCGCAGTACACGGTGATTGTGGCGGAGACTTCGCGCCTGCCATTGGTGGCGGGCTGGGATGGCCTGCTTCCTCGCTGGTTTACCCGGCTAGACCCGCGGTACCGTACGCCATCGCGCGCGCTGTGGTTTGTGGTGCTTTGCTGTTTTCTTCTGGCGACGGTGAGCCTGGTCGGCGTGGGACGGCAGGAAGCGTTCCAACTGGTGATCACGGCGGCGCAGGCTTGCTACGGGCTCTACTATCTGGTGCTCTTTTCGATTCCGCTGGTCGCAAGCGGGCGGCTGCCGCGCCGTCCGGGACCGGTGGTGCGCGTCTGTGCTGCGCTGGGATTGAGCACCACCGCGGCTGCAGTGGTGCTGCAGGTGGTGCCGATCATCGATGTCCCCCATCCCTGGACTTTCGGCGGAAAGGTCGCGCTGGCGTTGCTGGCGGCAAATGCGATCGGGGCGCTCTTGTATCGCCGCGCCAGGGCCGGTTTTTGAAAGGTTGCGGCGAGCGCGGGAACAGGGCACAGGAAATTGATGAAGAGGCGGGCAGCTTCGCGGCTACACTGTGGCAACCCCGAATCAAGAAAAGGAGCACGACCCATGCCACTGCCCGCAGATGAACGAATCATTGCGTTGAGCGAAGAGGTGCTGCAGGAGTTCCACAACCTCTTCGGCCTGCATCCCGGCTTTCGCCCGGCGCACGCCAAGGGCACGATGCTGACCGGGAACTTCACTCCGTCGCCGGAAGCAGCGCAGTTGACGCGCGCACCGCACATGAACCGGCCATCAACGCCGGTGACCGTGCGCTTTTCGAACTCGACCGGTCTGCCGACGATTCCGGACAACGACGCCAATGCAGACCCTCGGGGATGCGCAGTGCGCTTTCACCTGGCCGAGCGCGTGCATACGGACATCATCGGCCACTCTGCGGATGGCTTCCCGGCGAGGACCGGGCAGGGTTTTCTTGAACTCATGCGCGCCATCGCGGCGAGCGATCCGGCGCACATCGCCGGCTCTGCGCTGGAGAAGTACCTCGGGAGCCATCCGGCGGCGCTCGCCTACGTGCAGATGCCGAAGCCGGCGCCTTCCAGCTTTGCGCGGGAGACCTTCTTCGGCGTGACGGCGATGCACTTCATCAACCAGAACGGCGTGGGTTGCTATGGCCGCTACCGCATTGTGCCGGAGGCCGGCAACGATCCTCTGGACGCGGCGGAGCTTGCCGCCAGGGCACCCAATTACCTGTTCGATGAACTCCAGGAGCGCATTGCGAAGGAGCCGATCCGTTTTCGCGTGATGGTGCAGCTTGCCGAGCGCGACGACACCGTTGACGATGCGACCATCCACTGGCCGGCAGATCGTACCGTGCTCGACCTGGGAATGCTGGAGCTCACTGCTCCGGTGGCCGACAGCAACCACGAGCAGAAGCAGATCATCTTCGATCCGATCCCGCGCGTGGACGGGATCGAGCCTTCGGCCGATCCACTGTTGGAACTGCGTGCGGCGGTGTACCTGATCAGCGGGCGGCAGCGCCGCGCGGCACCGGAGGCGTAAGCAGAAGTGCCACGCTCGGAAAGGAAGGCTATTCGTTATCGCGATCGAGCTCGACGGGGAAGAGCGACTTGAGCACGATCACGAGCAGGCCGAGGACGTTGGCAGTGGCGGTGCCGAGCAGGGCGATGAGGACGGCGTCCGAGAGAGGATGCCGTCGTTCCTCAATGCGGACAATCGCTGCGACAAATATCAGCCATGCCAGGGTGAGCGCAAAGACGCCGGGGACGAGCCAGCGGCGGAAGCCCAGGATCTGGCGGTGCTTGCTTTCCTCGTAGGTGTCGAGTTCACTGGCGGCGAGGATGGTGGAGGTCTGGGCCAGTTCTACTGCCGCGCGCGGCGGCGCGGCGGATGCGGAAGCCAGCACGGCAGCAGCAGGGCTGGCGATGGCCGAGGGGTCGGCAATCTGCTCTGGATCGGGCTCCGTGATCATGCAGCGATGGGCTTCAGCGTGTTTTTGAAGTACTGCTGGATGGAGTCATCCGGAATGGGAACGTAGCGTTTGCCCTGGTTCTTGCTCCAGGCCTGGGCCCACGGCGTTTCGGGCGCGTGAGTCATCATGGAAAGCTGGACCGCCGAGTAGCCCCCGTACACCTCCAGCACGCGCTTGATGATGCGCCGGGCATAATCGGCGCTGCTATCTCCGTCGGGGAGGGTGAAGGGACGAACGACCATCTTGGTGCCCTGTATGTCGCTGTAGCGCGCGGGCTCGGTGATGGGGTCGGCGCCATAGTCCTGAAAGGTGCGATAGAGCAGCGGAATGACGGGGCCGTATTTCCAGGCCTCGATGGAGCGGTCGAGCAGGGGCGCGCCAGCCAGCGCCAGGTACCAGCCGTGGGCGTAGTACACCAGCTTCTGCAGCTTCATGGGATCGATAGTCTGGCCGTTCTTCTTCGCGAGATCGAGAAAGCAGTTCGCAACGGCACGGGGATCGAAGGGCATAGGCGCGGCTCGTCTGACAGAAGTATAGCGCTCGCGTCAACACGGGCTGACGCGCAGTGCTGTATTGCCGGGTCGGGCCCTTTGTGGCGCGTGGGCGCGCGGGTTATCCGCGGTAGGTGGGGCCGGCGGGCGGGAGCGGCTGGGTGGAACCGGTGTAGGTGGGGGGATAAGACGGTGGATAACTGCCGGGCGCGAGGTCTGCGACGGGAACGACCTTCCACTGCGAAAAGGCGACCACGTAAAGCACGATGATATTGGCGAGCGGAATGAAAAACAGCAGGCAGAGCCACGGGCTGAAGCCCGCCTTCTTGAAGATGAACCAGTACGGAATGATCATGATCACGGCCATGGCGAGGCCAAAGACGGCAAAAAACGGAACGAAATAGAGCAGATGAGGATCGATTCCGGGGTATTGCTGATGCATAGGAGCCTCTGGTTCCGCGCACAGGCGCAGCGGATTTGGGAGCAAGCTTAGTGTGGATTGTGTCCCGCTGCAAGCAAGTTCGCAATGCGGAAGTTGACCAACTTGACCAACCAGGGGCCGGGGCGCATACTTGCGAGCATGGAAACGGTCAATCTGTACGAGGCGAAGTCGCATTTGTCGGAACTGGTGGAGCGGGCGTCGCGCGGGGAAGAGATCGTGATTGCCAAGGCAGGGAAGCCGAAGGCGCGGCTGGTACCTCTGGAGCAGGCGCAAGACAAGCGGGAATCGCGGAGACTGGGCCAAAACCTGTTAGGTATTACGTATATTGCTCCAGATTTCGATGATCCTCTTCCAGAAGACATCCTGAAGGATTTCGGGCTGTAATGCGTTTGCTTCTGGACACCCATGTTTTCATCTGGACGGTTTACAGCGACAAACTCTTGCCTAACCGCTTCGCCGGCCTCATTGCCGACCCGGCAAACGAAGTTTACGTGAGTGCAGTTGCGGTCTGGGAGATCTCCATCAAGCGCAAACTCGGACGTCTTGATTTCAAAGGAGATGTGCCTGCAGCTATAGAGCAGATGCAGTTTCGCGAAGTTGCAATCACTGGCAGACACGCAGAAGCCGCTGGAAATTTACCTTTATTGCACCGTGATCCGTTTGACCGGCTCGTGGTGGCCCAAGCTGTTCTGGAGCAGCTCACTCTGCTTACGGTCGATGAGCAGATTCTCGCTTATCACCCGCCAACTCTCTAATTACTTCTCGACCGGCACGCCGTCCAGCTTCGTGAGCCGGCCGACGGGGTAGAGTCCGAGGCGGGGGTCCTTCCAGGGAGAGTGGTCGTAGAAAAAGGCGAGGCGCGCGTTGGGGTTGGCGGCAAAGCGCGGGTCGGCTTGGATGCGGTGCTCGAACTCCGCTTTCAGTTTGGGATCTTTGGCCAGCATCTCGCGGGCGAGCTTCTCTAGTACATAACCTTCGCCATATTCTTTCTGCTCGAAGATGGGATCGAAGAAGTCCCAGGCCATGGCGGAGTCGGGCGCCTGCGGCTCCAGCCATTCCATTGCGACGGCGGAAAGCCGCTGGTTCAGCTCGATCACCGCAGAGCCTGCCGGGAAAGTCATCGTTTCTGTTACCAATATGCATTGACCGAAAGCGCCGGGATGCCCCTGATTTCCCTCGCCGGGGAAGATGGGATGGCGGCCTTCAAAAGGCGGCTCCTGCCACTGCATGCCGCTGCAGCGATAGGTCTCGACGGGGCCGGTCCACGCGGCGGTGGTGCGGTGCATTTCCACCTGGTGCGCGGCAAGAACGTCGATGACGTGGGTCCACTCGACGCGGCACGATGTAAGCGGCGGGGGGCACGGTGGCGGCCGTCACCTTGAACCCGGTCTGCAGGGGCAGGGTGACGTTCCAGGGCTCGTGCGTGTAGACGGGGTAGATGGTTCCGGAGATATCGCTGAGCTGCCGGGTGTATTTGTAACCGCGAAAGAGAAATGGAGTGGTTTCGCCGGACCAGCCGACGGCCAGCGGGTAGCTGACGTTCGAGAGCGGGTGCGCGCCCAGCTCCGATGCGGCGCGGTCGGCCTCCGCATTAAGGGCGAGGAGTTTGTCCGCATCGCGATTCATTAAGGCCAGCAGCGCGCGCAGGATTTCGTAGTTGCCGGTCACGCGCGTGCGGTAGTCCTTCAGCATGTGCATTTCAACCAGCATGCCGGGACGGTTTTCGAGGACCATGTAGCCGGTGGAGAAGCGCGGCGGGTCCTCGTTAAAGCCGAGGCCTTTAGCGGCATCCGTGTCATCGACCAGGGTGATGTAGGTGGGGGAGGCGAGGTGGCCGGAGCGGTCCACCTGCGTTTTGAGCTCGGGAACGACGGTGGCGTCGATCCACTTCGCCATCGCGGAATAAACGTTCGGGCCGTCGTCGATGGAGTACGTGACGTCGTATTGGAAGTCGGCACCGTCGGTCACGTGGTCGTCGACGAAGAAGTCCGGCAGCCAGCGGTGAAACATGGCCAGCAGGGCGCGCGTTTCCGGCGCGTCGGCTTTCATGTAATCGCGGTTCAGGTTCAGGTTGGTGGCATTGGCGCGCCAGCCCATCTCTTCGGGGCCGTTCTGGTTGATGCGGTTATAAGGGCTGCGACGTTCATGCCCATCGGCGTTGTAGATGGGGATGAACACGAAGACGGCGCGGTCCAGCAGCGCGGTCTGCGATTTGGTGATCACCATGTCACGCAGCAGCGCTAGGCAACTGTCTTTGCCATCCATCTCGCCGGCGTGGATGGAGTTCTGCACCAGCAAAATGGGGCGATGAGCGGCATGGAGCTGGGCGGGGTCGAAGATACCGTCTTTCGAGGCGATGACGATATCGAGCTCGCGGCCCTCACCGGATTTGCCGAAGGGCTCGATGCGGACCTGCCCCGGAGCGGCGGCGGCCACGCGACGGAGGTACGCCATGGTGCTGCCGTAGTCCGGCGTGGTGCGATAGCCGGTCTGCTCGGCGGGGGTGGCCCAGTCGCCGGCTGCCGGAGATGGAGCGGCTTGAGCGAGGGCTGCTACAGGCAGAAGCAGCAACGTGACGAGCAGGAGGGTAGCTTTGGCTACGGGATTGGACATGGATTCTTCGCTCCGCTCAGAAGGAGGATGGGCAGAATGTGTTGAGTGGCCAGCAAGCGGCTGGCGGTTCGTGGCCCGGCCAGGAGCCTCTCGCGTGCGGCGAATGGGGAGCTGTCGCGGTGCGCACGTCAGGTGATGTCTTCGGTATCGAAGACCGGAATCTTGACGGTCGGCCGCGTCTGCGTGGTGGTGCCGTGCACCTCTGCCAAAAGGTCCTTGACCACGTCTTCCAGATTGCGCTGGCTCTCGATAACGGCGCTCATGCTGCGTGTGTCTTCGGGGTCCTCGACCTTTTCCAGCAGGACGGTGGCATGCGCCTGGGCAACGTGATCGAGCCCGAGGCCTTCGGGTGTCTTGGCCTTGATGCTGACGGCCTTGGGATCGAGATCGAGAAGATCGGCGAGGCGCTCACGGATATCCGCGGAGATGGGGGAAATCTTGGGCGCGACCAGCACGAGCGTGGTGTCGATATTCACGATGCGGTAGCCGGCGTGCTGAATTTCTTCAAGGGCGAGGTTGAGGAAGATGGTGGAGTTGGCGTTCTTCCAGCGCGGGTCGCCGGGCGGGAAGAAGGTGCCGATATCGCCGGCCGCAACGGCGCCGAGCAGCGCATCGGTGATGGCGTGGAGGAGCACGTCCCCGTCCGAGTGGCCCGCCAGGCCCTCGTGGTGGGGGATGGGGATGCCGCCGATCATCAGCGGCACACCGGCCTGAAATGCGTGCGAGTCCCAACCGTAACCGATGCGTATGCTCATGGTCTTCCGAAAACCCTTCAGGCGAGTGTACCGCGACTGCCCGATCTCTTTATGGCCGGCTGCCGCGGCGCGCCAGGTAGAACTCGGCGAGCGGAAGGTCGCCGGGCTGGGTGATCTTCAGGTTGGCCGGGGAGCCGGGAACGACGACCACGTCGGCGCCCGCGCGTTCGACGATGCTGGCCTCATCGGTGCCGGCAAAGCCGTCCGCCTCGGCTTCAGCGAAGGCGCGCTTGAGCAGCCCGGCGCGGAAGCCCTGGGGCGTTTGCGCCTGCACGATGTACTCGCGAGGGATGGTGGCGCGCACCAGGGCACCATCGGCGGTCCGCTCCACCTGCTTGATGGTGTCAATGGCGGGCAATGCGACGATGGCGGCACCGTGACGGCGCACTGCCTCGACCGTGCGCAGGATGGTGTCGGCATCGATCAACGGACGCACGGCGTCGTGTACCAGGATGATGTCGTCCGGTTCGGCCTCAATCGTGGCCAGGGCCCGGCTGACGGACTCCTGCCGGCTGTCGCCCCCTTCTACGACGGCGACGCGGGCGGCAAGGCCATATTCCGCGATCTGGGCGGCCAGGCGCTCCATTTCCGGTGCACGCACCGCAACGGTGACGCCGGTCACCTCCGGCAAGGTGGTAAAGGCGCGCAGGCTGTGGATGAGAATGGGCGTTCCGGCAAGGGTAAGGAACTGCTTGGGAGCGGAGGGCGCAACGTGGCCGGCGGCCATGCGAGTGCCGAGACCGGCGGCGGGGAGTATGACGAAAACGCGCATAAAGAGTGGAGTATACCGAACGGCGTGAGGCTGGGTGACGAGCGGCGGCAGGCACTGGGCGGCGCCTGCCGTGGTAAGAGCCTACGCCGGCTGGGGCGCGGTCTGCTGGGCAGATCCTGTGTTGTAGGACAGGCGCTCGGTGGCTGCATCGCGCAGGATGGCGGGGTTCGCCAGGCCCATCCGCTTGAGCCGGTACTGCATTGCGGTGCGGAGTACGCCAAATCCATAGGTGACGCTGCGTCGGAAATTGATCGAGGAGGCTTCCGGGAAGTACTTGGTGGGGCAGGAGATTTCGCCGACGCGGAAACCGAAGTAGACCGCCTGCACCAACATCTGGTTATCGAAGACGAAGTCATCGGAACAGGCCAGCAGCGGCAGGCGCTCCAGCACCTTGCGGCTCCATGCGCGGTAGCCGGTGTGGTACTCCGACATCTTCTGCCCGATGAGCAGGTTCTGGGCCGCGGTGAGAAAGCGGTTGGAGATGTACTTATAGAGCGGCATGCCGCCGCGCCGCGCCCCGCCGCCGAGGATGCGGGAGGCGAGCACGCAATCGAACTCGTCGTAGGCGATCATGGACGCCATGGCGGAGACCAGCTTGGGCGTGTACTGGTAATCCGGATGCAGCATGACGATGATGTCGGCGCCCCGGCTGAGCGCGGCGGTGTAGCAGGTCTTCTGGTTGCCGCCGTAGCCGCGATTCTTGTCATGCCGGATGGTTTCGAGGCCGAGCCGGCGCGAGACTTCCGAGGTGTTGTCCGAACTCGCATCATCGGTCAGGATGATGTCATCGACGATGTCGTGAGGAATCTCGTCAACGGTGCGCTCGAGGGTGAGGGCAGCGTTGTAAGCAGGGAGGACGACTGCGATTCGTTTGTTATTCAGCATGATTTCGTTCCGTAGCTACTTCGCATGATCTTACCGCAGTTGAATGGAAGCCGGACGAGAGGCGGCCTGTGCCGCATCTGTTGTGACCGGCGTGGGCGTGCGCGTAACCAGATAAAGATAGTTGCCTTCCTGGGCGACTTCTGCCGGCGGCAGCATGAGTAGCGGTGTGACGCTCATGGAACGGCGCTGGATTTCCTGCACCTCCGCCGGGGTGAGGGGGAGCATGTCGATGAACAGGGCTTGCCGCTGGCCTACGGCTGTCATGGCGTGGTCGAGGGCTTGCGGCAACTCGCTCCAGTCGAAGTGGTCGCGGCGGTCGGAAAAAAGCAGAAAGGTGTCTGTACAGTCGCACTCCAGGAAGTATGTGGGACGTTGCAGAATTTCGGCGATGCTCATGTCATAGAGGCTGATAAGCGGCTTGTTTTCGAGGTGATGAGCGCGGACCCAGTCGGCGGCAGTCTGTGAATTGGAGAACGGATGCGTCCACTCCGCGACGGCTGCCTGCACTCCGCCGATGGCGCTCAGGCCCAGCAAGACATAGGCGAGCGCGGGTACGCCGGGGCGACGGTAGCGCTGGATCCAGAGCGCGACCAGAAAGGCCGTGAAGAGGATGCCGTAGTGGCGCTCCCAGCCCATATAGATGAGGTGGCCGAAGGTGATGCCGATGAGCGCCATGGCGCCGAGCAGGATGAGCAGCGTGCGGTCACGGCGGAAGAGGTACACCAGCATCGCGACAATGACCGGCAGTGCCAGCGTGTAGAGGATGGGGTGGGATTTCGGGTTCGGATTCCAAAATTGCTGCGGAAAGCCAGATGCAATAGGAAACCACGGGAGGACCAGATAGCTGATGATGGCGTGGCCCAGATGGCTCAGGGAGCCAGCATGCTCGAAGCGGTAACCGCTGTTGATCCGGCTGAGATCCTTCGCGGGCTTGAGGGTGGCGATGGAGCAGGCGATGGAAGCGAGGTAGATCCCGAGCCCGGCGAGCAGGCGACGCGGTGAGCTGCGCGGCAACCCATCAGCGGTGGGGGAGAGCCGGTTGAGCAGGTATTCCAATGCGAAGGCTGCGCCCAGCAGGATGCCCATGGTGTCCGTGTTTGCCATCAGCCCGAGCAGGAGGGCGTTGGTGATCACGCGATCCGGGTGGGTGGCACGCTGTTGCGCATAGATGAGCGCCAGCAGAAACAGGACGCCATACATGCGGCTGAAGACGGTGTACTCGAAGGAGACAAAGTAGCTGAGATAGAGCAGCAGCTTTTCTCCCCGGGAGAAGGGGGACTTGAGGGCGATGAAGAGGTAAATGGTCGCGCCGATCACTCCTTCCAGGCACTTCATGGCGACGGGAGCGGCGGTCCAGCGCGTGATGGGGTAGAGCAGCAGGTACCAGAGCGACGGGTGTGCTTCGTAGTGGAGGTAGTGGAAGAGCTGCTTAAGACTGTGGCTGGCCGCGTCAATGGCGAAAGCATTGAGCTCATCGCCCCACATATTGTGGTGAGCAAGCTGGACAAAGAAGAGTGCCAGGAAGGGAAGTACGAACAGAAGATCTGTTCGCTGGGCCGTGGTCAGGCTCCAGAATGAGGCGTGAGGCGACGTCTTCTTCGGAGTGTTCGGCGTCCGATGCCGAGATGTATGGGGGATAGCAACTGACAACGTGTAAACCTTCCGATATATCGGTCAACGGGCGAGCACTGGCGACCTGTGCCCGTGCTGATCATAGCTCAGCTATTTCAGATTAAGAGTGCTTTGCGAGACGCTCATGTGCGGTGTCTGGGAAAGCGAATACAAGTAATAATTCTCTTCGGGGTCTTCCGCTCCGGGAAAGGCCGCGAGCGGCTTGAGTTGCAGTGAGCGGCGCTGTATCTCGTCCATCTGCGCGGCGGTCAAAGGGTAGGTCGTGATAAACACGGCCTGGGGCGCTTTGATGCTGTGCGCCGCTATAGCCAGCCGGGATGGCATCTGCTGCTTGCTGTAGCTGTCGCGGCGGTCGGAGAAGAGAAGAAAGGTATCGGTGCAGTTGCATTCCAGGAAATAGATCGGACGTCTGAGCAATTCCGCGACACCGGCCACGCTGGTGTCCACGGTGCCGATCAGCGGCTCGTTTTCAAGATGATGGTCTCGGATCCAATGCGCAGCGGCGCCGGCATTCGAGAAAGGATGGTTCCATTGCGCGATGCCAGCGCCGATGCCGCCCAATGCGCTGAGCCCGAGAAAGGCATAGCTCAGCACTGGAACCTGGGGGCGCCTGTACCGCTGGATCCAGAGTGCGACCAGGAAAGCCATAAAGACAATGCCGTAATGGCGCATCCATCCCTGATAAATGAGGTGCGCGAAGAGGATGGCGGTAACCGCGGCGACACCCTGGAGCACAAGCAAGCTGCGATCGCGACGAAAGAGCCAATACACCAGGCCGACGACTACCGGCAGCATGCAAATGTAGAAGAGCTTGAGAGAGGAGATGGGAGTAGGATCCCAAAACACGTGAGGGAACCGGGGATCCAGCGGAAACCATGGAAGTACGATGTAGCGTACAGCCATAAAAAAGAGATAACCCGGATCGCGGGCATAGGCGAATATGTGGCCGGTGGTGCGCCAACTGATGTGCTTCGATGGCCTGAGCGTTAGATAAGAAAGAAGAAGGGCAGTGGAATAGATGGCCCCCGCGACAACAACGCGGCGTTTGCTCAAGCGTGCCGCAATTTCCTGGTGGGTCCAGGCGAAGACATTTTCGGCTATCAAGGCAAAGGACAGAAGGACACCCAGGGTGTCTGTGTTGGCCATGATGCCGAGCAGAACCGCACTGAGCAGAATGCGGTCAGGCTGTGTAACGCGCTTGTGCGTATACAGGAGCACCAGCAGGAACAGCAGGCCATACATGCGGCTGAAGACGGTGTACTCAAACGAGACGAAGTAACTGAGATAGAGCAGAACCTTTTCACTGCGCGTAAAGGGCGCTTTCAGTGCGATGACCAGATAGATCGCGCTACCGATGACAGCCTGGAGCAGCTTGAGCCCCAGAACAGGAGAAGTGGTAAGGCGGGAGATACTCCACAGTAGTACGTACCAGAGTCCGGGATGGGCCTCGTAGTGTATGTAGAAGAAGAGTTGCCGGAGGTTGTGACTGGCAGCAGCGAGGCCCCAAGCGTTCAATTCATCGCGCCACAACTGGTGGTGTGCCAATTGCACGAAGAACAAGGCGAGAAAGGGAAGCACACACAACAGGTCGGTTCGCTGCGGCGCGTTCAACTTCCACCAGCGCGCGGGCGGCTGTCTCGTCTCAGCGGCGCGCGGATCGGAGTGCTGGGCCATGCGGGGGATAGCGAGTGGCAACGATGAAACCCTTTCGTTTCTTCAACGAAGTGCAGACCCGCAGGGTGTCGCGGTTCCAGTTCCGATGATAGCTTAGCGCCTCCTTGCGGGCCGTGATCCTGGGGGCCAGGGAAAGCGATCGCGCGAGCTCAATGCGAGGCGGCGCGATCCGCCAAATAAAGGACGGCGGGATCGTACGGGGCCTCTGCACCGTGGTAGCTCGCCAAGAGAGAAAGCGAGATAGAGCGCGCGCGAAGCTGTTGCAGTTCCGCCGGTGAAAGCGGCTGGCTGGTGACGAAAAGCAGGCGGTCGCGCCGGAGGTCCGTGAAGGCACGGTCCAGCCGTTGCGGTACCTCATCCCACCGAAAGCCGTCACGGCGGTTGTCA
Source organism: uncultured Acidobacteriaceae bacterium (assembly GCA_963795775.1). GTDB lineage: Bacteria > Acidobacteriota > Terriglobia > Terriglobales > Acidobacteriaceae > CAWCJL01. The sequence goes on from CAWCJL010000005.1 coordinate 82,964, forward strand.
TATTGCAGGAAGGTATCGCTGCAACTGCAATCCAGAAAGTAAGCCGGCTTCTCTAGCTCTTCTGCCACGCCGGCAACGCTGACCTCGTAGGCGCCGACCAGAGGGATGTTCTCCAGGTGGTGTGCACGGATATAAGCGGCGGCATTGCCGTTATTCGAGAACGGATGGTTCCACTGCGCATAGGCCGCCTGCAGCCCCCCAAGAGCGCTGAGGCCGAGGAAGACATAGCTTAGCGCGGGCACGGAGGGCCGGCGTGCGCGCTGGAGCCAGAGGGCGACCAGAAAGCCGAGAAAGACCAGCCCGTAGTGCCGCATGAAACCGAGGTAGATGAGGTGTGCAAACAGCACGGCATTGAGGATAGTGAATCCCAGGACGAGGCGGGAGCTGCGGTCACGGCGGAAAAGGAAATAGAACATCAACAGGATGCAGGGCAGGAGTGCGCCGTAGACTCCGAGTACGCGTACTGCATGTTCCCAGAAGTGATGAGGGAAGCCAGGCGAGATAGGGAACCATGGAAGGACGACGTAGGAGACGGCCGCCAACAGCAGATGAGGGATGCTGAGGGCGTAACTGAATATCTTGTCGGGATTGAACCGGCTGATATCTTTGGCGGGCTTGAGCATCAGCACGGCACAGGCCACGGCCGCGGCATAGAGCAGCCCAGCGAACGCGATGCGTGACTTCTGCACGGAGCGCTCGATTGGCTCGACAGCCAACCGGTTGATCAGGTATTCGCAGGCAAGCGCGGCAGAAAGCAGGATCCCCATCATGTCCGTGTTCGCCATGACGGCAAGCAGGAGGGCATTCGTCACCACTTGCGCGGGACGGGTGGCGCGACGATGCGCATAGATCAATGTGAGCAGCAGCAACAACCCGTACATGCGGCTGAGCACCGTGTATTCAAACGAGATGAAGTAACTCAGATACAGCAGGATTTTCTCAGTTCGCGAGAAAGGAGACTTGAACGCGAGAAAGAGATAGATCATCGTACCGATTGCGGCCTCCACCCACTTCATGGCGACCGGCGCCAGGGTGAAGCGGGTGAAGGGCCACAACAGCAGATACCAAAGGGCTGGGTGCGCCTCGTAGTGGATGTAATGAAAGAGCCGGCCCACAGTGGGGCTCGCCGCGGCTATGCCCCAGGCGTTCAGTTCGTCCAGCCAAAGCTGGTGATGCGCAAGCTGGACGAAGAACAGCAGCAGAAAGGGCAAAACGAGAAGCAGGTCGCCGAGCTAGGCGTGTGCGGCGCGACCCGGCTCTCTTCGCGGACAGGCGAAGGATCGGCATTTGGAACAGGCTGGGAGAGGGCAGGGAGCACGCGGGTCATTTTCCGGAGTGGATACTCTGGAACAATGGCGGGAACGTGCCACTTTCCGAGTTGATGATATCCCGGCGGCCGGGCAGGAATGCCAGTTCTACCGAGCCCGCATGCGCAGGCGCAGGCAGGGCCAGATAAGGACGAACGGACGTGCCGGCCTCGGCCGTTCTAATTACCTTGTACAGAAAGGTCCCGTCCTGCGGTACCTCCCCGCCGACAAAAGAGCCGAGCGGTATGACGGTGAGGTGGGCCGCGGAGAGCGCCTGTGTGTCGGCCGCGGAGAGCGGCACCGAGAGCATGAGCAGCACCTCCGGCTTGCCGATCACGTGCACGGCCCGCTCCAGCCTTTGCGGGACCTGGTCCCAGGTGAAGCTGTCGCGATCGTCGGATAAAAGCAGGAAAGTGCGCGTGCAGTTGCAGTCGAGAAAGTAGATGGGCCGCTGCAGCATTTCAGCCACGCTCACCACGGTCCAGTCCTTGGCGCCGACCAGCGGGAGGTTGTCAAGGTGGTGATCGCGAATCCACCGGGCTTCCGCTCCTGCGTTGGAAAAGGGATGGTTCCATTGCGCCACCGCCGCCAGGACGCCGCAGATGGCGGTAAGGCCGAGCAGAACGAATGCCGGCAGTGAGATCGATGTGCGCCGGGATCTCTGTATCCAGAGCGCGATCAGGAATGCGACAAAGGTCATTCCGAAGTGGCGCATGCGCCCGAAGTAAATGAGGTGGCCGAAGGCGATGTTGCCCAGGATCATCAGCCCGACGAGGGCGAGCAGATTGCGCTCGCGCCGGAAGGCGAGATAGATCAGTCCCACGATGCAGGGCAGCAGCAGTGGATAGAGGACCATGTGGTCCGATATCTGGGGCTCCCAGAACTGGTAGGGAAAGCCATGGGCGATGGGAAACCACGGCAGCACCGTATAGCTCAAAACGGCGCGCGCCAGGCGCGACATGCGAAACGGGAAATGAAAGATCTCCTGCGTGTTGCTATGGGTGATGTGCGGGTCCGTCCGAATCGTCGCGGCGCATAATGCGAGTGAAACGAGGTAGACCGATAGCGGCAGCCCAGATCCGAGGTTTGGGTATGGCGCGGGCTTGCTCCGGATGGGAGGCGAGATAGACCAGGTATTCCGCGATTAAAGCGAACGACAGCAGGAGGCCCATGATGTCCGTATTGATCATCAGCCCCAGCAGCAACGCAAAGGCAAGAATGCTGCCCGGGCGGGTGGCGCGCCGGTATGCGTAAATCAGCGCGAGCAGCAGCAGAACCCCGTACATCCGGCTGAGGACCGTGTATTCGAAGGAAACGAAGTAGCTGCAGTAGAGAAGTAGTTTTTCCCATCGCGAAAAAGGAGATTTCAGCGCGATCCACAGGTAGATAGCCACGCCGATCCCGGCCTGCACAGCCTTCATTCCGAGCGGGTTGGCCGTGAAGCGGGCGACCGGCCACAGCAGCAGATACCAGATCGAGGGGTGCGCTTCAAAGTGCAGATAGGTGAAGAGCTGGCGCAGGGTGGGGCTGGCCACGGCGATGCCCCACGCGTTGATCTCGTCCTGCCAGAGCTGGTGATGGAAGAGTTGGACAAGGAAGAAGATCAGGAAGGGCAGAACGAACAGAAGGCTGACACGGCGCGCGTCGGTCGCCGGCCCGCGCCAGTTGTCCGCAGCAGGCCTTTCCGGAGCGCAGCCCGCCCGGTCTATTTCTGTTCGAGGCACGGCAGAGGACAATGCAGTGATAACCCTTTCGTATGCAGATGAGCGCCAACGCCGGTTTGCTCTCACCCTTAGAACCGCACGGCTGGTCTACTGAAAAGCATGGCGCGCGAGTGGATTCGGAGGCTGAGGCTCCGGCCGGAGCGTCAGCCTTCCGCTCGCTCCACCAGGAACATTTCGTTGGTGGTGCGGAAGCCGTTGCTCTCATAGAGCGGGCGGCCGGCGTCGGTGGAGTGGAGCGACACCACGTGGATCTTCCGGCGGCGCGCCTCCGCCAGGGCCAATTCGATCAGGCGGCTGGCGAGGTGTTTGCGGCGATAGGGCGGCTCCACGTAAACATTGAGCAAGTAGCCGCGCTGGCCCGAGGTCGGATCCAGCGGGTGGGGCGGCCAGTCCAGCAGCAGCAGGCCGGCGCCGCCGATGACCTGCTCGCCATCGAGCGCGAGCCAGCCCACGTACTTGCCGGACTCCATCATGGTCAGCAGCCAGGGCTTGAAGTGTTCATCCATGACATCGAGCACGCGGTTGTCTACGCGGCCCGCGTCCACAAACATCCGGTGCCGGTGGTGCGTGATGATATCGACGTCGGACGAAGTAGCGGCTCTGGTCTCGGGCATGCCACCGAGTATAGAACGCCCGGTAGGATAACGAGATGACCGCCGGCTCTGGAATCCGGGGGAGGAAAGCGGTGGCGCTGCCCATCGCCCGCGGCCTTTTCAGCCCAGGGCAGAAGGTGGCCGTTGCCGTCTCAGCGGGCGCGGACTCGGTCGCTTTGCTGCGCGCCCTCCATGCCGGGCGGGACGAGATGGGCCTGGTGCTCTCCGTGGTGCACGTGCACCATGGCCTGCGCGGGCGCGAAGCAGACGAGGACCTGGCGTTTGTCGAAGGGATGGCGCACGGGCTGGATCTGCCGCTGCGCGTCTTCCACGGCGATGTGCATGCAAGGGCTGCCAACGAAGGCGAGACGGTGGAGGAAGCGGCGCGGGCGGTGCGCTACGGGTTTTTCCGCGAGATGCTGGCCGCCGGGGAGGCCAACTCAGTCGCCACAGCCCACACGCTGGATGACCAGGCCGAGACCGTGCTGATGAAGCTGATCCGCGGGGCGTGGACGGAAGGGCTGGGGGGCATTCACCCGGTCGTCGTCTGCCCTGGAGGACGCGTTGTGAGGCCCATGCTGGCAGTCGATCGCCGGAGCGTGGAGACATACCTGAACGGCCTGGGCCAGCCGTGGCGGGAAGACGCCAGCAATGCGGACCCGGCCTTCACCCGGAACCGCGTACGGGCGCAATTGCTGCCGTTGCTGCGGGAGTTCAATCCCGGCATCGCCCGGCAATTGGCCCGGATGTCGGCCGTGGCGCGGGCGGAGGAGGCATGGTGGCAGGACGAGATGAGCCGCGTGCTGCCGGGACTGCTGTTGCCGGGCAAGCCGGTGCGAGGTGGGGGGCGGGCGGCGGGCGCCAGCGCCGAGGCTGCGGCTGCGGTTGGGCTGGAAGTGGCGAGGCTCAGGGCTGTGGACGTCGCGGTGCGGCGGCGGGTGCTGCGGGCGGCCCTGCAGCAGCTTGGCGCGGAAGGAATCGGTTTTGATGTCATTGAAGAGCTGCTGACTCTGGCTGGCGCGGGCGAAGCGGGCGAGCCGGCCGGAGGCGGAGGTGCTGAGGGCCGTGGGGCACGCCGCCTCACGCTTCCCGGCGGCGTGGTGGCCGAACGCACTCCGCGGGAACTCCGGATGACGCGCCAGGCTGAACGCGGCGGTGAGCGGGAATGGCCGGTCTATGAGCTGTCCGTTCCGGGAACCTGCGAAGCGCCGGAGTACAGCCTGCGCGTGGTGCTGACGCCGGAGCAGGGCAGAATCCCGCAGGATCAGGCTGCAGGTCTTCAGCTCCGGGCATGGCAGGCGGGGGACCGCGTCCATTTGCGGTACAGCCGGGGTCCGAAGAAGGTGGCAGAGGTGCTGGACCGGCTGCGCGTGTACGGCCCGGACCGCTGCGGGTGGCCGGTGATCGTCTGCGGGCGGCGAGTGCTGTGGATGCGCCGCGCAGAGATAGATCCGGCGGAGTTGGCCGGGATGGGCCTGCAGATCGAAACCAATGATTGGGAGCCCGAGAGCGACGGGTATCCGATGGCCGGACATCGGTAACCGGTTCCGGTCGCAAATTCCGCCATTTCTTGCTGCTGAACGGCGCTGCCGGAGTAAAATCGAGTTGCGTTCATTGGAGCGGGCGGGCGTGGCTGTGCGTCTCAACGCAATGGTTGTCCGGCAACACGGTACTTTCGTGGTGCTTGCGGCGTCTAATCGTTAAGGAAAGGGCCAGGGCTACTGCGTATCGACATATGCGGGAGTTGGTCTGTTCCTTGGAATGCGTTGGCGGCAAAGGCTGACTGGTGCAAGAGAAAAGAGGGTTTTTCGTGAATTCGACGGTCAAATCGATCATTTTCTGGGTGTTCATTCTCGCTTGCCTGGTGCTGCTGTGGCAGATCGTCCAGAAGAGCACGGGGAATGGCCACGACCAGGAGATATCCTTCTCCACCTTCCTGGATGACGCACATAGCGGTCTGGTGAGCGATGTCACGGTCGCCAACAATGAAGTCCATGGGCACTTCCGGAACAATAAGGAAGCCTTCCACACGATGGCTCCGCCGAACTACCCGGACATGTACAAGATCCTGCAGGACAACAAGGTGTCCATCACGGTCAAGGACAACCAGGGCAGCTCGTGGCTGCCGATCCTGTTGAACTTCTCGCCGGTGATCATCATCGGTGCGCTGTGGTTTTTCATGCTGCGGCAGATGCAAAGCGGCGGAAACAAGGCGCTGTCCTTTGGCAAGAGCCGCGCGCGGCTGCTTTCCATGCAGCAGAAGAAGGTCACGTTCAAAGATGTGGCCGGCGTGGATGAGGCGAAGGAAGAGCTGAAGGAGATCATCGAGTTCCTGCGCGAGGCGGCGAAGTTTCAAAAGCTGGGCGGGCGCATTCCCAAAGGGGTGCTGCTGGTAGGACCTCCGGGAACCGGCAAGACCTTGCTGGCGCGGGCGGTTGCCGGCGAGGCGAATGTACCGTTCTTCTCCATCTCCGGTTCGGACTTCGTGGAGATGTTTGTGGGCGTGGGCGCCAGCCGCGTGCGCGATCTGTTTGAACAGGGCAAGAAGAATGCGCCCTGCATCATCTTCATCGACGAAATCGATGCCGTTGGGCGCCACCGTGGTGCGGGCTTGGGCGGTGGTCACGACGAGCGCGAGCAGACGCTGAACCAGTTGCTGGTCGAAATGGATGGTTTTGAATCCAATGACGGCGTGATCCTGGTGGCCGCGACCAACCGGCCGGACGTGCTCGATCCGGCGCTGCTGCGGCCGGGCCGGTTCGACCGACGCGTGGTGGTGGGCCGTCCGGATGTGCGCGGGCGCGAAGAGGTGCTGCGGGTGCACTCCAAGAAGGTTCCGATTGCCGACGACGTCGATCTTCGCGTCCTAGCGCGCGGCACACCGGGCTTCTCCGGTGCAGACCTGGCCAACATGGTGAACGAGGCAGCGCTGACGGCTGCGCGCTCCAATCGCAAGGCTGTCCATATGTTCGATTTCGAACTGGCCAAGGACAAGGTGCTGATGGGCGCCGAACGCAAGTCCATGCTGCTCTCCGATGAAGAGAAGCGGGTGACGGCGTACCATGAGGCCGGTCACGCACTGGTAGCGGCGCTGCGCGACCACGCCGATCCACTGCACAAGGTCACGATCATCCCGCGCGGGATGGCGCTGGGCGTCACCATGCAGTTGCCGGAAGACGACAAACACACCGTCACCAAGGACTATCTGCAGACGCAGCTTGCCATCCTGATGGGCGGCCGTTGCGCCGAAGAGATCTTCCTCAAGCAGATGACGACCGGTGCCGGCAACGACATCGAACGCGCGTCCGAGCTGGCCCGCAAGATGGTGTGCGAGTACGGTATGAGCGCACTCGGTCCGCTGACCTTCGGCAAGAAGGAAGAGCAGATCTTCCTGGGCCGGGAGATCGCGCAGCACCGCGACTTCTCTGAAGAGACGGCGCGGCAGATCGATGGCGAAGTACGCAACCTGGTGGACGATGGCTACCAGTCGGCGTACAGCATCCTCAACACCAACCAGCCGGCCATGCACCGGCTGGCTACGGCGCTACTGGAGCGCGAGACACTGGACAGCACCGAACTGAAGATGATCATCGAAGGCCGCGAACTGCCCCCGCTCAATCCACCGTCGAACGGCTCCGCAACCGGGGAGCCGGAGGTCAAGGTGCTCAAACCGGAAGCTGGCCGTGCGCCTGGATTCCCGGAAGGCAGCCCTTCACCGGCGTAACCGCAATCGAACCGACACCCGCCCACCTCTTCGGAGGTGGGCGTTTTCTTTGCACCGGAGGCGCGTATGGGTTCCACGGAAGAGTTGGTCCGGCTGTTTGCATCCTGCGAAATATCCCAAGAAGAAATGTGCCATCGCAAGCACCTGCGGATCGCCTTGTGGTTCGCCCGCCACTACCCACCGGAGGAGGCGATCTATCGCGTCCGCACAGGCTTGCAGAAATGGCTGCTCACGCATGGCAAGCCAGCGGAAGCGTATTGCGAAGCAACGACGCGCTTCTGGATGAATCTTGCATCGGAGTTCGCTGCCAGGGCAGATCCGCTGGAGTCGGAGGGCGCCGTCGAGGCAGCGTTCCTGGAGGCCGCGCGTGCTTATCCGAGCAAGCCAGTCGCGCACGCAGCAGATGCACCGGCCGCGGCCGATTCCTGAGAGAATGGTGCAGATGCGATTCGGTGTTTTGGCGGCGGCCTCGGGCTGGATATGCGCGGCATGGTTGACGGGCTGCGGGTACCATGCCGCGGGGTCGGCGGCGCACATTCCTTCTTCCGTGCACACGGTCGCGGTCCCGTTTTTCGATAACAAAACGCAGGTGTACCACACGGAGGTTGCGCTGACGCAGGCGGTGGTTCGCGAACTGGATACCCGCACCAAGCTGGCCGTGCTCAGTGGCGAGCACGCGGCCGACGCGGACGCCACGCTCGAAGGCGCGATCCTGACCGAGACCATCGTGCCCTATACGTACAACGCCAAGACGGGGCAGTCCTCCAGCTACATGATTACGATTGTGGCCAACGTAGACCTGCGGGACCGCGACGGCCGCGTGCTCTATCAGCACCAGGGCTACACTTTCCGCCAGCAGTATGAGGCGACATCCGACCTGGCCAGCTTCATCCAGGAGGATGCGCCCGCGACGGAGCGGCTGTCGCGGGACTTCGCCCAGACGCTGGTGAGCGATATGCTGGAGTCTTTCTAGCCGCCGCAGGATCAAGGAGAGGGATGCCGACCGGCAGTTTGCGCAGCTTTACATCGACGGACCGCTTCATCGCGGAGATCAAGGCCGCGGCCGGCGGCGCCGCCCTGCGTCCGGGATATGTGCTGGTGGGCGACGAGGCTTTTTTCTACGAGCGATGCCGCCGTGCGGTGCTCGACGCGCTGGTCGATCCGCAACTCCGCGACTTCGCGCTGTCGGATCTCGACCTCGCCGAGACGACCATCTTTGAAGCGCTGGACCGTGCGCAGACGCCGTCTCTGATGGCGCCCTTCCAGGTGATCTTTATCCGCAACGTGAAGACCCTCTATGGCCGCGGCGCGAAAAAGGAAGAGTTCGCCGCACTGGACGCGTATGCCCGCTCGCCCAATCCGCAAGCGGTTCTGCTGTTTCTGGCGGATTACATTCATCTGCCATCCGATCTGCGCCGCCTCGATATGCAGGACAAGGAGCGTTACGAGCGTCTGCGCGAGACGCTGGGCGACTGGTGCGGCATGGTGGAGCTGCCCCAGGTGGAAGAGAGCGATGCTGCATGCTGGCTGGTGGAGACGGCGGAGGTGCGCGGCGCGCTGCTCGATCCGGACGCGGCGCGCGAACTGGCCGACGCGCTGGGCAGCGACATGATGACGGTGGCCAACGAGCTCGAGAAGCTGCTGCTGTACACCGGGGAGAGCGGGCATATCACGCTGGACGATGTGGACACGCTGGTGCTCGCGGCCAAGCAGCGTTCGCTCTACGAGCTTACCGACGCGATCTCGGCCAAGGATAAGCCGCGCGCGCTTCTACGCCTGCAGGGACTGCTGAACACCGCCGGGGGCGGGGAAGAATCCGCCATCGGCCACTTGTATATGCTGGCGCGCACCTTCCGCCAGATGACGGTGATTCTGGAAAAGGGAGTGCGCGATTCCCGCGCCATCTGGCAGGCACTGTGGCCGGGGTTCCGGGTTGCGCCGTTTGCGGCGGACGACCTGATCCGCCAGGCACGCCGGTACAAGTCCACCGCCGAACTCAAGCAGGCGCTGCAACTGGTGGCGCGGGCTGATCTCGAAGTACGCTCGTCTCCGCCGGACAAGCGGCTGATTTTGGAGCGGCTGGTGCTGGAGCTGGCGAGTACCGGCGGCAAGCCCCTCGCCGGGCTGTTGTGACCGGGTGACGTGCGAGAAGCAGATCCCTCGGCTACGCTCGGGATGACAGAGGTAAGGCTGCGCTCGGGATGACAGAGGTAAGCGCTGCGCTGACTCGGGGGTGACACCAGCACCGTGCTCCGCTCGGAATGAGACCGCGAAAGGGCAGGAACCCATTCGGGATGACACCCGCGCGGAGCCGAAGCGCTGCTACCGGTCGATGGTCCTTAAGCCTGCCTCGGTGTAGCGCTCGCCCGCGATTTCGCCTTCCGGCACGGCGGCTTCCAGTTCGGCCACCTCCTGCGGGGTCAAGTGAATGTTGACTGCCGCGGCGTTCTCTTCCAGGTACTTGCGGCGCTTGGTGCCGGGGATGGGCACGAGATCCTGGCCCTTGGCCAGCACCCAGGCCAGGGCGAGCTGCCCGGGCGTTACGCCCTTCTTCTCGGCAAGAGCGCGCACTCGATCGACCAGGATCTGGTTCTTATCGAAATTTTCACCGGCGAAGCGAGGATAGCGCTGCGCGCGGAAATCATTGCTGGGGAGATCGGTGGGCCTGGTGATGGCGCCGGTGAGGAAGCCGCGGCCCAGCGGACTGTAGGGCACAAAGCCGATGCCCAGCTCGCGCACGGTTGGCAGTATTTCCTTTTCCGCATGCCGCTCCCAGAGTGAGTATTCCGTCTGGAGCGCGGTGATGGGGTGCACCTTGTGCGCGCGCCGGATGGTGGCGGGGGAGGCTTCCGAGAGGCCCAGGTAGCGGACCTTGCCGGCCTTCACCAGCTCGGCCATAGCGCCCACGGTGTCCTCGATAGGCGTTTCCTTGTCCACGCGATGCTGGTAATAGAGATCGATGTGATCCATGCCGAGCCGCTTCAACGAGGCGTCACAGGCCGCCTTCACGTACTCCGGCTTGCCGCTGATGGACCAGGAGTTGGGGTCTTCCTTCTTGCGCACGTTAGCGAACTTTGTGGCGAGGAAGACCTCGTCGCGCCGTCCGCGGACGGTCCTGCCGATGAGCTCCTCGTTGTCTCCGATGCCGTACGCATCTGCGGTATCGAGGAAATTGATGCCGAGATCGAGCGCTCGCAGAATGGTGGCGGACGACTCCGCATCGTTTCGCTCGCCGTAGAACTCACTCATGCCCATGCAGCCGAGCCCCATGCGGGAAACGACGGCGCCTTGTGAACCAAGCTTCACTTTTTCCATGCTCATTCCCGGTTAGATTGCGAGCCGCCCTCCGCGGTTCACCGGGGCAGCCCGATTCGGAGCGGCTGGCGCGAAAGATCATTGACACGGGTCGCTTGCTCCGGCGTAGACTCATTGCGCCTCCCCTGCACACCAAATCTTTCAAGTGAACAAGGCCCCCTTTTCTATACCGACAGGAGCTAGTTCTATGCAGCGTTCTCTTAGGCTTTCCCATGCAGCGCGTGTTCTTGCGGCAGGCGCGTGCCTCGCCTCGGCTGTGCCAATGTTTGCGGACTTCCATTACCAGGAGACGACGGAGATTACCGGCGGCTCCATCGTGGGCTTGATGAAGATGGCGGGCACGTTCAGTTCGCAGGCCCGCAAAGCTAATCAGCCGATAACCTCGACGGTGCTGTTGAAGGGCAACCGCATGGCGAGGATCCAGCCGGATTCGGCAGAGATCATCGACCTGGATCGCGAGACCATCACGCATATCGACAACGTCAAGCGGCAATACACCGTGACGACCTTTGAGCAGATGCGCCAGCAGATGATAGAAGCGGAGCAGAAAGCCAAGGAGAAGCAGGCGGAGACAAAGGCCGACTCGACCCCGCCGCCGGCACAGGACCAGAACGTGGACACCTCATTCGAGGTGCACGTGCGGGACACCGGGGCAACCAAGCAGATCTCCGGGCAGGACACCAAGGAAGCGATCCTGACCATGCAGATGATTGCCAAGGACAAGAGCACGCAGCAGACCGGCGCGCTCGGCATCACCAACGACATGTGGCTGGCTCCGGAGATGGCGGGCTACGACGAGATGCGCGCCTTTAATGAGAAGTTCGCGAAGAAAATGGGGCGGGTCTTCAGCGGTTCAGAGACGTATTCCTCGCTGATGGCGCAGCCGGGTGCCGCCAAGGGCATGGCGGGGCTGGCGACGGAGATCTCGAAGATCAAGGGCGTTCCCATCATGCAGGTCATGCGCATGGGATCGACTGCGGATGGCAAGCCGTTGCCGGCGGCCTCCGAAGCACCGCTACCGGCGAGCACCGGACCGGCCATGCCGAGTGCCGGTGACGTGGCGCAGCAGACCGCTACCTCGATGATCGCGAATAAACTTGGCGGACTGGCCGGGATGGGCGGCAGCTTCAGCGGCCTGGGCCGACGCAAGAAGGCGGAAGCGAAGCAGGATGCGGCCGAAGCTGTGGACCAGGCCGGGAACACCGTGGCGTCCACCGCCACCACCAAGCCGCAGGGCAGCGCCAATGCAAATCCGGCGGTCGGCGTACTGATCGAATCGCATACTACGATGAGCGATTTCTCGACGGACCCGATCGAGGCCTCGCGGTTCGATGTGCCGGCAGATTACAAACAGGTGACGGCGCCGGAGGCGCGCCACGGCGGAGCATAAAGAGCTCCCTGGCCGGACGGAGCCTGGCTGGACGGAGCCGAGGAGCAGCGCTCCGTCCGGCCAAAGCCAAGTGATCAGCAGGACTCCTGGCGTCGGCTGGCGCGGTAAGCCGGCCGGTGCGGCTTCGGCTCCTTACGCTCAGGGCCTTCGAGAAAGAACCATTTGCAGTTGCGGCAGATGCGTCCGAAGCCGTTGGTCAGCTCCGATGCAGGATGCGTGAGGTGCACCCGCAGCTCGCGGCTGGAGGTCTCGTAGCACCTGGGGCAAAGAGGAACTTCATCGCCGTCTTTGTAGTAGTACGGGTTGCGGAAGACGGTCTGCACCCGATCAGAGAGTTGGGTCCGGAGGGTGTCGTTTTCATCCTTCAGGGCGCAGCGTTCGCTGGTCAGCTCGACCACCTGCGTCTGGAGTTGAACGATCTTTTCGTAAAGGGAGTAGTCGTTGTACTTGCGAACCAGTTCGGCAATTTCCTTAACACCCTGGATCGCGGCTGCAGCACTTCCCACCATAACGCACCTCTTTGTTTCGCCTTTTGTTCGCCAATGGTACCACGGTAATAGCAGGCCGGAGTACTGCAATTTACCCACAGGCGTGGGTTGCCCAAGGTATGGTGCAGGCCGGGAGAGGCATCGATCAATACGCGAGGTTTTGTGGCCTAAGTAATTGACTTTAGTAGGCTACTGCTGCTCGCAGGGCAGCGGGGTGGATGGGTTCCCATCCGGGCGGGTGGTCAGGGTGATGGCGGCCGCCAGGATGAGGATGCCGCCGATCCAGGCGCCCGGTCCGAGATGGTCTCCGAGGAGCTCGACACCGAGGACCGACCCGAGCATTGGCTCGATATTGAGGAAAACTGCGGCCCGTGATGCGGGCACCTGGTGAATGCCCCAGTTCCATAACAGGGTGGTAACGGCAGTGCACAGCACGCCGCTAGCGGCGGACGCGAGCCACACGCGGTGCGCTACGCCGTGCACGGGTGGGGGGCCATTGCGGAGCAGCACCCAGACGGCCAGCATCAGCGAGCCCGTGTAGACGCCATAAACGGTTACCACGGCGGGCGGATGCGTCTCCATGAGGCGCTTGTTGATCAGGATCCAGCCGAGGGCGATGGTCAGCGCGATGATGACGAGCAGGTCGCCTTCCAGGCTGGGGCCGTTGTTTGCTCCATGCGCAATCGGGCCGTGATGCCGGGCTCCGAGCACGATGAGCGCGACGCCCACGCTCGATCCGCTCAGGGCCAGCCAGCCGATGCGATCCAGGTGCTCTCCGGCAAACAGCGTGGCTCCTGCAGCAAGGAGCACCGGCATGGTGCCCACCATCAGCGAGGCATGGGAAACGGTTGTGAGGGAGAGCCCATAGAACTGCACCAGGAACTGCACCGGGATGCCGAGGAAGGAGGCGAGTAGCAGGATGCGCCACTCATGCCCGGAGAAGCGGGGCCGGTGCCGCAGCGTAAAGGGCAGCAGGCCCAGGCAGGCGAAGAAGAAGCGGTAGAGCACCATGTGGCCCACGGAGAGCTCGGCCAGCACGATCTTGCCCCAGTAAAAGCCCGTGCCCCACAGACAACCGGCGAGCGCGCACGCGCCATAGCCGAGCCATCGCGTGCGGCTGGTAGGCCAGGCTTGGCGCTTGCGTGCTCTCGACGGTGGAGGACATTCCTCCACTGTAACCGCGAGGAGCTGGAATCGGGACGAGCTGTAACCGGGGGAGCCGGGAGGAGCCGAGGCATCCTCCCGGAAGCTGTCCCGCTTTGCGCGACTCAGCGCAGCAGATGCGCGCCCGGGCGAGGACGGGCGTCACGAAGGGTGACGACCGGGCACGGAGCGTCGGCGAGCACGCGATATGCGATGCCGGCGAAGCTTTGTGACTGGAAGTGCAGGGCGCGGTGAACGCCGAGGACGATGAGGTCCGGTTTCTCCACGGACGCGAGATCCAGGATCTGCTCGGCAGCCGATCCGGTGGTGACGGTGTACTTGGGCGTGCACCAGTCGAGCGCCGCCTGGGGTACCAGCTTCTGGAGCGAAGCCCGGAAGAGGTCAATGGTAGGCGTGTCCTCGCGGAAGTGCTCGGGAGCCACATGGCAAAGCGTGATATGCGCCCTGGTTTCCTCAGCCAGGGTCAGGGCATATTCCGCCGCCTCAGCGGCCTCGGGGCTGAAGTCGGTCGCGTACAGGATGCGCTGGATCTGCAGAGCATCGGATGCGGGGATTACGCATTGGGGGCCGACCGTGAGCACCGGGCAGGTCACGTGACGGATGAGTTCGTCTGCCGTGGAGCCGAGCACGAAGCGCTCCTGGTGACGGGCGCCCCGGGTGCCCACGATGATGAGGTCCGGATGATACTCATCCGCAACCGCCTGGATGGCCGGCGCAGGCTGTCCGGCGTTGACCAGCATGGAGCTTTCACGGATCCCGCTGGCCCTGAGATCGTCGCCGAGCCGGCGCAGTTCCTGCTCACCGTGCTGCTTGAGTTCGCCAAGCGGCGCAGTGGTTTCCGGCGTAGTGGTCTTCGACAGGCCCATGACGTGGAGCACTTTGACTTCGGAGCTGAACGTGCGCGCCAGTTTTTTCACGAGAGCGAAGGCATGATCGGAGGTCTCCGAGAAATCAGTGGCGAAGAGAAGTTTTTCGAGCGTGATGGCAGCGCGGGTTTCGGGCATTGCGTCCTCCAGCAGGAGCGATTCGGTCAACTGCGTTAAGAACATGGTATCCGCGCCGGGCGAATCCGGAGGTGACCCAGGTTACCGACGAAAGCTGCGCGGAGCCGTCTTGTTCTGATCGAGGATCAGCAAGCCTGGTGGACGCTGGTTCGGCCCCTCGACAGAGCTGTGCGGGAACGGTGTGGGAGGTGGATGGGAGTCGAGCTTGGCTTGAATTCTCCGCTCGCCAACCCAGCAAGCCGAACTGGAGGCTCGCCGGGGACCCCGCAGATTTCAGAGCGACGGCAAAGCGGCGGCACCCGGGCTGAACTGCCCGGGTGCCCCGTAGTGCGCTACCAGACGCGGCAGGATTTCACCGGAGCCATGGGCTGGCCCTTCTTGCAGCCGAATGCAGTGGCGAACTCCGGCATGTTCACGACCACGCCGTTCGCGCGGATGCGGTCGGGTGAGTGGGGATCGGTCTGCACCAGCATGCGCAGCGCTTCCGGGCGCTCGGTGGAGCACCAGTTCTGCGCCCAGCCCAGGAACATTTCCTGCACCGGGGTGTAACCGGTGGCGGTCTTCTGCTCCAGATTGGTCCCGTGGGCGGCGGCATCGGCCACCAGGGCCATTAGCGCCAGGCGAAGGCCGCCGTTGTCGGCAGTGTTTTCGCCGAGCGTCAGCTTGCCGTTCACGTGCAGATCTTCCACCTTGAAGCCGCTGTACTCGTTCACCAGGCAGTCGGTGCGTTCTTCGAAATTCTTCGCATCCTGCGGCGTCCACCAGTCCTTGAGATTGCCTTGGGCGTCGAATCTCCGGCCTTCGTCGTCGAAGCCGTGAGTAAGCTCGTGGCCGACAACGGCACCGATGTGGCCATAGTTGGTGGCATCGCTGGCGGTCTTATCGTAAAAGGCGGGCAGGAGGATGCCGGCCGGAAAGTTGATGGTGTTCATGCTGGGATCGTAGTCCGCGTTGACGGTAGGCGGCGTCATGTCCCACTCGCCCTTGTCCACGGGCTTGCCGATCTTATTGAGCTGGTAGGCGCTTTCAAATTCGCGCGCGCGCATGCTGTTGCCCAGCGCATCGCCCGGCTTGATGTCGAGCGCCGAATAGTCGCGCCACTTGTTGGGATAGCCGATCTTGTCCACGACGGCGTGGAGCTTCTCCTGCGCCTTGGCCTTGGTCGCGGGGCTCATCCAGTCCAGTTGGTTGAGGTCCTTGCCCATCGCGGCTTCGATCGCGTTGACTTCGGCGAGGGTCTTGGCCTTGCTGTCGCCGGCGAAATACTGCTCCACGTACACCTTGCCGAGCGCCTCGCCCAGGGCCACGTCGGTGGCCTGAACACAGCGCTTCCAGCGCGGCTGCTGCTGCGGAATGCCTTCGAGTTTGCGGCTGTAGAAATCGAAATGCTCTTCGTCGAAGGCGTGCGGCAGCCGGCTGGAGAAGGAGTCGGCGAGACGCACCCGCAGGTAGGCGCGGATGGTGTCCATGTCGGTCGAGGTGAGCACCTGGTTGAGCGTTTTGAAGAACTCCGGCGCGACCACGTTGAGATCGGTAACTGGCGGAGCGCCGGCGTCCTTCAGAAACACGGGGACATCCAGCGCGGGCGTGCTTGCGGCAAAGGCGCTGACCGACATCTTGTGATACACGTTGTCCGGATCGCGGCGCTCCACGTTCCCCTGCGAGGCGCGCGCCAGGGCGGTTTCCATGGCCATGACGTTTTTCGCTTCGGTGGCGGCCTTATCAGGAGCATCTCCCAGCAGCTTGAACATATTGGTGAGGTGCTGCACGTACTGGGCACGCAGTTCAACGTCCTTCGGCCCGGTGCGCAGGTAGTAGTCCTTCTCCGGCAGGCCGAGGCCGCCCTGATCGGCGGAGGCAATCTCCTGGGTCGCGTCCTTGTAGTCCTGCTGTGAGCTGAAGCTGAGGAAGGCGCCACCCTGGAAGCGGGAGAAGTGGGCGATGGCTGCCGGCAACTCCTTGCGGTCCTTGAGGGCGGCAATGTGATCGAGGCCCGGCTGGATGGGCGACAGCCCGGCCTTGTCGATGGCGGCGGTATCCACGCAACTGGTGTAGTAGTCCGCGATCTTCTGCTCGTTGGTGCCGGGTGCGGGGTGGCCGGCGGCAGCCTTCTCCAGAATGCCGTGCAGCGCCTGGTTGTTGTACTCGTAGAGGTTCGTGAACTGGTTCATGGCCGGCAGATCACCAGGAATCGGGTGCAGCTTCGAGAAGCTTCCGCAAGCATAGGTGTAGAAGTCCACGCAGGGATCGGCGGCGGTATCGATCGCGGTTTTATCGAAGCCCGGGATAGGGCTGTAAGTGGTCGCGTCGCCGGAAGGTGTCGCGGGCGTGGCCGGCGCGGTTTGCGCAGTCTGCGCATGAAGACAGGGCAGGACAGTTGCGGCCAAGGCAACGGTGGCCAGGTGTAGACGAGAGGGTAGGCGCATCGAGAAGTTCTCCGGAAAAGGGTCTTTCATCCTCGGGGGAGGTTTGGGTTTTTACCACACACTGCAGCGGTTCTGGCTCACCATGGGCTGCCCGGCCTTGCAACCGAAGGCCTCGGTGAATTCGGGCAGGTTGACGACCACGCCGTTGACGCGGAACTCTTCGGGCGAATGCGGATCGGTCTGCACGCGCAAGCGCAGCTCCTCCGGACGATTGTTCTGGCACCAGCTCTGCGCGTACGCGGTAAAGAACTGCTGCGCCGGCGTCAGTCCGCCGACTTCAGATTCCTTCGTTGCGCCGGGTTTCGCCTCGCGCGCGGTCCAGGCAAGATAGCCGAGCTTGACCCCGCCCAGGTCCGCCAGGTTCTCGCCCAGTGTGAGCTTGCCGTTTACGTGGAGATCGTCTACCGCGGTGAAGCCGTTGTACTCGTTCACCACACAGGCTGCGCGTTCATTGAATTTCTGCTCGTCCTGGGCTGTCCACCAGTCCTTGAGATTGCCCTGGGCATCGAACTGGCGGCCTTCGTCGTCGAAGCCGTGAGTGAGCTCGTGGCCTTCGAGTCCGCCGGCCTGGCCGTAGTTCACGGCGTCGTCCATCGCCGGATCGTAGTACGGCGGCTGCAGGATGCCGGCGGGGAAGTTTACCGTGTTCATCTGCGGGTTGTAGTAGGCGTTCACCGTGGGCGGGCTCATCTCCCACTCGGTGCGGTCTACGGGCTTGCCGATCTTCGCGAGTTCGCGCGCATCTTCAAACGCGGCGGCCCGTTGCGCGTTGCCCAGGGCATCGCCGCGCACGATCTGCAGCTTGCCGTAGTCGCGCCAGCGATCCGGATAGCCGATGTTATTCGTAATGCCGGCGAGCTTGGCCTCGGCCTGTACCTTGGTGGGCTCGCTCATCCAGGTGAGCTGGCGGATGTCGCGGCTCATGGCCGCTTCGATATCCTTTGCGATCTCCAGCGTGCGCTGCTTGTCCGAGGGAGGAAAACGCTGCGCCACATACACGCGGCCCAGGGCCTCGCCCAGCGCGCCGTCGGTTGCGCGGACGCAGCGCTTCCAGCGCACCTGCTGCTCCGGCTGGCCGGAGAGCGTCTTGCCGTAGAAGTGGAACTGCTCATCGTCCAGGTTCTGAGGCAGCGCCGTGCCCGGTGTGCCGTGCAGCAGGTTCCAGCGGAGCAGAGTGCGGAGCGCGGGCAGATCGGTCTGCGCAAGCAGCGTGTTCAGGCCGGCGAAATACGCGGGCGTGGCCACGTTGAGCGAGCTCATGGCTGGAACGTCCATCGCGTGGAGATAGCGATCTACGGAGAATGCATTCGTCTGCGCGCTGAAGGTGCTGTAGGCCGTCTTGTGATAGAGGTTCTTTGGTTCGCGCCGCTGTTCATTGCTCAGCGAGACTTGCGCGAGCTTGGTCTCGAGCGCGAGCACTGTGGCCGCGTCCTTCGCTGCCTGCGCTTCCGGCTCGCCGAGAAGGCTGAACATGCGTGTCACGTGATCGGTGTACTGCTTGCGCAGCTCGACCGACTTGGGGTCGGTGCGCAGATAGTAGCCGCGCTCCGGAAGCCCGAGCCGCACCTGGTCGAAGACGGCGATCTCTTGCGTGGCGTCCTTGAAGTCCTGCTCGGAGCTGAAACGAAAGAGCGCAGGAACGCCAACACGCTGCAGTCCAGCCACCACGGTGGGCAACTGGTCCCTGGATTGGAGCTGATCGATGCTGGCCAGCAGCGGCTTAAGCTTGTCGAGGCTCGTCATATTGGTGGACACGGCGTCCATGCAGGTGGCGTAGAAGTCGCCGATCTTTTGCTCGTCGGTTGTACGTGCTGCGCCCAGCGCGCTGGCTTTCTCCAGGATGGCTTTGAGCACCAGGCGGTTCTGCTCTGCGAGCTCGGTATCGCGCCCGTAGGAGGACTGATCTGCGGGGATGGGGTTCTGCTTAAGCCAGCCGCCGCAGGCGTATTGATAGAAATTGACGCAGGGATCGACGGTGGTGTCGCGCAACGATGGATCGAGTCCGTGGAGTTGTTTGATGGTTTGTTCGCTGACGCGGCTGGGTGCAGCCTCCGGGGTCGCGGGGGCGCTCTGGGCTTTCACGGTGCTACAGGCGGCGAGGAAGAGCGCAGCGGCAAGCAGGGAACCGGCGCGACCGGAAACTACAACGGGCGTCCGGCGGCGCAGAACAGGAAGCGATGAGGTTTGGAGCGGATCGAGAGTCATGCCTGATTCGCTATCAGACGGACTTCGGCGTGGATTGTCAATCGGGCACCGTAAGCCGGGGCATCAGTTGTAGGAAAATGGAAGACGGCGGTGCAGGGTCGCAATGGGTCTCGGAATCCCGATAACGCGCAAGGGCTGGTGGGTGCTGGTGCTTGTGGCATGCATGGCTGCTCCCCTGAACGCTGCAAAGCCGCGCAGTGGGCCGGTACCGGACACCACCATTCCCATTGAGCCGCTCGGTTATCGACCGCCCGGCCAGTTGTATCTGCTGGCGCGCTTTTCTACTTCCTCGCTCACCTTTCTGGACAGTACGCATGTCCTGCTGACATTTCATCTGTCGAAGCTGCTGGAGCGTGACCAACATGAGCCCGGGCATGAGACGGGCAACGATCAGTTCGTACGCGCACTGGTTCTGGAACTGCCCAGCGGCAAGGTAACGGCCTCCGCCGACTGGCGCATGCACGATCGCCGCCGCTACCTGTGGCCACTCGGGAACGGCCGCGTGCTGGTGCGCCAGATGGACCGCTTCTCGGTGACGGATGCCACGCTGCGGCTCCGTCCTCTGCTGGTCTCGCCCACGCCGCTGCAGGAGACCTATGTCTCCCCGGATGGGCGCATGCTGGTCATGGAGTCCGAAGAGGAGCAGCATACGCCTGAGGAGCACGCGAAGTTAGTGGACAAGGCCCATATGTACGGCGAGGACTCCGTGCCGGAAAGCGTACACATCCGCATGGTGCGGCTGGACCAGAAGACGCTGATGCTCAATGCCCGGGCGGAGCAGCCGGGCAAGCTGATTGCAAATGAAGACGGCTATGTGAGCCAAGCCCAGGAACAGGGAGGATTGCAGTGGACGATCCGCTTCCATCCTTTTGAAAAGCCGGAGCCGAACGGAGGCGATGTGGTCGCGCAGTTCGCGTCCACCTGCGCGCCGGAGAGCAACTTCCTGAATGCCAGCACGATCCTGGTGATGAGTTGTCTCAAGGACGCGCCGGACCGTTTCGCCCAGGCCTTCAGCATTGACGGGAAGCACCTGTGGGTGGGCAAGTGGCGCTCGAACTTTGTCTGGCCGGTGCTGCGCGTGGCCGGGGACGGCAACACGTTCGCCATTGCCTGGATCAGCACGTCACGGCCCATGGAGCCCTATGACCCGGTGAGCGACACCGAAGTGGAAGCGCAGGTAGTGGATGTGATCGATGCGAAGACCGGAGCGCTGCGTTTCCATGTGGAGGTGCAGCCGATTCTGAGCGCAGGCGGGAATTTCGCGCTCTCTCCGGACGGCGACAAGCTGGCGGTGGTGAACCGCGGCGCACTGGAGGTGTACACGGTACCGCCGACCGCGCCCGCGCCGGTGGCCTCGTCATCGCCCCGACCCCGTTGATCGCGCCCCACGAATCAGGCCGGCAGCTTCGTCTCCTCGGGGTATTCATGCTGCTGGCGACCGATCTTGGCGTCGTACTTGACGGAAGTCTTGAAGAGTTCGTAGCGCCCGTCGGAGGCGAAGAAGCTGGACCGCTTACGCAGCGCATCTTTTGCCGCTTCATCGAGCGGCTGAAAGCCCCGCGCAATCGCCAGGTTTTGTTCGAGCACCTCGAGTGAGTCGATGCCGCTGATGGTGGTGGCCACGGGCAGGCTCATGGCATAGCGCAGCGCGTCATCCACTTTGATGGCGCCGTGCGCGATCATCTCGCCACTGCCGCCCAGGCTCTTCATACCGAGCACGGCCATGCCGCGTTTGTTGGCCTCCGGCAACACGTTCTTTTCGAATGACCGGAACGTTGCGTCGAAGCAGTTCAGCGGCATCTGCACGGTGTCGAATGGAAAGTTGTAGGAGAGCATCTTCAGGTGGATGGCCGGGTCCTTGTGGCCGGTGAAGCCAACGAAGCGAACTTTGCCATCCTTCTTCGCCTGCTCCAGCGCCTCGATCACGCCATTGGGTCGGAAGATGTGCTCGGGATCGTTGTAGTAGACGACCTCGTGAATCTGCCATACGTCCAGATGATCGGTCTTGAGGCGGGTGAGCGACTGCTCGAGCTGCTGCATGGCGACCGATTTGTCACGGCCATGGGTACATACCTTGGTCATGAGGATGACCTGGTCGCGCTTGCCCTCCAGCGCGCGCCCCAGCCGCTCCTCGCTGACGCCATCGTTGTACTCCCAGGCGTTGTCAAAGAAGTTCACGCCGGCATCGATGGCGCGGCCGACGATCGCATCGGCAGTCTTGTCGTCCTTCGCGACCCCGAGATGATACCCGCCGATACCGAGTACGGAGACCTGGAGGCCGGTCTTGCCGAACGGACGCCGCGGCACCTGAGGTTCTGTGGTGGATGGAGGCATGACGTGGTCTCCTTGGGGAACTGGGTTCTGGGGCTGGGCCGCAGTGCCGGCACCGGCGAGGGAACCGGCGCCGGCCAGGGCGGCCGATTTGAGGAAGCTGCGGCGCGATAGGGGAATGTCCTGATTCAACGGGTTCGCTCGGGTCGGGGTAGGTTGGGCTAGCTGGACTGCACATTGGGAAACGGCTTACCGTCGTTCTCCGCGGCTCGCACCATCTCCTTGACTTCCATCTGCTGCATGTCCAGGGGGAAGTCATGGGCATAGCGAGCTTCGGGGTTGTCGAACTTCAGCGACGTCTTGTAGAGCTCAAAACGCCCGTCGCCGGAGGCTTGTTTCACGCGATCGCGTAGTGCCTGCATCTGCTGCTCCGTCAACGGCTGAAAGCCCTGCGCGAGCTTCAGGTTCTGTTCGAGGTACTCCAGCTTCTCCATGCCGCAGAGCGTGGTGGTAACCGGCAGGCTCATGGCATAGGACAGGGCTTCCTTCGCGGTCAGCTCGCCTTTCTGCACCGGCTCGCCGTGTCCGCAGACCGGTTTCATGCCCAGGGCGGCGATGCCGCGTTTGTTCAGCTCGGGGAGGACCATGCGTTCAAAGCTCATGAAGTTCGCGTCGAAGGGGTTAAGCGGCATTTGCACCGCGTCAAAGGGAAAGCCGGTGTTCAGCATGCCGAGGTGTATCTCCGGCCGCTTGTGCCCGGTAAAGCCGACGAAACGCACTTTGCCCTGCTGCTTCGCCTTTTCCAGCGCCTCGGCTGCGCCGCCCTTGCGGATGAACAGCTCCGGGTCGTTTTCGAAGGAGACGCCGTGAATCTGCCAAAGATCGAGGTGGTCGGTTTGCAGACGATTCAGCGACTGCTCCAGCATCTGCATGGCTAGCGAGGCATCGCGTCCATGTGTACAGACTTTTGTCATCAGGAAAACTTTGTCGCGCTTTCCTTTGAGAGCGCGACCCAGCCAGTCTTCCGACTTGCCGCGGTGGTATTCCCAGCAGTTGTCGAAGAAGGTGATGCCACCGTCGATGGCGGTGTGGACGAGTTTGACGGCAGTGGGGAGGTCGGCCGCGGAGCCGAGGTGGTGGCCCCCCATGCCGAGCGCAGAGACTTTGACGTCCTGATGGCGACCAAAGGGCCGCAGGGGTATCGCGGGGGAACTGTCCGGCATGCCGCTCCTGGTTGCACTGGCGCGGAAGTGCCAGGCCTAACCACTTGTGATGCGTAGGCGCTAATGCCGGCTGAAGCGGAGTTGTTCAGAACACGGAAAAGGCCGGAGCGGGCCGGCCTTTCTGGTCAGAACGGAAGGGAACTAAGCGGCTTTGGTCGCGATTGCCTTGACGCGCGCGCTGAGGCGGCTCTTGTAACGGGAAGCGGTGTTCTTATGGAGCACGCCCTTCTGTACGCTCTTGTCGAGCGCCGAGACCGTCTTGCGGAACTGCTCCGCCACGCCCTGGGCATCACCCTTGGCGAGCGCCTCGCGCAGGGCGCGCAGGCTGCCGCGGATGCGGCTCTTGTTGGCGCGATTCACCGCGGTCTTGCGTTCGGTCTGACGGGCGCGCTTGAGCGCAGAAACGTGATTTGCCATCGTGTAAAGATCCTAGCCTGATGTTGAAAGGTGTTGCAGGAACTGGAGACACGAAATCGCGCTCACCTGCAAAGGGTTAGTCTAACGGTTCTGCGTGGGGTAGGTCAATTGCCCGATCTCGTAGCCGGGCTGCCCCGTCCGGCCGGAAACGGAACGCCAGGAGACGTCGACCGTGGAATTTCACAAAAGAACCGATTGACTGCCCTCATTTTCAGGGGCTAGTCTGTGCGCATCCGAGGGATTCGCCAATCCGAAAAGGCGTTCAGCCGGCCGCCATCTTTTGCGAGCCTGGCGCGTCTAATAAGTGTGGATTTCGCTCGGTTTTCCTGCGCTCCAGATCCCCATTCTCCAACTTTGAACATGCGCCTCCCTGTGGAAGGGATGGCAGGAGGTTGTCCGCTCACTTGATCAAGAAAACGCTCGATATCACACCCAACATTGAGCCCCTGTTCGGGACCCACGACGAAAATCTGAGGCTGCTGGAAGACAAGCTCCGTGTCCGTATCGACCTGCGGTCCGATGGACTGCAAATAGAAGGGCCGGATGAGGGCGTGGAATGCGTGCAGCGCATTTTCAGCGACTACGAGCAGCTCCGGCGGGCCGGGACCACGCTGCAGAACGGGGAACTGAACGGGCTGCTGAAGATGGTGACCAGCGATCCCGCGGTCACGCTGCGCAGCCTGATCGAGAGCGGAAAGCAGCGATCGAACGGGGGCATCAAGCGCATGGTCCAGCCGCGCTCCGTGAACCAGCGGCGCTATGTGGAAGCCATCGAGCAGGCGGACATGGTCTTCGGCATCGGACCGGCGGGTACGGGCAAGACGTATCTTGCGGTCGCCATGGCGGCTTCCGCGCTGCTGGCCAAGAAAGTCA
Organism: uncultured Acidobacteriaceae bacterium; assembly: GCA_963795775.1. Lineage (GTDB taxonomy): Bacteria > Acidobacteriota > Terriglobia > Terriglobales > Acidobacteriaceae > CAWCJL01. The sequence continues at coordinate 107,088 of CAWCJL010000005.1, forward strand.
GCCGCATCATCCTGGTGCGGCCGGCGGTGGAAGCGGGAGAACGTCTCGGTTTCCTGCCCGGCACCCTGCAGGAGAAGGTGGATCCTTACCTCCGGCCACTGTACGATGCGCTCTACGACCTGCTGGAGCAGGACCGGGTGGACAAGATGTTTGAACGCAACGTGATCGAAGTGGCTCCGCTGGCCTTCATGCGCGGGCGCACGCTGAACGATGCCTTCATCATCATGGACGAGGCGCAGAACACCACCAGCGAGCAGATGAAGATGTTTCTGACGCGGCTGGGCAACAACTCGAAGGCGATCATCACCGGGGACATCACGCAGATTGACCTGCCCAACCCCAAGCGCTCAGGGCTGGTCGAGGCGATCGACGTGCTTAAGGGCGTGGATGGCATCCGCTTCTGCCACTTCGAGGACGGCGACGTGGTGCGGCATCACCTGGTGCAGCGCATCATTCGCGCCTACGACGGCTTTGGCCGGACGCAGCAGGAAGAACTCCCGCTCGGTCTCGGCGCGGAGGCCGCGGTGCAGCCGGCGCCCAAGCCGCAGTAGCGGCGGCATCGTCAGCGCACTGCTGGACAGGCCAGCTACAATGAGAGGGGGAGAGCCGTGGTGCTCTCCTTCTGCATTTATGGGTTGCCGAAAACGATGATCGTGTATGAACCCCCAGGGGACTTACGGCTCCCCCGAGGTTCTCGTATCCGTAAGCGGGAACTCACGGCCTTTGTAGGCGCGGTCGCAGCGGAGATTGCGCTGCAGGGCGAAGTCTCTGTGCTGCTCACCGGAGACGCGCACATTCGCGAACTGAACCGTCGCTTCCGCAAAAAGGACAAAGCCACAGATGTGCTCTCTTTCCCACCCGCCGAGCAGGGGAGCGACGGAGCGCGGACGGCAGTGGCCGGGGACCTGGCGCTCTCGATCGAAACCGCGCTGCGGCAGAGCGCGGATGCCGGGCACGATCTGGAAACGGAGTTGAAGATACTGCTGCTGCATGGGCTGTTGCATCTTGCCGGCTACGACCACGAAACCGATGATGGAAGCATGCGCCGCCGCGAAGAGCAGATGCGCGCACGTTTCAGCCTGCCTGCGGGGCTGATCGCCAGGAGCGGTATGCGGCGGCCGCCCGCGCAGGCCAAAGCCGCGCCGCTGCCCGTGGGGAGCAAATCCGGTGCAGCCGTCATGCGCAAGCGTACCCGCGCAGACGTCGAGGGCAAGAGTCGATGACCATCGTCTACGCGGTGCTGACCCTCGCGCTACTGGCTATCCATACCCTGGCCTGCTACATGGACCGTCTCTACTCCGAGATGGGAAAGTTCCTTTCCCGCGCTTCGCAGGACAACATCGACGTGTGGGAGCAGAGGGTGGAGCCGCGGCTCGGCTACTCGCGCGATAAGGCAGCACTCTCGGCAGCGGTGCTGGCCCAGCTTTCCCTTGGCTGTATCGCCCTGGTATTTGGGGCGCTGCTGTTTGACCGCGCCAGTGCATGGGGGCGTCCCACGGCGCTCGAAGTGCTGCAGGCCGTCTTCAGCCTCGTGCTGGTAGTGGTGCTGGCCAGCCGCTTTCTCCCTTTTGTGCTGTTTACGCGAACGCGCGGTGACTGGGTAGTGCGCTGGCGGTGGCTCATCCGGGTGCTCTTTGCCGTGATCCTGCCGGTCACACTGGCGCTCTCCTTCCTGTTGTCGATCGCGGCCCTGGCGGAGGCGCCGGCCACGAAGAAGTCGGAGGAAGAGGATGCATCGGAAGCGGTGGACGCGCTGATCGAGGCCGGCGAAGAGGAAGGCATCCTGGAGGAGAGCGACCGCGAACTGGTGCGGTCGGCGGTGGAGTTCGGGGACAAGGTGGTGCGCGAAGTAATGACGCCACGGCCGTCTATTTTTGCGGTGCCGGCCGAGACCACTCTCGAGGACTTTCTGCGCTTGTTGAAAGAGCATGCGTATTCGCGGGTGCCGGTGTATGTGGGCACGCTGGACCAGGTGACCGGCATCGTGTTCTCGCATGACCTGCTGCAAGTTACTGACGAGGATGCGACGCGGCGCACCGTGGCGAGCCTGGAGCGGGCCGCCGCCTTTGTGCCGGAAACCAAGCGCGTGAACGAACTGCTGCGCGAGATGCAGCGGGAAAAGCAGCACATGCGCATCGTGATCGATGAGTATGGCGGCGTGGCCGGCCTGGTGACCATCGAGGATCTGCTGGAAGAGATCGTCGGCGCCATCACCGACGAGCACGAGCAGGAAAGCGAGATGAACACGCCGCTTGAAGAGGAGCGGGGTGTTTGGATCGTGCCGGGTACGCTCGAAGTGGAAGAACTGGAAAAGCTCACCGGCGACTTCGATCTGCGGGAGGATGAATACGAGGCCACCACCGTCTCCGGCCTGGTGAGCGAGATTGCCGGGCGCATTCCGCAGGCGGGTGAGGTGGTGCTGGCCAGGGGTGCGCGCTTTGAAGTGCTGGCCTCGACCGATCGCCGCATTGAACGGCTGCGCGTTTCGGCCGCGGTGGCGCCGGCGGAGATCTCCGGAAGCTCGCCCGCCGCGTGAGGCGATCCCCGCTGCGTCCATAATGGAAGTCGAGTGGTGATCCAGGAAGGAAGTGCGGTGTGCGATCGGGATTCGTTTCCATTATCGGCCGTCCGAATGCGGGCAAGTCTACGCTGCTGAATGCGCTGATCGGCGAAAAGGTCGCCATTGTTACCAGCAAGCCACAGACGACCCGGACGCGCATTCAGGGCATCCTGGACGTGCCGGCGGTTAAGGGACAGCACGCGGCAGCGCAGATCGTGTTTGTGGATACGCCGGGCGTGCACAAGGGCAGCTCGCAACTGGACCGGCGCATGCTGCAGGAGGTTTACGACGCGCTCGAACAGCGCGACATTGTCCTGCTGCTGCTGGACGCTACGCGCGAGGTGCGCCTGCCGGCTCCGCAGCCGCAGTCCGGACACGAGGCGGAAGGGGAGGAGGCCGCGGCCTCCGCGGCTGAGCCGGCGCGGGGCAGAAGGGAAGGCGAGAGCGAGGACGCCTTCGTGCTGGATTTGATCCGAAAACTCGACTGCCCGGTCTTCCTGGTGATCAACAAGATCGATCTCATCGACCGCAAGGAACTGCTGCCGCTGATCACGCGCATGACCGCGCTGCACGCCTTCGCCGAAGTGATTCCTATCTCCGCGCGCAAGAAGGATGGACTTGACCGGCTACTGAATGCGCTGATTGAGCACCTGCCAGAAGGGCAGCGCTATTACCCCAAGGACCAGTTCACCGACCAACCGGAGCGCTTCCTGGTGGCGGAGCTGATCCGTGAGCGCATCCTGATGGAGACGGGGGAAGAGGTGCCCTATGCCTCGGCGGTAGTTATTGAAGCGTATGAAGAACCCGATCCGGAGGCGCGGCCGCGCAAAGATGGCAAGCTGCCGGTGACGCGCATCGCCGCGGCGATTTACTGCGAGCGACCCGGCCAGAAGGCGATCCTGATCGGCAAAGGCGGCTCCAAGCTGAAGAGCATCGGCGCTTCTGCGCGCCGGGAGATTGAGTCTCTGCTGGGTACGCGTGTCTTCCTCGAACTGCATGTCATTGTCGAGGAGAACTGGCGTGAACGACGCGGTTTTGTGGACACGCTGGACTGGCGCAAGCAGATGGAGCAAATGTCACAAGAGCAGGCACGAAAAGAGGATGAGGCGTAAGCGTCATCCTCGCTGGCTCAGGCCGGCGGCGCACTACTCAGCCTTGCCGATGGTTTTCTCGGTGTAGGCCTTCTGTAGAACGTAAAAGGCAAGCTTCTTTTTGCCCTGATCGGAGATGAGGCCCTTGCGGTTGAAGTTGTCCTGGATGCCATTCCGCACCCGGCGCGGGGAGCGGAAATCCATCAGCACCCAGGGACTCATTCCCCGAAGCTGCGGGATGTGGCTCAGCATGACAAGTTGATGCTGGTAGAGTTCTGCCTGGTATTCCTCGGTCCAGAGAGTGTCCTTGCTGCCGTGCATGCCGGCCTTGGCGCCCCCGCCGAACTCGCTCATGATGAGCGGCTTCTGGTAGGAGAGGTGCCACTCGGTGTGGTCCGCGTCCGCGGGCGTGTGCTCGTACCAGCCCACGTACTCATTGGCGCCGATCACGTCGAGGCTGGCCCCGAGCGGGTCGTCGATATATTTATTCATCCCTTCGGTACGCACCAGCAGCGCCGCTGTGACCAGTCGCGTGGGGTCGGCGGTGTGGACATCGGAGGCGAGTGTCTGAAGAAAGTGCGTGCGCGCTGGCGTGTTCGGCGTTTCGTTGGCAATGGACCAGAGGATGATCGAGGCCTTGTTGTGATCGCGGCGAATCATTTCATGTAACTGCTGTTGCGCTTTGGTGAGGACGTCCGGGTTGTCAAACTCGATGGCCCAGTAGGTCGGAATCTCCGACCAGACGAGGATGCCCATTCTGTCCGCGAGCCGGGTCATCTTCTGGTCGTGCGGATAGTGCGCCAGGCGGACGTAATTCGCACCCAGCTCGTGTACCCAGCCGAGCAGGGTCGCTACATCCTTTTCCGTGTCTGCGCGCCCGGTGCGGTAGGGGGCTTCCGCATGCACCGAGACGCCGCGCAGAAAGATCGGCTTGCCGTTCAGCAGGATCTCCGTGCCGCGCACCTCGACGGTGCGGAAACCGATCTCGTCGTCCAATGTGTCCGCCCCGGCGCGGAGCTCGACCTTGTAGAGCCGCGGTGTCTCCGGCGACCACAGTGTCAATCCTGGAGCAGAGAGCGTCAGCGGCGCGCGGCCGTCCGCGCCGACTTTGACCGAGCTCGAAAGCTTCAGCTCGGGAATGCTGACGGTGACCGGCGCACCGGCGGCAGCGCCTTCGACATGCACGTAGCCTTCGAGATCGCCCGTGGTGCCACGCTTGAGGTGGAGGTCGTAGTCGTCGATAAAGGCCTCGGGTACTTCGACCAGCGACACGTCTTCGGTGAGTCCGCCGTAGTTCCACCAATCGGTCTGCAGCGCCGGGACACCATCGGGCAGGCGCTTGTTATCCACCGCGACCACGGCGAAGTTGCCGCCGTCGTGCAGCAGGGAAGTGACATCGCAATCGAAGGGCGTGAAGCCGCCTTCGTGATCGCAGGCGTGCTTGCCGTTGATCCACACGAACGAGCGGTAATTGGCCGCGCTCACGTGGAAGAAGACGCGATGGTCTGGCCGGGGATGGAAGGTGAAGTCCTTCTCGTACCAGACCGGCCCTTCGTAGTAGAGGAGCGAATCGCGCTGGGTATTCCAGTCACCCGGCACGTGGAGCGGCGGCGCGGTCGCGAAGTCGTAATCCAGTGGGCCGGTGTGCGCGTTCTCCGTCGCATTGCTGAAATAGCCGTTGTCGCGCACCTTGCCGTGGAAGTCATAGAGACCCGATCCGTAGGGATCGATGATGGCGTGCCAATCCCCATTGAGGCTGGTGGCCGGGCGGTGGTCGACATCCACCAGCAGCGTGGGTGCGTTCTGCGCGTTCGCGTTGCCAAGGGAGAGAGCGGCGAGGACGAGGAGAGCTGTGCAGGAACCGTAACGGACGAGGCGGGAACGGGCCGGGATTGCCGAAGGGTGCATGAGGGGTCTCCGAAGCAAAAGCCATGCTAATGCGTTGTGCGCGGGATTGCGAGAGTATCGGGCGTTTGCACAACAGATGTGCCACTGCAGGAAGGAAATGACAATCGATTGCACTATCGTAATTTTCCGCCGAAAAACGTTTCAGTTTTCATGCAACCTTAATTGAGGGTGCGAGATATCTGTTCTACGCTCGGGGCCGGGGCGATCTCTCTCCCGGCGAACATCATCGTGGCCGGCCCGGCGTGGTCCTCAGCTTCGTAGCGCGTTTGCCCTTCTGTCTGAGTGGGACAACAGCGCCTGCACGGCTTCCGTGCGGGCGCGCGCCATCCCTGCCCCGCATCAGAGTTAGCTGCCACCCACGGCAGAAGGAGGGCGTGTGCCCCCAGCGATCCTGGTGATCAACAGCGGTTCGTCATCGCTGAAGTTTGGTCTGTACACCGAGCAGGACGCCGGTCCAGCGCTGCTATTCAGCGGGGCGGCTGACGGCATCGGCCAGACGAAAGGCGAGTTGACGGTGAAGGATGCCGCGGGTAAGACCGTGTTTCAGGAGGACGCTGCGTATCCGGGGCAGAAGGACGCGTTCGCGCATGCATCGGCCCAGCTTCAGCGCGTAGGCGCACCGGCACCCGCTGCGGTCGGCCATCGCGTGGTGCATGGCGGGCCGCATCTGCGCGAGAACACGGCGATCACTCCAGCGGTGCTGCAGACGCTGCAGGACTCTGTCCACTTCGCGCCCCTGCACATCCCGGTGGCGCTGGAACTGATCCGCATCACGGAGGAGAACTATCCCGGTGTGCCGCAGTTCGCGTGCTTCGACACGACTTTCCATCGCACGCTGCCGGCGGTGGCGAGCACTTATCCGTTGCCGCAACGCTTTCGCGATGGCGGAGTAGAACGCTACGGCTTCCACGGCATCTCGTATGCATCGGTGGTGCATGCGCTTGCGCTCGAGGTGCCACGGCGGCTGGTGGCGGCGCACCTGGGAAACGGGGCCAGCCTGTGCGCCATCGAGAACGGGCGATCGGTGGATACCTCGATGGGCCTGACTCCGACGGGCGGCATTCCGATGGGCACGCGGTCCGGGGATCTCGATCCCGGAGTGGTGCTGTTCCTGGCGCGTCACTGGAACCTGTCGAATGACGAGCTGGAGTCGGTGCTGAATCATCAATCCGGACTGGCAGGCCTGGCCGATGGCACGAGCGACATGCGCGCGCTCACCGCGGCGGCTGCGGCCGGGGATGCGCATGCCGCGCTGGCAATCGACATCTTTGCACGGAGTATCGCGAAGACCATCGCGGCGTATGCCGCGGTGCTGGGCGGGCTCGACATGCTGGTGTTTACCGGCGGCATTGGCGAGCACAGCGCGGAAGTGCGGGCGAAGGCCTGCGCGCGCCTGGGCTTTCTCGGCGTCACGCTTTCTGAGCAGAGAAATGCGGCCTCCGGCCGGGATAGCAATGGCTTCGTTTCGCCGCAGGGCGCGCCTTGCCCGGTGCGCATTTTGGCGGCGGACGAAGATGGGCAGATTGCGCGGGATGTGGTGCGGATGATGGGTGCTTCGTAGCGAGTGGACTTACACCGGCTTGTATCCCCAATTTGCGGTGAAAGTAATGACGCTGGTCCAGTAGTGCGGATCGTGGAAGAAGGTGCGGAACTCCTGGAGCATGTTGTCGGTGACGTGACCCGACTTGAGCAGTGAGGGCGCCAACTCGCGCACGGTGTCGAGCCAGTAGGTAGCCCAGTCGGAGCCGCCATTGAACTGTGCCGTCAAGCCTTCGCCCGCAATCGTCGTGAGGCCAAGCGAGTCCAGCCACCCGGGAATTTTGCGGGCAATGAAGAAGTCGATGCCGGCTCCCGCCGACCACTGCAGCCATCCTTGCCAAAATGCGTGTATGGAATCCGGCTCGGTGACAGTGCACGGCAGCATGTCCGGTTCGATGGAAAGGAGCAGGCCTCCGGGCTTGAGCGCCGCGACCATGCGCTCCAATGCCTTGCGGGCCGGGGGGAGGTGGTGGAGCAGGGCACGCGCGACCACGAGGTCGTATGCGCTTTCCTCGATCTGATCCTGAAGGATATCGATCTGACGGATTTCAAGACCGGGCGCTTGCAGGTTCCGGATGTATCTAAGATCGAGGTCGCTCGCGACCACATAACCAGTCGGCGCCACGGATGCGGCCAGAGCCTGAGAGATCGAGCCATTACCGGACCCGAGTTCGAGGCAACGCCATCCGGGACCAACTCCAAGCCGGGCAAGATGCGCGAGCTCCATGGGATCCAACAACTGTGACATGAGGGCCAGGCGTTGCTGCTCCCCCGCCATGTGGTGGGGCAAGATGTATTCACTCACGGGCATGGCCTTTCGTGCGGAGTGGGGAAGCTGCGTCCCGGATTATATGTCAGGCAGGAAGATGGGATGGGATTTGTAATGACAAGCACTTGTATCTGCCTACTTGGCGAGCACTGCACGCAGCAGGAGGATGAGGTCTCGCTTTCCGGTATCTGCTTTGATTCGTCACTGGCCGCAGGGTTGCCGCCCGCCGGCAATTGCGGCGGCAAGTGCGCGGGCACGGTCGTTATCGGGGGAAAACACGAGCACACGCTGGAGCGTCGCGGTGGCGGCGTCCTTCTGTCCCAGCCTGCACTGGCCCACAGCGAGGTTGAAACCGGCAGCGATCTGCGTGGGATCGGCAGCGAAGACTTCACTCCATAACTTCACCGCGGAGGGGTAGTCGCCGGCATGCGCCTGGAGCACTGCGAGGTTGCCCTTGGCCGTGCTGTCCTGGGCGTCGGCGGCAAGAGCGGACTTGTACTCCTGCGCGGCTTTGCGGAGGTCGCCATTCATCTGCTCGAGAAAGCCGAGCTCGGTGTGCAGCTCCGCATCGGGCGCGCTCGAACTCGTTTCGGCTTTTCGTAACAGAGAGAGTGCCATTTCTCCGCTGGTGCGATCACCGTGCTGCGCCTGTTGCGCATAGGCCAGACCGAGGTCGCGGTCGGTGGCCGGCACCCCACCTACTGTCACCAACTCGGCGGAGTGCTCGGGAGAGCCGCCGGCCGCCACGGGTGCGTGGGGAATCTGAATGCGATGGTCCGTCACCTGCTCGTGCGCGATGTCCTGGCTGTTTTCGCGCGGCATATGGCAACTTGCGCAGTCCGGCTGCTCCGGGTGGTGGGCCTTCGCGAACTTCGTACCCGTGTGGCAGCCCAGGCATTTGTCGCGGTAGTAGCGGATGCGCTCAGCTTCTGCGACCTGTCCGCGCGCCAGACTGCGGTGCGGATCGTGACACGTGATGCAGGTGAGGCGGTCGCCGCTCGCGCGCTTGCATGCGCTCTGCAGCAGCGCTTCCCACTGGCTGGTCGCGCGCCCAGCCGGCCCGATCTCGCCCTTGTGCACGAAGTAGGTCACGTCGGCCGAGAGCCGGTCGCCCGGCTGGTACTCGGAAAGCGAGCGCCCGGGCTTGTACACCGCCGTCTCACCTTCCAGGTGGCACTGCAGGCACACGGAGTCGCGTTCCGCGGGATCGAGCTTCGCGGGATTGAGCACTTCTGCCTTGCCTCCGGTGCGCAGGTGCTCGGCTGCGTCCCCGTGGCACGCGCTGCAGGCGATGCCGCCGTGCAGGAAGGGTTCCGCCGCAAAGTGGTTGCGGCTGCCGGGGAGCGAAGGCTGCACTGCCGTGGCATGGCAATGCAGGCAGTTGGGATCGACCGGCAGGGTGAAGGGCATCTCGCGCACGTGGAGGTAGTTGGGCGCCATGTCCCAAACGGCCTTCTTGCTGTACCAGTTCACCGGGCTTTCAAACCACCAGCCCTGCTGGTCGAAGAGATAGGTGCGGCCGCGCGTGCCGGAGCCGATGAAGTAGCGCAGCCGCTGCTCGCCTTTGAGATAGCGCCCGGGCTTCGCATCGGGCCGCTCATAGCTCAGCCAGGCTGCTCCGTCGCGCGTGAACAGGGTGTAGTGGATGCCGGAAGCCTGGTGGGTGAAGGAGCCGGCGATGAGGCCGTCCATCGCCGGGCCGCTGGCCTGGCGCATGGGCGTTTTCTCATAATGGTCGTAGACGGCGCGATGGCAGGTGGCGCACGCCGCGTCGGGATTGGCTTCAGGGGAAGCGGCATAGGCTAGGCGGGGTACGCCTCGTGTCGGCAGCAGGCTGATGGCGATCAGCAGAAGCGCCCTGATCACGTTGCGCGCCAAGCTGGAGTCGCTTCGGCCGGGTGCGAAATTGTGCCGCAGAGATCCCATTTACCGCTTATGTGGTCCGCAGAAGTTCACTCCTGTGTATACCATTCCGGCTGCGCAGTTCCATGGTGCCCCGGTCCTTAGGGATGAGAAACCTCAGATCTCAAAGCGAGATCTGGGGCATGGCATGCAGTGCGTCTGCGGGGCTCCTGGCCGTGCCTCCGTTTTGCCAGTTCCGCGTCTATCGAAAATTAAATTGGAAGCAATGCCTCTCAAATGAATGGCTTTGGCTGCATTTCAGTTGCAGCCATGGACACGATATCTCCGGATCGAGACCTGCATGTTAATTCCCGCCATTAAAGCTGGAGCGAGTGCCTGGATTTCTGCGCGCTTGACCGGAGAGGGATGGCGGCATCCAATGAGTCATCATCTGTGGCGCACTATCCCAACTCAACGCCAGAGGAGCCCTCATGCCCGGCACGATTCCCGATGTTCCGACCCGCCCCGAAGACCTTGCTGCCCAGACTCCGCTGTCCCCGAACGAACTGCGGAACATGGATGAGTACTGGCGGGCCGCGAACTACCTGTCGGTCGGCCAGATCTATCTCAAGGACAACCCGCTGCTCGAACGCCCGCTGACGGTAGAAGATATCAAGCCTCGCCTGCTGGGTCACTTCGGCACCACCCCGGGATTGAACTTCGTCTATCTCCACCTGAATCGCATCATTCGCGAACACAGCGTGGACATGATGTACGTCGTGGGGCCGGGCCACGGCGCGCCGGGCATCATCGCCAATACCTATCTCGAAGGCACGTACACCGAAATTTACCCCAATATCGAGCGCGATCGTGACGGCATCAAGCGGCTGTTTCGGCAGTTTTCCTGGCCTTATGGCATTCCGTCGCACGATGCGCCCAATGTGCCCGGATCGATCCACGAAGGCGGCGAGCTGGGCTACTCGCTGCTGCACGCGTATGGCGCGGCCTTCGATAACCCGGACCTGATCGTGGCCTGCGTGGTGGGCGACGGGGAAGCGGAGACCGGATCGCTCGCGACCTCGTGGCATTCGAACAAGTTCCTCAACCCCATCACGGATGGAGCGGTGCTCCCCATCCTGCACCTGAACGGGTGGAAGATCGCGAACCCGACGGTGCTGGCGCGCATTCCGCACGAGGAGCTGGAAGACCTGTTCCGCGGCTATGGTTACATTCCGTATTTCCTCGAAGGTGACGATCCCGCCACCATGCACCAGGGCATGGCGGCTGTGATGGACACCATCTATAACGAGATCCGCTCCATCCAGCGGAAGGCGCGCGAGAACAACGACGCCACGCGCCCGCTGTGGCCGATGCTGGTGCTGCGTTCTCCCAAGGGATGGACCGGGCCGAAGGTGGTGGATGGCAAGCCGGTCGAGGGTACGTGGCGCGCGCACCAGGTGCCGCTGGAAGAGGTCCGTACCAACCCGGAACACCTGCGGCTGCTGGAGGAGTGGCTGCGCTCGTACCGGCCGGAGGAACTCTTTGATGAGCAGGGCACGCTGCGCCAGGAGATTGCGGACGTGGCCCCCAAGGGAGACCTGCGCATCGGCATGAATGCGCATGCCAATGGCGGCCTGCTGCTGCGGCCCCTGAACCTGCCGGACTTCTGGTCCTACGGGGTGGATGTACCCGAGCCGGGGGCCAAGGAGGTCAGTGCGACCTACGTACTCGGCACTTATCTGCGGGATGTGGTGAAGAAGAACCTGGCGTCCAGCAACTTCCGCATCTTTGGGCCGGATGAGACCGCGTCGAACCGGCTGCAGGCGGTGTACGAGGCGACCAGCAAACGCTGGGACGCTGCGTATGAAGCCGTCGATGAGAACATGACGCCGGAAGGACGCGTGCTCGAAGTGCTTTCCGAGAACATGTGCGAAGGCTGGCTTGAGGGCTACCTGCTGACCGGACGCCACGGCTTCTTTTCCTGCTACGAGGCGTTCATTCACATCATCGACTCCATGTTCAACCAACATGCCAAGTGGTTGAAGGAGTGCAAGGCGCTTACCTGGCGTAAGCCGATCTCGTCGTTGAATTACCTGCTCAGCTCGCACGTGTGGCGGCAGGACCACAACGGCTTCTCTCACCAGGACCCCGGCTTCATCGATCACGTGGCAAACAAGAAGTCTGAGGTGGTGCGCATTTACCTTGCGCCGGATGCGAACACGCTGCTTTCCGTAACCGACCACTGCCTGCGCAGCCGCGATTACATAAACCTGATCATCGCCGGCAAGCAGCCGGCGCCAACCTGGCTGGACATGGAAGCTGCCGTGCGCCACACAGTCGCAGGACTGGGCAAGTGGGATTGGGCTTCGAATGACGGCGACGGCGAGCCGGATGTGGTGCTGGCCTGTGCCGGCGATGTGCCCACCATGGAAGCGCTGGCCGCGGTGACCGTGCTGCGCACCTGGGCGCCGGATTTGAAAGTGCGCTTCATCAATGTGGTGGACCTGTTCACGCTGGAGACGAACGATGAGCACCCGCACGGGATCAATAACGGGGACTTCGACCGCCTGTTCACTACGGACAAGCCCGTCATCTTCGCGTTCCACGGCTATCCCAACGTGATCCACAAATTCACTTATAAGCGGCACAATCACGACAACATCCACGTGCACGGTTTCAAGGAAGAGGGCACCACGACAACGCCTTTCGACATGACGGTGCTCAACGGGCTGGACCGGTACTCGCTGGCGCTGGACGCGCTGAAGTATGTGCCTCGTTACCAGGCCCGCTACCCGGAGTTTGAGCAGCTCCATTCCGAGATCATGCAGAAGCACAAGCTGTACGTGTCGCAGTACGGTGAGGACTTACCGGAAGTGCGGGACTGGAAGTGGTCGCCGGCCGGGGCATCGCATCCGCCGCGTACGGACACGGATCACTAGTCAGGGATGGGTTCGGTAGACATCGCCATGCAAGCCGTGCTAGCATTGCTTGCATGGCCGTCTTGACCATTCGCCAACTCGATGAGGCACTCAAAGGGCAGCTACGTGTACAAGCCGCTCATCATGGCCGATCCATGTGAGCAGGAGGCGCGGGAGATTCTGCGTGCTGCTCTCAGCGGGCCAGGCCAGCCAGAAAAGAGTCTGGCATTTGTCGAATTCGCGAAAAGCTAGAGGCTGCGGGCGGGGTTGTCGCGACACTTTGAGGGGTAGCCCAGAGCGCGACAGCGTAGTTCCTGAGCGCAGGACCTGATCACCACTTTGCGGCGCCGTAACTGAATCATTGCATAAACGCCTGAGTAGCAATCATTGACTATGACATGAACGTGTCATATTGCCTTTCAGGTCGAACTCATGTCGGCCTCGTCCCGCAGGAGACAGTTGCCGCCTGGATCTGGACGCCATGCCAGTTCGTCGCAGCTACGTGTTTCCCATTACCGCCGTAATTGAAGCGGAGATCCTGTACGGCATTGAGTAAGGTTGCCCACGGGCGAGCGCACGGGAAGCGGTGGGCCATGAAGCCGCGGCGGTTGTTAGGCCGATCACATAAAGTGTGTGCCGTGACCGAAATCCTGCCCTATTGGCTGCGAAGCGAGCTGGCCGATTTCCGCACTGCCTGGCGAGCTGGCGGGCTGCCTGCATGCGCGGTGAGTCCATGTCTACATGATGCTTCTGCCGTTCGAGGTTGGGCATCCGTGGCCGGTCGGGTGAGCGGCAAAGCTGGGAGCACATGTAAGTACAAAAGACGCGGCTGCGAAAGCTGCAAGATTGCGGGATCGAATCGCAGGATCACTCCTTGGTTTCAAGACGTGGAAAGGCCAGGCCTTGCCTGGACGCGCAACACGGAAAGAAGAAGGTGATACGGGCGTGACGAATGTGTGCCGGCTAGGGACGGGGGGAGATTCAGCTAACTGTGACAGATGAACCGGATAGTAACTCTCCGCGCACTGCCTAGCAACAAAAATTTGTAAAATAGGCAACCAGCGCAGGCGCAAATACGCATGTCGAGGTTTTAAGTCGCGGCACTTATTTGTTCGGGCTCTTGGTCTCCTGCAGAGTGGTGAAGGTGTCCAGGGCCGGGGCGGGGAATTGCTGCACCGCGCCGCTGGGCCAGTGCACCTCGATACCGCTGAGCTTGGGCGCGGGGCCCAGGCCGAAGTGGAGCCGCAGGTCGCTCGAGGAGTTATAGCTGGAGCCGGACCGGACTTCGTTCACCCACACCCGGTCCTTGCCTTCCGCCGTGCCGCGGAGGAGCACGCGCGCGCCGATCGCGTCGCGGTTGGAGACCGTGCCGACCAGCTTCAGCCCCACCCAGTGGTTCGCGTCGGGCGCACGGTTGACCAGCAGCATGGGCAGGCTGCTTACATTATTGATAACCGCCTCGGTGCGGCCGTCGTTCCAGAGATCCGCGGTCGCCAGCCCGCGGCTGGACGCCGGCTCGGTGATGCCGGGACCGGATGCCTTGGTGATGTCCGCGAACTTGCCGTTGCCGAGGTTGCGGTAGAGCAGCCGGGGCTCGCGGTAGTTCGAGCCCAGGTGCTCGCTGTCCACCTCCGGATAGACGTGGCCGTTGACGGAGAGGATATCGGGCCAGCCATCGTTATCCACGTCCAGAAACATGGTTCCCCAGCCCAGCATCTGCGTGTTAATGCCCAGGCCGGCGGGGAAAGTCACGTCTTCGAAGGTCCCGTCAGCGCGGTTCTTGTAGAGCGTGGCAGTGTCGTCGGAGAAGTTGGTTTTGAAGATATCAAGATGGCCGTCGCCGTCGTAGTCGGCCACGGTAGAACCCATGCCGGCCTGTTCGCGGCCATCTTCATTGAAAGCCGTGCCGGTGTCGGCGGCGCGATCGGTAAAGGTGCCGTCGTGATTGTTGCGATAAAGGATCGCCGGGGTGGAGTCGCAGGCTACGTAAATGTCGGGCCAGCCATCCTCGTCGTAGTCCAGCGTGGAGACGGAGAAGCAGTAATGGCCGGGTGTCTTCTGGAAGCCGCTCTGCCGCGAGACGTCTTCGAAGCGGCCGCCGCCCAGGTTGTGGTAGAGGATATTTGGCGCATAGGGCAGGCCGCGCGGGCCGCACATCACCGGGACGCCCTTCCACATGCAGCTTGGCGACTTGCCAGGCTCCGGCGTGCTGGCCAGGTCGAAGTGCACATACGTGGAGACCGCGATGTCCAGCTTGCCGTCGCGGTCGTAGTCCACGAACGCGCAGCCGGTGGCCCACTCCTTGCCGCTGCCGGCGACCCCGGCCTCTTCCGCCACCTGCTTGAAGTGGCCATGGCCCTCGTTGTGGTACAGGCGGTTCTTGCCGTATCCGGTCACATAGATGTCGTCGAGGCCGTCATTATCGTAGTCGCCAACACAGGCCCCCTGTCCCCACCCGGTATCGGTCAGCCCGGAGCCCTCGGTCACGTCGGTAAAGGTGCCGTCGTGGTTGTTATGGAAGAGGTGACTGGTGGGGGGCGGCTGCTTGCGTCTATCGGGATGCGGATCGGGGTGCA
This sequence comes from uncultured Acidobacteriaceae bacterium, assembly GCA_963795775.1. Taxonomy (GTDB): domain Bacteria; phylum Acidobacteriota; class Terriglobia; order Terriglobales; family Acidobacteriaceae; genus CAWCJL01. The sequence goes on from CAWCJL010000005.1 coordinate 122,291, forward strand.
GGTAGGTCCCGTTGACCAGGAAGATGTCCTGCCAGCCGTCGTTGTCGTAATCCAGGATGGCCACACCGGAGCCGGTCGCTTCGAGGATGTAGCGCTTGCTGTCCACCCCGCCGTTAACATTGTTGACCCGCAGTCCCGCGGCCTGGGCCACGTCCTCAAAGTAGGCAGGCACGGCGTGTTCCCGCAGGGGCGGATAGGGGATGGGCCGGGCGTTCCGGGGTGCTTGGGGAACAGCCGACGACGCCGGCGCTGCGCCGGTTTGGGGAGAGCCCGCGAACAGCATCGGCGGCAGGAGAAGGGCCAAGGGCAGTATCCACGCCACGGGCCGGAGGGAACACATGCCGTTGATTGTAGAGAATCCTGCGGCCGCTGCGCTCGGTTGATCACATCGTCAACAGCAGACTTTTTGTTTTGACAAGCAATCCGCGGATCAATATAGTTCACGCCGGGGAAGTAATCATCCGTTTGTATGAGGGTGGGAGGATTTCGCCCCGCAGCAAGCGGCAGCACGCAGGCAACTCTCGGCAGTTGGAGCGCGGACACCCAGGGCGGCTCCCCTCACGAGAGGTCGAAACAACGCACTACTTTTAGGGAGACCATATGACAAAGCGCATACGAGGGACGGCCGTCTCTTGTTTAGGACTGGGGCTTGCAATTCTGCCTTGTTCCTTACACGCACAAGCGGTATATGGGTCGATCAATGGAACAGTCACCGATAACACCGGGGCTGTCGTTCCAAACGCGACCATCACCGTAACAGATGAAGCAAAGGGAACCAATTTCACCGCGCAATCGAACGAGTCAGGCGAATTCGTCGTGCAGCGACTGATTCCTGACCCGTACGACGTCAAGGTGACAGCGACAGGGTTCAATGCCTTTGAAGAACAGCACGTCCAGGTCAATGCAGACGCTTCGCCCAAGGTGGATGCCAAGCTGAACGTGGGCGGCGCCAGCCAGACCGTTCAGGTCAATGCGGATGCCGTGCCGGAGTTGAAGACGGATCGCGCGGACGTCTCGACCACTTTTTCGGCGCGCACTGTGGACGACCTGCCGCTCGGCAATCGCAACTTCACCAGCTTGCAGCTTCTGCTTCCTGGTGCACAGCAGCTCGGGTGGGCGCACGCATCGGATGAAAACCCGCAGGGCAGTCAGCAAATCCAGATCGATGGACAGGCCTTCGGCGGCGTTGCGTACGAGTTGGACGGCACGGACAACCAGGACCCGATTCTGGGCATTATCGTCGTGAACCCGCCGCTTGACGCGATCACCGAAGCCAAGATCGCGACCCAGAACTTCGACGCGGAATTCGGCAAGGCCGTTTCGGCGGTCGTGACCGTCCAGACCAAGTCGGGCTCGAACAACTTCCACGGCAGCGCGTTCGACTACCGCCAAAGCAACGCCAACCTGGCGCGCGATCCCTATACGCAGTTTGCGCGCAACCCGGTTACGAACCAGTTCATCCCGGGCGGCCTCTATAACCAGTTCGGTGGCTCGATTGGCGGTCCGATCAAGAGGGACAAGCTGTTCTTCTTCGGCGATTACCAGGGCGTGCGGCAGAAGCTGGGAAGCTCGGCCATCATGACCGTCCCTTCGCAACTGCTGGTCAATACCTGCCTGGGCAACCAGGTCGGGCCGAGCGGTATTGCGGGCTGCGATTTCAGCGAATACGCTGCGGCCTTGGGCCAGAACGGCATTATCTACCAGCAGAATGGAACCGCGAACCCGACGCCCTATCCCGGAAACGTGATTCCGCGTGCCCAGGTTTCCCAGCAGGCGATCGGCTTGCTCAAGCTGCTGCAGCCCTATGCTCCCAACTCCTCGGGTAACTACAACGGGCTGCAAAACAATTACGCGGGCAGCGGTAACGGCATCTTTCAACAACGACCAGTGGGACGCGCGTGGCGATTACCAGTTGAGCCAGAAGACCCACGTGTTTGCCCGGTTCAGCCGCTTTACCGATACGCTGAGCGGCGGTACTCTGTTTGGCGCCGCGGGCGGCGCGGGCTTCGGCCTGAACGGTTTCGGCGGAACTTCCATCGGCGCCAACGACAGCCTGGCGACGGGCGCGGATATCGCGATCAGCAGTTCGCTGCTCACGGACTTCCGGTTGGGTTATTACCGCTACAACATCGCGACGGCCAAGTATGACCAGGACATCCCGCTGGCTACCCAGCTCGGCATTCCGGGGCTGAACTTCGGTGATCGTTACACCAACGGTGCACCTGGTTTCAACATCACCGACGTGGGCTCAAACGGCGGTCCCAACAACCCGACGAGCGGCGGCGCGCAATATGGCTCCGGCCTGAACATCACGCGTTGCAACTGCCCCACGACCGAACGTGAGGACCAGTACCAAGTTCGTGGATAACTGGACCAAGGTCGCCGGCAATCACTCGATCCGTTTTGGTGCGGATCTGCGCTATGCCCGCAACCTGCGCGTCCCGAGCGATACGGACCGCGCCGGCCTGCTGGGCTTTGCCACCGGCCCCACTTCCAACCCGTCGCTCTCCACCCAGGGCGGCCTGGGCTTTGCGACCTTTGTACTGGGGCAGGTCACCTCGTTCGGTCGTTATATCCAGAACCCGAACATTCCAAATTCTCTCAACGCGAAGGAATTCCAGAAACGGCTCTTCTTCTTCGGGCAGGACACCTACCGTGTCACTCCCAACCTGACCGTGAACTACGGCTTGCGGTACGAGTTGTACTTCCCGGAAGTGGTAAATGGACCCGGCCACGGCGGCGAAATGGATCTGAACACTGGGTATATCCACATTGCCGGTGTGGGCGGTGTGCCGACGAACATGGGCTGGAGCCCGGCAAAGTATACCTTTGCACCGCGTCTCGGTGTGGCCTACCAGCTCAACCCCAAGACGGTCATCCGCGCCGGGTATGGTCGTAGCTTTGATCTCGGCGTCTTCGGTTCGATCTTCGGGCACAACGTTACCCAGAACCTCCCGGTTCTGGCTAACCAGAGCATCAGCCAGACCGGTGGTGTGCAGTCCAGCGTCTTCTCCCTCGCCACGGGTCCTGCAGTGTATCCCTTCCCGGCTCTCCCGGCGAACGGACTGCTTCCCAACCCCGGCTACGGGGTGAACAGTAAGGCTCGCCCGAACCCGCTGCGGCTACCGACCATCGATGCATGGAATCTGAGCATTCAGCGTTCGCTGACCCCAACCCTGTCCCTCACCATGGCATATGTGGGCAACAAGGGCACGCATACCCTGAGTGCAGGCGACGGCAACAACACCAACCCGAACGAAGCGGCGATCGTGCTGCCTGCGCAATACAGCATCACCGGGCAGACACTGCACTATGATCCGGCATACCCCAACAGCATCGGGCCCAACGGAGCCACCGGCAACCAGACGTTCCTGTCGCGCTACTACGGCGGGCATCTGGCAGCCTGCGCCGACCCCAGCTACGGTGTACAGATTCCCGGCGACCCCGGCGCCTGCGGCTGGACCAACCCCATTACTTACTACGGTGATAACCAGGACACCCACTTCAACGCTCTGCAAGTATCGCTCGCCAAGCAGCTTTCGCAAGGACTCTCGTTTACCGCGAATTATGCATGGCAGCGTGCGTATAGCTGGAACAGCGGCTTTGCGACCTGGGACAAGACAGCAGTTAAGGGCCGCGATGACAGTCTTCGTGAGCAGCAGATTGTGATCTACGGTAACTACGACCTGCCGTTCGGACGCAATCACATGATCGCAGGCAACGTGCCCGGCTTCGTCAATGAAATCATTGGCGGCTGGGAGATCAGCCCGATCCTGAACTGGTCGAGCGGTCTGCCGTTCACCCTTTCGTATACCGGTTGCGGAACCCGTGTTCCGGGTGATGCACCCTGCTATCCGAATGGGCGCGCGCAGGACCTGCCGCACGGTCTGAGCAAGTTCGATCCGATCGGACATCGCCGGCTGTTCTTCCATGGCGCAACGGTGCCGCTGACGCAGCAGCAGTTCGCCAACTTCACCGCTCCGGCGCTTGACCAGATCGGAAACACGGGCAGGAACACCATCTTTGGGCCGAACTTCTTCAACACCGACCTGGCGTTGCAGAAGAACTTCCCGATTCATGAGAGCCTGTTCGCGCAGTTCCGTGTGGATGCGTATAACGCCTTCAACCACCAGAATGCCGGGAACCCGGGCGGCACCATCGACCAGGGCGACCAGTTCGTCACGGCCGGGCCGTTCGTGAACGGCTACACCAACCCGCGCAAACTGCAGTTCGGCGTTCGCGTGCAGTTCTAACGGCAGCCTGAATCACCTCGAAAGGAGGAGAGCTTACGCTCTCCTCCTTTTGCTTTGCGGTACCATGGACGCACCTCTATGCGGCAGTTGTACCTTTCCTGTTTGCTGGCAGCGGCCCTCGCCCTGCCTCTTGCTTCCTGTCCGGCGCAGCAGCCCGTCTCTTCGCCGTCCGGTACTTCCAGCGGCTCCCGCGACGACCGCGCCCCCACCTGCTTCTGCACCCCAAACTGCACCCGGCGAAAACACCTTGGCGGAGGGCGAGCGGCTGGTGCAGTCGGGCAAGCTGGACGCTGCTCTGAAGCTGACCGACGCGCTGGCGGCGCAGCATCCGGAGCCGGCCGGGGTCGAGAGGCTGCGTGGCATGGCGCTCTATCAGCAAAACCGGCTCCCGGAGGCGGAAGCCGCTTTTGCCCGTGCCGCGGCGCAGAATCCTGCCGACACAGAGGCGGCGCAGATGCAGGGCGTGACGCTGTTCCGCATGGGAAAGCCGGCCGAAGCGGTTCCGCTGCTGGAGCGCGCGCACACCAACGTGGCGGCAACCAATGTCGATGCCAATTACGTGCTGGGCCTGTGCTACATGGACACGCGGCGGTACGATGACGCGCGCAAGGCCTTTGCCGCCGAGTACGGCTTCGCCCCCGAGTCGCCGGAGTCGTATCTGCTCTCCGCACGGTTACTATTTCGCCGGGAGTATACGCCGGCGGCGACGGAAGCTGCGCGCAAGGCGCTGGCGCTCTCCCCGAAACTGCCGCTGGTGCATGAACTGCTCGGCGAGATCGCGCTGGCGGATTCGCGCGGCGCCGATGCAATTACCGAATTCGAGCAGGAGCGGGCGATCAACCCGCTCTATCCCGGGCTCTACGATCGGCTGGGAGATGCCTATTCGCGCGCCGGTGCCTACGATAAGGCGCAGCAGGCGCTCGATCGCGCGGTACTGCTGGAGCCGAGTGCGACGGGGCCGTACATCCTGCTGGGAAAGGTGCTGCTGAAGCAGCACAACGCGGCGCTGGCAACCATGTACCTGCAGCACGCGGTAAGCATGGACCCGAACAATTACATGACGCACAGCCTGCTGGGGCAGGCCTACCGGGCCGCGGGACGCACCGACGATGCCGCGCGTGAGACGGAACGCGCAGAGCAGTTGCAGGCGTCCAACGTGCCCAAGCTGAACAATGCGAAATAGCGCCATACTAGCGATGCGAAAGCGTTGGGTGCTTGCAGTTACGTTCTGCGCAGCTTGTGGGCTGGTGTGCGTGCAGCCCGGTGCGCTCGCGCAGACCGCGGCGGCAACTCAGCACCAGTCGGAAGCGGTGCGCACCGCGGACGCCACCTTCCGCAGCGGCTATGCCGCCGCACAGCGTGGAGATCTCCAGACAGCCCGGAAGGACTTCGAGACTGTGGTGCGGCTGCTGCCGGAGGTGGCAGAAGGCCATGCGGCGCTGGGCGCGGTGCTGCTGCGGGAAGGGAAACCGCAGGATGCCGTCGCGCAGCTCCAGCGGGCGCAGGCGCTGAAGCCGGGCGATAGTGCAACCGAGGCCAATCTAGCGGTCGCCTATGAACAGGCCGGGGAGACGGCAAGGGCGGTGCCTCTCTTTCGTGCGCTGGAGCACAACGTGCCGGGAGGGCTGGCGCCGGAGCTGGTGCTGCCGTACGCCCGCGCGCTTGCCGCCTCCGGCGACCTGCCTGGCGCGGCTGCTGCGCTCGAGCACGGGCTGGAGCAGCAGCCGGAGAATGCCGGCCTGCACGACGCGCTCGGTTCGCTCGATGCACAGCAGGCGAAATGGCCAGAAGCGGCTGAGCAGTTTGAGCGCGCGACGGCGCTCGATCCGCAACTGGTGGCCGCCCACATGCACCTGGGCGTGACGCTGTTGCAGATGCAGCAGGCGGACCGGGCCATCGAAGAGCTGAAGAGAGCTGTGGCCCTAGGACCAAACGACGGCGCGGCCCAACTGCAGCTCGGCAAGGCGCTGATCGCCGTCGCTCATGACGAGGACGCCGTGCCGGTACTGCAAAAGGCGGTGGAGCTCGATGCGCAATCGGTCGAGGCACGCAATCAGCTCGCGATTGCATTACAAGGCGTCGGCCGGGAGAAAGAGGCGATTCCGCTGTTTGAGAGCGTCGTGGCCGCCCAGCCGAAGAATGTGGCAGCGCTCAGCAACCTGGCGCTGGCGCTGGTGCAGATGGGGCGTGCCAAAGAGGCAGTACCGCTGTACCAACGCGCGCTCGCGGAAGAGCCGTCGGATCCGGTGGTGCACCAGGACCTGGGCGTGGCGTACCTGCAACAGAGCGATCTGGATGATGCGCAGCGCGAATTCCGGGAAGGATTGAAGTCCGCTCCGGACAGCCCGCAACTGCACTATAACCTCGGCCTCGCATACAAGCTGAAGGACGATAACGCAGCAGCGGTTCCGGAACTGGAGCAGGCGGCCCGGCTCGATCCTAACTCGCCGGATCCGTCGTATACGCTGGGCATTCTCTACATGCAGTCGGGGCGGTTCGACGATGCTGTGGCGCAGTTGAAACACACGCTGGAATTGCGCCCCGGCAACGGCGACGGCTGGGCCACGCTGGGCAGCGTATACAAGCAGCAGAACAAGCTTCCAGAGGCCGCAGACGCATTGCAGCATGCCTGTGCGCTGATGCCGGAGCAGCCGGGCCCCCACATCAACCTGGCGGGCGTGCTGGCACAGGAAGGCAAGCCGGCCGAGGCAGCGGCGGAGCGCAAGAAGGCAGCCGAGCTGACGCGGGTGGCCGTGAACCGGCAACGCGCCACCTTTGCCACGAACACCGGTACCATGCTGCTGCAAAAAGGTCAGGTGGCGGACGCGGTCGAGCGCTTCCAGGAGGCGGTCACCAGCGATCCTTCGTACCTTGAGGCGCATCAGGGCCTGGCGACTGCGCTGGAGCGCGAAGGACGCACGGCGGAAGCGGAAGCCGAGCGGAAGAAGGCGGCGGAGCTGGCCGGGCCGGGATAGCTGAAAGGATATTGGAAAGGATACCGAAACGGTTTCATTTACGGACCTGCTAAACGTCTCGAGCCGGAAACATCCGCACCGGGTATCTGCCGTGGCCGCTCTGCCATCTGACAAAAGAAGGATCGGAGAAGCCATGCGGACCCTCAAACGGAAAGCCATCCTGTTTGCCCTGCGCAAGCTGCTGCCTCACCGCTGGGGCCGGCGCCTGCTGTGGAAGGCGGCCAGGACCGCAGCCAGTTACGAGTTGGGCCGGGTGGAGCCGGACGGTGATCCGCATGAGCAGATCATGCGGCGATATTTGCTTTATTTCATGCTGCCGCTCTGGTTTGCTCCCGGCGTGCTGGACTGGGTGATGCACCGGCGCACCCGCATCGCCGAGACAAGCGGGACCGAAGAGTCGCTGATCCACTCCCTCATGATGACCGAGGTAGGAGTCCCAATCCTGGCGGGACTGCTGCTCGAGATCAATGCAGGCGCCCTCCTGTTGATGATCGCTGCCTTCTTTGTGCACTGGGCCACGGCTTTCTGGGATGTCGCGTATGCCACCGGCCGACGCGAAGTACGGCCCAACGAGCAACATATTCACAGCTTCCTCGAAGTGCTGCCGTTCTGCGCAGTATCGTTCGTGGCCTGCTTGCATTGGGAGCAGTTCCTGGCGCTGTTCGGGCAAGGACCGGAGGAGGCGCGTTTCGCGTTACGGCTTAAGCGACCCCCGCTTTCGCCGCGCTACATTGTCGGCATCCTTGGCGCAATCGCGCTCCTGATCGCGCTGCCGTACGGAGAAGAGCTATGGCGCTGCTGGCGTGCGGAGAAGGACGGCCGCATGCCCTCGGAGAACCGCGTCTTTACCGCTTAGTGTTCTCGCTGGTGCGGCACAACGCAGATGCCTCGGCTCCGCTTGGGACAGAGCACGCCAGCTCGCCGCGGATGCGGCTATTTCGGCTGCTTGGAGAAGGGCTGCTGCTGGTCAATGCGCGGGCGCTCGGAGGCGCGTGTCTGGCGGCTGATGGCCTCTACCTGGCGAAATACGCGGAGGAAATTGCCGCCCAGAATCTTGCGGCAGTCCTCGGCGCTGTAGCCCCGCTGCATCAACGCGGCGGTGATCTTGGGCAGGTCGGCGGCGGAGTCAATGCCCTCCGGGGTGGAGGGGATGCCGTCGAAATCCGAACCAAGGCCCACGTGGTCGATGCCGGCGACCTTCACCATGTGATCGATGTGATCGATCAGTATGCTGAAGGGCGGGCGCGGGATTTTCGCCGCGAACTCCTTGTCTACACGCGCCTCCACGCCGTAGGTCTCCCCATTGCCTTTGCGTTTGGCTTCCGCGAGCGCGGCTTTTTCCGCGGCCTGGCGTTCGGGCTTTTGGGCATCCCAGGCCTTGCGAAAATCCTCGCTGAGAAAAGCGGAGAAGAAGTTCACCATCACGACGCCGTCGTTGTTGCTTAAAGCGCGGAGCATGTCGTCCGTCATGTTGCGGGGTGCTTTGCAGAGCGCTCGGGAGGACGAGTGCGAAGCGATGACCGGAGCGCGGCTGAGGATCAGTGTGCGGTAGAAAGTCTTGTCCGCCACGTGCGAGACGTCGATCATCATGCCCAGGCGGTTCATCTCATACACCACGTCCTTGCCGAATTCGCTCAGTCCCTCTTTCGTGTGCGGAACGTCCGGATCGTTGATGTCGCCCGAAGAGTCCGCCCAGCCATTGGAGTTGGACCAGGTCAGCGTCATGTAGCGCACGCCCAGGCGGTAGTAGTCCCGAAGCAGCGCGAGTGAGTTGTCGATAGAATGGCCGCCTTCGATGCCCATCAGGGCAGCCAGCTTGCCTTCACGGTGCGCGGTCTCGATATCGGCCGGAGAAAACGCCATGCGCATCTTGTCCGGATGCTTTTCCGCCTGCAGGTAGACGGAGTCGATGAGTTCGAGCGTGCGCTGGACGTAGTGGCCCTTGTAGAGGTCCGGCTCGACCCAGATGGAGAAGAACTCCGCGCCGAGGTTGCCCTGCTTGGCGGATTCAAAGTTCAGGTGGCCGCCGTTGAGCGGGTCGGCGAGATCGTAGTGTTCGTCCAAAAAGCGCTGGGGCGTGTCGGCGTGGCTATCGATGACGATGGCGGAGCGGTGCACGGCTTCGGGATTGGTCATAGCGGGGGAGTGGTGGCGTGCGGCAGAGGATGCGGGCGGTGGGCGGTGCGTCGCCGTCTGGCCGGTGCAGAACAGAGAAGCTGTCGAGAGAAGGGCGAGAGCAGCGGTCCGCAGCATCATGTTCCGTCGAGTGTACCAGCGAGCACTCTCGCGGAAGGCTCTGCGAGGTTTCCGCGGCGCGGCATCCGGCTGCACCGCATCTACGTGTGTGGACGGGAGAACCACATGCCGATACCGGAGGGCGCAGATTTCATCAGGGCGGATGCAGAAGCCACCGCGCGGGAGCACGATGATCCGCACGAAATGGAGTTGCCGGATTCGGAGGAGCGGGATGCGGAGGTACGCGCGGCCGAACAGCAGCAGGCTGAGCTAAGCTCACGTGAGAAAACCCAGAAGGAGCACGAGCGGCGCGTGACGGAACTGCCCGACCCCGCCGATTCGGAGGCAGTACGCCGGCATGCGGAAGCGCAGGTGGAGCATGCGCTGGGCACCATGCCGCGATGGGTGCAGGGCGCCATGGATGTGCCCCGAGGCGAAACCGCTGCCGAGACCGAGCGCGATGTTTCGGAAACGGAGCAACCGGGTAACGGTTTTGCTGAGTCTGCGTGATGGGTGTCCGGCCTGACGCGCCGGAATGTGCGCTCAATGGCTCGAAGCGCCGATGACGGCACGAACGCTTTCCGCGAAGAGACATCCCGCGAGGACAACCGGGGACGCGGGGCGGCCATCTCTCTGTGCTGAGAGAGGTGAGCTATGGAAAGCCAAGTCAATGACCTGAAAAAAGATCCGGCCCGTCGGTCCCATGAGGATGCAACTGCTACATCAGAGGCGAACGAGCGGTCAAAAGACCGCGACTTGAACAGGATCGCCGATGAAATGGCGGGACGCGGGTTAGCGCGCGAGAAAAGAGATGATCAGGGCCCAATGGTCGAAAGCGATGGGCACGGAAGCGGGTCGGCTTCCACCTAGAAGAGAAGAAAAGCCCCGGATCGCTCCGGGGCTTTCGCTTTGCGGATTAGTTACTTGCGGAAGACATCCTTGGCCGCCTGGACCATGACCTGCCGGCCAACGTCGGAAATGGCTTTCGTGAGCGGAAGCTGCTTGGGGCAGGCGTGCACGCAGTTCTGCGCGTAGCCGCACTCCTGGATGCCGCCATCGCCCATCAGGGCGCGCAGGCGCTCTTCTTTCAGCACCTTGCCGGTCGGGTTCTCGTTAAAGAGCTTGACCTGGGCGATGGTGGCGGCGCCGACAAAGCCGGTCTCTTCCGTGAACTGCGGGCAGACCTCCATGCAGATGGTGCAGGAGATGCAGCGGGAAAGCGGGTAGAGCTCTTCCTGTAGCTGGGGGAACTGACGCGGGCCGTCGCCCAGGTCATAGGTGCCGTCGATGGGAACCCAGGCGTGGACGCGCTTGAGGTTCTCAAACAGCACGCTGCGGTCGACGGAAAGGTCGCGCACTACAGGAAACTTTGACAGCGGCTCGAGCTTGATCGGCTGCTCGAGCTTGTCCACCAGTGCGGAGCATGCCATGCGCGCTTTACCGTTGATGAGCATGGAGCAGGAGCCGCAGACCTCTTCCAGGCAATTCGAGTCGTAAGTGATGGGCGTGGTCTCCCGTCCATCGGCGGTGACGGGGTTGGCAGCGATCTCCATCATCAGGGAGATCACGTTCATTCCCGGCTTCCAGGGGATCTCGAACTTATCCCAATGGGCCTTGCCGTCGGGGCCGGACTGGCGTTTGATCTCCAGCTTTACCGTGCGACCTGTCGGCCGGGTGGTGCTGGCGGGTGTCTCTGCGGCTGCTGTGGCTGTTGCCATGAAAACTCCGTTCTACGTCTGTGTGCTCTTGTTCGACGGTCAGGACCGCTACTGCTGTGAGGACTGCCGCAAGGTCTTTTCGATCTGCTCAACGCGCTGGGAAAGGCGCAGGTCAGCGCGGAGGTCTTCAAAGCGGCCATCCAAGCGTTGCAAGCTCTGCTTCATTTCTAAAGCGAGTTGCTTTACGTCGCCTCGTAAGTCCCTCAACTGCTCGCCCTGCGCATCCAGGCGTGCCGTGATCTCGCGCAACTCCGGTGCAAGAAACTCGTATGCTCCTAGATGTGACAGGTTAGGAATGTATGCCTCTCTCATTGCACTACCTCAGTACTTCCGCGGCCGGGGCTTGATGTACTCAATATCTACCGCTTCATAGGTGAAGCGGGGCTCGTCGGCATCGGGCGCGAAGGAGGCCTTCGTCGTCTTGAGGAAGTTCTCGTCGTCGCGCTCGGGGAAGTCGGGCTTGTAGTGGGCGCCGCGGGATTCGTTGCGCAACAGCGCGCCCTGCGCAATCACCCGGCTGAGCTGCAGCATGTTGTAGAGCTGGCGCGTGAACGCGAAGCTGGTGTTGGCCCACATGGTCTTGTCGCTCAGGTTGATGTTGCGGAAGCGATGCAGGAGCTCAACAACCTTGGCGTCCGTCTGCTCGATGTTCTTGTTGTAGCGGATCACGGTGACGTTCTTGGTCATGGTCTCGCCCAGCTCACGCCACAGGCGGAACGGGTTCTCCGTACCGGAGGAGTTCAGCAGCCGCTGGTTCAGCTCTTCCTGGCGAAGCTTTTCGGCCTGCGCATGGCCGTTGCTTGCAGCGGCCGGGGTGTTCTTTGCGTATTCCACCGCTTTGGGGCCAGCCACAAAGCCCCCATAGATGCAGGAGACGAGCGAGTTCGCTCCCAGGCGGTTTGCGCCGTGGATGGTGTAATCGGCCTCGCCCGCGGCGAACAGGCCGGGGATATTGGTCATCTGGTTGAAGTCCACCCAGAGGCCGCCCATGGTGTAGTGCATGCCGGGGAAGATCTTCATGGGCACGTCGCGCGGGTCGTCGCCCACGAACTTCTCGTAGATTTCGAGAATGCCTTCGAGCTTGCGGTTCAGGGTGGCGCGATCGATGTGCGTCAGGTCGAGATAGACCATCGGCTGGCCATCGATGCCGAGCCCGTTCTCAAAGACCACTTTGTGGATGGCGCGGGTGGCCACATCGCGAGGGACGAGGTTGCCGTACTTGGGATACCACTCTTCGAGGAAGTAGAAGCGCTCGCTTTCCGGGATGGACTTGAAGTCGCGCGAGTCGCCGGGCTTGCGCGGCACCCATACGCGGCCGCCTTCGCCGCGGGCTGACTCGGACATCAACCGCAGCTTGTCTTCGCCGGGGATTGAGGTCGGGTGCACCTGGATGAACTCGCCATTCGCGTAGAACGCCCCCTGCTGGTACACCGCCGACTGAGCGGAGCCGGTGCAGACGACGGAGTTCGTGCTCTTCCCGAAGATTGCGCCGATGCCGCCGGTGGCGAGAATGACCGCATCCGCGTCGAAGGTGCGGACTTCCATGGTCTTCAGGTTCATGGCGCAGATGCCGCGGCACGCGCCGTTATTGTCCAGCACCGCCGAGAGAAACTCCCAGCCTTCGTACTTGGTCACCCGGCCTTCGGATTCGTAGCGGCGCACCTGCTCGTCCAACGCGTAGAGAAGCTGCTGCCCGGTAGTGGCGCCGGCAAAGGCGGTGCGGTTGTAGAGGGTCCCGCCGAAGCGGCGGAAATCAAGCAGGCCTTCCGGCGTGCGATTGAAGGGCACGCCCATGCGGTCCAGCAGATCGATAATGCCGGGCGCGGCGTCGCACATGTTCTTGACCGGGCTCTGGTTCGCGAGGAAGTCGCCGCCATAGACGGTGTCGTCAAAGTGCTGCCACGTGGTGTCGCCTTCACCCTTGAGGTTCTTGGCGGCGTTGATGCCGCCCTGGGCGCAGACCGAGTGAGAGCGTTTGACCGGCACTATGGAGAACAGGTCGACCTTGCCACCGGCCTCGGCAATTTTGATTACAGCCGAAAGTCCGGCGAGGCCGCCGCCTACGACGATGATCCTGGGGATTGCTGCTGCCATAGTTTCGGCGATCCTTTCTTGCTGCGGGCGCAGGCTCGATTCCTGGCGCCCTGGACGACATCAACGGGAAAGTGGCGGCTCGCCGGTTGCGGGCGGTGCGGCCATGGTGCCTTCAGTGATCTGCTGCCGGGTCAGGTCCGCCGGAGCATTGGCATACTTCGGGCTGACAAAGGCATACATGCTGGCGAGTCCGATGACGGTGAGCAGCACGCCCACCACCCCGCACACCCAGCCGAAGGCGCGCCGCGAACGGTCGCCCGGCGTGATGCCCCACTTCGCGGCAAATAGCCATACGCCATAGGCGAAGTGCCAACAGGTGCAGACCATGGCCACTATATAGACGGCCAGCATCCAGGGATGGGAAAGCTCCATTTGCACCTTATGGAAAGCCGCGCCGGGATGCTCCGGCAGGCTGACGCCGGCAAAGCGTTGCCGCCACACGTGCTGGATGAGGTAGGCGAAGGCCACCAGTCCGGTCCAGCGCTGGGCCACGTACATCCAGTTGCCGGCCCAGGGGTAGTACACGACATTGGCCTTGCCGCGCCACCAGATGTAAACCCCGTAGAGCGCGTGATAGAGGAGCGGGAGGAAGATGAAGACCCACTCGAGCACGCGAACGAAGGGCAGGCTGTTCAGGAACTTCACCTGGGCGGCGTAGGCCGCGGGGCCCTTCAGTGCCTCGAAATTCGAGACCAGGTGTTCGATCAGAAAAGCGCCAATCGGCACGATGCCGCTGAGCGAATGTAGCTTGCGCAGAAGGAAAGAATGACCCTGCCCGGCGCGCAACGGCGGAACACCACGGGTATGGGACGCGGCGGACGGCGTGCGTGCAGGTGGATTGGCGGTTGTCGCCATGTGTGGGCAGCTCCTTGGAGGTGCGAATTCGAGAGGCGGAAAAAGGGCTGGAGAAGATCTCCGCACAACCTAACAAACCATTATTCGTGCCGATGGAACGCAGCGTCAAGGTTGCGTGTGGCGGCATCCCAATGCTGGTTTCAGCAGAAGTGAAGGGCAGCATTGCTTTGTGTAGCACAAAGTGGAGCCTCGCCCCGTCCTCGCGTGCGTCGATTCACCCCGGCCATTGCTGCAGAAGCCGCTGAAGCGCGCGGCCACGGTGGCTGATCTCCTGTTTTTCCGCAACGTCCAGCTCGGCCATGGTCAGGTTGCGATCAGGCAGCCAGAAGAGCGGATCGTAGCCGAAGCCGCCGGTGCCGCGCGGCGCCGTCAGGATATGGCCCTCGACCGTGCCTTCCGCGGTGGCCAGGACGGCGGCGTTGCGGGCCAGCGCAAGCACGCAGCGGTAACGCGCCGTGCGCTCGTCTGCGGGTACGGAATGAATTTCAGAGAGCAGGTACTGGTTGTTCAGCTCATCGGGCGAGAGCCGGTCCGGATTGACCACCCCCGTGCGGGAGGCGTAGCGCGCTGAATGCACCCCGGGCGCACCGCCCAGCGCATCTACCTCCAGGCCCGAGTCGTCGGCCAGCACCAGCAGCTCGGGAGCGGTCCTGCTGTAATAGAGCGCCTTGGCGCAGGCATTCTCGGCAAAGGTGCTGCCGTCTTCTGGCGGCGGCGGAATGGTCTCAAGCGAGGGGAGGGGAAGGATTTCTACACCGAACACCCGGGCAGCCGTGGCGAAATCGCGCAGCTTCCCAGGATTGCTGCTGGCGACGAAGATTGGCTCTTGCACAAGCCCAGTTTACGGCCTTCCGCGGTCGAATGCTGAAGGCAGAGTTAACAGGGCAGGGAAGGAGGCCAGGGGACAGCCGGCACAGCGCGGACGAGGGCCGCAATGTGTTTTGCCCACTTCGACGACCAGCGCATGGAACTCGTTGGCATGCATCACGAACGCGGCCGGCGGCTCGTTTGCGAACGCAGCATAGGCAAGCTGTTGGAGCTCGTGGTAGCGCGCCGTCTCCGACGCCAGCCCGTGGCGCGCGGCGATGCGGCGCAGGTATTCGTCTGCCACCATCACCGGATGTCCCAGCGCGTAGAGCAGGATGGCGTCGGCCGTCTCCGGCCCGACACCGGGCAGAGCCAGGAGCTGCGGTCGGAGCACGTCGGTTTCCGCTGCGGCGAGCCGCTGAAGGCTGCCGTCGTATTGTTCTTCGAGAAATGCGGCGAAGCTTTTGAGGGCCGCTGCTTTGCGCACCATGTATCCGGAGGGCCGGATCAACCGCTGTAATTCATCCTCTGCGATGTCGCGCAGTATCCGTATATCCAAAGCGCCCGCGGCCCGAAGATTGGCAATGGATTGCTCCACACCCCGCCAGGACGTGTTCTGGGTGAGGTAGGCACCCACAATGATCTCAAGCTGGGTGCTTGCCGGCCACCAGAACTGGGGGCCATAGGCGCGCACGAGCTCCTCGTACATGGCGCGCAGGACGGCTGCGGGCGGGTCCGTCTTGTTTCGGGGGGATGCGAAACGCAACGTGCTCGGCGGCGTGCGGGCGCGATTAAGGAAGCCGTGCGCATCTTAACTCCTGGTGACGATGATACCTGCGAGAGGGCGGCGGCATGGCGCAAGCAAGCGGCAAAAGTAGCAGCGGCAGTTGCGGATGGAAGGTGTACACCGAGTACCTGGAGGTCCACACGCGGGAGCGGCGCGAGATGGTCCACCTCACCCCCGAGGTGGAACGGGTGGTACGCGCGAGTGGCGTGCGCGACGGGCTCTGCTTTGTCTCGCCCATGCACATCACCGCGGCCATCTATGTGAATGACAACGAAAGCGGGCTGATCGAAGACATCGGTAAATGGCTGGAGAAACTCGCGCCGGCGCAGCCCGGGTACAAGCACCACCAGACAGGCGAGGACAATGCCGATGCGCACTTGAAGGCGCTGCTACTTCACCACGAAACGACACTGCCGGTAACGGATGGGCGGCTGGACCTGGGCACTTGGCAGCGCGTCTTCTATGCCGAGTTTGATGGTCAACGCACCAAGCGCATCATTGTAAAGGTATTGGGCGTCGCCTAGAAGCGGTCAAGACTCGTGCTGATTCAGCGGTTCTTAAGGTAAGTACTTGTCGACAGGGGCGCCGCTCAGCCCACCTGCAGATCTCATCAGCCTCGCGCAGGGAAATGCCTCGCGCGCTGCATCTCAATGCGTGTGCTTTTCTCGACGAAAGACTCGTGGATGTTCTTTGGCCCTGCCGTTTCGCGTGCTTCACTTGCGCGAGGGGCCTGCGTGCGTGCGGTCCTTTCCTGCGTGTTTGCCCTAGGCTGTGGCCTGCCTGGGGCCGCACAAGCGACCGATGTGAATGCGGCCTCGCAATCCATCAGTTCCTCGCAGAGGCCGGATGCGCCGGAAGCGCAGGCGCCCAATAGAGATGCGGTCACGCTCCGCAACACACCAGCCGCACATCGCGAGCGATCAGAAGGCCATCTGGACCAGCCCGCTTCACATTCGCACGCATGACCTCGAGTGGCTGGCGCCGCTCGCCGTCGGCACCGGCGTCGGGATTGCTACGGATCATTACTCCATGGGCTCCGTCTTCTCGCATGATCCTGGTTTCAACAACGCGAGTGTCAATGCCTCGAATGTGCTGGTGGGCGGGCTGATCGCAGCTCCGGTGGTGCTGTACGGCTACGGTCATTACAAGGACGACGCGCATGCGCGCGAATCGGGCATTCTGAGTGGGCAGGCCATTCTCGATGGGCTGGTGGTGGAGCAGGGATTGAAGTTCATCTTCTGGCGGGAACGACCGACAGCAGACCATCAACGCGGCCTCTTTTTCCAGAGCAGCGCGGGATGGGATTCTTCGTTTCCGTCCTCGCATGGTGTGCTGTCCTGGGCCGCGGCGGCGGTTTTGGCAGAAGAATACCCGACCGTGTGGAAGCAGGTTGGCATCTACTCGCTGGCTGGCGGGATCAGCGTGACGCGGGTGATGGGCCAGCAGCACTTCCCCACGGATGCCCTGGTGGGCGCCGCTGCCGGGTGGCTGGTTGGGCATTACGTCTATCGTGCGCACCATCGCATACCGAGGGGCACGATCCGATGAACGGAGTCCGACGGTATTCTTCTCGGCTTGTCGTTAATTGCCGCTCCCGGCATGCTGGTGCATGCTTCGGCCCAGCAGGTGGCAAGCTCTTCCGGCAGCTTTGCGGAGCTTCCGGATGCCCCGGGAACTGGCGATGCGATGCAAGCTGCCAGCCAGCCTTCGTCCACGGCAGAGGCGACCGCAACCGTAACAGGGACGGTACTTGATACCAACGGCGCTCCCGTGAGCGGTGCGCAGGTGACGCTGCAGCGACCGAAAGGCGCAGCTCCCAGAACGGCAGTGACGGACAGCGAAGGGAGATTCACGATAGCCGGTCTCCCCGCGGGCGGTTTCCATGTCAAGGTGACGGCACCGGGTTTCGCACCAAATAGCACGATCAACGGCGTGTTACGCAGCGGCGAGAGCCGCGTATTGCCGACGATCATCATGACCCTACACGGGACGGTGTCGAGCGTTCACGTGGTGGCCACCCAGGAGCAGGTCGCGCAGGCGCAGGTGAAATTGCAGGAGCAGCAACGGGTGCTGGGAATCCTGCCGAACTACTACAGCAGCTACATCTGGAAAGCCGCGCCGATGACGCCCAAACAGAAGTTCGGGCTGGCGTTGCGGTCCACCACCGACCCGATCGAGTTTCTGGTCGCTGGCGGGGTGGCCGGGGTAGAGCAGTGGCACAACACCTTTCCCGGGATACGGACGCGGTACCGAGGGCTACCTCAAGCGCTATGGCGCGGCCTATGCCGATAACATGGCCGGCAGAATGATCGGCAGCGCGATCCTGCCCTCGCTGCTGCATCAGGATCCGCGCTATTTTTATCGTGGCACCGGCAGCATCACGTCACGGACACTGTATGCCATCGAACAGACGTTCGTATGCCGCGGAGATAATGGCCGCACGGAGCCCAACTACTCGCACCTGCTGGGGAATTTCGCAGCCGCGGGCGTTTCCAACTTCTACCATGCTCCCGAAGATCGCAGCGCGTCCCTGACGGTACGCAACGGATTCATCATTACGGGCAGCAACGCGGTGAGCAATCTGTTACGCGAGTTCCTGTTGAAAGAGCTCACCCCCAAGGTGCCGAAGTACGCCAACGGAAAGCCCTGAGCGGCGCCCTCCAGCATTGCCCTGTTACGGTACGCTAGCGCAACCAGGTAGAATACGTATCCCGAGTGTTCCGGCCTCCGCAATACGCTGCGGAGCCGTACGTCGAGGAGGTCTTTCCATGCGCTGGTCTTCCGTGCTTCTGCTGGCTTTGTCGGTTGCGATTCTCCCGCTGAGCGCTCATGCCGCAGCAGCGCCTGTGACCCCACATACGTTCCGCGTTCAGGACGGAAAGTTCGTGCTCGATGGCAAGCCCATTCAGCTCATCTCCGGAGAGATGCACTATCCGCGTATTCCCAGGGCATACTGGCGCGACCGGATGCGCATGGCCAAGGCGATGGGGCTGAATGCGATCACCACATATGTTTTCTGGAACGAGCACGAACCAAAGCCCGGCGAGTTCGATTTCTCCGGCAACAACGACGTAGCCGAGTTCATTCGCGAAGCCCAGGAGGAAGGACTGTACGTGATCCTGCGGCCGGGTCCGTACGTCTGTGCGGAGTGGGAGTTCGGCGGCTTCCCCGCATGGCTGCTCAAGGACCGCTCCATGGTGCTGCGCAGCAGCGACCCCAAGTTCATCGCGCCCACCCAGCGATGGATCAAGCGGCTGGGGCAGGAACTGGCGCCCCTGCAGGTAGGCAACGGTGGCCCCATCCTGCTGGTGCAGGTGGAGAACGAGTACGGCTCCTTCGGTGACGATCACGGTTACATGGAGCAGATCCACCACATGCTGGTCGATGCCGGCTTCACGAAAGCGCAGTTGTACACCGCGGACGGACCGGAGCAGATTGCCAAAGGCTCGCTGCCGGAGCTGCCGGTCGGGATAAACTTCGGCGGCTCGGATGCCGGAGCGGCCCAGAAGTCGTTTGCCATTCTGAAGCAGGCGCGTCCGCAAGGGCCCTTCTTCAACAGCGAATACTGGGACGGATGGTTCGATCACTGGGGCGACAAGCACGCGACCACGGATGCTGAGAAAGAGGCGGCCAACCTCGACTGGATGCTGCGCCAGGGATACTCGGTGAGCCTGTACATGTTTGAAGGCGGCACCAGCTTCGGGTGGATGAACGGGGCGAATTCCGACGGCAAGAACTACCAGCCGGACGTGACCAGTTACGATTACGACGCGCCGCTCGACGAGAGCGGCCGGCCCACTACGAAGTTTTATCTGTTTCGCAAAAAGATCGCCGCCGCCACTGGAACCACGCCGCCGCCCGTTCCTGCCGTTCCGCTCCCGATCGCGGTTCCGGAGTTCAAGCTGACGGAAGCAGCTTCCCTGTGGAGCACGCTGCCGGAGCCGGTGCATTCCGAACAGCCGCTGACGATGGAAGACCTGGGGCAGGCATACGGCTACATTCTGTATCGCACGCAGTTGAATGGGCCGGTGAGCGGCGAGTTGGTGATGCACGATCTCCATGATTACGCGCAGGTGTACCTGGATGGCCAGCTCGCGGGCATTGTGGACCGGCGCCTGGGGCAAGACCGGCTCGACCTCAACGTAAAGACGCCGCATGCCCGGCTGGACCTGCTCATCGAAAACACCGGCCGGGTCAATTTCACGACCGTGATACGCGGGGAACGCAAAGGCATCACCCAGGAGGTCACGCTGGCGGGCAAGCCCCTGACCGGCTGGGACATCTACTCGTTGCCGATGGTCGATCCGGCAAAGCTCTCCTATACCGCAGCCCCGTGTGCCGGGGCGTGCTTTTACCGCGGAACGTTCGATGTGCAGCAGCCCGGCGACACCTTTCTGGACACGGGCGCGTTCACTAAGGGAGAGGTTTGGCTGAACGGAAAACCGCTGGGCAGAGTGTGGAATGTTGGTCCTCAGAAGACACTTTACGTTCCGGGACCCTGGCTACAGAAAGGCAAGAATGAGGTCGTCGTATTCGACCTGCGCAGCTCCGGGCCGCGTACGCTGACAGGCCGCACTGCGCCGCTGCTGAACAGCCTGGGCGATAAGGCAGCCCGGCCTTTCTGACGTCTACGAACCGGGCAGAGGCGGGTGATTGCAGTTCACATGCGGCCGAAGGGTTCCATGCGGGCCAATGCACAAACCGGGATACAATGTCGCCATGAAACTGTCAGTCACGCGATTGAGCGACGGCGGTTATGAGATCGAAGACCTTTCCGGCACACCGGGCGTCGCGGCCCGGCGGAAAGAGCGTGCGACGAATGTGCTGGAGATGGAAGAAAGCCTGCTGCGCCATAACTTCACCGAGGCCGAAGTGAGGCGCGTGGTGAAACAGTTGGAACAGCAGCCCGCTGTCACCATCGTTCGCGACTAACGGCGAGCCCTGCAGATTCCGCTAAGTCTCGCGCGCGAGCAAATGCTCCAGCCGGTCCAGGCTGGTGCGCTCGCCCAGCACAATCAGAAAGTCTCCTCCGGCAATCTCCGCCTCTGCAGGCGGATTAAAGAGCGTTTCACCACCCGTTTTGTGGAGCGCCAGCACAATCACGCCGGGATCTCGCGGCGCGAGTATCTGGCCCACGGTCCGGGCGGTGCGCGCTGCCTCTGGCGCAATCCGGACCTGCTCCATCACGATCTTCCGGCCCACGTTGGCTTTGGTCAGATCGAGAAACTCCAGCACATGCGGACGCAGAAGCGCGTTGGCTAGCTGGCGGCCGGCCATGGTGTAAGGGGCGAAGACGGTATCGGCGCCGGCGCGCCGCAGCTTCTCCTCGGATTCCTCCTCGGACGCTCGCGTGACGATAGTGAGCCGGGGATTCAGCGCCTTCGCAGACAGAATCACAAACAGGTTTTCGGCATCTGAGGGCAGCGCGGAGATAAGTCCGCGGGCTTTTAGCACGCCAACCTCGCGCAGGCTGTCGTCGCGCGTAGCGTCGCGGCCAATGGCAAGAATCCCTGCGCTTTCTGCCTTGGCAAGGCGGTCCTGGTTGCGGTCCAGCACGATAAAGGGGACCTTGGCCCGCTGTAATTCGTAGGAAGCGTTTCGGCCAACCCGGCCAAAGCCGCAGACGATGAAGTGATCCTTCAGTTCCGTGATCATGTATCTCTTTCTGCGATTGCCGTAGGGATTCTGCAGTTCGATCTCGACGATTGTCTGCGTCATGGTGCCCACGGCGAGAAACATTGCGCTGACACCAAAGAAGATGAGGAACGAATTGAAGATGCGCCCGGTATGGCCGAGGGTATGGAGTTCCTGATAGCCGACCGTCGTAATGGTGATCAGGGTCATGTAGAAGGCATCGAACCAGCCGAAGCCTTCGATGATGCGGAAGCCGATCGTGCCCCCTCCCAGGGTGGTGAGCAGCAGGGCCGCGATCAGCACGATGCGACGGGTCAGGCGCCTGCGCAACCCGCTGCTGGCGGCACTTGCTTCACCCGGACTGTCGGGTTCGGGGCTCACGGCGGTATTCTACGCAACCGCAGGAAGGGTTGCGGCGCAGGTCCGTCGTAAGGTAATAGATGAACTTTTGGAGGAAGCGTGCGGATGGGCAAGCGAGCGGGGCTATGGTTGTGGTGCGGTGTGTTTCTGATCGGCGCGGTGGCCCTGCATGCGCAGGAAAACGCCGCCACGCCCTCCGGCGAAGAGTACGTGCGCTCCCACTACACCAAGCACGAATACCGCATTCCCATGCGCGACGGTGTGCGCCTCTTCACAAGCGTGTACGTGCCCAAGGATCACTCGCAGCCCTGGCCGATCATGATGGACCGCACACCTTACTCCGTTGCGCCCTATGGAGAAGACGCGTACCCGAAGGCGCTTGGCCCAAGCGAGGAGTTCGAGAAGGCCGGCTATATCTTTGTCTATCAGGATGTGCGCGGCCGAAACGAATCCGAGGGCAAGTTCGTGGAAATGCGTCCGCACATTGACCACAAGAGCGGGCCGCAGGACGTAGACGATTCTTCGGATACCGCGGACACGATTGATTTCCTGCTGAAGCATGTTCCGGAGAACAACGGAAAGGTGGGTATCTGGGGTATCTCCTACCCCGGCTTCTATACGTCGGCGAGCATTATCGACTCGCATCCTGCGATCAAAGCAGCCAGTCCGCAGGCGCCGATGACGAATCTATTCGAAGGCGACGACGCCTATCATGGCGGTGCGTTCATGCTGGCCGCCAACTTCGGCTTCTATTCTTCGTTTTTCAAGTTACAGAATAACCCAACGCTCCCGCCAAAAGACTTCACGATGTTTGATATGGGCACACCCGACGGGTACGCATTCTTTCTGAATGCCGGTCCTACAGAGAACCTCGAGACCGTCTATCTCAAAAATCAGAACCCATTGTTTGCGGACCAACTAAACCACGACACCGAGGACAGCTACTGGCAGGCGCGCGACTTGTCCAGGCACATGCATAACATCCATTGCGCGGTGATGACCGTTGGCGGATGGTTTGATGCCGAAGACCTTTCCGGCCCATGGCGCACCTATCGTGCGATCGAGAAGGACAATCCGGGCACGCCGAACACCATTGTCGAAGGGCCGTGGGTCCACGGTGGTTGGGCCAGGACCGAAGGCGACCGGCTGGGCGATGTCGAGTTCAACGCGAAGACCTCCGAGTTCTTCCGCAAGGAGATACAGTTCCCTTTTTTCGAGTACTACCTGAAGGGCAAAGGCCAGACCCCCCGGAAGCGTACATGTTTGAAACAGGCACCAACGTGTGGCATAAGTACGATCAGTGGCCGCCCAAGGGTGCAAGCGCAAAGATGCTATATCTCCATCCCGGCGGCAGGCTCTCCTTTGAAGCGCCTGCGGGTAGCGGGCCGGAATTCGATGAGTATGTCAGCGATCCGGCGCACCCGGTTCCCTTCGTGGAGTACACGACCGATACCGTGCCACAGCGCTATATGGTGGATGATCAGCGCTGGGCCTCGCGGCGTCCCGATGTCCTCACCTACCAGACCGATCCGCTCACAGAAGATGTCACCATCGCCGGGCCCATCTCGCCGAAGCTCAAAATCACTTCGACGGGTACGGACTCCGATTTCGTCGTGAAGCTAATCGACGTCTACCCCGAGGATTACCCGGATCCGCCGGAAGTGACCTCGGGCAACAAGCACATCCTGGCCGCACCCCCGCTGCACATGGGCGGCTACCAGCAGTTGGTCCGTGGCGAGCCGATGCGAGCGAAGTTCCGCAATAGCTGGGAAAAGCCGGAGCCGCTGACTCGCGGGAAGGTCACGGCCGTGGACTTCACGATGCCGGACCTCGACCACACCTTCCGCCGCGGACACCGTATCATGGTGCAGATACAGAGCTCATGGTTCCCGTTGGCCGATCGCAATCCACAGACTTTTGTTGATATCCCGCATGCAAAGCCCAGCGATTTCCATTCCGCTACGGAGCGCGTCTATCACAGCCCGGCCGCAGCGAGCGGAGTCGAGGTGATTGTGCTTCCTCAGCCTTAGGGCGGATTGGGGCTTTCCGCCGCTCAGACAGGGAAGTATGGGGCGGAGTTAGCCGGTCCCGACCGCTAACGGGAGAGAGATTAGGAGTAACAAGCGCCTGCGAGTACTTCAAACTTAGTGCCCGGTTACCTAAGTCCGCGTGGTCTCCCGCTACTATCAGTCGTTCTCCGTAGCCCCGTTTCTCCATGAGCTACGGCCAGGAGGCTCCATGCGAATCGGCTTTTCCTTACTCTCCGGAGTGCTTGCACTTTCCCTTTGTCCAGCGGTCTTCGCGCAGGCGCCAGCAGGCGCGCCCGCTGGCGCGACCGGCCAGTGCAATGACGGCACCTACTCGATGCAGGCCTCAAAGAGAGGCGCATGCCGTGGACACCAGGGCATCAAGCAGTGGTTCTCCGCAGATACAGCTACGCCCGCGAAGGGTGCTGCTCCTGCCCAAAGTGCCGCGCCTGCTACCGCTGCTACGCCTTCCACTGCTGCCGCACCCCCAGCCAACGCCGCACCGGCAATGGCGGCCTCTTCCGGCACCAAAGCTGCCGTTGCGCCGAAGTCCACCATGCATGCGAACACCAGCACCATGGCCCAGGCGCCCGGCGGCGGACCCGGCATGGTGTGGTTGAATACCTCGACCAAGGTCTACCACTGCCAAAGCGACCCGCGCTACGGCAAGACGAAAGCAGGCAAGTACGTGAGCGAAGCAGATGCGAAAGCTGCCGGTGCTCATCCGGCGCGCGGTAAAGGCTGCAGCTAGTCGCGGGCTGAAGGCATAGAATGGCAAACGGATTTCGATAGGGAGGAATACATGAGTCTGCTCGACAGTCTTCAAGCGCTTTCCGGTGGGGGAGGCAATGCAGCCGGAGGTGATCACGTTGCTGTCACCCAAGCGCTGGTGCAGGAGGCCGACCAGCATCCTGGCGGCCTGGCGGGTTTGCTGGATAAGTTCCGGCAGAACGGTATGGAAGGCCACGTAAACTCCTGGCTCAGCCCTGGGGCGAATCAAAATGTGACACCCGACCAGGTGCAGCAGGGCATGGGCTCGGACATGATCACCCGCATCGCCGAACGCGCGGGCATCTCGCCGACCGTGGCCAAAGTGGGACTCGCGGTTGCGCTTCCCATGCTGGTCTCGCATCTTTCGCAGGGCGGGCAGCAGCAGGTGCCAGGGCAGGGCGGGTTAGCCGGGATGGCTTCCAAGCTCTTGGGCCGCGCGCTCTAGCCGGCGGATAGTCCGGATTCACAGACAGCTCCAGCGCAGTACTGGCTGGGGCTGTTTTTGTTTTGCTGGCCGCAGGTGCCCGGAGACAAGAGTAGGTCCATGCGACGATCTTATTCCGGCCCCGAACGCCGCAGATCACTTGCTCTTGCACGCGTTCAGGACTAGCGTGGAGCGGTACGTCGATTCGAGGCGGCGCCATGGGAGTATTTGTTTCCGGGCCCCAGAAGAAACGGCGGCTGGCCTTGCCTGCATCCGGCGCAGGACGGCTGTGGCGAGAGTCCGCGCGAACTGGGTCAATCAGCGCTCAGGCCCCGCTGTCCTCGCGCCCTTCATCGGCTGGGATTGACCGTCACCCGCAACTACCGGAGAGCGTAAACGAAAGCTGGCTCTCCCCGGGACTGCCGCTTGCTTACAGTATTCGGCAAAGGGTGGAGCCGGGCCTGGGAGACATGGGACGCGTGCGCATTCATACGGATGCGCGCGCGGCCGCATCAGCGGAGGCAATCGGCGCGGCGGCGTTCACTCTGCGGGATCACGTGGTGTTCGCGTCAGGGAAATACAGGCCGGAGACGCCGTCCGGCTGGGCTCTGCTGAAGCACGAACTGGTGCATGCGGCGCAGCAGCGGGGTGCGGAGAAGGCCACCGCGGAAGTTACTGACCCCGACCACCCGCTGGAGCAGAATGCGCGCGCGGTGCTGGCAGGCAATGCCGCGCCGGAGCCGGCCGCGCACGCAGTCGTGCTGCGGCAGGGAAAGGACGAACAGCTTCCGCCGCATCCCCTGCGCATGCGCCCGCAGGCACCAGTCGCGATCCCACCTGTCACATTGTTTCCGCCAGCGGCGGACCTTCCGATGTTCCGCCGATTCCTGTCGCCGCGCACGCTTGTACCCAGGCTGACCTTGCCGCCCTTGCGCGCCGGAGCAGAACCTTCGCCGCATCAAGTGAGCGATGCCGCACGTAGCGTCTGGCTGACGAGCTTCGAACGGCCGGATTTCAGGCGCTTTGTGATTGACTCATTCCTGCGTGCGCAGGCCGGCTCGGCGGATTTAACGCTCCATGACCAGCCCATCGGTCCGCCGCGACCGGATCTAGAGCCGCAGGCTGAGCCGTCGACGCCCGCCGCTGCGGAGGACAAAGGTCCGGATGTTACCCATCAGACACTAATCGGCTTCGATCCGCAGAACACAGCCGTGCTCCCTCGTTCCCAGCATGTGCGCGGCTCGGGAGTGGGTGTGGTGGTGGACCAGGCAGCGGCCCAGTGGGACGCGTCGGCGTACCAGCATCGCTGGCGCAATAGCAGCAACCCGGCCGGCGACGTTACGCTTTCGCTACTGACTTCGCCGACTATCCAGGCGCAGACTGAGGGGTTCCCACAGCCGGCTGCGGACAATAACAACAATGTCGCGAGCAATGTGCAGCAGGCTTCGATTGCCGCGGGCGGATCCCTGGCGCAAATTCAGCGCGGGCCGGACGACAATCCCAGCATCACGGTCACGGTGGGACAGGTCACGGGCGGACCACAGGCCGGGAGTGTGTCTCCCCGCTTCGGAGGACCTGCCGTACCTTCACCTACACAGTTCGTATTCGGTTTTACGCCGCTGCAGGTGGAGGTGGGCGTGCACCAGTTCTGCGATGGCAGCAGGCTGGGGATCGGGTTCAGCGCTGGCGGGCAGGTTGCTGTTGCCCCGGGGCAATCGCCGGTGATGAACTTCTCACCCAGCGGTCTTACGTTCACCTACCACGAGGGCAGTGCGGATGCCGCCCGGCGCGGCTGCAGGTGAGCCGCGCCAGTTTGTTCTCTATGTCCACGGCTTAATCTTCCGAGCCGAATGCTCCGACTATAGAAGGGGCCGGGAAGTGGACGGTAAAGGGCACGTCGCCGGAGATGGAACTCGCCTCCCAACGGGACATGAGAACCGTCTTGCCGATGTGCCGCGCAAAGAAGCCTCCGCAGTTCCCGGGACAGAAATCAATGGTGTCCACAACGGTGAAGTGGATCTCTGGCGTGACGAGCAGCGTGCCATCCGGATTCTTGAAGGCGTCTGCGGTAACGCTTGCGGAGCGGCTGTCGTTTTGTGCACCGGAGGTGTTTGCGCCCACGTTGCAGCTTCCCTGGTCGAGACCTACTCCGCCGGCCAGGAGGCCAGGGGCTTCGAGCGGGCTGGTATAGACCAGGCCGGTCGTGGCGAGCTGATTAATCTGCCGCTTGAGAGCTTCGCGACCGGGGTCGTTCTCGATATCGACAGTGACGCGGCTTTCACCTGGAGGAAACGTGGGCGGATGACTGTTGAGCTCGGTCTCCACCAGATGTGCCACATCCACGGTGGTATCGCGTGTATTCAGGGAAGAGGTGAAGTCAGGCGCAAAGTCCGCGGAGATATCTCCCGCGGGCCCCGGGTTAAAGATGTATCTGCGGAACATCGGCTCGGAGTGCGCATTGGCGCTGGAGATGGTCGAAAGAACCGATTCAGCATTGGCCGCGCGATCATCGAGCGCCGCCTGCCGCGTGGGAAAGGGAAGGCAGTAATCGTCGGGGCAACCAGGGTTCACGGCACAGGTTGGACGCTCCGGAGGCGCCGCTTCGCTGTTGCCACCATCCGTCTGCTGAGGCGTGCCGCCTCCCCCGCCGTCGGTGGTGGGGGGTGTGGTGTCCTGGGAAGACGTCTGCCCGTTGTCTTGGTCGTTCGTCGGCTGGGGCGTCGCCGTTCCCTGCGAGCTTCCTGCGAGTGGCGGAAAAATCGTCGCCCGGCGGTTCTGCGCTTCGGGGCCGAACTCGGCTGTTTCGCCCTGCATAAATACGCTGATCGAGGCCTCAGGCACGCCAGGTGTGTGGGCCGCCCTGGGGTGCATCAACTCGCTCTGCACGGCGCCAGCGCGATTGCAGGAGAGCTGCCAATTCAGCGCGTCATCGCCGGGCTCGCTGGCGAAGCCGTCCACGCGTACGGCGGCACCGTTGCCGGTCGCGTTATAGCGGTCCACATAGTTGCCGATTGTGGCCTGTTGCGTGGCGTCCAGGTCTGTTCCGAGGTTGGGGAAGAGAACAAACTCGTTGGTGGGTGGCACGTTTGAGGGAGGTATGGGGCAGGCCAGGACCGCCGGTGCCTTGCTCACATCGCCCAGCCGACGGAGGTAGCCGCGGTCGCCCGCACTCTGCTGGACAACGTGGGCCAGTTCATGAGCAATCAGCCTGCGCCCTCGGTCAGTTTCCGGATGGTAGTGCCCGGCCGCGAACGCGATGTCAGCCCCGGCCGTATAGGCGAGTGCGTCCACAGATCGAGCCGATGCAGCCGCGGCGCTGTCGGCGTGAATGCGGACACGGCTAAGATCGAAGCCGAGGCGCGGTTCAAAGAAACTGCGAACGCCCGCATCGAGCGGCTGTCCGGGGGAGCGCAGTACTTCGTGTACCGGCGCAGGTGCTTCATCATTCCGGTGTGCGAGGGGCACAGGTGTATCCGGTTTGCGTTGCAGCGCACCCTCCTCGTCCTCTTTTTCGCACGACGCACACTTTCTGCGGACTTGCGTCGCATCCTGTGTCTCGGCCTCCTCTTCACAGGCGCATTTTCTGCTGATGCGCACCGACGATGCGGTCGTCGCGATTTCGCCCGCTCCCGCGCGCATCACCTTTTCGGCAACCTGGTCGGCTTCCTGCTCCAAGGGATCGTCTACTGCCCCAATTCTCAGCTTGGGTTGAATGAGCTTTGGCCGGATCGGCGGCAGCGGATTCTGCGACGGCAAAGATCCGGTGGGCACAAATGTAACGCCGGCCTGCACAAATGGACGTGGGCCGGCAATCCGCGTAGCTTCCGTAGCAACGGCCCCCGGTGCGTGTTGCGATGCGAAGAGCGAGGGCTGCCTATCTGCGTGTTTTTTCGACTGCAGGTCGGGCCTGGCCGGCGACTTCGTGATCTTAGGCGCGTGCATGGTGAGCGGTTCCTACAGCGTAGCCCGGGTAAGCGGATCGTTGCGGCTGAGTTGCACGCAATGACGGTAGAAGCTGAGGTCTTCCTGTTCGCAGCGCTTTTCCAGACGGCTTGCGACATGTGGATCGAGCTTGGCGTCGCCCAGCAGGTGTGTGAAACCGGCGCGGGCGGCGGCTTCCCGGTTGTAGGCATCGCCAAACGAGGGAAACAGGTAACGCATGTACATGCCCCGAAATGGCGATTGCGGGTGGGAGCGGTGGAACTCGAAGCAGGCGTCCAGAAGAAACTGCTCGAGGATCATCATGTAACCGCTTAGGTCGGGGAAGGTGTTCCACGCCGGTGCGTACTCCGGGCTGGTCATCAGGTCGATCGCGAGGCTGGCGTAGTACTGCACGAAATCCACGCGGTTGGCGCCGATGATGCCGCAATTCGCTTCGCGAAAGGAGTGCACCGAGCGTGAACGGGCCCACTCCCATTCCGCCGGCAGCGTGAGGCCGTGCTCCGCAAACGCACGCTCCACGTTGCCCGGACCCCACCATTCATCGAGTGGTGGATGCTCCTCCGGGCATTGTGCAAAGACCGAGGCGGCCAGCATGCTCGCAGGCAGCGGTTTCCAGAGAAAGACGTCGGTATCGAGATGCACGAAGGGTCGTTCCTGCATGCGGTACGCCACAATTTTTCCGAGCGACCACCAGCCGGGATTGCAATGGCGGAGCTCGTCCAGCGCGGTGGAGACATGCGTGAAGGAGAGCCCAAGAGAATCGACCAGCAGGGCCTTGCCCGGGGTATCTGTAACCAGTGCGGTTTCCGAAAAATGCTTGCGGGCAAGGCGCACAGACAAGCCCCAGGCTAGCATGTGATGGAGTGGACTGGGCCACGAGCGGCCCTTTCCGCTGCGAAACGGCTTGCTCCAGAACGACCAGACAGCACGCATTTGTAACAGGCTCCTTCTAGCCGATGACCTGGTGCGAGAGCCCGCCGGTGAGATTGAAACTGACGGGAGTGGCAGGGAGCGGGCCGATGGCCGTGATGATGCTGGCTTCAACCGTGATGGCGACGGTGGTGGGAACGGCGTTGATCAGCGGATTGCCGGTGACCGTGATCGCCGCGTTCACCGACGCTTCGCCGCGATGGATGGTTATCGGGCGACTCGATAGTGGCATTGGTCGAAACGGCGCCCTCTGCATCGACCAGGGAAAGCGTGATCTGGGTATCTGCCAATGCGCGGTAGTTGGTGGTGACCGTGATGAGCGGATTCACATTCGGACCGGGGGCGCCGCTCGCCGGATCGGGCGGCGAGTTGGAAACACCCGTGACAACATCGTTGTAAACAATGGCGTACAACGCTGGATAGGCAACGCTGAGTTGTGCGATCAGAAGCGTTGGCGCGAGATAGAACCAGGACTCAAAGTCGCTTGAGGGCTGGCCTGCGCCGGAAGGAAGTTGCAGGTCCATCCGCGGAGTACCGTCAGCGTTGGTCGTGGGCTCTCCCATCGCCTTGCCATCGAGAAAAAGCTGCGTGCTTCCATTGCCGGACGAGATGGTGTTACCGAGCAGGCGTACGCGCACGCGCGCGTACTGACCCACCGAAGCGCCAAAGAGCAAGCCAGTGTTGATCGCGTTGACGGTGAGCACCTGCAGCAGCGGAGCTTTCACATAGGGCATATTCCACGCGATCGTGGAGCCGGTCACCGCGATGGTGGAGTCGATGGAAAAGCACGTGCGCAGGAAGGTTGAAGGAAGCTGTTGACTGGCGGCGGCTCTCTCGACCGAAATGGGTAAGCGGGTGAAGGACGGGAAGGGATCGAAGATGGACTCCAGCGTGACCACAAACTCAGCGCTGGTGATGGGACTGGTGGGGGCACTGTCGAGCGTGACGGAGAGGCCGTTCGCGACCCAAACGTCCGCAGTGATAAGCGCGTCGTTAGTCCAGTTTGTAGCCGTCACGTGCAACGCCTTCGCCGCGGCGGGAGCCGAGATATCGGTCAGCGGGCTGAAGAAACGGCGGCAATCTTCGATCACAGGCTTCTGCTGCTTGGGGTCCCAATGGATGCAGGCGAGTGGAGCGTTGTAGATGAGGACGGAGAGCGGCGGCTGAAACAACTCGCCGTTGCTGCCGCATGGCGGCCAGTCGATCACGCCGGATGCCGTGCGCGCCGGGATCAGCCAGTAATCGCCGGACTGGTAGGTGCCGGCACGGAAGGTGACCTGGATGCCGTTTTCAAGGGCTAGAGGCGCGTTCACCGGAAGCGGTACGCCGGAGTTCGTAACCGATGGGCCGGCTTGATCCCACCGACGCACGCGCGCGTTACGGCCGGGATCCACGCCGATGACGGGAGCAGTCAGCGTGATGGACGGAACGGTCGGGTCAACGCTCTGGACCTGGTACAGCAGGCCGGGCCCGTTTG
The DNA here is from genome assembly GCA_963795775.1 of uncultured Acidobacteriaceae bacterium. Taxonomy (GTDB): domain Bacteria; phylum Acidobacteriota; class Terriglobia; order Terriglobales; family Acidobacteriaceae; genus CAWCJL01. Next base: position 153,580 of record CAWCJL010000005.1, read on the forward strand.
GTGTTTCGCCGAACAGGTCGGTGTCGTCGCTGATTTCCACCCATTGATTCGCCGCGAAGCCGAGATTCGCGTCGGGGCCGAGGGAATCGACGATGATCCGGCTGCCGTGCACGCTTTGCACGGAGGCGACCACCGAGCCATTCTCGCGCGACCACTTCAGGGTCGCCGTGAGCTCCGTGCCGGAGTGGTGAATCTCCACGCGATAAAGCTGGTTTTCCAGGCCCTGATAACCGGCCGCGGGAATGGGCGCACAGGAGCAGTCTGACCCAGCCGGCGCGGTGCTGGCGCTCATGCTGCCGGTGCTTGCGGCGGGCGTATTGGCGTACATGGCCGTGCAGCAATCGACCGGTGGCGCAGGCGCCGGAGCAGGAGCAGGCTGCGGCGTGGGTGCAACCTCCGTAGGATTACCGAGCAGGATGGTGGGGAGCCGGTGGATGTTGATCGGTTCGAGCGGAGATTTCGCAAGCTTCAGTTGTGTAACCGATGCGGTACTTTGTCTGAGTGCATCGGCGAGGTTCTGCCGGGCTTGCAGGAGGGTGCCACCGAAGATGGTGCGAATCGGTCTCTTGCCCACATTAGGCGGAGGTGGGGGAGGGGGCGGCTCGATGCTCGCGACCACGCGCCACACCGTCTGCAGTCGCGCGGTCGTGTCCGCTTGTCCCAGTGCGGGCTCACGCAGGCAAGGATCGTCGAGTGCGGTCACAAGCCGCTGCCATACCTGGAGATACACCTGTATCGCGCTGTTCCCACCAGCTTGCGCCAACTCCGCGAGCAACGTGGCATCGGTCGGCGATGGATTCAGCAGGTAGGGCTGGCTGAGATACGGCAGGCTGTCGTCACGGTTTTCGCACACCAGGCCCTGCACGTAATAGCGGCCCGCACCGATCGAGATTTCGTTCTGCGCGATGCTGATCGCGAAGCCCCCATCGTGCTCCGGCGCGCCGTAAGGGCCGATAACGTCCACGGCCTCCGTGCGGCTGAGGTAATCGTCAATGGCGGCCTGCTCGTTGGTATCCGCATCCAGTGAGACGCGGCCCTGCTGATCGAGCACCGCAGTATAGTGCCGGGCGGGGATGAACCGAATGCGGCTGAAATCGCCTTTCATAAGAGCACCTGACCATTTCTTTCTCTGCAAAAAACCTGGGCCCGGTTGCTGCTCTGTTCTGCTCGGCTACAGAAGATTGCCACCGATGCCGGAGATCGACGGCATCTCCGTACCGGCATCGTCGGAACAGCAGCGAGCCGTGGTGGGACCGCCGTAAGCCATGCGCGGAAGCTGGGCGAGGGGAAGCGTGCGCGAGGGATGAAGAAAGATTCCGCTTTCCATAGCCACGGGAAGATACTCCGGCGCGCGCAACTGCACGTTGCGCACCGCTTCGGTCTCCTGGATTCCGTAGTAAGCGCCGATCTGTGAGCCGTTGTCCGCGCCATGCCAAATCGCGAGTGGAACGTCACCGCTCAGCAGAGCGTACGCAGGCTGTCCGAAGCGCAGAGTGATGAAGCGGGGCGCGAGTGCCGCTTCGCTGGCTTCGTCTGGCGGAAGACAGAGATACCGGCGCGGTGTTATGGAATCAAACGGGAGCGAACAGAAGCGCACACAGCCGGTCTGGCGGCGGCTGGCCCACACTGCAGCAGGCCAGGGGTCGCGATGCGGGCGGCGCGCGTGGAAGATGGTATTGGACGCAAGCGGAATCGTGCGGGTGTGCACCTTGCCGATGACCGTGCTGTCCTCAACGTGGAGATCTGCTCCAGCGGAAGCGAGATCGGCCGCGGCATACGCCACGCAGCAGGGTGAAGTGGCGTCCACGATGCTGGAACACACGCGGGTGGCGCCGCCCGCATCTGCGGCAATAGGCCCGGTGATGGAGCGAAGCACAGACAGGCTTGCCTCTACTGCCGTGACCTCGATGCTCGGCTCGCCGGGCCACACCGGGTCGCCGGCACGGGTGAGGCCAATCCCGGGAACGAGCGTGCAATCCGCCACCTGGACCGTTGCCGCACCGCCAGTGATCAACAGCCGGCCAGCGATCCACAGGCCGCTGAGAAGGAGTTGGCCTGCCGCCGCGACGGTGGCTTCAGGCGTAACGGATGCACTCGAGGCGACCACTTCGATATCGCCGTGGAGCGTGACGCAGGCATGGTTCCAGATCAGATCGAACGGACCGCCTGTGGGAATCGGCTGCCCGGAGACAAGCGTGAGATTGGAGCCTGCCGGAAGCTGGATCGCAGAAGCCGCCGTGAGGTCGATGGAGAAGCGTTCGTAGTTTGGTAGCACAATGACGCCCGTCGCGGCCGGTGACGAAGCGACCAGCGCGTTCCACTCCGCAATCGCACTTTCAAGAGTTGGCGTGGTGACGCCAATGAGAGCGAAGAGGGTCGCGTATTCGGGCCTGATTCCGGCGAGGGAAGTGGAGCGATCGTAGGGGCCGCCGCCCATCTCCGCCGCGGAGCCGTAAGAGAAGTTGAGGCGAACGGATTGGGGAATCGCGAGGTCAGCGGCAAACGCGATGCGCCCGAGTTCGGGATCGATGGCGATGCAGCCTGCGGGTACCGTGCACCACGCGCCGTCGCCGATATCCGAAAGATTGGCGCAGACAATCTGCGATGCAGGGATCGGAATGCCGTCCGCAGTGAGCAGGATGCTGGCTCCTGGACCATACAGTGTCCAAGCTTCGGGCGAGCGCAGGCTATGCGCGAATTCGAATCGGTCTATGGGCGCGGGTATATCCGCGCGCGTGCTGAGCCGGCTGAAGGATGCGCGCGCGGGCGGCTGCGAAAACAGCGGCATGTTCGCGCCCAGCAAGCTGAACATATACCGGCCATCGCCGAGCGGGAATGCGGGAGCGTTTATGACGGGACGGCTCTTAAGCCGCCATAGGTGGATCGCGACGTCGGGGATGTTGAAGCGTCCTGGGCCATGGAGGCTGATCTCGAGCGGCGCAGGGTCGGGTTCGGGCGTGAGTCGCAGACGCGGAGCAATGCGCCTAACATCGACGGTGCGGAACGTGGTGTCGAACGCAGAGCCGAAACGGTCGAGCGCGGAAGCGTTCCGCAGGTTGAGGGTGGAGGCGTGATGTGGGCGGACGAGCCGCATGCTTTCCGTCGTGATCAGATGCCGGAACTCTTCCACGGCAACTACGGTTCGGCCGGAGACGTCGGCCGCCACTTGTTCCAGCGCGATCAGCGTGCCTTTGCGCCGGCGGTAGCCGATAGTGTTGGCAACCTCCGCGCGACTGTCGAAGCTGGCGCCTGCCACTTCGTAGATCGAGTTATAGCCGATCAGGTCCCCGATGTAGGGAATCACCCAGGGAGCGCAGGTCTCGATGAACTGGTCATCATAAAGCTGCTGGATGTTGTCCTCGACGATACCGAGCTGCCGCGCCAGCACAACGTACAACGACTGCAGCGGGTCGCCGATGTCGCCGTCGCGGTTACGATACACCGCAGGCAGCAAGGCGAAGAGTTGCTCGGCGTTCAGGCTCATGACCAGGCTCCAATCGCGCCCTGCGAGGCGGGGTCGAGAAGCAGCATCTGCGCCCCTGTTGGCGGCAGGGGACCGGAAGCGCAAAGGAGAGCGTCGGGGGTGGATGGGGTAGGCGCGCCGCTTGGGCCGAGTGTGGAGAGTTGAGTCGCGATAACGCCTGGCGTGTTCTGTATGAGCTCGACCATTTGGCTCGCGGCCACACCCTCGGCAAGCTGTCGATTGCCGAATGCGAAGGCGGACTGGAGGTTGGACCACACCTGCGCGAGCACCTGTCCGGAGTCGTAGCTGTACGTGTCCACCTTCACGGAAGCGCCGATCTGGAACAGCACGGGCACGTAGGAAGCCACCTGGAGGGGGATGAATGGATTCCCGCCCGATCGTATGGCTGCGATCAGTTTCGCAACCACGGGATCATCGCCGTGCAGGACCGCGCCATTTGCTCCGGCAACCGTAAGAAAAACGCCGCGACGCGCGCCAAACCACGTCCAGGTAGCGAGTGCCTTCGCGATGCCGGCGAAGTTGAGCGCAAAGTTCTGGTAGTCCTCCAGCGAAACGATGCGGCCGATGGTGAGCGTGGGCAAGGGTGCGCTCGCGCGGGCATCGTCTGCTGAAGCCGGGTCAGCCGCGCCGGAGGCCGCGCTGGGATTCGTAACTGCTTTTAGGCCTTGTGGGCGGTCAAGCGGCTGCGAAAGCTGGTTGGCGTTGACCATGCCGGCGCTGCCGATGCCCTTGCGGTAAGCGGCGCGAATATTTATTTGCCCGGTCGGTGTGCGGGCACCCTCGATGCCGTTGCCGAATTGGACGGTGCGGCTCCCTTGCGGGCTGACGCGGCTGACAAAGACGCGATCCGCAGGCCCGGCGGCGAGCAGGTTCGACACCTCGTGCCATTGCAGATTGTTCACCCAGACCTGCAGCGTGGACTGCGTTCCGTTGCCGGTAGCGGCTGTGGTGTAGGTGAGCGGCGGCTGCTTCAGCGTGAATTGCAGTGCCGCGTTCGTCGCGTCGCCGCTCCCCAGGAGCTCGTGCACGGTCTCGCCGTGCGTCGCTTCCACTGCATTTGCGTTTACAGTAACAGTCGTTGCGTCGTATATGCCAGACAGCGCAGACGCTAACGTGAGATTCGTGATATCGCCGGCAACCGAAACAACATTGACCAGCGCCGCCTCGCTCACCAGTGCGTCGTTTTTACTGGCAGGCACAAGCTGCAGGTTGCCGGGGTCAATCGAAAGCATGCCCGCGATGCCCGAGAGCGTTGTCACAGCCCACGACGGCACGCCCGTGGGATCGGGAGTGGGCGGGAACGCGTTGACCAGAAAGACCTGGCCATCCGCCACGGGAAGATAGCCGGACGAACCTTCGGGCGCGAAGATAGCTAGGTCGCCGGCGCTGACCTGCAGGCGCACGCGTTTTCCAGAGATGCCGATCGGCTGCTGCGCCACGATTGCCTGACCGCCAACGATCGAGATCGACAGGCCCTGTACCGGGACGATCATCCCGGGGGCAAGGCTAAACGTGATCGGTCCAAGCCAATCCGTGATGGGAAGCGTGGCCGGCGTGAGCAATTCGCTGCTGACGTAGGCGGTGGTGCTTCGCGTTTCGTCGGTAAAGGTCTGCAGCACGGCATCGAGCGAAGTGCCGGGAGAACCAGCAGCGACGGCGAAGCTGGAGCTAAGCGTGACCTGCGAGGTCTTGGCGCTCAGCGCGTAGAGGTTCGGGTTTGACTCGGATGCGTTCGTGATCGGAAAGATGGCGGTGTTGCTGGAGTTCGTAAGCACCAGCCACTGCAGTTGGTCGGGTGCGCTTCCCGCGGGTGCCAACCCGGCGTACGCGGCGTCGAGGTTGATTACGCCGCTGCCTGCGTACTGGAAGTCCCAGTCGGTCCAGATCCGAAAAGCGATCGTGCTGCGTGGCACCGCGCTGATCCCACCGGTGATGCTCTTGGCCTTGAGGGGCGAGGACAGCTTTTCGATACCCGAGCCGCCCGGGTGACCTGTGATGTTGTTGAGCGTATCGGAAGGCAGCAGGAACGGATTGATGGCCTGGGCTCCGAAGAGTGCGGCCTTCTTACGGAGGATATAGATCGCGACATCGCCGGTTGCGGTGCCTGCGCTATTGGTCAACGCGGCGTTCCACCAGATCTCTGTGTTACCGGAGCCCGGATCGACCTTCACGCGTGAAATGTAGCGCAGGTCCGCCGGGCCGGTCGCGGAGGGCTGGCCGTCGCTGGAATTGCCGATAAAAAGCAGTGCGTCGCCAACGTTAATGTTATTTGCCGCGCCAGTAATCCAGGTCGAGGTGTCGCCGGGATTAAGCTGCCAGGGTAGGTGGGTCTGCGCTGGAGTCGCATTGAGTGCGATCACGGCGGTCAGGTCCGCAGAGGTCTCAAACACCTGCGGCTTCTGACCCGGACCGGGAATGCTCTGCACGCGCGTGCCGGCCGGGATGAGCACGTTATCCGGCGAGCCGGTTGCGGCCGAGAGTGTGAAGGCAAGGACGGCCGATGCGGAGACTCCGGGCGAAGGCACATAGCCAATTAGCCGCGCCAGTTCGAATACCGATCGCTCCTGCACTGCGGTGCGGAGAAACGCTTCGTTCGCCAGGCGCTCCTGGTAGAAGGTGAGGATATCCAGGCTAATGGCCCAGGCATCGAGCAGGGCGATGGTGAAATCGGAGGCGTCGCGGCTGCGAAGAGCGGCGAGTGCGGGCAGCCCGGGATCAGAAAGCGACGCGAGCAGGCTCCCATAGAAAGTGGAGTAGGTGCCCGTGCGATACTCCATGGCCGAGAGCGCAGGGCGGTTGGTGATGCGCTGCGGTGTTTCCTGCATCACGCCGGCGCAGCAGTTGCAGAGCTGTTCCTCGGAAACGTTGCAGCCGCCGTTCATTTGCCACCGTCCATGTGAAGCACGAATACGCCGTGGTCGAGGTGGTTGGGATCGTTGTCACAGCGTGCGATTTCCAGTCGGCCCATCGTAAGATAGCCCTGCGCCACACCATCCGGCGCGCCTGCCGGCGCGTCCATGCGCGCAAAGACCGTGAGTGTGGCGGCGCGCACGCCATCCACTGCCTGTGCCGCAGCGACCAGCGGGCTTGCATAGACGCTTTGGCCGAAGGTGAAGTGTATTGGGTTCAGCAGCCCGGGCTGGCCGTTGCAGCGATCACCGCTGAGGAAGACGTGCATGAGCGCCGCGAACACATCCCCCTGAAAGTGATCCGGCTCTACGCAGATGTCCATTTCGATGCGTAGCCCGATAAGCTGCGCCCCTTCCACCAACAGGTCCGTGCCCATCATGCGCAGAAGGTTGAGGCCGCCTTTCGCTTCCTCCACCAGGCCAGCGATGACGGAGGGCGCATCGACCGAGACGAACGCCGTGTACCAGCTACCGGTCCAACGCAGCGTGCCGCGGGCTTCGCGGACTCCGGGCAGTTGCGCGGCAGCATAGCCATAATCGTCCTCGGTCACGCAGCGCAGTTGCGATTGGTAGCTGAATGGCGCGTACTGCACGATATGGTTCATGCCCTCGGGATCCACCCCACCCGCGGCCGCGAGCGGATTGCGCACCGCTGCGATGGTGCCGGGAGGTGACGGGAAGGTCGGGCCGATAAGAATATGCCCCAATGTGTCACGGCCGATGTTGCCGACCGCACCATTGCCCACGCGGTACGTGGCCGAGAATGACAGTCCTGCATCCGGCGCCGCGCCGTACTGGTTATCGCCGAAGCGGAGAAATGCCGTGCCGTCGCGTTCTACTTCAATGGCAAAAACAGCCTCGGTATCATCGCTCGAAAGCAGATCCGGTAGTGGGGTCCAGGAAGCGGCGTCACTGCTGGTAAGCGCAATCTGCGGCGTGGCTTCCTTCGGGTCGGGAGCAAGAAAAGAGCTGGCGGAAGCGAGCCCCTGGGCACGAGGACTGAAGCCGTTGAATTTGGGGCTGAAGGTGAGGGGACCACTTTCCAGCGCAGGATGATACCGCGGAACGGGCGCCGTGGAAGGGGCCGACGAGCCGCAGGTGCAGCCGCTCTCAGCCAGCGGGGCGGGTGCGGCAGGCGGGACCGGTATTAGCGGTTCGGCAACAACACTTGTGCCGTGATCGGCCGCTACGATGTTTCCCCGTGCCACAGTGACGCCGTGGACGGGAAGTGAGCCGTGTTCACTATCGCTGGTGGATGAGATGCAGAGCGGGAAGGGCAACGCGTCCTCGAGCGACCATTGAATGCGGGTGATGGCTTCGCCGGTAAGCGGGTCCACGAGCGGCCGGCCCTTGTAATCCGTATTGGTAACGGAAGTCAGCAAAACAGCGCAGCGATTCGCCGGGTTCGCATCGGCAGGGTCCCCGGTGCCTGGACCGCGGACCTCCTCGAAGATCAATACGTCACCCGGACTGAGTGTTGCCAATTGGCCGACGAGCGTGGCTTCCGTAGCTCCGGGTGCCAGGCAGCAGTTAGCGTCGCCCCAGGTGTAGAAGTCCATGCTGTTCCGCTCAAGAAAGAGAGTGGAGTCCTCCATGCTGGCAAAGACCGGATGGGGGCTCGACGTCAGTTTCTGCGCCAAGGGGTCGGTCGCGCGAACAGACGCCGGCACGTCAGGCTGGTGCACGTAGAAGGTCGTACCGGCGGGCACGAAGATGTTGTCCTGCCCGGGCGCCGTAGTGAGTGCAACCAGAACGCGCGCATTGCAGCCCTCCCCAATGCGGTAGTCCACCAGCTTCGCATGGCGGCGCAGAGAGATGCGGCTGCGTGCCGTGCCGATGTACGCCTCGGTTGCTACGGCGTCCTGTTGATAGCTGAGATGGTCGGCGGCGTAGGCGAGCGTTTCAACCATCGCGATGCCGAGGTCGGCGGCGTGCGTTTCCGTCCAGGCTGGCTGAAGGACGGCAAGGCGGTCGAGCATCACCTGGCGGAAGCCGCCGTAGTCTTTCGCAAGATAGTTGATGTCCGGAACGGGCCGGAGGGCCGCAGGGCAGCAGTTGTCTGGAAGGCAATCGGCCGGCGTGGGGCACCCTGCTTTGAACGAGAAGGGCACGGTGGAAAGCTGCGGGTCGAAGCCATCCGGCGGATCTGCGACGCCCGGCGCGGCCACCAGCGTGAGCTGATAGGGCGAGAAGTCACCGCTTCCGGAAAGATTCACCAGGATCACGAACGGCGCGTCGTTCGTCGCAGGTGAGATCGAGCCGACCTGCACAGGCGCGCCACCGCTGATCGCAATGTTCTCAGGAGTAATAGTGAGAGCGCGTGCGTCTTTGAGCAGAGTGAGCGCGAGCTGTTTTCCGCAACCGGTCGGGCCGACGACCTCGAGGAAATCAATGCCGTTCAGTGACGGGCTGGCGAGCACAAGCGCACGGCGGTTTTTTTGCGAGCAGAAGTAAATCATGCCTGCGCGCCTCCATACACGAACTCCTGCGTTTGCTGCTGCTGTGCCGCGAGCACCGTGTACACCACGGTGACGGTAAGGGTGGCATCAATCGCGGAGACCTCGACCGACTGCACGCGGATCACGTCGGAAAGCCACTGCTGCAGTCCGGCTTGAATGGCCTGTTGCTGCACCGCGGCGAGCACATCGCTATTTGGCGCAAACACCAGTTGTGCCGTGCCGCTGCCGAAGGTCGGGCGGTTCACACGCTCCCCCGGCGCGGTGAAAAGAATCTGCTCGATCATGTCCCGGATATGCGTCAGCATGTCGGTTTGCGCCGTGTGTCCGGTTGGGTCGAAGCGGTATGGATAGGCGATGTTCATGACGGCTCAGATCGCAGTGACGCGGACTTGCGTGACCAGTGGTAGGAGGGGCGTGCCCGGAGGCGCGCAGATCGCCTGCCCGCTCTGGATCACGAGTGGTTGACCGTTCGACGTAACGCGCGTGGTGCCCACAACCCATTGCGCCGTAACGCAGGGCGGAATGAAAGAAGGAGGAATGCCGGGGCAGCCGGCAACTACCCACGGAGCCGAGATGACGGAGGACGGCATACCTTCGAGCGTGATGCTGGGGTTCGGCACTGCAGGCATGGCCTGCCCGCCGTGCACGCACATCACCGTAGCGCCTTGCTGCACCAGAAAACCGGGCATGTCAGATCACCTCCATCGCGCCTTCGTTGACCGTCACTGCGGGGCCGTTCATCGCGATTGTCGCGCCCTGGCCGTTGTCGAGAATGATCCCGGTATCGGAGATCGAAATGAACGCACCGGTTGCGATTTTCAGCAGTATGCCGCCGGTCGGGCCCGGGACATCGCTCACCATCAGCATGTTCTGTTCGGTGGTTTGCACAACCACCTGTTGCACGCCCGGAGGCGCGGCAAGCGCCAATGCCGGCACGTCGGCGGCAGTTCCCCAGTAGCAACCCACCCATATGGGGTAATCGATGTTGCCCTGCTCAAATTCCACCCACACGCCGCTGCCAATCTCCGGCACAGCATAGACGCCCGACTGAATGCCGCAGAAGGGAAGACACGGCAGCGCCCAGGTGGACGGCAGGATGTTCGACACATCGGGAACCTGCACCAACAGGCGTCCGATCTGCAGCGGGTCGATGTTGTCGAGGACCATGCCGCGATATTTGCCGTAGTACGTTGGCATCTTCCGTCCCTTTTGCTGGTGTGCTTCCAGCGCGCGAGTTAGTTGCGATCTCCTGCCCTAGTACGGCAGCGTGGGCACAAGCGGGAGATTCGAAATCAATGCATTGCGTTTGAGTACGAAGCTCTGTTTGTACTCGCCGGGTTTTAGCCGGTGCGTGGTGCTGTCCACGTAGTGCATGCCATCGAAAGCGGGGCCGGCGCCGCGTACGCCCACCAGGCTGCGCGCGCGCAGAATTTGTCCGTAACGCAACACGTCGAGCGTGCCGTCTCCGCTGACGACGTCAGCCGTCTCCACACTTCGCGCTATTCCTCGCATGAGCGCGAGCCCCGGCGTGAGCTTGGCGGTATCGTTGAGCGGCTCGAACTTCTGCGGCGTGGGCACGACCAGGCCCAGCGGAGGATTGAACGGCGTGACCGAGGGAATCGGAATTGGCAGCGTCACGTTCAGTGTGGCGTCCTGGATATAGACGATCGGTGTGACCGCATTCTGCGGCTGGTAGCGGAAGTTCAGGCTCTCCACATTTGTCCACGCATCCATGTTCACGTTCAGCGATGGCTGCGGAACCCCGACACGCACCTGCGGCCCCCAGTACGCCTGGTTCATGCCGGGCAGCGGGCCGGGTGCAACGTAGAACACATATCCCACTTCATGCGCGAGCTGTTGGATGTAGGCCAGGTCGGTCTGCTTCTGCGCCGGTGTCTGCTCCAGCGGCACCGGAATGTCCGGGACGAGCACGGGAATCACTTCGGGCACAATGCCGAACGCAGCATACTTGGCAAGGATGGTCAGCACGCGAATATCGGCACTCATCCCGGGATAAGGCAGCCCGGTGAAGTCGATGAGATCCATGAATGACGAAAGGTCCTGCCCGGTGACGACCAGCTTGGCAGATCCGCTCATGGCATCCGGAACAACTTCCTGGTGCTGGATGATGCCGTCCATGATCACCTGCGGCAGGCCACCGAAGGTGGCCACGAGGATGACACGCAGCACCGGGATCGGTGCGTCGGCTGCGAGCAGAAACAAAGTCTGCAGGATGGAGTTATTGCCCAGAGTGAAGGTGAGCTGGAACCCGCTGCGGCCGGTGGCAGACTCCGTGACTTCGACTGCGGTGAGTGCGTCGATGACAGGCTTGGGCACCGGCACGGCTTCCACCGGTCCGGCGAGCAGCGTGAGATAGAGCGGGCTACCCATTGCGCGCTCCGGGTGGGATCGAGGATGCCAGCGGGATCAGAATGGACCGGCCTTTTTGGGACGTGAGCTCGTCAGGGTCGGTGGTGGTGTTGGCATCGCAAATCATCCAGAAGAGGAGCGGATCGCCAAGGAAGCGGTTGGATAGATTGTCGATGCGATCGCTCTCGACCACGGCGTAATTCTGTACGGCTACGTAGATATCCGGCTGCGGCAGGATGCGTCGTGCGAGATATGCCACCGGTGTGCCGTCCGGCTGCGTGTACGTGTTCGTCACTGCGCCGTAGTAGCGGCTGCTCGCATTCGTAGGAGCGCCCGTGCCGGATGCCGATTGGATGAGGGAAGCAAGAGATGTATCCATAGAGCACTCCGTTCCTTATGCCTGCTGCGCAAGAGCTTCTTTGGTCGTTTGATAAATCATGTACATGGAGCCGGCGGGCGAGAGGAACCCGACATCGTTCACGCTGAGCACACGCATGCCGAGCGAGACCTTGGCCCGAATGGGATTGAGGTTGACGTCGAACGCGTCCTCGGTGATCTGCAGGTCGGTGATGCGCACAGGGGTGACGCGGCTCTTGCTCCATGCAAACACGGTAAGGGCCGTCTCCATCGGCAGGATCTCAATCGTGCCGAGCAGGGACAGAATCTCGTTGATGGTGAGCACCGTGCTTGAGGGATAGAGCAGCAGTTCAAGTAACGCGAGCTGCGGTTGGATGCCGAGCGTAGTTGCCTTCGGATCCGCATTGGCGAGCTGATCGGTTGCGTCGATTTCGAGATCGCACTTCAGTGTTTCGATAGGCGGACCCTTGAGCCGCAGGATTTCGCTGCGGTCCGGCTCCTCGCCTACGGTCTGCGGCTTGAGCGAACGGGTGAGCGTATCCGGGTTGTACTGCAGCATGATGGTGCTAAGCCGCACACCCGTGTTGGGATCGAATGTGAGGATGGCACCTTTTTGCAGCTTGGGAGACAGGTTAGACATGCGCAGCACCTTTCCCTGCGTTCTGCCCCACTGCTCCGGTCCAAGCGCCTGGAAGCTTCGCATACACCCGCTGCGCCACACGTTCTCCTACCATGTGCGGCCGGGGGGTGGCGTCGAGATGGAGCGCGCCCGCATCCAGCCGCTCAACCGCGATCGCACGACTCGGCAGGTCTGCGAGGTTGGTGCTGGCGAGTAGCCGCTGCAACTCTTGCTTGATCGCCGCACCGATCTGGCGGCGGTCGCGCGCAGGGAAGCCATGCAGTACCAGTTCCTCAATATGCAGCTCAATCGCAGAAGACGCGAGTGGCCGGCTTGACGTAGGTATCACCATCCTGCGACCTCCGTATCATTGAGTGGTGTTTCGAGCTTTGCGAACTCGCTGCGTGCTGCTGCGAGCACGTGTTCCATCCGCACTGGCTGCCCGGTGTCTGCCGCCAGGAAGGCCGCACCCATGGCGATATTGTGTATGTTGCCGCCGGATACGCGCAGTCGTGCGAGGCGCTCAATATGCAGGCCTTCGGTGGGCGTGCGCGGAGGAAAAATGCGACGCCACATCTCCGCGCGCTGGGCAGCTTCGGGAAAAGGGAACTCGACCACGAAGCGAATGCGGCGAAGAAAGGCCTGATCGAGCGCAGTCTTGCGATTGGTGGTCAGAATCGCGAGACCGCGATAGCTCTCCATGCGCTGCAGCAGGTAACTCACCTCAACATTGGCGTAGCGATCGTGGCTGTCCTTCACCTCGGTGCGCTTGCCGAACAGCGCATCGGCTTCATCGAAGAGCAACACGGCCGCACCCTGCTCCGCAGCATCGAACACGCGGCCGAGGTTCTTCTCGGTTTCGCCAATATATTTGCTGATGACCTGGCTGAGATCGATGCGGAAAAGATCCAGGCGCAGCTCGCAGGCGAGCACCTCGGCGGCGGTAGTTTTGCCCGTACCGCTGGGGCCCGCAAAAAGAGCACTGATGCCCAGACCGCGCGAGCTCCGGTCGGCAAATCCCCAGCTCTCGTATACCTTGTTACGCTGGCGAATATGGAGCGCGATCTGGCGAAGCTGCTCCTTTTCTTTCTCTGGCAAAACGAGATCGTCCCACGCCCCATAGGGCTCAATGCGCTGCGCCAGCCCTTCCAGGCGCGGACGGGCTTCGCTGCGGCATGCATCCCAAAGCACCTCGGTCAGCTCAGGACGCGGCTGCGTGGGCGGGTGTGTGAAGCCACCAGCGCGGTGCGCAGCGGAGCGGATCCCGATGGGAGCAAGGCTGAACTGTCCGACCAGCTTTTCGATCGCACCGTCTAGATTGTGCATCGGCAGGGAAGTCCGCCAGATCTCGGCCTGTTCCGCACGGGTGGGCTTGCCGGTGTAGAAGATAGCGCGCGGACGTGTCAGGCACGGTTGCGGCTGGCGCGTGGAAAGAATCAGCGGGATGTGCAGCAGCTCCAGCAAGTGCAAAAGCGCCGCCGAGGAAGACGCATCTCCTGCGGGCACATCGTCCGCTTCGAGCAGCAGCGCCATGCCGTTCAGCACCGCTTCGCGTTCCAGGAGCCGCACCAGCAGGCCAGTTTCGGCACCGTGCGCCTGCGGGAGGTTGCGCAGGTGGAGAGTGTAGAGGCGAAGGTCAAGGCTTCCTGCTGCGGCCGCAGCAATCGCTCGATTCGCATCCGGTTCCGCGCCGCAGAGCTCGATTAGGGGAAGCTGCGTCGTCGCGCTCGAAGTTGGGGCACTACGCCGAGCAGCGTCGGCCCACACGGTTGCAACCTGTTGTGCGACCTCGTGGTAAGACCGGGGCAGGGCGCCGGACGCATGCACGGTCCGCACCAGGTGCTCCAGTCGTTCATCCATCACCGACACGCCTGCAATGAAGTGAAGGATCCGCTCGTTCAGACGGAAGGCGCTCGACACAAGCGTGTCGGCCGGGAGCACTTCGATCAGTTGCCAGTAACGCAATGCGCGTGCGGGGGAAAGCGCGCTCCAGTGCGCGTCGGGCAAAGACGTGAGTGCCAGGCTCACAGTGGGCAAGGGCCGCCGGCTGCCGTCAAGCGAAGCATAGATCCCCGCGAGCCGCGCATCCATCTCGGCGCCCGCAGCCAGGAGCACCACATCGCGCTCAAAGCTGGAGAGCTCGAAGGCAGAGCAGAGCTGCTCGATTGCCGGTGGCTGGGAGAAGGGCCACGAAGCAGGGTCGAGCACAGGGTCGTCGCCGGCGCGCGGCTTGCCATCGAGTGGCGTATTCACGACGTTGCTGCCCAGCACCGTTTCGAGACGCCTCTGCAGTCCGGACAGCGCAGCAGCCAGGTAGCATTGGTTGGCTTCGTGCCACGTTGCACCCATTGTGCCTCTGCGCGTCTCATCGCTCATGGTTCGCTCGCCCGTCGCGGTCATGGCATGGCCACCGTTGGCCCTTCGAGCACATGGGTGACGCTGTTGAAAGTGAGCTGGCTTTCCGCGCCGTCCACCTGCACGCGGACCAGGTACGTTCCCGTTGGCACATTCGTGATGTTGATCACAATCGAGTTCGCGTTTGCTGGAGCGACCACGCCCAGTGATGCATAGGCAGTTGGCGAGCTCGAACTAACGTTGTTGAGCAGCAGGACGGCACGCTGGCCGATGCCGATATCGGGCACAAGATGGACAGTGACATCGGCGCCGGAAATCGCCGCAGTGGCGGTCGCGCTTGTCACTGTTGGGCACAGAACAAACGGCGACACGTTGGATTCAAAGCCGCGGTGCGCTTTTGCGGGCGTGCCCATGTCCAACTTCTGCCGCACCTGCACTGCCTTTACACCCGCATGCAAGGTGGACGCCAGCACGAGGCTGAGTTGCGTATCTGTAGCAGTAGCCGGTGCAAACTCCTGTCCTTCGATAAAGAGGAAGGTGTTAGGGCTGCGCATGTGTGTGCCCTGGATGAGTATGGTGGACCCGGTCGTAATGGGCTTGCCATCCTGCGCAACAACCTGGCTGATAAAGGGCGACTGAAAGGGAAGAACGTACAAGTTCCGCTGGAGAACCGGCGGCGCGGGCACAGGTGTGTCGCTGCTCTCCATCAGTACGACGGACGCCTGGTATGCCGCCGAAAGGTTATATTCCACCTGGAAAAACACCGACCAGAGCTTCGAGAACTCTTCCAGCGAGAGTGCCGTGGGCGTGAAGCGCACGCGTTCGATCTGGCTGTCCAGGCCGGAGCCGGCGAGGAAACCGAAGGTGCTTGCGGCGTTGTTGATGTTGTCGGTTGAGAGCAGCGGCTGGGCGTGCAGCGTGGTCGCAACCGCGCCCAGCAGGCGCTGCGGCTCGAGCTTCGTATCGTCGCCATGAAAGGTGAACAGATAGTGGAGATCAAACGCCGCCTGTGGCCGTTGCGCGAGCGATCCATCTGCACGGCGTGTGGGCAGATCTGCATTGCGGTAGGCGGCGTTGGGCGTGATCTGGTAAAGGTAAATGTTGACCAGCGGCGTTGCCGCATTGCTCGCATCGGGGCGGCTGAATCCGACTTTCGCGCTGCCGACAGCATTCCCGACGGGCGCATTCAGGATTTGCTGCAGCGCAGCCGTCACGGTCGCGATGGCGAGGTGGTTGCTCATCGGCCGCCTGCGCTTTGCTTCAGAAATTGATCTAGCGAGAGAGTGGAAGAACGCGCTCGCAGCGGAGGTACAGGCGGAGGCGATGCGATCTCCGCGCGTACCTCGATGCGACCGATAGTGACCCGGACGGTGGAAGCCGGCGTCCGACCGCCTCCATCGGGCTGAGCTTCGCGCTCCGTAACGCCTCGTGTTGATGCAGGCGTTGCGATTGAGAACGGCTCCGCGAAAGGAGGGCGCACGGCCGCCTGGCCTGCCGGCGGGTCGCGCCACGTGATCTCGCTCACCGCATCGTGCGATGACGTGAGCTGCTGCTCGGACGTGTGCTGGGGCAGTACCTCGGCTCTGCTCCGTGACTCTTGCAGATGGGCACCCGTTCCAGGGAACTCACGGCCGGCTGACTCCGGCGCAGCTTGCGCTGGGTCAGGATGGCTAGTTCGAAAGTCATGTGCGTTCGTTTCTGGGAGCCCCACTTCACCGTATTGTGATTGAGAGTCAGAGCGTGATTCCACATCGTGTGGGTGCCGGCGGCCATACACTTCTGGCGGAGCGTCCCTCTCAACAGAG
Source organism: uncultured Acidobacteriaceae bacterium (assembly GCA_963795775.1). GTDB lineage: Bacteria > Acidobacteriota > Terriglobia > Terriglobales > Acidobacteriaceae > CAWCJL01. Next base: position 169,938 of record CAWCJL010000005.1, read on the forward strand.
GGTGCCATTGCCACCGCAGCGAGCCGGCTTCCTTGCTCGCCGCCGGGACTAAAGCGCCCAGGCACAAGCGGCTCGGCCAGTGGAATGACACCGAGCGCGCGGCCTGCAAGGCGATTCAGGAAGTCGGCCATGCTAACTCCAGGTAGCTTTGGCGGCGGGCCGCACTCAATGCCAGGATGTCACGCTCGGGCCAGCCATAAACTAACGCCAGCGCGTGCACGTCGCGCAGCAACCGTTTCGCAGCAGCGGAGATTCTGGACCAGAGGAAGCGTTCAATATCGAGTACGACCTGCCACGCATGCCCGCACGCCCTGCAGCTCAGGTCAATGAGCATCTCGGCCTGCGGATCCGCCATCGCGAGCGCGGACGCGATCGAGGAGCGGAAGTGTTCCGGCGTGTCTTCAGGCGAAACGAGATGGCCGTCGATCTCCGTCCTCACGATGCAGCGCTTCATCAACTCCCGGCTTGCATGCGCGGGCTCATTGCATGCGGCAGCCGCGCGCAGATCGAAGCTGTCCGGCAACCGCAATGTCACGACCGCATCCTCCGTTTCAAGGCTCAGCGCCGCAGGGTCGGCTTGCGGATGCGGTGCAAGGAGGTCGCGCGTGGAAACGCTGTAGGCCAGCGGCTCCTTGCATGCAGGGCACTCGGCGAAGGCCTCGAGAGCGGGCCCAAACAGGTGCTCATACACTTCGATCAGCTTGCCGTCGCGTTTGCCGATACTGAGCCGTGCGAGATCATCCTGCGACTCGTCGAAGCAGGCAGAAAGCAGCGTGAGTGCGCGGCCGACGGGATCTTCACCGTAGCCGCGCTCCCAGATCGCGAGCAGCTCCGAGTTTGATGGAGTGCGCATACGTTCGTACTAACCCACGGCCGGAACGGTAAAGCTGGGCTCCGCAGGCTCGACCACGGTGGTATCGCGCTCCCAGCCCTCGTTCTCCAGCTTGATGTGTTGTATGGCGACCGCATTCGCATTGGCATCGAGATCGGGCAGGGCCTGGAACTCGGAAACCCAGCAGCGGTAGACCTTGTAAGCGATCGCCAGTTGGCCGGCTTCGTTATAGAACTCGATGAGGATGTCTTTCCGGAAGCTCGCCAGGGATACTTCCGAGCCGAGCCCGGCGCCGAAGTTCCAGACACTGTTCGCCCATTGCTCGAACCGGACGTCGTGCGTAACGCCGCGTTCCAGCGTGATGGCATCGTACTCGGTGCGGCCCGGGGACTTGCGGCTCGTACTGGGATCGCCACCTTCCCGATGTTTGACCACTTCCGTTGTCCGCTTCAGGCCGCTCACTTTGCTCACGCCGGCCACGTAGCGTCCATCCCACTTCACGCGGAAGATGAAGTTCTTGTAGGGATCGAAGCGCGTTGGGTTCACGCTGAACTGTGTCATCGAGGAAACTCCTTACAATGCGGTCTGGCCAGCAATCTGCTGGATCTGAATAATGACGAATTCGGCGGGCTTGAGCGGCGCAAACCCGACCAGGATATTCACGATGCCGTTGTCCTGGTCCGTGGGCGTGGTCGTCTCGCTGTCGCACTTTACGAAATAAGCCTGCTGCGGCGTGGAACCCTGGAAGGCTCCCTGGCGGAAGAGCGTCTGCATGAATGCGCCGACGTTGAGGCGAATCTGTGACCACAACGGCGCATCATTGGGCTCAAACACAACCCACTGCGTGCCTCGATAAAGGCTGGTTTCGAGAAACAGCGCGAGCCGTCGGATAGGGATGTACTTCCACTGCGAGCCTGCCTCGTCATTGCCCCCGGTGGTGCGCGCACCCCAGACAACGGTTCCGTACGCGCTGAAGTTACGAATGCAATTCACCGCAACGGGATTCAACACGCCGTTCTGCTTGTCACTCAGTGGCACGGCCACGCCGGTGATGCCGGCCAGCGAAGTTTCCGTTCCGGCCGGCGCTTTCCACACCCCGCGCGTCGCGTCTGTGGTGGCGTACACGCCCGCCACGAAGCCGCAGGGAGGGTAAAGGCGGCTTACGTTGTTCGCCAGCGGGTCAGGCGCCTGCAGCCAGGGGAAGTAGAACGCAGAGTTGTTCCCGACAAAGCCGGGGCCGGAGCTGAGCTTGGTGTAATCCGTGATCCCCGGATCGGAATCGGCGATCAGAAAAGCCTGGTTGTCCTTGCAGAACTGATCCAGGCTCTTGAGCGTTGCGGTGTGGATCTCACCGGGAACACAGACCAGGTTGAAAAGATCCACACTCGCAAGAAGATTCACCCCGCCGGTACCGCCGCCGGCCTGGAGCGCAGTTTCAAAGTTGCCGGCCGTGGTGGTTGAGGTGCTTGGAGTCAGGACGGTGCCATCCGCGCCAGTTGTGCCCGATCCAAGCTGTGCGGAGGCGTCCGTGGGCGGGGTTGTCGCACCGGACGGAACAGTGGCGGAGATGAAATTCGAGCTGTCGTTCAGCACATCGACCACATAGCGCCCCTGCGCGTCGGGCGTCGTCATACTGAGGTTCTCGAAGGATTCAACCACTGCAGGCGTGGCACCGGAAGGCGCATACAGGAGCTGCAACCGGAAGCGATTGGTGCCACCCGTCTGGTTCTTGATTGCAACCTGGTAGTCATTCGCCCATTTGCCAGCGCTCTGCGCAGATACCGTAATCGTGTTCGTGCCCGTCCCGAGTGTGACAGTGGCCACCTGTGCGTCGGCGCTAACCAGCCGGATGATGTACGCCTGCTGGCCACCGTTGCCGAAGAACTGGTTGACCGAGTAGCCGAGCAGACTACGCGCATCCAGGCCGCCGAACTCTCTCTGAAAGTCCGACCAACTGAGCACCAGCGAAGCGTACTTGACCGAGCCTTTCGGAGCCCAGCCGATGAATGCGGCAATCGAGGTGGCTACGCCCGTGATGGTGTGGACGCCACTCGGCAGCTCCTCAATGTAAACACCAGGATAAGTTGGTGTAACTGGCATCGGCTCTCTCCATTTCCGGCAGGGACTGCGCTTGAGTGGCGATTGGCACGGGATTGTGCAGGGCCGATATAATGCTTCCTGATAGTTACAAGCTGTTAGAACTCCTCCCAACATCTGCGAGCCGGAGCTTTTCGACCGGTACGATCACGCTCTGGCGGGCGATCACATCGATTACCGCGAAGACGCGAGGCAGCAATCCTGAATCCGAAAAATCCACGACCGTGCCTTCGATCTGCTCTGCCGTGGTTAGCGAGCGGGATAGCTCCTCGCGCGCAGGCAGAAGAATATCGGCGACCTGAAACTCTACCGTGTCTCCTTCGTGTATCAGAGGCCCTCCTCGCGGCGCCGTGGAAGCTTGCGCTGATCGGGACAATGGAATGCACGACGATGCCCAATCGTGCATCCGGTATGTGCATGGCGCCTGTTACATATCGAAGCTGGGAAGGAACTGCCCGCAAATGAGTCGTTTGCCTGCACTCGCCCGCGGGCAGACAGGATGATTGCAAGGCTGAGCATGAGCGGCTTGAGCGCAACTTCCAGCAGTGCGAAACCATGCGGATTGGCGCTGCCCTAGGCCAGTACCGGCAAGAGGCAATGCGTCGAAGTGCTGTCAGCCCCATCAGTTAGCAAGCCGGAATGGCCGGACTGCAAGTCTGTGCAGCCGGCCTGCAATAAGTAGCAGTGCACGGACAGAGAAGGGGCAAGTACGAACCGAATGCGCGTGACGGGTGTTGCGCGGTTGAAATATCAGCGCATGCGAGCGGTGATGCCGCAGGCTCGCATCTTGTAATAGAGCGCTCGTTCACTCATATTCAGGCTCTCGGCGACCTTGCGTCGCGTGGTGCCCGGGACGGCAATGGCTGCCTGGAGCACCCGTTTCTCGATCTCCTGAAATGCCTCGTCGTAACCCACTTCTCCGGCAGAGATGGTCTGCCAGACGCCGCTGGCCGATTGCGCGAGGAGGTCCACCTCGGGCCGGCTCACGTCGGCGCGCAGTTGCCGCATCCAGTCGGCGACTCCCAGCGACGTGCCTTCCGCTTTGAGAAACAGCATGCGCTGTACGGTGTTTTCGAGCTCGCGAACGTTACCGTAGAGCGGCTGCGTCTCCAGGAAGCGAAGCAGGCCTGGTTCTACGCTGACAATGGGTGCGTACAGGCTCCCGTGGCGGTCTGCAAAGGCGAGAATGAGCGCCGCGAAATCTGCGCGTCGCGTTCGCAAAGGCGGAAGCTCCAGCCGAACCACGTTGAGCCTATGGTAAAGATCAGGCCGGAAGCGGCCTTCGCGCACCAGCGGTTCCAGTGGCCGGTTCGCCGCCGCCACGATGCGTACATCAATCGGAATTTCCGTATCCGACCCAACCGGGCGCAGAATGCCACGTTGCAATACGTCGAGCAGCTTGGGTTGCAGAGCGAGCGGAAGGTCGTTGACATCATCCAAAAACAGCGTGCCATGCTGCGCGGCCCCGAACAGCCCTTTGCGCGCACCCACCGCGCCGGAAAATGCTCCCCGCTGGTGGCCAAAGAGCTCACTTTCCGCCAGCGACTCGGCGATCGTGCTGCAATGAACGGTGATGAAGGCGAAAGGCTTGCGTTTCGCATCAAGCCGATGGATAGCCTGCGCCAGCACTTGCTTGCCGGTCCCGGTTTCCCCTTCGATCAACACTGTTACATCACTGATCTCCGCAGCTTTTCGCGCGCGCTGCAGCAGTGGAAGAAGATGGTCTGAGCCACTTACAAACCCGAGTTCGCAGAACAGGCGCTGAAGTTCGAGGCCGCAACGATCTTGTGCCATAGGCGCTCTTTCCAAAGCCATAAGAAAAAATCTGCAACTGGCCCATGTTCCCGACCCGGTGGGTTCCTTTTAGACGTTCAAGGCGCGGGTGCTGTTCGGAAGGTCTGCCGCTCTGACGTCAGCCCATCCCAAGAGGCCTCAGATGCTCGGATTGCGTAGCCCGGATGCGAGTGCCTGGTATGCGAATATCAGAAGCGCGAGCACGAGAGATGATCCTCTCGCTGGCTGCGCTGGCCTAGGCATATTCCGCCGTCCCCGATATATCACAGCCAACGAGGGAGCGACAACAACTTCTTGCTTGACCGGTGGCCTGGATGAGCATCGAGAGCCCGATTGCTGTCACGCTCCGAATCGCACATTGTGTTTGGCGAACTCCAGCACAGATTCGTTCAACTCTGTCTCCGTGATCCGAAACAAAGAGTAGGTTGAATGAACAGAGCAGAAAAGGTTTGAGAGCAGCCGCCAGACAGAGTCCTACACCCGCTGATACGCCGATAATGAATACCGTGGTCGTAACGCTTCGAACCAGGAGGGACCCTTTTATGGACATCACCAGCCCGATAGAGAATGAACTCGATCAGCCATTTGCACTCGACAAGAGGCAGATCGACTTCTATCACGAGTACGGGTATGTCAAGCTGCGCAATGTGCTTTCGCCCAAGTTGCTGGAGCATTATCGCAAGGTGATCAGCAGCAGGGTCGAAGAGCTCTCAAAGGAGCGGCTGCCTTTGGAGCAGCGATCTACCTACGGCAAAGCGTTCCTACAAATCATGAACCTGTGGACGCAGAGCGCAGCCATCCGGGAATTCGTGTTCGGCAAACGGCTTGCGCGCATTGCTGCTGAGTTGATGGATGCCACCGGCGTTCGTATCTACCACGACCAGGCCCTCTACAAAGAGGCTGGCGGCGGCATTACGCCCTGGCATGCCGACCAGTACTACTGGCCAGTATCAAACGATAAGATGGTGACCGCCTGGGTGCCGCTCCAGGAAACGCCGCCGGAAATGGGTCCGCTCGCATTTTCTGAGAAGAGCCATCGCATTCAGGTGGGTCGCGATCTTGAGATCAGCGACGAGAGTGAGATGACGCTGAAACAGGCACTGAACACTTTCAAGGTTGAAGAGGGCGGCTTCCATCTGGGTGATGTGAGCTTTCACGCGGGATGGACATTTCACCGCGCCGGGGCGAACCACACCGAACGTTCGCGCGAAGTCATGACGATCATCTACATGGACGAGCATATGCGCCTGGTTCCGCCGAAGAACAAGAACCAGATCGCCGATATCGAGCGTTGGTGTCCCGGTGTGCAGGTGGGAGAAGTCATCGCCTCGCCGCTGAATCCGGTGATCTATTCGACCGAATCCGCCCCATCCCCCACGCCGGTAGCTGCTTGACCCTCGTAGTAGTAGCTACGACAAAAGGACTAGCCCGACGGAGTTACTCCTGGACCGTCCACCGTCGTCATAAGAAAAGGAAGAGTGATGGAACGCAAAGCTAAAAATTCACGAAGCCGCCGTCGTTTTCTGAAGCAACTCAGCGCTGCGGGCCTGGCGACTGCCATGCGGCCAAGCGCCTTCGGCGCCATGAGCACTGCGCTCGGTGTCACAGAAGTACCAGCATCGGATGCGAGCGGAAACCGTGCACCGCTGGCTCAGAATGCGTTCCATCTGTTGCCGCTTGGTGCTATTCGGCCGCAGGGCTGGCTTCGCCAGCAACTCACAATTCAGGCCAACGGGCTTGGCGGTCATTTGGATGAAACATGGGCAGATGTGGGGCCGAACAGCGGCTGGCTCGGGGGAACCGGCGAGTCCTGGGAGCGCGGCCCTTATTTCCTGGATGGACTGGTTCCGCTTGCCTATCTGCTGGATGATGCACGGCTCAAGGCCAAGGCTCAGAAGTACATCGACTGGACTTTGAACAACCAGTCTGCTGACGGCATGATCGGCCCGCGCAGCAATAACGATTGGTGGCCGCGCATGGTCATGCTCAAAGCTTTAACGCAATATCAGGAGGCCACAGGAGACCCGCGGGTCGTCCCCGTTCTTTCCCGCTATTTTGCTTACCAGCTCAGCGCCTTGCCCGGCCGGCCCTTGCGCGACTGGGGCAAATACCGCTGGCAGGACGAGGCACTGACCGTCATCTGGCTCTATAACCGCACTGCGGATCCGAAGCTGCTCACCCTGCTGCAGCTTCTGCACAAACAGGGATACGATTGGCAGGCGCAGTTCGCCGATTTCAAGTACACACAGCGCATTACCCCGGAAAGTATCGGCCTCAAGAACGGGGCGAACCCCGATGCAGCGTTGCAGACCCATGGCGTCAACAACGCTCAAGCGCTGAAGACATCCCCGGTCTGGTCGCTGGTCTCCGGTTCCGACCAAGATCGCCAGGCGATCTTTCGCCAGCTTGCTGAGCTCGACCGCTACCATGGCCTGCCAAACGGAATGTTCTCCGCTGACGAGCACTTTGCCGGACGCAATCCATCGCAGGGCATCGAGCTCTGCGCTGTGGTGGAGGCCATGTTCTCACTCGAGCAATCGCTGGCCATCCTGGGCAGGCCCGAGCTAGGAGACCGCCTGGAGCGGTTGGCCTTCAATGCGCTGCCCGGGACCTTTACAGATGATATGTGGGCGCACCAGTACAATCAGGAGCCCAACCAGGTGGAATGCAGCCTGCACCACAAACCCTGGACCACCGACGGTCCGGAATCGAACCTTTACGGATTGGAACCGAACTTCGGCTGCTGCACAGCAAACTTCCACCAGGGCTGGCCCAAGTTCACCTCCAGCTTGTGGATGGCCTCGCAGGACGGCGGCCTCGTTGCTGCCGCTTACGCCCCGTCTGAGGTGCGGACCACGATACGCGGCACTCCCGTCCATGTGTCCCAGGAGACGGATTATCCCTTCCGGAGCGAGATCCGCTTAACTGTCCGCCCGTCCTCTCCTACCAGGTTCCCACTGCGGCTTCGAATTCCTGCCTGGGCCAGCGGTGCCACACTCAAGGTGAATGGGGAAAGCCAGCCCGCGCCCGCGCCCACGAGTTTTGCATTGGTCGAACGCACCTGGAAGCCGGGAGATGTTGTGGAACTAGCGTTCCCTCTCGCGCCGCGCGTCTCACGCTGGTACAACAATTCAGTTGCGGTCGAACGGGGACCGCTCGTCTTCTCCTATCCCATAGGTGAGGACTGGGTGAAGCTGCGCACACGCGGCATGACGGCGGACTGGCAGGTCTATCCTGCAACGCCGTGGAATTACGCACTCGCCGTCCCTTCCGAGGACAAGGGAAATGCGCAGTTCGCGGTGGTTACGGAACACCCCGTCGCGAACAGCCCGTTCTCGCTCAAGCAAGCGCCAGTGACCCTTCAGGTGAAGGCGCGCAAGTTGTCGGCCTGGCGAGCGGAAGACGGCGTAGCAGATGCTGTGCCGGAGAGTCCCGTTACCAGCAACGAGCCTGAGGAGACGATCACCCTTGTCCCCTACGCTGCGGCCAAACTTCGCATCACAGCCTTCCCTCAACTGAAAGAGGTGTGAGCAGCTTTATAGGTAAAAGAGCAGAGTAAGCAATGAGAAGTTTACTCCGTCGTCCTACAACAGATCTCGTCCCGTGTTCGGTGAGTGGAGGATATCTCGGAACTCTTTCGCCAAAGGCAGGAACTCGGCTGTATTCATCGCAAGGGCTTCGCTGCTGGTTCGAGCGGCAGGCGGTGCGTGACGGCTTACTTGGTGGGTGGCGGATACTTCTTGAACATTTTGGTCACGGCCTTTTCTATCTTCTGACTGTTTTTATCCGGCTTGTCGGAAAGCGTATCGCTTGCCATGCCACGCCAGAGAAGCTGCCTGGTGTTGGCGTTCTCGATATCGACGACCAGGGTTCCGATGTTCGAGGTGTTCTCGTTTACCGTGGTCATGCCCCCTCCCACGCGCAACCGGCCTGAGCCGAATGCGGTGGCCGATCTTTCTCTCCTTACCCCGGCGTTGTAGGTCACTCTCAGGTCGGCGGGACCTTGTACTTTCTGGAGTCCCTTGGCATTGAGCTGGTTCTCAATCGCGGCGACGATCCTCTGGTCCATAAGCGGGCTAGACGCAGGGCGGGCGGGTCTTGACCATGTGTATGTTTTGAAGTCGGAGAAGTTATGGACGTTGTGATCCCAGTCGACGGTCACCTTCTGCGCATAGGCGAGCGTAGACATGAGCACCGCGAGAGCCGCAACGAGCCAAATCAAATGCTTCTTCATGCTCTATCCTTTCGGTCGTACATCATCGGCGGTGAGTCCGGAGGAGGAAGCGGAGTTTGCTGCCTGGCAATGGTCTGCGCTTTTGTGGCCTGATCTTAATGCCCAATCTTGCGATAATTCGAATTGGTGCTCACCACGTTGATCTTTTTGGCCCGTGCATCGAGCGTGGTCCGGAGGGGATAGTTGGTCCCATCCGGCAGACTGGAAAAGTCTATGTTGAGAGATACCGGATCCTGCTGGTTGTCAAGGTAGGACGCGACATTGAGACTGCGTATCTTCTTAGCCGCACTGTCGAAGCCGATGGTCATGGTGTCTCCGGGAAGAGCGTAATCATGGAAGACCAGATCCACCAGCCCTTCGCCTCGGCTCACGGATACCTTCTTTGCCTGGAACGCCTGCTCCATCTTTTGAGGATTGGGGGGCAAATAAAGCGCGATGACACCCTGCACCTGCTGCATGTAGTCCTTCATCTCGGTGGTCTTCTTCTCCACGATTCTTTGCCGGAGCGCTCCGCGGCGACCTCCGCTACTGGAGGCAGCACTGGCATCAGGCGAGCCTCCGATTGGGACCTTCTGCACCTTTCCATCCGGTCCGTAGGTGCATTGAGACTCCCTCGGAGGCTTCACGTCGCCGTTCACGGTAATCCGCGCAGTTTCCAGCCAGGTGTATTGGTGGAGCTTCTGTTGATTTTCAGCAGTGGATGCCTTGAGAGCAGCCAGCTTTTGTTGAACTTGTCCTGACTGCGCCATGGAACCCATCTGGCTGGTAGCAGGGGAACTGGCAAAAACAACGATCAACACAGCGCCGAGCGCTTGGGGAAGTCTGTGATAAAGATGATTCATATTCGGTTTCTCCTTGGGACGGCTAGGATTATTTCTGAGCTTGTGTAGCGGCATCAGGCTCGTTCATTTGCGTGATCCAGCCCTGTGCCTTCATCATGTCCACGATGTGTTTGGCCAGTGCTGAGCCCGTCCTTGCAGCATCGCCCTCCGCTGTCCCGCGGTGTGCCGTGGCCCCGGTTGTGGCCGCAGCCATCTCCGGAGCGGCGCCAGCGCCCATGGTGACCGCAGCCCCCGGCTTTTTTGAGCTTTTGGCTTCGGTTGTCAACTCGGAGAGGAGCACAGGCTGGCCGGATGATTGCAAAGAAATCTGGGCGTCGGTCTTTACATCGCTCGAACCTCGACCCAGGCCCACAGTTTCACGCCCGATGCGGCGACCCTGATCGAGCTTCGTAACCGTTCCGCGGACCACAAGGGTATGGCCGGAAAGCTGCATATCGGGTGTGCCTTTCTCAACCGGGATGCCGGATTGCTTGAGCCGTTTCTCAAGCCCTTTCACGGTGTCGGTAGTGATCTCATCCCGCACCTCGTCAGCCGCTTGTGTCTTCTTATCTTCGGAACTGCCGGCGTTCTTGATCCGCTGTCTCACGCCCGGCATGGGGTCCGTCTTCACGGCTTCGGGCGACACGTCGAAGCCGTACACCACGACGCGATCCGGTTTGGGCAACGGCTGCTTTCCTTCATAGCTCTTCACTACCTTGACATTGACGTGCGCCAGAGGATTCTGCGCAGTAACAATCAAAGCCGCAGCCGCTAACGTTATAGGCATGCTCCACTGCAATATCTGGCGCGTTCGTATCATTTTCATAATTTCCTTTCCTGCCGGCATTCGCCGAGGTTCTCTCTTGGCCTCACTTCACTTCTGGACTATCTGGTCGAGCCTGAGACAGCCAGGCCGCCCTTTGGGGAACTAGTGACATCCTCCTCTTTCTTATCCCAGCTCAGGACTTTCAGATCGAGAACAAAGATGGAGTAGAGCACCGGGACCATCAAGAGGGTGACAAAAGTTGCGACGGTGAGACCGCCGATTTGTGCGTAACAGAGCGGCTTCCAAAGGGGGCCGCCGTGGGCCGCGAGGGGAAAGAGCGCCAGCACAGTTGCGGCGACCGTGATGAGTACGGGACGCAGGCGCATGATGCCCGCATCAATTACGGCCTCTTCGAAGGGCTCGCCCTTGGTGTGCATTTCCTCAATGAAGTCGAACAGCACGATGACATGGCTCACGATGACTCCGACGAGGCTGGCAACTCCGAGAAACGCCATGAAGCCGAATGGCGTTCCCATCATCCACAAGAGGCAGATCGCTCCAACAATTCCATAGGGAGCGGCCGCGAAGACGAGAAGCGGCTTGACCGCACTATCGAACTGAAACAGCAGAGAAATAAATATAAGTGCTACGGAGATAGCAAGGATGACGGAGAGCTGTCGAAAACTGTTTTTCTGCTTGTCATACTCGCCGCCGATCCTCATCCCGTAGCCCGGAGGCAGCGAACGCTCCAGTGCCTTCAGTCGAGGCAGCGCCGCCTTCATTACATCCGAGGGGAGATAACCGCTGGCGGCGAAGCAGCGGACCGAGATGGAACGGAAATGGTCCAGCCGGACAATGCGTTGAGTTTCCATCCGCTGCTGGATCTCTGAGATCTCTGCAAGCGGGATCTTGGTTGAAGTCTGCGAAGAGTAAACATACAGATCCTGAATATCCGAAAGCTGGGCTCGCTCGTCCATCTTGAGGCGGGCCACCACGGGGATGTTTCTGTAGCCCTCCTGTAGCGTGGTAACGGTCATGCCGTTGATGCCGCCTGTCGCGGAAGAAGCTACGTCGCTATTGGTGACCCCCGCCAGGTTGGCTCTTTCTGGATCTACCTTGAGGGTAAGCTGAACGCTTTCCTGCTGCCATTCGTTGCGCACGCGCGATGCGCCTGGAGTCGTCCGCAGGATATCTTCCACCTGGCCGGCTATATTGCGCAGTTGCTGGATGTCCGCCGCGCTACGGGCTGATCCGACATCTGCCTGGCTGGCAATGCGAATGTCTATAGGGAAATCGAGCGGGTTGGTCTGCAACTGACGGAAGTCCGCGCGCACTCCAGGCAACGCGGCCGCGAGCACGGGCTGTACCTGGGCCACGAAAGCAGGCGTGATCTCCTTATCGTTAAGCTCCACGATCACCTGTGCGTAATTGAGCTGTCTGGATTGCGGAGAAAGTGAAAACCAGAAGCGCGGGCCGCCGCCGCCGACGAAGGAAGTTACATACTTCAGGATGTGAGCGGGCTGACCGTCCTTGCCAGGATGCTTGCGGCCATACTCCTCGCTCTGCTCTCGCACCAGGCGTTCTACTGCCTGGGCCGCATCGTTCGTGGCTTCAAGATTGGAGTCGTTGGGAAGCCAGACGTCAATGTACGACCAATACTGCACATCATCGGGGAAGAAGGAGGTCTTCAGGTGGGCAAATGCGAAGCCGCCGATGGCGAGGAAAACGAGAGAGGCGGCGGCCACGGTCCAGCGATGTTCAATGGCGAACTTCGCGAGTGCGGCATATCGGCCTGTGAAACCTGTGCGGCGGCGTTCTTCGATGGACTTCTCCGGCTTCTTGTCGGGACGGAGCAGGTAATAGCCGAGCAGAGGAATAAAGGTCATCGAAACCAGGCGAGAGGCTATAAGCGAGCATGCAATCACGATGGGGAGGCTGAAAATAAACTCCCCGGTCGTCCCTCCAAGCAGCAGAAAGGGAAGATACGCAACGATGTTCGTGATGGTGGCGTACATGATCGCGTTTGCCAGCTTGGTTGGGCCAAGCCATGGAGCGACCAGGCGGGAATGGCCGTCCGCCAGGCTGCGCTTGATCGCGTCGCCCGCGACGACGGGATCATCGACCAGCAAGCCAAGAGCGATAATGAGCGAGGCGACCGAGACCTGCTGAATATCAATGCCGAGCAGGTGCATCATGCCGAAGACCATCGCCAGAGTGATGGGAATGGAAAGGGCCATAAGCAGAGCGGAACGCCACTCCCAAAAGCCGATGAGTGAGACCAGAACTACCAGCCCGATGGCCTCGTAAAGAGCGTCCATGAAGAGGCTGACATTTTCCTTCACTTGTAGTGGCTGGTCGGAGGTGCGTGCGATAACCAGGTCATCCGGCAGGTATGGACGAATACCGGCCAGCTTTTGATCGATGCTCCTTCCAAACGCGTCGATCTGCTTTCCGTCGCGCATATAGGCGGAAACCGTAATAGCACGGCTGCGGTTCCATATGCCGGACGGATCGCGCCAGGTTAGGTAATTAAGATAGGACGGCGGGCTTTGGTAGCCGCGAGAGATATCGACGAGATCACGGAGATATACGGGGCTGTTCGAGGAAGAAACTCCGATGATAACGTTCCCGATGGCGCGAGCATCCGGGAAGAGACCCGAGGGGCTGACAAGGACATTCTTCGGGCCTGCTTCCAGCGTCCCCCCAGGCAGCGTAATGTTCTGGGCCGAGAGGATGTCCTTCAGTTTGGACGGGCTGTATCCGTACTGGGCCAGCCGCTCCTGAGAGTAAAGCAGAAAGACCTGTTCGGGAAGCACGCCGGAGCGATCAACGCGGGACACTTCGGAAACGCCCTGAAGCGTGCGCTGGATCAGGTCGGTGAAGTCATCGAGTTCACGATACGAGTATTTCTCGCCTGCTACCCCGGTGAGTTGGGCCTCTGTATCGGCTGGATTGCGGATGAAGGCTGGCTGCCACGCGTCTGGATGAAGATCGGATCGATGCAGCCTCTCCTGCATGAATTTGTTGGAGAATGCGCGAAGCGTCTGGTCGTCGAGCGTGGTAGCGAAATCGAGGCCAATGAAGCCCGGCGCTTCAAACAGGCGAGGATCGCGGAACACGTTTGCATGTTCGCCGGCTTGCTCTACTACCTGGAAGTTTTCTTTGACGATATCCGTCGGGACACTTGGCGGAAAGCAGTAGACGACACTTACTCGCGGGAGCGGGGACGTTCGCGTCTCCCCCGTCCGGACCTGCTCGATTGCCTTCTGTACGGAGCGTGCACGCAGCGCGATTTCTGTGGATGAGACTTTGGGACTCGCGACAGTGAGCATGAGCGCTGCTGTATCGCCGAAGTCGCTGTTGAACTGAATGGGCCCGGCGCCTTGCGGAAGCTGTGCATTCAACTGGTTCAGTTTGAGATTGATGTCGCTGAACTGCTTCTTCTTATCCTGCACACTATCGTCGAGCTGGATGTAAACGGCGGCCATGCCTGGGAAGCTGAGCGAGCGGATGCCGAACTCTGAGGGACTGGGCGGCTTAATGGTCGAATTGCCTGCTACGGTCTGCTCGATGGGACGGGTGACGAGTTGTTCTACCTGCTCCGCAGTCGCGCCCGGCCAGCGGCACTGCGCCAAAGCCACGCGTACCGGGATGTTTGGGTCCTTTCGCTTGGGCATACTTAGATAGCCGTAGAGCCCCCAGGCGAAGGTGGCGATCAGCAGAACCAGCGCGACCTGCCGGTGCTCCGTGAAAAAACGCGCAGTGTTGTGCGTGGACTGCACTAACTCCGCATCGCTCTTGTGCTTATGCGCCATTGCACGCCTTCCGCAAGCAACTAACAGGGGCCGGCCTGAGCACAGACTCTCTCAGGGAATAATGCGCACTTGTTCTCCGCTTCGGATCATGGTTGCACCCGAAGTGACAACTCTCTCTCCAGGAACCACGCCCTGAAGAACAGTGATGGAATTTCCATACGCATCGCCGAGGCTCACGTCCCTCGCGTGCACAGTCGCGATCTCTCCAGAAGCGTCCGCAACAAAGACTGCAAACCCGTTGGCCTGCTCCGGACTGCGAACGACGGCACTGAGGGGCACAACGGCAAACCGTTGAGCTGGGCGAGGATTTCCGATTGTGATCGCGCCGATCATGCCCGATTTCAGCTGATTACGCGGATTCGGAATCGTGACCTCGACGGAATAAACTCGGCTCTTCGGATCGGCCGCCGGCGAGATCGCGCTCACATGGCCTGTAAATCGACCCGGCAATGCGCCGGTAGTGACTATCTCGCGGCTACCGAGCCGAATCTGATTCATGGCGGTGTCCGGCACGCCGAAGACGGCCTTTACGCTCCGGGTATCGGCCACGCTGAAGCCATTCGTCGCGGGCCCCACTAAAGAGCCCACGTCTACGCTCCGCTTCAGCACCCATGAATCAAAGGGCGCCTTGAGCTGGCAATAGCCCAACGCAATTCCAGCCTCGGTCACGCTGGCCTGCGCACTCTGCACAGATGCCTGCGTGCTCTGCAGCTGCGCGTTCGCGTTGTCGTAGTCGGGTTGGGTTGCGGCGCCCGCTTGCAACAATGTCGATGTGCGCTGAAATGCCAGCTTCGCGCGGGTATAGTCCGACTGCGCGCGGGCGAGCTGGGCCTGAGCCTGTGATAGCTTCTCCTGAAAGTCATCCTGCTGCACTGTCGCCAGCACCTCGCCCCGCCTCACCTGGTCGCCTTCTCCCACGTTGCGCATGTGCCCATCTGCACCCCGGACCTGGCGGATGCTCGCTATATAGCCGCTGGACTTGAAAGCGAGATCCACCTGGGCATAGGGCTGGATGTTCGCAGAGTAGGTATTCCCCCCTCCATTGCTCATCCACTGCACTTCGCCCGTTCGCACAGGCGTGAATGCCCGCTCGCCAGATGCTGTGCTTCTACATCCGGAGCAAAGACCTGCGGCCACGGCGAGGGTGGCCACCGTGCAGAGGGAGCCGCATCGCCGCCGCATCGCGCTCACTCCTCGCCTACTGCTTTGTGGAAGTTGGCTTCTGCGATCCAGAATGCGGCGATGGCCTGGAGGTACTGTGCATTGGCCTGTTCGGAGGCAGCCTGCTGTTCGAGCACATCTCGTAACAGGACCGCCTTCTGCCCATACTGCGCCGTTACCTCGCGCAGCTTTTCGCGGGTGGATTCCTGATTCGCCTTGGCGACCTCAATCGCAGCTCGCGCCTCCTGTAGCGACCGGAACTGGGTGTCGAGGTTGACCAGCACTTGCGCCTTTGTCTCTTCCAATTGCTGTTTACTTTGCTGCAGCACAATAGTCTTTTGGTTTAGGGTATGACGGCGGCCGCCCCAATCGAACGGCTCCCAGCTGAACTCAACGCCCACAGCGGCGATATTCGAGGGCAGGAAATTAATGCCAAAGGGCGATATGTATCGGAATGACGCGTTGATGTCCGGCAGATACTGCGCCTTCGCCAGCCGCTTTTGTATATCGGCCTGCTTGACTGTGAGTGCCGCCTCTTTGATCTCGGGGTGGACAAGGCTCGCCTTCGCCCGGGCGGCTGCGAGGTCCTCTTCCCCCGGAGGAGGTCCGGTCACCGCCACAGTGCGAAATGCGACGTTGATATCTCGCCCCAGCAGATCGTTAAGACTCTCCTTTCCCGACTGCAACTTATCTTCGTACTGCATCAGAGAGAGCCGTTCCTGAGCCAGCTTGGCTTTTACCTGGAGATTGTCCGACGCCAATGCGGTTTTTTCGGCCACATACTCCGCGGTAATGCGATCGAGTTCCTCGTATTGTTGAATGCTCGCCTTGGTCGCCTCGACTGCTTGTTCCGCCTGAACAATACCGTGGTATGCCTGATGAACGCTGGCGGAAATGGACTGCTGCGCGCTGCGCGACTGCTCACCGGCTTGTGTCACCGCCAATTGTGCCGCACGGAGGTTCAGGTTGACCTTATAGAGTGTCAGAAGAGGCTGCGAAGCCTGCCCCACAACGAAGGCCGTGGGCGACTGTGAGGTGCTTAGGTTGATGTCGTGCCCCGGAATCGGGCCGGTCGCCTGATAGGTGCCGAGCTGGCCCTCTTTGATTTTGAAGTTGATGCTAGTCAACGTCTCACCTCCGAACACATACGTGCTCAAGGAAGGAAACCGCTTAGTCTTGCCCGCAAGCCACTGTTGACGCGCAGCGTCCACGTTCAGCGACGCCATCTTCAGGTTGCGATTGTTCGCAAGCGCCATGGCTACGGCCTCATCGACGCTCAGCACGGGAGCTCCCGCCGCCTGGTCTGATACGGCTACTTCCTGAATGCACGCCGCCGCGCAGTGCCCGAGGAAACCGAAAGCGCAGAGAACAGCAACACAGCCGACGGCAGGAAGCGTTGTGAACATTGCGAATTTCCTTGAGCACAGTGCTGGCCCAGCGGATCACCGAGGAGGGGGCTCAATGAACTGCCGGAGTCTACCACGCGGCTCGATTACACAGCAATGAAAACTCGCGAGAGACACCCTGCCCGGATCGGGCGCTCTTGAAGCGAAAGCAGGTGCCGTTGCACGCCCGGAGTGCTCGACGGAAGGTGGCTGTCAACTATTAACCGCGAATCAACCTGCCGTTCCAGCAATCGATCCGGAATAAGTCTTTGATCTCATTTGGAACGCCTCCAATTAGTTCTCGACTCACTCCTTCCCTCTCAAAACTAAGAGTGAAAAATATAGGTGGACACGATTCCCCGGCACTATGTATAAATAGCCGTCCCGCCTACCTGAGTAGAAGTTTGTAAACGTTAGCTAACCTGGAGGAACTAGATGAAGGGTACGGACCCGAAGTTTTACGGTTGCTTTAAAGAGCAGATGAGAGGCCGAGTCACAAAACGGGGTTTTGCAATCGGTTTTACGATCGCGGCGGCGGCGCTTGTTATGTCAACCCGTCCCGCCGGCGCACAGAACGTGCCATTTTCGACCAATGAGAGCTTTAGCTCCTGCACCGAATCTCTATGCATTGACGCTCCACCCCAGGGTCCGCAGGGACTTGACGGTTCTGGCGGGTGGGGGTGGAATAGCTCGGCTAAGGCGCCCGTATCCTCGCTCTTCGTGGGTAAGCCGGCTACATTCACTGTCACCGTCATGCAGCCGGACAATGTCCCGCTCTGCGGTTCGGGACCGCTAACGATCACGCTCACATATAGCTCTCGTGACTTCACTTTGAATAGCACGGACAGCACCGGCAACCCTGGCGTCGATCCTTTCGATCGGGGTGGCGTCGAGACCTTCTCGTACAACGGCGACTTCCTGTGCCACAAGGACCAAAGTGTCGCCTTCACCTTTACTCCGCAGCACACGACAAACACGGCCCTGGTCACGGCCACGGTCCATGCGAACAATCAGCAAGCCTCTGAAACCTTCCCCGTTGCAATTCAGAAGAAGGATGAGAGACACTAACGACGCGTAAGTCCGCGCGTAAGTGGGAAGCACAGCGCAGGCACCACACAAGAGGCCACCGTTCAGGCGGCGGCCTCTTGACATTCATGATCGCGCGGGCAAGTCCACCGAACAACGCTTCATGCCATTTACAACTGTGCTCCGGCAGGACGCGGGGCGACTCTGATGATTGGGAATTGTTGGATTGACGCATTCTCAATACTCGTCCAAGATAACTCGTTGACACAGCGGAATCCCGCTTCTCGAGGCACTGGAAAAGTTCGTGCAGATCTGTGGACCAGCCTGATTTCAAGCCGAGCGGTATGGCTGGCGAAATCTAAGACTGAGGCATGTAGAGGCAACCGCCAGATCGCCAACTATGCGAAGGCACGTATTGGACCCAATGGGCCTGTTTCCTGGTTCACGATCATGCTTTTCTCATTCAGCATAGGCTCGAAACCTTAGGCGAACATAATCGGCATACCAGTCCCCAGCTCTTGTACGGAGAATCGGCTTTAGCAGCGCAGAGACACGCTCGATAACCATCTTCTGCTGCTCCCTGCCAAGAGAATTCAATAGTGAAGCTCTGAATGTTCGCAACCACTCGTCGATTCCGCCCGGGAGGAGGGTGGGTCGAGGTATCAGTTCCATCACATCGACACGAAAACCATGTGCTCGCAGAAGTGCCGAGTATTCACTAACCGTGAAGAACACGTTGTGCGCCGATTCCTCGGCGTTGATCCCGAAATCCGCCATCACGGATTGGAGGGCTGTTCGGATCGCTGCAATATTCCCGTGCCCTCCCAATTCTGCTATGAATCGGCCGCCGGGCTTCAACGCTTTGCGAACTCCGGCAACAACGGCATTTTGGTTCAGCATCCAGTGAAGAGCTGCATTGGAGAACACCGCATCGAACTCCGAATGGAAATCGAGGTGCTCGCCGTCGCCGAGTCGGGCGTCCACCCCGCGCCCAATAGCTGCTTCGACAAATCCGGGAGAACTGTCTATTCCGATTACGTGAGCGGCGCGACCCATAATCTTCAAACTCAACGCACCGTCGCCGCATCCAAGGTCCAGAACGATTTCACCTAGTCTGACTCCGAGAAGATCAACCACATCGTTTGCCAAACTCGCGACAAATCTGCCGTTCTTCTCGTAGTCTGCGGCGTTCCACGTTTGCTTAGCTGGGGCCATTGCGTCTCCTTGTACATTCGTCCCAAGGTGGACGAAAACAGTTAACCCGCTCTTCGTACCAAGCGGAAAAATCCGTACTAACGTTTTACGCTCTGACCGTACTTTTGTAGACGGGTAGAGGTGCAAGCTCCCATTCGTTAGGCAGAACGCCCTTTCCTCGAGAATATAGAAGCCCATTTAGGCTTCCATAGAAGAAAGGGAAGACGCGGCGAGTTTGAGTCATCAGGATGGTGTCCTTCCCGCAGATCCTGCCTTTGGCTCTGCGGAAGGGGGAACCTATAAACCCTCTCGATGAGCTATCTGTACCCGGCTATGTCCATATCCGTAGCTGAAATAAACGACAAACCCCATCAACAACCACACGAGTAGACGTATCCACGTCACCTTTGGCAGGCCGTACGTCATAAACGCGCAAATTGAGATGCCGATAATCGGAGTGTTCGGAACAAATGGTGCGCGGAAGGGACGCGGGAGGTCAGGTCGTCTTAACCCGGAGCAACCAAACCCCCGCGCAAACGATAATGAACGCCAACAATGTCCCGATATTGCCTGGCTTTCACACCTTCCGTTGTACCTACTGCAGTTGGCTGGACCCGGTCGGTTCCAATGAATGTAAGCACCACTGAACGTCTATTGTGGAGCGCGAACGGATGAGAAACGGTCCGCTAATTCCAAGGCTGTACAGATGGCGCTTCCAACAAAGAGCCCCAACTCTCACCCCATTGGGCTTGGTTGGGGTTGCGCCTTGAGCAGTAATGCTGCAAGTGCTTGATTCGATTGGTTGCGGGGCTGGTAACTCCTGCTGTGTACCGACTTTTTCGGGTAGCGTAACAGGGTTCAATAGGAGGGGATTCGCCCGTTCCTATTTAGGATTGCACCTCCGTCATAGCCGTAATGAAGAACCCATCCACAGGGCGAAGCCGATGCCAGCTAAGGTCAACGCGTTTTGCAATCGAAGGTAATTCCGTAGTGTCAGTTCCGGGTCTGGTTTGTTCTTGTACTTGGTAACAGTGAAGTACAGAACCGTCAACCAGATCCAAGTGGTGGTGAGGATGCTGAGGCCATCCATAGTATGTGGATGACGGGATAGCATCTGGTTGAGGTGGAGCAGCGTCCACGTGTCAATGAAGACAATGAAAGCTGTCAGAATGATGTACTGCCGATGTATCGCCCGCACAGAAACCTCCTTGCACAACCGGCCAGCGCCACAAGGCGGCAATTGTACCGCAAAACTGGGCTCCTTGGCAGGTGCAAACAAAAATGATTTTCCGAGTTGACCTAGTTCTCCCATCCCGCTAAAAACATGCATCTTGCTTACGCAAGGGACGGGGAATTTAACGCCATCGAAGAATTGACACTGGCTCAACTCAAGGATGCATATAGCAGGGTTGATGCAGAGACCATAACAGAAGGCGGCAACTTACTTAGGGGCGGATCACGGACGAAGTGACTAAGCGGATTGAGCAGCATCAGAAGGGTACTCACACTGAAGTACGGAAGGTCAAACTGAAGGCTGAATTTGACCGGCTGACTGATGCCGTTGCTGAGATCGGCGGGAGCACGGCTCTGTTAACCAAGTTGTCGGAGAAGGAACGGCAGCTACGGGAAATTGAGAAGGCATCGAAGGTGGTCGCTTTTTTCTGCCGTTTCCATTCGGGAGCAAATCGGCAAACACCTTTCCAATCTAACGGAACTTTTCGAACGACATCCGGAATAAGCCAAAGCCAGGCGCTCGGAATACGTTGGCCCCATCAGGGTCATCCCTGAAGGGGCAGGCTACGTTGTGGAAGGGAATTGGTCGCCGTTAGGGCAGGGCGACACCGCGATGGTTGCGGGGGCTGGATTTGAACCAGCGACCTTTGGGTTATGAGCCCAACGAGCTACCGGACTGCTCCACCCCGCACTTCGATACTAACAATCGAGCCGTTCGGGGTCAAACCGTCGGGGGCGCAAACTCCATATTTGGCTTGCTGCTGATCTGATTTGAACTGCGCACATAAAGTGGCAACGCGGCCCGGGACCGAAAGTTGCCGCGCCTTGCAGCTCCCGCTCTAGCCCAGGCTGTCGATGGCCATCAGGATGGCACGTGGCTCCGGCCGTACACGGAAGTCGGCGAAGCCTTCCGACCACGCCACCATGCCCGTCTTGCTGATCACAAGTGTTGCCGGCACAGGAAGCCGCCAGCTTTCTTCTCCATTCACAAACGGGATGTTCACCAGGATCGAGCGGTAGTGGTCGCGCAGGTATTGGGGGACGGCATATGCCGCGCCGTATGCCTCCGCAAGCTGCGACCCTTCGTCGCGCAGCAGCGGAAAGGGCAGCGCATGTTGCGTGAGCGTGAAATCATTCTGCCGGACGCTTTGTGGTGAGATTGCCACCAGCAGGGCTCCACGTTCACGCAGGGCTGGGAAAAGATCGCGCCAGACTTCCAGTTCGGTTACGCAATATGGGCACCAGCGCCCGCGGAAGAAACTCAACACCAGCGGCCCCAGCGCCAGCAGATCCTGGGAACGCACCAGCTTCCCGTTCACGTCCGGGAGAGCAAACGGCGGGGCTGCGGCTCCGGGTTGCAGCAGCCGGCTTTCGATGCCCGTCGAGAGCAGCTCGCCGATTGCGCGCTCTACCGCGGCGAGCCGCTCCGCCTGTACCAGGGAGCGCGTTTGCGCGGTGATTTCGTCGAGCTTTTCCTGAAGCGACATCGTCATGTCACCTTGCGGCTTAACCTGTCGGGCCCGCGGCAGCGGCCTCAGCGGCCCATCCCCGGACCGCCCATGCCGCCACGCATCGCGCCCAGCGAGCCCATCAGCCTGCGCTGCATGCCGCCGCCCTTGGCTGCGGACTTGAACATCTTGCGCATCTGCGCGTATTGCCGTAGAAGCTGGTTCACTTCCTGCACGCTAGTGCCAGAGCCGTTGGCAATGCGCTTGCGGCGCGAACCCGAGATGATCTCGTGATTGGTTCGCTCCTGCTGCGTCATCGAATTGATGATCGCTTCCACGCGGTTGAACTGCTTCTCATCCACCTGGTCCGCAAGCTGCTGTATCCCCTGGAACGGCCCCACCGAAGGCAGCATCTTCATGATGCTCTGGAACGAGCCCAATTTACGGATCTGCCGCAGTTGATCGCGGAAATCTTCCAGCGAAAAGCCATCGCCGGAGAGCGCCTTCTTCGCGAACTCCTCAGACTTCTTGCGGTCCAGCTTCTCTTCCGCTTTCTCGATCAGCGACATAATGTCGCCCATGCCGAGAATGCGGCTGACGATGCGGTCCGGATGAAACGGCTCAAACGCATCCGGCTTCTCGCCCGTGCCGATAAACTTCACCGGCTGGCCCGTGATGTGGCGAATCGAAAGCGCCGCACCGCCGCGTGCATCGCCATCCATCTTGGTGAGCACCGTGCCCGTCAAAGCAAGTTGCTGGTGGAAGGCTTCGGCCGAGCGCACTGCGTCCTGGCCGGTCATGGCGTCGGCCACGAACAGGATCTCCTGCGGAGTGAGCAGAGCTTTGAGCTGCCGCATCTCGCCCATCAGGTCTTCATCAATGTGCAGCCGGCCGGCCGTATCGACGATCAGCGTATCGCAGCCGTAGTTCACCGCCTCGCGCCTTGCTTCGCGCGCCAGCCGCTCAACCAGCGGCGTGCCCGCGGGCTCGCCTTTGGTATCGCCTTCGTAAATATTCGCTTTCACGCTCTGCGCCACGATCTTTAACTGCTCGCGCGCCGCCGGACGGTACACGTCTACGGAGACCAGCATGGGGCGGTGTCCGCCCTTCTGCAGCCACGCCGCCAGCTTGCCGGAGGTGGTCGTCTTGCCCGAGCCCTGCAGCCCGGCCATCAGAATGATCGTCGGCGGCTTCGAGGCAAAATTGAAGCGGGCCGTGTCCTTGCCCAGCAATGCGATCAGCTCGTCACGCACGATCTTGATCACCTGCTCGGTGGGTGAGAGCGCGGTCATCACGTCCTGGCCCATCGCCTTTGTGCGGATGTGCTCGATCAGGTCCTTGACGACGTTCAGGTTGACGTCGGCCTCGAGCAGCGCCACGCGGATCTCCCGCAGCGCGTCGTTGATGTTCTCTTCGGAAACGGTGCCTTCGCCGCGCAGGTTCTTGAACGCGCGCTGCAGCTTGTCGGATAGGTTCTCAAACATAGGGGTCCCTTCAAGTTTAGCAGCCCGGATGCCCCGGCCTTCGCCCCGGTGATATGGTGGAAAGCTATGTGGCGCACCCCCGGATCCCTCCTCCTCTTCGCCGCTTGCCTGGGCGGCGGCGGCACTCTCCTGGCTCAGCAGTCGGCCTCCAGTGCGCCCGTGCTGCAACATCGCGAGTCGTCCAACTCCGTACCAGTGGTCATCAGCGCCGCACAAGCTACCGCGCCCGCAGCCGGACAGGCGCCCGTTGCTGCCCCGCCTCCCGCCGCTCCCCCCGCTGCTCCAGCTCCCGCTGCGCCTGTGCTTAGCTGGTGGCAGCAGAAGAACCTGGATGTGTTTGCCATGGACTTCGGCCAGCTCGCCCGCTACCGGGCAGCAAACGCAGCACTGCCACCGCCCGCCCCGGGCGAGAAGCGCGTAATCTTCTTCGGCGATTCGATCACCGACTTCTGGAAGCTCGATCAGTACTTCCCGGGCAAGGGATACATCAACCGCGGCATCGGCGGCCAGACCACGTCACAGATGCTGGTACGTTTCCGCCAGGACGTAATCGATCTGAAGCCGAAGGTCCTGGTCCTGCTCGCCGGTACCAATGACATCGCGGGGAACACCGGACCGATCACCCTGCCGGATATCGAGGCCAACTACGCCACCCTCGCCGAACTGGCACGGCTGCACGGCGTCCAGGTAGTCTTTTCCTCTATCACGCCGGTGAACAACTACACCGCACTCGCGAAGCCGCTCTTCGATCAGCGCCCCATTCCGGAGATTCTCGAGCTGAACGAATGGATGAAGACCTACGCGGCCGCTAACGATGCGATCTATCTCGACTATTACCCCGCCCTCGTGGATGACAAAGGCATGCTGCGCGCCAACCTCGCGAACGACGGTCTGCACCCGAACGATGCAGGCTACAAGATCATGGCCCCTCTGGCGCAGGCAGCTATCGACAAGGCGTTGGCTAAATAGCAGCGCCTTCGCACGAGCCGCCCGCACCGTCGCGAAGTCAGCAGCTCGTTGCTCCGTGGAAGCTGAACACCTCCGCTGCCGCCAGTACCGTGTTTGCGTGAATAGTGACGGTGTCCTGCAGTTCGCGCGCGTACCCGCCGGCGAACACGGAGAAAATGGGGACTCCCTCCGCCTGCGCGCGACGAAACACCATCGCGTCCCGCTGCTTCAGGCCTTCAATGGTCAGCTCCAGGCCGCCCAGCTTGTCATCGAAGTAGGGATCCCCGCCCGCCACGTACGCAATCAACTCCGGGCGGAAGCGCGCAAATGCCGCCGTGAGCGCCTGATCCAGAGCATGCAGATAATCCGCATCGTCAGTGCCGTCCTCCAAGTGAACGTCGATCGACGATGGCGGTTTGTAGGCCGGGTAGTTGTTTCGCTGATGGAGTGAGAGGGTAAACACTCCCTCGGCACTCGCGGATCCCGGCCCCACCATCTCGCCCGCAGGCAGCCGCTGCCGCAGTGTATGCGCCGCCGCCCCTCCTGCCGGGGGAAAGATCGCTGCCGTCCCGTTGCCGTGGTGCACGTCCAGGTCCACCACCATGGCACGACGAATCGCTCCCTCGTGCAGCACCCGGCGCAGCGCGATAGCGACGTCGTGCAGCATGCAGAAGCCTTCGCCATGATCCGGATGCGCGTGGTGAAATCCGCCTCCAATCGAGACCGCCACGCCGTCCTTGAGCGCCAGCCGCGCCGCCGTCAACGTGCCGCCGCAGCCCAGCAGCGTGGCCGTCACCAGCTCCGGCGAGTAGGGCAGCTCCATCCTCCGAATTTCAGCCGGGTCCAGCGTCCCCCCGAGCAGCCGTTCCACAAAGCCGGCCTCGTGCACCCGCAGCACTTCTTCGCGCCCCACCGGCTCGGCCAGCACAAAGTCCTGCGGACTGGCCGCACGCGTTTCCAGCAGCCGCTCGCGGATCAGCTTGTACTTCACACCGGGGAAGACGTGCGCCGTGCCGAAGGGCAGAAAGAAGCCCTCGCGATACACCAGGGAAAAGGGAAGCATGCAGTTGGCTCCGCGCACGTTCACGTGCGCACTGGTCTGATTCAAATACGATGGCGTGCTCTTCGGCAACCGGCTTCCGCGCGTCCGTATTCGTGCGGCCGCATCGAATGGAGTAGCTGAATATGCCAGTGCACATGCCCAGAGTAGACGAACCCACGCGCGAGAGCTCTCCTGCAGCCAACGCGCCCGCCGAGGCGCATGCTGCCGCCCATGCCGGGAACAAGGTGCACCTGTCCCACGCGTGGCGGGCTTTGCGCGCGCGCAACTTCCGGCTGTTCTTCACCGGCCAAAGCGTATCCCTGATCGGCACCTGGATGACGCGCATCGCCACGAGCTGGCTGGTTTACCGGCTCACCGGCTCCGCGCTGATGCTGGGACTCGTCGGCTTTGTCGGGCAGATTCCCACCTTTCTGCTCGCCCCGTTTGCAGGTGTGTGGGTGGACCGCCTGCCCAAGCGCACGGTACTGGTGTGGACGCAGGTTCTGGCTTCCGTGCAGTCACTCGCTATGGCCGGGCTGACGCTTTCCAAAGTCATCACCATCCGGGAGGTGCTCTTGTTGAGCGCCTTTCAGGGGCTGATCAATGCCTTCGATATGCCCGGCCGCCAGGCGTTTCTCGTCGATATGGTCGAAAATCGTGCTGACCTCGGCAATGCCATTGCGCTGAACTCGTCCATGGTGAACATGGCCCGGCTGATCGGCCCCGCACTCGCCGGGCTCGTCATCTCCGCCTTCGGTGAAGGTCCCTGCTTCCTGATTGACGGCATCAGCTACTTCGCCGTGATTGCCTCGCTTCTGATGATGCGGGTGCAACGCCCGGGGCAGCAGAGCGTCGCGGCTCCCATGCTGGCGCAGATGCGCGAAGGCTGGGCTTATGTGCGCGGCTTCGTGCCTGTCCGCAGCATCCTGATTCTTTTCGCCATCGTCAGTCTCATGGGCATGCCGTACACCGTGCTCATGCCGATCTTTGCGTCCAAGGTGCTGCACGGCGGTCCGCATACATTGGGCTTCCTCATGGCGGCCACGGGCGTCGGCGCGCTCGTGGCGGCGGTCCTGCTGGCCTTTCGGAAGTCCGTCTTTGGACTCACCGGCGTGGTGCCTCTCTCGGCAGCAATCTTCGGCGCCGGACTGATCCTCTTCGGCCTTTCGCACGTGCTGTGGATTTCCTTGCTGCTGATGCTGATCGTCGGCTTCGGCATGATGGAGGGCATGGCCGCGAGCAACACCATCATCCAGACACTGGTGCCGGGCGACAAGCGCGGCCGCGTGATGAGTTACTACACCATGGCCTTTGTCGGCATGGCTCCGTTCGGCAGCCTGCTCGCCGGCGCTCTCGCTCACGCCGTCAGCGCGCCGGCTTCGGTCATGATCACCGGAGCCTGCTGTATCGTCGGAGCGGCCTGGTTCTGGACCAGGCTCGGAAAGATCCGCCGCGCCATGCGACCGATTTACCTGGAAATGGGACTGATCCCCCCGGAGCTTCTGGCGCGTATCCAGGGTGCCGGCGAGGGCTGAGCAGCAGGCAAGGGAACTGGGAAGGGTGCCCGCCTACGGAGCAGCCGGTTCTAGCTGTGCTCGGTATCGAGGGAGCTAAAGGCTGACCTGGGACCCGATTAAGGGCTCTACTGCTGTGGACTCCCGGTGCCGCCGGACGTGGGTCCAGTCGGGGAGGAGCCAAAGCCACCGCCGCTGTTACCGAATCCCGAACCAGTGCCGCTTCCGAATCCAGACCCGCTGCCGAAGCCGCTGCCGCTGTTGCCGAAGCCGGAACCCGTACCACTTCCGAAGCCGCTGCCCGAACCAGAATCCGTGCCGCCGGTCGGCGCAATGGTGTTCCCGCCCTGCCCCTGCAGGACCCCGGTGCCCGTCTGCCCGTTGATCCCGCCCTGGTCCTGCGTGGGGTCGTAAACGAACTCCCACTCGTTGTAGTGCTTCTGCTTTTTAAACTCGCGGATGGACGCCTTCTTGACCGGGATACTGACCCCCACGATCGGGCCGCCGCCGCCGAAAGTCCCGTTGTTGCTGCCCCCTCCGGCGCCGTTCAGCCCGGTACCCGGCTGGCCGCTCACGCCATTTGCGCCGTTCGGAGACGAGCCATCCGTGGATGATCCCGACGAGCCGAAATTGATGCCGGACCCCGAACTGCCTCCGCTCGAGCCAAATCCCGAGGACGATCCAAAGCCGCTGCCGCCGGAGGAGCCAAACCCGCCCGAGGACCCGAACCCACCCCCCGAAGAGCCGAAGCCGCCCCCCGAAGAGCCTAAGCCGCCTCCGGACGAGCCGAACCCACCACCCGAAGACCCGAAGCCCGAGGTCGGGCTGGAGCCGATGCCGCCGGATCCTCCTCCGAAGGCCGACCCGCCGGTGCCGCTGCCGAACGGCGTTGCGCCCGCTGCGGTGCCATTGCTGCTCGAATCCGTGCCAGTGCTGGTGCCCGCATCGGTTCCCGTGCCGGAACCCGTACTCGTGCTGGTCCCGCTGCCGGATGCCCCAACACCGCTGCCCGCGCCATTCGGCCCCGTGGTCACGCTGGTCATCCCCGGCGCCGCAGCCTGCCCGAAGAGGCCCATTGTGGGCACCCGGGCCTCGCCCATATGGATCAGCTTCCAGTCGTCCTTGCCCGTAATCGGGTCGGTGTACTTCTTGCGCAAAAAGCGGATGTTGTTGGTGCTCTCCAGTTGCTGGATGTTCGCCGGATAGCTGCCGAACTTCTTGTAATACAGCCGGATGGCCCGCGCGTACTGCATCCCGCGGTGTATGGCCTCCGTTTCCTTGTCTCGCTGGATCTCCTGGGCCACCTTGGGCGCTGCCACCGCAAGCGAAAGCGCGAGCAGAGCCACCAGCACCAGCACAGTGAGCAGCAGGTACCCGGCCTCGGACGACTCCGGGGGGTGCTGGGCGCTGTGGCGTACTGCTGGCTGCATGGCGAATTCTCAGTTCTGTGTCAATGGGATGCTCTGCGTGTTGTGGTAGGGGATATCTTCCACCTCCACCGAGAAAGGATGGATCGCGGCGACGCGGTACCGGCGATCGACCACGTCGCCTTCATGTGCCAGGAAGATGTCGTCCCCATGCAGCAGAAAAATCTGCTTTTGGCCGCCGTTCGTGGAGGAGTAGCCGTAAAACTTCAGGTCGATGGGAGGCGGCGGAGGTGGCGGCGGCGGGCCGGTCGGCGCCGCCGGACGGAAGGCCGCCGGCTTCTCGATATGAACCGGCGCCGGAGCCACGGAGTTCGCCGAAAAGATGTTGCGCCCGTTGCCCGTGTAGACAGTATCTTCCGCCTGCGCCATCACTTCCGGATGGAGCGTCGGGTCGAGCGAGGAGGCAGCCGGCAGCTTCACCGCTTCGTGCGCGCCGCCGGTCGTTGCGGCTGCAGTGGATGCAGCGCCTGTGCCGCTCACTGGCGCTGCCGCGGGCGTGCTGCTGCCGAAAAACAGGGGGCCAAGCTGCCAAATGGCAAGCAGAAGAGCGAGCGCGCCCAGGCCGCCGGCCAGATAAACCTTGAGTTTGCTTTCGGTGCCCACACGGATTGCCATGGCTACTGGCCCTCCCCGGTGGGCGCCGCCGCCGGCTGCCCGCCCTCAATCGCCGGAGGGGCGATGCGGTTTACATTCGGCCCGTGGATGTAGGTTGTCAGCCGAAGGCGCAGGTTCACCTGGCCGCCCTGCGAACCAGCCAGCGTGAGCCCATTGATTACGAAAAACATCTTGTCCCGCTCCAGACCGTTGATAAAGCGCATCACCGGCGTGTAATCGCCGCTCAGACTCGCATTCATGCGCACTTCCGCCAGGTCGTGCGAAACCGGAGCCTGTGCATATTGGACGTTGGAGATACGCACATTGTCCTTCTGCGCGAGACTTCCCAGTTCGCCAATAAAGGGCGAGTAGTCGGACGGCAGCCGCTTTTCATAGAAGCCGGCCGCCTGCTCTTTGGAGGTCGCGACCTTCTGCGGCAGCCCGCGCAAGCGGCAGCGTCTGCAGTTGCAGAGTGCGAAGCTGCGCCTGGTCCTGCGCAATCTGCTCCGAGTTGTCGGTGTGGACGGTATGCCAGGCCAGCAGCAGTCGCGTAGCGAAAAACAGATTCACAATGACCAGGACGGCCACGATCGCGATGTGGAGGTTGAGCGGCGTGACCGCGTTTTTGCGAACGCTCATCGCGCACCTCCCTGCGGCTGCTGCGGTGTGCTTTGCCCCGCCCGGCCCTGGGTCGCCGGATTCTGCCCGGCCCGATTCGGGGCTGTCGGATTCTGTGCCCGAGGGCTCTGGGCTGCCGCATTCTGCGCGGGCGCAGTCGTGGCCGCCGCGCTGGGCTTCGGCACCGTCCGCCGGCCCCGCCGGTGCGGCGTTGTACCACTATCTCCCGTCGTACCTTCCTGCTTCGTTCCTGTGCCCTTGGCGCGCTCCGGCAACGGGTTATAGTCGGCCAGGATGTCGAAGTTGACGCCGTTCGGTGCCGTGCTCACTGCCTGCAGATTGGCGCCCTGCGCGTTACTCTGCGTGGCTTCACCCACCAGCCGTGGCTGCAGGAATCTGCGCGAGTGCTCAAGGTTGCGCATCAGCTCGACCGCTCGCTCGCGCGGGCCGGCCACGCGCATCCGGATGGTGACATGCCCGTCTTTCGCGATCTGCGGGTCGATGTTCATCACCTGCACCCCGGTCGGCAGCACCTGTTCCAGGTCCATCATCACCGCCGTCCAGGAAAACGCCTTGTGCAGGAAGAGATTGTTGAGGAACTGGGCCTGCGCGAGCGCGGCCGCGTTATCCGGCTGGCGCATCTCCGCTTCGGAGCGCTGGCGTTGCCGCTGCACGTCCGTCACCGAGTTCTGGATCGCGTCCACGCGGGCCTGCGCAGCCGCCGCGCGCGCGTGTTCCGTACGCAGCACCCACCACAGAGCGGCCGCGGTGATCACCAGAAGCAGCATAAGCAAACGGAGCCGCTGATACAGCGGGCGAAGCTCCAAGTAGGGCCGGGAGGCCAGATTGAGAGTGATGCGCATTAGCTTGCGAGCGCTCCTACTACGCCGGCCAGAATTCCCTGCGTTGTCCCTGGGGTGGATCCCATCGTCGTTCCGGGCGCGTGGCGTCGCGGCGGCGCTGGACCCGCCACTGCCCGCTGGCACCAGGTCGCGCACTCGCACCGAATCGTCGTCCAGCATACGGCTCAATTCGCGCGCGCCGCCCGGGCCGGCCGCGAACAGGGTCTGCGGCGCGGTCGCGAGCGTGTCTTCGAAATAGGCCATGGCCACTGAAACGCTCTGCTGGATCTCCGCTGCCGGCGCGTGCTCGCCCATGTCCATATCCGGCGTGTTCTCGCCCAGTTCCAGGGTGCGGTACAGCAGAAGCGTGTTGCCGCGCGTGATCGCCGTTGTGATCGAGTTGGCGTTGCGATTCACCAGCAGCGCAGGCTCTTCACCGGGCACCGCGGCCAGTGCGGCCAGCGAACTCGGCAGGATCGCCCCCGGCTCATACCCGGCTTCGCGCACTGCGTCCTCGTACTCCGCGCGCACTGCGCCAGGCATCACCGCCGCCACCGTGCGCACCAGTGTCTCTCCCGGTGCGGAAGGCATCACCTGGTAGCCAATGGCCGCGTCCTCCACGTCAAAGGGCACCAGCTTGCGCAAGCGGAAGCGCAGGATGGGGAGCGCATCGCTTTGCCGCGCCGGCAGGGTGTCGAAATCGAGGAGCAGCACGCGGGCGGAGGCATCCGGCACAATCACGGTTACTTTCCTCTCGCGCTCCACGAGGTCGTCCAGCGCCTGCCGCAGCGCCGCGGCCACTGCCGCACGGTCCAGCAGGTTCGGCGTCTTAAGCCCGGGCGCCAGTACCCCCATGCGCAGCGGAGCAAAGGAGGTGCGGATATCCTGCGCTTCGCCCGCCACCGCCACGGAGCCGGGACGGCCGGCCAGCACGCCCGCGGGCGTGATCTCGCATGCCAGCCGGGGGCGCAGCGCGTTGGTAGCCGAAGGAAAGATGCGGCGAACAATGCTCATTCGGTTACCGGTTGGCCTCGATGAATGTCACCTTGTTGATTTCATGCAGCGTGGTGTAGCCGTGGCGCACGCGGTCCAGCGCCGACTCGCGCAGGAACTGCATGCCCATCTGCTGCGCGGCGCGCCGGATCTCCGACGTGGGCCGCTTCTCCAGGATCAGCTCGCGGATGGTGTCGTTGAGGTCCAGCAGCTCGTGGATTGCCGTACGTCCCCGGAAGCCGGTGCCGCCGCATTCAATGCAGCCCGCGCCCTCGCGGAAGGGGAAGTCGCGCCACTCCGCCGGGTCGAGCGCGCTGTCGATCAGCAGCTTATCGTCGTAGTGCACCGGGTGGCTGCAGAACTCGCAGATGGTGCGCACCAGCCGCTGCGCCAGGATGCAGTTCAGCGCGGAGACGAAGTTGTAGGCCTCCACGCCCATGTTCAGAAACCGGCCGAGCACATCCAGCACGTTGTTGGCATGCACCGTGGTGAACACCAGGTGGCCCGTCAGCGCGGAGTTGATGGCGATCTGCGCCGTCTCCTGGTCGCGGATTTCACCGACCAGGATCTTGTCCGGGTCGTGCCGCAGAATCGAGCGCAGGCCGCGGGCAAAGGTCAGGCCCTTCTTCTCGTTCACCGGAATCTGCGTGATGCCGCGGATCTGGTACTCGACCGGGTCTTCAATGGTGATGATCTTGTCTTCGTCGCTCTTGATCTCATTCAGCGCGGCGTACAGCGTGGTCGTTTTGCCGGAACCCGTCGGTCCGGTGACCAGCACCATGCCGTACGGCTCGCGAATGTAGCGCCGGAAGCGCGCCAGGTCGTCCTCGGCAAAGCCCACCACATCCAGCGTGAGCTTGCGGAACTTCTCGCTCATCGACTCCTTGTCGAGCACACGGAGCACCGCATTCTCACCATGCACCGTGGGCATGATGGAGACACGGAAGTCGATCAGGCGGCCCTTGTAGCGGACACGAAAACGGCCGTCCTGCGGTACGCGCCGCTCGGCGATGTCGAGCTCGCTCATGACCTTGATACGCGACAGGATGGTGGTGTGGTGCTCCCGCGCAATCGGCGCCATCGCCTGCTGCAGCACGCCATCGATGCGGTACTTCACCATGAGCGAATCGTCATAGGTCTCGATGTGTATGTCCGAGGCGCGGCGCTCGAGCGCGGTAAAGATGGTCGTGTCCACCAGGCGGATGATCGGACTGATGTCCTCTTCCGAGGTCAGCTTCTCGATCGAGATGTTCTCGTCGGTGTTCTCCTCGGCCGAGATCACGTCAAACGTCAGCCCTTCGCTGGCTTCATCGAGCACACGCTGGGACTGCTCGGTCTTCTTCAGCAGGTCCGTGATCTGCGAAAGCGTCGCCACCCGCGTCACCACCCGCTGGCCCAGCAGGCTGGCGATCTCGTCCAGCACCATCAGCCGGCTGGGGTCGCTCACGGCGATGATCAGCCGGTCCTCCAGTTGCTCCAGCGGCACGAAGTTGTAGCGGAACATCATGTCCACCGGCACGGAACGAAAGAGCTCGTGCTGGATGCGGAAGTTCTTCAGGTCCACGAACTCGCACCGGTAGCGGCGCGCCAGCATCTGGGCGTGCGTGATCTCATCGGCCAGCGGAGCGGCCGGGGGCGGTGGGGCGGTGGGCATTGTCAGGACCGGGGTATCGGCCATTTCTTCAAACTCCTGAGGCAGTAAGCGGTGCGGCTTCAGTGCTGGTGCTGTTGTTGTTCCACGCGTGCAAGGCGTTCGTTGAATCTCTCGACCTTGTCCGCCAAATTGATCTGATTTTCCAAACGAACGAAGAGCGCCTCCATACGACCGAACCCGGCCCGCATCTCCGTCCGGAGGTCGGTCACCTGGCCTTCCAGCACCGTCAATCGCGCCTCGAGCGACTTCAACTCCGGCGCGATAAAGTCCTGCAGGACCTGCCGCACGTCTTCAATGACGCTCATCGAACATCCTCTGCGAACCCTGTGTCTGTTTCCATTATCGCCCCATGTTGCCGGCCTGGCCGAGCGAGAAGATTGGCAGGTACAGGGCGACCAGGATAATAACGACCACAATGCCCATCACAATCAGGATTGCCGGCTCGATCAGGGACAGGGAAGCGGTCAGCGCGGTCTGCACGTCTTCCTCGAAGAACTCCGCCACGGAGTTCAGCATCTGCGGCAGTGCGCCGGTGGACTCGCCGACTTCGATCATCTCCGTCGCCAGCTCGGGAAAGATGCGCGTGGCGATCAGGCTCTTCGAGAGCGTCGTGCCTTCGCGTACGCTGCCGACCGACGTGAACACCGCCCGCGCAATGCTGCGGCTGGAGATCGACTTCGCCGCAGTCTCAAGCGACGGCACCAGCGGCAGCCCGCCTTGCAGCAGGGTTGAGAGCGTGCGGGAAAAGAGCGCGACCTGGTACTTGAGCCAGATATTGCCAAATATCGGTAGCCCCACCCGGATCTTGTCAATCCGGCTGGCGCCCGCATCTGTCCGGCTCCAGCGGAAGAGCAGAAACGCAATCACCAGCACCACGGGAATCGCGTACAGGATGTAATGCTGGAAGTTGTTGCCCAGGGCCAGCAGCATCAGCGTGAGCGAGGGCAGCTTGGTCCCGATCTGGTCATAAAGCTGGGCGAAGCGCGGCACCACAAAGCTGATCAGGAAGATAAACAGCGAAATCACCATCACGATCAGCAGCGTGGGGTAGAACAGCGAGGCCGTCACCTTCTTGCGGAAGGTCAGCGAAATCCGCTGAAACGCGAGATACCGCCCCAACACCTCTTCCAGGTTGCCGCTGCGTTCCCCGGCCAGCAGGGTAGTGGTATAGATCAGCGGAAATCCGCCCTGCGCCTCAAAAGCTTCGGAAAGGGACTCGCCGGTGCGGACCCGCTCCGCCACGTTCTCAAGCTGGCTCTGAAAGACGGCGTTCTTTTGTCCCTTCGCCAGCATCTCCAGCGAGCCCAGGATGGGCAGCCCGGCCCTGACCAGGGTCAGGAACTGCTGGTTGAAAATCAGAAAGGTCTCAAGCTTGGCCTTCTTGCGCCCGCCAAGGCCGCTCCCGCCAAAGCCGCGCGGCTTCACGGAGTACACGTAGTATCCCGCCTGCGTGAACCGGTTGCGCAGCTCCTCCGGGGAGGACGCCGCCTGCACCTGCTCCTGCATGCGTCCCCGCTCGTCGGCCAGCTTGATTACGAACTCTGCCATGGTTACCTTTGGGCCCTATTTTCCTTTGATTGCAATGAACTTGCCAATACGACCTTCGGGGCCAACCGCCCAGGGGAAGCTGATTGCGTTATACCCGTCATCCCCCAGCGCTGACCACGTCTTTCCGTCGTCATAGGAGAGGTCCGATCCATTCGGTCCCACCGCGATCCAGACGTTATCGGTCGTGTCCCACGCTACTGCCGAGCGGTACCCATGCGGCAGGTGCGTAGCCGCGTACCAGCTTCCGCTCTTGGTATCCAGATAGGCTGCCGTCCGGGTGTTTACCAGCGGGTGCGTGTAGTCGCCCCCCACCGCCACCGCATGCATCGCCCCCTGCGCATCCTCCCGTATGCCCAGCGAGAACACTCCGGCCGATTGCGTTCCCCCAGCTATGGGCACCCCCGCCCGGGCAAAGCGCCACTCCCGGCTCAGGCAGGCCGCTGGGTCCTTGTGCGAAATCTGTTCCG
Organism: uncultured Acidobacteriaceae bacterium; assembly: GCA_963795775.1. Taxonomy (GTDB): domain Bacteria; phylum Acidobacteriota; class Terriglobia; order Terriglobales; family Acidobacteriaceae; genus CAWCJL01. The sequence goes on from CAWCJL010000005.1 coordinate 204,875, forward strand.
GGCAGTTCACGCTACCCGCATAGACGAACGGGCCGGCCCCTCCGCTCACCCCGCTGGTGCCAAACCATGGCATCGGCAGCTTGTCCGCCCCGGAGCTCCCCAACGCCAGCGCGGAGTTGCTCGCGGCAAAGGCGCCGATCTGGGTTTCGCCCACGTTCAGGTCCCGGGTCCGCACGGACGTCCAGTGCTCGCCGCCATCGGCGGTGCGCAGCAGCACGAAATTTTTCTTCACCGGATCGCCCAGCAGGTAGCCGTTCTTCCCATCGGCAAAGACCAGCCCGTCCCAGAAGCCGCTACTCTCGTGATTGGTGTACAGCAGCTTCCAGTTCAGGCAGCCGTCCGTGGTCTTGTACAAGCGGGACTCGCGCCCCGTCCCCGACGACATCACCAGCGCGGTCTTCGCGTCCCAGGCCCACACGCTGCGAAAATCCAGGTTCCCGGCGCCGTCCGGCACCTTGCACTGCTGCCACACGTAGCCGGAGTCTTCGGTGCGCAGCACGGTTCCGTGCGCCCCGCTGGCCCAAGCCACGCCATTGCCCACGGCGTGTATGCCCCGCAGCGCCTCCTTGGTGTTGCTGTGCTGCGTGTCCCACGGGTTCCACCGCGTGGTTCCCGGGGCGGGTGCAGTTTGTGCGGGGAGAGCGGCAGGGAGAAGGGCCGAAATCGAAGCAAAAACAAGCGAAACTACGGAAAACTTCATCGCTTTCAGGATAAATCAGGCGCCTTCCGGGTGCACTGAGTGCGGGAGGGGACCCGATCCCCTCTGGCCATCAGACCGGTGGCAAGCCTTTGATCACCGGGACTCCAGCCGGCGCGTGGAAGGTGAACTCCCCGTCCGGGATGGGAATGTCGGGCAGCTCGTCCCTAAATGCGAAGCTCGTGCGCGCGCCATCCAGCTCCTCCAGGCTCATCGCGTGAATGGTCCCGTCAGCCGTTACCTGGAGCGACAGCCGGCTCACCCGCTGTTCCATCCCGCGCGGCACCCCGGCCAGTGTCCAGCCCCCGTGCCCGTCCGGCGCCGCCGTCAAGCCGCCGAGCTCTTTCGCAAGCTGGGTGTGGCCCAGCAGATAGCGCAGCGGAGAGCGGAGGTCGTCCAGTTGCTTCGCATCGATCTCCTGAACCTGCGCATCCCCCGGCGTGTAGAACCAGCCGTGCTTGCCATCCAGTACAAACACCTTCCCCGGAGGCTGGGCGTAATCCCACCGCATCCGGCCCGGCTTCTTGAGCAGCAGTTCGCCCTCTTCCATCCGCTCCGAGCCCATACCGGCATAGGTTTCCGCAAAGTGAACGCGCAGCGTGCGCAGGCTGTTGTAGTGATGATCGACAGCAGCAGCAATCTGCGCGGCCGTCTGCGCCTCGATCGCTCCCGCCGCCCAAAAGGGCAGCATGAGCAATAGCAAGCCAGCTGCTCGCCGCAAAAAGAAAGGCCAGCGTGCAAGCTGGCCTTCGCTTCGGTCTTGAGTCCTCACTGCAGCGGCACGGTGCAATTGGTCCCGCCCGCCGGATCCGCCTTGATCTCGCCCGCCATGTCCATGCAGAAGCCTCGGTGGCCGGTCTTGCCTACCGCCTGCGGAACCGCGGTGAGTTCATAGGAGGTGTACATATCCTGGTTGTTGACCGTGGTCTTGGTGCAATTGGTGATGTTGAAGGTGTACCCCGCCTTCTGCCCGGTTTCGAGACCGGAAGCCAGCACCTGGGCGGCCTGCGCGCTGGGCGGCCCCGCCGTCGGATTCCCGCCGAGTGCCGCCAGTGAGCACGCAAATCCATTTGCCGGGTAATTGGACTGGTACTGCACCTCGGCCTGATAAATGGCGCGCATGGACTGGAGAGCCGAGGTTTCATTGGCCTGCGTACGGACATTCAGCAGGCTCGGGATGGCCACCAGCATCAGGATGAGGATGACCGACATCACGATCAGCAGCTCCATCAACGTGAAGCCGCCTTCGCGCCGGTCCCGTAACGGGCACGTTTTTTCAGCGAGTGCTGGGCCGAGCCGTGAAGGAGGGAAATAGATCAACATTGGTGTCATCAGAACCGAATTCCTGGAACAAGTTTGGCTGGCCCTAAGGGGCCGCTCAGGGCCCAAGGCAAATCCCGCCGTCCCGAGAGTAACAAAAGCATCGCAAAACCGAAACGCCTCGTTCCAGGGGAGTGGCATGTATAAAGACGCACGCCGGCGTGTTTCCGCTCGCCCAAAAATAAAAGCGGTGACCGGAGCCGTGTTCAACATCTATACTCGCGCCCGCGCCGCGGCCTTGCCACTGCCCCCCAACAATTGCGAATTCCACGGCGGATTTTGCATAGCGAGGAGTGTCGGGTTATGTGGAACGGAAAGATCATCCGCCGATGGCTGACCGCAGTGGTGGCCTTCGCATTGGCCGCTACAGCCAGTTACGGCCAGAACTACACCGAAGCCCAGTTAAAAAGCACGGATGCCTTTGCCATAGGTCTGGAGGCGTATATCTACGGCTACCCCCTGGTCATGATGGGAGTGACCGAGAGGCTTACCACCAACGTGCACAATACCCAGACACAACTGGGCAGAGCGCCCATCAACCAATTTGCGAACAACGCAACCCTGCCGAACTCGTCGTACAAGGATGTGGTTCTTCCCAACGTCAACACCCTTTACTCCCTCGCATGGCTGGACCTGAGTGGTGAGCCAGTGGTGCTTCACCTCCCGAATGTGAATCGCTTTTTTCTGATGCAGGTGGTAGACGCGTGGACCAGTGTCGGCGGCGTGAGCGCTTCCTGCACCAGCGGTTCCGCCGCACAGTCCTTCTGCTCTCTCGGAACAAGGTATGGAACCGGAGAAGGAAATTATGCCTTTGTGGGGCCCGGCTGGCATAAGGCGCTGCCTTCCGGGATCACACAGGTGATTCGCGTCAAGACCAATACGGTCTGGATCATCGGCCGAACCTATACCGATGGATCGCAGGCTGACATTCAGGAAGTGGCTCAGAACATCCAGCCGAACTACAGGCTCACCCCGCTGAGCCAATATGGCCATGCCTACACCCCGCCAGCGGATTCACCGGTGGACCCCACTGTCGATATCAGTACCCCGCCCAGGACCCAGGTTGCCAATATGGACGCCTGCGCCTTCTTCAGCACCATGGCGGCGATGATGCGGCTCAATCCACCGTATGCGCAGGATGCTCCGACGGTGCAACGTATGGCGACGATCGGGCTTTCTCCGAACAACCCCTTCGTCTGCAGCAATCTTTCACTGCTGAACCGGGCAGCGCTGCAATTGGCCGTGCTGGTCGGCCAGGACACCATCGTCAAGGCCAGCCAGCAGCAATCGATGACCTCGACCGGCTGGGTCATGGCGCTCAACCTGGGCGATTACGGCCGGCGTTACCTGCTGCGGGCCGGCGTCGCATACGGCGGCATTGGCGCGAACCTCTACAAGGATGCAATCTATGCTGCCGACCTGCTGACCGGCGGACACAACTACGTGCTGCACTTCGACGCCGGACAACTGCCGCCGGCCAATCCTGCGGCCTTCTGGTCGGTCACCATGTATAACCGCCCGGGCGAGTACCTTGTAGCGAATCCGATCAACCGTTACGCGATCGGCATTCCCAAGGTGCAGAACCACCTCCCGTGCCTGAACGCCGATGGCTCGCTCGATATCTACATCCAGAACGCGGCGCCTGCGGACCAGAACTCCAAGGCCTACTGTAACTGGCTCCCTGCGCCCACCGGCAACTTCTTGATTGTGCTGCGGATGTATTGGCCGGAAGCGACGGTCCTGGACGGGCAGTGGATTCCACCCAGGGTCCAGCAAAACTGAGGCTTCTCCAAATGACTCCGGCGCTCCCATCAGGAGCGCCGGAACTTTAGGACGCAATCACGATCGAAAGCAGCTTCAGCAGGCCAGGTTGCCGCGGGTAAGCTTCAGGCCATCGAGCCGGCCCAGCATGGTCACGGCGACTTTCTCAGGATCGAAGAGATGGTTGGCCATCTCCTTGACCTGTTCGCCGCTTACCGCTTCCACCCGCTCCAGGATTTCGTCCACTCCGAAGAAGTGGTCGAAGTACATCTCCTGCCGCGCGAGGTTAGACATACGCGCGCCCGAGCTTTCCAGGCCAAGAATGATGTTGCCCTTGAGCTGGTCCTTGGCCCGGCGCAACTCGTCGTCGGCCAGTGGCTCCGACTTGAGCCGGCGAAATTCGTCCATCACCAGGTCGATTACCTGCAGCGCCTTGCCGGAAGACGTGCCCGCATAGACGCACAGCATCCCCGTGTCGCGGTAGGGATTCAGATCGCTGTAGATCGAGTAGGCCAGGCCGCGCTCCTCGCGCACTGTCTGGAAAAGCCGCGAGCTCATGCCGCCACCCAGCACCGTGTTCAGCAGGAGCGTGATGTATCGGCGGTCGCTCGAGATGGGCGGCGATGGAACTCCCAGGCAAAGCTGCACCTGTTCGAGCGCCTTCTTGTTGCGCAGCACGATGCGTGCATTCGTTGTGGGAACCTGGTCGGAGTCCGCCGGCACGCCGCCGGGGAGCTGCTCAAAGCGCCGCCGCACCATCTCGACAAACGCATCGTGGTCCAGGCTGCCGGCCGCGGTGAACACCATGTTGCCGCCGCGGAAGCGGTCGCCGTAGTAGCCGAACAGGCTGTTCCGCTCAAAGCGGCCGACCGTCTCCTTGGTGCCGAGAATCGGCTTGCCCAGCGGGTGCCCCTTCCAGAAGTTCTGGGTAAAGATCTCGTGCACGAGGTAGTCCGGATTGTCCTCGTCCATCTTGATCTCTTCCAGGATCACGCCGCGCTCGCGGTGAATGTCGTCATTGGCAAAAGTGGGATGGAGCACCAGGTCCGACAGCACATCGAGTGCCTTGGGAATGTGCTCGTCCAGCACCTTGATGTTGAAGCAGATGGTCTCTTTCCCGGTAAAGGCGTCGAGGTTCCCGCCGATGGCGTCCACCTCGCGCGCAATGTGCTGGGCCGTGCGCGACTCCGTACCTTTGAACACCATGTGCTCGACAAAATGCGAGATGCCGTTAAGCTCCGGGATCTCGTGGCGCGAGCCGGCGCGAATCCAGACACCCATGGCTACGGAGCGAATGTGTTCCATGCGCTCCGTCAGGATCGTGAGCCCGTTGGGCAGAACTGTCCGTTGAATGCTTCTTTCTGTCACCATATCAGTGTAGAGGCTTTCCCCGGTACGCGCTTCGGGCAGCCGCTTTGCCCCGGGCCCAAAGTGCTATTCTGGGACGTTCCGGAGCCAGCCTGTATGTCACAAGAGCCGAACGGGGGAGAGCTAGTCACTCTATTAGACGCCCGGCAGCCGGATTCGGATCAGGAACTTTCCCTGCCGCTCTTCGGCCTTTCTCCTCAGCAACTTAGCGCCATCACCGCCGAGCTGGGCCAGGCCGGATACCGCGGCCGCCAGCTCGCTCACGCACTCTACCGCGACTGGCGCGGCAGCCTGGACGAGATCGCTACGCTGCCAAAGTCACTCCGGTCTGCTTTGGCTTCGGCCGGCTACACCGTGGGACTTCCCCGGATCGCGCAGGTTTTCCGCTCTGTGGACGGCACGGAACGCTACCTCATCGCGGTCAGCGGCCGCCAGACCGTAGAGACCGTCTGGATGCCTGAGGGCGACGGGGGCGAGCAGGAGGACGGCTCGGATGCCGGCGCGGAAGGCGGTCCGGGAGCAGGGGAGAGCACCTACCGCCGTGCGACCATCTGTGTTTCCAGCCAGATTGGCTGTGCGGTGAATTGCCAGTTCTGCCTGACCGCCAAGCTGGGCATCGAGAGCAACCTGACCGCCGGGGAGATTGCCGGTCAGGTGGTTGCGGTGTTGCGACGCCAGAAGGTCGAACTCGGGCGCGACCGCATCAATCTCGTTTTCATGGGCATGGGCGAGCCGTTTCTGAATTACGACGCCTTCATGGACGCCGTCCGGCTCCTAGTCACCGAGGTCGGTATTCCGGAGTCGCGCATGACGGTCTCCACCTCCGGTATCGTGCCCGGCATCCTGCGCTTCGCCGGCGAGACCGTCAGGCCCAAGCTCGCCATTTCTTTGAACGCCTCGAACAATGTCGTGCGCGAGAGTGTCATGCCGATCACGCGCAAGTGGCCGATCGAAGCCGTCCTGGACGCCGCAAAGCAGGTACCCTTGCGTCCCAAAGAGAAGCTGACCTTCGAATACGTGCTGCTCGGCGGTGTGAACGATACCCTTATCCATGCCGATGAGGTGGTCAACCTGCTGCGCCGCGCCAACCTGCCCGCCAAGGTGAACCTGATCGTCTGGAATCCCGGCCCCGGCATCCCGTACCACCAGCCCGACCCCGCCGACGTGGAGCGCTTTCAGCAACGGCTGGTGGCCCGCGGCGTGCCGGCCTTCATCCGCCGCCCCCGCGGACGCGACATCTACGCCGCCTGCGGTCAGTTGAAGAAGACGAGCGGGTAGCGGACCTTCATCGGTCGCGTCGCTCATCATCAAGAATGGACTCAAGAACCCCACTCCTCAGACGAGGCCCGACCGGGTGCGGAAGATCGATGACCTCGGAAGAAGAGATGGGCAGGATCAGCTCCCCTGCTGCGGCCAAGTACTTCTCATGCTCACTCAGGCTGTGCAGTTCGGGCCTCATTGAGGCAGCTTAGCTCCCCAGCCCCAGCCGCAGCAGCGTTTCCGCCACGCGGTCCGCGGCGTGGCGCAGCACATCGCCTTCTGCAGCGAAATCACCCGCAATGCAGCGCACGCCCAGTGCTTCAATCCGCTCCACGTCCGGCGCAATGGGCGCGGCGCCCTCTTCGGCGTAGCGATGCAGCAAGGTCTCCGATACCGGCGCGACATTCACCAGGGCGTAATCGAAAATCGGCTGCCGGGCATGCTCATAAATGCGCTCGATATGCTGCGACGCCGTGAGTCCTAGGCTTTCGTTGGCCTGCGTCATCAGGTTGCAAATGTAAACACGTGTGCCCTGCGCGCTACCCAGCGCTTCCGGGATGCCTTTCACCAGCAGATTCGTGATGAGGCTGGTGTAAAGCGACCCTGGGCCAACGGTGATCAGGTCCGCCCGCATGATGGAATCCAGCGTCTCCGGCAGCGGCTCGGCACCGGCCGGCTCCAGCGTGAGCTCGTGGATGCGCTGCTTGCTGGCCGTGATATTGGTTTCGCCGCGCACGATCGAACCGTCTTCCATCTCCGCCGCCAGAGTCACGTTCGCCGTGGTGGCTGGATAGATGTGCCCGCGCGTGGCGAGCACCTGCGAAGACAGCTTGATGGCCTGCGCGAAGTCCCCGGTGATCTCCGCCAGCGCCGCAACAAAGAGGTTGCCGAAGCTGTGGCCTTCGAGTCCTTCCCCGGCGGAAAAGCGGTGACGAAACAAACGCGACAACAGCGCCTCATCGTCGGCCAGGGCCACCATGCAGTTGCGCAGGTCGCCCGGAGGCAGCATGTTGAAGTGCTTGCGCAGCCGTCCGCTGGAACCGCCGTCATCTGTCACCGTCACGATTGCAGCCAGGTCGCTCACCAGGTCGGGAGTGGCCGGAGGCTCCTGAGCATGCGGCGACGCGACATAATGCCGCAGCCCTCGCAGCAGCGTGGAAAGTCCGGTGCCTCCGCCCATGGCCACCACGCGCAGCGCAGAACGGCGCGGCTCAACGGCAGAGGCCTGCGAACCATCCGGACGCGAGGTGATCACACGCGTACCGCCGTCCTTCAGGACATCTCCGGGTAGAGCAGCTCCGTAAAGCGCGGATCGTCGGCCATGTCCTGGAAGTCGGAATCGGCCCGCGCCTGAATGCGATTGCGCGGATTGATTTCGATGGAGCGCTCGAGATGCTCCAGGCACCGCTCCGTCTGCCCCGTCATGCTTTCCAGAATGGCGAGCCCGTAGAGCGCGTAGTCCGTATCCGGAGCACGGTTCAGGATGGCTTCGAACTGCTCGCGCGCTTCTTCATAAAATCCAGTGTTCAGCAGGGAAATGGCGTAGTCGTACTGCTCCTCGTTGCTGCCAAATTCCAGCCCTGCCTGCTTGGCGTAGCGCTCGCAGGCGGCCAGGTACACGCGGGAGCGCTCCAGCAGCTCCGGCGGGCCGCCCTGGGTCAGCTTCTCGAACCCCTGGCGTGCCTTGTCGTACTTGCCTTCCTGCATGGACTGCACTGCGTGCGCGTACTCTTCCATAGCCTTCTGTTGCGCGGGATCGGTCATCACGCGCACTTTGCCCTGGATGGTCTTCGGACTGCGAGATCTCGCTGTGGCCCCACCGTTACCGCTCGGCATACTCCGTTTTCCTTCCAGCCCGAGCCCTCCTGCGAGCGTCGCCCCGAAAATTCCGGGAGCGTTCGGCTGGCACGCGGGCCCTCTGTTGACTTTCACAAGGTTTTACACGCAGCACCCTATGCCCCGTCAACCACACGGATTGGTTACTCTCTCCGGCCCGCACTCTCGACGGAGTAAATGCGCGGATTGAGTGTGGGATCGTTGTACATTTTGAGCTGCCGGTAGAGCTTGAATCGGCGCTCCCCGGCAACAACTTGTTGCCAGAGCCGCCCCAGGCATCGCGCCAGATCCGTCTGCTGCTCCATCAAGATGCGCATCCGTTCCGTATTCCGCTCCTGGTGCCCGGCGGGAGCATCCGCCCGGTCCAGCTCCTCGCGCGTGTGGAAAAGCTTTAATGACAGGATCGACAGGCGATCGATCATCAGCCCCGGCGTTTCAGAATGCAGCTCCGCGCCCGCTCGCACCCCGCCCTTTTCCGCCAGTGCCTCCAGCAGCAGGCGATCGATTTGCTCCACCAGATCATTGCGCCGCTGGTTGACGGCATCAATCCGCCGCTTGACCGCGGCGATCTCGCTGTCGCTCGCTCCCGGTCTGCGCGCTTCGTCTTCGGCATGCCACAGCTCGAAGTTCGCCAGGTGCTCGGCCAACACCGCCTCGTCCAGCGCATCGCGTCCCGCCGGCAGTGCCGGCGGCTCCTCATGCCAACGGGCCGTGTAGGCGTCGTGCAGATTGACGACATGCTGGGCGGAAAGCATAGGCCGGGACGTGAAGCAACGATGAAGTGAACGGAACTGGAGTGCGCGTGGTGAGCTCGCTGGGACTCGAACCCAGGACCCACGCATTAAAAGTGCGTTGCTCTACCAACTGAGCTACGAGCTCACGCGTTTTGGCCGCTGTTATTCAAAGTACCACAGGGGGAACGGAGCCCCCGGGCTCGCTGAACGGGGCCGGGCTCGCCGAACAGCAGGGGAAGGAGTCGGTTCGCATCACTGCAACTCGACTGCTGCAGAATACGATTGAACATCTAACCCGGCAGTTCGCGGTACCCTTCCTCTGCACGATGACAACCTTCGGACTGCTCAGCTCGGTGGTTTGCCTGGCCGCTCTCTTTGGCTTTCTCAGCTATCGCGTGCTGCGGCTTCCCACCACCGTGGGCACCACTATCCTGTCGCTCCTGCTGTCGCTGGCGCTGATCCTGGCGAACGGCCGCGAAGGACACCTGCACGATGTAGCAGAAGCCATCGTCGGGAGCATCGACTTCAACCAGGTGGTGCTCCACGGCATGCTCGCGTTTCTTCTGTTTGCCGGCGCGCTTCACCTGGATCTCACACAACTCAATCGCGAAAAACTTCCGGTCGCGGCCCTCTCCATCTTTGCCACCGCACTGTCCGCGGTCATGGTGGCAGTTGTCGTCGGCCTGTGCCTTCATTTCGCGGGCATCCAGGTAAACGCGGTCTTCTGCCTCCTTTTCGGCGCACTGATCTCGCCCACCGACCCCATCGCCGTGCTCGAGATGCTGGGCCGCGTCGGCGCGCCCGCCGCGCTTAAAACCTACCTCGCCGGCGAATCGTTGTTCAACGACGGCGTGGGCGCGGTGCTCTTTCTGGCGCTGCTGGAAAACGCGAACAGTGGTCACCTGCCTTCGCCTGCGCGCTTCCTGTTCCTGCTGCTCATCCAAGCCGGCGGCGGACTGGCCCTGGGACTCGCGCTCGGTTATCTGGTATACCGCATGCTGCGGCTGGTGGACAGCTATCGCGTGGAGGTGATGCTGACGCTGGCTCTGGCCATGGGCGGCTACGCTCTCGCCGACATCCTCCACGTTTCGGCGCCGCTCGAGGTGATCGCGGCCGGCATCATCGTGAATGGGCGTGCGCGCCGCTTCGCCATGTCGGAAAAGACGCGGCGCAATGTCGAGACCTTCTGGGACCTCACCGACGAAATCATGAACGTTGTCCTGTTTCTGCTCATTGGCCTGGAACTCCTGGTCGTGCCCATGCAGAGGATCTTCATGTTTGCGGGTTTGCTTGCGATCCCCGCGGTGCTGCTGTGCCGCTGGGGCAGCGTGGGACTCGTCTCGGTGATCTTTCGCCGCTGGCATCCCCATGTGCCCGGCTCCATCACCATCCTTACCTGGGGAGGCCTGCGCGGCGGCCTTTCCGTGGCGCTCGCGCTGTCGCTTCCGCCGCAGCACGGACGCAGCTTGGCCCTCACCATGACCTACATCATCGTGATCTTTTCCGTCATTGTGCAGGGGCTGACCGTGGGACCGTTGCTCCGGCGGATGCGGCTCGAACCCTCCTGAATCGGGCCCTGCGGCCGGTCCCGTTTGCAGAGTGGATGCGTCCTCCTCAAATACGTGCACGTCCCAGTTGCAGAACAGGCCCCACCGATAAGATGCTGAAGACCGGATGAGCACGCAACGAACCATGCCCGGCGGCAACGTGCTGCGCAGGGAACTGCCGCAAGGAGAGAACGGGCGCGCCCTGTGCCGCTGGTGCGCGCTGGAAGTGCCGCGCGGGCGCTTTACCTTCTGCTCCGCCTGGTGTGTGCACGAGTGGAAGCTGCGGTCGAACCCCGGCTACCTGCGGGAGCAGGTGCTGCGCCGTGACAAAGGCATCTGCGCCGGATGCGGCGTGGATACGCTGAGCGCCTTCCGCAGCCTGCGCCGCGCACGCGGGATGCGCCGCGCTGCGATGCTGGCAGAATGGGGACTGAAGCGCCTTACCCGCCGCAGCCTCTGGGACGCCGATCACATCCTGTCCGTCGCCGAGGGCGGGGGAGAGTGCGACCTCAGCAACATCCGCACGCTCTGTCTGAAATGCCACCGCAGCGCCACGGCGGCGCTCCGCGAACGCCTGCGCATGGCGCGGCGCACCGCGGTTGCGTAAGCCTACTGCGCCTGCAGAATCAGAAAGTAATCCTGCCCGTCGGCCTTGGTGAAGTCATAGGTCGCGGTCAGCCGGTAGCCGGCCTGCTTCGCTTCCCGCAAGATCACCGCCGGCATGATGCCGTGGTCCGTACCGTTGCCGTTGCGATCGATGATCCCTACCTTGGCGCCGGATTTCAACGCGGGCCGCAGCGCTTCGAGAAAGGCCACCGGCTGCGCGATCTCGTGGTAGGTCTTCATCAGCAGCACGGCATCCAGGCTGTGCGCCGGCAGCTTCGGATCGTCCGGTGACCCCAGCACCGTGTGCACATTGGCGAGGTGCTCGGACGCGGCTCGCCGGTTGATATACGCGATCGCCTCCGGATTGATGTCTTCCGCGTACACCGTGCCCGCCGCTCCCACGCGTGCTGCTGCGCGCACGGTGAACCACCCGGAGCCCGCGCCGCAATCGGCAACCGTCTTTCCTGCGCTGATGCCGAGCAGATCCATCACGCGATTGATCTGCAGCCGCTTGTCGCGGTCCTTCGATTCGAAGATGGAAAGGTCGCCGGTGTAGGGAGTGCTGGTGGGCCGCTGGGCAGCGGGCGCGGCCGGGGCCGCTGCGGATACCTGCGCCGACGCGGGCGGCGCGCTTGCCCCGCAGAAGGCCAGCAAGCACCCGAGGGCAAGTGTGCGGAGAACAGCGATTCCCAAACGAGTACGGGCGCGCGGATCGGATTGCATATCACCAGCATAGGAGATGCGCACTGTCCCGGGCACGCCTGTCTTGCTTGAAAATGCCTCAATGTTGGTGCCGTCGAAGCCCCGTGCTGCCGACCCGCAGCCGCCGGCGCGCATTTGAGATTTTGCGAGAAGCGGAAAGTGTGCCAAAGTATCTCTAAGCATCGCCTGCAGTGCTCATCTGCGCCGCGCTTGCCGCATTCCTGGCACAGTGCGTTGAACGCAGTTTCGTAGTCGCAGCACCCGGAAACATCCCAGGTCTTCAGCTCCGCCGGGCTTGTGCAAGCCGGAGAGTGAACGTGTCCTCATTCCATTTCGAAATGGAGTCCGATGCGCTTCTCTGTCCGTACGCTGTGGATAGCAATGCTTTCCCTCCTGCTGCTCGCGCCGCACGCGCAGGCGCAGCCGCATGTGATCGCAGCCCTGGCTGCGGTCGTGCCCAGCGATGCGGATCGCCTGGCCGCGCTCGAACGATCCGTTGCCGATGCCAAGTCTTCCGCTGACAATGCCTGGATGCTGGTCAGCGCCGCCCTGGTGCTGCTCATGACCGGTCCCGGCCTGGCCCTGTTCTACGGCGGACTGGTGCGGCGCAAGAACGTCCTCGGCACCATGATGCAGAGCTTCGCCATGATGGCGCTGATCACCGTCACGTGGGTGCTCTTCAGCTACAGCCTGAGCTTCGACGCCGGTATTCGCGTTATCGGCGGCCTGCACCATGCGTTCCTGCATGGCGTGGGCGCCGATCCCGACACGGCCTACGCCGCCACCATTCCGGCGCAGACCTTCATGATCTACCAGTTGATGTTTGCCATCATCACTCCCGCGCTCATCACCGGCGCCTTCGCCGAACGCATGAAGTTCAGCTCCATGGCCTTGTTCCTGGTGCTGTGGTCGGTGCTGGTGTATGACCCCATGGCCCACATGGTCTGGGGCCAGGGTGGCCTGCTCAATATCGCCGGAGGCCGCTTCCCGTGCCTCGACTTCGCCGGGGGAACGGTGGTGCACATCACCTCCGGCGTCTCCGCGCTGGTATGCGCGCTCTATCTCGGTAAGCGCGTCGGCTATCCGCGAGAGAAAATGGCGCCGCACTCCGTGGTGCTCAGCTTTGTCGGCGCCTGCCTGCTGTGGTTCGGCTGGTTCGGCTTCAATGCGGGCAGCGCGCTCGGCTCGGGTGCGCTGGCCACCAGCGCTTTTGTAGCCACCCACCTGGCCGCCGCCACAGCAGCCCTGGGCTGGATGCTTGCCGAGTGGATCAGGAACGGCAAGCCCAGCGCGCTCGGCGGCATTTCGGGCGCGGTCGCGGGCCTGGTTGCCATCACGCCGGCAGCCGGCTTCGTACGGCCCATGCCGGCGCTGCTCATCGGCCTGGCCGCCGGCCTCTTCTGCTACTTCATGGTCGCCGTCGTGAAGCAGCGCTTTGGGTACGACGATTCTCTGGACGCCTTCGGCGTGCACGGAGCCGGCGGCACCCTGGGCGCGCTGCTCACCGGGCTCTTCGCCAGCAGCGTCGTCAATCCGGTATTCAAGGACGCGCGCGGCAACGTGCTGCCCACAGGCGCGCTCGAAGGGAACTGGCACCAGTTGCTCAATCAGCTTGTCGGCATCGGTATCGCCATCCTGGTCTCGGTCGTCGGCACGCTGGTGTTGCTCAAGCTGGTGGACCTCGTGCTCGGCCTTACCATGACCCCGCAGGCGCAGGTTGAGGGCATGGACGTGACCCAGCACGGCGAAGAGGGATACGAGTGGGCATCCTGAGGAGAAAGGACCATTGATGCAGAAGATCGAAGCGATTATTCAACCCTCGCGGCTCGATGCGGTCAAAGACGCACTGCTCGAAGTGGGCGTTGAGGGCATGACGGTGCTCGAAGCGCGCGGCCATGGCCGGCAAAAGGGCCATACCGAGTTCTACCGCGGCCGTGAGTACACCGTGGACCTGCTCCCCAAGATCAAGCTGGAGCTGGTGGTGGACGATAGCGTCGTGGAGAAAGCGGTTGCCGCTATCGTCGCCGGCGCACGTACCGGGCACATTGGCGACGGAAAGATCTTCCTGTCGCGCATCGATGAAGCCATTCGCATCCGCAACGAAGAGCGCGGCCCGACCGCGCTATAGCTGAGATCCGTCATGCCGACGCCCGCTCCGTTCACCACGTCTTCCGCCTTCCGCGAGATCAAGGCCAGCCATGACGCGGAGATCGAAACCCTGCGCCACTCCTTTACGCGCACGGGTGACGGCCTCGCCGCCATCCGTCGCCGCAGCGCCATCGTGGATCGCACGGTGCAGCAGCTCTGGAAGGCACAGGTCCAGCCGGAAGGCGCGCGCAGGGCAGCGCTGGTGGCCATGGGCGGCTTCGGACGCCGCGAACTCTTTCCCCACTCCGACGTGGACGTTCTGTTTCTCTGCGCGGATGCGGGCGCGGAAGCCGCGCTCAAGGAAAACCTGCGCGCTCTCAGCCAGTCCATGTGGGACCTGGGCCTGCGTGCCAGCACCACCACCCGCACGCTGCGCGAGTGTGATCGCTTCTCACCGGAGAACTTCGAGTTCACGCTTTCGCTGGTGGACCATCGTCACCTTGCGGGAGACGCGCCCCTCTTCGATCTGCTCGCGCGCAAAACGCTTCCCGCTTTGCTGGAACGCGAAGCGCGACCGCTTGCGCAGGCGCTGGCGGAAAGCACCAACGCGCGCCACAACCGCTTCGGCAACACCATCTTTCATCTCGAGCCCAACGTGAAAGACGGCCCGGGTGGCCTGCGCGACCACAACCTCGCGCACTGGGTGGCGCTGCTGCCCGGCAGCGCGGACGAGAAGCACGCCGCTGCGATCGACTCCGCGCTCGCGCCGGAACTCGCCGCGGAAGACACCTTCGCCGCGGCCTTTGCCTTCCTGTGCGCTACGCGCTGCTTCCTGCACATGCGCGCCCGCCGCGACGACAACTCCCTGAGCTGGCAGGCGCAGGACGAGGCCTCCGAGCGCAGCATCGGCCTGGACAGCACCGGCACCGCCGACCCTGCGTACTGGATGCGCACCTACTACCGCCACGCCCGCACCGTCTTCCGCCGCGCCGGCATGCTCATCGAATCGCTGGAAGCCGCGCGCTCCCGCGGCGTGCGCTTTCTTCGCCGCAAGCGCACCCCCTTGGCCGGCACCGGATTCGTGCTGGCGGACGGCCGCATCGAGCTTGCGCAGGCCGGCGCGATGGCCGACCCGGAAGGCATCCTGCGCATCTTCCAGTGGATCGCCGCGCATGGCTACGGTTTCAGCCCCGAAGCCGAAGAGGCCATTGCCAGCGCGCTCCCGGTGCTCGATCTCCATGCGCCCGAAGGCCCCTTCCTGTGGAACAGCTTCCGCGAAATCCTCACCGGCGTGCACGCCGCGCACGCTCTCCGCACAATGCACGCACTCGGCATCCTGGAGCTGCTGGTGCCCGAGTTCCACGGCATCGATGCCCTCGTGATTCGCGACTCCTACCATCGCTACACGGTGGACGAGCACACCTTTCTCGCCATCGGCACCCTGCAGGCACTCCGCTCGTCGCCCGTGGATTGGGAAAAGCGCTTCGCCGCGCTGCTGACCGAAGTGGAGCGCGTGGACCTGCTCATGCTCGCGCTGCTGATGCACGACACCGGCAAGGGCAGGCGCACTGGCGACCACACCACCGGCAGCGTCGATCTCGCAGAAGGCCTGCTCGCCCGCCTGGAACTCGACCCCGAAGAGCGCGACCTCGTGCTGCGCCTCATCCGCGATCATCTCGAGATGTCGGCCGCGCTGCGCCGCGACATCTACGACCCGGAGGTGGTGCGGAGCTTCGCCGAGAAGATGATCTCGCCGTCGCATCTCAAAATGCTCTGCCTGCTGACCTTCGCCGATATCCGCGCGGTGAATCCGGAAGCGCTCACACCGTGGAAGGCCGAGAGCCTGTGGCAGCTCTTCATCGCCGCCGCCAACTACCTGGACCGCAGCGTGGACGAGGAGCGCTTCCACGCCGCGGTGGACGAGGTGCGGCTGCGGCGTCTCGTCGCACCGGTGCCCGCCCAGGCGGAGGCGCTGCGCAGCTTTCTTGAGGGCCTGCCCCAGCGCTATCTGCAGACGCGCATGCCGGAGCAGATTCGCGCGCACCTGGAGATGGCCTCGCGGCTGGGCAGCGAGCCCGTGCAGTTGGCCCTGCGCCGCGCCCGCCAGCTTTTTGAGTTGACGCTGATTACCCGCGACCGACCGATGCTGTTTGCCGACATGGCCGGCGCACTCTCCGCCTGGGGCATGAACATCGTCAAAGCCGATGCCTTCTCAAACGAAACCGGCGTGGTGGTGGACACCTTCCAGTTCGCCGATACCTATGGCACCCTGGAGTTGAATCCGTCCGAGTTCTGCCGCTTCACCGGGAGCGTGCTCAACGTCGTCAGCCAGCGCACGCCGGTGGATACGCTGCTGCGCGCGCGTCGCCACGTGGCGGCCGCTCCAGCCAAAATTCTCATCCCCACGCGGATTGCCTTCGACGAGCAGGCTTCCTCGCACAGCACGGTACTCGAAGTGGTGGCCCAGGATCGCCCCGGACTGCTGCGCGCCATCGCCTCCGCCGTTGCCGGAGAGGGCTGCGATATCCGTGTGGCGCTGATTGACACTGAAGGCGAAACCGCCATCGACGTCTTCTACCTGACGCACGGCGGCCAGAAGCTTTCGCCGGAAACCGAAGCGCGGCTTACCGCGGCGGTGGAACAGGCGATTGCGGAGCTTGCTCCCCGGCCCGCACTCGCCGTCTGACACCATCCGGCGACACGCAACAGCCACGGACACCAAAGCGAGCTGCCTGTATGCGCCGCCGCGAAGGCAGCGCATACGCTTTGGGTTTCAGGGATCCGCTCAGGCGCGCGGAGCCACACGCAGCAGCTTCTGTGCTGCGTCTTCCCAGCTCGCCAGCATGGCGCCGGCGCGGCGGCTTCCGGTCCTGCCCGCGTGTTCTTCCACCAGCGCACGCACCGCAGCCTGCTCCTCGGGCGTGCAGTCTTCAAACGGCACCGGCTGCACGAATTCGGCGTGGAAGCGGTCCTCGCCGGTAAACAGCCCGTCATCGTCCAGCACCCAGGCAGTGCCGCCGGTCATGCCCGCGCCGAAGTTGAAGCCCGCCGGACCCAGCACCACTACCGTGCCGCCGGTCATGTACTCGCAGCCGTGGTCGCCCACGCCTTCCACCACCGCCGTCGCACCGGAGTTGCGCACCGCAAAGCGCTCGCCCGCGCGTCCCGCCGCGAACAACGCGCCGCTGGTGGCGCCGTACAAGCGCCACGTTGCCCAGCAGGGCATGGTGCGCGCTGTCACGCGCCGCCCGTCCGGCCGCGCGCAGCACGATCTCGCCGCCGCTCAGCCCTTTGCCGACAAAGTCATTCGCCAGCCCGCGCAGTTCCAGGTGCATGCCGCGGACAGCGAACGCGCCAAACGACTGACCCGCGACCCCTTGCAGGCAAAAACGTACCTGCGGCGGTTGCTCTTCGCGGTCCAGGCCCTCGAGCGCCAGGCGCCCCGCCAGGCGCGCCCCAAAGGTGCGGTCGCCATTGCCGATCTGCGACTTGGCCGCGAAGACCTCGCCGCTGCGGCCGGCGTCGATCGCGTCCTCCACCCATTGCTCGTCGAGAGGCGGCTGGCTCTCCGGCCGATCGTTTCTGCGGCCCTGCCAGCGCCGCTCCGCGTCCGGGGCGCCCGTCTGCGCCAGCATCGGCGCCAGGTTCAGCGCTCCCGCCTGCCGCACCTGCTGCAGCAGGTCGGTCCGGCCCACGGCATCTTCCAGGCGCGCGAGACCGAGTTCCGCAAGCAACATCCGCACTTCTTCTGCCAGCTTCTCGAAGAAGCGGATCACATGTTCCGGCTTGCCGCGGAACTTCGCCCGCAGTTCCGGCCGCTGCGTCGCGATGCCGGTCGGGCAAGTGTTCAGATGACACTGGCGCGCCATGTCGCAGCCCAGCGCCACCAGCACCGCAGTGCCAAAGGCGAACTCGTCCGCGCCCAGCATGGCCGCCATCACCACGTCGCGCGCCGTCTGCAGGCCGCCGTCGGTGCGCAGGCGTACGCGCCCGCGCAGGCCGTTGGCCACCAGCACCTGCTGCGCCTCGGCCAGGCCCAGTTCCCACGGATTGCCCGCGTGCTTGATGCTCGACAGCGGGGAAGCGCCCGTGCCGCCGCTGCCGCCGGCGATCACGATGTAGTCGGCATAGGCTTTGGCCACGCCGGCCGCAATGGTGCCCACGCCCCAGGAGGAAACCAGCTTCACTCCCACCGCGGCCCGCGCATTCACGCGCTTCAGGTCGTAGATCAGTTGCGCCAGGTCTTCGATGGAGTAGATGTCGTGATGGGGCGGCGGACTGATGAGCGAAATACCCGGCTGGGCATGGCGCAGCCGCGCAATCAGCTCCGTGACCTTGTGCGCCGGTAGCTGGCCGCCCTCGCCGGGCTTGGACCCCTGCGCAATCTTGATCTCGATCTCTTCCGCGTGGGCCAGGTACTCCGCCGTCACGCCGAAGCGGCCGGAAGCAAGCTGCTTCACCTTGTTGTCGCGTGGGGCGCGCCCCTCGCCGCGTTTGGCCGCGCGGTAGACCTCGGGATCTTCGCCGCCTTCCCCTGTGTTCGACCGTGCGCCCAGCGCATTCATGGCCTCGGTGATGGTGCCGTGCGCCTCCGGGCTGAGCGAACCCAGCGACATGGCGGAAGCCACAAAGCGCGTCACGATGCTGCTTGCGGGTTCCACTTGCTCTACCGGAACGGCTGGCCCTGCGGCCTCGCAGGCAAGCATGTCGCGCAGCGTCGTCGGCGCGCATTCCTCGACCACCCGTAGCGTGTTGGCAAAGACCGGCGCCTGCGGCTCAGCTACCGCGGCGGCATTGCGCAGCGAGCCCACCTCACTCTGCACGTAGCGCACCCGCTGCGGCTGCCACGCGTGCCACTCCGCCCCCTCGGCTTTGCGATAGCGCACCGCACCGAAGTCGGGCAGGTCTTTCGCATTCGCAACATTCACGGAGACGATAACCCGCTGTCCATCACTGTCGCGCTCGCCGGAGCCATAACACCGCCCCCAACTGCTGCGTACCGCGGCCTCGATCTCGCGGAAGCCGATGCCTCCCAGCGGTGCCGGTGTGCCGAACAGGCACAGGTCCACCACTTCCTGGCTCAGGCCGATACAGTCAAACAGGTGCGCGCCGCGGTAGCTGTCCACCACCGAGATGCCCATCTTGGACATGATCTTCGCCAGCCCCGTATCGAAGGCGTGCAGCAGGTTCGCTTCGCCCTTGGCCGGCTGGTGTTCCCGCGCCGTTTCCAGTGCCAGCCACGGACACACCACGCCCGCTCCATAGCCCAGCAGCACGGCGCCGTGATGCAGGTCGCGGCAGTCGCCGGCCTCCACGGCCAGACCGGTCTGCGTGCGCAGGCCGGCATTCACCAGCGCCTGGTGCACCGCCCCTGTAGCCAGGGCCATGGGCAGCGGAAGCGCCTCCGGCCCTGTGCCGCGATCGCTCAGGATCAGCACCTGCGTCCCGCCGGCCACCGAAGTGATGGCGCGCTCGCACAGCTCGCGCACGCCCTGCAGCAGGCTTCCGCCGGGCGCAAAGACGCACTGCAGCACCTCGCCCGGAAGCTCACGTCCCAACGCGTGCTCCCCCTTCTTGAGCGCTTCCATTTGCGCCAGCGAAAGAAATGGCGAAGCCAGTGACAAGCCTGGAATACGCGCGTGCGGGTCCAGCATGTGCGGCCACGGCCCCAGCCGCGTATGCAGCTTCACCACGCAGGATTCCCGCAGCGAATCGATCGGCGGATTTGTAACCTGCGCAAAGCGCTGGCGCAGGTAGTTGTATACCGGGCGCGGCGACCGCGCGAGCGGCGCGAGCGGCGTATCGTCCCCCATGGACCACACCGCGTCCTTGCCCTCCGCAGCCATCGGCTGCAGCACCATCTTCACGTCTTCCTTGGTGTAGCCGAACGCAAGCTGCATCCGCTGCAGTTCCTCGCCGCTCGGCGGCGCGGGCGCACCGTTCTGCGCTTCCAGACGCACATCCGGCAGCAGCTTGTCGTAGTCAATCGCGCTGTCAAAGCGCCGCAGCAGCGCCGTGGTATCCAGCACCGTGTGGGTGGCCAGGTCCACCGCGATCATCTCCCCCGGCCCCAGTTGTCCGCTGGTCACAATGCGGTCCGGCTCCAGGTCCACCAGTCCCGCCTCCGAACCGGCGACCACCCAGCCGTCTTCCGTGACGAAGTAGCGGCACGGGCGCAGCCCGTTGCGATCGAGCGCAGCACCCACCATCAGCCCGTCGGCAAAGACCACCGCGGCGGGCCCGTCCCACGGCTCCACGCAGTCTTCGTGGTAGCGCATAAAGGGCGACTCGGCATCGCCGCGCGCTGGCGGCAGCAGCATGCGTACCGCCTCCGCCGCGCTCCGCGCGTTGCGCGCCAGCAGTTCTACTGCTTCATCAAGACTGGTCGAGTCCGAGCCGTCGGCGGCCAGCAGGGGATGGCACTCCGCGGGAATGGTGCTGGCCCGCGCATCCATGCGCGCGCGATTGCCCCATACCGTGTTGATCTCGCCGTTGTGCGCCAGCATGCGCAGCGGCTGCGCGCGATTCCACGTCGGCAGCGCGTTGGTGGCATAGCGCTGGTGGAAAACTGCGTATGCCGTGGTAAATCCGGGATCCGCCAGGTCAGGATAAAAATCCGGCAGCAGCCGTCCCGCGCACAGCGCCTTGTACACCACCGTGGAGGCCGACAGCGAGCACACGTGCGTATCTGACGATTGCCGCTCAAACCGCTTGCGCGCCAGGTAAAGCCTGCGCTCCAGGCCGGCGCTCTCGCCCGTCACCAGCACCTGGCGAATCACCGGCAGGCACGCCGCCGCCTGCTCGCCCAGGTGAGCCGTGTTCAC
This sequence comes from uncultured Acidobacteriaceae bacterium, assembly GCA_963795775.1. Taxonomy (GTDB): domain Bacteria; phylum Acidobacteriota; class Terriglobia; order Terriglobales; family Acidobacteriaceae; genus CAWCJL01. The sequence continues at coordinate 225,618 of CAWCJL010000005.1, forward strand.
TGGCACCGTGCGCCAGGCCAGCACCTGGAGTGCCTCGGCCGCCAGTGCCGCCTCGAACCGGTGCTCCTCGCTTTGCGCGCTTGCCGGCTGCAGAAAAAGCGCACCCACCGCCAGCGGGCAGTCCGCCGCGAGCGTAATGCCGCAGTCCTGTAACAGAAATGTGCGCGGAATCTGGGTCAGAATGCCCACACCGTCGCTGCTCTTTCCGTCCGCCGCTACCGCGCCGCGGTGCGCCAGGCGGGCCAGCGCGGTCAGGGCACTGGTCAGAACGTCATGCGAAGGCTGGTTTGAGAGTTGCGCGACAAAACCGACGCCGCAGGCATCCTTCTCATAGCGGGCATCGATCAGCGTGGTGCGAGATGTGGCACATCTGCCGGCAGGAAACGTTCCCATAGTTCACTATAAGCTGAATCTCTGCCTCGGTCAGGCCTTTGATGCGTTTCTTTAACATAAGTGCACTTAGCTGTGTGCGTTTCGCGTCATCAGGTAGTACAGCGTCGGTGTCAGGATCAGCGATAGCACCATCGAGACCAGCAGCCCGCCAATTACCGAGATGGCGAGCGGCTGCAGCATCTGCGAGCCTTGGCCCAGCGCAAAGGCCAGCGGCAGCATGCCGCTGATCGCCGCCAGGGCCGTCATGGTGATCGGCCGCAACCGCCGCTGTGCCGCTTCCAGCATCGCTTCATAGGCCGACATGCCCTCCGCCCGGAAGCGTTCGTCGGCGTCCAGCAGCAGGATGCCGTTCTTCGCCACAATGCCGATCACCATGATCAGGCCCATGAACGAGGCGACGTTGAAGTCCGTGTGCGTCACAAACAGTGCAACGATCACGCCAAAAGTGGAGAGCAGGGAAGAGCACAGGATCGAGATCGGCGCGGAGAAGTTCCGGAACTCCGTCAGCAGCACGCCGAAGACCAGCACCAGCGCCAGCAGCAGCACGCGCAGCAAGTCATGGAATGACTTCTGCTGTTCCGCGTAAGTGCCGCCATATTCCACCCGGATCGACGGCGGCAGATGTAGCGCCCTCACGGCGGCCTGCACCTTCTTCACCGCCGCGCCCAGATTGGTTCCCTCCAGCCGCCCGGTCACCACCACGAGCTGTTGCAGGTTCTCGCGGCGGATCTCGTTCTGCTGCGGCAATTGCTGGATGTCCGCCAGCGATGACAACGTCGCGAACTTCCCGGTGGCGCTGTTCAACACGGTTTGCTTGATCGCGTCCAGACCGGCGCGATAGCGGTCCGCAAAGCGCACGCGCACCGTGTACGGGCGGTTGTTCACGATCAGCGGCTGGGTGGAAGCCGCGCCCTCGAGCAGCGCGGTCGCGTCCGTCGTCACCTCCTGCGTCGTAAAGCCCAGCCGCGCGGCGATCATCGGCTTGACTTGAAAGAGCGTCGCCGGGCCGCTGATGGTGTTTTCAATTCCGTTCAGCACATCCACCACGCCGGGCTGCTTGCTGATCGTCTCCGCCACCTGTGGCGCGGTGCGCTGCAGCAGCGGCATGTCGGTGGAAAAGAGCTTGATCTGGATCGGCTCCGGCGAGTTCGACAGGTCGCCGATCATGTCCTGCAGCACCTGCGTGAACTCAATATCCAGCTCAGGCTCGCTGCTCCGTATCTCCTCCCGGGCCTCCGCCATGATGTCGTCAATGCCGCGGGAACGCTTGCTCTTGAGCTTCACCGTGAAGTCGCCGGTGTTTGCCTCCGTCACCGGCGCAAGGCCCATCTGCAGGCCGGTGCGGCGTGACGTGCTCTCCACTTCGGGAATGCCGCGCAGGATCGATTCCACGTGCTCGAGCACGCGGTTCGTCTCGGTCAGTGACGTGCCCGCGGGCATGATGTAGTCCAGCACGAACCCGCCCTCGTCCATCGCCGGCAGCAGGTCCGAACCGAGGCTGCGATACGCGAAGAACGTCCCGGCCAGCAGCAGCAGGCAGATCAACCCCAGCCACAACGGCTTGGCCAGCGCCCACTCCAGCCCGCGCCGGTGCCAGTGCAGCAGCGTGCGCATGATGCGGCTGTCTTCATGCACGCTCGCCGGCGCTCCCGGCCCCCGCCCGTCGGCTCCCGGTGCGACGACGGCCGGCAGCTCCGCGTGCGCGCGCGGCGTAAGCGGTCGCAGCCTTCGTCTCCGCAGCGCGCTTCGGCGTCTTCTTGCGCCGCAGCAGGTAAAGGCTCAGCGATGGCGTCCACGTCAGCGCCAGCGCGAGCGAGCACATCAGCGCCACCGACATGGTGATGGCCAGCGCGCGGAAGAAAGCCCCCGTCACGCCCGTGACCGAAACCAGCGGCAGAAACACCACGATGGGCGTGATGGTCGAGAACACCAGCGGCCGTGTCATTTCGCCCAGCGCCTTTTCGATCGCCACCACGCGGCTCTCGCCGGAGTCGCGGTGCATCACGATGTTCTCCACCATCACGATGGCATCGTCGATCACCAGCCCCACGGCCGCGGCCAGCCCGCCCAGCGTCATCAGGTCGAAGCTCTGGTGCGTCGCTGAAAGAAACAGAAACGTGACGCACAGCGTGACCGGAATCACCAGGCCCGCCACCAGGGAACTGCTCCAGTCGTGCAGGAAAATGATGAGCACCACCGAAGCCAGGATGATGCCGATCAGGATCGCATCCCGCACGCTGGCGATGCTGCCGCGCACCAGTTCGGACTGGTCGTAGAACGGCTGGATCCGGATGCCCGGCGGCAGTTGCGTCTTGAGCTGTGCCATCTCCGCGGCCACTTCGTTTGCCACGGCCACCGTGTTGCTGCTGGGCTGGCGCGAGATGTTGATCAGCACCGCCGGCTTGCCGTCTGCCGTCACCAGCGTGTACGTCGGCTCGGTGGACGCCTCCACCTTCGCCACATCACCGATGCGCACCGGCACGCCGTTCGCCGTGGTCTTGACGGCAATCTGCGACAACTCTCCGGGCACGTGCACCTGGCCGCCGATCAGGCCCAGCACCAATTGGTGGTTGTCCTCGTACAGCCCGGGCGAATCGATCACGTTCGTCAACTGCAGCGCATTCAGCAGATCCGTGACAGTGGTGTTGGTCGCCAGCAGCTTCGCCGGGTCGGGCTGCACGTCGTACTCCGGAATGTGCGCGCCCTGCACCAGCACGGTGCGCACCCCGGGCAGCCGGTTCAGCGGCGGCTTCAGCGTGTACGTCGCAAGCTGGTACAGCTCCGTCAGCGGCACGGTGTCGGAGGTCAGACTGTAGCCGAGAATCGGAAACGTGGCAAAGGTCAGCCGGTCGGCGCGGATCTGGGCCGTGGGCGGCAGCGCCTGCTGCGCCCGCGAAAGCGCCGCGTTCACCAGCTCCAGCGTCTTGAACATGTCCACGTTCCAGTCGAAGAAAAGACTGACCTCGGCTGAGCCGCGGCTGGTATTCGAACGCACCGTGAGCAGCCCGGGAACCGTGTTCACCGCCTCCTCGATCGGCCGCGTGATCGTGACCTGCATCTGCTCCACCGGCATCACGCCGTTGTCAATCCCGATCACCACGCGCGGGAAGTTGGTCTCCGGAAAGACTGAGATCGGAATGCCCAGCGCGAGATAAATGCCCGCCACCGCCAGCGCCACCGTGAAGAAAATGATGGTGCGCGCCTGCGCCTTCAGCCAGAACGGCTTCTCGTCTTGCGCCCGCACAGCGGGAGGCGCCGGGATGGTGGTGGGGACTGCCATCAGTCCTTCTCGCTACCCTTGGGCTTGGCGGCGTCCGGCTTCTGCGTGTCGGCTTCCGTGCTCTGGCCCGGCTCGGCCACCTTCACCTTGGTTCCGTCCGCCATCGCGTAGGCGCCCACGCTCACGACGTTTTCGCCCGGCTTCAAGCCGCTGACCACCTGCACCCTGCCGTCTTCCACGATCCCCGGTTGTATCTCCCGCGTGTGCGCGACGGAATCCGCCCCAATCACCATCACCGTGGTCTTGCCGTCGGGCGCAGTGGTCATCGCCTCCTTGGGAATCACCACGGCGTTAGGCACCGTCCGGCTGGTAATGGCCACATGGACCGGGGTGCCCGCCTTCAGCTTGCCATCCGGATTGGGGGCCTCCACCCAGACCTCCAGCGTCGTCGAGCCCGGATCGAGCGCCGGGCTGACCACGCTCACTTTCGCCGGCACCGGCTCTTCGATACCCGGCACCTGCATGGTTGCAGGCTGGCCCACCTTGAGCTGGCTCGCCTCCTGCTCCGGCAGGTGCGTCTTGGCGATCATCGCACTCGTATCCATCACTGTGATTAATGGTGTTCCCGCCGGCGCAGTCTCCCCGGCATACAAGGGCCGGTCCGTCACCACGCCCGCGATGGGCGAGTGGATCTCGGAAAAGCTGAGCTGCGCCTCTGCCCCCTTGTACTTGCCTTCGGCCGAGATCAGTTGCCCCTGCGCCGTCTTCACCGCGTCCTGCCGCGCAAAGGCCTTCATGGAATCGAAATGTGCCTTGGCGATGTCATACGCGCTCTGCGCCTGCACCAGGCTGCTCTTCGCGGTATCCACGTCGCGCCCCGGAATGGCTCCCTGCTGGAACAGGTTCAGGCGGCTGTCGTACACGCGCTGCGCCAGCGCCAGGTTGGTCGTCGCCGTATCCAGGTCCAGCTTGGCCTTCTGGTAGTCCTCCGGAATCGCCGCCCGCGTGGTGGTGTTGTAGGCGGCCTGGGCCTGGTCATAGCTGCCCTGCGAATCCAAGGCCGCGGCCTTCAGGTCGCGGTTATCCAGCACGGCCAGCAGTTGCCCCGGACGCACATGGCTGCCGCGCTGCACGTATAGCTTGCGCACCGGTGCCGTAATGCGCGGCGAGAGCGCCGCCTGCGCACGCGGTGAGAGCACCGCGTCACCGGTCACAATATCCGAGATGGGCGCGGTCTTCGACGGTCGCGGCCTGCACCGGCACTTCCACCGCCGGCTCGGCCTCCGGCTTGCTGCTGCATCCGGCGCACCATACCAGCGCCCCAACTGCGATTGCTTCCAGGTAGAACTTCTTCACGGCAGCGTCCCCGTCAATGTCTGCAGATCAGCCAGAGCCGTCTGGTAGCGCACGATGCCATCGGCCCGTGCATTCTCTGCCAGCAGCAGAGCATTCTGTGCGTCCACTACCTCAAGCGCCGTGCCCTCGCCCGCCTGGTAGCGCAGGTTGGTGAGCCGCAGCGACTCCGTAGCCGTAGTCACGCTCTGCTCCAGGGACTGCAATTGCCGGTTGGCCACCGCCGCCTCACTGTACAACTCCTCCAGTTGCACCAGCAGCCGCTTTTGCGCAAAGCTCAGGGTCACCTCGGCCGCCGTGCGCCGGGCTTCGCTCTGCCGTATGCGGTCGCGCGTGGCAAACCAGTTCCACAGCGGGATGTCGAGATTGACGAACGCCGAATACCCCAGGTTGCGCGGCCGCACCAGGGCGCCGCCGCTCTCTACGGTGGTCGGGCCATAGACCGCAAACTGCGGCGCGTCGATGCCGTATGAGAAATTCAGCGAGAAGTCGGGCAGGTAGGCCAGACGCGCGATGCTCACGTCTTCTCTCGCCACGTTCAGCGCCGCCGCATTGCTCCGCACCTCCGGGCTGTAGCGCTGCGCCGCCGCTTCCACATCCGCGCGCGCCGGCAGCGGCACCGGAGCGCCCGTGTTTGCCGGCAGGCGGTAGTCGGTGCGCGGATCGGGAAAGAGCAGCACCGCCAGGTCCAGCCGCGCCCTTTCCGCCAGCACCTGTGCGTCGTCGCGCTCGCGCTGGCGCTGCTGCAATTGCAGGTCGGCCTTTACCACATCGGCGTGCGCCACTTCGCGTCCCTGCTCGAGCTTGTTTGTCAGCGCCACAAAACGGGCCGCCTCCTGCTGCGCGCGGTCTGCCACCTGCAGCTTCTCGTTCGCGGCAAGCAGGCCATAGTATTGGCCCACCACCGTCGCCACCAGCCCCCGCCGTGCAATCTCCAACTCCGCCGCGGCCTGCGCTGCCGCCGCGTCCGTCCGCCGGATCTGCGCCAGCCCGTCCGGCGCCAGCGTCTCGGTCACCGTAGCCTGGCTCACATATTCATGCACCGCGTTATTCGCAATAAACGCCGGTGCCGGTTGAAAGCCGGCTTGTCCACCGCTGTTCACCGCGTGGTTCGACTCCGTGTACAGATACTGGTTGTGATAAATCGCCTGGGGCAGCAGGGCCGTGCGCGCCAGCCGCCGATCCATCCGCGCCACCACATCATTCGCGCGCGCCTGGGCCAGTGTCGGCTCATTTTGTTGCGCTCGCCGCAGCGCTTCGTCGAGCGTAATCAGCGGAGCCGTCTGCGCCGTCTGCCCACTCGGGGCCGTCGTCGATATCAGTGGCGCCGTCGGGGGCATCCCGGTCTGCTGCCGCGCGCTCTGCGCCAATCCGCTGCTCAGCCCCAGGCTGGTGAACAGGACCGCGGTCGTCCAGGGCTCCGATATGCGCCGCCACCGGCACCCTTCCCGCGCTTGCCCCTTCATCGGCCTCCTGGTGTCTCCATTCCGTGCACCGTCCGGGAATACCGGACGAAGCGGCTGTGTACCGATGACTTTAGCCGCTTTACGCTTAACTGTCACTGAACCGGGCTGTCTTAAGGACGCATTCATCTTCGCTTGCTTCGATGGCTACAATCGAGTTGATTCACGGCTGTTTGAACTCTGCCTATGCGTGTGCTGATCATCGAAGACGAGATGCGGCTTGCCGAGAACATCGCGGACGCGCTGCGGGAAGGCCCGGGCTACGCCGTCGATCTGGCCGAGGATGGCGAAACCGGCGAGTTGCTGCTCCATCAGCAGGACGTCTACGACGCCGTCATTCTCGATTTGATGTTGCCGAAAAAGAGCGGTGTGGACGTGCTGCACTCGTTGCGCCAGAAGGGCAATCGCACCCCCGTGCTGGTGCTCACCGCGCGCACGGAAAAGGCCTGGACCGTCCGCCTGCTCGATGCCGGCGCCGACGACTACCTGGCCAAGCCCTTCGACCTCGGCGAACTGCTGGCGCGTGTCAAAGCGCTGGTACGCCGCGGCAAAGGCGTGGCCCATCCCTCGATTACCGTCGGCGAGTTCGAGATCGACACCCTCGAAAAATCCGTACGCCGCAATGGCGAGCTGATCGATCTTTCTCCCACCGAATACCGCATCCTGGAGTACCTGGTACACCGTAAGCGCGCCGTCGTCTCCAAGCGCGAGATCCTCGAGCATCTCTACGACTACAACTGGGAGCGCCACTCCAACGTCATCGAAGCGCACATCTCCAACTTGCGCCGCAAGCTGGGGCAGGACACCGGCCGGCCGTTAATCGAAACCCTGCGCGGCCGCGGCTACCGCGTAGTGCCTGAGCCGCCCCGGGGCACGGAGTAGCCCATGTACTCGCTGGCGCGTCGCCTGGTGGTCGCGATGGTCGCGACAGAAATGCTGCTCACCGCCGCCATCACCGTCACCACCCTGTGGTACGAGCGCGCACAGCGCTACCAGGCTCTCGATGTCATGCTGCGCGGGCGTGCCGACTCGGTGCTCGGTGCGGTCGAAGATTCCGGCGACGAGGCCGACAATGTCATCCTCGACCGTCGCGCGATTGAAGTACCCGGGAGCGATCTGTACGAGGTACACGAGCGCACCGGCAAGCCGCTCGGCCATTCCCCTAACTGGACCGAACCGCTCGACCGTTCCTGCCATGAGCCGAACCATGCACGCACGGTCCGTATCCAGAACGCCAAGTACCGCGCCCTCTGCTTCGGCGCCGTCCGCGTGGTCGATCCCGACGGCCCCGGGCCGCTCGAGGGCAAGGCCCACGCCGTCATCATCTCCTATGCCACGCCGCTGTGGCCCATGCATGCAGCCCTGCTCCGCACCGCGCGCTTTCTGCTGCTCGCCAACTCGCTGGTGCTGTTGCTCACCGCCGCGCTGGCCACCGCCTTTGTGCGCCGCGGCATTGCGCCGCTTGAAGCTCTCGCCGCCGAGGCCAGCCGCGTCTCTTCGCGCTCCTGGAGCTTCCGCCCGCCGGTCGAAGCCCGCCGCGTCCGCGAACTGCAAACACTCATCCTCGCGCTGCAGACCGTCCTCAGCGGACTCGAGCGCTCCTTCCTGCAGCAGCAACAATTCGTCAGCGATGCCGCCCACGAGCTCAAGACCGCAGTCACCATCGTCAAGTCCTCGCTGCAGTTGATGAACTTCCGGGAGCGCACGGCAACGGAGTATCGCGCCGCCGTGGAAGCCACCCTGCGCGATTGCGCCCGCCTGGAAGAGCTGGTGCACAAGATGCTCGCGCTCGCCAGCATTGAGGACACGCAGTCTTCTGCAGAAACGCCGCGTACCCCCGTCATGTACCCCATCCTGCCTGCTTTCGCCACCGCAGTGGCAGGCCTGCGCCCGGTGGCCGAGCTGCGTGGCGTCCACCTCCGCGCTGTGTTTCCGGTCGGCGTGGAAAGCGAACTCCATGCGACCATGGCACCGGAAGACGCCATCACGCTGCTCGAAAACCTGCTGTCCAACGCCATCGACCACAGCCCGGCCGGTGCGACCGTCGAGGTCACGCTGTCCTATGGTGAATCGGGGCGTCTGCAGCTCGCCGTGCGCGATCACGGCGAAGGCATCAGCAAGGAGCACCTGCCCTTTCTCTTCGACCGCTTCTACCGCGGTGATCCTTCCCGCTCTCGCCGCAGCGGCGGCGCCGGCCTGGGCCTCGCGATCTGCAAAGCGCTGGTCGATGCCCAGCGCGGGGACATCCGCATTGACAGCGTCGCGGGAGAAGGCACAACGGTTACCGTGGAGCTGCCTGCCGCGGTTGTTCCATCCGTCTCCCCGCTGACCGCGCTCTCTTCCTGAGCCATACGCGGGCAGCGGCGGGCGGCCTTCACGTGTGGCCAACGCCTGCGCCGGGCGGCCATACCACCGGCGCGCGACAACCCGCGTCTTAGCTTAGACCGGCAACCACCCATGCACTGGCCCTTGCCTCCACTCTGCCGATCCGCGCGGCTGATGTTTGTCGCTACCACTGTGCTCTTTTGCGCGGCGGTCCGGGTGCGTGCGCAGGCGCCGCTCACGTTGCACGCCGCGGTCGCGCAGGCCATTGCCGCCAGCCCGGCTGCGCGCGCCAGCGCCGACCAGGTGGCCATGCAGCGCGGCTTGGTGCGCCAGGCAGGGCTCCGGCCCAATCCCCGTCTCTTCCTCTCTTCGGAAGACTTCCGCCCCTGGGCCAGCGACTTCTCGTTCAGCAATGACACGGAAGACTTCGGCTACGTCGGCGAGATCATCGAGATCGGCGGCAAGCGGCGCAAGCGCGTCGCCTATGCGAACGCTGGACTGGCGCGCGCCGGCGCCGAGCACGAGCTCCGTCTGCGCGAGATCACCGGGCGCGTGGCACAGGCTTACTGGGCCGCCGCGGCCGCAACCGCCGCCCGCGATCTATGGCGTCAACAACTCGCGGACATGGACGAGATCGTCCGCTACCATCGCGAGCGCGTTTCGGCCGGCGCTATGGCCGGCGTGGACCTCCTCCGAATGCAGATCGAACGCGACCGCGTTTCGCTCGAAACCCAGACCGCCGAGCGCAATGCCGAGTTGAGCCGCATCGCGCTGGCACGCGAGATAGGCCTGGCGCAGGTCGCACCCGCCGCGTTCGATTCGCTCGAAACCCTGCGCTCCATCCCGGTTCGCCCGGCCGCGGAGGTCATCGAAGCGCGGCCCGATGTGCAGGCCGCGGAAGATGCGGTCCGCGAAGCCGAAGCGGATGAACATCTGCAGCACGCGCTCGGCATGCCCAGCCCGGAGCTCTACGGCGGCTACAAACGCGACGTCGGCGTCAACACCGGCTTCGGTAGCCTGCAGCTCGATCTTCCGTTTTTCAATCGCAACCAGGGTGAGATTGCCCGCGCTTCTGCTCAGCGTCGTTATGCGGAAGACTCGCTTGCCGCCGCTCGCCTCGCGGCACGTGCGGATGTGGAATCCGCGGTGGCCAGCTACACTCGCCAGCAAGCCGCGGCCGCGGAAACCCTGCCCGGCATGCGCGACCGCGCTGCGGAAAATGCCCGCATCGTCGCGGACGCATATCGCAGCGGTGGTGCCGACCTGCTGCGCTATCTCGACAGCCGTCGCACCGTCATCGAAATCCAACTGCTTGCCATCCAAACTCTGGAGCAATACCAGGAAGCCGCCGTGCAACTGCAACTCGCGTATGGAGAGCAGCTATGACCCGCCGCCGGATCGTCGCCCTGCTGTTCGCCACCGCTTTCGTTCTCTCGGCTGCCACTGCCTGCTCTCGCGGCGGAGCGGACAGCAACAAGCCCGCCTCGCAGGACAACAGCAAACAAGGTTCCAGCCAAGGGCAGGGAAGCGGAGCCGCCAAAGGGCAGAGCGGAAACAGCAACGAAGGCGAAGGCGCAGGCAAGGCAGGCGGTTCTTCCAATGCATCGGTCATCAAGCTCACGCCCGATCAACTGCGCAATGCCGGCATCCGCGTTACGCGGCTTGCGCCGGTGCAGGTGCCGCGCACCATCACCGCACCCGCGCAGGTGGCCCTCGATGAACAGCGCACCGCGCACGTTTCGCCCGTCGTAGACGGTCGCGTGACCGCCATCTACGCCAAGCCGGGCGATCATGTCACCCGCGGCGCGGTGCTCGCGCACCTGCACAGCCATGCCATCCATGACACCATCGGCGCCATCGAGCAGGACATGGCTGACGTGGCGCGCCGCCAGGCTGCCGTCGCCTTTCAACAGCAGCGCGCGGATCGCTACACTCACCTCTACAGCATCCAGGCGGCATCGCTCGAAGAGTCACAGCGCGCGCAGCAGGACCTGCTCCAGTCAAAGAACGAGCTGGCCTTTTCGGAAGTCGCCCTCCACACCGAGCGCGAGCACCTCGCCGACGTATTGCAGGTTCCACCCTCCACGCTCACCCCGGACAGCCTCGGCCACTTGGAAGACGCGCCCATTCGCGCCGCCATCGCCGGAACCGTCGTTGCCCGTTTCGTCACGCCGGGGATGGTGCTGGCGCCCGGCACGGAAGTCTTCACCATCTCCGACCTGCGCAGCGTCTGGGTCATCGCCGCCATCAACGAGGCCGACCTCGCCTCCGTGCGCCAGGGCGATCCCGTCACCGTCCGCTCCGCTGCATGGCCGGGAGAAAGCTTCTCCGGCCGCGTCACCCTCATCGGCAGCACGCTCGACCCCACCACCCGCACGGTGCAGGTGCGCGCCACCGTGCCGAACCCGCAGGGCAAGCTCAAACCCTCTATGTTTGCCACCGCCGACATCGGCGAGCGCGCCACCCGGCCCGCGCTCTTCGTACCGGAAGATGCCGTGCAGGATGTCAACGGGGTGCCCACTGTCTTTATCACGGCAGACGGCGCCAGCTTCACCGCCCAGGCTGTTAAGACCGCCAAACCGGTACATGGGCAGCTCGAAGTGCTCCAGGGTCTCAAGCCTGGCGATAACGTCGCCGTCGCAGGAACGTTTACCCTCAAGTCCGAGCTGCTGAAAAGCAGCATCGGGCAGGACTGACGCATGGGCCGCCTCGTTGATTTCTTCCTGAGCAACCGCTGGCTCGTGCTCATGCTTGTCGGCGTCATGGTCCTGGGCGGAATTATCAGCATGATGCGCCTGCCGCTCGAGGCCTATCCGGACCTCACCAACGTCCAGGTGGTCGTCACCGTCCAGGCGCCCGGCATGTCTCCGGTCGAGGTAGAGCAGCTCGTCACTTTCCCGCTCGAAAGCACCATGCTCGGCCTTCCCAGCCTACAGATCGTGCGCTCCACCTCCAAGCTTGAGCTCTCCATGGTCACGGTCATCTTCGACGACTCCATGGATCTCTACCGCGCCCGCCAGATCGTCTCCGAGCGCATGAACGAAGCCCGCGCACAGCTTCCGCCGGGGCTCGAGCCGCAGATGGGGCCCATGGCCACGGCCTTCGGCGAGGTCTACCAGTACACCGTCCAGAGCCCGTCCATGTCGCTCATGGACATCAAATCGCTGCACGACTGGCAGATACGATACGACCTCGCCTCCATCTCCGGCGTCAGTGAAATCAACTCCTGGGGCGGCTACATCAAGCAGTACACCGCCGAGGTAGACCCCGCGAAGCTGCGGCAGTACAACCTCACCCTGCACGACGTCGTGACCGCGGTCGAGAATAACAACGCCAACTTCGGCGGCAGCTACATCCAGCACGCCGGCTCGGAGTACACGGTGCGCGGCATCGGTCGCGCGGAAAACCTCGCGGACCTGGGAGCACTCGTCGTCAGCGTCAGCAACGGCACGCCCATCCTGCTGCGCGACGTCGCCAATCTCAAGCTCGATCATCTGCTCCGCCATGGCGCCGTGCTGCACGACGGCGCCGGCGAGACCATGTCCGGCATGGTCATCATCCTCAAGGGCCAGAACGGCCAAAGCATCATCGAGCAGGTCAAGAAAAAGATCGGCTCCATGAAGCTGCCCAATGGCGCGAAGATCATCCCCTTCTACGACCAGTCGGACGTGATCAACGCCACCGTCCACACCGTGAAGAAAAACCTGATCGAAGCCGCCATCCTCGTCCTCGTCATCCTGCTCATCTTTCTCGGCGACTGGCGCGCAGCCCTCATCGTCGCCTGCACCATTCCGCTTTCGCTGCTCTTTGCCTTCATCGGCATGGACGTTTTCGGGATCTCCATCAACCTCATGAGCCTCGGCGCCATCGACTTCGGCACCATCGTCGACGGCTCCGTCGTTATGGTGGAGAACTGCATGCATCGCATGGAGCGCGCCGGCGGCGATGAGAGCGGGGAAGCGGGCGCGCCGGGCCGCCCTCCACTGCTTGACCTGGTCCGCTCCGCCGCCCACGAAGTCGCGCGCCCCATCACCTTTGGCGTGCTCATTATCATCTCCGTCTACCTCCCGGTGCTCACGTTGCAGAGCCTGGAAGGCCGCATGTTCCGCCCCATGGCCGTCACCGTCGTTTCTGCGCTGGTCGGCTCCCTGCTGCTGGCCCTCTTCGCCGTACCTGCGGTCTGCTCGGTCGCGCTCCGCGGACACAAGCCGAAACGTAACAGCGAAAGTAGCCACACGGAGCGGGGTTCCGGCCGTGCCGACTGGTTCTCCCGCCTGCGCGACCACTACAGCCGCTCTCTCCGCAAGAGCGAAGCCCATCGCAAGTTCGTCCTCCTCGGCGCGCTTGTGCTCATCGTCATCGCCCTCGGCTCGCTCAAGTTCATCGGCACCGAGTTCATGCCCACGCTCGACGAAGGCTCCCTCGTCATCACCACCAAGCGCCTTCCCGGCATCTCGCTCGACCAATCCATTGCCATCAGTCGGCAGGTGGAGCACATCATCAAGAGCTTCCCCGAGGTCTCCACCGTGGTCACCAAGCTCGGCCGCCCCGACCTCGCCACCGAAGCCATGGGCGTCTACGAATCCGACTCCTACGTCAACTTCTGGCCGAAAAAGCAGTGGAAGTGCTGCAAAACCAAGCAGCAGCTCTCCGGCAAACTGCAAAAGGCCCTCGACGCCATCCCCGGCGTCACCTACGAATTCACCCAGCCCATGGAAATGCGTATCGCGGAAACCATCACCGGTGTCCGCGGAGATGCGGCGCTGAAGATCTTCGGCCCCGACCTCGACACGCTCGAAAAGCTCGGCCGCCGCGCCCTCGCCATTATCTCCGCCGTGCCCGGCGCCTCCGAGCCGCAGATGGAACGCATCTCCGGCGAGCCCCAACTGGAAATCCGCATCAACCGCGCCGCCGCCGCTCGCTACGGCCTGAGCGTTGCAGATATCCAGGAAGTCATCCAGACCCTCATCGGCAGCCGTCAGATCTCAGAGATGATCGAAGGCGAGCAGCGCTATCCCATCGCCGTTCGGCTCCCAGCCGCCATGCGTAACAACCTCGACGCCATACGCGGACTCACGCTCAAGTCGCCCGCCGGCGAAATCGTCCGCCTCGACCAGGTCACCGACATCACCACGGTGCTCGGCCCCGTCCTCATCAACCGCGAAAACGCGCACCGCCGCTCCGTCGTCATGACCGACGTGGCTGGTCGCGACCTCGGCGGCTTCGTCAAAGAAGCGCAGCAGCGCATCGCGCAACAACTCCAGTTACCCCAGGGCTACTCACTGCAGTGGGGCGGCCAATACGAAAACGAACAGCGCGCGCAGAAGCGCCTCGCCCTGGTGCTCCCGCTCTCGCTGCTCATCATCGCCAGCCTGCTCTATGCCACGTTCAAGAACCTCCGGCAGATGTTCCTCATCCTCTCCATCGTGCCCTTGGCACTGGTGGGCGGCATCGCTGCGCTCTGGATTCGCGGCATCGACCTCAACCTCTCCGCCTCCATCGGCTTCATCGCCCTCTTCGGCGTGGCCGTGCTCAACGGCGTCGTGATGGTGAGCCACATCAACAACCTGCGCGAGCAGTGGCGTCCCGCTGAACGACGCCGTGCACCAGGGCGCCGCCGACCGCCTGCGCCCCGTGCTCATCACCGCCACCGTCGCCAGCCTCGGCTTCATCCCCATGGCTGTTGCTACCTCGCGCGGCGCCGAAGTGCAGCGACCGTTGGCCACCGTCGTCATCGGCGGCCTCATCACCGCCACCCTGCTCACGCTCTATGTGTTGCCGCTGCTCTATCCGTGGTTCAGCCGGAACTTGCACTTCGCGCCCACGCCGGACGGCTCTGCGGGCCGGCGCGAGCAGCAGGACCAGCGGGAGCCGGAACCCGCCGCGGTCGCGCGTTAATGCAAACCGCGCCCCCTCTGTGCACGGCATCGCCGCCGCACGTGCTTTGGGCGAGTCCGGCCTCGCGAGTTCTGCTGAGCGCTATGCGCCCGTGTCGTAAAAGAACTCCTCGTAGACAATCTTGCCGCCTTTCACCTTGTAAACCGCGACCTCTTCCATCTGGAAGCGCCTGTTCTGCGGCTTAAAAGTGACATCCAGTTTGAATGTCACGGCAAAATGAGAGCCGGCCACCAGCGGGCCTTCCACCTTTGCCCCATGCACCTCGTGATTTGCCCCCCACCACTCGCCCTTCGCCTTCACCGCCTGCATCCCCTTCGCTTCGCGCGACTGTCCGGGAGGCGCCCCCGCCTCCATGCTCACCACGTCCTCTGCATAGAGCCTCTCGGTCGCCTCCAGAAACTTCCCCTCCTTACAAAGCTTCACCAACTCATCGGCCACTTGTTGCGTAGTCATGCTCTTCCTCCTGTTTGTCGTCGCTGCAAACTCAAAATCGATGCTCACCACTCAGCGCACTTCGTATCTCTCATCCCGAGCGGTATGTGTCATCCCGAGCGGGTGTGTGTCATCCCGAGCGCAACCGAGGGATCTGCTTCTCCTCACATCTTCCCCGCAACCTGATACTTCAACTGGACAATCCCCGTCCCATACACGCGATGCTCGATAAGCGTCAACACAGTCCGTTCCGCCCCAACACCCAGCAGCGGCACGCCTCCACCCAGCAGGACGGGCACGACCGCAACTTCCACCGTGTCCACCAGCCCGGCATCCAGCAGGCTGCGAAAGAGCTCCCCGCCGCCAGACAGCCACATGTCCTTCCCGTCCTGCTCTCGCAGCGCGGTCACCCGCTCCGCCGCACCATCAGCCACGATCTCAACCCCCGTGTGCTCGGCCTGCTGCAGCGTTCGCGAAAACACCACCATTCGTATCCGCGGCCTGGCCGGGCTGCCATGCTGCAGCATGTACTCGTAGGTCTTGCGCCCGATCAGCAAGGTGTCGAACTCGCGCCACAGCGCCGCAAAGTCCATCTCCGGATCCATCACGATCCAGTCCGCCTCGCCATGCGGCCCCGCGATATAGCCGTCCAGGCTCATGGCCACTCCGTAGCGCACGCGCCGCATCGCCGCCCTCCCTTACTGCTCCTCCGCGATCACAACATCCCAAGGCGCAATCTGTACCTGCTCCCCCTGCGTCAGGTGTTTTCCCGTCAGCAGGTCCGTCGCCGCCCCGTGCTCATACGGAAACGTCGCCGCTGCGCTCGCATAGTTCAGGTAGTAGTGGATCGCTTTACCCGTGCCACTTACCCCATCCTTCTCGCGCACCGTCGCGGGCAACTGCTGCGCCGGGCTGGTCAGCGAAGCCTGCTTCAGCTCGTCCAGCACCAGCGCCTTCTGCAGCCCGTCGGACAGCATGGTGCCTTCGTAAGTCAGCGTGCCCGCGCCGTAGTGGTTGCGCGTGATCGCCGGCCACCTGCCGAAGAACGGATGGTCGTAGTACGCCAGCGGCTGCGCGTGCTCCGGCATCAGGAACTCCGCCCAGGTGCTCACCTTGTTCTCCTCTGGCCCTACATGGAAGGGATCGCCCTTCAGCGCCAGCGGCTTCTCCAGGTTGGAAAATTCCTGGTAGCTGAAGCCCGCCGCCTCGCGCAGCGGTCCCGGCGCGCGCACATCCCGCACCGTCGAGTTCTCGTTCGTGAAGCCGCTCTTGAACTCCATCAGCACATGCCCGCCGCCATGCACGTAATCGGAGATCTTCTTTAGGAGCGCATCATCCGCCACATACAACGGTGGCACGATCAGCAGCTTGTATTGCGAGAAGTCCGGGTCCTCCGGAAAGACGAAATCCGCGCCTACGTTTGCGTCGTAGAGAGATTTATGTAACTGCGACAGCATCTCTACATAGCTGCCCTGGCCCTTGCCCGGGGTCCAGCCATTGGCGTCCTTTCTCTCAAATGGCATGAAGTTAATGGCGTTCAGCGAGTCCACGCTGTAAAGGATCGCCACCTGATTCTTGATCTGCAAATTCACCAGTTGCGGCCCGACCTTCTCCAGTTCATGCGCCGTGCGCGACACTTCCGCGTACGCGCGGTTCGGCTCCAGGTCATGGCCCAGCACGCCCTTCCAGTACGTCTCCTGGCCGGCGTGGATGGACGACCAGTGCCAGTACTCCACCATGTTGGCGCCGCTCGAAAGGTGGGTGTACACATCCAGCCGCAACTGTCCATCGTAAGGAGGGAACTGGCTGGTCGAATCCCAGCCCAGCGTCTGCGCATTCGTCTCCGTCACCAGGTAGTTCTTGTGCTTGAGCGAACGCGAGAAGTCCCCCTGCAACGCCTGCCACCACCCGTCCATGTGGTCCTGCGTACCGTGGTACGGATTGTCTGCCACCACGTCCAGCACCTTGGCCTCTTCAAACTCGTTCACATCCGGCTTCATCATCCCGCCGAAGTCCTGTGTCACGAACTGGTCTTTGCCCCCGTACTGCCGCACCAGACCGGCCTGCCAGGCGATGTAGTCCGTCACCCGCATCTGCTCCCAGCGCGACCACTCCAGTTTGTAACCGGTACTGATCGTCGCATCGCGTGACGGCAGGTTCTCCCACCCGTTCACGTCCTGCCCCCAGTAGTTCAGCCCCCACGCCTTGTTCAGCGCGTCCGTGGTGCCGAACTTCTGCTTCAGGTGTTCCTTGAAACCGGCAAATACATCCGGGTTCGACGCTCCATACGAAGCCGTCTCGTTGTCCACCTGCCACCCGATCACGGCCGGGTTGTCCTTGTAGTGCGAAACCATGTTCCGGATCAGCCGCTCGGCGTAACGCCGAAAGTCTGGATTCGAGAAGTCCATCGTCTGCCGCATGCCATAAAACACTTGCTGCCCGCCCAGGGGCCGCACCATGAACTCCGGATGCTCCCGGTACATCCACGTCGGAATGGAATACGTCGGCGTGCCCATAATCACCTTGATCCCGGCCTTGCCCATCGCGTCCACTACCCGGTCCATCCACGCATACTCGAACTTCCCGTCCTCCGGCTCCCACAGGCTCCAGGTGGATTCGCCCATGCGCACCACCGTAATTCCCGCCTGCTTCATCAGCGCGACGTCTTTGTCGAGCCGGTCGTAAGGCATGTACTCGTGGTAATACGCAGCGCCGTACAGGATGTTGTTGAAATGCGCGTTCGCCGGCACAGGACGCGCGTCGGTCGCCGCCGACCCCGGCATCACGTGAGCAACGGGCGGAGTGTGCATGTTATGCGGAGCGGCGCCGGGCGCCTGCGCGGCCGCGGTGCCCAGGCTCATAAACCCGATTGCAACTGCAACAACGGAACCGCGCACCCGTGTGCGCATCTGCGTGCCAGAACCTGCGTGCATGTATCTCCCCTTGAAACCGCGCAAAGCGCAGCGAGGGCAGCATACAACATCCGACGCACGGCGTTACGAAGTGGGGGCGCGAAGCACGGCAAGGCCTCGCGCCGCCTGCCCCTCAGGCCCTACACGAAGACCACACACTCCGCCTTGGCTACGGGGAATGTCCTGGCCGTGGTGGCCAGCCGTCCTGTAGTGGTATTCCGCTGAATCACCGCAACGTTGCCCGAGTCCTGGTTCGCCGCCAGCAGCCAGGCACCCGTTGGGTCCAGCGCAATGTGCCGGGGCGTCCCGCCGCCGGACGTGCTCCTTCCCAGCAGCGTCAGCGTGCCGGTGGTCGCGTTCATCGAGAATGTCGCGATGAAGCTGTCGCCACGGTTAGAGACGTATGCAAAGCGCGCCTGGCTGTCGAAGATGATCTCCGCCCCGGTGTGGTTCCCGGTATATCCGGCGGGCAGCAGCGCCACTTCCTGGATCTTCGTCAGAGTCCCGGTCACGGCGTTCCAATTCAGCACGTCCACGGTGGACGCGATCTCGTTCACGCAGTACGCAATCTTCCCGTTGGGATGGAAACGCAGTGACCGCGGCCCCGAGCCCGGCGTCGCATTCCACGCCGCGGGCGTATTCGCGGTCAGCTTTCCGGTCTTCGCGTCCATGTGATAGATGTGGATCACATCCAGACCCAGATCGTTCACCAGCAGCCACTTGTTGTCCGGTGATACGGTAACCCGGTGCGGGTGCGGCGATGTCTGCCGCGATGGATTGACACTCGATCCGTGGTAGAGCTGATAAGACACGACACTGCTCAGGCTCCCGCCGGAGCCCGCCACGAACGAAACCGCGCTGCCACCGCCGTAGTTCGCCGTAAATACGCAATGTCCGGTCTGGTCCACTGCGACGTGCACCGGCGACCCGCCTTTCGTGGCCACCGCGGCTTCCTTGGTCAGCAGCCCGGAGGTCCGGTCCAGCTTGAAGCTGGTCACGCTGCCGCAGTTTCCCGCGCCATTGAAGCTCTGCACCTCGTTGACCGCGTACACCGTCTCCTTATCGGGCGCCAGCACCAGAAAGGTAGGCGCCGACGTTGCTGCTGCCAGCCCAATCGCCTGCAAATCCCCCGTAGACGAATCGAACGTGAACGAATAGATCCCCTTACTCGTGGTTGTCGTATTGGTGCCGACCAGCACCAGACTTTTGGTGGTTGCCCCGAACGCCTGCCCGAACATGCGCCCGCTCCCCAACATCATCAAGGCAGATCCCTGCACAAACCTGCGACGCGAAAAACCGCTCATAGAAACTCCCCACAATTCGACGTTAGGCAAGAATTAGCATTCCTTCGACTGTCAATTGTCCTGCCCGGACAAACACTACAGGAGCGTGCATTCCACAGACAACCAATTCGTCGCCTGCGCCTACAGTGTGCGTCCCAGAACAGAACTGCGGAGATTTCTTGCCAGCTCCGGCCCTTCCTCCTTCGCACTTGCCCCGCTCCCTCATCCAAGCAAATGGAGGATGTCGAATGTTCGATTACGCCCAGTTCACCACTCTCGCCGACTTCTGGTCGGAAGACGGCAATGCCGTCAGCTTCTACTACGCTCCGCCCCGCCCGGAAAACCTCGCCCACAAAAAGACCGTCCTCACTGCCAGGGAGCAGGTCCGGGAATTGCTCC
Organism: uncultured Acidobacteriaceae bacterium; assembly: GCA_963795775.1. GTDB lineage: Bacteria > Acidobacteriota > Terriglobia > Terriglobales > Acidobacteriaceae > CAWCJL01. The sequence continues at coordinate 245,296 of CAWCJL010000005.1, forward strand.
ATGCTGTGCACGACCGCCCCGCGCTGCGCGGCATCTTTGAGCGGCTCGTCCAGCGCGTGGACGACCTCCGCAACGCCGAACCCGGCAGCCTGGCCATCTTCGCCGCGCCGCAGCCGGAAACCTGGATCGAGGTGGATCTGCCCGCGCCTGTAGAAGCCGTGGCCCACGTCGGCAACGCCTTTGTCGTGCAGCCGCTGCTCTCCGCGGTTACCGATCTGCCCCGCTATTTCCTCCTCCTGCTCGACCGCTCCGTCACCCGCGTCCTGCTGCTCACCGGCGACCAGATCACGGAGCGCACCAAGGAATTCGGCGAGGAGCGCTTTCCCGTCCGCGAAACCGGCGCTTCCCGCAAGGTAAGCGATGAGCGCAGCAAGGATGACGACGCCTTCCACCACCTCCGCGAGGTCGGGGAGCGCATCGGCAAGGAGCTCGAGCAGGGCAGGGCCGACTTCCTCTTCATCGGCTGCCGCAACGAGCTTTGGCCCGAAATCGAAAAAGCCTTCCCCAACACCGTGCTCGCCAAAACCTTGGGGCACTTCCACTGCGATCCCGGCCTGGCCACCCCCACCGAGGTCTCCGCGCTCGTCCTGCCCATCCTCGAAGAACGCGACGCGCGTTCGCTCCAGGCCCTCGCAGACGAAATCCGCGGAGCCGCCGCCGGAGGACGCAAAGGCGCCGTCGGCCCGGAAGAAGTCGCCACCGCGCTCGAAATGGGCGAAGTCGAAGCCGCCCTCATTGCCGCCCCACATACCCCCGTGCCCGCCACCGTGTGCACCTCCTGCGAGCACATCGGCATCGGCGCCGCTTCCGTCTGCGACCTGTGCGGCAACCCCAACCGCCTCTTTCCCGACCTGTCGGAGGTCATCGCCCGCCGCCGCAACGGCAAAGGCACCTTCCGCATCGTTTCCGTGCCCCAGGGCATGCTCGGTCCGGATGCCGGCGGCTTTTCCGCTCTCCTCCGCTTCCGCGCCGACCAGCCCGACAGCGGCTCCCACGACGCCCTCGTCGCCTGACCCCCCGCCGGCGCTGCCCAGCCGCAGCGCCGGCGCTCGCCCCTAGGCGGCTACCGCCAGCTTCTGCTTCGGCCCATACTTGTGCCGGTAATACGCGGTCGTCAGGACGATTGCCGGCACGCCCACCATGCTGGGCCACAGCCATATGTACCAGTGGTCGCCCAGGTAGCGCGTCAGCGTCACCACGCTGAACGCCGACCACGCCGCGATATAGCTCCCAATGAAATACCCCAGGTGCGTATACATCCAGAACCGCGGGTCAGCCGGCTTCACCACAAAGCTCTTGATCTGCACATAGGCGAGCCGCATTCCCAAAATCCCGAAGACGACCGCCACCATCCCGTTGCCATGCAGCACCGCCGGCTTGAACGCCCCGAGCAACGCCAGCAGCAGGCTCGATGTGAAGGTGAAAATCGCCGCGATCCAGTCCACTGGCTTCGCACTCCCGCCTCGTGGCAGATTCTTCAGCTTCAGCACACGGTAGCCCGCGAAGGCCGCATAAAAGCTGAACAACGCCACCAGCGCCAGAAACAGCACCGGACGGTACAGCGACATCGGCAGCGCCGTCGCGGCCACGATACCCATCGACCACAGGTACACCATGCCCCAGCGCCTGTGCTGCTTACCGCCCTTCACCGTGGCCAGCGCCACCGGCGCCAGCAGAAACGACCCAAAGCCGGCGGCAATGTGCGCCGCCAGCAACGCCCTCATCCACACCGGATCAGGATGCATGCCGTGCCTCCTCTAACTTCTCCGCAATCGCCGTCGTCCGGTCGCACCATGCGACCAGTGCCTTGCACTCCATCTCCCCGTAATCCAGCGTCATCAGCCAATACGGCAGGTCCGGATGCCGCTCGTAATGGCGCAGCAGCGATGCCCGTATCTGCCGGTACCGCTCCAACTCTGCCTCCTTCTGCATCCGGAACGCCCCCACTTGCTCTCGCACCAGCCCAGGCGCTCCCTGCCGCGCAAAAAACACTTTCAGTAGCAGCTCATTGCGCGGCACCTGCGGCGTCGATGGATTCTTTAACCACGCCCGCAAGCGCTTCCGTCCCGCTGCCGTCAGCTCGTACACCGTCCGGCCCGGCCCCGGCCGTTTTGCCGCCCCCGCCCGTTCGGGCTTCACCTTCGCCAGCCCCTCCACCACCAGCCGCTTCAGCGTCGGATAGATCTGCCCATAGCTTTCCTGCCAGAAATTGCCCGTAGAGTCGTCGATCGTCTTCCGTATCTCATACCCCGACATCGCTCCCAGGCTCAGCATTCCCAGCAGCGCCTCGGCCGTCGTCGTCTTCTCCGCGCTGTCTGCTTTTCTCGACATATCTGAAAGATATATCTGAAAGATATAGATTGGCAAGACGATTCACGTACGCCCCGGATGGGGTCCGAAGACCCCGCTTGAAAGGCACCCGCTTACGTGCTCAGAAACGGCAACCCCGCCGCGTGGTAAATCTGCGCCATGTACTGCATGTCTCGCAGCCCCTCTTCGCCCGACGGCCGCGGCGTCTGGTTGCCGGCCACGCAGGTCGCGAAGTAGTCGGCCTCGCGCGCAAACTGCCATGGGTCGCGCTCCTTCTCCGGCTGATCGATGTCCTGGCCCGCATTCTTCTGGCCCGGCCCACCCTTGCCCGAAAGGTGCGCCGTCAGGTGAATGCCTTCATACCCGAACGCCGGGCTCAACTGCAGCCATCCCCCCGAGCCGTGCACCCGGTAGTAGCCGTCCATGCTCGCGCCGTAGGTCGTATTGCAACTCGCCAGGATGCCGGAAGGGAACTTCATCGTCCAGGAAACATTCTCCTCCACCTCCTTGAACCGCCCATCGTGATCGATCACGGAGCTGTACGCGGAGATTGCCGCGGGCTCCTCGCCCGTCAGGTAGCGGCACGCATTCAGCGAGTAGATGCCCACGTCCATCAGCGGCCCGCCTCCAGCCATCGCCCGGTTCAGCCGCCACTCCCCCGGCTGGATATTGAAGCCGTTCGCGCTTTCAATGGCCTGCACCGTGCCCAGCGCTCCGCTCCGGATCAACTCGATCGCCCGCAGGTTGGTCGGCTCAAGCTGGCAGCGATACGCAATCATCAGCTTGCGGCCGTTCTGCGCGCAGGCCGCAATCATCGCCTTCGCATCCGCGACGCTGGTGGCCATCGGCTTCTCGCACAGCACGTGTTTGCCCGCCCGGGCCGCGCGGATCGTGTACTCGGCATGCATGCTGTTGGGCAGCGCGATGTACACCGCATCGATATTCGGGTTGTCGCGGATGCGGTCGTAATTCTCGTAACTGTAGATGGAGCTTTCCGGGACGTTGTATTGCGCCGCCGTCTTGCGCGCCTTTTCCGGATGCCCGCTCACCACCGCCGTTACTTCCGACAGCGCCGACTGCCTCGTGCCCGGCATGAAGTGATCGAGCGAAATCCTCCCCAGCCCCACAATGCAGTACCGCAGCTTCTTCTGTGTGCCAGCCGCAACGGGCGTGCCCGCCGGAGCCGTCTGCGCTCCCGCGCGCGGCAGCAGCGCCGACGCCGCCGCCATCGCCGCCACAACATTGAAATCCCTGCGGTTCACAATCATCGCTACCCCTCCGCGCCACGCACTCTCTACCCTGGGATGTTCCACCCCTCGGATATTCTGTTCCTCGGATGCGTACCGCGCCCCATTGTCACCCCGAGCTCATCCGCGGAATTTGTTTTCCTGTCCTATCGCCGCCCCCGTTCATCCCGAGCGCAGCCGAGGGATCTGCTTTCCGACTATCCCGCCCCCGTTGTCATCCCGACCGCAGCCGAGGGATCTGCTTTGTTTCTTTCATCCCGAGCGCCGGGTGCCCCATCCTTTGCACAGCACGCCCATCTCCGTCGCGCAAACACCCATGTGCAAAGGGTGGGCTCGGCGCAACCGCGCCGACCCTATCGCCCGCCGCCCTCGTCATTCTGAGGCGCCACGCGCCGAAGAATCCATGCCCCTGCCCGATGCGCAGCAGTCCCGCCCGCCACCAACCTCACGCCCCCATGCGAACGCACCGCGGGCCCCTGCGCACCCACCAGCCAGCACCCCATCACGCCGCCCGCCGTACCCTCGCCTCCGCCCTCGGCTCGCGCAGTGTGTACCGATCTTTCAAGCGCAAAAACGGCGTCTCGAAATACCGGTAGGACGCATACGTGATCACCAGCAACCCGCCCACCAGGATCAGGTACGATGCCACTCCGCGCACCAGGTACGGCACACCGTGCAACGTGAACCAGCGCACCAGCACGGGAAAGAAGAGGAAAGGAAGCACGTGGTAGACATAGAACCCGTAAGTCCGTTGCCCGAAGCTGCGGACCGGCCTCAGCCTGAAAATCCGTGCCATCCAACTGTTGTCATTCAAGGAGATCAGCAGAATACCTGCTCCGGCCAACGCCGTCAGAGAATAGCCGAAGCTCGGCATCCAGAAGCGACTTACCGCGCCCTGCGGACGAAAATAATATGTCGTCAGAAGATGCATGGACGCCAGGATCGCGACTGCTGTCAGAAGGCAGCTCGTCCCGGCTCTCAGCATCCTGTCCTTCTCGGGGCCGCGCATCCATAAAGCGATCAAAGCGCCTAGCAGCAAAGTATCGATGCGCGTGGGCGTACTGCTGTAAATGGCGCCTGCTTCAACCACCCGCAAAGGTACCGATAGGCAGAGAAGCAGCCTAACAAATGGCAGCAAGATCACAACTGCGAGACAGATCTGGATAAGCCGCTTGCGCGCCGCCGTGAAGAACACAACTGCCGGCCATATTAGATAGAACTGCTCCTCGACGCACAGAGACCAGAAATGGCCGATGTGCCACCTTCCGATATTTTGATATGCGGTAGTTGAAGGGTGAAACCAATCAAGATAGTTTCCGAGATATGCGAACCATATCAGTGAGAGATGCTTCCATTGCAGGTGAAATATCGGTATTGCGAGGAAAAGGAGAAGCAGCACTGCATAGTACAACGGGAAAATCCGGAACACCCTGCGTACATAGAAATTGCGGAAGCGATGCTCCGCATGGCGGTTGTCGTACAAAATCCCGGTAATCAGAAAGCCGGAAAGCACGAAGAAAATATCGACTCCCGCCCATCCATACGGCAGCCTGGCATAGTGAAACAAAAACACGAGCACAGCAGCGAAGGCCCGCATGCCATCCAATGCCGGATAATACTGACTGGACGGAGTTTGCACTGTTCCGCTGGCCGCAGCGCTGGGAGCAATGGCCATAGCCCTGATCGTATCAGCGGGGGATGCACTCACCCCGCTCGCCGACGCGCCTACGGCACGTCATTCTGAGGCGCAACGCACCGAAAAATCCATGCCGCCCCGATCCGCACCAGCGCGAGCCCGAAACTCATCCCCCCCTGCTGTCATCCCGAGCGAACGCAGTGAGCCGAGGGACCTGCTTCTTCACACTCCACCCTGACCGGGTGCCCAATCTTTCCCCAAAGGGAGGGTGGGTCTACACAGTGCGCTTCCATCGTTGCCCGGCTACTATCGGATAGTCCTGAATCAGGACTGTTTTTCCACGCCTTCCGTGGCGTACCAATTCCCCTAACCTGCCACAATAGAAATAGGGGAACAAATAAAAGGAATCAAAGCCATCCCATCCGCAGCTAAGTCCTGTGCCCAGAGGACTTTGCGTGTAACTCCTTTCTAAGAGGACTTTAGCCGGACACCCCCGGGCTAAGTCCAAGCAGATGAGGACTTTAGCCCTAAAGTCCGGGGGGGTGGGGGGGAACTCATCAGCGCGCCGGTTTATCATGATTTTCCAATGCGCAAGCTCCTCTTAGCCGCCCTCCTGCTCGCCCTCCCCGCAGCCGTCGCCCAGAGCCCCATCCGACCCCACCCTCAGCCTCCTCCAGCGGCTGGCCGATGCGCCCGGACCGCCCGGCGCCGAGGAACCCGTCCGCGCCATCATGGTGGACGCCATGCGGCCGCTCGCCTCGTCGCTGAAGTACGACGGCATGGGTTCCGTTATCGCGCAGCAGGGAAGCACCGGCCCGCGCGTCATGATCGACGCCCACATGGACGAGCTCGGTGGCATGGTGCGCCGCATCGCGCCCAATGGCCTGCTCACGATGCAAATGCTCGGCGGCTGGCTCGACCAGGCGCTGGTAGACCAGCGCTGGATCATCATCGGCTCCAGGGGCCCGGTCCACGCCGTCACCGGCATCCGTGACATTCACGTCGTCCCGCTCGACGAGCGCAAGGAAGTCTACCCCCGGAACTCGCTCTTCCTCGACATCGGCGCGAAGGACGCGGCCGAAGCCGCCAGGATGGGCATTGAGCCCGGCGACCCCGTCGTGCCGGACTCACCCTTTACCGTCATGAATGGCTCGGACGATTACCTAGGCAAGGCCTGGGATGACCGCATCGGTTGCGCCGTCCTGGTCGAGGCCATGCGCCGCACCGCGAAGTCCCCGCACAGCAACCAGCTCTTCTACGTCGCTACCACGCAGGAAGAGATCGGTCTCCGCGGCGCCCGGACCGCCGCCCAGGTGGTGCGGCCGGATATCGGCATCGCCATCGAGGGCGGCATCACCGGCGACGTCTACCCCGGCCACCCGGAAGAGACACAAGCCAGGCTTGGCGCCGGCCCCGGACTCTTCCTTTACGACTCCAGCACGCTGCCCAATCGCAAATTCGTCGCCTTTGTGAAATCGACCGCTGCCGCCGCCAGCATCCCGCTACAGCTCGACCTGGTGCAGGGCTATGGCGATGACTCAGCCGAGATCCAGGCGAGCAACGGCGGCACGCCGACAGTAAACCTCGTCGTCCCCGTGCGCTACACCCACGCGCACAACGGCATCGTCAACCGCCACGACTTCGACGGGATGGTCAACCTCGTCGTCGATCTGCTAAGCAAGCTCGATGCACCCACGGTCGAGCGCATCCGCGATTTCACCCCCGGCAAGTAAGCCGCCGCCCGCTGACCGGCTGCGGCGCCAGCTCATCTATCGAAAGCATGGCTACCTTTCAGAGCGGCGGCGTGTCCGTCCACATTGACCAATCCACTCCCGTCGGACCCGGCCCGCACCCCGCCATCCTCATCCTCCACGGAGCCGGCGGCAATCTCTCTTACTGGCTCGATCGCATTGGCGGCCAACTGGCGCAGTTCGGAGTCGGGAGCTTCGCCCCGCATTACTTTCGAGCGCACCGGCACCCTGCGCGCCGATGCCGCGACCATCCTCGATGGCCGGCACTTTCCCCAATGGCTGGAAACCGCGCGCGACGCTCTCACCTATATCGCCTCGCGGCCGGAGGTGGATGCACGCCGCATCGCCGTCCTCGGCATCTCGCTCGGTGGCTATCTCGCCATGGCGATGGCGGTCGATGATCCGCGGCCTGCCGCAACCGTAGAGATCTCCGGGGGCATGCCGGAGCACTGGGCGCAACGCGTGCACACCGGCATGGCGCCGGTGCTGCTCCTGCATGGCGATGCTGACCCGGTGGTGCCCGTCTCGGAAGCGCATCGCGCAGCCGAACTGCTGCAAGCTGCCGGCGTGCCGCACCAGGTGCGCATCTTCCCGGGGCAGGGCCACTGGTTTTCCGGCACTGCGCAGTTTGAGCTCCTGCTCACAGTCGGGCAGTTCCTCACCAGGCACCTGCACACTGCCCGCCTGTAGGGAATGCCGCTCCGCCCTTCAGGATGCAGGCACCGTATGCGGATTCGGCATCGGCGCGAGTTGGGATTGCGGCAACCGCGCTGCACCGGCGAGGGGGCGTGGCGCTTGCGCCGGCGAGCGAGGGATCGCTTGCAGGTGTTCAAGCAGCGCTTCCGGACGGATGGGCAGCGCAGCGAGCAAATTGCGGGTGTGGCTGTGCTGCGGCTGCGCGATGATCTGCTTCGCTTCCGCACACTCCACCACGCGTCCGTGCTGCAGGATCGCCACCCGGTGGCACAGCTGAAACACCGAAAGCAGATCATGCGACACGTAGATCATCGCGGCGGCATGCGCGCTCGCCATATGCGCCAGCAGCCGTACGATCTCAGCCTGCGTGATCGGATCGAGGGCACTGGTCGGCTCGTCGGCAATCAGTAATCTCGGGCCGTGCAGCAATGCCGTCACGATCAGGATGCGTTGCGCCTGTCCCACGCTGATCTGATGAGGACGCCGGCGCAGGAACTCCCGGTCTGCCGGCAATTGCACGGCTGCGAGCAGTTCCTCCAGCCGGTCCTGCGATAGCGCGATGTTCTTGGGGTAATGCGCATGCCATGCCTCGTGGAAATGATCACCGAGCCGCAGCGCGGGATTGAGTGCCGCCACCGGACTCTGCGGCACCAGCGCCAGCGAACGCCCCCGGAGCTGACGCAACTCCGCGCGGTCGAGCGTGAGCAGATCCTCCCCCGCAAATCGGATGTGGCCTTCCACATACCCGCCCTGCCACGGCATCAGTCCCAGCAGGCTATGCACCAGCGTGCTCTTGCCCGCACCGCTCGAGCCCACCACGCCCAGGATCTCACCCTCTTCTACCGTCAGAGACACGCGATCGAGAACCCGCGTGCTGCCGTACCCGGCGGAGATATGCGCATCCAGCAGCAGACCCGATGTTTTGCGCTGTTGGTTTAGCGCGAAGAAAGACGCATCCATTCGATTCTCCAGAATGTCTGTGGATAGGAGATGGCCGGGTCGGCGCCTTCTACCCGCGGGCTGACCGCGACCAGCGCGTTCCGATGGAGCAGATAGATAAACGGCTCCTGCTGCCGCACGATCTCCTGGAAGCGGTCCACTGCCTGCTTCCGTTCCTTGTCGTTAATGGCAGCCGCCTGCCGCTGCATGAGTGCGTCGATTTCCGCTTCCCATGCGGTAGCCGGCTTGCTCTCCTCCGGATTCCACTGGTGATTGGGCGACGAACTCAGCCACACATTCATTTGCGAGTTCGGATCCGCGTCAACATTCACCAGCCCCAGCAGGCACGCGTCGTAGTCGAATGTTCTCGTGATCCGGCTGATCAGGGCAGGGAAGTCGAGCGTCACCAATCGGACCTGGATGCCCAGCTTGGCCAGGTCCTGCTGCACCAATATGGCAATGCTCTGGCGTACCGGGTTGCCGGCATTGGTCAGTAGCGAGAACTCAACTGGATGGCCTTCCGCGTCGTATAGAGCACTGCCGCGGCGCTGAAATCCATCCCGCGCGAGCAATTGCAGGGCCGCACTCTGGTCGAAGCGAATGGGGGCCAGTTTCGTATTGAACCAGAGATGGTTCGCCGGGGAGATGGGGCCGCGGCCGCCTATCCCGTGCCCATCGAGAGCGATCCGCGCCAGGTCTTCACGGTCGATCGCCATCGAGATTGCATTGCGGAAATCCTGCGATTGGAACCACTTCTTCTTGTATGCAGGCAGCGGCGCGTGCTCGACCTGATTGAACCAGAGCTGCTCGGAATCGAAGGACGGTCCGACGTCCAGCACGCCCGACGCTGGCTGCCTCGACAGAACGCGCATCTGCTCCGGTGAAATCGCGTTGATAAGCTGCAGATCCCCGCGCATGTACTGCGCGAGCTCGAGATCGCGGCTCTGCTCGATCACTAGGCGGATGCGATCGATATAGGGCAGGCGCTGCCCTTGCGCGTCGTGTTTCCAGTAGTAAGGATTGCGCTCAAAGGCGAGATAGCTGCCGCGTTCCCACTCGCTCAACTGGTAAGGACCGAGCACCACGCGAGCCTTTGGCGACCTCGTGCCGGCGCGCTGAATCGCGATCGCATCGAAGGCCGCAGCCAGGCCCACCACATGCTGCGAGAAGCGAAACGTCACCGTTTCCGCTCCGTCCTGACGCACCTTGACTGCAGCCCCCGCCGGCCCGAAGCCTTGCGCTTCCGGAGAGTGGGTCTGCGGGTCCAGAACATGCTGCACGCTCCAGATCACATCGGCGGCCGTCATGGGCAGGCCATCGGAAAACTGCACGCCCGGCCGTAGCCGAAATGTGATCGCCGCGCCATCCGGAGACACCTTCCACGATTGCGCAAGCTCCGGCTGCAGAGCCTGCGTCTTCCGGTTCACACGGATGAGTACACCCTGGGTGAGATAACGCACCGCCTCCGACCCCTCGTCTTCCACCAACGCTGGATCGAGCGTGCGCGGCTCTGCGTGAAGCGCCCACCGAATCTCGGTCGGCTGCGACGCCAGTAGCCGTGGCGTGGTGTTCAGGGCAAGGAACGGCAAACAGAGTGCCATCCAGAAGCGCATCATCGGCTCCCTTTCTCAACGAGGCAAAGTTGCAGCGAGCCTGTCATCAACACCAGCGCCAGCAAGGGAGCGAGCTCCACCCGTGCGCCGGTCCATGCGCTGTAATGCTCCAGGTCACGCAGCATTCCGCCCCAAGAGGGCAGCGGCTCGGCCGTGCCCAGACCCAGCAGCCCCAGGTTCACCTCCGCCATCAGGAATGCGGGCACGGTGATCAGAAACTGCGCAAGCAAGGTGGACCGAAGATTGGGCGCGAGGTGGCGAGAGGTAAGGCGCAGTTCGCTGACACCCTGCGCTCGCATTTGTGTGATCCACGGCGCTCGTTTCATGGACAGCACCGCCCCGCAAACCACGCGCGCACACACGGGCCATCCGAAACAGGCGAGCAGCAGATACGTGCTGAGTGTCATCGATATGGGCGGTATATCCAGCGGCATCGCGCCGCGCACCAGCATCACGAGAAAGATCCAGGGCAGCGCAGTCAGCAGGTCACAAGTGCTCAGCACGATCACGCGAACGGCGTGTCCGGAGCTGCCGGCCGCTACTCCCACGGCCGCAGCCAAAAATGTGGACGCCAGTGCGGCAGCGCAGGAACATCCGAGCGAAAGCAGCGTGGCCAGTCCAAGCCGCGTCAGACGATCGCGCCCCAACCCGTCGGTTCCGAGCGGATGAGCAATCGAGGCGCTTGCAAGAATGGCGGCCCGATCCTGTTCCGCCATGTGCGTCCAGTTCCGCACCGTGACCAGCAGCGATGCTGCCAGCATCACTCCGATAATCGCCGTTCCCATAAGCCGGAGTGCAGTCATACGTGCTGCGCTTCCTGCGCTCCCGATCCGTTCGAGAGCGCACCCGCAAACGAGACCACGCCAGCGAAGATGAGAGTGACGGCCGCCAATACCGGCAGGTCACGGTTCATGGCACACTGCCACGCCAGCTTGCCCAGGCCGGGCTGATCGAAGACCACTTCCACCGGGACCAGGGCAGCCACCGCGGTCATCATGGACATGCCGAAGAGCGGTACCAGTTGCGGCCGGAGCTGCGGCAGGACATAGCGCAGCAGCAGGCGTCCAGGCCCAACACCGCAGCCACGAGCAAAGAGCACGTGGGGGGCCGCCCAGGACTCGCCGGAGCATCCCATGCAGAAACCGGTAAAGACGTCCCGTCAGGATGACCGTAAGCACCAATGCCGGTCCGCCATGCCCCGCAACTATGCACATCGTTGCGAGCGCGCCCGCTGGCACGGCAAGCGACAGGGACGCGGCCGCGGTCGCAAACAGGTCATACGCGGGAGCGCCTTTCGCGCTATAAGGCAGAGCCAAAAGAGCAGCTAACAACCAGCTCAGCGGAACGGCAAGCGCCAGCAGGCAGGCACTGCTGCGCACACGGCCTTGCAGGACCTCCGTGACGGGAATATCCCAGGTGCGGGAACGCCCGAAGTCAAGCCGCAGCCAGCGCTCGCCAAGCGCAACGGAGCTTCTGAAAGCGCTGCCCTGTCCCCGTTCTTGTGCGTTCATCTCCTGCTGGACAACGCTGCCGTAGCGGCTATCCAATTCGCGTTCATCGGCGAAAAATCCCGGAGCCGCGCGCATCATCAGGGCTGTCGCAAGCGCTGTCAGAACTGCGAGGAGCAGTGCTGTCGCTGTGCCTACAGCCAGTGACCGCAGCAAAGTTCTGGACCCGGTCTGCATCCTGGGCCACTAGCCTTTCGCGGCAACCGTCGCGATTACCAGGTCGCGATGCACCCGCACATCCCGTGTGCGCTTGGCCCGGCTTAAATCGCGGTCTGCGCATTCCAGAAGCTGATCGAGAGAATCGCCCTCCTCGGGGAAACTCGCGATGCCCAGGCTCGCCGTGATCGTAAGCATGCCCCCGAAGATATCGATCGACGTGTCGCGCACGGCAGCACGTAGATCGCGCGCCCGCGCCTCCGCGGTTTGCCGGTCCAGCCCGGGAAGCAGCAGCGCGAACTCATCGCCGCCCAGGCGGCCCAGGCAGTCGCCTTCACGAATGGTGTCGCGGAGGCGATCCGCCAGGCGGCTCAGGAACCGATTCCCCTCCACGTAGCCGAAAGTTTCGTTTACCTCGCCAAAGGCGTCCAGGTCGCAAAGGATCAGCGTGAGTGGCTGACCCGCCGTCACGCAGCGCTTCAGCTCGCTTTCCAGCCGGTTCGTAAATGCACCGGTGTTGAGGGCGCGTGTGAGGAAATCGATCGACGCCTGGCTCTGCGCAAGGTAGTAGCGCACCGCGCTTTCGATCGCAAGCGCGACCTTGCTGCTGAGTGCCTGTAACAGGCTCAGGTGCTGGTCATGGAAAGCGTCCGCTGGCCGTGCGTAAAGCACCAGCACGCCCAGAATCTCACCATGCGGATTTTCCAGCGGCACGGCCACCGCGGAGCGAAGCAGGCTGAACTTCGTCGGGTCATTCAGGTATCCGGGTTCCACCGACGGATTCCCGTTCACAATGGGCCGGCGATTCTGCGCCACCCAGCCTGCAAGCCCCTCGCCCAACGGAATGCGCAGGGAAGAGAACAGCGCGCTTTCCGTGCCGTGCGTGAACTTCGCTTGGAGCGTGTCTCCCTTCCGTATGTAGACCGCGAGCGTGTCGAAAGCGACACGCTGGTGGAGCGCATCGCAGAACCTGGTGAGTGTCTCGTCCAGGGACAGAGATGTGCTCAGAATCTTGGTGAGCTCCTCGAGCGATTCGCCGTCGTTCAGCAGGGGCGTGTTCCAGGCGGCGTGCCGCGCTACGAATCCGGCTTTCCCCAGGCTCTCTGCCGACGCACTCCGCTCGAAGCCAGCGCCCGGCTGCTCCCCACGACGCACCTGCACGTCAAGATGCAAAGGCTGGATAGTCGCGCCTTCTTTGCGCGCCATCGCTTCCAGTTCCTTGCAGCGCCGGTTCAGCACCTCCACCACGCGCGGATCGAACTGTGTTCCGGCCAGTTGCGCCACGTGCGCCATCGCTTCGTCCAGAGAAAGAGCGCGCCGGTAGGGCCGGTCCGTAGCCAGCGCGTCCAGGCAATCCACCGCGGTCAGGATCCGTGCGCCAATCGGAATCTGCTCGCCCGCGAGTCCGTCGGGGTAGCCCTTTCCGTCCCAGCGCTCATGATGCGAGCGCACAATCGGAACCACCGGGTACGGGAAGTTCACGCGCTGCAATATCTCCGCTCCGACTACCGGGTGGATCTTCATCTTTTCGAACTCTTCCGGCGTCAGCTTGCCCGGCTTGTTGATGATGTGTTCCGGCACGGCCAGCTTGCCGATGTCATGCAGCAGCGCCGCCGCCCGCAGCGCTTCCATCTCCTGCGCATCCAGTTGCAACTCCCGCCCCAGTTCACAGGCATACACACGCACCCGGCACAGGTGATCGTGCGTGTTCTGGTCCTTTGCCTCGATCGCCAGAGCCAGCGCCTCGATCGTCCGCATATGCAGGTCGGCCATCTGTTCTATATGGCTCTTCTGGTCCTGCAGCCGCCCCAGGTAGTTGCGGTAGGAGACATACACCGCCCATGCCACCGGGAAGACGAGCAGCGACGTGGGCCATCCATAGTGGACCGTCACGTATTGAATGCACGCCACTACAGCCGCACCAAACAGATAGAAGGGGAAGTACCAGTTGAAGGTGCGATACCACAGTTTCAAAACGGGCGTCGCCTGCTCCAGGCCCAGCATTGTCGCGACCGGGAACGTGTTTGCCAGGAAGTACACGGTGCTAGCCACGGCAAGCGCCACCCCAAGCGTGGCGTGAACCCGGAACAACTCCCGGTAGGCAATGCAAGCTAGCACGATGGCAACTGCGATGTTCGCCAGGTTGAACGCGATCTGGATCGGTTTGAAGCCCTTCTTCACTCGATAAAGGCACTGCACCAGCACGGAAACACAGCCGGCCACCATCGCTTCCGCAGGCGTGAGTTGCATAAGCGCCAGCAGGATGAAGATGAAATTGACCGACATCGTTCCGTTCCCGTCGGTCTGTGGAATGACCACCTTCATGCCGGATGCCAGCAAGATAAGGCCAAGATAGGTAGCGAAATGAAGCGGCTCGGTCCAGACAGGGTGAAACCATACCGGCGTCAACGCGACAGCTCCGGCGGCGATCATCATCCCGGCAAATGCTTTGGCTTTGTAAGTCATAATTACAGCCGCACCCTCTCTCACTTAGCACCGAAATGGAGTCCGCTTATTCGCCCGCTTGGAGTGAGGAAGATGGCATGCTCACCATATATCGGCAGCCTTTTCGCTCAACGTGAAATTAGGTAACGGTGCGTGCAACTTTTTTGGGAGAGGAGTTATCCCGCAAACCGCCCGCCCTCGCCGATTGTGCTCGGCTGTTCCATCCCGTGCCTCTCGCGCAGACCGCGCAACCCAGTACTCAGCGCCGCCATCGCTCCTCGCGTATATTGGGCGTGGGAGGAGTCTTGGGATGCTTCGTGTTTGCGGTGTAGGGTTGCTGGTCTTGGCGACATTGGCGATGGGCTGTGAAACGGGCAGCACCCGTCAGAACGTGTCCACCACAGGCGCCACAGGGCAGAACGTAGGGAAAGACAGCAATCGGACCGACGGACCGGTACCCGGTTCCACTACGGGCACAGAAGGCAACATTCAGGAGCAGCCGGCTCAGCAGGAGCACCAGTCCGTACCGGATACCTCCGGTCAGAAGCCCCCACGTTGATCTCCGGACGCAGCCGCCGCTGAACGGCCCGTCACCCTCTAGTAGACTGGCGAGTGAAACTCAGCAGACATCGCAACGCGGCTGGCTCGGATCGCAGCCCTCTCCGTTCTCGCACCTGCAAGAGGTCTATCCGGGCCGCCGGAACTACCCTGGCGGGCACCGTCCTGCTCGCTCTCGCCACGCTTGCACTCTATTCCGGCAAAAGTGCTCCACGGACGGTCCACGCCGCGGCCCCGCCGACTGCGCCCGCACAAGTGACCTACGCGCAGATCGCCCCGATTCTCAAGCGCGAATGTGCAGCCTGTCACAATCCGCAGGGCGGCGCTCCGTTTTCCCTCGAAAGCTATCCCGAGGCAAAGCAATGGGGCGAGCAAATGCTCGAAGTGACCCAAAACCGCTACATGCCGCCCTGGCTGCCTGCACCGGGTCACGGCGAATTCCAGGGCGCGCGCCGCCTCACCGAGTCCGAACTCGCCGATATCCGTGCCTGGGTCGGCGCGGGCATGCCCGAAGGCACGGCATCCGCGGCAGCCAAACCGGCCAGGGAAGCGGCCGCACCCGCGGCAGCGTGGAAGCTGGGCGCCCCCGACCTTGTGCTCCAACTGGCCTCGCCGGTTGCGCTTGCCGGTTCCGGCCCGGACACGTTCCTCAACCTTATAGTCCCGTATACGGGTTCCGCCGCTCACAAAATCCGCGCCGTCGAGATTCGCGCGAGTGACCCCCAGGCCGTGCGCAGTATCTGGCTCCAGGTGGACCCAAAAGCAGCTTTCCGCCATGCGCACGCGACGGATTGGCAGTCCGGCGTTCCGGGTATGGAGCCGCCGGACTCCATCCAGGCACAGCTCACCTCACCCGGCGGCCTGCTCTTCTGGACCCCCGACGCGCCGGTGCTCTCGGCGTCCGCTCACGGGAACTGGGCGATGGATCCCGGTAATGACCTGGTGCTCACGACCCACCTCAAGACCACCGGCCACAGCGAAGCGGTCCAGCTCACGGTCGCGGTCTACTACGCAAAGGGTGGTGGCGCTGCCGCACGCGGGCCGGAAGTACTGGAACTGCAGCCCGCAGAGAACTCTCTCGAAATCCCTGCCGGGGCGGCCGGTTACGAACTCCACGGCCAATTCACACTGCCCGCGCCTGTGCGGGCGCAAGCCATCTATCCGCGCGCGCACTTCCTGGGCAAGGAGCTCAATGCCTATGCCGAGTTACCAAATGGTCAGAGACAATGGCTGATCTCTATTCCCAAATGGGATGTCGATTGGCAGTCTGTCTACCGTTATACCCGGCCCGTCGCGCTGCCCAAGGGTGCCGTGGTGCACTGGCGCTACATCTACGACAACTCCAGCGACAATCCGCACAACCCGAGCGACCCTCCGCAGGCGGTCCATGCCGGCGTTACCCCGGCCGACGAAATTGACCAGCTCTGGCTGGAACTGGTGCCGTCCGCCGGCCTACCGAATACGTCTGCCTGGTCCAGATCGCTCGAGAACGCGGTTCGGCAGCAGCGCGGCGCAACGGAAGGGCAACCGGCCAACCAACAAAAAACTGGGAATGCAACCTCAAGTTCCTCCGAAAGCGGACGATAAAGGAGCTAGCACTCCTCCTGTGCCAGTGGGCCGGCCGGTGGTAACGGCCGGCCCACCTTCTGCTCGCTCTGACGCCACCCTGGGCAACCGCTGGCTTTTCTAAACGAAGTCCTCGCTTCCGAAGACCTCCCGTTGCGCTCGCGAATCATGTTCCGTCGCGGGTACCTACCAAACCGACCAGCACGGTACCTGTGAGCACTTTTTCTCGCTCTGGTGTTCCCACTCCGGGAGGAATCACCGCACAAACGTGCCGGAAGGCACCCTCGCTGGTCACATGGAATTCCCAATTCGGAACGGGGCACTCCGTTGGTGGATTACCGAAGTAAACGGTCGAGCCCACGCGAACTGCGCAATTCGCATCCGCTGCCGATACTGTAGCTATCACGGTTGCAGGGAGATGCTGTGCTGCTCTTTCCCAGCCCCGCGCCGAGGGAGACCTGATTGAAGCGAAGAATCCATAAGAATCTGCTCTGGGCATCTGCCATTCTTGGCGCTTCCACTGCCGCCTTTGCCGGCGCCCACGGAAAGACCTCGCCAGAGCTGGACCGTGTCGGCTCCAACCAGACGGTCGACGTGATCATTCAATACAAGCACCAGCCCACTGCCGATCGCCAGCAGCAGATCCGGGGTGCGAACGGCTCCGTTCACGCCGTCTTTCACACCATTCCGGCTATGGCTGCCCACCTCTCCGGAGCAGCCGTTGCGCGCCTTGCCGACGACCCAGAGGTGGCTTACATCAGCCCCGATCGCCGGCTCTCGCGCATGACGGCCGACTACTTCGCGGAGTCCGTGAACGCCCCCGCGGCCTGGGCTGCCGGCTATGACGGCACCGGGGTCGGTGTAGTGGTGATTGACAGCGGCGTCGTGACCGGTGCCCCTGGCAAAGACCTCAATCCGCTGAATCCGCCCTCCTGGAACACCTTTGTCGCCTCAACAGGCCTCGCGACCGGCCCGGTCCCCAGTCGCCTGGTCTATAGCGAAAGCTTTCTCCCCACCGACACCAGCACCGGGGATGCGTACGGGCACGGCAGCCACATAGCCGGCCTTATCGCCGGCGCCGGCATGAATTCGACCGGCTCGCAATACGCGCGCACCTTCAAGGGTGTCGCGCCGGGCGCTTACCTGGTGAGCCTCCGCGTACTCGATGCAAACGGGCAGGGAACCGACTCATCGGTCATTGCTGCCATCGAGCGCGCCATCCAACTCAAGCAAGCCTTCCCCAAGGCGAACCTGCGGGTGATCAATCTCTCGCTGGGGCGCGGCGTTTTTGAAAGCTACGCTCAGGACCCGCTCTGCCAAGCCGTGGAACAGGCCTATCGCGCCGGCTTCGTAGTGGTGGTTGCCGCCGGTAACAACGGCCGCAACCAGACTCTGAATCCCGAAGGCTACGGCACCATCACTTCGCCCGGTAACGACCCATACGCGCTCACCGTGGGTGCAATGAAGGCCATGGGTACGCCGGATCCGAAAGACGATCTCATCGCGAGCTACAGTTCCAAGGGTCCCACCTTGATTGACAGCGTGGTCAAGCCCGATATCGTCGCTCCCGGGAATCTTGTCCCAAGCATCCTTGCCCCCAATACCACGTTGGTGAAAACCGATCAGGCCAACAAGGCGGATACGCAGCGCTTCACCTATCACAGCGACTACATGCTCCGTGGAGACCAGAATCCGTCGGGTCAGTACCTGCCCATGAGCGGCACCAGCATGGCTACCGCGGTTACTTCCGGCGCTGTCGCGGTTCTCCTCCAGGCGGCCCCCAGCCTGACGCCGGACCAGGTCAAAGCGGTGCTGATGAAGGACGCAACGAAGACAAACTTCCCGCGCACTTCCAGCGTTCTCGATCCCGTAACTGGCATCACCTACACCGCGAACTACGACGTGTTCACCGTTGGCGCGGGTTACCTGAATCTGCCGCCCGCCATCGCAGATGCGAAGGCCGGTAACGTGCCTGCCCGCGGTGCCGCGCTCTCGCCCGTGGCGATCTATAATCCGGCCAATAACAGCGCGTACATGCTGTTCGACCAGACCGCGCTCTGGGGTTCTACGGCACTCTGGGGTTCAACCGCGTTGTGGGGCTCGAATGCGGTCTACGGGAACGCCGTCTTCACCAATGACGCGACCGCTTCCGCAGTGGGCAGCCAGACCGCGCTATGGGGCTCGACGGCTCTGTGGGGTTCGACTGCTCTGTGGGGCTCGACCGCGCTCTGGGGCTCCAGCGATCCCAACGCCTTCACCGCGCTCTGGGGGTCGGCGGCCGCTTCCGGCGCCACGGCACTCTGGGGTTCCTCTACTCCGTCCAGCCTCACGGCCTTGTGGGGTTCTACCGCGCTATGGGGTTCCACAGCTTTGTGGGGCTCTGCAGCCGATGCCGCGCAATCCAGCAGCGACGGCCAGACCGCACTCTGGGGTTCAGGGGTAGCGGATATCGAATAGTCACCCAGCACCGCACCAAGAAGATGGAGCCCTTCGGGGCTCCATCGCCCATTTTGCGCCTGGATTCCGCCCGCCCTTCCTGCGCCCGCCCGCTCCGGCAGCGTAAGATGAAGAGCGCTCAAAGCGCAGTCGAAAGGACAAAGAATGGGTCTGGGGACGAACTCCCATCGCATCGCACTCAGCGTACTCTTCAGCATCACCCTCACGGCAGCGGGCCAGCACACACTGCACGGCGCATCATCCCAGGACAAAGCTCCCGCGGGACCTTGGATGAATGCCAGCTTGTCGCCGGATGAGCGCGCCAACATGGTTCTCAAGGAACTGACGCTGGACGAAAAGATCTCCCTGGTACACGGCAACGGCATGCCCGGCTGGGGCCCTCCACGTCCCAACGCCTATCTGGGCAACGGCGGCGCCGGCTTCGTGCTGGGAATTCCCCGGCTTGGCATCCCCATCATTCAAATGAGTGACGCCGCCTACGGTGTCCGCAGCAGCGCGGAAAACGGGCGCTACTCTACCGCTCTGCCTTCCAACCTGGCCGCCGCTGCCAGTTGGGACCCGCAGGCCGCCTGTGACTACGGCGCGCTCATCGGTCGCGAACTGCGCGCGCAGGGCTACAACATGACCCTGGGCGGTGGGGTGAACCTCACCCGCGAGCCGCGCAACGGCCGCACCTTCGAATACCAGGGCGAAGACCCCATCCTGGCGGGTACGCTGGTCGGCAATCGCATCAAGTGCGAGGGTGCCGAGCACGTCATCAGCGACATCAAACACTACGCCGTCAATGACCAGGAAAGCGGCCGCAACGAAGTCAACTCCATCATCAGCAAACGAGCCATGCGCGAAAGCGATCTCTTCGCCTTCGAGATCGGCATCGAGGTCGGCCATCCCGCGGCGGTGATGTGCTCCTACAACGCCGTGAACGGCGACTTTGCCTGCGAAAACAAATACCTGCTCACGGACGTGCTGAAGAAGGACTGGAAGTTTCCCGGTTTCGTGCTCTCCGACTGGGGCGGCACGCACAGCACGGTGAAAGCCTCCGCCGCCGGCCTCGACAACGAAGAACCCCTCGATGAGTACTACGGCGAAGCGCTCAAGCAGGCCGTCCAATCCGGCAAGGTTCCTATGTCGGAACTCGACGACCACGCCCGCCGCATCCTCCGCTCCGAGTTCGCCAGCGGCATCGTGGACCATCCTGTCCAGAAAAGTGTCGTTGACGTAGAAGGCGGCTTCGAGACCGCACGCAGGATCGAAGAAAACAGCATCGTTCTGCTCAAGAACAGCAATAACGTGCTCCCTCTCGACCGCGAAAAGCTGCACCACATCGCCGTCATCGGCTCGCATGCCGATATGGGCATGATCTCCGGCGGAGGCTCGGCCCAGGTGGACCCGCCCGGCCGTCCTCCATCGAAGTGGCAGGAGCACGTCTGGTTCCCAACCTCGCCGGCAAAATCCATCATGGCGAAGGTCCCCAGCGTCCCTGTGCTGTTCGATTCGGGCGCAGACCCCGCCTCTGCCGCAGCGGTCGCGAAACAGGCTGACGTGGCCTTCGTCTTCGCCCACCAGTGGACGAGCGAAGGCATGGACCTGCCCAACCTCTCGCTCCCCGACAACCAGGACGCGTTGATCGAACAGGTCGCCGCGGCCAATCCGCACACCGTCGTGGTGCTTGAAACCGGCACCGCCGTAACCATGCCCTGGGTCGACAAGGTAGAAGGCATTCTCGAAGTCTGGTACGCCGGCAGCAAGGGCTCCGATGCCCTCGCCAACGTGCTCTTTGGCGATGTAAACCCCAGCGCCAAGCTGCCCATGACCTTCCCGCTCAGTGTCGCCGACCTGCCCCATCCGCAGCTGGTCCAGCCGCCCCCGGGCGCGCAGGGAAGAGAAGCCGTCATGCGCACCGGCAAGGCCGTTCCCACCTTCAGCGTCAACTATGACGAAGGCCTGAAGGTCGGCTACAAGTGGTACGACGCGGAAAAGAAACCAGTACTGTTTCCTTTTGGCTTCGGCCTTTCCTACACCACCTACGCCTACTCCGGCCTCAAGGTTGAGCCTGGCCAGCAGGTCGCGGTCCGCTTTACTGTGAAGAACACCGGTAACCGTGCGGGCGACGAAATCGCAGAGGTCTACGCGTCCCTGCCCGAGTCCGCCGGCGAGCCGCCCAAACGCCTCATCGGCTGGAGCAAGGTCCACCTCAACGCAGGCGAGAGCCGCGAGGTCAGCCTCACCATTAACCCCAAGTACCTCTCCATCTTCAACGAGTCCCGCGACGCCTGGGAGCGCGTCCCCGGCAACTACACCATCTCCGTCGGGGGCTCCTCGCAGGACCTGCCCCTTCACCAATCCATTACGCTGCAATAGCAACTAGCCGGGATCGGGCAGGACTCATCCGCACCTGCCCCGTCCGCGCAAAGGGCCGATCGGCGCCCCTAAACAGGATTCAGAGTGGGCGAATCCCCCGCGAGCAGCAACTGCGGCATTTGCGCGAAGAAATATCGCGTCTTCCGATCGTTTTTGCGAAAGACATAAATCAGATCAAAGCGGTCGTCCGGCCACTCCTCCGGGATGCCGCCCTCTCCCGAGATACAGCGTGCCAGCTTGGCAATGCTCTTGTGTTCCCAGGCGATCAGTACCGCCTCGCTGCGTTCCATGGCAGCCGCCGCCACCTCGTCTTCCTGTCCTTTGTCGAATGTGAGATCGATTTCGATCCCCAGCTTTTGCGCCAGCGGCGCCAGCGTTTCCCGCTCACGATGACTCTGCGTATGGTGCGTGCCGGTCGATGAGGCGAACAAGTGCGCCGGAGTCGCCAGCCCGGCGCGCCGCACCGGCCCAAGCGACGGATCGAAAAACGGCACCAGCGCTCCGGCGCGTTGCCACCCACGCACCGCTAAGCTGCGAGAATCCTTGTTTCCATCGGTATCCACACCGTCTGACTCGGAAGTCGGCTTTTCCGCATGCCGAATGATCATAATGAGAGGGCTTTGAATCATGGGGGCTCCGCAAACCTTCTTGGAGTTGGATGCTGGTGCAGAGATTGCATTAGAGCGGCACAGTGCCCAAGCGCACTGCGGATTAGCCCCGAAGCGCACTGCGGACTAGCGCCGAAGCGCACTGCCGACCACTGCGAACAGAGCGTGGCGATACGGAACTGCAAGGCAGCAGTGATTACCCGCATCGTGCCCGCCTCTTCGTTTGCGTGCCTTGCTTCAGGCGAGTTGTGCTTCCAACTCGGCCCAGCCCATATCTCAGGCGAGCTGCTCTTCCAGCTCCGCCCATCGCGCATACAGCCGGTCCACCGCGTCTTGCGCTTCCGTCACGCGCGCCGTCGCCGCTTCCAGTTCCGCCGCATCCGTGGCAATCGCCGGATCCTGCAGCCGCGCTTGCTCCGCCTCCAACCGCGCCTCTGCTTCCGCGATCCGCTCCTCGATCCCCGCATACTCGCGCGCTTCCAGATACGACAGCTTCTTCTTCCCGCCAGCGCTTGCCGGCGCCGCAACTGTCGCCGTAGCTGCCGCCGCGCTCGCCGGCTTCGCTTTCACCTCCGCCGCATCCCCGCGCTGCTGCGCATCGCGCCACGTCTCCCACTGCCGGTAATCCGCAAACTGCCCTGCACCGCCCAGCCCGTCCAGCCCCAGCACCGTGGTCGATACGCGATCCAGCAGGTAGCGATCGTGCGTCACCAGCACCAGCGATCCCCGGAACTCGAGCAGGCTCTCTTCCAGGATCTCGAGCGTCGGGATATCGAGATCGTTTGTCGGCTCGTCCAGCAACAGCAGATCCGCCGGCTCCAGCATCAGCTTTGCAATCAGCACGCGCGCGCGTTCGCCGCCGGAAAGGTTCGCCACCGGCTGATTCAACTGCTCACCGGTGAAGAGGAAGCGCGAAGCCCAGGACGCCACGTGCACCACGCGATCCTGGTAGACCACGGAGTCGCTGTCCGGCGCCAGCGCCCGCCGCAATGTCACGCTCTCATCAAGTTGGCGGTTCTGGTCGAAGTAGACGATCCGCAGTGAGGGTGCGCGCTCCACTTTTCCCGCCGTCGGCTCTATTTCGCCGCGCAGCAGCCGCAGCAGCGTCGTCTTCCCGCTGCCGTTCGGGCCCACCAGTCCCACCCGTGTGCCCGCCTTGAATAGAAAATTCAGATCGCGGAAAAGCACCCGCTCGCCCACGTCATAGCGCACCTCTTCGAGCGTCAGCAGCCGCTTGCTTTCGCGCCCGCTTTCCGTGAACTCGATCGAAGCCGTGGAAGTCCGGTTACGCGCCGAAACCTCCGCCAGCTCGCCCATCATCGCGTGTGCCTTGTCAATCCGCGCCTTCGCCTTGGTGCTGCGCGCTTTCGGCCCGCGCCGCAGCCACTCGATCTCCGTCTTCACGCGGTTTTCCAGCGACTCCTGCCGGCGCACCTGCGCCTCCAGAAACGCCTCCTTCTCCTCGAGAAAGCGGCTGTAAGTGCCGCGCACACGCAGCAGCCCATCCGGGTACGTCGGGTTGATCTCCACAATCTCCGACGCGACGTTTTCAAGGAAATAGCGGTCATGGCTGATTACGACGGAAGCGAAGGAAGCCCCCTCCAGCACGCCTTCCAGCCACTCAATGCCGGCCAGGTCCAGGTGGTTCGTCGGCTCGTCCAGCAGCAGCACATCCGGTTCCGTTGCGAGCCCTTCCGCAATTGCCAATCGCTTCCGCCAGCCGCCGGATAACGTCACCGCTTCTGTTGCGAAATCCTCAAAGCCTGTCCGCCCCAGCGTTTCCCGGAGGCGCCGGTCCCACTCGCCTTCCGGCACCGCGGCGCGCCGCAGCGCGTCCTCCGCGATCGACCAGACGGTCTGCCCCGGCGCAAACTCGGAAACCTGCGCCACATAGCTTAGCCGCGTCCGTTTGCGCACGGCCACCTCGCCGCTGTCCGGCTCGATCTCCCCGGCAAGCACGCCCAGCAACGTGGATTTGCCCGCACCATTTGGGCCGATCAGCCCGATGCGCGCGCCCTCCTCCACAGTGAACGAAATGTCGCGGAAGAGCGGCTTGGGTCCGTAAGCTTTGCTGATCTTTTGGGCGTTGAGAATGGGCGGCATAAGAAATCAGAGGTCAGGGGTCAGGGATCAGCATGCGGGGTCAGGGGATCAGGGTTCAGAGTCACAAGTCAGGAGCCTGCGGTATTCCCATCCCCTGACCCCTACTCCCTGACTCCTGCCCCGTGGCTTTACCGAGCCGCCGTCGCGGTCGCCGCCTGGAACTCCTCATACGGCCCCTTGAAGTCCTCGATCGTATCCGGCTCAAAATGCCAGATGCGCGTCGCCACTTCATCAATCAGGTCGTGATCGTGCGTCACCAAGAGCACCGTTCCCTCGTACCGCTGCAGCGCGATGTTCAGCGCGTTGATCGATTCCAGATCGAGGTGGTTCGTCGGCTCGTCGAAGACCAGGATGTTCGGCTTCTGCAGCATCAGCCGGCAGAAGATCAGCCGCGCCGCTTCGCCGCCGGAGAGTGCATCGGTCGGCTTCAGTCCTTCCTCCCCACGGAACAGCATCTGTCCCAGCAGCCCGCGAATGTCTTCCTTCGTGGCCTGCGGGTCGAAGCTGTGCAGCCACTCCGCCACCGTCGTGCCCTTCTCGATCATCCCGGACACGTCCTGTGGGAAGTAGCCAATCTGCGCCTCGTGTCCCCACTTCACCGTGCCGCTGTCGATGGTGAAGCCCTTTTCTGCTACATCCGGGGCGGCGGAAAGCAGGGACTTCAGCAGGGTCGTCTTGCCCAGGCCGTTGCGCCCCATCATGCCGATCTTTTCCCCGCGCATCACGGAACCGGTGAAGTTACGAATCACCAGCTGGCCGTCATACCCCTTCGTCAGTCCCTCGAACTCCAGGATGTGCTTGCCCGAAGGCCGCACCATGTCGAAGCGGATATACGGGCGCGCTATGTTGGATCGCGCCAGGTCGTTGGTCTGCAGCCGCTCGACTTCCTTCTTGCGCGAGGTCACCTGGCTCGAACGCGTACCGGCAGAAAAGCGCGCGATAAACTCGTTCAACTGCGCGATCTTCTTCTCCCGCTGCGCATTTTCCGACTCCAGCCGCGAGCGGATCTGCATCTTCGCCAGCACCATGTCGTCGTAGCCGCCGGTGTAGGTAATGATCGTCTCGTAGTCGATGTCGGCAGTGTGCGTGCACACGCTGTTCAGAAAGTGGCGATCGTGCGAGATGGTGATCAGCGTGCCTTCAAACTGCAGCAGAAAATCCTGCAGCCAGTGGATCGAGTCAAGATCGAGGTAGTTCGTCGGCTCGTCCAGCAGCAGCGCCTGCGGCTTGCCGAACAGCGCCTGCGCCAGCAGCACGCGCACCTTCTGGCCGCCCTGCAGTTCGCTCATCTTGCGCTCATGGAGCTCGTCGGGAATGTCCAGGCCCTGCAGCAGGATCGCGGCATCGCTCTCGGCGGTGTAGCCGTCCTCTTCGCCCACAATGCCCTCAAGCTCACCCAGCCGCATGCCGTCTTCGTCGGTCATCTCCGGCTTTTCATAAATCCGGTCGCGTTCTTCCAGCGCCGCCCACAGGCCCTTGTTGCCCATAATCACGGTATCGATCACGCGATACGCGTCAAAGGCGTACTGGTCCTGCCGCAGCACGGAGATCTTCTTGGGGCGAACCACCGTGCCCTTCTGCGGTTCCAGGTCCCCCGCCAGGATCTTCATGAAAGTCGATTTCCCCGCGCCATTCGGGCCCGTCAGGCCATACCGCCGCCCGGGAATAAAATTCGTCGTTACTTCCTCAAACAGAACCTTTGCGCCGTAGCGCATGCTTACATCGTTGACTGAAATCATGTCCGTCTCTCTTCTCTATTGTCGCAGAATCCGTCGCAATCAGCAGCGCCGGGACTGCCTTGGCCCTTGCCTCCGCGGGCGGTTGCTGTTCTCATCGTTCGTGGTCGGCGCTGCTCGCCGGGAGGAACCAATGAACCGTCGCGATTTCGCAAAATTCACCGCCGCCGCCGCCCTGGGCAGCGCCTTTACTCCACCGTCGGCCCTGGCAGGCACCTCCGGCGCTGCTCCCGCCACGGCGCCCTTCCGCTTCTCCGTCATGCTCTGGACCATCGACGGAAAGATCCCCTTCGACCAGTCCCTCCAGGATGTCGCCGCAGCCGGCTACCAGGGCGTTGAGCTGGTGAACGAATTCACCAAGTGGTCCGATGCCGACATCCGCGGAATCATGGCGCGCATGCGTACACTCAACCTGACCTTTGACTCCATCGCTGGCGTGAAAACCGGTTTCGCCGACCCCGACGCCGGTCCTGCGCTCCTCACGGAACTCGGAAAGCAATTCGCCATCGCGGACAAGCTCGGCTGCCGGCAGATCATCCTGCTTTCGGGCAAGCGCCTGCCCCATGCCGCTCCGGGCGCGCAGCACACGGCTTCGATTGAAAACCTGAAGCGGGCCGGCGCTCTTGCCGCGCAGCACAAGATGGAACTCGTGATCGAGCCGATTGACAACCTTGAACAACCCACCATCTACCTGACGAGCGTCGCCGAAGCCTTTGAGATCGTCCGCGCCGTGGACAATCCCGCAGTCCGCGTTTTGTACGACTTCTACCACGAGCAGCGCGGCGCCGGGAACCTCATCGAAAAGCTCGACGGCAACATCGACCTGATCGGCCTGGTCCACGTGGCCGACGTTCCCGGTCGCCACCAACCCGGCACCGGCGAGATCGATTACCGCAACATCTACCGCGCGCTCGCCCAGGCCCACTACCACCGCTTCATCGCGATGGAGTTCTACCCCACAGGCGACCCCGTCGCCATGCTCCGCGCCGCGCGCGAATCAGCCCTGCAGGCCGTTGCCTAGGCTTCCTACTCCTTCGGCAACGCGAACGCCACGTACACCCCGCCCGAGGGCGACTTCGGATCCTTGCCGCCGCCGGCCGCAATCACCACATACTGCCGCCCGTCCACTTCATACGTCGCCGGCGTGGCAGTTGCGGCAAAGGGAAGAGTCGCCTGCCAAAGCAGCTTGCCCGTGCCCTTGTCGAACGCCCGTATCTGCTTGTCGTACACCGTCGCGCCGATAAAGACGAGCCCGCCCGCCGTCACAATCGGGCCGCCATAGTTCTCGCTGCCCGTATCCGCCAGCCCCTTGGCCGCCAGCTCCGGGTACTCGCCCAGCGGAATCTTCCACGCATACGCGCCTGTATTGAGGTCGATCGCGCTCAGCGTTCCCCACGGCGGACGAATCGCCGGGTATCCCTCCGGATCGAGAAACCGCCTGTATCCGGTAAACCGGTACGGGCTCTCTCCCGTATCCCGGTCGGCGCCGCGGCTTGCCATCTCCTTCGTCCGCACAGGAATCGTCTGCGCGGTCGTGTGCTGCGGCATCCCGTGCTGCTCGCCGGCGCGCTGGTTCTTCGCCTCCTGGCGATCCGCCGTGTGCGCCGCCGCCTTCCCCGGGCCGCCCATCAGGTACGCAACCAACACGGTTACCTTTTCCCCCGCAAGCTGCGGGAACCCCGGCATCCGCCCCTTGCCGTTCAGCACTGTCTGCTCCACCTGTGCCCGCGTCAGCCGCCCCTTCAGGTCGAGCAGCGAAGGAAAAGTCGGCGGCGCTCCCGCCCGATTCTGCTGGTGGCAAATGCTGCACTGGCTCTGATACACCTGCGCTCCCATCGCCGCTTGTGCCGCGCTCCCGCCCCGTCCCGTACCGCTTGCCGCCACCGGCGCATTCTTTGCCAGCCCGCCCGTCCACGCCATCTCGTTGGCGTTGACATACAGCAGCCCCGTCTCCGGATCCACCGCCGGCCCGCCCCACTCCGCACCCCCGTCATATCCGGGGAAGACCACCGTCTGCTGCATCAGGCTCGGCGGCACAAACTGCCCGCCGCTGCGGAAGCTGCGGAACTCTTTGAGCGCCCACGCATGCGCTTCCGGCGTGCGCTCGGTCAGCATCTCCGCAGTCAGCGTTTGCCGTGCGTACGGCGTCGGCTCCGTGGGCAGGCTCTGCACCGGCCAGGTCTTCTCCCCGGGAACGGTGCTCGGCGGATACGCCTTCTCATCTATCGGGAACAGCGACGCACCAGTCACGCGATCAAACAGGTATACCCAGCCCTGCTTCGATGTCTGCGCCACCGCATCCACTTGCTTGCCGTCGTGCTGCACTGTCAGCAGCGCCGGCGGGGAGGGGAAGTCGCGGTCCCAGATGTCGTGGTGCACGCCCTGAAAATGCCAGAGGCGCTCGCCCGTTTCCGCGTTCAACGCCAGCAGGCAGTCGGCGAACAGATCCTTTCCCACGCGATCGCCGCCATAAAAATCAAAGGCCGCCGACCCCGTCGGCACATACACGATGCCGCGCTCCGCATCGAGCGCCATCCCCGCCCAGTTGTTCGCCGCCCCGCTATGCAGCCACGCGTTCTTCGGCCATGTGTCGTACCCAAACTCCCCCGGATGCGGAATGGTGTGGAACGACCACCGCACCTTTCCCGTGCGCACGTCATACGCGCGGATATCCCCCGGCGGCGCTGGCAGCGTCTCCGGATCCCGCCCGCCCACAATAATCAGGTCCTTGTAAACGATCCCCGGGCTGGTCAGCGCAATCGAAACGTCCTTCGGATTCCGCCGCAGCCCTTCGCGCAGGTCCACCCGCCCGCCCTCGCCAAACGACGGGATCGGCTTGCCCGTCTCCGCATCAAGCGCGTACAGAAAGTGCATCACCCCGGCCAGGATGCGCGTCTCCTTGCCGTCGGTCCAGTAGGCCAGTCCGCGCGCCGGCTGCGTCCCGTTGATCCCGGAATCAAATGTCCACTTCAGCGCTCCCGTCGCCGCATCGAGCGCAATCACCTTCTGCGTCGGCGTGTACGCATACAGCGTGCGCCCCACAATGATCGGGCTCGTCTGCAGCCCGCCCTTCTCTTTGGTGTCGTAGGTCCACGCCACCTTGAGCTTCGCCACGTTGCCGCGATCGATCTGCTGGAGCGACGAATAGTGCGTGCCCGCCGCCTGTCCGCCATAGACGGGCCAGTCCTGCTGTGGTGTGCTTACTGCCGTTGCGTTCTGTGCAAGGGGTGGATGGTGCAGGAGAGCCAGGCCGGACAGGGCCGCGATGGCAATTGCTGCTGAGAGGAGCCGTTTGTGCATCATCCAGCAGGGTACGCGATCAGTTGCTGAGATGCGAGAGGGGAATAAAGACCACCATCACCCGATACGGGGTTTGCGCGGAGTGTTGTTGCGCGGACAGTTACATGCGAGCATCGCGCCTGCCTTGCGGACGAGAGCGAGGGTTCCTTCAGGTTCTTCCGCGTGGCAATCACAGTCGCAGGTGTCATCGCATTCTTGGAGGCGATCATCGCACTCCTCGCCCGCGTACTCGTCCGCAAAGGTGAGGCCCCGGACGGTGGGCCCGACGGCGGAGCCGTTTTGACAAAGGTGACCTACTGCACAGATCTGAGTTCGCGGCCGGAAATGCTGCGGCGGACGTTGGGGGCGGCGACTTGGAGACCCTAGACGAGAAGGCCGGCCTGCCGCGCGTCCACATCGCCGGATGCGATGCCGCTGATGACCTGCGAAAGAGCAAGCTGGATGGCGTTGGCGTCTTCCGGATGCGTGTGGTGGTGAGCAGCGGACGCGGCTGCTTCGTGGACGGGTTCGTGGACGGGTTCGTGACGGGGCGGGGCCTGCGGTGCAGGCGGGCGCGGTAGTAGCAGTAGTGCTGTCTGTGAATGGCGGGGGACTTGCACTTGCTGCCCGGGCGAAGATGTGGCGGCACCCGATGAACGGCATGGAACGGGCCTTGAGGACCGATGCTCATTATGACGAAGAGCGACGGTCAGAGCCCAAGTCCTGACGAGACGGTGCTGCTCTACACCGAACAGGGCTTCACTCCTGTTCTGTTGACTGCACCTTGCTCTCCATGCAACTGTTGCCTGGGTGCAGATCGCCGACCTCATCTTACCTGTATTTGCTGTGATCCT
Source organism: uncultured Acidobacteriaceae bacterium (assembly GCA_963795775.1). Classification (GTDB taxonomy): domain Bacteria; phylum Acidobacteriota; class Terriglobia; order Terriglobales; family Acidobacteriaceae; genus CAWCJL01. The sequence goes on from CAWCJL010000005.1 coordinate 275,119, forward strand.
AAGTGGCTGGATTGTTGGCTATACGGGGTATCTCTCGCGGGCGCTGTCTGACGCGCTGATTCACTTCGCCTACAACATCGCGATGCCGGCATTGCTGATCGTCACCATTGCTCAAGAACCAAGTCATTCGCTGATCAATTGGCGTTTTCTTGTTGCGTTTGGGGGCGGCTCTCTTCTCTGCTTCGTGCTCGTGTTCGGCTTTATGAGCATTCATGGTTCCCCAAGCATCGCAAGCCGAACGATGCACGGGATGGCGGCATCGATGACCAATACGGGTTTTGTCGCCTTACCCGTCCTGCAGGCGATCTATGGTCCGCGCGCTGTGTTGCCGGCGGCAATTGCCACGGTATTCGTGGCGGTTGTGATGTTTCCAGCAGCGGTGGTCCTGCTGGAACTCGGTCAGCGGGATGCGCATGGCTCACGCACGGCCGCGATGGTCACAGTGAAGCGAATCGTGCTGAGCCCGATGGTGCTGTCAACCCTGATCGGCATGCTTTGGTCGGTCCTCAATCTCCGCATGCCTGGGCCGGTCACCGCGTATCTCGACATCCTGGCCGATGCGCTTACCCCTTGTGCTCTGTTCGCCATAGGATTGGGGCTGTCGATCGGCGGATTGCGCGCTAACGTCGGGCGAGCTTCGCTGCTCGCGGCCGTGAAGCTCGTCATCATGCCTATCATTGTGTACGGATTGAGCGTTTGGTTGGGGCTCGACCCCCTGTACACCATTGCAGCCGTGATCTGCGCCGCAGTGCCGACGGCCAAGACAGCCTACATTCTTGCGGGAGAATATCACTGCGAGGAGATGATGGTAGCGTCCACTGTTTCGATAACGACTCTGCTATCCGTCATCTCTCTCGTGGTCTGGCTTTATGGGCTGTCGGGGCTGGCGAAACGCATCGCCACCGGATGAGGCGAGAAGCGGTCGTGTTTCCTGCGATGAAGGGTGCTTGCGAGAAGGAGCGCTCGCTCTAAATGATATGTAACAGGATCTGATTCGTGATCAGCGCCGCCACGTACGCCAGTCCCGTCATATAGCAGAACTGGATCAGCGGCCACTTCAGGCTGTTCGTCTCCCGCCGCACTACCGCCAGCGTCGAGGTGCACTGCATCGCGAAGGCGAAGAACACCACCAGCGCCACCGCCCCGGCAATCGTCATATCATGCCGCAGCGCCGCCTGCAGTCCCAGCGACTGCGTTGCCGGGTCCACACCGTACAGCGTCCCCAGCGTGCCCACAATCACTTCGCGCGCGATGATCGAGCTCAGCAGCCCGATGCCGATCTTCCAGTTAAAGCCCAGCGGCCGCAGCACCGGCTCAATCCACTGTCCCACCCGGCCTATCACGCTGGTCGTCAGGTCCGAAAAGTTGCCGCCGTGAATGGGCAGAATACTCAGCACCCACAGCACAAACGTCACCGCCAGGATGATCGTGCCGGCCTTCTTCACAAACAGCTTCGAGCGGTCATACAGTCGCAGCGATAGGGAACGTACCGTGGGCCAGCGATACTGCGGCAGCTCCAGGATGAACGGCGCCGCCGAGGCCTTCAGCACAGACGACTTCAGCACTCTCGCCGTGACCAGCGCCGCCCCGAAGCCAAGCACATACAGCCCCAGCATCACACACGCGCGCAGCCCGATCAGGTGCCCCAGCAGGTGCCTGTCCGGAATAAACGCCGCGATCACCAGCGTGTAGATCGGCAGCCGTGCCGAGCAGGTCATAAACGGCGCTACCAGGATCGTCGCCAGCCGGTCGCGTTTGTTCTCGATGGTGCGCGTCGCCATGATGGCCGGCACCGCGCACGCATACGCGGAAAGCAGGGGAATGAACGCCTTGCCGTTCAACCCGATCGAGCGCATCAGCCGGTCCGCAATCAGCGCCGCCCGGGCCAGGTAGCCGGAATCCTCCAGCACGCCGATAAACAGGAACAGCAGCACGATCTGCGGCAGAAATACCAGTACCGCCTGCACGCCATTCCACAAACCGTCCCGCACCAGTGCCTGCAGCCACCCGTAGTGCAGGTGGCTCGTGACCAGGGTGCCAGCCCGCGTCAGCACGTCGCCCATGGCATCGCTCAACGGCTGCCCGATGCTGAACACCACCTGAAACACCGTGACTACGACCGCGAGAAAAATCAGTGGGCCCCATACCCGGTGCAGCAGCACCGCATCCAGCCGCCGCGTCCACAGCGGGGAAGCGGGCGCGCGATACTTCGTCCGCGTGCTCACCTGCGCGGCCCAGCGCCGGCATTCGGAGGCATTCTGCAGCACGGCTAACTGCGGCTGCAGCACCGGCAGCTTCGCCCCATCCCCATGCTGCTGGTCGCCGTCCTTGCTGCGGTCCAGGAAGGAACTGATCGCTTCGATCCCGGTGCCCCGCGCCGCGCTGATCAGCGCCACCGGCCGCCCCAGTTCCTGCGCCAGCGCCAGCACGTCCACCTTGCCCCCGCGCGCCTCCATCAGGTCAGCCATGTTCAGCAGCACGATAGTGGGCAGGCCCAGCGCCAGGATGGGTCCCGCCAGCATCAATTGACGGCTCAGGTGCAGCGCATCCAGCACCAGCAGCACCGCGTCCGGCTTGGGTGTGCCGGGCATCTCGCCGCGCAACACATCAATGGCCACCCGCGCATCTTCGGAGTAGGCGGAAAGACTGTAAATGCCGGGCAAATCGATCAGCGTCAGATCGTTGCGGCCAATGCCGCTCATCCGTCCGAAGTGGTGCTCCACCGTGACTCCCGGGTAGTTCGCCACCTTCTGCCGCAAGCCGGTCAAACGGTTGAACAGTGTCGACTTGCCGCAGTTCGGCGGTCCGATCAGCGCTACCGTGCGCAGTCTGCCGCGCCGGGCCGCGGGCGCTTTGACCGCGGTTCCGCCTGTCGGGACCGGGGCGTCCAGAACCGCGGTCGCGGCCTCGCGGGTTTCCTCAGGTGCCGTGCCCGGGTCGGGCATGCCGGAATTGGGTGTGCAACAGCTCAACGCTGCATCTCCGCCGGAGCAATCTCGATGTGCCGCGCCGTCTCCCGCCGCAGCGCGATCTCCGCCCCCTCAATGCGGTAGACCGTGGGATCGCCGGCCGGGGCGCGCCGCAGCGCCTCCACGGTAGCCTCCGGCAGAAAGCCGAGGTGCATCAGGTGGTCCTGCACTTCGTCCGGCAGGTCGAGCGCGGTCACCACGGCAGTGCTGCCGATTGCCAGTTCGCTCAGCGCCATCTTCTGCTCATCCTCGTCCATACGATCCAATGGCGACCGAAAAGGTCGCACTTTCACTATACGACTCCTTTGGTCCAATTTCCAAAGGAGAGAATCGTTATTGAAAACGCATCTAAGCTTGTGTGACACTCGCCGAATTCGAAGCGACCCTGGCCGCCCGCAACCCACCCGACGGCTTATCCAACCTTCTGACCGCCCTGTGGTGGGACGGCAAGGGCCACTGGAGCCGCGCGCACGAAATGGCCCAGACCGACGAGACGCCCAGCGGAGCATGGGTCCACGCCTATCTTCACCGGAAGGAGGGCGACAACTGGAACGCCGGCTACTGGTACCGCCGTGCCCACCGGACGGCCAGTACCCTCCCGCTGCCGGAAGAGTGGAAGGAGATCGTCACCACGCTCCTGGACACCGTCCCTGACCACCTCAAGCCCACATCCTGAGCGTGGCGGGTGGTAGCTCCCGGAATCGCCCCAGCTTTCCTTTCGTAGAGCGGGACAAATTCCGTCAGCTTGGAATGGGATTGGCTCCCACCTTCTTCCAATCGTTGGCTGTCGGCTCGACAGCCGCCAGGACGTTGCTCATCGCGCCGACCGTGTTGTCCCATCGGGATTGACGGTCGTTCTTGGCTGTCTGCTCCGGATCCGGATCGCAACAGCCTCGCCGGACCGGGTACCTGTACTGCCCTCCCACAAAGGTGTCCTGCCAGAACCAGTACGATGCATCTATGGGCCCAGCAGGAGGGACATACGTGGTGTGCTGAACGAACTTGACGGGGCTGATGGCGTTGGCGCGCGTGTTGATGATTCGGTTGCGGTTTTCTATGGCGAAGGGTGCGAACTCCGCCGCCTTGCGTATCAGATCATCGGCCCATGGTGAGTCGTTGGGATTCTTGTGGTCCTTGTCGGTAATCGCTCTCTCTTGCAGGATCGCCAGATGGAGGCCGCCGGCAATGACGAACAAACCAAGACCGATTTCTGGAAACTCCTTGAGCTCACTGGTGATTACGCGCGACTCGTTCCAAATGGTGGACAGGATGCGCTGCGATTCTTCGTACTTGGCCGGGTCGCGCTTGATCGTGTTGTAAGTAATCATGCCGTCTTGCACGGCGTTGACCCTGCCGCTCAGCTCGCGGCGCTTGTTCTCGTTGATCACGCCTTGGACGATGCTTTCGAACTCCTTATAGACCTGATCGAAGTACGGCGGGACGCCCGGAGGGAAAAGCTGGGCAAAGATACCCGAGCCGATTTCGCTGGCCACGGAGCGTAACAAAGCCTTGCCAATCGCAGCGGCGAGGGCGCCCCAGGCAAGAGCGCGGGCGCCGGCTTCTGGCGTGAGTTCCACCGAAACCGGTGGCGTGATGTCCGTAATGACCGATTCCTTGACGGTGAATTGGGTGTCGATGAAGACCATCTCGCCAAAGCTGGTTCGCCGTCGCGCGCAGACAGTTCCCGCCGGATAGTCAAGATAATCTGCGGATAGAAACGAAGTAAACACGCCGTCAGAATCCAGGGTCTCGCCCGCGAGTAGTGGATAGGCCAGGTTGATCGCCCGCTCGAGCCGTTTAATGCGGTACTCTGCCAAACGCAGCTGCTTCTCGTCCATGTGGGGCCAATCCTTACGAGGAGTAATCACAGGCGGCACAGTGGGACCGCCGTTGAAGGTCTCGGATGCCAGTCTCTGTGCAGCCTGCTCCGACAGGTCAGAGTAAGCCCGCAGTTGCGCCTCAAGCATGCTTGGCGAGTTCGGCTTGGAGTAGATCAAGTCCATACAGAGTCTCCATCATTAAGCTATTCATTGTTCCGCCGGTTGCGAATCGCGGCCGGGTTCGACGCCCATCCGCCTGAACCCGAGCGCCGCACGGAAGCTTACCATTGAACGACGCTCAATTGACCGCAAATCGCCAAAAGCACTCATTGACCCAGTGATGAGCACTGACATGTTCCATGTCGGAACTGGTGGACGTACAGAGCGATCCGGAAATCTTGGGATCTTGTGATGGCGAAAGGGTTATGCCATCGCTGCCCGATTCGCGAGCAGTGAGTTGGAAGGACTCTCAGGCTGGCCGTCCCCGCTGGGCTCGTCACGTCTTCGCGTGCGACTCTTCGCTTCGTATCATTGTTTTCACCGCAGCGTGGCGTACATCCTCGTCCAAACGATCCAATGGCGACCGAACGGTCGCACCCCGTATCCGAATCCTTTGGTCCACTTCCAACGGAGAGAATCGCTATTGAATCCCCGTCAACTGATATATTCTCTCCTTGGTTTGAGTCAGGCTTTCACCAGCAGCTTTCTCAACTGTCAATTGCGATCAGGATTGATGTCTCCATGCGAGACCACTGATTTGGCTGCAAAGTAGAGAGCCCACTCTAAAAACATATTTATATGCTCGGCTGGGAGGTGTTAAATTGGCATGGTCTCGCGCCTTTAGCTGGTCGGTTTCATGGTTTGGGTCTCCTCTCCGGACGGCTGCCATTTGGAGTACGGTTGCGCTTCTGGCGATTATTTTCGTCTCTATCAGTTGCGGCCCCAATCCGGGTTCAAGCTTTCCCACTCCACTGTTTCCGCAGGTGCAACTGGACGGGAAAAACTGTGTCCCGAAATTCGCAATAGAGCTGCCCGTATTCGGTCCGGCCGGCGCAATACCACGCGTGGATGCCGCGGCCCATAGGAACCTCACTGTAACAATGAAGGAAGTCGATCAGCAGGTGCTTCCGAAGGGTTATGTTGCCTCATGTGGTGTCACACTGGGGCCGACACGTGTCTGGGCATTCGAAACCAACGACACCGATACAGGCGCGGTGCTTGGCGCTGCCCACTTTCCGGCGGTCACGATCGTGGCCCAGCGTGGCATTACTAACCGGGTGGAATACGTCAATCATCTGCCAAGCTTCAATCCTTCGAATCCAACCGGCCCCGGACTCGTGCAGCGATTGCTTCCCGTCGACCAGACAATACACTGGGCTGATCCCTTGCAGAGCGGTTGCGCCATGAAGCCGCCGACCGCAGATCCTGCCGCGCCATGTAGGCAGCAATACCTGGGCCCGGTCCCCGCAACCGTACACCTGCATGGCGCTGAAATCGCCTCTGCCTATGATGGCGACCCTGAATCGTGGTTTACGCCGAACGGATTGAAAGGTGCTGATTACCACAGCCTCGGTAACCCGGCACCTGGCCATGCAATCTATGACTATTCAAACTCTCAGGAGGCTGGAACCTTATGGTTCCACGATCACGCGCTGGGCAGTACCCGCCTGAATGTATATGCCGGCTTGGCAGGTTTCTACTTTCTGAGAGACCCAAATCATGAACCGCAGGGATATCCGAGTGGCGCACAGGAAATAGAGATGGCAGTGCAGGACCGGATGTTCGACAAGAACAGTCAGGCACTCTTACTGAATCAGCAGGTTTCCATCAATCATCCATTCTGGGCCCCCGGGTTTGAAGGGGACGTGGCAACCGTCAATGGAGCGGCTTTTCCCTACCTGAATGTTGAGCCCCGGCGTTACCGCTTTCATATCCTGAACGGGAGCCTCAACCGGGGATATCAGTTTTTCTTTGGTGGCGCACCGGTTTACGTCATCGGCGCCGATGACAATCACTTTGATACACCTGTACCTATCGGCGACGACCTTTCTGCCCCAACCGACGGCATACCTGTCTCGCCGGGCGAACGGGTGGACATCATCGTCGATTTCACCAATTTTGCCGGCAAGAATGTTGAACTGACGAATGCCCGGGCGGGTCAATATGTTCAACTGCCGGACATCATGATGTTCCGGGTGGCCTCGGCTACGAAGTCACCTGACGGGAGCTGTGACCCCACAAATCCTGTCCCATCCTCCGGCATTTGCGCCAGAAAAGACCCGCTGGTCCGCCTGACAGATGGGAAAGGCAATGTGGCGCCCGGAGTCAAAATCGATAAAGTCAGGCAGCTGGTCCTTTACGACTACGTTGAGCCGGTCCCGCCCGGTACCCCCAATCCCTCCAAAGATCCTCAGGATGTCATTGAGTATGTCAACGGCACCAAGTGGGATGGCCGGGAATCGCCCGGCATTGCCTATGATTTTCCGAGCGATGGTATCAGCGAACTGCCGCGCGTGGGGTCAATCGAAGAGTGGGATATCGTTTATCTCTCGACGAGGCATATGGCCAGTCATCCAGTCCACATTCATCTCTCGCAATTCCAGGTTCTCAATCGCCAGAACATGACAATTAGTGACTCTAATAGCACTAATGATCCCACGAAGTATTATCTGGCAGCCTGGCTGGACGCATACGGCACGAATCGCAACGTGCCTCTGTCAACGGGATGCAAGGCTGGCGCTTATTGCGCCAACTATGGCCCCCCATTGGACTACTTAAAGCCCAACTCAGACGGCGCTCTTGGCGGTAATCCTGCATTCTCGCCTTTCATTCCGGCATCCAACAATCCAATTGAGCCGCCAAGACCGACTGAATCGGGATGGAAGGACACCGCGGATGCGTTTGCAAATCAGGTCCTTCGAATCCTGGTGCGCTGGACGCCATCGGATGTTCCCATAACTCCCAATACATCCACCGCAGGAAAGAACTTTTACCAGTTTGATCCAACAGAGGGATATTATGTCTGGCATTGCCACGTTCTCACCCATGAGGACAACGAGATGATGCGCCCGTATCGGGTAATCCCGTAACCCCCGAACCGAAGGCCTTGCACTTGGAACTATCACCGAGGTCGGAAATGAAGGAATACTAGGATCGCCGACGGCAATCCTGGTAAACGCACTTCATTCAAATAACGTATCTGGATCGATGCCAAATCGCCAAAAGCACTCATGACCCAGTGATGAGCACTGAGATGTTCCATGTCGGAACTGGTGAACCTCCAGAGCGATCCGGAAATTTCAAATCTTGGCATGGCGAAAAGGGCTATGCCATCGCTTCCCCCATTCGGAAGAGGTGAGTGGAAGGACTCTCAGGCTGGCCGCCCCCGCTGGGCTCGTCGCGTCTTCGCGTGCCACCTCTTCGCTTCGCCTCATTGTTTTCACCGGGGAGTGGCGTGTTAATTCCCTCAACCTGTCACAATAGAAATAGAAGGGAAAACAAAGGCGCCTGTCCGCCTTCGAGGAGGCGAGTAAGTCCTTTGCTGTGAGGACTTTGCGTGTAACTCTTTTATTTGCAGGACTTTGCCCGGACACCCCTGGCCTAAGTCTTTACTTAAGAGGACTTTAGCCTAAAAGTCCTAGGGGGTACCCCCCCTCACCCGCCCAGCGCCGGCAGTTTGTCCGACGCACCCAGAATAAAGATCAGCCCCACCGCAAAGCTGTACACCGCGCCCCCGATGGCCACCCAGCGAAACACCTGCGGCCGGTGGTGGCTGGCCCCGAAGAGGCCGCCGATCGACGCCGTCATCGCCGCATTCATCAGCACCAGCCCCACGGCAAACGCGCCCAGGCCCAGGAAGCCGCGCGCCGTCCCGCCCAGGCTCGCCGCCAGCAGGAAGAGCATCAACTGGCTCGGCGTCTCCGCACCCAGCCCATGCAGCACGCCGATGCCGAAAACCGATTTGCCCGAATAGTTCCAGCGGAAGCGCTCCGGCCGCGGCGCCTCCGGCGAAAACAGGCGCCGCACTCTCCATCCCAGCCAGCGCACGCTGGAAATCAGCAGCGCAATACGGCTCTCCACGCCATGGTGCGCATGCTTGCGAAACAGCGAACCGATCACCAGGAATCCGAGCACGACCAGCGTAACCCCGATCAACCGCTCCGCCCACGCATCCAGCCGCGCCGGCAGCGGCAGATGCAGCATGACGACCGCCGCTCCGAGCGCGACCACGGTCGCCGCATGCCCCACCGCATAGGTCACACCCAGGCGCATGCCCTCCTTCCAGGAGCGCTGCACCGCGGTGATGTCAGAGATGGCGGCCAGGTGATCGTAGTCGAAACCGTGCCGCAGACCCAGTACGGCGCACGAAACGAGAGCGAGACCGATCTTCCAATGCATGGCGTTCAGGGTGGGATGCTCCCGCTGAGCCAGGAGAAAGGCTCCGGCGGCTCAGTCATTGTAGACCGGCGCACACGGACGCGCCTTGCTGCTGCGCGACGGCTCAGCGAACCACGCGCACAAGCTGCTCCACCGGCTCGCGCGGCCCCAGGATGGAAACATCCGGCAGCTCACCCCGGGCCATGGCCACCTCGTCGCACGCGTACAACCGCGGACAATTCTGGCAATCCTTGTAGATTTTGTCCGGGAGCGCGGCCCGGTCCTGCACGGGGGTGAATCCGTAACGCGTAAAGAACTCCGGGATTCGTGTAAACAGGCAGACGCAGCCGATACCGTGCTCCTCGGCCTCTTGCAGCAAGGCAAAGAGCAGGCGGCCGCCCGCGCCCTGGCCCTTGGCCCCCGGCAGCACTACGATCGACCGGACCTCCGCGAGATGGGGGCCGTACAGGTGCAGCGCCCCGCAGCCCAGGAAGGAACCGTCCTCGGTCTCCGCTACGGTGAAGTCGCGGACGTTCTCGCACACCTCGGCGAAGTTCCGCTCCAGCAGGGTGCCGTCCCGAGCGAGGCTGTTCACCAGGTCACAGATGTTGGTCGCATCCTGCAGGCGTGCCTTACGCACCCGCATGGGCCACCTCCCGTACCGCAAATCTGTCCCGGGCCTCCGCCAGCGCCGACTGCACCCGCGCATACGCGGTACCCCCGGCCACGTCGTGGCAGGCCACCGTCTCTTCCAGTGTGATGGCGGAAAAGAAATCGGCGTCAAACTCGGGCGCAAACTGCCGCAGTTCTTCAAGCGACAGGCCGTCGAGCTCGCACCCCTTTTCGAGCGCGAACCGCACCGCCTGCCCAACGATGTGGTGCGCCCTGCGGAACGGCACCCCCCGGTGCGCCAGATACGTAGCAGCCGCCATCGCATTTAGAAACCCCGAGCGGCAGGCCGCCTCCATGCGCGCAAAGCGAAACTGCAACGCTGCGGTAAAATCCGCAAGCAGAGGCAACATGGGCGCGGTCGCCTCGACCGCTTCGTACAGCGGATACTGCGTTTCCTGCAGGTCCTTGTTGTATGCCAGCGGAAGGCCTTTCAACTCAAGCGTGACGGCCTGGGCGGCCCCATTCACACGGCCCACCCGCGCGCGCACCAACTCCGTCAGGTCCGGATTCTTCTTCTGCGGCATGGCGCTCGACCCGGTGGAGAAGGCCTCCGGTAGATCGACAAATCCGAACTCGGCTGTGGCAAACAAAGTGATCTCCTCGGCAAAGCGGCTGGCATGGAGCGCGAGGAGCGTAAGGACGTTGAGGAATTCGAGCACGAAGTCGCGATCGCTGGTCGCATCCATGCTGTTCGCCGTCGGAGCAGAGAAGCCGAGCTCCCGCGCAGCAATGTCGCGTTGGAGCCGCAGCGTGGCGCCCGCGACCGCGCCCGACCCGAGCGGGCACGCATCCAGCCGCGTCGCACAATCCCCGAGCCGCGACAGGTCTCGCGCCAGCATTTCCACATAGGCCAGCAACCAATGCGCTACCAGCACCGGCTCCGCGCGCTGCAGGTGCGTGTACGCGGGCATCGCAGCCTTTCCAGCGGCGTGAGCCTGATCGAGCAGGGCAGTGATCCACTGCCGGAGCGACTGCGTGATGCCGGCGCACTGCTCACGCACGTACAGCCGGAGGTCGGTTGCGATCTGCTCGTTGCGGCTCCTGCCGGTGTGCAGCTTCTGACCGAGTTCGCCTACGCGCGCGATCAACTCGAGTTCGACAAAATGATGGATGTCTTCCGCGTCGGGATGGGCCTTCATGCGCCCGACGCCATCGGGCGTGCTCCAGAAATCAGCGAGAATATCGTCGAGCGCTGCACGCACGTTTTGCGCTTCGGCGCTACTGAGCAACGCCGCTTCGCCCAGCATGGCTGCGTGCGCCTTGCTGGCGGCTACTTCATGGGGTAGCAGCCGCCAGTCAAAGCTGAAGGACCTTTGCCACTGCTCGAAGCCGCTATGGAGCGGCTCGCGCATGCGGCCCGACCACATCTTCACTTACACGACCTCTTTCTGCTTCTGCAGCAGACGCGCACGGGTGCGCGCCGGCAGGCCGAGAATCTGGATAAAGCCCCTGGCGTCCTTCTGGTCGTAGGTTTCGCCCATGGTGAAGGAGGACAGATCCGTCGAGTAAAGCGAGAACTCCGACTTGCGGCTCACCACGCTCACATTCCCCTTATACAAGGATAGCCTGACCGAGCCGGTTACGTTTCGCTGTGTCCTTTCCACGAAGGCATCCAGCGCCTCGCGCAGCGGCGTGAACCACAGGCCGTTGTAGACCAGCTCCGCATAGCGCAATGCAACGTGCTGCTTGTAATGGGCCAGGTCGCGATCGAGCGTGAGCGCTTCAAGTTCGCGGTGCGCCGCCACAATCAACGTGCCGCCCGGAGTTTCGTAACAGCCACGGCTCTTGATACCAACGAAACGATTCTCCACCAGGTCAATGCGCCCGATCGCGTTGCGCGCGCCGATCTCGTTGAGCAGTTCCACAAGCTGCACCGGCGGAAGCTGCATGCCATCCACCGAGGATGGCACACCATTGGCAAAGCCGATCTCGACCTGCTCTGCGCGGTCCGGAGCCTCTTCGGGCGACCGCGTCATGGTCCACGTGCTGGCCAGCGGTGCGTTGCCGGCGTCTTCCAACTCGCCGCCCTCGTGGCTCACATGCCAGAGGTTGCGGTCGCGCGAGTGGATCTTCTCCCGGCTGGCCGCTACCGAGATGCCGTGCGCTTCGGCGTAGTCGAGACAGTCTTCCCGGCTTTTGAGCGTCCACTCCCGCCACGGTGCAATGATCTTCAACTCCGGGGCCAGTGCCTGGTAGGCGTGCTCGAACCGGACCTGGTCGTTGCCTTTGCCGGTGCATCCATGCGCGACGGCATCCGCGCCTTCCGCCAAAGCCACTTCGACCTGGTGCTTCGCAATCACGGGACGCGCGATGGAGGTGCCAAGCAGGTACTTGTCTTCATACACCGCACCGGCCTTGAGCGTCGGGAAAACGTAGTCGCGCACAAACTCATCGCGCAGGTCGCGCACGATCGCCTTCTTCGCGCCCGTCTTGTACGCCTTCTCCACGACGGCGTCGAGGTCCTCTCCCTGCCCCACGTCTGCAATCATCGCGATCACGTCCAGGCCATAGTTCTCGTTGAGCCACGGAATGATGATGGACGTGTCGAGCCCGCCCGAATATGCAAGAACAACTTTGCCAGCCATAAAAACTCCTTTGAAAAGCTGCGATCTGCGGATCGCGTTTAGGAACGTGCCGGGGCGGCCTGACGCCTGCGCGCTCCGGCAGAAAGGGGATATTTGCGGCGGGAAAACGCGCCTGCGCCGAGCAGCATCAGCAGTAAAGCCTTCTGCGCATGCATCCGGTTTTCCGCTTGATCGAAGACCACCGACTGCGGCCCGTCCAGCACCTGGTCCGTCACTTCCGCATTGCGGTGCGCCGGCAGGCAATGCATAAAGACGGCATGTGCGGCAGCTTTCGCCATCAGCGCTTCGTTCACCTGGTAAAGCTTGAAGATGGGCGCGCGCTTGGTCGCCTCGTGCTCGAAGCCCATACTCGTGCATACGTCGGTGTAGATCGCATCTGCGCCGTCTGCAGCTTCGTTGGGGTCTTCCGTTAGCCGCAACGCCCCGCCATTCATCTCGGCCAGCCGTTCAGCTTCAGCGACGATCTCTGGCCTGGGTGCATACCGGTGCGGCGTCGCTACCGTGCAATGCGCTCCCAGCAAGCCAGCCGTGAGCATCAGCGAGTGGCAAACGTTGTTGCCGTCGCCTACATAGGTGAACCTCAGCCCGCGCACCGTGCCGAAGCGCTCTTCCAATGTCATGAAGTCGGCCAGCGCCTGGCAGGGATGTTCCAGGTCGCTGAGCGCATTCACCACGGGAACATGCGCGTGCTGCGCCATCTCCGTGATGGTGTCATGCGCATAGGTGCGCAGTACGAGTACATTGGCCCAGCGTTCCAGGTTGCGCCCCATGTCGGCCAGGGACTCGCGCTCACCCAGAGGCGATTGTGTCTGGTCCACGAAGATGGCTGAGCCCCCAAGCGTGTTGATTGCCGTTTCAAACGTCAGGCGGGTGCGCAGCGATGCCTTCTCGAAGAACATGATCATCTGCTGTGCGTCGAGCGCGGCGCGATAGGCCTGGGGGCGGGCTTTCACCGCGTGGGCAAGCTGCAGCACAGCGGAAATCTCCTGCGCAGACAAGTCGGCCGTCGAGCAAAAGTCCCGGCCCGCGAGCGAACGCGCCGCGATTTCGATGCTGCTGCCGGCGGTAGCCCGGGCATTGTGTGCGCCGACAACATAGGCCTTAGTTGCCAATGGAAGATCCTCCTGTGTTGCGGGCGGCAGCCGCCGGCGCAAGTTCGGTAAGCGCCGCGTCAAGTGCTTCGATCGCGTGATCCACTTCGCTCTTCTGCAGAATGTATGGCGGCAGAAAGCGCAGAACGGTGTCGCTGGTGCGGTTGATGATGATCTTGCGCTGCAGCATCGCTTCGGCCACCTGCTTGGCCAAGTCTGCCGATTCCAGCTCGAGCGCGAGCATCAGGCCCATGCCGCGCGCTTCCACTGCTGCCTCATGTTTGGCAACGAGCTGCGTGAGCTGCTCTTTGAAGTAGCCGCCAACCTCAGTGACATGCGCCAGCAGATGGTCGTGATCAATCGTCGCGAGCACCGCAATGGCTACCGCACACGCCAGCGGTCCACCGCCGAACGTGGTGCCATGCAGGCCCGGCTCCATCGCTCCGGCCACCTCTTCGGTGGCCAGCATGGCGCCCAGCGGCAGTCCGCCGGCAAGGGGCTTGGCGAGTGTCGTGATGTCCGGCTGGATCCCGTAGTGCTGGTAGGCGCAGAACTTTCCCGTGCGGCCCAGTCCGGACTGGATCTCGTCCGCGATAAGTACCGCCTCGGTGGACAAGGTGAGTGCGCGCGCCGCGTCGAAGAATTCCTGCGAGACCGGACGGATGCCGCCCTCACCCTGGATGGCTTCAACGCAGACCGCGCAGACCGCTTCGGAAAACTTGCTGCGCAAATCGGCAACGTCGTTGAACTTCACGAACACTACATCCGTCACGAGCGGTCCGAACGGCGCGCGATAGCGCTCCTTGTGCGTAGTGGAGAGGGAACCCATGGTGCGGCCATGGAAACTGTGGTCAAGCGCCAGGATGCGCGTGCCGACAGTTTTGCCCTCTGCGCGTTTCGCGCCGGCATAAACGCGTGCGAGCTTCAGAGCGGCTTCCCACGCTTCGGTCCCGCTGTTGGTAAAGAACGCGCGGTCCATGCCGGTCTTCTGCGTCAGTTGCTCAGCCAGCTCCGCCTGCCCCTCATGAAAGAAGAGGTTGGAAATGTGCAGCAGCTTCCGGCTCTGCTCTTCGATTGCACGCTCGATCGCAGGATGGCCATGACCCAGCGCGTTCACGCCGATGCCGCTGAGCAGGTCCAGGTAGCGGTCGCCGTTCTCGTCGATGAGATAAACGCCCTCACCTCCGGTGAAGAGCAGCGGAGTGCGGTCGTACGTGCGCAGCAGCAACTTCGCTTCCGCTTCCTGCACGCTCTTGAGCCTCGGGGAAACCTTCATGCGACCAGAACCTCCGTTCCATCCGTAATGCGTGCGTTGAGAAGGCTGGGCAGCACGCTTGCCGCATCTGCGGGCAGGATGCGCACCCGCTTCACGCCATGCAACAGCGCTTCTCGGCAGGCGCCCAGCTTGGGCAGCATGCCGCCGCTGATCACAGCATCGCGCGTAAGCGGCGCGATCTGGTCCACCGTCAACCAGCGCATCACCTCGCCATCTGCTCCGCGCACACCGGGCACGTCGGTAAGAAAGACCAGCGCATCGGCGTGCGCAGCAACCGCGCAGGCGGACGCCATCTCGTCCGCGTTGATGTTGTAGTACTCGCCGTCGAAGCCGAGCGCAAGGCTGGAGAGCACCGGCACCCCCCCCATCTGCCAGATGGCATGCAGCCACCGCGGATCGGAAGCGGCGATCTCACCCACAAAGCCAAGATCCGGAGCAGTGCGCTTTTTGCGCGCACGAAAGACCAGGCCGTCTCCGCCGGAAAGCCCGACCGCGGGCTGCCCCAGGCCACCCAGCGCCGCCACCAGCGACTTGTTCACGCGCCCCGCCAGCACCATCAGCGCCGCGTCGCGTGTTTCGCGGTCGGTGATGCGCAGCCCGGCAATGAACTCGCTCTGCTTTCCCAGTTGGCCCAGGGTGCGGGTCAGTGCTATGCCGCCCCCGTGCACCACCGCGACCTGATTGCCGTCGCGCACAAGCTCCACGATGGCGCCGGCGCAGGCCCGGAGCAGTTGCGGATTTTCCAGTGTGGCTCCGCCAAGCTTCACGACCAGTCTCATAGCAGTCCCTCCGCTTCGTCCCAGCCGCACATCAGGTTCATGTTTTGCACCGCCTGCCCGGCGGCGCCCTTCAGCAGGTTATCCAGACAGGAGATCAGGATGCATCGGCGCCCGTCCGGAGAGAGTTGAAAACCGATATCGGCATAGCTGGTGCGCACCGAATGCTGCAGCTCCGGGAGCGTGCCGTAGGGATAGATCCGCACCATGGGGCTGCCGGCGTAATAGTTCCGGAAGCATACCTCAATGTCGGCGGCCGAATGGGTATCCGACAAAGTGACATATATCGTGGACAGGATGCCGCGCGGCACCGGCAGCAGGTGCGGCGTGAAAACGATCTGATCGCCCCCCAGCCCAAGCTGCTCCAGCAATTCGCCCGTGTGCCGGTGACGAAATAGCGCATAAGCGGAGAGGTTATCAGCCGCGTGCATGAAGTGCGTGGTTGCGGTCGGCGCTTTGCCCGCGCCCGAAACGCCGGACTTGGCATCGCAGATGATTCCGGCCCTCGTGTCCAGCCAACCCGCCGCAAGCAGAGGCTTCAGCGCCAGGATCAGGGCGGTGGCGTAGCAGCCTGGATTGGCAACCAACCGGGCGGTGCGCACGCGGTCACGATGCAGCTCCGGCATGCCGTACACGCTTTGCGCCTGCACCGAGGCCGCCCCGGCGCTCCCTTCATCCTTGAACTGGTAGATCGCACGATTGGCTGCGTCCAGCAGACGCCATGCACCGCTGAGGTCAATGACCTTCAGCCCGTGCTCCAGCGCCTGCGGCGCGAGCGCTCGCGATTCCTCATGCGGCGTCGCCAGGAAGAGCAACTCCACGCCGCGCTCCCGTAGCAGATCCCAGGAGAAGGGCTCAATCCACAGTGCGCCTGCGCCGTTGTTATCCGCGAGTTGCGGGTGCACCGCCGTCAGCGGCGTGCGGCTTGCGCCTTCGCGCCCGAGAAACACAGGCGCCTTGCCCTTCAGCCCGGGGTGCCGCAGCAGCAGCCGGGCAAGCTCCGCCCCGGAGTAGCCGCCCACGCCAAGCACTGCGGTCTGTACAGATTTCGCCATCAGCCGATCATCGCTTCCAGCCGCGCCCGCAGCTCCACGGCCCGCTTCGCCTCCGGGCAGATGATGAGCACGGTGTTATCGCCCGCGATGGTGCCCACTACCTCGGGCCAGTCCTCGTTATCAATCGCCAGGGCCACGGGTTGCGCGCCGCCATCTGTCGTCTTCAGCACAAGCTGGTTCTGCGCCTGCCGGACCGCCAGGCCGAAGCTGCGCAGAATGTCGTCGATCTCGGGAAGGTCCTCGTCCTCCTCGGCCAGAGCCGTCGGAAGCTGGTAGCCGCCGGGGCCTTTGAAGAGGCGCAGTTCATGCAGGTCGCGCGACAGCGTCGCCTGGGTCACATCGAAGCCGCGCTTGATCAGCAGGCGCCGCAGCTCGTCCTGGCTGGCGATGGCCTGCGCGGCAATCAGTTGGCGAATCGTGCTGTGGCGTTCGGTTTTCATAGGGGCGGGCGAATTCCGAGGGATGGTGAATAACTATGCATTGAATCGTATATTTATGCAGAGCCGGTTGTCAAGTCGGGAGCCTCCTGGGGCACTCACGCCCGCCGGGCAGGCCTGCGGCGAAAACAGTTACAATCGACCGCGACCGCCCGTATGCTTTCTCTCCGGACCCTCAACGACATCTTCTTTCTTGTTCTGGACTCACGCAGCAGCCACACCATGCAGTGGCAGGACGCGGCAGGACAGTGGCAGTTCATCTCCTCCGGCCAGCTCGCGGCGCGCGTCTCGGCGCTGGCCCGCGCCTTCCTGGACTGGGGTGTGAAGAAGGGCGACCGCATCGCGCTCATTGCGGAGAACCGCTGGGAGTGGCCCGTCGTGGACTACGCCACGCTCGCCGTCGGCGCCATCGATGTCCCACTTTTTCCGACATTGACCGAGGAACAGACGGCCGTGCTGCTGGAGAACTCCGGTGCGGAGATTGCCGTCGTCTCCACCCGCAAGCAGTACGAAAAACTGGCAGCCATCCAGGACCGGACCGCGGTGCGCAGGATCGTGGTCATGGACGATGTCTCGGTGGAAGGCGCGATCTCTCTGGCGTCGCTGCTGCCCGCGCCCGAGGCCACCGCGGATCGGCTTGATCCCGAGGTGGAACGCATCGCGCGCGCAGTGGAGCCGGACGATCTGGCCACGCTGATCTACACCTCCGGCACCACCGCCGAGCCCAAGGGCGTGCTCCTGACCCACGGCAACATTGCGTCCAATGTCAACCACTCGACCGAGCGCTTCGGCTGGGACAACCGCTTTTCGGCCATTTCGTTTCTGCCGCTTTCGCACATCACCGCGCGGCATCTCGATTACGCCCTGTTCTGCTACGGCGCAACCATCGCCTACTGTCCAAAAATCGAAAAGCTTCTGGGCGCGCTCCAGGCAGTGCAGCCCTCCATCTTCGTTGCCGTGCCGCGGGTGTATGAAAAGATCCGGCAGGAGGTGGAGCGCCGCTCCGGCGCCTCGCCAACAAAGAAAAAGATCTTCCGCTGGGCACTGGCCACTGGCGCGCGTCATCGCGAAACCATCCTGCGCGGGAAAGAGCCGAAGTCGCTGGCCTGGCAGCTCGCAAACCGGCTGGTCTATCGCAAGGTACGGGCCGCCTTCGGCGGGAAGGCGCGTGACTTCATCGCCGGCGGCGCGCCGCTGGGCCTGGACTCCGCGCGTTGGTTTGCGGATGTGGGCATACGTATCTCCGAAGGCTACGGGCTCACCGAGACATCGCCCGTGATCGCGCTAAATAACCGTTTTGAACACCGCATCGGTTCCGTCGGAAAGCCTCTCCCCAACGTCGAATGCCGCATCGCTGACGATGGAGAACTGTTGGTGCGCGGGCCTTCCATCTTTCACGGCTATTGGAAGAACGACGCATTCACGGCTGCGGCCTTTACCCCGGATGGCTGGTTCTGCACCGGCGATATCGGCCGCATCGATGAGGACGGCTTCCTCTACATCACAGATCGCAAGAAGGAGCTGATCAAGACCTCCAATGGGAAGTTCATCGCGCCGCAGCCAATCGAGGGCAAGCTCAAAGCGAACGCTCTGGTGGGCAACGTGGCCCTGGTCGGCGATAAGCGCAAGTACGTTTCCGCACTCATCTCTCCCAACTTCCCGGCCCTGGAAGCGTGGGCGAAGCAGCAGGGAATCGCGGGGGAAGATCGCGCTGCGCTGCTTGGCGAAAAGAAAGTGCTCGATCAGTTCCGCACCATTCTCAACGAGGTGAACGCCACCCTGGCCGGGTTCGAGATCGTGAAGCGATTTCGCCTGGTGCCGGAGGAGTGGACGCTCGAAACCGGCGAGCTCACCCCGAGCCTGAAGCTGAAACGGCGGGTAGTAGAAGGCAAGTACCGCGACCTGATCGGCAGCATGTACGCCGATTCACAGACAGCGAGCGAATAGCGCGGCGATTTGAAAGCACGCCGCCACGCCAGTATCATCCGTGTGGTGCGGCAGTTCTAGCGGCGCGAAGCCGCAGACTTACAAGGGAGAGCAAACACGATGCGCGTAGGCATATTGACAGGTGGCGGCGATTGCCCCGGATTGAACGCGGTGATCCGCGCCGCAGTGCGCAAGGGAATCTTTCAGTACGGCGACGAATTCGTGGGCTTTCTCGAGGGCTGGCGCGGCGTCGTGGAAAACCAGACCAGGCCGCTGACCATCGACTCCGTCTCCGGCATTCTCCAGCTTGGCGGAACCATCCTGCGCACCTCGCGCACCAACCCGCGCAAGATGGAGGGCGGCATCGACAAGTGCCTGGCGACCATCAAGGCGAACAACCTCGATGCGCTGATCACCATCGGCGGCGACGATACGCAGGGCGTAGCCAACGCGCTGGTTGAAAAGGGTGTGAAGATCGTGGGCGTCCCTAAAACGATCGACAACGATCTGAGCGGCACAGACGCCTGTTTCGGTTTTGACACCGCGGTCTCGATCGCAACCGAAGCGATCGATCGGCTGCACTCGACCGCCGAAGCCCACAACCGCGTGATCGTCTGCGAAGTGATGGGCCGCGATGCCGGCTGGATCGCGATCACCTCCGGCATCGCCGGAGGCGCGGACGCCATCGCCGTTCCGGAAAAGCCGATCGACATCGATCACATTGTCAGCCTGGTGAAGGAGCGTCACGACCGCGGTAAGAAGTTCTCCATTATCGTGGTCGCCGAAGGCGCCAAGCTGCCGAACAGCGAACAGGCGACCCAGGGCAGCAAGGTGGACGCCTTCGGACACGCGCGCTTGAGCGGCATCGGCCAGACCGTTGCGGAGCTGATTGAGCAGAAGACCGGATACGAAACGCGCAGTGTCAACCTGGGCCACACGCAGCGCGGCGGAACCCCCACCGCGTTTGACCGCATGCTGGCCACGCGCTACGGCAGCGCCGCCATCGACCTCGTGCACAAGGGCGAGTTCGGGCGCCTGGTCGTCCTGCGCGGGACGGAGATCACCAGCATTCCCCTCAAAGACGCCATCGCCAAAACACGCACCATCGGAGACGATCTGATCGAGCTCGCCGACGGTCTGCAGCCCAGGGTCTAGCGGCGGCAGCTTCGGCGCACTTCAGCGGGAAGTCACACAGCAGGGGCGGCTCGTAAACTGCGGCCGCCCTGCTCACTTCAGTTGGCGATCTCGCAAAGCAAACAGCGCCCCGTGTAGGGGCGCCGTCGATGCTGGATGGAATGTCAGGGAAGCAGGGAAAGTGCGGGTCGGTTCAGCAGCCGCTCTTGCATTTCGCCAGGATAGCCGCCTGCAGCCGCTCGCGCAGGTTCGCCGGCAGCTCATACAACTCGTAATTGCGATAGACCTCAATGGTCTTGCGCGTCGTACTCAGGGTGATTACGCAGTGCTCGCATTCCTTCAGGTGCTGCTCCAGGTCGGCCCGCAGAACCGCGGAAACCGTGTTGTCGATCAGATCGTCGAGTTCGGCGAGAAATTCCGAGCAGGTCACTGAATACCATCCCCATTCTTCTTGCGGAAGTAGCGGCTCAGCCGCTCCCGCAACTGCAACCGTGCCCGCAACAGGCGTGACTTCACCGCCGGCACGCTCAGGCCCAGCGTTTCCGCCGTTTCCTCCGTGGAAAGCCCTTCTACGTCACGCAACACAAACACCACCCGGAAGCCTGGCGGCAGGCCATTGATGGTCTTCCGCAAAATCTCCGCCATCTCCGCCTGCCCGTACTGTGCCTCCGGATCGGGCCTCCATTCGGCCAGGTCGCGTGGCATCGAGCCCTCATCGGTGGTGATGTCTTCATCGATCGACACCATCTTCCCGGTGCGCCGCTTGCGCAGACGCATGAGCGCTTCGTTTACGGCAATCCGCACCAGCCAGGTGTAGAACTTGGAGTTGCCCTGGAACTGGTCCAGCTTCTGGTACGCCTTCAGGAAAGCGTCCTGGACCACGTCCTCGGCATCTTCGCGGTTCTGCACAATGTGCTGCGCGATGCGAAACACCTGCCGGTCGTACTGCTTGACCAGCGTTTCGTAAGCCTGGACGTCACCCTCCCGCGCGCGCTGCACCAGCAGGACGTCAGGGTGAATTTCCTGAGCTTCCTCTCCTTCGATGATGGGCGCCTCGGACGGTTTCAGAAATCGTGCCTTTCCGGTCAGAAATGAGCGCGGGGAGCGCTCCACGCCCATAGTACCAAGTCCCACAGCAGGACGGATTCCCAGAGCAGCATGGAATTCCAGAGCAGCACCGAGTTCCATTGCCCCAGGGAGCCGGCCTGCCAACGCCATCCGTGATGGTTCGGGTTCCGCAACACCTTTGTCGCATGGCATTTTTCGCCATTTGGGCTAAAGTCGTAACAGTATCCCCCAAAGCAGAGGTCTTCGCAGTGGATCCATTTACGTCGCGTGGAAGGGGCCGGCTCCTCACCGCCACCCTGCTGCTGTCTTGTTTTTCCCTGCCGCTCGATCTGGTTGGCGCTTCCAGGGTACAGACGGCGCAGGCGCCTGCCGCGCCACACGCGAGCCATATTCGGCAAAAGACGAGTTCGGGAGCCTCCTCCCGCTCGCACCACGGACGGGGAAGCGCAAAACGCGTCCTGCACGTGCGCCATGCGCATAGCCGCCATGCGCGCCTGACCGCCCGGAGCCGCGCGCGCAGCCGCAAGCTGCAACGCGCCTTCGTCGCCTCCGCGCAGCTTCGGCCCATGGCGCAGCAGTTGGCCAATAACCGGACCCCGGAGGCCTATGCCGGCGTGACCAGCTACGCGAAGTCGCACACCGGCGATGCCGCTGCGGCGGCCTATCTCGCGCTCGGGCACGCCTATCTGCTGGACCACCGCTACCCGGAAGCCATCGAGAGCCTCGCGAAGACCAGCAAAAGCAAAGCCGGCCTTGAAGACTACGCCGACTTCCTGACCGCGCAGGCGCAGATGCAGTCCGGCAAGCTGGCGGATGCGCAAGCCTTGCTGACCGGCTTCGCTGCCAGGCACCCGGAGAGTATCTTCGTCGCCGACCTGCCGGTCACGATTGCCGAACTGGCCCTGCAGCAGGGAGACGGGCAAACTGCGCTGCGCACGCTCACACCGCACCTGGCCGACCCGATTGCGCATCACGCCGACTTTCAACTCGCGCTGGGGCGCGCCCAGGAGTTGTCCGGCGATGCTTCGGCCGCCGGCCAGACGTATCGCCGTCTCTATCTCAACCACCCGCTCAGCCCGGAAGCGCAGCAAGCCCGCACGCAGTTGAACGCGCTCGGAGCAGCAGCCCCGCCCTTGAGCGTCGCCGAGCGACAGCACCATGCCGATGCCCTCTATGCCGCCGGCCGGTACAGCCAGGCGGCGGACGATTACCGTGCGTTGGCCGCGGATCCCGCGGAGAACGATCAGGCGCGCAAAAATGACCTCCTGGCCGCGGCCGCGCTCTGCGATTACAAGCTCAAGCGTGCCAAGCGCGATCAGGTGGAGGCCTTGCCCGACACCGACGACGACGCGGGTGCCCGGCGCTCCTATGTGTTGATGGAAATGGCTCGCGACCGCGACGATGGCGAGACCCAGCGCGCGATCGTGGAGAGGATGGAGAGCCGCTTTCCCACCAGCCCCTGGCTGGCCGAGGCCCTCTATTCCTCCGGCAACATGTACATGCTGCGGAAAGACTACCCGCATGCCATCGAGTACTACAGCGAGCTGGCCAAGCGCTTTCCTGCTGTCTGCAAAGAGGGCATCACCACGCCCTGCTCCAACTACGCGCCGAGCAGCCACTGGCGCGCTGCCTG
Source organism: uncultured Acidobacteriaceae bacterium (assembly GCA_963795775.1). Classification (GTDB taxonomy): domain Bacteria; phylum Acidobacteriota; class Terriglobia; order Terriglobales; family Acidobacteriaceae; genus CAWCJL01. Next base: position 297,938 of record CAWCJL010000005.1, read on the forward strand.
GCTGAATTACCGTATCGGCCATTACTCCGATGCCGCGCTACAGTTCGATGAGCAGATAGCGATGTATCCGGGCGGCAAGGAGATACCCGGAGCACTCTACTGGCGCGGCCGCGTATACCAGGTACAGGAGCACTCTCCGGAGAAAGCCGCCGCCTACTATCAGGCAGTGAAAGACAGTTATCTGCACTATTACTACGCGCAGCAGGCGGCCGCGCGTCTGGCTGAGTTGGGGAACGTGACTCCGGCGGAAATGCCGCAGCTTGCCAACATCCATCCGGAGACCGTGCCGGCGCTCACCGATGATGTTCCCCAGGACGATCCTCACGTGGTGAAAGCGCGCCTGCTCGCCAATGCCGGCCTGAACGAGTACATCTCCCCGGAGATCCAGGCCGCGGAGGGAAGCGACGAATGGGGCGCCTTCGCCGAGGCCGCGATCTATACCTCTGCCGGCGAAAACTACAAGGCCATGCACGTGATGAAGCGGGCCTTGCCGTTCTACGCTTCCGCGCCGTTTGAAACCATTCCGCTGGCCTACTGGCGCATTCTCTTTCCCCAGGCCTACTGGCCCACGATTCAAGCGCAGGCTGCCAGGAATGGGCTCGATCCCTACATGGTCGCCTCGCTCATCCGCCAGGAATCGGAGTTCAACCCTACGGTCGTCTCCTATGCCAACGCCTACGGCCTGATGCAGTTGCTACCCTCGGTCGGCTCGGAGCTGGCGCATAAGGAAGGCATCCACCACTTCAATAAGAGCGAACTGCTCGACCCGGTGACGAATATCCGCCTGGGCACTCTCTATCTCCGGCAGACACTTGATAAGTTCGGCGGAAAGCCGGAGTATGCGTTTGCTGCCTATAACGCTGGCGATAATCGTGTAAGTGACTGGGACGGCTCCGGCAATTTCCAGAGCATGGACGAGTTTGTGGAATCCATTCCCTTCGCCCAGACGCGGGATTATGTGCAGGCTATCGTGCGCAACGAGCTGATCTACCGCGAGCTCAGTGCACACTCAGCGCGAGATATAGCCTCACTCTCCGGCGCCTCGCCACATGATTCCGCCTCGACCGCGAAGTCGGCCCCCTCGACCTCAGCTCCGAAGAACGCGGTCCCGAAGACGACTGCCCCGAAGACCACGGCCGCGAAGACCACGGCGCCCGAAAAGCCTGCCGACGAGGCAGCGAACGCACCGGACACGAGCACGGCGACGCACCAGTAGCGTGAGCCGGCCCGCAGGTTGTCGCACCCCGGCTGCCGCTTTAGGATAGTGGTGGCCCACGCGGTCACGCGAGCCCGGATGGCGAAATCGGCAGACGCAGCGGACTTAAAATCCGCATCGCGCAAGCGAGTGGGGGTTCAAGTCCCCCTCCGGGCACCACAGAATCAACAGCATACGGACATCAGGCCACCTTCGCGGTTGCCTTTTTTTAATGTGATGGCTGTTCTGGTGGCTGTTGCATTGTGTGCTCGCCGTAGGAGCCGATGGTGCACCCCCTTTTGTTCACTGGTTAGATACTGTCCCAGAGGAGTCTTCGTCCACCTTCTCGACGATCACTCGCCTCGCTTTTATATGAATGGAGACGGCGGGCACGCTGACACAATTCTGTCCTTGCAAGTTGCAGGCGAATCCGACACCGGAGCCCACCAGTGTATTCCGGCTCTTGAAATGGAAGACCTGGTTCGTCTTGATCATTGCGACCGGATGGCCAGCGGGATCAAATGCGAAAAAGTAGGTGGTCGAATCGTAGCGATTCCGTCCGGTGTGCTTCCAGGTCCCATAAAGCGGCGAAATTGGATCGATCCGGTCACCGGAACCGGTCGCGAGGAAGACCCCGCCTGCAGCGAAGGAAGCTACTGCAGTGAAGGTCGTGCCCTGGTTATAGCGGTCGATCGAGAAGATCCAGGATCCTTGGATTGGTGACCATAACCCCGCGTCATCTTCTTGCAGATCGGTTTGCGCCATCGCGGTTGAGCTCATCATGGGAACTGCAAAAGCAACGACGGTGAGGGCTCCCGTCACGCTGAGCGCCTTGCGCTTGATTGCTGTCAGATTGCGATCGATGGTCATGGGGTTTTCCTTTCAGACTGAAGTCAACAGCGTTTGTAAATACACCATCAATGGATGGCAGACACTTCGCCGCGTTTAAGTTTCGGTCGCGCGATGGCGAAGGAATACGGCCTGCCTCCTTGGTCGGGTGCTCCGAACCGCAGGTAGCTACGAGCATTTGTTGTGAGGAGCGAATTCCTGCTCCCTTGCATTTGAGTCCTCCTTACGGTCTCGTGACGGGCGTGCGCCCGTTGTGCTTATTCCTTGCGCGGCCGATCCAGAGAATCACTACGAGGAAATCCGGGGCGATTTATTGTGGTCTCTGGAGGAGGACTGCGATTTCTGAAATCTGGGCTCCCAAGGGCTGGATGTTGAGGGCGCGCATAGGAACGAGCTCCTTGTCGGCCTTCCGCTCCTGTGGCGTCACTATCAGCCGACTGGCGGTGTGGAGCCCTCGGCCGTCCGCTGGGGCCGAGAACTCGCGGAGGAAGTACTGGGCGCCGACCTTGTGGAAGCGGAGTTGCCCGGTGCTGGCATGTCGCCCTTCGGTGACTGGGAATACTGGGAGGTTTGCAAGTACGTGGCCGTCCGCTGCCAGCAGCCTTAAGGAGTGTTCCGAGACAGGAACCACCTGGTAGGTCCCAGCCGGCATGGAGTGGTCGGCCAATTCGAACGGCATGGGAATGGTGACCGGATATCTCTGTATCGCCTGGGCGTGAACGGCGGGCGTGGTGAGCGCGAAGACGGCGGCAATGGCGGCGAGACTGCAAGCAATGCGTGTCATCGAAAATCTCCTTTGTAGAGAACCCGCGGTCTGCGCGAGCACGGACCTCACATTGCGGCATTGCGTACCGGCTTCCAATGCACCGCTCATCTTTTTCAAATCGATCCGAGATCCGCATTTGAGCCTTTTGCTCTCTTGCACTTAAGGACGCAGGTCGATCGGGATCACAGCACACCCGTGCCAGTTCTATTGCGCATCGGAGTTACACTTCTCCTCGGTGGAGCGCGGGCGCATGGCCAGCCAGCAGGAAACCACGACGGTGTGGCGGTTCGGAGTCTTCGAGGTGGACGCGCGTGGTGGAGAACTGCGCCGCAAGGGTCTGCTGATCAGGCTCCAGGAGCAGCCCACGCGCGTGCTGCAGTACCTGCTGGAGCACGCTGGCGATGTGGTCACTCGCGAGGAACTGCAGCAGCAGCTCTGGCGTTCTGACACCTTTGTGGATTTTGACCACGGCCTGAACACCTCAGTGATGAAGCTGCGTGAGGCTCTGGGCGATTCGGCCGATACCCCGATCTATATTCAGACGGTTCCCCGGAAGGGCTATCGCTTCATCGCGCAGGTGACTACGGTTTTGCCCGTTGCCGTCGGGAACGGCTCTGCAGTGGTCATGCCTGATCCGAGTCTGCGGGTGCCGGAGGGCGGTTCAAACAAGAATGCGGTCGCCCCGGCTGAACCTGTTCTCCTATCTGGGTCCAGGACAGAGGAATCCGGTTGTCCGCGCGAGCAGCGGCGTGCCGTATCTGGTTGGCAGCGCGACAGGCGCTTCGGACTTTATGCGTCCATTGCAGCCGCGGTGCTGCTTACCGTCATTAGTGCAGTGTTCTATCGCCGGATGACAATGCACAAGGAGCCGGTCCAGCGCACGCTGACGCGCGTGACTTTTGACGAGGGACTGCAGTTCGGCGCGACATGGTCACCCGATGGGCGGTATCTCGCGTACAGTTCCGACCGGGGCGGCGAGTTCCAGATCTGGGTGGTGCAGGTAAGTGGCGGAGACCCGGTGCAGGTGACCAGGGGACAGGGTCCGAATTGGGAGCCAGACTGGTCGCCGGATGGGAAGTATATCGCGTTTCGGGCTGAGGCGGGAAAGGGGGGCATCTTTGTGGTGCCCGCCCTGGGCGGAGCCGGGATGGAAAGGAAGATCGCGGATTTCGGCTTTCTTCCGCGCTGGTCCCCGGACAGTTCGCAGATTCTGTTTGAGTCGACAAGGACCGTATACTTCCCCAGATTCTTTGTGGTGGACCTCGATGGAGGGGCCCTGCGGGAGGTGCAGCCACCGCAGATAGAACCGGGATTTGATAGCGTATCGGCGGCGTGGCATCCGGATGGGAAGAGAATTTCCATCTGGACGACGGATGATACCAACATGAAGCTGACGTTCTGGAATGTGCCGGTAACCGGTGGCCCGGGCTTGAAGACCGAAGCTACGCCTGAAATGACACGACAGCTCGGAGAGCAGTGGAGGGGCGGACGGATCAAACGATGGCTCGCGGATTACAAGTTTGCCTGGATGCCTTCAGGGCGAGCCATTTACCTGGAACACACATCGCGCGATACACGGACTATCTGGCGGATGACCGTCGATCCGAGGACCCTGCGGGCCAGGTCGCTAGAGAGGATGACAAGCGGTCCGGGGGTCGACGCCAACTTCGCACTTTCCCGCGATGGAACGCGAATGGCCTTTACCGAACAGAATCACCAAGTAAGGACATGGTTGTTTCCGTTTGACGCGAGTCACGGCCGCATCACTGGAATGGGAGTGCCGGTGACATCACCCGGTCTGGAGTCCTGGTTGCCGAATCTATCCCCGGATGGCAGCAAACTGGTTTTCATGGGCGACAGGGCTGGCACCCTCGGACTCTGGGAAGAGTCGCTGCCGGGCGGCAACGAAAGGCCGGTCATCGTGGATAAGTTTGCGCGTGGAGGGGCGGTGTGGTCGCCCGATGGGAAGCGCCTCGCCTATCTGCGCGGAACGTCAAGCGTCAACGAGCAGTTTGTTATCTGGTCCAGTGATAGCCGCACGGAGGAGGCAATCACGCCTGATACCGCAGTCGCTCATAGCTGCTGGGTATACGACTGGGCGAAGGACGGCAAGTGGCTGCTGGTCACGGCACCCGCGACCGACACACCTGCCGTCTGCTCCCGAAACCTATTCGAACGAGCAAGCAATGTAGGGTCGTTGGTACAGATTCCGACATCGCCGGCTCCGGTTGGGATGACGCAGAAGCGGATCCTAGCGTCGAACCCGAGATACGACATCTTTCAAGGACACTTCTCCCCCGATAGCCGCTGGGTCGCCTTTGAGGGGGTGAGGGACCCTGGAGGAGTTCGGGAATCAGTGATCTTCACCATACCCGCCGGTGGAGGTAAATGGGTTGCTCTGACGGACGGCAAAGAGTGGGCAGACAAGCCGCGTTGGTCGCCAGACGGGAAGACACTCTTCTACATTTCCGGCAAAGGTGGCTTTTTCAATGTGTGGGGCCGAAAGTTCGATGCGTCTACGGGCAAGCCCCTAGGTGAGCCGTTCCAGATCACAAGCTGGAACAGTGCGAAATTGATGATTCCGGAGAACATTCCGATGGTGGAGATGTCCGTGACGCAGAGCCGCCTTGCCATCACGGCGGCCCAGATTTCGGGAAGCATCTGGGTGATGGACAACGCTGACCGGTGAGGACATCCGACCACGGCTAGTCACATTTCGCCCGCCATGCCGGCGTTATTACTCCGGCAAATCCAGTTGCGCTTTCACATTGAACGTCTTCGTTAATACCGGCACACCGGAATCGGGCTGACCGCCGCCGACGGAAACGGTGTACATCCCTTGAGCAATGATCGGCTCTCCTTTGTCGGTCACCATACTCAGGTCGCGCGGTCGCAATGCAAAGCGAACCTGCTGCGATGCGCCGGGCTCAAGGTGAATGCGCTGGAAGCCCCGTAATGCCCGCAGCGGCGCTCCCGGGACGCCAGGGAAGTTCAGGTAGAGCTGGGCTACTTCGTCGCCTGCTCGCTGGCCGGTATTGGTGACCTTTACCTCGAAGTTCACCGGGCTGCCAGGCACCACGGCGTTCTCGGGACCAGTGAGGCCGCTGTACGAAAACTTGGAATAGCTGAGGCCATAGCCGAACGGATAAAGGGGCTGGCCCTGAAAGTAGCGGTAGGTCCGGCCCTTCATGGAGTAATCCTCAAAGGGTGGCAACTGACTAATGTCTTTGTAGAAGGTGACGGGCAGGCGGCCAGCGGGATTGTTCTTACCGGACAGGCTCTGGGCCACCGCCGTGCCGCCTTCTTCGCCGGGATAGAACGCATCGAGGATGGCATTGGCGTGGTCCTTGGCCCAGTTGACCCCGAGCGCGCTGCCATTCGTAAGGACGACCACCAGCGGCTTGCCAGCCGTGGCCAGAGCTTCCAGCAGTGCTTGTTCCGGCTTTGGCAGGTCGAGGCTGGTGCGGTCGCCGCCGCTGAACCCCTCTTCGCTGACCTGCATCTCTTCGCCTTCCAACTCGCTGGTGATGCCAACCACGGCGATCACCACGTCCGCGGCCTTGGCGGCGTCAATGGCTGCAGGCTGCGGTTTCAGGTCCACTTTCGACCAGACGAGCTTCGCAGCCGGCGCCTGGTTCTCTCCGGGCGAGTACTCCACCTGCAATGCAGCCGGCTTGCCCGCCTCCAGATGGACGCGGCCCAGCTTGGGTTCGGCCGCACTGGCTGAGTAGGACGAGGTGACGTCCTTGCCGTCCAGCTTTATGCGGAAGAATCCACTGGCGGTCAATCCCAGGTTGTAGTCGCCCGTCTGCTGAGATGTCAGCGAACCCTCCCACCGAATCATGAGCGGGCGAACGCTCGCCGCCTCGGCGGGAACTCCCGAGGCGGCCGCGTCCAGCGTAGGCTCTACGCGTTGCGCGACCGGCTTTGTAGTGGCAAGGTTATTCAGGTTTGACATGTCAAGCTTGGAGTAACTCGCTTGAATGCCGGGTTTGCCTTCAAATGTAAGCGCCGATGACGGCACCGGCTCTGCGTCATGGCCCAGAAATTGAGTGCCTGGCACATAGTTGATCGTTGCCTGAGGGAACTCGGCACGCAGCCCTTCAAGGATGGAAACCGTGTGGGAGGGGGTCCCGTTGTAGTTCCCAAGAAGGACCTTGGTCTGATCGGCAAGAGGGCCAACCACCGCAATTTTGATTCCCGAGGTCTTCAACGGCAGGACGCCGTCATTCTTAAGCAGGACCATGGACTCGTTGGCGAGCTTTCGGGCCTGCGCGCGGTACTCAGCCGAGTCGAGAAGGCGTTCGTCGATCTTGGTGTAGGGGACCATCTCCGGCGGATCAAACATGCCGAGCTTCATCCTCGCAGTGAACAGGCGCGTGACCGCCACGTCGATATCGCTCTCTTTGAGAAAGCCCTGCTTCACGGCATCGAGATAGGGCTTGTAATCGTGATCGTCATTGACCTTGAAGGTAAAGTCCACGCACTCGTTATCCATGCCGCGCTTCAGGCTGATGGCGGATGCCTCGGCTTGGGAAGGCTTGAACTTGTGACCGTGGAAGATGTCCAGGACGGCCCCGCAGTCGGAGACAACGTATCCGCCGAAGCCCCACTTACCCCGGAGCTGGTCTTCCAGCAGAAACTGGTTAGCGCAGGCAGGCTCGCCGTTGATGCTGTTATAGGCGCACATGACGGAGTCCGCCTTAGCCTCTGTAACTGTTGCGCGGAAGGCGGGCAGATACGTATCGAGCTCGTCGTGCTTGCTGACATCGACGTTTGCCGTGTGACGCGTGGATTCCGGGCCTGAGTGCACGGCGTAGTGCTTGGGCGTGGAGATAACGCGATAGTATCTGGGGTCGTCACCTTGCATGCCCGTGACAAAAGCTACTCCCATCCGCGCCGTAAGGAACGGGTCTTCACCGTAAGTCTCCTGGCCGCGGCCCCAGCGTGGATCGCGGAAGATGTTAATGTTGGGCGCCCAGAAGTCCAGGCCCTCGAAGATGTTGCTGTGGCCCTGGCGGACGTCTTGCGCGTGCTTGATGCGGCCCTCGGTGCTGATGGCGATAGCCATCTGGTGAATGGCAGGAGTGTCGAACGTGGCGCCCAGGCCGATGGGCTCGGGAAACTCGGTGGTGCCGTTGACGGCGACGCCATGCAGGGACTCGCTCCACCAGTCGTAAGCGGGGACGTTCAGGCGGGGAATGGCACGAGCCTGGTTTACAAGCTGCGAGGCCTTCTCCTCCAGCGTCATGCGCTTCACCAGGTCAGCCGCACGCTGCTCCGCTGGCAGACTTGTATTCAGGTAAGCAGGCTTTTGTGCATCCTGCGCGGCAGCCGTCCAAACGCCCGCAGCACACGCCATGACTGCCGCAAACGTACGCAATCCGATTTTCTTCATCGAACTCCTCGTGGAGACCCGATTCAAATAAGCTACCAACGGTATTGCGATTGCAAGACAATGTCAACGGGAGCGAATGAGAAATGCGCGAATTGCACTACGACCAATCGCATCTCCTGCCCGTCTGTCTCGCATGGGTCGCACTTGGGAGCTTCCCGCGTGCACCTGCAGTTCCAGGGCAAACAAACACGAGAAAGGGCGCTATGGAAGCGCCCTTTCTCATTACTTGGCTACTCTGTCCGCTACCGTCGCGGAGCTTCAGTTCACATGGTCGGGTGCACCGCCGCGCATTTTTGCTGTGCCGATGCGTAAGCCTGCCATTTGGAACCGCTGTCCTGTCCGGTCGATCCCTTCCATCCACTGAAGCTCACGTGATGCGATTGAGCAAGCGTGAATACTGTAGACCGTTGAGCATCAAACCAGATGTTGTTGTTGGAGTGCAGGGAACTGCTGAAATGGGAGAAGTCACCAGCCGATAGATAGGTCCCAAACACGAACTGGCTGCTGTCTTTATCCTCGACCACATTATTTGTGAAGGTCGCGTTCTGTGTGTACAGATGATAGGACTGCCCCGTCTCCCAATCGCGAATAGAACGACCACCCGGCCGACCAGCTAAGTAGATTTGGGCCTGAAGCTTCGCCCCGCCGTTGTTGAACATCGTTGTACCCGTGATCGTGACATGTTCGCTGGTAAGGAAATTGATGCCGCTGCCACCGTCACAAACAAGGCTGTTTTTTACCGTGATTGGGCCTTGGTTAGCTTCAAGCTGCAGGCTGGCCCAGGCATTTCCGATCAGCTTGACGTTATCTACGGTGATGTTCTTGTTGTCAGTATCGAACCACAAGCCCTGGGCGTGGTTGTGATATGCAACATAATTTCGGACAGTTCCGCCATGCGTCAGCAGCAGCTTCAGTCCACCCATTCCCCAGTCGAAGAAATTGCTCATTGCGCCGCGCCAATTGTTGTAGTCGCTCTCGACGTTTTGGAAGAGGATGTCTTTGTTTCGCGTACCCACAAAGCCGATCCCACCGTTGTGCGCCGCCTTGGAATTCTGTACCGTCACATTGCTGCTGTTCCCGACGAAAAGCCCGCCCCAGTTGTTCCAACGGAATACCAGATGATCCAAGAGCACGTTATGGGTGCCAAAAACAGTCACAGCGTTGGAGTTCATGCATGAAGACGCATGCTGGAATGTAAGGTTTCGTATGGTCACGTTGCTTCGGCCGCTGATCGACATGATGGCCGGGCGCACTGTGATTTCCACCTTCGCAGACCCCATGTTGGCTCCGTTTTGCGGCCAAACATAGATCAGTTTCCTGCCGGTATCGATGTAGAACGTGCCGGTCTTCAGTTGGGAATGGGAAAGCACCTGGGTCAGAAAATAGCCGTTCACAAATACCATATTCCGCTGCAGGGAGATACGTCCGATGGTTCGTGACGGCCAGCCGCTCGGGACGGGGCATGTAGTCGAACCATAGGACCACGAATGCACGTATACCGACCCTGAGCTGTGCGCCCAGCCAGTTACCACGTCAGACCCGGAGATTATGGAAGGACTGCTTCCAGCTGCTTCGATCGTGATAGGCGCGTTGGATTGGCCGTTCAGGCCACTTAAGTCCAAAGACTCGCGATAGACACCTGGATTTACGCTGATCTTCGCGCTAACTCCGCGGGCGTTCAAAGCGGCAGCTTTTGCCACCGCTGCCGAGAGCGTCTTCACTGGGGAGGACAGTGTGCCCGTTGCGGTATCTGCACCGCTGGTCGAGTCTACGACGATCTGGGCACGGCCGGTTTCCGTAATGTTTGATTGCCCAAACGCGGCGCTGGCCGATAGTGAGCCTATGGCAAAGACGTATGCAGCGACTCTTAATGTGATATTCATGACAGCCCTTCTCATGGATTTGCAATTTGTTTCAACGCGTGCTGGTGCGTCCGTCTGGCAGTCCCTACGCAAATGTTGGCCAACCAGTATCGGTAGTGCGTGTAATTGTGGTTCGAATGCGGGTGTATTTATTACATGATCAGCCTTGGTTTAGAACGCCAGATATACACGCCTGAACGAATGCGGGTTTCCGCATCGGCTAGCAAAGCCCCAAGGGATAGTTCATGGAGCAGGCGCATCTAGATCTAACCGTAAGGTTATAAAGTAAATAACAGACCCTTGTCCGCATAACAAGCAGATTTCTATGTTGCGCAACATATTTTTCGCGGAGCAAGGACAGCGTGCAAAATCGCGAAAAAGATTCCATGCAACCAAAGTAAGAAACACATCACCGTGTAATTTGGACGGGTCTATCTCGCGCGGGATGCAGCGCCGATCCACGATCAAGTTATGGAGGGCAGAGCGGGAGAGGGCTCCTCTGGAGCGCCACGACCGAGAAGCACAGGTGCCGCTTTAACCATCGAACACTCGAACGCTGACCTCATTCTCGCGTACCGCTGCTCTGAGGGAGCACAGCAGAAGGCTCGTGAGCTAAAGCATTCCCGCGGAGCCTCTTCATACTGCAACGAATGCTGCACTGGTGAGGCAAGCGCGGGCGCCACGGAACGACGGCCGGAAATTTCTGTACTCGAACCTGGCGATGGCGCGCCGTCTGCATCCGTGCCGTCGGTTCGTCTGTGGCGGACCGTTCAGTCACCCAGACCGATGGGACCGTCTCCTTGAGCCTAGTTCCAAATCGGGAAAGTCCTTCTCCAGAGCGCTTGTGTCCTTCATTTCCGGGCCGGTATTATGAGACTCCCTCCCCAAGACATTGCTGTACACCGAAGTGTCGTCAACTCGATTGACATGAATCGTGCTGCCGTCCCTGCGGCTCCCCCGATAACTTTGCGAAAGGCTCGCCTCCTCCAGGCGCGGTGTATTTCAATGCTGCGAAAAGTAGCATCGGCCCTCTTCCTCATCCTCTGTTCTACATTCGTCCATCCCTGCAGCGCACAACGTCCAGGCATCATGAGTATCGCCACCTTGTCCACCTCACATTGGCCAACGCCCGCACCGGCAATCATGCGTTCGCGTGCCACAGAGCGGTGGAGCATGATCGAATCAGCGCGTGGGCAGTATTCACCCACCTTCGCAGGCCTTGATACTTGGATCGCTGCCGCCAGTCAGCACCACGCCCAGCTTCTCTATACCTTCGACGCAGTACCGCATTGGGCAGCTACGGCCGGCACGGAGCCGCCCAGCGACCTCCATGCGACCAACGAGACCTGTGAGGCGCCACTCGCCGGTGTAACCCGTCCCAACGGCGACTGCATCTGGACCGAATTCGTGACCAAGCTCATGCAACACGTATGCCAGGTCGGCTCCGCACCCACGAAGCCACTAATTGGCGTCTGCAGGATCCGTATCTTCGAATCCTGGAACGAATTCAACGACAATCAGTACTGGACTTCAAATTATGCGGATATGGCCAGAATGGCCAACGACGCAGCAACCGTGGTGAAGCAATACTGCGGAGACTGCACCTTCCTCGCCGGAAATACCTCTGCCGGGGGTGATGGGTACATCCCCAAGTACTACCACGATCCCACCGTCTCACCTCTGTTCGATTTGGCCCTCGGGCAGATGCTCGACGCCTGGTACGCCCTGCCCAACCACACCCTACCCGATGCGGTAAGCTTCCACGCCTATGGTGCGCGGAACATGATTACCCCTTATCCCATGCCGGAGACCAACGTCTCTCATTCCGATTCTCGCTGCTCGGCTCAAAACACACCAAATGTATTTTGCCGGTTGGCAATCTTCGACGAGGCCCCGGCAGTCCGCGCCGTGCTAAAGCAAAGACCCTGGGCCGCGAACCTTCCCATCTGGAATACGGAAGGGGGCTTTGGACGCAATGACGATATGACTGATGGTGTCAACGAAACTGATCAGAACACATCCATTCTCCGTCAGGCCTATGTTGCACGTTGGTTGCTGGCCATGGGCAGCAGCGGTACCGCCGTCAACCTGTGGTACGTCTGGGATGATCCCTGCTGGGGCACCATGCTCGGCCGCGGGATTGCCCCTTCGAGCACTGGCTGCCCGAACGATCCCATGATCCCGCCAGGGAACACGCCTGCCTTTAAAGCCTGGACCATAACCACTGGCTGGCTGTCCGGCGCCACTTTCACTGGTCCTTGCACGAATCAGGGCGAAATTTGGCGGTGCACGATAACCAAGCCGGGTGGATACCAGGGAATGTTCCTCTGGACGACAGGATGGCTGGCCAGCACGTCTGTGAATCTGGGGACAAACCCGTATCACCAGTGGCGGGATCTGGACGGCAATGTCAATCAATTGAACGGTCGTACCAGTGTTACCGCCAGCAATCGACCTATCCTGCTGGAGTAGCCATCGGGAACTGGTCAGCCCGCAAGGGCAGCCCCAGCATGGACATCTGATCCTGAATCGTGCACGCAAAAGCAGAGGCCGCAGGTGGGAACCTGCGGCCTCTGCTGTTTTGGTTTCCGCACTAAGGAATGATCGATATCGGAACCATATGCACGCGCCCATTTACCGTGGCTACGATATTCAACGGAATGGCCACACCTTTTGCTGCGTTAGGGCCCGTCGCAATCGTTAGCGCTCGTACTGAGTTCGCCGAGGCATTCACTGGAAGTGCGGTCGGCGAAGCCACAGAAGTTGACGCCCCAGTCGGAAGTCCACTCACCGCGATGGTGGCCGGTGCGTTTGCAGAGCCGAATGACTTCTGCATGACATTGACCTTCACCGTGCCGTTCGAAGCTGTGTACGCTTGCTTGTCCGTGAAGACGCCGAAATCGGATTGCGCCGGAGTCGGAGGTGTACAGCTTCTCTGCTGGAGCGGCGACGACGAAGGCTGCGACCAGACTGAGCCACTATCATTGCCGCTGTATCCTTGCCATTGGCTGAAATCCTGCCTCTTTCCGCCGGTTACTTCAAAGGGATTGGACCGGTTGGGGTCAAACCAGGAGTTATTATTCGAGACCAGCGTGCTCATAAAGTTTGACCATGCCGTGCCGGAGACGTAGGTTGCGAGCGTGTTCTCGACCGGAGATGACCAATTCTCGATGATGTTCCCGGTCATCGTGACATTCGCAGTCGTCACATTGTGATACTGTCCCGTCTGCCAATCCGTGAAGTGCCGGCCGCCGTTGGGTCCAGCAATGTAGACTTCACCCTGAACGCTCCCCACAATGCCCGGTCCGCCATTATCGAAGATTTTTGAGTTGGTCAGCGTGAAGCCGGACGAACTATTCATATTGATGCCGAGCCCGCCCCAGCACAGTACGGAGTTGTTCATGCTGATCGGTCCGACGTTGAGTTCAAGCTGCAGATTGGGCAGTAGGTTGCCGGAAAGCACTGCGTTCTCAACCGTAATCTGCCGGTTGTCGGTGTCGAACCACAAACCTTGTGCATGGTTGTTGTATGCATAGAAGGTCTGGACCTTCGCGCCGTGCGTCTGCCAGAACTTCACGCCACCCATGCCCCAGTCGTAGAAAGCACCCTGTGCACCACGCCAGTTGTTGTAGTCCGTTTCCGAGTTAGAGAGCAGCAAGTTGGTGGAATGCGCGAGATTCATCCCGAAGCCGCCGTTGTAGCTGGCGATGGAATTCTGAATGGTGACATTGTTTGTGTTGTAGAGCCCGAATCCGCCCCAGCTATTGTTCGAAGCCCAGATTGTGTCAACTAGCACGTTAGAGCTGTTTGAAACCTCGCCGCCCTCGAAGCTCAGGCAGCTCGCCGCGTGTTCGAGCCCGAGACCGCGAACGACGAAGTTGGTCCGTCCCGACACCGTGACTGTGGTGGGACGCGTGGCGACTTCTACCGTAGCGGTGTTGAGATTAACCCCGGCGGGCGGGGCAACTCGGAGCTGATTGGTCGCTTCGCTCACCAGGAAGGTACCCGGTGTAAGAAGCGAAGAATCGAGCACCTGAGTTAGCGGCGTTCCATTCACCACCACCATCTCTCTACGGAATACGATTGGCTTCAGGCCAGAGGGCCAGCCAGAGGGCAGAGCACACGCGCCGAACTTATAGGTCCACGGGTGATCGAACACGACACCTGCCCCTTCATCTGCCCAGCCGGTGTAGATGTCGGATCCGGAGATAGTGACCGTCCCCGGAACGGCAGCTTCCAAGGTAATCGGGGCTGACGTGCGGCCGGACGTCGGCCAAATCTTCACAGATTCACGATAGGTACCAGGGAGTATTTCGACCCGGCTCCCAAGGTTCTTATGATTAAATGACCGATCCGCCTTACTCAGGGCCGCTTGCACCGTGCGCATCGGGGCAGTCTGGGCACCCGAATTGCTATCACTTCCATTGGTGCCATCAACATAGATGTAATTGGTATTACTCTCTGTTATGTTTGCCTGAGCGTTTGCGGCTTTGCCCGAAGCGGCAATGGCCCCAAGGATGAGTGCAGCGGCAGTGACATTCTTCAATCGCATGACTTAGCCCTTCGTAATGCAAGAAAATCAGAATGGTCGCCCAAGAGGACTTCGTTTCCGCACCAGTCCTGCGGACACGCGTTGGCTGGTTGGGCTAGTTGCTTAAGTGAACTGATTGTGCAATCAGAAATCCGGTCAGAACACTCCTAGAAAGTGCTACGACTAAATTGCATATTACGCAGTAAAAAATGCGCTCCGGGCCGCAGCAATAGATTCCGAGCCGGGCGGATTCAATACCCCAGAAGCGTTAGCTCGCCTTCCGCATCGGTGGCACTGGGGGCATCTATGCACACGTGTTACAGGCATGCCTTCACTCGCGGCAGATTGCGACTGTGGGACTTTCCATGCCCGGCTCGAATCCCGGTACTTATACGGTTCGATCCGACCAGACATGTAGCGCTGTTCTGTCGGTGTGGGCTATCGACAGGACAGAGTGAGTCAGACTCTGACGCGTGGATGCGCTATCCCGACTACCACTTTCGCGCTATGGAAAAGTCGCGTCCGTAGCGGGTGACTCCATACCTACATTGCCGGATGTACAAACTGCCTCGGCAGTCGGCATTGCACGCACCTATTTACACGCACTCAAAATATCAAGTGCGCAACCCGAGTAAAGGCCGAAAATACTCTCTTGTGCTAAATCAATGGGGCGTATTAGGTTCTATTCATTACTCCTGAAGTGCGTGCTGCGTAGGCTTCCCCGGTAAGTTGTAGTGCTAATTGTCTTCGCCAGGTGATCTGACCGCAGATATGTCCTGCGAACGCAATGGCTGCGAGCGCTTCAGAAGCTATCGATGTACAAAAGCAAGTCGCGATCTGCTCACCCGCTTTGGCGGGATTGATATATGAATGGAAGGGCTGTCATGAAGATGAGAAATGTAGCTGCCGCAACTATGATTGCATGTGCGATGTTTGGAACACATCACATGCTCGCTCAAGCGAACGTCAATGAAAACGAGCCAGCAAGCCTGTATGTCGATGCCGCCGCAGGTTCTGATTCGAATCCGGGCACCCAATCGCAGCCGTTGAAGACGATAGCCGCGGCGGCTAACAAAGCCAACCTGAACAATACCAGCGGCATCGGGACGAAGGTGTGGATCAACCCGGGTGTTTATCGCGAATCTGTCTTTATGTATGGCAGCAGTAAGCTGACCAGCGCGCCGGTCACCTTCCAGGCTGTCACGACGGGCACCGCCATTATCGATGGGGCGGACGTAGTAACCGGCTGGGCGCAGAGCGGGAGCAACAGTTCGATCTACACGCATAGCTGGACCTACAGCGAGGGTACCTGTTCGCTTCCTTCCGGATGGCCCAGTGTGCAGCCGATCGTGCTTCAGCGCGAGATGGTGTTCGTCAACGGAGCACCGCTCACACAGGTGCTGTCCGCCTCCCAGATGCAGCCCGGCACCTTCTACCTGAATACCTCTACGAAGCAGATGAGCATATGGCCGGGCAGCGGCATCTCCATAAACACGGCGACGGTGGAAATCGCGAACCGGCCTGTAATTTCCAGATCGATAACCGCTCAAACATTGTTGTCCGGGGATTGGTCTTACAGCACGGTACAGCCTGTACAAATCAGGCGAGTGCGAGTGCCTATGCCAGCAGCAATATTCTGTTCGATCAGATTCAAGCTGTGTGGAATAGCTGGGGTGGACTGAATTTCAATCACACCTCCAACTACACAGTGCAAAACTCAGTAGCAAGTCACAATGGCGCGGTCGGGTTCTCCGGCTCCGATAACAAGAACGCGCTCTATCGGTTTGACGAGAGTGATGACAACAATTGGCGGGGCGCTATGGGAGGCTTTTATGATTGGGCGATGGGCGGCACGAAGCTGATGCATATGCACGGCGTAACGGTTGACCGCCTTTATGCGTTGAACAACATGGCGCAGGGTCTCTGGTTCGACACTGACAACAAGAATGTCGTCATCAGTAATAGCGTGCTCTCCGGCAACACCATGGCCAATCTGCAGATTGAGGCCGACCAGGGCCCAATTGCCGTAACAAAAACTGCATTGTGTTCCGGCGGCACTGGAATCATGATGCTCAATTCCACTTATGTCACCATCTCGGGCAACACTCTTTATAACAACGGAACCGCTCACCTCTATCGGGGACAGATATGGGCGGCCGGCCAGGCTGGCGGCCGCGCAGTAAGCGACTGGGAAACCGGCCAAGCGTATAGCTTGGTCACATCGCATATCACACTGAACGGCAATGTGGTTCAGGATGCGTCCGCCAGCCAGTACGTGTTTTCGACCTATCTCAATGCGAACGACTGGAGTAAGTTTTCCAGTACGTTTTCCTCAAATGGCAATACCTGGTTCGACGGTCTGCAGAGCGCATCCTTCGGCGCGGCCAACAACGGTGATCATTTGGACCTGAGCGGCTGGCGTCGTTCGACGGGCCAGGACTCGTCCTCAGCGTGGGCTCAGTCATCCGCAGCCCCGACAGCCTGCAACGTCAGCTCTCATTAGAACGGGCTCAAGCGAGGGCCTTAGCGGTAGCCAGGGCCTTCCGTTCTGAAGAGCTTGGACCTATATCTACATGGGGGACATGGCTTGCGATTGGAGCCGTGTCTATCTCCCTTGGCTACGCCGGATCCGATTGCCACGCCGGCGCCAGCGAGGGTACAGAGGGGCTGCTTACGCTCAGGGAGCGCCAGCTCTCCCCAAAGGGAACGAAGCGGTAGTCCCGCAACAACGAGCGCAGCTTGCGCTCGGTCGTGCGCAGCCCCGTGTAGTGGCGGAACCGGGAGCGGCGGGGGCCAGCGAGACGAGGCTGGTCTCCATCAATCTCCCATGGGTGCAGATAGAGCCTCGGCAGATCACCGCACGCGATCGTGCGGCGTATCGCAGCGCGAGAGTAGGCGAGCGGAAAGATGCGGAGATAGCCGCCTCCCGCGGCCGGCAGCACCAGACGCCCAATCCGCAGGGTAGCCGGTGGTATCTCCAGCAGCGGCCCCGCCGCCGTCCGCATCACGTACGGCTCGCACCGCGCGCCCGGCACGCCATACAAATCGTGCCGCACCGGAAAGATACTCGAGTCGTAGCGAAATCCTTCTTCCGCGAGAATGTCGAGCGCCCATAGCGACTGCCGGGTGATGGACCAGGTCGGCGCTCGATAGCCCTGCACGGCCGTGCCGCCCGCGTCTTCGATCGCCTGCAGCGCCTGCCGGGTGTCCGCGCGGAAGCTCTCCGGCGTAAGCGAGAAGATTGGCCGGTGCCAGTAGCTGTGGCACCCAATCTCATGGCCCCGGGCTGCGGCTTTCCGCACCAGTTCCGGCCAGCGCTCCGCCACCCACCCGAGGAAAAAGAAGGTGGCGCGCGCGCCGTACTCTTCAAAGAGGTCGAGCAGCCGCTCAGTGTTTGCGACCACGCGCGACGGATAGGTTCCCCAATCGCACCGCTTCACAGACGCAGCAAACGCTTCTACCTGGAAGTAGTCCTCCACATCCACACTCAGCAGAGCGCGGCGGAGCGGTCGCGCGGTCTGGGTGTCATCGAGTGTGTCCGTCTGCGCTCGCACGGTTATCGCCCCACACTCTCGGGAGCTGTCTTCGCTTGCTGTGCAGCGCTGTGCTCCGAAGCCGCTCCTTTGCGCACGCCAGATACGCGTTCCCGCACAAGGCGAACGGTGCGGCGGCCCAGGGCGGAGCACAACAGAAAGCTGGCGCCGAGCAGCGCGATGGGAAAGGCGTCGCCATGGTGCCCGGCAGGAGCTACGGATGCGAGCTGCGCTACGGCCATGCTCGAACAAAAAATCGCCGCCAGCAGAATAGCAATGCTAAGACTGTGCTTGCGAAGGTTCATCGCGTTCTTCTCCCGACAGCCGGCGCTTGCTGGCCGGCACGTTTTACCTGTCGGGGGAGAAAGCTGGGGATGGGGCCAAAGATGGTCATGCGATCGCTTCCGTCGCGGCCTGCGCACCCGGTTCCGGGCCGATGAAGTGGCTACGGCCCCGCGATGCGCCTTCTCTCGCAGCCGGGGTGGGCTGCTGCGCCAGTGAATCGATAATCCGTTGGCAGGCATTCCGCGCAATGGCCGTCATGGCGTTGTTGTTCAGCGTGTCGTTTACGATTTGCGAGGTGTTCGCCAGGAAGACCCCCGGGACCGGAGTTTCCAGCGGTGGCAGGATGCGGCTGTAGCCAAGCGTCGGTACAGGCTGCACAAAGCGCTCGCGAAAGACGTAGCGCGCCGCGATCTCCGTACCCCGCAGTTTCGGATGCATGCTGTAAAGATCGCGGCTGAATTCCGTCCACACCGCGGCGTCGTCCATCGCAAACAGCGGGTCCGTGCTGTCCGTATATTTCGGAAGGTACACGAGAGAGTAGCCGGCCGTACTTTCTGTGCCGATGAGGTTCGTCATCTCAATGACCCCGGTAAAGCGCGCCTGCTGGGTGATGTTGGTGACGTAAAAAGGCGAGAGCGGCCGGCGCAGAACAAGCACCACGCAGATCATTGCCAGGTACTGCACGTCACACAGGCGGGCACAGTAGTCGGAGGGAAAAGCAGGGCAGAGGCGCGCCGCGATGCGATTGGGCACGGTAAGCAATACGCGATCGAACCGCTCGCTCGTGCCATTCGCGTGGACGGTTACCCCGTCCTGACCATCTACTCTTTCCACGCCGGAGACCGCCGACCCCAGGTGAATCTGCACGCCCATGGACGTCGTCCGTTCGAGCAGCCGGTCCAGTACGCGGCGATATCCGCCCGTTACGAATCCCAGCCGCTCCTTCTTCTCGGCCGTCTTTTCGCGCGTGGAATACAGCCGCTTGAGCGTAGCCCACAGAAAAGCGGCCGAGGCGCGCTCTCGCATGCTGCCCAGCTTGCAGCGCAGCAGTGGGTCCCATATCTCTTCCGTGAGCTGTCTCCCGAAAATACGCCGTACCCAGGGCAGCAGCGGTTCGTCTTCCAGCCGGCTTCCGTCCGCAAAGCGTGCCGCATAGATCGTGCCCAGCGCAAAGCGCAGCTTGCTCACCAGGGACAGGTGCGGAAAACGCAGCAGATCCATCGGCCGCGTCATGCAGAAGAGGCGGTTCTTCGAATAGAAGCCGACCTCCGTGGTGCGCCAGCGCAGCTCCGGAGTCAGGTCCAGGTCTTCGAGCAGGCGCAGCAGGGAACTGTCGGAGGTTAGGATGCAGTGGTAAAAGCGATCCCAATGGAATGGGCCGAAGTCGAAGCTCGCTGCCAATCCCCCGGCGTGATCCCCGGATTCGAACAGGGAAACCTGGTAGCCGGCGCGCGCGAGATAGAAGGCGCTGGTCAGCCCCGTGATACCGCCCCCGATAATCGCGATACGCGGCTCCCCGCCCGAAGCCGGCCGCCTGCTCGCGATTGCGGGCTGAGGCTTTTCTGATGCGGTGTGTATCGTGTGCATTCAGCGGCTCCTCGCGATCAGGATGGCTCCGGCGACGATGATCAGAACGCCGATCCAGCGCTGCCTTGAAATGCGTTCCCGCAACACAGACATCGCCAGCAGCGCGACCAGCACATAGCTGGTTCCAAGCAGCGGGTAGGCATACGAAATGGGCATGTGCCGCAGTGCGATCAGCCAGAGCACCGTCGCAACCGCGAAGCAGCAGGCCCATCCCATCACACAGGGCGAAGCGTAGCGCCGGAGCCCCCCGGGCGCCGTTCCGCTCGTTCCCTGTGAAGCGCCCGCCATGCCGCGGCGCAGCAGGATCTGCGCTACGGAGCCGAGGACGATGCTTACGCCCAGCGCAACCGGCCCGCTGATGCTGCTGAACCCTGCCGCCATCGCGCTCACTCGCGTTCTCCCTTGCTGGAGTGCAGCAGCACCCCAATGCCTGCTGTCATAACGACGATGCCCGCCCAGCGGTCCCAGTGCACCCCTTCGCCCAGCAGCACGCTCCCGCCCACAGCCACCAGGACGTAATTGATCGCACTGAGCGGATACAAATAGCTGATCTCGTCACGGGCCACAGCCTGCGTCCAGAGCAACGTACCCAGGGCATACGTAAGCAGGCCAACCAGGAGAAGTACCGGGAGGCCGTGAAACGAGAGGGCATCGGCCGCCAATCCCCGCTTCAGGGTGAGCTGCCCGGCCGAGGCAAACACGACCGAGGCCGCCACCAGCCACTCCGCCCGCATGCTGCCTGCCGTTCTGGCGTGCGCACGCGTAGTTTCCCCCCAGCGGACAGTAACTCCGCGGCCTCCGTAACCGGTGCAGCGCCCATTACACCCCCAGCGCCGACCAGCGGCGGTTCATCGTCTGCGTAACCATGCAATTTGCCGACTCCGCGGAGGCGCCCCCGATCGAAATCGGCACACCATCGCGTTCGAGCGACTGCTGCGCCGCTTCCAGAATCCGCACCACGCGCAAGCCGTCGCGGGCATCGCTGCGCGGTGTCGTCCGGTTGCGCACGCAATCTAGAAAATGGCCAAGCTCGATCTTGAGCGGTTCCGTCGTGGACACGCGCGGTATGTGAATATCCCCGAAGCGCACCTGGATCGCTTCTCCATAACTGCGCGCCGTGGACGGCGTAGCGCAACTGTCGTAGATACGAAGCTTCTCCGAGGTGGAAACGTCATCGAACACCGCCATCTTCTTGCTGCCCACCACGGTCGTGCTGCGTACCTTGTGCGGGTCCAGCCAGCTCAGGTGGATATGGGCCATAAGGCGGTTGGGAAAGAAGAGGCTCAGGAAGACGACATCTTCGATGCCTTCCTGGATGTAACTCTGTCCGCGCGCGCTAACATCGGCCGGGTCTGCCCCCAGCATGTACAGGATCTGCGAGATATCGTGCGGGGCAAAGCTCCACAGTGCGTTTTCGTCTCCGCGGATGCGGCCCAGATTCACCCGCTGCGTGTAGATGTAGTAAATCTCGCCCAGCTCACCGGAGGCGATCAGTTCCTTGAGCCGGCACACCACCGGGTGGTATTCGAGCAGGTGGCCCACCATTAGGATCCGATCGCGCACGGCAGCCAGGTGCATCAGTTCTTCCGCGTGCGGCACATTCAGGGTGAATGGCTTTTCGACAAACACGTCGTAGTCGGCCAGCAGCGCCTTGTGGACCAGGGGATAATGCGTCACCGCCGGCGAACTGATGACGACCGCGTCGATCGCGCTGCGCTCGAGCATCTCCTCCATGGTTTGAAAGCCGCGTACGCCCGGCCAGCTTTTTTCGGCCATCTCTCGCCGTGACGCACTCAGGTCGCTGGTCGCCACCAGGTCACACCCAGGAAGCTCATACATGCAGCGGGCTACGTTCCATCCCCAGGCGCCCAGCCCGACCACGCCGACCTTGACCCTATCCATACGCGATGTTCTCCCCCGGAAAGCGCTCTGGCCGCGTGTAAGGCGGCCTGTTGTCAGTGCCTATCGAGCAAGCGTCGTGCCAATCCGCCGTGAACCGGCCTACGGCACCTGCGTAGAAGCAGCCTGTCACTGCGCGTCAAAAGTTGAAGCAGCCTGCATGAAGGCGCAAAGGTTTGCACATTCGTACGCCAGATCAGCCTTCGTGCCGCGTCCACCGCTCTCTGCGTGCCCAGAAATCCACTTGGCAAAGGACGTGCTCCCATCTGGCGCATGATCAATGCAGCCAGTTCCATCCAAACGCAATCCCGCCTGGAGCGGTTTGAAAACCGGACCGCCAGGATCGGTGTCATCGGCCTGGGGTACGTGGGCCTGCCACTCTCGCTTCTGCTCTCCGAAGCCGGCTTTGCCGTGACTGGCTTCGACATCGACGCCAACAAAGTACGGGAGCTCGAGGCGGGGCGCTCCTATATCTACCGCATCCCCAGCACGGAAGTGCAGCGGGCGCGCGAAGCCGGCTTCTGCGCCACGGCGGACTACGCCGGTCTGGTCGATCAGGACGCTATCATTCTTTGCGTCCCCACGCCGCTCACCGACCATCGCGAGCCCGACCTCAGCTTTATCGAGAAGACCGCGCACGCTATCGCCCCCTGGCTCCAGCCAGGCCAATTGGTGGTGCTCGAAAGCACTACTTATCCCGGCACCACGGAAGAACTCCTGATCCCGATCCTCGAAGCGGAAAACCGGCGCGGGCTCCGCGTACAGACACGCGAAGGCGGCGCCGATGAAAACGTCTTCTACGTCGCCTTCTCGCCGGAGCGCGAAGATCCAGGGAACGACAGCATCGCCCGTCGCGATATCCCCAAGGTGGTAGGCGGCCATGAACCGCTGGCCACGGAGCTTGCGGCCGCACTCTACCGCGGAATCTTCAATCGCGCCGTGCCCGTCTCCTCGACCCGCGTGGCCGAGATGACCAAGCTGCTCGAGAATATCTATCGCTGCGTGAACATCGCGCTCGTGAACGAGCTCAAGCTGCTTTCCCTCCGCATGGGAATCGACATCTGGGAAGTTATCGACGCTGCATCGACCAAGCCCTTCGGCTTCCAGCCCTTCTATCCCGGACCGGGGCTGGGCGGGCATTGCATCCCTATCGATCCCTTTTACCTCAGTTGGAAAGCCAAGGAATGGGACTTCCACACGCGCTTCATCGAGCTTG
This sequence comes from uncultured Acidobacteriaceae bacterium, assembly GCA_963795775.1. GTDB lineage: Bacteria > Acidobacteriota > Terriglobia > Terriglobales > Acidobacteriaceae > CAWCJL01. The sequence continues at coordinate 321,059 of CAWCJL010000005.1, forward strand.
CCGGTGAGGTGAACGAGAGCATGCCGATGCACGTGGTCGGTTCGGTAGCGCGCGCCCTCAACCAGCAGAAGAAGGCCGTCAACGGATCGCGGGTACTGATGCTTGGCCTCGCGTACAAGAAAGATGTCGACGACCTGCGCGAGTCCCCCGCACTCACCATCCTCGAGTTACTCCGGAGCGAGGGCGCCACCGTCGATTACAACGACCCCTACTTTCCCACCGTCGGTCGCGGACGCCACTACAACCTCAACATGCAATGCACACCGCTCGACCGCATTCCGGAGTACGACTGCGTCCTGATCGTGACCGATCACTCCGACTACAACTACGAAGCGATCGTCGAGCAGGCCAGGCTGGTCGTGGACACGCGGAACGCAACCCGGGACATTCGCTCGGAGAAGGTGGTGCGCTGCTAGCCGAAACAGGCAAGCAGAAAAGAGAGCCGCACCCATACTAGGGAGCGGCTCTCTCCGTTTTGCAGCACCTGCAGGAAACCTGTTACGGCGTTGGCACCGAAACCGAGATTGTCGATGATGGCTGGCTGGTCTGGTTATCGCTGCCAACACTTTCAACCTGGTAGTAGTAGGTCTCGCCGGCCGTTACCGACTTGTCGGTATAAGAGGTTCCGGTCAGGGGCGACGCATCCAGTTGCACAAACGGCCCCGCCTGGCTGGTAGACCGCAGAACCAGGTATCCCGTGACGGACACAGGCGTGGTCGGCGGCGGATCTCCACCCGAGCGCCACGCTGTGCGTCGGCGTTCGCGGCACCCACCACCGAGAGCCCGACCTTAAAGACAGGCGTACTGGTTGTAGTGTTGAAGGTAAGCTGCCCGCTCTGCGTGCCGGCCGCGGTCGGGTCCGCGGAGACCTTGACGGTCACGCTCTGCCTGGCCTGCAGGGTCAGCCAAGAGGGCGCACTGACCAGCGCGAACGGAGCGCCGCTCAACGCAAAATGGCTCACCGTGACGGCTCTGCTTCCCGCGGTAAGGGTGATGGTTTTCGTCGCACTCGTGCCCACATTCTGCGTACCAAACGACAGCGCACTCGGTGTTACCGCGAGCGATCCGCTCTGCGTGCCGGTCGCGGTGCCTGCCACCGGAAGGGACAACACGCTGTTTGTGGACGAGTTGCTCGCCGGAGTCACCGTAAGCGTCTCGTGATAGTCCCCGGTCGCCTGCGGTCGGAAATCCACTCGCACGTGCAGCGTTCGCCCCGGCTGAATGGTGTGGACCCGCGGTAGAACCATCACGACAAATCCGTTGCCGCTCACGTGAAAGCTCTGCAATACCGCCGCCGATGCACCGTGATTGGTGATGTAGAAGGCTCCGGTAGAGGAGCCGGCCACCTCGGTTTGAGGAAGTTGCAGCGAGCTCGGCGAGATCGTGAGGGTTTGTGCATGCGCCGGGGAAAGGCCTGCAGAGAGACAGGCACAGGCGCCGAAGATAGCCGCCAGCCCGAGGCGCTTTGCATTGCTTAGATAGCTTGAAAGCATAGTAAGTCGGCGCAGGGAAGGTGAGTAAGTGCAGGCTGCCGGTTTTGTATCTTTGCACTTAAGGGGGAAAGCTCGGTGATTAGTCATGGGTACTTCCTGGGTGGCGTTATCCGCGCACAACACGAACCATAAGGCGTAGCTGAAGTGCAGGGAAGCAGCGCTGTAAGCAGTAATGAGGTTTCTGTGTTTGTATCACAGCCTTTCTGCATCGTCATAACCCGAAAAGTATGCGGAGATACATCGATCGTTGTACTAAGCCGGACTGGCGGTAATAACTCTCTGACTTGCCAGCAGTGCCTTCGGGATAACTGTGCAGATTCGCCAAGCTGTTCGCGCGTGAATGTGTAAATTTTTCGCGAGAAAAATATGTGAGATTTTTTCCTCGCGTGCCTTACAGATCCATCATCGCGGGCAAACGGAAGATGAGAAGCAAATCTCGTCTGGGCGGCAGAACACGAGCGAAGCCCTATATCGCATTTGCGGCAGCAGCGGTTCCGCTGAGGGGCATGGCCGCGAGAGATAATGTTCTGGAGTTACAGCTACAAATACTTCTGCAGTTACGGATATCTCTGCGATTGCGAGCAGCTAGCACGAGACAGGAATGGTGAGTCGGCAGCCTACTCGTGACTGTAACTACGCCACCGCTTCTATTTCCTGTCGCATCACCCGCACAGGTGCCCGCGAAAGTGCGTCATCGCTGCACGCGGTTGTTGTTCAGGGAATGTGAGACGGAAGCGTTACGTCGCACCGCTGACAGCAAATCCGTGTGAACTCACTGCGGACTCTTCGATGCAATCAGCCCCTGCCGGGCGGCAGGGGAAACCTCAGCTTTGGTGGAGGCGGCGGGAGTCGAACCCGCGTCCGAAATCGTTGTCAGCCAAGAGACTCCATGCGTAGTCGCGTTCCGAAGGTTTCGCAGCGTGCGCTCAGAACGGACAAGATGCGCACACCACTAGTCCGATGATCTCGCCGCCGCGATACGGACCGAATCGCGGCAACCAGCCTGCTGTGCGACGTCCTGCCTCAGCCCACAGGCGAAGCCTCGGAGGACGGCAGCCTAACTAATTAAGCTGCGTATGCCAGTTGATTGTTGGCAATTATTGTTTTTGCAGACGATTACGGGTGCCTACACCCCGGCATGCCTCTTGTTCCGCAAGCGATCCCGTCGAAACCGTGACGCCCCCTCGGCGGTAAAAGCCCTGCTCTCAGTATACCGCTGCTTCGGTTCGCGGGCCACCAGCTCGATCCGCGGCTCCGCCAACCCCCCTCAACTCATCGTGTGCAGGTCGATGCTCTCGTACTCGCGGTGCGCAATGCCCTGACGAATCTGCTCCGGGGTCTTGCCCTGCTTGGTCATCCGGTAGGCGTAGACGCCTTCCTTGGCGCACGTTGAGCAGACCGCCCCATGCGTTCCCGAAAAGCAGCTATGGAGGCTCGTGTGCCCGAGCGCCCGGTCGCAGCGGCAGTTACAGGGAAGTTGGTACAGCACGCGGGGTACCTTGGCCGCATCCGCGTACGCCTTGGCCTGCCACGGCACGGTAAACCCCTGTGCTTTCAGTTGCTCCGCGGTCAGCACGGGAGGCAGCGCCGTACCCTTGGCCGGTGGCTGCGCATGGTAGGCGGGCACCTCAAACATCGGGTTGGACCATTGCGCGTTAGCGCCGGCGGTCAGCAGCGCCAACAGGGCGCCCATCCAAACCTTGTTCATCGGTTGAAACTCCTGGCGATCAGGTCTTCGCGAATACAGGCAATAGTGTACTGCCGCTGAGCGGGTACGCTGGCCAACCCCCGCGCAAAAAAAGACGGCACGATCATTTGCATGCTCGTGCCGGGAGGCCAGTGACGCAACTTATAAACTTGAACTGAGACCGGGAATCCACACTCACCGGTGTCAGAAGCGAGAGCAGCCTCAGGCGTCTCGTCGCTCTACTACAATAGACGCATCTCGACCTGAAATGTTGCAAGCTAGTACACAGTATCCGAAAGAAATATGCAAGCCTTTCTTGAAAGGATGGTTTTGCCTTGGTTTCAGCACTGCGTTTTGGCTCCGGAAGGGCCTCCGGTAGAATCCGGCCCCGTACGCCCCACGAACCGCCACCGGTCCAGCATACGCCCTCAGATTCCGGCCGGCCACCCCGTACTGGCGCCTGGCGGGCAGGGCTCTTGCTTTTGACCTCGGCCACCTTGGGCGGAATTGCAGTAGCTGTCTGGCACCGGCGGGCGCTGTTGCAGTTGCGCAACGGTGCAGAGGGGGAGCCACCAGGCGAATAGTTCGACAGTCCGCCTACAATAAATTGAGCAGGGAAGAGCCGGGAACTCCCGTCCCGCCTCCGCTCCTCCGCGTCAGGCAGGCGCGATCTGGTTGATGAACCCGGCGAGCTCTGTATCCTTGTCCGTGATCCCTCCGGCATCGTGGGTCACCAGCGCGAGCCGCACCTTGTTATAGCGGATGTCGATGTTCGGATGGTGCTGCCGCTCTTCCGCTGCTTCGGCCAGCTTTTTCACGAAGGCCATGGCCTCCCGGAAGTCGCGAAACCTCACCGTGCGTACCAGTTGCCCGTCCTGAAGCTGCCACCCCGGCAGGGCTCGTAGGCGCTCCGTAATCTCTGCTGCATTGAGCGGTGTCATCGCTGCTCCCTGAGTAACACAGACCCATTCTCGACTATCCTCCGTCAGAGCAGCGCTTCGCGCAGCGTCGTCAGCGAAAAAGGGGCAAACCGCTGAGCTCTCCCGGTGATCTCCCCTCGCAGGTCCTCCCAAAGCCGGTCCGGCATGTCCATGAACACGTCAATCACCTTGGGGTCGAACTGCGTGCCGGAGCAGTTGCAGATCTCCCGCCTGGCCGCTGCGAAGCTGTTCGCCCGGCGATACGGCCGGTCGGACGTGATCGCGTCCAGCGCATCCGCCACGGCGAAAATACGTGCCCCCAGCGGAATCTCCTCCCCCTTCAGCCCCCGCGGATAGCCGCTCCCGTCATAGTGTTCCTGGTGGCTGAAGACGATCTCGGCGGCGTCTGCCAAAAAGGGGATCTTCCGCAGCATCTGGTATCCGCGCGCACAGTGCTCGCGCATCACGGCCTGCTCGTCTATGCTCAGACGCCCGGGCTTCAACAGGATCGCGTCCGGGATGGCCATTTTGCCCACATCGTGGAGAAAGGCTCCCCGCGCCACCGTCCGGATCTCGGAAGCGGACAGTCCCGTCGCGCGGGCCAGGGCGATGGTGTACGCAGTCACGCGCTTGGAGTGGCCTTCGGTTTCGGTGTCCTTCAGGTCCAGCGCATCGCCCAGCGCTTCGAGCGTGATGTCATACGAGCGTTCCAGGTCGAGCATCGCCTTATTCAGCATATTGGTGCGGGCTTCCACCAACTGCTCGAGCTGCGTGCGGTACATGATGTTCTGTTCCACCAGCGCCCGATAGTCCAGCGCCCGGCCCACCGTGCTCATCAACTGCTCGCGTTCAAACGGCTTCAGCAGATAGTCGTACGCACCCTTGCGAATGGCGCCCATCGCCACGCTCACATCGTGCACTGCCGTGACCAGGATCAACGGAATATCCGGATGGAGGCTGCGCACCCTGTCCAGCAGAGTAAGCCCGTCCATTCCCGGCATCATCACATCGGAAACGATCAGGTCGAAGGGACCTGCGTGCTCCAACTTCTGCAGTGCTTCGCGTCCATCCGCCACTGCGGAAACGTGGAATCCCGCCTGCTCCAGCATGGCAGTGACGACGGCGCGGATGTAAGCTTCATCTTCAACGATCAGAATTCGCCTGGTGGACATCGCTTGTCGTGCACGGCCTTTCTCGATGCAGAGCGGCAGAATATTTCATCATAGCCTGAGTCACCGCGGAAACGGAGTCTTCCGGCAGGCATGATTGCTTCAAGACACCAGCAGCGACCGTGCTGGTGTCATTTTGGGCCTCTTGCAGTTACAGCAAAGATGCGACTTGACGTTCCGTACTTTTCGCAGCCATGCTTGATGGTGAACCAAGACTGCCATACGCGCGGAAGAGCAGCCCGGTTCCCGAAGAGGGCCGAACTTGTTCGATTTTGAACGTGAATTTTTGGGCGAAAACACTAGTGCCGAATGTCAGATGGCGGAACGCTCCGTGGAACAGCGGCAGCGCGATGTCTTTGACACCCATAAGCATCGCACTTTCGCTGTCGCGTTCTACATGACTGGAAGCGAGATGGAAGCGGAAGAGGTGCTGGAAGGGACCTTTGTCCGCGCATTCCGCGCGAAAGAAGAGCCCGACGGCCATGGCGTCGATGTGGCCATGGTGGATGAGCTCCGGGATCGCCTGCCGCTTGACACTCCGGCCGAGCCGGTCACCAGCTCCGGGCTCGACTCCCTCCACGGCCGCAACGTAAAGCGCACCGAACTCGAAGAAGCGCTCCAGTCCTTGCCCGCCAACGAGCGCATCGTCTTCCTTCTCCGCGATGTCGAAGGCTATCCTTCCGAGCGCATCGCTACCTTGCTGGAGATTCCGCGCCAGCAGGTGGAGCGGACGCTGCTTTCTGCCCGCATCCGCCTCCGCCAGGTGCTCGCCCGGGACCTCTCCCGGCCGGCCGCCGCTGCCTGACCCTTAGCTTCCCGCCGTCTTTCCCGCCAGTCCTTCCAGGGTCGCGGATGCCCGCTCCAGGGCGCTCGTCAGCGCGCTCAGTTGTGTTTCCGCACGGCTGGCGTCTCCCGCTTCCACCGCTTCCGTCACCCCCGGAATCACCACCGCCGCGTAGCCGGTGTACTCTCCCGGCGCATAGATCGTGTGCTTGAACCACGGCCTTCCGGGCAGGCCCTTGGCGTCCAGCAAGTCCGCTTCTACCAGCCGCAGGCCAGTGTTCAACGCCTCCAGATCTCCCGTAGCCGCCGCTTGGCGCGCATGCACCGCCGTCGCCGCAGCCGAGAACCGCTCAGCCGCCTTCTGCGCCGCCGCAAAATCCAGCGTCAGGTGCTTTTGCCCGGCCGCCTTCTGTTCCGTCTGCAGATAGCCTTCAATCTGCTTGCCGTAGGTCACGTAATCGTAGGGAAGCACATCGGTGTCCGCCATGTGCAGCACTTCCAGCCCGAACACTCGAGCCTGCTGCTGCTCATAGACGAACGTCGGGTCGGCAAACTTGGTAAACCACGCATAGTTGTCGAAGACGGAGTGATATACCCCATACTTGCCGCTGGAGCCGATGTCCGTCGAAGGCACACCCAGGTGCTGGATAAACGGCGTGTAGTCGGAGCCCGATCCCAGGTCGCCGACGTGCACCTCGCCCGCGTCTTCTTTCTTACCGTCCTGCGCGGGGCCCCCCGGACCACTCGCGTCGGAGCGCCCTTCTTCCGTCTTCCACGCCTGGTACACCGAGCCGCCCTGCGGGCTGGGCACTTCCTGCGTCACCTCGCGCAGAAACTGCTTGAGCGAGGGAACCGCGGAGGCGTCGAAGTTCGGCCCGGCCACGCCCACATCCGTATTGAAGTACGCCACCGCATGCTGCAGTTGCTGAGCGTGATCCTCGGCCCATTCCGTGGACCCGATCAGGCCTTCCTCTTCCGCATCCCAACTGCAGAAGTAAATGGTCCGCTTCGGCTTCCAGCCCTGCTTTAGCAACGTGCCCGTCCCATGCACCGCTTCCAGCATGGCTGCCGTCCCGCTGTTCGGATCGACCGCACCGTAAACCCACGCGTCGCGGTGGTTGCCGGCGACGACCCAGTCAGCGCTGTCCGGAGCTCCGGGAATCTTGCCGATCACGTCCCAGATGGTGCGCTCCGCGTAATCCATCTTCAGGTCCATGTGGACCTTCACCGCTCCCGTGCCGCCCAGGTGGTAGGCAAAGGGCAGGGCTCCCTGCCAGCCGCGCGGCACATTCGGTCCGCCAAGATGCTCCAGGATCGGCGCCGCATCGTGGTAGGAAAGCGGCTCTGCAGGAATCGTCGGCAGGCTGACATTGGGCGAAGTGGGCAGGCGCTTTGCATCTGGCAGTTCCGGCGTGGAAGCCACGCCCGGCGTGGTCGCGTCTCCCGGATACTTGAACATGAACTGCACCGAACCCCGCTGCACCCCGGTATCCGGCCGGAAGGGACCCTTCGGGTATATGTCGCCGCGAAAGTAGCCATCATCCGCCGGGTCCGAATAGATGAGCACCCCGGCCGCCCCATGCTGCTGCGCCACATACACCTTTACTCCGCGATAATTCTGGCCGTAGCGCACCAGGATGATCTTCCCGTGGAGGTCGATGTGCGCGTCTTCCAGCTTCTGGAAGTCCTCCGGGCGGCCGTAGTTCGCGTACACCACATCGCCCGTCACATCTCCCGACGGCGACGAGCCGTTAAAGGCCGGCAGCACGCGCGGATCATCCTGGAAAGGGTCGCCCTCCACGTGTTCCTTGCTCGGCCCGTGCATCAGCACCTTACCCTCGGCATCGGTCGCATCCACGCTCACCGCCACGGGAAGGTTCAGCCACGCTTTATAAGGAACAATGGCGGTGTCCAGCCCCGCGGCCTTGAACTTGCCGGCGACATAGACCGCCGTATCGTAGTCTTCCTTCGACGCCGCCACATGGGGCGCGGCCGTGAGGATCTTCAGCTCTTCACCCGCCAGCTTGGCATCGGGCACCGCCATGAATTCCTGGTCCAGCTTCGCCTGCTGCGAAAAATCGCGAAACCCGAAGACGCTTTGCGGAATCGTGGGCGCCTGCGCCATTGAAACGGGAACGCTGAGGGCAAGAAGGGCCGTAGGGAGGGCGAGAGAACGGCAGGACAAGTGTGCTTTCTCCTGATTCAAAGGTGGCGGCAACAAGAATTTCAGCTTACATCACCCGCGCACGGAACGAGGGCGCGGGTCAGGATGGGTGCCCATCCTCTGCGAAAGCGCGGACTCTCTTTCCTTCAATCCCCTGAAGTCCGCGGTTGCGGAGTTGCCGGATGCGTCAGGTTCCCCATCTCCTGCCCGCGCTGGACGACTTCATCCGCATGCCGCTGCTCCGGTTTCGACTCCGCCTCGATCTCTCTTTCCAGGAAGTAGTTCAACGCCGTCCGCAGCGTCGCGATCGCGGCCAGCTTGCCAATATCGCCCCACGAGGGCGAAACCGCCGTGTTCAGAATATCCGCTCCTAACTCCAGTTCCAGCGCCACTGCCAGCCAGCGCCCCAGCACCATGCGGATTTCTGTCTTCTTCTCCGCCGGTGATTGCGGATGCACGAACAGAACGAACGACTTGACGATTGCTTGCAGTGCGGCAAGACCAATCACGATCGCGGCAGCAAACTCCACGCCTCTTGCCATGTAGGAGATGACCGTCTTGGCCTCGGCTAGAAAGCCTGTGTCTGCCCCAGCTTCAGCCAGCAAATAAAGCACGCTCATGCTGCCCTGCGCCCCCTGTCTATGTAGATGCGCACTGGTCACAATCGCTCTTTGGTGGTAGGTCGAAACAAAGGAATCGCATCGTACACTGATTCAACTTTCTGACATTTAGGACGCGATGCAGTGACGTATTCCCAGCACATGGAGCAGGGAAGTGGGGCGCTTGCAGTTGAGGAAGAGCCGCTCCCTATCCCAGTCGAAACCCTGCCCACCGTAAACCCGCGAGGTTTTTCGGACGGGGCGCTTCGTCCCCGCCGCATCGCGCCGGAGCTCGAAAAAAGGCAGCCCGCACACCCGCCGGCGGCCTGGCCCGAACCGCTCATCTCCCTGCGCAACCCGCAGTTCCGCCTCTTCTGCGGCGGCAACTTTCTCTCCAACATCGGCACCTGGATGCAGAACATCGCTCAGGGCTGGCTGGTGCTGCAGCTCACCGACTCGCCCTTCTGGCTCGGATTCGTCGGCTTCGTCGGCGCCATCCCGTACCTGGTGTTCACGCTCTTCGGCGGCGTCATTGCTGATCGCGTGAGCAAGCGCTATCTGCTCATCGGCACCCAGACCGCCATGATGGTGCTGGCCTTCGCCATGGCCGCACTTGCTTATCTCAAGATCATCACCATTCGACAGCTCGCCCTGCTTTCTTTCATGAACGGCGTCGCCATGGCCTTGAATGCGCCCAGTTACCAGGCGATGGTCCCGCAACTGGTGCCGCGCGGCGACCTGCCCAACGCCATCGCGCTGAACTCGGCGCAGTTCAACCTGTCGCGCGTACTAGGGCCCACGCTGGGTGGGTATGCGATGGCTCTGTTTGGCGTTGCTGGCAATTTCTTGCTGAACGCGATCTCCTTCTTCGCCGTCCTCCTCGCCCTCTTCCGCATCCGCTACCCCGAACCTCGCTACCCCGGCCACGGCAGCGTCTGGCGCAGCCTCGCCGACGGCTTCCGCTATGTCCGCGAGCACAGCGTCATGTTTGCCCTGGTCTCACTCGTCGCCAGCGCCAGCTTGCTGCTCTTTCCGTTCCTCACTTTTGTGCCGTTCTTTGCCAAGATCGTGCTCCACGTGGGCGCGCGCGGCCTCGGCCTCCTCATGGCGTGCTCCGGCGTCGGCGCCTTCTGCGCCGCCGGCACCATCGCCTGGCTGGGTACGGTGCGCCATCGCGGCAAGGTCATCGTCTTTTCCGGCGTGTTCGTCATGGCCGCTGTGATCGTCTTCTGCTACTCCCACAGCTTTGCCCTCTCCGCGGCCATGTCATTCTGCGAAGGCTACGGGCTGACCATGACCTCGTCCACCATGAACCTCGCGCTCCAGCAGCTCACCTCGGACGCTATGCGGGGCCGCGTCATGAGCATCTACGCGACCAGCTTCATGGGCTTCCCGCCGGTCGGCTGCTTGCTCGCGGGCGAGCTTTCCCGCCACATGCCGACTGCGCACGCCATTGCTGCCATGACTGCCGTCGCCATGCTGTCGTTTCTGCTGTTCTATTGGCGCTCAGAACCGCTGAGAAATCTGGACTGAGATCTGCCCTCTGCAATAACTTGCCGCAGGCTGTCTAACATCTCTATCTCGCTTTGAACGAGTTAGAGAGGGGAACCGAAGTTAGTCGCCTTTGTCCTTGCGTCCCACCTTCCCGGTGTTTACGATAGGTCGTTTTCGCCCGGGGGAATCTCAATGGCTTATAAGCTGCCGGCAATCGCAACCGTGCTCACCTTCACCGCTTGCTTCTCTGCAACAACAGCCGCATGGGCCAAGAATGAGCCCGTTGCAGGCTCGGGTTGCGTCGATGCGGCCAGTGCGGCACAGCTCGGGTCCGCAAGAGATCACCTGAGCGGAAGAAAGTTTGTCTCCGTCGGGGTAAGTCACTCCACCGCCATGCTCCGGGAGCTCAAGCGGTCCGGCCACTCCGTGAGTATGGATGAGTTTCTGGAACCGGAAGGGCTACCCGCCTCTCAGGTCGGGAACTTATATGTGCTGCTTGTCGGCAGGCATCATATCCATTCCCGCGACCCGGAGGAGGCAGCCGCCATTGCACGAGCCAAGGCTGATGGCGTCCCGATTGTTGCCGAAGGCTTTGAAAGGAGGGATTTCAAAGCGTTGACGGGACTCGGCCTCGAGTCCGACGCTGCGGTGGTCCAGTTTGCTCCCGGCGGAAGGGCGCAAACCATCACCCTGATTCACCATTCCAAAAAAGGCCCGACGCTTGCATCCGCCACCGACGCGGTGAATCGTGCCATCGAGAAGCACGCCCGATCCTTGCCGGGCGCAACTCTCGACCCCACGCGGCAAGCCTATGCCGAGAACATCTGGACAGTCTGGCTGCACACCGGAAACGTCGTGTGCACTCTGCCGTATTACGCTCCGGAAGATGTTCATTACCCGCAGACCGGCAACCTCGATGTTGGCGTGCAGATGACCCTGGTGGCACAAACCCAGCCGCTGGCAAAAGCTATTAACCTGCAATATGTGGGCGCGGGTTTTACCCCGCTCGCGCCGGGCGTGCTCCCGATTGATTCCTGAATGACTACTTCAAAGGCGCATACACCCTCAGCGCTCAGTACCTCGGCCAACTTACAGCTCGTTATGGCGCTCACCTGAACGGCACAGCGGATACAGTACAGCCGGCGACAGCAGTCAATGCGCATACAGTGACCAAAACCAACGGCTTTAGCTTCGGTTTGAACAGCAGTTGCGGCGCGAATACAACCGGTCCTGATTGCTCTATCGGGGCCAATTTCGGCTTTTCCAGCCAGACGGAGATGACCAAGAACATATCCGAGCGGGTCATCGATGCGGCCAGCAGTTTCGGGCAGGTGCCCGACCCGAACGGCACGATCTGCGGCGACCCTGCCAACGGTTGCTGGAAGGCAACCCACTCCGTCAATTACTGGCTGGCCAGCACGGCCACTTCGAGCGGCGGCTATTCTATCGATCTGCCCAATAATAAGTGGTACAACTTCTTCAACGGTATAAGTACATATCTGAATCCGATCGTCTCTACGTCAGATGGCGATGCGGTCGGCTATCCCTGCTCTGGCTGCTCACTGCAGAACCCGCCGGATCCGCCGCCGGCCACTGTGCGCAACTGGCCCAAATGGTCCTCCAGCTCCGTGCTGACGCAAGGCGAAGCAGGCTACACATTTTCTGCGAACTACACCGGCGCTCTTAACTTAAGTGCCGCTTTCGTCGGTACAGAGGGCATCTTCAGCCTGGGTACAGGGCCGAAAGAAGGACGTCTGCCCAATACCTACTATGAAGCTTGCATTGCTGGCCAGTGTCAGACACAACTAGCTTACGTGCTGGATCTGTACACCGATGCGGCGTCCACCTCCGCGACGATCGACATCGATGCCAACCAGGTCAACTACTCCGGCATGCCCACTTGCGCCATGCGGCAGTACACGCAGCAGGACCTCGGCATTTATCAGATCCTGAACATGACCAACAGCCCGCTCAGTCTTGCACAGATGAACACATATCCGTTCGTCTCGACGGCAATCGCTACCGTCGCCGATGATTATCGAGGTTCAGACCAGTGGGTGCTTGGTGTTTCCGCCACCACCGTGGAACCAGGGCAGTACCAATACGTCGCTCTGTGCTCGTCAAACCAAACCACCACCCCCGCAATGGAACTGCTCTATAACAATGGAAGCGGTGTCGAAGGAGCGCTCACCTTCACCGGCGCGGGCCAGCCCAATGCCTACAACACCGCGCAGGTCTCTTACAACGCGGCGAAACGGATTTTCACTATTTCTGAAGCACCGTGATAAGCGGTCTTCCGGAAACAAGACCTGAATCGTTCCCAAACCCCGTCAGGCTGCCGGTGTTACCGGCTGCGCACAATGCGCGCACCGCACCGCCGCCAATGGAATCTCGCTCAGGCACTGCGGGCACGGTCTGGTGGCCGGCGGGGCTGCGGGTGCCGGCTTTGCAAAGCGGCGCATCAGGGAGTTGATCGGCAGCACGAAGAAGAAGTACACCGCCGCCGCGATCAACAGGAACGAAATGATGGCGTTCAGGAAGTCGCCGTACTTCACCACGCCCCCGTTGACGTGAGCCACCAGGTAGGAGAAGTCCGGCTTCCGCACGATCGCCGAAAGCAGCGGATTGATAATGTCTGCCACCAGCGCGTTGATGATGGCAGTGAACGCCGCGCCGACCACCACGGCAACGGCCAGATCGACAACGTTTCCGCGTAGTACGAAATCACGAAATCCCTTCAGCATCGAACTCCTCCGGGCACCGCAAGTTATAGTGCCGCCATGCTATCGCACATTGTTAGGTTGCGAGCATGAAATGCTGCATCGCGCCGGCATGGATTTCGCGTCGCCGAATCTGGCTGGCGTTGCCTCCGCGCTTACAGTATCCTGCTGCGTGACCTACCCCGCGCCCCTGACCCCATCGCATCCCATCTCTGTCCTCGTGCAGCCAGGCTGGCATAACTCCGGCCCGGAGCACTGGCAGTCCCTATGGGAAGCACGCCTGGGCGCTGATGCGCAACGCGTCCAGCAGCAGGACTGGATGCACCCCGACCGCGCTGCCTGGGTGGCGCACCTGCGCGCAGCGCTCGAAGGACTGAGCACCCCGGCCATCCTCCTCGCACACAGCATCGGCTGTCTCGCAGTCGCCCACCTGCTCTCCGGATCGCAGGCTGAAAAAGTGACACCCCGCATCGCCGCCGCCCTCCTCGTCGCCCCGGCCGATGTAGAGCGCGAAGGTGCCGACCCGGAGCTCGACTCCTTTCGCCCCATCCCGATGCAGCCCCTCGGCATCCCCGCGCTTGTGATCGCCAGCACCAACGACCCCTACTGCGATTCGGCCCGTGCGCACGCCATGGCCCATGCTTGGGGCGCCGATTTCCGCAACATCGGCGACGCCGGCCACATCAACGCGGACGCCGGCTACGGCCTCTGGCCGGAAGGTTGGAACCTCATCAGCCGCTGGCTCACCACCCACCGCCTCGCCTGGCCCGGTAAAGGAGAGAACCTTGCATAAAGTCGTCACCAGCGCCGACGAAGCCGTGCGCGACATCCCCGATGGCGCCACCCTCATGCTCGGCGGCTTCGGCCTCTGCGGCATCCCGGAAAACCTCATCGCCGCCCTCGTCCGCAAAGGCGTCAAAGGCCTCCACACCATCAGCAACAACATGGGCGTCGATGGCTTCGGCATGGGCCTGATGCTCGAGGCCGGCATGATCCAGTCCCACACCGGCAGCTACGTCGGCGAAAACAAGCTGCTCGAAGACAAAGTCATCAAAGGCGAGCTCGATCTCACCCTCGTCCCCCAGGGCACGCTCGCCGAGCGCATCCGTGCCGGCGGCGCCGGCATCCCCGCCTTCTTCACCCCCACCGGCCTGGGCACGCTCGTCGCCGAAGGCAAGGAAACCCGCGAGTTCGACGGCAAGATGTACGTGATGGAACGCTGGCTCCGCGCCGACTTCGCCTTGATCAAAGCCTGGAAAGGCGACCGCGCCGGCAATCTCGTCTACCGCAAGACCGCCCGCAATTTCAATCCCATGATGGCCACCGCCGCCCGCGTCACCATCGCCGAAGTCGAAGAGCTGGTCGAGCCCGGCGCTCTCGATCCCGACAGCATCATCACCCCCGGCATCTATGTGCAGCGCATCCTCGAAGGGCCGTCTTATGAGAAGCGCATCGAGCGCCGCACCGTCCGCAGCGCCGCCGCTGCTACATGATCCAGTTACCGTACGGATACAGCAGCAGAAACAGAATCATCGCGAGCGCCATAATATCCATATAGATCAACAACAGCACCCCGCCGCTATAGAGGTCCCAATGCACGCGAAGGCAGCGAACCGTGTCCCAGGTGCCCAGGACCGCCGTCAGAGTGGGGATCAGCAGTTTCACTGAAGGCCGGTCATCCGGCCAGCCTGCCATCAGAAAGGCCGCGAGCAGGCTCGCCAGAACCACCAATGTTCCGCGTATCAGCGATCGCTGTCGAAAATGGAAAACCGCAAACTGCATAGGAACTACGCATGACTACTCTACCGAATCAGCCGGGGACCCGGCACGCGGGAACTGAGACCCAGGCGCGTGCGCTCAAAACTGCCGACACCGAGAAACGCGAGCGCATCGTCCGCCGCGCCGCCCAGGAGCTCCGCGACGGCTTCTACGTCAACCTCGGCATCGGCATGCCCACCCTTATCGCCAACCACGTCCCCCCCGGCATCGAGGTCGTCCTCCAGTCGGAAAACGGCATGCTCGGCGTCGGCCCCTACCCGCTCGCCGGCACCGAAGACCCCGACCTCATCAACGCCGGCAAGGAGACCGTCACCGAGATCCCCGGCACCGCCTACTTCTCCAGCGCCGACTCCTTCGCCATGATCCGCGGCGGCCACGTCGACCTCAGCATCCTCGGCGCCATGGAGGTGGACGAGCAGGGCAACCTCGCCAACTGGATGATCCCCGGCAAAATGGTCAAAGGCATGGGCGGCGCCATGGACCTGGTCGCCAGCGCCCGCCGCGTCATCGTCGCCATGGAGCACACCACCAAAGACGGCCGCCCCAAAATCCTCAAACGCTGCACCCTCCCCCTCACCGGCCTCCGCGTCGTCGACACCATCTGCACCGAAATGGCCTGGATCCGCGTCACCCCCGCCGGCCTCGTCCTCGAAGAAATCGCCCCCAGCCTCACCGTCGAGGACGTCCAACGCGCCACCGAACCCACCCTGATCCTCAGCCCGGAGCTGAAGACGATGTCAGTCTCCTAATCACGCTACTTGAGAGTACACGTTGCCGCCCCATCTGTGGCATACTGTACCAAGCGGAGGAAACATTATGGCCTCTTCAGCCCAAGCCGTCGCGAACTGGATCGGCGCATCCGCCTCATCCGAACACGACCTGGCCACCATCGTGGAGCATCGCTTGCCCACCGATACCGTCACCCGGCTCACGGAACACGGCCTCACCCGCGAGGAGATCCACCGCCTCGTGATCCCCCTCCGCACCTGGAAACATCGCCGCAGCCGTCAGGAGCCGCTTTCCGCCGAGGAGTCCGACCGCGCCGTGCGCGCCGCCCGCGTCCTCGCGCTGGCCGAATCCGTCTTCGGCACCCGCGAAAAAGCCCTCGGCTGGATGCGCCAGCCCAAGCGCCGCTTCCACGACCGTACCCCCATGGACATGCTCGCGACCGAAGCTGGCGGCCGTCTGGTGGACCAAATGCTCATCCAGATCGATGAAGGCATGTTTGCCTGATCGACCTTTGGCGCATCAGTAACCACCGCACACTCGACGGCCGCGGCGGCCTCCTCGCCTCTGCCCGCTGGCACACCGAGGGCCGCCCCATCGTCTACCTCGCCGCCTCTCCCGCCGGAGCGCTCCTCGAAACTCTGGTCCACCTCGAAGTCACCGAAGACTTCCTGCCCGCCACCTACACCCTGCTCAAGGTGCACGTGCCAGACGAGGTCAGCCGCCTCGCTCCTCCCATGCCTGACGATTGGCAGGAACTCACCGTATCCCGCGCCATCGGCGACCATTGGCTCGCAGACCGCCGCTCCGCCCTCCTTGAGGTCCCCTCCGCCCTCCTGCCCGAGACCTCCAATTACCTCCTCAACCCCCTCCACCCCGACGCCGCCAAAGCTGGAGATCGTCTGGGCCCGAGAGTTCCCCTACGACCACCGCCTCTTCAAGCTCCCGCAAAGCGCACAGCCGCACTCGGTAGAGCTCGTTGAAGTCAGTTAGCCATGTCTGGCACCAGAAGCGCGATTACCACCCAACACCTGTCATCCTGAGCGGAGTGAGCCAGCCGTATCGGCTCACGCAGTCGAAGGACCTGCGGTTTGCCCGCCTTCCAACAAACCTGGGCGCTCCCACGCATCGCGCCACAAGAACTCGGGCCGAACATCCGCACGGAAACTGCCCGCCCTTGTTATCATCGGGTGATAGCATAGTGGCCTGGTCCCCAGCGCCCGCCGCGTCAAGGTCGCCATGGAGCACACCACCAAAGACGGCCGCCGCAAAATCCTAAAACGCTACACTCCCCCTCACCGGCCTCAGAGTCGTAGACACCATCTGCACCGAGATGGCCTGGATCGGAGTCACCCTCAACGGCCTAGTCCTCGAAGAAGTCGCCCCCGGCCTCAACCCCCGAAGACGTCCAACGCGCCACCGAATCCAAGCTGATCCTGAGCCCCGAACTGATGGAGATGGCTATTAATTAGTGCCCCGGCACTCTCCTCGCACAACGTTGATTCGAAGCACTTTCCTGTATGTATCTCAATTAGCTGCTAAGTTGGGAGATAGAACGCTTAGAATCCTTCCTCTTCTTCTCGTTCCTTGAACTCCTCTACTTGCTTGGAACCATACTCCACTTCGTTTCGCGCCCACTTCCGGATGCTTGGAATTGGGTTATTGGTGAACTGTTCTGCAATAAGTACGGCTCGTTGCATCCAGTCCGAAATTAGACCAGTAAATGCTCCGCCGCTGTGCATACCGGCGACAAACGAGGTGAAGACTCGCTCATCATCTCCGAAATTTTCCATTAGGTAGCTTGTTACCGCATTGATTTCCGGCCCGTTGCTACCAATAGATGGTCTGACTACATGACGTGCAAGCGCGCGTGCGCCTTCGAGGCTGTGATCTCTTAACCATGCGATAACGATGTCGTCGGGAATTGCCGCAACAGAGATCTTGCGGAAAGCAAAATTGATACTGCCTCGCCCATTCAATAGGGCTTCACCGAGTTCTTTCATCGTTAGTGCCGCGTCTATTTCAGCCAAAGAATGCATGAGGCCGCCTGCTGCCTCACTTGCTTCGTAACTTCCAGTCGCAAGCATCGAAATCGCCAGCCGCACCGCTCGCTCAGTGTCTGAGGGCAACGCGAGCTGAAAGAGGGCCTGAAACCAGTGTGAGAAATTGTTCGTATTTTCCAACGACTGCTCTAGTAACCCGAACACGGTATCGAGTCGCGCATCGTCGAACATTTTCACGAGGAATTCTAACGAATCGCTTGCTTGCTCTCGCAGCAACGCCAGATGTATGAAGTCGATGCCCGTTGCAGCAGCCTGCTTATCACCTCCTCTTGAGACAGCCAAAAGCACCTCAGAAGCTACTCGGGCCTCGTTAGCCGTCGTATGACGCAGACCGTTCCAAGCCGCAAAAGAGCGCAGAGTTGCAGCCGATAGATGGTTTGCTCTGACTGCCTCGATGGCTCGATTGAAAGAATTCAGAAAATCGCCCGATGGAAGCATAGCGTCGAAGGCAAGTACAGCGTTCTTCTTCCAAAGCTCATCAAGTACCGCATTACAGCAGGTCTTTAGATTTTCTTCCCTGGTCATTGCGAAGTGTTCGCTGACTCCGACAAAATATCCCCGCAGAAAATCAGGTCTTCCAGTATCGAAGCAGCTTATCGCGATCTGTTCTAAGAACGACAAGCTCTTGTCACCACGTCCGATACGGATACCAAGATCAGCAGCAGATGTAGCAGCCGGGCTGTTGATCCATGGAAGCTCGCGATCGAAGGCGTCCTCATCGTTAAGTAGACGTTCAGCGAACCCATCGAGGCGCTTGCTCCAACTGTCTTCTTCCATGTGGTGTGACCAAGTTGTCGTGCCAACATCCTCTACCAATTGGTCGTGAAGACATGACGGCGGAAGCTCCTCGATCCATTGCCGGATGAAAGCCATCTTTTTCGCTTGATCAACCCCGTCATTCTTAGTGTGACCATTCTCGTGCAGCAACACCAACTCCCGGAGCCTCGCACGAAGGACCGGTCGTATGGCCTCCGGTACATCGCCTGCACCTTCCTTCGCCGGCTCAAGGATGTTCCGAAACAGAGCATGTCGAATGCCCTCCACGTAAGCACTTATCGCTTTTTCGCGAACGTTCTTGTTTCCATCTCCGCTCAGCATACGCAGGAGAGACAAACACTCCTTGAAGTAACCGAAATACTCTTCCCACGTCTTCGGATGCCAAGTGGGCGGAGGAATCCTTCGGCCAAAACCTACTTGTGAAACAAAATGAACGGCACTGTCTTCCATAGCCTCGTCCAATGCCGCCACGCACAGCTCGCGAGTTCGGGTTTCCTTATCCGATATGCGCAACTGCAAAACTCTCAAACGCTCAGGGAAGGGTGTAGCTACAGCCGCCCCGTTAATGCCGTAAAGTGCAGTCCACAACTTAGTTGCATTGTTTCCAAGATCCGGCTCGGATTCATGCGTGGCGAGGCGAAACAGCATCTGCTCCGCAAGCGCAAACCATTGCGGGAACCGAGCGATCTCTGTCAATTCCGTCAGCAGCCGACGCCTGCCTCGCTCGTATCCCGGAGCGAGCTGTTCAGGGGTAGCTTCCATAACGAGATCCCTAAGGCGATTCAACATGCGATCCGGCTCCGACTTTACGAGAAGGAAAAGCTGCTCAGTGTCAGACTCAGACAGAAAAAGTCCGGCTCCTCGGGATACGAGCCAGTCGCGAAAGTAGGCGATAACGACTTTGCCGACCTCCGTGGATGCCCGTGAGACACGCGTAAGTAATCCTTGCGAGAGAGCGCGCGGAAATGCATCGAGAAAGCGCTTCGTGTCAGGCTCGGCCCAACGATCCCACGCCGCCTGAAAACACACTGCTGCGATCGGAGCGGGGGTTACGAAGAAATATCGCCCAGCTCTGCCTACAAGCCCAATCGATTTCTGCATTCGATTCAAACGGTTTGCAACATCGCTCGCATCGAGACTGGCAAGCTTACACAACTGTTCTAGTTCGCCAGAGACGTTACCGACAACACCACACCGCTCCACCAGAGCGATTAAATTCAGCGCATCGTGGTCTTGTGCTTCCAGCACGCCGCCATGTCCGAATAAAGCGCCGAGATAGCTTTGTACGTCCCGCAGCGGTTGCCCGTAATGACCCTGCTCTTGTATCAGAGCGTCGTTCTGACAGAGTGAAATTGCGAATGGCAGAAACCCACCTGCGATCTGGCTGTATTGAAAGCGGCGTGAAGCCTCCACCTCGGGGAAGTTTTGCTTCAGCACTTCCTGAACCGTATCATTTGGTAATGGCGCCAGCCGCAATTCGGTCTGGTCTGTCAAAGTCAGCGTGTTGTCTATCGTGATCAGCCGTACTCGATTCTCGAAACCTTGCAGGGTGCGCCCGATTCGAAAAGCTACCAATTCATCACACTCGTCGGCCACAACAACCGCGTACGTATCGCGGTGATTGGCAAGGTTCTGAGCGAGTTGCATCGCATTATCTTCATCATCGATGTAGAAGACTAGACCTCTAGCATCTGGCGTTTCGGCCACAGCTTCGAAGACGGCGCGCGTCTTACCAACGCCAGTTGGACCAGAGATCGTAAGCTTAGACGCAGTTGGCTTCTTGTTCCAGTCGAGGTATTCGCGAACACGGTTGCGAATCTGACTACTTTGCGCTGTCGGGACGAACGTCGGTGTCTTTCCGGTCTCGTTTACGCGCCAGGTATCGAATAGTTTGAACCCGGACAACTCAGTTCCAAGCATCGTTGCTGCGAGCGGAGGGAAAGCGTTAGTCCAAGCTACGATATCTGACGCAAACAAAACAATGGCCTTCGGCGCGGTCGGATTGACTTTGGCGATCTCTTCGTCCAAGACAGTCTTGATTTCTGCTTTACGCTCTGCGGTTCCGTCATGTGCTATGCACATACGATAGCCGTAACCCTTCTGGATCAACTCCCGGATGTAGGTCTTGCTGGGTTTAGCAATCTCTTCCCGTATTGAGGCGTCGTTCAGATTTCCTATCTCCGTCGCTTTGTACTGCCAGGCAGTGGGAACGCCGAAGCGGTCCCAGGGGTCCGGCGTGACGGCCGCACCCACCGTAATCTCGGTGTCTACACCACCATCACCAACGTTTGTACGCGGATTGTCCGAAATATGTTCGCTAGTGATACCCACAACCGCGGCGGCACTTCGCAGCAAACTGTCCATGTGATCTGTGAATGGTCGTCCAGTGCCGTTGCGGAGCGCATAGATGTCTTCTGGTCTGATCTGAATGAGAGGCATATTTTTTTGTTTGCTGAGTTGACAGTTTACGCACGCTTCCGCTCTCGATCAGATGTATTTTCCATAACCACATATGGCGTAGTAATTCGCCCAATCTGCCACACTAGAAATAGAGGGTTCTTCTGGCGGCCCCTGAACCAGAACCGGGCGGAGGAGGGCAAAATGTTAGCAATCAGTAACCCTTTGCCCCAAAACCGGTGCAAACAGCGCTTGTAAGCTCAATCGGCAGAGGACTTTAGCTCTAACCCTTGCGCCAAGAGGACTTTAGCGCACCACCCCTTCCCTAAACCCTTTCCCGTGAGGACTTTGGCCCGAAAGTCTAGGGGTGGGGGAGGGTGACCGTTCTGTAAACAGCCGAACGGCATCGGGCTCCCATTCTCGCAAGGGCGACGGTGGGCGCGCATAGCCAGCCGTCCTCATCGCCTTCCGCTCGAACCGCCAGCGCTCTCGGCCCCCAAGCCGCTACCGCGCGACCAGCTCTCCCGCCGGCCGCGCCAGCGCCTCCGGGTAGGGCGCCCGCAGCACCCCGCGTTCTGTAATGATGGCAGTGACATATTTCGCCGGCGTCACATCGAAAGCCGGATTCCACACGCCCACATCATGCGGCGTCAACTGCGTCCCGGCATGATGCGTCACCTCTCTCGCCGCGCGCTGCTCGATCACGATGCTGTCGCCATCCGGCGTGTCCAGATCGATCGTGGACCACGGAGCCGCCACGTAAAACGGAATCCCGTGCTCCTTTGCCAGCACCGCGACCCCATAAGTCCCGATCTTGTTCGCCACATCCCCGTTCGCTGCAATGCGGTCCGCGCCGACCACAATCGCCTGCAGCTTGCCCGCCCGCATCAGGCTCGCCGCCATGTTGTCGCAGATCACCGTCGTCGGAATCCCATCGTGCATCAGCTCCCACGCGGTCAGCCGCGCACCCTGCAGAAACGGCCGCGTCTCATCCGCATAGACGGAGATGTGCTGCCCATTCTCCACCGCCGCGCGGATCACGCCCAGCGCCGTCCCATACCCGCACGTCGCCAACGCCCCCGCATTGCAGTGGGTCAACACGCCGCCTTCCTGCGGCAGCAGGGAAGCGCCATACGCGCCCAGGGCCCGGCACGCCGCAATGTCCTCGTCATACATGCGCAGCGCCTCGTCCACCATCGCCTGCCGCAAGCCGTCTACCGTCGCTCCGGGCTTCGCTGCCTGCTCGTGGAAGTACCGCCGCATCCGCTCGATCGCCCAGAAGAGGTTCACCGCCGTCGGCCGCGTTGCCGCCAGCACCGATCCTGCTGTCTCCACCTCTGCCGCAAGCTCCGGGATGGTCGCCGCCGCGCTGTCCTTGACGGCAAGCGCCATACCCATGGCAGCGCTCACGCCGATAGCCGGCGCTCCCCGCACCACCATCGTGGTAATCACATCGGCGACGTCCTGGTAGGTCTTCGCCAGGACATAGGTCTCTTCAAGAGGCAGGCGCGTCTGGTCCAGGAACCGGACACCGTCCCCGGTCCATTCGAGTGTGGGAATCATGGACCTATTCTAAATGGGCACGGGATGTGCTCGCCTCGAGTGGCTCTCCGGGCCCGGCTGCAACCTAGTCTGCTTCCGATCAGGCGAGCGCCGACGCATCCCGCGCAGACGGGGGCAGGGAAGGCGGCTCCTGCGATCGCTGCCCGTTGCTAACCTCCCGGGGGGCCTCCGCTTCCGCTCCGTTGTCGATCACCGCCTGCGTGCGCAGCAATTCGGACATGATCGACGGCGCCAGCGGCCGGGAGAGTAGAAATCCCTGCGCTGAATCGCAATGCATGCGGCTCAGTTGCCGCAACTCGCCTTCGGTCTCGATTCCCTCCGCGACGACCGTTTTCTTCAGGTTCGCTGCAAGCTGCACAACGGTACGCACTACTTCGGTGCGTACGTGATCGTGATCGAGGTCGCGCACAAAGCTCTGGTCGATCTTGACCGTATCGAAAGGGAACTGCAGCAGATAGCTGAGCGAGGAGTAGCCGATCCCGAAGTCGTCCAGGCAGATCTTGATGCCCATCTGCTGCGCTTCCAGCAGCACGGCCTCGGCGGATTTCGGATCGGAGAGCATCACGGACTCCGTGATCTCGAGCTTTAAAAGTTCCGGCGGAAGCTGGGTATCAGTTAGGACTTCACGAATGTACTCGAGCAGCAAGGGATCGGCGAACTGGCGGGGCGAGATGTTGACGCTGACAGTGAGGCGCGTGCCAAAACGGCGATTCCACTGCTGCAACTGCGCACAGGCTTCCGCGAGCACCCACTTTCCGAGATCGACGATCAGCCCCGTGTCTTCCGCGAGAGGAATAAAGCGAGCCGGCGGCACCATGCCGTGCGTCGCATGCGGCCAGCGGGCGAGGGCTTCGAATCCTTCAATGACCTGATCGGAGATCGAGTAGATAGGCTGATACCACACCGCGAGCCCATTCTCCTTGATGGCCCAGCGTAGGTCCGTCTCGAGATCCAACTCCTGGGCAGTTTGCGCCAGCATGGAGCGGTCAAACGTCTGGGCGCGGTTGCGCCCCTGCGACTTGGCGCGGTACATGGCCGCGTCGGCATCTCGCAGCAGGTCGTCGGCGGATACCGCATCCTCACCGAGCACGATACCAATGCTGGCACTGATATAGAGACTGCGGTCTTCCAGCACAAAAGGCGATTGCAGGCGATCAAGGATGCGGTCGGCGATCAGGTGCGCTGCATGCTGGTCTTCAACGCCTTCGAGCAAGATGACGAACTCATCGCCGCCGAAGCGTGCGACGGTATCGCCGGGCCGCACCGCGACTTCGAGCGCCTCCGCCACTTCCATCAGCAAGCGATCGCCAAAGGCATGGCCCAGGCTATCGTTGATCACCTTGAACCGGTCGAGATCGATGAACAGCAGCGCGATTTCCTGCGCCTGGTCCGAGCGCCGCCGTTGCTGCAGTGCACGGGTAATGCGCGATGACAGCAGTTGCCGGTTCGCCAGTCCGGTGAGTGCGTCATGGAGGGCGGCATGCTCCAGCTTGGTTTCGGCGTCCTTGCGGTCGTGTACGTTCGTGCTGGTTCCAAACCAGCGCACCAGCTCACCTTCCGTGTCGAGTTGCGGCAGAAGGTGAATTTGAAACCAGTGCTCCTCGCCGGAGCCGGAGCGCATCCGGCACTCCGTACGAAATTCCCGCTGCTCGGCTGTGGCCTGTTCAAAGCCGGCGCGGCACATGTACATATCTTCCGGACTAATGAACGAGTGCAGAGAGAAGCGTGGGATTTCGCGATGGTTAAGCCCGAAATACTCCTGCGCGCGGGAGTTGCAGTACTCGAGCGTGCCATCGGGGTACGTGGTCCATACGTGGTGCGGGATGGACTCGGCCAGAAAACGCAGGCGCTCCTCGCCTTCCTGCGCCTGCGCCTGTGCGCGACGGAGCTGGACTTCCCGGGTGCCGATGCGCAGGGCAAACAGCAGGCAGGACACCGTCAGCAGGGGAATGCCCCAGACAGGACGCTGAAGGCTGAGCGCTGCGCCGGAAAAGATGGAGACCAGCGCCAGCCCCAGAGCGCTCACCGTATGCACGCGTGCCGGCACAATGCCTCCGGGAAAGACATCGCCGGTTGCCCGGATTTGCGCGCCCAGTTGAGGCCTCAAAACCAGGAGGCAAAAGATAAAGAATGGAGTGCTCCAGGCCAGGTCGCTCATGGTCCCGGCAGGAAACCCGTGCGCCTCACTTACAATGCCTGCCCACGTAAAGATCGCATTGGCAAGTACATAAAGCGTGAGGTCACGGAAGAGCACGCGGCTGGGGCCCCGCACCTCCACTGCAAAGCGCAGCCCGCAGGTGAGCAGCAAGGCAACGCTCTGGATGCTGTATACCAGCACCGGCGAAGCATTTGCCGTCTGGAGCAGGACCAGGATGCAGAGTGTGCTCATGGAGAAGCAGGCCTGCGCTACGTCGAGCCAGCCGATGACGTCGCGGCGCGTCTGGCCGGGAGTGCGCGCGGTGGCCAGCAGAATGGGTAGCGCGAAGAAGATCCATAGGAAATCTGCGCCGGAGGGGAAGGCGTCTTGTGTGCCCCGAAAAAGGGCAACCAGATACCAGGCCTGACCCGCCGTCCAAAGGCCAAAGGCAGCGCCGATCTGAAACCAGAGCCGGCGTAAATAGGAGGTTCCGGCGACCCGGCCATTTCCTATGCAGCAGAGGGCGGCCAGCAGCGGAGCCACGAGTTGCATCGCGTTCGAGAGCGCCAGCGGATGCTGCAGGGCTGCGAGAATTGCCGCGTGCGAAAGGGCGGCCAGCACCACAATCGTCATCGCCAACGGTCTGCGCTTCATACAGGCAAGATCGGCAGGGGCACGCAAAGTATGAGCAGTAGATCACGGAGCCGGCCGAACCTGGCTGCTCCGTTCGTTGTATTTGGCGTGCTGCAAAGGGTCCATCCATGGCAAGAGCGCTGGCTGAAGCAGGTGCGCCCCCGGGTATAATCCCGCAATGCCCGCATCGGGAAGCAAAAAGCGTACACGCTGGAACTGGCTCCTGCTGCTGCCGCTTGTGGCTTTGATCTACCCCGGCGCGTACGCGCGCAGCACGCCCGTCCTTTGGGGATTCCCCTTTTTTTACTGGTACCAGTTCGCGCTCGTAATCGCGACCGCCCTCCTCACGGGCATCGTCTACCTGAAAACCCGGGTGTGATGCCAGCAGCGCCCGAGTGCGCGCCCGTACAATGAAACGCTTCATTCTCGAGGGAAAGCAAAGGCGGATCGCGTGAACCTGACCTACATCGACTGGCTGATCATGTTGGTGTACTTCGCATTTGTGCTGGGTATTGGTTTTGCACTGAAGCGGTATATGCGCACCAGCAACGATTTCTTCCTTGCGGGCCGCGCGATACCCGCCTGGATCTGCGGGCTGGCCTTCATCTCCGCCAACCTCGGCGCCCAGGAGGTCATCGGTATGGGCGCTTCCGGAGCGAAGTACGGCATTGAGACCAGCCATTTCTACTGGATCGGCGCCGTCCCCGCGATGGTGTTTGTCGGCATCTTCATGATGCCCTTCTACTATGGGTCAAAGGCGCGCTCGGTACCGGAGTTCCTCCGTCTGCGCTTTGACGAGAAGACGCGCGGACTGAACGCCATCCTGTTCGCCATCATGACGGTGTTTTCAAGCGGCATTTCCATGTACGCTATGGCACTGCTCATCCAGAACCTGCACATCTTCGACGTCTTCTTCCTGAAACTCGGTCTACCCGTCGCCTGGATCTTTCACGCGTCCATCCTGGTCTCGGCAATCATCGTGCTGGCCTATATTTTTCTCGGCGGACTCACCAGCGCGATTTATAACGAGGTGCTGCAGTTCTTCCTGATTGTTGCCGGCTTTCTGCCCCTGGTCTGGATTGGCTTGAAGAACGTTGGCGGCTGGTCCGGTATTAAGACCGCGCTCGGCCCGGCTTACACGCACTCCTGGCGGGGACTCGGCAATCCGCATACAAATCCGCTTGGGGTAGAGTGGTTTTCGCTCGCCATGGGGCTGGGTTTTGTTCTCAGCTTCGGTTACTGGTGTACGGACTTCCTGGTGATCCAGCGCGCCATGGCGGCCGATTCGGAAGAATCTGCCCGCAAAGTCCCACTGATCGCGGCTCTGCCCAAGATGTTCTTTCCTTTCCTGGTCATCCTGCCCGGACTGATCGCGATCTCGTTACCCACCCCCCATCTCGCTCCGAGCGCGCAAGCCGCTTCCGCCACAACGGTCGGACCACGTATCAGCACCGTGGCTGCTTCCGAGGGGCGCGGGCTCATCCCGGCCAAGCTGGACCCACTCAGCGGTAAGATCGTGCGCGATGACCAGGGCAAGCCCGTACTCAACTACGACCTGGCGATCCCGAACATGCTGCTGCATTACTTTCCCACCGGCATCCTGGGGCTCGGCCTGACGGCGCTGCTGGCCAGCTTCATGTCCGGAATGGCGGGCAATGTGACCGCCTTTAACACCGTGTGGACCTACGACATTTACCAGTCCTACATTCGTAAGAACGAGACGGACGCGCACTATCTCTGGATGGGGAGGGTAGCTACCGTGGGCGGGATATTGCTCTCGATCGCGGCGGCCTATACGGTCACGTCGTTCAACAACATCATGGACGCACTGCAGATGGTGTTCGCTTTCGTGAACGCACCGCTGTTCGCCACCTTTCTCCTAGGCATGTTCTGGAAACGCTCCACCGGCGATGCGGCATTTTCCGGTCTACTGGCCGGCGTGCTCGCGGGGTTGGGGCACATTGGACTCACCCTGCCGGCCGGCGCGGGGGTCAGCGTTAAAGGCGGCTGGCTAGGGCAGGTCCATCGCTATCCCAGCGAAATGGCGCAAAACTTCTGGACGGCGATCTGGGCATTCTGTGTTTGCCTGGTAGTCACGGTAGTCGTGAGCCTAGTGACGCGTCCGCGCGACGAGAAGGAACTGGTGGGGCTGGTGTACTCACTCACGCCCAAGCCGCAGGAACATCACATGCGGTGGTGGCAGAAACCTTCCACGCTGGCCTTTGTCGTGCTGGGCCTGCTGGTCGCGCTTAATCTGGTGTTCGCCTAAACGTAGGGAGCAGATATGGGACTGGACATTCGCATACCGCTCGGGCTGATGTTCCTGATCACCGGTGGACTGATGGCCGTGTACGGCATCCTGACGCACGGAAGCGTGATCTACGCCAGATCGTTGGGGGTGAACCTGAACCTCGGTTGGGGCCTGGTGATGTTCGTCTTCGGCCTGCTCATGTTCTGGCTGGGACGGCGACCGCAGCGGCGCCCAACGAAGACAACGGCCGAGCCCGATGAGCCCTTGCCCCGCGGCCACTAAACTCGGCGTAGGCAAGAGAAAACCGCGGCCGGAGCCGCGGTTTTCCGTGATGCGGGGGAGTGAATCAGGCTGCCTGGGTCGCGTCGCGGTTTGCCCGCTCGGCGATTTGTGACAGCAGATGATCGGCGTGGCCCTCTTCCTGCAACGTCTGGTTCAGCGTTTGTGCCTGGTCGTTATAGCCGAGGCGCATAGCCCACTGACGTGCTGATCCGTAGGACGCCATCTCGAAGTGCTCGATTTTCTGCGCGCTGGCGATGAGACCGGCGTCGCGTACCGGACCTGCCTGGGTATCCTTTACGACGTTCTCGCCGGCTGCGATCAGGGCTGCGGTCGCGGCGCACTTCTTGTCATCCGCCTGGCCAGTGAGATTGCTCAGGATCCCTTCCAGGCGCTGCACGTGTACGCGGGTTTCCTGCAGGTGCGACTGGAAGGCCTGCTTTAACTGGTCGTCCGTAGCTGCTTTGATCATGCTCTCCAGCCCGTCTACGATCTGCTTCTCTGACGAGTACATGTAGCGGAGCTGTGTAATGTAGAGTTGCTTCATATCGTCGATATCTTTGCCGAATAAACTCATAAGCGCTACCTCATAGTGTTGGGATTCACGATCCAACAGTTAGTAAGAGGCGATGTGCCGTATCCCCGTTGGCTGATGGCCACAAATAAGGAAAAGTCGTGCCACCCCGCTGTGGAAAGCGGACCGCCTGCTCCGGCGATTGTTTATGCGTTCACGCGGGCATCACAGTGCGCCAGTACACTTGGGAGATGAAGCACCGGACCATCGAACACTACGAGATCCTGCGCAAGCTGGGCGCAGGCGGCAGCGGTGTGGCCTTTCTGGCCAATGACACCCTGCTGATGCGGCCCGTGGTGCTCAAAATCCTTAAGCGGGGAGCGCTCTCGCTCGAACGCATGCGCACGACTGTGCTCCGCGAGGCCCGCCTCGCTTCGGCTATCGAACACCCGAACGTGTGCGCCATTTACGAGGTCGGCGAGTCCAGCGACGAGGCGTACATCGTGATGCAGTATGTTCCCGGACGTTCGCTGGACCGGCTCATCGCCCAGGGGCCGTCCAGTGTGCAACTGGTGCTGTCCGTGGGCGCCCAGATCGCCGACGGGCTGAGCGCGGCACACAATCTGGGCATCTTCCACCGCGATCTGAAGCCCGCCAACGTGATGCTGACCGATGGCGGACTGGTGAAAATACTGGACTTCGGTCTTGCCCGGCGGCTCAGTCCGGAGGAGGCCGACTTTGACCCGGCCAAGCCCGCCCGCCGTAAACAAGGCGCAGTGCAGGTTACCTACACCGCGCGGGGCGGCACGATTGCTTATATGGCGCCGGAGCAGTTCGTTACCGGCCAAAGCAGTGCGCAAAGCGACCTGTTCGCCTTCGGTGTCATCCTCTACGAGCTGGTCAGCGGACGGCACCCGTTTGTCCGGCCCGATGGCGAGGAGTTCCAGAGTGTGCGTGCGATCCAGTTTGCCGACCCGCCGCCGCTTTCCGGGTGCTGCCCGGAGGTGCCGAAGGAACTGGCCAGCGTCATCGATCGCTGCCTCAAGAAGAACCCGGCGGACCGCTATGCCTCGACCGCTGAGGTGCGTGAAGCGCTCCGCACCATCATGCGCACTATGCAGCTTGAAACCACGCTGCTGCCCGGAGAAACGGCCGCTCCAAGCATCTCGCCGCCGGAGCAGGACAAGCGCGCTACAGGGCTGCTGGCCATGCTGGCGGAGCGTTTTCGCGAGTCTGCGGACGCGAGCGGGAAGCAGGCGACCATCCTGGTGCTCCCTTTTGCCGATTTTGGGCGTGCCGAGGGCTCGCCCATGTACGGGTTCGCCCTGGCCGACGCGATCGCGGCACGTCTGGCTCGTATGCCTTCACTGGTGGTGCGGCCCTCCAGCTCGCTCATGCAGTTGCCGCTTTCGGTGCAGCAGACGGACCCCCTGGCACTGGGGCAGAAGCTGCTGGTGCAGTACGTGCTCGCCGGGAACTTCCTGCGCTCCGACCACGGCTTTGATCTCAACTGGCAACTGCTGGACGTGGTCCAGCAAAGCGTGCGCACGGGCGGCGCGATCAGCGTTCCGTCATTTGATCTGATCGCTGTTCAGACAGAGATCTGCAATGAGATCTTCAGCACCTTGCAGGGCATCGGCCAGGGTCTTGCGGTGCCGCAGTTTAGCAACGAGCGACCCATCCGCCCCGCCCACCTCGACGAACACTCGTCCGAGGAATACCTTCAGGCGCGCGCGGTACTCTCGTCCTTTGTCTCGCGCTCGGGCTCGCGCAGCGACCTGGATCGCGCGCGCGAACAGTTCGAGAACGTCACCGCGAAGGACCCGCAGTTTGCGCCCGGATGGAGCGGCCTTGGCATGGCGCACCTGCTTTACCTGCGCCACGGCTTTGGCGGGCAAATGCACCTGATGAGCGCGCGCAAAGCGTTTGATCGTGCACTCACGCTCGATCCCGGATCGGTGGAAGCCAATCTGTACCGCGTGTATCTTCTGCTTTCCCGCGGTGAGAAGGAAAGCGCGCGCCATGGCATCGAGCACCTTCTGCAGACGGCAGACAACGACTGGAACGTCCATCTTATCGCCGGGCTAACGCTTCGGCTGGATGGCATGTACGAGGATGCGCTGGAGCAGTTCAACCGCTCGCTGCAGCTCGATCCTTCGAATGCGCCGGCGATCTATAACCATCGCGCGCGGGTGTACCAGTACCAGAACCAGCTCGAACTGGCGGATGAGGAGCTGCGCAAGGGACTCACCCTTGAGCCCAAACATTCGTTGTTACGGACTTCGCTCGCCTATCAGCACATGCGCAAAGGTGAACTGGAGACCGCCATTTCGATCCTGGAGCAGGTGCTCCAGGAGGACGACAGCATGCGCATGGCATTTCCCACCCTGGCGCTGTGTTACGTACAGGCCGGAGACCGGGAGCGCGCGGCGGCGCTGATCGAGGAAGACTCGCTGGCGGCAGCAGAGGCGGACAGCGAAATGGCTTATCGTCTGGCCACCTATTTCGCGGTGGAGGGCGATGAAAGCGAGGCGCTGCACTGGCTCCGCCGGGCTATCTATTTAGGAAACGAGAACTACCCCTGGTTCAGCAAGAATCCTGCATGGAACCGGCTGCACAATCACGCGGATTTCGAGCGCATCCTGGACGATCTGCGGAAGAATTACCGCCGCAATCAGAAGACCTGGCGGCGACTGCTGGAAGGGCTTCCCGCGCGAGCATAGCCGGGCGTTAGAGGGCAGCCACGGTTGCCGATTCCGGTGCTGCCGCACAGCTTTCCGGCTCAAAACCGCATCCCTTCTCTGGGCGGAAGATAAACTTTCCAACCGCCAGGGAGCACGCATGAACATGAAACCGTTGACCCTTTCGCCGGCAATTCTGGCGATCGCCCTGATGGCAGGCGCCTCCGTGGCCAGCACGCCCGTGGCAAGCGGGCAGGACCAGTCAGGCCAGGCGAGCACTACCACCACCAGCACCACAACTACGCAGACCACCGACAAGGATGCGGCCAAGGCAGCCAAGAAGCAGGCCAAAGAGGCCCAACGCCAGGAAAAGCTGAACAAGAAGGCCAACAAGGAACGCGACAAGGCCACCAAGGAGCAGGAAAAGGCAGCCAAGACCCGCGGCAATGCCGATAACCATGAGAACAAGGCCGTGGTAGACCAGAAAAAGGCCGCCCACGACCAGCAGGAAGCGGTGCCGCCGCAACTTTAGTGCGGCACCGCGTTTGTGCGCCGGGCATCAACCCTGTTTTGAGAAGAACTGCTCCATGCGCCGGGTCATTTCTTCGCCAGTCACATCCTCCGTATGGGTCGCGATAGTCCAGCGGTATCCAAACGGGTCCACGATGGTGCCGGAGCGGTCCCCATAGAACTGATCGACAACGGGGCGGAGGACGTGTGCACCGGCCATCTCCGCCCGCCGTACAAACGTATCTACATCGGGTACATACAAGCAGAGATTGATAGGCGTGCCGCCGTAGTGCTCGGCGGAGAGCGCCCCGGCCTCCGGCCACTCGTCTGACAGCATAAAGGTCACGCCGTTGACCTGCAATTCCGCATGGCCGACGCGCCCATCCGGCGTGGGCAGGCGATAGGTTTCGATAGCGCCAAAGGCGTCTTTGTAGAAGTCGAGAGCTTCGGATGCATTCTTGAAAGCGAGATACGGCTGCAGCGGCTGATCGGGAACCGCACGTACCATGAGTGTTCCTCCGTGGCGAGGCCTCGGGCCTCGTACTCGCGAACCAGCTTACTCCCCGAGGCTGTGGACACAAGCAAAAGAGAGCGCGCAAGCGCTCTCTTCGTCGTTGTAATGACACTGTGGGGTTACTGAGGTGCGGTCGGCGCGGCTGCCTGCGCTGTCGTGGCAGAGGTCGGACCCGACTTCCAGAACGATGGATCCGCCTGGACCTGCTCGTCTGTCGGGATGCTCATGCGCGGGTTGACCGCAAACAGATTGGTCATTTCCGATTGAATGCAGCCGGCTTCGAGGTCAGACAGCTTCTTCTTGTCGTTATCGCTCAGAGCAGCGCCCAGCTTTTTACCCGCCCCGAACCCCGCGTCCAGGTCTGCCATGGATTTGGCACTGGTAAGCACGAGGAATGCCGGGCCGGGTACGTTGCCATATGCGAGCGAATAGGCGGTCCAGTGGAGCTCCGGGATGTTTGCTGACGCGTCCTTGTAGAGCTTTACCAGGTCCGTCCACTCTTTCATGTGACCGGGCTTCAGCACGTATTGGCTGATCTCCAGATATCGCGTGCCGGAGGCCGCGGCTTTGACATTGGAGCTCAGCTCATCGCTGCGCATCCAGACACTTTGGCCGACTTCGGAAAGGAGCTCGCCGTCAGCGGAAGCGGCGTCGTCCAGCGCCGAGGTCAGCGTTGGGCCCATGCTCTTGCGCAGGGACTCCCAGGCAGCAAGCGAGGGGTAGCCCTCCATGAACAATGCGCGGTTCTGGCCGCTGAACGAGGTGAGAGCCATGTAATGCATCTTGCCCTTGCCTTCGGACATGGCGTGCATATATGCCGCTTCCGCTGCTTCGTGCGGCTTGCCTTCTTTGCCGGGTTTGGTGAGCTCACGCTGGATTATCAGGATCTTTGGGGACTCGCCGGGCGGGGTGGCCTCCTGCGCGTGCAGAAAGGGAACGGCGGCGGCGCTGGAGACGAAGAGGGAAAGAAGAACATAGTGAAAGGCTGTAGGTTTCATGCGATCTCCTGAGGTGGTGTGCGGTCCGGGCGCAGACGTATATGCGCTCGGTTCGAAGAAGCCGGAGCACGCACACGGGAGTACCCACGCCGAAATTCGGGGCCTTATTGAGGGGGATGAGATACAGAGCCGGGAGGAAGTGAGAAGAGTATCGACCTACTCAGGATGGGTGTCAACGGGAATCGGACGCCGTCTGGTCGCGGTGCGGGCGCAAAGAAATTGCAAAGGCGCAACGATAGCAAAAGCAAGGAGCGCTCGAAAGCGCTCCCTGTTGTGCGTGCAACGGAGAAACTTACGGGTGTGTCGCGTTCGACGCCTGGGCAGAGTTCAAAATGAGTGGCTGCGTTAGACCAAAAGTGATGATCGAGTTTGCAGGCAGTACGGCTGCGTGATTGGTGCGGAGCCAGTGCGCCGTCACCACGCCGACGCCAATGGCGCTCCCGGCGATCGCACCCGCGGGGCCGCCGACCGCTGCTCCCAGGACCGCGCCGCTCCCACCACCGGCGGCCACTTCCGCGGCTGTCCGCTTCATGTGGTCCTTGCTCCGGATCGCGCCTTCACGGCCCGTCTTGGTATTCGAGTTGGCGCCGGTTTGGCTTACCAGGGCGTGCAGCGCGTACCGTGTGCCGTCTGGCAGCACAACATCATCCGGCGTGAGTCGTAGCGATGCCGGGCCATACATGCGGCGGCCGTAGTCGGCGTGCGTCACCCGTCCGTGGATCACCGAGCCGACGGGGATGAACACGCGACCATTCTGCACTACATCCTGCGACACCTGCGCGGTCCAGGGCGTGCCCACGCCGTTTTCACGCGAAGAGATCTCCTGATCGATGCGCGCATGGACGGGCGTACCCTCGGGCAGCTCATTGTCCGGCAATGAGACAGAGGTCACGATAGTCGCGTCCGGATTGAAGTGTCCGCGCGTCTGCAGCCGTGGCGTGTTCGCAACTGCACTTGCCGGCGTATCCGGCACCGGCGTCTCGACGATACCGGAATCCGGATTGCCGCTCACCCCCTTGCTGCCGGAGCTTGCGACGGATGCGGCAGGAGCGCTCACAGCAGGTGCGGGTGTAACGCTCGGCTGCACACTGGGCGGCGGCGTCACCGGCGGGACGGCAGGCTGGGCCTCGGTGGCGGTGATGGTATCGCTGGCCGGCGGTTGGGAAACGCCTTCATACGGATTAGGTTTGGCGGTCGCGGCCGTGCCAGTAGTGCCGGCAGACTGCCCGGCGGCCGGCAGTGTCTGCACACCAAGCGCGGCAATACCGCTCAGGACCAGCGCAGCAGAAAAATCGAGAACTTTCATGAAAACGCTCCTTGAGGCAATGACGTGCGCGTGCCGCATTACGGACAGCGAGAGGGACCGGCTGCTGG
The DNA here is from genome assembly GCA_963795775.1 of uncultured Acidobacteriaceae bacterium. GTDB lineage: Bacteria > Acidobacteriota > Terriglobia > Terriglobales > Acidobacteriaceae > CAWCJL01. The sequence continues at coordinate 355,284 of CAWCJL010000005.1, forward strand.
CGAAATCCAACAGAATCTACTTGAGATTAGACGAACTCCGGGCCTGTTGCGGATCCCTGGCGTTGACGTATCGAAAGTGTCAACCCGCCCCCTCTCGGCAGGTCAACGGAAAGTTGTGACGCACGCCCGCGCAGGCCCCACGGCGACGCTCCGCTGCGTCTCTTGTTAGAATCGCAGGGACTCGGAAAAAGGGAGACAGCGGGGACAACGTCCCAGGCTGCTTTTGGGAAGCGGCATAGAACGTTCATGGAAGAGTGGATCAGCACGATCAGCAGCGCTCGAGGCGAAACCCTTCCCGTTGACCGCCGTCCAAAATTGAAAGACCGCCTGCAGCACAAGATCACAAGGAGTGACATGACGGAGATCGCCCAAATCCATGCGCGCGAGATTCTCGATTCGCGCGGAAATCCAACCGTAGAAGCCGACGTGGTGCTGGCCGGCGGCGCGATTGGCCGCGCAGCCGTGCCCAGCGGCGCCTCTACCGGCGAACATGAAGCAGTGGAGCTGCGCGACGGCGACAAGTCCCATTACCTCGGTAAAGGCGTCATGCACGCCGTGGAGAACGTGGAAAGCATTCTCGCCCCGGAACTCACCGGGCTGGACGCCACCAACCAGCGCCTGCTGGACGCCACCATGATCTCCATTGACGGGACGGAGAACAAAAGCCGGCTGGGGGCCAACGCGATCCTCGCCGTGTCCATGGCCTGCGCGCGCGCTTCCGCCAATGCGCTCAAGATTCCGCTCTATCGCTATCTCGGCGGTGTGAACGCCTCCGTCCTGCCCACGCCCATGATGAACATCATCAATGGCGGCGCGCACGCCGACAACAACGTCGATTTCCAGGAATTCATGGTGATGCCCGTGGGCGCGGAGCGTTTTTCCGACGCGCTGCGCTGGGGCGCCGAGGTCTTCCACACGCTGAAAGGCGTACTGAAGAAGCGCGGCTACAACACTGCGGTCGGCGATGAGGGCGGGTTTGCGCCTTCGCTGAAATCCAACGTGGAGGCTATTGAGGTAATCCTTGAAGCCATTGAGCAGGCCGGCTACAAGCCCGGCGAAGAGATCGCTATCGCACTCGATCCCGCAGCCAGCGAGTTCTATGACAAGAGCAGCGGCCGTTACGTCTTCAAGAAGTCCGACGGCTCTGAGAAGACCAGTGAGCAGATGGCCTTCTTCTGGGGCGAGTGGGTACGACAGTATCCGATCGTGTCCATTGAAGACGGGCTGGCGGAAGACGACTGGGCAGGCTGGCGTTTGCTGACGGAACAGCTCGGCTCGCGCATCCAGTTGGTGGGTGACGACCTTTTTGTAACCAACACGGATCGTTTACAGAAGGGAATCGAGGAGGGCATCGCCAACTCCATCCTGATCAAGGTGAACCAGATCGGCACGGTGAGCGAAACGCTCGAAGCCATCGAGCTGGCGCGCCGCTATGGCTACACTTCGATCATCTCGCACCGCAGCGGTGAGACCGAGGACACCTTCATTGCGGACCTGGCGGTCGGTACCGGCGCCGGGCAGATCAAGACCGGTTCAGCTTCCCGTACTGATCGCATTGCAAAATACAACCAGCTTCTCCGGATTGAAGAAGAGCTGGGGCAGGCTGCTGAATACCTGGGCCTCGAGGCCGTCAACTACGGCGCATAACGCCGGCTTCCGCTCTGCCGGCCCTCACCATTCTGTCGCAAAGGATTGCAATTCCATGATCAAGCATCGCCTGTGTACTCTCGCTCTCTCGTGTGGGCTGGCCGCAACCGGCCTTTCCGCTCAGACGTCCAGCCAAACCAACAGTCAGACCACCAATCACACAACCGCGACCAGGCCGGCAACGCCCTCGGCCAGCAGCACCACCCCGGGCACCCAGGCAGGATCCACCACTGCCACCACAGGCACCAGCAGCCAGGCACAGGCGCAAACGCCGCCCGCGCATCCAATCACGACCGCGCAGACGCGCGAGATGTTCGAGCTCATGGGCTACAAAAAGCTCATGGACAACATGCTGAACCAGACCATCGCCATGCAGAAGCAACAGGCGCCGTTTGTGCCGGCCGACGTCTGGACGGACTTCCAGAACTCCTTCAGCAACATCGATTACGTCAGCCTTCTGCAGCCCATCTATGCCAAGTACATCTCTGAGGAAGAGGCAGCCAAGTCGCTCGAGTTCTATCGCACGCCGGCCGGCCGCCACATGCTCGAAAGCATGCCCATGCTGATGCGCGACATCATGGTCGCCTCGCAGCAGAACGGGCAGAAGATCGGCCACGAAGTGATCGAGCGGCATCGTGCGGAAATTGAAGCTGCGCAGAAGAAGTACCAGCAGGAGCAGCAGGGCAACACGCCGGGCGCAAGCGGAGCGGGTGCCGGAGCAGGTGCGGGCAGTGGTGCCGGAGCAGGTGCGGGCACGTCGCACGGCACGACCTCTGGCGCACCGAGCACCACGACGCCTCCAGCAAACGGGACGCAGACCACGCCCCCGGCTGGATCGTCCACCACCACTCCCAAGCCACCACAGAAATAGCGAACGTCAAGGGAAGCCGGGCCGCGCAAGCCCGCCGGCTTCCCCCAATGAAAGATCTGCGATGAAGCGACCGCTGGTACTCACCATTCTGGACGGCTGGGGTTATCGCGCCGAGCGTGAGAACAACGCCATCGCGCAGGCCCGCAAGCCGGTGTACGACAAGCTGCTGACTCATTTCCCGAACACGCTGTTGCATGCCTCGGATCACTATGTTGGCTTGCCGGATGGACAGATGGGCAACAGCGAAGTGGGGCATCTGAATATTGGTGCGGGACGTGTGGTTTCGATGGATATCACGCGCATCGACAGCCTGATCGCGAGCGGCGCGTTCTACGATCACCCGGTGATTGCGCAGGCGATGGCGCGGGCCCGCGAAGGCGGCCGTCAGCTTCACCTGCTCGGTCTGCTGTCGGATGGCGGCGTGCATTCCCAGCAGGAACATCTGCACGCGCTGCTGAAGGCGGCGAAGCATCATGGTGTGGAGCGCCTCTTCGTGCACGCATTTCTCGACGGGCGCGATACGCTTCCTACCAGCGGCGCCGGGTATCTCGAGAATCTGCTCTTCACCATGCGCGAGATCGGCGTGGGCAAGCTGGCCACAGTAAGCGGCCGCTACTATGCCATGGATCGCGATCGTCGCTGGGAACGGGAAAAGAAGACCTCGGACGCCATGCTGCATGGCAACGGGGAAGGCTGGCCGGCATGCCGACGCAATCGCGCGTGTGAAGGAAAGCTACAACAACGGCATCACCGATGAGTTCGTGATTCCGTTCGTGGTCACGGATGAGCACGGCGCGCCCGCCGCACAGGTGCGGGATGAAGATGTGTGCATCTGCTTCAACTATCGTGCGGATCGCGTGCGGCAAATCACCCGCGTACTGACTCGCGAAAGTGGACTGAACGCAAACGGCGGGCGCGACCTGCCCGGTGCGGCGGAACTCGATACGGTGATTCCGCGCAGCGAAATTCCGCGCGGACTGCACTACGTCACCATGACGCAGTATGACAAGCAGTTCACGCTGCCCATGATCCTGCTGCCCGAGTCGATGGATAACCTGCTCGCGACGGTGCTGGGCAACGCCCAAATGCGCAACCTGCGCGTGGCCGAGACGGAGAAGTACGCCCACGTTACCTATTTCTTCAACGGTGGAATCGAGAAGGAGTTTCCTGGAGAAGACCGGCAGATGGTGCAATCGCAAAAGGTCGCGACCTACGATCTCGCGCCGGAGATGAGCGCCGCGGGCATTGCTGAAGTGGTAACAACGGCAGTAGCGGATACCGCCTTTGACCTGGTCGTGGTCAACTTCGCCAACGCCGACATGGTGGGGCACTCCGGCAAGCTGGAACCCACGATTCGCGGAGTGGAGACTGTAGATGCGTGCCTCGGGCAGATTTATAGCGCTCTACAGCAGCATGGCGGGCGCATGCTGATTACCGCGGATCACGGCAATGCCGAAATGCTGGTGGACCCCGGCAGTGGCGGCCCGCACACCGCGCACACCACGAATCCCGTTCCGCTGATCCTGGTCAGTGAAGAAGCGAAGCACTATCGCCTGCGCGATGGCGGATCACTCCGTGACATCGCGCCGACTATCCTGGCGATGCTGGGTCTCGAACAGCCAAAGGAGATGAGCGGGACAGATCTTCGGGTGAAGCTGTCGGGGAATTAGCACTGCGAGCTTTGTCTTGTGGGCCGGCGCGTTCCGCTAGGTTTTGAAAGTGATGGCGGATGCGGCCTGTGGGCCGGCGGACTTGCCCTTCTTCCTGGTCGTCAGCATGTCGAGTCGCCGCGTAAATTCCTTGAGTGCGACCTGCTTCCAGGTTTCCGCGGGGAAACCCCGGTTCGTAAGAAAGCGCTCCATCGCGATTAACGCGTCTGTGGGCCTGGCCTTGGTGGGCGCGGTGTGGATGGAAACGTTGCTGCCTACGCGATAGGGACGGCACTCGATCACCGTGGGACCGCCGCCGTTCCGTGCCCGCTTGGTGGCCTCGTGTGCGACGCGATAGACCGCGACCACGTCATCCGCGTCCACCGGGATCGCAGGGATGCCGTAGTCTTCGGGCGACTTCGCGGCGCGCTGTTTGTTGCGCGGGGTGCCATACCCGTACTGCAGGACGTACACGATAGGCAGTCGTTGTGTGCCCGCAAACTCCAGGGCCTCCTGCCAGGCGCTCGCTCCCGCGCTTTCGGAATCGGAAATCACGATAACCAGATCTCCGGCTTTCGCTGCATGGTTTGCAAATGCAATCCCGCTCGCAATTCCGGCCTGGAAGGAACCGAAAGCAGTGGGCGATAGCAAAGCGCGCGAGCTTGCATCCTGGTGATCTCGAGTGCCCGCACTTCTTCCGAATTGCGCGACTATGGTCTCCAGCGGCACGTTGCGCAGAAAGGGAAGTGCCGGATCCATCCGCGCGGCGAGGACCGTATCGGAGGGATCGATGTCGGCGAGAGTCCCGACCAGCATGGCCTCGTCACCTTGGGGGAAACAATGCATCTCCTGGCCATGTTCCGCAGTAAGAGAAGCGAGCCGCTCGCGCAACGCTCTGCACTGCAGCATGTTCGTGTAGAGTTGCTGCAATTTCGCGTCGCTGATGAGCGGTTTGCCGGCGGCAGGGGCGTCGGTCTTCGCTGCTGGAGCTGCTTGTGTTTTCGCCATCTCCAATCAAGCCCGCGCGGGATTCGGCTGCTCGGGATCGAGTCCGAACTCCGTGATGGCCTGCTGTGCACGCGCAGGATCAAACGCGCCACTGCGGGCGAGTTTGGAAAGCGCTGCAGCGGCGATCGACTCTGCGTCTACCTCGAAATGGCGACGCAGGTGCTCGCGGTTATCGCTGCGGCCAAAACCGTCTGTGCCCAGCGATACCAGCCGTTCCCTGAGCCAAGGCGAAAGCTGGTCCGGAACCGCCTTCATGTAATCGGTGGCGGCGATGATGGGACCTTTCGCCTCGCCCAGTGCGCTCAGGATGTAGGGCTGTTTCTCCGGCTCTGCGGGATGCAGACGATTCCAGCGCTCCACAGCAAGGGCGTCCCGGCGTAGCTCGTTGTAGCTCGTCACACTCCACACATCCGCCTGCACACCATATTTCTCCGCAAGCAGCGTTTGCGCCCGCAGCACTTCGTTCAGAATCGGGCCGCTGCCGAAGAGCTGGATCTGTGCTTCGCCTTGCTGTGCCGGCTTGAACTTGTAGATACCGCGCACAATGCCTTCGCGCACGCCTTCCGGCATGGCGGGCATCGCGTAGTCTTCGTTGTACATGGTGATGTAGTAGAAGAGATCCTCGCCCGCTTCGTACATCCGGTGAAGACCATCCTGCAGAATCACCGCGAGCTCATATACGTAGGCAGGATCGTAGGTGGCGCAGGTGGGAACTGTGCTCGCGAGCACCACGCTATGGCCATCCTGGTGCTGCAGTCCCTCGCCCAGCATGGTGGTGCGGCCGGCAGTGCCGCCCATCAGGAAGCCCTTGCCGCGCGAGTCCGCAAATGCCCAGATCATGTCACCCACGCGCTGAAATCCGAACATGGAGTAGTACATGAAGAAGGGAACAGTGGGCACGCCGTAGTTGGCGTACGCGGTTCCTGCGGCGGTGAAGGAGGCGACGGAGCCCGCTTCCGTGATGCCTTCTTCCAGAATCTGCCCGTCCTTCTCTTCGCGGTAGTAGAGCAGCATGTCCACGTCGTGCGGCTTGTATTTCTGCCCCTCGGGCGCGTAGATGCCGACCTGGCGAATGGCCGACTCCAGACCGAAGGTGCGGCCCTCGTCCGGCACGATCGGCACAATCAGCTTGCCGATCTCGGGATCCTTCATCAGGTGCCGGAGGATACTGACGAAACCCATCGTGGTCGAGACGGCCCGGCCTTTTGAGCCTCCGGTCCACTCAGCGAAATACTCGAGCGCTGGACCCTTGAAGTTCGAAGCCGGTACGGTGCGTGCCGGCATGTAGCCGCCCAGCTTATGGCGATGCTCCTGGAGATACTTCAATTCCGGGCTGTCCGCCGGTGGACGGTACGGCTCGCCATGCTTGGCCGCTTCTTCGGGCACGGGGATGGAGAAGCGCTTTACAAATCCAGCGAGCTCGTTGTCCGTGAGCTTCTTCTCCTGGTGCGATGCGTTGCGTGCCTGCGTGGATCCCAGCCCGTACCCCTTGACCGTCTTTGCCAGGATGACCGTCGGACCGCCCTTGTGTTCCACCGCGCGCTTGTAGGCGTTGAAAACCTTCGCGGGATCGTGACCGCCGCGATGCAGCGCCGACAGTTGTTCGTCGGTCATATCGCTGACCAGCTCAAGCAGTTCCGGATATTTTCCGAAGAACTCCCGGCGCAGATAGGCGCCGTCCTTGGCCTTGAAGGCCTGAAAGTCGCCGTCCACGCACTCTTCCATGCGCTTCAGTAGAAGGCCGGTATAGTCGCGCTCAAAGAGCTTGTCCCAATCCGAACCCCAGACCACCTTGATCACGTTCCAGCCCGCGCCGTGGAAGATGCCTTCGAGCTCGTCAATGATGCGCTTATTGCCGCGCACCGGGCCGTCCAGCCGCTGGAGATTGCAGTTCACCACGAAAATGAGGTTATCGAGCTTCTCCCGCGATGCAACCGAGAGCGCGCCCAGGGTTTCCGGTTCGTCCGTCTCGCCGTCTCCTACATACACCCACACCTTGCGCGGCGTTTTAGGAATCAGGCTGCGGTTCTCCAGATAACGCATGAAGCGCGCCTGGTAGATGGCATTCAGCGGCCCGATCCCCATCGAGACGGTGGGGAAGCGCCAGAAATTCGGCATCAGCCACGGATGCGGATACGAGGAGAGCGCGGGCTTGCCGCGCAGCTCATGCCGGAAATTGAGCAGATGTTCGTCATCCAACCGGCCTTCCAGATAGGCGCGCGCATAGACGCCCGGCGAGGCGTGCCCCTGGAAATACACGAAGTCGCCCGGCTGATCGCCATACTTGGCGTGAAAGAAATGATTGAAGCCCACTTCCAGCAGCGTCGCCAAGGACGAGTAGGTCGCGATGTGGCCGCCAATGCCAGCATCGTCCTTATTCTGGCGATGTACCATCGCCATCGCATTCCAGCGCAGCAGCGCTTCCACGCGGCGTTCCAGGTCGCGGTCGCCGGGATAGGGCACTTCTTCATGCTTGGGAATGGTGTTCAGGTAGGGAGTTACCAGCTCGCTCGGGGCCGAAACGCCGATTTCCCGCCCTCGTTGCCGGAGTGCGGTGAGCAGCTCCGCACCTTGCGCCGGATCTTCGGCGATGACGTCTTCAAACGCCTCGATCCACTCTGCCATTTCGTCGGAAAACTCAGTCTTGACGGGGTCTGCAAGCTTCGTATTCATCACTCAGCAGGATACTACGGACGCTCCGCAGCAAGCGGCGGCAGGGCAGAGAAGAAATCGTGGCCGGCATCCGTAAGCCGGCACTTTCAGGCCACTCCTGCCGGCGCATTAGAGCGGCTTGTAATCACATACCTGCGAACTGCGCAACAACCCTTTTCAACAGAAATGTGGGAAAGTCTGTGCAAGAGACTATCGAAGGTCACAGGAAAGTAACGTTGACGCGGGTTTGCACGATGTGCACCATCTGCGGTGCAACTCCGTCATGTCGAATAATCCGCGTTGACCTGGACGTACTCCGTCGTCAGATCCGTGGTCCAGAAGCGGCATGTGCCATCTCCCATTCCCAGGTCCACATGAACCGTGAACTCGCGCGGCTGCAGATACGCATGCGCGGCCGCTTCGTCATACTCCGCCGCGCGCTGCCCGGCTGTGCAGATAGCAAGCTCGCCGAAGCGAATCGAGACCTTGCCCGGCTCGATAGCTGCACCTGAGTATCCGACGGCCGCCAACAAACGTCCCCAGTTCGGATCGCTGCCCGCCCAGGCTGTCTTCACCAGCGGAGAGTGCGCGATGCTACGTGCCACACGCAGCGCATCGGCTGCGTTCGCCGCACCGGAAATCCGGAGCTCCACTACGTGCGTCACACCCTCGCCATCGTCCACGATCTGCCGAGCCAGGTCGGTACATAGTCCGACTAGTGCCGCCGAGAACTGCTGCCGCACACTGCCCAGAGTCACCCCGCTGGCGCCGCTTGCCAGCAGCAGCACGGTGTCATTGGTGGATGTGTCCCCGTCGATCGAGATGCGGTTGAAGCTTTGCTCCACGGCATCTTGCAGATGGCTTTGGAGCATTGCTGGTTCGCTGTCCACATCGGTGAAGAGGTACACCAGCATGGTGGCGTGCGGCGCGCTCACGAGTTGCGGATGAATCATGCCCGCACCCTTGGCTGCTCCGGTAATCGTGACGGTGTGCCCATCCAGCTCGAACCTGGCATGCGCAACCTTGGGGCGCGTGTCCGTGGTCATGATTGCTTCCGCGAAGCGCTGCAGAAGCTGCGGCGTGTCGCCCAGCTCTCCCTGCAGATGTGGAAGCGCATCGAGAATCTTCTGCGCTGGCAGTGGCACGCCGATGATGCCGGTGGACGAGGGAAAGATAAGGTGCGGCGCACAGCCGAAGGTCTCCGCGGCAGCGGTACAGGTCTGCTCGCAGGCGCGCAGTCCGGCTTCGCCGGTGGCGCAGTTGGCATTCCCCGCGTTGACCAGTACTGCCTGGACGCGTGCGCCAGAGTGCGCAAGGTGTCGTTGCCCGATGACCACCGGGGCGGCGACCACGCGGTTGCTGGTGAACATAGCGGCTGCCGCGACCGGCTCGGCGGCCACCGCACAGGCCAGATCCGGGCGGCCGCTCGCCTTAATCCCGGCACGCACTGCGCCAAAGCGAAAACCGCGCGGAATGGGGGGCGGAGTGGGTACGGCTTTGGAATCCATACTCCACTCTAACAATGCGGCGCGGCAGAAATGCGATCAGCTCTTGGCGGGATGTTCCTTGGCGTGACGCCGCTTGGCCCAATCCGGCTTGGTAGTCTGCCGTGCGCGCGCCAGCGCCAGCGCGTCTTCCGGCACGTCTTCGGTGAGCGCGGAGCCCGCAGCCACATAGGCCCCATCGGCGATTGCGATCGGCGCCACTAACGTAACGTCACTGCCAATAAACGCATTCTTTCCGATTACGGTGCGGTGCTTGTGGAAACCGTCGTAGTTGCACGTGATGGTGCCCGCGCCGATGTTGGTGCCGGTGCCGATCTCCGCATCGCCCAGATAGCTCAGGTGATTGGCTTTGGCCCCGGCGCCCAGGCGCGTCTTTTTGATCTCGACGAAGTTGCCGACGTGCGCGCCCTCACCGATTTCCGATTCCGGACGGATATGCGCGTATGGCCCAATCAGCGCTCCATCGGCGATGGTGGAATGCGCGATGATCGATCCGTGCCGGACAAGTACCTTGTCGCCGATTGAGGCATTTTCGACCACGGAGTAGGAGCGGATACGCGACTCCGTTCCAATTGTAGTGTGCCCCAATAGCTGCACAAAGGGCTCGATTATGGTATCGGCACCGATCTGTACGGTGGAGTCGATGACACAGGTCTCCGGCCGGTAGATGGTGACGCCTTCGGACATGAGCGCGCGCGCCTTGCGCAGACGCATGGCGGCGTCCAGGTCCACCAGTTCGGCGATGGTATTGGCGCCCAGCACTTCGAGCGGGTCCGGCACCTCAACCGCCACCACGCGTTCACCCGCGCGCACCAGGATGGAAGCCATGTCGGTCAGGTAGTACTCTCCATGCGCGTTGCTCGTAGAGAGCTCCCCGATGTGTTTGAAGAGTGGCGCGGTGCGGAATGCGTACATGCCGGAGTTGATCTCGCGCAGCCGCGCTTGTTCCGCGTTCAGCGCCTTCTGCTCGATGATGGCGACCACCTCCGGCGACTCCGGCGCGCGCCGCGCAATGCGGCCATAGCCCGTGGGATCTAGCGGGGCGGCCGTGAGTATCGTCATCGCGGCGTCTTCGCGCAGGTGGAAGTCACGCAAGTGGATCAGGGTGGCTGGGGTGATCAGTGGGGCATCCCCCGAGAGCACCAGCAGGTTGTCATAGCCTTCCACCTGCTCGCGCGCGCATTGGACAGCGTGCCCCGTTCCGCGCTGCTCCGACTGACGCACGAAGTTCACGCCAGTGGAAGCGAGAGACTCGCGCACGCGGTCCGCGTGATGGCCAACGATGACGAAGATATCCTTCGGCTCCACCACCTGCGAGGCTGCGGCGATGACATGCGCGACCAGCGCGCGTCCGCCGATCTCGTGCAGCACCTTGGGCCGCTTGGATTTCAGCCGGGTGCCCTTGCCCGCGGCCATGATCAGGATTGCAAGTCGCATGCTGTTATCGTGCTCCCCCGTCTGCGGGACGACTTCCGCCCATGCCCGGCGGCATCGGAATCGTGATATCTACCGGATGCACAGTGCCCAACTGCGACAACGGCGTTCCGAACTGCTGCTGGTTGCCGACAACCAGAATGGCGAGCTTGGCCGGGTCGATGTACTTCTGCGCCACCCGCTGCAAGTCCGCCGTGGTGACCATTTCAACCGCGTCGCGATAGCGCTCGAGGAAGTCCGCCGGATATCCGTAGAACTCGAGACGTGCGCGCTCCGCCAGGACCTTGTCTTTCGAATCGTAATGGAAGACGAACGAGTTCAACAGTTCGTCTTTCGCTTTGCGCAACTCCACGTCCGTAAAAGGCTGCGTCTTGAGATCGCGAATCTGCGCCAGCATCGCCTCCGTCGCATTCACCGTGGTCTGGCTCTTGGTGGCCGCAACCGTGTAGAACATGCCCGGGTGATCGTAGGATGCGCCATAGCCGCCCTGGACCGAGTAAGCCAGCCCCAGTTTGGTGCGGACCTCCTGGAAGAGCCGGGAACCGAAACCGCCGCTGAAGACCTGGTTCATCACGCTGAGCGCGTAGAAGTCCGGGTTCTTGCGTTCGGTGCCCAGGCCCACAATCCACACATTGCTCTGGTTCACATCGTTCTTGTCCACGAAATAGACGCCGGGTGTGGGACCGGGGAAGGCTTCCTGCGGGGGCGTAACCGGCGCGCCCGTCGGCAGGCCTGCAAACGCGGCCCGCAGCTTCTGCTCCATGGAGGTGGAATCGAAGTCGCCGATCACGCCGATGATCATGTTGTTTGGGTGCACCGTGCGCGAATGGAACTGCTCCAGGTCGGCGGTCGTGACGGACATCACGGTCGCAATCTCCGGCGTGCGTCCGTACGGGCTGTTGGCCCCATAGACCAGCTTGGCGGCCTCGCGTTCGGCGATGCCGCTGGCGTCGTCATTGCGGCGCACAATGCCGGTGGCCATCTGCTGCTTGGCGAGCATGAGCTTTTGGTTGGAGAACTTCGGGTGCTCCAGCAGGTCCACCGCGATACCGAAGACCTGGTCGAAGTCCCCCTTCAGCGATGACCAGCTCAGAGAAGTGGAATCCACGTCACCATCGGTTTCAACTTTGGCGGCTTTGGCTTCCAGAATGTCATCGAGCTGATCGCCGCTGTGGGTTGCAGTTCCGCTGGTGCGCCATGCCTCGCCGTACAGATCGACTAGGCCTGTCTTGGCCTCCGGCACATCGCGGCCGCCCCCATGCATCTCGACAAAGCCGTTAATGAACGGCAGCTCGTGGTCTTCCATCAGGAACAGCACTGCGCCGTTGGCAAGCTGGATCCGCTTGGGCTGCTCCGGGTGGAAGGGCGGCAGTGGCGGAATGGGAATCGACTTCCAGGGTTGCGCCTGCTGGGTGGGCGCGGTGGTCTGCACAGCCGTTTGTGCCCCGGCCTGCGCCCGCAGGGAGCGCTCAGGAGCACAGTGCATGCCAGGCACAACAGGACTCCGGTGCGCTTCACTGGGCACCTCCCTGCGGCTGCGCGGAGACTGGCGGCTTGCCCGCCGGGGCAGGCGGAGAGACGGTCTCGATCATGGCGTAGGTGCGGTTGTTTTCCAGGAAGACCTTGTTAGACACGCGCCGGATATCCGCTTTCGTGACTGCGTCAATGCGCTCCAGTTGACGGAAGAGTTCGCGCCAGTCGCCATAGCGCGTCTGATAGGTGGCGAGTTCGGAGGCCAGGCCCTGGTTGTCATCCAGCGAACGGAGCAGCCCGGCGCGCGCCCGTGTCTTGAACATCGCGAGCTCATCGTCGGTGACGTCCTGCGTCTTCAGGCGATCGATCTCCTTGTGAATAGCGGTGCGCATTTGGTCCGGCGTGTGGCCCGGCAAGGGCACCGCATAGAAAGCGAAGAGTCCGGGGAACTTGCTGCCCGGGAATCCGGTGAAACCTTCCGCCACTGCGGCGATCTGCTGGTCGCGCACCAGCGAGCGGTACAGGCGGGAAACGCGTCCATTCGAGAGAATGTCGCTGATAGCGTTATAGACCTGGTTATCCGGGTCAAGGTAATCCCCGCGGTGATAGCCCTCGATGTAAAACGGTTGCGTGGCTTCTCGGATCACGACCGACTTCTCCGCGGTCTGCGGCGGCTCGACGGTCGCCATCGGCTCCGGCTTGGGGCCTGCGGGAATCTGGCCGAAGTACTTTTCGATCACCGGCATCACGGCGTCCGGCTTCAGGTCGCCGGCCACCGCGATCACAACGTTGGACGGGGTGTAGTAGGTCTTATGAAAAGCGTCGGCTTCGGTTGCGGTCAACTGGCTGATCTCCGATTCATAGCCGATGCCGGGCCGGTGGTAGGGATGCGCAACATAGGCGCTCGCGACAAACTGCTCCACCATGCGGCCGATCGGGTCGGAGTCGATGCGCATGCGCCGCTCCTCCAGTACCACATCGCGCTCCTTGTAGAATTCGCGCGGCACCGGGTGCGCCAGGCGGTCGCTCTCCATATAGGCCCAGAGCTGAAGGCGATTTGCCGGCATGCTCCAGAAGTATTCCGTGGTGTCGAGGCCGGTCGAGGCGTTGATCCCGGTCGCACCGTTCTCTTCGGCAAGCTGCGTGAACTGGTTGGGAATCACGTACTTCTGTGCCGCGGCCAGCGCTGCGGTAAAGGCCTCATGAAGCTGCTTGAGCCGGGCCGGGTCCTGCCCTACGCGCTTGCGGAACTCAAAATCGTACGCGGCATAGGTCTCTTCTACCTTGGCCAGTGCTACTTTTTCCGCGGGCCAATCGGTGGTGCCGATGTCTTCCGTGCCCTTGAAGGCGAGGTGCTCAAACATGTGCGCCAGGCCGGACTGCCCGCCGGGATCGTTCGCATCGCCGGCATTGACCAGCGTGTAGTAGGAGAAGACGGGTGCCTCCGGCCGTTGGCAGAGCAGGACCGTAAGCCCGTTCGGCAGTACTTTGGTGGTGACGCGCTGTTCGAATTTCGCCAGCTCTTCCTTGGCCAGGTCCTGCGCCATCAGGTGGCCGGCACCGGCAGGCAGCAGAGCGGCAAGCGCAAGCATGGCGACGGGGCGCCGGCGGAACAAAAGGGACATCGTCGTGCAAGCCTCGAGCGTTCTCCGATTGCGTGGAGCGATGCTGCGTTGTGGAGAGTACGCTACCAAAACCTACCGGGGCAGACCGGCGAAGTCAAACTACGCGGACCGGCTGTATCCCACGAAAGTGGTAGCAGAAACTTCTCTAGCCCGCCGGGGTTTTCTGTTGGCATAATAGGCGGCACGTAAGCGGCGGGTGCGTGCACAGATTCACCCAGGTCAGGGTTACCCTTTGCTCGGTGGGTTCGAACCTTTGGCATTGACGAGTTCACAGTTCCGGCGGCGGGCGCGAAGAGGCGCGTTGCCGGCCGGCTTCGCACGCGGTCCATCGTTTTGAGGGAAGGCCCTATGATCCGCAGTTTGCTTCAGAAGCTTAGTTCCATCGCCTTGCTTTCGCTGGTGGGTTCGGCGGGCATGCTCGCCCACGCCGCCTCCCAGGCCACTCCGCAGATTACCGAAGCGGTGAATGCCGCGCAGCGCGTCACCCTGAAGGGCAACGTGCACCCGCTGCTACGGCGGGCACACGACCTGGGCATCGTGTCTCCGTCCACCCAGTCCGGCCGCATGCTCCTGGTGCTCAAGCGTCCCCAGGCGCAGGAAGTTGCGCTAGAGCAGTTCCTCTCCGATGTACACACGCCCGGCAGCGCCAGCTATCACAAGTGGCTGACTCCGGCACAGTTTGGTGAGCGCTTCGGTCCCGCAGATTCCGATGTGCAGGCGGTCGTGGCCTGGCTGCAGTCGCAGGGCTTTCGCGTGGCGCATGTCTCTGCCGGGAAGACCAACATCGAGTTCTCCGGCACCACCGGGCAAATCCAGAGCGCGTTCCGCACGGCGATTCACAGCTACAGCATCAACGGCGAGCATCATCTGGCCAACGCCACGGACCCGCAGATCCCGGCGGCGCTGGCGCCGGTGGTCGCTGGCGTGTCCACATTGAATGATTTCCGGCCCAGGCCCATGCACACCACCCCGGTGGCGCGGACCGCGCAGCGCGTTAACAATGGCCCCCGGCCGACGGTTACGATTCCCAACGGCGGGTATTATGTTGGGCCCTCCGACGCTGCGACCATCTATAACACGCCGAATTCGTCGCTGAACACGCATTTCAACGCCAGCAAGAGCCTCGATGGCAGCGGCGTCACCATCGCCATTGCGGGCGTCTCCAATATCGACACCACGGACGTGGACAACTACCGCACCGTGACCGGCCTGCCTAAGAACACGCCCACGGTCATCGTGGATGGAGCCGACCCGGGCGTTGTGGGTGACTCCGCGGTCGAGGCACTGCTCGATACGGAGGTCTCCGGCGCCATTGCTCCGGCCGCCGCGGTGAAGCTATACATCGCTGCTGACACGACACTGCAGAGTGGCCTGAACCTGGCCATCCAGCGAGCCCTCGACGACAATACCGCGTCGATCCTGAACGTGAGCTTTGGCTTGTGCGAAGCGGCATTCGGCGCAGCGGCCAACCAGCAGGTTTATAACTACTGGCAGCAGGCTGCCGCGCAGGGTATTTCCGTCACGGTCTCCACCGGCGACAGCGGCTCTGCCGGTTGCGACGACCAGAATACCGAGACCGCCGCCTACTTCGGTCTGCAGGTGAACGGGCTGGCCAGCACGCCCTACAACATCGCCGTGGGCGGCACCGATTTCAACCTGACCACCGCCAACGCCTCGCAGTACTGGAACTCAACCAACGGAGCCGGCCTGGAGTCGGCCCTGAAATACATTCCCGAGATCCCCTGGAACGACTCGACCAACACTATCGGACCACTCAGCGGCAACACGCCGTTTCAGGATCCGAATAACAATAACCAGACCAACATCGTCGGTGCGGGCGGTGGCGCGAGTGGCTGCCTGAATCCGCAGTTCGACAATGCGGGCAACTTCATCGCCTGCGCCACCGTGTCAGGTACCAGTTCAGCCGGATACCCCAAGCCGAGCTGGCAAACGGCGGCGGGCACCACTTCTACCCGGGACGTCCCGGACGTCTCGCTGTTCGCTAGCGACGGCTTCCACAACGCGACGTGGTTTACCTGCCTTTCCGGCACACGGAACGGGACGCCCTACACCGATTGCGTGCCGGATTCCAGCAATAGCTTTACCTTCAGCGGCGTTGGCGGCACCTCCGCTGCCGCTCCCGCCATGGCCGGCATCCTGGCTCTGGTAGACCAGCAGTACGGCGCGCAAGGACAAGCGGATTACGTGCTCTATCCGTTGGCGGCACAGCATGGCACCGTCTTCCACGACGTCACCACCGGCAACAACTCTGTTGTCTGCACCACGAACGGCGCTCCGAGTTTCCTGCAGTCGCAATGCGGCGCGAATGGCTTCCTGACCGGCTACGACACCGCGGCCGGCTATGACCTGGCGACCGGCCTGGGCAGCATGGATGTCACCCAGCTTGTCAGCAACTGGAACGCGATCACCTTTAAGCCGAGCACGACGGCGCTGCAGCTCAACGGCTCGACTGCGTCCCTCACCATCACGCACGGGACGGCAGTAAATGTATCCGCCTCGGTTACAAGCACCGGAGGCACGCCGACCGGCAATGTCGCCATCGTCAACAGCAGTACCCAGAACGGCTCGAATGTGGCGCCCAGCAACGGCACGACGCAGTCCCCGTCGATCCTCACCTTAACGAACGGCACGGCGACCAGCAGCTACCCCTACTTCCCGGGCGGTACCTACACCGTGAGTGCCAACTATGGCGGCGACGGCAGCTTTGCTCCCAGCACCTCCAACGCCATCTCGATCACCGTCAATCCCGAAGCCAGCGTCTTGAACCTGTTCGTCGATGACTTCGACGCCAACAATCAGGGCCATTCCGTGGCCGGAACCACCGTGCCCTACGGCACCTATGTTTCCATTGACGCCCAGCCGGTCGGCGTTTCGCAGCAGAACAGCACAAACCCCGCTACTGCGACCGGAACCGTCACCTTCACCAATAACGGCTCCAATATCGGCAACGAACCGGTCAATGTGGCCAGCAACGGCTATGCGGAGGTGCCCGGGCAGGTGAGCCTGTACTACACGCCCGGCAATTACTCGATTGGCGCCTCCTATTCGGGCGACGCGAGCCTCCATGCCAGCACGGCTGGTCCGCTCGCGTTCACCGTGGCCAAAGCGCCCACGGCCCTGAGCGCGACCGCTGCCAGCAACGCACCCATCGGTTCGGCCGCGTACACCGTCGTGATCACCCCCAACCCGGCCAGCAACGCTGCTTCGCCGACCGGAAATATCACCATCACCGACGGCGCCACCGGGGTGGGTTCGCCCGTGGCGGTGACCGCGGCGCAGGACCAGAACACCGGCGCATCGCTGGCTGCGGCGAACATCGTGATTGACCCCACCACGCTGCCTGCGGGCGTGCAAACGCTCACGCTGACTTACAGCGGGGACGGCAATTACACCGGCTCGACAGGGACGATCCAGGTCACTGGAACGGGCACGGGCGGGGGCAAGACGCCGAATTACACCCTTGCGGTTAAGGACAGCACCCTTACCATTGCCAACTCCAGCTCTTCCAACAACAGCGGCCAGACCACGGTCACGCTGACGCCCGTCAACAGCTTTACCGGAAGCGTGAACTTCACCTGCGCGGTCACGGGCGCGGCGACGCAACTTCTGCCGACCTGTTCGCTGGCCAATCCCAGTGTTAACGTAAGCGGTACAGTTACGAACACGCTGACGGTGACGGCGACGCCGCCCGGCAGCGCCGCTCTCCATTCGCCGATCAAGGAGCTGGAAGACCACTGGCTTGGGGGCAGCGGAGCCGTGCTGGCCTGCTTGTTCCTGTTTGGGATCCCGGGCCGGCGGCGCGCGCTGGAGCGGGCTGGCTGGCAACGCACGCTCGGCGTGTTGCTGCTCATCGTTACCGCGGGCCTCGCGGGTTGCGGTGGCGGAAGCTCCAACCCGAAGTCGCCCGGCACCCCGGCGGGCGCCTACACCGTGACCGTAACCGCCACCAGCGGCTCGATCACCCAGACAGCAACCGTAGCGGTCACAATCCAGTAGCCGCTCCCACCGATGCAGCACAAAGGCCACACCGAAAGGTGTGACCTTTGTCTTTCCCGCATTGGATGTGGACTGGGAAACACGAGAGGTCTTCGGCGCAGTGCGCCAGCCTGCCGTGAAGCGCCCTGCTGGTGCGAATTTCCTGCAGGGACCCGTGTTGCGGGGCCACACTCGCTGGTTACACCGGATATAGGCGCCTGCGCACCCTCGCGCGACACCGCGGCAGTCCCAAAGAAGAGGCGGCTGCCGCAGCAGCCGCCGGATCGCTACTAATGGCTTAGCGCGGCTGCAACTGCGGCGAGTTGTCGTCGCTGTAATTCGGTGTTCCGGATGCGCTGCGCGAGGTGGTAACGCTCAGCGGCGATTGCAACTGGAAGCTGATCAGCGTTTCGGACGGCAGCTTGACCTGTTCGCCACGCGTGACTGCATTCACGCCGGCGCCGAGGCCGCCACCGGACGCTGCGCCGATCGCCGCACCCTTGCCGCCACCGGCCAGAGCACCGATGATCGCGCCCAGGGCCGCGCCGCCTCCAGCCTTGGTAGCGGTGTTCTTGCCGCGGCCCTTGCCTTGTTGCACGTAGGTGTTGGTCACTACCGGTATCTGCCGGCCGTTGGTGCTGATCGCGGTCAGCTCGACCGAGAGCATCGCCGCCCCGGCGAAGTGGGTCGCATCCTTGGCGTCTACCACGCGGCCAATCACCGTCGCGCCACGAGGAACCGCCACCATGCCGTCGGAAATGAGGTCATTGGCCAGCGTGCCGCGGAAGACCTGGCCCGGCTGTGCGGTCGCGCTGTCCAGCCCTTCCGTCAGGCGGACCGGGACCGGCGCTCCACTGGGGATGGTCACGGTCTTCGCGACGGGTGCTGGGGGTGGCGGTGGCGCCGCCGGGACCGTACGCACCGGCTCCTGGTAAGGCGTCTGGGCTGGCGGCGGAGGGGTTTGCTGGGCTGTATCGCTCGCCCGGTTGCGGCTGGCTTCGCGGGCCTCCTGTCGGCGACGGCTGCTGCTCCGGTCGCGGTCGCGGCTGGTTTCCCGCGGAGCCGGGGTCTCCGCGGCGGCGGCCTGCGTGGCCGGCGCCACCGTCAGGTTGTTCAGGACGGTCTTGACCCCGCTGATCGCGCCGGCATCGTTGCTGGCCAGCGCCCGCGCGGCGTCGTTGTTTACCGAGCCGTTCAGGGTTGCCGTACCGTTGTTCACGCTGACCTGGATATTCTGCCCATTCAGCGCAGATTCGCCGTTGATGCGGGACTGGATATCGTTGGCAATGTCCTGGTCGCTGCGCGGAGCCGGTTGTGTTGCTGCCGGCGTGGGCGCGGCGGCGGACTGGTTGGCGGACCCCGGCGCCTTGCAGCCGGTAGTGGCAGTGGCCAGCAGGGCAGCGCCGAGAAGGCCTGCCCCCAAAGAGTTTTGCAATAAGAAACGTCGGTTCATAGATCGATTCTCCATCCCGTGCCGTGTTTCCGGGTGCATGCTGTTTCTGAAATCCGGGCAAGGCAGCCGTCGGGAATACTCATGGTAACAATCGCTGTCCAGTAGACGCGGCAGCGCGGGTAAAGTCGCGCCAGGCATCGTTCCTCTCCACTCCGTGCAGCGCGTTGAGTTAAAAGGGCATCTAGGGAGTCAGACGCAGAGGAGCCCGGGGAGCACGCGTGTGTAGTTCGCTTTCCACCGAAGGGCCGAGAACTCTGCGAAAGGAGAGAGCATGTCCTCTGAAAATGGTAGCGGTTTTAGCTGGTTTCTGGTCGGGCTGGGCGCAGGCGCGGTATTAGGGGTGCTCTACGCGCCGAAAGCCGGTCGCGAAACGCGCGAGGAACTGGCCTCCACCGTGCAGGAGCGCACGGAATATGTTCGCCAGCGTTCGCGCGATGCCGTCGGGCAGGTAGGCGATCTGGTTAACCAGGGCAAGGATCAACTGGGCGAGTACGTGGACCGCAGCAAGGAATATGTCGACAAGGGCAAGGATCTCGTTGACAAGGGCCGGGCGCAGTGGGACCAGTACGTGGACAAGGGCCGGCAGGTGGTGAGCGAGCAGGCCAACAAGGTCACCTCGGCCGTTAACGCAGGCAAAGAGGCCTACCAGTCGAGCTCTACCGGTTCGGGATCAGAAGGGGGAGCGAATTCCGGCTCGGGTTCACCCTCCGGATCTCCAGCAGGCGCATAGCTGGAAAGCATCCCGGGAAAGCGGTGCGTCAGCAAGCGGCGAGAGGACCTCGGCAGGCGAGGGCCTCCCGTCGGCTTGTCGCGAGCGGCACCGTGCGCAGGACGACGTGACGACTTGTTGCGCGCCTGTGTCCGCACCGGTCGCGGATGGCAACCAGGTGATCTAAATAAGGAAGGTTCTCATGGATCATGGATTAAATACTGTTCTTTGGGCGCTCACGATCGTGATCGGCATTGGCGTTCTGATCGAGATCGGCGTGCTTCTCGCCTTGGCGTTTGCCGCTTTGAAGACGCGCAAGAAGGTCCATGAGTTGATGGACCACTACCACAAGCAGATTGCTCCGCAGGTCGTCCCCATGATCGCGACCGTACGCGGCGTGGTAGATGACGTGTCCCCGAAGATCAAGGACCTGACCAGCGATCTATCTCCAAAGATCAAGAAAATCACCAGCGATGTGCAGGGCGTTATCGCCCACCTGTCCCCCAAGGTCAAGGACATCAGCGATGATGTCGCGCCGAAGATCAAGACGGTGACCGCCAACGTCACCGAGATGAGCCAGACGGTGCGGGAAGAAGTGACGCGGGTCGCATCCACGGTGAACGATGTGCTGGACCGGACGCATCACCAGGCAGCCCGCGTGGACAGCATGGTTTCAGAAACGCTGGATGGCATCGGCCACGCAACCGCCAGGGTGCAGGAAGGCATCGGGCAGGCCACGGCCAAGGTGCAGCAGGGCTTCGGACAAGCAACTACCAGGGTGGGACAGGCGACCACAAAGGTCGGACAGGGAATCACCTTCCCCTTCCGCGAGGCCTCCAGCATCTTGAAAGGCATTCGCGTGGGATTGGAAACACTGGTCGATGAGTTCGCAGGCCGGCGCCGCTCATCGTACACGCGTCCCTATAACACGGCTTCGTCGAGCGCCGCGGTGCGTTTTCCGGATGACTCGGAATACACCACCAGGCCTTCGACCACAACCGCAACCGTCACACCTGGCGACGGTCCGCGCGGAGTGTAGAAGCACAGCATCGGCCTGCCCCGCAGGCCAGCAGCAATCGATTTACGCGATCCAGCCTCCGCCCATCACCAGGTCGCCGTTATAAAAGACGGCGGCCTGGCCCGGCGTGACGGCCCGCGCAGGCTCGTCGAAGGTGGCCATTACTGCATCATCTCCGGACGGCTCCAGCGTGGCCCACGCAGGCTCATGGCGATGGCGGATTTTGACCTGCACACGCGTTGGCCGTTCCAGCCTTTCTACCGCGATCCAATTCAGTTGTCGCGCCGTTAAAGTGCGTGAGAGCAGTTCCGGTTCCTCGCCGATGACCACCTGCTGCGATGCCGGGTGAATGGCGAGCACGTAGATCGGCGTCGGTGAGGCGAGCCCGAGACCTTTGCGCTGCCCAACCGTGAAGTTATGAATGCCCTGGTGACGACCGCGCACCTCGCCGGTTGCGGTCACGAGTTCGCCCGCGGTGTCCGGCATCGTCTCGCCCTGCTCGTCGAGGTACGCGTCAATGAACTTCTTGTAGTCGCCACCCGGGATGAAGCAGATCTCCTGCGAGTCCGGCTTGTTGGCCAGCGCGAGTCCATACCCGTAGGCGCGCGCCCGAACTTCCGGCTTGGTGTAGCCGCCCAGCGGAAAGAGCGTGTGCGCGAGCTGATCCTGCGTGAGCCCGAACAGGAAGTAGGTCTGGTCCTTGGCCGTGTCCACCGGACGCTTCAGAAGCCAGCGGCCGCGCTCCGGATCGTATTCGTTGCGCGCGTAGTGACCGGTGGCGATCAGGTCCGCGCCAATCTGGCGTGCGGTGAGCAGTAGCTGGTCGAACTTCAGATGGTTGTTGCACAGGCTGCAGGGAATGGGCGTGCGCCCGGCGAGGTACTCGCGGACGAACGGCTTTACCACCTCACGCTCGAAGCGCTCCTGGTGATTGACCAGGTAGTACGGAATGCCGAGCCCTTCGGCCACCCGCCGCGCGTCGTACACATCGTCGATGGAACAGCAACGTCCCTGTACCTGCTCAGGCATGCCTTCGCGGCCAGCCAGGCGGCGCTGGTTCCACAGTTGCATGGTAAGCCCAATAAGCGTGTGCCCTTCGGCCTGCAGCATGGCCGCGACGGTTGACGAGTCCACCCCGCCGGACATGGCCACTGCGATCGTCTTGTGAGCTATTTGCATCATGGAGCTATTTCCATTTTATCCCGTGCCCGGGTCCGGATTACCCTGTCGCTACGGTCCTTTGCCTACGCCCCGTTTCTTTGCCGATAAGGCGACGGTCGGAAGTACACTGCTTCACAATGACACCGAAACAGCGTGCACAGGTCCGCAGGATCCCAAAACGTGGCTCCTATGATGAAGCTACAATCCACGCCATCCTCGATGCCGCATTCCTGGCGCATGTGGGCTTCCAAGTCGATGGACAGCCGTTCGTCATCCCGACGCTATTCGGGCGGAAAGGAAACACGCTCTTCCTGCATGGCTCGGCAGCCAGCCGCATGCTGGGCGAATTAGCAACCGGCGTCAACGCATGTGTAACGGTCACGCTGGTGGACGGCCTCGTGCTGGCCCGTTCTGCCTTTCACCATTCCATGAACTACCGATCGGTGGTGGCCTTCGGCATGGCGAGGAAGATCGAGGACGCCGGCGAAAAGGAAGAGGCGCTACGTGTGATCTCCGACCATCTGATCGCCGGGCGTTGGGACGATGTGCGTACCCCCACCGCCAAAGAATTGAAGGCTACCTCCGTACTCGCGTTTGAAATCGAAGAAGCTTCGGCAAAGGTTCGCACCGGTCCTCCGGTGGACGATGAGGAGGACTACGACCTACCTGTTTGGGCCGGCGTTCTTCCGCTGCAGACCGTGACCGAGCCGCCGATTCCCGATCCGCGGTTGAGGGACGGCATGGGGGTCCCTGCGTATCTTGCAAACGTCCGGGTGGGCAAAGCGGAATGAGCGTTGCGCCTGCGCATAGCGGCGCCGGCTTACGCAACCCTGAGCACCCGCCCGAATGTTAAGACAAGACTGAATCCGCGTGGGGTTGTACCGCGGAGCCGGCTGAGCTTTGTTTGTACACGGGCGACAGTTCCCGCAGCCGGGCGACGGCCTGCGGCACTGCTTCGAGCGCGAAGTCCACATCCGCCCGGCCCGCATCTTCGCTGTCCGCCAAACCACTGTCCAGGCTGAACCGCAAGCTCGCCCGTGCCCGCTCCGGAAGCACGCCCATCGCGGTCAGCACATGCGAGGGCTCGGTGGCGCCGGACATGCATGCCGATCCGCCAGATACGGCCAACCCCTTCAGATCCAGCGCGATGACCAGGGCTTCGCCCTCCAGGTGGTCGAACCAGATATTCGTGGTGTTGGGCACGCGGGGCGACTCCCCGCAATAGACGCCTGCTTCGTCCACCCGCTCAAGAATGCCCGCCTCGAGCGCATCCCGCAGGCGCGCCAACCGCGCCGGACCATCGCTTTCCAGAAATTGCACCGCCAACTCCGCCGCCTTGCCCAGCCCCACGATGCCGGGGAGATTTTCCGTGCCGGCGCGCCGCTGGCGCTCGTGCGGGCCGCCGAAGAACAAGGGCTCCGGATGCGTGCCACGCCGCACGTACAGCGCTCCGGTCCCTTGGGGCGCGTGCATCTTGTGGCCGGAAATGGTGAGCAGGTCGCAGCCGATCGCCTTCACATCAATCGGTAGCTTCCCCGCGGCTTGCACCGCATCCGTGTGGAAGAACACATCGGCTTCGGCTGCAATGCGCCCGATCTCCTCCACGGGCTGGATCACACCCGTTTCGTTGTTCGCCATCATCACGCTGATGAGCTTTGTCTCTGACCGCAGCGCTTTTCGGACCTCGTCCGGATCGACGAGGCCGGCCTGCGAGACCGGCAGGAAGGTAACTGCGATGCCGCGGTCACGCATACGCTCGGAGGCGTGGAGCACGGCATGGTGCTCCATGGCCGTGGTGATCAGATGATCGCCGGGACCAACCAGGCCGAACAGCGCCATGTTGTCGCCTTCCGTGCCGCCGCTGGTGAAGACGATCTCCGATTCGCGGCAGCCCAGCATGGCGGCCACGCTTTCCCGCGCCTGCTCCACCGCCGCGCGCGCTCTTTGTCCATGGAAATGGATCGAGGATGCGTTACCGAACTGCTCGGTGAAATACGGGCGCATCGCCGCGAACACCTCGGCTGCAAGAGGCGTCGTCGCATTGGCATCCATGTAGACGCGGCGCATGCTTCCATGGTACGCCCCGGCATCGTTCGTCCGCGCCGCGTTTACCGTGGACTCTCCTCGGGCACTCTGGACGGCTACGGGGAAGTGCTAACCTTCTGTGCGGTAAGCAATGATAGGAGCCAACACATGAAAGCACATTGGATCGGAAGCCTCGCGGTTTGCGCGCTTGCAGCCATGCCGGTCGTCGCATTGGGGCAGGCAATGGGCGCCGGGAGCAATCCGGCGGCGCAATCCACCGCCGGGCAGAGAAGCGGAACGGCGCAGACTGGTACGGCAGCGCATAGCGATACCACCGGGGGCGCGCAGATCACTCCGGCAAAGGTTTATGGCGAGATGCTGCGTGTCTTCGAACAGCAAATCGTGGGCGCCGCGGAAGCGATGCCGGAGGACAAGTACAACTTCGCACCCACCAACGGCAACTTCACCGGCGTGCGCACCTTCGCGCAGGAGGTGAAGCACCTGACCGCAGCCAATTACATGTTCTTCAAGAACTTCGGCATCGGCGCCCCGCCGGATAAGAGCAAGCTGGATGCGATGAACAGCAAGGCCGAGATCGTGCAGGGGTTGAAGGACTCCTTCGCCTATGCCGAGAAAGGCGTCGATAGCATTACCCCGGCGAATGCCTTTGTCGGCCTCACCACCGGGAAGCACGCTGAAACCCGAGCTGGGAATGCCAGCTTCTGCATGGCCCACGGGATGGATCACTACGGCCAGATGGTTGAGTACCTGCGCATGAACGGCATTATTCCGCCGGCAAGCCAGCCGAAAAAGTAATCGCGGAGCGGGGCAAATGACCATGCCTGCCGGGCTTGATCCGGGATCAAGCCCGGGCGGGTGTTCCCCATAGCCCCCGCTGCGATTCTATCTTGCATGTCAAAAGCGCAACCCTGTACTGTGCCTAGCGAGTCCCCGTAGCCTGTTTTTATTTGCAAGCGAAAGGATAGATCGTGGCCGCACTAACCATTGCTCCGCAGACCCCCGAACATATCTTCCAGGTCATCAACTCCTACCAGCAGAGCGCGGCGCTGAAGGCCGCCATCGAACTGGATCTGTTTACGAAAATCGATGAAGGCGCCACGGACCCGGCTGCGATCGCGGCAGCCATCGGCGCGTCTGCCCGCGGGGTGCGTATCCTGTGCGACGCGCTGACCGTCATGGGCTTTCTCGCCAAGGCCGACAGACGTTACGCGCTCACCGCGGAATCGGCGCTGTTTCTGACCAGGAAATCGCCAGCCTATCTTGGGTCGGTAACCGGATTCCTGCTGAACGATGGCCTGGTCAGCAATTACTGGCGGCTGGATGAAGCGGTTCGGCGCGGCGGTACAGCTTCCGGCCAGGGCGATAACCAGCAGCCGCACGAAGATCTCTGGGTGCGGTTCGCGAAAGCCATGCCACCTTTTACCCGGCCGCTCGCGCGTGCCATGACCGAGGCGGTGGGCATGGCGCAGGCTGGTTCCTGCCGCATTCTCGACATCGCCGCGGGTCACGGCATGTACGGCATCACCATGGCGCAGGCCAATCCCAAGGCGGAGGTGGTGGCGGTCGATTGGCCGGCGGTGCTCGAGGTCGCGCAGGAAAACGCAGAGGCCGCTGGTGTATCGGACCGCTTTTCCACGCGGCCCGGGAGCGCCTTTACCGCCGACCTCGGCGAAGGCTATGACTTCGCGTTGCTGACCAACATCTTCCACCACTTCGATCAGCCCACATGCGAGCGGCTGATGCAGCGTGTGTGCGCAGCTCTCAAGCCGGGCGGCAAGGCGATCGCGGTGGAGTTTGTTCCCAACGAGGACCGGATCTCCCCGCCCATCCCGGCCATGTTCAGCCTGACCATGCTAGCCATGACTGACCGTGGCGAAGCATACACCGCGAGTGAGTATCAGCGGATGTTCCAAAACTGCGGCTTTCACAACATGACCGTGCACGCCCTCGCCGGCATGCCGCAGACGATTCTCATTGCGGAGAAGACGGCCGCCGCTTGAACACCGCTCCATCTTCCGCATCCGGATACCCGCGGGCCATTGTCGGTTTCCATCAGGATGAAGCCGGCGACTGGGTTGCCGACCTCTCCTGCGGGCACGGTCAGCATGTGCGCCATCGACCGCCGTGGGAGCTGCGGCCCTGGGTAGTGACCGAAGCGGGACGAAATCAGCATCTCGGAGCCACGCTGTTCTGCAAGAAGTGCCTTTCGCCCGAATGGGAATCCGTAGCCGGCGGCTGAGTTTACGCCAGTGCGTGGAAGTAGTCTTCTCGCTCCACCACGTCCACCGGCTGCCCGAAGAGTGCGGTCAATCGCTCCGGCGTCAGCAGGTCACGCTTCTGCCCGTCTTCTACCACCCGGCCATCGCGCATGGTGATCACGCGCTCGATCTCCGGGAGTATGTCGGTCAGATGATGCGTTACCAGTACCAGCCCGGTGCCCTGGTTGCATAGCCGGCGCAGCGTTTCGCGCAGTTCGCGTTGTGCGCCCATGTCGAGTGCATTCGACGGCTCATCGAGCAGCAGCATCTCGGGCCCATGCACCAACGCACGCGCAATCATGATGCGGCGCACCTCTCCCGCAGACATCTCGCCCACCGGCTTGGTCCGGAGGTGGAGTGCGTCCATGCGCTCCAGAACCTCGAGCGCGCACTCGCGCATGTCCCCTGTAACCTCAAGATGCGGCCACAAGGCGGCTGAGCCAAAGAAGCCGGAGATTACCGCATCGCCGCCGGTCACGTGCAGCATGGTGCGGCCGGGGAGTTCTGCCGCCACCACTCCCAGCCGGGTGCGCAAATCGCTGACGACCCAGCGCTCGCGGCCGAAGATGCGCACGTGCGTGTCGGGCCGCGGCAGCGGATAGCACTCGCAGGTGAGTACCTTGATCAGCGTCGATTTACCGCAGCCATTCGGGCCCAGGATCACTGCATGCTCGCCGCGCCCGATAGTCAGGTCAATGCCATGCAGGACCACCGTCTCACCCCGCGCCACATGAACATCGCGCAACTCCGCGAATGGAACCTCAGCCTCTTCGCCACGTAGTCCTGCTGTGTTCTTCTGCTCCATCCGCTCCATGCCCTCCGTCTGGCTCACGATGCCGCTGAGCAGCCTCGCTCTCCTCAAGAGTAAAGCGCACCTCGATCCCGCCAAGGCCAAAGGCTGACCAGAAAGGTTCGCGCCATCTCTGTCGGTATAGGGTTCCGCGGTAAAGTCCGGAATAATGGGAAGGTGACTCCCGCCGGCAACAGCGCACTTCTGAACGAGTACCTGGTCTATCTCCGGGTCGAAAAGGGACTGCGCCCGCTGAGCTGCGAAGCATACGGGCGCGATCTCGCCACCTTTGCCGAGTACGTGGAAGGCACCCATGGGGTGCTTGAAACCGCGGGCCAGCCGGAGGTCTCCGGTTTCCTGGAGCATCTGCACCGCCATGGAATTGAACCGCGCTCCATCGCGCGCAAGCTCTCCTGCCTGCGCGGATTCTACAAATGGCTGCTGCTCGACAAGCGCATTCGCCACGACCCGACGCTCAATATCGAATCCCCCAAGGCATGGAAGGTCCTGCCCAAGTCACTGGCCGAAGCGGAAGTGAACGGCTTGCTGGAAGCCGCCCATACCGCGGCCGAGCATCCGCAGGCCGGCGCCATCGCGCTGCGCGACCGCGCCATCCTCGAGTTGCTCTACGCCGGCGGCGTGCGCGTGTCCGAACTCACCGGACTCCGCCCGGAAGATCTCCAGCTCGACGCAGGGCGCATCCTGGTGCGCGGCAAGGGCGATAAGGAGCGCATCGTGCCCCTCGGCCGCGCGGCAGTCCAGGCTTTGGAGCAGTACCTCAAGCGGGGACGGCCACAGTTCGCCCGCCGCGCCCGCACCAGCGGCCTCTTTCTATCGCAAGCCGGCCGCACGCTGACGCGCGAGTGGATATGGAAGCTGGTGAGAAGCAAATCCGGTGGCAGCCCGCACATGCTCCGCCATAGCTGCGCCACGCACATGGTGGAGCACGGCGCGGACCTCCGCAGCGTGCAGACGCTCCTCGGTCACGCGGATATCGGGACGACGCAGGTGTACACGCACCTCGCGCTGGGCCGTCTCAAAGCCGTCCACCGCGCGCACCACCCACGCGCCAAACGCATGCGCGCGGACGCGGATCGCACGGCTCAGCCCACTGCAAAGACGGAGCAGCCTTCGTGAGCCAGTCTGCTGAACCGCGAAGTGGAGCCGATCTCCGCACCCTGGCGGAAGGCTTCCTCAGCGCGTTGGCTCACGAGCGCGGCGCCTCGCCGCATACGCTGCGTGCCTACCGCCGCGAGATCCTGCAATTTGCCGGCTACCTCACCGAAAAGTTCAGCGCAGACGTGGATATTCGCCGTATCGAGCACCAGCACATCCGCTCTTACCTGGCCGAGCTTTATCGCCGCGAATTAGGCAAGAGCTCCGCTGCGCGCGCGCTGGCGGCTATCCGCTCCTGGTACAAGTGGCTGGCCAAGATGGGCCATGTGGAGCAGAACGCAGCCGCGCTAGTGTCAACGCCCAAGCGCCCGCAGCACTTGCCACGCGTGCCCACCATCGAGCAGATGAACCGCGCGCTCGATACCGCCCAGAAGGGCGAAGACGCCGCCCCGGCGTGGCCCACCCGCGACCATCTTATCTTTGAACTGCTGTATGGCTGCGGCATCCGCAATGCCGAACTGGTCGGTCTGGATCTGGGGGACATTCACTGGGCCAATGAAGCCATCCTGGTGCGCGGAAAAGGGAAGAAGGAGCGCTATGTGCCGCTCGGAGATGCAGCGGCTGCGGCAATCCGCGCCTATCTGCCGGAGCGAAGCGCGAAACTAGGCGCTGCCGGAAAGAACACGGACGCCCTGCTCCTGAGCGTTCGCCTGAAGCTAGGTAAGGGGGGGACACCGGCGCGGTTAACCACACGCAGTGTGGGCCGCATCGTGAAGGCCATTGCGATCGCGCACGGCATGGCGGCTGAGACTCACCCGCACACGCTGCGTCACGCTTTCGGGACGCACATGCTCGAGGAAGGCGCCGACCTCCGCGCGATCCAGGAGCTGCTGGGGCATGAGCGCCTTTCCACCACGCAGCGCTACACCCAGCTCACGGTGCGTCAGCTCACCGAGGTTTACGACCGCACGCACCCGCGCGCGAAATAGTTAGCGCGGCGGCTACTTCGTCGCAGTCACGGTATCATGCTGCGCCAGGTAGGCATGCGCGTGCGTCAGCTCCGGCAGGGCAGCGTCCGCAGTCTTCCACGCGGCCAGAAACTTGCGGTAGGCCGGAAGCGTCGCATCGCTTGCGCCCGAGGCCTCGTCGACCTGCGCCAGCCCGTAGAGCGGAAATCCGGAGTCTGGCCTGTCTTTGAGCGCGTTCTCATACGCGGCACGGGCTTCGCTGTACTTGCCGGCACCCAGCAACAGCGCGCCCGCGGTTTCACCCACAGGCCGGATGAAACTCGGCGGCTCGCGGTAGCCCAGTTCGTGTTCCTCGGTCTGGGCCTGCGTGAAAAGCATCTGTGCTTCCGGCACCTTGCCGCTCGCGATCAGCAATCCGCCGCGCAATTCGAGCGACAGGATGGAGAGGGTGGCAATGAGCGGCTTGAGATTCGCGTCCTGCGAAGGAGGCGGCTCGGTCGCTGCTGTATCCTTCGCAGCCGTTGCGCGCTTGTCGCGCAAGGCAGCGGCTCGTTTCGCATCTTTCTCTTGCTCCGATAACCGCCATAGCCCCGCGTCCAGCGTCTTCGATGCCGCCTCCGCCGCCGGCTGCTGGTGTGCCTGGAGCGCCTGCATCCCCTCGGCAAACGCCAGCAACTCCTCTTGCAGTGCGCGCAGGTGCGGCAAGGCAGCGAAGGGCGTATGCGCGCTCACCAGCTTGGCGACACCGGCGTAGTCCCCGGTTCGCATGGCCACCGGCAACTGTGGATCGATGCGCGCGATCGAGTCACGCGCTGATCCGGTGTACAGCGTCTCCGGACGCCGCCCGCGCGCGCCGGTCAGCTTCCCCGAAAGCGCGGTCGCTTCGTCGAGCTTGCC
Source organism: uncultured Acidobacteriaceae bacterium (assembly GCA_963795775.1). Lineage (GTDB taxonomy): Bacteria > Acidobacteriota > Terriglobia > Terriglobales > Acidobacteriaceae > CAWCJL01. Next base: position 385,560 of record CAWCJL010000005.1, read on the forward strand.
TTCTTCCATCACGTTGGCGATCGCGTACATCAGGTTGTGCACGTAATTCCAATCGTCGTCCACGGACACGTGCTGCTCTCGCAGGTACCGCTCATCGGCCACGGTGGAGGCGGCAAAAGCCTTCTCGGCGGCGGCGTAGTTTCCGGTGCGGTAGTAGATGTGCCCCGGCATGTGCACCATGTGCCCGGATGTCGGTGCCAGCGAGGCGAGTACGGCGGCACTGCCCAGGCCCTGTTCGGGATGAGCGCTCGCTTCGACCGCGTGAATCCAGTAGTGGTGGGCCGCCGAGTTGTGCGGTTCCTGCTTCAGCACGCTCTGGATAAGCTGCTGTGCCTCGCGCTGCCCCTTTTTCGGGTTGCCGGCGTCATCAAATCCGTCGTTGACCGCTCCTGCCAGGAAGAGACGAGCATTGGTGTCGCGAGGCTCGGCGGCTACCGCACTACGCCAGGTGGCAATCTCGGCAGCCTGGTTAGGCTCCCCGTCCGGTCCGGCCTTCTTTACCGCTGCCTCGTGCTCCAATGCCGCGCGAATATAGCGGCGCTCCTGGGGCGATGCGTTGGACGCCAGCTGCTGCGCCCGGGCCAGCGCAGTGCGAGCGAAGGGCTTGCTGCTTTCCCCACGGAACGCTTCCGCTTCATACAATCCCCAGTAGCAGATGGCGCATTTGGGGTCGGTGCGGACGGCCTGTTCAAATGCCCGGGCCGATTCGTAGTCCCAGAAATCGTAGAAAAGGTTCAGGCCCTGGTTGAACCAGCGCTGCGCCTCAGGTTGGCTGCTGCTGATTCCCATCTGGACATTGCCGATGCCGTCCATCGGCACCGGCGGGGGTAGCTGGTCCGCCGGAAGCACCGCGCCGGAGCTGCCGCCCATCGTCATGGTGCACCCAGGAGGCATTTGTGCCGCGGCCGCAGGCAGCAGGGCGGAAGCCGCGACGGCGGCTGCGACCGAAAGGGAAGTGGAGCATCGGAACATCAGGGAAACCTGTCCTGGAAGCCAGTCTCTGGAACAAACTGCCCCAAAAGCGCACGGTGGATTAAACTATATAAGAGTCGTCCTGCGTCCGCGCACCATCCATTGGAACGCTTGCTTGCGTCCGCGACGGGCGCGCCAGGCAGCCCGGCCAACATAGAGGAACAATCCCTTTGATCGGTAATGCAATAGCCAAGGTTTTCGGCACCAGTAACGAGCGCGCCGTGAAGCGCCTCCTGCCCAGAGTAGAAGCCATCAACGAGCTGGAGCCCAAGGTGCAAGCGCTTTCTGACGCCGAGCTACGCGAAAAGACCGCGGAGTTCCGCGCCCGCATCGCTGCCCAACTTGAAGGCATCGAGGACAAGGAAGAGCGCAAGGCGGCAGAAAAGGCCGCGCTCGATGAGATCCTTCCCGAGGCCTTCGCCGTGGTGCGCGAAGCCGGCCGCCGCGTCCTGAACATGCGGCACTTCGATGTCCAGCTTATCGGTGGCATGGTGCTGCATCAGGGAAAGATCGCCGAGATGAAGACCGGCGAAGGCAAGACGCTGGTTGCCACGCTGCCCTGCTACCTGAACGCGCTCGCCGGTCACGGCGTCCATGTCGTGACCGTGAACGACTATTTGGCCAAGCGCGATGCCGAGTGGATGGGCAAGATCTACGAGTTCCTGGGCCTGACCGTCGGCGTTATCGTGCACGATCTTGACGATAACCAGCGCCGCGCGGCCTATGGCGCTGATATTACCTACGGCACCAACAACGAGTTCGGCTTCGACTACCTGCGCGACAACATGAAGTTCGAGCTGGCCGACTGCGTCCAGCGGGGGCACTATTTCTCCATCGTGGACGAGGTGGACTCGATCCTCATCGACGAGGCGCGGACGCCGCTCATCATCAGCGGCCCCACCGACCAGACCACGGACAAGTACGCGCGCGTCAATCGCATCATCCCCAGCCTGGAGCAGGGCGAAGAAATCGAAGAGGGCGAAACCAAGACCCTCACCGGCGACTTCGTGGTAGATGAAAAACACAAAACCATCGCGGTTACAGATGAGGGCTGGGAAAAGATCGAAGGGCTGCTCGGCATCGGCAATATCGCCGATCCGGAGAACTGGGACCTGAAGCACCACGTCGAGGTCGCCATCAAGGCGCATAACCTCTACAAGCGCGATGTGCAGTATGTGGTCAAGGAAGGCGAAGTCATCATCGTGGACGAGTTCACCGGGCGACTAATGCCTGGGCGCCGCTGGTCCGATGGCCTTCACCAGGCCGTGGAAGCCAAGGAAGGCGTCAACATCCGTCGCGAAGACCAGACGCTGGCGACCATCACCTTCCAGAATTATTTCCGCCTCTACTCGAAGCTGAGCGGCATGACGGGTACCGCGGAGACCGAGGCCGCGGAGTTCGACAGCATCTACAAGCTCGATATCGTCGTGATCCCGACCAACAAGCCGATGCGGCGCCTGGAAAATCAGGATGTCGTCTACCGCACCGCGAAGGAGAAGTACTTCGCCGTGGCTGACGAAATAGCCAAGCTGCACGAGAACAAGCAGCCGGTGCTGGTCGGTACCACTTCGATCGAGAAGTCGGAGCTGCTTTCCTCAATCCTGCAGCGCAAGGGCGTTAAGCACGTTGTGCTGAACGCGAAATTCCACGAGCGCGAGGCGGAGATCGTCGCCCAGGCTGGCCGCCTCGGCATGGTCACCATCGCCACCAACATGGCGGGCCGCGGTACCGACATTCTGCTCGGCGGCAACCCTGAATTCGTAGCCAAGCAGGACCTGCTCAAGCGCGGACTGGCGCGGGCCATCTCCGCCGCGGAAGGCGCCATCTCGCCCATGGCCGCTCCGGGCATGCTCCGTTTCTACTACCAGGGGCAGGAGTTCGAGACCACACAGGAGAACTGGGACCGCACCTTCCAGGTGCACCAGGCAAACACGCAACGCGAGCACGAGCAGGTACTCGAAGCGGGCGGCCTCCATATTCTCGGCACGGAGCGCCACGAGTCCCGTCGTATCGACAACCAGCTTCGTGGCCGCGCCGGCCGCCAGGGCGACCCCGGCTCTTCCCGCTTCTACCTTTCGCTCGAAGACGACCTGATGCGCATCTTCGCGAAGGAGTGGGTTTCCACCCTGCTGCAACGTCTGGGCATGGAGGAAGGCGTCCCCATCGAATCGGGCCTGATCTCCCGGCGTATCGAGTCGGCCCAGAAGGCCGTCGAGTCGCAGAACTTTGAGGCTCGTAAGCACCTGCTGGAATACGACGACGTGATGAACAAGCAGCGTGAGGCGGTCTACGGATTGCGTCATCAATTGCTTGAAGGTTTGGACCAGAAAGAGCTGATTCTAGAGGATTACGTCACCGGGATGCTGAGTGCGATTCTAACCCAGCACGCGCCTGAGTCCGCCCATCCGGACCAGTGGGACGTGGAGGGGATTACCACCAAGCTCAAGGAGCAGTTCGGCTTCGATCCGGCGGAAGAAGGGGTCGACTTCAACACCCTGAACCGCCATGAACTCGGCGAAACGCTCTTTGAGAAGCTGAAGCAAAAATACGAGTTCAAGGAAAGCATCATCGGCGCCCAGACCATGCGCTATCACGAGCGCATGATCATGCTCAGTGTGCTCGATGGCCTGTGGAAGGACCATCTCCTGAACATGGACCACCTCAAGGAGGGCATTGGGCTGCGCGGCTACGGCCAGCAGGATCCGCTCGTCTCGTACAAGAAGGAATCCTTCGACATGTTCGAAGAGATGATGACGCGCTTCCAGGAGGACACGGTCCGGTACCTTTTCCTGATGCAGATCGTCGGTCCCGATGGCCAGCCGATCACGCAACCGCTGGCGCGCCCCGTGGAGCAGGCACCGCAGCCCGAGCCCGAACCGGTGGGTGCCGGGGCGCTCCGCGCGGCTGCCCCGAGCAATGGGAACGGCAATGGCCGGGCACCGCAGCGGCAGTTGTCTCCCGAGCCTTCACCCGTCCCGCAGCAGACATGGAAGCCCATGCCGGTGGGCCGTGCGACTACTACGATCGACGAGATGGAACGCGACTTCGAGCGTCGCAAGAAGCGTGAACTCGCGCAGGCCCACCTTGCCGGCGCTAACGGCGCACATGAGGTCGCGCAGCGCCGTACCGGCGAAAAGGTCGGCCGCAATGACCCCTGTCCTTGTGGTTCCGGGCAGAAGTACAAGAAATGCCACGGCAAGGACGAATCCTAGCCGCGTGGTTGTCCGCTCCGGCGGGAGGGCGCCATCGCCCTCCCGCTTCATGGCAGTTCTGGCGATTTCGCCAGTATCAAACCCCTCTCAAAGAGTCCTCTCGCTAACCCTTGCATGGCAGTGCTACCATGCAGCGCAAGCGCGTAAGAGTGCGCTCTTCTCGGCGCGGCTGGTCACAGCTATGACCCTCCCACCGAGCGTCGTCCTGGAAAGCAACATCCCGCCGTGTAACGGAAGGAGGCGGAAAATGAAAGCGCCACTCGGAACCACCGCTGCAGCTCTCGTCACGCTTGTGCTATCGGCCACTGCCTTGAGTGCACAGCAACCCGCCGCAGCAACTGATTCGTCCACCACCGCTGCCAGCGCTGCGCCGGCTTCCTCCACGGCCGCCGCAACGGCGCCTGCTCCCGCCACGGCTCCTGTGATCCCCGCCGCCGCGGCCACGACCCCCACCGCCGCGGCTTCGACCTATGCCTACGCAAAAATCCGGATCGTGCGCCTCAGTGAAGTGAAGGGCGCCGTGCAGATCGACCGCAGGACAGGCGCAGGCTTCGAAACGGCCATGGCCAACCTACCGATCATCGAAGGCACGCGCCTCAAAACCGAGGTCGGCGTGGCCGAGGTCGAATTTGAGGACAACAGCACGTTGCGCCTGGCGCCGGGCTCGCTGGTCGAGTTCCCGCGGCTCGAGCTGTTGCCGTCCGGTGCGAAGGCCTCCACGGTCAAGGTCCTTCAGGGCATGGCTTATGTGAGCCTGACCAAGAGCAAGGACAACGAACTGACGCTGCTCTTTGGACCGGAGCAGCTCCGTCTGCAGCCGGCCAGCCATATCCGTCTCCAAGTACAGCCTGCGGAAGCCAAGCTGGCCGTCTGGGATGGCACTGCGCTCGTGGCCGGGCCCGCCGGTACCGCGGAGGTAGGCAAGAAGAAGACCGCAACCTTCAGCATGTTGAACGCGAACCAGCCGGTCGCCGTAGCGAAGAACGTGAGCGAGGACCAGTTCGATACCTGGGACCGCAACTCGATGGATTATCACCAGCGCTACGCTGCTTCGAGTGCGCTCGCAAGCTCACCTTATAGCTATGGCACCAGCGACATGATGTATTACGGCAGCTTCATGAACGCTGGCGGTTGCGGATCGATGTGGCGGCCCTACTTCGTGAGCTCCTCCTGGGATCCATACTCGAATGGCGCCTGGGCCTACTACTCCGGCGCGGGCTACTCGTGGGTCTCCCCCTATCCGTGGGGCTGGACACCGTACCACTACGGCAGCTGGAACTACTGCCCCGGCGCAGGCTGGGGCTGGCAGCCCGGCGGCTCCTGGAACGGCATCAACAACATACCTGTCGCGACGGCAACCTCCGTAGGCCTGACCCGGCGCACACCAGTGCGCTTCCCACAGCCGCCGAGGGGAACACCCACCTCCGGCAAGGCCACGCTGGTGCCGGTGAATACTCGCCAGCTCACGGCTTCCACGCTGACGAGCGATCGCTTCACCTTCCAGAAGGACTCTGCCGGTCTCGGTGTGCCGCGCGGCAGTCTGGGCAAGCTGGATAAGTTCTCGCAGCAGGTTGCGGCGCATGGCGCGGTAAGCGCTCCGGTCTTTGTGCCGGGGCAGACGCCAAGGAATGGGACCGTAGCCACGGCACAACCGGGAGCACGTGGACCGCAGAGCGGTGCGATGCGCGGGTCTTCCGGCCAGATGAGCGCCAATCAGGGAGCAGCAAACCAGGGCTCCATGAATCGTGGCGGCGGATTTGGCGGCCCCTCGGCAGGGCCGGTGATGGGCGGCCACATGTCCACCGGAGGCCCGGCGCCTTCCGGCGGTACGGCTGGCGGTGGCAGCAGGCACTAACTCAGTATTCTGCGAGCGGAAACAGAAGAGGACGGGCTTTGGCCCGTCCTCTTCTTCGTTGCAGCAGGATCCGGCCCAGCGTACCCCTCAGTCGGTGCGCAAAGCCTGCATGGGATTGGTCGAGGCTGCGCGCGCTGCCGGAATGGTCGCGGCCAGCAGGGCAGAAGCCAGCAGCATCCCCACTGAAAAGCACAGCGCGGCCGGATCCCACACCGTGACGCGATAAAGTTGCGAGCCCATCAGTTTCGCTGACGCGATGGCTACAGGAATGCCCACCGCCAATCCGATACCTGCCTGCACCAGCGCTCCGTAGAGCACCAGCCGGAGTACGTTCAGCCGGTTCGCACCCAGAGCCATGCGCACACCGATCTCGTTCGTCTTGCGCGCCACCGTGTACGCGGTTACGCCATAGAGCCCGATTGCAGCCAGCACCAGTGCCAGGACGCTGAACATGGTGGCCAGCCGCGCTACTGTTCGCTGTTGTTCAAAGCTGTCGGAAACCTGCTGTTGTATCGGAACGACGTCGGTGATGGTCAGGTTGGGATCCACATCGGCGAATGCCTTGCGTACGCGCGGCTCCAGGCTCTTCAGATCGACATGCGTCAGCAGCACGGCTCCTCCAATATGGAAGGAGCGCGTTTGTATCTGCTGCATCATCGATTCCTTGTAGGGAATGCTTTGCGTGAGCGGAACGAAGAACATCGGACGAAGTTCGCCCTGGAGTTCGCTGTAGTTTGCATCGTGCACCACGCCCACAATCTCGAAGCTGCTGGCGTAGGCCGGGATATCCATGCCGAAGTGATGGCCCAACGGGTCTTCATGCGGGAAGAACTGTTTGGCGAAAGTCTCATTGACTACGGCAACCGGCCGCGTGGTCGCTGTATCCTCGCGCTCGATGCCGCGCCCCCGCAGAATCGCCTGACCGACCGCCTCGAAGTAGCCTGCGCTCACACGATCCCACGAGGCGCCGGTGTGCTCGCCCAGCACATTGGACGGCTTGCCTTCCACCACAACGCCTTCGCCCCAGTTATCTGTGAACGGGGTGTACAACGCCAAGGCCGCGCGTTCGACCCCCGGGATGCTCTGCAGCTTATCCTGGAGCGCCACATACAACGCCTGCAGCTTCTCCGGCGCATAGGTCGCGGGTGGCGCATTCATCTCGACCGCGACGCGGTTGTGCATATCAATGCCGAAATCCCGGTGTTCCAGGTTGCGCAGGCTGTGCGTGAGCATGCCTGCCGCGGTCAGCAGCACGACCGAAAGCGTGACCTGGAAGATGACGAGTGTTTTCTGCGGCAGCGAGGACTTGTCACGCGTGCTCCGGTTGGCGCCGCGCAACGCTTCCACCGGATCGGCATGTGTGGCCATCCACGCCGGCGCGGTGCCGAACAGGATGCCGGTGAGGAGCGACAGCGCCAGTGCAAACGCCAGCACGGGCAACGACGGCGCGGCGCTGATCGGCAAGAAATGAGCGCTGCTGAAGGCCATCCACAGCACCAGGCGCGTGCCGGCGTAAGCGACTACGATGCCGGCCAGCCCACCCATCACCGCCAGCAGCACGCTTTCCGTTAGCGCCTGCTGGATCAGCCGGCGGCGGGACGCACCGATCGCCATCTGTACGGAAGTCTGGTGCCGGCGCACCGTGCCGCGGGCCAGTAGCAGATTCGCAATATTAGCGCAGGCGATCAGCAGCACCAGCCCGCAGATCGCGAGCAGCACCTTGAGACTGCTGCCGTAATCCTCTTTCATCACACCCACGCCGCCTCCGCCGGGGATAACGCGGATGTGCTGTTGCCGAACAATCTGCCGGAACCTGGCCTGGTCGGAAGGCGGGACCAGCGCCTCGATACCGCTTTGCGGAATCCACTGCTGCAGCAATGTCGTGAGCCGCGCATCCATCCCGGCAGTGGTAGCGCCGGGCTTCAGCCGCCCCATCACACGCAGCCAGTTGGGAATGTGCTGATCGAGCAACGTGCCCGAGCCTTGCAGCAAGGGCTCCTGCTCCACCGGTATCCACAGTGCCGGGGGCGCGCTGCGCAACGTGTCGCCGAAGAAGCCGGGCGGCGAAATGCCGACCAGCGTGAAGGGATGACCTTCGATCACCAGCGTGGAGCCCACCAGTGATGGATCAGCGCCATAGGTCTGCTGCCACACGCGATAACTCATCACCGCGACCGGCGTTGCACTGCGCTTGTCATCAGAAGGCGTGAGCATTCTGCCGGCGAAGGGCTGGATTCCGAACAAAGAAAAGTAGTTGCCGGTTACGTATTCAGAACGCAGCGGCTTCGATGGTTCCTGCACGCCGCTGCGCCGCACGCTGAGCTGCGGGGTCGCTGCCTGGAAGGCGGCCACCTCAGCAAACTCCGGCGTGGCTGCCTTGATGCGCCGGAACAATTCATAGGAGAAGAGACCCCAGCGGCCATCGTCGCGCGGTCCGCCGGTGACGCAACACTCCTGCGAATCTCCCACCACGTACAGGCTTGCCGGATCGACCACCGGAAGCGAGCGGAGCATGACGGCATGCACCAGCGTGAAGATCGCCGTCGTCGCGCCGATGCCCAGCGATAGCGTGAGCAAAACGGTAAGCGTAAAGACGGGGGCCAGCCGGAGCTGCCTTGCTGCGTAGCGAATGTCCGCCAGGAGGGTGTCCATGGAACGCCGTACGTGAGCCGCGGGCGGGGACGTTCCATCTTTTTGGCTTGACGGCGCTCAAAGCTCAATCATGGAGGACCAGTCGTTGCTCCCTCTGCACTCTGCCGCGCCACATCTATGTCCGCCCGCATCACGCTACAATCGAGTTATGGAACCCTTGGTGATCGCCGGCAAAGCCTTCCAGTCCCGCCTCATTGTTGGAACGGGAAAATACAAAGACGGACCCGAAACACAGCGGGCCATTGAAGCCTCCGGTGCGGAGATGGTGACAGTCGCGGTGCGCCGCGTGAACCTGGATCGCTCCAAGGAATCCCTGCTCGACTTCATCGATCCACAGCGCTATTTCCTGCTGCCCAATACGGCCGGCTGCTATACCGCCGAGGAGGCGATCCGCGCAGCGCGCCTGGGGCGCGAAGTGGGCCTGTCCGATTGGGTGAAGATCGAAGTCATCGGTGACCAGGCGACGCTTTATCCCGATGTGCAGGCAACACTCGAGGCCACGCGTGTGCTGGTGAAAGAGGGCTTCACCGTGCTGCCTTATACCTCCGACGACATCGTCTTCGCGCGCCGGTTGATCGACGCCGGGGCCGCGGCAGTGATGCCGCTGGGCGCGCCTATCGGCAGCGGACTCGGTATCCAGAATGCCGCCAACCTCCGCATTTTGCGGGAGCTCATCACCGAGGTCCCGCTGATCGTAGATGCGGGTGTTGGCACCGCTTCCGACGCAGCACTTGCCATGGAGCTGGGAGCCGATGCTGTGCTGATGAACAGCGGTATCGCCGGCGCGCGCAATCCCGTACTGATGGCCGAAGCCATGCAGCACGCGGTGCTCGCGGGCAGGCAGGCCTTTGTCGCCGGCCGAATGCCGCGCAAACTGTACGCCACAGCCAGTTCGCCGCTCGAGGGCGTCTCCAAGCTCTCCTGATTTCGTGCCGCTATCCTGATCAGGTGCGGGGAGCACGCTTCCACACTCCCCGCTGCCTGCGCCTCAGCGTTACACTCCTCTCATGCGCGTCTTCGGCATAGACTGCGGTACGGAATGCACCGGTTATGGTGTCGTGGACGTCTCTCCCGAAACGCTCCAACTCAAGGCGGTAGCGGCCGGGGGAATCAAGCTATCGAAAAAAGAGGAGCTGCCCACGCGCCTTTTGCGCGTGTATGTCGAATTGACTGCGCTGCTCGAGATGTATCGTCCGCAAGCCGTCGCCATTGAAGAAGTCTTCTACTCGGTCAACGCCAAGTCCGCTCTGAAATTGGGCCAGGTGCGCGGCGTGGCGTTGCTGGCCGCCGCGAACCAGGGCCTGCCGGTTTCCGGTTACGCCCCCTTGAGCATCAAATCGGCAGTCGTGGGCTACGGTCTGGCGAAAAAGGAACAGGTGCAGTTCATGGTGGCGCGGCTGCTTGATCTGCCTTGCGCGCCGGAGCCGGCCGATGCCGCCGACGCCCTCGCAATCGCCATCTGCCATGTTCATACGGCCCAGACACTCTCTCTGCAGGCAGGCCTGGTACCTTGAGCGTCCGTTACGCCCTTGCGGCATTACTACTTTTCTTATGCGCGGGCCGTATAGCCGGCGCGCAGGCGTCGCCTGAGGTCACCTTCCGCTTCGAAAATCCCAAGCTGCAGCCGGCCAGCTACGTGCTCCAGTTTCGTCCCGATGGCAGCGGACATTTCCATGCGGAAGCCGGGCCGTCACCGCCGGACGACATCGCCGCCTTGCCGGCAGAGGGACAGGACCGCGACATCCATATCTCGCAATCGGTGGCGGATCGCATCTTCTCCATCGCCAAGCAGAAGAAGTTTTTCGCCTTTCCCTGCGACTCGGGCAGCGACTCGGTTGCGTTCCAGGGCAAGAAGACGCTGAGCTACCAAGGGCCTGCGGGGCAGGGAAGCTGCACTTATAACTACAGCAAAGATCAACAGATTCAGTGGATTACCGCTGAATGTCAAGGCATCGCTATAACTCTGGAAGAAGGCCGCCGCTTGCAGCTTCGGTACGAGCACGGCCGCCTGTCTCTGGATGCAGAACTGGAGACGATCGAAGAGTTGGCGCGTGACGGGCAGGCGACCGAGCTGGGGAATATCGCACCCATCCTGACTACTATCGCCAGCGACGACCGGGTGATGGAGCGTGCGCAGCGGCGTGCCCGCAAGCTGCTTGCGCTGAGTCAAAACGCCCAAAGCTCCAAGTGACCGGCTAGCAACATTCCCGGGCGCCGCGCGTCCAAACTGGTGGATGGAGGTGCTCCATGGAGAGGCGCAGGCTGCTTTGGCCCTGGCTCGCGACCGGTGTGCAGGGGATCGCCTGCCTGCTGCTTCTGCTGCTCTTCACCGCTGCGCAGGCGCACGCAGCCGAGAATACCCCGGTGGCCGTTCGCTTGAGCTATGTCAAGGGAACCGTGCGCGTCCTGAACGGCGATCGCACGCAGTTCCCGGAGGCAGTCGCCAACATGCCGCTTCCCGAGGGCTACCAGGTGGAGACGGGCGGCGATGGAGAAGCCGAGATCGAGTTCGACGATGGAAGCGTGGCGCGGCTCACGCCCAACTCCAGCCTGCAGCTTTCGCGCCTTCACCCGGCAAACGCGCGCTCCCCACACACCGAGGTCGAGCAGCGCTCCGGGCTGGCATATTTCGAACTGAACGTTTCCGAGGGCCAGCGCTATGCCGTGCGCTTTGCCGGCGCGACCGCCCGACCTCTGGACAACTCCATATTCCGTATCAATCTGGACGGAGCGCCGGAACTGGCGGTTTTTGAAGGTGCGGTACACGTGGATGGCGGCGGCGCGTTCAGCGAGGATGTTGCCCGCCACCAGAGCATTCGCCTGGAACAGGGGGCGAACGCCGGACAGTACACGCTATCCGACGGCATCAATGCCGACTCCTGGGACCAGTGGAATAACGACCGCGACCAGGAGATCGCGGCCATGTCGCAGGAGCAGACCGATGCCCGCGAACAGAGCGGTAGCCCGGATGCAGCCGGTTGGAACGACCTCGATGCTTATGGCAACTGGTACCCGGTGGAGGGTTATGGCAACGTGTGGGCGCCCGCCGGCGTGGGACCGCAGTGGGATCCGTACGGCAATGGATACTGGGCCAACTATCCCGGGTGGGGCTACACCTGGATTTCGGGCTATCCCTGGGGCTGGCTGCCGTACCAGTGTGGCGCGTGGAATTACTTCAACACCTTTGGCTGGGGATGGATCCCCGGACAATGCGGCCTGGGCTGGTCGCCCGTACTAACCGTCTGGAACGTGCCCCCGGGCTATCATCCGCCGCCGCGGCCCATTCCCGGCGGTCATATCGGGGGTGGCCCCAGTGGCCATCTTGTTCCGGTAAACCGGGGTACGGCGAGTCGTGGGCCGCTAGAGGTGCAGGGCTGGCGCGGGGTTCGGCCTTTGCATGCGGCGCCTGCTCAGCTGGATGGTCAAACGGTTTTGCCGCTGCCGCGCAAACCGGTTCCGGTGCTGAATTCTGGAAACGGCCGGGCGATGCTGCCCAGTACGGGAGAGCGCGTGGGTCCGGTCCACGTAGGCGTGCCGGTGCATCCGAATCCGCAACCGAGCATGAACCGGGGCAGCGAAGTTATGCTGCCGCCGCCGGGGGTGCGGCCGCCGACCGGAGTGCGCCCGCCCGGTCCAATCTACGGACGTCCGCCATCGATCGCACCGCGACCGATGAATATCCCGCAGTTTGCACCGCCACGCATCACGGCACCGCCGCCGCGCGCGCCTGCGCCTGCGCCGGCTCCCATGCCGCGTATGTCCGCTCCCGCACCAGCGCCGCGACCCCGCTAGCGGGGAACGGCCAGTGCGTGATACAGACAGGCCAGCTCCGGCAATCCCAGGGTTTCGGCGCGGGCGGAAGGGTCGACCCGGCAAGCGGCAAACGCCTCCGCGATCTGCTGCCGCTCATAGCCGGCGTGCCGCAGGCTGTTGGCGAGCATCTTGCGCTTTTGCGCGAAGCAGTGGCGCAGGAAGCCGAGAAAGGACGCAGGCTCAACTCCAAGCGCGGCGAATCGCGGCGCCATCTCCAACCGGAACACAGTGGAGAACACATCGGGGGCGGGGGAGAAGTCTGCCGGTTGTAGCGTAAACAGCGCCTCGGCGTCGCCATAAAGCTGCGTTGTCGCGCTTAGCAGGCTGTAATCGCGGCTGCCAGGCACGGCCGTGATGCGGTCCGCAACCTCGCGCTGCACCATCAGCACCGCGCGCTCGATTGCCGCGTTGTGCGCAAACAGGTGCAGCAGAATCTCCGACGTGATGCCGTAGGGCAGATTGCCGACGACGCGAAGTTTGCGCCCAGCTGACGCGGCAATTGCAGCGATGTCCACTGTAAGGATGTCGGCGGAGCGGATCTCCACATTTGGCTGCGACTCGTAGCGCCGGGCCAGTTGCCCGGCAAGCGCCCGATCATATTCGACCGCGATGAGGCGCTGCGCCGCGCCCGCCAGCAGGTCGGTGATGGCACCGCGTCCCGGGCCTATTTCCAGCACCACGGCATCTGAAAGGTCGCCGAGCGCGCGCACGATCTGTTGTGGAGCCGTCGTGCTCACCAGAAAATTCTGGCCGAGCTTTGGCTTGCGTTGCTTGTTCTTCTGCATCTCCACTCGCAGGCACGCTTGGGCGCGTGGCGGTTAGAATCCTTTCCAGAGTATTTGTTTTCTTCTGTGTGGAGCAGGCGACGATGCATATAGTGTTTGCGGCCGCGGAGTGCGTACCTTACGCGAAGACAGGTGGATTGGCCGACGTCATCGGAGCGCTGCCGCGCGAGATCGTCCGCCAGGGGCATAAGGTCACGGTCTATCTTCCGTTCTACCGCCAGGTGCAGAAGCACACCAAAGACCGCAAGATCGCAGTGCCCAGCCTCACCATTCCGTTCCAGCATTTCAACCGCTTTGTGCCGGTCATCGATGGCGGCGTGCAGCATGGCGTCCAGTTCTACTTTCTAGACTGCCCGGAGTTCTTCGATCGCGAAGCGATCTATGGCACGCAGGCGGGAGAGTATGGCGACAACGCAGAGCGCTTTGGGCTCTTCTGCCGCGCGGTGCTGGAAAGCTGCAAGCAGCTTGGCGCGCCGGATATCTTCCACGTCCACGACTGGCCCGCCGCCATGCTGCCGGTCATGCTCCGCTGCCTGTACGCTTACGATCCCGTGCTGCAAAAGCTGCCCTGCCTGATCACGGTGCACAATGCCGGCTTCCAGGGCAGATTCCCCGCATCGACGATAGACAAGCTGCTGCTGCCCTGGGATATCTACACGCCGGAGCGGATCGAGTTCTACGACCAGGTCAACTTCCTCAAGGGTGGCGTGGTGTACTCCGATGTGATCACCACGGTAAGCCGCAAGTACGCGGAAGAGATCCAGACGCCGGAGTTCGGCAACGGTCTCGATCCGGTGTTCCGCGCGCGTTCGAAAGATCTCTACGGCATTCTCAACGGCGTCGATTACGAGGAATGGAATCCGGCCACCGACCGCAAGATTGCGGCTCACTACATGCCCGAACGGCTGGAAGAAAAGGCGGCGTGCCGGCGCGATCTGCTGCATGCCTTCGGGTTGAAGTCGAGCGGGGACGAGACGCCGGTGCTGGGCATCGTCTCCGGCTTTGCGTCGCGCAAGGGGTTCGACCTGCTGGCGCAGATTGCGGACGAGCTGGTGCAACAGGACCTGCTGCTGGTGATGCTGGGAACGGGCGAGGCGTATTACGAGAACCTGTTCCGCTCGTTCGCGGAACGGAACCGCGACAAGGTCGGCGTGAAGATCGTTTACGACGACACGCTGGCGCACAAAATCGAGGCCGGTGCAGATATCTTCCTGATGCCGTCGCGCTATGAGCCGTGCGGGCTTAACCAGATCTACAGCCTGAAATATGGGACGGTGCCGGTGGTGCATGCTACCGGCGGGCTGGACGACACGATCCAGGAGTGGAATCCGGAGACTGGCACCGGGACGGGGTTCAAGTTCTCACCCTATGACACGACGGCGTTTATGGCGGCCATCCAGCGGGCGCTGACGACCTTTGGTCACAGGGAAGAATGGCGCACGCTGATGCGCAATGGGATGGCGGAGGATTTCTCCTGGGTGCGACCGGCGGCCGAGTACATCCAGCTCTACAAGGAATGCATACGGCGGCGCTCCTGAGGAGAGCCGCCGTAGCCCATTAGCGGACCAGGGCCAGTTTTCGTGCCGGGGCTGGGGCCGCGGAACGCTTCCAGAAGTTGAGATTGATGCGGAATGCCGGCTTGGATTGGCAGCGGCATGCATCCGCGCACCCCTGGCAGAAAGTCATGGGTGCAATGCTGGCATCGTTGGAGTGCGGTACGGGGTGTGCTTTTGTGGCAGGCGTGGCAGATGGCGACGGACCGGCCCTTCATCAGGAAGAGCCTGGTCTGATCTACAGGGGCACTGTGGTTGCTTTCAAGAGAGATCATGGCCGAGTTCCATTGGAACTCTTTCCGGTGCCGATGTCCCTCCCCCGTAGGTCGCAGACGCTGACCAGGATAGGTGACTTTCCTGATTCCTCTCGAACAAAAAGCGGGTGCCCGGGCCAAGGATGCACACAAACGCGCTCCCGCCGATCCATCCGGCGCGCGGCTCAGATGTATTCCTTTATCTTGCTGGCCCAGATGGACGCGAGCGGCACCTTGAGGCCGCGGCACAGGTAGATGTGCCGGTGCTCATACGGCATGGAGTAAGGGTGGTTCATCTCCCCGGCGACCTCGACGGAAGCGAAATACTTGCGGAGCTTGTCTGGAGTCCGGTCGCCGTTGATGACGATGAGCACCTCGCCGGTGTAGCCGTGCGGTCCCCAAAGATAGTAGTTATTGTGACCGCTGACGGCGAACGGCACGTCCGATGGTGCGAGGAAGTTGATAGCGCTGGCTTCGCCGTAATTCGAGCAGACGATACCGGCCTTGGCGCGGTCCTGCGGAGAGAGCGAGCGGTAGATTTGGGTCACGTTATCGGCGAGCTCCTGCCATCCGAAGCGGTCGGCGTAGAACTGGGGCAAGGGGCCGAGGCGCTGGTTCTCCGTGTTGCCGCTCCGGAGGTGCAGCCGCGTGGTGTAGGCGATCCATGCAGGCGGCCGCAGCACGGGAATCGCCATAGGCAGAATCAGCACACCAGTGATGATCAGGATGGCCGCGTATGAAGGAACGAGCCATGCCGTCTTCCGTGACCGCAGGAGCGATTCCCACACGATGCCGCCGGCGGCGAAGAGCACGGGATAGATGGGCGCGAGGTAGTAGTCCTTCGCGTGCAGCGCCATCATGAGTGCGAGAAAGACGAGATACGTCCAGCCGATCCAGCGGAAGCTGCGCGCGCGCCGTGAGGCGAACAACCAGACGAGGCCTGCTCCCCAGAGAAAAACACTCAGCGGGTTATAGCTCTGCACCTGGTTCAGTAGGAAAGGAATCGGCGCGAGGACCACGTTCTTGTTTTCCACCCTGCCGTTGTGCAGAAACTCCAGCGTGGGCCAGCCGTGGCTCCACTGCCAGAGTGCGTTAGGGAGCGCGAGGAAAAAGATCAGCGCAACCGCGGCGAGGAAGTAGGGGAGCATGCGTTGCGGCTTCGCCGGCGCAGGTATTGCGGCATAAAGCAACTTCCGCTGTGGTGTAAACAGCAGGCCGGCAAGAAGCGCCACCAGAAAGAGGAGCATGGAGGGCTTGTTCTCAAGTCCGAGGCCTCCGGCGAGTCCAACGACGAGCCACCACCTTGGCGAGTTCCCACGCACCAGCAGAATGATCGCGAGCATCGCGGACATCCAGAAGACCGGCTCAAACGAGTTCATGGAGAGATAACTGTCGATTCCCAGAAACTGCGGCGCCATGAGGACGCCCAGCATGGCGAGCGCCTGCGCGGCGCGGCGGCCACCAAGCGACCAGGCGAGCAGGCCGGTGAGGAAGACCTTCGCGGCACCGGCAAGCGCGGAGAAGAGGCGGATGCCCACGAGCGATTTGCCGAAGAGCGCGATGCCCAGGCGCGCCTGCAGCGCCACCATCGGCGAGTGGTCCACGTAGCCCCAGTCGAGGAAGCGCCCGCAAATAATGTAGTAGAGCTCGTCGCGGAAGTAGCCGTAGCCGAGGTGCGCTTCCCACGCATTGGTGCCCACATGCAGCGCTAGTTTGAGGGCAGCGAAGAGCAGCGCGAGATAGAGCGCCTGGCGAAGCGCGGAGGATGGCAGGGCAGCCGGGGCTGCCGCGGGCGGTGTGCCGTGAGCCTGTGTGGGCATGGTATGCGGGTGCATCGTAGCACGTATACGCATCCGCCTCGCGTTTGGTTCTGGGGCAAAAGCACACGCGGTCGGACGGGTTCGGGTTCCGGCCAGCCGAACACTTCGTGTTGCGCGATTCCGCTCCCAGTCTGCAAAACGAAGGCGCCGAGTGAATGAACCACACACTGCGCGAGGGAACTTCATCCGAAGGTCAACCACTTGCCAGGTGCAGAGCGCTTCTCCGCAGCGCATTATCCAGGACGTATATCTGGCACACGGGCATCTGTATGTGGCGGGCGCTTTCTCCTTGACCAGCCATTACTCCGGGAGTGTAGTGTTAGGCGATTATTCCCGGAGGATATCGTGCCCGTTCTAACTTCCAGCTTTATAAACCTTAGCTGCACAAAAGCCATTCCGAAGTATTCTAATTCTATCTACGGGCGCACAATCCGTTTCGCACACTGCTCGCGGCAGCCTTTCTTCTATGCTTCACTCTCGGCGCTACTGTCCGGACACATGCGGCTGTGCGCGCTACCCCGGATGCGGCGCAAGCAGAGGGAGGGGACCAGGGCAACCCGTACTGCGCCGATGTGCAGCAAAAGCGGGAGATGATCGAGCGCCTCGCGCGTGAAGCGAAAGAGCAGTACCACCTCAAGGCGTTGATTGTGCAGGTGCGCTGCAATGGCAGGGACGTTCGCACCATGGCTTTGGGCGAGTCGATGTATGGCGTGCCCGCCACGCCGCAGATGCACTTCCGCAACGGCGCGATGGCCTTCACCTACATGAGCACCATGCTCCTGGAACTTGTGGACGAGCACCAGGTCTCGCTTGATGACAAGCTGAGCAATTGGTTTCCCGAGCTGCCCAATGCGGGTCGCATCACGCTCAGGAGCCTGGCCAACATGACAAACGGGTACGCCGACTATGTCTACACACCGACGCTGCTGAACGGCACGGTGCTCGATCCCTTTCGGCAATGGCGACCCGAGGAACTGATCCATGCCGGCGTCAGCAGGCAAGAAATGTTCGAGCCTCTCACGAACTGGGGGTATTGCCATACGGGCTACGTCATTCTCGGCGAGGTGCTGGAGCAGATCACCCACATGTCGCTGGCCGATGCGATGAAGAAATACATCATTGATCGCATGGACCTGGAGCAAACAAGGAGCTTCAGCACGCCGCAGATCCCCGAGCCGGTGCTGCACGTCTACAGTTCGGAGCGGCGCGAGATTCTGCAGATTCCGGCCAGGCTGCCGTTCTATGAGGAGTCGACGTTCTGGAATCCCTCCTGGACCACGGTGCAGGGCGCCATTCAGACGACAGACATCACCGACATGAGCCGATCCATGGAGATCGTCGGAGAGGGCAGGCTGCTCTCCAAGGCATCCTTCAAAGCGCAGGTCGGCCCCAACCTGGTCGGCTTCGGACACAAACAAAAGGGATGTTCTGCCTGCCGCGCGAATACAGAAGCATTTAACTACGGGCTCGGCGTCATCAATCTCGGACCGTGGAATGTCCAGGTGAAGGACTTCGCTGGGTCCGGCGGGACCGTCGGGTATCTTCGCTCCAGGAAACTTACGATCAGCATTGCAACCACGTACAAGCCGGACGCCTTCAACGCCGAAGGCGTGTACAAGGAATCAAGCGCCCCGATTTTCACCAAGTTCGCAAACGCGCTCGCACCGAACACGCTTCCTCCGCAAGGCGGCGCTGCTCAACAGTAAAGAGCACGATTCGAGCGCCGTAGGGCGCAAAACTGCGTAACCGGCAAGCGGTGGCCTCGATCACCGTTCGGGCGGCAGATGTGGCGGCAGCGGTTGGTCTGCTCGACTTACCGATTCGGACGAGCAGATCGTGGAGGCCGAGCGCCTCCCCCTGAGAGGAGGCGCTGATGGAACGCAACACGCTTAGGCCGACGTGGGAGAAAGTGCTCCAAAGTGCGAGCGCGAGGGCTCTTTCCAGCGAAGCGCCTCTGCAATGCAGATGAAGTGAACGATAAGCAGCAGCGGAACCCCAAATGTGGGAATGAGACTCAGCGGGAGTGCGGTGAGGATGGCAGTAGAGCCGAGCTGATCGCCGAGCTGGCCGGCGAGCGTTCCGAGCAGGACGGCCATCACCAGGTCGATGACGCCCAGAATCTGCCAGAGGATGAAAGTTTTGCGGTACTTGGGAAGGGCGAGATGGATAGCCGCAAGCGGTGCGGTGACTCCGATGGCGACGTCGCCCCAGCCCGCGGGCAGGGCGAAGACTCCGGGTAAAAGTCCAGCAGCATAGAGTGCCACAAAGGCGAAGCCGACAATGCGCCAGGACTGAATGAAGGTTAAGGTGCGCGGGCTGAGAGAAAGTGCGAACTGCCGGAATCCGGTCGAAGAAAAGAACCAGATTAGGAAAGCGAGCAGGGGAGTCAGAACCGCCAGCCCGAGTGCGATGGGTGGCCGACCGGGCACGCCTTCGAAGCTGTGCAGCGCGGAAGCGTAGAGGACGATGCCGAACCATACGGGGGTGAGGACGGCGACGAGTCTTTTGTAACCGATATTGCTCATGAAATTTCTCCTTCCTGGGCCCGGGTTGTGACTTGGTTGCTCAACTTGA
This sequence comes from uncultured Acidobacteriaceae bacterium, assembly GCA_963795775.1. Taxonomy (GTDB): domain Bacteria; phylum Acidobacteriota; class Terriglobia; order Terriglobales; family Acidobacteriaceae; genus CAWCJL01. The sequence goes on from CAWCJL010000005.1 coordinate 405,050, forward strand.
GGAGATCATTCCACTGCTTGTCTCCGAGTTGGCTTTTCAACTGCGATTGCATCGCTTCCCAGGCGGGAAGCGCGCGACGAAAGCGTTCACGGCCTGGCGGCGCGAGACTCAGAAGTCGCTCCCGCCGGTCCTCGCCGCGCCGCTCTTTTACCCAGCCCTCCCGCCCCATGATCTGTAGCGTTCGGGTGAGGGTAGTGCTGTCCATGGCGAGCAGCTTGCCGAGAGCACCCTGCGAGATCTCGCCCACACGCGCGAGACTCTGCAGGATGGTGAACTGCGTGGCGCGCAGACCGAGAGGGCGGAGCGCGTCATCGTACAACTGGGTGAGCGCGCGTGAAGCCCGGCGGAGGGTCGCACACATGCAGACCAGATCCGGGAGATGTGGACCGGTGCTGTTCATGCCAGAGTAGATGCATATGCATCTATTCTCGATTCGCTTTTATTTGGAGTGTGCTCAATGCGAGGGGGCGGATATCGCGAACGGAGACGCCGGACCTCGGGCTCAGGCGGAGGGATTTCGGAGCGTGGAGGCGGCGACGAAACCGGGCGTGGGCGCGGGTGCCGTGTCGGCCGGGTGGAAGTGCGCGTGGATCTCCTGGGCCAGTTTGCCAGGAACCACAGCCGTGAGGGCTTCAAGGCTAGCCTGCTCGATGCTGCGGAGAGAGCCAAAGTGCTCAATCAGGCGGGTGCGGGTGCGCGCGCCAACACCGGGAATCTCGAGGAGTTCGGACTGGCGGTCGCGAATCTCGCGTCGCTTGCGGTGATAGGTGACCGCGAATCGGTGTGATTCATCGCGGATCTTCTGGATTAGGTGCAGCACGGGCGAGCGGCGGTCAAGGACAATGGGATCGTCCTCCTGCCCGTAGAGGTAGATGATTTCTTCACGCTTGGCGATGGACGCGAGCGGCTGGGTGGTGATGCCGAGTTCTTCAAGCGCCTGTGCTGCGGCGTGGAGCTGGCCGAGGCCACCGTCGATGAGTACCAGGCTGGGCATGCCGGCGCCGGCAGTCTCGCCTTCCTCTTCCATCACGCGCTTGTACCTGCGGCCGACCACTTCGCGCATGGAGGCGAAGTCATCGACACCCGTCACCGTCTTCACCTGGAACTTGCGGTAATCGGACTTCTTCATCGCGCCGTTTTCCCAGACCACCATGGATGCGACGGTCTCTGCTCCCTGGATGTGCGAGATATCGAAACATTCGATGCGTCGCGGCAGTTCGGGTAGCGTGAGGATATCCTGCAGGGCCTCTTGGATGGCTTTCTGCGTGGGCTGGAGCACACGGAAGCGTTGGTCATAGCTCTGCTTTGCGTTCTGTCCCACCAGGTCGACCAATGAGCGCTTTTCGCCGCGCTGTGGCACGGCGATCTCGATGCGGTGACCCGTGCGCTCGGCGAGCAGATGGCAAAGAGCCTCGCGGTCAGGAAAGTCTACCGGCAGCAGGATGGAGCGGGGCACGTAGGGTTGGTCGATGTAAAGCTGCTTGATAAAAGCGGAGAAAAACGCAGGTGGGTGGAAGGAGGGCTGGATTTCCGTCCGCAGCGCACCTGCTGGCGTGAGCGCCGCTTCCGGCGAGCCATGGGGCGCGAAATCGTCCAGTGGCGGGGGAGCGGAGGCCTCATGCTCGGCGGCTTCGTCACCGGCCACCATGTCTTCGCTGATGAACTCCGGCAGGTCTTCCCAGAAGAAGTCGCGGCGGTCGACGATCTTCCCCCCGCGCATGTGGAAGAGGTTCACGGCGAGCATGCCATTTTCGTAGTGATAGCCGAAGACATCGGCGTCGTCGCTGTCGACGGTCGCGATGCGCTGCTTCTCCTGCACCTGGTCCACGGTGATGAGGAGGTCGCGATATTTGGCGGCGAGCTCGAATTGCTCGGCGGCGGCAGCGTTCTCCATGCGCTCGGTCAGTGAGCGGGCGAGCTCATGCTGGCGGCCTTCCAGGAAGAGCTGCGCATCGCGTACGGACTCGCGGTACAGCTCCGGCGTGGTCAGTCCCTCGACGCACGGACCTTGGCAGCGCTTGATGTAGTACTGCAGGCAAGGCCGGCGGTGATAGCGCGAAAGGTCGATTTTGCACGAGGGCAGCAGGAAGCTGCGATGGAGCAGCTCGACCACGCGATGCGCCAGGTTACCGGGGAAGTACGGGCCGTAGTAGGCACTCCCGTCCTTGCGCAGACGGCGCGTAACGAAGGCCTTGGGGTAGCGGTCCGCAAGCGTGAGCTTGACGTAGGGATAGGTCTTGTCATCGCGCAGCAGGATATTGAAGCGGGGCTTGCGCTGCTTGATCAGGTTGTTTTCAAGCGCCAGGGCCTCGCGCTCGTTGTCCACCAGGATGTACTCGAGATCGACCGCCTCACGCATGAGCGAGCCGGTCTTGGCATTGGCCTGTGCCGAGGCGAGCAGGTAGGAACGGACGCGGGAGCGCAGGTTCTTCGCTTTGCCTACATAAATGACCTCGCCCTCGGCGTTTTTGTAGAGATACACGCCGGGCCGCGCGGGGAGGGTCCGTATCTTTTGCTCGAGGTCCATGCTGAACAGCTATCTTTCTAGTGTAGCTGCTGTGACGAGATAGGGCAGCGCAGCGGATGAGAGCGGCTTGGTCAGGCAAACAAGGCACCGGTACCGGGCCGTTCCGGCGCCAACGGCACCGTGCGCGCTAGCTCCGTATTGCGGCTCGGCGGGTAAAACCTACACGGAATCCGGATTCCGCGAGAGCAGAAACGATTCGAAACAGGAGAAAGATGAGAAGGCGCACTCTGGCGAGACGAGTGCATCTAAACTGTGGCTGAGGGTGCTGGCGGAATGCCAGGCCAGAGTTGCATGCGCGGCGGTGTGTGCCGGCTGCGAATTGAAAGGAGTATCACTTCCATGACCAAGATTGACCGGGCTACCCGCGTACTGCTGCCCTGCACGCTTGCTGTTGCTTCGATGTTGCTGCCGGCCGGCTGCTCCAGCAAGAAATATGTGCGGAGCCAGACGGCGCCTCTGATTCAAAAGACCAACGAACTGGACGATCAGACTGCGAAGAACCACCGCGACCTGCAGAATGTCGGTGAGCGTACGACGCAAGGCATCAACCAGGCGCAGCAGTCGGCAGAAACCGCCACGCAGAATGCGCAGAATGCAACCCAGGCGGCCAACAAGGCGCAAGGGAGCGCGCAGGAGGCGGTGAATCGCGCGGATTCGCTTTCCAGCCTCATCTCCAACCTGGACAGCTATAAACAGGTGGCGGACACGTCGGTGACGTTTGGGTTCAACAAATCCAACCTGACAAAGACCAGCAAAGAGGCGCTGGACCAGCTCGGTTCGCAGTTGGGCTCCACCCGCGGCTACATCCTCGAAGTGACGGGCGGAACGGACTCGGTGGGCAGCGCGGAATACAACTACGGGCTGAGCCAACGTCGCGCGGAGGCGGTGGTGCAGTACCTGGCTTCCAAGTACAACATTCCGCCGCACAAGTTCTACCTGATCGGCATCGGCAAGGACCAGGAGGTCGCGCCCAATACGACCGCAGCCGGCCGGGCGAAGAATCGCCGAGTGCAAGTGCAGGTGTTGTCGAACATGCAGCAGGGAACGGCGCCGGCAGCGGGTACTGCGGGCCTCTGATCCAGCGGCGAAACGCGAGCTTGGGAAACGAATGGCCGAGAGGCGGATGCCTCTCGGCCATTTTGTTTCAGCGGCCGGACCGTGCCGAGCCGCGGTTCAGAGATCGAGCAGTGCTCAGTTGGCTTGGCAGGCCGGGCACTGCATAATGTGGCGCTGCAAGGCGACTTCGGCGCTGTGCTTTACTTCTGTCGCTTTGCCGACCATGAGGTCCGATGATCGATGGTGAGAAGGAGCATGCTGGGCTTCCTTGCCCGCCAGCATCGCCTGACGGCTCGCCTCTTTAAGATTGGTTTCCAGTAGTTCGCGTGTGTGACAATGCATATGCCCCGCCGGCAGATTGGTATAAACCCAAGGTACGCCAAGACGCGCCAGATTTCACCACAATATCACGGCGTACAATGGATTTTCGCAGTGCCAAATTCAGCTCTCCGCAATGGGCAACACGTGGTGATGGTGGGCATCGAGTGAGCGCCTGAGTGTATTCCACTTAGATTTTCAGCATCTGGAAGACTCTCGCTGATCGGCTCCTGAACGCGCGCCTGTTTTCTCGTATTCTGAAGATCTTCCGTCTTTGCGACTGACCCTGCCTTGGCCACCCAAACTTCTCTCCATCACGACAACTGGAAGCCGTCGCACAATCCCTGGGTTGTCGCACTGACGGTGACGCTTGCCACGTTTATGGAGGTGCTCGACACCTCCATCGCCAACGTCTCGCTGCCGCACATGGCCGGCTCGCTTGGCGCCAGCCAGGACGAGGCGACCTGGGTTCTGACCAGCTATCTGGTGTCTAGCGCCATTGTGCTGCCCATCTCCGGGTGGCTGGCCTCGCGCTTCGGGCGCAAACGCTTCTACATGACGTCTGTTGTCATCTTCACGGCGTCGTCCATGCTGTGCGGCTTCGCTCCGTCGCTGCCGCTGCTGATCCTCTTCCGCATTCTGCAGGGCTTTGGGGGAGGGGGCCTGGCGCCAAGCGAGCAGGCCATCCTGGCGGACACCTTCCCAGTGGAGAAGCGCGGACAGGCCTTCGCTGTCTACGGCATGGCCGTGGTCGCGGCCCCGGCGATCGGACCAACGCTCGGCGGATGGATCACCGATAACCTGAACTGGCACTGGATCTTCTTTATCAACCTGCCGGTCGGGATCTTGTCGCTCATTCTGACGAATCGCGTCGTGGAAGACCCGCCCTACCTGATCGAACAGCGGAACTCGACGGCGCCGGTGGATTTCACGGGGCTGGCCCTCGTGGCCATGGGCGTGGGCACCCTGGAGTTCTTCTTCGACAAGGGCCAGGAGAAGGACTGGTTTGGCTCGCCGGAGATCACGACGGCCTTCATCGTCTCCATGGTCTTGCTGGTGTTCTTCGTCTTCTGGGAGTGGCGGCATCCCGACCCGATCGTCGACTTGAAGTTGCTGAAGAACCGCAACTTCGGCACGGCCGTGTTTCTGCAATTTGTGCTCGGGATGGTGCTCTTTGGCACTACCGTGATTGTGCCCCAGTTCCTGCAGACCTTGCTGGGCTACACGGCAGAGCTGGCCGGTGAGGCGCTGTCGCCGGCGGGCTTCCTAATGATGGCCATGATGCCCATCGCCGGCAAGCTGACCGGGAAAGTGAAGGATGCGCGGAAACTTGTGGCATTCGGCTATGCGGTGACGGCGCTGGGAATCTATAACCTGACGCGGATGGATCTGGGTGTGAGCTTCGGCACCGTGGTGCTGTGGCGCATGTTCCAGGTGGCGGGGCTGGCCTTTGTCTTTATTCCCATCAGCACGCTGAATTACGTAGGCGTGCCGCGCGAGAAGAACAACCAGATCTCCAGCTTCTCGAACTTCGCACGGAACCTGGGCGGGAGCATGGGTACGGCCATGCTGACGACCTTTCTGGCACGTACCGCACAGACGCACCAGACGGCACTTGCGGCCGGCGTGGTCCAGGGCAGCGCACGCTACCAGCTTTACATCAGCTCGGCCGCGGCGGCACTGCGCGCACAGGGAATGAGCGCGGCGATGGCGGCAGAAATGGCGGTAGGCCGCGCATACCAGGACATGGTGCGGCAGGCGGCCATGTTGAGCTACATGAACGCGTTCTTTGTGCTGAGCGTGGTGATCGCGTGCCTGACGCCGCTGCCCTTCATCATGCGACGTCCCCCGAAGCGCGAGCCGGTGGGCGGTGAGCAAATGAGCGGACATTAGGCTGGGCAACGCCGCTGGAACATCTACCAGACGCGGTTGACTCCGTAAGCGTCGAACGCGCGTTCGTTGCTGACCAGGATCAAATTTTCCGCTTGCGCCTGAGCGATCAGCAGACGATCAAACGGGTCGCGGTGCGCGCCCGGCAGCAGCCCTGCACGGACCGAGTGGTCGAGCGTGACTGGAAGCTCACGAAAGCCGAGCCGTCGCAGGCTGCCGGGGAAGTTGTATACGAGCAGCTCCACTTCAGTATTTGGCAGTTTGCCAAGCCGGAATTTGGTCGCAATCTCCCATCCCGATGCAGCAGAAATAAAAATCTCGTTGCCGAGCGTTGAAAGCACTTCCCGCGCCGTTGTCGAAAGACGCGGGCTTTCTTGAACGGCCCAAATCAGTGCATGAGCATCCGCGAGATATCTCACTCTTCTTCGCTGTCCTCACAATTCCAGAGGCGCAATTCGTCTTCCGGCAGCGGATCGTTGATCTCATCACCCACGTCCATCATGCCTGCGAAAATGCCAAGGTGCCGCCGCTTGGGTGCGGGGTCGATCGGCACCAGCCGGGCCACGGGCGTCTTGCCGCGCGAGATGATGATTTCCTCGCCCTGCTGCGCCTGCTCGATCAGCCGGGAAAGGTTTGTCTTTGCCTGGTGAATGGTCGCAGTCCGCATTGAGTGACCTCCTGTTAGCTAATCCAAATTTAGCTAAAGCTCTGTTTCGGGGTCAATCGCCTACATCGGCAGGTGCCGCGTGTGCTCCGCGCGAACGTCATCGGACGTAAACAGGCTCAGGAAGGGAGCACCCTTCGCAGCGTCCTCAACGGCGGGGCGGCCCTTTGCTTCCAACCGCTCCACAAGCGCGACGACGGCGACCGGCCGCATGCCGGCCGCACGCGCGGCCTGAATGGCCGTAATGGTGGACGCGCCCGTGGTACACACGTCGTCCACGATGAGCACCGGGGCGTTTTCCTCGCTGAAACCCTCGATGCGGCGGGCTGTGCCGTGCGCTTTCTCGGCCTTGCGAACGAGGAAGCCATGGATCAGGCGGGTGCCCGGAGTGGCCAGCGCGCGGTAAGCGCTAGCCGTGGCCACGTTGGAGACGATCGGGTCGGCCCCCAGCGTGAGGCCGCCTACGGCATGCGGAGCCAGGTGGTGATGGTCCAGCAGGTCAAGAATGGCGAGTCCGGTAAGGCGACCGCCCTCGGCGTGCAGCGTAGTAGAGCGGCAGTCGATGTAGTAATCGCTGCGGCCACCGGAAGAGAGCTGGAAATCACCGAGGCGGAAGGAAAGGCGCGCAAGAAGAGTGAGGAGCGCAGAGCGCGGAGTCGTCATCGCCACCCCAGTGTAGCGCGGTGGGTTGGGATGAATCCGATGGCCAGCGAAGGATGGGCCGGCTCAGGCGAGGCGAGTACGCCCGGTCACCCGCTCCGCTACGATGAGCGAGAGCAGCAGCATACCGGAGGCGACGAAGAACGGCATGCCTGGTAGATGAATCCATGCGCCGGGCCCGATCGATTTGCTGAAGATGTAAGTAAAAAACCCGGGGCCAACCAGCCCGGCGATGCCGCGCAAGCTGTTGATCGCTCCCTGGAGCTGGCCCTGTTCCGAGGGCCCGATGCCGCGCGACATGACGCTCTGGGCGGACGGCCAGGCCAGAGACATCAGGTTCAAGACGGGCAGAGCGAGCCAGAACAGCAGGCCGGTTTTCGAAAGGCCAAAGCAGGTATAGCCAATCGCGCCTCCAAGGTAGCCGAGCAGGATGGCTCCGCGCTCGCCGACCTTCGCCACCACCCGCTTCACCAGAAATGCGCCATAGATGATGGTGAACACGCCGATGGTGGCGAGCGACAACCCGACGGTGCGATCGCTCCAGCCGTAACGAAAATCCGCGTAGATGACGTAGACGTTGATAAGCGACTGCTGCGCGATGTACCCCAGGAGCAGCAATGCGGAGAGGCCGATCAAGGTGCTGGTCCGGCTGAGGAGCGAAAGCGACCCCACTGGGTTGGCGTGCTTCCAGGAGAACGGGCTGCGGTCTTTGACGCGCAGCGATTCGGGCAGGACGAACAGTCCGTAGCACCCGTTTACCAGGCTCAGAAGGGCGGCGACCCAGAAGGGCAGGCGCGGGTTGATGTTGCCCAGCAGACCGCCAATCGCGGGGCCGAGCACGAAACCCACACCGAACGCAGCGTTCAGGATGCCAAACGCAGTGGCGCGCTTTTCCTTCGGGGTGACGTCCGCCATGTAGGCCATCGCGGTCGGGATGCTTGATGCCGTCAGGCCGGAGATAAGGCGTCCCAGGAAAAGCCAACTGAGCTGCGGCGCCCAAGCCATCACCAGGTAGTCGAGACCGAGCCCGAAGTTCGAGAGCAGCACCACCGGCCGGCGGCCGAAACGGTCAGACAGCGATCCGAGGACGGGGGAGAAGAAGAATTGCATGCCCGCGAAGACCGTGCCGAAAAGGCCGAGCATCTGCGCCGCGCTCGCCTCGTTGCCATGCAGGAACCCGGTGATGAGCCGCGGCAACACCGGGGCGATCATCCCCATTGCCAGCATGTCCAGGGTTACGGTGAGGAAGATAAACGCGGCCGCGGCGCGGCGTCCTTTGGGGGCGGAGAGGGGAATCGCGCTGCCCGCCGGGCGCGAGATGACCTCCGGCTCCGCGAGCAGCGGGTTGGGTTGCGAAGCAGGGTCGGATGCATCTTCGGGATAGAGCGACATGCGTGAGCGACAAGTGTAGCGTGAGCGCGTTTGCAGGAAGGGAAGTCAAGACCGTGCCTGTCACATCCCAGGCAGACAGCGAGGGGTTCGGCCTAACTAGCTGCGGAGTTTTTCGAGGTGACGGAAGCCGCTGGTCGAAAGAAAAAGCAGCAGGAAGATGGTTCCGTTGTAGCAGGCGTGCACAAAGGCGCTGGCGGCGAGGGAGTGCGTCCGCAGCCGCACAATGCACAGCACCAGGCTGACGCTGAAGAGCACACCGAGCGGCGCGTAAGCATGAGCCAGTTGCTCGGAGTGGAGCAGGGCAAAACCGATGCTGGTGATGATCGTGGCAAAGACCATCGCAGGCCCGCTCCAGTGCGGGTCTCCATCGCGGGTGGGCCATGGTGCGGAAGGGATCGCCGCCTGCCGTTCGACGCGGACCCGCAGCGGGTCTCGTTCCTCTGCGTGGCCAAGGGCGGAGTCGTACGCCTCGAGACGCGGTCGGGCGGACGTCGGGTCCATGCTCAGCGTCGCGCGCTCTACCGGATACACAATGCTGTTGCGGTAATGCGGGCCATGTGCGATCCAGTCCCACGCATTCGCGAGCGAAGGCAGCAGGAAGCCGCGGAATGCGAGTTCTTCAAAGAACGGAGCCACGGTCACCCCGAAGAGGGCCACAATCCATACGCCGACCGGGTTCTGGAAGAACTTGTCAATGGGCAGGCTCTTCGGAATTGGGAGAAAGTTCGAGAGCAACTGCACGGAAATGCTGAGGATGACGCCGATGCCCGCCAGCCAGGGCAGGAAGCGGCGGACGGTGGCGCTGTTCCAGCGAAGGCCGCGAAGCAAAGGCTCATGCCACAGGCGAGGGAAGACAAGCCACGCTATCCATACAGCGATGCCGTACATTGCCGCTTCCAGCGGGATGACAATGCGCGGGTCGGTCTGGAGCTGTGCGAACGTTTCGTGCCGGAATGGGGGCAGGTGTTCGACAAAGCCCGTCAGGACGAGGCCGACGAGCAGCCCGGCCAGCACCAGCATGGCCACGAACAGGGCCATGTGCCCGAGGTGGGGAATGCTGCCGGGGCGGGAAGCTGCAGGCAGCGCTTCGTCTTCGTTCTCCCGTGGCAGGGGAGCCGGGCTGACAAGCGGCGGCGGGATGAGCTCTGGGTCGGCGGACATGGTCGGGGCTATTGGAGAGCGAGCGCCGCTTTCCGGGTGCCTTTCAGCTTACCGTTGTTCTTGCCGTTGCTGGAAGCTCTTCCGTTGGCATCCTGCGATGCGGAAGCGGGAAAATGACGCTGCAGAAAGGCCGCAGTGTGCGATTGGGCGACGCGGGCGACCTCCTCTGGCGTGCCTTCAGCGACGATCGTGCCGCCTTCCTCACCGCCCTCCGGGCCGAGATCCAGTATCCAGTCGGCGTTGCGGATCACGTCCAGGTTGTGCTCGATGATGATGATCGTGTTGCCGAGGTCGGTAAGCCGGTGAAGCACTTCGAGCAGCTTGCGCACGTCGTCGAAGTGGAGCCCGGTCGTCGGCTCATCGAGCAGGTAGAGCGTTTTGCCGGTCTGGCGCTTGGACAGTTCACGGGCGAGCTTCATCCGCTGTGCTTCGCCTCCGGAGAGCGTGGTTGCCGCCTGCCCTAGATGGATGTAGCCGAGCCCGACATCCACTAACGTTTGCAGCTTGTTGTGGACCTGCGGAATGTCGGCGAGCACGGGCACGGCATCCTCGATCGCGAGCTCCAGGATGTCGGCAATGGAGTAGCCATTGAAGCGCACGGAGAGTGTTTCCTGATTGTAGCGGCGTCCGTTACACACGTCGCACAGGACGTACACATCCGGCAGGAAGTTCATCTCGATGCGGCGCTGGCCCTCGCCCTGGCAGGCTTCGCAGCGCCCACCCGCGACATTGAAAGAGAAGCGTCCCGGCTTGTAGCCGCGCTCGCGTGATTCGGGCAGCATGGCGAAAAGATCGCGGATCGCGGTAAAAACGCCGGTGTAGGTCGCGGGGTTGGAACGCGGTGTGCGGCCAATAGGGGACTGGTCGATGCGAATGACTTTGTCGATCTGCTCGACTCCCTTGATAGCGCGGTGCTCGCCGGGCATCTCGCGCGATTTGTAGAGTTCGCGGGCCAGCGCGCGGTACAGGATGTCGTTGACGAGCGTGCTTTTCCCGGAACCGGAAACGCCGGTGACCACGGTCATCACGCCGAGGGGGAAGCGCGCCGTCACGTTCTTGAGATTGTGGCTGCGCGCCCCTTCTACCGTGATCCAGTTCTGACCAATAGCCCGCGGCTCGGGGCGATGGAGGATCCCGGTCTCGCCGGAAAGGTAGCGTCCCGTAAGCGACGCCGGCGTTTCCATGATGTGTGCGGGCGTGCCCTGGGCGACTACGTGGCCGCCGAGTTTGCCGGCTCCGGGACCGAGGTCGAGCACGTAATCGGCGTGGCGGATGGTGTCTTCGTCATGTTCGACCACCAGCACGGTGTTGCCCAGGTCACGTAGAGACTCAAGCGCGGCAATGAGCTTCTGGTTATCGCGCTGGTGGAGCCCGATGGAAGGTTCGTCAAGCACGTAGAGCACGCCGCGCAGGCGGGAGCCGATCTGCGTCGCCAGGCGGATGCGCTGGCCTTCGCCGCCGGACAGCGTGGCTGCGTTGCGGTCGAGCGAAAGATAGTTGAGGCCGACGGCGTTGAGGAACTCGAGGCGCTCCACGATCTCGCGCTGGAGGCGGCTGGCAATGAGCGCTTCGCGATGTGAAAACTGCAGGCCGCGGGCCACGTTGACCGAGCGCCCGATGGGCAGGCTGGTGAAGTCGGCGATGGAGAGAGAACCGATCTTGACGGCCAGCGAGGCGGGGCGCAGCCGCTTGCCCTGGCATACCGGACAGGTGGTGGCCGACATGTAGTTCATCAGCCACTCGCGGTAGCTGTCAGACCTGGACTCTTCAAGCGAATCGCGCAGCCAGGCGATGATGCCGTGAAAGCCAGTGCGCGGCGATTCGTTCTCGCCCGGACCATAAAGCAACAGCTTTTGTTGCTTTTCCGTGAGCTGCTCGAAAGGCTTGGCAAGGGGAATCTTGTGGGCTTGCGCAGCCAGCTTTATCAGGCGCTGCAGATATTGCGAGCCGGAGCCGGGCCCGAGTGCACCGTCCAGCAGCGGCTTTGACCAGTCCGTGATCAATTTCGCGGGATCGAAGTCGTAGATGCTGCCGAGCCCGTGACATTCCGGACATGCACCATAAGTGCTATTGAAAGAGAAGCTCCGCGGCTCCAACTTAGGGATGTCGAGGCCGCAGTCCGGGCACGCCATCGAGGACGAGTAAAGCTGCTCGGTACCATCGGAATTGCCGATGACCACCAGGCCGTTGGCGAGTTGAAGCGCCTTGCCTACCGAGCCCTCGAGCCGCTTCGTCTGTGCGTCGTTTGGCCCGGGTTTGAGCACGATCCGGTCGATGACTGCTTCGATGGTGTGGTTCTTGCGTTTCTCGAGTTGGATGGGGTCGGCGAGGTCGCGCATTTCGCCGTCGATGCGAGCACGGAAACCCTGCTGGTCTAGGGAGTCGAGCAGGTCCTTGAACTCGCCCTTGCGGCCGCGAACGACGGGCGCGTAGATGGTGAGGCGTTCGCCCGAAGGCAGGGCCAGAATGCGTTCCACAATCTGTTCCGCAGACTGCCGGGAGATGGGCTTGCCGCAGTTGGGGCAGTGGGGGACGCCAACAGAGGCGTAAAGCAGCCGGAGATAGTCGTAGATCTCCGTGATAGTGCCAACGGTCGAACGAGGGCTGCGGCTCGTGGTCTTCTGCTCAATCGAGATGGCGGGGCTGAGTCCCTCGATAGAGTCAACGTCGGGCCGCTCGATCTGATCGAGGAACTGGCGGGCGTAGGCCGAGAGGGTTTCGACGTAGCGGCGCTGTCCTTCGGCATAGATGGTATCGAAGGCGAGCGAGGATTTGCCCGAGCCGGAGAGTCCGGTGATGACGGTGAGGGTGTTGCGCGGGATCTGGACGCTGATGTCCTGGAGATTATGCTGACGGGCTCCGCGGACAGTGATGTTTGTGATCGACATGGATGAGTGGCGGTAGTAGCCGGTTGCGCTGGAGGTCTCCGTGAACCGAGCAGGAACGCGTGGGCATGGAAGCTCGATCAGCACAGCCTGTAGCAGGAAGTGCGCATCGGAAAAGTCAGGGGATGCGGAGGAAAACGCTCTTTCCGTATCTTATTCGGCAACAGAAACAGGGGTCAACGTGCGGTTTGGTTCTGCGAAAATCACATCGAACAAGTTGAGAGAACGAGCGGAACCGGCACGCGGCACCCAGGCAAACACATCGGGGCAGTAAACGGGCTGTAGACGACAGGTCGCAAAGGGCATTTATGGATGCAATGAATCTGCTGGGTTTGACATGTGCGGTTCTGGCTGCGCTGGCTTTGGGTGTTCTGCTTGGGTATGGAGCGTGCCAAGGGCTTTTTGCTCTGCTGAAAGTGCACGCGCGTTCGTTGTCGGTTGCGGCCGGCGGAGCCAAGTTGGGCGCCGACCGTCCGGTCCCACAGGTACAGACTGTCTCCTAGACGCAAGCGGCCAATTGGTAGCAGCTCTCAGAATGACGGAACGCCAGATCTTCTCATTGTCTGAAGTCTGCGCCGTTATCGGGTCCCGGCAGCAGCAAAGTGATCCCGCTAATATTGCGGGGACTGATCGTCTGGCTGGGGCTGTTGTCCCTGCTGCGCGTTTCGCATCTGCTGTAGCTGCTGCAGGAGCTGTTCCGGCGTCCTGGGGCCCGAGGCTCCGGGCGGATTGTTCTGCCGTTCCTGTTCTTGCTGCTGTTCCAGCACATCGCCGGGGCGGACCTCGTCTTCGGGCGGCGGCTCGGGATTGTCGTCGGAGTTGTCTTCCTCGGCATCCGGCGGAGGATTCGGGGTGCTCGGCGCAGGCGAAGAGTTCGCCGCTGCCGCCGTCTTCGGCGTGAGCACAAGTTGGCGTGGCGCGCCGTTCGCGAGGTCGCCCACCATCATGATGTTGTACGGTGTGCCATCGAGCAGGCTGATCAGCACATCGCGCGGATTGCCCGGGCCGAAGCTGCCGAACACACGCTCATCTCCGGACAGCCCTTCAAGCTGCATACCCGTCTTGCTCGAAACCTGCTTTAGGATCTGCGCCAGGCTGGAATTGTGGGCCGTGACGGAAAGCGTGCCGGACTGCTCGATCACCGTTGCCGGTGAGGGCGGCTGATCGAGCATGTTGGGCGGAGTCTCGGGAGCAGCCGGAGCCGTAGCGGAAGCTGCAGCGTTCCCTGGAGCTGCCGGCGTGGCAGAAGAAACGACCGGGCTGGGCTTCTGACCAGGTGCGGTCTGTGCCGGGGCCATCTGCCCAGGTGTGGTCGGCTGCGGTGCGGGGACGGCAGCGCCGGGCTGCGACGCGGTTTGCGCTTGAGGCTGAGCGGCGGCCTGGGCGAAGGCAATAGCCGGAGATAGCAGGAGAGCGCCCGGAACAAAGCCAAGCATGGCGAGGGCTAGACGGAGCGGGCGAAGATTCGCTCCGGTGCCTTCTGCCACTCGAGCCTGGTTCTTGGGCTGTGTGCCTTCCATATCCATATAGACGGATTCGCGGGCGCCCCGCTCTCTCCTTCTCCTGAAAACTTCCGGTTTTTGCGCTACCTGCCGGCTTTGTGATGAAGTAGGGTAAGTGTTCTTCCGCTCGGCCTCGCCTATGATTTTACAGCGCTTTCGATGGCTCACGCTGGTACCGGCAGTCATTTTGGCCATGCACGCGGGTACCGGTTGGGCGGTCACCTGTGTTACCCAGGCGCAGATGCCCCCTTCCCAGCGCATGCTGATCGTGGATGCGGCGCGGCAGCTCGCGGGAAAGGTGCAGGCGGGCGATGTGGCCGGGGTGAAGGCTGCAACCATTCCGGCGGTCGCGGCCAGCTTCAATGGTATCGGGCAGGCTGTCCAGGCGCTCGCGCCGTTAGTCCAGGGCGCCACGATCACGGTGGATGCCGTGTACCTGCTGGATGCGAGCGCGTCCGGCACAGCGGCTCCGGGGAGTGCCGGCGCTCCAGCCAGCGCCCGAAGTTCCCACCGAATTCTTCTGCGGCAGCGCCGATGCTGGAACTCACGCGACTTTCACGATCCCGCAACTGCCGCCGGGCCGCTACGCCTTTGCGCTGGTGCATGCGACCGGCGTTGCCAAGCCGCAGGCCATCTCCATGCTGCTGGAGCAGAATGGACCGTGGCAACTGGCCGGCTTTTTCCCCAAGCCTCTTACCGAGGCGGGGCATGATGGTCTGTGGTACTGGACGCAGGCTCGGACGTTTGCCGCGCACAAGCAGCGCTGGAATGCCTACCTCTACTACACCACCGCTGCCTACCTGTTGCGGCCGGTAAACTTCCTGACCACGGGGAATTTGGAGAAGCTGCTGGAAGAGCAGGAATCCGTGAAGCCGGCAGGGCTGCCCGGAGCCGCACCCATGGTGGTGGCGGCTGGCGGACAGAGCTACTCCATTACAAGTTTTCGGACAGACGATGCGTTCGGCGGTCTCGACCTGGTGGTCCATTACAAGGTTGCCGATAACAGCGATTTGCCGGCGGCACGCGCCCGCACGGTGGCGCTGATGCAGGCATTGCTGGCGCAGCATCCCGAATTGCGCGATGGCTTCCACGGGTTGTGGGTGTTCGCCGATGCTCCGAGCGGGACCCCATTCGCGCTGGAACTTCCCATGGCACAGATCCACTGATGCAGTTGCGCCAACGCGTGCGCTGCATGCAGCGTTGTGTTTGCCTGCAGGCGACGAGCATCGTAGAGAAGGTGATTCAGGTTTCGCATGAAGCAGACCGAGAAGTCGTTATCGCAAGTGATCGAAACGCGCCGGGCCACGCCCAGCTTCGACAGCAGCATCCCCGTGCCGGACGCGGACCTGCTAAAAATTCTGCGCGCCGGTTTGGAAGCGCCGAGCGGCTACAACATGCAGCCCTGGCGCTTTGTCGTGGTGCGCTCCTCGGAGCAGAAGCGGCGGCTGCGCGCGGCCTGCTACAACCAGCCGAAGGTGGAAGAAGCGCCGTTGCTGCTGGTGGCCTGCGGCGATGCTGATGGCTGGCGCAATGGCGATCTGGAAGAGATGTTGCGGCTAGGCCGCGAAGGCGGCATGCCGGAGAATTACGCGGAGCAGGCCAAGGCGACGATTCCCCAATACCTTTCGAATCATCCCAACCTGCCCGTTTGGCTGAACCGCCAGGTCATGATCGCCTTTACGCACATGATGCTCATGGCGGAAGTGCTCGGCTACGACACGGCTCCGATGGAAGGTTTCGAGCAGGAGAAGGTGCACGAGGTGCTCAAGCTGCCGCTCAGTTACGAGGTGGTTGCGCTGCTGGCGATTGGGCATTCCAAGGGGACGGAGAAGTTCCACGGCGGCCGCTTTTCCATGTCGCGCACCGTCTTTACGGAAGAGTACGGCAAGCCGCTCCGGCAGGAGTAGGCGATCTCTGTGAATTCGCCAGCGTAGAAGAGGGATATGGAAAGGCAGTTTCCCGAAGCTCCGATTATCGGCGTCGGCGCGGTGGTCATCGAAGAGGACAGGGTGCTGCTGGTGCGACGCGGGCAGGAGCCGCTCCAAGGGCACTGGTCGCTGCCGGGCGGTGCGCTGGAGTTAGGCGAGCGGTTGCAGGAAGGCGTCGCTCGCGAGGTGCAGGAAGAGACCGGTCTGCATGTGGAGCCGCTGGAAGTGATCGAAGTCTTCGACCACATTGCCCGCGAGGAGGATTCGCCACGCGTGCGTTTTCACTATGTACTGATTGATTATCTTTGCCGTCCTGCAGGCGGCGAGCTCTGCTGCGCGAGCGATGCCACCGAAGTGCATTGGGCCACCAGATCGGAGTTGCGCGAGGGAAGTGAATTTGCCGTGCTGCCGTTTACGCTGGCGGTAATCGAAAAAGGCTTTGCGCGGTTCGCCGAGTTGACCGGCGCCGCCGAGGCCTCTAGTTGACCCGCCGCAAGGCGCGACCGGCTCCGGTAAGGCCGCCAGCCAGTGCGCGGCCGCTGCGCAGGGATGTGCAGATTGGTCTCCGGGTTTACGGATACGTGCTGCTTGTGTTGCTGGTGTTGGCGGCCCTCGGCAGCACGATCGTGTGGATGCGCCCGCTCACGGTGCTCTCGCAGATCACCCGGGTGCGGCTCGGCCTCAAGGGTTTCCACGGCGAAGAAGTGGTGCTGAACGGCCATCGGATTCATTACTTCGAGGGCGGCAGTGGCCCCACTGTTCTGCTGGTGCATGGACTAGGCGGGAAAGCGGAGGACTGGGCCAACCTGATGCCGCAGCTTTCGAGTGCCGGGTTCCACGTGTATGCCATCGATCTGCTGGGCTACGGGCGGTCGGAGAAACCGGCGGATGCCAGCTATTCCGTGCCGCAGGAGGCGGGCATGGTGGAGGCGTTCCTCGCCCGTCGCGACCTGCACGACGTAGCGCTTGCCGGCTGGTCCATGGGTGGCTGGGTGGCGGCGCGTGTGGCGCTCGATCAACCGCAGCGAATCTCGAAGCTGATGCTGTTCGACGCCGCGGGAGTCAGACTGACGCCGACCTTTAATCCGCGCGACTTCACGCCCGGCACGCCCGAAGGGCTGCAGAAGCTGTATGCGATGCTGATGCCGGGCCCGTCGCACCTGCCGGACTTCCTGGTGCGCGACATGCTGCGTCGTGGCCGGCAGAATAGTTGGGTGGTGCAGCGGAGCGTGCAGTCCATGTTTACCGGCGCGGCCCTGCTGGATACGCAACTGGGGCAGCTCACCATGCCCGTGCTGATTGTGTGGGGCAAGCAGGATCACCTGCTGCCGCTAAGCATGGGCGTGGCCATGCATACGGAAATCCCGCAATCGGTGCTGGAGGTCTATGACGGCTGCGGCCACTTGGCGCCGGGGCAATGCGCCGACCGCATCGGGCCCAGGGTGGTGAACTTCCTGCGAGGCCAGGGCGAGACACCGGGCGCCACTATCGAGATTCCTGCAGCACATTGAAGCGGGTTTGCACTGCGGCGCGGGGCTGCGATCCGCAGTGCACGAACTGTTCTAATCCGGTTTCCAGATGTAAGCCCCCGGCTGCGAGAGCCCTATGTGCGCCAGCACGCGGTGCGCGAAGTTGCGCGCCAGCTCTTCCGTGCCGGTAGGGTGATTGTAAAAGGTGGGAATGGCCGGGAAGATGGTCGCTCCGGCTTCTGCTGCGCTCGCCATGTTACGGATGTGGATGAGACTAAAGGGTGTCTCACGCACACAGAGCACCAAGGGTCGGCGCTCCTTAAGGCATACATCGGCGGCGCGCTCGATCAGGTTGGAAGCGAGGCCGTGCGCAATGCCCGCCAGCGTGCCCATGCTGCAAGGCAGCACGACCATGGCGGCCGCAGGATAGCTGCCGCTGGCGATGTTGGCGCCGATATCGTTTTCACCGAGCAGACGGATCTTGTCGCTGGCATGACCGAGCAGCTTTTCTACCAACGCATGGCGTCCGCTGAAGCCGAGTTCTTCCGCCATCACGCGCAGGGAGTTTTCTGAAGCAACCAGGTTCACGGCAGCGACGCGGGTGTCGCGGTCGAGGGCGAGCAGAAGCTGCTGGGCGAGCACGGTGCCGCTCGCGCCGGTAATAGCGACCGTGAGGTTCAGGCCCGACACCGCGAGCATGCCTCAGGCTCCCAGTACGCGGGTAAAGATGGCGTCCACGTTGCCGAGTTGGCGGCGGAGGTCAAAGCTGCGCTGAAGCTGCTCGGGGGAGAGGCGCGCGGTGATCGCGGGATCGGCCGCGATCTCGTCGCGGAAGACGCGGTCTTCGCGCCAGGCGCGCATGGCGTGCCCCTGGACCAGGCGGTACGCCTCTTCACGCGACATGCCCGACTCGGCAAGATCCAGCAGAAGCTGCCCGGAAAAGATGAGGCCGCCCGTGCTTTCAAGATTGCGCAGCATGCGCTGCGGCGAGACCAGTAGCTGATCAATCAGCGCGGTGGTCTTGGCGAGCAGGTAGTCGGCGAGGATGGTGGAGTCGGGGAAGATGACGCGCTCGACCGACGAGTGTGAGATATCGCGCTCATGCCAGAGTGCGATGTCTTCCAGCGCAGCCTGCGCATTGCCGCGGACCACGCGGGCCAGGCCGCTGATCTGCTCCGAGGTGATGGGGTTGCGCTTGTGCGGCATGGCGGAGGAGCCCTTCTGCTTCTCCGAAAAGAACTCCTCGGCTTCGCGCACTTCCGTGCGCTGCAGATGTCGAATCTCGGTGGCGATCTTGTCCAGCGTGGAGACGAGCACCGCGAGCGTCGCGATATACGCGGCATGGCGGTCGCGCTGGATCACCTGGGTGGCGATGGGGGCAGGCTTGAGTCCGAGCTTTTCGCAGATGCGCTCTTCGTGCTGCGGCTTGAGATGGCCGAAGGTGCCGACCGCACCCGACAACTTGCCCACGCGCATGTCTTCAGCGGCGATATCGAAGCGGCGGAGATTGCGTTCGGTCTCGGCATACCAGTTCAGCAATTTCAGGCCGAAGGTCGTGGGCTCGGCGTGGATACCATGCGTTCGTCCGATGGTGGGCGTGTGCTTGAACTCCAGGGCGCGGCGTTTAAGTACGACGAGCAGCGCGACCAGATCTTCCCGCAGCAGGGCAGAGGCGGCCTGGATCTGCAAGGCCTGCGCAGTGTCCACAATGTCGTTGGAGGTGAGACCGTAGTGTAGCCAGCGCGATTCCGGCCCGATCTTCTCGGCAACGGCGGTGGTGAAGGCAATGACGTCATGCTTGACCTCGGCCTCGATCTCTGCGATCCGTGCGAGATCGAAATCGCCGCGGTCCCGGATCGCGCGCACGGCCTCGGCGGGAACGATGCCGTCTTCGGCAAGTGTTTCCGACGCGGCAATTTCCACGCGGAGCCACATGCGGTACTTGTTCTCATCACTCCAGATGCGGCCCATCGCGGGGCGGGTATAGCGTGCGATCAACGGAACCTCCGGAACCCGATTGGCTGCGCGGGACTCCCTATTCTACCGTTGCGCATCTTATCGGGAGTTGAAGCGCCGGAGCGCGGCAGGGAAGCTGCGGGGCGCCTTGGGAGGCATCGATGGCGGAAGAAGCAGTAGAGCTGGTTACGATAGAGCGCTACACGGACACCTTGTTGGCGGAGCTGGCGAAGAGCCGCCTGGATTCTGCGGGGATCACCAGCTTCCTGGTGGGGGAAAATGCGTCGCGCCTGTATGGCAATGGTCTGGACGGACTCCAGTTGCAGGTGAGTCCGGCCGACGAGGAAGATGCACGGGCGATTCTGAACGATCCGGGCCCAGCGGATGGAGACGTGGTCAGCGTATCGTAGGTGCGGATGGGGCGGTGCCAACATGGGAAGCGGATGCGCGCGGCCGGAACATATCGTAAGACATATCGTGATACGATATAACTCATGGGTGTGCCGATGTCTGTTTCAGCGCAGACCGCCGATAGCGAGAAGCGCCGCGCCGACAGGAAACTTTCCGCCTCGGAGTTTCATCGCCTGGCTGAGTTCCGCTTTCAGCTCCGCCGCTTTCTTCACTTCAGCCAGCAGGCGGCAGAGGAGGCCGGGCTGCGGGCACAGCAGCACCAGTTGCTGCTTACCGTTTGCGGCATGCCGGAGGGCGTGGGCCCGACGATCGCAAATGTTGCTGCGCGCATGTTGCTGAAGCACAACAGCACGGTGGAACTGGTGGACCGCACGATTGAACAAGGTCTGCTGCGCCGCGTGCACGATCCCATCGATCATCGGCGTGTCTACCTGCGCCTTACCGCGGCCGGCGACCGACTGCTCCACTCCCTTTCCAGCTATCATCTGGAAGAGCTGGAGCGGACCGGACCGGAGTTGATCCGCTCCTTGCGCGGCGTGCTGGGCACGGCGCGCAAATCCGAGGCAAAAGCATGATCGAGGCGGGCGGGAAAATAGGCAGCCACGCTGCATCGCAGTTGCGCGATTTTACGGCGGACTCGCGCATGCTGCTGCTAAGCGCGCTCGCCCTGTTCCTGGGCGCGGCCGGCAGCGTGCTGGCCTGGGCGCTGCTGCACCTGATCTACGGTGCTACCAACCTCTTTTACTTCCAGCGGCTTAGTTGGGCATATGTGCGGCCTTCGCAGAACCATCTCGGTGCCATCGCCATTGCCATTCCGGTCATCGGCGGTCTGATCGTCGGCGTGATGGCGCGCTACGGGTCGGACAAGATCCGCGGGCACGGCATGCCGGAGGCGATCGAGGCCATCCTGATCAATGGCGCGAAAATCAACCCGAATGTAGCCGTCCTGAAGCCGCTGTCGGCGGCGATTGCCATCGGGTCCGGCGGACCGTTCGGCGCGGAAGGCCCGATCATTATGACGGCGGGTTCTGTGGGCTCGCTCATCGGCCAGATGTTCCGGTTGAGCGACGCAGAACGCACAACGCTGCTGGTTGCAGGCGCGGCCGCGGGCATGTCCGCCACCTTCGCCACGCCGCTCGCCGCCATCTTGCTGGCCGTGGAGCTGCTGCTTTTCGAGTGGAGACCGCGCAGCCTGGTGCCGGTAGCGGTCGCAAGTACGGCAGCCGGAACCTTGCGCCGGCTGCTGCTGGGCCCCGGGCCGCTCTTTCACATGACGCCGATGCAGAACGCCGTCTCCGCCAATGCGGTGTTTGCGGCGCTGGCCGTGGGCGCGTTTGCGGGGGTGCTCGCGCTGCTGCTCAGCCGCGCGGTCTACGCGAGTGAAGACCTTTTCGAACACATTCCGATTCACTGGATGTGGTGGCCCGCGATCGGCGGGCTGGTGATCGGCATCGGCGGCTGGATCTTTCCGCAGGCGCTGGGCACCGGGTATGACGTGATTGGCGCTTTTGTCGGAGGGAATCTGGCCTGGGGCATGATCGCCGGGGTGCTCATCGTGAAGAGCATCATCTGGTCATTCTCGCTCGGCTCGGGAACCTCGGGCGGCATTCTTGCGCCGTTGCTGATGATTGGCGGCGCGCTGGGTGCGGCGTGCACGGATGTGTTGCCCGCGATTCAGCCCGGAGCGTGGCCGCTGATTGGGATGGCGGCGGTGCTGGCCGGAGCCATCGGCTGCCCGCTGACAGCCGCGGTGATGAGCGTCGAGTTGACGCACAACTACGGTCTGCTGATTCCGCTGCTTTCCGCAGCCGTTGCGGCGCATGCGCTCACGGTCTTGCTGCAGCGCCGATCGATCCTGACGGAACGCCTGAGCCGCCGCGGGTATCACCTCAGCCGCGAGTACGGCGTGGATCCGCTGGAAGGCATGATGGTCGCGCAGGCGATGCGCACCGGCGTCGTCGTGCTTCCGCCAGACGCAAGCCCCGCCCAGGTGCGGCAGTGGGTGGGTTCGGCGCGCGAACTGCGGCAGGCCGAAGAGGCTTCCGGGGCCACCAAGCAGAAGGGGCAGCGGCTCTATCCCGTGGTTGGCCCGAATACCGAGTTGCTGGGCGTGATCACGCGCAAGGAACTCCGTGCGTTTGCCGAGTCCGGCAGCAAGCACGCTTCCGCGCTGCCTTACCATTCCGCGAAGGCGGCGTATGCGGATGAGACGCTGCGCCAACTGGCTGAGCGCATGGCTTCGGAGCACATCTACGCCATGCCGGTAGTAGAGCGGGGTAGCGGACGACTGTTGGGTTTAATTCGCCTGCAGGACCTGCTGACCGCGCGTGTGCGCTCGTACGATCGCGAAACCAAGCTGCAGCGGGTCCGCCGCCTGCGCATGCCGTTCCGCAGAGCGCTCGTCGAAAACGAGATCGACTCCTCCGTGAGTGTTACGTAAGCGGGGTCGCCTGACCCCGCCAGCTTTGCCCGGAGAACCGCCGTTAGACAACCAGTAGGCTGAGCAATCTAGCGCGTGCTGACACCGAACAGCGCGCTCATCTCGTCATACAAAAAGCCGCGACCCGGACGATAGGGCTGCACCCATTTGCCGTCGATCACAAACTGGGGAATGGCGCGCTTGCCCACGTGCCGTAGAACCTCGTCGGCCGCGCCGGGCGTGCGCTCAATGTCGATCTCCGTATAAGCGATGCTGTGCTGATCGAGAAAGCGCTTGGCTTCGCGGCAGTCGCGGCACCAGGAGGCGGAATAGACCGTAACATGCATGGTGCCACGATTCTAAACGCGGCCATAGGCCCCTGTGGAGCCCGCTGCGGACGTTATCTTGCGGCCTCTGCCGGCGGGTCTTGCTGGTGGGTCGCGCGCCGTTCACGGAAGAAGTTGCGCAGCAGAGCGGCACTCTCCTCGGCAAAAAGCCCAGCGTGGACGGCGAGGGTATGATTCAACTCCGGATGGTTCAGCACGGCGAGCACGGAACCCGCGGCGCCGGCCTTGAGATCGGCGGCAGCAAAGACCAGTCGGGCGATGCGCGCGTGCATGATGGCACCCGCACACATCGCACACGGCTCGAGCGTGGAGACCAGGGTGCATCCGGTAAGCCGGTAATTTCCCAGCGCCAGAGCGGCGGCGCGGAGCGCGACAACTTCGGCGTGTGCCGTGGGGTCCGTGTCGCGGAGAACGCGATTCTGTCCGGCACCGACCACAATCCCCTCCGCCAGAACCACCGCACCCACTGGCACTTCTCCCGCGCTGGCCGCCCCTTCGGCTTCGAGCAGCGCAGCACGCATGGCGTCCTCGTCCGTCATGGGAGGTCCGGTGCGGGCTGCTGTTGCGTCATGCAATGCAGGGCGCCGAGTCCCCAGATGAAGTCGCCGCAATGGATGCCGACAATGCGATGACTGAGGGAAAGCGTCGGCCAGGATATTCAGGGCATGTCGATCGTTCGCGTCATTGAAAGTCGGCACGAGCACCACGCCATTGGCGACGTAGAAATTCGCATAGCTGGCCGGTAGCCGCTGATTCTCAAAGATCACAGGCGAGGGAAGCGGCAATTCGAGCACGCGGAACGGCTGGCCGTCGCGGTTGCGGGCCGAGCGCAGGCGGTCGAGATTCTCCGAGAGTGGCAGATGGTTCTCGTCGGCGGTATTGGGCTCGACGGCAGTGACGATTGTGTTCACGTCCACAAAGCGCGATATGTCGTCCACGTGCCCGTGCGTATCGTCGCCGGCGATGCCGCGGTTCAGCCAGAGCACCTGGTCGATGCCGAGGTACTCACGGAAGACGTGCTCTAGCTGCTCCCGGCTCACACCGGGGTTCCGCTGCTGCACATCGCTCAACAGGCACTCTTCCGTGGTAAGAAGGACGCCGGCACCATTGGTATCAATGCTGCCGCCTTCCAGCACGACCGTGTGTTCCTGGCCATCGGCCAGCCGGATTGTGGGGCTGAAGACAGGAACATCGAGCAGGTCGGCAACGCGCGCCGGCAGTTCGTTGTCGAATTGCCAGTCGTCATACTTCGCCCATGCATTGAACTTCCAATTCGTAATCGCCACAGGTGCCAATCTTTTCGGGCCGTAGGGGCGGACTCCATTTTCCGGCCGAGTGACAAAGATCGGCCCCGAGTCGCGCATCCAGATGCGATTCGTGGGCCAGTGGTGAAAGCGGACCTGGTCCAGGTTGGCGTGCACCCGGCAGAGCATACGGCGGGCCCGCTTCTCGGCATCCTGGTTGTTGACCAGGACATGTACCTCTTCCGCGCGTGACAGGTGACGCACGATGTCGGCGTAAACCCAGGCGATGGGCTGAAAGCGGCCCGGCCAGTCATTGGCGTTGTGCGGCCACGCGAGCCATGTGGCGGTGTGCCGGGCCCACTCGGCGGGCATGCGGTAGCCCAGCGCACGCGGCGTGGGCTGGCCCTCGCGCGTGTGGGCAGTCAACGTCACTTGGCGTTGCTCACGGGATCCAGAAAGCGATGAACGATGGGCGGGTAAGCATCGATGCGCCGGTCGCGCAGGAAGGGCCAGTGGCGGCGCGTTTCCTCGATGGCCTTGTTGTCTATCTCTGCAATCAGGATGTCTTCGCGGTCGTGCGGGGCCTGCGCGATCACGCGCCCGAAGGGATCAGCAACGAAAGAGCCTCCCCAGAACTCCAGTCCGGGCCCTTCGACGAAATTACCGCGAATGTTGCCGTTCTCCCATCCCACGCGGTTGGGCGCGGCCACAAAGACCCCATTGGCGATGGCGTGCGCCCGCTGGATGGTCTGCCAGGCGTCATACTGCGCGGCGCCGAACTCTTCCTTTTCAGACGGATGCCAGCCGATAGCAGTGGGATAGAAGAGCACATTGGCGCCCTGGAGCGCCGTGATGCGCGCGCCCTCCGGATACCACTGGTCCCAGCAGACGAGGGTGCCGAGCCGGCCCACGGAGGTGTCATAGGCGCGAAAACCGAGATCTCCGGGCGTGAAATAGAACTTCTCGTAGTAAAGCGGGTCGTCGGGGATGTGCATCTTGCGATAGAGCCCCAGCAGGGACCCGTCGCTTTCGAGCAACGCCGCAGTGTTGTGGTAAAGGCCGGCCGCGCGGCGTTCGAAGAGGGACGCGATAACAACAACTTTTTCCTCGCGCGCTACGGCCGAAAGCCGCTCGGTGCTGGGTCCGGGAATTGGCTCGGCGAGGTCGAACAGCGCTGTGTCTTCGCGCTGGCAAAAATACTGCGCACGGAAGAGTTCCGGCAGGCAGACGACATCCGCACCTGCGCGGGCTGCCTCGCGGACGCGGTCGGCGGCCTTGTCCAGATTGGCCTCCGGGTCCGGCGAGCAGGACATCTGGATGAGACCGATGCGGTAGTTGGATGGAATTGCCATAGCTGTTCTTTGGATGAGGCTATCGAGCAAAAGGCGCGAGCCGCTGGCCCGCGCCTCGGGACCGCATCAGGCGGCCTATTCGAAGATCAGGATCGCGGCGGCGATGGTGGTGGTCCACAGGCCGCGTTTGTCGCCGATCGCCGACTGCGTGACGTTTGCGGTGCGGACGATCTTGTTCGAGATGCGGTAGATTTCCTTCTTCTCGTCCCAACTGGTGTCGGGGTTGAACTCGACATTCAGCGTGGTGGCGAGCATTTCGGCGGCAAGCTCCTCCGCGTATTCGCCGGCCTGTTCTTCGGTCTCGCCGAAGCTGTGGTGTTCGCTTAGGTAACCGTAGGTGTTACGATCGGTCGGGATCGCGACGCCGATGCTGGAAGCGACCAGCCGGTGCGGTTCCCGCGTGGAGTTTTCTGCCACCACGGCAAAGACGACTTCGCCTGGATAAAGGTATTCAACGCCTTCCTTGCGAGTGATCAGCTTCGCGTTTGGCGGAAAGATGGAAGAAACGCGAACGAGGTTCTGCGCGGCAATCCCCGCGTCCCGCAATGCCAACTCAAATGAAGTGAGTCGTTCCTTGTGTTTCCCGACGCCCTTGGTGAAAAAGAGGCGCCTCGGGACCATGCTTTTGCCCAATGTATGAACCCTCCCTGGGGTGGGGAAGCGAGATACGTCCCCAATGAAAAGTAACACATTGGGAGATGCAAGGCAGGGAAGCGACGACGCGGAAATCCCCCGCGCTGCCGCTGTTTTTACGCTGCATTCACAGTAGCCGGATACGCGGCGCCGCAACGCATTCGGCAGGGCAGGAGCGGACACGCGGCACTGTGGGAACATAGGGAGATGGCCGCAGCAGATCAAACCAAATTGTCGCTCCAGCGGCTACGCGTACTCTACCTTTCCGGACTGGCGTCGGGGTACTACGGCGCATTCCGGCTGGCTGCGCTGCGCCGCATCGGCGTAGGCGCGGTGATGCCGCTGGATTACGCCGAGTACACGGGCGTGCGCGGTTTCTGGGGCAAGGTGCAGCACCGCGCGCAGGCGGGCCTCGGTGTGTGGCGGCTGAACCGCGCCGTTCTGGCCGCGGCGCGCGCCGGTCAGGTGAATGTTGCGTGGTGCGACAAGGTGCTCGGCCTATGGCCGGAAACGCTGCGCGAACTGCGCTCGATGGGCGTCGTGACGGTCGACTACGTCAACGACAATCCCTTCGGACCGCGGCAGGATCCAGGCTGGCGGCTCTTTCTCAAGTCTCTGCCGGAGTACGACCTTCACGCCGTGCCGCGGCTTTCCAGTGTTACCGACTTTCAGCAGCACGGAGCGCGCAAGGTGATGCGCATTCTGTTCAGCTACGAGCCCACGGTGCACTTCGCGCCGCCCGCCGGGTGGACGGACCGGAATCGCGATCGCATGGTTTCCTTCATCGGAACGCCCTATGACGAGCGCGGACGATTTCTCACCGGCCTGCTGCGGGCGGGCACCCCGCTGGACATCTCGGGTTCGCGCTCGCACTGGCAGGCGGCCCTCGAAGAGGACGTCTTCGCAGCTACATTCCGCATCGGCGAGCTCAAAGGCGAAGCATATCGCGAGGCCATCTGGCGCTCCCGCGTGAATCTGAGCTTCGTGACGCACGGCAACGTGGACGATGTGGCACACAAATCATTCGAGATCGCGGCCTGCGGCGGCTTCCTGCTGGCGGAGCGCACAGAGGAGCATCTGGCCTGCTTCCGCGAAGATAAAGAGGCGGTGTTCTTTTCCGACCAGGAAGAGTGCCTGGCGAAGATTCGCAGGTACTTGCCCGATGAGAACGCCCGCGCAAGCATTGCAGCGGCCGGGCAGCGGCGCGCCGTGGCCTCTGGTTATGACAACGACAGCGTCATGCGTGCGGTGCTCAGCGAAGCGGCGAAGCTGCTGCCGGGCGGTCGCGCTTAAGCAGCCGCCGGAGGCTGGCTGCCGGGCTTGCGCGCCAGCATGTAAAGCAGCGTGAGCAGCGCGCCCAGTGTGGCCAGCGCGGCCAGGCCCAGCACGCGCAGAATGCTGACCGTGTACCGGCCTTCCGAGGGCGAGTAGTTGCAGCAGTACAGCAGCACCATGTCGGAGAGCGATCCAATGCGATGATGGCTGGCTTCAAGAATGGCGAGGCGCAGATCGCGCGGCTGGTAATCGATGCCCGTCAGGTATTTCGACATGCGGCCATCGGGAGTGGCGATCATGATCACACTGGAGTGCGCGAACTGGTCCATCTTGCCGTCGGGCCCGGGCACGCGCACGTAGTTGAAGCCGGCTGCGTGCGCCACTGCCGTGATCTGCGGCTGCGCTCCGGTGAGAAAATGCACGCTGCCTGCAGCGCTAGGGGCGTGGAGCATGCCCAGAAAGTGTTCCTTTGAGGCCGCCGCATCTGCAGGCGTGTCTGTCGGGTCGATGCTGGCGACCAGTACGTCATAATCCCTGCCGGGCGCGTAGCCGGTCTGGGCGAGCGACGTGGCCATGCCATGCAGCACCTGGGGACACAGCATGCCGCACTTGAAATAGACCAGCGCCATGACAACCGGTCGATGTGCGAAGTAGCTACCCAGCGTGACGTCTGCCCCGGAGCTGTCGCGGAAGTGGCTGTCCAACGGGAGCAGTGTGCTCAGGTTCTGGTTAATGCCTGCGTTCTTCAGGTACGCGGGCCGCGACTGCGCCGTGGCGCCCAGCGGCTTGTCCGCGGGTCCCTGCGCATTCAGCGCAGACCAGGAGAAGGCAAATAGCAGGAAAGCAAGTGCAAAGGCAAATCGCTTGGGCAAAGGACGGACACTCCCATCTGCAGCTACTGCAAAGTGCAGCTAGTTCAAGCTTACTCCGGCAGGGGATGGAGCGGGACGGTGCGGCCGGTCTGGGCGGAGGTGCGGGCCGCGTCGAGAATTTGCATGACGATCATGTTGGTATCCAGCGCAGACAAGTCACCATGCGGCTGCAGTTTGCCGTGGAGCACCGCTAGCAAATAGTCCAGCGAACTGTCTTCTGGGGCAGGCAAAGGCGGAGCGGTCTGGGTGGATTCCGCCTTTCCTCCGGCATAGCGCACCCGGAGGCCGTCCTGGGTCTTCTCTGAGTACACGGTATCGATGTAGCCGGTCGCGCCGTAGACCTCCATGTCCTTGCGTGCGAAGGGCCAGTCCCATGAGCCCTGCACAATGGCCTGCGCATGCGGGTAGGTGATGATGATCGTGGCATCGTCATCCACCTGCGGGTACTCCTGCGGTTTCAAGTGCTGCGTCACGGCTGTGACAGAGAGCGGCGTAGCGCCGTGCATCAGCCAGGTCATCAGGTCCACGCCATAGCAGCCGAAATCGAACAGCGCGCCGGCGCCGTTTTGTCGCGGATCGGTAAGCCATTTCAGGAACTCCGGCGGAACGCCGATCTCCACCGGGCCGTTGTGCCCGTCGTGAACCACCACTTTCCACGGCCCGCCAATGCGGCCTTTTTGCACCTGGTTGTAGGCAGCACGATTGGAGGCGTACCAGGTGGTCTCGTAATTCACCAGCACGGGCACGTGATGATCGCGGGAGGCGCGGCGGATCGCGAGTGCGTCGTCCATCGTGGTGGCAAGCGGCTTTTCTACCATGGACGCCACACCGTGCGCGGCTGCGGCCTCAATGGCCGCCCGGTGGCCAGCGATCGAGGTATAGACGAGGATGGCTTCCGGGTGTCGCGCAGCGAGCATGGCTTCGGTGCTGGGAAAGAACAGCGAGCGATCCAGGTGAAAGAGCGCGGCATATTTCTGCTGCAGTTGCTCGTCGGGCTCCGCGATGCCCACCAACCTCACTTCCGGATGACGCGGAAGTTGATCGAGCAGCCCTTGTACGTGCCCATGCACCAGACCCACGATGGCGACGGGCACCGGCGCGGTTGACTGTGCGTCCATCAAGCACCGGGTCCCGCAGATCAGCAGCAGCATGGATAGGAGGTGCACGACTCGGGCGCGACGCATAGTCCACATTTATACGCGTGCCACCAGCAGGACGCGAGATGGCGCGGTGCACGAATGTCCGAACATTGCCAGCCTTCAAATACGGGTGATAGCCTCAGCTTTGGTCTGATCCTGAAAGCTCAACCCCTTCGGAGCGAATCACACCCCATGCAAACCAGCTACAACGGAGTTTCCTTGCCCTCTGGCGGCGAGGCCATTCAGTATTCGAACGGCAAGTACCAGGTGCCCGATCACCCCATTGTCCCGTTCATTGAAGGCGACGGAACAGGCCGGGATATCTGGCGCGCCTCGCAGCGCGTCTTCGACGCAGCAGTCGAGAAAGCCTACGGCGGGAAGCGTTCGATCAAGTGGTTTGAGATCTTTGCGGGCGAAAAGGCATATCGGCAATTCCAGAACTGGCTGCCGGAGGACTCCGTAAATGCTGCGCGCGACCTACGCGTCTCCATCAAAGGCCCGCTGACCACGCCGGTCGGCGGCGGCATCCGCTCGCTCAATGTGGCGCTGCGGCAGACCCTGGATCTCTACGCATGCGTGCGCCCGGTGAAGTACTACGCCGGCGTGCCCAGCCCGGTGAAGCACCCGGAGAAGCTGGACGTGGTGATCTTCCGCGAGAACACTGAAGACGTCTACGCCGGCATTGAATTCCGCCAGGGCACTCCCGAAGCGAAGAAGCTGATCGACTTCCTGAACAACGAGATGGGCGGGAAGAAAAAGGTGCGCGCCGACTCCGGCGTCGGCATCAAGCCGATCTCGATCACTGGCACCAAGCGGCTGGTGCGCTTCGCCATTCAGCATGCCATCGACACGGGCCGCAAATCCGTAACGCTGGTGCACAAGGGAAACATTCAGAAGTTCACCGAAGGTGCTTTCCGCGAGTGGGGATACGAGGTTGCGGTGGATGAGTTTCGCGACCAGGTCATCACCGAGCGGGAAAGCTGGATCCTTGGCAACCTGGAGGCGAACCCGTCCATCACGGTGGAGCAGAATGCCGCGCTGATCGAGCCGGGACTGGAGTTTGGCTCGGACGAGTTCCGCAAGGCACTGTATGCGGAAGTGCAGCAGGTCATCCAGCAGCTCGGCGGTTCGCATGGCGGCGGGCGCTGGAAGAACAAGGTGCTCATCAATGACCGCATCGCCGATTCGATCTTTCAGCAGATCATCATCCGGCCGGAAGAATACAGCGTTCTCGCGACCCCGAACCTGAACGGCGACTACATCTCGGACGCGGCTGCGGCGCAGGTGGGAGGCCTGGGTATCGCACCCGGCGCGAACATCGGTGACGGCTACGCGGTCTTCGAGGCGACGCACGGGACCGCGCCGAAGTACGCCGACAAAGACGTGATCAATCCCGGCTCGGTCATGCTCTCGGGCGTGATGCTGCTGGAATTCCTGGGCTGGCACGAAGCGGCCAAGCTGGTAGAGGGCTCGATGGAGAAGACTATCCAGCAAAAATACGTGACCTACGATTTCGAGCGGCAGATGCAGGGAGCAACCAAGGTGAAGACCAGCGAGTTTGCCACCCGCATGATCGACAACATGGGGGATTAGCGCCCCGTGGAGGCGCCTTCGCCGCAAAACGAGTAACTCGAGTTCAGTTGAGAGAAGGAGAGATATGCGAAAGAAAGTAACAATCGTTGGAGCAGGAAACGTGGGAGCGACCGCGGCCCATTGGATCGCGGCCAAGGAACTGGCCGACGTGGTGCTGGTGGATGTCGCGGAGGGGATCCCGCAGGGCAAGGCGCTTGATCTGCTGGAAGCGATGCCGATTGAAAAGCGCGATGTGCGCGTGAGCGGCGCGAATGAATATACGGGCACGGCCAATTCTGACATTGTCGTGATCACGGCCGGCATTCCGCGCAAGCCGGGCATGAGCCGCGACGATCTGCTGCAGACCAATTACAAGATCATGTCGGACGTGGTGAGCAAGGTGACCGCCGCGTCGCCCAACGCGATCCTGATCATCGTCTCGAACCCGCTTGACGCTATGGCCCAAGCAGCATTCAAGCAGTCGAAGTTCAACCGCGAGCGGGTGATCGGCATGGCCGGCGTGCTGGACTCAGCGCGCTTCCGCACCTTTATTGCGGAGGAGCTCAGGGTGTCAGTGGAAAACGTCACCGCGTTTGTACTCGGAGGACATGGCGATACGATGGTGCCGCTGCCCCGGTACTCGACGGTAGCCGGAATCCCGCTCACTGAGCTGATGGACAAGGCCACGCTCGATCGCCTGGTCCAGCGCACGCGCGATGGCGGTGCGGAGATCGTGAAGTATCTCAAGACGGGCTCGGCCTTCTACGCGCCTTCCGCGGCAGCGGTGGAGATGGTCGAAGCCATCCTCAAGGATAAGAAGAAGATCCTACCCTGCGCCGCCTACCTGCAGGGCGAATACGGCATTCAGGGCTACTACATCGGCGTGCCCTGCAAACTGGGCGAGCGCGGCATCGAGCAGATCGTGGAGATCAAGCTGACCGACGAAGAAGCCGCGGCGCTCAAGAAGAGCGCAGATTCGGTGAAGGAGCTGTGCGCGGTAATCGGGGTCTAATTCCTCCGCGATCGCGTGCCGCTGCTACAATCCAGTACGGTAGTATGGTGGTATGGCGAACCGCAAAATGACCTTCACTGTTCCGGAGCCGGTCGCAGCACGACTTCTGATCGCGGTTCCTCCAAGCGGCCGTTCCGAGTTTGTGGCTACGGCCATTGAACGACGGCTCAAGGAGGAAGAGCAGGAGCTTATCGCCGCTTGCCAGGCAGCCAATGCTGATCCCGAAACTCTAGAAATCACGAAGGAGTTCGATAGATTGCCCCACCCATCGCTTGAAGAGTGGAATGATCCCGAAGCGCGGTGAGGTCTGGTGGGTGGATTTGGAGCCAACGCGCGGCGGGGAGATGCAGAAAACGAGACCGTGCGTCGTGCTCACGAACGACATACTCAACCAGCACAGGTTGACTGTGGTTATCGTTCCACTTTCTACCACATCACCCAAAGCAAAGCCGCTCTATGTTCCCGTCCCAAGCGCAGGAGCTAAATCGCAAGCCGTGATCGATCAGGTTCGCGTTGTCGATAAGAGCCGGTTACTGGGCAGGGTTGGCGAACTCGCAGAGCGCGAGTTAGAAGAAGTAAGTGCTGCGCTGATGCGTGTTCTGAGCCTGCGATAAAGGCTCACATTGCTGCGAGCCTTTATGTGGGGAAACTGCTAAAGCGTTAGACCCGCTCGATGCTGACGCTTTCGACGGTCACCGGCGTCTTCGGTTTGTCCTGTGCACCCCGGGGTACGCGGGAGATCTTCTCCGCCACATCCTGGCCCTCGACCACTTCGCCGAAGATGGTGTGCTTACCGGTAAGCCACTCGGTGTTGGCCGTGGTGATGAAGAACTGCGAGCCGTTGGTGTTGGGTCCGGCATTTGCCATCGCCAGCTTGCCGGGCTTGTCAAAGCGGTGCGTGGAGCCCTTCGTCTCGTCCTCGAAGCGGTAGCCGGGGCCACCCATACCATTCCCCGCGGGGTCTCCGCCCTGGATCATGAAGTCGGGGATGACACGATGGAAGACGGTGCCGTCGTAAAGCTTATCGCTGGATTTTTTGCCCGTGGTGGGGTGTGTCCATTCCCGCTTGCCTTCCGCGAGCTCGATGAAGTTGGCAACCGTTTTCGGCGCTTCCTTTTCAAAAAGGCGGCACACAATGGTGCCTTCGCTGGTTTTAATAACGGCGTATGTGCCGGGAGTACGATTCATGCTTTCTCCTTGCTGTGCGGGCGCGAAAGCTACAGCTTGGGCGCGTTGGGGTTAGGGGCCGTTGCCGGTGCAGAGGGCGAGGCCGCCGCAGAAGGTGTTGCCGCCGCCGACGGTGTGGGTGGCAAGGGCTGTCCCTCGGGCACAATCGTTACCTTGTTCAACACCACGGGCTCCTGCGGCTTGTCGTTGGCATCCCGGGGTACGCGCGCAATTGTCTTCACCACGTCCACTGACGGCGCGTCACACTGCCCGAAGATGGTGTGCTTTCCATTCAGATGGGGCGTGGGCGCTTCGGTGATGAAGAATTGCGAGCCGTTGGTATCCGGTCCGGAGTTGGCCATCGCGAGCCGGCCGGGGACATCGAAGTTGAGCGCAGGGTCGAACTCGTCGCTGAAGAAGTAGCCGGGGTCTCCCATACCGGTAGCGGTGGGGTCTCCGCCCTGGATCATGAAGTCGGGAATGACGCGATGGAATTGCGTGCCATTGTAGAGTGGCTTCCCGTGCATCTTGGCGTGCGTGGTCGGGTCGGTCCAGTCCCGCGTACCTGTGGCCAGGCCGATGAAGTTTGCGGTGGCCAGAGGCGCCTGCTTGTCAAAAAGGCGGCAGGTGATTCGCCCCATGCTGGTGTCGAGGACGGCGGTGGGGCCGGTGGGCTGCGGGCTCGCCACAGTCTGGCTCGGAGGTGAATCCGGCAGGTCCTGCGCGCCGACCGGGCTCCTGCCAGTTGTTTCCGGAGTGCTGGAGGCCGGGGTGCCGGCCGGCGGCACGCCAGCATCGGGCGTACCCGTGGTCTGGCCGCCATTGGCTGGAGTGCCCGGGGTTGTGGTGGGTGGGGTGGATTGTTGCGCCACGCCCAGAGTTGCAGGAAGAAGAAGCAGGGAA
Organism: uncultured Acidobacteriaceae bacterium; assembly: GCA_963795775.1. Classification (GTDB taxonomy): domain Bacteria; phylum Acidobacteriota; class Terriglobia; order Terriglobales; family Acidobacteriaceae; genus CAWCJL01. The sequence goes on from CAWCJL010000005.1 coordinate 438,804, forward strand.
GCCATGCTCAAGAACAGTTTCATGTCGATCCAGGATTGAGAGTATCGCACTCGCGGTGCGACGGGCTACATGGGCCTGGAGCGCGCAATGCAGTCACGACTTGATAATGCTGATACCGCCGTTGCGCTCCAGCACCGCGTATTTTACCCCTTGCAGCGTCTTCACTCCCTTGGTTCGGGCCGCCGCCATCACGTCCTCCGGATCGACGTGCACAGCGTGCATCGCGTCCCGCTGCCACTCGCCATTCTTCAGCAGCAGCACCGGGGTGCCGTCTACGACGGCGCCGAAGCGCGGAAAGTGCATCTTCAGTCGCGAAACAATCTGGTGCATGATGCCGACCGTAATGACGGCACAAGTGCAATTGGTGACGGAGCGGTCATCTCCGACGGTCGAGAGAATGATGATCCCACCAATCAGAAAGACGATGACGAATTCAAACATCGTCATTTGCCCACCGGGGCGCCGCGCCAGAATGCGCACAGTCAGCAGCAGGACAAAGTACCCGATCATCGCGTGAATAATGGTGTACATAGCGCTGCTCCTCTCCTATGGCATGACCAGGACGCGCGCGTGCAGCGCCTCTGTGCCCGGTACCTGGACGGTGATATGGTGGAGCCCCGGCTTCGAGGACTGAAAAGCAATCTGCACGATGGCTGGCGGCCGGGTCGCGTCAAAAGTATAGAGCGCCCCGCCATTGCCCACCGTAGAGGTCTGCGGCTGAGGACTGATGCGTTGGGCTCCGAGGTCCGAGATCACGCTCTGACTGACAAAGAGCTGGACCTTGCCGTCGCGTACGGCCCCGGGGCCAAAGCTCACCGACATATTCGAAGGTGTGTCGAAGCGGGCAATGCGATCGTATTTCATATCCAGGACGTTATCCGGGGTATGGATGCGGTTGTGCGCCAGGTAACCGCGGCCAAACGCACCGAGCAGATCCAGAATCACGATGGCGGTGAAGATGGTCCAGATGATCTTCTCGAAGCGCCACCACTTCCGCTGAAAATTAAGGTCTTCTCCGACTGCAATCTCGTTGTTCACCTTTGAGACCGAATCTTCAACGGGCTTCTTGAAAGGTACGGCAGCCATGTCCTACATCCTTCAGTACTGAGAGCTGAGTGAGAGTGATCCTGAGCCCCGGCCGGGGTCAGGAAGCCTTTTGCGCAGGAATGATGCTGATTTCGCCATTGCGTTCCAGCACGGCGTATTCGATCTGGTCCAGCCGCTCCAGCCCCTGATCGCGCGCCGATGCCATGACGTCGTCATCCTCGATGCGCGTTTGCTTCATGGACACGGTGCGCCACTGACCTTTCTCCAGCAGGACCACCGGCGTGCCGTCAAAGAGCCGGGCAATTGTCTGCGACTTGGAGCGCGCCCACACGATGGAGAGGTGCACCAGGGCTACGGTAAGGATCTGGCAGATCGCGTTGCTGATCGAGACCTCATCACCCACCATGCCGGTAAGCGTGAGGCCTCCGAGGAAGAAGATCAGGACGAATTCAAAGGGGGTTAACTGCTTGCCGGGACGCCGGCCGACAACGCGGACCATCAGAACCAGAAAGCAGTAGCCAAAAATTGCGCGCAGTACGGCAGCCATGCGGGAATCCTTCTCTCTGCATGAGGAAATTTTGCGTGCACTGGATTAGAGCGAATTGCACTAGAGATGGGTTGACCGAGAGCAGGGAGGCCGGTGCGCTAATTTGCGTCGTTTTGGCTGCTACATTTTCGCGCGGGTCGCACCGTAGGCAGAGGGGCGAGGCGACCCCGGACTGATAGCGCGCGGCGCTGAAGTTTTATACTGAGGGCGTCCCCCGCTTTTGACAACTTTTCTGGAGTGCATTGCGTTGAGCTGGAGCCGCCGCCGTTTTCTGGAGTCCCTGAGCCGTACTGCCCTGGTGCTGCCGCTCGCCGATGTGTTGTGGATGGCCACTCCGCCGTGGCGAGCGTGGGGTACTGGCCGCTGATCAGGAAGGCGCCACGGCGCAGGGGCCCGCGGGCCAGCATGAGTACCAGGCCAAGCCGATGCCGCCTCCGCCGGGTCCTCCTTCGCCGGTTGCCGGAACACCGCTGGGGCTTAGCTTTGTCGATGTGGCGCAGTCTGCCGGGCTCAACGCGAAGACTATCTATGGTGGGGTGGGCAAGAACAAGTATCTGCTGGAGACGACCGGCTGCGGTGTCGCCTTTTACGATTACGACGCCGACGGCTGGGTGGACATCTTCCTGGTGAATGGCTGGCGGCTGGAGGGCTTCCCCAAGGGCCAGGAGCCAACCTGCCACCTCTTCAAGAACAACCGCGACGGGACGTTCACCGACGTGACCGCGAAGGCGGGGCTGGCGCGGAGCGGCTGGGGGCAGGGGTGCTGCGTCGGCGACTACGACAACGACGGGCACGATGACCTGTTTGTGAGCTATTACGGCCAGAACGCGCTCTTTCACAACAATGGCAATGGCACGTTTACCGACGTGACGGCGAAGGCGGGGCTCACGCAGGCGAAGACGCGCTGGAACTCCGGCTGCGCTTTCCTCGACTACGACCGCGACGGCCACCTGGACCTGTTCGTGGCCAACTACATCGACCTCGATCTGAAGACGGCGCCAGTGCCGGAGTCCGGGCCCTGCACCTACAAAAGCATCCTGGTGGCGTGCGGGCCGCCGGGGCTGCCCGGAGGCAAGAACATCCTGTACCGGAATAACGGCGACGGCACATTCAAGGATGTGAGCCAGGCCGCCGGCATGTGGGCCACCACAGGGAATTACGCATTGAGTGTTGCGGTGGCGGACCTGGATAATGACGGCTGGCCGGATATCTACGTTGCGAATGACTCGACCGCGGCGACGCTTTATCAGAACCAGAAGGATGGCACCTTCAAGGACGTCGCGATTGAATCAGGCGCGGCCTTTTCGCCCGATGGCAAACCGCAGGCCGGCATGGGCGTGTCCGTGGGTGACTACAACCGCGACGGCAACCTCGACGTGGTGAAGACGAACTTCGCCGGCGATACGGATTCGCTCTACACCAACCTGGGCGACGGCACGTTTGAGGACCACACCTATCTCTCGGGCCTGGGCGTGAACACACGCTATCTGGGCTGGGGCGTAGGCTTTTTCGATATGGACAACGACGGCTGGCTGGACCTCTTCATGTCCAACGGCCACGTGTATCCGGAGGTCAGCGGGTCCAAGACCGAGGCGCCCTACGCGGAGCACAAGTACCTGTACCGCAACCTGCGCAACGGCCGCTTTGAAGAGGTGACGGACAAGGCCGGCCCCGGCATCACGGCAGCGGTGCCGGCACGCGGCTGCGCCTTTGGCGACTACGACAACGATGGCGATCTCGACATTGTAGTGAACTGCGTCAACACGTACCCTCAGCTCTTGCGTTGCGACTCTGAGATCAAGCGCAACTGGATCAAGATTAAGACCGTGGGCACCAAGTCCAACCGGACCGGGATCGGCGCACGGGTGAAGGTGATCGCCAAGACCGGGAGCGCGGTCGATCCGGCAAAGCCAGGCGTGTCCGATCCCTCGCGGCCGCTGCTGCAAATCGATGAAGTGCGCAGCGGCGGAAGCTACTATTCGCAGAACGACTTGCGCCTGCACTTCGGTCTGGATAAGGCCCAGACGGTGGACCTGGTGGAGATCCGCTGGCCCTCCGGCCAGGTAGACACCTGGAAGAACCTCGCTGCCAACAAGCTCTATGTGCTCGAAGAAGGCGGCAAGGTGCTGAAAGCGGAGACGCTTACGGGCATCAAGCGCAAGGCCTAACCGCAGCCGCCGGCTCTGCAAGCTATTCAATCCAGGACGTTTACCTGTTCAGAACTGATTCAGAAAGGGTTCAGCAGCGGTCTATGGCGGTGCGGCCGTGGACGGGCGACAGTGCAGGTGTGAGCCGGACACTCCGGCAACACTTGAGGAGGAACCCATATGACGATCGCCCGCACACTGCTCGCCACCATCCTGCTTTCCGCCTCTGCCCTGTGCTTTGGACAGAGCTACAACCGGGCCATGTCGATCACGATCCCCTTCGCTTTTCAAGCGGCCGGTAAGACCTTGCCGGCGGGGCACTATCGCGTGTCGGAGATGAACGCATATGGTCTGATCTCGGTCCGTGACGATGCCTCGAAGCATGTCATCCTCGTCCAAACGAATAACGCGAACCATACGTCCTCACCCGCGGAGCACTCGAAGATGAGCTTTCTCCGAACCGGTGCAGAGTATCGGCTGCAGCAAGTGACCTATGCGGGTTCGAGCGCTCAATTGAAGGTCTGGCCGTCGCGCAAGGCGGAACGGGAGTTTCCGGGAGGCCTCGCATCTCAGGTCCGGACACTGGTAGCGGATTTTGATCGGTTCGATCACTAGGCTGCTTTGCCAGAAGCCGAAACGGAGCGGTCGCATGGTGTGCGGCCGCTCCGTTCTTGCGCATAGCTTCCGGATGCTCATGCATGCCATACGGCAAACAAGGCGACAAGAAGGAGTGCCACAAGAAGGAGCGCCAGAATCAGCAGGGCGCCGGTGGCATGAGCAGCCGAGCGGCGCAGACGGCGGATCCTGCCCGGGGATCCGGTACTGCGGACTGAAGTATCAATGGCCTCTGAAATTGCCGACTCATTGGCTTCGGTCGCAGCGGTAGCCGGCGTGGTGGGCTGGAAGACGGCGATGGGCGCTGCCGGGATTGCTTTAGGAGGCTCTTTGTCCGCAGCAGGGTGCACGGGAGGAAAGGGGCTGACGGGGTCCGCATCGGCCACAGTGACGGGAGCAATGAAGCGGTATCCGCGGCGGGCATGCGTTTCTATGTACTTCGGCCGTTCCGTCGAGTCGCCCAGCGCTTGCCGGAGCTTCCGGATCGCGGTGTTCAGACCCATATCGAAATCGACAAAAGTGTCCGCTGGCCAGAGTTCCCGAGAGAGCTGCTCCCGCGTGACGAGCTGGCCCGGGCGATCGAGCAACGCGACGAGGATCAGCATCGGCTGGTTCTGCAGGTGCACCCGGCGGCAATTCCGGCGCAGTTCGCTCAAATGAGGAGTAAGTTCGAATGGACCAAACCGGAAGACACGGTCGGAGCGAATTGGAGATGCGGAAGACGGCATGCGTCGCCCTGCCGGAGGTGAAGCGATCATAGCGCGCCGGGCGAGCTTTGGGACGGATGAAAGTTACTGGCCGCGCACGCGGTATTGGACCGGAGGCGGATCAGGCTCCTGCTGCGGGCCGGTCTTGGTCACCGTTTCGAGATGGCGTAGCTATCTGCCAAGGTTCTAGCGAGCCTCCAGAGTGTACGGGAAGGCGAATCGCCCGATCTGAATGATGGACTTTGGCTCGTCCCCGGCGGAGTGGGGCGGCCAGATGCGGAAGCTTTCTACGCGCGTAACGGAAGGGCTGCGAGTTGCGTCCACCTGCCCCAGCGGCTTACCGGTTGAGGCCTGATAGAAACTCACCCGGAGGGCATCCTGCGAACGCGTCCAGCCGAAGACGTACTCCCCCGCGGGAAGCTGCAGCGACCCCACGCGGATCGGCACCTGCGTCAGGAAAAAGTGCGAGTACTTGCCTTCGGCGGAATAGCCGGCCGTGATCATCACCACGCCCGCGACGAAATGACCCTTCCCGTCAGTAATGCCCGAGGCGGTGCGGAACTCCGTCTCAATGCGTTCGGAGATGACCGGCGCGCGGGCAGGGATCACGGTCTTGAGCTCGTCTTCCGTGGCGGCGCGCCACTGGGTCTGCGCGTACAAAGACGCGGGAAGCAGGACGGCAACGCCGGCGAGCAGGACGCAGGTGCGCACGAAGGAGCGGCGGTCAGTCTTCATCAAAATGGACAATGCCTCGCTGGAGTGCAGTGGTGGCAGCCTGGGTTCGGTCACTGACACCGAGTTTTCCAAGCAGGCTGTTGATGTGGGTCTTCACGGTGGCCTCGGAGATAAACAACGCGCTCGCGATCTCCTTATTGCTGTTGCCGCTCACGATTAAGCGGAGCACGTCGGTTTCGCGATCCGTCAACGCCGGCCCGTTCATGCGTTCGGCCAGGCGCACCGCGACCGGTCCGGGGATGCGGGATTTGCCGCTGTGCACTGCGCGGATGGCGGCGAGCAGTTCTTCCGTATCCATACCCTTGAGCAGATAACCGCGTGCGCCGGCCTGCAGCGCGCGGTAGATGTCCTCGTCGCCGTCAAAGGTAGTGAGCACGATGATGCGAGCGGCGGGGAACTCTGCGCGGATCTGCGCGGTGGCCTCCACCCCGTTGCCGCCGTTCATGCGCAGATCCATTAGCGTGACGTCCGGCTGATGCTGGCGAAACAGCGCCAGCGCTTCGCGCCCGTCGGAAGCCTCGGCTACTACCCGCATATCCGGAACTGTCTTGAGCAGCGCGACCAGGCCCTGGCGCACTATGTGGTGATCGTCTACGACCATCAGTTGGATCGGCGCGCTCATGGGGTGTGCTCGGACTTCATGGTATATCGGCGCGGACGGTAATGCGCGTTCCCGTGCCGGGCTTGCTCTCAATATGGAGCCGGGCCCCGATGGCGGCGGCGCGCTCCCGCATGCCCTGCAGTCCGAAGTGGCCCGCCCCCGCGAAGGCTTCCGGATCGGGTACAAAGCCCCGGCCATCGTCCGCCACCGTGAGCTGCAGCGACCGCGCAGCATAGGAAAGCGTGAGTTCCAGGCGCGTGGCGGACGCATGGCGTGCAGCGTTCTGCGCGGCCTGAGTGGCGATGCGCGCCAACTCGTCTTCCACCCGGGCGGGTGCCGTGCGGTAAGCGCCGTTCACCTGGAAGCTGAACTGCAGGCCGGCCGCTGTGGCGATCTCCCGCACACTCCGGCTAAGGCGCGCCGGCAGGTCGTTGCCGCCTGCGGTTGCGGAGCGCAGGTTCCAAATGGAGCTGCGCGCCTCCGCCAGGCTGTTCTTTACCAGGGTGCGGGTCGCGTCCAGTTGGGCGCGTGCTGCCTCTGCCGATGAGGAGAGCAGTCGCGAGGCGAGCTCCAGTTGCACACTGATGGCGACGATGTCCTGCGCCAGCGTGTCGTGGATCTCCCGCGCGATGCGGTTGCGTTCGCCGAGCACGGCGCTGAAGCGCTGTTCCACGGCGCGCACGCGGAGACGATAGAGCGCATAGGCGCATCCGGCCAGTCCGAGGGCCAGCAGCGTGTAAAACCACCAGGTCTGGTAATAGTGCGGCTCGACGGAGAATTGGATGGCCGCGCCCGTCTCGTTCCACACGCCGTCATTGTTGGCCGCCAGCACGCGGAAGGTATAGTGTCCCGGCGGAATATTGGTGTAGTAGGCGGTGCGGCGCGTACCGGCGTCGATCCAGTGCTTGTCGAACCCCTGCATTTGGTAGCGATAGTGCACCTTGGCCGGCGCGGTAAAACTCAGCCCCGCATAGTGGAACGCGAGCCGCGTGCGATCCGGAGGTACGCGGAAGGGCGCGGTCGTAGACACCGGCTGCTCGTCCACGCTGACCTCTTCAATCGCTACCGGCGGGACGAGGCGGTTTTCCCGAAGCGCCTCCGCGTCCACCATGCTGAGCCCTTTCAGCGTCGCGAACCAGAGTTCGCCGCGCGGCCCACGTGCGGCCGCGGGATGGCCGCTGGAGCACTCCGGTACCAGCATCCCGTCGGAGACACCGTATGCCGCGACGCGCAGCGGATGCCGCTTGTCGGCCGCGTAGGCATTGAGGTCTGCGATGGCAACGCGGAAAATCCCACTCGCAGTTCCCAGCCAGAGCCGTCCGCTGCCGTCTTCCAGAATGGAAGAGATGGCTTGGGGCAGGCCCGTCTCCTGGGGCGCATAGGCGCTGATGTGCCCCTCGACCAGGCGATAGAGCCCACCGCCGCTGGTGCCGATCCACAGCGTGCCGTCGGCCTGCTGATAAAGCGCAGTGACGATTACAGAAGCAAGCCCTTGCGCCTGGGCATAAGTCGTGACGTGGCCAGCGCGGTCCAGGTGAACCAGGCCGTCGAGCGTACCGGCCCAGATTGCGCCCGGATGCTGCCGGTCTTCGGCGAGCGCGCCCACCACGTCGCTGGGCAGTCCTTCGTTCCGGCCGAATATATCGATGTGGCTATCCGCGGTCCTCGTGCCGGGGAGCCAGTGGGCCAGTCCGTGCCGCGTGCCGATCCACAGCTCGTTGCCGCCGCTCGCGAGCAGGGAGCGAATAAAATCATCGGGCAGGCCCTCTGCAGACGTCATGCGCGTCAGCTTCCCGTTCTTGAGCAGATCGAGCCCATCCGGTGTGCCGATGGCAAGCGTGCCGTCTGCGGATTCGGCCAGGGCCAGCACCGTATTGCTGGAAAGCCCGGTGCCGGCATCGCGGGCCACCGTAAAGGCTGCGCCCGTCGAGCGGCTGAGCCCGGCGCCGCTGGTGCCCACCCATATGGTGTTATCGCGGCCGGCATAGACGGACCGCAGCGCGTTGCTCGGCAGCCCGTCCGCCACAGTGTAGGTGGTGAAGGTACGATCGCGCAGCACTGTCAGTCCACCGGCGTCCGTCCCCAGCCACACGTCGCCTTCGCGGTCCTGCGCCAGCGTGAGCACCGGTCCGGAGCCTTCGCCGAGATCCAGTGCCTCGAGCCTGCCGCGGAAAAGCCGCGCCGCACCATGTTCCGTGCCGATCCAGAGAGCGCCATCGCTATCTTCGAGCGCAGTGGTCACGCGGTTATCCGGCAGCCCGTCTTTGGTGGTCAACAGCGAGAAGGCCTCCCGCGAGGATGCGTCCGGATGGAGTACGCCGAGGCCGCTCGAGGTCCCTAGATAAACCGCGCCTCCTCGCGAGGCCAGCACTGTCGTGATCTCAAGGCCCGCCGGCAGTGTCTTCGCGCTCCGCGCATGCCCGCGCAGACGGAAGAGCCGTCCGCGCCCGCCCGCCAGGACCTCGCCGTCGCCGGCGACCGTAACCGCTGACGCCGGCGCTGGAAGAGGCTCCGTAGCTACGAGACCGCCGGGCGAGAGGTGCGCGAGTCCCTCCGCGGTTGCCATCCAGAGTGAGCCGTCGGGCGCCAGCGCGGCCACCGGCTGCTCACTGCTGTTCGCCAGGGCGGGCGCGACAGGGAAGGGGTGCAGGACACCGTCGCGATAGCTGGCCACACCTTCGGCCGTCACCACCCAGCAGATGCCCTGACGGGCACACAGCACGCGCAGCACAGCGTTGCCCGGCAGGCCATTGCTTGCTGTCAGCAGAGTCCATTGCCCGGAGTGCATGGTGAGAAGGCCTTGGGAGGTTGCGGCGAGCAGGACGCCATCGGCCGACTCCGCAAGGCCGAGGATCAGGTTGGAGCGCAGGGCAGGTGTGGTACGCGTGTCGAAAAGAGTGAAGGCCACGCCGTCAAAGCGCAGCAGCCCGCCCTCGGTCCCCAGCCACAGGAATCCGGATCGCGATTGGAGGATGGCGTGTACTGTGTTCTGCGGAAGCCCGCTCCCCGTTTGCCAGTTCTGCCGGCCGTAGCTGCGCAGCGGTTTCGTATCGTCCAGCGCCCGGAGCAGCGGCGTGGCCACGAAGCTTACGCCAATGAGCAACGCGAACAGGAAGGCGCAAATGCGCCGTTTCCGCAGGAATGGGAGCATGGTGGGCGACAAGGGAATACTACACAACCGGCTGGCGCGCTTTGTCTTTGTCCCCACGCTTCCGCGAAGGGAGTACTCTGTTGGGTTTAGCGGGAGGAAGGCAATGGTGCGAGGTCGCAAATTGAGTGGAGTGTGGAGGGGGCTGGCGCTCCTGTCCACATTTGCCGGCGCGCTGATGGCGCATGCGGTAAACACGGGCAAGCTGCAGGTCTACTTCATCGACGTGGAAGGCGGCCAATCGACGCTGTTCGTGGAGCCGAGCGGCGAGTCGGTGTTGATCGACACGGGCTGGCCCGACAACGGCGGCCGCGACGCCGACCGGATTGTTGCGACGGCGAAGCGGGCTGGCGTGCACAAGCTCGATTATGTGCTGATCACGCACTTCCACGTGGATCACGTGGGCGGATTCCCTCAACTGCTCGACCGCATACCGATCGGTACGGTGATCGACCACGGCCCGAACCGCGAGACCACCGATGCCGATACTGTGCACGGATGGGAGGCATATCAGAAGATTCTCGCGAAGGGTGGGATCCACCGCATCGTGCCCAAGCCGGGGGACGTGCTGCCTTTCAAAGACATGAAAGCCACCGTGGTGAGTGCGGATGGAAAACTGCTTGATCACGCGTTGCCGGGGGGCGGCGCCCCCAATCCGTTCTGCGCGCAATCGGAAAAACGTCCTGCCGACCAGACGGAGAACTCGCGCTCGCTTGGCATCGAAATCGACTTTGCTCAGGCGCGGCTGCTCGATCTCGGCGACCTTACCTGGGACAAGGAGATGGAACTGATGTGCCCGGTGAACAAGCTGGGGCACATCGACGCGCTCATCGTTTCGCACCACGGCTGGTATCAATCCAGCAGCCCGGCGTTGGTGGATGCGATCACGCCGGTGATCGCCATCATGGATAACGGCGCGACCAAGGGCGGCTCTACCCCGACCCTCGTGACCTTTGCGCACGACCCCGGCTTGCGGCAGTTATGGCAGCTTCATTACTCCGAAGAAGGAGGCTCGGCGCATAATGTCGCACCGGCATACATTGCAAACCTGAAAGCGCCGGATGCGAAAGCGCCAGATGCAGGTTATGGTTTGAAGCTGACGATCGGCGATGGGCAGATGGCGCTGCTCAATGAGCGCACGGGCATAACGAAGAATTATCCTGTGCAGCACTGAGGCACTGTTCACGGGGCTGTCATGCAGCGAGTGTGTGAAATCAATGGGCGAGAACTGTTTTTCAGACAGCGCAATATTTCTTGCAGCCCCTCGCCAGCAGAGCGGATAACGCGAGGAACATGCGTATCATCGTACACAGGCAGTAAGAATCCAGGTGAGGAGAGGCTCGTGATGCGATGTGGTCTGGAGGCTGGCCACGTTGAAAGCGGGGAGCCGCCAGCAGCAGCGCGGCAACGTTCGCTATTCTCGGTGGTGCGTCACTTCCTTACTGTTCTTGCCGTGGCCCTCTTCGCCACGGGCGCGCAATCCGCCTGGGCGGTCAACAACAATACCAGCATCTTTTCCCCCGACTCGACGCCAGCGCACGCCATCTTCAGTCTCTCCATGTTCGTGCTGACGGTAACGGGCGCAATCTTTGTGGGCGTTGGTACGCTGTTGACCATCGCCGTGATCCGTTATCGTGTGCGGCCGGACGACGACGGCAAGGAGCCACCGCAGGTCTTCGGGTCCAACCAGATCGAACTCTCCTGGACGCTCATCCCCGTGCTGATCGTGACCGTGCTATTCCTGGCCACGGCGCGGATGATCTTCGCCGTGCAGGACGCGCCAGAGCCGAAATCGGCGCTCGAAGTGACGGCCATCGGACACCAGTTCTGGTGGGAATTCCGCTACCCCAAGCTGGGCATCGTGACGGCGAACGAACTGCACGTCCCGGTCAGCGATCCCAAGTCCCCCACCCCAACGTTCCTCAAGCTGAGCTCTGCGGATGTGATCCACAGTTTCTGGATACCCCGGCTGGCGGGCAAGACAGACCTGATTCCGAACAGGATCAACACCATCTGGATCGAGCCGCACAGCACGGGCCTCTTCAAGGGCCAGTGCGCACAGTTCTGCGGAACGGAGCACGCCAAAATGCTGCTCCGGGTATATGTAGAAACACCGGAGCAATTTGCTGCGTGGGTCAAATCGCAACAGCAGCCCGCGGTCGAAGACCCGGCGGTTGCGGTGGGGCGGCATGAGTTCGAGTCACAGGCCTGCATCAACTGCCATACCGTGACCGGAACAGTGGCAAATGGGCGCTTTGGACCGGACCTGACGCACCTGATGAGCCGCAAGACGATCGCGGCCGGAGCCGTCGATAATACCGAAGCCAACCTTGAGCGGTGGATCGAGAGCCCGGATGCTTTTAAACCGGGTTCGCTGATGCCGCCGATGCACCTGGACACAGAGCAACTCCGGGAGATCACGACTTATCTGAACACGCTTAAGTAGCAGGAAGGTGGACGGAAGCATGGCAGGTTCCAGCATACCGATGCCCGGAGGCTTGGACGGGGCGATCGATATTACCCGGCCCGAACGATTTGGCGGCACGGCTTTGGAGCGCGTGCACGATTGGGTCGTCACTGTCGATCACAAGAAGATCGGCATCATGTATATCGTCTTCGCGCTGCTGATGTTCCTAGTAGGCGGCATCGAAGCCATGACGATCCGCCTGCAGCTTGCCGTACCGGATAATTCGCTGGTCTCACCAGAGGTTTTCAACCGGCTGTTCACCATGCATGGCACGACGATGATCTTCTTCGTCGCCATGCCGATGCTCATCGGGTTCGGCAACTATCTTGTGCCATTGATGCTGGGCGTCCGCGATATGGCCTTTCCCCGGCTGAATGCCTTCAGTCTCTGGATGACCGTTTTCGGCGGCCTGCTTCTTTATTACAGCTTCATTGGCGGAACGGGATTGCAGGGCGCGGGCACCGCTCCGGACGTGGGTTGGTTTGCTTATGCGCCGCTCACCGAGCCGGCTTTCTCTCGTGGTCACAGTACGGATTACTGGGCGCTCGCGCTGATTGTGAGCGGCTTCGGCTCGATAGGTGGCGCGATTAACTTCATTGCGACCACCTTCTGCATGCGCTGCAAGGGAATGTCACTGTTCCGCATGCCGCTTCTAGTCTGGCTGTATCTGGTGGTGTCCGGACTCATTCTGGTGGCCATCAGCCCCTTGACCGCGGCGCAGATCATGCTTTGTATCGATCGCTACCTGGGCGGCCACTTCTTCGATACGCAGGCGGGCGGCTCGGCCGTGGTGTGGATCCACTTCTTCTGGATCTTTGGCCACCCGGAGGTCTACATCCTGGTGCTGCCGGCATTCGCCTTCGCCAACGAGATCATTCCCGTGTTTTCGCGCAAGCCGATCTTCGGCTACCCAGCCATGGTGGCCGCCTCGGTGGGAATTGGATTTGTGAGCCTGGGCGTCTGGGCACACCACATGTTCACCGTCGGCATGAGCTCCATGTCGAACGCGTTCTTTACCATTTCGAGCATGCTGGTAGGCATACCGACCGGCATCAAGATCTTCAACTGGCTCGCGACCATGTGGGGCGGCAAAATCCGCTTCCGCGTCCCCATGCTCTTCTCTATTGCTTTTCTGTTCCAGTTCCTGATCGCGGGTCTAACCGGCATCATGCTGGCCGTAGCTCCTTTCGACTGGCAATTGCACAACTCTTATTTTGTGGTTGCACATTTCCACTACGTCATTGTGGGCGCGATTATCACCATGATCTTCGCCGCCTTCTACTACTGGTATCCCAAGATGACGGGCCGCATGCTGGATGAGCGGCTAGGGAAATGGCACTTCTGGCTGCAGTTGATCGGCTTCCACCTGACCTTTGACTTCATGCACTTTCCGGGCGTCCTGGGCATGCCGCGTCAGATCTACACCTATCCGGCTGACCGGGGCTGGGGTCCCTTGAACATGATCGTTACGATTGGCGCGGCCGTTCAGGGAATTGCGACGCTGGTGTTTGTGTATAACCTCATCGCTTCCTACTTCCAGGGCGAGCCGGCAGGACCGGACCCCTGGGACGCATGGACCCTTGAGTGGGCGACCACTTCGCCGCCTCCCGCCTATAACTTCGCCGAGGAACCCGTTGTTGCCAGCCGTCGTCCTCTGTGGGACCTGAAGCATCCAGAGGACCCGGATTCCGCCTTTGAAGGCATAGGACAGGGGAGATAAGCATGGGCACGATTCCCCTGGATTACGTCCACGGAGATCCCACTTCGCACCTGCCTTCGCGCGGATACGTGGGAATGCTTTCTCTGATCGTGGCAGAGAGTGCGATCTTTTCCATCTTCGTGGTCGCCTATATCTACTACATCGGCCGCAGTATTTCCGGGCCGCAGCCGAAGGACGTGCTTGAGCTGCCGGTCCTCAACACTATCTTTCTATTGTCGAGCAGCCTGACCATTTGGCTGTCGGAGCGGGCGCTGCGCAAACGCAACCTGCGCGTCTTCGGCGCGTGGTGGGGGCTCACCATCGTCCTCGGCTTCATCTTCCTGCTGGGCACGGCAAAGGAGTGGCACAAGCTCATCTACCATGACGGGCTGACGGTGAGCACCAACGTCTTCGGCACTACCTTCTACTCGCTGGTCGGGCTCCATGCCACGCACGTCATCGTCGGCCTGATCATGCTGACGGTGGTGCTGATCTTCAACCTCACCGGACACCTGCGCACCGAGCACACAGAGCGGGTGGAGGTCCTGTCGTTGTACTGGCACTTCGTCGATGCGGTCTGGGTCGTGGTCTTCACCGTGGTGTACGTGGTCGGGAGATAGGGACAGTTTATGGACAACAATCCCCACGCGGAGATGCATCTGGAGTCGCATCGGATCCATCTACCGAAAGGCACGGCATGGCCGCTCGGCCTGGCTTTTGGCGTCACCCTCATGTTCGCGGGGCTGGTGACCAACTACATCATCAGCGCGCTGGGTATTGTGTTGATCGTGGCGGGCATTATCGGTTGGTTTCTGCAGGTACTACCGCACGAACGGCATGAATTCTTCCAGCTCTCGACGGAGATCATTCCGATTGAAACCGAGCGGCCCGAGGTCGCTCGTGTGCAGGGCGGCGAGACACACCGCGCGAGCCTTCCGCTTGAGACCTATCCATTTCTCTCCGGCATCAAAGGTGGCTTTGCCGGCGGAACCGTGATGATCGTGCTGGCCGAGATTTACAGCGTGCTGAAATATCACAGCATCTGGTACGTGGTGAATCTTCTGGGCGGCGCGGGCGTGGCGATGTGGACCAATCCCACGGACCAGCAGATTGCCTCTTTTCATCTCACCGCTTTTGTAATCGCAGTCGTCATACATACGGCAACGTCCTTTATCGTCGGCCTGCTGTATGGAGCGCTATTGCCCATCATGCCGAAGCACCCGATTCTCCTGGGCGGCATCATTGGACCCGCCTTGTGGACGGGTCTGCTGCATTCCATTCTCGGGCTGCTCAATCCCTACTTCGACGACCGCATCAACTGGTGGTGGTTTGCGGTGTCGCAGGTGGGCTTCGGCCTGGTTGCCGGATACGTGGTCGCGCATACCGGGCGTTACAAGCGGCTGCAGAATGTGCCACTCTCCGTTCGCCTGGGTGTGGAGACACCCGGCCATATGCATGGGCACGGGCCACAGGGTGGGGGCGCATGAAACGCTTGCTGCTGCATGGCGCGCTTGGCTGCGCGGCGATGCTCACCATGGCCGGCTGCAATCTGCCGGGCAAACCCCCCGCCGGGCCGGAAGTGCCGCGTCCGGACCAGGTGGTGGACTTCAACCAGCTCTATGCCCAGAACTGCGCGGGCTGCCACGGCACTGAGGGCAAAGATGGCCCGGCGAACAATCTGTCCGATCCGGAGTACCAGGCCCTGGTGGACGACGCGACGCTGCGGGATATCACCGCGAACGGTGTCCCCGGCTCGCTGATGCCGCCGTTCGTCGTCGGCGGCGGAGGCACACTTACCGAGCAGCAGATCGACGTACTGGTCAAGGGCATGCGCGACAAGTGGTACAAGGGCAACGTGTTTGCGGGGCAGAATCCGCCGCCCTACAAAGCCGATGCTGCGGGCGACGCGACGCGCGGGAAGGCAGCCTATACCACCTACTGCGCACGGTGCCATGGCGCTACCGAAGGCAAGACCGGTAAGGCCGGCTCCGTGGTCAATGGATCGTTTCTGGCACTGATGACGGCACAATCGCTGCGCACTGCCACCATCGTCGGCCGCACCGACCTGGGCATGCCGGACTGGCGCAACGACGTTCCCGGCAAGCCGATGTCGCATGCCGAGGTGAACGATGTTGTCGCGTGGCTCGAAGCGCAGAAGCAGACGCGCCCCGGGCAGCCCTATCAGCAGGCGGAGCCGGGGCACCCGATGCCGCCGGGGAGCGTCCCCATGCAGCCGCAGGGAGTCGACACCCCGCGCTCGCAGGGCGTGCTTAAGAACAATGGCAAGGTGAAATCGATGGGAGGGAAGCCATGACGGAGAAACAAGGTTGGACGCCGGAGCACGAGGGTACGGTCCGGGAACATGCGGAGCGCACGTCATCCGACGGACCGGCTGGGGTCTCCCGCCGCACGTTCCTTTTCAAAGTCAGCATCGCGGTGAACGCGCTGGTGGCCGCTGCCATCGCCACCCCGGTGGTGCGCTACCTGTTGGGCCCGGTACGTCGCGATAGCAGTTACAGAAGCTGGATATCGCTGGGGAAAGTGAGCGACTTCGCCCTGGGCAGTACGCAGCTCGCGACCTTTCGCAATCCCTACACCCACCAATGGGACGGCGAGACGGCGAATGTGGCGTGCTATGTCCGCCGCGTGGGCGAGCGCTCCTTCAAGGTATTCGCCGTGAACTGCGCCCACCTCAATTGCCCGGTTCGGTGGTTTCCGCAGTCGGAACTTTTTATGTGTCCCTGTCATGGCGGCATCTACTATGCGGACGGCTCGCGTGCTGCGGGCCCCCCGGAGCGCGGGCTCTTCGAATATCCGAATCGCATTGACGGCGACACCCTGATGATCAGCGCAGGGCAGATGCCGACGTTGTCCAATCAGGCCAAGCTCGTCAAAGGAATCAAGCCATGCCCTGGTACAAACACGTCTACGATTGGGTAGAACGCCGCGTCCAGCTCGAAGGGTTTGTCAAAGAAGCGGCCGAACACCCGGTCCCGCGCAAAACGGCGAGCTGGTGGTATGTCTTCGGCAGCGCCGCATTCGTGCTGCTCATGCTGCAGATCGTAACCGGTGTTCTGCTGGCGCTCATCTACGTGCCCTCGGCGGGCGAGGCCTGGAACAGCCTGCAGGTGCTCAATCACCAGTTGCCGCTGGGCTGGTTTCTGCGCGGAATGCATGGGTGGGGATCGAATTTCATGGTCGCCATCGTGCTCATTCACATGACCCAGGTGTTCCTCTTCGGAGCCTACAAATTCCCCCGCGAGCTCACCTGGCTGATCGGTGTCTTTCTGCTGCTGATGACGCTGGGCATGGCGTTTACCGGGCAGGTGCTTCGCTTTGACCAGGACGCCTATTGGGGGTTGGGCATCGGCGCCTCCATCATGGGACGGGTCCCGCTCATCGGGGGGCAGCTCGTTCATTTCATGTTGGGCGGCCCCATGATTGCGGGCGCCACGCTGTCCCGCTTCTTCGCGCTCCACGTATTTGTGCTACCCGCCCTGCTGCTTGCGTTTGCCGGGTTGCACACCTGGCTGGTGCTCACGCTGGGCATCAACGAGTGGCCGGCACCGGGGCGAATCGTCAAACGCGATACATATATCCAGGAATATAACGAGCTGGCGCACAAGGACGGCATCCCGTTCGTTCCCGGCGCCGTTTGGAAGGACGCCTTCTTCGCCGCCGCTATCGTGCTGGCCGTGGCCATCTGTGCGGCGCTGTTCGGACCCAAGGGGCCGACCGGTACACCGGATCCGACCATCATCCAGACGGTGCCCAAGCCGGACTTCTTCTTCCTGTGGATCTATTCTGCGCTGGCGTTTCTGCCGCCCAGCATCGAGACACCGGTCATGCTGATTGCACCCATCATTGGCATCGCTGTGCTCATTGCGCTGCCGTTTGTCGCGGGTGTGGGCGAAAAGAGCTGGCATCGCCGTCCGGTGGCGGTGCTGGTTGTGATCATTCTCGCGGTGGGCTGGGGCACCCTTACGCACCTTGGCGAGTACACGCCGTGGAGTCCCAAGATGGACGCCTGGAGTGGGGATGCAGTCCCGGTGTATTTCGTGCGCGGCACGACCCCGCTCGAGCGGCAAGGTGCGCTGGTGTTTCAATCCAAGCAATGCCGCAACTGCCACGCGCTGGGTGGGGTGGGCGGCCAGCGCGGTCCGGCGCTCGACCGCGTGGCCGATCATCTTACGGAAGACCAGCTCATCCGCCAGGTCATCCAGGGCGGCGGCAATATGCCGGCCTACGGCGCCTACCTTTCGCCGCCACAGGTCACAGCGCTGGTGTCTTTTCTGGAAACGCTACACCCGCCGGATGAGCGGCCCTCGCGCGATGCTTCGCGCCACCTCGCCGAAACCGACAAGCCCGCTCCGGGCGAAGTGCTGGAGCAACCGCTCAAGGACGCGAACCACGAGTGACTCCTGCCCTCGCCGATATTCTGGCCCACGGGTGGTCTTTACCGCCGTTTGCGACCGCTGCTTTGCTGATCTCCGCCTTGCTCTACGTACGCGGATGGCGGCGGGCGCGTCTGACCCGCCCGCGTGAGCTTCCGACCTGGCGCGCGGCGTGCTTCCTGGGCGGGCTCGCCTGGCTGTGGATCGCCATCGCTTCGCCTATTGACGCGCTCGATGACCTGCTGTTGTCAGCACATATGACACAGCACCTCATACTGATGTCCGTCGCGCCTCCGCTGATCATCCTGGGCGCGCCCGTCGTCCCGCTGCTGCGCGGCTTACCGCGCTGGAGCATCCGCGGTTTCTTCGGCCCCATCTTCGCGTCGCGCATCATGCATGCCGTGCGCAGATTTCTCCGCCATCCGGCCGTCGGCTGGCTGGGCATGAACGTCTCCTATCTTGCCTGGCATGTTCCCGCCGCCTACGAGCTCACACTCCACTCCGAGTGGGTGCACGATTGCGAGCACGCCTGCTTCTTTTTCACCTCCATCCTTTTCTGGTCGAGAGTCATCGAGCCCTGGCCCGGTCGCGCGCTGTGGTCTCGCTGGGCCATGGTGCCGTATCTCATCACCGCGGATATCGTGAATACGGCACTTTCGGCATCCTTCGCGTTCTCGGGCCACGTCTGGTACTCCACCTATGCGAGTGCGCCGCGTGTTTGTCGCTTATCTCCAATCGGCGACCAGGTCACCGCCGGTCTGCTGATGTGGGTGCTTGGCTCGCTCATCTTCTGGATTCCCGCCATCGGCATTCCCTTCAACCTGCTATCGCGCGGAGAAAGTGCAAGCGTTCCCAGAACGCGGCTTCACGCTGCTGCCCGCTGATCGCTGACGAAGTGCCGGGCGCGCAGCTTGGTCATCCTCCCCGGCGGGATGTATAGTAAGCGGTTTGCCCGCTATGACCGAATCCCGCAGCACCAACGCATCGCAGACCCTTGCACTATCCGGCCAGCCTCTCACGCTCGAGGAGATTGAAGCCGTCGCCGACAGCCGGCTCGCCGTTGCCGTCGCCCCAGATGCCTACGCACCGATGAGGGCCTCCCGTCGCGTGGTGGACGAAGTGGCCGCCGGCCATGAAGCCGCCTACGGCATCAACACCGGCTTCGGCAAGCTCTCCGATGTGCGCGTAGGCCCACAGGAAGTGGAAGCACTCCAGCGCAATCTGGTGCGCAGTCACTGCTGCGGCGTGGGTGAGCCGCTGGAAGAGAGGGAAGTGCGGGCCATGCTGCTGCTGCGGGCCAATGTGCTGGCCAAAGGATGCAGCGGCGTGCGGCCGGAGCTGGTGGAGTTCCTCGTCTCTCTGCTCCAGGCGCAGCTTCATCCAGTGGTGCCGGCACGCGGTTCGGTGGGCGCGAGCGGCGACCTGGCGCCCCTGGCGCACCTGGCCATTTGTGTGCTGGGCGAAGGCGACGTGAACTACGGCGGTTCGCGCATGAGCGCGAGCGCGGCACTGGCCGATGCTCATATGCAACCGATGCAGTTACAAGCGAAGGAAGGCCTTGCGCTTCTGAACGGAACCCAGGCCATGTGCGCTGTCGGCGGGCTGGCGCTGCGGCGCGCCATTCGCGTTGCCCATCTGGCCGACCTTGCCGGAGCCATGTCGCTCGAAGCGCTACGCGGAACGCCCACTGCCTTCGATGCCCGCATCCACCAGGCGCGTCCGCATCCGGGCCAGCTTGCTGCTGCCGCACACCTGCGAGAGCTGACAGAGAACAGCGAGATCCGCGAGTCGCATCGCATCGGCGATCCGCGCGTGCAGGATGCCTATTGTTTGCGCTGCATGCCTCAAGTGCACGGGGCGGTGCGCACCGCTCTGGCGCACGCCTCCAGCGTGCTGGAAATCGAGACGGGCTCGGCAACGGATAATCCGCTGATCTTCCCCGATGGCAGCAGCGATCTGCAACAGCAGCTGCTCTCTGGCGGGAACTTCCACGGCGCGCCGCTGGGCCTGGTGCTGGACTACGCCGGTATCGCTATGACCGACCTGATGAGCATCGGCGAGCGACGCATTGACCGCCTGATCAATCCCGATATTAACGAGGGGCTGCCCGCGTTTCTTTCCGATCGTCCCGGTCTTTCGTCCGGCTACATGATTGCGCATGTCACAGCGGCAGCGCTGCTCAATGAGGGCAAGGTGCTCTCGCATCCAGCCAGCGTGGATTCCGTGCCTACCTCGGGCGGCAAGGAAGATCACGTCTCCATGGGGATGACCGCGGCTCTCAAGTTCAAGCGCATCGTGGAGAACGCGGAACTGTCGCTTGCCATCGAACTGATGACGGCCGCCCAGGGACTCGACTATCGCCATCCCATGCGCGCGGCCACCGCGGTAGAGGCCGCGCACGCGCTGGTGCGGAGCTTCGTACCCCGGCTTACCGAAGACCGTCCGCTCTCGCCCGATATCGAGCGGCTTGCGCAAGCCATCCGCAGCGGGGCGTTCGACGCCTGGCGCTAGGATCGCAGGAACTCAGGGTCTAAGCGCGCGTGGGCAGGTGCCGAATTGCGTGATGAGCGCATCAATCTCCGCCAGTTTCGCAGGATCCTTCGTGCGCCAGGTCTCCTCGACGGTAGCGTTTGGCTCACCGCTCTGCCCGCCTTGTTCCCTGTAGACAAAGCTCAAGACCCGGTCCGCCGGCTCGTCGCGCCAGGTGTTGCCTTCGCCTTCCACGCGGGTTGAGCCAGTCTCCCATCCGCGCGGCGTCAGGTGCCATTCCGTCCATTCTTTTCTTAGGGGCATAGCCGATTCGATGCTACCGCGACGGCTGTGTTCGGTTTGTCTGGAGTTGGCTACTTGTCGTGGATCGCCTGGCGAACGTGGTCCACCGCTTCGCCTTTCAGCTCCAGATGGTGCACCTGATGGGCATGCTGCTCGATTTGCGGCACCATCTCCTCAACGGAGTTGCCTTCGAGCCGCCAGTCGCATTCCTTGTAGCCCACGTCCGCGCAGCGGAACTCTTTGCTCGCCATCTCTTTCCTCCTCGCAAATGACCGCACGATAACTAAGATGAGCGGGGCGATGCGCCGGTCATGCCGCGGACAGCGAATCGCTTTGAAAAGGATGAAATTAGCGGCGTGCGAGCTGTTGCTGGACCTCACGGATCAACGCTGTCGGGCCTTCCAGATTGTCGATCAGGCCATCGAAGCGGTCCGCATCGGCGCGGCTGATATTCCCGCTCGTGATCGCCAGGAAGCGCACACCTGGACAGTGCTCCTGTAAATTTCGCAGCAAAGCGAATCGTTCCTCTCGCGAAAGGGTGTGGCAGGCGATGCAAAGGCTTGCGTTCGCGAAGGCCTCGGACGTGAACTCGTCCGGCGACCGGGAAATGACCATCCAGCCGGCGGAGCGTAGAACCTGTTCGCGATAGGAAAGCAGGGCGGCGTCGTTGCCCACCAGGAGGATATGGCCCCGTGCTCCGGGTGAGTGCAGCGAATCTGGTTTGGCCGCGTTCGCAGCCGATGAAGAGGCGCCCATTGGTGGCCCTTTCGGAGAAGTGCAAGTGTGCCGAATGCAAGCGGAACTCGGAAGAGGGTAAGCGCAGTGGGCCGCGCAAGTCTGTCATGTAGGCGACAATGCGTGTGCGAAATCGATGAAAGTCGGATTAATGTTCACTGATGAGGATCCGCAGGTCGCGCAAGTTATTTCCCGTCGGGCCCGTAACCACCAGGTCACCGAGCGCGGCGAATAGCGGATACGCGTCGAAGGCGCTCAAAGCTGCTTCCGGCTCCAAACGGAGGGCGACCGCGCGAGCCGCGGTGGTGTCATCTGCCAGGGCGCCCGCCGCCGGGCTGCTGCCGTCTACGCCATCACTGCCGGCGGAAAGCACCACGTGCCGCGGGCCGGGGAGTCGCCCAGACGGGGCCTCCGCCGCGTGCCGCTGTAACTCTAGCGCACACCAAAGCGCGAACTGCTGATTCCGACCGCCCCGCCCGGAGTGCTGCCCAAGACGCACTGTCACTTCGCCGCCAGAGATCAGGCAGACGCGCTCGTATTGCTGCTCGAGCGCGAAGAGCCGCTCGAGCAGGTAACGTGCGGCCGCGCTGGCCTCCCATTCGTCGCATACGGTGTCCACCACAACGTGGTATCCCAAACCTTGCGCCTCTTCACCAGCGGCGCGGAGCAGGTCTTCATTGGACAGCAGCGTGAGCACCGGCGAAGCCGAGCGGTCCGCAGAAGCCGTCTCTCTGCTCGCATGTTGTACTTGCTGCAGCCCGGAATCGCCGCATCGTTCCTCCGAAAACAAACGCTGCACCGGTTCCGGAAAGCGAGCCAGCAGATCGTAGCGCGCCAGTATCTCCCGGCAGTCCTCGATGCTTGCGCGATGGGGAATCGTCGGCCCGGAGGCGAGCGCATCGAGATGCATCAGCGGCACATCTGCGACCTGCAGCGTGACGAAGTGGCCGGCTGGCGCCGCGGCTCCGAGGCGGCCTCCTTTGACCGCCGAGAAATGCTTGCGGACGACGTTGATCTCGGCAATGGGCGCGCCGCAGCCGACCAGCGCGCGGTGAAAGGCGACCGTGTCCTCCAGCGAAATCTCCGGGTTCGCAGGCAATTCGAACAGAGAGCTTCCGCCGCCGCTGATCAGGAAAAAGACAAACGTCTGGTCGCGCGGGTCTCGCTGATTCGCGCAGCGCAGCAGCCGGAGTGCTGCCCGGGCAGCACGAAAGGAGCTCCGGTTTGGAAACGGATGGCCGCCGGCGTAGTACACCAGCCGCGGATCGGGGCGGTTGGACGGAATCTCCGGGCTCGCACAGACGCCGCCAACGCGCAGGTGCGCAGGCAAATACTGGCAGAGCGCAGTCACCATGGGCACGGCAGCCTTGCCCAGCGCGATTATCAGCACATGCCGGTACGCACCCAGATCAACGACCACCGGCGCTGCCGCCGCGGAAGGCTGGATGCGCAGCACCGAGCCTTCCCACGCGAGGGCTTGTGCAAAGACCCCCGCGATCGAAGCCGTGCTCAAAGCGTGCTTGAAGATGCTCCGAACGTCTGTGTGCAGGCGCGCGTATTGCCGGGTTTCCGCTTCGTTTTGCATGGCGGCACGGCTCAGGTGGTGGGCAGTTGGTCCGACTGCCGGGGCAGAAAATGCTCCGCAATCCAGCCGCGCAGCGCGGTCTGCATCTCGTCGAGCTTGCCGGCGAAAAAATGGTCGGCGTCAGAGACCCACACCATTGTTGCGGGTGGAGGCGCAGTCGCCACGATGGCCTCCACCTCCGCCTGCGGGCCGAACGGGTCTTCAGCGCCGCTGACAAACAGCTTGGGCACCGTGCAGCCGGAAAGAAAGTTGTAGGTGTAGTCCCGCCCTTCCGCGCGTACCGGCAGCCCCAGTGCGACCAGTCCCTTTACGCGTTGGTCGCCGCAGCAGGCGCGCATGCCCACATTGGCGCCGAAAGAGAATCCGGCGAAGAGCAGGGGCAGGCGGAATTCGCGATCGAGCCAGTCGAGTGCCGTGGTCACATCCTGCACCTCGCCGCGGCCGTTGTCGTGGGCGCCTTCGCTGCGGCCAGTTCCCCGAAAGTTGAAGCGCAGCACCGGCAGCCCAAAGCTCTGAAAGGCTTTCATCGCGTGATACACAACCTTGTTGTGCATAGTTCCGCCCCCCATCGGGTGCGGATGACACACAAGCACGGCGTATTCCGCGTCGTAGCGGCCTGCATTCAAGAGCGCTTCCAGCCGCCCTGCCGGCCCGGCGATATCGAATGACCGAAGGCGAGCATGGCCCGCGGACACGGTGTGCGGTGAGGTCAAGTCGGGCATAGTCTCTCCGGAACCAATCTTAGGATGCGGCCGGGTTATCCTGAGGGCGATGCCTCTGCCCCTGGATCCCGTCCAACTCACACGGCAACTGATCGACATCGAATCCATCAGCTACGGCGAGGGGCATGTGGGTGCCTTTCTGCATCGTTATCTCGAAGAGTGCGGATTCGCGGTCGAGCGCATGCCGGTGGGCAAGGCGGGCGAGGGCAAGGCCACCACGTCGCGCTTCAATGTGTACGCCGGCATCGCGGGCGAGCAGCCGGATGTGGTTCTATCTACCCACATGGACACCGTGCCACCCTTCATTCCAAGCAGTGAGGATGACGAGTGGATCTATGGCCGCGGGGCGTGCGATGCCAAGGGCATTATCGCCGCGCAGATTGCCGCGGCCTTGCGTTTGCGTGAAGGCGGCGTGAAGGCGGGGCTGCTCTTTCTGGTCGGGGAAGAGCGCGACTCCGCCGGCGCCAAGGTGGCCAACCTGCACCCGCGGGGCAGCCGGTTCCTTATCAACGGAGAGCCGACCGACAATCGCCTCGCGCTTGCCTCGAAAGGCGCGCTCCGCGCCGTAGTGCGCACCCACGGGCGCATGGCGCACTCCGCATACCCGGAGCTGGGCGAGAGCGCGGTCCATAAGCTCGTCAAGGCGCTTGATCGAGTGCTGCACGTTCCGCTACCAACGCAGGAAGATATAGGCCCGAGCACGTTGAACATCGGAGTGATCGAGGGCGGTCGTGCACCGAACGTGATTGCCGACGTAGCGGAAGCGCAGATTCTGGTCCGACTCGTTGGTCCCTCGACCGAAACGCGGCGGGCGCTCGAAGAAGCGGTGCATGGTCTCGCCGAGGTAGAGTTCACGCTGGAGATTCCGTTTGTGCGCATGCGGCGCATCGACGGGCTTGAAACCATGGTGGCCGCATTTACCACCGACGTGCCGGCGCTCACCAATTGGGGCGAACCGCTGCTGCTGGGCCCCGGGTCCATCCACGTCGCGCACACCCCGCATGAACGGTTGCGCAAACGCGAATTGCTGGACGCCATCGACCTCTACACGCAGGTGGCAGGACGCCTGCTGGCATGAGTGCTCATATCGCGGCGGCCCAGCAAAGCAGGCAGCGGACACTGCCGTCCTTCGGCTATCCGCGGCGCCTCGGCTATCTCGCGCTCAGCGCATTCACGGGATGGCTCGCCGGACAGATTGCCACGGTGCCCACGACCCTGCTAGTGGCTGTGCGCAACAGCGGGGGCAACCAGAAGCTCTTTGTGCAGCTCCTGTGCCTGGGTGCAGTGGCCTGGGGCGGCTGGACCTTTCTTCTGGGTTTCGCTGCCGGGGTGCTCGTTGGAATTCCCGTGTGCCCTTTCGCTCCGGCCCTGCCTGCTGGTGCGCTTGCGGATCCCGATTTACATCAGCTCGATCGCGATCGCAGTTGGCATCACGCTTTACAAATTGCACGATTTCCGGGATCCGACGGCCTCCTCGCGCTTTCTTCGTTTCTTCGAAGCGCTGCCCTACGGCATTTTCGCCGTCGTCTTTGCGGTCACCACGGCCTGGGTGTACGTCGCCATATCCAAGCGGCGGCTGGATAGGATCGACGCCGCGAAAGCCGCGCTCCTGCCTCACTAAGCCGCCCAAGGGCAGCTACGCGCCGGAGCTCTCCCGCTACACTGAAGCTATGGAAAACCAAGCCAGCAACGCGCTCAGCCGGGCGCGCTCTTCCTACCTGCGTTCCGCCATGCACCAGCCCATCCAGTGGAACGAGTGGGGGCCCGAGGCCTTTGCGCGCGCCGAGCGGGAGAACAAGCCGGTGCTGCTGGACATCGGCGCCGTATGGTGCCACTGGTGCCATGTCATGGACCGCGAGAGTTATGAGGATGCATCGCTCGCACCCCTGATCAACGAGCGCTTTATCCCGGTAAAGGTAGACCGCGATGAGCGGCCGGACGTGGACAGCCGGTATCAAGCCGCTGTGCAGGCTATCAGCGGCCAGGGCGGATGGCCGCTTACCGCGATCCTGACGCCGGACGGACGTCCCTTCTTCGGCGGCACATATTTCCCGCGCCATGACCGCTACGGCCGCCCCGGCATCGAGCGCGTGCTGCTCACCATGGCCGATGCATGGAGCTCGAAGCGCGAGGAAGTGCTCGAGTCAGCCGGGAGCATCCTCGCGGCGATCGAGCACGGGGAGGCCTTCGCCGGCCGCAGTGGGAACCTGAACGCCTCAATGATTGACAAGCTCGTGGAATCGGCAGTGCAGCAGTTCGATCCGCGAAACGGCGGTTTCGGCGCGCAACCGAAGTTCCCGCATCCCGCGATGCTCGATCTGCTTCTGGATACAGCGGTGCGCAGCGACAACTCTGCCGAGCGCGATATTGCCGTGGTCACTCTTGACCACATGGCGCGGGGCGGTATCTACGACCATCTTGGTGGCGGATTTCACCGCTATTCCGTGGACGAGCGCTGGGTCGTTCCGCATTTCGAGAAGATGCTCTATGACAATGCGGGACTGCTCAAGAACTATGTCCATGCATTCCAGAGTTATCCCGGCGGGGAGCATGCCGCGGAGTTCGCGCGTGTGGCCCGCGAGACTATCGGCTGGATGGATGAGTGGCTTTCCGATCGCGAGCGCGGCGGCTTCTACGCATCGCAGGACGCCGACATGACCCTGGACGACGATGGCGACTACTTCACCTGGACACAGGCGGAAGCTGCTGCGGTGCTTTCGCCGGAAGAAATGCAAATAGCGGCGGCGTACTACGATATCGGCGACCTGGGAGACATGCACCACAACCCGGCAAAGAACGTGCTGTATGTGCAGCGAAGTGCCGAGGAAGTGGCTGCGCGCCTGGGGTACAGTACTCACGAGTTCAGCGAACTGCTGGCTTCGGCAAGGCGCAAGATGTACACGGCGCGCACTGACCGGCCCACTCCGTTTGTGGACAAGACGGTGTACACGAGTTGGAATGCGATGGCGGTCTCGGCCTATTTGGAAGCCGGCTCGGTGCTGCGCCTTCCGGAAGCTACACGTTTCGCGCTGAAGACGCTGGACCGCATTCTCGATGAGGCATGGTCTCCGGAAAAGGGTCTGCAGCACGTGGTCGCCTACGGCGAAGGAGAGGCGCCGACCGGGGCGCAGCGGCGCGTTCCCGGCATGCTCGACGATTACGCGATGCTGCTCCATGCCTGCCTGGACGGGTGGGAGCGCACGCTGTCGCGACACTACTTCGAGGCTGCCGAAAAGATGGCTGCGCAGATGATTGAGAAGTTCTATGACCGCACCGGCGGAGGTTTCTTCGATGCTCCGGCGGATCACGAAGAAGGAGCGCTTGGTGCACTCTCTGCGAGGCGCAAGCCGTTGCAGGATACGCCCACACCTGCGGGGAATCCCACGGCAGCATGGGCGCTCCTGCGTCTCCATGCACTCGATGGGCGTGACGAGTATCGCGAGATTGCGGAAGACACGCTCGAGACCTTCGCGGGTATTGCGGAGCACTTCGGGCTCTATGCCGGCGCCTATGGGCTGGCCCTGCGCACCTTCCTCGCGCCTCCTGTCGAGGTGGTGATTGCCGGCGACGATGCACGCGCGGAAGAGATGGCGGCCGCGGCGTTGACGGGTTATCTCGTCAGCAAGCGAGTGCTGCAGGCTAGGCACGACCAACTACGCACAGGGGTGCTTCCGCCAGTGCTGGCGGAAACGCTTCCGCAACTGCCGCAGTTGCAGAAGTCCGAATCCTTCGCGGTGGTGTGCCGCGGGACCCAGTGCCTCCCCCCGGTGGACGGTGCGGAGGCCCTGCTGACGGCGATGCAGGACGAGGCCCGCTCTACATCCCCTCGCCCGTAAACGGGTTTACTTCGTTGGGCTTGTTGGTGGTCGGGTCGTGCTTGGGCGGTTCACTGGGCTTGTTCTGGGTTCCCGCCCCCAGCAGCCCTCCGCCTCCCGGGATCCGATACGGGCTGCCGGGCAGCATGCCATTCTCCTCCAGCGCTGTACGGATGCGCTTTTGCATGTCGCGGAGCGCGTCATACTGTGTGCGGGCGCGCGTCTTCACGACGATGGGGTAGATGACCTCCGACCCCTTGATGGCGTCCACACCCAGCACCTGCGGGTCATCCAGGAACACATCTTTGTACTTGGGGTCGTTGCGCACCTCCATGGTGATTTTCTTGAGCAGTGCGATGACCTTGTCGGGGTCCGCGGAAAAATCGACGGAGATGTTGAGCGTGGTCTGCGAGAAATCGCGGCTCTGGTTGGCCACATTGGTGATCTGGCTGTTGGGGATGATGTAGATGGTGCCGTCAAAGCCGCGCAGCGTGGTCTTGCGCAGCGACATCGCCTCGACCACGCCGGTGAGCCCGGCGAGCGTGACCACGTCGCCAACGTTGTATTGATCCTCCACCAGGACGAGCATGCCGTTGATTACGTCCTTCACAATCGTCTGCGCGGCCAGGCCAATGGCCACACCAGCCACACCGGCCGAGGCGAGCAGCGGCGCCAGGTTGAAGTTGAAAACGTCGCGCAGGATCTGCAGCGCAACAACAAAGCTGACAATACCGATGCCCGTCGCGCGCAGCACGGACGCAAGCGTCTTTATCTGTGCAGCTCGGGCCAGGCCGCTGCTCTTGTGGCGTTCGGCCAGCGCGCGCATGCGGCCTGTCGCCAGGTTGACCAGCCAGATCAGCAACCATGCAATGAGCACAACGCCAATGAGGCGCGGCAGGTCGTGGCTGATGAAGTCCTGTACATTGTCCAGCCAGCCTTCCCACAAGTCATGAAAGAAAACAGAGGTGGACTGGTGCGCATTCGGAGGCGCGAGAAGCATGCAGACCTTTCTCGGAAGGATGTCGGGCGTTTCTTATAATCAACGGATGCGAAGCGAATGGGGCAAGTTGCGCCTGATGGGGAAGGCTGCGGCAGCCTTGCTGCTGCTGAGCGGGATGAGCATGTCCGGGGTGCGCTGCGCGCATGCGCAGATTCCGGACCAGATGCAGCAGGCGCCGCCTCCGCCGTTCGGCATGCCGGGACCGCAGCGGAACAATCCGGATAACGATCCGTTTGCGCGGCGGCAGCGGCAAAAGCAGGAGCAGGCGCGCAACACGCAGCGTCAGGAACAACTGGTGAAGGACACGTCCAAGTTGCTGGAGCTGGCCACAGAACTCAAGACCGAGGTGGACAAAACCAACAAGGACACGCTCTCGGTGGATGTGATCAAGAAAGCGGAAGAGATCGAGAAGCTGGCGCACAGCGTGCGGGAGAAGATGCGGGAGTGAGGCGCAGGCAAATCCCGGAAACAGAAAGCGGACGCGCGGGGAGCGTCCGCTTTTCTGCATGCTTCGAACTAAACGAAAAGCGGCGCCAGCACCAAGGTGACCGTTGCCAGCAGCTTGATCAGCACGTGGAGCGAGGGTCCCGCAGTGTCCTTGAACGGATCGCCTACCGTATCGCCCACTACGGCAGCCTTATGCGCTTCGGAGCGCTTTCCGCCATACTGACCGGTTTCGATCAACTTCTTCGCGTTGTCCCAGGCGCCGCCGCCATTGTTCATCAGCATGGCCAAAAGGATGCCGGAGATGGTGCCCACCATCAGCAGGCCGGCAACGGATTCCGCACCGCTCAGGTTAACTGCCACACCATTCAGCAGGGGCAGCACGCTTGTATCCGCTCCGCTCACGCGAAAACTGGAACTCAGGTGGCGGAAGATCAGCCCGACCACCAGCGGCATGAGCACCGCCAGCGCGCCCGGCAGAACCATCTCTTTCAGCGCGGCGCCGGTCACAATGCGCACGCAGCGGCCGTAATCGGGCTTGGAGGTCCCGGCCATGATGCCGGGATTCTCCTTGAACTGGGCGCGGACATCCTGGATCACGTACTGCGCCGTGCGCCCGACCGCCTTGATGGCGAGCGACGAGAAGAGATAAGTGAGCATCGCGCCTAGTAGTGCTCCGACGAAGACCGGAACACTGGCCAGGTTGACGTTGGAGAAGCTCCAGTTTGCGGTGAGCGCCTGCCCGTAGGTAGCAAAGCGCTGCGTCACGATGTCATGGATGCTCTCGAGGTAGGCCGAGAAGAGCAGAAAGGCGGCCAGCGATGCCGAGCCGATGGCATATCCCTTGGTGAGCGCCTTGGTGGTGTTGCCGGCCGCGTCCAGCTTGTCGGTCTTCTCCCGCACTTCGTCCGGCTGGTTGGACATCTCGATGATGCCGCCGGCATTGTCGGTGATCGGGCCAAAGGTATCCATTGCGAGGATGTAGGCCGAAGCCGATAGCATGCCCATGGTCGCGATGGCGGTGCCGTAGATACCTTTGGCGTAGTTGGACATGGAGGCGTCCGCCAGGCCGCGCACGCCGAAATAGTAGCTCAGCAGGAGCGCAGCCCCGATGACGATCACCGGCATCGCCGGGGTCTCCATACCCACCGCGAGACCACTGATGATGTTGGTGGCCGGGCCGGTCAGTGAGGCTTCCGCAATGGACCGCACCGGGCGATAGCGGGTCTCGGTGTAGTACTCGGTGATGCGCACGAACAGGAACGAGGTGATGATGCCGACAATGCCGCAGCCGAGCAGCCACCAGCGGCCCTGCAGCATGTAGTAAACGGCAATCGCAAAGCCCACAAGCGCTACCAGCGATGTCACATAGTAGCCGCGGTTGAGCGCGTGCATGGGGTCTTCATTCTCACCCGAGTGCACCACGGCCACGCCGATGATCGAGGCAATTAGATTGATTGCCTGGATGATCAACGGAAACAAAATGCCGCGTATGCCGAGCACCGGATAAAGCGCCGCGCCCAGGATCATGGCGCCGACGTTTTCCGCCGCGGTGGATTCGAAGATATCGGCGCCGCGGCCCGCGCAGTCGCCCACGTTATCGCCCACCAGGTCCGCAATCACTGCGGGATTGCGGGGATCGTCCTCGGGAATGCCGGCCTCGACCTTGCCCACCAGGTCAGCGCCTACATCGGCCGCCTTGGTGTAAATGCCGCCGCCGAGCTGGGCAAAGAGGGCCACCAGCGAGGCGCCGAAGCCGAATCCCACCAGCTCATAGGGAGTTTCGCGCGGATGATTCAGGCCGCCGAACAGGTAAAAGAGAATGCCGATGCCGAGCAGCGAGAGCGAGACCACCACCAGACCCGTAACCGCGCCGCCGCGCAGCGAAATCTGAAGCGCACGCCCCAGGCTGGTACGCGCTGCGCTGGCCGTGCGAATGTTGGCGCGAATGGAGACGAACATCCCGGTAAAGCCGGAAAGACCGGAGCAGACCGCGCCCACCAGAAAACTGATGACCACCTTGTTGGCAAAGGGAGCGGTGAACGGCGAAAGGCGGTACCCGATGAACAGCACGATGGCGAGCACAACGGCAATCACGGCAATGGTGCCGTACTGGCGGGACATGAACGCTTCAGCCCCTTCGCGAATGGCATCGGAGATGGCCCGCATCTCGACAGTTCCTGTATCCGCGCCGCAGGACGACGCGTGAGAACAGGAACGGCCACTAGCAGGCCCAGAACCCCGATGATCACCGCGATCCATAGATAGGTACTCCCGCTGGGGGAAACGGCCGCACCGTTCGTTTGCCAATATGCGGCCAGCAGAGCGCCATTCAGCATGTCTACATTCTCCTGAGATGTTCTGGCATGAGAGCTTTCTGCGGCGCGGTTCACCGGTTGGCGCCAGAGAAAATGGGGTACTGCCCGGAAGCGCTGATTAAAGCACGATGGGAAAAAGATGGTCAATGCGCGCGATGCAGGCTGCTCCGAAACGGCAGCCCGCGTCCCAAAATGAACCTCATCAAAGTGGGGGAAGAACAAGTGCGATGCGGCGCGATACAATCTCTGGTTCTCCAACGCTGCAAGTGAGAGGTGTGCATGGCCAATCTGGCAATCGAGCCCCGTGAGGCGGCCCCCGCGAAGAACTTTGCCGGACTGGGGCCGGAACAGCTCGTTGAAATGTACCGCATTATGTACTTATCGCGCCGCCTGGACGATCGGGAGATCCTACTCAAACGACAGCAGAAGATCTTCTTCCAGATCTCGGGCGCCGGACACGAGGCCATGATGGTGGCGGCCGGCATGGCCATGCGCGCCGGCTACGACTGGTTCTACCCGTACTATCGCGACCGCGCGCTGTGCCTGGCGCTGGGCGTTACAGCGGAAGAGCAGTTACTACAGGCGGTCGGCGCTGAAGCGGACCCGGCAAGCGGCGGGCGCCAGATGCCGTCTCACTGGGGTAACAAGCGGCTGAATATTGTGTCGCAGTCCTCCTCCGTCACCACGCAGTGCCTGCAGGCGGTGGGTTGCGCCGAGGCGGGCCGGTATTTTGCGCATCATCCGGAAGCCGCCGAGAAGCATGACGGCGATTACCGCGCATTTCGCGATGTCGTCTTTCATGGCGACGAGGTCACGTACGTCTCGGTCGGCGAAGGCTCCACCAGCCAGGGCGAGTTCTGGGAATCGCTCAGTTCGGCGTCCACGCTCAAACTGCCGGTGCTGTTTGTGGTGGAGGACAACGGCTACGCCATCTCCACGCCGGTCGAGGTCAACACGCCCGGGGGAAACATCTCCAAACTGGTGGCGAACTTTCCCAATTTCTTCTTCGCCGAGATTGACGGCACGGACCCGGTAGAAAGCTACAGCGCATTCGTGCAGGCGGTGGCGCATTGCCGCGCGGGCAATGGACCG
Source organism: uncultured Acidobacteriaceae bacterium (assembly GCA_963795775.1). Classification (GTDB taxonomy): domain Bacteria; phylum Acidobacteriota; class Terriglobia; order Terriglobales; family Acidobacteriaceae; genus CAWCJL01. The sequence goes on from CAWCJL010000005.1 coordinate 471,394, forward strand.
GCTTTCGTGCACGGCCATGTGATCCGGCCTTACTCCCATTCGCTTTCTGACGACGACAAGCTCTACCGCCCCGCGGCCGAGCTGCAGGCCGATGCGCTGCGCGACCCGCTCACCAAAATGCAGATGCGCCTGCTGCGCGAAGGCATTCTGGATGCCGATGGCATCACCCGGCTGGAGAAATCGGTGGACGAGGAGGTGCAGGCAGCCGCCGAGCGCGCCCTGCGTGCGCCGCTTCCGCAGCCTCCGACCATCTATCGCAATGTCTACTCCGAAGATTTTGACCCGACCAGCGATCTGCTGAGCAGCGAGCCGGTGCGGGCCGCCGGCGCCGACCGCACCATGGCCGACCTCATCAACCTGTGTCTGCGGGACGAGATGCGGCGCGACCCGCGCATCGTGATGTTTGGCGAAGACATCGCGGACTGCAGCCGCGAAGCGAATCTAAAGAGCGGCATGGTGAAAGGGAAGGGCGGCGTCTTCAAACTGACGGCCGGCCTGCAGTGCGAATACGGCGCTGACCGTGTCTTCAACTCTCCGCTGGCCGAGGCCAACATCGTAGGCCGCGCCGTGGGCATGGCCACGCGTGGGCTCAAGCCGGTGGTGGAGATCCAGTTCTTCGACTATATCTGGCCCGCCATGCACCAGTTGCGCAATGAGCTGAGCCTTATGCGCTGGCGTTCTGACGGCAACTTCGTCTCCCCGGCAGTGATCCGCGTGGCCATCGGCGGTTATCTCACCGGCGGGTCGGTGTACCATTCGCAGTCCGGCGAAAGTATCTTTACGCATACGCCAGGCATCCGCGTGGTCTTTCCGTCCAATGCACTGGACGCCAACGGCCTCCTGCGCACGGCCATTCGCAGCGATGACCCGGTAATGTTCCTGGAGCACAAGCGGCTCTATCGCGAAACGTTTGGCCGCGCGCCCTATCCCGGCCCGGACTATATGATTCCGTTCGGTAAAGCGCGGAGGGTGCGCGAGGGCAAGGACCTCACCATCATTACCTACGGGGCCGTCGTTCCGCGGGCGCTCCAGGCCGCACAGCGCGCCAGCCGCGACCTGGGTGTCGAAGCGGAGATCCTCGACCTGCGCACGCTTAGCCCCTACGACTGGGAGGCCATCGCGGAATCCGTGCGCAAGACCAGCCGCGTGATCGTGGCGCACGAGGACATGTTGAGCTGGGGCTATGGAGCCGAGCTTGCGGCGCGCATCGCGGACGAGCTGTTTGGCGATCTGGATGCGCCGGTGAAACGCGTCGCAGCCACGGATACATTTGTGGCCTATCAGCCGATACTGGAGGATGCGATCCTGCCGCAGCCGGAGGATCTCTTCAAGGCCATCGAGCAGCTCGCACAATTCTGATCCGCAGTACGAACATGCACGCCGCTGTCGTCAATCAATGGCGGCGTGCGCTTCCGCCCTTCGATGCGCGCACATCTAGGCGCGCTTGCGTTCCGCTCTTATTGCCTTCGCGTCCGCAGCTTTCCGGGCCGCGCGTTTGCGGCGTTTGATCTCTTCCGGCGAGTACATGGTCTTGCGGCACTCCGGCGCGCCGCAGTTGCAGCGCGCGTCGCTCTCGTCGCCGTCGTACAGGTAGTAGTCGTAGGTCAGCTCTTCGCCGGCCGCGATGTCACGAATGGCGACGATCCAGACACGCCCATCCGCTTCGTCGGTCTCGCAGTTTGGCGCGCACGAATGATTGATGAACATCGCGGTGCCATGCCCGTCGATGACGGTCGTGCCGTCCCCGATCCCGAACAAGTACGTGGTGGGCGAGCCTTCATACTTGAGGTCCGCGTCTTCTTTGGAGATGCGTGGCCCGGTGTACTCCACCACGCGTGTGCCCCTGGAGATGCGTGTTGTGGTGTAGCAGCCCGCCGCGTGAATGGCGGACGAGCGGATGATCAGACCCATATTTGCTCTTCAATCCAGCTCATGAATTTCCGCCGAGTATAGCAGTGGTGCCGCGCTCCCGGCGCATCCTCCGCATCGCGATTGCGTCTAAACTGGAAGTGTGGGTAAGGTCGTGCCAAGACGTTTGCAGCTATGGGCCGCTCCGCTCCTGCTCGGCATGGCTACGGTAGCCGCCGCGCAGCAGCCCTCGGCCTCCCAGGGTGATAAAGCGGCGCAGCAGGACAAGACGGTCCAGAAGCCAAAATCGCAGAACGCGCCACCTTCGGCTGCGGATAGCAACCCGTTTCCGGCAGACCAGTCCAGCGCCGCCGCCGGCCAGAGTTCAACCGAGAATGGCACCAGCCAGTCCACTCCTGCTCCTTCCGCAGCCGCAGACAATCCTTTTCCCGAAGATATCTCGCGCAAGGCGGCGGCAGATGCGAATCGCGATCCGGCTGTCTCGCCCTCCGGTGTGAGTTCAAGCGCGTCTCGCGATCCTGACCTCGACCGCGAGATGGAACGGGATGCCGACCGGAAGCGCTTGCCCAAGCCGAGCAAGAACCTGGCGCCGGGCTCGCTTTCTGCGGTCGGTCGCGCTAAGCAGGACGTGCAGGTGGGGGACTATTACCTGGCCGCGCAGAACTGGAAGGGCGCCTACTCCCGCTTCCTTGAAGCCACGCACGACGATCCGGCAAACACGGACGCGATCTTCGGCTTGGCGGAATCGGCGAACCGTCTGGGGCATGCCGATGAGGCGCTGGCCAACTATAAGCTGTACCTCGACATCGTTCCCGATGGAAGCAAGGCCAAGCCGGCGCGCAAGGCGCTGGATACGCTCGCAGCCCGTAAGTAACACGTTTGGGTTAGAGCTTGATTTTTCAATGACATACCACTTTTGGGCGGTTGTGACAGGTACCCTTCGGGGTTATCGTTCCGGCAGTAGCAGCCATGCCACCTTCCGGTGCCGTAGCAGTCCGGCCGTTTGCGTTTGGGAACCGCGTGCGGAGCGCTTCGACACAGACAGAGAGTGTTTCCCCATGCATCAAGTGCTGAGCCATGCCGCCGAGCGGTTCGCTGCAGAACTGGAAGGCATCGATACAGCGATGTTCCAGGTGCACCCCGAAGGCAAGCCGCATTTGTGGACGGCGCAGCAGGTCGTCGAACACCTGCTGCTATCGCTTCAAGCCACACGTGAGCAGTTGGAGAAGCGGATCGCCAAGGGCAAAATCGCCGCGCGTACCCGGCGCAGCCGCCCGGACTGGCTCATGCAGTTGATGGTGCTGAGTTTTGGCCACATGCCCGTGGGTGTTCCAGCGGAGCAGGAAACCGTACCGGGGGGAAATCTCCCGCCCGCCAATGGCCATCACCTCGCGCGCCTGCTGGCAGCCGAGCTGGAAGCCACTGATAAGGTCTTCGACTTGTGCCGCCAGCAGTTCGGCATGGAACGGGTAGGGCAGCATTTCCTGCTGGGCCCACTCCGCATCGACCAGTGGCGTCGGTACCATGCCCTCCATGTGCAGCACCACGCGGCGCAACTGCACCGCATCCGGCGCAGCCTCACGGTGCAGGTAGTGCGGGCGTCATCGGTGGTCCACGTTTAAGCTAGGCCCCGGTCAAAGGAACGAATGCAGGTACCAGGCCACGGTAGCGCGTCCGAAGAAGAGCGCGTAGAGCGCCGCCGCGCAAAGGAACGAGCCGAAGGGCAGCGGCGTTTCCCGCGCCTGCCCGCGTAAGTGCGTCAGCAGGTAAATCGCGTACGCAGCGCCAAGCAGAATGCCGAGAAAAAAGACGAGCGCCGTCCGCTCGATACCCAGCCACGCTCCGATCATCGCGAGCAGCTTGACGTCTCCCATGCCCAGCCCTGTTCTGCGCCGTAGAGCGTAATACGACCAGCGGATAAGCAGCAGTAGCAGCGCGCCCAGCCCCGCTGCAATCGCCGCGTAGAGTACCGCGCGTCCGGCGCCCAGCCACCCCCCTGCATCCACCACCCCTGCCCTCGCCCCGTGATAGACCAGCCCCAGCGCCAGCCCCGGCAGGGTGAATGCATCCGGTACCCGCAAAGTCTCGGCATCGGTTGCACAGAGCCCGACCAGTAGCCAGCAAAAGACGGCGGCGCCGCCCGCCCGCAGCCCGTATCCGTAGAGCAGGAAGCAAGCAACGAAAAGAGCCCCGACTGCCGCCTCGACGAGCGGGTAGCGCAGCGAGATCGGCTCCCCGCAATGCCGGCAGCGCCCCCTTAGCAGTGCCCAGCTCAGCAGCGGGATATTGTCGTATCCGGCTATGGGAGCTGTGCAGTGCGGGCAGCGCGATCGCGGCCGCACCACAGACTGGTGAAGTGGCAGGCGGCTAATGCAGACGTTCAGGAAGCTGCCCAGGGCAAGTCCGAAGAGCGCAGCGAAAATCACGCCGATCGCCGTCATGGGTGGCGCACGTGGAGGGGCATTCTGCGGCAGTATACCTGCCCGGAACAGCACGTTGACAAAGCGGCGCCGGAGCCTGCGATACAGTGGAACACATGAGCGAAAGCGGGGCGGAGCGGGACCCGTTGGCACTCTCTTCTTCCGGGCAGGGTGCCGACAGCAAGACGGAGCAGGCGGAAGCTGCCGCCCTGTTTGGCGAAAGCGTGGCCATTATGGCGCGTCTGCGCGGCCCCGGCGGATGTCCCTGGGACCGGGAGCAGACCTTCGACTCGATCCGCAAGTACACCGTCGAAGAAACCTACGAAGTGCTGGACGCGATTGAGCGGAAGCACTGGACGGACCTGGCGGAAGAGCTCGGTGACCTGCTGCTACAGGTGCTCTTTTACGCGCGGATGGCCGAGGACGAGGGCATTTTCAGCATCGTGGATGTGCTCGGGCACTTGAACCGCAAGCTGGTGCGTCGTCACCCGCATGTCTTTGGCGAGGCTGCGGCTGCTATCGCAGGCAATCGAGCGGCGGTGGATGCCGCGGGCACGACCGAATCCGTCCAGGTGCTGCGCAATTGGGAAGCGATCAAAGCCGCAGAAAAGCTGGCCCAGCCGGAAGAGCAGGATGGCCGCGCTTCGCTGCTCGATGCCGTGCCGCGCAATTTTCCCGCGCTGCTCGAAGCCGGCAAGCTCGGTTCGCGCGCAGCGAAGGTCGGCTTTGATTGGCCCGACGTGCGTGGATTGCTGGACAAGGTGGAAGAGGAATGCACCGAACTGAGGGCAGAGCTCGATGCGGACGGATCAGCCCCCAGCACTGCCGCCGAAGAGGAGCTCGGGGACCTGCTGTTTACGGTGGTGAACCTGGCGCGGCATCTCCGGATCGATCCCGAGACGGCGCTGAAACGAACCACGCGCAAGTTCCGTCGCCGCTTCTCCGCCATGGAGGAAGCTGCGGCCCGGCCACTCGCAGAGCACAGCGCCGCAGAATGGGAAGCACTATGGAGCGCAGCAAAGGGCCGTGAAATCGCACGAGGGCAGGCCGGGGCCGCTGCAGACCAAAACGAAGCCGCGCCTGCGGATATCGTGCCGGGAGCTGCCACAACGTGAGTGCCATCCCGGAGATCACAGTACGCACCTGCACCAGCTTCGACGAGCTGGACGCATGCGTCTTGCTGCAAGTGCAGACTTGGGGCTACGATCCGGCCGATGTCATTCCCCGGAGACTTTTCGTAGTTGCCCAGCACATCGGGGGGCAGGTGGTGGGAGCATTTCGTAAAGGCGAGAAAGACGGGGTCGAGCAGCTCGTCGGGTTCGTCATGGCCCTTCCTGGTGGGCGCGAGGGCAGGGCGTATCTGCACTCACACATGCTCGCCGTGCTGCCGGAGTACCGCAACCGCGGCCTGGGGCGGCGCCTGAAATTTTTCCAGCGCGAGGAAGCGCTGGCCCGCGGAATCGACCGGATGGAATGGACTTTCGATCCCCTCGAAATAAAGAACGCCTACTTCAACATCGCAAAGCTTGGCGCAATTGTGCGTACCTATTGGACGAACTTCTATGGTGTATCCTCCGCACGACTGCAGGGCGGCAGGCCGACCGACCGTCTGCTCGCCACCTGGAACCTGAACAGCCCACGCGTGCGGGTCGCTCTTGCGGGTGGCAACCCGCCCCGCGGCCATGTAGAAGAACGCATCATGCTGCCGGCCGCCGTCATGGCATGGAAAGAGTCGGCCGAGAAAAGAGAGAAGGCCCTTGCTCTGCAACTCGAGAACAGGGAACGGTTTCAGGACGCGTTCCGTCGCGGACTCTGCGTGACTGGTTTTTCGCGCGATGTTGAAGGCAATGGCTGCTTCGAGTTGGGCCGTTGCGAGTAACACACCCACCAATCTGAAGGCGAGTGCACCTGTATGAGAATCGATGCCATTCTGCTCCGCGAGATCCGCATGCCACTGGTCGAACCGTTTGAGACCAGCTTCGGGCAAACGACCGAGCGCCGCGTCATCCTGGCAGAGCTGCACGCCGAAGGACTTGTAGGCTGGGGGGAGTGCGTCGCCGGCGATCATCCTTATTTCTCCGAAGAGTGCGTCGATGCGGCGTGGGCTGTGCTGCTCAATGAGCTGGCGCCCACGCTGGCGGCGAGCGATATCGATAGCGGGGGCGAGTGCCCGGAGCTCTTTCGTCGAGTGCGCGGTAACCGCATGGCCAAGGCCGTGCTGGAAAATTCCGTCTGGGACCTGGAAGCACAGCGCGAGCAGCAGCCGCTCGGGCGACTGCTGGGTGGCACACGGGACAAGATTCCCTGCGGTGTTTCGATCGGCATTCAACCCACGGTGCCGGCTTTACTGGCGAAGATCGAGCGCGAGTTATCTGCCGGATACCAGCGCATCAAGCTCAAGTGCAAGCCTGGCTGGGACATTGACGTGCTCGAAGCCGTGCGCTCCCGCTGGCCGTTGATTGCGCTAAGCGTGGACGCCAACTCCGCCTACCGGCTCAAGGACATCGACTACCTCGTCGGCTTTGAGGAGTTTGGGCTGATGATGATCGAACAGCCGCTTTGGGCCGACGACTTCTACTTCCATTCCATGCTGCAGAAGCGACTGGAAACCCCGGTTTGCCTGGATGAATCCATCCGCAACCGGCGCGACGCCCTGGCGGCCGTAGAGATGGAATCGTGCCGCATCATCAACATCAAACTGGGGCGCGTGGGCGGTTTCAGCGAGGCGATCGCAGTACACAACGCGGCGGAGGAGCGGGGCGTGCCGGTGTGGTGCGGTGGCATGCTGGAAACGGGCATTGGCCGCTCGCACAATATCGCGCTCTCCTCGCTCGAGAACTTCCAGTTGCCGGGCGACGTGTCTGCTTCGAAGCGCTACTGGGCGGATGACATCATCGAGCCGGTGATTGAAGTTTCCTCTGCCGGCGAGATCACCGTGCCGCAAACGCCCGGACGCGGGTACGAGGTGCGCACCGACCTGGTGAACCGGCTCACGGTGCGCAAGGAAGAAGTGCGGGCTTTCGCCCAGGCCTGAGCGCAATGTATTAGCCACGCCGGGCGGCTTCCTCATCTCATCTCCAGCGAAAGGCGACGACGCCCCGCAAAGGAGAACAGATGACTCCGCAGGAACGAAGCATGCTTTCCGACCTCATCGGCCGTGTGGAAGCGACAAAGATTCCAGACAAAGACAACGAAGCGCAGGATCTTCTGCAGCAGCGGCTGGGGAACAATCCGGACGCGCTCTATGTGCTGGCCCAAACGGTGCTGGTGCAGAAGTACGCCCTCGAACAGTCAAAGACACAGCTCGATCAGCTCCGGGCGCAAGCGCAATCCGCGCAGCAGCCGCAACACAAGTCGGGTGGCTTTCTTGACAGCATCTTTGGGCATAAGGAGGAGCCGGCGCAGAGGTCCGTGCCCCCGAGCGCACCACCGGCACGCGCGGCTTACCCGCCGCCACAGAGCGTCTATCCGCAGCAGCAGGCCGGTTATCCGCAGCAGCAGGCGGGTTATCCGCCGCCCCAGCAGGGCTATGCGCCGCCTCCCACCGGCGGTGGTTCCAGCTTTCTGCGCTCGGCCGCAACCACGGCTGCAGGCGTGGCGGCGGGAGCGCTGGCCTTCCAGGGTGTGGAGTCACTGATGCACGGCTTTGGCCACGCCGCCGGCTTCGGAGGGGGCTTCGGCGGCGGCGGAGGATTCATGGGTGGCGGCGGGATGCCGATGGAAGAGACCGTGGTCAACAACTACTACGACAGTCCCGGCAATGCAGACCAGTTCGGCAATGCGGGACTTGAGACGGGGGGCCGTGACGCGGGCCTGAACGACAGCAGCTTTCTTCCGCAGGGCAGTGATGCGGACCTGACCCCGCAACTGGACCAGGCGAGCGATGTAAATGTAACCGGCGATGATACGAGCCCGGTGGACCTTGCTTCGGATGCCAATCTCGACAACGCTGTTTACGACGACAACACCCCGTTTGACGACAGCGGCGACATGGGTGGCGGGGATATCGGCGGAGACGACGACTCCAGCTTCGCCTGAGTGACTCGTAAATACGAAAGCGGCGCTCCGCGTGGAGCGCCGCTCTTTTGCCCAAGGCTGGCGTTCTCTACTGTGCGGCCTGCGTCACCCCGCCCTGCGCGGGCTGGTTCAGCAGCAAACGGATCGCGTCCTGGTAGCCGATCGTGCTCTCGACCGGAGTAAAGCCGGACGCCGTTTCCGTGGTCTTGAAGGAGATGTTCTTCATCATCAGGATCTTGCCCGTGAGATCAAGCACCATGTGCGTCTGCTCCCAGTGGTGCTCGCCTACGTCCTTCTGCTCCACCAGGATGCTGCCGCCTCGGTACAACCGGCCCACAATGCCCCAGCCGAAGTCCACATCGTTGATAAGGTGCGCGTCCAGTTTTGCCATGCGCTTCTCTGCCTGGTCGATCCACAACTCGCCCGCCATGCCGGCGTAGACCTCTGCTTCGCGGTCCGGTGGCTGGAATCGCGGATTCGGTTGGAAGGTCAGGCGATAGGCCGGGCCGCTCGGACCTTCCACGATGCCCTGGTAGGTATACAAAAAGGCATCCGGTAACAGGCGGACCATCTCGTTGGCGCGAGTGCTGTCTTCCTGCTCTCTCTTGCGACGGTGTTCCTGCAGCTCCGGATGCGCAGCGAGATTATGCAGCCGATCGAGTTCGGCCTGTTCCTCTTCGCTGCTCAGTGGCTTTCCATTCTTTTCGAGCAGTCGCGCGACATCTCCGTCCCGCGTCTCTACGATCTCCTTTCACGTTCGATCCTTTGGCATCCACCTTCTCCAGCCGGTAACGGAACCGGACATTGCCGGAGGAGTGGAGTTCATTCCAGGATGCCGCACGTACCAGCGTCACCGGATCGATCGTCTCTGGTTGCTGGGCCAAGGTAGGCAAGGGCAGCAGCGCGCACACGAGGGCCGCAATCGATGCCCCACGAATGGCAAAAGCGGCGGGCAGGGTTCTCACAACGATATGCTGTCTCCTGATAAGCGGCTGGCTCGCCAACCGCAGATCTATGAATACCACTTAGGTAGACGCTGACTGTTCGCAATGGTCTCGCGTAAAAGGAACCAGAGTCACCTGTTAAGGTTGCGGCGCGGTTACTTCCTTGCGTATAGTGCGGGCAGAGTCGCGAATTCAGAATCGGGAGACAAGGCATGGCCGCAGGCGAGTCCGGCGCAGCAGTGATCGGCAAATCAGTACAGATACGCGGAGAGGTAAACGGCAGCGAAGACCTGCTGGTAGATGGACAGGTTGAGGGCACGATCACACTGAAGGAGAGCCGGCTAACCGTCGGCGCGAATGCACGCGTGGCGGCGAATGTCTCCGCGCGTGATGTCATCATTCTCGGAACGCTCAACGGCAACATCCAGGCAACCGGGCGCGTGGAACTGCGCCAGGGGGGCAGCCTGATGGGCGACCTTTCCGCCGCCCGGCTTTCGATTGAGGAAAACGCCAACTTCAAAGGCAAGGTGGACCTGGTGCAGGGAGCGGCGGGGCAGAAGACCGCCTGAGCTCTCGCATGAGTGCGCAGCTGTCGAGTTGACTTCGCTGCGCACGGAACACCCGTTTGCATTTTTCCCACTGACCGCAAAAAGGGTATACGTGCTTCGCAAGTTATTTCAGAAGTCCCAAGCCGACCCCCGCTCGGGCAGCCCCACGGTGCTCACCGGGCCCAGAATCGCGCGCCACTCCAGCGGCTGGGCCGCGCTGCTCAAGCACCTTCACACCGAGACGGGCCTGCGCGTGCTCGACATCGGCCCGACCTCGCCCACGAACATCAACTTCCTCACCAACATGGGCCAGAGCGTCTATATGGCCGACCTGGTGCTGGAGGCGCAGCGGCCGGAGTGGATGAAGAAGCCAGAAGACGGAACCGGCGAGCCGGTCTTTGACGTGGAAGGCTATCTCGAGCACAACTTGGACTTCTCCGGCCGCGAGTTTGACGTGGTGCTACTGTGGACCACGCTCGACTACCTTCCGGAGCCGCTGGTAGGCCCAGTGGTGCACCGGCTGAAAAGCTCCATGAAACCGGGCGGACGCGTGCTGCTGCTATTCCATAACAAGGCCACAGGCGAGAACACCGCATACTGCCGCTATCACCTGACCGACAGCGACACGCTGGAAACGCAGGGCAGCGCCGCCATTCCAATTCGGCAGGTCTTCACGAATCGCAGCATCGAGAAGGCCTTTTCCAGCTTTGCCGGCTGCAAGTTCTTTCTGGCCAAAGATAACCTGTACGAGGCCATCATCACGCGCTGAGCCGGCGCATGCTCAGCCCCTCGCTGGTATCCGGCCAGATGGAGTGGAGCAGGGGCAGTGCCGTCGCTTCCGCTGTGTTATCGGTTCCCCGGTCGCGGGTGAGCAAATTGCCGCCCCAGCGCTCCTGCAGCGAATGCTTTCTACAGGTCGCACGCACCAGGTCGCGAATGCGCTCGGCATACGCGCGCGACACGAAGTCTTTCGTCGCGAAGCGCTCGCCGTACATGGGCTCCAGCTTGGGGAAGTGTTCCCGTACAAAGGCCAGAAACGTGCTCTTGGAACACGGCTTGAGAAAAAGCGGCTGGGCAAAGAAGAAGCTCGCATCCACCTCCTTCGCCGCTTTCCCCATCCTGTCCAGTGCGGCGCCCGTATCGGTGATGCCGGGGAGCAGGGGAGAGCAGAGAATACCGGCGCGCAACCCTGCCTTGCGCAGCAGTCCAACTGTGGCAAAGCGTAGATCGGGCCGCGGTGCGCGCGGCTCCAGGATGCGCGCCAGCTTCTCCTCGGGCGTAGTAATCGTGACGTGGACGACCAGATGATTTCCTTCCGCAATGCGCCGGAGCAGCGGAATATCGCGGCGGATGAGCGCAGATTTGGTCACAATGCCGATACGGAGTCCGCGCTTTTCGGCCAGCACTTCAAGCAGGCTCGCCGTAACCCGTGCCTTTCGTTCCACCGGCTGGTAGGGGTCCGTCGCCGTGCCAATGGCGATCTCCTCGCCCGAACGAACCTTACCTAGCTCCTGCCGCAGCAGCCAGGCGGCGTTCTGTTTAATGAAAATGCGGCGTTCAAATGCCTCCGGATCGCGCAATTCCATGAACTCGTGCGTATAGCGCGCATAGCAATACCTGCAGGCAAATTCGCATCCGCGGTACGGATTGATGCTCCACGCGAACTGCAGCCGCCTGCGGGAAACACTGCGGTTCAGGATGGAGCGCACCGGCAACGAGCGAAACTCGACCCCGTAGCCGTGGTCTGCCGGCGCGCTGGCAGCGGCCAATCTGGCGATCCCGGTCAGCGAGCCCTGGGGAGAGGAGGGCAGCTCGGGAAAGAGTGGCAGGACGGCGGGTGGTTGCATGTTCGCCATTTGTTCGCCTCTGCGAGTAGAGTATGCCACCGTCCCGGAGGCGTCAACGACGAAGTTTGCCAGCGTCCACTTATCTGCGCTGCAGCAGCAGGGGAAGTCCGTCACGCGGCCGCAACGTGATGCGCGGCAGCACATGCAGCGTCGCCGTGCTGCCCGGGGCGGGCAGCAAACGCCAGGTGCGTGCAACAGTTGCCAGCGTGAGTGCGCCTTCCATCCACGCCAGCCCTTCGCCGATGCACTGCCGCGCGCCCGCGCCGAACGGGAAATAGGCGAAGCGGGGACGTGCAGCTTTCTCTTCCGTGGCAAAGCGCTCCGGGCGAAACTCCCCGGGCTCTGCGTAGAAGCGTTCATCGCGATGAATCGCGATCTGGGGCGCCAGCAGCAGGGAGCCTTTCGGGATGGTGTAGCCGCGGTAGACGTAGCTTTCCGCCGCCGTGCGTGCGGTGGTCCAGACTGGTGGATAAAGGCGCATGGACTCCGCAAAGACCATCTGCGCATAGGGGAGCCGGGCGTAATCTGCGGCCGTGGCTGTGCGATCCCCGAGCACCGCCTGCGCCTCCGCTGCGAGCTGTTCCTGGGCGGCGGGATGCTGTCCCAGCAGCCACAGGGAGAAGCACAGCGCATTCGCCGTGGTCTCGTGGCCGGCCAACAGGACCGTCAGGCACTCGTCCCGTAGCTGCCGGTCGGTCATGCCTCCGGTGTCTTCTTCCGTATCGACTGCTGCGAGCAGCATGGAAAGCAGGTCGCCGCGGTCGCCCGGTTGCGCGCGCCGTTCGCGAATCATGCGATAGATGAGCGCATCCAGTTCCATCTGCCCGTGACGGATCCGCTTCACAATCGGGAGCGGCAGGCGCAAGAGCGTGTCCGAAAAGGGCAGAAACGCGAGCGGGAGAAAACCCATGAACGCGTCCACCGCGGCGGCGATACGCTCCACCTCCGACTCGACCTCGGCATTGAAGAGGCACTTGCCCACGATCTGCAGCGCGAGCAGCAGCATTTCGGGATGGAGGTCGGTCACCACTCCGTCACGCCAGCGCCCGCTCACTTTGCTGGCGTAATTCCCGATCACTTCTCCGTACGCGGCAATCCGATCGCGATGAAAGGCCGGTTGCGAAAGCCGCCGCTGCCGCATGTGCAGCGGCTCTTCGCTGGTGAGCAGTCCATCACCGAGCACAAAGCGCGCGCGCTGCATCACAATGCCGCGATGGTGGTGCGGCGCGTCGCGCAGCAGCATTTCACTCACCAGTTCCGGATGATTGAATTGGAATATGTGCCGTCCGGCCGCGCCGAAGTGCACCAGGTCTCCATACTGGCGCGCATTCGCGATCAGGAAGTCTGCCGAGTTCACGCGAAAGATACGCAGCCCGCGCAGGCGGCTCCACTGCGACGGTCCCGCAGGCGCAGATCCGTCCCTCGTGCTACGCAATATGGGCGCCGGCGCACGTGCCGTGCTGACCCTGAATATCTCGTCCGTGGTCGATGGTAGTTCCGGCTCTGCAGAGGCGGGCAAGGGAAGGCGTCCTCAACAGCATCTTACGTTAGGGGAGAGCACGCGAGGCGCTCCAGCCTCTCTGAACCGCCTCACCTTACCGTTACGCAAAAAGGAGTTTTTTCATGGCCGACTTACACGGCACCGTTGTGACCTGGCTTGGGCATTCCACCGTCCATGTCCAGACGGCAGGCGGAACATCCATTCTGATCGACCCATTTATCGAGGGGAATCCGCAGTTTCCCAAACACTACAAAATGCCGGAGACTATCGACCTGCTGCTTATCACTCACGGCCACTCCGATCACTTCAACGACGCCATGCCCGTGGCTAAGAAGTACAAGCCGAAGGTACTCGGCATGTTTGAATTGACCACCTGGATGGAGCAGCACGGCGCCGAAAACACCAATGGTATGAACTTCGGCGGGTCGTTTCGCTTCCGGGATGTGACGGTTTCCATGGTGGAGGCGAAGCACTCGTCCAGTATTCAGGACGGTAAAACGCTCGTCTACGCAGGAAATCCAGCGGGTTTCATGATCGCGGTCGAAAATGGCCCCACGCTTTACCACGCCGGAGACACCAGCCTGTTCAGCGATATGCGCCTTCTACGCGAGCTGTACAGTCCGGAATTCGGCATGCTGCCAATTGGCGATAACTACACGATGGGTCCGGAGCATGCGGCGCAGGCGGCGAAGTACCTGGCGTTAAAACAGGTGCTGCCCATTCATTACGGCACCTTTCCTGCTCTCACGGGCACGCCGGACCGACTGGAAACTTTGCTTGAAGGCAGCGGGATCCAGGTAGTGCGGACAAAAGCAGGGGAGCCGATTCGCTAGGTCAATATAGAAAAGGCAGACCTGTCGGGGCCTGCCTTTTCTTTCCCTGTGTGGACGCGAATAAAACGCTTACTGCTGCGACTTCTTCCGATCCGCCCAGCGTTTCTTCATCGCTTCCGCGATGCGCTTTCTACCCTCTGCCGACATGGTGCGCTTACCTGCGCTCTTCCCCTTGGCGGGCGCGCTGGTTTGCTGCTGTGAGCGGCCGGAGCCGCGAGGACGTCCACGCCGCGGTTGTTCTCCGGCGAGCAATGCGCGCGCCTGCTGCAGCCGCGCTATCTCTTGATCGATTTCCTGGACTATCTGCTGAACTTGCAAGCTTTCCTCCATGTCTCGTGCAATAGCTACACACCTATCTGCCGACAGCTTGATTATGGCTGAGTTTCGTGCGAAGTGCCACCTTTGTATTTGAAACGCACTCTGGTTGCAATAGGTTCCGCGTACCCAGCCAGATTATTTCAGTAGCAACTCAGGACGGAGGACCCGGCTTTTCGCCGCTTGGTTTAGGGGAGAGGATGTCGTAGTCGCTCGGTCCTTCTGCGAACTTCGGGTACTTTGCCGAGGCGAGTGCGTGCCCTTTGGAGCCATCCTGAATACTGCGTCGCAGGCCCTTGAGCACGTCCTGCTTGTCGCGTCCATATTCGGTGGCCAGACGGGTCAGCGCGTAGGTCACGATGTCACTGTGGTGCAGCGTGTCGAGCGTTGGGTCGCGACGGAAGTTCAGCCATAGGCGGTGCACCAGTTGCACGTCGTCGGGCTGCAGCGCCGGCGCATGCGGGCCGATGTGGTACGCCTGCGCGTCACCATCCGGCATGATTACATTGAAATTGAACTGCCGCTTCGGCTCGGGAAGGGCTTCCCACGCCTGCCCTACGTGATACGCCTGCTCCTGCGCAGTCATTTTGGAGGAAATACCAGAAACCACCAGCGCAGCTTCGAGCGAATTCGCTGTCTGCACCAGTGCGGCGAAGATATCTCCCGCCGGCACCACCAGCAGGTTCACGTGCTTGCCGAAGCTCTCCGCGACGGAAACCGCCTTGGTGAACAGCATCTGCTCGTGTTCGCTGAACAGTTGTTCGGCCGCATCCAGGTACTCCGGTCCGCCCGCGCCCATCATGCGTGCCGTCAGCACCACGATGTCCTGCTCGTCGGTGCCAGTGCGTGCCAGTGCCCATTTCAGCGCGAAGGGATTTGCCGCGTCGCGCATGGTCACGATCACGCAGCCCTGGCGAATGCGCAGTGCTTCGCGGCCGATCGTGTCCTCGTATTCGAGCTGGAAGTGCTCCCGCATCTGCCGGTCCGTGAGCGCATGCCTGCTCTTGTTCTGCTTTTCCGAGATGCTGAAGATAGTAAAAAAAGCCGCGGCAAAGACGATGCCGCTCACCGTGGCAACGGACTTCGTGAACAGGTTCACGATAGCTGTCGAAAGCAGGACCATGAAAACGGAAATCAACCCCACCGGAATTTCCGTCTTGCCGATATGAACGTTCGGAGGCACCTTCCATCCGCGCTCGCCTTTGTACTTCCAGCGCAGCACCAGCATGGCCAGTGAGTTGAAGGTGAAGCTCCAGATCACGCCAAAGGCGTAGGCTTCGCCCAGCGTAATGACGTTGCCCCGGCTGACGATGATCGTGAACATCTGCATGATGGCCACGAGGTTCACGATGCGATAGCTGGTCCCGAAGCGGCGGTGCGGCTTCCGAAACCAGTCGGTCAGGACACCGTCTTCGGCAACCCGCATCAGCACACCGGTCGAGCCGATGATCGAAGTGTTGATGGCGCCTGAGAGAATCAGAAAGCCAACGATCACGACAAAGACGCGGAAGACGATACGGATCACCTGCGGACCGGCCAGGTACATGGCCATGCCCGCGATCAGGTTGTCGCGGTACACCGGCACGCGGACCGCATCGGGGATCAGCATGACGGCCAGCAGCGATGCGCCGCCTGTAAATACAAAGCTGTAGATCGCGATCACGATCGCGGCGCGCTTCAGGTTCTTGAGCTTGGGGTGCTGGATCTCGCGATTCACCTGGGCGAGCGACTCTTCGCCGCTCATGGCCAGCACGGAGTGGCCGAATGCCATCAGGATACCGAACAGTCCGAGAAAGCCGGTGACCCGTGTATGGCGCAGGAATCCGAGTGCGTCCTGGCTGAAGTGGAGCGTAGCCGGCCGCGGAAAAGGCGGCAGCGAGGCGCCTACGTGGAAGGCGGTAAAGATACCCCACACAAGCAGGATAATCACCATCACGGTGGTGATCTTCATCACATCGAGCGCCTTGTCGCTCGACTCCTCAATACCTTTGGTGTTCTGCCACCAGTAGTAGATTGTGACCGCCGCGGCGAACAGGGCCGAGGTGAGGTTCATATTCAACTGCGGCACGTGATGGTGCGGTCCCATCATGGCGCCCGGCAGCCAGTTATGCTGCGCGGCTACGACCAGCAGTTCGTCCAAAAGCCCTGTGATGTACTGTCCCGCGGACACACCCGAGATAGGCCCGGTGAGGATGTAGTCAAACATCAACGCCGAGACACTCAGCTTGGCAAACGTGCCGCCCAACGCCTCCTTGACTACGCGGTACACGCCACCCCGGGTGAACATGGAGCAGCTTTCGACGTACACCGCGCGGACAGCAAAGGAGAACAGCATCACGCCGAGGATGAACCACGGGGCGGACTTGCCGACCGCCTCTTCGGCGATGCCTCCGGCATAGAAGGCCGAGGAGCCGAGGTCATTGAGCACCACTGCGGCCGCGCGCCAGAAGGAGATGAAGGTCAACATCACCGACGAGGCGACGACAAGCCGTACGCGATTCGAAGGTGCGTTTACTGTTTGTTCGGAGGCCATTCGGTCCTTAGAACGCCTAACTACATCGGGCGGCATGCCGGGAGGGCTATCCCGGTCCAGCGCCAACGCTGAGTGTAAGGCCGTTGCAGATGAGCGTCAACGCCAGCTACTGCGTCCCGGTGGTGTGTGCATGGGGAGCCTCATCGGCGCCAAAGAGTTCCTGGATATCTTCGACAAAGCTCAGAACCACCACGACCGCGGAGCCCGCCACACCGATGAAAAAGATAGTCTCCAACAGCCGCATACCGAAAACAGCGAACGCCATGCCCATCAGTGTAGCGCGTCCGCAGGGCGATTCCGCTAAGTACATGCGATTCAGAGACAACGGTTGCCAGATGGAGAAACCGTAACGATGATAGACTCACACCGGATGGGGACACCGTGGCGGCGCATTTGGTTGGCAGTGCTTTCCGCCCTCCTGCTGAACCTGCCGTTTCCCCTTGCCGGGCCACTGCCGCCGTGGCGCACCTTCTTTGCCTGGATCGGCGCCGTGCCGCTGCTCTGGGCTCTGCTTAGCCGCGAACGTCCAAGAGACTCAGTCCCCGGAGACTCACTAGACAGGCACCCGCTCTGGGCGAGCTTCCTGGTCGGCTGGGTGTGCGGCGTGGTCTGGTACGCAGTGAACTGCTATTGGATCTACCAGACGATGTACTTCTACGGCGGGCTGCCCTCTTTGGCTTCGGCCGGCATTCTCCTGCTCTTCAGCCTAATCATGGGGCTCTACTTCGGCCTCTTCGGATGGGGCATCGGCTTCGCGCAGCGCGGTTTCGGGAACAACGCCGCTCCGCTTATCCTGGCTCCTTTCCTGTGGACGGCGATCGATCTGCTCGGCGCTCACCTGATCAAAGTGCCCTGGGACCAGCTCGGCTACTCGGAGGTCGCAAACTTCTGGCTGACGCGGCTGGCTCCGTGGACCGGCGTATACGGCATCACCTTTCTCCTGCTTGCGGTGAACGCAGCCCTCACTGCGGCGCTGCTGGCGCGCCGTTCCCGGTCACGCTGGGTAATCGCTGGGGCCGGCATCCTCGTGCTGCTGGTGGGGCAGGCTGGCTTGCTCTTCCCGCCGCCACCGGCACCCACGCAAGCCTCGGCCGTACTCCTGCAGGAGAACCTCAGCGTCCAGGACGATAACCTGTGGACAGGGCCGCAGTGGGACGAGAATACCGCCCGGTTCGTCGCTGCCAGCCGTGCTACCTGCACGCCCTACCTCGCGGGTGTTCCCCAACTGGATGCGAAGGTGGTGCGCCCACATTGCGATCCAGCGCCGCAGGCCAGCCTCATCGTGTGGCCGGAGGCGCCTACGCCCTTTCGCGAGCGCGATCCCCGCTTCCAGGCGCTCATGCGCGATCTCGCCACCACGATGCAGGCGCCGGTGATCGCCGGCAACATCGCCGTGGACGCGCGTGCCGGCCACCAGGACCTCTACAACGCGGCCACGGTCTTTGCCTCGGACGGCAACCAGGTAGGCCGCTACGAGAAGATCCACCTGGTGCCCTGGGGCGAGTACATCCCATACCAGAACTTCTTCGCCTTCGCCCACCGCCTCACCGGCAACGCCGGCGACTTCACGCATGGCTCTCGGCGCACGGTCTTCCGCCTCAAGGGGCATCGCTACGGTGTCTTCATCTGTTACGAATCCATCTTCGCCGACGAGGTGCGCCAGTTTGCCGAATACGGTGCGGAGGTCCTCGTCAACATCTCCGACGACGGCTGGTATGGCGACACCAGCGCGCCCTGGCAGCACCTGAACATGGCTCGGATGCGCGCCGTCGAAAACCGCCGCTGGCTGCTGCGCGACACCAATACCGGCGTGACTGCGGCGATCGATCCGTATGGCCGGCTCACAATGAGCGCACCCCGGCACATCTTCACCTCGCTTGCGGTGCGCTACGGCTTCCGTGACGACCTCACCTTCTATACCACTCATGGTGACGTCTTCGCCGGCCTATGTGGGATAATCTCGTTAGCGATGCTGGCGCGCGGCGTCCGCGGTTTGGCGCGACGACAGGCACGCTGAAGAGCCTCTTCGAGAAAGTCAGGTCCCGCTCAGAGATATGCTGAACGATCTGGAATTCGCCTACGCCCCTGTGCGCGAACAAGTCCGCGACCTGCGGGAGTATCTTTGACGCTGCTCGTCTCCGCAGAGAGCTGAGCGCGGTCGAAGAAAAGCTCGCCGATCCTTCCATCTGGTCCAATCCGGCGCAGTCGCAGGTGCTGATGCGTGATCGCAAGCGCCTGGAAGCGCAGCTCGCCTATGATGCGGAGCTGGAGCGCCGGACCGGCGATATCGACGCGTACTTCGACCTGGCTCGGGAAGGCGAGGCCGTCGAGCCGGAGCTTGAGCGCGAGATCGACTCGCTGCGCACCTACGCCGAAACACTCGAGACCCGCACCATGCTCTCCGGCGAAACGGACCCCCTCAATGCCATTGTCACGGTGCATCCCGGCGCGGGCGGCACGGAGTCGCAGGACTGGGCCGAGATGCTGATGCGCATGTATCTGCGCTGGGCCGAGCGACAGGGCTTCAAGACGGAGATGAACGATTACCAGGATGGGGAAGAAGCCGGCATCAAGTCCGCGACGTTTACCATCACCGGCGAGTACGCCTACGGTCTCCTCTCCGGCGAAACCGGCGTGCATCGCCTGGTGCGCATCTCGCCTTTTGATCAGGCCAAGCGCCGCCACACTTCCTTTGCCAGCGTCTTCGTCTCGCCGGAGATCGATGACACCATCCAGATCGATATAAAGCCGGACGATATCCGAACCGACACCTATCGTTCCGGGGGTAAGGGTGGCCAGCACGTAAACACGACCGACTCCGCCGTCCGCATCACGCATATTCCGACCGGCATCGTCGTGCAGTGCCAGAACGAGCGCTCGCAGCACAAGAACCGCGAAAAGGCGATGAAGATGCTGCGCTCGCGCCTCTACGAATACGAGCTGGACAAGAAGAAGGACGCGACCCGCAAGATTGAGGACGCGAAGCTGGAGATCAACTTCGGCTCACAGATCCGCTCTTACGTGCTGCAACCCTACCGCATCGCGAAGGACCACCGCACCAAGGTTGAAGTCGGCGATGTGGATAGCGTGCTCGACGGCGCTCTCGAGCCGTTCATACGCGGCTACCTGCTCCTGAAGCGCCAGGGCGGCGTTCCTGCGGCAGTGTCGGATGATCTGGACGTGTAAGCCGGATTTCCAACGCTGCCTCGATCCAGCCAGCCTTCGTTTGGATTTTTCGCTGCGCTCCGAATGACCCTTCATTCGCCATCATGCTCGCGCGGCATGGTCGATGAACAAGCAGCGGTCCATCACTACCTTGATGCCGTCGGCTTCGGCCCACTCCGCAGCCTCTTCGTGGATCACTCCCTGCTGCAGCCAAAGATACGGAATTTTGAGTCGCATGACGTCCTTGACGATCTCCGGAACGAAGACAGGGGCGCGAAAGACATTGACCAGTTCGATTGGGCCGCGTGCCGCGCATGCCTCATCGAGGGTCTTGTAGACGGGCTCGCCCAGGATGCTGGCGCTGCGCGCCGAGGGGTTCACCGGGATAATCGTGTATCCCTGCTGCTGCATGTAGCGGGAGACGCTCAGGCTGGGGCGGCCGGGCTTGTCCGACAAGCCCACGACGGCGATGGTCCGGGTGTTTTCCAGGATGGTGCGAATAGTCTCGGGCTCGTTCATGTAGCTCCTCGCGATAAAGGTGAGATGCCCGGTGATGCCTTCGCTCTTTACCGTATCAAGAAGGTTCGCAAAGCAAAAAAGCGGGTCCCTCGAGTCCGCTCCAGAAACCCGTGCGGTCCAGATGACACCTGTTCGCCCTTCGGGACGGCAGCTTTCCAGTCTCTTTGCAGCCCGCCGTTCTGAGCACAGCAAACAATCCACACGACAGCCCGCGAGGATCATTGGCTCCGCATACACACGGTAGCCTTCCCGCAAAAAGAAACAGGCCCGGCGTGAACCGGGCCTGCTCCATTTCACTTCAACTACTGCCTTACCGTCGCCTGCCCTGAGCCCGTCGGAAGCACAACCGCTACCACCGAGTGCGCTGGAACCGAAACCGTTGCGGCAAGCCCATTATTGGCTTGCGACAGCGGGGTCGTTCCGGTCGCAATTGTCGGGTTGTTGCTGTTCAGAGTGTAGGTGGTCGCATTGCTTCCGCCTGCACCCGGATTCCGGAAGGTAACCGGCACGTTGTTCTTGGTGGTGCCGGTCGTATTTACGATAACAATCGCATCCCCGGCATTGGTCCGGAAGGCGGTCGCCTGCACCTTGGAAAAGGGCGAGGTGACGGAGTTCGCCATGTACCCGCCATTCTGCAGGTTCAGGAAGTTGCTCGAACCGAACAGCTGTAATGCATAGTACTGGGGGTAGGGCTGGGGAGCCGAGCCGTCGTACGGATACCTGCAGTCCATCTGCGCATCCACTACCCCGACCAGGCAGAAGGGCCGGTTGCTGATCGCGTAATAGAGCACCTTGCTCGGCACCGCCGGCGCACCAGCATACACCGTGTTCAGCAGATCCACGATGGTCAGCGAGTTCCACAGCGGTGCGTACGTCGGGTCGTTTCGGCAGCAGTCGTCCCTGAACGCCCAGTCCGAGTTGTACTCATCCAGGTAGATCGGCGTCGAGCCGGCGTTCGGCTGCGAGCCCTGCGAGACCAGCGAGGACAGGTTCAGGTAGGCCGCCGCCGCACCGCGGTCGTAGCTCTGCGTTCTTTCGCGCAGCGATAGGGTGTTGCCGCTCCCCGTCCAGGTCATGCCGCCTTCGACATCCCTTTGGCCGGATGCGTAGTAGTGCGCACTCACGAAGTCTACATAGGGAGCCGTCGATGGGTTGCTGAGCAAAGCAGGCAGCCAGACCCGCGCGTTGTAGAAAGGATCGCCGAGCGTTCCTCCGCCGATGCGAATCGACGTGCCATCCTGCTGCGCCGCGGCACGCAATGCCGGCGCGACGGCCGCGTAGATGGACAGGTAGGTGTTGAGCTTGCTCTTCTGGGTACGATGCGGCGCGCACAGGCCGCCCCCATCCGGCTCGTTCCAGATCTCGTAATCCGAGATCACGCCGGGGAAATTGGCATCGATGTGGGTTACGTATTGCGCCGCAAGCTGCGCATAGCGCGTCAGGTTGGTGGGATAGGCGTAGTTCTGGTCCACGCCGCTGGCGCACGGATTCGGCCTCGGCAGCAGGGAATTGGGGGTGAAGTCCATCTCCAGAATGGCCTGCATGCCGGCGGACTTCAGCGCGGCCAGTTTGCTATCCAGTTCGGACCAGTCCGGCGTGGAGTTCGCGAATGTGTCCTGCACATTGGCGTGGAAACGCGTGGTGGTGAGACCAGCCTGCGTGATCAGCGGAAGCGCTTCCGGATGGAGGCTGCCGCCCACGCCCGCTCCGAGCAGACCATTGGGGATCGGATAAGCAGTCGGCGCGCCGCCATTGAAGTCAGCCACTATGCCTTGGCCGGTTGTCGGCGGGCCGCCAGGACCCTGGGCCACATTGACCTGCGCACTCGAGCTCTTGCTGGGGTCCCACTGGCTCACCGCTTGTACGGTGTGGCCGCCCGCTTGCGACGGCGCAGTGTATATGCCGGTAGCCGAGATGGTTCCCGAAGCTGCCGTGCCGCCGGGCACGCCATCTACCGACCACACCACATCGCCATTGTTCGTATTGCTGCCCACTGCCACAAACTGCTGGGTCGCGGAAGTCTGCGGGGCGGCAGAATGCGGCCGCACTTCTACGCTGACGCGGAGGCCGGTACCCGCGGCTAGAATCTGCTGCGTGCCACCGGGCGCGTCATCCTGCAACACCACGCCACCCTCGCGCCGTCCGCGATCCGTTGGCGTAAATACGATGTTGACGGTGCAACTGGCGCCGGGTGCAAGCTGGGAAGGGCAGTCGTTGGTCTGTGAATAATCCCCCACTGCCGTGATACCGCCGATGTTCACGCCGCTGTTGTAGCTCGCGTCATTGAGCACGGTGACCGTCTTCGGCTGCGTCGGAACGCCGATCGCCTGCTGACCGAACCAGAGACTATAAGGAGACAATGTGACTTGTGACGATGGCGCCTGGGCGTACGCTGCCCCCGTCAGGAGAAGGAAACTGGAGGCGCCGAAAAGGGCGGTCCGTGCCAGAGGAAGGCGTCTTGGCCTGGTAAACATGATGTACTCCGCAATGAAATTCGAAACGGCAGATTCGGTTAACGTGCGACTCAGCGAAACAGGAGAGAGAAGCGTGGCGCAAGAAACGCATCGTATGGCGCCCGATCTCTACACGCGTGTTAGCGCGTTACCTCCTTAAGGTAGCGACGTCTTACTTGCCAGGGCAGTGAGGAAGAACAGCAGTCGGACAGGTGAGGGGCCGTTTTTGGCGGCAGTTGCAAATCGTGACCGGCACCGCGCTGAGGGTCGCCGACAGACCCCGACATGCATCGGTCATGGACTTGTAAGATGTTGAACTTTACTCGAGCAACATTGACGCAATAGTAACAAAATTAGTTGTCGTCGAGCCCCGATCAATATCCGGCGACTCCCTGCCCGGTTTCCCGCCCAGGTCGGAGGGGCTGCCGTATCCCTGGCCTACAATGAGATTCGGTACTTAGATGATCGGCATCGCCCAACGCGCGTCTTCTCTCGTTACCATGCTGATGCTCCTGCTCGCTCTCCCGGCGGGCGCGGCCCGGAGCGCGAAGGCGCCCCACCTGACGGTGGAACTCATTCCCAGATTACTTATGAGTAATGATCGGGCGCTCGAAGTCGGGCTGCACTTCACGCTCGACCCAGGCTGGCATGTCTACTGGAGCAATCCCGGCGATTCCGGTGAGCCGCCCGACATCACATGGCGTCTGCCTGCCGGATTTGTGGCTGGGCCCATGCAGTTCCCGGCGCCTCGACGGCTACCTCTTGGCCCGCTCATGGACTACGGCTATGAGGGGCAGGTGCTTTTTCCCATTCGCCTGCAAACGCCGCGGCCCGCGCAGGACTACCTGAAGCCGTCTGCACCGAAAACCACGCTGCTGGCCGACGTACGCTGGCTGGTTTGCCGGGAGGCCTGCATCCCGGGAAAGGCAGCACTTTCCCTGGACCTGCCCTTCACCTCCACGGGTAGCGAGACCACGGGCAGCGGGGCGCTGTTCGATCGCGCCTTGTCCCAACTGCCGCAGCCATTGCCGGCAGGTTCCAAGGCCGTCTTCGCACCGGCGGCTCGGGGATTTACGCTGGCTCTCCGCACCGGGCACGCAATCCCCGGTGCGCACTTCTTCCCGGCCGCAGCCGGCGTCCTGCAAAATGCCGCGCCTCAGGCCGCAGAGCCCACGCGCGACGGGATTCGCTTGGAGCTGACCCGCAGCGAGGACCTTCACGGCACGCCGGCTGCGCTCGATGGGGTGCTGGTGCTCGATACTGGTGCCGCTTACCTTATCCACGCGCCTCCGGGCGCGCTGCCGCCGGCGGAGATGGCGAGCTCACCAGGAAATACTCTGGGCGCGCTCGAAGCGGTGTTGCTGGCGCTGGTTGGCGGCATTCTGCTGAACCTGATGCCGTGCGTTTTTCCCGTCCTCTTCATCAAGACGCTGGCGCTCGTGCAGTCATCCGGGGACGAGCGTCGCCATATGCGCGCGCAAGCTCTGGTGTACACGCTCGGCATCCTGGTTTCGTTCTGGATCGTGGTCGGGCTGCTGCTGGTCCTGCGTGCCGAGGGCGAGCACCTCGGCTGGGGTTTCCAGTTCCAGTCGCCGACCTTCATCGCCGCCATCGCCATGCTGCTTTTCTTCCTGGGCCTCTCGCTGGCTGGCATGTTCGACGTGGGCCTGAGCCTGACGGGAAAAGGCTCGTCACTGGCGCTGCAAAAGGGCTACGCCGGCAGCTTCTTTACCGGCGTGCTGGCCATGGTGGTCGCCACTCCGTGCACCGCGCCTTTCATGGGGGCGGCGGTCGGCTTTGCCCTGGCGCAATCCGCCGGGGTGAGTTTTCTCATCTTCACCGCCCTTGGCCTCGGGCTGGCTGCTCCGTACCTGCTGCTCGCCTTTCAGCCGGCATGGACACGCCTGCTGCCTCGGCCCGGGGCCTGGATGGAAGTGCTCAAGCAGGCGACCGCGGTGCCCATTTTCGCTACGGCCATCTGGATGGTCTGGCTGTTCGGGCAATCAGCCGGCGTGAATGCGCTTGCCGGGCTGTTGTTCGCCTTCTTACTGCTGGCCGTTGCCGGATGGGTGCTGGGTCGCTGGCCAGCGCGCGGTTCCGCGACCATCTGGGCGGCGCTGCTGGTCATTCTCGGGATAGCAGTGCCGGTGTATGCCGTGCATATGCTCGGCACTCCGTCCGGTAGCGTCGCGGCAAGCGTGGGATCCAGTTCCGCTGGATCGAGTTCATGGGAGGCATGGAGCCCGGCGGTGGTGGCCGACTACCAGGCCAAGGGTCGTCCTGTCTTCGTTGACTTCACCGCAAGCTGGTGTCTGAGTTGCCAGGTCAATGAACGCGTTGTGCTGCGCCGTGCTGATGTGGAAAAACGTCTCCACTCCAGCAACGTAGCGCTGCTGCGTGCAGACTGGACGAATCACGATGAGACCATTGCGCGCGCACTCTCGGAGCTGGGCCGCAGCGGCGTCCCGACGTATGCGCTCTATCCAGCGACGGCCGGCGCGGCACCTAGTCTGCTGCCCGAAGTGCTTTCGCCGGGCATCGTCTTCTCTGCGCTGGATCGGCTCGCCCCACAGAAAGCACAGGCCAACAACGGTCCCAGACTGCACCGGTAGGAAAGGAAAACCATGTACGCAGCGCGTTCCATCTTTGCAGGGCTCCTGGTATGCGCCTGTCTGCCGGGTTTGGGTTTCGGAAGACAGGAGCCGGGTCAATTGCCCGAGGGAAGCGCCCCACCACCTACGAGCTCCACTGCGCAATCAGGCCAATCGGATCCGGCAGAAGCGAAGCAGAATGCCGCTCATCGAAAAGATAGCGAGGCCGCCCAAAGTGAAGCGGAGAAGTGGCTGAAACTGGTGGACGCCGGCAAGTATGAGGCAAGCTGGGAAGGCTTTGCACCTTCCGTGCGCAAGCAGGTCTCAGAGGCGGATTGGAACACGAAGATCAGTGCGACCCGCGGTTCTTTTGGTGCACTCGAAAGCCGCAAGCTCCAGAAGTCCGATTACAAGACAGCACTGCCAGGCGCGCCGGATGGAGAATATGTGGTGGTCGAATACGCCAGCAGCTTCGCCCACAAGGCATCCACTGTCGAAACAGTGATTCTCCAGAAGCAGACCGGTGCATGGCGCGTGGCAGGATACTTCATGCGATAGATCTGTGCACCAAGTATCCTGTCCGCAACATTGCGTGCAGGGAGGAGCAGGCGCGCACCAGCCGGTGTGCGCCTGCTTAGACTAGGGACGCGATGGGTAGATGCCCTGCAGGGCGATGATGAAGTTCACGCACTGGTAGGGCTGCACCACACTGATGGGTTGATTGCCTCCGGTGGCGCCAATCGCGGTAGGCGCCATCTGCGCGTTGGCACTCGCGGCGTAGCCCGGGTAAGCCGCAGGCGGCCTGCCTTGACCGCTGTTGACCTCTGCCCAGAATGCGCCACTGGGATTGCTGTTCGGGCCCGCTGCATTGTTGCAATTAGCCGGGTGAGTATGGGCCGGCAGGTTGCCGACGCTGAGACCGACGTTCTCCGTCCCACCGGATTGGCCGAGGGTGTAGTTACCGGTACCGGGGCTCTGGCCGGGATGTATGGCAACGCGGCCCTGGAGGTTGGGCAGCGCGAAGTTACTGACGCCATCCCCACCATAGGTGGTCCCCAGGAGGGAAAACAGAGCGGTGTTCTGGGCTATGGAAAGCAGTTGGCCATTGCAGAGCGCCCAGCCTTGCGGGGCAAAGTTGAAACCAACCATCAAGATTTGACCGATAAAGGGGTCCATGTAGCTCCTGTTCTTTCGTAAGTGTGAAAGTGACGAATGACGGACTGCTTAGTTTGAATATCCGGGAAGGTCTGCACGAATGCGAGTGAATGTCACCAGCGTCCGTGCAGACAAGGGACTGTATTAGACCGCTACTGGCAAAGCAGGCTCGTCGTGTCCTGCAGGTAGGGAGCGCCATTGGTCTGGATGTATTTGTAACCAATCGCGTCGCCAGCGGTCACCGCGACAGTGTGCGTGGTGTCGGAGCAGCTTGACTGGTTGGCATTCGTGCTCACCGTGCACTGCATGCTGGTCGGGGTCCCGTTCAGGAGAACGGTGATGGTCTGGCTATCTGCGCCCGAGGGTTGACCCGCCGCGCTGCTGAAGTCATGGGATCCTACGCGCAGCGCGCTGAGTGTGCAATCGACCGGTGAAACGGAGAACTGCCCGCCCGCGATCGGTGTGTTGTTGCTCTGCGATGGCCCTAACGTCGTATTCGGCCGAATGTAATATGTGGCCGTGTCCAAGGGATTCGAGAAGGTCGCGGTAAAGAGGAAGGACTCTGTATTGAAGGCGCCAGCAGGCCCTGTAGGACCGGATGGTCCCTGGGGACCCACTGCGCCATTAGCCCCCGTTGGTCCGGCAGGACCCGCAGGGCCAGCAGCGCCGGCAGGCCCGTTGGCGCCTGTGGGACCGGCGGGACCTGTAAGACCGGTCGGTCCGGCTGGACCTGTAAGACCGATGGGTCCGGCGGCACCTTGCGCTCCGGCAGGTCCTATTGGCCCAATCGGCCCTTGAACTCCGGCAGGTCCAGCAGGCCCTGCGGGTCCGGTTAGACCAATCGGGCCGGCGGGCCCGATCGCGCCGGGTGTTCCTGCCGCTCCCTGGGGCCCAATCGGTCCAGCTACTCCAGCCGGCCCGGCAGGTCCAGTCAATCCTGTGGCGCCTGCGGGTCCGACCGGTCCAATCGGTCCAGCAACTCCAGCAGGCCCGGCAGGCCCGATCGGTCCGGCAGCGCCAGGAGCTCCCGGGGCACCCTGTGCTCCGGGCAGACCAGCGGGTCCCTGCGGGCCGGGAAGTCCGACAGGCCCTTGCGGGCCGGCCGGGCCCTTGGGACCGATGGCGCCGATTGCGGCTGTGAACAACGTGAAAACTACAGATCTGTTTGGCTGGACGTAGAGAAGGTATGATCCAGCGCTGATGTGTTCAGGCAACTTCGCTACGATGGAGTAGCTGTTCGCACTGACCACGGTCAGCCGGGTGGTTCCGAGCACAACGCTGGGAGTACCTGTGCCGAGGCCACTGCCGTTGATCGTGATCTCTGTGGCGGACGCATTTTCGATCACATCGTGAACGGTAGGTATTTTTGAACCCGTCGTTTCGGACGGGAGCTTGGGTATAGCCGCGATTGCGGCAGCAGGGGCCAATAAGAGCAGGCCGAGAGAGAAACGCGTGAACATGGCTTCCTCGAAACGCCGGATCTACCGGCAGTAAGTGCGGCAAAGGGTCTCGGCACGGCTCCGAACGGTGCTTTGTCGGCACGTCGAGCCGTGTTGATGAGCAGGAGGTGCTTCGTGCACCGTCCAGCCCGGTAGAAATGCGTTTGTTTAGATGAGCGGCTTTGCTTCCGGCGAGCGGGCGTCGACCGTTCAAACCAGAGCGATAATACGGTGTAGGTGCGATGAGTGCAATAATAAGTTACGAATTTTGTTGTCGTTGGTACCGTTTGCCTCTCAGGGCGCAAACCAAGCGGCCTATTCGTGCTATCGGTTGGCACATGACAGCAACGCTGCTTTGCTTGTTCATGAGTTGGGTTGTTGTCCCGCAAGCGGTGGCGCAGGAAAGCAAGCATCAGGAAAAGGTTGACAAAGCGCACGCCGCAGACATCGACGCTGCAGAAAAAGCCGCGCAAAGTTGGCTCGATTTGCAGGACAAGGAAAATTACAGCGCGAGTTGGAAGGCGGCTTCGTCCTTCTTTCAGAAGCAGGTGCCCGAGTCTGCCTGGGTGCGCCGCATGAACGCCGTGCGCAAGCCACTCGATCCGGTACTCACGCGCACTCTCTACACTGCGGACTACGAGAAGAAGGTTCCCGGTCTACCGCACGGCGACTATGTCGCGCTGGTCTGGGAGACGGTCTTCAGCAATGGGCACCCTAGCCTGGAGAGTGTGGTGATGACGGCCGAGAATGGTGCCTGGAAGATGATCGGCTACGCGACCCAATGAGGAGAAAGGAAAGCGGAGACGGTTGCAGGAATATTACTGGCACGCTGCAAGGCGCACGTGCGGCGTTAACGAGATTGCCAGGAAGAGAACTTAAGCAGTGCGAGCCATGGGCTGGTCAAGCGTCTCGTTTACCAGCCTGATCAGTGCGTCCGGTGCGAAGGGCTTCAGCCGGAAGATCACATTCAGTCCTTCATACGCCGCTTCGGCATCGGGCAATCCGCTCAGTACCAGGACTGGCACCGTGACGCAGCGGTCGCGCAACGTCCGCACCAGCTCCGGGCCGTTCATCTCTGGCATCAGGTGATCGGTGATGATCATGCGAAACGGGCAGTCTGGACCCTCAGCAGGGAAGAGGGCCAATGCGGCGAGCCCATCTTCTGCAACCTTGACAGGGCGGCCGGACTTTTCAAGGATCATCCGGCGCGTCGCAGCCTGGATAGGATTGTCATCAACCAGCAGGATATTTGCACTCATTTGTAAACGGCGGAGGTTCTCGGGAAGGGATGAATGCTCATTTGCTTGAGTTGCCTCAGCGCTATGAAATCGTTTTACTTGGGCCAGGTACAAGGGACAATACATCCTTCGTGGTAATAAATTGGCCGAGTCGCTTCAATCAATATGCAGCCGGCGTTGCATGGCTTCGAGCGAAATGCCTTTCGTTTCAGGATACAGGAACAGTACGAGGAAGAATTGCAAGGCCATCATGGCGCCAAAAAACATGAAGGGGTAGGCGCCGGAGTTTTTGGCAAGAATGGGAAAGATCAAGGAAATGATCGCATTGAGGACCCAATGCGAAGAGCTGCCGAGGCTTTGCCCCTTGGACCGCACCCGCGTGGGAAAGATTTCCGCGATATAAACCCAGGTGACCGCACCCTGGGAACTGGCGAAACAGGCGATGTACGCCATCAGTAGCCAGACCAGCCAGTTTTGATGACTCTGCGTCCAGAAGATGGCCGCAACTCCACCAAGGCAGATGGTCAGTCCCACACAGCCGACCAACATCAGCCACCGCCGCCCCACCTTGTCGATGATGGACATAGCGAACAGAGTAAAGACCAGGTTGGTCGCGCCGACCGCAACCGCCTGCAGATCTGAGTGCCGCGGATCGAAGCCGGCCTTCGCGAAAATGTCGTTCAGGTAGTAGAGAATCGCGTTTATCCCGGATAACTGGTTGAAGGCCCCAGTGATGATTGCCAGCATGATGGGGAAGCGATATTTCTTCTGAAAGAGCGGCTCGCTCGAGCGCTCCAGGTGAATGGACGCGACGATCTCCTGCAGTTCCTCTTCGGTGTTCGGAGATCCCGTCAATTCCAGCACTTCGCGCGCTTCCGTGATGCGGCTCTGCGTGACGAGCCAGCGTGAGGAGCGGGGGATACCGAAAAGCATGACTAGAAAAAAGATGGCCGGAATTGCGGAAACGCCAAGCTGCCATCGCCATTCATGCGCGCCGGTGTGTGCCAGCCCTATGAGGTAATTGGATAGGTAGGCGAGCAGGATGCCGATGACAATGTTGATTTGAAACGCACCCACCAACCGTCCGCGTAGTTTCGCCGGCGCCAGCTCCGAAATGTACATGGGGCCGAGCACGGACGAGCCGCCGATCCCGAGTCCACCGAGAAGACGAAAGACAAACAGCGCGGGAAGGTTCCACGCAAACGCACAGCCGAGCGCGGAGATGACATAGAGCAGGGCCATGCCGCGGAGGCTGTCGCGGCGTCCAAAGCGCTCTCCGGGCAACCCGGAAAAGATGGCGCCCAGCACCGCGCCCACCAGCGCCGCGGCAACGGTTGCGCCCAGGGCCTTCGGGGAAAGGTGGAAATACGGAACCAGTGTTCGTGTGGTGCCGGAGATGACAGCGGTGTCGAACCCGAACAGCAGTCCGCCGAGTGCACCCACAACCGTGCTGCGCAATAGAAATCGATTGAGTCTCATGTGCAACGAATGTGGGGCATAGTAGCACGCCCGCAATAGGAGCCGCACTGGAGGACAGAATCGCTGGTCAACGGAGGTGTGCTTTTCTGCTTTCCGCAGGTGAAGTCGGCTCACAATTGATGCGGGTGCGAGATGGTGAGTTCTGCTCTTCTCTATGCACTCGAGGACTGCTTCTTCGCCGCGGCGATCACAGCCTCAACCTTTTCCGGAGCGGATTGATAGGTGTCCTCGACCATTGAGACAGTCGGCAGATTAAAAGTGTCGAGCAAATCGGCCAGGTCATAGGGGACAAAGCCGAGTTCGTGCACACCGGTGGAGCCGCGGCTTGGTTCTCCCAGCGCAAGATGGGCGAAGCGGCGCTGATGCCGCCGGCTCCAGCCGTTCGGGCCGTCGGGAGTTTGCGACATCGGGATGATGGGCAGAGAGAGATCGAACCACGACTCGGTAGCGAGCAGCAGATCGGGGTTCCGGCTGCGCAGCGCATCGGCGATGGAGCGGAGCCCCGCAAGCGGATCGTGGCGCATGTCGTTTTCCGCGCTGGGCTGCGTGTCAAAGAAGTTGCCGTCGAATCCATACGTCGCATTCAGCTCGCCGAGCTGCTGGATCAGGTGGTCGTGCCAGCCTGGTGCGCCGGGGTTGAGCCAGACGCCGCCCTCCGCGCCCGCGCGGATCTCTGCCCAGTCCACCTGGTACCCGCGCATCGGGCTCCAGTCCAGCCCACCCGGCAGCGCGTGGAAGCCGGAGTCCGCTCCCCACTGCGCGAAGCCGGGCAGGCGCTTGTCCGAACCGTTGCCGGCGAACATGGCCATCACGTGTGCGCCCCGCGCATGCGTGCTCTCGACCAGGCGCTTGAGTCCATCTGCGCCGCCCATGCGATCGTCTGGACGGCTGTCGCCGTATTGCCGGTAATAGCGCCCCTCCCAACCCGCAAGGAAGAAGAGTACGCGCTTGCCCTCGATGCGGTCGGTAATCCAGCGCACGGCGTTAGCCATCTTTTGGTAGTGGTTGAAGATGTATCCGCTCCAGTGCATGCCATGGAGCGTCACCACCAGATCGATCTCGCGTGCCCACCGCGCGACATCAGTGCGATCTTCCCAACGCTTCAGGCCGGCACCGCGCTCCAGCAGTCGCAGGTGCTCGTCCATTGCTGCGGAGATGGTGGTATCACGCCGGAGCTGCCACGTGGGCGCGTCAAAGCGCGGCGCCAACTTGCTGGCATCCTGCTCAACAATCAACTGCGCTTCCACTCCATCCGGCTGTAGTTGTGCGCCAAAGCGTTTCGGCGTGTGCGTGAGGTCCAACGAGGAGAAGGCAATCCCGCGTGTCTCCTGGCCGAGGAACCACACCGGCATGCCTCCGGTATAGGCGGGGTAGTTCGAGGTGACGCCTTCGTGGGTGACCGGCGCGAAGTTGGGTGTGACCTGCCACCCGGTGTGGCCGAAGTTTCCCGGAGGCAGGCGATGCACGCGAACCTTGATGCCACGGATGTTCTCCATCGCTGTCGCCCGGGCGCGCAGAATCACCGCGTCGCCGTCGAGCACAGCTTCGGCGGAAAACGAGCCGTGGGCGGGGGCCTGCTGGCCGGGCCAGGAGAGGCGCGAGGCCTCGACGCTCCAGTGATTGCCCTCGTGCCTCTCCGTGATGCTCTTTGCATCGAGGGAAAAGGTGTTCTCGATCTCCCCCACTGTGAAGACTTGAAAGCTGAACGAGTACCCGGCCATCTCGAATCGAGGATCGAGATTGTTAAAGCTCCAGTACATGGGACGCGGGATCGTCCATCCGGCGGCCGAACTGGAGAAGCGGGTGAGCGGGTCGGCCGTTTGCGGGTCTGCCGCACGGGCGCTGTGAGCCGCGAGCAGTTGCATGGCGGGAAGCGCGGCGCCGGCGGTGGTGAGAAACCTGCGGCGATTCATAGGCGGCAGTGTACTGCGTGGGTGGCCGCACAGTTCATGGTGCAGTGCTCGCTTTTTGCAGTTTGCCGTGCCGCCCACAAGGAAACGTGGAAAAGCCGGAGCGAAGTGGGAGAATTGACCCAGGAACCCAGAAAACTAATAACGAAGCGCGGCGCAAAACCGAGGTAACCGGCACGCATGCCTTGAAGCCGAGGGAGAAAACACGGTATACACAGTGCGCCGGGTCTTCTGTCTCGCCCGGACAGGCTTTCCGACCAAACGGAAGCAGCTCCGAAGGAGAAGATCATGGCAGGCACTGAAGGACGCGAGGTCATGGATATCCGGCAGGCGGCCGAATACCTGGGCATCAGCGCTGACACGCTTTACCGATACGCGTCGGAAGGATTTGTCCCGGCGTTTAAACTGGGCAACCGCTGGCGATTCCAGCGATCGCGTTTGCACGAGTGGATGGACCAGCAATCGGCCGAGAGCGCCGCACAAGCGCGTGCTGCAAACCTCGATCCAAATGCAGCGAAAGCCCCGGCCAAGCCCGTGGGCTCTGTCCGGTCACCACGGCCAAAAAAGACAACGCGCACCGGCGAGCGCTGATGCATGCCGTCGCGCAGCCCTGATCTGTCTTCCGTTTCGGGGCAAAGTTATCCGGCTCCGCCCGGTTTGCATTGGGGATGGCTGATAGCGTCGCTGGTCGGCGCAGGCGTCCTGCGGATGTTTCTTCCTTATTTCCAGCGCAGTGTCGTGCTGCATTCAGCGGCGTACGCGCTGCTGGTGGGCATCGGGCTGGGGCTGTTGCTGCTCGCGCTTAGCTCGCTGCTCAGCCTATGGCTGCTGGTGGAGGCCGCGTTCGTGCGCCGGTTGTGCACGGGCAATCGCGCAGTGGTGTACGTTGCGGCTGGGCTGGCGTGCCGCTGGGCTACGGCCTTCCTCCCGCCACACACGACGGCTCTGAACGTTCTGCTGCTGGTGCTCTTCGTGGCTTTGTGCATTGCGGGACTGCTCAGCATGCGGCAGGCTCTGGAGGCCCACTACAATGGCCCGGAGCCCTATGGGCTGGAGCTGAACCGAGTGCTGTTGCTGCTGTTTTCCGCGATCTACCTGCAATACCATTTCCACGCTATCGCGTTGGCGAAGCGCGCGGCTGCTTCCGCCGGATCGTAAGCCTCGCTTTGCTACGATGTGACGTGGATTATTCCTCACGTGTGCGCAAGCTGCGCCAGGCCATGCGCCAGCAGGAAGCTGCATCGCTGCTGGTGACGCACCTTCCCGACGTCCGTTATCTGACTGGGTTTACAGGGTCGAATGCCGCGGTGTGCATCGCCGCGCGTCGTGCCATGCTATTTACCGACGGGCGTTACACCGCACAGGCCCGCGAGGAGGTGCAGGGAGCGCGCGTGGTGATTGCCAAGTACTCCGCACTGACTGAGGCGTGTGCGTGGCTGGCGGAGACGGGCGCGGGCGGTGCGTTTTTCGACCCGGAGCACACCAGCGTCGCACAATTGGCTGCGATGAAGAAGGCACTGAAGGGCAGAGAGGTGAAGGGTGGTTTCTTCCAGCCACTGAGGAGCCCGCTGCTCTCTCAGCAGCGCATGGTGAAGGACGCGGGCGAGGTGGATCTGTTGCGGGCTGCGGCCCACCTGGGGGTGCGGTTGTTCGATGGCATCCTGCCCAGCCTGCGCGCCGGTGCGACGGAGGTGGGCGTGGCGGCCGAGTTGGAATACGCCGCGCGGCGCGCCGGAGCCGATGCCATGTCCTTTGAGACCATCGTGGCCAGCGGGCTGCGGTCTGCACTGCCACACGGCCGCGCTACTGGCGCGAAGCTGCCCCGGCGCGGATTCGTGACATTGGATTTCGGTGTTATTCTCAGTGGTTATTGTTCGGATATGACGCGTACCGTGCACGTGGGACGAGCCACGACGCGGGAGCGCGATGCGTATGCGGCAGTGCTGGCGGCGCAGGAAGCAGCCGTTCGGTCCGTTCAGGCGGGAGTGACCTGCGGCGAGGTGGATGAGGCGGCGCGTTCGGTGCTGCGCGAAGCGGGGCTGGCCCAGTACTTCACCCATTCCACTGGCCATGGCGTGGGACTTGAGATCCATGAACCGCCACGGGTGGCTGCGCGGCAGACGACGAAGCTGGAACCGGGCATGGTGATCACCATCGAGCCCGGCATTTACATTGCGGGTGAGTTTGGCATTCGCATAGAAGATACGGTGCTGGTGCAGAAGACGGGTGCAGAGATACTGACGCCGGCACCCAAGGCGTATCTCGAAGATCGACGCAGTGAGCGCAAGGGAAAACGGAGAACGACGCAACGCATGAATCCGGAAGAGATAGCAGAGCTGAAACAACTGATCGAATTCCTGAAGGAGCATGGCGTTGGGGAATTCGACCTCGAGCGCGGCGATTTGAAGGTCCGCTTGAAGTTCGCCGGCGCGGGGCCGGCGCCTGCTGCAGGCGGACAGTTCGACTTCTCGCATTTTGCTCACCTGATGCGGCGCATCAGTCGTCGGCACCTGGCGCTCCTGCGGCTGCAGGCGCGGCGCTCCCCGCTGCAGCACCAGTCGAGGGCACAGCGTCGCCAGCGGCCGCAGCGGAAAACAGCGAGGCTGGCCTGCACATCGTGAAGTCGCCGATTGTCGGCACGTTTTATGAGTCGCCGTCGCCGGGCGCCCCGGCCTTTGTAAAGCCGGGCGACCAGGTGGAGTCGGGCCAGGTGCTCTGCATCATTGAAGCGATGAAGCTGATGAATGAGATCGAATCCGATGTCGCCGGCGAGATCGTCAAGCGATTCGTAAGCAGCGGGCAGCCGGTCGAGTATGGCCAGCAACTCTTCTCCGTACGGCCCCGTTGAGGACAGGATGATACGTAAAGTTCTGATCGCCAACCGCGGCGAGATTGCGCTGCGGGTTATCTGTGCCTGCAAGGAACTCGGCATTCGCACTGTGGCCGTATACAGCGAAGCGGACCGGAATTCTCTGCACGTGCGTTTTGCGGATGAAGCGATCTGCATCGGGCCGCCCCGCTCGGCGGAAAGCTACCTCAATGTACCCGCGGTAATCAGCGCGGCCGAGATCGCCGATGTGGATGCGATTCACCCGGGTTATGGGCTGCTCAGCGAAAATGCCAATTTCGCTGAAGTGTGCCGCGCTTCAAACATCAAGTTCATCGGGCCACCGCCCGAGGTGACGCGTCTTATGGGGGAAAAGGAAAAGGCGCGCATGGCGATGAAGCGCGCCAAGGTGCCGATCCTGCCTGGATCCGAAGGCGTGATCCAGAGCGAAGGCGAGGCTCTGGAATGGGCGCGCTCGGTTGGCTACCCGGTAATCCTCAAGGCATCCGCGGGGGGTGGTGGCCGCGGCATGCGCGTCATCCGCAATGAGCAGGAACTCCCGGCTCTCTTCCAGGCCGCGCAGTCGGAGGCGACGAATGCATTTGGGAATGGCGATTTGTATCTCGAGAAATTTATCGAGCGTCCGCGCCACATCGAGTTCCAGGTGCTGGCCGATGAGCATGGCACGGTGCTGTCGCTGGGTGAGCGGGAATGCTCCATCCAGCGCCGCCATCAGAAGCTGATCGAAGAAGCGCCATCGCTGCAGGTCACTCCGAAGATGCGCGAGGACATCGGCAAGACGATCCGGCGGTGCCTCGAACACATCGGGTACCAGAACGCCGGCACGATCGAGTTCCTGATGGATGAGGACGGCAAGCTGTACTTCATCGAAATGAACACCCGCATTCAGGTGGAGCATCCTGTAACCGAGATGGTGACGGGCATCGACCTGGTGAAGGCGCAACTGCGCATTGCTTCCGGCGAGCGGCTTTCGGGCATCGTGCCGGACACCATTCCGATTCGCGGGCACGCGATTGAGTGTCGCGTCAACGCCGAGCATCCGGAGAAGTTCACGCCTTCGGCCGGGCGCATCACGGCCTTCAACGTGCCGGGCTTTACCGGGGTGCGCGTAGACACGGCGCAGTACGCGGAAGGTTTTGTGCCGCCCTACTACGATTCACTGATCGCCAAGCTGATTGTGCATGGGCACGACCGGCCGGAGGCGATTGCGCGCATGCAGCGGGCGCTCGACCAGTTCATCGTGGAAGGCATTTACACCACCATTCCACTCCATCGCAAAATCCTGGCGGACCCGGAGTTCCGCGAGGGGAACTTCGATACGAAATTTATGGAGCGCTTCTTTGACCGCGAAAAAGAACGGCGGCAGGAGTTGGTGGCGAAGTAACGGGCTGGCCATCTACTGGGCGAAGAACTCCGGGTGAATGGCCGGTCTGAAGAGAAGTGTGAAAACAGCGCCGGCCCGAAGTTCTCCAGAGTTTATCCTGGAGTCGCTTCGGACCGGCTTCTTCGTTGCGGTACAGCAGGCGCGTCCTTACCGCTTCACCCCCGTCGCGGATGATGGCTGGAGAGACAACGCCACCACGGAGTAGCGGGGCAGGGCGACTACTGCAGAAAACCCGCCATTTGCGGCGGTCAGCGGAGCCGGTTCCGTCGCGATCGTCGGGTTGCTGCTGTTGAGGATGTACGCGGTGGCCTGTGCCCCCGTGTATCCCGGGTTGTTGACCATCACCGGCACGCCTGCGTAATCCGTGCCCGAGGTGTTGACCAGGACAACCGTGTCAGCATTTGGCGTGTACAGCGCAGTCGCCACGATGTTGGTATCTGCGGAAGTGACGGATTTTGCCATGGTGCCTCCGCTGCTCAAGCCGAGAAACGCATTCGATGCGAAGAGCTGCAGGGCGTAGTACTGCGGATACGGTTGCGCGGTTCCCGGCGCGCCGTAGGGGAACTTGCAGTCCATCAGCGCATCGATCTGTCCAACCAGGCAGAAGGGATGGTTGCTGACCGCGTAATACAGCAGCTTGCTGGGTACCGCTTGCGCGCCGTTGTAGACGCTGTTCAGAAGATCGACGATGGCCAGTGAGTTCCACAACGGCGCATAGGTCGGGTCGTTCCGGCAGCAATCATTCACGAAGCCCCAGTCGGAGTTGTACTCGTCGAGATAGATGGGCGTGGTTGCGGCATTCGGTTGACTGCCCTGGCGCACCAGCGTGGCGACCTTCTCGTACAGCGCGGCCAGGCCGCTGCGCGGGTTCTGCGTTTTGGCCAGCAGCGAGGGCGCCGCCGTGCTGCCGGTTCCGCTGCCCAGCCAGGAAAGCCCGTTCTGCACGTCGGTGGGACTGGTGATGTAGTAGTGGAAGCTGACGAAGTCCACGTATGGCGCGGTCGCAGGGTTACTCAGCAGCGCCGGAATCCAGCTTGGGGCGTCGGCATACGGGCTGCCGAGGGTGGGGCCGCCGATGCGGATCTGCGTGCCATCCTGTTGCGCCGCGGCCCGCAATGCTGGCGCCACTGCCGCGTAAATACCCATGTAGGCGTTCAGCTTGTCGGCCTCCGAGTTGCTTCCGGCACACAGGCCGCCGCCGTCCGGCTCATTCCATATCTCGTAATCCTGCACCAGGCCGGGAAATTTGCCATCAATGTGTGTGACATAGGACGCGGCCGCCTGGGCGAATTTCTGAGTGTCTGCTGGCGCAGCGTAGTTTGGGTTTACGTTGCTCGCGCACGGATTGACGGTGGGCAAAAGTGAAGTGGGCGTGAAGTCCATCTCCAGGATCACGTGCATCCCGGCGTTCTGTATCGCGGTCAGTTGCGAATCAACGGCCGTCCAGTCTGGCGCGGCGCCGCTGTAGGTGGTCTGGATATTGGCGTGGAAGCGCGTCGTGGTGAGGCCGGCGTGGGTCAACAGCGGGAGCGAGGTGGGCTGGAGTGTGCCGCCCAGTCCCGCGCCGAGCAGGTTCGCCGGAATCGGGTAAGCGTTATTCTGGCGCGCGGCAAAGTCGGCGACCACGGTGGCTGCTCCCACCGTCAACTGGCTGCTGGCACTGAGGGCCGGATTCCATTGGCTAGTGGCTGTCACCTTGTAAGAGCCGCCGACCGCCGGCGCGGTGTATAGACCGGCGCTGGTGATGGTGCCGGTCGCGGACGAGCCACCCGTGACGCCATTGACGGACCAGGTGACGTTCCCATTGTTGGTGTTGCTGCCGGACGCGGTGAACTGGAGCGTCTGACCGCCTTGCAGCGTGGCGGAAGCAGGACTCAGCGCTACACTGACGCCCAGCCCCGTGCCTCCAGTCACGATGCTCTGGGGGCTGTCCGGAGCGCTGTCGGTAATCTGGATGCTCCCGTTCCGCTGACCTCCCGCCTGAGGCGTGAAGGTGATGGAAATCGAGCAGCTTGCGCCGGAGGTCAGGATGGCGGATGTGCTGCCTGCAGGAATGCAAGTATTCGTCTGCGCAAAATCTCCGATCGCCTGGATGCTGTTCAGCGTTATAGGGCCGGCGGGCGAGAGCGTGTTGGTCAGGGTGACCGTCTTTGCCGGGCTGATGACGTGGATAGCGACTTGTCCGAACCAGAGGCTGGCCGCACTGATGCGGAGTGGCACATAACCGGTGCCCGCAAGGGCCACTTTCAGCGGGGTGGCGGAAGCGCTGGTGGCGACCGATAGAATCCCGGTGCGATTGCCAGCCCCCTGTGGCGTGAAAAGGACGGAGTAGGTACAGCTTGCCTGGGGAGCAAGCGCGCTGCCTGTGGCCGGACAATTATTGGTCTGGGAGAAGTCGCCCGTGATGCTGGTTCCGGTAATTGTCAGCGGTGCCGCCGAGGTGTTGGCGAGCGTTATGGACCGAACCGAACTACTCTGGCCTTTGACGGCAGTGCCGAACGAGAGGCTGGCAGGCGAGAGCGTCTGGCCGCCTGCGGCCAGCGAGAATAGACCCGCCAGTAGGAGCAACGCCCCTGATCGAGAAGCATGGGATGCCGAGTTCCATCGTCTAAACACGTTCGAGAGTGCTCCTTGTTTTCAAAATAAAGCCGGCGCGAATCGGGGGTTTCGGTACCAGGCACATTGCCGTCATGAACTTTGCATTCTGTCCACGGACCAGAGCTGCCTGATCCGCCTGCGGTGGGGAGGCAGGCGGGCCTATGCTGGACGCGCGGCGTAGACAGAAGCAGGTCCGCAGAACCGCGACGAAAGCATGGGCCGTTGTGTTGGAAGCATGATGCTGACATTACAGGAAAAGAGCAAGAACAAATGACATCTCAGGTAACTCACAGAAGGAACTCGGGTGATATGCCAGCGAGCCAAAAGGAGACGTATGCGTAACCATGACAGGCTCCGAAGCGCGCCCGAGCCGTATCCTGCGGCCACGAACGCACATACGCGGTCATTCCTGGAGGTCCGGCCGATTCCGCAACTGTATCCCATTCTGGACGCGGGGCTGCTCGAGCGGAGGGGAATTTCGATCGAAAGCTTCGCTCGACAACTCTGGAATGCCGGCATCCGCTTTCTACAGTATCGAGACAAGGGAGGTACCGATGCCCAGGTGGTAGAGCGCGCACGGCTGCTGCGCGGCATCTTTCCCCCCGGCGAGGCCACGCTGCTGCTGAACGATCGCGTGCACCTGTACGCCGCGTCCGGGTGCGACGGCGTGCACGTCGGACAGAGGGACGTCAGCGTGCAGGACGCGCGCGCGGCTCTGGGGTCCAAGGCGCTGCTCGGCGTCTCGACCCACAATCTTTCGCAACTGGAGCAAGCCGACAGCAGCCCAGCCGACTACGTGGCAGTCGGTCCGGTTTACGGGACAACTTCAAAGCCCGATCCGGACCCGGTGGTCGGGGTCGAAGGCGTTGCAGCGGCCCGCCGACTTACAACGAAGCCGCTGGTGGCCATTGGCGGCATCACGCCGGGTAGTTGCGCAGCCCTCCTCCAAGCCGGGGCCGACGGGGTCGCAGTGATTTCCGGACTGGTGCCCGGGCCGGGTGCGAGCACGGCGCAGCTCGTCCGAGACTTTCTCGATCATTTGCGGTAGAACATACAGCTAGTGTTCACTGATCCTTACGCCCCTCCAGCCAAGACTGGCACCCCTGCAGCGCTCGCGGCCTCGGAACAGGCAGAGCCTCTGCCTGGCGGCGCCGTTGCTGTAAGCAATGAGAACCGGCTGGTGCAGGGGCTGGGTCTGTTCAGCGCCACAGCCATCGTGGTCGGCTCCATGATCGGCTCCGGCATCTTTATTGTCCCGGCGGATATCGCGCGCGGCGTAGGCTCTCCCGCGCTACTCATCGCGGCATGGTTAATCACAGCGGTGATGACCATTATCGGCGCTCTCAGCTATGGAGAACTCGCCGCGATGATGCCGCGCGCCGGTGGTCAGTACGTTTACCTGCGGGAAGCGCTTGGGCCGATGTGGGGCTTTCTCTACGGCTGGACGCTTTTTCTTGTCATCCAGACAGGCACGATTGCGGCGGTCGGGGTGGCGTTCGGCAAGTTCCTCGGCGTCTTCTTCCCCACGGTCTCGTCGTCCCATTGGCTGCTGCACCTCGGCCACGTGCCCGCCATCCGGATCGGCCCCATGGTGCTGGGCAACATGGAACTGGGGCTGAACACGGCCAACCTGGTTGCCATCCTCGTGCTGGTGATAGTCACGGCGATCAACGTGCGCGGGGTCAAGACCGGCGCGCTGGTGCAGAACATCTTCACCACCGCCAAGACCGCGGCCCTTTTGGGACTGATTCTGTTCGGCTTCTCGGTGGGCATGAATCATACGGCGCTCGCGGCAAACTTCGGGCCCGGACTGCACGCCTTCTGGCACAATGCTTCGCTCTCGGTACTCCATCCGGTGCAGGTCGGCGTCGGCGGACCGATCGCGATGGTCGGGGTCTTCACCATCCTCGCCGTGGTGCAGGTGGGCTCGCTTTTTTCAGCAGACGCCTGGAACAACGTCACCTTCACGGCCGGTGAGGTGCGCAACCCCAGCCGCAACCTCCCGCTTTCACTGGCCCTGGGCGTCGGACTGGTGCTGGCCATCTATATTGCCGCCAACTTCGTGTACCTGTGCGTGCTCCCGCTCCAGGGCAATCCCCACGGCGCCAGCATTCTCGCGCGGGGCATCCAGTACGCCTCGGAAGACCGGGTGAGTACGGCGGTGCTGGAGCAGATCTTCGGCGCGAGCGGCGCGTACCTGATGGCCGCGGCCATCCTGATCTCAACCTTCGGTTGTGCCAACGGCATGTGCCTGGCGGGTGCCCGCGTGTACTATGCAATGAGCCACGACGGGCTCTTCTTCCGCTCGGTCGGCCGCCTGCATCCGCGTTACAAGACGCCTGCGGTATCGCTGGTTGTGCAGGCGGGTTGGACCGCGCTGCTGTGCCTGTCCGGCTCCTACAGCCAGTTGCTGGACTTCACGATGTTCGCCGCGCTGGTCTTCTATATCCTGACCATCGGTGGTCTGTTTGTGTTGCGCGTCCGGCGACCGGACGCACCCCGCCCCTACCGTGCCTTCGGCTACCCCGTCCTCCCCGGACTTTATATCGTGATGGCTGCGTGGATCTGCGCGGTGCTGCTGCGCTATAAACCGCAATACACCTGGCCGGGCCTGATTATCGTTCTGCTGGGCGTTCCCGTCTATCTGGTGTGGAGTCGCCGTAATGCTGTTGCTCCCGTAAGATGAAAGTTCTCCGGAGGTTCCCAAGTGCCTAGACTCTTCGCCATCAAACCCCTCCCGCTCCTCTTGAAGGAGGCGCACACCGAGGGGGAGAACACGCTTAAGCGCTCGCTCGGGCCGGTGAATCTGATCACGCTCGGCATTGGCGCCATCATCGGTGCGGGAATTTTTGTGCTCACCGGGCAGGCCGCCGCCAAGCATGCGGGTCCGGCGATCGCACTCTCGTTCGTGCTGGCGGGTATCACCTGCGCCTTTGCGGGGCTATGTTATGCGGAGTTCGCCTCGCTGATTCCCATCGCCGGCTCGGCGTATACCTATGGCTACGCCACCTTGGGCGAGCTGGTCGCCTGGATCATCGGCTGGGATCTCGTGCTCGAATATGCGTTCGGCGCGGCCACGGTCGCCTCGGGGTGGTCGGGTTATTTCGTTTCGCTCCTGGAGCAGCTACATATCCATTTACCGCCGCAGTTTACGACCACGTACGGGAATGTGCTGTATCAGTTCCACGACCGATGGCAGCAGGCGGCAGCTCTGCCACCCGGGGTCAACCCGGCCACGCTTCCGCATGTGACGGGAATCTTCAATTTCGTGGCATTCTTCGCCATCCTGGCTGTGACCACCGTTCTCGTCATCGGTATCGAGGAATCGGCGAACTTCAACAGCGGCATGGTGATTGTGAAGCTGATCGCGGTGGCGATCTTTATCGTGGTGGGAGGCTTGTTTTTGATCGGCCACCCGCACCTGGCGCACACCAACTGGCATCCCTTTATTCCCCCGGCGGAGGGCCCGGGACATTTCGGCATAAACGGCATTGCGGCGGGGGCGGCTTCGGTTTTCTTCGCGTATATCGGTTTTGACGCGGTCTCGACCGCGGCTCAGGAGGCGAAAAACCCCAGCCGCGACATGCCCATTGGGATACTCGGCTCCCTGGTTATCTGCACCGTTCTTTACATCGTGGTCTCGCTCATCCTGACCGGATTGGTGAGCTATCGCGCGCTCAACGTGGCCGATCCGGTGGCGCTGGGTATAGACGCGACCGGTGTGAGCTGGGGCAGCCTGCTGGTGAAGATCGGTTCCGTCTTTGGCCTGGGCACAGTGATGCTGGT
This sequence comes from uncultured Acidobacteriaceae bacterium, assembly GCA_963795775.1. Lineage (GTDB taxonomy): Bacteria > Acidobacteriota > Terriglobia > Terriglobales > Acidobacteriaceae > CAWCJL01. The sequence continues at coordinate 514,786 of CAWCJL010000005.1, forward strand.
CATGCTTCTCGGCCAGTCGCGCGTCTTTTTCTCCATGTCTCGTGACGGCCTGCTGTGGCCCTGGGCGTCGGCCATCCATCCGAAGTTCCGTACTCCCTGGATTTCGAACATTGTGGTCGGCAGCATCGTGGCGTTCCTGCCTGCCATTCTGCCCATCGATAAGCTCTCGGAGCTGGTGAACATGGGCACGCTGCTGGCATTTGCCATCGTCTCGGCCGGAGTGTGGATCCTGCGCCGCCGTCAGCCCGACCTCCACCGTCCCTTTCGCACACCGTTTGTGCCGGTGGTACCCATCCTGGGAGTCATCAGCGCGGTCTATCTTATGTTCAATCTGCCGATCCTCACCTGGACAGTGGTGGGCATTTGGCTGCTGGTCGGGTTCGTCATTTACTTCGGCTACTCCGTTCGCCACAGCAAGGTTCAGCAGTTGTCATCGAGTGCGGTGAGCGAGGTAGTGGAATAAGCAACTCCGCGGAGAAGAGATTGTGGTGCTGGGCGTGTTTTGGAGTACACGCGAACCATCGCACGTACTCCTGCAGCGCTTTCTTGCGATCAAAGTCTTGCGCCGACTCTCTATGCACGAGCCTCCACCAGAGGCACCGGGGACGACGCATACTCGCGGCAGGCACCGTGAATCTGGTGCGCCAGTAACACGAAACAGGAACCACCGTTTTTCCCGAAGTGCCTATCGCAAAGCGCTCTCAATGCGCTTTACTGGATGTGTCTGTCTCATTTCAGGTATGCCCAAAATGGGCCACCGGCGCTCTCGGGTAGCAGGAGGACAAAGCTAACAGTTCAGAAGCCGCGCGCATCTTAGCGGACGCAGGACCTGCCTTATCGGGCAAGAACTCGACAGTTGGCAGGAAGCCGCAAGATCAGATTCCCGCACAGCCCTCGGCTCACGCACGCAACAAGGGCGGGGAATCAGTGCATGGCAGAATGGGCCCGCTAACATGGCCAGAAGATGTCAACGAAACTGCACGTTAACCCGGTAGTTCTTTAGGATGGCTATGGTACGCACACTTCTCTCCTCAAAGCGCAAGAGCTTCTCCGCTCCTGCCTTCGCGCTTGCTCTGGTCAGCCTGACCCTGGGCGCGCAAGCTCTCGCGGCAGCAATTCCCACCGCCCATCCCACACCCCGGATCGTCTCCCCAGCGGGTCCGGCTTCCGTTACGCTGCCGGGCAATACGCATCCTCTGGCGCAGGCGCGCTTTGACCGCGGCGTGGTGCCCGACAACACACCGGCCGGCACGATGGTGATGGTGCTGCGACGCAGCCCGGAGCAGCAAAAGGCGCTCGATGACCTGGTCCGCAGCCAACAGGACCCCACCTCGCCCAATTACCATCACTGGCTTACGCCGGACCAATTCGGGAAGCAGTTTGGCGCGGCCGATGCCGACATCCAGAGCCTCACCGGCTATCTTTCGGCGCAGGGCTTTACCGTCGGCCGGGTGTTCAAGAACCGCATGGCGATCGAGTTCTCGGGCACGGCCGGACAGGTGCGCAACGCCTTTGCTACTGAGATCCACAGCTTCACCTTTCGCGGCCAGCAGTTCCAGGCAAACGTTCGGGATCCCAAGATTCCTGCGGCCCTGGCGCCAGTGGTTGCCGGGATAGGAGCGTTGAACAACTACAAGGCGTCGAGCCCGCTGCGCACGCAGAAAGTGGAATTTGACCGCTCGACCCATCGGGCACGCGCCCTCTACGGCGACGCGACGAACGATCTGCAGATCGTGACCCCGGGCGACCTGGCCGCCATCTACGACATTCCGTCACAGTACAACGGCACCGGCGTCCGCATCGGCGTGATCGGGGATTCGAACGTCAACCTCAGCTTTGTGGCTAACTACCGCACCTCCTTCGGGCTGCCGGCCAATCCGCCGGTGGTGGTGATCGACGGCAATGACCCGGGAATCACGGCGGATGCGGACATCGGCTATGCGCAACTGGAGTTGATTGCGGCGACTGCTCCCGCTGCCCAGGTGTACTACTACGTAGCCGCTACCACCGCAGGGCAGCCCGGCGTGGACCTGGCCGCCATCCGTGCAGTCGAAGACAACCAGGTGCAGGTGCTTTCCTTCGCCTTCGATACTTGCGAACAGGCGCTCGGTTCCGCGCGCAACACGCTCTACGGGGCCTTGTGGCAGCAAGCCGCCGCGCAGGGAATCTCGGTGGTGGTGGACGCGGGCAACCAGGGTTCGGCCGACTGCGACAGCTCGCCTACGGGGATCCCAGTACCGGCAGCCTCGCAAGGGCTGGCGGTGAATGGCTATGCCAGCAGCCCCTGGGTCACCGCCGTGGGTGCCACCGACTTCTACTACGGTCCGGCGGGAACGGTGACCGGCAACTTCCTGCAGAGCCCTATAATCCAGCAGTACTGGTTGAACAATGGCTCCGCAAGCTACACGTCAGCCAAGGGTTACGTTCCTGAGCAGCCCTACAACGAAAGCTATGCTGTTACGGATCAACTGGTAACAGTCCCGGTGGTGAGTGCGACCGGCGGCGGCCTGAGCGCCTTGGGCGATACGCGGCAGAACAGCGCCGGGGCGCCCTATCCCATCCCGTACTGGCAGGTCGCGTCGGTAAGCAACATCGTTGGCTCGGCGCGCGTTCTGCCCGATGTCTCGCTGTTTGGCGGGGCACTTGGGCAACGGCAGCGCCTATGCGCTTTGCATTGAAGCCGCCGACTGCGTGAACGGCGCTCCCGGCACGCTGCCCTATACGGCCGGGGGTGGCACCGTGAGCGCGACCGGCGCCTTTGCCGGGCTAGCCGCGCTGCTGGTACAAGCACACGGCCCACAAGGAAACCTCGATCCAACGCTCTACTCGGTAGCGGCTGCTACCCCCTCCGCCTTCCACGACGTGGTGCAGGGGACCAACACGGTGGCCTGTTCCACCGGCTCGCCCAACTGCACCAACGGCTTCGTCTACAACGTGGTCGGCCACATGGCCTACTCCGCTGTTGCGGGATACGATCCGGCGAGCGGACTGGGCAGCGTCGATGCGGCAAACCTGATCGCCAACTGGCGTCCGGCGAATACCGCCACTGCTGCCGTCACCCTCACACTTACCCAGCCCGGCAGCACGACGCCGGTGACCTCCATTCACCACGGTGACCCGGTGCAGGTCAATGTTGCGGTCAGCGGAGGCTCGGGCGTTGCGACCGGCGATGTGGCCGTCGTCAGCAACAATGCATTGCCGAACAATGCCGCGCTTGAACGCCTGACCCTCAGCAATGGCGCCGCAGTGGACTCCGCGCTCACCAGCCTGCCCGGCGGCAGCTACCAGGTGACCGCGCGGTATGCAGGCGATGCGACCTACGCTCCGGCCCTCTCTGCTCCGGTAACCATCACCGTCTATCCTTCGGCCTCGCAGGTCGTGGTGCTGGGGAGCAGCACCCCTTCGGGTAGCACCGTGTCCTACGGATCGCCGGTCTCGGTCGATCTCCTGGTCGCGGCGGCCAACCCCAACGACTTTGGTATTCCGACAGGTTCGATCACCGTGCAGGATGCGGGCCGGACCATCACGCGCGTCCCGCTGAATGCCAATGGGGAAGCAAACTTCACTACCAGCGTGCTGACGCCCGGCGCGCACAGCCTAAACTTCCTTTACTACGGCGATCCCAGCTTCGGCAGCTCCAGCCCCTCTACCCTCTACCAGGTCACCGTGGGACAGGCGGCCACCACCACCAGCATCACTTCAACGCTGTCCAATCTGCCCTCCTCGCCATCGGTCTTCGATCTGATCGCAACCGTAAGCTCGCAGGCTGCGAACCAAGGGACCGCACCCCCGGGCCAGGTGAAGTTCTACCTGGGCACCGCCCTGCTGGGCACGGGCGCGCTGCGCGCTGGTCTCAGCGGTGGCAACGTCGTCTCGATTGCCGACTTGCGGCTGCACGGTTCGCAGATCGGCGTGGGGAGCCAGAGCATCTATGCCACCTACGTTCCTTCCGGCACCAATTTCGCCGGCTCGACGTCGGCTCCCATAACCATCGTGAATGGCGGTGGAAAGGGTCTGGCCGCCACCACGACCACGATCGCGCCCACGACTCCCGGAGCGACGCAGTTCTTCGACGTGTCCACGATCACCTTCAACATCAGCGTGACCGGCGGCGCCACTCCCAGCGGCAATGTGCAGTTCTATGCCAACGGCGTGAACATCGGGAACTCCAACCTGACCAATGGGACGGGCACCTTCTTCGTGCCGTTCGGCACGAACAGCGTGTCGGTTCTGCCACTCGGCGCGAATGTCATCACGGCCCAGTACACCGGCGATGCAACGCACTCTCCTTCCACTGGCGTGTACCGGCTGACGGTTTATGACGACGCGACAGCACCGGATTTCTCGCTCCAGTCCAGCACCGTTACGCAGCCCTTGAGCAGCACCAGTCCGCAGGCCAACTACACGCTCCAGTTCACGGGGCTGAACCGCTTCAACGGCGCTGCCACTCCGATCACGCTTAGCTACACCATACCTACTGGGCTGCAGTGCAGCGGCACACCGGCCACGCCCAACTTCCACAGTACGACATACGCAACAGTAGCTGTGTCCTGCAAGCTTGCCTCCGGGTACACCGCACCGCTTACCAGTCGACAGGCCATCCGCCGCAATCTGCCGTTGTGGAAGCTGGGCGGCGGCGCTGCTCTGGCCTTCGTCTTCCTGTTTGGCCTTCCGTCGCGTCGCCGCCGCTGGGAATCCATGCTGGGCGTCGTCGTTGCGGTGATCGTTTCCTTCTCAATCGCCGGCTGCGCGGATGCCAACAGCACCGCCGACCAGGCAGGGGGCAAGCCGACCAGCAGCGCGCTTCTGCAAAGGAGTGCAACCCCGGGCGCCGTCGTGCTGCCGGCAGGGACCTACACGGTGGTCGTCTCGGCTTCCGCGCAGATCCTGACTGCCGCCCAGCCCAACACAACAACCACGCTGGTTCACACGCTGCCGTTGCAGGTGTCTGTCCAGTAACTCAACCGCTTCGATCCAACACGACGGGTCATGCGCAGGCGTGACCCGTCTTCACCTCCGCGTCCGCATCCCCAGCCGCACGCGGGTGAGCCAACCCGCGAGAGCGGCAGCGAATCAGGGGAAGTGTATTGTTTGAGGGAGAGAGATCATGGCAATCTCGCGGCGTTTTCAGCACTTTACAGCGATGGTTCTGATCGGCGACGGATTGCTTGCGCTGGTGCGGCCGAACTCAGACGCACGGGCGTGGAAGCTTGGCCCGGAGCCCTGGCGTTCGCTGATGGAATATATGGCAGAGCGTCCACAGCTGACACGTCTGGTGGGCGCAGCACAGATTCTTGTCGGCCTCTGGTGGGTGACGCAACACGAGCAGGAGGATGCAGAAGGCGCATAGCACAGCCGCGCTCACGCAGATAAGTAAGCCCCGCGCTGTACGTATGGCACGCAACTGACCTTTACAGACGGGATGCTCCGCGCGTTCGGCGCGAGCATCTACTCTGGAAGTTCTTGCCACTTGTCGATATCATGAGCGCCAGCATGATCACTCGGCGCACGTTTCTTGCTCTCACCGCCGCTGCACTTCCGGGGCTTGCCCTCCGGGCGGAAGAGCGCATCCCACTTGGCGCACAACTCTACTCAGTACGGCAGATGGCAGAGACAGACCTGCCCGGCACCCTGCGCCAGATCCACGCGATCGGGTACCAGGAAGTAGAACTCATCCCGAATGTTTATGATCTCCCCGCGGCACAGTTGCGGGGCATGGTTCGGAAGGCTGGCCTGCGCGCTCCCAGCGGCCACTTCGACTACACGGACTTCCCCACGAAGGTGCCGTATGCGCAGCGGCTTGGCCTGCAATGGATGGTGTGTCCCATGCTGCCCCCTTCGCAGCAGCACTCCATCGATGGCTTCCATCGCGCCGCGGATGATTTCAACCTCTGGGGCAAATTGTGCAAGGCGCATGGCATGCGCTTCGCGTTTCATAATCACAACTACGAGTTCCAGGACTACAACGGCACCACCGGCTACGACGTACTGCTCAAGGAAACGGATCCGGATCTTGTCTTCCTGGAACTGGATTGTTACTGGATTGCGCAGGCCGGGCGTGACCCATTGCTGATGCTGAAGCAGCTTGGCAAGCGCGTGCGCATGTTGCACTTGAAAGACCGCAAGCCCAACCAGCCCACCTCGCAGGAACTGAACGCCGACGCAGAGCACTTCACTGAAGTTGGCCGGGGGACGATCCCGTATAAGGACATTGTCACTTTGGCGCAGCGCCTGGATGTGGAGCACTACTTCGTAGAGCAGGACGTGTCCGACCATCCTATGGAGAGTTTGCGGATCAGCTATGACGACTTGCGCAAAATGCTTGCCTGAGCATGTCTGCGCGATGGGGCGGGGCTACGGCTCCGCCGACCAGTCGCAGGGGACCGCCGTGCGCCGGTCGCTGCTTTCGCGAGCCCACTCCAGGATGCGCAGCGTGCGCCAGCCGTCGAGCGGATTCACGGCGAGCGCAGCATGGCCGGAGATCGCGTCGCGCACATTGCGGTAGAACTCGCGGTAGTCGCCGGGCAGCGTGGGAACGGAGCGGGTTTTCGTCGCACCCGCGGTCTCCTCGGTCAGGGTGCCCCACGCGGATTCTGGCTCAAGACCCCAAGGCGTTGATTGAAAGAGATCGCCGGCGCGCAGTGCGTCTTCCTGTGGATCGAGGCCGAATTTGCGGTAACTCGCCTGTGTCCCATGCACCACGAAAGCGGATCGCAGGCAAGCTCGCCAGGCAGGACACACGCAGCCAGACGGCGCACTCAGGATAGAAAAGACGCAGGTCGAAGGCGTCATCCACCAATGCGCCTGCTCGTTCACGGCGCACGTCGGCCCACACGGCGGAGGGCAGGCCAAAGAGCACCATAGCCTGATCGACCAGATGCGGGCCCAGATCATAGAGCAGGCCGGCACCCGGCTCGGGCGTCTCCCGCCACACGCCGGTCTTCACACGCGGACGGAACCGGTCGAAGTGCGATTCAAAGCTGCGCGGCGACCCGAGCGCGTTCTCCGCCAACAGCCTTTGCAGCGTGAGGAAATCCCCATCCCACCTGCGATTTTGATACACGGTGAGGATGCGGCCGCGCGCGCGGGCCAGGGCGATGAGATCGGCCGCTTCGGCGGAGGTCACCGCCATAGGCTTGTCCACCACCACATGCTTGCCCGCCTCCAAACACTGACGTGCGAGCGCTGCATGGCTCCGATTCGGCGTAGCGATGCTCACGCCGTCCAGTTCGCCGGAGGCAAGCATCTCGTCCACGCTGCGGAAGATAGCGACCTGGGGATAGGCGGCATGCGCGCTGTCTCCCCGTCGCTCCACAATGGCAGCGAGATCGAGTCCCTCGACTGCGTCAACGACTGCAGCATGGAAGATACGGCCCGCGAGGCCGAAGCCCACCACGCCCCAACGCAACGTGGTCACTCCTTGAAGCCCGTTCCGCGCGGAATCCCCACCGCTTCCGCCGTCTGCGTGTTGCACTCGGCCGCCACCATCATGGACCGTCCGCCCAGGATTACAGTCGGGCCGAGATCTTTAATGGTGAACGGATTTTCGAGATCGTCGGTGTTGATCAGCATCTGCCATTTGCCTCCGTCGGGTGCGGCAGGCAGCGTGAACTCGACGCCTTCGTGATACGCATTGAACAGCAGCAGGAAGGTATCATCGATCAGTTCTTTGCCGTGCTGGTCCTTGGTCTGCAACGTCTTGCCGTTCAGCAGCACACCCAGGCTGCGTACCCAACCCGCTTCCCATGCCTCCGGGCTCAGCTCGTTTCCATCCGTCCCGTACCAGGCAATGTCTCGTACATCGGAGTTGTGAATGGGGGAATCCTGGAAGAACTTGCGCCGGCGGAAGTTCACATGTCTGCGCCGCAGCTTGATCAGCTGCCGCGTGAAGTCGATGAGCTTCTCCTTCTCCGGCGTGCGCGTCCAGTCGTACCAACTAATCTCGTTGTCCTGGCAGAAGGCATTGTTGTTGCCGTCCTGGGTGCGGCCCATCTCGTCGCCGCCGGCAATCATGGGGACGCCCTGCGACAGGATGAGCGTGGCCAGAAAGTTGCGCATCTGCCGCTCGCGCGCGTGCTGGATCTCAACGTTATCTGTCGGCCCTTCCACGCCCATATTCCACGACTCGTTGTTCTCCGTGCCGTCCTTGTTGTCTTCGCCGTTGGCTTCGTTGTGCTTCTCGTTGTAGCTGACCAGGTCGCGCAGGGTAAAGCCATCATGCGCGGTTACGAAATTGATGCTGGCATAGGGCCGGCGCCCATCGTACTTGTAGAGATCGCTCGATCCCGTGAGTCTGTAGCCGAGATCACTGAGTTGGCCTTCATCGCCCTTCCAGTACTTGCGGACGGTGTCGCGATACTTGCCGTTCCACTCCGCCCAGATCACCGGGAAGTTGCCGACCTGGTAGCCACCCTCGCCCACATCCCATGGTTCGGCGATCAGCTTCATGTTGGCCAGCACCGGATCCTGGTTGATGATGTCGAAGAAGCCCGACAGCTTGTCCACGTCGTGCAGTTCACGCGCCAGCGTGGACGCCAGATCGAAGCGGAAGCCATCCACGTGCATCTCCGTCGCCCAGTAGCGCAGGCTATCCATGATCAGCTTCAGCACCTGCGGATGCTGCACATTCAGCGTGTTGCCCGTCCCGGTGTAGTCCACGTAGTAGCGCGGGTTGTCGGCAACAGTGCGGTAATAGGCGAGGTTGTCGATGCCTTTAAAACAAAGCATCGGGCCCTTCTCGTTGCCTTCGCAGGTGTGGTTGTACACCACATCGAGAATGACTTCGATGCCGGCCTTATGGAGCTCCCGCACCATGTCCTTGAATTCACGCACCTGCCCGCCCGTGTCGCCGGAGGCGCTATAGCGTCCTGCAGGGCTGAGGTAGGCCAGGGTGTTGTACCCCCAGTAGTTGGTCAGCCCTTTCTCCACCAGCGTGTTGTCGTTGATGAAGTGGTGCACCGGCAACAGCTCCACCGCCGTGATGCCAAGCCGCTTTAGATAATCAATGCTTGCCGGATGCGCCAGCCCGGCGTAGGTGCCGCGCAGGTGCTTGGGAATATCGGGATTCCTGCAGCTGAAACCTTTCACGTGGACTTCGTAGATGATGGAGTCGGCCAGCGGAATACGCAGAGCCCGGTCGTTCTCCCAGTCAAACTGCGGGTCGATGACAACACACTTGGGCACCCGCGCGGCACTGTCGTCGTCGTTCTTGTTCAGGTCTGCATCTTCGCCGCCGAACGTATAGGGGAAGATGGACGGATCCCATTCCACGATTCCGCTGACCGCCTGTGCGTACGGGTCGATGAGCAGCTTGGCCGGGTTGAAGCGCTGGCCGTTGAGCGGATCCCAGGGACCATGCACGCGATATCCATAGCGCTGTCCGGGTCCCACGCCGGGCAGATAGCAATGCCAGACGAAGGCCGTGCACTCTTCAAGAGGGATCACATGTGTTTGCGTACCCTGCTCGTCAAAAAAACAAAGGTCTACGCCTTCTGCATGCTCGGAGTAGAGACCAAAATTGGTGCCGAAGCCGTCCCACTTGGCGCCAAGCGGATACGGCCTTCCCGGAAGAACTGTGATTTCCATTCTGTTGTTTGTGCTTTCCTGCTGCGTGGATGTCTTTGTTTCAGACGAGTGCGCAACCAGGAACGTTGCTTGGCACCGCCGGAAGGGCTCAGGCGGAGACAGAGAGGGCGGGCGTGCTGGCTTCCACTGCAGAAGGACGGAACTGTACCGGGAGAAAAAGACGGAACACTGTGCCGGAAGCAGCGTGGCCCTGCGGCTGCGCCTGCCGGCTGCGTACGCGCATGATGCCGCTGTGCTTGGCGAGGATGTTCTGGCTCACCCACAGACCCAGTCCCGTGCCGGTCATACCCTTGGTCGAGTAGAAGGCCTCGAAGGCTCGCCGCTGTGTTTCACGGTTCATCCCGTATCCTGTATCCGCGACGGTGACGATAACACCACGTTCTCCGGTCATCCAGTTGCGGCCAGGCCGGGTCTTCAGAATCAGCGTCCCGCCGCCCTTGTTCATCGCGTCCACCGCATTGCCGACCAGGTTCGCCAGCACCTGGCGAATCTCCCCGTCAAAGCCGGTCACCGGGGGCACGGACCCATAGCGCCGGTCCACATGAATCCCGAAGCCGCGGCAGCGCGGTTCGTAAAGCGTGACCACCGTGTCCAGGAGTTCGCTGATCTGCATTTCGACCGGGCGCGTGCTTTGCCGGTAGAACCGCAATGTCTGTGTGGCGATCTGCGTTACCCGGTTCAACTCCTGCTGGGCCATGTGCAGGTACTCGCGGCCTTGTGGGTCGATATCCCGCATATCCAGCAGGTAAAGACAGTTGGTGACGGACTCGAGCGGGTTGTTGATTTCGTGCGCGATCGAAGCTGCGAGGCGTCCGGTGGCGGCAAGCTTTTCCGTGCGGCGCAGCACCTCTTCGCTCAGCTTTTGTTCCGTCAGGTCCACGAAGAAAGCGGCGATCTGCCCCCGCGCCGTCTCGTCCGGCCCAAGAGCCGTAAGCCCCACCAGGAGCGGGATGTCTTCACCACTGCGCGTGCGGCATACTCCTTCAAAGGGCCGCGAGCGCACGTTCTCTGCCAGACCTTTCCGGTCCTGCGAAAAGCTGGCCCAGCCTTCCAGTCCCAGGATTTCCGCGAGTAATACGCGGCCGCCACGCAAATCCGCCTCGGTGTAGCCCAGCATGCGTTCGATCGCGTGATTGGCGTACACCACCTTGTCGTCATCCTGGAGAATCAGCAGCCCGACGGGCATGGCCTCCACCAGGCGGTGAAAGCGCTCTTCGCTGGCGCGCAGGGCGCGCTCCGTCTCGTGCCGCTGGCGTCGCGCCTGGGCCTCACCTATCTCGCGTTCGATCGCGGGGACCAGACGCGTCAGGTTCTGCTTAGAGACGTAGTCGTGGGCCCCCGCTCGCATGGCTGCGACGGCGGTCTCTTCGCTCACTGCACCGGACATCATGATGAAGGGGATGTCCGCGCCGTGATGCTTCAGCAATTGCAGCGCCGCGGGCGCACTGAAGGTGGGCAAATTGTAGTCGGCCAGGATGATGTCCCAGTCGCTTTCCGGGTCCGACAAGGCAATCTGCATCGCCTGCGCGGTTTCCACGCGCGTGATGGCGGCCGCGTATCCGGAGCGGCGGAAGTGGCGCCCGATCAGGAGTGTGTCCTCTTCGCTATCCTCGACCAGCAGAACGCGAAGAGACTTTTGCTCTAGCGATTGAGCGGACGCGGGCATTCGTTCAGCACCAGCCAATACATGCCAAGTTGCCGGGTGGCTTCTGCAAACTGATCGAAGTTGACCGGCTTGCGGATGTAGCTGTTCACGCCGAGCGTATAGCTCCGCAGCATATCGCTTTCCTCGTCGGAGGAGGTAAGGATGACGACCGGGAGCATGCGGGTCTTCTCGGATTCGCGGATACGGCGCAGCACCTCAAGTCCGTCGATCTTGGGAAGCTTCAGATCGAGCAAAATGACCTGCGGCGTCTGTTCCAGCGCGTCGGGGCCGGTGCCGAAGAGCATCTCCAAAGCCTCTTCGCCGTCGCGCGCTACCTGGATGTTGTTGGCTATGTTGGATTTACGCAAGGCGCGAATGGTCAGTGCCTCGTGGTCCGGGTCGTCTTCCACTAACAGTATCATGCGCTCGCTTTCGGGCATCACCAGCTATCCTACCGTAGATTCTATGAGTTGCGGACGGGAGAGAAGCGGATCGCGGTACGGCCGCGGGTATACGCCGCTAACCCTCGAGCTTGTACTTAGTTTCGGCAAGCCGGTACAACGGGCGCCAGACGAGGCGGTTGATGGTGACCACCATCAGTGCCATCAGGATGGTAGCCATCAGCAGAATCGCGAACTGGCCGTGGTCAGTAGCACGGCTGATCTCCGCGCCGAGGCCCAGTGTCTGCAGCGTCTGTCCGCGCAGGTGGAAATACTCGGCGATAATGCTGGCGTTCCATGCGCCGCCGGATGCAGTCACGAGGCCAGTGATCAGGTAGGGAAAGATACCGGGCAGAATGACGGTCCTCCAGCGCTGCAAGCTGCTGAAATGAAACAGGTCGGCTACTTCCTTGAGGTCGGAAGGGATCGCGATGGCGCCGGCGATGACATTGAACAGGATGTACCACTGCGTTCCAAGCAGCATCAGGACAATTGATCCGATCCCGAGTCCTCCGCCAAGGCGCACCAGGAGCAGCAGCAGCACCGGAAAGAGTGCAGTGGCAGGTACGGATGCTGCTATCTGGGCGAGCGGCTGGGCAATCCGCGCCAGCCGGGGATGGAAGCCGATGGCCACCCCGGCCGGAATCGCCCATGCGGAAGCAAGCAGCAGGGAAAGGTTGACCCGGAGGAAGGTGGCCGCAGCCCCCTTCAACAACTGGAGGAACTCGCCTTCGGTCACGTTGCGCAGCAGCAAAAGTGCGTGGATCGCGGCAAAAATCGCCAAAGCCACACCGAAGGTGAGCAGGACGCCTTGGGTGATGAGCGAGCGCCGGCTGCGCCGCGCCGCTCTCTCCGGCACTGCCAGCGCGTGCATGCGCCGCCGCGCAAAACCCATGTCGATACGCTCAGTTACGGGCACAATTGTTCGCAGGCGCAGCCATTCCAGCACGTTCGAGTTGCGCAGGGCGTACAGGATGGGCGACGTGATGCGATCGCTGCTTTCTACCTGCTCGAACTTGAACTTGTCCGCCCACACGATTACCGGCCGCCATATGAGCTGATCCGTGAGCACGATGATCGCGATCATGGTCAGCAGACCCCAGATCATCGCGCGCGTGTCGCCGATGCTGGCCGCGGTCTGCAGATAGGAGCCGAGCCCGGGGAGGCGGAAATCACGATCGCCGAGGACGAACATCTCGCACGCCATCAGGAAAAACCAGCCGCCCGCGACCGACACCATGGAGTTCCAGACGAGGCCGATGGCGGAGTAGGGCAGTTCGAGTTGCCAAAAGCGCTGCCACGCAGAGAATCCGTAGATGGCGGTGGCTTCGCGCAGCTCCCGCGGAATGCTGCGGATAGAGGAGTAGAACGAGAACGCCATGTTCCACACCTGCCCGGTAAAGATGAGCAGGATGGCGCCGAGCTCGAGCCCGAGCTGGTGCGTGGGGATGAGCGACACCATCGCCAGCATGACCCCAGGTAGGAAGCTGAGCACCGGGATGGATTGCAGAATATCCAGCATGGCGATCATCAGCGCTTCTGCCCGCGGATGGTAAGCGGCGAAGTAGCCATAGCCCACGGCGAAGATCAGGCTCAGCAGATAGGCGATCCCGATGCGGACGACGGAGTAAAGCGCATAAAGCGGCAGCGCGCCGGCGGAGCGGGAAAGCTCGACTTCCGGCACGGGCTGGCTGAACCAATATTGCCGATGAGCACCACAGCATAGAAGGCGGCCAGGCAGATGGCCGCGACCGCGATGTCCAGCAGGAACGGCCAGGAGCGGGCCGGCACCAGCGTGCGCGACAGCGTGTGGCTCGGGTGAACGGAAGGGTTCACGCTGCGCGTTTCGTTCACTCCGACTTGACCTCTTCCTGCACGGAATCTGCGGTCACCTCGGTCTCGGGCAGAACGAAGCGACGGCGGCTTGCGTCAAAGTCGAACAACTCCGCATAGCGGCCCCAGTTGACGGCCGTCTCGAGCTGTTTCAGCGTCTCTTCCTGGCTGAACTGCTCATCCAGCATGTCGAGGAAAAACTCTTCCGGAACCGTGTGGTCGTTCTTGGTGCTGAGCGCACGTGTGATCTGGCGTAGCAGCAGGACGTGCTCGAGCGCCGACTTGCGGAAGACTTCTTTTTGCGCGAGGATTTCGGACTCGGCAAACTCGCGTCCGGGCGCGGTAATGGCGGCATCGCCCTCTTCCACTTTGAGAAAGCCGAGCAATTGCGCGGCATCCACAATTGGCAGCAGGTCATCAATCTCGAAGGAGAGCTCGTCAGCGAGGCGATAGATATCGTCCCGTCCGCCGCGGTCGATCAGCAGTTCGAGCAGTCCAGCGATACCGCCCGGGCGCGCATGGGGCAGCATCTGGTAATGCATCTGGCGCTGGTCGCGGACTGCCGGATTTTCCGGCGCCGTCGCGGGTGCAACATCGGGGCGCGTGAGCACCTTGTAGATGTAGTCCACGAGCTGCGTGAAGAACTGCGATTTGCGCTGCCGCGGATGGGGCAGGGTGACGCGGAAATCGGTGCGCACGTGCCCCGGATTCCGCCCCAGCACGATGATGCGGTCGGCCAGCAGCACCGCTTCTTCGATATTGTGCGTGACTAGAAAGATGCTGCGTGTGGGGATCGTCTTCTTGTGCCACAGCTCCAGCAGCTCGCTGCGCAGGTTTTCCGCAGTCAGGACGTCGAGGGCGGAGAAGGGCTCGTCCATGAAAAGCACTTCCGGCTGGACTACGAGCGCCCGGGCAAAGCCGACGCGCTGCCGCATGCCGCCGGAGAGTTCCTTGGGATAGGCGGCCTGGAAGCCATCGAGGCCGACGGTGTCCAGGATGCGCAGGCTCCGCTCGCGGCGTTCGTCGGCGTCGAGGCCACGCGCCTTGAGCGGCGCTTCCACGTTGTCCAGCACGGTGAGCCAGGGGAAGAGCGCAAAGCTCTGGAAGACGATGGAGACGTTGATGGGCGTTTCGCCGATCGGCTTTTCGTGCCAGAAGACCTGCCCGCCGGAAGGTTTCGTCAGCCCGGTGAGCATGCGCAGGAGCGTGGATTTGCCTGAGCCGGACGGACCGAGCAACGCAACGATCTCATCCGGAACGATCGACAGGTCGGTGGGCGCGATCACCTGGATTCGGTTTTCGCTGGGCTGCGCGTAGTATTTTTCGACCTGCTGTGCGCGGATGATGGTCTCTGCCATGGCGGCCTTTCGCTCTCTCTGTTGCTGCGCATTGTGCCACATCCCACCCTAGGGCGTGCGACCAGCCGGTGCTTTGCGGAGACGCGAACGAACTGCCTCGCGCACCGCCAGGACCGATTGTAAGTTTCTGGGATTGCTGGAAGATGAAGGCATCTCCCAGCAAAAAGCGTATCATCCAAGCGAGGGATTCATTGAGAGCTTGAGGAACTATGGGCCGGCGGTTTTTGCGCGGCCCGCGTCCAAAATGCCGGCGCAATGGGTAAGAGAAGGAGCGAATGTCCGATTCACAGATGAAACTTAAGGTCCTGGTGGCAGACGATGAACGCGTAATTGCCGACACACTTGCCATCATTCTGAACCAGAGCGGCTTTCAAGCCACGGCAGTGTACAGCGGAGAAAAGGCCGTGGAAACGGCGAAGAGCCTTCGCCCGGACATGTTGATCTCCGACGTGATCATGACGGACATGAACGGCATCGATGCCGCAATCAAGATCCGCACCATGCTGCCCGAGTGCAAGATCCTGCTGTTCTCAGGCCAGGCCGCGACTGCCGATCTGCTGGATCGCGCCCGCGTCCAGGGGCACGAGTTCGAGATCCTCGCCAAGCCCGTACATCCGCAGGATCTGCTCGCGCGCCTGCGCAGCTAACCCACATTCTGAAGATTGCTCGCGCCGTCTGCGGAGGGCGCGAGTTGGTTTGAGCGACAGGCGCCGGTCTGGCGCGGCAGCTTCCGCCTATCATCCCGCCGTGCTTAAACTTCGCGCCGCCACTCCAGCGCGCGCGACATCGTCACCTCATCCGCGTACTCGATGTCGCTGCCGGCGGGCACGCCCGTCGCGATACGCGTGATTCGTACAGGCAACGGCTTCAGCATATCTGCCAGGTAGGACGCGGTCGCTTCGCCTTCGAGCGTGGGACTGGTGGCTAGGATTACCTCTTCCACTTCGCCGCCTTCGACGCGCGCCAGCAGATTGCCGGTGCGCAAATGCTCCGGCGCAACGCCGTGCAAGGGCGAGAGCGTTCCATGCAACACGTGATAGACGCCGTTGTAGGTGCGCGTGCGTTCCACCGCGGCAATGTTGGTCGGCTCCTCCACCACGCACACCTGCCGCTGGTTGCGTGTGGCGCTTGTGCAGTACACGCACGGATCCACGTCGGTGATGTTGTTGCACACCGAGCAGAGGCGGAGTTGTGTCTTAAGGTCGCGCACGGCATCGGCCAGCGCCGCGGCATCTGCTTCGCTCGAGCGCAGGACGTGGAAGGCGAGTCGCTGCGCGTTCTTTGTGCCGATGCCGGGGAGCTTGCGAAACTCCTCGATCAGCCGCGCCATGGGTTCTGCAAAACGGGACACGCTATTTGTCTTTCGTGCGCTCCGTCAAAGGAGCGCTGTTGATGACGGCTAGAAACCCGGGAGATTGAGGCCGCCCAGCAGGCCGGAGACGCTGCCCTGCATCGCCTCATCCACGCGCCGCCCTGCTTCGTTCAGCGCGGCGATGATCAGGTCTTCGAGCATCTCCACGTCGGCACTATTCGCCCCCAGACCGGCCACTGCAGTGGGATCGATCTTGAGCGCGAGCACCTGTTTTTGTCCGTTCATCTTTACTGTGACCACGCCGCCGCCCGCCGAAGCCTCAACCACGATTTGCGCAAGCTGCTGCTGAAGCTGCTCCTGCATCTGCTTGGCCTGGCCCAGCATTTGTTGCATTTCCGTCGGGTTCACTGATCTGCTCCTGTTGCCATCGGTTTGGATGTATGCTCTGCGCCGCTACCGCTTGTCCCGGAGATCGAGTACATTACGGACCTCGGCCCGAAAAAGCTCCTGCGCCTGCTTGACGAGCGGGTTTTCGAGCGCCAGCGCCTGGATGCTGCCCGTCGCTGCCGGCCGGCTCGCCGCCACTGAGCCCACGCCGGCCTCGCCCGGTATGACGCGCAGCTTCATGGTGATGCCGGCATCGGTGATGGCCTTTTTGGCAATGCGGTCTGCTTCCGGATTCATGGTGAGGCCGAGCATGGTCTTCTTGACGCCGACTTCGACCACGATCGTATCGCCGTCCACCGACCAGCGGCCCGCGGCCAGCAAGGCTCCTGCGGTGTTATGGCCCTTTTCGTCGAGCGCCGTCGCGACCGCGTCGCGCAGACTGTCCAGGTCCACTCCAGGGCCGCCTGTCGGTTCATCTTCCGCAAGGTCCTCTTCGGCTGCGGCGCTGCGCCGCTCTTCTTCCGGCGTGGTGGTCCCGGTGATCTCCGGATTTGGCGGCTCATGCCGCATGGCGATCGCAATAGGGTCCGGCTCGGCGAACGCCACTGCGGCTGGCCCGGGGGTGCTTTCCAGCACCGCGACCGCACTCGCAGCGGTGCTGGCGCTGAGAGCCGGCATGGGCGCCGAGGTCCCCGATTCGGATGCCTGGCGTATTTCGATTGAAGGCTGCGAGTGCTGCCCGTTCGTGGGCTCCGCAGCGGATGCCTTCTCCGGTCCGGGCGCGTGCAGGCCTTGCGGGGCGTCGCCTGCCGTCTTGCGACGCGAGTCCGCCTCGAAGGGCGAGAACGCCGGGCGCGCAGGTGTGCTCTCCTGCGGCTTCGCAGGCGCACTCGAAGCGGGGCGTACCGGCGGTTCAGGGCGGACCGCGGGCGGGGCTGCGGATACCGCGGCGCTGCTTCTGCCTACCCCGGTGTCGCTGCGGGCCGGAGCAAGACCGGCTGGTGCGGCGGTCCGTGCTCCCGTACCCGGAAGCTGGCTCAGCACCTGCTCCAGCGGAATCAGCCGCTGCATGTGGACCAGTTTGAGCAAGCCCAGCTCCAGGTGGAAGCGCTGCTCCTGGCGATAGTTCAGCTCATCAAACGTCCGCAGCATGACCTGCAGAAAACGCAGCAGGTCTTCTTCGGAGAAGAGCATGGCGGTGCGGGCTGCGCGGGCGCGCTCGTCGCTTGAAACCTGCAGCAGCTCCGTTTGCTCCCCGCCGACCTTGGCCATCAGGCAATTGCGCAGATAGCGCACAAACTGCCGTGCCAGTTGCGACGGGCTGTTGCCCGCATTCAGCAGGCGGTTGGTTTCCTCCATCACGGCGGTGCTGGCATTTTCGCTCACCGCTTCGAGCAGGCGTTCAAAGACGCTGTTGGGCACGCTGCCCATCAACTCGCGGATCTCCGCCGCATCCACCTGCGGCTTGCGATCCACCAGCGGAGCGCTGGCGATTGCCTGGTCCATGATGGAAAGTGCGTCGCGCATGGAGCCGTCGCCGGCTTCGGCCAGCAGCGCGAGCGCGTCTTCGGACGCGAGCACGCCTTCCTTCTCCGCAATGCTGCGCAGCTCGGACAGGATCTCGTCGAACTTCACTGCGTGAAAGCTGAAGTGCTGCGAACGCGAGCGGATAGTCTGCGGAATGTCCTCCGGCTGGGTGGTCGCCATCATGAAGACCACGTGCTCTGGCGGCTCTTCCAGGGTCTTCAGCAGCGCATTGAAAGCCGCGTCCGTGATCTGGTGCGCTTCGTCGAGGATGTAAATCTTGTAGCGGTCGCGCGCGGGGCGGTAGCGGGCCGCATCGCGCAGCTCGCGAATTTCATCGATGCCGCGGTTGGTGGCGGCGTCAATCTCAATTACGTCGACCGCATTACCGGCACGAATCTCCGTGCAGGAATCGCAGGTGCCGCAGGGCTCGGGTGTGGGCCGTTCGGGGGACCCGATGGCGCGCTGGCAGTTCAGCGCCATGGCCAGAACGCGGGCGATAGTGGTCTTACCGATGCCGCGGTGACCGCTGAAGATATAACCATGCGCGATGCGGTTCTGCTGCAACGCGTTCAGAAGGGTGCGAGTGACGTGCTCTTGTCCGGCAACGTCGCGGAAGTACTGGGGGCGGTATTTACGGGCTAAAACCTGGTAGGCCATGAGTTGGGGAAGGGAGCGCTGGGCAGCAACCCCCACCCCTCATTGTAGCCGTTCAGCCGGCCGGGAGGCGCCATTGCGGACAGGCCTCGGTGGATCTGCTGCCAACTAGCGTCCAGCCGCTCGCGGACGGGCCGGAACACTGCGCCGGCTGCCGCCGCCCACCAGGCTGTCCAGCGCCAGCAGACCTCCTCCGGTAGTAACCAGCATGAGCGCAATGGCAAAAAGGGAGAGCGGAAACTCGAAGCCGCCCTGGCCCACCAGCCCATGATGGAAGTGCACTTTGAGAATGGCCACTGCCATATCGATGGCGACCGCAAAGGCGGCGATCCGCGTCAGAAGCCCGAGTATCAGCAGAATGCCCCCTACCAGTTCCGTGAAGGCGGCCAGGTAACCCATCCAGGGCGGCAGCCCCATGTGTGCCACCATGTGGACGAACCCAGGCAAGGCATTGTGCGGCACCACCTTGCTATAGCCGTGAAAAGCCATGATGACGCCCAACACCAGGCGCAACACGAGCGAGCCGAAAGGTTGCAGACGGTCAAGAAAGGAAATCATAAGAAGCTCCGGACAAAGGAAGTGCTCTGCTGAAGATAGCAGGCTGTTAGGAGTCGCCCTGGACATCATGTAACAGTTCCAGAAACGAGTTCCAGGCTGGCTCGCCCGGCGTGACGGCTGTGGTCCCCGGCGCACTCGAGCGGACGATGCTTTTTGGCGGCGCGGCAGTCTGGATGTACGGAGGCCCGGGCGCATCTCCCGCAGGCAGGATGAACAGCTTGCGCGCGTCGGAAGCAGCGAGGGCCGGACCGGGATCAAACTCATCCCGCGCCAGCAGACCGGCAGGAACGAGGCGGGAACGCGGATCCTTGCGCAGCAGCACGAGGGCGGACGGCTGCGGGTCCACCATCACCAGCGCGGGTATCATCGGGTGGCGCTGGGCCGTTTCCGCCGCAACGGTCGCGCCCAGCCCTTCGCCGCACACCAGGATCGATCGCGGATCGATGTGCCGCGTTTCCGCCAGATAGCGGTACGCGGCATCCGCGTCTTCGTTCCAGTGTGTTTCGGAGGGTGTTGCCCAGACGCTCTGCCCGTAGCCGCGCGGATCGAAGGCAAACGCCTGCACGCCGGCTGCGTGCAATGCCGCAATGGCCGGCAGCGCGTCGGAGAGTGATCCCTTTGGCCCGTGAATGTAGAGCACGGTCAGCCGCGCAAACCTGCCGTTCGGCGCGGCCGGCACCCACCAGCCGGTAAGCTGCAGCTCGCCGGTATCGGTGGAATCGAAGTGGACTGCATCGAACGGCAAGCCCATGCTCGCCGGTGTTTTCGGCACGGCGTGCGACGGATGAAAAAGTATCTGCCACTGTCCTTGCCAGAAGAGCAGCGCGATGCACAGATACCCCAGCAGGATCGCGCCAAGCACGATGACTGCGATCGCGCCCACGAGCCAGTACCGGCTTACGAGTGGGTTGCGCGGGCGCAGTGGGTCGTCGGGACGGTGCTGCGGGCGGTGCGTGTGCGGCGAAGAGGAGACCATGGCTCAGCCGAAAGCGAGCTCATCCGCAGACTCGAGCGGCGTGCCGCATGCGCGGCAGATCACAGCGGAGCAGTCCCCACAGGTGAGCGGATCATGTACCGGCCGCGCGCACACCGGGCACCACAGTCCGGTCGCACTGCGCTTGTCCGTTTCTGGCGGTGAAGAGATCGGTTCCATCCAGTTCCAGCCTAGCAGGATGGCGTGCTTCACGGAATCCGGAGGCGAGAAAGCGATGGAGAGCACGGACTACACTGGGGACACGGGGAAACGTGAGCATGAGTGAGTTTGTGCGCCTGTGCAGCAGGGAAGAACTGCCGCAGGAAGGCGAGGCAAAGGAGTTTTCCGCCGGAGACAAGACGCTGTGCGTGGCGTGCGTGCAGGGTGAGCTTTCGGCCATGGACAACGTGTGTCCGCATCGCGGTGGCCCACTCGCGGAGGGCACCATCGAAGAGGGCAAGATTGTCTGTCCATGGCATGCATGGGCCTTCGACCTCAAGACAGGGCAGGCCTCACACACGCCGCATGCGCGCGCGGAAATCTACCAAATCAAGGTGGAGGGGGACGATGTGTACGCAAAGCTATAGCGCCGGGGAACGCGCGTTGCGAGGGCAGGCATGAGCGAGAAGAATCAGCTTGCGATTCCGCCGCAGGCCAGAGCGGACGCGAAATCGTTTGAGCTCATCCGCGCCTGGGTGGCCGGTGGCGATCTCCACGTGAGTCTGGAGATGGGCGGCTGGGATGATCCGTCGGCGTGGGGCGTGGTGCTTGCGGACGTGCTCAGACACGTGGCGAACTTCTACCAGCAGCGCAAGGGGCTGGCGCTGCAAGAAACCGCGGCGCGCATCCAGGCGGCATTTGAAGCGGAACTCGCCGGCCCCTCTGCCGAGGCGGAAGGCGAGATCGTGTCGTAAGCGCTTGTCTACAGTGCGGCTTCGACGATCCTGGCGAAGGATTGTGGATTGAGACTCGCGCCGCCTACCAGGGCGCCGTCGATATCGTGCTGTTGCAACAGTTCCCGCGCGTTCTCCGGTTTTACGCTGCCGCCGTAGAGGATTCTCATGCGCTTGGCCGCTTCCGGGCTCACGAGCGATGCGACTTCACCCCGGATGGTGGCGTGCGCCTCTGCCGCCATTTGCGGCGTTGCGGTCTCGCCCGTGCCGATGGCCCAGATGGGCTCGTAGGCAATGACCACGGGAGCGATCTCTTCTTCGGAGAGCCCGGCAAAGGCGCGGCTGGTTTGACGGCAAACGATTTCCGCCGTCTCGTTCCGCTCGCGTTCCGCCAGGTGCTCGCCCACGCACACGATAGGAATGAGGCCGTGTTTGAGCGCGGTACGCAGCTTTTGGTTGACCATCTCATCCGTCTCGCAGAAGTACTGACGCCGCTCCGAGTGGCCGATGATCACGTAGGTCACGCCCACGGCTTTCAGCATGATTGCGGAGGTCTCGCCGGTGTAAGCGCCTTCTTCAGCGGCATGCATATTCTGTCCTCCGACCGAGACGTTGGACCCGCTCGCCGCATCGAGAACGGCACAGAGGTCTATGGCGGGCGGGCATAGGACGATGTCGGCATCCTTGACCGATTCCACCATGGGCAGAAACGCTTCCACGAAATGCCGCGCCTCCTCCGGGGTCTTATACATCTTCCAGTTTGCGGCAATCAGGGGCGTGCGCATGCATATTCCTTTCAGCGGTAGTTACGAATATAGAAGCGGGAACTTAGTCGAGGTGAGAAATACCGCGAACGCGGGGCAGCACGCCGGGCTGGCGACGGCCTTCGGAGATAGGCACGACCTTGGGGACAATCTCGATTGGAACCACATTGCTGGATTCTTCCCTGGGGGCGGGCCGCTTGTGCGGACCCTCCTGCCGGTCCCAGTACCTGGCAATGGTGTAGGTCGGCGCATCCGGAAAACGGCGGTCGAGGCTCGATCCCAAACCCAGCCCGGCGAGGCTGCCGGCACTGCCCACCAGGAACAACACCAGGCTCTGAAAGATGCCCGCTTCGAGCGTGGCGTGGAAATGTCCGTTGTGCCACCAGCGCAGCAGGTGAGCGTGTGCGGAGATACCGATTCCTCCAGCGACGACAAACCCCAGCGGTGTCAGCATGAGTTTGTACCGCCATGGCTGCAACCGGGGGAACAACGTGCTGGCAAATCCAGCTATAACAAATGCCACGACTCCGCCGAACAGCACTACAGCGTTCACCAGAAAGGCCGAGGACACGTGCTTTCTCCTCACAGCGGGACAGGGAAGACAAACCTGGATTAGCTTAAGCCTTTGCCGTCAATGCATCAACTCCCGGCAACTTTTTACCTTCTAAAAACTCCAAAGAAGCGCCGCCACCGGTGGAAATGTGGGTAATTTTATCCGCGACCCCGGCCTGCTTGACCGCAGACACCGAATCGCCTCCGCCCACAATAGTCGTCGCTTCCGCATTCGCTGCCACCGCTTCCGCGATGGCATTGGTGCCGGCGGCGAAGGCCGGCATTTCAAAGACGCCCATCGGGCCGTTCCACACGACGGTGCGGGCGTCGGCAATTTCTCCGGTGAAGAGTTCAGCCGTCTTCGGTCCAATGTCCAGAGCCATCCATTCGGCAGGAAATGCGTCACCACCCGAGAACTGCCGGGTGTGCGCATCCGGAGCAAACCGGTCGGCGAGCACATGATCGACGGGCAGCAGGAAGCGTACCCCCTTGGCATCGGCCTTTTCCAGTGCGGCGCGGGCGACGTCCAGCTTGTCGGCCTCTACCAGCGACTTGCCCACTTCCTGGCCCTTGGCCTTGAGAAAGGTATAGGCCATGCCTCCGCCGATCAGGATTGCGTCCACCTTGTTCAGTAAGTTGTCGATCACTTCGATTTTGTCGGAAACTTTGGCGCCGCCGAGGATGGCAACGAACGGCTTGTCGGGATCCTCCAAAGCACGCCCGAGATAATTCAGCTCCTTCTCCAGCAGCAGCCCAGCGGCCACCTGTTTGACGAAATGGGTGATGCCTTCCGTTGAAGTATGTGCCCGGTGCGCGCTGCCGAATGCGTCATTCACGTAGATATCGCACAGCGCGGCGAGTTGCTTCGCAAACTCGGGATCGTTCTGCTCTTCGCCCGCATGGAAGCGAAGGTTTTCCAGCAACAGTACCTTGCCGTCTTCAAGTTTGCGCGAGAGCTCGGTGGCCAGTTCTCCCACACAGTCTGGAGAAAACGCCACGTTCACCTGCTCGCCGATTGCGTGATCAAGCATGCTGCGCAGGCGATCGACGATGGGGCGCAGCGAGTACTTCGGATTCGGCTTGCCCTTGGGCCTGCCCAGGTGCGAGGCGAGAATCACCTTGGCGCGATGGCGCACCGCGTACTCAATGGTCGGCAGCGTTTCGCGGATGCGCGTGTCGTCCAGGATCTCCGAACCGTCTTCGGAAAGCGGCACATTGAAGTCCACGCGGATGAGCACATGCTTGTGTTGCAGATCGAGATCGCGAATGGATGGGATCGACATGAAGGAACTAACTTTCTGCGCGTTCGATCACGGCATCTGCCTCGATCTCCACGCGCCAGGATGGATGCAGAAGTTGAGCGACAACCACCATCGTCGCCGCAGGGCGGATTGCGCCGAAGATCTCGCCGTGCACGCGCCCGACCATCTCCCAGTCTTCTGCCCTGGTGAGATAGATGCGCGTGCGCACCACGTCGGCAAACGCGGCACCGGCGTCGGTCAGCGCACGCTCAATGATCTTGAAGACCTGGCTCGTCTGCGTTGCGGCATCGGCTTCGTCGGCGCCTACCGGCCCGGTGCCCGACACATGGACGGCGTTGCCGACGCGCACGGCGCGGGAGAACCCGATTACTGGTTCAAAGGGTGAGGTACCGCTGATGTTCTGGCGCATGGGAGGAAGCCTATGCCTTTGCTGCGGAGAGGGAATGGATCGTTCTGAGGTGGCGAAGAATCCATACGCCCCTGAGCCGGTTCGACCCTGCTCATTTGCAACGACTGCGTGGATTCTTCGCCGGACAGCACGGCTCAGTATGATGCGACCGTGTTTGCCTACAGGCCCTTGCTGTTTACGAACAGGATCAGGTCACGCACGCGGTTGGAGTAGCCCCACTCGTTGTCGTACCAGGAGATGACCTTCACCATGTTGCCGATCACCTTTGTGAGCGGTGCATCAATGATGGAGGAGAGGGGATTTCCCTTGTAGTCGGCCGAGACCAGCTCCTTCGTTTCGACGCCGAGAATGCCCTTGAGCGGGCCGTCCGCGGCCTTCTGCAGGGCAGCGTTGACGGACTCGCGCGTCACCGGCTTTTCCACCGTAACCGTGAGGTCGACAACAGAAACAACTGGCGTGGGCACACGCAGGGAGAAGCCGTCGAGCTTGCCCTTCAACTGCGGCAATACCAGGTGCAGCGCCTTGGCTGCGCCGGTCGAGGTGGGAATGATGGACAGTGCAGCAGCGCGGGCACGGCGCAGATCCTTGTGCGGGAAGTCCAGCGTGACCTGGTCGTTGGTGTAGCTGTGGATGGTGTTCATCAGGCCCTGGATGATGCCGAACTCCTCGTCCAGCACCTTGGCCAGCGGCGCCAGGCAGTTCGTGGTGCAGGAGGCGTTGGAGATGATGTTGTCCTTCGCCGGATCGTACTTATTTTCGTTCACACCCAGCACGATGGTGATGTCGTCGTTCGTAGCCGGAGCGGAGATGATGACCTTCTTGACGGTGCCCTGCAGGTGCGCCTTCGCCTTCGCGCCATCGGTGAAGTGCCCGGTGGATTCGACCACGATCTGCGCGCCCACCGAGGACCAGTCGAGCTTGGCCGGATCGCGTTCCGCGAACACCTTGATGGTCTTGCCATTCACGGTGATGGAATCTTCGCCAGCGGTGATCTCGTGCTGCAGGTTGCCCAGGATCGAATCGTACTTCAGCAAATGGGCGAGGGTTGCCGGGCTGGTCAGATCGTTCACGGCGACGAACTCGATGTCGGGATTGCCCAGCGAAGCGCGAAAGACATTGCGGCCAATGCGGCCGAAGCCATTGATGCCAACCTTAACTGCCATAGTTCGAACCTTCTCCTTATGGGGATAGTGCGGTATGCGGGAGGACGATGCGCGTGCATCGCAAGCATGTGCCGTCGGACTTAGAAATGCAAAAGTTCCATCGAGGTCGAGTGTACCAAACGAGCACGCATCACGAGGCTGCGGAGGTTTGCGGCGTGCTGCGCGAGTGTGGTACATCCTCAACATGCGCAACTGGGTGCGCGATCGCATGAGACGACGTTCCAAACGTGGGCCGAACAACTCCGAATCCACCGGCAAGATCGGGCAGGAACTGCCGCAGAATCAGCCCGCACCGCTGCAGCCGAACTACGCGGGCGTGGACTACCAGGCCAAGGCGGCCAGCGAAGGCGAAGCTGCTGCGGCGCCCGCCGGCACCGGCGAACAGCACGAACAACATCAGCAGGAACAGCCCCAAGAACATGATGTCCCGGTGATCGGTTCCGATCTTCCGGCGGCAGGCCGCGAAAGCGACGCTGCTGCCGATGGCAGCGCAGCGTCCTCACCCGAACGAGAGAGCGAAGCGCCCGCGACGTCTCCAACCGCCCCAGCGCCCGTGCCCGCCAGCACTGCGGTCGAGCCGGAAGGCAAGCTAGTACTGGAGACGCAGCCGGAATCTCCGTCCGTGCCGCCGGCTGAGCAGGCCGGAGCGCAGCGCCCATCGCGCGGATTCGTCGTGCTCACCATTGGACTTCCGGGTTCCGGCAAGACCACCTGGTTCAAGCGCCGCGGCGTTACTCCGCTTTCGAGCGACATGCTTCGCTCCATCCTGTTCGACGACATCACGGAGCAGCGTTACCAGGGCCTGGTGTTTTCCACGCTGCGTTCGCTGCTGCGCGCGCGTCTGATCGCCAAGATGCCGTGGAATTACGTGGACGCCACAAACCTCTCACCGCACGAGCGCCGGCAATGGATAAAGATGGCCAAGAGCTTTGGTTATGACGTACAAGCCGTCTTTTTCGATGTGCCGTTTGAGATATGCATGGAGAGGAACCGGCGGCGTGAGCGTACCGTGAGTGACGAGTCCATGCAAAAAATGGCGGAGCGCCTGCGGCCGCCCAGCTTCAAAGAGGGCTTCTCGAAGATCACGGTGGTGCGCGTAAAGGGCCAGCCCGCGCCCACGCCGGAAAGCGCCATGAGCGCGCCGGTTCCACCGGACACAACGCCTGACGATCCCGACCTGGACGATTCGGATAACGACGGCGTAGAGATGGGCGACACTCTCTAGGGAGAGGGAAGCGCCCAGATCCGTCCTCACGCGACGCGTACCATAGCTGCAGTCTGGCCAGCCGGATGCCACCCTGGGATGCGCCCATGCCCGAGTTCGCGGTCGAAATTCGCGATGTCAGCTATCGCCTGCCAGACGGGCGGCCGCTGCTCGATCACGTCTCGCTTGCCGTCGAGCGCGGCTCCACGACGGCGCTGCTGGGCCGCAGTGGCTCCGGAAAAACCACGCTGCTCCGCACTATCAACCGGATGCACGAGGTCACAGATGGCGAGGTCCTGGTGCGTGGCCACTCTGTCGCGGAGCAGGATCCGATCGCGCTGCGCCGGTCTGTCGGCTATGTCATCCAGGAGACCGGAGTTTTCCCGCACTTCACGGTCGAGCGCAACGTCGGCCTGGTGCTGGAACTTGAGGGGAAGCGGGCCTCTGCAAGAGCGGAACGCTCGCGGGAGCTGCTGCAAACAGTCGGTCTCGATCCCGCAGTGTTTGCCCGGAGACTTCCGCACCAGCTCTCGGGTGGACAGCGCCAGCGCGTGGGGCTGGCGCGCGCACTCGCGGCAGGGCAGGACATACTTCTGATGGATGAGCCGTTCGGCGCGCTCGATCCGCTGACGCGGGCAGAGATGCAGAACGTGCTGCGGGACCTCAAAGCCGCTATCGGAGTCACGATCCTGCTGGTGACGCATGACCTGGACGAGGCCATCTATCTTGCCGATCGCATCGTGCTGGTGGATGCGGGAAAGATCGCGGCGGAGCTGCCCGCCGACAGATTCCTCCGCTCCGGTGAACCGGCCGTGGAGGCCTATGTGCGTGCGGTGCACCGCGCCCCGGAGCACCGGATTCCTGAGCAGACCGCAGGAGTGACTCCATGATCGACGGCGGCTTCCTCGCGGAACACTGGAGCGAAGTCGCCACGCTCACGGCCGAGCACCTTTGGCTCACCGGCGCAGCCATGCTGCTGGCCACGCTCATTTCCGTGCCGACGGGCATTCTGCTCACACGGCACGCGGTGCTGGCCCGGCCCGTGCTGGGCGTGGTGAACACGCTGCAGACCATTCCCAGCCTGGCGATGTTCGGCTTTCTGCTGCCACTGCCCTGGCTGGGTGAGCGCGCTGCGCGCATCGCCATTGTCGCGCTCGTCGCCTATGCGCTGCTGCCGATCGTGCGCAACACCTATGCGGGTATCCGCGGAGTAGATCCGACCGTAATTGAAGTGGCCAACGCGCTGGGAATGACCGGCGCCGAGCGCCTGTTCAAGGTGGAACTGCCGCTGGCTGCCGGATTCATCCTTGCCGGAATGAGAACAGCTACGGTGACGTGTGTCGGCATTGCGACCATCGCGGCCGCGGTGGGCGCCGGCGGCCTCGGCGAGTTCATCTTCCGGGGAGTGGCTTCGGTGGACAACCGTTTGGTCCTGCTGGGTGCCGTACCCGCCGCACTGTTGGCGCTGGCGGCGGACGCGCTTCTCGGCTTGCTGGAGCATCGGCTGTCCGTCCCCGGAGCACGCGGGTGATCGGTTTGGCGCGCCGACTACGACCGATGCGTGCAATTGCCGCCCTTTGTGCCGCCATGCTTCTGGTTTCGCTGGCCGGGTGCTCGCCGCCGCGGCCGGACCGTCCCGTGGTGGGCGCGAAGAATTTCACCGAGCAGGTCGTATTGGGCGAACTGCTGGCCCAGCAGATCGAAGCCAGGACGGGGCTCAAGGTGGATCGCCGCTTTTATCTTGCGGGCAGTTACATTTGCCAGCAGGCGCTGGCGGCTGGGCGCATCGACCTGTACCCGGAGTACACCGGCACTGCGCTGACCGCCATCCTCAAACAGCCGGTGAGCAAGGACCCGGCACAGGTTCTCTCCACCGTGACGCGGCTCTACCACGAGCGCTATGGAGTGTTTGTGAGCGCGCCGCTCGGATTTGAAAACAGCTTTGCCATGGTGGTGCGCGGCGCCGATGCGGACCGGCTGCATTTGCAGACTCTGAGTCAGGCTGCGCCGTATGCGCCCGAGTGGCGCCTGGGCGTTGGCTACGAGTTTGAGCAGCGGCCCGACGGCTTGCGCGGCCTCGCGGCGGCCTATGGATTGCATTTCGCCGGTGCGCCTCGGACGATGGACCTGGGGCTCCTCTATCGCGCGCTCAACCAGCACCAGGTGGATATCATTGCAGGAAACTCGACCGATGGGCCGATTGCCGCGTTCGGCCTGAAAGTGCTGGCGGATGATCGTCATTACTTCCCGCCGTACCAGGCGGTGCCGCTGGTGCGCGAAGCGGCATTGCAGCGGTGGCCCGGCATACGCGACGCGCTGGCCGAACTTGGCGGCAGGATCAGCGCGGCTGAGATGCAATCCTTAAACGAACAGGTCGATGGCGAGCATCGCAGTCCCGCAGAAGTGGTGCGCGCCTTCCGCAAGAAGAAAGGCTTTTGAGATGAGCGATAAGCAAGTGCAACCAGAGCCGTGGCTGCGCGGAACTCTGCGCGAAATTCCGGCAGTGGTCCGTGCGGTGCTGCATGCACTGGAACTGGCGCGGGAAGACGTGACCCACTGGTGCAGCGGCCTGACCGGGGTGGAAGTGAATGCGCGGCCCATGGGGCTGCCGTCCGTGGCGTTCCAGGTGCAGCACATTACCGGCAGTGCGGACCGGCTGCTGACCTACGCCGAGGGGCGACAGCTCGAGCCTGCGCAATTGGAATCGCTGCGAAGCGAGACCGAACCGGTCCCGGTGATGCCGCACGTTATGCTGCGTGACTTCGATCGCGCGATGGAACAGGCGATGGCGCGCGTGCGCGCTTTCGCCGGACAGGACTTGGAGCAGTCACGCGCCGTGGGGCGCCGCGCATTGCCCACTAGCATTGGAGGATTGCTGGTCCATGTCGCCGACCATACACAGCGCCATGTTGGGCAAACGGTCACTACGGTGAAGGTGCTGATGGCAGGACGCAGTCAGGCAGAGAGAAATGGCGAGCGGGCTTGAGTATCTCCCCGGCTACTCCGGCGACTCGACGCCATCTGCACTGATGCCGGCCATCAGGTGGCCCATCTTCTCCTGCTTGGTTTCGAGATAGCGCTCCGAAAGCGGAGACGCAGCCGGCACTTCGGCGGAAATGCGTTCCACTACGCGGATACCGTGACTCTCCACGGCTTCGATCTTTTCCGGGTTGTTCGTGATCAGGCGAACAGCGCGTACTCCAAGCTGCTTCAGCACCTCGGCCGGCAATTCGAAGACGCGGCAATCGGCTTTGTAGCCCAGTTCCAGGTTGGCCTCAATCGTATCGAGTCCCTGGTCCTGCAGTTCGTATGCGCGCAGTTTCGCCATCAGCCCGATGCCACGGCCCTCCTGCTGCTCGTAGAGCAGAATGCCTGCCCCGGCGTCGCGGATCAACTGCATGGCCAGCTCAAACTGCTGGCGGCAGTCGCAGCGCAAGGAACCGAAAACATCACCGGTGAGGCACTGGGAGTGGATGCGGACGACCGGCGGCGCACTGTGGATATCGCCCAGTACCAAAGCCACGCATCCTTCTACCCGCTTTAGCGGTACAGGGTCACCGGGACGGCATGGGTCCGGATGGCTAAGCACTCCCTCGAAGCCAAGAATGCGGAAATGACCCCAGCGGGTGGGGAAGTCGGCATCCGCGATTTTGGTGACGATCATGGGTGAAGCCATTGTCTTGATTATACGGGGCAGCGGGACTACGTTCTGCCGCGGCCCGGCCGCTGCGCCGTTGCTGAAGCACCTTCAGCGAAGCTCTCCCCCGCGCTTGCGCACCTTTCCATCACAGCCTTGATCTGCATCACGCTGCGCCAGTTCCTTCCCGTGCCCTGCGTTTGCAGCATGCGATCGATCTTCGCCCAGGGAAAACGGCTGCGCCCCTGGCCCTCGGGAAAATAGATGTACAACTCGCGGCCGCTCATCTCGACGGACTCGGGCCCGGTCGCCATCGCGAGGACCTCCTCGCGGATGCTGCGTGCCGGCTCGCCGGCGAGGAAATACACCAGGAGTTTGCTCGGGTCGAGCGCCCCGCTGCCGTCTGCCTGCACCATGGGAAAGGGATTCCGCGCGATGGCGTCCCTCCACTCAGCAACAGTACGCACCACGGCAGCGGAACGAAATCCGAACCTGGTCTCGATCGCGTCTTCGATACGCGTCGCCAGCTCCGACAGATCTGTCTCGGGAGCGCGGAAGATCACGTTGCCGCTTTGCAGATAGGTCTGCGCATCGCGCAGGCCCAGCTCACTGTACAAGGCGCGCAGCTGGTCCATTTTCAACAGCCGATGCCCGCCAAGGTTCACGCCGCGCAACAAGGAGACGAGGATCATCATGGAGACGCAGTATACGACCGCAACGCGGAACAGCGGCGGTTCGCGACCGCACCATCTGCCACCGCCGCGGAGCGCTCCCTCCGGGCCGGATTTACGACGGAGTATCCTTGTCTCGGGCTTCTTTGCTGAAAGGGGTGGCGAGGCGCGAACTCGCCCGTCCCATGTACGACTCGAAACTCGTCCTGATCTCGTTGTTGATCAAGCTGGGCATCGCCGCTGCGATCTCGAGTGCCCTGGCTCGCTCTCGTGTGTTTCAGCGGCTGCTCTTTGCAGAGCGGCGCACCCCGCGGCAGACTCTCGGGCTGATCGCCTGTCTTTGCGTACCGCTCACGCTGGGCGTGTGGGCACGCGTCACTGTGCCGAATTTCCTCGCGGCCGATATTGCGTTTGAAACCACCATCATTCTCGGTATTTTGCTCGGGCCCATTTCGGCGATGTTTGGCGGGGCCGTGCTTTCCATCCCGGCCATGGGCCACCATGAATACCTGACGCTGCCGTTCAATCTGTGCGTGGGGCTGGTCTTCGGCCTGTATGGACGGCAGGTGGACCGGGAAGAAGTCTGGTCCTTCTCTCCGTTTATCGACCTCAGCATCTACCGCTGGATACGACGCAACCTGCTTCGTCCGCGCATTGACCGGCAAGTGTTGCTGCTGCTGCTGATCGTGGCCATGCAGGCCATTCGCATGCAAATCAGCATACTGTACCCGCACTGGCTGTTCACACTGAACGCTTCGAGCTGGATCGTGCGCCTCGCTATCTATGCGTGCCCCGCGGTGGTGGTCGGCATCCCGCTCAAGATCTGGAACGCGATCCAGATCGAGCAGAAGCTGGAAGAGCAAAAGCGGCTGGTGCTGGAGGCCCGCTTCGACGCGCTGCAACGGCAGATCAATCCGCACTTCCTCTTCAACACGCTGAACTCTATCGCCTCGCTGGTGCGCTTCAAGCCAGAGATGGCGCGCGAGATGATCGTGAAGCTCGCCAACATCCTCCGCGCCCTCCTGCGCGATCACGACACCTTCGTCCCACTGCATGAAGAGCTTGCGTTTACCGACGACTACCTGGGCATCGAAGTCGTCCGCTTCGGAGCCGACAAACTGCAGGTGATCAAACAAGTGGACAGCGAAACGCTGGCCGTCCTGGTGCCCAGCATGTTGCTCCAACCGCTCGTGGAAAACAGCATCAAGCATGGCCTGGAGCCGCGTATTTCGGGCGGCACCATCACGCTGCGCAGCCGGGTGCTTGGTGGCAAGCTGGTAGTCGAAGTTGAAGACGACGGGGTGGGCATGTCGCGCCAGCCCGAAGGCCGCACTATTCCTTTGCCCGGCGTGGGACGCCAGGGGGCCGGCATAGGGATGCAAAACGTGCGCGAGCGGCTGGAAGTGCTGTATGGCGCGAATGCGCGCTTTGACGTAGAAAGCCGGCCGGGACGCGGCACCCGCATCACGCTGGAAATGCCGGTGCTGCATCGCGAGGGGGATGAGCCAGGCGAAAGGCGCATGCACCTGCAGCCCACGCTCCGCTGAGGCAAACAGGCTGCCGGCGTTGTGCTGTGGATCTCCACGGTTTACTGCATGCCCGCTCCGTCCAGCACCTTCTCGTAATAGTGCTCATATAGCGGAATGATCTCCGAAGCGCAGAAGCGCTTCTGCGCGGTTTCCCGCGCTGCCTTGCCCATCGCATCGAGCTCCGCCGGATGGGTCAGCAATTGCACAGCTGCGTCGGCCATCGCGTCTACGGCGCCCACGGGGAAGAGGCATCCTGTCCGTCCGTTATCGATCAGTTCCGGTACACCGCCGACTGCCGTAGCAATCGCGGGCACGCGGCACGCCATGGCTTCGAGCGCGGCCAGTCCGAACGACTCCAGCTCGCTCGGCATCAGCATCAGGTCGGCAAGGGGCAGCAAGTCCGCCACGCTCTCCTGTTTGCCCAGAAAATGCACGCGGTCGCGAATGCCCTTGGTGAAGGAAAGCTGCTCGGCCATAGAACGCTCCGGGCCATCGCCAATGAGCAGCAGCCGCGCGGGCACTTTCTGCGCCACGCGGGAAAAGACCTCGACCGCATCGCTCACGCGTTTGACCGGCCGGAAGTTCGACAGATGCATCAGCAGTTTCTCACCCGGGTCTGCATAGGGCGCCCGCGCGGCGGCCCGGTCTCCGTTGAGCGGTTTGTAAAGGTCGCAATTGACGAAGTTCGGAATGACCTCAATGGGCCGGGCAATCTTGAAATCGGTGACGGTCTTCTCGCGCAGATACTGTGAAATTGCGGTCACGCCATCACTTTGCTCGATGCCGAATTTGGTTATGGGCAGGTAGGACCGATCCATCCCCACCAGGGTCACGTCCGTGCCGTGCAGTGTGGTGACAAATGGCAGACGCCGGTTGCGCGTGGCGCACATCTGCCGAGCCAGCAGGGCACTCAGCGCATGCGGAATGGCGTAATGCACATGTAACAGATCCAGATCGTAATAGTCCGAGACCTCCGCCATGCGTGTCGCCAAGGCCAGCGAGTAGGGCGGGAACTGGAACAGCGGATAATTCGAAACCGGCACTTCGTGGTAAAAGATGTCCTTTTCGCGTCCGGTCAGGCGAAAGGGCTGCGAGTAGGTGATGAAGTGGACCTGGTGGCCGCGCGCGGCGAGCTCAATGCCCAGCTCCGTGGCCACCACGCCGCTGCCACCATAGGTTGGATAACACGTGATGCCAATCTTCATAAGGGCTCATGCGCCGTCATTCTGGGGAGATGGGCATTGCTGGATTGCCACCCCCCACCCCCCTGGGTCTTTTCTCCTAAAGTCCTGCAAAGGAAGAAGTTAGCGCTGGGGTGGGCGGGCAAAGTCCTCAAAATGCAAGACTTAGAGGCAAAGTCCTCTCCGGATTGGACTTAGACGACGCGTTTGCACTCCTTCCGGTGCAAAGGGGTAACGATCTGGTTACACTCTGGAATCTGACCCGTTCTGCGTGAAGGCCTCCCCAGGCTTCGGGATTCACGAGATGCCCTATTTCCAGTGTGGCAGATTCGGGGAATTACTACGCCACGATGGTTGTGAATACCTGTGAGGTCCGCTCTTCCTGCGCATGTTTGACGCGTGCGGTTCGCCTTTCGATTCAGCCGGCGAGCTGCTCGAAGTTGATCAGCGACAAACCTGGATTGCTGGCCAGCGCGCGGGGCAGCACCTCCAGCAGGGCAGCGCGCTCGGTTTCCCGCGTGCCCACCAATCGAGTGCGCACTGCCTCCAGGTCTGCATCCGGGTAGCCGGGATGACACACCAACTCCCAGACACCCGCGGGCATCGCGGCCAGGAGTTGCTCCAAAGTCGCCTCGTCCAGCGTGCCGGTGGCCAGCACCCCGACGGCGCCGTCCGTCGTGGCCAGACCTGCACGGCGCACGGCGCGCAAGAAGGATGGCCGCCGCGTGCGCAGCAGATGCACCTCCCACCGCCGCTGCCGGGGAGCGCCCGGCGTGGCACGCGTGGCCCACAGCGGCTCGAAGGGGTTGCGGATGGCCGGCACGCCGCACGCGAGTGCCGCGCGCAGCACGGGCCGCAGAACACGGCCAAACATGTGTGTGTGTTTGTGCGTGTCCACGTGCGCAGGGGTGATGCCGGCGGTCTGCAGTCGCCGGATCTGCGCCGTGGCTTCGGCTTCGATCTCGGCCTCGCGGATGCGCCCGCGGAGCAGATCGCGCAGAAAGGCGCCCAGCGTCGGTCGCAGTTGGCCTCCGGGCGCCAGGGTGGGCAGGTCTGCGGGATGCAGCACCGGCGCACCATCCAGCAGCACCAGGTGGCAGCCGACGGAGAGTTCGGGCTGCACGAAGGCATCGTGCGCCGCCGCGCGAAATGCGCCACCGGTTGCCATCAGCGTTGCCGACGGCAGCACGCCGGCGCGGTTCAACTGCAGAACGGCCCGGTTCACTCCTGGCGTGAGTCCGAAGTCATCCGCATTCACGATCAGTTGTCGCGCTGCGCCCGCGACCACGCCACCCGAAGAGCCCACCGGCGCAGTCTATCAGCCGGGCCTGTGCAATCGCCGCGCATAAAATCCGTTCTCTGGCAGGGTCAAAATCGAGTTCAGACCAGATGAATCAAACTCAAGTCCGAGAGGCATAGATCGTTCGGGGAGAGCTGTTTCCCAATAAGTCGGTCAATCCGCAACACTTTTCTGAGACCTAACCGGAGCGCCTTTCTCCATGCGTAGCGTTTACCGAGTTGCGATTGCAAGAATAACAGCAGCCCGAGCCGAGCTTCCTCGGTCAGTCCATCGCGTCGGTAAACGCCGATGCGATAGCGCGCGTTTTCGTATACTCCGATTGGCCTTTCAGTTACTCCTGATGTGATTGCCTCAAGAACAGTTCCGTTACCCGAGTACATGGCCGTGTGACTCCACACACCCTGGTCCACACGAGCAATTAACCTGCTGATTAGACTTTTTTGATCGAGTACTTGGATTACATCCCCGCCCTTGAGGCACGCCATCAGTTCGTGCCATCTTGTTTCATGCTCTTGAAGACTGATCGTCTTCAGCCTTGGGAGCCGGATGGGATTTCTGAAGAATCCGCTCTCACCGTCTGCAAAGGCGCGTAGCCCTCGCTGCATCAGGTGCCGGTTCAGCACATTTCCACTAAAGAATTGTTCTGCACGCCGCTGCGCCTCTTCAGGCATCGCTGAGTCAAGTAGCTGATGTTTCCTCTTCCTTATTCGGTCGAACGGAGCCTCGACGAAGTGCTTGCGTATTGGATAGACCACCTGACCGGTATCTCTGAAATACCCGACCTTATTGAAACCAGTGCTATCTGCTCTGTGCCACAGATCGTGATCCCTAAAGACACATATTCTTCCCATGATGTGATTCTACGGAAGCTATCGTTCATCGACGCCTATCCCCGCCTAAATCCAACCAGCGCTGATCCTCGGCGGCATAGAGTGGGAATGCGTAGCGAATTCTCGCGAAGGTAGCCGGCCTTGCTACCTTTTCTGGTACATTGAGTGGAGTTGCCAGCTAGGCGGTTAGGTATCGCCGCGCGCCGGAGGGCGGATAGCTCAGTTGGTTAGAGCGCCTGCCTTACAAGCAGGATGTCGGGGGTTCGAGTCCCTCTCTGCCCACCACCTTTCCGGTTCTGCCGCCCAGCAACAGTCAGAATGTTAAAAGTCACACCTTCGCATCTTCCCTCAACAGTGCTTCGTGGAGCAGCATTTTCAAATAGGTCTGATATCGCAAGCCCTTCCGCTCGGCCTGCACGCGGGCCTTCTCTATGTCGCTGGGGTCAAGCCGCAAGGTGGTGGTGCGAAGTGCCGCCCGTTTAGCGAGGGCGCCGCGGGCCAGATCACCGGAAGCTGCGGCTCGCTCGAACTCATCTGCAATGCGGTCCTCCTGTTTCGGCCACCACGCAGCCTCTTCGGCTTCGCTGGCAAATACGGGGATGTCCATCTTGTCCATAGAGCCTCCTAACGTTTCAGTTCTCTTGTAGGCTGTTCCAGTAGCGGGCGAGTCTGGCCTTGGCGGGCCAAGCGGAAACGACCCGGATTTTGTCGTTAGAGAAAGTCGCGATCACAACAAAAACCCGCCCCTCCGTTGCTCCCAAAACCATGATCCGCTCTTCACCGCCACGGTTCTGACGTGCCAGTTCGACCGGATCATTCTGGATGACTGCCTCAGCCTGTTCAGGGGTAACATCGTGTTCCGCGATGTGAGCCCGATTCGCTGCGTCTCACTCGAACTCGACGGCTTCACCCAATATAGGTAATGGTGCCGTAATTACAGTGTAACTACAAGTGGAAATCAGGGGACACTGATGTCCAGCGCTATTCTTGGCGCTGGTCCATCCTGGCCGCCTCCCCTGATACCGGCAGGTAGGATGGATTCGTGACCGGCAGGATTTTCTCCAAGCTGCTCTTTGCCTTTGTCCTGGTGCTGGTCATCGGGACGGCCATCCTGGACTTCTCGCTGCGTCGCGTCGTGGACGTGGCGTTGCGGCAGCAGGTGGAGCGAGGCCTGGTGGGGGAAGCGCGGCTGCTCGCGACCGCGATCGAAGGCAATCCGGGGATGCCGGAGAGCCGGCTGGTTGCCGCGGCGGCGCAGGCCGCGAGGGCGCAGGTGACGCTGTTCACGCCCGATGGGCGGGTACGCGCCAGCTCCGACACGGGGGCGCGGCCGGTAGATGTAAGCCGTACGCCGGAACTCGCGGCAGTGCGGGACGGCGCTCCGGGGGCGATCGGGAAAGATATACGGGATCGCGCGCTGTTTCTCGCCGTGGCGGCGGGCGATGTGCGTGTGCGGATGGAATATCCGCTGACGGAGATCAACGGGCAACTGCACCTGCTGCGGCGCGACATCGTGCTGGCTTCGCTGGTCTCGCTGCTGCTGGCCAGCTTGCTGGCGATGTTGTTGGCGCACCGGGTGGAGCAGCGGCTGCAGCGCATCCTGGCCTTTGCGGAAAAGATAGCCGCCGGCGATCTATCGGCGCGTCTGGAGGACAGTGACGGTGACGAGATTGCTGCCGTAGCCCATGCGCTCGACGCGACCGCGAGCCGCCTCGAAACCGCATTTGCTTCGCTCGAAAGCAGCCGGCGCGAGCTGACCGCGCTGCTCGACAGCATGCAGGAAGGGGTGATCGCCGTCACCGGCTCGGGACACGTGAGCTGGTTCAACGCGGTGGCCAACCGGCTGGCGCACGGGCCGGTGCGCGAAGGCCGTTCGCTGGTGCAGACCATCCGCGATCCCGGCATCCTGAGCTGTGTGGAGACTGCACTGCGCACACGGACCATCGCCACAGGGCGGGGAACTTCCGTTGTGCCCGGCCGGACGTATGAGGTTAGCGCTGCGCCCATGCCGGGTGGCGGGGCGGTGGTGGTGCTGCATGACGTGACGGAGATCGAGCGCGCGGAAAGCACGCGGCGGGACTTTGTCGCCAACGTATCGCATGAACTCCGCACCCCGCTTACCTCGATTACCGGGTACGTCGAAACCATTCTTGATGGCGGCGAGCCGGTCGGAGCGGATACCCGCGAGTTCCTGCAGATCATCCTGAAGAATGCTATCCGCATGAACCGGCTCACGGAGGACCTGCTGGCGCTGGCCCGCGTCGAATCCGGCGATTACAAGCTTTCCCTGCGTCCCGTGCCTGCGCGCGCGCTGGTGGAGGATGCGCTGGCCACGCTTGCTCCCATGGTCGGGGATGCGGGGCTGGAGCTGGAGGCGGGCGAGCTGACAGACGATTGGGTGCGGGCAAATCCGGACGCGCTGCAGCAGGTGTTCGGCAACCTGGTGGAGAATGCGACCAAGTACGGGCGCAGCGGCAAGCGAGTGTGCGTGGGCGCGGTCCGCCGGGAGGAATCGGTGGAGTTCTTCGTGCAGGACTTCGGGCCGGGCATCGCTTCGGAGCATCAGCCGCGCATCTTCGAGCGTTTTTACCGCGTGGACAAGGCGCGGTCGCGCGAATCCGGCGGCACCGGGCTGGGATTATCCATTGCGCGCCATGTGGTGCAGGCCCACGGGGGCACCCTGCGCATCGAGAGTGAACTCGGCTTTGGCGCGAAGTTCGTCTTCGCACTGCCGGTTACGGCCCCGCCCGAGGACGGCGACCAGGCTGAACCGAACGATGACTGGGACGCGATGACGGCGTCCGAGCCATGAGCGGGGGACGGCTCAGACGCGCCGGTCGGTAGCGCATTCCTGCCGTTCTGTCCCGATTCGGCCCGTATAGCCGGAGAGAATCGGTCCGGGTGGCGCGCTTTTAATCGTCTATTCAACGATTCCAAGTAGGCTGATGTCGGTGATGCCTAAGATCCAGGAAACGAGATTGGTTGCTCCCGTCCCAGCTTCCGTGGGGGAGCGGTCCAGCGTGCAGGCCTCCCCGGGCACTGTCCGCAGCTTTCTGCAGACCCGGGGAAGTTCGGCGGCTGCCGATGGCGTCTTCCGCGGGCTGATGCTGCTGTGCGCATTGAGCATCTTCGGCATCGTGGCGCTTATCGCCTTTGAACTGGTGACGCGCTCCCAGCTTTCCATCTCGAAGTTCGGCCTGGGATTCTTCTTCCACTCCGCCTGGGACCCGGTGAAGGGGAACTTCGGCGCGCTGCCCTTCATCTACGGCACGCTGGTCTCTTCGCTGCTGGCGCTGCTCATTTCGGTGCCGTTTGCTATCGGCGTCGCGGTTTTTCTGACCGAGATGTGCCCTCGCATGCTGCGCGCCCCGCTGGCGTTTCTGACTGAGCTGCTGGCCGCCATCCCCAGCGTGGTGTATGGGCTCTGGGCCATTTTCATCCTGATTCCCATCCTGCGGGAGTATGTGAATCCCCGGCTCATAGGCGGCCTGGGCTGGACGGGCTTCTTCTCCCGACCCAATGCCGGGTACAGCATGCTCTCAGCCGGTGTCATTCTCGCCATCATGATCCTGCCGATCATCTCCTCGCTCACCCGCGAAGTGATGCTTGGCCGTGCCTAACGTGCAGCGGGAAGCGGTGCTGGCGCTGGGGGCCACGCGGTGGGAGATGATCCGCATTGGCGTGCTGCGCAACGCGCGCATCGGCATCGTGGGCGCGGTCATTCTCGGCCTGGGGCGCGCGCTGGGGGAGACCATGGCCGTCACCATGGTGATCGGCAACCGGCCGGAGATCGCGAAGTCCCTGCTGGCGCCCGGCTACAGCATGGCCAGCGTGATCGCCAATGAGTTCAGCGAGGCGTCGGACGACATGTACCTGAGTGCGCTGATCGAGATCGGCCTGGCGCTGTTCCTGGTCACCATTCTGGTGAATGCGCTGGCGCGCCTGCTGGTATGGGGAGTCACGCGCGGTTCCGCGGCGACGAGGGCAGCCTGAGATGGCGACCACCGCGCTTCGTCCTCCTCTTCGCGCCAGCCGGCAAAATAAGATCCGGCGCAAGGCCACCAACGCAGTTGTTGTCCTGCTAGCGATTCTGGCGACTGCCCTGGTGATCACGCCGCTGGTGGCGATCCTGTTCTACCTGCTAAAGCAGGGCGTGAGTTCGCTCAACCTGGCCTTCTTTACGGAGATACCCAGGCCGGTGGGCGAAGCCGGCGGTGGTATGGAGAATGCCATCGTGGGCTCCGGCATTGTGCTTCTGCTGGCCAGCCTGATCGGCATCCCGCTGGGCGTGGGCGCGGGCATTTACCTGGCGGAGTTCGGCAGCGGCCGGCGGCTGGGGCACGTGGTCCGCTTTACCGCGGACGTACTCAACGGCGTGCCCTCCATCGTGATGGGCATCGCTGTCTACTCGCTCATTGTGCTGCCGCAGAAGCACTTTTCGGCGCTGGCCGGCGGTGTGGTGCTGGGCATCATGATGATTCCCACGGTGACGCGCACCACCGAAGAGATGCTGCGCATGGTACCGCATTCCATCCGCGAAGCAGCGCTCGGTCTGGGCGTTCCAAACTGGCGTTCGGTGCTGTTCATCACGCTGCGCACGGCGTCGCCCGGCGTGGTTACCGGCTGCATGCTGGCCTTTGCCCGCGTGGCGGGGGAGACGGCGCCCCTGCTGTTTACCGCCTTCGGCAACTCGTTTAAGAGCTACAGCCTCAACGAGCCCATTGCCGCGCTGCCCTTGCAGATCTTCGTGTACGCGATTTCCCCCTATGAGGAATGGCACCGCCTGGCCTGGGCCGGCGCGCTGGTCCTGATCGTGCTGATCATCGTTTCCGTCGCCCTGGTGCGGTACGTGGTGGGGCGCGGCGTGTTGCGGGCCGCCGGCTAGAGTAGTCGCTTGCTGCTCAGTTGCAGATTAACGGGCTAGAAAAGAAACTGCACAGCGGTGCGGTGTGCGCAAATCGCACAAGAGGAGATCGAGAGACGTGGGAGTCGGTATCGAGGTCAAGGACCTGAATGCGTGGTATGGATCGAACCACACCCTTCAGGACATCCATCTGAATATTCCGGCGAACCATGCCACCGCGCTGATCGGGCCCTCCGGCTGCGGCAAGTCCACCTTTGTGCGCTGCCTGAACCGCATGCATGAAACCAACCCGGCCGCGAAGGTCACCGGGAGCGTGCAGATCGGTGGCGTCGATATCTACGCCGACGCCTCACCGGTCGAGATCCGGCGTCGCGTGGGCATGGTCTTTCAGCGTCCCAATCCCTTTCCCACCATGTCTATCTATGACAATGTCGCCTCGGGGCTCAAGCTGAACGGCTTCCGCAGCCGCCGCGTGCTGGACGAAGTGGTGGAGCGCTCGCTGCAGCACGCCGCGTTGTGGGATGAGGTGAAGGACGATCTGCGCAAGAAGTCCGGAGCCAGTCTTTCCGGCGGACAGCAGCAGCGGCTGTGCATCGCGCGCGCGCTGGCGGTCGATCCGGAGGTGCTGCTTATGGATGAGCCGGCCTCTGCACTGGACCCGGTATCGACATCCAAGATTGAGGACCTCATCTTCGAGCTGAAGCGGCAGTACACGATCGTGATTGTGACGCACAACATGCAACAGGCAGCGCGCGTAGCGGAGAATACGGGGTTCTTTCTGACCGGCAAACTGGTCGAGTTCGATTCGACCCACAAGATCTTTACCAATCCTCGGGACAAGCGCACCGAGGACTACATCACAGGGAGGTTCGGATGACGCGCATTCGCTTCCATCAAAGCCTCGACGATCTCAAGGAAAAGCTGCTGGTCATGGCCGGTATGGCCGAACAGGCGATCCAGCGCGCCATCGAGGCTTATCGCACGCGCGATCTTTCGGTCTGCGACCTCGTGCTGCGCGGCGAGGTCGCGATCAACCGGCTTGAGCGCGAGATCGATCAGATGGCCCTGGACCTCCTCGCCATGGAGCAGCCGATGGCGATCGACCTCCGTTTTATTCTCGCCGTCATCAAGATCAATGCCGACCTGGAGCGCGTGGGCGACCAGGCGGTCAACATCACGGAGCGCGTGCGCGACCTGCAGGCCTTCCCGACGAATGACCTGCCGGTCGATATTCCGCGCATGGCATCGATCGCCTCCGGCATGGTGCGCAAGGCGCTGCAGGCGTTTATCGAAGGCGATGCCGAGATGGCGCAGACCGTGCTCACCATGGACGACAGCGTGGACAAGATGAACGAGGCGGCCTACTTCTCACTTTCCAACATGATGAAGGAGCAGCCGCACATGTCTGCCCAGGCGCTGAACGCGCTCGTGATCGCACGCAACCTGGAGCGGGTGGGCGACCACGCCACCAACATCGCAGAGGACGTCATCTTCTGGGTGCGCGGCGCGGACGTGCGGCATCACCTGAGCGCCTGAGCATCGCTGCAAACAGGAACGGCGCAGATGATTGCCCGGCTTGCCGCTGCGCTTTTCCGGGACCTCTACCAGAGCACAAACTGTGCGGGCTGCTCGCGCTTTTCCGGCTTTTCGTCCTGCGCGGGGCGCCAGTCCAGCTTGCCGAGGAAAGGGTAGTAGAGGCCCAGCCGTTGCGGACGGTTGCCATATACCTGGCGCAGGGTGCGGCTGTATTCCGTGAGCTGCGCTTGATGTTGTTCCCACGCCCACTGCAGGAAGACGCCCACGTTCTGATGGGCCCTCGGCATCGCTGTCTTGTAATCCACGATCCAGAGATGGCTTTCGCCGGCGCTGCCCGGTTTGGGTCCGGCCAGGAAAACGCGGTCGGCACGCACGGTCTGCGCTGCGTGCACGCTGCCGTCCCCGGCTGGTGATAGCGTTGCACCCGGGCTGCTCCACGCCGATTCGCTGCGCGCGCCCTTGTGGCTGGCCAGCAACCAGCGTCCGATCGGGTCCCGCAGCGTGCTGCTCACCGCTTGTTCTATCTCGCGCAGCAGCGCTGCCTCGGTGCTTCGGTTCATCCCGTACTGGCGCAGCAGTGCTGCTCCCGCTCCGCGCCAGCGCTGGTCCAGAAGCGGATCGTTCTGGTGGGCGCCGTCCACTGCTGATTTGCCCATCTGGCGAGAAAGCTGCTCCAGCAACAGGTGCACGACCACGCCGCGGACGCGCGTTCCCTGCGATCCTGGGGCGCGTGGAAACGAGGCGCGGTCTTCACTCGCCCTCTCCTGCGGAGCAGGCTCGGCGGCGCCTGCCCTGGCTCGGCGTTCCGCGCTCACATCGGTGCCCGCCGCGGTCCATTGCCAGCCTGCAGGCAAGCGACGCAGGCGCGGGAAGGGACGCTCGTCTCGTGGGCTTTCTGCCTCCGCAGCCACACGTTCGAGCCGGCCCGCAGCGGGGGACTCTTCAAGTGGCCGCGCCGGAAAGGGCACCATATTTCCCGACCCACGCCCGTTTGCCGCGTCGATGGTGCTAGTCTGCAGCTCCTGCCAGCGCTGCACGAAATGGCTTTCGGCGTAGGGCCACAGTGTTCCTAGAAGGCTCGCTGCTGGCGGGTTCTGCAGCGGCGATGCATCGGTCGCCGGCGACTGCTTCGTCTTGGCGGTCCCGAGCAGATGCAGTTCACTCTTGGCGCGGGAACAGGCCACGTAGAGCAGCCGCTGCTGCTCCTCCCGCGCCTGCCGCTCCTTTTGGCGGCGCACCCACTTGTAGAGGCTCCCGTTTTCGGCAGACGCGGCCTTCCTGCCGATGGGCGCCAGCAGGACTTCACGGCCGGACTCGCCGGGTGTTTTGCGCGTCATCCAGCAGAGCAGGGAAGGCCGGTCGGCTTGCGCCGGCCGTTCGAGACCGGGAACAATCACTGTGTCGAATTCCAGTCCCTTGGCCTTGTGGATCGTCATGAGTTGAATGCCGCTGTTTTCATCCGTCTCCGGATCGGGCTGGGCAAACAACCGGTCCAGCCGTTGCTCCAGCGTGCCGTCCACCGCGGCCAGTCCGTCCGGCGCAAGCTCCGCGAGCATGCGGAAGAAGACTTCCACGTTGACCAGCGCTTCCGTATCCAGGCAGGCGCGTCCGCCCAGTGCTTCCCACGTTTGCTCAATCCACAGAGAGAATCCGGTGGGCGAAGCGCCCAGTGCGCCACGCCCGCGCTTCCGGGCCGCTGCCGTCATGACGGTGAGCACGCGTTCTGCGCGAACCCGGCTTGCATCCGGCAGCAACTCCAGGCGTTCCCGCAGCAGTTGCAAGATGGGCCGCCCGGCGACGGGCTTCTCCTCGTCACCGCACAATGTGTGGAGGTCTGCGAGTCCCAGCCCGCACCAGGGCGCGCGCAGGACCGAAAGCCATGCGATGCGATCCATGGGGTGCATGAGCGCACGCATGAGCGACAGGAGATCGAGCACTTCCTGCCGTTCTGCGAGGGTTTCGATTTCGACCGAGCGATACGGGATTTGCGCCTGCCGCAACAGGTCTGCTACGTGGGCCAAGTGGCGGCGGGCGCGCACCAGCACGGCAACGGTATATTTGCGCCGCTCGCGCCGCGCCTGCTCCATCCTGTCGAAGTGCGCGCGCAGGATGGCCAATGCGGTGTGCGCCTCCCGTTGGCGCGCGGTCAGCGTAGACTCGCCGGCAGTCTGTCCATCGGTCGCAGCTACGTAGTCGGGACGGACGTGTACTGCGTCACCGTCCGTCGCCGGCGCGCCTGCATGGTCCGGCGATGGGGTAGAGGGAGCGAACTGAATCGCATCCGGATCAGCCGAGCGATCGTCCGGCGGCAAAGACATCGGGTCGAAGATGTCGGTTGAGCGCATGGACGACTGCGGCGGTGGAGCGGAAGTTGGTTTGCAGCGTGAGTGGCGTAAGCGGGAACGCGGTGCCGTCCTCGCGCGCGAGGCCGTGTGCGCGGGCTTCGCCGAAGAGTTCCACTTCCGCCTGCCGGAACAGGTAAATGGACTGCATCGGGTCGCCGACCACGAAGCAGGTCCGCGCCGGATCGCCTGCCTGCCACTCGCTCATCAGCCGTGTGAGCAGCTCGTGCTGGGGGCGCGAAGTGTCCTGAAACTCATCGACCAGGATGTGCCGTACGGCCTCACTCCAGCGGCCGGCGACTTCGCGCTCGGTCAACGCCTTGCGCGCGGCCATCCCGATCTCGGCAAAGTCCACCTCGCCGCGTTCCGCGAAGATGACGCGCAATTCCGCCACGGCGTGTAGCAGCATGGTGAGGATATGGCGCACCAGGGTCCACTCCGCATCGTCATACCGCGCGGGCGGCAGAGAACGGACGGC
Organism: uncultured Acidobacteriaceae bacterium; assembly: GCA_963795775.1. Lineage (GTDB taxonomy): Bacteria > Acidobacteriota > Terriglobia > Terriglobales > Acidobacteriaceae > CAWCJL01. Next base: position 559,673 of record CAWCJL010000005.1, read on the forward strand.
ACACAGGGCCTCCGCCAAGCCGCGGATGTCCCGCAGCCTTTCGAGCAGGTCGTGAGCGCGCTCTTTCTCGGGATTCGACCTGCCGTTCCTTGTAGCGGGAAATCCCTCGCGTTTGCTGACTTGTTTTCTCAGGGTGTTTTTAGCAGTCAGCAACAGGTCGCACACGCAGTGCCAGTGCAGCAGGGAATCGAGCTGCTCGAGCGTAGTGAGCCCTCCGAGGGGCGTGTAGTTGAGCTTCCCGTTGCCGCAGGCATGCTGCGCCATGGCGAAAAGATCGCGTGCGATCTCCGGATTACTCGCAAGGAGCCGCCGCGCATGCCCCAGCACGCGGGCGTGTTCCCGGGCGAGCGGTCTTTCGAGCGTTTCGCGCACCTCGGACCAGACTTCCTCGGGCGCCTGCCCGATAGGGAACAGGGGCAGCCACTGGTCCCGCCTGCCCAGCATGTCCGAGATGAGGCGCTCGCAGTCGGCCAGGCTGGTGTCGCGAAGCCGGAGGATCGCATCCAGCGCCGCCGTGATCGGTGAGGGAGAGCCACCGAGCGACTCCAGCGTGCGGCGCGCGGCCGCGCGGTACAACGGCTGCTTGGTCCTCGGTGGGCGTCATCCGTCCACCCAGACGCGAAAGCAGCGGCGCCTGGTGTGCGATGCGCAGGCATAGCGAGTCAATGGTTTCGATGTTGAGCCGCTGTGGTTGTTCCAAGAGCCGCCAGCCGCGGCGTTCCGCATGGCGCAAGGTACGCGCGGCGATTTGTTCTGCCGGCGTGTGCGCTGCGCTGCTGCCATTGCCGGGAACGGAGGCGTGGCGGTGCGCGCCCTCGAGCGCGCGCATGATGCGGGCCCGCATCTCCGCCGTGGCCGCACGCGTGAAGGTGATGGCGAGCACTTCCTCGGGCTCGTCCACCTCGGCCAGCAATGCAAGGAAGCGCCGCGTCAGCAACTCTGTCTTGCCGGAGCCGGCAGGCGCCTGCACCAGAAAGGAGCGGCGGGTATCGAGCGCCTCCTCGCGAACGGCCTGGTCGGCGAGCGGGCTGGCGATGGCTGGGTCTGTGGGAGGAGGCAGGGTGCCGCTACTCATGGATCTCCTGGCCGAATTCGGGATCGTTCCCGGGCTCTGCTTCTGCGTCGGCGTTCTCCCGTAGCGCGACATCGGTTTCCGCTACACGGCAGAGTCCCTTGAGCGCGCAATATTTGCAGGTGCCCGGATACTCCTTGGGATCGACGAAGGCTTCGCCCCGCACGAAGCTATGACTCAAGGCCAGCAGAATGCGTTCCCACTCGGCGCGGGTCTCTTCGCTGTAGGGATTCTCAGCCAGCTTCTTGTGGTTCGGGGCATCCTGCATCAGTTGTGTCCGCACGTCCTCCACGCAGCCGAGGAAGCCCGGTTCTCCGGCGCGCACCTGTGCGAAGAGTGCGCCGACCACCTTGTCGATGCCGCCGAAGACGGCATACAGCGGAAGCTGTGGGTCCTCCGGACGTTCGCCCTCCCACCCGCCGGTGCTCACTTTGCTCGTCTTGTAATCGAGCAGCACATGACCGCCGGCGACTGCATCGATGCGGTCCACGCGCAGGCTCAATTGCAACTCGCCCACACTGGTCTTCAAGCTCGTCTCGCAATCCGCAATGGCGAAGGGCACGCGGTTCTGCTCAAAACGTAACCACTCCAGCGCCAGGTTTACGATGCGCTCGCGCTCGGCCTCGAGGTATGCCTTCTCCCAGGGCTCGCGCGCACGCTTGCGGAATTTCTCGAGTGCCTGCGCGGTGTGGGATTCAACCAGCCGCCCCAACCGGCCGTCGGCTTCCGCATTGAAGAGGCAGTCGCGGCTTCGCAGGTGCGGGATCTCCTCCGCGTCTTTTGACCAGACGCGCTGCAACACTTCATGCAGTACCACGCCGCGCTGCTGGGAAGAGAGGCCGTGGCTGGCATCGCCCAGTTCATGAGCGCCCAGGCGCTTGCTGGCGAAGGCGCGGAACGGGCACGCCGCCTGCTGCGCCAGCACTTCTTTCCCGCCGGCGATCTGCTCCACCGGCCAGGGAATTATGGCGTCATCATCGAAGAATTCTAGGACTGTTGCCGAGCCGGCAACCGCTACTGGTACCGCAGGTTCCGCCTGGTGCAAGGGCAGGTGCCGCAGCAGGGGAGAGGGGCGCACCTCGGCACCGTCGCGGCCCCTTGCATGGCTGCAGACGATGGTTTGCGCGCTCGTCAGCAAGCGGGCGGTCACGTCCGCGCACAGACGCCAGTCCGCGGCTGCATCGGCGTGCGGCATCCGGCTCTGCTTTTGTAACCACAGCGGTAGCAGTGGGTTCGGCTGCCCCGCCGCGGGCCATGCGACGTCATCCGCACCCATGAACCAGAGCGCGTCAAAGGCCTGTCCCGAAGATTCGAGCGCTCCCATCACCTGGACCGGCGCTCCCAGCGACTCGGGAGCGAAGATGGTCTGCGAGGCAAGGCGTTGCAGCACATCGAGAAATGCACGATAGGGAACCGCCCCGCCGGAGAAATCGAGCGATGCGATCTGGTCGAGCGCGCCTTCCCAGGCCCGCTGCGCCTGGAAAGTGGCACTGTCCGCCGCGCGTTTGCCGCTCCAGCCGGCATCGTCCAGCAGCCTGCGCGCCAGCGCGCCCCAGGAGCCAAAGCTTGCAGGCTGCCCCTGGCGGGCGAAGCGGGCCAGCGCGGTGCGGAGTTGCCGCCGGAGCGCCCGTGCGGCCCAGGTATTTGCGCCTGAGAGCGCGAGAAATCCGGACAACTCCACATCGAGCGGCAGCAGCTCGTCCTTCCGTTGCTGTGCGTTCCACTGGGCCAGCTCCAGTGCGGCCTGCCCCCGTTGGTCGTCGTCAGACCGGCGCACCAGAAAGCCGGAGAGCACCAGCCATGTGCACTCGGCGTGGCTGATCGGTTCCGCCAGCCAGCGCAGCACGAGAAGCGCTGCCCGCACCAGCGGCACGTCGCACAACGGCAGTCCGAGCGAGAACTCAAACGGGGGATCTGAATCCGTAACCGTGATGGCGGCAGACTCCGGCGTGAGAACTTTCCGGAAGACCCGCTCGATCTCCGGGCGCACCGGCCCGAGGTCCGGGACGATCACGCCGATGCGGCAGCCGGGCTCCGCTTCGAGCTGCTCCCGTACCCACGCCGCGGCCGCGCCCACCTCCTGCTGCAGGTCGCGTGCACACAGCAGAGGCGGCTCGGCCGGGGAAGAGGCCCAATGGAGCATTTGCACGCTCTCGCCACGTGCAGCAGCGGCGAACAGCGCAGCCTGGGCTGGGCGCAGGGTGTCGAAACCCAGCAATCCGAAGCGAGGCGGTGCGAGCACTCCGCTGGAAAACGCCGCCGTGAGCACGGCAGGGAGCTCACTCCGGCTGAGCCATATCCTTCTGGCGCAAATGGTCCGAAAGCGTCGCGCCCAGCCGCGAAACAGCTCCGCTTCGCTCCGGCTATCGCCCCACGGGCCGTTGTCGAGCCGGGGGAGTGCGTCGTAATCGCACAGCAGCGCGTAGGCCTCGCGAAGCAAGGTCGGCGATGCCCTCCGGCGCCAGGAGCGACTGCTCCTCGACCGGGCGCCGCACCAGGCGCTTCCATAACGCATGCTCCTGCAGGGAGCTCAACAGCAGCCGCGATTCTGTGCCGCTCAGCAGCAGGTCGCGCCACAGCTCGTTCAGCCAGGCATCGTAGTCCAGCACCTGCGGGGCGGCCCACACGGGCAGCCCGCTGGCGGTCTTTTCTTCGTTGTATTGGGAGCGTACCGCGCGGGCGGCACGCGCATTTGCCGTGATCAGCACGCCGCCCCGGTCTAGCAGGGCGACGATCTCTTCGGAGAGCCGCATGGGTGCCCTTAGTGTACTGCGCTGCTGCCGCCCGGCGGCGCACGAAGGGTGGATGTGTGTAGACTTTCGTCATGCGCCGGCTGCTGGCCATTCTGCTCGCCTGCTCCCTGGGTCTGGCTCTGCCGGCCGGGGCGAGCATCGCGCTGTTGCAGGGGGGCTCTGCTGTCCCGCTTTGCTGCCGTGCGCATGGAGCGCATCGCTGCGTCCTGGGCGCCCAGCACTCCTCTTCCGGGGAGGCCCCGGCCATGCGCGGCCCGGCCTGCCCCATGCAACAGGCGCCAGCCGCCGTGCTTACCGTGCTGGCCATGGCCGCTGCCTATCCCGTGCCATGCGCCGGCCTCAACGCGGCAGGCTTCCGGCACTGGCCGGGACAGAGTGGGGCGCATCCCTGCCCGCCTGAACAGCCTACAGTCGCGCGCTCCGCCGGCTGCATTTTCCTGCTGATCGAAGCTGCACCTCTTAAGCCCCGAGCCTGACCTGCCGCGTGCTGCGGACGCGAGTTCTGCCGTCCGCCCCGCGTGATATCCGGCACCGGGAGCGCCGCCTCCTTCGCACCAGCTTCCGCCGAAAGGCCGCCATGTCTGCCCGCAAGCATCCGTACTTCCCGGCGCGCGCCCTGCTCACGCTGGCACTCGCCGGCACCGCTGCGCACGCCGCCGTTCTTGGCGACGTCCGCGGTATTGTGCACGACGCCTCCCACCATCCACTGGCCGCGGCACGCGTCGAGATCGCGTCCACCACTTCCGGCTTTCGCGTTGTCCGCACGACGGACAGCAACGGTTTCTTTGAAGACAATGAGTTGCCCGTGGGCGAGTACCGCATCCGCGTGCAGGCGGCAGGTTTCGCTCCCGGCCAGCAGCAGATCCTGCTCAGCAGCGGGGCCGCGCCGGTGCTCCACTTTGAGCTCAGCGTTGCCTCGGCCCACGAGGAGGTACACGTAACCGCCGTCCCGGTCGCCGTGGACCGTGCCTCTTCGACCACCGAGACCACGGTGACGCGCAGGCAGATCGACAGCTACGCCGGCGCCAACCAGACCAACAGCCTGCGCATGATCACGGAGTTCGTCCCGGGCGCATACATCGTCCACGATCAGCTCCATGTCCGCGGCGGCCACCAGGTGACCTGGGCCCTGGATGGTGTCCCCATCCCGAATACGAACATTGCCACCAACGTGGGACCGCAGTTCGATCCCAAGGACATGGACTACCTGGAAGCGCAGACCGGAGGCTATGCGGCCGACTATGGCGACCGCAGCTACGGGGTTTTCAATGTCGCCCCGCGCACCGGCTTCGAGCGCGATCACCAGGCGGAATTGGTGGCAAGCTACGGAAACTACCACGCCACCAACGACCAGCTCAGCTTTGGCGACCACTCCGAGCGCTTTGCCTGGTACGCCAGCGCCAATGGCAATCGAACCGATTACGGCCTGGAGCCGCCGGTAGAGCAGAATTTGCATAACCTGAACGCCGGTGGAGGCGCCTTCACCTCTTTGGTTTTTAACAAGACCGCCAATGACCAGTTCCGCTTTGATGGCTCCTTCCGGGCCGACTTCTACCAGGTGCCCAACACCCCGGAGGACCAGGCGAGCGGGGTGCGCGACCGCGAGCGCGAACAGGACGGCTTCGGCATTTTTTCCTGGGTACACACGCTTTCGCCGGGCTCGTTGATCACCGTCTCGCCGTTCTACCATTTCAACCGCGCCGCGTTTGTGGGCAGCCCCGCGGCCGTGCCCAGCGCGACCGATGACCGCGCTTCCAACTACGAAGGCGGGCAGGCCGCTTTTTCCGCGGTAAAGGGGCGGAGCAATCTGCGCGCCGGGGTGTATGCCTTTGCGCAGCAGGACAACCGCCTCTTCGCCCTGGGGAATCTGCAGGGTGATGAAAACAGCTTTCGCCAGCGCGTCACGCCCGTGGGCGCCCTCGAGGCCGCGTATGTGCAGGAGCAGTTCAAACTGACAAACTGGTGGGCGTGGAACGGCGGCTTCCGATTCACGCACTTCTCCGGGGCATTCGGCGAACACGCATCGGACCCGCGGCTCGGCACCGCCATCACGCTGCCATGGCTGGGCTGGGTGCTGCGCGCCTCCTACAGCCGTATCTACCAGGCCCCGCCGCTCGATACTGTTTCCGGCCCGCTGCTCCAATACGCACAGGCACAGGAACTCGGGTTCCTTCCGCTGCACGGCGAGCGCGATGAGCAGTATGACATTGGGCTGGTGGTGCCGTATCGCGGATGGTCGGCGAGCTTCGACTATTTCCGCACCGGGGCGCGCAACTACTTCGACCACGACGCGCTCGGCAACTCGGACATCTTCTTTCCGCTCACCATTGACCACGCGCGTATCCGCGGCTGGGAAGCCAATGTGAAATCGCCGCTGCTCTTGGGGCGCGCCCATGCTCACCTGGTGTATTCCAACCAGCAGGCGCAGGGCTTTGGCGGCACCACCGGCGGACTCACGGACTTCAGTCCGCCCGAGGAGGGGGGCTACTATCTCGACCACGATCAGCGCAACACCCTGGCGACCGGCTTCGATTCCAGCCTGCCCGGACGAACCTTCGCCGCTTTCGACTTCAACTACGGTTCGGGCTTCCTGGACGGCGATGGACCCCAACACCTGCCGGCCTACAGCACCTTCGATTTATCTGTCGGGAAGAGCTTCGGCGAGAACACGGAAGTGCGCGCCATGGCGACCAATCTCACCGGGAAGCGCTACCTGCTCGACCAGAGCAATACCTTCGGCGGAACCCACTTCGCCGACCCGCGTATGCTGTCCGTGGAGGTGCGTTATCGCTTTCATTTCTGATCGCATGGCCTGCCGTCCCGTCTGCTGGAGTCGGCGCTGGCTGACGGTGCCCGCCGCCGCGATACTTGCCTGCGTCACACTGCTGGGCGCAGCCGGATGCCATGGCAAGGCAGCCGCTCCGGCCGGCAGCAGCGCCGATTCAGCAAACGCAAAGCGCTATCCGATGAAGGGAATCATCGTCTCGACGAACCCGGCGACAAGCGAGGTCACCATCGACTCGGAAGCCATTCCCGGCTTCATGGGCGCGATGATCATGCCGTACAAGGTGGAGAACGCGAATATCCTGCAGGACCTTCATCCGGCCGATCACATGACGGGGACGCTGGTGGTTTCGGACAATGGCGCGGTACTCCGGGACATTGTGATTACGCAACAGGCCAAGCCTGACTACAAGCCCACCGCGCAATACCATGTGCCCGCGCCCGGCGACACGGTGCCCGATTTCCGCTTCATCAACCAGAGCGGCAAGACCATATCCATCGACCAGTTCCGCGGCAAGGCGCTGCTCGTTACCTTCATCTATACGCGGTGCCCGCTCTCGGACTATTGCCCGCGCATGAGCCGCAATTTCGCGGAGATCGATAAGCAGCTCGCTGGCGATCCCGCGCTCTACGCCCGCACTCATCTGCTGAGCATCAGTTTCGATCCGGGGTACGACACCCCGGCGGTACTGCGCAGCTACGGCGGCGCGTATACGGGGAATTTCACGCGCGAGAAGTTTGCCCACTGGGACTTCGCCGCGCCGCCGAAAGACGAGCTGCCGAAGCTGCTGCAGTACTTCGACGTCGGCGCTACGCCGGAGAAGGACCGCACCATCACGCACTCGCTTTCGACCGCCGTCATTGGACCGGATGGGAAGATCGCCGCCTGGTATCCGACCAACGACTGGTCTCCGGCGGAGGTGCTCGCCGCCATGAAATCGTCGCTAAAAGAGTTGCATAACTCATCGGAGGGACACGCGTGATTGTCATACTTGATGGGCGTCACGGGAAGCGGCAAGACCACGATCGGCACGCTGCTCGCCTCTGAGACCGGTTGGGAGTACGCCGAAGGCGACGACTACCACTCGCCGGAAAACCGCGCCAAGATGCACGCCGGTATCCCGCTTACGGACGAAGATCGCGCGCCCTGGCTGGCCGCACTCCACGGTGTGCTGCTGGGCTGGCATAACAGCGGTAAGAGCGGGGTGATGGCCTGCTCCGCGCTCAAGCAGGCGTACCGTGACGCGTTGCGGGACGGCATTCCGCCCGCCGAGCTGCGCTTTGTTCTCCTCGAAGCACCCCGCGCCGTGCTCGAGGAGCGGCTGGCCCATCGCAGCGGCCATTATATGAACCCCGACCTGTTACAGAGCCAGATCGATACCCTGGAAATCCCTGCGGACGCGCTGCACGTTTCCGCGGTGCAGACGCCCCGCGAGGCCGTCGATCAGATCCTTGATGCGGTCAAAGGACCGCCTCCGGTCAGGGCCTGAACCGTATTTAAGATCGATCGTGGATTCAGCATATGCCCGATCCGTCGGTTCGCAGGCGTTCAGTGCATTTACAGCGATCCCGGGTCCAAGTTCATAAAACGAACCGAACCCTTCCCGCCCTTCATCTATCCTAAGAGCACACCTCTATGGCTAAGCTCACCATTGTCTTCGGCGTTCTGCTCATTCTGCTCGGCCTGATCGGCTATCTCGCCACTGGGCACCAGCACCCCACGGCACTCATTCCGCTCTTCTTCGGTGTGGTACTCGCGGCGCTCGGCTTTGGCGCGAACACGGAAAACGTGAAGCGCCGCATGTTGCTGATGCACATCGCCGTCACCGTAGCGTTGCTCGGCTTTCTCGGCACCATCACCGGCGTTGTCGATTTCATTCGCATGATCGCCGGCAAGCACTTCGCCTATCCCGCGGCCCCGGCGTCGAAGGCCGCCATGTGCGCCATCTGCCTGGTCTTCGTCATCCTCTGCGTGCGGTCCTTTATTGCGGCGCGCCGCGCGCGTACTTCCTAGATAGCGGCGCATGCGCACCTCAAGCCTTTCCTCGCGCGCAGAACGCTCCAGCAGCACACGTGGAGCAATTCGGGCGAATGCCGATCCGCCGAAGAACAAACCGAAGCTGCGCGAGGTGTGGCCGCAGATATGGTCGCTAGTCCGCCCGCGGCGATGGCTGCTGCTGCTGGGCTTCTTGCTGATGGTCATCAACCGGCTTTCCGGGCTGGTATTGCCGTTCTCGACCAAGTTCCTGGTGGACAACATCATGCTGCGGCGTCAGGCAGGGAAGCTGCCCTTGCTGGTCACCGCGGTGCTGACCGCCACGCTCATCCAGGCGCTCACTTCGTTCGCGCTCACGCAGCTTCTTTCCACCGCCGCACAGCGCCTCATCGCTGATCTGCGCAAGCAGGTGCAGCACCACATCGGGCGGCTCTCGGTCAGCTTCTATGACGCCAACCGCACCGGCAATCTCGTCTCCCGCATCATGACCGATGTCGAAGGCGTCCGGAATCTTATCGGCACCGGCCTCATCGATTTCGTGGGCGGCATCTTCACCGCGATCATCTCGTTTGTAGTGCTTCTGCGCATCAGTGCCCGTGTCACGCTGCTGGTCTTCGGCGTCATAATCCTGCTCACATTTTTCCTGCAGAAGGCGTTCCGCGTGATGCGCCCCATCTTTCGCGAACGCGGCAAGATCAACGCCGAAGTGACCGGCCGTCTTACCGAGTCGCTGGGCGGCGTGCGCGTGGTGAAGGGCTATTACGCGGAGGAGCGGGAGTCCTCAGTGTTTGCCGGAGGCGTGCAGCGCCTGCTCGACAACGTCATCAAGTCGCTCACCACGACCTCACTGCTTTCGCTTTCCTCGACCGCGGTGATTGGCATGATTGGCGCACTCGTCATGTTCCTGGGCGCCCGCCTGGTACTCGCGCATCAGATCACCGTCGGTGGATACAGCCGCTACATCGCCTTCCTAGCTTTCATGATCGCGCCCATCTTCCAGGTGGTGAACGTGGGCACACAGCTCACAGAAGCCGTCGCCGGCCTGGACCGCACCAACGAGATACTCTCGGAGCGGGAAGAATACGCCGACCCGCGCCGGACCACCGAACTCGGCCCCATTCGCGGCGATGTACGCTTTGTCGATGTTCGCTTTGCGTATGAGCCGGATAAGCCCGTGCTGCACGGCATCTCTTTCCACGCGGAACCGGGAACGGTGACGGCGCTGGTCGGCTCTTCCGGCTCTGGCAAGTCCACCATCATCAGCCTCATCTGCGCCTTCCATATGCCGGACAGCGGCCATATTTTCGTGGATGGCGTGGACCTGGCGACGGTGAAGCTTGATAGCTACCGCAGCCAGCTTGGGGTCGTGCTGCAGGATTCGTTTCTCTTCGACGGCTCCATCCGCGAGAACATCCTCTTCTCGCGCCCGGATGCCACTGGCGAGCAGTTCCTGGAAGCCTGCCGCATTGCGCGTGTGGATGAGTTCGCAGAACGTTTCCCCGAAGGCTACGACACCATCGTCGGCGAGCGCGGCGTCAAGCTTTCCGGCGGACAGCGACAGCGGCTTTCGATCGCGCGCGCCATCCTGGCCGACCCGCGGATTCTCATCCTTGACGAGGCCACCTCGTCGCTCGATTCCGAATCGGAAGCGATGATCCAGCACGGCCTCAGCTATCTCATGCAGGGGCGCACTACCTTCGTCATCGCGCACCGCCTTTCTACGATTCGCCGCGCCGACCAGATCCTGGTGGTGGAATCCGGCTCCATCGTGGAGCACGGAACACATGACGAACTGCTGGCCGGCGGAGGCCGGTATTACGACCTCTACACCCGCCAGCATGGCCTGGAGATGAACCGCTTCCTCGCGCCGGGTGAAGGCGACACGGTGCTCGAACCGGCATAGTCGAAACATCTGCGGCTCGCATCCGCGTTCGGCCCGAACCCAAAATTGCTGCCCGTGCCAGGCACTATTGCCGGCGTCATGATCGGCGGCCGGGCAGGTCCAGGGCGAAGCCGCCGCCCCGGCGTAATCATCTAGACCCGCGCGAGTCCTCCGTGATAGTTAAGGGAGCGAGTTTGAGACCATGCGCGGTCGTCGCCTCCCACTCGCGTTCCTCTTCCCGATCCTGATTTGCTTGTTCATCGGGACCAGCGCGCGCGGGCAAACCCAAATACCTCAGATACCTCTTGGCAGTTCCGCGGTCGAGCTTACCGGGCCGTGGAAGTTCCATACCGGGGATAATCCGCGCTGGGCTGATTCCGCCTTCGACGACGCGGCCTGGAACACGATAGATCTGGACCCGCCAGACCACTCAAGAGATCCATTTATGGGCACTCCCGGCTTTGTAGCCGGATGGACCAGGCAAGGCTACTCCGGCTACTCCGGGTATGCCTGGTATCGCCTGCGCGTGCGCCTGACCGGTCTGACGGAGAGTCTCTCGCTGAAAATGCCGGACAACTTCGACGATGCTTATCAGGTCTTCGTCAATGGCCAGTTCATCGGCGAATTCGGCAAGTTCACCGGCCGCGGCGTGACCCCGTACTTCGCCGTACCCCGCAGCTTTCGCTTGCCGGCGAATCTTGGCCGCAGCCCGGTTACTATCGCCATCCGCATGTGGATGGATCCAGCTACCCCGCTCACCAGTGCAGATGCCGGGGGACTGCACGGGCCGCCGGTAATCGGAGAAGTCTCGAACATTGCCGCGATGGAGCGCCTCGCCTGGGTGGATGTGGTCCGCTCAAGCGGTGGCGTTCTGCTGGAAATGGCCATACTGGTGTTGGCCATCCTGGTCGCCGTAGGACTTGCATGGCTGGATCGCACGCAGCCGGCCTATCGGTGGCTGGGGGCCGCCTGCATCGTCTCCCTGCTTTATCCCGTTTTCGTGGTGGTTGGCACATACACCAACTGGATTGGTTCCACTGCCGGCTTCCTGTTGCTCGACGCGGTTGTCTCTCCAGTGCGCTTCGGCGTTTGGGTGCTCTTCTGGGGGTATTGGTTCCGGCTCCATCACATGGCTCGCCTGCACCGTGCCGTATGGTCGCTGGTTTTGCTGCTGATTGCGTGTTCCGCCATGCTGCATGCGCCCCTATACGGCGGGGTGATCTCTTCCCATGCCAGCGTCTTCCTCGTGCCGTTGGCGATGATGCTCAAGCTCCTGATGGGAGTGCTGCTAGCGGCAGTGGTCTACCGCGGTATTCGCCTGCACAAAACCGAGGGCTGGCTGGCCTCGCCGGCGGTTCTGCTTCTGGGGGTCTCCATGTACCAACTGGAGCTCCACACCCTTCACATGCCCGTCTTCTTTTTCCCCCTTGGTATCCAGATCAGCGTGGGCGTCATCTCCATCATCCTTTCGCTGGCCATTGTCACCGTGCTGCTGCTTCGGCGTTTTCTGCATGGAGAGCGTGAGCGCGAAAAGTGGAAGCTGGAAGTCCAGCAGGCGCAGCAGGTGCAGCAGGTGCTCATCCCGGAATCGATTCCCGCCATTCCCGGCTTCGCCATCACCGGCGAGTACCGCCCGGCGCAGCAGGTCGGCGGGGACTTCTTTCAGGTCATCTCCGGGGAGGACCGCGGCGTGCTCGCCATTGTCGGCGACGTGAGCGGCAAAGGCCTGAAGGCCGCCATGACCGTTTCACTCATCGTCGGCACCCTGCGCACCCTCGCCGAATACGAGACGGGTCCCGCCGCATTGCTTACCGGCTTGAACCGTCGCCTGCTCGGACGATTGGGAGACGGTTTTGCTACCTGCATCATCCTGAAAATGACCAGCGACGGCATGTGCACGCTGGCCAATGCCGGCCATCCTGCTCCCTATCTGAACGGCAATGAACTTTCCATTGCGGGCTCGCTGCCGGTGGGCATGGTGATGGAGGCTGGATATGAAGAACAGAGTTTTGTGCTCGCCCCCGGCGACCGGCTCACCTTCTACACCGACGGCGTACTCGAAGCGCGCAATGCACAAGGCGAACTGTTCGGCTTCGACCGGCTCAGCGCGCTACTAATGACGCAGCCTTCCGCTGCATCCGTAGCAGATGCCGCTTGCGCTTTCGGCCAGGAGGACGATATCACCGTACTCACCATGGAACGACTCGCGGCAGAGAAACCTCCGTCCAGGGAAACACTGATCGGCACCCAGGTTGCTCATGTGTAGGCCGCATCGCCGGACGTGCAAGCCCGAGGCAACTCCACCGAAAGAATGAGTTGAAAACCCGTCCTTCGGCTCAAGACATCAGGCGCCGATCTCCGTAGAGTTGTTCTTGAAAACAAGCCTCCCAAACGGCGCCCCTTGCGGCGCCGCTTTTTTTTGTGCTCCACAATAGCCGGTGCGAATCTCAGAGAGTGAATCCCTAGATATCGGGTCGCGTCTTGTTGGCCTTTGATGAAGGGGAATGACGGGCCGGGGCTACTGGCCTGACAGCACGATAGGCAGCGTCGGGGTGGGTGAGCCGCCCTCCTGCTCGATGGTGACGCCGAAGGCCTTGGCGGGCACGCCGGTGGGCAGCTTCGGGAGTACCACGCTGGCATAGCCCCTGGCATCCGGACGGAAGGTTCCCGCCGGCAGTGGTGCCTTTCCGTTTGCTGGAATCACCCAAAGCTCGTAGGTCTTGCCCGCTGGCGCCGGCTTCAGGTTGCTTGCCTGGAAGAGCAGCGCGCCCTGCTCCGGCAGGTAGATGGCATGGGCTGCCGGGGCGGGCGGTGTCTTCGCCGCGCTCAGCGTTACGCGCTGCGCATTGGGCGCGTTCAGCACATCCAGCACCTGCTGCGCGCGCGATGCCTTGGCGGCAAGATTGGACACCAGCGCCGATTCGTCATCGACCGTGTCGTTCAGATTCCTGTTTTCGAGACCGAGAAAGATACAAGCGATGCCCAGCACCGCAGCAATGGCCCAGGGCAACACCACCGGCCATTTGCGGCGGCGGCTCGCTGCGCGCTCGATCGGGTCGGCCATGGCGATCACCGGGGCGCCAGCGTCGGCGAGTTGCTGGTCACAGGTGCGCTCGTCACAGGAGCACTGGCGGCAGGCCGCTCACTCCGCATGCGGCTCAGCAGGCGATCGTAGGAGCCCTCCGGCACCGGTTCCTGCTCGACCGAAAGCGCCAGCAGCGCCAGATCGCCCTGGATCTCGGCCAGTTCCGCGCGGCACTCCGCACACGACCGGAGATGCCCGGTCACGGACGCCATCTCGTCCGGCGCAAGCGAGCCCATCGCGTAAAGCGTAAGGTCCTCCTGCGAGATGTGCCGGCTTTCCGTCATGACTGCAGTGCCTTTCGCAAATTCATCAAACCCGTACGAATACGCGTCTTCACCGTTCCCAGCGGATCGCCGGTTGCGGTGGCAATCTCGCTGTGGCTCATCCCTTCGAAATAGGCCAGCTCTAATGGCTTTCGCTGCTCGGGCGGCATTGTGTCCAACACCGCATTCACCTTCTCCATCATGCTGTTGCGCTCGGCCTCCGAGGCCAGGTTGCACGGGGACGCGAGCACCACATCCTCCACGGCATCGGTGGGCTTGCGCCGGCGCAGCGCATCAATCGCGCGGTTCCGCGCCACCACCACCAGCCATGCACCCAGTGCACCGCGGCCTTGCTCAAACGCCTTGGGCTTGCGCCACAGTTGCAGGAAGATTTCCTGCATCACATCTTCCGCCTGCCCCGTATCGCGCAATACGCGAAGAGCTACGGAATAGACGGCTGAGCCGTAACGCCGGAATACGTCGGCCATTGCCTGCTCATCGCCTTGATCTACGCGTGCAAGGAGCAGCGCATCGTCGCTGGCTGCGGATTCCGCATCGCTGCTGGAAGTACGGCGCGAGGATGGATTCGGATTGGAGGGACCATTCAACATGTGCCGCTCGGCCATTCTACGCAGCGCGCCCCAGAAAGCCAAACCGGAAAGCCAAACACGAGATTCGCGTATGCGTTACGAGCCCGGTTGTTCGCAGCGACGCAGAACTGCGAAGATGGGCGAGAACCTGCGCGCGCACCATGCGAATTCGATTGGACAAGCTGCTGTTGGAAAGGGGACTGGTGCCTTCGCGTGAACGCGCGCAGGCCTTAATCCTGGCCGGCCGTGTGCTGGTGGAAGAGCAGAAAGTGGACAAGCCGGGTGCGCAGGTGGCGAACACCGCCGCGCTCCGGTTGCTCGGCGACGACGTCCGTTACGTGAGCCGCGGTGGACTCAAGCTGGAAGCCGCGCTCGCGCACTGGGAAATCGATCTCCGTGGACGAGCCTGCATGGATGTAGGCGCTTCGACCGGCGGCTTCACCGACTGCATGCTGCAGCACGGCGCTGCGCGGGTTTTCGCCGTGGATACCGGCTACGGCCAGATCGCGCACGCACTGCGCGTGGACCCCCGCGTTAGATTGCTCGAACGCACCAACGCGCGCTATCTCGAAGCGAGTGCGACGCCGCAGGACATCAGCTTTATCGCGATGGATGTGTCATTCATCTCCGCGACACTGGTGCTGCCGGCAGTGCTCCGCGCTGCCTTTGGAGCACCCACGCATAGAGCGCAGCGGGAAATTATCGTGCTAGTGAAGCCGCAGTTCGAGGTGGGCAGGGAACACATCGGCAAGGGTGGCATCGTGCGCGACGATAATGCGCACGCGCTCGCCGTGCGGCGCGTGACCGCAGCGGTGGAGGAACGCGGCGGCACGAAGATCGAGACCATCCCATCGCCCATTCTGGGTGCGGAAGGCAATCGCGAGTTTCTTCTGCACGCACTGTTCCATGACAGCAAGCGGAACGCTGCGGCCGAATCCGTTCCAGTACACTGAGCGCATGCGCACTGTCGCTCTCATCTCCAAGCCGCAGAAGCCCGACCTGGCGCAGCTCCTCACGGAGGTCGTGGTCTTTATGCGGGCGCGCGGATTCGAAGTCATCCTCGATCCGGTGAGCGGCAACTACACCCAGGCCGCCCCCATCGTGCCGCGCCACGAAATGGTCGCGCACAAGCCGGAGCTGGTGATCGTGCTCGGTGGCGATGGCACACTGCTGGCCGCGGCACGCATCTTCGCTAAAAGCAACGTGCCCATCCTGAGCGTCAATCTTGGCTCGCTTGGCTTTCTCACCGAGGTACGGCTTTCCGAGCTCTTCTCCAACCTCGA
This sequence comes from uncultured Acidobacteriaceae bacterium, assembly GCA_963795775.1. Lineage (GTDB taxonomy): Bacteria > Acidobacteriota > Terriglobia > Terriglobales > Acidobacteriaceae > CAWCJL01. Next base: position 575,381 of record CAWCJL010000005.1, read on the forward strand.
CGGCTGGATCCACCGGCAGTGCCAGATCGATGCGCGCGCCATGCTCCACGTCGAGATCTGGCGCGACGACACCTGCTTCCGATCCTATGAAGCGCTCAACGATATCGTGGTTTCAAAAGGCGCCATCGCTCGCATGGGCGACTTCAAGGTCTACCACTTCGACCAGCTCGCCTCCGCGTTTCGCGCAGACGGTGTCATCGTGTCCACGCCCACCGGATCGACCGCCTACAACCTCGCGGCGAATGGCCCGGTGATGGCTCCGGATGTGGACGCCATTATTGTGACCCCGATCTGTCCGCATCTGCTCACCATCCGGCCCATGGTGGTGCGTGGCGACGCGCAGATTACGCTCAGCGTGGTGGGCGTGCCCGACCAGACCTTTCTTACCGTGGACGGGCAGGAAGCCGTGCAGGTGCGCGTCGGCGACCAGGTCCGCTGCTTCCGCTCCGAGTACCGCGTGAGGCTGGTGCGCATGCGCGCGAACGGCTTTTTCGATGTGCTGCGGCAGAAGCTGAAGTGGGGCGAGCGCTGATCCGGCGGTTCTGACCTGGCTCGTTGACCTGTGTTGCTGTCTGGCGCTGACCTTAGCTTCCCGTAGTAAGCTCGTCGAGCATTACCTTGGCCTTGGTGGCCAGGGTGTGTGCGCCGTCGGTATCGCCGTTATCGAGCGCCTTCTGTGCCTGCTGCAGGAAGCTCTTGATCTGGGCCACGGCTTTTTTCTCTTCCGCCGAAAGCGACCGCTTCAGATCGTTGATCCCCTTTTCCGAGGACTGGATCAGGTCCACAGTCTCGCGCTTGGCCTGCTCCGCGTCCGCTGGGCCGCCGGCCGTGAGCTGACCGATGGGCGAGCCCGTGGCCTCCGGCTCTACCGGCTTCACCACAGCCTGCTGCGCGGGTGCCGGGTGTTGTGCAGCCGTATCCGTACCGGCGCCCCCATTCTGCTGGGGTGAGACACTTGGCGGCGCGGCGCTTTCTTTCGGCGCGGCACTTTCTTTCTGCGCTGCCGCAGTCTCTTCCGTGGACTTCGCAGTCGAAGTGCTGCCGGTCTTCGCCGCAGTCGTGCCCGCGGATGTCTCCGAAGCAGCAGGCGTAGTCGTCTTCGCGGTGACGGGCCGGCTGCGGCGGATCGAACGCTTCTTCGGTTCAGGTTGAGCGGGCGGCGCCGGCTGCGCTTTGGGGATGGCCCCGGCTCCCGGCAGGGCAGGCGGGTTGGGATCGTTCTGGCCCAGCTCCGCCGAATAGAGCGGCGTCTGCCGCAGGTCCGGAGGCTGCGCCTGCGCCACCGGTATCGGCTTGGCCTTATGACGCGCGCCGCAGCCGCCCAGCGCCAGCAGCAGCACCAGCGTCCCGGCGGTGTGGAGAGATAGCCTCATGCGCGTGGATTCTCGATCAAAATTGCCGGTGTCTCTTTTCCCATTTCAGCCACCTGCGGGCCGCGCAGCTTTCCCTCGGACCCGGTTAGCAGCGGGAGTTTCAAAGTGATAGTTGTTCCCTGGTTCGGGGCAGATTGTACACTGATGCTCCCATTGTGAAGCTGAATGATGCGGTAGGTCATAGCGAGGCCGATACCGCTTCCATCTTTTTTCGTCGTAAAGTACAGGTCGAAGATCTTTTCCCGGATGTCATCGGGAATGCCGGTACCCTGGTCGGCAATCGCCACTACGGCGGTGCGGCCTTCTTCGCGCACGCTCACCTGCAGCTCGCCTCCGTCCGGCATGGCCTGTGCGCCGTTCAGCACGACGTTCAGGATCGCCTGCTTCAGCAGATCGGCGTCTACCTTCACCATCAGGTTCCGCTCGGGGAGTGCGCTTACCACGCGCACGTTATGCGTTTCGAGTTCCGCCGAAGCCAGCATGAGCACGCCGGAAACGATGCGCCGCAGGTCCTGGTCGCGCAATTGCAACTCCACCGGCCGTGAGAAGTCCACCAGCGTCTGCACTACGCGGTCCAGCCGCTGGATCTCGCTTTCGATGATTTCGAGATGCCGCATGGCGCGGGCATCCGGCCCGGAGAGCTTGTTGCGCAGCAACTCCAGGTGCACCACGATCGCATTGATCGGGTTTTTGACCTCGTGGCCCACGCCGGAGGTGAGCCGGCCGATGGCGGCGAGCCGCCGCGAAAGCTCGAGTTCGCTCTCAATCTCGCGCACGGATTCGAGGTCGTGCAGCGTCAGCAGTGCGCCCAGGCTGGCGCGCGGATCCGGCGCGTGCTCGTCGTGGATCAGGTCGAGCGAAATCTGCACCCGCCGGCCAGTTTCCGTCTCGATCTCTTCCTGTACCAACGCCATGCGGGCATCAAAGGCGTCGCGCACGAGGCGGCCCAGCACAGTGTTCCGGTCGAAGATGGTGTGCAGTTCCGCTCCAAAGAGGTCGGAGCGGCGAATGCTCAGAAAGCGCTCCACCGAATCTGAAACCAGCACAGCGCGCGCGTCCCCGGTGAACAGCATGATGCCGTCCTGGAGGTTGGACATGATCGAGTCGAGGTTCTCCTTAAGCGCGGAGAAGACCTCCTCGACATTGCGCATGCGGCGCCCGATGCGTTCGATCTTGTTGGACACCAGCACGACAGCATCTTCCGATGATCGGTGGACTACCGGATGGGCGGCGGCCTCGGCTGCGTTTTCCGCCTCCACCTGCTCGAGCGTGTCGAGCCGTTGGCTGATCTGTTCGATGGGCCTCAGCGCCAGGTTGGCCAGCAACGCAGATACCAGCAGGGTGGAGACGATGGCCAGCCCGGTAAAGGTGAGCGAGGCGTAAATCCACGGAGCGAACACGTTGCGCAGGAAGCTGGTGCGGATGCCCACCCGGACGTTCACAAAAGGCTGGCCATCGCGCGTGATCGGCAGTGACATGTCGTACACACGGGGCGGCCCGAACATTGCGCGCATGGTCGTGAAGATGCCCCCATGCTGCAGTTGCTCATATTGCGGACGCACGGGGAGCCGCAACCCATCCTGCGTGGGGTCTGTACTCAGGAGCGCGCGGCCGTCCTTGTCTTCAATCGCGATATCGAAGACTGCGGGCGAGTAGCGGATAACTGAGCTGAGCAGGGCTACCAGGCCATCGTCGCGTTCCAGGGACTCGGCAACCGCGTGGCGGAGGGCCACCTGGTCATTGGGGTCCACCACGCGCCCGCGCAGGCCATTGGTGATGGCGAGCCGCGTGAAGTACTGGATCTGGTCCGCGACCATCTCGTTCGCGGTGTAGGACTGGCTGATACGCTGCTGCACCAACTGTTCGAGATACAACCAGGAAAGCGCCGTCACCACCAGAAAGACCAATCCGGTGATGGCGAGGACGAGCTTGGTTTTCAGCCGCATGGGGGATTAGAGATCCTTCATTCCCGGCAGTCGCCGGGGGGCGACGGCAATATCAGGCCCGTTCCTCGGCATTGTCTCCGAAGGCGGCATTTCCGTATTCCTTGAGCTTGTTGTGCAGCGTCTTCAGACTGATGCCCAGGATCTCCGCGGCCCGGGTCTTGTTGTTGCGCGTAGACTCCAGCGTCTTGAGGATAAGGCGGCGTTCCGCCTCGTCCACCGTGGCGCCCACTTCCACCTGCACGGCGTTGGAAGGAACGGCGGAAGCATCGCTCGACGCGCTGCGGGAGGGGCGTTCTCCAAAGCCCGCGGGCAGGTGGCGCATCTCGAGCGGCCCTTCTTCGCCCAGGATCGCGGCCCGCTCGACCGTGTTGCGCAGTTCGCGGACGTTGCCCGGCCAGTCATAGGCCATCAGCCGGTTCAGCATGTCCTTGTCCACGCCCGTAATCTTGCGCCCGTGCTTCTCGTTCATATCGCTGATCAGCGCCTGCAGTATCGCCGGGATGTCCTCTTTATGCTCCCGTAGCGGTGGCATATGTATATTGAAGACATTCAGCCGGTAATACAAGTCCCCTCGTAAGTGCCCGTCGGCCACGGCCTCATCCGGGTCCTTGTTGGTGGCCGCCAGTACGCGAACGTTGATCGGGGTCTCGATCTTGCTGCCCAGCCGGCGCAGCCGCCGGTCTTCCAGTACGCGCAGCAGCTTGGCCTGCGTGCCGATGGGCATCTCGCCGATCTCATCCAGCAGCAGCGTGCCTTCCTCAGCCAGCTCGAAGCAGCCGGCACGGCGCTCAATGGCCCCGGTGAATGCACCCTTTTCGTGCCCGAAGATCTCGCTCTCAATCAGCGTCTCGGGAATGGCCGCGCAGTTGACGGCAACAAACGGGCGGGAGCGGCGGGCACTCAGCTCGTGCAATGTCCGCGCTACGACTTCCTTGCCCGTGCCGCTCTCGCCGGTGATCAGGACCGAGACTGTGCTGGGCGCGATCCGCTCGATGAGCGAGAATATCTCCTGCATTTTCTTGGAGGTGCCCACGAGCGAGCCCAACAGACCCTTCTCGCGCGATCGGGCCACGCTTTCCTTGATCTCGTCATCGGCCTCGCGCTGCCGGCTGGCGTTGGCCAGGATGCTCTTCAGCCGCATGGGATCGACCGGCTTCTGGATGAAGTCGTACGCCCCCATTTTCATGGCCTGCACCGCGCCGTCGATCGAGCCCTGCGCGGTCAGCATGATGACCGCCTGGTGTTCCTTCATCTGGGAGAGCCGGTTCAACAGCTCGATCCCGTCCATGCGAGGCATCTTTAGATCCGTCACCACAATGCCCGGCGACCAGGCGACGACTTTGTCGAGCGCCTCGAGGCCGTCCCGCGCTGTTTCCGTGCGATATCCCCATCCGGAGACCAGTTCGGCCAGTCCCGTGAGGGCATGATGTTCGTCTTCGACGATCAATACCTTCTCAGCCACTCCCATGGTCACAGTGCACTCTCTTTTCAGGGGGAAACCTTTCCTTTTGTATCACGTCGCCCCTGGTAAGGTATCCCTGCTTGATGAACCAGAAACGGCGGTTTTGGGACCGGTGATGGACTTCGGCTAGCATGGATCATGCTTGCCTATGAAGTGAGTCCGGAAGCGCTGGCCCAACTTCTGCGAGATGGCGTCGCGCCGCAGCTTGTGGATGTCCGTGAACCCTGGGAAACAGCCCTTGCGTCCGTGCCCGGAGCGCTCACCATACCCATGGGGGAGGTGCCCTCGCGTGCCTTTGTCGAGATCGATCCCGACGCGCCGGTCGTGGTCATCTGCCACCACGGCGTCCGTTCCCTGACGGTGACCAACTGGCTGCGCAATCAGGGCTTCGATCAGGCCCAGTCGCTGCAGGGCGGCATCGATGCATGGTCGCGGGTTGTCGATCCAGCCGTCCCGCGCTATTGAAAACGCCGCACAGATATCAACTACACCGCACAGCGACAGCAACCAGAAGGCAGTCTTCCCAGGTCCTTTACCACCCTTGATTTTAACAGGACGCAGGAGCTCGTCCCGGCGCTTACAGCGGGGACGCGCAGGGGCTGTGGGCGATTTCGGGCTGGCGCGGACAGGAAATTGCCGCAGCAGGAGTTGCAGGTCAGGGAATTGCCACGAAGCCGGGTCAGTCTCCCCGGCCCGGCTCGGCTGCCGCTATACTCAGGTGTCCCGCGGAGTTCACGCTATGCCGAGCACCCAGTCCGAATCCCCCGCTGTCACCTTTGCCCGCGACAACCAGACCCGCTTTCTCGAAGAACTCAAGGCGCTGCTACGCATTCCCAGCGTCTCCACCGCGCCGGAACACACCAAAGACGTGCGGGCCGCGGCCACTTTTCTGGCGGCCGAGCTCGGCCGCATTGGCCTTGAAAACGTCCGCCTGATTGAGACCGGGGGACACCCGCTGGTCTATGGCGACTGGCTGCACGCGCCCGGCAAGCCCACCTGCCTCTGCTATGGCCATTACGACGTCCAGCCGCCCGATCCGCTGGATGAATGGCTCACGCCACCTTTCGAGCCGGCGGAGCGCGACGGCAACCTGTATGCGCGCGGGGCGGTCGACGACAAGGGCCAGATGTATATGCACCTGAAGGCGCTCGAAGCGCTGTTCCGCGCCAACAGTGGCCGGCTTCCGCTGAATGTACGTGTCATTCTCGAAGGCGAGGAAGAGGCGGGGGGCGAGGGCATTGCGCGCTTTGTGCGCGAGCATCCGGAGGAACTCCGCGCGGAGTTCGCCCTGGTTTCCGATACCGAAATGTTCGCCCCGGACCTGCCGACGCTGTGTGTCGGGCTCCGCGGCATGATCTACACCGAGATCGAAAGCCGGGGCGCGCGCACGGATCTGCACTCCGGAATGTACGGCGGCGCGGCGCCGAATCCCTTTGTCGCGCTCGCCCAGGTAATTGCCAGGCTGAAGGGCGAGGATGGCCGGGTATTGATCCCCGGGTTTTACGACGAAGTGGAAAGCCCCAGCGCCGACGAACTCTCCGCGTGGAAGAAGCTGCCCTTCGATGAGGAACATTACCGCGAAACCAAGGTCGGCTCGTCCGCACTAACGGGCGAGCCAGGCTACTCCGTGCTGGAACGCACTTGGGCGAGGCCCACGCTCGATGTCCACGGCATGCCGGGCGGCTTTACCGGCGTGGGGGCCAAGACGGTGATCCCCGCGCGCGCCGTTGCCAAGGTCTCAATGCGCCTGGTACCGCAGATGACCCCCGCAGAGACCTTTGCCCGCTATAAGAAGTTTGTCGAGTCGCTTTCTCCCGCAGGCATCACGTTGGAGGTCCGGCTCATTCATTCCGGCGACCCCATCGTGATACGGACCGACAATCCCTACGTCCGTGCCGCTACCGCCGCAATGCGCGCGGTCTTCGGCAAGGACACGGTCTTCATTCGCTCCGGGGGATCCATCCCCATCGTCGGCGACTTCGAGCGCGATCTTCGGATTCCTACCGTGATGATGGGCTTCGGCCTTCCGGACGACAACCTCCACGCACCGAACGAGAAGTTTCATATCGCAAATTTCTACCGCGGCATCGAGTCCATCATCCGGTTCATGGAACTCCTCGGGGCATGAGCACCGGCTTCCCGCCCGCCTCAGCCTACCTGCTGGCCGGCGGACAGAGCACTCGCATGGGGCAGGACAAAGCGATGCTGAAGCTCGCTGGCCGTCCGCTTCTGGTGCACATGCTGGAGAAGCTCAGAGCCTTGGGCTTCAGCCCGGAGATCGCCGGGTCCCGCGCGGACCTGCTGCCGTTTGGCCCGGTGCTGGGCGACCTGCACCCTGGGTGCGGCCCCCTGGCCGGTATTGAAGCCGCCCTCGCCTCGTCCGAGACCGAGCTTAACCTCTTTGTTCCCGTGGACTTGCCCCTGTTACCGGCAGCAGTGCTTGAACTCCTGCTGGACCGCGCTGCCATTACGGGCGCCCTGGCCACACTGCCCAGCGTGGGCGGACTGCCACAGCCGCTTTGCGCGGTGTACCATCGCGATCTGCTTCCTGCGCTGCGCACCAGTCTCGAGAATGGCGGCTACAAGGTGATGCCTGCGCTGCGTGCCGGCGCCGCACGGCAAGGACCGGGGGCGCTCGATCTCTTCGCCCTGGAGCCAGTGCGCACGGCCGCGGATCTTCATTCCTTGCCTATTGCCCTCGGTGACGCCTTCCTGAATTGCAACACCCCGCAGGAGCTGGCACGCGTCGAAACCCTGCTGGCCGGGCAGGGAACTCTGTTGCACCAGCATCTAAACTGAGCACATGCCTGATGAAAACGGGGAAGCGCCGTACCCGCAGCCGGAACCAGGGAGGAACGGAGACACGCGGCCGGAGGACGATGCCCCGCTGCAGATTCCCCCTGAAGTGATTCGCGAAGACGTCCGGGAAGCGCAGGACAATCCCGAGGAGCTGGAGCAGGAGCGCAAGCACCCCGAGCCCTACATTGTCTTCGATCACGTTTACAAGTCCTTCGGCAGCCTCACCGTGCTCGATGACGTGAGCTTCCAGGTGCTGACTGGGGAGACCATGTGCATCCTCGGGCGCTCTGGTGTGGGCAAGTCCGTCTCCCTGCAGAGCATCATGGGCTTTCTGAAGCCGGACAAGGGGCACATCTTCGTCGCCGGGGAGGACATCACCACCCTGGACCCGGAGCAGATGGAAGAAGTCCGCAAAAAGGTCACCATGGTGTTCCAAAGCGGGGCGCTCTTCGACTCGCTGACGGTAGGCGAAAACGTCGCCTTCCCGTTGCGGGAAAGGCGGGAGCTCGACGAGGACCAGATCCAGAAGATCGTGAACGGCCTGCTGGAGATGGTGGGTGTGGCCGGGATGGCCAACCTGCTGCCCTCCGATCTTTCGACCGGGATGAAGCGGTCCGTCGCCATCGCCCGCGCGCTTGCCGCTCAACCCCAGGCCATCCTTTATGACGAGCCGACGACCATGGTGGACCCGCTGATGGCGCGGCTGCTCGGCAACCTGATCGAAAAACTCAAAACGCAACTGCTGCTGACCAGTGTGGTTGTCACGCATGACATGCGCTTTGCCGAACGGTTGGCCGATCACGTCATGTTTCTTCACCAGGGCCGCGTCCACTTCTTCGGCACGATGGAGGAAATGCGCGCCAGCAACGATCCGATACTGCGACAGTTCCTGACCCTCGACGCCTTGGTGCTTCCGGATGTTTAATCAGCCGTCCCCCAGAAGTGGTAGAGACAACGCGCGGGCGTAACCGGAACATGAGGATTGAATTGCATGATTGGGGTAACGAAAGCTCCAAAAAACTGATGACCTGTTTACATCGGTGGTACCACTTTGGTCAGCTTTCTCTCTTGCATCGGGATGCTAGACTAAGCACGTTCATACAGATTTAAGCGGCTTCCTGCATCAATCGGGAAGCATTACTTCGAGGTGCGACGTCAATGCCTCTCGCACGCGGCGTGTCGGAAGGATGAACTGCCGAAGTTACTAAGGCAACTGATCTGAAGCCGCGGGAAGGTGCACATGCCGGGGCCTTCGTGCGCTTCCTGTTCCATCCGGTGATGTTGGGGTGTTTGTGCTGCAGCGAGACAGAAAAGGGAACCCGGCGGCTGATCCGAGCGGCTCGAACACCGGCGTGAATACCGGAGGCCTGAGGGCAGGCGGCTTGAGGACAGAATGAGCACTCCGGAATATCTCCATCGCAGGTTTGCGCAAGCCGCCACCATCGCGGCCGGAGCCGATAACCGCGAAGACCGCGAGGCCGCTTCCAGGACGCGAGGCCGCGCCTCCACGCGTTCCCCCAAGCCCTCGCTGCTGTGGATGCTGGCCGACGCCTTCACGGTTCTCATCGCCGTAGCGGGAGCCATTCGCGTGTACCTGGGGGAAGTTTCCGGTGAGCAAGCGGTCCTTCGGACCGACCACATGTTCACGAGCAGCCGCACCCTGTCGCTGTTCTACCTGGTGTGGTTCATCGTGGCGCTTATCCTGGTCAGCCGCCGTATGCACCTCTACGCTCCCATCCAGTTGCGCAATACCCTGCACGACCAGCGCATGACGATCCAGGCGTGTTTTACCGCCGGGCTGCTGCTGGCCGGAGCGCTTTACTTCGCGCGTGGCGAAGTGGTCTCCCGCGGTGTGGTGCTGCTTACCCTGGGATTCACCACGCTTCTGCTCTGCGGCCGTCGCCTGGTGTTCCGCTATATCGTCTACCGCCGCTATGAGCGCGGCATGGAGACGCGCAACATCCTGGTGGTGGGTACGGGTCGTGTGGGTCAGGCGCTGCGCCACCACATCGAAAGCATCCGCCACCTCGGCTACACCTTTAAGGGATACGTCCACATCCCCGGCGTCGATATGGACGCCAGCTCCATGCATCCCGATGTGCTGGGCGACATCGACGAAGTGCTTGACCTGGCGCGGCAGCATTTTGTAGACGAGATCTTTCTCTCAACACCCTGCGAGCGCGGATTGGTGAAACGGATCGTGGAACAGGCGCGGGAAGCCGGCGTGGACATTCGCGTGGTGCCCGAGCTCTATGACGGGCTCGCCTGGAACAGCCCCGTGGAATACATCGGCCAATTTCCCACCATTCCGCTGCATCGGGGCGAGGTGCCGGTCATCGGCATGCTCATGAAGCGGATGCTGGATCTCACGGTGAGCAGTTTCGCCCTGGTATTCCTGTCGCCGCTGCTGCTGGCCATTGCGATTGCGGTCGGAATGGATTCACCGGGCGGAGTGATCTATGCCTCGGACCGCATCGGGAAAAAGGGCCGGGTCTTCCGCTGCCTGAAGTTCCGCACCATGATCAAGGACGCCGAGCGCCGCCGCACCGAAATCCTGCACATGAACGAGCGGGACTCGGTGCTGTTCAAGATCACCAACGACCCGCGCATTACACCGGTCGGCCGCTTGCTGCGCAAGTATTCGCTGGACGAACTGCCGCAGTTTTTTAACGTGCTCCGCGGGGACATGAGCCTGGTCGGGCCCCGGCCGCCGATCGCCAGCGAAGTGAAGCGTTATGAACTGAACCACCTTCGCCGGCTGGATGTCGTGCCGGGCATCACCGGCCTTTGGCAGGTGCAGGCGCGCCAGGATCCATCGTTTGACAGCTACATCTCGCTCGACACCGCCTACATTGAGAACTGGAGCCTGTGGCTCGACATCAAGATACTAGTGCGCACGCTCGCCGTGGTCGCGGGTGGCACCGGCTCGTAGTTGCTCGCGGGGCTTTCCGTTTCTGGCCTCCTTTGCTTCACCTCCACTGAGCCGTTCCGAGCACACTCCGGTACACTGGAACCGTGAAGATAGCACTCGCGCAGATCAATCCCACGGTCGGCGACTTCGACGGCAACACCCAGAAAATCATTCAGTTCGCGCTTGATGCGGCGCGCAACGGCGCAGACCTGGTGCTCTTTCCCGAACTGGCGGTCTGCGGCTATCCTCCGGCAGACCTCCTGGAAAAGCCCTCGTTCCTGGCGCGCGCGCAGGAATCCGCTCACGAGATCGCACAGGCGGCCACTGGCGACAACGGCCTGACCGTGGTCTGCGGTTCCGTCACGCCCTGCTCCGGCAACTCGGGCAAGCACGTTGCGAATGCCGCGCTGGTACTGCAGCACGGCACCATTGCCTTCCAGCAGAACAAGCGGCTGCTGCCGTTCTACGACGTCTTCGACGAGCAGCGCTATTTCGAGCCGGCGGAACGGCAATCCGTGCTCACGATCGGCGGCGACCGCGTCGCGCTCACTATCTGCGAAGACGCATGGAACGACAAGAACTTCTGGGAGCAACGCCGTTACACCGTCGACCCGGTCGAAGATCTGATGCAGCAGGGGTCCGCGCTCATCCTGAACATCTCGGCCTCGCCCTACTGGGCGGGGAAGCGCGAAGTACGGCAGCGGATGCTCGCGGCCTTGGCCCAACGCTATCGCGCGCCCGTGCTGATGGCCAACCAGGTGGGCGGGAATGACAGCCTCATCTTCGACGGCACCAGCATCGCGGTTGCCGCAGACGGCACACTGCTCGCGCAGGCGCGCTCCTTTGAAGAAGACCTCGTCTTTGTGAAAGTGCAGCAGGGGCGCGGAGACCTGCATTCCACTTATGCCGGAGAAGACGCGGGCATCTACCAGGCGCTGGTTCTGGGCACGCGCGACTACGTCCGCAAATGTGGCTTCTCGAAAGTGCTTATCGGGCTAAGCGGCGGCATTGACTCCGCGCTGGTGACCGCGATCGCGGTGGATGCGGTGGGCCGCGAAAACGTAACCACGATTGGCATGCCGAGTCCGTACTCCTCGCCCGGCTCCGTCTCCGACAGCCAGGCGCTCGCGGCGAACCTGGGCATTCCCTTCGAGGTGCTGGGGATCGGCAGCATCTTTTCGACATTTCTCGAGACGCTGACGCCGCTCTTTGCCGGACTCGGACCGGACATCACCGAAGAGAATATCCAGTCGCGCATCCGCGGCACATTGCTGATGGCGCTTTCAAACAAGCTCGGCGCACTGGTGCTGACCACCGGCAACAAGTCGGAGATGGCGACCGGCTACTCCACTCTCTACGGAGACATGGTCGGAGCGCTCGCTGTTATCGGCGACGTGGTGAAGACGCGCGTCTACCGGCTGGCGCGCTATGTCAACCGCGAGCGCACCATCATTCCCGAGGCCATCCTGACCAAGGCGCCTTCCGCAGAACTGCGCCCCGGGCAGGTAGACACCGACTCGCTGCCGCCCTATGACACGCTCGATCCAATTGTGGAGGCCTATGTCGAACGCTACGAGACGCCGGAGTCGATCGCGCGGGTGCACGGCTTCGACCCGGCGCTGGTGCGCAAGGTCGTCCGACTGATCGAGAAAAGCGAATACAAGCGCCAGCAGGCCGCGCCCGTACTCAAGGTCACGGCAAAGGCCTTCGGCAGCGGACGCCGCTTTCCCATCGCCGTCAAGGTGCAGGTATAGCGCGGGTTCGACAAACCATGATTTCGATGTGTGAGCGCAGGAATTCTTGCGCGGAAAGGTTTCACATGCCATTTGCTTTATCCCTGCAGTCTGCTGTACTCGCCCTCTCGATCCTGGGTGGCGCCGCAGCCTCCACTTTGCCCGCCGCTGGGCAGGCCCAGGACACCAACCCACCCGCCGCTCCCGAACCCGCTGCGCCCGAGGCTGCAGGAGCGCCCGGCGCTCCCGGCGCGCAGGCACCGGCCCCGAGCAACGCGCCGCTTCCGCCCCTGCCCACGCCGGACCCGCGCAACTTTACCGCCTCCACTCCCACCCAGGACACGGTGAACCAGTTCCTGAAACAGAGCTGGGGCTACGATGCGAACCGGATATTCCAGGTGGCGGCCATCCAGAAGACGCCGGCCCCCGGCGTGAGCCGCGTCATCGTCCTGGTCGAGGAAAAGGGATCCGGGCAACAGCAGCCATCGTCCATTTCGTTTTTCACCACTCCTGATGGCAAGCACCTGATCGCGGATGAAGTTTTGCCGTTTGGCGCGCGTCCCTTTGACGATTACCGGAACACGCTGCGCAAGGAGGCCAATGGGCCGGCTCGCGGGGGGGCAGGGAAGGATCTGCTCCTGGTGGAGTTTGCCGACTTCGAATGCCCCCACTGCAAAGATGCGCAGCCGACGGTGGATAAGCTCCTGAAGGATTTCCCCAACGCGCGCTTCGTCGCTGAGAGCTTTCCGCTGGCGGAGATCCACTCCGAGGCGATGAAGGCTGCCGAGTACGGCGCGTGCGTCGCCAAGCTGGGCGGGGATACGGCGTTCTTCAAGTTCTCCGACGACGTCTACGCACACCAGGCGGGGCTGACGCCCCAGAACTCGACCGCGACGCTGCGCAGCGCGGCGCAGACAGCCGGGCAGGATCCGGCGAAAGTTGCCGCATGTGCCGCGTTGCCGGAAACCAAGGCCACCGTGGACGCGCAGCATCAGTTAGGTGTGAATGTGGGCGTGAACTCAACCCCGACGCTGTTCATCAACGGCCGGGGCGTACCCTTCGCCGGTATTCCGTATGACACGCTCAAGCAGATCGTGGCCTACCAGGAACAGATCGACGGTACGACCACTGCGGCGAAATAGACTTGGTAAGCGCCGCTCGGGCGCGCCCTGCTTCTCCGCAGTCCATAGGACTTGGAAGTACTTTGGGTCACCACGGAGACCCCGTGGTGGCACCGGAGAGCAGGCCCGGTCGCAGTGCAGAAGCTTGTACGGCAGTCTTCACCTCCACCGAGGCAGCGCTCTGGAACAGCAGCAGTGCTCGATGTATTGACAACTGCTCTTCGTTGACAGCTGGCTTTTGTGGCGATCACCGGCAGATCGAAGTGCGGCGCCGGCGGTGGCTGCTGCGGTTGGATCTGAGTCTTCGGTTGGTCCAGCCCATCGTCATAGACCGTGCGGTTTTGTTCCCCGCTATACACAACGACCGTGGTGTCCGTAAGACCCGGAGTTGCCAACTCCAGGGAATAACCGGAACTACTATCGCAGCCATAATGCAGCGCCAGTCCCGTCGGGTCATTGAAGCTGATCGGATTGTTCCCGGCATAGCTGAACAGGTTGAAGCTCTGCGGATTTGTGGGATCAGCATAGGCCAGCCCCGAGGGATCCGGGCTCAGGAACCTGCCCAGAGCCGAGGAGTAGTAGCTGAGCTCCGAAGTAATCGAGATTGGATTCCTGGTCGTGATCCTTGCCGGTGAACAGTGCCGTACCCGGGGTGCCCGCCGAGCTTGCCCCATCGCCGTAAGGAAAGGAGCTGTACGCGCCTACGATATTCCCGCCAAGATCCAGGCGGCCGCGCAGGGTGCCCACCGAGTCGGTGATGCGCCACATCGTCGCCGTGGACGAATTGGTCAGATACGGATCCGCAGCGTCTTCGCCCAGGAACTGCGATCCGGCGTAGATGTTGGCGCGGAGAGCCTTGGCGGTGTCTACATCAATCTGCGCCATCAGCCGATGCTCGAAATCGCATAGGAATGCCCGGTCACCCGGTCTGTAAGGGTTCTGACCTTACAACGCCTCAGGGCTGCTTTGGCGGCTTGTGCTCGGCGAAGTATTCTTCCTGCTCCTTGAGCAGCTTTTTCGCAAGGTCATTGGTGCTGATCGCCGCATCGAGCGCCGTCTTGCGGGCGAAGTCGTATTGTGAAGAGGCCTGCGGCTCGTTCAGCACGGCGGGCCACTTCGAGCTGTGCTCGATCAGCTCCTTGAGCGGCTTGCGCATGTCCGCGTGCTCATCGGCATAGGAATCCAGGTTGTCCTGCAGCTCGTCGGCAAGACGCGTGAACTCCTGCAGCAGATTGTGCAGCTCTACTTCTGGATGCTGCGATGGCAGGCGGCTGGTCGCCTGCTTGTGGATCTCCGAGGTGCGCTGTTCGATGAACTTGGTGTAGAGCTTCACGCGTTCGGCAGGGCGGTCGGCGGCATCCCGCACCTGCTCCACCTGATCATCGGTGAGCGGGTCCTTATTCTGCTGTTGCGCTGGCGCGCTATGGAACGCCGCACCCATCGCGAGCAACAGGCCGGCCGCAAGAACACTCTGTCGAACACGTTGGTAGACCATGGCGGCGCCGTCTCCATGGCGGCTGACTGCACAGGATAGCCGGAGTACCGCACGTGTGCCAAGCCATTGCGCGCGAAGGGGACACATGAGCACTGTCGCCGACCCCACAAGCCGGCCACGAGCCAAGGCCCCGGCTACTTCTGGAAGACCTGCATCATCAGCTCTGTCTGGACGTCATTGAGCTGTTTCAGCGTCGATTCCAGCACCGGGCGGTCGTCAACGCCAGCGGAATGCAGAATCTCATTGAGGCGGAAGGCCGTGTGTTCCATCAGCAACTGCGCGTTCTTCAGCTTCTTAGCGTCATGCATCATGCCCACGTGGATCTTCTGCGCGTAGTCGCGCACCGAACGCAGCGTGGTCGAGGCATCCTGCCCGGCGTTCATCTGCTTTCCCGCCAGCTCGGTCATTTGATGGACCAGCTCCGCGTAGAGAAAGCATTGATCTTTGGGAGGAGCGACACCTGCCTTGCTCGCCAGGGCCGCAATCGCGTCGCTGGCAGGTGCGTTTTCACTTGTGCCAGCGGCAGCAGGAAGAGATGGAGAAGCCGGTAAAGGCCGAGAGGAGAAGAAGCGAAAGGACCCAGCGCATGGCGAGACCTCATGCAACGGTTGAGGGTTAGCGCGCTCTCCCGAGAGCAATCAGCCGGTGCTGCGCCTGCCATTCCTCGTCGGGAAATTTTCCATTGGCGGCTGCAAGAAACTTTTTATAGTACTCCACCGCCGCCGTACTTTGATGAAGATTATCGTACGCGGTGGCCCAGAGGAATAGGGTAGCGGGGGTGTCTTCGGCGATTGTTCGTCGCATCGAAAGAGCTTTCAATGTGATGGAATCCTGGTGAGTCTGCGCCGAGGCAAACGCCAGCCCGCTCCAGCCTTCCACATCGTGCGGGTCCACCTCCGTGGCATGCGTAAAAATGCTCACCGCTTCCGGGAAGCGCTTGGCCAGAATCAGGCTCTGGCCCTCGTCATTCAGGAGCTCGACGTCATTGGGCGCGGTGCGCAGCGCCGTGGCAAAGAGCGGCTCGGCCTTCTCCGGTGTGCCGCCCTGCAGATAGGCATCGCCCAGCATACGAGCGACGCCGGGATCGCCGGGGGTGGTCTGGTGCAGCTTTTCGAGGATCGCGGTCGCTTCTTCGTTCTTGCCCTGCCCGGCCAGCACGGAGGCGAGCTGCGAGTTCAGCGCCGCATCGTCCGGATGCTGCGCCAGCCCTTTGCGGATCAGCGGTTCCGCCTGATCGTACTGTTTCGCCTGGATGAGAAGGTGCGATAGCCCGGCCGCGGCAGCCGCATTCGCAGGCTCCACTGCCAGCAGCCGCCGATACGCCGTTTCCGCCGTTTCCGCGTCCCCATTGGCTTCGGCAATCTGCGCTGTGAGCAGCAGGTCGGCAGGACGGGCGTCGTCCGGGCTGAGCTTGAGCGCTTCCACCAGCGAGGCCTTGGCCGCCGCCGGATCGCTGCGCACCTGCAACTGGGCGAGTGTCCGCCAAACCTGCGCCTTGGCTGCCGGGTCATGCGATGCCGGCTCGAGATCGGTGGCCGTGCGCAACTGCTCACGCGCTTCTTGATCCTTACCCGTCTGCGCCAGCAGGAGCCCCAGCGCCGCATGCGCTTCAAACTGCTGCGGGTCGAGGCTAATGGCCTTGCGGTAATCGCGCTCGGCATCGGCTTCCTGCCCGGTGGCGTCTTCGATGTAGCCCAGATCGAACAGTGCCCGCGGCTCCTGCGGATGCTCCTTGAGGTAGGCCAGCACCGCGACACGCGCGGCATCGTACTGCCGGGCATCGATCGAATCTTCGGCGGCGGCAAGCGCCGGATCGACCGAGCCCTTCTTCGCCTGCGAGCTAAGCCCCGGTCCGGGCACCTGTGCTGCGGGTGCCGTAGGCGCATCTGGAGACTGCGCCCCAGGGGGGAGCGGCGCCTGCTGGGCCCACACCGGCGCACATGCGCCAGTGCTAATGCGAATAACGAGAATAACTTCAATGAGTTTTCCTAAACTTCTACTTCATGGGACTGCAGCATTTTGCCCAGCCAATAGCCAGTGTGCGACCCCGGCATTTCGACGATCTGCTCCGGGGTACCGGTAGCGATGATTTCGCCTCCGCCGGCGCCGCCCTCCGGGCCCATGTCAATGATCCAGTCCGCCGACTTGATCACATCCAGGTTGTGTTCGATCACCAGCAGCGAACCCCCAGCATCGATGAGCCGGCGAAACGCGCCCAGCAGCTTGCCCACATCATCGAAATGCAGCCCGGTCGTGGGCTCGTCCAGGATGTAGAGTGTGCGGGACTTCGCCTGCTTATTGCCGTTGACGGCGCGCCCGGTAGCCAAGTGCGCAGCCAGCTTCACACGCTGCGCTTCGCCCCCGGAGAGCGTCGTCGCGGACTGGCCGAGCCGCACATAGCCAAGCCCGACCTCATCCAGAACGGCCAGCTTGTCCAGGATCTTCGGATGCCCGGCGAAGAAGCGCAGCGCCTCTTTCACCGACATGGCCAGCACCTCGGAGATGTTCTTGCCCTTGTACTTGATCTCCAGCGTAGACGCCTTGTAGCGCGTGCCGCGGCATTCCTCGCAGGGCAGCTCGACATCGGCCAGGAACTGCATCTCCACCGTGACGGTGCCGTCGCCTTCGCACACATCGCACCGGCCGCCGGGCACATTGAAGGAGAAGTGGCCTGCGCCATACCTGCGGCGCTCCGCTTCCGGCTGCGCGGCGAAGAGCTCGCGGATGCAGTCGAAGGCCTTGATGTAGGTCACGGGATTGGAGCGCGGGGTGCGGCCAATGGGGTTCTGGTCCACCAACACGATGTGGTTCAGCCGTTCAGCGCCCTTCAGCTCGCGGTAGAGCCCGGTCGGCTCTGCGCCTTCCGCCTCGCCCAGCGCATGCGCGACCGCCTTATAGAGCACGTCGTGCACCAGCGTAGACTTGCCGGAACCGGAGACGCCGGTGATGCAGACCAGCATCCCCAGCGGAATCTCCACATCCACGTCTTTCAGGTTATGCACGCGCGCGCCGCGCAGAGTCAGCATCTCGCGGCCGGGCTCGCGCCGCCGCGTGGGCACGGGAATGGTCAGTGCGCCGGAAAGGTAGCGGCCGGTCAGGGAGTCCGGGTCTGCTTCCACTTCCGCGACGGTGCCGGCGGCCAGCAGCTTGCCTCCGTGCTCGCCCGCTCCGGGGCCCAGGTCCAGCAGGTAATCGGCCGCGCGCAGCACATCGGGATCGTGCTCGACCACCAGGATGGTGTTGCCGAGATCGCGCAATTCTTCAAGGATGCGGATCAGCTTGGCGGTATCGCGCGTATGCAGCCCGATCGACGGTTCGTCGAGCACGTAGAGCGCGCCCACCAGCCGTGAGCCGAGCGAGGTGGCGAGCTGGATGCGCTGCGACTCGCCGCCGGAGAGCGTGGACGCCAGCCGGTCCAGGGTGAGGTATTCCAGCCCGACGGCGTTCAGGAATTGTAACCGCTGCTGCACTTCTTTCAGGATTGAGCCGGCGATCTCATGCTGCTGCGGCGTAAGCGTCAGTGCGGAGAAGAACTGGTGCGCGGCCGCGATGGTGAGCGACGCCGCTTCGCAGATGTTCTTGCCGTCCAGCCGCACGGCGCGTGCTTCGGCACGGAGCCGCTCGCCCTTGCACTCCGGGCAGCGTGCGTAACCGCGATATTTCGAGAGCATCACGCGCACATGGAGCTTGTACTTCTTCATCTCCATGAGCGTGAAGAAGCCGTGCACGCCGGGGAAACCGCCGAGTCCGTCCAGCACAAACGCCTGCTGGTCGGGACGCAGATCGCGCCACGGCACATCCATCGGAATGCCGTGCTGGTGCGCGGCGCGCCGCAGCTCTGTCTGGTAAGCGCGGTACTTGGGCCGCGTCCACGGATCGACCGCTCCTTCGTCCAGCGTCTTCGACTTATCGGGAATGATGAGGTCGAGGTCGAAGTCAATGGTGTTGCCAAAGCCCTGGCAGCGCGGGCAGGCGCCGTAGGGGTTGTTGAACGAGAACAGCCGCGGTTCCGGCTCGCGATAGATGCGGTGGCAGTGCTTGCACTCGTACTCGCGGGAAAAGCGCAGCCGTTCGCGTTCGGCCGGTGCGTCGTCGCCTCCACGGGGAACGATCTCGTACACAATCTCGCCGCGCTCGCGGTAGCCGATTTCGGCCGCATCCACAATGCGCGCGCGGCTCTCCGGCGACACCACGATGCGATCGATGAGCACACAGAGCGGTTGAGTGAAGTCGATGTCGAGCAGCGACTCCGGCGAGGAGAACTCGTAGATCTGCCCGTTTTGATAGAGGCGGTTAAAGCCGCGGTGGCGCAATTCGGTCAGCCGCTCGCGGATGGCATCGGAAAGCACCGGGGCGGCGGGCTTGGCAGTCGGCGGAATCCGTGGCGGCCGGTGGCTTCGCCGAGGCTTTCCTGGGCGTACGCTTCTTCGGCGCGGGTGGTGCGGGATGCTCGTTGACGGAGACATCCGCAGACGAGACCGGCTCCTGCGGTTCCACCGGAAACAGCGCATGCAGGCGCGTGCCTTCCGGCAGGGCGAGGATGGCGGCCGCGATCTCATCTACAGAGTCCCGCCGCACAATCCCGTTGCAGACGATGCAGTGCATGGTGCCGCAGCGGGCAAAGAGCAGCCGCATGTAGTCGTAGATCTCCGTAGCCGTGGCGACGGTCGAGCGCGGGTTGCGCGTGGAGTTCTTCTGCTTGATGGCGATGGCCGGCGCCAGCCCGTCGATCAGGTCCACATCCGGCTTCTCGATGCGCTCCAGGAACTGGCGTGCGTAGGCTGACAGAGATTCAACATACCGGCGCTGGCCTTCCGCGTAGATGGTGTCGAAGGCGAGCGAGGATTTGCCCGAGCCGGAGACGCCGGAAACGACCGTCATCTTCCCGTGCGGGATATCGACGTCGATGTTTTTGAGATTGTGCGTCCGCGCTCCGCGGATGATGATGGAATCGTTCAATGCCTGTGTCTCTAGCGCGCGCCGGAACGCTATGGCGCACTCTTTAGTATACGGAGGATCGCATTCGAAGTGGCGGTCCTCTAGGCCGGGACCAGCGCAGCCCTCCATGTCACGGCGATCACGCTGATGTCATCGTCCTGGCCGAAATCTTGGGCGGCATTAGCCAGTTCGGCTGCGCTCACCCGTGTTTGCAGCATTTTCTGGAGCCGGGCAAAGCCGAAGAGCTGCCGGTGCTCATCCATGGCTTCCACGATGCCGTCGGAAGCAAGCACCAGCCGGTCATCATCTTTCAATTGGAAATGGCTGACCGGGAAGTCAGCATCTTCGAGGACGCCGAGCGGCAGCGCGCCTTCCATTGCAACTGACTGTCCGTTGAGATACGGCGGCAGATGGCCCGCATTGGCGAGCCTGACCGCGCCATCAACCCCGATGCACATGGCCAGGCAGGTGGCGTGCGCTTCGCTGCGTCCGACGAGGCGCCGATTCAGAGCTTCGAGAACGAAGAGCGGGTCGGGATTCATCTCCGCAGTGCTTCGAATGGCGCCCACCAGCAATGCGACCAACATGCCGGCCTGCAGTCCTTTGCCCGCCACGTCTCCGGCAACGATCAGCAGGCTGCCGTCGGACGAGTGCGGCAGGATCTGGTAGAAGTCGCCGCCCACCTCGCGCGCGGGCCGGTATTCGTTTTCGATAGTGAGGCCGGGCAGGGTGGTGATGGCCTCCGGCAGAATGACCCGCTGCACCTCCTGCGCCTGCTTCACATCGAGCGCCAGCAGGCGCTGCTTGCGCACCGAGAGCATCAGGCGTCGCAGCAGAAGCGCAAACATTACCGCAGTCTGCAGCAAGGTTGCCAACTGGCCGAGGCCGAGCGTCACGCCGAAGGGAAACCAGTTGAGCCTTACACCCAGACGCGCGAGCTCCTGTTGGAATTGCGAGATGGTAATCAGCATTACCGCGGGCAGCACGAGCCAGCCCTCCGCGCCGTGGCGGCGGATGCCCCAGGTCACTATCAGAACTAACAGGGCCAGCAAGGCCAGCCGCACTCCCAAGGAGACCGTGTGGAAGGCGCCTCCCACAGGGACGGGGATCAAGGGATAAAACAGGTCCTCTCCAATCGCACGGGAAAGCATGTACCCAAGGGTGAGCAGGGCAATCACCTTAGGAATCCAGGCGGGCCGCTGCAAGTGGAACCATATCCGCCAAACCATCACCCAACCGCCAAAGAGAAGCGGCCCAAGGACAGCCTGGTTAAGAGCTGAGCAAAGCACTGCACCCAGGGATTGGGTCCACACCGCAAGAATAAAGACGAGTTCGAAGGCTACCCGCAGCAGGAAGACGCTTCCCATCCAGACATAAACGGAGTCGGAACGATCGAAACGGGCAAGGCTAAAGGCGACCACCGCCAGCAGAAGGTAGAGGAGTCCTTCAATCACATTCGTACTGTACGTGCGCACAAGTTCAAGCCAGCGCAGCCGGTAAACGGCTGAAACCGCATTCGCGTTGCCCAACAGCGGCACTGTGTGCAAACCTCCGGCATCCGCCTGTACCAGAAGTGTGGAGGGCGCCATCCAGACGCGAAAAACCAGCACGCGAAATGGCGAGCTGGATGGAGAGCCGAATCGGAAGCCAGATCCCGGAGGCGCTTGCACGCTGCCCGAAGAAGGCGTTGGAAGGTTGAACATCATTGGCCGGGTGTAATAAATGGTTGGGCGGCTGCCGGCAAACTTGCCAAAGCTGCCGATCAGCGTTCCATCGCTGAAGAGTTGATATGCATCGTCAACGCCGGTTGGGCCAGCCAGCGCCAGATCCTCTCCCGTTTGTGCAGCCACGTGTATGCGGATGCGGTACCACGCGTAGCCCCAGTAACCGGAATGCCCTCGGGAGGCCCAGCCGGGCACGTATCCAGAAGCTCCGGTAATCGGATCGAAGGCCCCGGCTTTGGATTTCAGGTCAACGGTCTCCCATTTTGAGTCATCGAACGCCGGCTCAGCCCAGAGCGGCTTGTGGGTCGCCGAATCCGTCGGTGAATCACCTACGGTAAATTTCCATGGCCCATAAAGCGGGAACACCGACTGACCCAAAGCGATCTCGGTCGTAGCTGTTGGTGTTTGACTCACCGGATTGGCTTGCGGTTGGGCAGAGCCGATAAGAGCGAGGCAGCCAAGAAACGCGAAAAGGCGGCAGAAGCGATGCATCGGCAAAGCCCTTTCCCGGTGGCAGATGCGATGCAAGCACTATAGCTATCGATTGAGCGGCTGGCGACGCTTTCTTTTCTTGAGGGATGGGGCTTCCACTCGGGGGCTATGGGCGGCCGGAGGAACCGCGCAGGGAATCGAGCACCAGCAGGATGCCGCCGATCACGATGCAGGAGTCGGCGATGTTGAAGTCCGGCCAGTGGTAGTGGACGATGTGGACTTCGAGAAAGTCGATCACGTGCCCGTAGCGGATGCGGTCATACGCGTTGCCGATGGCGCCGCCCAGGATGAGCGCAAAGGCCACGGTGGTTGGCGTGATGCGGCGTCCGAGGCGCAACAGGAATCCGAACACGATGGCCGCGGCAAGGATGGAGAAAGCGACCAGGAGCCAGCGCACGCGCTCCGGTGTGGTCGAGTCGCCGAAGAGGGAGAACGCCGCCCCGGTATTCAGCACGTGACTGATGCGAAAGACGCCCGGGATCACGCGAATACCATCGCCGACCGCGAGGTGCTTTTCGATCCAGTGCTTCGTCAGCCGGTCGAGCACGAGGACCAGGGCAGTCAGCGCCAGCAGCCAGCCGCGCCGGTCCGGAACACGCCGCGCAATGCCTGCGGAGACGGTGCGCTCTGTTTGCAACTGGCTCATTCGGCGCCCGCCTGCGCCGGAACCGCTTCTCCTGCGCCGATGGGTGCAACGCCCATCTCATCGAGCGCGGTGGCGCAGCGTCCGCACACCGTCGGCCAGCGGTTGTCCACGCCGATGTCAGTGCGGTAGTTCCAGCAGCGCTCGCATTTGGCGCCGCCGGCTGGAAGGGTGGTCACGCGCAGGGCGTCGCTTTCGCCGTCCAGCAGTTCGACCTGCGAAACGTTGAACAGCTCTTTCAAACTGTTCTCGTACCGGCGCACCACGGCGGAGAGCTCGGCAGGCAGCGCGATCTGGAGCTTCGCCTCCAGCGACTTGCCGATGCGCTTCTCCTTACGCGCTTCTTCCAGGCTCTTCAACGCTTCCTCGCGCACGCCGAGGAGCTGCGCCCAATCTGCCAGAAGCTTCTCTGCGATCTCTTCCGGAGCTAGTTCGTTGCTGGACGGGAAATACGCCGTGTGCACGCTTGGCTCGCGTGTGCCCAGCGTGGGCAGGTAACCCCAGACCTCATCCGCCAGGAAGCTCAAGATCGGCGCGACCAGCCGGACCAGCGCTTCCGTGATCTTCCAAAGAACCGTCTGCGCGGAGCGCCGTTCACGGCTCTGCGGCGCGAAGGTGTACATGCGGTCTTTGAGAACGTCGAGATACAACGCGCTGAGATCGACGATGGCGAACTCGTTTACCGCCTGGTAGACGCGGTGGAATTCGAATGCCTCGTACCAGCGACGCACTTTCTCCGTGAGCTCCCGCGTGCGCGCAAGCATGTACTGGTCCAGCGGCTCCAGTTCCGCCCAGGCCACTGCATCTTTCGCTGGATCGAAGCCATGGAGGTTACCCAGCAGGAAGCGAAAGGTGTTGCGCAGCTTGCGGTAGTTCTCCGCCACGCGCTGCATCAGGTTCTCGCTCGCCGCCACGTCTTCGCGGAAGTCCACGGATGCGACCCATAGACGCACCACTTCGCCGCCCAGGCGCTTGGCGATATCTACCGGATCGACGCCGTTGCCGAGCGACTTCGAAAACGCGCGGCCCTGCTCATCGAGCGTCCATCCGGAAGTCGCGACCATGCGGTACGGCGCGGCATTGCGAATGCCGACCGATGACAGCAGGGAAGAGTGGAACCAGCCGCGGTGCTGGTCGCCGCCCTCGGTGTAGAGGTCCGCGGGCCAGCGCAGTTCGGGATCGGGCACCAGCACGGCATTCCAACTGGCGCCGGACTCGAACCACACGTCGACGATGTCCATTTCCTTGCGGAACTCGGTCCCGCCGCAATGCGGGCACGCGGTGCCGGGGGGAAGCAGCTCCTCAGCGGAATGGGTGTACCAGGCGTCCGCGCTTTCACGTGCAAAAAGGGCCACAATTTGCGCGTTAATCGCGGGATTGTTGAGCGGTTTTGTGCAGTTCTGGCACAGAAAAACCGCGATCGGCACGCCCCAGATACGCTGGCGCGAGATGCACCAGTCGGGACGCGTGGCGATCATGTTGGAGATGCGCTCCTCGCCCCAGCTCGGGTCCCAGGTCACGCGGCTGATCTCTTCCAAGGCCCGCTGGCGGAAGGTGGTCTCCGTGCCGTCGCGCCGCTGCATAGGGGTTTCCATGCCGATAAACCACTGCTCGGTCGCGCGGAAGATCACCGGGTTGTGACAGCGCCAGCAGTGCGGGTAGGAGTGATAGATGTCCTGCTCCGCCATGAGCGCGCCGCGCTCGCGCAGCAGCTCCACGATGAACGGATTCGCTTTGAAAACTGTCTTGCCTTCGTACTCCGGCAGGCCGTTGTGGATGCGGCCCGCGTCATCCACATAACAGGTCTGGTCCAGGCCATAGCGCTCGCCGGTGTAGAAGTCGTCCGCGCCATGGGCCGGCGCGGTGTGGACGGCGCCCGTGCCCTGGTCGGCGGTGACGTAGTCTGCGAGCACGCCGAGGATGGAGCGTTCGGGCAGAAAGGGATGCTGGAAGGTGGAGCGCTCGAGCGCCGCGCCCTTGATGCGCGCCAGCTCGGTGACTTCGCCCAGATGCGTGGCTTCGCGTACCGCGGGCAGCAGGGACTCGGCCACGAGGTACACATTGCCGTCGGCGGCCTGGACGGCCACGTAGTCGAACTCAGGATGGAACGCGATGGCAAGCGAGGCCGGGAGCGTCCAGGGGGTCGTGGTCCAGATGATCGCGTAGACCGGCTTTCCGGCCAGTGCGGGGTCGAGCGCCTCGGGCGGGCTGGTGAGCCGGTAGCGCACGTACACGCTGGGGCTGGTGTGCATGGCGTACTCGACTTCCGCTTCCGCCAGCGCGGTGCGGTCGTGGATGCACCAGTACACCGGCTTGAGTCCCTTGTAGACGAAGCCCTGCTCGAAGAACCCATAGAAGGTCTCGACGATCTTGGACTCGTACTCGTTCGACATGGTCGAGTAGGGGTGCTTCCAGCGGCCGAAGACGCCGATGCGTTCAAACTGCGAACGCTGGAGATCAAGGTATTTCTGGGCGTACTCGCGGCAGGCGCGGCGCACGGCGACCGGGTCCATCTCCAGCTTTTTGCGGCCCAACTGCTCGTCTACCTTGATTTCGATGGGCAGGCCATGGCAGTCCCAACCGGGAACGTAAGGCGCGTCGAAGCCGGCCATTGTCTTGGACTTCACGACGAAGTCCTTCAGGCACTTGTTCAGCGCATGGCCCAGGTGGATGGGGCCATTGGCGTACGGGGGGCCGTCATGCAGGATGTATTTGGGCGCACCCTTGCGGGCGGCGCGGATCATCTCGTAAATGTCTTCCTGCGCCCACTGTGCCAGCCGTTTCGGCTCGTTCTCCGGCAGATTGGCTTTCATGGGAAAGCTGGTCTGGGGAAGCGTCAGGGTCGCCTTCAGTTCCGACGGAGCGGACATCGAATCTCCCATTCTTTTCAGGTGGAATCTCTATTGTAGCCGCGAAAATACCTGCAACCTGTGACCCTCGACGGGGTTCGTTCGTCTATCAGGGAACAGGCAAACAGCGGGCTGGGGGTAGCGCAGGAGGTACGACGGTATATCCCCGGGTTTCCATTACGCGTAGCTTGTTTCCAGCAAATGGGAGACAAGCGGAGTTCCACTCGTAGATAATTATAGAGAGCAGGGAGCGGTTGCCGTTCCCAGGTTGCATGAAGTGCCTATGACAAACCAGGTGTTGACGCCCCCCGAGATCGAGCCCGAAGCAGAACCGCAAGCGCCGCGCGAGCCCCGGCTTCTGAGCGAGGTCGTGGACGAGCCGGTATGGAAGAGCATTGCGGATAACGTCCGGGGCCTGTTCCAGAAAGAGAAGCTGCCGCCGCTTGAGCTTACGTCGCACCCGATCGCGGTGCGCGACCCGTTCGCCGTCAAGCGGAATCCGGTTTCGTCTTCCATCTCCATCGGACTGCACGTGCTGGTGATTGGGCTGATCGCGTTTTTCCTCATCGAATCGCGCCTCCACCCCAAGCCCAAGCAGGTGGCCACGGTCACAGCCGTCGATGTGCCGCAGTACATGCCGATCGCTCCGCAGGGTCCGCGCATGGGCGGCGGCGGCGGTGGCGGCGCGCATGACATTCTGCAGGCGCCCAAGGGACGGCTGCCGAAGTTTGCCGATCAGCCGATTACCCCGCCGATGATCCTCAAGAACGATCACCCGAAGCTGGCGGTAGAGCCGGCAATCAAGATGCCGCAGAACATCACGCTGCCCAACAATAACCTGCCGAACCTGGGCGATCCGCGGACCAGCGTGGTGGGGCCGGCCTCAAACGGCACCGGTTCCGGCGCGGGCCTGGGCACGGGCTCGGGCGGCGGCATCGGATCTGGTACCGGGACCGGCTACGGGCCGGGCGAGGGCGGCGGCTACGGTGGCGGCACGTACCACGTGGGCGGCGGCGTTTCCGCGCCGCAACTGATCTCGGCGCCCGATCCGGAGTTCTCCGACGAGGCGCGCCGCGCCAAGTACCAGGGCGTGTGCGTGGTTTCGCTGATTGTGGACGCGCACGGGAATCCGCAGCGCGTGCGCGTGATACGGCCGCTGGGCATGGGACTGGACGAAAAGGCCGTCGAAGCCGTGCGGCAGTACAAGTTCCGCCCGGCGATGATGCAGGGACATCCGGTGCCGGTTGAGGTGAACGTCGAGGTGAACTTCCGGATTTACTAACAGCCACTCCTTACCGGCTGACCTTTGCTGAACGTACGTATCGAGCAAAGGTCAGCTTATTGAACGGTGAGCGTGTAGTCCGTCGTCCCTTGGACCGACCCCGAAGTTGCCAGCACGTGGAAGGTGTACGTGCCGGGCGGCGTGTTTGCGGCCGTGTGGGAAGTTGACGAGCCGGAACCGGACCCGCCGCATCCGGCGAGACCTAGGGTTACAAACAGTAGCGCCGACCCAAAGCATGCTGCCAAGGTTCTCCGCCTGCCTGGCCACAAGAATAAAAATCCACAAGCTAGAATCCCGCCACCGCCGATACTGAACGGCAGAGCTGCAGAAGCGATCGAGGTCTGGCTTTGTGTGTTTACGGTCAGGGTCGTGGATACTACTGAACTTCCGGAGACGATCACAGAGTTTGGATTGAAGCTGCAGGATGCATTCACAGGCAGGCCCGTGCAGGAAAGGTTCACGGTTCCTGAAAAGCCGCCGCCTCCCGCTACACTGAGTGCAGCCCCTACAGACATCCCTGATTTCACGGTGAGATTGGTGGTTCCGCTCATGGCGATTGCCGGAACAACGGCCTGGTTCACGGATGCGGAAGAGGAGGCAGTGTTGGCGTCTCCCACGTATTGAGCGGTAACAGATAGCTGTCCAACTGCGCTGAAGCTTGTAGAAAGCGCTGCAGAGCCACCGGTGAGTGGCACGGTTCCGAGTGCGTTGCCTCCGGCGGTGAATACTACGTTGCCGGTTGGTGCTGGTCCGCTGCTCGTAATCTTGGCGGTGAGAGTAACGCTTTCTCCCGCGTAGCTGGGGTTCGCCGAAGAAGTCAATGATGTGGTCGAAGACGCTGCATTGATGGTCACGAGAGCCGGTTGTGACGTGCTCGGCGCATAGTTGCTATCGCCGGAATACGCGGCAGTGATGGAGTGCTGACCAACAGAGAGCGTGGACAAGGAGAGCGCGGCACTGCTACCCACCTGCGGGGTAAACACGGCGGGCGCATTGCCCTGAAAACCGAGGTAGATCAGGGACGGAGCCGGTCCGATCCCGAGATTCGCTGACAGAAGCGGATGGTCCACACGCGTCTGTGGCGTTTCCGGAAACAGGGGCTGTGAGAGCGTGAGACTTCCGTCACCATTCCCCAGCGCAACGGTGCCATCGCCGAGTACGACATCCAGATGTCCATCCAGATTCAGGTCTTCCAAGGTCACAAAATCGGAGATGAAGCCAGCGGTAATGGGCTGCGTGAGTACGAGGGGTGGCTTGAAAGTTCCATCACCATTTCCAAGTTGCACGGCTATCGTTGGGATCAAGTTTGGCCCACCGAGATTATTCACGAAGTTGAGGACTATATCTTGATGGCCATCTCCATTCATGTCGCCTATGGCGAGAGGAGTGTACCCGAGGTTGTCATCGGTAGCGGGCGTGATATTGGCCGGGCTGCCGAACGTACCGTCTCCGTTGTTTAGCAACACCGTTATGGTGTCAGTACCGCTTCCGTGAATCGCGAAGTTGCTTTGCGTGATCATGTCCGGTCGCCCGTCTCCATTCACGTCTGCAAACGACAAAGCGAAGATGTTAAATTCAACCCCCACCGTGATTGGAAATGTGACAGTGTTAAATGTGAACGTTCCCAGGGAGGAGTAGGACCCGCTTCCGTCATTTCGGAAGACCGTGACCTGAAACTGTACGGGAGAGGTCGGCGGAGGAAAGAGCGGAGGAAGAGCGTTGATGGCGACGATGTCCGCTTTTCCATCTCCGGTGAGATCGACTGCATAGCTACCAGCAAATCCGGAAGCCAAGAAGGAAAGAGTCACAGGCTGCTGAAAGGTGCCATCCCCATTTCCGTAGGCAACCTGACTCCCGTAAAGCAAATCGGCTTTCCCATCCCCATTCACATCTGTAATTGCTGGACCACCAATGCCGCCTGTGAATGGAAGAGTTTGGATCGGAAGTGGAGCATAACCGCCCTGCGGGGCGGGCATGAACACCTGAAAGGTTGACCCGGAGAACACAACCAGGTCCGTTTTTCCGTCGGATGCAAGACTCCCAGTTATTGCATGAGGCTGAGTGGAGGCAGCCAGGGTAGGATCCAGCGCACCAAAGACTTGGCTAAAGCTCGATGCTGCGACTCCGCTGGACGGGACAAGGGCCACGGGAGAGGTACTTAAGGGAGCGGCCCCATCCATGTATGTAATCGTGCCCGAGGGTGGGTTGAGCGCCGCAGCTCCCGGAATCGATGAAGGCTGCACAGTAGCGGTCAGAGTCACCGCGCTGCCGACAGTGCCGGACGTCGGGTTGGCCACGACCACCGTGGTCGATTGCGCCTGCCCTCCTGAATTGGAGGCCAAAAGGATAGACGGAGCCGGGAGCGAGCAGACGAAGAGCGTGAACACGAAGATCGCGAGACGGGTCACCATTTGACTCCAACGCAGAATGTGAAGCAATACCGGAAGCAGGTCTGCTAATTGCCTTTACGCGATAGCAGCACGCGCCGGAAGGTGCGCCATCATCATCGGAGGGAGGTACACGTCTGTCAATCGGATTAGCATGCTGCTCTGCGGGCACAAAATTGCCCCGGACCCATTATGGAATTTGGGAGCAGGCTGGTATGGGATTCTTCGCTGGCGATTAGAATGACGGAGGCTGATGAGATGGTGCGCCCAGAAGGATTCGAACCTCCGACCTATTGATTCGTAGTCAATCGCTCTATCCAACTGAGCTATGGGCGCATGGGTTGCGTGCTGCGGGGTTCCGCGTGATGCGGACTTTCTTACGATAGCAATTCCGCGCGTTCGGTGCAACGGGCCAGGGCTACTTCGTGGGCTGCGCGACCTCCGAGGCGTCGGGGGCCTGCTCGGGTTTGGGCTCCGGTATGAGTGGCACCTCGGCGATGACGCTGATACCGCCGCGACGCAGCATCTGGGCAATCGAGGAGCGGTTCAGGCGGGTGGCATCGTACTCCACGCGCACGGTCTTCGCCTGTTCGTCGAGGGCGATGCGCCGGATCCCGTATACCTCTTTGAGCGCGGCGAGCGCGGACATGGCGGTTTCCGGCGGATGGAACTCGTAGCGGTAGAGCACATCAACAAACGTCATAGCGGAATGATAGCGCAAGGCGCGGCGGGGTTGTCCTTTGTGTGATGGGCGCGGTGTTGGCGCGAAGAAAGGCGGGATCGGTTTCTTGTTTGTTCGGCTGGAAAGGGGATGAGCTCGTGGCCTCAGCCTGGATTCTTCGCTGCGCTCAGAATGGCAGCACTGCACCTGGGTGCCACGTGGAAGGACGGCGCTGTGCCTGGGGATCCGCATGGAAGGAGGGCGTGCTCAGGATGACGAGGGCCGCCGGTGATGCGCAAGCCGTAGCTCAGAGTTTGGAGAGGTACTCCATGATCTCCGGGCTGGTCCAGTTCTGCGCTCCAATGAACTTGCGCCGGATCACGCCGTTGCGGTCGATGATGTAGGTCTCGGGGAAGCGGTAGGTGCCGTAGAGCGCGTTGCTTTTCTGCGCGGGGTCTTCGATGGTGAGGAGATGGATGGGGTGGTCGGCGAGGAATTGCCGATATGCCGCCGGGTCCTCATCGGTGCTGACGGCCAGCACCTGGACCGACGGCATGGCGCGCTGCAGGGCAGTGAGCGAGGGCAGCTCTTCGAGGCAGGGCTGACACCACGTGGCCCAGAAGTTGAGGACAACGACCTTGCCGCGGTAATCGGAGAGGCGCAGCGTTTTCGATCCGTCCACGATGGTGAAGGAAGGGGCCGGCTTGCCGGTGTCTTTGGGGTGTCCGCCGCGATCGCATCCCGTTGCGACGAGTGCGAGCGCAGCCGTGAGTGCGAGAAGAAGAGGACGCGCCACTTTCATATAATAACGAGTGGGTGGGCGCTTGCTGAAGCGTGATGCGTTCTCCGGCATCTGAACACTCAGACTCCTCAGGCGGACAGTGCATGATTTTTCTCACCAGGAAAGCTGAATTTTCTGCCGCGCACTACTACTGGAACCAGCGGTGGAGCGAGGAGCGGAACCGGCAGGTCTTCGGAAAGTGCGCCAATCGTAACGGACACGGACACAATTACACGCTGGAGGTGACGGTGGCGGGTGAGGTGAACCCGGAGTCGGGCTTCGTGGTGGACCTGAAGCAGCTCAAGGACGTGCTGCATCGCGAAGTGGTGGACGTGTACGACCATCGCCACCTGAACCTCGAAGTGCCGGACTTCGCCGAGCGTATGCCCACGGCGGAAAACATCGCCATCAGTGCGTGGCAGCGGCTCGAAGGCAAGATCCCCGGAGCGAAGCTGCACCGCGTGCGCGTGTATGAGATGCCGGAGCTTTTTGCCGACTACTACGGTGAGCCATGAAGGCGTATCTGACGCGGCGATACCGCCTGAGCGCCTCGCACCGGCTGCACTGCGCGGAGTACTCGGATGAGCAGAACCGGGAGGTCTACGGGAAGTGCAACAATCCGCACGGCCACGGGCACAATTACTTTGTGGAAGTGACGGTGAGCGGACCCGTGGATAGCGAGACCGGCATGGTGATGAACATGGTAGAGCTGGACGCGGCAGTGCGACTGGAAGTGGTGGACCGCTTCCACTTCACCAACCTGAACCTCGATCCGGCGTTCCGCGCTGAAGTGCCGACGACGGAAAATTTCTGCCGCGCCATTTATCAATTGCTGCGCGAGCGGATCGGCGGAGCGCATCTGGAGCGGGTGCGCGTGGAAGAGACCAGCAACAACTCGTTTGAATATGCAGGAGATGCCGGTGATTGAGAATGCGAACAAACGCGTGCACAGCGGAGCGTCGCTGGAGGAGCCGGCCAGCGATCATCAACTCGCGGTGGAAAGGCCGGCGGCGCTCGCGGGCTACTCCACGCAGCAGCTCTATGCGGAGTTGCTGGCGCGCTTCGACGAGAACCCTTCGCGCGATGGGCTGCTGAAGACACCCGAGCGGGTAGAGAAGGCGATGACCTTTCTGACGCGGGGCTACCACCAGGATCCGCTCGAAATCCTGCACGGAGCGCTGTTCGACGTGGACTACGACGAGATGGTGATGGTGCGGGACATCGAGATGTTCTCGTTATGCGAGCACCACCTGCTGCCCTTCTTTGGCCGCGTGCACGTGGCGTATATCCCCAACGGGAAGGTGGTTGGGCTGAGCAAGATACCGCGGCTCGTGGATGTCTTTGCGCGGCGGCTGCAGGTGCAGGAGCGCATGACGCGGCAGATTGCGGAAGCCATCCAGGACGCGATTGCGCCGCAGGGTGTGGGCGTGGTGATCGAAGCGCGGCACCTGTGCATGATGATGCGCGGCGTCGAGAAGCAGAACTCATCCACGGTGACATCGGCGATGGTGGGGGTGTTTCTGGAACAGAAGACGCGCAGCGAATTTCTCTCGCTGGTGCGCGACCGCGGCCAGGTCCACCTATAGTGCACGGGACGCATGCGCGCCACAAGGCTTCCCGTGGGATGGAACCGTGAACGGACTCCTGGTGGTGGACAAGCCGGCAGGGCTGACGTCACACGACGTGGTGGCGCGGGTGCGGCGGATCACCGGCGAGCGCTCGATCGGGCACCTGGGCACGCTTGATCCGATGGCGACCGGCGTGCTGCCGCTGATGCTGGGGAAGTTCACGCGGCTGGCGCAGTTTTTCGGGCGAATGGAGAAGGAATACACCGGCACGATTCGCTTCGGCTTCGCGACAAACACCTACGACGCGGAGGGCGAGCCGGTGGGCAAAGTTCAGAGCGTCACGCTGGATCGAGCCGCGGTCGAGGGTGCGGCGGCAGGATTGACCGGGGTGATCGAGCAGGTGCCGCCTGCGTTCAGCGCCAAGAAGATCGGTGGCAGGCCGGCACACTTCTTTGCGCGGCAGGGGAGGGAGGTGGAGTTGCGCGCGGTGTCCATCCATGTGCACGCGTTCACCATCACCGCTGTTGCGGGCGACGAAGCAGAGTTCCTGGTGCGGGTCTCTGCCGGGGGGTATGTGCGCTCGCTGGCGCATGAACTGGGGCAGCGGCTGGGTTGCGGAGCTCACCTCAGTGCGTTGCGACGCCAGGCAGCCGGACCGTTCACGCTGGCTCAGGCGTGGACGCTCGAGCAGCTTGAGGCGCGTATGCAGGCCGGAGAGATCGAGCAATGCTTTCCGCATCCGCGTACGCTGCTGCCGGAACTGCCGTGCGCCAGCGCCGACGAACAGGCTGCGGGACGGTTGCGCAATGGAGGCGCGGCGAATCTTCCGGAGTACTCCGAGGCGGAGCTGGTGAAGATTTTCTCCGGACGACATCAACTGCTGGGCATCGGCCGCCGTGTGGCGGGCACACTGTTTCAGCCGCTGGTGGTGCTGGGTTGAACGGCGCGCGCGGAAGCAGAGTGCGTACCGGCCGGCTTACTTTTTGTGCAGCAGGGGCGTGACGAGCGGCAGCAGATTTTTCGCCACTTGCGCATTGCCCTGCGCGGTGGCGTGAATGCCATCCGCCTGCATGCTGCCGGGGACTCCGTAGACACCTTGCAGGAGAAAAGGCAGAAGCGGGACATGGAATTGTTTCGCGATAAGCGAATAGGTCTCGTTGAACTGGCGTATGTAATCGGGACCGTAGTTAGGGGGCAGCGTGATACCGCCGAGCACGACCTTGGCACCGGCCCCCTGCAGGGTGCTCAATATGGTGCGCAGGTTTTCTCGCGTGAAGCTGATGGGCAGACCGCGCAGGCCGT
Organism: uncultured Acidobacteriaceae bacterium; assembly: GCA_963795775.1. Classification (GTDB taxonomy): domain Bacteria; phylum Acidobacteriota; class Terriglobia; order Terriglobales; family Acidobacteriaceae; genus CAWCJL01. The sequence goes on from CAWCJL010000005.1 coordinate 608,848, forward strand.
CGTTGCCGCCGAAGGCCACGATGACGACCGCGGGATGGAGTGCGAGGACCTCCGGCAGGCGCTCCACGCCATCTTTGCTGGTATTTCCGCTCACGCCTGCATTGACGACGCGGTAGTCGAAGCCTTTTGCGGCGAGGTCTTTCTCCAGGAAGTCGGGATAGCTTTGTCCCGCGTCGGTTCCGTAACCTGCGGTCAGGCTATCGCCAAATGCGACGATGACGGGACGGGTGTCGGTCGCCGGGGCTGCTGCTTGCGTCTGTGTTGACGAGGCATCCGTCTTAGGGCTGTCGGCAGAAGTGGCGGAGGATGCGGTGCGGTGGCATCCACTTACGAGGGCCGCGGCGAGGAGCAGCAACAGGGCAGAGCGGAACCGGAAACAGAAGCGCACAGGGCCACTTTAGCAGGGTTGAAGACGGGACGAGGAACGGATGATTGAAGTACGCGGCTTGACGAAGACGATACGCAACGGAGCGCACGCGGTCGAGATATTGAAGGGCATTGATCTAACGATTCCGGCTGGGCAGTTTGTCGCAATCATGGGTGCCTCCGGCAGCGGGAAGAGCACGCTGCTGGGCCTGTTGGCCGGGCTGGATGCGCCGACCGCGGGGACGGTGCTGCTGGATGGAGTAGAGATCGGGGGACTGAGTGAGGACCGGCTAGCGGAGATCCGCGGGCGCAAGCTGGGCTTCGTCTTCCAGTCGTATCAATTGATTCCGACGCTGACTGCGCTGGAGAACGTGCTGCTGCCTTTTGAACTGAACGGTTCGGGGGACGGCCGCGCGCGCGCAGAAGAACTGCTCGCTTCTGTGGGCCTGGACTCCCGGATGCATCACTACCCGGTGCAGCTTTCCGGGGGCGAACAACAGCGGGTGGCGCTGGCGCGCGCATTTATTCTGAAGCCGCCGATCGTGCTGGCGGATGAGCCCACGGGCAACCTGGATTCGCACAACGGTGAGCATGTGCTGGAGTTGCTGCTGGCGCGCAATCGCGAAAGCGGGACGACGTTGGTGCTGGTGACGCACGATCCCCAGATTTCTGCCCGCGCCCAAAGAGTCATTCTGCTGCGCGATGGAATGGTGGTTGCGGATGAGGTGCGGCCGTGAGCGCCTTTGCCGCTGAGGGGAGACGCGGCCTGGGCTGGAGTTCCGCAGCCAGGATTGCCTTTCGCGAGTTTCGTTCCGCGCCCGCAAAGTTCCTATTTGTGATTGTGTCAGTGGCGATTGGCGTTGCGGCGCTGACCGGAGTACGTGGATTCACTGAGTCCTTCGAGCAGACGCTGCGGGCGCAGTCCCGCACTATCATGGCCGGCGATCTTTCGGCGCGTATGTTTCGCCAGCCAACGACGAAAGAACGGGAGCAGCTTGATGCGCTGGGTCGCGAAGGTGTGGACCGCACCACGGTGACCGAGATGGTCTCGATGGCGTCCGTACCGGCGGACCCCGTACCGCTGCTGGTATCGCTCAAGGCCGTGGATCCGGCGAAGTACCCCTTCTACGGAACGTTTGCACTGCGGCCGGATGCCTCGCTGAAGGCGTTGTTGAGGCCGGACACCGTGGTGGTTGGGGAAGACCTGCTGATCCGGCTGCATGCGGGAGTCGGTGATTCGCTCAAGATCGGGAACGCGAGCTATCGGATTGCCGGTGTGGTGGAACGCGAGCCGGACCGTATGAACTCCACCATGGGCCTGGGGCCGCGCGTGCTGATCACGCAGGCTGGGCTGGAGCGCAGCGGGCTTCTGCAGGCCGGCAGCCGCGCGGGCGAGAGATTCCTCTTCAAGCTCAATCCGCAGAAGAGCCAGGTGGCCCAGGTGCGGACGGAGATCGAACGCATTCTTCCGGAAGCGCAGGTGATGGATTTCCGCGAAGCGAATCCGGCGCTGACGCAGGGACTGGACCGCGCTTCGAGCATCCTGAGCCTCATCTGCCTGGTGGCGATGGTGCTCGGCGCCATCGGCGTGGCCATGGCCATGCGGGCGCACCTGCAGCAGCGCATGGACATTCTCGCCGTCATGAAGTCGATTGGCGCGCGCTCGTCCGACATCCTGCGGATTTACCTGCTGCAAACACTTCTGCTGGGGCTGGCCGGCGGTGTTATCGGTGTGCTGGCAGGCTTCGGCGTGGAGTGGATGATGCCGACGCTTGTGGCCAGGCTGCTGCCGCTTAAAGCGACGCTGCACATCCCGGTCCGCGCCGGACTGGCGGGACTGGGCACGGGCGTGCTGACGACGCTGCTGTTCTGCGTGCCGCCATTGCTGGACATCCGCAACGTGAAGCCAAACCTGGTGCTGCGGCGCATGGTGGAGGAGGGAACTACGCGCGAAAGCTTCCGGCAGAAATGGCAGCGGCGCAAGGCGCAGTGGGTGGCCATGGCGGTGATCCTGGTGGGAATGGCGGGGATTGCCGCAGCGCTAACCAGTTCCTGGCTGGTGGCGCGCTGGTTTACCGCGGCGTTGTGTGGCCTGCTGGTATCGATGCTGCTGCTGGCCAGTGGAACGTTGCGCGTCGTGCGCGGATTCCTCTCCAGAACACGGCTGCATCTGCCGTCTGCGCTGCGGCACGGCCTGGCGAATTTGTATCGGCCGGGGAACCAGTCAGCAGCGGTACTGACCGCGCTGGGTGCTGGCGTGATGCTGATCCTTGCGGTCTTCCTGATGCAGAACGCGATCGTGCACGACATGCAGACGACGCTGGCCGGAGGCGTGCCAAACGTCTTCCTGATCGACATCAGCAAGGATGAACTCGGCGGTGTTCAGGCGCTCATGCAGAAGCAGTCGGGGATGCGTGGCAGCCTGGAAACCTTGCCGGTGGTTGCGGGCCGCATCCTGCGTATTAACAACGAAGACGCCGATTCTTTACGTCTGAAGAATTACCCCAAACACCTGCTGCAGTCGGTGACGCTGACCTGGGCGCCGGCGGTACCGGCCGGAACCAAGGTGCGGCAGGGCGCGTGGTGGAAGGGCGATGCGAGTGGCGTGATTGCGATCAGCGATCACGTGGCACGCCGGCTGCATATGGGGGTGGGCTCATCGATGCTGCTGACTGCCGGAGAGCGGCAGATTCCGGTGCGCGTGGTCGCCGTGTTTGAGAACGACGGGCAGCACGTTTACGGACGCAGTGAGTTCATTCTGGCGCCAAAGGCACTCGCGGGACTGCCCGCCATCTGGTACGGTGCGGCGCATATTGAGACGGCGAAGATCCCGGAAATGCAGCGCGCTTTGTTTGCCGCCTATCCCACGGTGACGGTGATCAACATCGCGGATGTGCTGGATACGATTGCGGGGATCGTCCGGCAGATCACGATCATCGTGCACTTTCTGGCGGCATTTTCGATTCTTGCCGGCGCAGTCATCCTGGCGTCCAGCGTGGCGAGCACGCGGTTCCGGCGCATTCGCGAAGTTGTCGTCCTGAAGACGCTGGGAGCCCGGCGCGCGCGCATCTCCGCGGTGTTTGGGATCGAGTTCACCGTACTTGGGCTGCTGGCCGGCGTGGTCGGCGTGGTGTTCGCGAATCTGCTCACAGCCATCCTGCTGCATAAGATGGATGTGGCGTTCCGTGTTGAGTGGGTGGCGAGCTTGGTTTCCGTGCTGGGCACGGCGCTGCTGGCCGTGGCCACAGGATGGCTGGCAAGCTATCGCATTCTGGGGCAGAAGCCGCTCGAGGTGCTGCGGGAAGAGTAGTGCGCTTGGCGCAGGCTGCGGACGATAGGCCTGATTTCCGGTTGATCCCAGTTCCGTATGGATTCTTCGCTGCGCTCAGAATGACGCAGCGGAGAGCGCGCAGGGTCATGGCACAGCGAATGATCGCCGCGAGGCCGGGAGCCGGCGCGGACCATGACGTGCAAGGGCCCCTGTGTTACCTGCCAAGCTCTGGTTCCAGTGTGCCCGGGCCTTGCTCCGGCGCTTCGCGCGGCGCCCACTTGCGTGCCATGAGCGGTACGAGGAAGAGGATCGCGAAGACGGTCGTGACCGTGCCGCCGACCACGACACGCGCGAGCGGCTTCTGGGTTTGCGATCCGATGCCGGTTGCGATGGCCGCCGGCAGCAGGCCAAGCCCGGCGGCCATGCACGCCATCACGATCGGGCGCATTTCGTCGAGCGCGCCCCGCACCAGTCCGTTCGCGTTGCCGTGATCGCGTTGCTGATGCCGCAATCCACTGAGGAAGACGACCGTGCCCAGGGTGTTCAGGCCGAGCAGTGACGTGAAGCCGACCGCGGCCGAAATGCTGAAGGGGGTGTGCGTGAGGAAGAGCAGGAAGACTCCGCCTATGGCCCCAAACGGTAGCGTTGCCAGCACGATCAGCGCATCCTGCAGCGACTGGAAGAGGAGATAAAGGAGCAGCAGGATCAGGATCAGGCTGATGGGGACGATGACGGCCAGACGGCGCAGTTCTTTTTGCAGGCTGTCGTACTCGCCGGCCCAGGTGTAGCTGTAGCCATTGGGCAGCTTGATCTGCTGCGCAAGACTCCCCTGAAGCTGCTGGATGGTGCTCTTCAAGTCGCGCCCACGCACGCTGAACTTGATGGGAATGTAGCGGCGGCCGCCTTCGCGGTAGATCATGAAGGCGCCGTTGTGGAGGTGCACGTCTGCGATTTCGCCGAGCGGAATCTGGCTGCCATCGGGCGTAGGCAGCAGGATTTTGCCGATCTGCTCGGGGGTGTCGCGGAACTCCTTGCTGTAGCGCACGGCGAAGTCGAATCGGCGTTCGCCCTGGATGATCTGCGTAACGGCTGCGCCACCCACGGCAGCGGAGACGGCATTGTTCACGTCCTGCGCGGCGATGCCATAGCGTGCCGCCTTGGTGCGGTCGATCGAGATCAGCAGACTGGGCTGTCCGCCCACATTGAAGACACCGATGTCGGTGACGCCGGGCACCTTGCTCATGATGCTCTGAATGCGCGCGGCCGTGCCGGTCAGCACGTCGAAGTCATCGCCGAAGAGCTTGAGCGAGTTCTCGCCTTTGACGCCGGACATGGCTTCTTCGACGTTGTCCTGGATGTTCTGCGAGAAGTTGAAGTCAATTCCCGGATACTGCTGGAAGTCTTTCTGGATTGCACCGATCAGCAGTTCCTTTTTCCTGTGGAATTGCGGACGCCACTTGCCAACCGGATTGAGATCGGCCAGGAACTCGATGTTGTTGAAAGTGCTGACGTCAGTGCCGTCGTCGGGACGGCCCATCTGCGAGAGCACCTGGGATATCTCCGGATATTGCCGCAGCGTCTGGCGGATTTCATCGGCGAGGACAGCCGATTGCTGGAAGGAGATGTCCTGCGGCAGGGTGGCGCGTATCCAAAGATTGCCTTCTTCGAGCGCCGGCATGAACTCGCCGCCCATTTGCATAAAGGCGAGACCGGCGCCAAGCAGGGCGACTGCGGCAATGATCCAGATGAAGCGCGGGCGGCGTAAGGCGAAGTCCAGCGACCGCGTATAGCGGCGGCGCACAAAGCCGACCAGCCGCGTATCGCCGCCTTCCACCGGCTGTTTCGGTGCGCTGACGAAGGCCAGCACCGGCGCAAACAGAAATGCATACAGGAGCGCCCCGATCAAAGCGAAGCCGTAGGCTTCCGACATGGGAGCAAAGATTTTGCCCGGGACGCCTTCCATGGTGAACAGGGGAATGAACGAGACCAGGATGATGATGGTGGAGAAGAGAACCGGGCGAGCGCCGTCATTGACGCCGGCGACGATGAGGTCGGCCGTGGTTTCTCCTTCGGTGCGCCGCGACAGCTTGCGGTAGACGTTTTCGAGGATGATGATCGACGCGTCTACCAGGATGCCGAAGTCGATGGCGCCGATGGAAATGAGATTGGCGGAGCTGCCCGCCAGCACCATGAGCCCGAACGCGAAGAGCACGGCGAAAGGAATCGTGAGTGCGGCAATGGTGGTGATGCGCACGTCGCCCAGAGTGAGGAAGAGCACCACGGTGACCAGCAGCAGGCCCATGAACACGATGTGCCGGACCGTCTCCGTGGTGATGTTGACGAGCTTCGAGCGGTTATAGATGGTCTTGATCTGCATGCCGGGCGGGAGCAGGTTGGTGGTGTTGAGTGCGCGAATCTTCGCCTCCAGCGCGGCGAGCGCGGGCAGCGACTTCTCGCCCTTCTGGAGCAGCACGATGCCCTCCACGATGTCGGGGCTTTCGTTCAGCCCCACCTTGCCCAGTCGCGGCTGGTGGTCCTCGCGCACCACGGCGACATCGCGTAGCAGGACGGGCGTGCCGTTCCGCGCGGCGATGACGATGTTGTTCATCTCCGGGATAGTCTTGAGCAGGCCGATGCCGCGCACGTTCACGCTCTGGCTACCGAGCGTCATGTAGTTGCCGCCGGCGTTGGCGTTGCTGGCTTGCACCGCGTTGATCACCTGGGTCATGGTGATGCCAAGCGACAGCAGCTTGTTGGGGTCAATCTCCGCCTGGTACTGCCGCGTGGTGCCACCAAAGGTCGCAACGTCGATGATGCCCGGCACCTGCTTCATCTGCCGCACCAGGAACCAGTCCTGCGTGGCCTTGAGTTCGTTAAGGCTGTAGCCCTGGCCGACGAGCTGGTAGCGGTAGATCTCGCCGACCGGCGATTCGGGGGAGAGCTGCGGCTGCAGGTTGTTGGGTAGCGTGAGCGACTGCAGGCGATTGAGTGCTTCCTGCCGGTCGAAGAAGTAGTCGGTACCGAAGTCGAAGTACACCTTCACGTCGCTGAGTCCGAAGATCGAAATAGAGCGGATGCCGGACAGGTGGGGCGCGCCATTCAGAGCAGTCTCCACAGGCACGGTGACCTGCTGCTCCATCTCTTCAGCGGACCAGGCGGGATTCTGGGTGATGAACTCCACCATGGGCGGTGAGGGATCGGGGTACGCTTCGATGTCGAGCTGCGTGAATGCATAGATACCGGCAGCGAGCGCGGCCACGAAGAAGATGAGAACCACGGTGCGGTAGCGTAGCAGGGCGCGTGTGAGGCTTTGCATGGCTATTCGGCTCCTGTACCGCGCAGCAGCTCTGAGCCGGTGCTCACGACGCGGTCGCCGTAGCTGAGGCCTCGGAGCACTTCCACCGTGGTATCGCGCGCAGTACCGAGCTGCACATCGCGCCGGAGGTACTTGCCGGGCGCTGTTTCCAGGAACACGTAGGTACTCACTCCATCCCGGATCACCGCAGTGGACGGTACGATGATGGCCGTCCTGCTTTGGTCCGTAATAGCGACGGTGGCGTACATCTGGGGTTTGAGACGGTGTTGCGGATTGGGGAGCACCACGCGCACTTTGAGCGTCAACGTGGCCGGATCGACCGCGTCGGAGATGTTATCTACGCGGCTGTGGTACACGGTTTCCGGATAGCCGCTGATGCGCGCGTCTACTGGTTGGCCGATGTGCACCTCCCGGACGTCACGCGGAAAGAGATCGGCGACGATCCAAACACGATCGATGTTGGCGATGGTGGCAATCGGCGTGGCGTTGTCGAGTGATCGCTGCAGCTCGCCGCTCGCGGTGTTTACGTCGAGCACCACGCCAGCCTGGGGCGAACGAAGGGGCACAAGGCTGGAAGAGTCCGACTCGCTGTAGCCCAGGATGTGCAGCGCCTGCCGGGTCCGGGCCAGCTCTGCGTGGTCTGCGGCATCGAGTGCGGCGAGGTCGTCATAATCCCGCTGCGCCAGCACCTCGTGCTTGAGCAGGTCTCTTGCGCGATCGAGTTGCAAGTCCGCGCGCGCCGCCTCAATCCGGGCCTTCTCGAAATCCGAGCGCGCCTGGGCCAACTCCGTGCTTTGCAGCATCGCGATGACCTGGTTCTTTTTCACCTCCTGACCGGGCAGAACCCGGAGCTCCAATACGCGCCCGCTCAAGGGTGGATACACCCGCACTACGTCTGTGGGATTGGTTTGCACACGGCCGGACAGCGTGAGTTGATCCGCTACCTGCTGCGGATACGCTACAACCGTATCGAGCACGCGCACCTTGGGAGCCGGTGTGTCCGCTACCTCCGGCTGCGCGGTGCGCCCGCAGGCAGTGATGGCAAGAGTGCAAAGTGCCCCCGCGAGTGTCAGTAAAACTCGATTCATGGAACGATCTCCGTGGCAGCGGCAAAGCTGAGCTGGTGCACGCTGAGCCACACCTGCAGATTGGCATTGAGTGCATCGAGGTTTGTCTGCCGGTACTCGGCAAGGGCGTTCAGATAGTCGAGCAGTGTCGCCGCGCCGTGCCGGTAGCTGTACTCAAGGTTGTCGCGCACCTCTTTGGCTTCTGTGAGGTAATGGCCGTTGTAGCGGCGCGCCAGCAGCACAGCATCTGCATAGCCGGCCCAAGCCTGGTCCACATCGGAGACCACCTGGTTACGCGCGGCGACCTCTGCGAACCGGCTGGACTGCGCTTCGTACCTGGTCCGCTCTTTTTCGCCCTGGTTGCGATCGAAGATGCGCAAAGGAATCCCGAGCTGAAAGCCGCCGGAGTTTGCCGTGCCGGCCCGGTCGTATTCGCCTTCCAGCACCGGATCGGTGGTGCCGTTGGCGTAGGCCAGTTTCACGCTGGCATCGGCCACCGCAATCGAGCGCTGGGCGGCCTGGTAGTCCGGGCGGTGCTGCAGCGCCTCCAGCTCGATCTGCGGCAGGTTGGACGGCAGGTTGGGAGGGTCGAGCGAGCCGGTGATGTCGAATCCGGGCTCCGAGCGATTGGCACCGAGGAGCACCTGGAGTTGCTGACTGGTCTGCACCAGAGCGGTATGCGCCCTGTCGTAGTCCGACTCGAATTGTGCTAGTTGAAGGTCGATGCGCTTGAAGTCGGTCGCGCTGATGTCGCCCACGCGCAGCCGCTCACGGCTTAGGTCCACCGTCTTGCGATAGTCGTCCAGGTTGTCCTTCGCCAATTGCAAGGCGCCTTTGGCGGCCAGCATCTGCGTGAATGCCTGCTTGACGGCGAGTACCGTCTGTCGTTCTTGATCATTGAACTGATCGCGGGTCACGTCGGTGGTGGAACGGGCAGCGTCGAGACGCCAGCGGCGCTTCTGGCCACGTTCAAACAGCCGCGACACCTGCCCGGAGTAGAAGTAGGGATTATTGGACGAAGCGGAAAGCGTTACGTCCGAGCCCACGAGATTGAATGTCGGATTCACGCGCAGGCCGGCTGTGATCTCCGTCGCCTTGGTGGCCTCTACGTGAGCCTGCCCGGAAAGCAGTGCCGGATTGTGCGCACGGGCCAGGTCGATGGCCTGCTGCAGCGTGAGCGGGGCTGGCGCCGGGGCGCCCTGCGCGAGAAGAGGAATGGGCGGCCATGCGAGAAGAGCCAGCAGCAGCACGATACGCGTTCGGCTGCCGCCGGTTTGCGCACGTGCACGACCGAGCGCGCGCCTGGGATGGTGCTGCAGAAACGGATGGGAGTGCATACACGACTCCTGATGTGAACGGAGGGGAGAAGATGCGGAACCCCGCTGTCGCGCGATCACGTGGAAGCACGCGCGCGGCGACGGAGACGCAGCGAAAACCGAGCTAGAGCAGGGAGGGGGGTGGGCGATTCTCGACCGAGAGATGCACGCCGGTGGATGGATGCACGGAGGCGATCCAGCGATCGGTACGGTCGATGAGCGGCAGCGGCGCGAGGGGTTCGCGCAGCCAGGCCAGGCTGGCGAGCAAGGAAAGCGCGCTCGGGGGCGCGTGATGATCTACATCGTCCAACTTCTGGGAACGGAGTGCATGCTCGGTTTCCACCGCGGTAGCCGCGCACATGGCCAGGTCATCGGTAAGCGAGATGACGGGGAAAAGCAGCACCATCAGCAGGAGCAAGGCCACGATCTGAGTCGGTATGCCTGGGAGCGCCTCGGACTCTGCGCGACCGGACCGCACTCCGGCACGGCCGTGCGCATGCGCCCAAAGGCCCACGAGCAGGCAGCAAACGCCCAGCCACGCCAGATTGAGGAGAGTCTCCATCGAGTGTCTTTGATTGTAAAAGATTGCTGCTGTTCCACACAGCCGGCACGCATTGACCGAATCTGCACCTGCCCTTAGTATGTTGACAGGCGAGCGAGCGCGACGCACCCGCACCGCATCTTCCGCATTGCCCCCTCGTTCAATGGTAGGACAGCTGACTCTGGATCAGCATATCGGGGTTCGAATCCCTGGGGGGCAACCAATCAAATCAACGACTTACGGCTACCTCCGCCTCCTCCAAGGGCCGAGTATGGCATAAAGTATGGCAATTTTCTTTGCCATACTCATGCACACGCGAACGGTTCCGCTCGTTCACGATACCCGCGATGCCCCTCAGAGAAGGGTGCAAGTACCTCGCGGTCGTTGTTACAGATTCATGCCCCATCACGGCTTGCACCAGTGCTAGGTTTCCGGTCTGATCCAGCAGATCAGTCGCGAAGCTGTGTCGTGCTGTGTAGAGCACGACACGATCTGGTATGCCGGCTGCCTTTCGGGCTTTGCTGAACCCCTTCGCCACCGGGAAATAGGAAATGTGTGACCCTTTCTTTCGTGAGGAAGGGAACACCCACTCACCCTCTTTGCCTTGTGACCGCACCCGAAGAACCGATCGCACTCGGTCACTCATGGGAACATACCTCCGGGCCTTGGCCGTCTTCCCATCCGGAACGAAGATCAGGCTCTTGTCCCATAGCACGTTTTCCCAGCGCATCCGGATTACCTCATCAGGTCGCATACCGCTGTCTTGGCTGATAAGGAATACATCCTTGACCGGCTGTCCGGCAGCTTGCATGAAGGCCTGTTCCATTGCCGCATCGAAGGTCGCGGAGCGGCCATACTCCTTGCGGAGCTTGATGCGGGGAGCAACCTTGATATGGTGCTTCTCTACGGCATAAGACAGCATCCTCCGTAGTGTCCGTAGGGCGCAGTTCGCATTCGAACCGGAGCCGGGGAACTGAAGCGTATCTGCATCGGATGTGGTGATGTGGTGCAGCTTCTGATCAGCTATCGGGGTTGTGGACAGAAGACGCCAGCCGGTTGCGTAATACCGCTTGGTGTCCGAGTCTAGTGAACTGTTCTGGGAAAACGGAAGGAACTGGCCGGAGGCAAAGTCGCGGAGGAGAATGCCCGATGCGGGTCTCATCGGGCGACTGTCTCCTATTCTGACTTGCCGGATCAGTTCGGCTCCCACTTCCATTGCTTTGGCCTTCGTGGTTTGACCGGTTGACTTGCGGATGCGTCTGCCATCAACGATGAAACTGACGCTCCAGAACCTGCTGCGTGCTTGCTTAAACAACTCCATTCGCCAGCTCCTCTGCAGCCCGCATCGAATCCGGCACATGGTGGCCTTGAGCGGCAAATGCTTCAAGGTCGCGCTGATTGTACCTCACACGAGCTTTGGGTCCGCGGCCCAATCTGATGAAAGCGGGGCCGATCCCACGGCAACGCCAGGCCCGCAGAGTGCCGGGGTGAATCCCGAGCCACGCTGCGGCCTCGGCGTCCTTCAGGAGGCAGGGGCTGGCCGGTGTGCATCGCGGAGGGGCAGTGGGTGAGGCGTGGTTCTCGGCCCGGGTTTCGTCCCGGCCATCGGATTTGCGGAGCATCCGAACGTGGGGCAGTGCTGCAAGGGTTTCAGTCATGGTCGGTATCCTTCTTGCTCTGGAAACATACTGCCTCGGACAGCCTCTCCTGGAAATGGCAGAAGGTGCATGTACCTTCTGCATTGGTTACATAGTCTGCGGTCACACGGAGCCGTCGAGGAGCAGCCGGAGGTCTGGGCCGAACTGCTCCATGCCGCCCCGGGCCACGTCGCATCGAGCAGCCATGAACACACACACCACCGCCCCTGGCGGGCCGTGGGTGATGAAGACCTGCCCGATCCAAGCCCCCATACAACCCGGGTACGGTGACACAAGAGAGCCCGGTCCCGGGAGCCAGGTCCTTGCCATGTTTCCACTTCGGGGAAGACCCCGGTCCATAACCAATAACCAGGGATGCTGGACTCTATTAACCAGGGATGCTGGACTCTATCAGCTATGAGTCCTTACTTCTTCCTTGGCCTTGGCTGGGCAGGGATGCCGGAGCCAGCATCCCTGCCCCCGGGGTGCTGTCACTGGCCACCTTCATCTTTCTCGCCTAAGCGCCGGCCGTCGGGGTCCACGGCTCGGGTCCATCGGTCGACAAGGGAACTGCGCATGGTTGAGAGATCGGGGGCAGGTCACCAGCCCTTGAATCAAACCGGCTCGCCGCCTGCTCGAGCCCTGCCAGGGCTGTGCTTCGGGATGTCGGGGCCTATTAGCGGAGTTGTCGAACGCTCCGCGCGCGACCGGACGCCTACGTGGTTGCTGGCGGCGAGAAAGGGATTTTTCAAGGCTGGCCTCACGCTTGGCTTTCCGGGTTTTGCGCCCAAGGCTTTGGCAGGAGCTTCTGCCCTGCCAGTCTGAATGTAAGGGACGGACCGCAGCTCACTGGGCTTGCCGCTGGAAGATGCGGCGCGGTCTCGATCTGTAGAACGACCTGGCGCCCGGCGCTAGGAGCCGTAGGTGTTTCTCCAGGAGAGATTCGATGAACCAGGTATGGATGACAGGGGAGGGCAGCGGCAGCTATGCCGCTGCCCGTGTCATGCGAGAACAGTACGGGCGCTACTTCGGGAACTGGCCCTGGCAGTGGTATATAACGCTGGTCTTTTCCAGTGACGTTGGGCAGCATCAGGCGGACGTAATCCTAAACAGCTGGATCAACGAAGTGGAGAAGCGGAATCGAGCCCCGCTCTCCCTGCTCATCGGGAAGGAGAGGGCGAACTTCTCGGGATGTGGCCGCCCCTGCGGCCGCATCCATTTCCATGCTCTCGTCCGGTGCCCTCAACCCCTCGACCCCGAGCACCTGGCGGATCTCTGGCGTCAACCGCAGTTCGGGGGAAACCGGACCTCTGGATCGGGAGCCCATATCGTGCCCTATGACCCAGCGCAGGCTGCGGCTGGATACCTGCTGAAGGGCTGGGATTGGCGCGGCCACCGTCTGGAGCTGGCCTCGCCCGTGCGTGCCGAGAGTTGTCGGATCTCGTCGAGGATGCGGAAGCAACGGCGGCGGCATTGCCCGGGCTGGGATCCCGAAGGACTGGGCGTGTGCTCTCAAATCTGCACAGCCGCAGAGCCGGACCGTCCGGCCGGTGACAATTGAGAGGGGATTCCGTAATAGGGAACAAAAAGGCTCCTGCCTGTTCGCTCACTTTCAAGGTATGAGAGCTCCTCATCCGACCGGAGGTGGTTGGAAATGGAGGAAGGGGCAGCAGATTTGTAAAGACGCCCGGCAATGCCGATTTCTCCCCGCCTCCTCAGCCCTCGTCATTACCGTTGCGCGAATACAGAAGTTCTACCCCCAGTTGACCAGGCGAGCCGATGGACGACCGCCAGCATGCCTATGAACCGTACAGTCGAGAGCAGACGCGAAGAAGAGCTTAGGTCAGGGTAAGCGCGAAGAAGCGGACCGCTCCTTGCTGCGCTAATTGCGAGCGGGGCAGCCGGGCTGCCGGATCGCAACTCGCGCCGCCGCGATTGCGGCAGGCCACGTTTCCGAGAAAGGGTGGGCCCTCTGAGCGCTGCGGGGGGGCGCTGCACGTGCGGCCCGGGCTGCGCAGGAGAGGGGCCACATCGGGGCGACGTCGCGCCGCAACCTGTCGTCTAGAAACTGAGCCGCATGCGCGATCTGGAACCACCGGCGGCCACCAAGGGCGCGGCGGCGCACCGCAACGCGACCTGCACTCGGCAGAAAGAAAGCTGGGCTCATATTCGGCGGTTGCACCACGCCACGGGACCGTCGCGGGTCGGCGAGGGGGTGGTCTTGAACCACCTGAATACCTGTCCTCACCTTCCGGGTGGCGAATGAGCGGACTCGAAACCTGCCGGGCCACAGAAGGGAGAGGCAGAAGCAGTGGAGCGTGACACACAGGCCAACAGTATGGGTCCATTGACGACCATTCGCGCCATCGTCTTCGGCCATCTGCTGGATGAAAGGCACTTCTGCGCATTCACCTGCTTCCCGCCGCTCTGGCATCTCGCGGGTCGCTGGGGCATTTGCTTCCAGGCGATGCGAATGGACTGCGGCCCGGCCTGTCACTCGCATGGCCTCACCCGCACCTACCGTCCGCCTGCACTCAAGGATCGATTCACCCGGCCCTGCACGCCGCCCGCGCCAGGCAAGGCGAGAGCTTCATCCAGGCAGCCCTGGGGGGCTGCCCAGGTGAGCCCATCTCTACCCGCGGGAGGGCAGGACGGCCGCAGGAAGTCGCATACGGGATGTCATCGGGCGAAAGTCACCCCGGAGCTTTCCCGGCCCCGTCCGGCTTTGCGATGCGCCCTCAGCCAGGGTGGGGCCGGCCCCTGCCCAGCTCTGGCTAGATCCAACGATCCTGACAAACTCGGGTCCAGGGGCCACGCCGACCTGCCATGATCGGGCGACCCGGCGGGTGCTTGGAGCTCTGGCCCGAGTGGCCAGGCGATGTCGTGATCGCCGGGCCCCAGACCCCCGGAATAATGTAACCAGCCCGGGTTACGAATACCGGGATTTTCGGTGTTTTTTCGAGGAAGGGCGATACTAAGTGGGCGGCCTATTTCACGGTCTGTGGAAAATGTGGAAATGCGAAAATGCTGGGAAATAAACACTCTCGCGGGGCGACCCTTCATTTTCGCCGAGGCCAATTTTCGGACAAAAAAACTGGGTCCGGCGTCGCCCCTCCACCTGAATATCGGAGTCCCTTTCCTGCGGGAACGGCACGCAGGCCAGCCCCTCCTGACCCGCGCCCGGCCCAAGGCTACCCGAGCCTCAGGCAGGTACGGGAAGACTCCACAGAGATCCGACGATGACGATGTCTCGGCACCAAGACCCGCCCGCCATGGTGAGGAACCCATCACCACACATGATCCCCGGCCCGGAGCCCGGGTGCCTAGCAACTTCGACTTCCCACTCACCTCAATGGGCCCGAGGATATCGACAAGGCGGAGGTGAGGGGGCAGGTAAACCTCGCCTGCCAAGATCAGTGCGCCCTTTAACAGGGAGAACACCGCCGCTCTCCCTTTCCCACAGTAATGAAGTTCCTTATCTGACCGCCCGCTTGGTTGCCAACAGCCGAACCCGGGCCAGAGAGGGATGGGACACCTGTCCAAACCGATTCTTGCGACGGAGCTGGAGACAGACCCTGTTGGAACGCAAGCAGCGCACTCGGGAGCCAGAAGAGAGCCGGTTCCATCAGCGGGATAGCAGTGCTCCCGAACACGCAACCTGAAGCCGCATACGCCGGAACGGAGCCTATTGCCGTATCCGGACTTTTCCGGACCTTAGCGTACAGGGCGCGCTCTGCGGGAGCACAGGGCAACTCGAACAGGCGCCCCGCTTGCGCCGAGAACAGGGGACCAGGTGCATCGACGCGTGGTAAAAGAAAACAGCCTCGCGCGCGGAACTGGCGTCCTCTGCCGCACGCACCTGAAACCTGCGACCTACCCTGAGCTTCAGGTAAAGCGTCCTAAGCGCTTCGATCGCTACTTAGGAACTTCGGCCCATGAGGGCCCGACTTCGACGGAGGGGAAAGCAGGGCACCGGTGTCATCAACTCGGGCGGGCAGTTCCCGACTGCCGAGTTCCAGCCTCGGCCGGTTATGACTCAGATCTGCTGCCCCGTCCTGCCGGTGCGTTCATGCTCAGGACAATCCATCAGGTTCATGCCCACCGGGCTCGAGGGCCCGGTGGCCGGCATTCGGTTCGATGATCTGTGAGCGTGACTACCATGCCTGCGGTGCCGACCAGCGTGGTGGCCCCCCGGGGGTGGGGACAGCCATTGAGATCGCGGTCAAGTCGCCGCCGACCGAGGGGCGCCCATCGGCGCCTTTGAGGCGGCGCCGTTCTGGGCAGTTGGGGCGCGCAGCGGGCAGAGCCATGCGATGGAGCAGAAAAGCAGCCTGCGGATGGTCGGGCCTCGTGGGTGGGCGCAGTCTTATGTGCGGTTTTGAAAAAGCGGCGCGATCGCCGTCAGGCGGACAGAACCAGGACCCACCAGAACAGGAGCGGCTATGGAGCAGCATGGAGCAGAGATGGGATCGTTTTCCTCTGGCACCTTCACTCAACAAATAGCAAACAGAAAAAGCGGACAAGGGGAAAGGCAAAGATTGAGATCCCATCTCCGTGGCTCCAAAGTGGGGCTGTCGCCTTTAGCCCTGCCTTCCAGAGTCACAGGCGAACCCTGACTGGGGATGGTGGTGGTTTCGGGTTCGGGAGTAGCCCCAGAATGCCTTGCGCAATCGGGCAGGAAGCGGCCTAGAATCGATCGGAAGGCACCGGGTGATGCCGGTCAATCCTCCCGAAAGGTCCTGGAGGCTGCCAGCGCGATGCAGAAGCTCCCGCCAACCCGGCAGAAAATCCTGTGGTGCCAGTGCGGCTCCTCCTCGATCCATGCCCGCGGCTTGTGTCCGACCTGCTACGGACGCCGCCGCTGGGATCAGCTGCACCACGGCGGACTGCATGACGCGGTGCTCCAGCGTGATGCTCGCCGCTGCCAGGCCTGCGGCCACGCCGAGGCGGACCGCTACCCCCTGGTCGTTCACCATCGCCACCCGGGAAAGAGCCGGGAGCGGCTCATGGTCACGCTCTGCCGGCCGTGCCACGCCGCAGATCCACCACCTGCAGGCGATCCGCAAGCTGGTGCCCCTGGCGCTGCTCCACTTGTGGCGCGAACTGCACCCCAACGGCCCCGAGCAGCTGACTTTGCCGCTAACGGCCAAAGCAGAGTGTTGATGTCTGACAAGCGACTCACGTAACAATATGCCCCGCCGCACCGCATGGCCTGACGCGACTCGGACCTGACAACCCTACGCCAGCTGTACGGCTACGCGATCCCGCCCATTGAGAGCTCTTGGCCGGTAGCGCCGTGCCGGACGGGGTTTGGGCAGGCTTACTTTCGGCACTGGCGGGTCAGGGGTGGTGTGCGGCCGTGTCCCACGTCAAACGATTCTTAGAAAGGCTGGGTGGGGCTATCCGTGTGGGTGTCACACTCTGGCGAAAAGGTCTAGATGTGGTGCTGCGGTTTCGACGATCTGCACCTGGCCATGGCCGGGGTTCACCTGCTTCGATACTTTGAGCAGGCCGAACGAGTGCAGAGTCTTTATGTCGCGCTGCACCGCCCGCCGACCCCGGTGCAAAGCGCTGGCAAGCTGAGATACCGAGTGCGGCTTCTCCCGCGCTACCTCGAAAAGGCGGAGGCGCTCCGGGGTGATACACGCGAGCATATCGACCGGGTTTTCGAAGGTGATACGCTGCTCCGCCGTAACATGCTCCCGCTGGTCCAGCTTGCGGGCCCGCGCCAGCTTGCGCTTGCGCATCTGCTCGAAGCTCTCGATACCGACTAACGTTTTCATGCTTCCTCCTTCAGCCGTTCAACCTCGTCGAGAAATCTCTCCAGAGTTTTCTTGTAGGATTGAAACTCGATCTGCTCAGCCATCCCCATCCAGTGCCGCTCAGGGTAGCCATGGGCGTTGTCATACCCCAGCACTCGCCCATTGTCGGTCTGACACAATCCGAAGTGGATAAATGCCAGGTTGTACTTAACCACCGCCCCGGAGGCATCCACGTAAACTTCTTCACGGAGAATTCCGGAGCTCCCCGACTTACAGCGCAATTGGTGTGAGTCGTTGGTCACCTTGCGGAGCCGAGGCATGATGAATAATATCACAGGTGCGTCATCTGGAGACGCACCTGTGGCTAGGTTACTCCGTTCGCGGCTCTGCCCCGAAACCGAAGAAGCTGCGTCCCTGTCCCTACTGCAAGCTGCTGTTCGGCGGCCGCGAGATGCGCGTGCACCTGCCCTGGTGTGAGAAGCGGGACGATGGCAGCGAAAGGGCTCAGGATAGTCCGGAAACATCAGCCTCCGTGACTATGTCTGAACTTTGCGCCAGCGTAAACAGTACAATCGGCGGGATGGGTATTCCAGATATCGTGGCGGCACTGGACGTCGAAATCGACAAACTCCAGAAAGCGCGCAATCTTCTGGCGGGCAGTTTCTCGGTGCCGACCGCGAGGTCAGCAGCCCGCAGGGTCAAGGTCAACAGACGTCGGCCAAAGCCGGCACCGTCTCCAGTGGCCCAACCGTCCAGAGACAAGAGTCCCTCGTCCGAGCTCATGGCTGGCGAGCGGAGCGTGACAGTGCAACGCGTGCCACCGCGCAAGCGGCGCCAGGATGGACCGCGGCTGCCGGGGCGGGAGAGGGGCAGTGAAAACGCCGGGGGCGCTGACAGGCGCGGTCCCGGCTACGCCGGTGGCGGTCTCTGCCGAGCAAGTGCGCGAGGCACAGCGTTCCGCCGCGCTCGACCTATCCATCCCACAACCGCCGTTCCTGGAAACTGCGGGTCCAGGGCGCACCCTTGGCTCTCTCCTCCGGGCGCTCGAACGGCAAGAGGGAAGGGAAGCAGACGGAATCTGAGCAGTGGCAGCAGCCCGATTCGCAGGGATCCAGTCGCGTCCCTTTCTATCAGCCCGGCAGCTTGCGGTACGTACGCCGCGTTTTTGAGAGAAGGCGAAATATTCCGTTGGTTCTATCTGTAACGCGCCGGTACAGCGCGCCGTGCTCTTTTTCAACCTTCGGGAAGACTTTCCATGTATCAGGTCGCTGGATCAGCACATGGCAGACGAACAGGCCGAAGAACCGAGCATCGTTCCACTGATCGTACTTACGCGCCTCTCCCAGGCAAAGATAAAGAGGAATCATACGGCCTGCCGGTCCAGTCCTTTCCAGGAACGAAACTGGTCACGATCCGCGGGATGCCAGGCCGCACAGTAGCGGAAAGATCAGCAGGAATGGTCCCGATCGAGGACAAAGGGCCAGAATGCGGTCCGCGCCCTTACAATAGCGGCGAGAGAGGGAGCGATGCCGGCTACAGCAATCTCAATGGAGGAGTACCTGGCCACCGACTCCTATGAGGAGTTTGTGGACGGCGAGCGGATCGAGAAGCCGATGGGCCAGTGGGACCACGAACAGGTGATCTTCGCGCTGCTGTTGTGGTTCAGCCAGCATGAGGCGGACTGGAAGGTCCAGGCTATCCAGAACATTCGCACCCGGCTTTCCGGGAGCATTGTGCGCGTCCCGGACGTCGCCGTAGTGCCGCTTGAGCACACCGGCGGGCAGATCATCGAAGGCGCCCCCATCCTCGCCATTGAAGTGGTTTCTCCCGGCCAGCAACTCAGGAGCTACGAGCCCAAGGTCGCCGATTATCTCGAACTGGGGGTCGGCGCTGTCTGGGTCATCGACCCGGAACGGCGCGTTGGCTACCAGTGCCGGGGAAAGCAGGTTGCGGACTGGAGGCTTACCCCGGAATTGAGCGCTGGCGATCGCCCGATCAGGCTCGATCTCGACGCTTTCTTCGAAACCGTGCGCCAGCGTAAATGGACCACCAAAAATGTAACTTCCCCGGGTTACGAATACCCGGTTTTTCGGTGTTTTTTCGAGAAACGGCGATACTAAGTGGGCGGCCTATTTCACGGTCTGTGGAAAATGTGGAAATGCGAAAAAGCTGGGAAATAAACACTCTCGCGGGCCGACCCTTCAGTTTCGCAGGAGGCAATTTTCGGATAAAAAACCGGGCCGGGCGCCTGCCTTCCACCTGACCATCTGAGTCCCTTTCTGCGGGGAACGGAAGGGCACGCCAGTACCCCCTGACCTGCGTCGGCCAACTCCTACCCGACCCTCAGCAGGTACGGGAAGACTCCACGCGATTCGATGGTGACGGTGTGGGTCAGGAGGACGCCGCCCGCCATGGTGAGCAAACCCCTGACCACCACGTCGCCCCCCGACGCGGAGGCTGATTGCATGGCCCACTTCGAGGATGCCACTCACGTCCCCGAGGATCTCGATAAGGGCGAGGTGAGGGCGGAGGTAAACATGGGGCCGGCGAAGAACCAGCGAGCCCTCTCGCAGGGAGAACGCCGCCGTTCTCCCTTTCGCACAGCACTGGAATCCCGGCATATCTGACCGCCCAGCCTGGTTGCGGACGGGAGCCAGCTCAAGAGAGGGATGGGACACCGGTCCCAGACCGATCGTTGCGGGGTGGAACTGGCAGGCAAACCCGGACGGAACCCAAGCGCACCTTGGGGGACAAGAGCGAAGCCCGGGGAGGTCAGCGGGATCGCCGCGCCTTCCCGCCAGGTCTACCCTGAGCCGCATACCCCGGAAGGGAGGGAAGGGCTATCGGTCAGAATCCTGCCCTGCGGTGTCCCCGTCGTAGAGCACGGGTTGACGCCAGGAGCGTTGCGCGACAGCAACGCACCGAAGCATGCGAACGCGGATTCCGGAAAAGGGAACGTCGAGGCCGGTGCGACCGGGGGCAAGCGGGAAGAGCGCATCCGTCCAACCTGAGAACAAGGAACCAGGTGCATCGATGCCGGGGGAAAAGAGAACCGCCTCGCGCGCGCGAGGCTGACGGTCCCTCTCAGGCAGATGCATGAGGGGATACGTGCCCAGCTCCGGCCTCCGTCAATGTAGTGGTTGAGGTAGTAGCGAAACCAGATCTGCACCACGTACACAAATCCGATAACGCCCGGATCCAGGAACTTCTGGCTGGGCGGCCAAAGTTCGGTCTTGGCATAGCCGATCACCTTCTTCTTTCCGGAGATGGAGCGGAGGTAGCCCTTGCGCACCAGGCCGCGGAGAAACGGGGTGGAGTCGAAGGGGCTGGTCCGGGTAATGAACTTGGCCAGGTCGAGCTCGTCCTGGCTGAAGGCTCCGGACAGCAGCTCGATCCCTTCGCAGATCTCCCGCATCTTGGCCGAATAGAGCGGGTCATAGCGGCGGGCGGCCTTCATCAGGCAGACGGCAAGGGTGTCGTAGATGTCTTCGGTGGTCTGGCCCTTGAAAGCCAGGTGAAGCATCTTGGTGGCCGCCTGGAGGGCGTCCTCGGTGGCCGGCTGGCCGCGCGGGATCAGGGTGCGCAGCATGAGCTTCGAGTCCCGCGCCGCGGGCGAGCCGGCCGGGGGAAGCGTCCCATGAATGATCATGGTGACGTACTTCATCACGTAGCCGTGGAAGAGCTTGAGGATGTCGAGCAGCATGCCCTCCTTCTCTTCCCCATCGGGGGCGAGGGCATAGCGCAGCCCGAGGTCGTTGACCGCCTCGAGGGCGTTCGGCTGCTCGGCATCGGGCAAAGGACCCGGCCTCACAAAAAAATTTACGGCGAGCTGTGCTCGCCCTTCTGCTTCAGCAAAGACCCAGGAGCGCTGTCCCTCCTCGGGTTCGGGTGCGCTGCCCGCAAAAAAAAGGAGGCATGCTTTGGCAGTTCCTGGACGGGCGACTGCGGCGGAATCACTAACTCGCCCGCTGCGCTACACTAACAATCTCGCTGGTACAAAAGATCGGGCAGAGCAGGCGGTGAGGGTGTATGCCGCTTCGAAACCAGAGGGGTGCTGCATTTCAAAGAAGCGTTGACTGGCGGTACTCGGCCTCACGGCGCGTAGCACCCATGTGCACTCGGATTACTGTGCGGGGTGATCGCGGTGCACATGCTCTTCACCCATTGCTGCGATGCGAACGATCAACGACTGAACTTTGTCGATTCGGGGAAGCCAGATTTCGGGTTTGAACTGGGGCCACGATCTCATCTCTAACCATCTAGCGTCCACTCCGCAAATGGCGGCGATCTCGCTGAAAAACAATTCGCGAGCCGCGGCCTGTACAGGCGTCAGCACCTGCGATTGGCTCGCTTTCCAGGATGGAAGGTGAAGTTCCAGATTGCCATTTCGCCATATTGTCATTAGGTTGCCGTCCTGGAAGCACCTCGGGAATCGAGACAATGCATGTTTTTTGAAAGCGGACCTGACATCCCGACGTTGTCGCTACCGCGTCGATCAGATTTCGAACCCTGTCGATGGATTCCTCACTATCTAGCTGCTGACGTAGAGTCGACCAAAAGGCATCTTCACCCGGAACAACCGAGTTTCGTAACGTCGCTGCCTTGGATTCCTGCTTTGCCTTTCGGGCCTCTTCGGTATAGCCAAACACCCTCGGGGCAACGATTCTCAATTCAGCGCTTTCGTACTGACGGCCTCCACAATGAACACCTCCGTGTCCTTCATCTGGCCATTGAGGAACTCGACAATACTTCTTAGCTCAAAGGGAGAGTGTTCGAGGAAGAAGATGAGCCTGATGCGAGATTCGCGCAGGTTCCTCTCAACAGAGGCGAAGAACTCATTCGCTGCGATGGGTCTACCAACGAGCGCTTTGAGCTTCTCCTGCAACAGCTCTTCACTCCCCGCGAACTGCTGCGCGATGGAATGCAGATCTTCTGCATTCCAGTAGTGTCGCCCGTTTGCGGCATACTCCAGCACTTGTCCAATCACTTCTCGTCGTGCCCTCGTGTCGCTGTATCGCTTACATTCTACGAACGTCGGGACTCCAAACTGGTCAACTATCAAAAAATCTACTGACCACTGGCTTTCAGCAGATGCTGGACTTGGTACGGGCATCTCTCGCTTGATCGGAAGCCAACGAAGCTCCTCAGACTCGCCGAGTTGATCACCTGGAAGCAATGCGAGATTGTTTTCGAGGAGTAGCTGCAGTTCTTGATCTTCGTTTTGACAGTGCACTCGTTCGAGCGCGGTGGTCTTACTGCCTTGCTGCACGACATAGACGTTGCTCAAGAGGTAACCTCAGTTGTTGTGTCTTCGTGAAAT
Organism: uncultured Acidobacteriaceae bacterium; assembly: GCA_963795775.1. Classification (GTDB taxonomy): domain Bacteria; phylum Acidobacteriota; class Terriglobia; order Terriglobales; family Acidobacteriaceae; genus CAWCJL01. The sequence continues at coordinate 631,444 of CAWCJL010000005.1, forward strand.
AAGACGCCATCAAATAATATGTCTACAGGCCTTTATGGTTCAGCACATACGACTCACATATCCGGGCACGCGAACTGTCACGGCTAAGACCCCAGCCCTGCAAGGCTCAGCGGGCAAGCCGATTAAAAACTGAGGATATTACGCCCTCACGCGTACCTTCCAGGGATTTCTACACTGTTCGGGGTTACCAACGGGGAATACGTTTGAGGGAGAAACGCGACCGACAAGAACTGCGGGGCGGTTTACTGGGTTCCGCAACCAGTCGTCAGCTCTTGTCGCCACCTCAACTCTGCAGATGTTCCGCTACGCTGCCGGACCTCTCTCAGGATGCGGTCGAGATACTCCGGATGCGCCGCAACAGGGTACAAGGAAGTCCAGGGATATCTGTCCAGCAGAACCAGGGCATCTGAAAACGAGTCTGCGTCTCGCGGTGGAGGCGACTGCATCCCTGCTCCATTCAGGTCCTCATCATCAAACACAGATTCGTTCGTGACGACGCTGAATTGCCACCCACCTTCTGGAATCTTCCGACGGAGCAGGATAATCGAGCCCCCTCGCCCCCCACTTCAAGGATTATTTCCCGATCGCTAATGGACTGTGCAGCGTCGGCGCCCACATGCTGGCTTGCCCCAACTTCCCTCATCTGAGACGGCAAGTCCGAACTGAGCGCAGCTTCTTCTAGCGTGGGATCTCCGTTGCCCTGCTCGAAGTATGACCAATGGACATGTGAATAGAAATTAGAGCTGGTACCGCAATGATACTGGGCGTACCTCCATGGGTCAGGTTCGCCAAGATCGAGCAAGTAGAACTGAATTTCATGCTTCACCTTAGTGATCGCCTCACTGTTGTCATCGCTCGAATCCGTGAGGAAGCGCACGTTCACTCCACCAGCTTCGGGAGGGCCGATCACGGCGATGGGAATCCACTCGTCCCACCCGCCATGCTCGGCTGAGCCGAAACGCAATTCGAAGTGCTCCTCCTTGCGATTCACCGGGCCCTCTTGCCACCTCTTGATCTCTGCGTTCATGTCGCTCCTCTTAAGCAAGAAGATTCTTGGCCGGCCACCATTACGACCTTCTTACGGGCAGCCTCCACCTCAAAGGTTTTACCGTCTTCGGCTTCCGCTGTAAAACCCCATATCGCTAGACGATTGGCATTGAGCGATGCAATCAAGTGCAGTCGGGGTATCCCCTCGGCAAGGGGAAGGGAAGCAGACGGAATCTGAGCAGTGGCGAACCTCCTTCGTCGTGCGAGACCGCGTTGGCGATGCTCGAACCCGGGACTGCCCGCTGAAGAACAACTTTGCACGCATGGGCAAGCAAGCTCAACATCGGCGCCTAACTCCAGAACGCAGCCGCAGAGGACGCGGCCGTGCATGGAGCGATGGATGTCATTGTCGCGCGGGCAGAGCATGGCCCCAATTCGGCGGGCGTTGAGGCACTCATCGCGGAGCCGGCCATCGGTAGCTTCCACATGGCCGTTCTGCATGGGCCAGCCGGGCTGGATGTGACCAGCGCGACCGTGCGGTCTTCGGCCCAGAATGCGCCGAAATAGAACTCCGCCCGTTATCGGAACGCACCGCTTCGGGACGGCCCCGCTCCTCAATCAGCCGGTCCAGCAACACGCGTCACTCGTCCTGAGCAGAGGCTCGAGTCTGCTTCCAGCGCATACACTCGCGCGTGTACGCACCACCACGCTGATCCCGTGCTCCCGGTACACATCCGCGGTCTTCACCCCAGACGCATGCTGTTTCAAGATCCCGATCATCTGATCTTCGCTGAACCGGCTCTTCTTCGTCCCTTCTTCTCCCGTTCACAAGGGGAGAGAAACTCCAGGTTCGATGGATAGGGATTTCCGGGTGCAGGCGCCGCGCATGGGCGACCGAGAGGTTCGAGGTTCAGTCCTTCTTACTCAGATAAGGGACTAGACGACTGCGTCCTCTCCGTCGAGCGCGTTGCCAATGGCGGCCAGCAGCCGGTCGTCGAAGAACGGGTCCTTTTTCCTTCAGCACCGCGCAAAACCGGTACGGGCGCTCGCGATCCTTGGCGTAGAGGTGGCAGTCTTCTCCCTCCAGCAGCAGAGAAGGAATTTCCGCCCATCGACCTCGAACGGCTGGGCCGGCCCAGGTCCAGACAGCGCTTCCTCCTTTTCGGCCCAGAAGTTCCGATGCAGACCGGTCTGCAACTCGGAGCGTTTTGGCCGTGGGGCGAGTGAACAGGTATCGCTTGAATTTCTCGATAGCTGCCCCCTTTCGTGAGCTATGCGTTCTTCTGCCGTGAGCTTCCCCTTGCCCAGTCTGGCCTGCGCGGTCCGGGTCGTTCTTTTCAGTTCTTCGTCATGAACGGCTCTCGTTCGCAAGCTCGTGAACATCGATCGATGGTCACCGGCGTACCGGGTAGGTGCAGGCGGTCGACTCTGGTCCATGCGTTCGGCGTGCAGAGCCAGGCACTCGATCTGTGGGGTTCGATGACCCAAGCTGTCCTCGGGGGAGAGGATCTCAAACACGGCGCTGGGCGGCGTCGTGTTTGCCAGCCGGTCTTCCGGCTTGTCGTCGCCGATCCCGCGCAGGACCTTAACCGGTTCGGCCAGAACCGGTTCGGCCAGGTCCGCGTGCTCAAAGATCAGGGTGATGATGAAACAGCCATGCATGGCTGTCAAAGCGCATCATCTTTTCGTGCTTCTTCCAAGCCTGGCGATTGCGCACGATAACCTTGGGGCCGACGGTCTTATGGCCGGCGGCCCGGATACTCTTCTTGCTCATGCCTGCGCCTTCCCATACATCTGTTCGGTGATGATGTTGGCGCGGAACAGAAACCAGACGATCGAATCGAAGACCGCGTCGTCCTCGATCGGGTCCAGCCAGTCCGCGATGGTGGCCACGCGGCCGGCGCGGATCCGCTCCACCGCATCCGGCTTCGCCGCATGGACAAAGATCTTCCGCTCGGTGTCCTTGACCGGGTGAAACATCAGCCACGCCGGATACTTCACCGGATCCTGCTGCTGGGCCAGCTGCGCGTCCTTGGTTTCCCGGAACAGCACATACATGACCCCGGTCCCGCGATGGCGCTCGGTCGCCACATGCTCGTAAAAGCAGACCCTGTCGGCCGTGGCGGGCCCGGCCGCCGCGGCGCCCAGGTAAAGCGTCGCGCCCAGGCGCGAATCCCGCTCCCCACTCCTCTGAAACGCCGCCCCGGGCAGGTCATACACCTTGTTCGATACCACCTCAAGAGCATCGGCAAAGGCCGTATCTACCTGGCGCGATGCCAGCTTCGATAACTGGGGCTGAACGTCTGCGGGGGAAGTCGCCATTACTGACCGGCCTTCTTGCCGGTCTTCTTGTGCGGCACTTCGAGACTGGTGGCTTCGAGATCGGTGGCTTCGGGCTCGCTCTCGCCGGCGGCGCGCAATTCCTGCACCTGGCTTTCAAGACCAGCTACTACGCCCTGCAGCCGCTCTATCTCGGACACGGGAGCAAAGCTTTTCGCCGCGGCCGCCGCGGGAAGACTACTGACCGCCATCTCCTTGATATCTTTGCGATACTGTTGCGCACGCCCCAGAGACTGCTTGAAGTTATCCAACTCCCCGGTCGCCGTCCGCCCCCGTACCCCACTTAACTGCGGGTTATAAGGAAACCCGCACAGACATACCCGAAGAAACTGCGGGGACGACGAAATGACCCGAAGATCCGCCCCCGTACTCGACCCGTAGGCAAGTCCCGAATACTGATTAAAAGTGGCTTCCATAAACCAGGAAGACCCGCATTGTTCGCAGACTACCGGCTGCTCAATCTCGCGCTGCCGTGCCGAGATACCGTCCTGCTGGGGATTGAAATCGTGGGGGATAGGCATGACAACCCAACAAGTCGGGATGGTGACTGACGGGGGGATATCGTTTGGAAGTCCACCACGCACATCGATCCGCGGTATACGCGGTTCGGCAAATGCGCTTGCAGCAGCTCTTATGCTCACTTCACGGGTACGGCGAGACCGGCTACGATCCGATGTCGTCAAACAGGGAGACCAGGCGAGCTAGCAGAGAAGGGGATCTGAGCATGCCCTTCGTCATATTCGGGTTGCTCGTTCGGGCGTGCGATCCGGGCTCAGACGTCGCCTGCGTCTCAGCCTTGCCGCAGCCTCTGCTGTTCTGCCATGAAATCGCCGATCATTGCGAGAAAGCGCTGACCCAGTAGAGTGTCTTTTGCGGCGATATGGGCCAGCTCCTGCCCTCCATCGCCAGTACTGAGCATGTAGACGCCTTCCTGGCTCCTCCGCATTTCGAATGGAACCTCGTCGATGGTGAATCTGGCAAAGGCCGTTCTGCCATCCCACCCCACCTCGGGCAAGAGCTCGATCATGATCTCGAGCCCAAGTTCGCGGAGCAGGGCGGTTTGCAGGGCTTTGATTTCCCGCTCCCGCCGTTCCTGCTCTTTCTCCTCTACTGAGAGCGGGATACCGGAAGCCCGTCGGACCTCCCGCTGCGCTTGCCGAATCATTTGTTCAAGTTTGTCTTTCACGATGTACTCCTAAAATTTTTCTACCGGCGGTTTTGGGCGTGGCTGATAAGCGGTGCTATGAGCTCTGCCTATTGGCTGCTGGCGGCATTCGAGAGCGGGGCATTGCTTTCCGTATAGGTCTACAGGGAAGGCCTCTGCACCGCGTCATCCAGAACGTCACCGAGACTGGCGAGGAGGAGAACCTCAAACCGCTCGTCTCCTCCTTCGAGCATCAGCAGGCTTTGATATGAACCATGATTCTGCTTTACAAACAAGCGGCAGTTCTCTCCCTCCTGCATCAGCAAGAAATCCCGACCCTCTATCTCGAATGACAGCGCCGGCCCCGATCCAGGTAGTCCTGCACCTGCTTCGGCCCAAAAATAGCGATAAGGCTGAACGCTTATTTCAAACCGCGTTCCCAGACTAAGGTGGCTTGCCAGGTACCGCTTGAACTGTTCGAGCCCTTCGCTTTTCTCGCGCGCTATGTGTTCCTCGATCGTAGGTTGCCGTCCCGCAAGCTTGTCCTGCGCGGCACGAATTTTTCTCTTCAACTCTTCGGTCATGAAGTCCTTCTTACTTTATGAATTCGAGTGCTGCTGGTACCGGGCCTCACATCAGTTCTCGTGCGCAATCTTCCGAGCGTCCAAAATCATCCAGGTTGCGGGAATTGTCGACCCGCGCAGGCCCTCTGCCTGGGCTTGCACTGCAGCCCGCAGATCCCAATGCGTTCTGCCGCCATCCGGCTATAGTCCTCAACCAAGCTGCATAAAGCTTTTCTCTGGCGGCAGCACTTCAACGACTGACTTCGGTGGGCAGTCAGGGGCCAATCTGTGTCGGCTTGAGTCCTGTCATAAATCAACCAGTTCCGGGACTCGGAAGCCCGTCAGTGTGATCTGGAGCGTGCTGCTGAGGACGGGGTAAATCCGGTGTTTCTTCTGATCGAGGAGCAGTGCCTTGATTAGCGCACCTTGCATACTCGAGTGAGGACGATCGCCGGTCACGCCTTACTAAAACTCCGTCCAGATAATCGAAGTCTCCTCCACTGGGTAGTTGGCCAATTCCTGAACTGATCATGTCGGTGCTGCTCCACAGAACACGCGTTGTTATCCACTTTCTTCTCCTTGATCTACTTCGGTGTGGCACTCACGCACTTTCAGATTTTTCACGGCTTGTGACCGCTGTCTCCTGTTTCGTTTCCGGGCTTTGTGCCGTCTCCGCTTCGCTGGGCGGCAACTGGCCGTGCAGTAGCGAGTATCGGGACTGGCCATCACGCGATCACAGGTGATCTCCGAGCCGCATCTGGAGCATTGACGTCTTAACATCAGGATCACGGCCTCATGCAGCAGACCGAGCCGCTCCTGTTCACATGAACACGGCATGCGATCACCCTTCGTCTCGTTACATGGCCCGCAAGCGGCCACATAGTTTCTCCAGTGGCGCGCGCCACCACGCGACCGTGGCACTAAGTGATCAATCGTCGCGCGATGCGGATCTCGCTGATCGCGCCAGCGGGCAATCGATATAGAGCAATAGAAGCAGGAGCCGCGTTGCGCTTCGATGAACACGTCCAAGATATTCTTGGCCATACCGAGCCAGCACCTCCATTACTTATTCGCTCATTTGGGACGACCTCTTGCCACCGTCTCAGTCGCGCAGCACCCCTCCACGGCATTCAAGATGTACTCGCTTTGCGGTCAGCCCTCCGCGTTCGAGTGGGCATTCCTCCCGAGCCTCAGCTAGCGTTCTGCCACTTCTTTGCAGACCATCCAGGCAGGCAGAATAATAGGGGAACAAAGGGCGAAAACTCAAGGGTGTCATTAGTAATTCGGAAGGGGGCAGAGAGTAAACCTTCGAGCACCCTGCTAACGAGCGATGGTGCAGGCTTCGAGTCGGAACCTTCGCGTTCCTGCTCGTTCTTGGCGAAGCGATCGGAGATTCTCAGCTGTGCGAGCGCGCGTCGCACGTCCGCTCCTCCTGCTTACACCTTCATACCAATAGAAAGAACCTTCGAGTGCGCCAAACGCTCCTGAACTGGGAGCTACTATGTTCGATCAGGGCCGGTTCTGGCCTGATGCTTCGCTGTGATATGAAGCCGGTCCAGAATCAGGCCAAGTACATCCTGTCCAGGCCCTCCAAGAACTATCGCGATCACCGCTGCGTGCCGACAGCTCAATTGGGCGCAGCGCGAGACCGACTGCTGCTGATCTTGCATGACCGCGTGGAAGCCACCCGCAAGGCCGAGAGGACCTGGGCAGAGCAGCACGGTTTTGCCGTCGAAGAATTCGGCCCATTCGCCGGGTTTACTCAAACAATCGGTATGGCTTTCACCGTTTGACGCTCATCTTCACGTCCGCCGAGCACTGTCATCCGCCAGTGATTAGGGAGAGGCGGAAGCGACCTGATAGGTACGTCGATGTGCGGAGTTCTGCGCCACGTCTCCTCAGCCGTCTTCGCGAGAACGGGTGGCGTCCGCCAATCGTGTGAACAGCGGGCAGGCAGCAATGGGGTCTGATCGGGCCTGGGCCAACTCCTCCATTCCATGAAAGGAGATGGTGAGCGATCATGGGCGAGGGTGATGGAGCGGGGCGACGAAATTAAGGTAGCAGGCTCGTAGTCCCGCGGAACCAGTTCGCGGAGAATCCGCCAGCGGTAATGTCGTAACGCGCTTTTCGCGGCCTGATCTCACCGCGAGCGCAGGCTGCCCGCCTCGTCGGTGATGCGGAGATTCAGGTTCCCACCCGACCCTCCCAGGTACGAGCCGTGCGTGTATTCGCCGAAGTGGAAGCCTGGCAGTTACACGTCGTCCCAGTTCATTCGAAATCCGGTCCGATCTCGGTAAGCAGGCAATGCCGAGGTTCATATGACCATCCGGTCGGGTACAAGCCTTCGTTTGCCACCAGCTGAGTGACTACTGCAGGTGACTCTGCTGCGGCGAAGCGAGTGATGCTGCAGTTGTACGTTCGAACAGGGCAGCGGTTCCGTCCTGATAGCGGATGCGCCACCCGGGCGTGTGCTCGAGCAGGTAAACGACCGCGTCTGCGCGTGGAAACAAGACATAGTCGATATGGTATTTGTCCAGGATGTCCAGCGTATTTGTCAGGTCAATCGCCTGCATGTAATCGCCGAAGATACCGTGATGCTCGAAGATATCGGTTCGGGAATCCACAAAGACGGGGTGATTTCTGGCATTCCAGATCATGTATCCGCCCCAGGCATAGAAATTGAAGATGCGGCTTTGTGGTGGAAGTGCGGAGACCGCGCCCATGGCCTCGACCGGCAGGTGTTTGCGGATGCCCTCCTGCAACATGGCAGTGCTCGGAATGCGAACGATCGCGTCTCCCAGGAGAACGGCCATGAAGATGGCATTTAGCACGGGACGGGTCCGCGCGAGGCGGGAACGCGGGAAGACATCTGCAAGGTCGATGGCCAGGAGAGGGCAGAGGACGAGGCCAGCAAGAAACAGGAAGCGAACATATGTCAGGGCAGAATACAGCGCCAGTAGAGCGAAAAGGACGTCCTGGAGCGGCCAGACGCGCCGGCGCAGCAGTGTAACCAGGGCGAGACAGACCATGACGGCTAACATGATCTTCCCGTTGGTCAAATGGAAGTTGACGCTTCGCCATTCCTCGACCGAACTGATATTGAGCTTCTGCTGGAAGGCCATATCAAAGGGATAGAAGACAAGTCGCCAGCCGTATGGATTGACGAAGAGAGCGGCAACCACCCCGGCCGTAATGAGCACGAGCTTGCGGGCCTGGGCCGGCGTCCAGCGGCGCGCTTCGATTGCGCCCCAGGAGCCCCCGACCAGGCCCGCGGCACCGAACAGGCCGAAGAAGACGAGTCCAATCATCCAGGAGCCATGGAGGTTGATCCAGAGGCAGAACACCGGGATGAGAAGCCAGAGGCGATCGCGGCCCCGGCGGAAGCTTTCCAGAATCAGCAATTCGAGCAGGAAACAGATCCAGCCGAACAGAATCGTGCGCGGCCCCACGTTGACGGCGGCCAGGAGCACAGCGCCCCAGGTAGCCACGTAGGCTGCCTTGCCGCTGCCGGAGCGAAGGTAGCTAAGCAGCAGTACGCCGATGATGATGAACTCGACCGCCGCGATCAGAACGAGAAAGAGCCCCGTCGTCCCCATGAGGCGGTAGCCGAGGTAATAAGGAATCTCCGCAAGCCACTCCGGATCGATCCATGGGAGGCCGCCTGTTGTAAATGAGTAGAGGTCTTTGTGGATAAAATGGTGTGTCTGTAACAGCACCTGCGCATTTCGCATGTGCCACCAGATGTCCGGGTCTCCCAGAACGTCTCCTCTCCAGACGTTGGTCGAAGAGAAGAAGGGAGAGATGAGGAGGCCAGTGATAAGCAGGGCTGGGAAGCCGAGCATCCTGGACAGTAGCGAGGGCGGAGCAATAGCTGGCAGCGTGGCGCTCTGTTGCATGAGGCGTTGAGTCCTGGACTGGGGCGGGTGGACGGAGTGTGCTTCCTTTCATAGCACGGCCAGGCACACCATCCTATACACCTTTTGTCCGTTACTCCCTGGTGCTTCGGCAGGGCCGACCGGAGAACAGTTGATCTTCGCGCGTGTCGGGTGCCTATGAATTGTGGATAGAGATTAAGCGTATCCCGGTGGCTGCTGAAGATGAGGATGCCGCACCACCTTTGGAGGGCTGTGTCGATCCGTTGCGCGATAGAGTGGGCGTGATCTCGTTCAGGTAAGCAAGGAAGTACTCGACCCGAGCCTGGCAGGATCGAAACCCATGGATAAGCCTGCATCAAAGATAGGCTGCCTGAGCAAACATTGCTGAAGATGATTTGCATAGGCAAAATCCTGATGCATGACGAATGAAACCAAGATAGTGTGGCTGCACGGTAACCAAATTCAGTTACAAAAAGCACTGCCGGGTACTCCGTATACCTTCGTGCTTGCAAGGAGATAGCCATGAAGAACATCGAGTGCCAGCGTTGGATAGCTGCTTGCCGAAGCTTCACCCATGAAGTCCACGCCCGGGCTCATCAACGAATAAGCCTGCGACTCGGATGCTCGACCAAAAGCTGCAAAGCGAATACGACATCGAGCTGAATGGCACTGACCGGGACGGAACAGGGGCACACAGCACCGGCGCAAGTTGCGGCGCTACCGTCGGCGGCGCTGGAATGTAGAACGGCTCTCGAACCGCGAGGAGGTATGACCGAATTCCAGATGGATGTCGCTCCAGTCGGCGTAGAGCAGTTCTGAAGGTAATGAAAAGCCCTGGATGGAGTATTACGTCGCGTTCCGAGCCGAAGCGGAAATACAGCAGCCATCACGGAAAGCGACCACGATCGATCGCTCCACAAACCAGCATGGGAAATCAGGGCAGTATTAGAGCTACGTCGATTAGTCTTCGGCCGTTTTCCGGAACCAAACAGCTTGCCTCTGGAAAAGAAGTTACCATGCCTCTCCGGACCTGCTCGGCTGTTTTGCCAGAGCGGGTCATCCTTGCTCGTTGGCAACCCTTGTCCGGAGGAAGCAGCGGGAAGGCAACAGGCAAATACACCTTAGGGCCAATCGCTGCTCTCCTGACTCCTACTAATGTGGGATTTGTGTAAACGGGTTTGAGGCAGAAAATCAGGGAAATGCACGGGGCGGCGGTCCCTCTCCCTCTCCGGCACAATCTAAAGGAGCCTACATGATCAAAAACTATAAGCAGCTCTTGACCGCATTCTGCTCTGATGAGTCCGGCCAGGATCTCATCGAATATGCGCTGGTAGCCGCACTGATCGCCCTTGGTGCAGTCGCTGCAATGACTGGACTGAAGGGAAGCATCAGTAGCGCGTTTGCAAGCATCGGAACATCGCTTACCGGCTCCGTCTAGGTCCTCGGCGCACCGGAGAATATGGTGCTAGAACAGAGCGTTCGGGGGCTGTACGTCACTAGGCGTAGAACCACCTAGATGTGCAGCCTTCTCGATCGTACGCCCACTCCCAAGTGCATTCTCATACCCGTTCGCAAGGATACCCATCAATGCCAACCAATCATGAGCCGCTCTATGCACTGATCTCTTTGGCTTGCGCCTCGGTGGGCGCCTTCTTCGATCTGAAAAGCCGCCGCATTCCTAATGTATTAACGGCTACCGGTTTCGTTTTAGGTCTGGCTTTGCATCTGTTCCTGGGCGGGTATCGTCAGTTCGGGTCAGCGCTTGCCGCTGGTCTGATGTGCGGTGCGGCTTTTCTAGTGTTTTACATCGCCGGAGGCATGGGGGCCGGGGATGTCAAGCTGATGGCAGCTGTCGCGTGCATCCTGGGAATGCCTGCGGCCGGAACACTCCTTGTGTCAACCGCATTGGCAGGAGGCCTCTTGGCTGCAGGCCTTGCCTTACTTCGTGGAAGAATTCGCCAAACCCTGACAAACGTCAGAACCCTCCTCTCTCATCATGGCGCGGAGGGCTTCCGACCACATCCAGAATTGAACCTCGTGAATCCAGCAACCCTGCGGTTGCCCTACGCGCTTGCAATCGCTGCTGGAAGTGTAACAACCGGCCTGATGATGATTGGACAAAGGTGAACTCCTTGACTGCCCGACGCGTCTTAATCGCGCTCCTCCTCGCAGCCCTCGTTTCTGGCGCTGTAACCGGCTGGGTGAGCCGGAAGCTTGGTCACGACACGGGCAGGTCACAACCAACTCGTACCTATGTTGCCGCCTCGCGAACTCTCGAAGCAGGCGAAGCGCTGAAGGCAGATTCCCTCAAATTGATCAACTGGCCGGCGACCATGCCCCTGGAAGGTGGCTTCACCAAGATAGATGATGCGGTAGGTCGATCCCTGATGTACCCCATTTCCAAGGATGAGCCGATCGTGCTCCGAGAGCTGGCCGCGCCTGGATCGGGCCTCGGCCTCGTGGCCAAGATCCCAGAAGGCATGCGCGCCATTTCTTTGCGCTCGGATGAGGTCGTCGGCGTCGCCGGATTTCTGTTGCCTGGCACGCGGGTCGACGTTCTGGTCACGTTTCGGACCGGCAATTCACCCGATCCAACCACGGCGACGGTTGTGCAGGACGTGGAAGTACTTGCAGCCGGGCACCAAATTCAGCCTGACCCAGAGGGCAAGCCTTCCAGCGTGGATGTTGTCACCCTCCTGCTCGATCCAGCGAACGCGCAGAAGGTGGTGCTTGCGAGTACGCAGGGCACCGTTCACTTTGTGCTTCGGAACGGGGCAGATCGAGTCCAATCAGGCAATCTCCCTGTGACCGTCTCTCAGCTGACCTCAACGCCCGTGGTGGCACCAGTTGCTCCGAACCGTCCACATCCCGCCAGAAGCATCGGCAAGCCATATATGGTCGAGACGATTCTGGGCACCAAGAAGCTGTCCACGAGTGTCGACTGATGCCGCAATCCAAGTTCAAGTGTAGCCTCCTTCCCAGTTCCATTGTGAAAGCGCTTTCAGTTGTGCTTCTCGCTGGATTGGCTGTAACCGTACCGACGCATGCCCAGACGGCCGATACCGCGAAGGCAGCGCACCCGTCCCCTGCGCTCGCAACCTCGCATATGGGCATCGGGGAGGGCGCAACCGCAACACTGCGTGTTCTGGTGGGACGATCGCTCCCAGTAGAGTCAACCCTCCCCCTTCGCAGGGTGTTCGTAAGTGATCCAAACGTCCTCGACTCGTATACGGCTGGTGCCCGCGAGATTGTTGTAACGGCGAAAGCTCCCGGAATCAGCACTCTGATTCTTTGGGACATATCCGGTCAGCGCCAGATCTACCTGGTCTCCTCGGATATTGACGTGAGTGAGCTTCAAACCTCTATTCAGAAAGCCCTCCCGAACGAGTTGATAACGGTGGAAGCTAAAGAAAATCACGTGGTGTTGTCAGGAACAATCAAAACTCCAGAGGCTATGGACACAGCACTCAAGCTCGCAGGCGCTTACTCCAAAGACGTGGAGAACTCTCTGGTTGTTGCTCAGCCTCGGGCCAAGCAGGTCAAACTCAAGGTGCGCATCGTGGAGATTGATCGCTCCAAGCTCAACCAGTTTGGCTTCAATTTCTTTAGCCCTCAAGGAAACAACCTGAGCAGCACGAGCACGGGACAGTTTCCTACGACGGCGACCTTCGGCGGCGGCGGAACTGGCGGATCCCAAGGCTTGAATGTGAGTGATCCGCTGAATTTGTTCTTGTATAACCAAAATCTCAACATCGGGGTAACCATCAAGGACCTGGAGCAGAAACAGGTACTACAAATTCTTGCGGAGCCGACCATTACTACGATGAGCGGCCAGAAAGCCTCGTTCCTCTCCGGGGGTGAGTTTCCGTTCCCGGTGGTCCAAGGAGGCACTGGAGGGTTTACCTCCGTAACGATCCAGTTCCGCCCCTTCGGCGTCAGGCTCGATTTCACGCCCACAGTTGCCCCCGACGGCTCAATCCAGCTGAAAGTCTCTCCCGAGGTCAGCGCTCTGGATTATACGAACGCTGTAACCATTTCCGGGTACACCATACCTGCCCTCTCCACCCGAAGAGCGGATACGCAGGTTCAGGTGCTGGACGGACAGAGCTTTGCTATATCCGGCCTTCTCGATCACCGCACCACGGAAATGTTAAGCAAGGTGCCCGGAATCGGGAATGTACCCATTCTTGGAGAACTCTTCCGTTCCAAGAACATCAGCCGCTCGGTGATAGAGCTGGTCGTAATTGTCACGCCCTCTATTGTCGATCCGCTGGCTGAGAGGCAGATACCAAGCGAGCCCAAAATGGCCATGCCATTCTTGGACAATGAAAAGTTTGATCAGACCATCACGCCACGGGCGAACCACTAAGCGACTAAACCACAAACCAAGAAAGTGCGTAAGAATGCAGCAGCCCAACTCGCAGGTTTCGACGGTCGCAATCATTACGGTCTGCATGGACCGGGATGCGGTCGAGCAGGTAGTCAGAATCGCAGGCCATCTGTCCGGCAAGATCGCACACGCGGATTTTGAGGTCTATCTTTCTGCGGCACGCTGTCCTCACCTACCGCAAAAGCTCGCGACTGCCGATGCTTGTATAGCGGTGGTAGACTTCGACCAAGATCCACAGCTTGCGTCAGAGAGCGTCAGTTGTTTGCACCAGGCGTTTCACCGGAAGGTATTCGTTATAGCACTTTCCTCGGAATCGGATTCGGAGACACCGCTCCGCATTATGCGATCAGGGTGCGCGGAATTCTTGCCGAAGCCCCTGCAAGCCGAAGACTTCAGACAGGCATTCAAGCGTATCGCGAATCGTTGGTCTGCTTCCGTAGCTCCCAAGAGTGCAGGACAAGTGCTTTCCTTCTTTGGATCGAAAGGGGGCGTCGGGACCACAACCCTGGCGATACATGTCGCCTCCTTTCTTGTGCAAGCTCACAAGAAGAAGACTCTTCTCATAGACAACCATCCTCAGCTTGGCCACGTGTGTCTTTATCTTGGAATCGATGGAACGAAATACCACTTTCACGAGCTCCTCAAGAACGTGAAGCGCCTTGATCGCGAGCTTTTGAGCGGCTACGTGGCCAAGCATGAGAGCGGGCTTGATGTCCTGGCTTCTCCAGATGCGCCAAGTGACCCCGGGCCCGTCGACCCGGAGGCGATCGAACGAACGCTTGAGTTCCTGCGGGGAGAATACGACTTCGTTCTCGTCGACGCGGCAACGTTTTTTGACGGCAGCAATATCGCAGCGATCAGGGCGTCGGATCAGGTCTACATCATAGCTACCCCGGAAGTAGGGGCCATACGAGATATGTCTCGATATGTGGAGGCTCTACTCAGCAATAACCAAACCCTGGATAAGTTCCGGGTTGTGATGAACCGCTTCTCGTCCAAAGACGCAGTGAGCTCTGAACAAATACAGCAGGCAATCCAGCTGCCGCTGATGTTCAAGATCCCCAACAGCTATTCGGAACTGGTGAAAGCAATCAATGCTGGAAGACCGATTCAGGCGAAGTCGAAAGGCGCGTTTTCAGAACAAATCGGCAAATGGAGTGACGGGTTGGTGGGACCCGTAGGTGCTTCCAAGCGAACAGACAAGAAGCGTTTCTCGCTGTGGAAATGAAGTTAGTCCAACTCGAACATAGGAGAGCTATATGGGGAATGTGATCGATCTAGCGTCGCCCTTCAGGGCTCTGAATAGCGCGTCGGCGCTTGGCAAGCCGATCGCACAGAAAGAGCAGCAGGAGATTAAGTCTGCCGTTCATCACGAACTTATCAAGAAGTTGGACCTTGACAAACTTGGTTTGCTGCAGGAGAGCCACTCTGGTCAAGGATCCCTGTTTGCGCTGATCCAACAACTCATCGGCGAACAAGGCGTACCTTTGAGTTCCGCCGAGCGCGACCGCTTGGCCCAGGAGGTGGTCGATGAGGTCTTTGGTCTCGGGCCGCTAGAACCGCTGCTCAAAGACCCCACTGTCAGCGACATCCTGGTGAACAGCCACAGCACAGTCTATGTCGAGCGGAAGGGGCAGCTGGAGCTGACCAATACCGTTTTTAAGGACGACCGCCACCTGATGCACATCATTGAGAAGATCGTCTCCGCCGTTGGAAGACGCGTCGATGAGTCTTCTCCATTGGTGGATGCACGTCTTAAGGATGGATCTCGCGTCAATGTGGTCATCCCGCCTTTGGCAATCGATGGCCCGTCCATCTCCATCCGAAGGTTTGCCGCGACTCCTCTCACCGCTGACGACCTGCTCCGGAACTGCATGGTGACCCCGCCGATGCTGGAGCTCTTGAAGAATGCGGTCAAGGCACGCCTCAACATTGTCATTTCCGGCGGTACAGGTGCAGGGAAGACGACGTTGCTGAACGTTCTCTCGGGCTTCATCTCGGCAAGAGAGCGCATTGTCACGATCGAAGATTCAGCCGAGCTTCAGATCAAGCAGGACCACGTAGTTCGGCTTGAGTGTCGGCCCCCAAACGTTGAAGGCAAAGGAGCAGTCCGGCAACGAGAGCTGGTGATTAACGCACTCAGAATGCGCCCCGACAGGATTGTGCTCGGCGAAATCCGAGGTGGCGAAGCCCTCGACATGCTACAGGCTATGAACACTGGGCACGACGGCTCCATGACCACGATCCACTCCAATACACCTCGGGACGCATTGGCCCGTCTACAAACGATGGCTCTCATGAGCGACATCGGCCTTCCTGAAAAGGCCATCCGTATGCAGATTGCTTCCGCCGTCAATCTCATCGTCCAAGTCGCCCGCCTGAGCGATGGTACCCGTCGGGTGACGCATATAACCGAGCTTACCGGCACGTTCACTGACGTGATCAGCATGCAAGACCTTTTCATGTTCGAGAAGCGGGGGCTCGATCTAGAGGGCAAAGTAAAAGGCCGGTTCTACTCAACAGGGATTATGCCTAAGTGCAACGACATCTTCCAGAGTGCAGGGCTCCCCCTCCCAACCGGTCTTCTGGATCATTCACTGGAAGTGTAGTCGGAGGTGCTCCAATGATTTTGGCTGTGGTCTTCTCCATCTGCCTGCTGCTGAGTTTTCTTTGCCTCTTCATTGCGTTGAAGCCCACTCGGCAAGAGAAGGAGATTGCGCGAAGGGTGATTAGCCTGGGCGTCCCAACTGTACGAGAGCGTGTAACCGAAACCACCGGTACGGCGCATCTGCTGAAGGAACGCAAGCCGGGCACACTTGGGTCGTTTGAGAACGCTCTCGTGCGCTTCCCGTTCTCCCAAAAGACGGCCCGCTTCATCTCTCAGGCTGATAGCTCGATGAGCTTGTCCACGCTGATTCTGATCACCATCGCCTCAGGTCTTGGCAGCTTTTTTGTAAGCCGGCTCTTTCTCTCCTTCGTGCCGCTAAATCTGGCGTTAGCCTTGGCAGCAGCTTCGGGGCCTTACGGCGTTCTGGCATTTAAGCGGTCTAAACGCATCCGTGCCTTCAATATGGGCCTTGCGGACGCGATTGACGCCATCGCCCGAGGTCTCCGCGCTGGGCACTCGATGCTTTCCGCCCTCGAGATGATGGCCCAACAGGCTCCCGAACCGATCCGCAAGGAGTTCATGGAGGTCTTCAAGCAACAAAACTTTGGACTTCCGCTCCGCGAGGCGCTGACTCAACTTTCCGAGCGGGTTCCATCGAACGATTTGCGGGTTCTTGTCACCGCGATGCTAGTCCAGAAAGATACTGGAGGGAATCTCGCGGAGATATTGGACCGCACCGTCGGGGTAATTCGAGAGCGCTTGCGGATTAAGGGCGAGATCCAGACTCAAACAGCACAAGGCCGCCTCACTGGCTGGATACTCAGCTCGTTACCCATAGTGATGCTCGTGTTGATCAACATCGTGAACCCGGGATACTCGCATATTTTGCTGGACGATCCAGTCGGCCGTAAGTTGTTGTATGTCGGGATTGGACTCATTGCGACCGGCGCATTCTTTATTCGCAGGATCATAAACGGAATCGAGGTCTAAGAGTCTCATGCCAGTGCTGGCTGTCATCGCGTTCGCCATTTTCGTGTTCTGCTCTGTCGGCGCGCTACTTACGTTCCTGCTCGGGCGGCGTTCGCGTTCGGAGCGACGCCTGTTGGAGGTGATCCGGCGCCCGGAGGCGCAGAGCGGAGGCTTCAAGTTCAAAGAGGGTACGATCGGTAGGCTCCTCTCCTCAGTGAAGGGCCTGAGAGCGCACTTGGGACTGGCACAGGATGAAGTTCTGCTGCGTCGCTTCTCAGGAGCCGGCATAAAGGCTGCAAACGGGGCCGACATGTATTTTGGCGCGAGAATCCTCTGCCCTGTTGCGGGTCTCATTGGCGGAAGCTGTATTCCCGGCCGCAGTTTCTTTTGGGCCCTTGCCTTGGGTGCGGTAGGCTACCTGGTTCCAGATCTCTGGCTTCGCCGTCAGACCAAACTCAGGCGAGAGCGCATCCGAAAGGGCATTCCGGATGCAATTGATCTGCTTGTCATCTGCGTCGAGGCAGGATTGGGTCTCGACCAGGCGCTTCTCCGTGTGGGCCAGGAGTTGAACCTCAGCTATCCGGAACTGAACGAGGAACTCCTGCACATCAATCGCGAACAGAGAGCGGGGAAGCCGAGGTTGGAAGCTTGGCAGGCCCTAGCCGACCGTACTGAACTAGACGAGTTCCGATCTTTCGTGAACATGCTCACCCAAACGGACCGGTTCGGGACTCCCATTGTGCGGGCCCTGAGCCGCTTCAGTGACGAGTTGAGGATGAAGCGGCGGCAGAAAGCAGAGGAAAAGGCAGCAAAGACGAAGATTAAAATCTTGTTTCCTTTGGTTCTATTTATCTTTCCGTGCTTATTTATCGTACTTCTTGCGCCCGCGGTGCTCAGCGTAGGAAAAAACCTGCAATCCATCCATCAATAGTCGCAGTACGGTGACCTGATCGTGGAGGTCAGGTACTGGCTGGTGACCCGGTATGCTCTGATGACCACTCCGGGTCTAACCATACAGGTCTGATTCGCGAGGACCTGGAGTTGTAGCTGTGATGAAGGCCATCTCAGGAAGGGAGATGATATGGATGAAATGACACTCGTTCGGATCGCAGCTGGCGTCTTGGCGGTTGTGGTGGCCTGCGTTCTCATTTACCGAAGAAAAAGAGCGGCATAACTCCCCATGTTTCATTGCAGAGCTTCGATCACAGCTGATGAAACTCCCAGGCCTCACATCCTGGGTCGCGGCTCGGTCGGCAACTTAATCTTCAGAACAACAGATAAGGAGATGTAAACGGATGGACTCCTACGTATTGGTCCGAATTACGGCAGCGATTTTGGCTGTGGTCGTCGTCGGTGTACTGATCTACCGTCGCAAGCGAGCGGCATAGAGCCGCACGAGTACTCAGGGTATCTCATGAGAGAGATTACTGTTCGAAACGTTACAAAGGGTAACATTATCGCTTGCCATGTTCGCCTGGCCAGCACGGCGTTAACACGCCTCGTTGGCCTACTTGGGAGAAAAGGGTTGGGCGTAGATGACGGCATTCTTATCATGCCGTCATCTGGCGTCCATACCTGCTTCATGAGATTCAAGATTGACGTAGTCGCACTCGACAAAAACATGCGGGTAGTCCGGACTTGGCGCGCCTTGGGCCCGTTCCGATTCACATCCATCAGCCTAAAAACCGCTTCCGTGCTAGAGCTTCGCGCAGGGCAGATTGACGCCTTCCAGATCGAAAGCGGTGACACCCTTGCGATTTCTGAAAATTTTGAAGCCTGATCGCTCCAGCTTCGGCGGATCGCCGGTCAGTCACAGGATGTTATTGAGCCCGATAGACGAGGCGCCAGCAGTTCGACTGGATGCTGAGCGATCACGGCATGTGTATCCCACGGCTTCGCGGGTCCCCAGAATCGATCTGCATTTTGCTAACCGCTCAAATTGCGGAGGTGGTCCATTCCTGGTCGGGGGAGTCGCGCACTCATTCCTAATCGACTCTCGTGGATGTTCCGGCGACGGAGAGGCTATGCGGCCCTTTCCGTCCGGCCAGTCGTACGTGCTCTCACTTAGAATAAGCCGCGTGTGCCGTTGTAGTGTTCTAGTGATCCCCCACGAACGGCTTGAAGTAGATGCCCATTTCCATTCCCCCGGCTCGCTATCGGAATACGTTCTCGGCGTGGTACAGAAGATGTGATGTGTTCGGCATCGCGGCCGGGTCGATCGGCACTGAGAGCGGTAATCCGTCGAGTGCATAATAGTGCCGGCCGTTCTCAAACTGCTCGCGAATGCGACTACTGACCATGACTCGCCTCTGGTCCGGATCGATTCCGATGTATCCGCGGTCGAAGAGGGTATCAACATCACTCCGCAGGAGGAGCCCGTTTGGGAGCTCGTGTTCGCCGCCGTCCGCATACGGCCTGATGTGCGCTGCTTCGAGAACGGGTAGCGTTCGTTCGCCCGTGATCGCACACCGCTGTTTGTATGCATCTGTCACGAGCACACGGAATGACCCCTGACCCAAGCGGGGGTGCACCAAGCTCGGCGTGCCGAAGCGGGCTGCTTCGGCTGCACCGACGAGGGCCGGCCCGGGATTTGCCTGCCGAGCTCGCGTGACCATGAGACGTTCGCCGACCTGGTTCCAAAGTTGGCGACCGGCAGGCGTTGAGGTGTCATAGCTCTTGCCTTGAACCGTGTTCAACCTGAAGTCCTCGGAAACACCAATCCAGTCCGACTCCTTCCAGAAGAAAGGTTCCTCGAGCAGAATGCACCCGATCTGAGGGTCTTCACCTGGCACAAACGGGGTGCGCCGGTACTTGGCGACGCGGCCTCGCACTTCAGCAAGTGAGCGCGCCCCGTTGGCTTCCCCGAACGCATCCCAAGCCAGGCTGACTGGGAGCTGTATGAATTTGGAAAAGAAGCCGCCGCCCGCAATGAAGTTGCGAGGTGCATGCAGCTTGAAGAGGAAGATCTCCCCGGGCTGTAGTACGCGAAACTTGCCCTCTGGAGACGGCTTCCAGAAGTTGACCTCTTCGACTGCTTGCTTGACGGCGTGAAGACTCCACCAGTCCCAATCTGTGATCCCGACGTATAGCTTCATCGATTTGCGATGTTTACTGAATCTAGTATCGACCGTTTCTGTACACCAACAATAGGATCACGAGCAATAAGAGTGTGCTGAGAAGGGCTATAGTGCCAAGGAGTGCTTTCTGCCTCCTGTCCGCCTTCTGCCGTTGCAGTTCCCTATCACGAGCATTGGAATCCTTTTGCTGCTGAAGCTGTCGTTTGCTTTCATGCAGTTCTTTGATCTGGGCTTCAATGTGCAAACGCTCGCTCCGGGCTTCGAGCGCCGCCGCATAAGAGGCGCCGAAGTCGGAAGGGGTCGCAAAGATATCATCTGCGTACTTGTCGAGCAGGGTCACGTCCGTCGAGTGTCCGATCGCGGCATAGAAGGGCTTCTTGAGTTCCAAGAGACCCCTTATGAGCTGCGGATCACTCCAAAGGACAAAGGACGGCGGATCACCGCCGCCGCGCATCAGGCAGAAACCGTCAAACCGCTGCACAACGGATCTAACTTCTCGCAATAGGGTGTCGCAGTCGCTGGCCCGGATGACTCTGGTCTCCAGAGGTGCCTCCAAACGGCGCGCGAACGTAGTGGAGGCGTCCTGAATGCCCCTTTCGGTTCCGATGAGCACCAGATGCTTCTCCGGCCCGCTGCTGATGAATCTGTTCAGGGGTACTTTCGCTCCTCTTGGGGGCAGGGACTGTAGATGGATGGTCGCCTTCTCAGCCGGTGTCCAGCGCCCGATCATATCGCCTACGAGTTGGAGCTCGAAACCTGATCTTAGCTTGGAGGAGCTGAGCTTGAGTGCCCCCTGCAAGACAACGAACTGATCGGCAGGAGACGGAGCGGACTCGGCCGAACATACAAAACTCATAGACATCTGCCCATCCGGTTCTCCGAGCTCGCCGTAGATCCGTTGTGTCGGCCCATCTTTCGGAAATGGCCGCAGATCTCCAATGATCTTTCCTTTAACCTTGATGAGCTGGCGGAACTCGGTTGCCTCAATTTGTCCCTTCACATGCTCCATCAGCGCTCGGACGCCGATCGGACTTTCCATCGTAGTAGGTTTCATCGACCCTGGCCCATACTGATCTGACATAGTAGGCAATATTGCAGCATCGCGACTTCCACGTCTAATCCGGGCACGGCGAACAAAATCCACAGGTCCGATGATCGCCTTTTGTTCGCTCATGTGGCATATTTAGTCCGAATGGGCGTGATCGTTCGCAACCAATTGGTCATCACCTGCGGGGAGGGGGGCCCTGATATGCCGGGAATCAAACGCGAGCACCTCGCGTTGGTCCGGATGAGCTTTCGCCCGGCAGTTAAGCCAGCGGCATTCCGGGATTTCCATCGGCATGCTGGATCGGCTGACTTGCTTCCGACTTAGAGGCTTTGGAGGGGAAGTGGAACCTGCTCGCAATCCAGTACCCGCCCAAAAAGAGCACTCCCACCCCAACCGGAACAAGTCTTAGCAAGCCGCCCATCATGCGTCCTCCCCGGAAAAAACCTTGTAATCGTTTCGGATGCAAACTTGGTGGAAGAGTGGCTCAGATGTTTTATGGTCAGCTCATTCAATGGCCCGCTCCAGAGCACGGACGAGGAATTGGGGAGCATGATCCTGACCGTAAGCGAGCCGGATCACTTCGACCTCCGGATGGATTGCGCATAGGAGCTCAGCGAGTTCTCTCTGCTCGGTCCCACTCAACGTCTGGCATAAGACAACAACCCGACAATCAGTGCGCCAGAGGCAGAGGACCGCTTCCGCCTCGCAACAGGCAACGTGGATTCGCCAACCGGCCTTCTTCAATACATCAGCGCGGGTCGCCAGGAGAATGGCGTCTTTGCCGACGAGCAGAGCACAACGCGCTTCGGAATAATCGGCACCCAAGGGGGCATTCTCATCACGGGCCCGAAGATTGCAATGCGAGACAAACGATATACCAGAACTGTTGCGTTTGGGTATGACTTTGTTGAGAAATCGTCGAAGGCTATGATTTCGGGTGTTCCGCGATGGACCGCTCCCCCTTTCTCACACTCTGATGGAGCTACCGGGCGCCACTCTAGGGTGAATACGAAGGCCTTCCCCTCTCGTTTGCATTCGCCTCCATCTCCAACATATTCCCACGTGCCCCAATCAATTCAACGGGACCTTAACATCAGGAGAAGCCTCAGAAGCGAACCAAAGAGGTGCCTAGACTTCTCCGACAACATGTCTCTTGAGTATGGCAGTGGCGTGTTGGATTAGCTCTCGGAATGATGGATCACCCTGACAAATCGGCGCGGTGGAAATCCTCCTACTTTCGTAACTTTGAGGCTACTGCACTTCGGACTATGCTTCTCCGTATGACAAATCAGATCCGGTTGGTAGCAGAGGACCAGGCGGTCCGCCGATGGCAGCGACTGCGGCTCGATATCCCAGTTTGCCTTGTAGTCGGAGCACCGGAAAAGGCTCAGCTCGTAAGCGCACGTCTTAAAGATGTGAGCGAGGACGGGGTCGCCATCTTTGCAGGCATCGAGTTGGCTGTCGACACTGACGTTCAACTTGAGTTCACCCCTCCGTTCCATCGGGGGCCTCTGCGGGTCCGGGCGGTTGTGAGGAATCGGCGAGATTACGCGTACGGGCTCGAATTTCTCCCCAGGGATGGCAAAGAAACGCGAATTCTGCTGGAGTTCAGGGCACTGCTCCTTGCGATGGGGACCGAAGGCAAAGGCAGCCCTGACGACCGTCGCTGGATCTAGCGCCGCGGGAGTGATTGAAAGATGTTCTGCTTGTTTGGTCTGGTCCTCTCAGAACAAGCTCAGCGAGACTCCTGCTGGCGTGTCCCTTAGCATTTCCACGTACCGCGCAAAAGAGCCGATCGTTGCGCAGGTACAACCTACTCCTACGCGGCCCCGACATTATGGTCTCCATGTCAGAGCTTCATAACCAACTAACACATCCGTAATGTGAAAAACAAATTCAGCGACGGAGTAGATCAGGTTCACTGATAGTCTGCGTGCATGCCTTGTGAGACGGTATGTCGGGTGCGCAACGAGCTCGGATGGGCGCTCGCAAAATCTGTACGCGCTTACGCTACTGCTCTGCGCGGGGAGAGTATCGGACTCGCAAAGCTTGCCATAGCAGAAGCCCGGAAAGCGATTGACGAGCATGAAAACCACTGCCGCACCTGTAAGCACAGTGCGACTCAGGATTCAAAGGGGAGCGGGTCAGCATCCAGGCTCCGTTCCAGCCCGGAACAGGGCTTCTGGATGTGACTGCGGATGCGGTGGCCATGGAAGCCTGCCCATCTGGTCGTGATGCTCGCTGCCGATTGTCGGACCTCGATAGAATCACTGCGCCTGAGCTCCCGCAATTGAAATGGGGGGTTCTCTGACCTAAACACTGGCGCCGGCACGCTGAGTGCCGAGGAGAGGGAAAGTGAATTTGATGAAGCGGCGAGACATGCTCACAGTATTTGCCGGAGCTTTAACTGGTAGCGTCATGCTTGCTGGGAAGGGAACCGCTCAGCAATTGAGTCAGGCAGCGGCCTTGCCGAAAGTGGTCGATCGGAACACACTGCAGGAAGCTCTGTTGAGCCTATCTCCCGAGGAAGGGGGAATCCATGCGCACGACTGGAACCCAACGGAACTCGCTTTGCCGAGTTCCAATGGTCTTCCTTCGAAGCTTTCGATTTGCCGGATATGTAAAGCGATAGGGCTTCCGGATGCAGGGGAGGAAGGTGCGGGCAAGTGAACCGGGGAGATCTGTGCCTTTGACCTCCTGAACCGCCCGTTCACCGATATATACCTACCTACCTACCTGCCGTGCAAGGTCCAGAGACGAGCGCCGAAGTGCAACGGACATATACCTCTTTGGTGGTATACCGGTCGGATGATCTAAGCGGTATGCTCGATCCGGTCTCCAATTATGCTTTGTGCTGATCGTGATGTTCTGATTGTTAAACGCTGGGATGCCTTCTTGCGCTTTCAAGAAGCCAGGCAGCGGTACAAACTCGAGAGAAGCCGCCCGGGGCTAAAGGCTAGCTTTGAGGGCACCCGAAAGGACTGGCAGGAAGCTGACCGGGCAGTCTCTGAGCATCGCAGCAGCTGTTCGCAATGTGGAATGCGGACGCGTGAACGCGTGAAAAGCGTGCTCGATCGACGCGTTTCGCGCCTTTCTTCCAAGGTAGGCAAGCGAGTTGCTCCCGGACCGCCTGAGAGTTCGGTGGGCGCCCCAGCCCGCGAGCGCACGAGCTTACAGCAGAGTGCTAGCGTTATGTCGCGGGCCAATGCCCCCGTGGGGGATTCTGTGTCGCGCTTGAGATCTCGTCGACCAGAGGCTTGGATTACCGCTGACGTGCGGCCCACCAACCCAGAGTCCAAGGTTCGGCCTGGAACATCTCGATTGATGCCGTAGGTCAGGCAGAACGGAACCGTTGGGCGAACCCTGTGATAATCAGCAGCCAACCTGGAACGGGGCTGCTGTGTCAGAGCGCTCGCTTAGCGCTGATGGACTCGGGCTTGGGCACCGCGGATGACCCGCAGGAGGGCCGCACGAACTCCAGCATCTCTCCACATCCAGCCCGGCAGGCCGATGCAGAACGGCCACGTCGAGAGCTTCCAGGGACGACTCCGCGAAGACGTGTAAAGAGGAATCATTACGGGGGCAACGCAACGGCGGCAATGATATTCGGCTAATCTGCGTGAGGTGTACAAGTCCCTAGAGTAGAAGTCATGGGGCGGCAACCTTGCCGCCTTCGTCTGGCGATCCTGTGGACGAATGCGGGCGCTAAAGGCGATCTCCCGGTGACTAAAAAAAGCCTCGAGCTCCTGAGCTCGAGGCTTTTCCGCCAGTTTGGTGTCCTCTACTGCAACCAGGTCAGACAACGGCGCGGCAAACCAGAGACAGCAGCGCGTGTTCAGGCGAAATCTTCAAACGAACAAAGCAAGGCGAAGCGGTCTCGTCTGGTCATACAAACCAGCCGGTTTCCGCTTGGTCCTGGCCAGGTGGCAGAGGTGCGGCACGCATGGGGCGGCCTTGACGGCCGAACATGAAGCAAGAGGCCAACACGGCCAGGAACAGCACATCATTCAATGCGAGACTCATCTTCACTCCAGGGCAAACCACAGACTCAGATCTCTTTAAAGAGTGGGCACCGTTTCAGCAATCGATGTTCCGACGCATTCTGGTGGACGAGGGGGCAAGGGCATCCAGTGGGTCACGTGGCCGATGAACGTGGCTCCAGTTAAGAAGGCGGACCCGCCGGATCTCCACCGGTCTGGTACTCGTTTGGCTATCCAGATTTGCTTGGCCGTGGAGACCAACACGAGAACCCTCCAGTCAGGCAGGCTGTCATTCACGGAAATCCAACAGCTATTCATGAGGCACAATCCTGAGGTATGTCCAGCGATGCTCTTTCAGCTTTCAGAACTGTGACTATAAACGGCCTGCACATCGGCAGGAATACCACAGAGGTGGAGGAGCAGCGCTGATGTGGTCGGAAACCGGGGCTGGTCGAGCTTCTGGCCTATTGGCACGAAGGCGGTTTCGAAAGGGCATGAAGCCGGCTTTCGCGAGCAGCTCCGAGCGGCCTTGACTTATAGGACGGATCCAGGAATCGCCGAAAGCAGGAGCCGTGGTCAGAGAATATGCTCGGAGAAGCCATTTGGAGCGAAAGCAGCCAGAGATCTTTCCGCAAGATAGCTTCCAGCAAAATATTGTAACCGGTTCGGCACGCGCCTGCCGTGCTGGTGCAGTCTCGCTGCAATCCTTGAAGAAGCACTCTTCAAGAGGGCGAAGGAATGATCGTTCCGATCAATGGAAAGGATGCGAACTTCCAAAGGCTCGCAGAAACGGCCCAGCATGGCGGAAGACCCATTCACAAAGTGAATATCGGAGAAGCCCTTGTTAATTAGAGTCTCGATCACATACCCGCGCAAAACCAGAGACAAGCTAAACTTCTGCTTGCTAGCATCGTTAAGCTGGGTGATCACATGAAGATGATCGCCTTGCACCACCCCCGCAATAATAGACACCAGCGATCCGGAGCTGTCCTGCACTCCGGCCAGGAAAAGGGAATCGAAGAGAGTAAGGAACCGGCGATCGCGCTCTTGCCTCAATGGGTCAACCGGGTAATCAGTGATTCGATTCAGACGTTCCGCCGCCGCCCAGTATTCTTCCGGATGGAGCTCAGGGCAAAATCGATAACCCTCAGCTTCAGCTTTCCGGCGATACAGTCGCATGTTGCGTCGGGTGTGAACACCAAGCCTGCACAAGAAGGTCTCGTAATCGGCGCCTAGGGTTAGCAAATCGCCGAATTCCCGCGCGTGATGCGTACAGGAAATCCTTGCCGGCTCTAGGCCTCTCAGTCCGACGTCATCAGATACGCCATTCACGCGCCAATTGAAACGCATCGCATGGATCCCTCGCTCTAGGAGATAGCGGGATGCACTGGCGACAATATGGCCCTCACGCTCCGCAGCGGCTAGTACCAGGCCCCGCCCGGTTTCATCCCCACCGAATACATAACCGGTCGGGCGACCCCCAACCATGATTTCGTAGCCGTAGATCGCACCCACAAGCTCCCCGCTCTCATAGCAGGCAACAATGCGTGGCTCGTGCCTGTCAGCGGTCCGAGCCAACAAATATTCCGGGGTAAAGGTGGCATCCGGTCGTGAGTAGATCGTGTTTACCAACCGCAGAGCTGGTGCGCTGAAGGATCTGGCCTCTTCGCGCGACTTCAAAAGCTGGAAATCCATGCACCTTCCTGTCGAAGACCAACAATGATGCGGAGGACCAAACGGTACCCGTTCACCTCTCGTGGATGGTCACTCGGAAGACCTAACGCCGAGCAACACATCCTAGTGTACGACAAACGTATACGTCATGGTGGCGAGGACAGGGGTGGCCGAAGCAGCACTCCGGAGGGAGAACTGCCCTGTAAGCGCACGCTGCTCCCGCGCTTAACCCGGCAAAGTGTTTCGGGCTGCCCGGTTATTTTGGAAGGAGGCTGGTGCAGCTTGGGGATGCCGGGCATCCAGGTTCCATTGACCTCCAACCCCGTGGTCGCTGGTTGGAATATCGACCCGGAACGAGTGAGTCGCTGTCAAGCCTACGTAGCCCCACACCGGCCGAGATTCGGGCCTGCTGTTTTTAGATTGCGAAGCCGCCGTTTGATGCGGGCGTGTTGTTTGGCGAGCGAGAAGGGCTTCGACGTCCTCGTGATCTGGGCCGTCTACTTGATGGCAGTGTGGTCCGAGATCTTGAACGGGCTCCAGCAATTCGAGGGCTGGAGCCGGTGTTTCCGCAGCGGCCGTTCATGCGAACACGCAAACAAGGGTGGAGCGG
Organism: uncultured Acidobacteriaceae bacterium; assembly: GCA_963795775.1. Taxonomy (GTDB): domain Bacteria; phylum Acidobacteriota; class Terriglobia; order Terriglobales; family Acidobacteriaceae; genus CAWCJL01. The sequence continues at coordinate 658,709 of CAWCJL010000005.1, forward strand.
CTGGCCGGTCGCGATCCGGTTAGACGACAAGCTATCATTGATGAGCAGCGAGGTTCGAAAACCTGCTGCCAGTCAGTCCATTTCCATCGCGAGATGAGCAGCATGCTCGGTATGGCCGGGCCGGCGAACTATCGGGACTAGAAGCGGCCCTCCGGGCTGGGCCTTCGCCAAATGCCGTGTACCCGCGCTTTGAGCAGCGGTTCACTCGGCCCCCAGCGACTCATAATGGCGAGGCCGAACCTTACTCAGACCTTGTGCGCGAGTGGGCCTACGCTCGCAGTTACCAGATACAGATGGGACCGCCGTTATGCTTGAAGCGGTCTCATGAACGTCTAAGCAGGATAGCGATACAGACGAGGTGGACGAAGCCGAGCACGTTTTTCGATCTGTATGCCCATGCGGTGAGAAAACGGCGGAGATTGTGCAGCCAGGCGAACAGCCGTTCAATCTTCCAGCGCGTGCGGTAGCGACGCAGCTTGCGCCCGTCCTGGTGCTGCTCCGTTGCGATGGTCGGGCGCTATCATGTGATGCCGTATTCGGAATCTCAGACTTGTCGCCGATGAGCCTGGTCGGAAGTTCGTCGAGGGATCTAACCGGCGAGGACTTCTTCGACAAACTTGCCCCGTTCTCCAGCGCCCGCACAACCCGATGAACACGGCTCGCCTGTCGTGCCCAGGGGCGTGCACGGTCGTCGTTCCGAGGCGGAGGCCTCAGCATCGGCTCCAGCAACGTCCACTGTTCTCCAGTCAACTCCCAGAGTCTCCTGATCGAGCCACACCGGAGATCTCAGAGCATCTCCAGCTTCGCACCAAGCACGCCTTTACGGGTTTAGGAGACTCGTTCTAGTCTCGGCCTCTGGCTGCCTTGATCGGCGGCCAACCCGTCTGCAGGAGAGTCTGTCGGTAAGAACAGGCTCCGACAAGGGTTTGATAGCCGCACGTGTCCCTTGCATCTAGAAGAAGCGCAAGCGACTGATATTCCGTATTCTAGAACTATGGACACGGTCTAGGTCAGGACAGAGTCGTCCATTGAGCGAGACTGCCGTCCTGCTCCGCCCTGCCTAGCTCGGCCAAAAGGTTGACCTTGGAGTGAGTATCCGCTCGGAGCATAAAGTGCTCGGGGCGGAGCATCCGGCCCTCGCCAGATAGCCCGCCCCGCCAGTCTAATAACTCAAAAAGCGCCAGGAAATACGGTAGCAGGTCACAATAACCTGACTACCGAATTTCCTGCGAGTTCAGTTAAGGGATTATCGATACAGGTACCATATGGACCCGACCGTTCTGAGTGGCAACAATGGTCAGGGGCATCGGTACTCCTGGGATTGCGTTGGCGCCTGGAGTGATGGTAACGAGCTGAGTTGAGTTTACGGAAGCCTTCGCGGGGAGGGTCGTCAAACTCCCGACAGTCACTGCGCTGCCCAAGGGAAGCCCACTGACCGCAATCGAAGCCGACCCATTGGCGAACCCTGAGCCGAAAGACTTTTGCAGGACAGCGATGTTCACCGTTCCGTTCACAGCAGTGTAAGTTTGTTTGTCCGTGAAAACGGCGAAGTCGGATTGGACGGGTGCGGGTGGCGTGCAGTTCCGTTGCTGTAAGGGCGACGAAGCAGGCTGGCCCCACACGGAGTTAGTGTCCAACCCGGTCGCGGCTTGCCATTGGGCGAGCGTCTGCCGCTTTCCTCCGGAGATCAAGAATGACGTTGCACGGTTCGGATCGAACCACGTATTCTGATCGCTTGCGAATGTACTCAGAAAAGTTGCCCAGGGGGCGCTTCCAAGATAAGTGCCAAAGCTGTTTTCCGTGGCATACGACCAATCTTCAATGATATTACCAGTTAGAGTGATGTTGGCCGGAGTCACCGTGTACGAGACTCCGGTCTGCCAGTCCGTAAAGCTTCGACCGGCGTTGGGACCAGCAATGTAAAAGTTACCTTGTATCGTGCCCACTACACCGGGACCGCCGTTATCAAAGAGCTTCGAATTGGTAAGAGAGAAACCCGACGAACTGTTGACGTTCACACCAAGGCCGCCGTAACAGAGTACTGAGTTATTCATGCTAATCGGTCCTACGTTGAGTTCGACCTGAAGATTGGCAAGCAGATTTCCCGCCAATCTTGCATTCGTAACCGTGATCTGGCGATTGTCGGTATCGAACCAGAGTCCTTCCGCATAGTTATTGTAGGCGGAATAATTCTGCACCGTGCCGCCGTGAATCTGCCAGAACTTAATACCGCCCATACCCCAATCGTAAAAGCTGCCCTGCGCTCCTCGCCAGTTGTTGTAATCCGTTTCCGAGTTGGAGAGAAGAAGATTGGTTGTGTGGGAAAGCATCATCCCGAACCCGCCGTTATAGCTCGCCACAGAATTCTGAACCGTAATGTTGCTGCTGTTCGCAACGCCAAAGCCGCCCCAGTTGTTGGTGGTAGCCGTGATCTGGTCGACGAGAACGTTCGTGCTGTTCCAAACGAATGCACTCTGCTGGTTGAAGCAGTTGGCCGCGTGCTCGAATCCCACGCCGCGCAAGGCAAAGTTGGTCCGGCCCGAAACGGTAAGTGTCGTGGGGCGGGTAGCGACTTCGACGGTTCCTGCGTTGAGATCGACCCCAGACGGGGGAGCAACACGGAGCAGGTTGTTCGCTTCATCTACCAGGAACGTGCCCGGAATGAGAAGGGAAGGATCGAGTACCTGAGTCAGAGAAGTTCCGTTTACGACGACCATCTCTCTGCGAGAGACGATCGGCTGTAGTCCGGTGGGCCATCCAGAAGGCAAAGCGCATGCTCCAAAGTCATAGGTCCAAGGGTGGTCGAAGATCATCCCAGTGCCTTCATCTGTCCAGCCGGTGTAAACGTCGGACCCTGCAATCGTGACGCTGCCCGGAGTGACGGCCTCCAGGGTGATTGGGGCGGAGGTACGTCCGGTGGATACGCCTATATAGTCGGATTCACGATAGACACCCGGAAGCACCTCGACGCGGCTGCCAAGGTTCTTGTGATTGTAGAGAGTGTCCGCCTTATTTAGGCCGGCCTGAATAGTACGCAGCGGGGCCGTCTGGGTGCCGGCGTTAGTGTCCTTCCCGTTGATCCCATCGACATATACAAAATTAGTGTTGCTTTCTGTGATGGTCGCCTGACCAGGCGCGTTCTTAGGAAACAAACATATAGCGCTGAATAAAAAGCCAGCAGCGAAAGCACGTCCGAGTCGCATTTGTGGAAGTCTCCTTTTGCACAATAGGCATCCCGAAACTGTCGGGCCATTTGTCCCGCAGTAGTTGTTCGAAGGAAAATGCCGGATGATTGCTCTGAGTATTAGCTGAGAGGTACGGAGGCTGATACCCCTCGGAGGTGTTAGTCTGCGAATGCAGTTCCATAATGGGACAAGCCAAGAGGAAAAGCGCGTCTCATGTGGAGCTCCTAGTTAAGACTTAGCGCTTCTTATTCTTAGGTATCCTAGCCGGACTGTCAGCACAGTTAGGCAGCGCCAGTGCGGCCTCTGATCGGCGCAACCATTGGGGAGGCACACCTTGACACTCGTCGATCAATCTCCGCTAGCTGAGGCAGCCACGAAGGGGAATTATGAGCCTATTAGCTTGTCTATGTGAGCACTGGGAGCTGATATGGAGACGCGCGGATTCAGAAGAGATTGTCAGCTGTGTGAGCGTGGACCTGGTGTGCGGAAGTTCACACTATGCACGATTCGCAGGTTAACGAAACGGTGCTGCGGGCATCGAGCCAGCAGTTCGAGGCCCGGCATACGGCAATGGGGGCGTCATCGCGCCGGATTGCGTGCTGAGGTCGTTGTTGCCCAAGGCGCTCTAGCGGGTTCTATCGTCTCGGCAGCTGGTCGAGCTACCTGCGGTTCAGACCTGCCGGGCGGTTCTTTGCGGAGATGAACCGGCTCCGACGCACTTCATGAGTGACGAGCACTCCCGGGCGGATGGAACGATATGTGAGGCGGGCGCCAGAGAAGAGCTTCCACCTAAGGACGGCTCCGGCGGTGGCGACGGCACGAAATTCCATGGCCCGCCGTGGTCGAACGAGAGCCAACCCCCCCACCGATTCCGAGGCTCGGCTCTAGACAAAGAGCTATGGCAAGAAGCGGCAGCGGTCTATCTTGGCCACCGAGTCGTGGCAACCAGCTATGTACTGGCGCCCCAACAACGGCCGCCGGAGATGGCGAACGCGGAACGGCGCTGCTGTGGTTAGCGGCGGCAGAGAGCGTGCCCTAAATCCACATGGTTGAGCGTGTCGAATTCCCGAACATGCCCATCACGTGCTGGCTTCGAATAGGTCGCGTCTGTGTCGGCTTTCGTATGCCCTTCAATCGGCAATACCGTGCCCGCGGTCCTAAGCGGTATACCCACTCTGCCTAGACGAGTGGGAGCGGGCATGGAGCTTGCTGCATCCTCTGCGGGGCCCCTTAGGGAGAAGAAGATAGTCGCCACCGTCGTTCGAACCTGAGCTTAGATGAACCTCCCGATCAGGTCACCGGGTCAGGCCATTTCTGCTGGTCCAACGTGGACCGACGAGCTGTGGTGAGAATGCTCAGGATGTCACTGAACCGTTCGATTCATGCCGCCGAGTTCAACCGATTGATCGCCGGGAGCCTTGGATCACGCGGAAGTGGAATACCGATATCCATTGAACTCGTTAGCATCGGGGAAACGGCCCCAAATGATTCAAGGCAGACTAACGCGGTTCTGCCGGGTGCTTGGAGATCCAAATCCTACTCATCAAGGTGGCACCGAATGTCGAATCAATATTCTCTCGAGCTTCGGCCAGTACCGCCCGGCGCCGGCACCGGGCAAAGCGCTTCCGAAGTGGAGCTGATCGCCTTGCCGCAAGGCTCAGGCGAGATTTTGAAAGCTCGCTTCCGCGGATTCGAACTGCTGCTGGATCTTATCTGCTCACTGGAAGGAACCAAGCCATTTCAACGGAAGGCGCTCCACCGTACTTTGAGCGCTGGCCTGGTCGCGCATGTAATCAACCGCGAGACAGGTGCCCCGCAGTGGTTTTCGCAGAACGAGATTGCCGTGTTTCACCTTGCGCCTGAAGAGTCCGGGCTCACTGATCGATGCGGCTCGCCACCCACTGTGAGAACGCCACTCTAGCGGTTTGTAAAAAAGCCGGCAAACCCCGGACCATCGAAAACAGCACCAGCTTCGAGACAAGCGGAAAAACGTGCGCTGGGCGTCTTGGAGGTTCCCCGAACCCATTCAGGCAGGATACTCGGCGCGCCATGGTACTTAGAATCGTTCACTGACTGCGCCCCTCCGCCGCGAGGCCAACGGATCTCGAGCTGATCCGGTGGCTGCAAGCGTGCGCCCATTCACAGAACGAGAGCTGCATTAGGGCAGAAGCTGCCGTTGTGGTCAATTATGGATCGGGCGGGAAGTAAATAAGAGGTTCGAAGATCGGTGATAGCAGAGTAGCGCAAGCCGCCAGTCCCGCTGACGCGCCGCAGGTCTAATATGTAAGTTGTGTCGTGTACAACCGCATGGATCACTACCTTGGTCTCGAGACCGTCATTTTCGGCTAAGAGGGTGCGATCGTAATCACGCATCGCCGAGAGCACCGCCCGCTTATGGTTAATAGGTGATGGTAACCGTGATCGTATCGGTGTACGTACCCGGCGTAACGGGTTGTCCCGCGGCTATCCTGCCGTATACGGTAATTGCCTGAGTGGCGCCGTTCCCGATCCCGGGAACGGTATTGCTGATCAAGCCCCAATTCACCAGCCGGCTGGAGTCTGAAAACAGCGAGTAGCCGATGTGTACGCCTCCGGTGCCGGTCAGGATTCGGTTCGTTACTGTGGCCCCGGACCCTGTGCCAGCATTGAGGCCTATGGTATATGCCGTGCTACTTGTACACTGAACGTTCAGGGTGGAGGTGGCGTTCACCGCGGCGCCCGTATAGGTACCGAAGGCCAGGGAAGTTACCGAGAGGTTGCAGTTGGCCAGGACCGTGGCGGTGACGGTGAACGAAGCCGTGGCGCTTGAAATTGTGTCGGTGTAGACCCCTGGTTGGACGAGTTGGCCCGTGAGCACCTGGGCATAGACATAAAGAATTTGATTGCTTCCATTGCCTGTGCCTGCAACCGTGTCCACGCCGGTTGTGTTGCCCCAGTTCGTGGTACGAGCGGAGTTTTGAAACAGCTGATAATTCAGCGTCGCACCACTGAGGCTCGTCATCTTTCTAGTGGCCGTGGTCGCGCCACTTCCTGTACCGGCGTTGAGGCCAAGGGTGTACTGTGTACCGCTGGCGCAGTTCACTGTAGCTTGGTTGACCCCGGTCAGAAGCGTGCCAGTGTATGTGCCGAAGCTCAAATTCGTAAAAGCCACAGTGCAGGTTGCCCGGGCGGAAGCCGCGAAGCAGCAAGCTGCCACTACAGCGAGCGCCAACCTGACGACTGTTCTGATCACTGTTCGTCCTGGCAAGCTAAAGGCCCAATCGTCGGAATTTCGCCTTGTACAGGCCTGTAGTCGAAAATGACTTCGCAGCGCTGACCATTCGGGCGCTCGACGGCGATGTCGTTGTGTAAGCTGAGGTCCTCAATATAGGCTTCTCCGTCGTAGCCGACTGGGACGATCACACCGGTATTTCGGAAAGTGGCCGTACTGCCGACCGGTATCGGTTCGCCAGTTTTGTCGTCCGCGAGTCTGAGCAATGCGGCATGGCTGACCTTTACCGGAAACTTGACGACAACTCCGGACCGATCCTGCGGACGCACCTGGCGCGCCACAACGGACAGGGTAGAGTCCAGCGGCACGTCGGTCGGCTCGATCGTTAAGTGGTTGACATCGAACGAACGCAAATCAGGTATCAGGAGTCGGCCTTTGGAGTTGGTGCTTCCGATCTCCCGATTCTCCTCGAATACGTGAACATGTTCCAATCCACTCGTGTCGACAACCGCGAAGCTGTCGGAAATGGTGTTTGACGGGAATAGTGCTCCATCAACGAACGAAAGTGCTCCCTGCGATTCCATGACCACCGATGTCTGCTCACCGCTGTGGTCTACACCCGCTGAGAGTAGTCCCCAAGGGGATTTGTATTGAAAATCTGCGAACTGATGGGCGAAGCCCCCGCCGGAAACATAGGCCTGATACCCCCAATCTCCAGTCCTGGTCGCCGGACGTTGCGCCTGTATGCTGCTGTCGGCTGCGTCCGAGCCTTGGCTTACGGTCACTGAACTGCGTCTGCCAAATGGGATCGTAAGGGCGACGGCTACTCCGCCGTTGACACTCTGGCTAAACTCGTGAAACTCGGAGGCGCTGAGTAAGACGCGGTTTACCTGAACCGAGTAGCTTGCCGACAATATCTGCGAGTGCTGCGGCACGCTGCCGAACCGTATCGCCTGATCTGGCGTGCGGATCTGATCGACGCCTGCGTAGGCGATACCTAACGAACCTAGTCGCCCGAGTGTCAACCCGACGTTTCCGCTGACTTGCTGCCGTGGATGAGGGTCGCTGTTCATGGCCGCGAGGTCACGGAAATTGCCGGTCGCGAGCGCCGCAGTGCCGCCCATGCTGAATCGCCTACCGATTCGTTCCCCTCCAATCGAAAGTAGGGCCCCGGTATGAGCCGAACCATCGCTGCCGGCTATATCTACGCTCATCACACCGAGGTTATGGACGTTTACTACAGCACCGCCGCCGGCCATGAAGGCACTAGGGGTCGCTTCCGTGCTGGCCTCCACAGTCATTGTTGAGCTGAGACCTCTACGATAAGTGGCCGTAGCTGCGAAGGTCCCATACTCATTGCTCACCGAACCCCAGTTTTGTCGTACTGCTCCAGCTTGTACAGAAAACGCCTGTAAGCCCGGAGCCAATAGCGCAGAGCTGGCATAGAACGGCTCGCTTACCGTCGTTTGCTGCCCTAATGCGTTGGTCACGGTCATCGAGATACTTCCCGCTCCAGTTACCACCGGGAGCTGGGGAACTTGGAACGGGCCTGGGTCGACCTGCTGCTGCGTCACGGCGTTTCCGTTTGTCAGAATCTCTACCGTGGACGGCACCGCAGCTGAGCCGCTGACTGAGGGTAACGGAAATGTTAGAAGATCAGGGCGCATGCTGAAATCTGAACGCACCTGGAACCCCGAGAGGTGGACCGGACGGGTCCAGCTCAGACCGCCTGTGATGAAATCTCCCAGGCTGTAGCGGCGCATATTAGCGGGGTTGGCGAACGTATATGTTGAGTCGAGGCGGACCAGAGTCTTGTCACCGGAGCTGTTCGAGTTCCGGCCCGTGTGAACCAGAAAGCCGGAACTGGCTACTCCCCGCGGCGAGAATGCCGTAAGGTCGAGCGAGGCATTGCCTTTGACTTGGCGACCGACAAGCGTAGTGACGACGTCGTAATTGAGCATCGCGCCAGTGCCGCTCTCGATCGCACCACTTGCGGCCGGCTTGTCATCCACCTGCAGCACTGTCGTCCTGCGGCGTTCGTCAGTGGCTGTGAGGTATAGGGTCATCGTTCTCTGATCGACATGCCAAGTCAGTCCCGGTAGGGTGGACAACCCGATCAGGTCATCAGGTTTGGCTTTTGGAGAGAGTGGATCCTGCACACCAAGATCACGCAGTTCGCTTCTCAGTGCAAGCAGAGTTCCGTCCCGAAGCGTAAACTCGCCGACTTTGCCGATCGCCTGGCCGTTTATCTGTACATCGAGCAGCAATAGCTGATCGGCCGCACTGGCCTGTTGAGAACAGACGAACAGCACAAGGAATAGGGCTGTTCCTGTGAGCCGGACCCGCCTGGCTATTCGCCGTGCTGCGTCAAGGAGTGCCGCCAACCTGAACCTGCTGTTCGATGAGGCCGGCGTCTTCGTGGGCTACCATACGTAAGAATGAGCCCGGAGCCGAAGTGAAATCCCGCGTGGCCAAGGGCCAGCGCCGCGTTGCACCCGCCAGAACGTAGGGAGTGCTTGATACAGTCTTCAACTCGCGGCCATCCGTTGTCGAGAGCACGATGTTGCGGACGGCTTCATGGTGCCCGCCGTCATTGACTGCGACAAGATAGGCCTGCCCGCCGTCTTGTTCGATATGGAATTTGACGTGCGCTAAGGTGCGAGTTGCCGGCTGAGCGAAGATGGGGATTGAAAGGCGGAGCACGACACGAACCGACCCCGGCTGGGCAGGAGGCGGAATCTGATCGAGCACGACTCGATAGGTGGCCTCTTGTGCTTCAGGCCGCTTGCGCAGCACGATGCGGATGACCTGGGCGCCCCCAGCAGGAATGGTGGCGAGCGGGGGACTCACCATCACGGCGTCGGACCCGGTGAGCTCGTCGTCGCCACCGTGCTGCCCCCACGCGTAGGCGCGAATCTGGACTGAGGTTTCACTATCCCCATGATTCATCACCGTCATGGTGGTGGCTCCCTGTCCGGGCGACATTTGTATGTTGACCGGGAGAACAGACAGGGCCTGGGCCTTCGCTGAATTGAAGGCCGGAATCAGGGCAAAGATGGATGCGAGCCCGATAACCGCTATCGTGCGATTCGATAGGGAAGCAGGCTTGATGGCCGTGGGCAGCATTAGTACGTGACCGTCGCGGTGATGGTGTCGCTGTACGCGCCCGGAGCGACATACTGCCCCGCGGGCAACTGTCCGTAAATAGTGATCGCCTGGGCCGAGCCATTGCCGGTTCCGGTCACCGTATCAGTCCCGACTGTCGCCCCCCAGTTGATACTCCGCGCGGAGTCCTGATACATGGCGTACGATAATACGGCTGATGCTGGACCAGTCATCTTCCGGGTGGTCACGGTAGCGCCTGTGGCCAGCCCGGCGCTGAGGCCAACGTTGTACGGCGTAGTGTTGGTACAGGTGACAGAAACCGTGGATGTAGTACTCGCTGCGACACCCGTGTAGGTGCCAAACGCAAGCGGTGTAGCTGCGACTAGGCAGGTGGCCTGAACAGTCGCGCTGACGGCAAAGGTTGTGGTGGCGGTAGATGCACCGGCACGTGCTGTCGTCAGAGCGAGCGATGCCAGTGCTAGGACGGCCATCGAAAACGACGCTTTAGAGGGGAAACAGAGCTTCATGCGATAACTCCTTGTGGGCAATGTTTTGGGTGAGATCAGGCCCGGGGTTAAAGTCAGGTTCGCTTCAGTGCAGATAATTCGCGTCCTGCCCTTGCGTTCGAGACTACGGGCGTTTGGAGCTGGAACGTATAGCACAGTCAGCGCAGCGAGATAACACAAAGGTCGCAGCACAGATCCGAAGTAATGGAAGACGTTCCCGGAACAGGCTCTTTCGTGCTCGGCCCATTGTCCCCTTTCGGAATGCAGAGCCGAAGCAAACGCATAGCCTGTCTCTGGAACATTGCCAAAACCCCAAGCGCAATTGAGAAAGGATTGGCACTGTCCTGAGAGCTTCGGGTTCTGTTCCGACGAGGTCCTTCCCATCTACGGAATCTCCTGGCTGTTTCATCTCCGCTCAGGCCATAAGCCCCGAGATCGCGAAAGTGGGGGCTGATCCTCCTTGAAGCACGGAGCCCACCAACCTTCGCGATGGCGATGGCGGGATACGCGTGCCTCTGCTGAGAACTGTCAACCCGGCCTGCTCGGCCAGCGGCAGCGGCAAAGATCAGACGGACCTATTCCCACTGCCGCTGCGTTGACAGCATTGAGCCTGAATCATTCCGATCGAAGTCGGGGACGCTGAGCCAGTTTCCATCTATCCGCTGCGAGCGGTCCGGATTCGCCGTACCGGAGTGAAGCCCAGATGAGCTGGAAGATAAGATGAACCTGCTCTGGGATAACGTGGAGCCTTAAGCCGCGTACCAACGCCGGAGGACCTGCCAGGAATGGCCCCTCCAGGATTGCTGACCTCTTCGGGCCTTCAGGACCCCCGTCGGTCTGAGCAAAGCTGAGAAGCATCGCATGTGACATTCCAAACGTCGATGTCACCGGGTGGGTGGCGCGCCTCATCGGATTTCTGGCGAATGCGGTCGTGCCATGTTCTTCGGCAATGCTCCGAGGTGGCCAGAGTGTCGGCAGCATAAACAACCCAGACCGGCAGGGTATTTGTCCGGTTCAGGGACATGGCTCCATGTTCAGCGTCGCCGCGCGGATGCCGCGTAATCGGGACTGCTCTGCCCGTCCCCAAAACGGGTCTCAGGAGGATTGCCCCGGAGAGACCAATTCTGGAAACCATAGTAACCTCTCCATATTACCGAAGGCGGATTGAGCTCTGAATGGCAAATCCAAGCGGCTCAAAAAGGCCGACAGCCTTTGAGATCTATTCATGAGGTGAGGGCGTGAACATGCACTTCGCGGGAGAACTGATTCCCAGACTTCTGGTGGGCGTATACCTCGTCCTGTTCGGCCGTTCAGCATTCAGGAATGCCAAAGAATTCCTTGCACGCTGGGCAGGGTGGGTGCCCAACGCTCCTTGGTCATGGAAAATCACGCGTTTTGTTGGCGGCCTGGGAATTTGGGCTGGAGGGCTCGTTCTTCTCTCTGGCCTCCGCGACAGCACAAAGCTTCGTGACTTCTTCGGACATTGGGTGCTCACCGCTTTGGTGGTCGGAGCAGGGGTTTTCGCTCTGTTTGCGTTGCCGAGCAGGGAAGATTCTGATGCAGTTAAATTGCGCAAGCACCGGAGCCACCATTCCGCCACTCGCCGTCGAAGGCTGGAGTAGCACCTCTAGCAATGCCTTGAGTGTGAAAACCTGAATGAACATTGGGGACGAACTACGGAAAGCAAACCGCGACACCCACGGGGATCTGATGCCACAGCAGTGCAGTACCCCAAGCTCCAGCAAGATGATGCAGGCGTGCGATTCTGACGCGGCCGCCCGAGCCAACTGTTCTGAAGCGAGCTAACCGTAAGGCAGTTCTAGCACCTGAGGTGCGCGAACGAAATCTCGCCCACCAAGCGGGGTACGAGTGCCCGGGCAGTTCTGGGCCGAAGAGGCATCCGAGCGTGAGTCACCGCTTGCCCGGTGGCTATAGCCTCAGGCAGGAGCCAACCATTTTAGGACAACTGCGTGAACGGCTAGTTACCAGAAATCGCGACCACCGCACTAAAGAAGCGGGAGTTAGCAGGCGGGGTTCGCTAGACTCGGAGGCAACAGAGGAATATGGGCAACGCGCTGGTTCTCAACGCCTGCTCCCTTGGGCACAATGGCACGTTGACTCTGGCACATGTAGCCATCTGGATCGATAAATACGCATCGAAGGGGTCAACCTGGTATTCTCAACGACCGTAATTCCTGCTGGAAGCGATGATGAATACCGGGAAGGACCAGCCCGCGGACGACGACACCATGCCGTTGAATCCGTGGTCGCCTGACATTGTTAGCTTCATTGGTGCCGCTCAAACCCGGCAGCCCGGCGGTGATGACGGGATGAAGACAAGTTTCTAAGCTCTGTCGTACCACATGCCTTGGGATGGCAAGAGGCCTTATGCTTCTCGATCCAATCGCTTCGATCTTACTGCACGAGCTGGCACACATCGGAACAGCTCTAAGCTTGAAAATCCCAATCAAGAAGATCGGGATCTCCTGGAAAGGCCCATACATCAGGAGGGAATCAGGCACTCCCGGAAAAAACCTCGCAATTACCTTAGCCGGACCATGCATGAACTTGGTTCTAGCGATTCTCCTGCGAACGGCCAATCCTGTCTTCGCACTGAATAATTTGGTGTTAGGTGTATCTAACCTCCTTCCAATACCATCTTCGGACGGGTACAGAGCTCTGCTCGTCCTTCGTCGAATGCGAGAAACTGAGCATACGCCTTCAGCAGAGTCAGAAGGGGGCGTCGTCGCGATGCATTGGGCAGGGGCACCCGAGAATGCAGACCCTGTGCCGGGGACTGTAGCTGATCGTCTCGAGGAGGCTGCGTGAAGCTTACCGCTCTCGACCCATTTGGCTCTTGCGAGATGTCCGGCAGAGACGGCAACGCGCTAGGGCGATGGTGATCCTTCTGTCGCCGGCCTCTGTTCTCTAACGCCGAGTCATTGAGGTCTGCCGTGCAGGGTCCGCTTGAGCAGTTGAGGGCCGATTCAGGCATATCGAAATGATTGAGCCTCGCTGGCAAGCAAGGGAACCAGTTCTCCGAGCGTCGTTGGTTCGCCCCAGGACTCGCGGCAACATGCCCGCGTCGTTAGCTCGCCCCTAAACAGGCCAAAGTTGCTTGAGCAGACGGAGCAGGGGCACCGGTCCTGATGATATCGGCCCTGGGGCATTACTACTCCTTCCTTTGCTCGTTCGTTCGGTCCCCAGTTCTGACTCACGACGCTCCGGGTCAGAACTGGCCGACTATCAACCGAAGACGATGCAGGTGCGGGGGATTCGCATGATCCCAAATCCCCCGTAGGCCATAATCCATTACCTACTTAGCACTCAAGGGCATAGGCGGCATGCAGCCAAGTGCGCCTAGTGTAACCGGTACCCAACCAGAATGGCCGTCAAGTCCGGTAGAGCTTTGCCAGTCTGAAAAGCTTTCGTGCTTGTAACCGGGGACCATGAAGGCGGCTGGCTTGTAAGGATCGAACCATTGATTGCCGTCCGATACCAAAGTGGTGACGAATTGCGACCAGGTCGCGGAGTTCACATAAGTACCAATGGCGTTTTGATTGGGAGAACTCCAATCTTCGATGATATTGCTGGTCAGCGAAATGTTGGAGGTCGTGATGTTGTGGTACTCCCCTGTCTCCCAGTCAGTGAAGCTCCTTCCACGATCTGGACCCGCAATATAAATCTGTGCCTGACTATTTGCGCTGCTCGTTCCCGTCCCGCTGTTGTCGAACAGCTTGCTGTTGGTGAGGGAGAAGGAACGAGAACTGTTGAGGTTCACGCCGATATCGCCATAGCAGAGTACGGAATTAGTCATCGTAATGGGGCCATAGTTCAATTCGACCTGAAGATTGGCTACGCGATTGCCGGTGAGCGTCGCATGGCTTACCGTGATATCACGGTTGTCCGTGTCGAACCAGAGCCCCTGCGCTGCATTGTTGAGGGACGTGAAAGAGCTGACGGTACCGCCGTGCTGCTGCCAGAACTTCGCTCCCCCCATCCCCCAGTCATAAAATGCGCCCGCCGCACCGCGCCAATTATTGCTGTCCGTCTCCGAATTGGCAAAAGCTACGTTCTTCGAATGGGAAAACAGAATGCCAATGCCCCCATTGAAACTGCCAATGTAGTTCTGCACGGTTATCTCATGACTGTTGCCGACACCGAATCCACCCCAATTGTTAAAAGACGCATTCACCTTGTCTACCAGGACATTGGAGCTATTCCAAATGAGCCCGCTCTCCTGGTTGAAACAGTTTGCAGCGTGCCTTAGCCCAATGCCACGCAGAACAAAGTTTGCACGTCCTGAAACGGTGAGCGTGTTATGCCGCGTCGCCACTTCTACCGTGGCGGTACTTAGATCCGTGCCGGAAGGTGGAGCAACGCGAAGCAAACTGTTTGTTTCATCTACAAGGAAGGTGCCAGGGCTCAGGAGCGAGGAATCCAGCACCTGGGTCAGAGGCCTCCCGTTGACAACGACGATCTCGCTGCGAAACACGATCGGCGGCATATAAGAGGGCCAGCCTGCCGGCAGAGTGCACGCGCCAAAGTGGTTGGTCCAGGCATGATCGAACACGATGCCGGAACCTTCATCTGTCCAGCCAGTATAGAGATCCGATGCCGCTATCGTAACCGTGCCTGGGGTGACCGCTTCCAGCGTGATCGGGGCGGATGTACGCCCCGCAGACGGCCCTATGTAGGCGGACTCGCGGTAGGTGCCTGGCAGCACTTCGACGCGGCTACCGAGACCTTTGTGATTGAAAGAAGTGTCCGCTCTGTTAAGCCCCGCCTGCACGGTGCGGAGCGGCGCGCTCTGGGTGCCGGGATTGCTGTCTTGCCCGTGGACTGCATCGACGTAGATGTAATTGGCGTTGCTTTCGGCTACATTTGCCTGCGCATGAGCGCTTTCACAAGACAGGGCAAGTGTGGCAGCTGAGAGTGCAAGGGCAGTAAGACCTATTAGTCGCATAATGTACTCCTCAAACGCAAATGGCGAGAATCTCGAGCTGCGAGACTAGCCCGGCTGAGTAGATGTGAGCTGTCGAACAAGCCGGGATAAGTGTTCTGAGTGTGAAAGGATACGGGTGAAAATGGCACTCCTCGAACGTGCTATCTGGCGCACCTGTTTCCCAGAATGGAACAGTGCGCTCCGTCGGCTAGTACGCCGCGTTCACGCTGTCGTCCTCTTAGTCGGTCGGTAGAACCTTCGAGTCCCACCCCGTCCACCATGAAAAGAGGTAGTTCGCCATCGCTGTCCCGACTCTCGGGACTGTGCCTATCTGTGCGGCCTCCTCCTTACGATGTGAGGCTGCTCGTGAAGAAAAGCGCCTAGATCGGCGCACGAGCGGTACCATCGTGAATTCAGCGGATGGGATACATCGCACCTATTGAAGACCAGCTGGCGGCGCGCCGGGAAGAAGGAAGGCCGTTCGAGTGTGGACCGCGTCCGCACACCGCTCGCCCGAGTGCAGGCAAATATGGCCGAGCATCTTCTGGAGCAAGGTGATATCAGTAGCAGTCCGTGTGCTTGGAAGGGCAGACATGCTGGCGAAAGCCGACTCACGGATGCGTATGTGTGGATCTGTAGCTTGCGAGCTCGGGGCCAACCTCGGCGTAAAGCACAGGCTGCAGGCGCCGATACGCGCTGCGATATCAGCACGCGCAAATAGGCGGAATACACGCCAGAGCAAACGCACCTTTCAGTCGGGTCGAATGGAACGACTGCGGGTTGGCTGAGGCGATCTCAGAACAGAAGTGCAAGGCTAGAGCTCGCGCACACCGAAAGCCGGACGGGCTGGGAAATGGAACAGCCACTCATTGGACCAGCCGCTCTGGTCGGCAGTCCTCCGGCTCAGCCCGCCGTAGCGCAATCCAAGCTGGGCACAACTCCTGTACCTGCTTCGTCGCGCACTGATGAAACTCTCCGCGACATGAGCAAGGGAAAGCTGCAAACCTGATGCACGCTGTCACGGAGAAGGACGGCGGCCCAGTGTCGGGGTGCCGGACCGCGAAGCCTTGCGGCTAACGCGCGGTCTATCATTTGTAGCGAACAATCAGGGTGCGGCAGTCTCGTCAACTGATGCCCTACCCGTGCACGAACGGTTGGGTGTCAGGTAGTCGGCTGCCGCAGGTTTCCATCATTACGGCTGCCATTCTCCCTGAGCTTCGGTCAGATGAAATGTGTATGCCTTGCCAACTGATCCGCTCGCACTCGACGCACTCCAGCCGGGAGCTAGAAACGCATACTCGCCTGCCTGCAAGGCCGGGAGAGTGAGTTGGTAAGTATGTTTGGCCACTCTCCTCTGCCGAAATACGACTTCATCTCGTGAGGAGCCGCCAGAAGCATGAAATACACCGCCAGTCAAATGGCGAAATTCTCGTGAATCACTTTTCTGATGAAGCTGCACAAGCTGAAAATCAGTTCCGTCGACCCCGTCGGGCGTTCGGATCAAGAAATCTAGGGAGCTGGCGCTCGTAACGCTCTTACCACCGTTAATGTGCCCGTTTATATCGCCTTTTATAATGCCATCGGTGAAAACGCTCTTCAGCACTCCTCCGGTTTTCCAGTTCACGTGTTCTGAACTGACTGGGAGCCATTCCCCATTGACTTTGTGGTAAATGCCGATATCAAGGTCCTCAAGATCGCTTTTCGAAGCTGTCGATTCTGCATCCCTCGCCATCATGCTCGACAGGACCGAGTCGGAAACTCCATCTGACTTCAGGATCGTAAGCGCGTTGGGTGATACGTCGTAAGCTCCCGGCTGCGTGTTGATCATCCTTATGATAAGAGAGTCTCCGACATGGGCAGTTGAAAGCTTATCGATGGAAGCGTTCGTTAACGCTTGCTGCGCAAGGCTGGGAACAGTTGCTGTTATGCAGAGTCCAACGGCAACACCGAACAGTTTCATTGAGGATTCTCCAAGCGTCTAATGAAAGTACGCTATCTCCGAGCCTCCAGAACGTGAATACCCCGAACAGGGAAGTCCCCTGAGTATTGCGCTCCGCAATTGCCTCTCACCAAAGCCGAGCGACAGACAGAACGATCACAACGCCAATGGCGAATCCCAGAAGTGCGAGTTTTACCCCCACCCATTCACTGTTCGCGAGTTCAATAGTTTGTTGCGAACCCGGTGCCTGCTTGCGCCTTTTGTAACCGCGACCTGAGAGGCCCACCCCGGGGACCGATGCGCTCGCGTGCGAGCGCGCCCGGGCATCTCTGCTCGTTCGGAGGATCCTGATCCCAACTGAAGTCCAAGTGGCCCTTTTGGAGAGATTCAGCCACAAACGCTGCAATCTAACGCTTCGACGAAAGCGGAAGCTCATCGCCGAAATTTATGACCTGGCCGGGTTCACGGAAAGCGCGAATGTCGTGGATTACTACACGCCGGTAACCCGACCGCGCGGAAGCGTGCCGAAATGGGCGGAAATCTGTGCCAGGGTGGTGCTCCCTTGGGTGATATCGCCGTAATACATAGGGTAGAGTTGTGGTCCAGGTCGTGAAGACGAAGTGAATGGTCTGACGGGTTGACCATTCGATGCTGATCGTCGGCAAGGTCACGGAGCCAAAAGAGGAGTGTGCTAATCCGCACGCTTATTTGCTCAGAGTGTGGTGAAGAAGGGGAGATGTTGGGGTGAGCCGAGGCGTGCTCGACAACTAGGAACGGCAGAGGCACAGATTCTGACCAACTTCGAATTCCGGTTCCGATCGGAACTGGCGTTTGGAAGGAGCGCGAGCGGCCCGCTTTAGAAAGCTGTAATCACTCATTCGAGCCCTCAGGGCGGGGGCTGCAGGGGGGAACGGGCCGCCAAACGATACCAGGCAAATATTGGCGGGCGCGTGTCTGTCGAAGTTGCGTTCGACATTCAATTCCAGAGCCGGCCGGGAGACGGATGAAAACAGATGAGTCGTCGATAGTGTCGGTCTCCGGCCTCAGAGGAAGGTTCGCCATCCGCGTGAGCGCGCAGGACCAAGCTTTGCGATTGGTGAAGCGATGCGAGCGCCCGCCACCGGTGGCGTCCGTCACGCATTCGGAAGGTGTGACGCCAGATTCGAATCCGCGGGTTTGCGCAATCCGTGCTTCGGTGCGCGACGTCAGTTGGGCAGACGGGGACGGAGTCGCTGAGCACCGTCCATGTCTCTTGCTAGTCGCCTCATTATGGCCTAAGTGTCGGAGTTGATTTCTGAGTTACGGCAAGGCATACTGAGGCCATTGTCTTACCTTCGGGGCAGCTGATTCTCTCTTCGTGAATCGGTCGGTCAACTCTGCTCATGAAGCGAGCAGACGAACTGTCGGTGTGGCGCACAGCCGTCTCGCTGCTGTGGGCGGGTAGTTTGAATGAATATTAGACCCGATTCTTCTGAGGTGGTGAGCGTGCATCTTGGCATACAGCATCGGTGCCTGAAGCGTGAAAGACACTGGTGCCGCCGGTGTCGTCTCCTACGCGAATGGAGGGACCGCTGCCAACCCTGGCTTGACGCCCGCGCATGCTGCACGGCGTCTTGGCGGAATGGGCGAGGGAGCCCAGTTGCGTGAAGCGTGATAGAAGTTCCGCCTTACCAGACCTCTGTCGCTGCTTCGGCAGTGGACTCGTTCCGGCAAGCTGCAACAACCCACTCCGGCTTGTCGCCGCATCTGCACGACCGCGGCAAGCTAATCTGGAGCAAGCGTCGGTGAATGTCAGCTTGGACGGACGTGAAGATCTACCCAATAAGTCGTATGGCTGATTCCTCCCAGAGCTTCTAATCTTTCCTCAGGCAAGAACATAAACCTCTCGGAACTGCACGCTCGAGCCGCTCACCAGGGCGGCTCTTTTTTTTCTGAAAGCTTTCCCTAACGTTCCCAATCCTCAGCCCTGCTTCGGCGCCTGCACAGATCCTCGTCTTATTGAACGATAATCCTCGCACTCCTGATCTGCGGCAGCCAGTCTCCGAGCTCCCGAACAGTGTCGTGTAGAAGGCCCTGCCACGTTGGAAACCCACGAGATGGTCTGTAGCCCACAGATCACCTCGAAGTTGAACCGCATGGCATTGAAACCGTGCTCAGGCAACCTCGATAGGCAGCCGTCACGAGTTCTGGCTGCAGAGGTGGCCACACCTGGTTCCATTCCGATCAAAAGACGCCAGATTCGTACTCCGCGAGACGGAACGGCAGACCCGGATAAACGCAATCGGACGGCACATGCCATTTTCGTGGACAGGCGCGCAGGGCTGACCAGAACCCTCCGGCAGATACATCTCCAAAGTGGAGACCGAAGGCGCTGCCTCCATGTCGCTGCTCCAGGGCACACGCCCATAGGTCATGTGAGAAGGGTGCGGATTCTCCGTCCTGCGAGAGTGCTCGCGTTTGATGAGTAACACTCAGCAGCGGTGATTCGAAGCTGGGAGCGCTTCGCAAAGGAACCGCGATTCGACTTGAATTCGCGACAGATCGTAAAGGACCTTATGCCGCGCAGGCGAGCGGGGAGTGAGCAGCGCAATTTGGGAAGCACGCATGCCGTGTGCGGCGTACCGGAACCTCCCGGCAGCTAAAGAGCGCGCAGAAAACCCAATCCCGCGCGGGGAGAAATGGCTGCTGCGCCGCCCTCGTAGACCTGAGTAGCTGACCGTTCCTCATTGTGAAGTCAATCACGCTTGCCTAGGTCCAGGAACCAGACTCCCTGAAACGTGCTTGGTGCCCGAGACGGCTCATCATTTCGGCGAGCCCTCCTCCGGCTTACGGGCATCGCGAAGTCCTCGTGAGCGCATTGGGCTGCGGTCGCTTCCTTCTGAATAGCGCGTATTGCGAACGAACTCCGGAGCCTGAAATTATGCGCGGCAAACGCGCCAACCCGGCTCTACCACTTTATGGGGATTTCGCTGACTTCCGTCACCGTTCAAGATCAAGCACAGTAACGGGGCTGAAGTTTGTGCCTGCTCATCATTCAGCGGGGCGGTCCGAACAAAGCCACTCATTTAGAAGCCCGCCGTCTCGGAATTCGGGCGGCAAGCATGAACCCGAGGTCCCATAGATGATCGCAGAAAATCACAACGGCTCCCCTGCTGGCGAGCTCACAATACAGGGGCTGCTCGCCATTTTGAAGAGGAGACGGCCGATCATCGTCGGCGCCACGATCGCCTGCTTCCTGATCGCAGTTCTGGCCTGTGTTTTCACGACACGGCGCTACGAAGCTACCGGTGAGATTCAGGTTGCCAAGTCGAGCTCCGACGGGCTCGGCCTAGAAAGCATGATGAGCGCGGCCGATGGGGCCTCCGACGCCCTGGACGCCAATATCACGTTGCAGACCCAGGCGAACATTCTCCAATCGGACACCCTGGCTCTGCAGGTGGTACAGAAGCTGGACCTCGAAAATACCCGAGACTTCAAACCGGCTTTCAACCCGATCGGCTGGGTGACGGGTCTCGTTTCCCCGAGTGGTCCGAAAGACGCGCCAGGAACTGCTCTGGCCGAAGCTCCTATGCGGAGGACGCACGCGATAAAAACGTTCTCCAAGCACTTGAAGGTGAAACCCGTAGCGGGAACGCGCCTCATTGACGCGACCTACACAAGCTCCGACCCGAAGATTGCGGCTGCAGTGATCAACGAGCTGACCAAGTCGCTCGTCGACTACACCTTCCAAACTCGCTACCAAGCGACCAATCAGGCTTCCGAATGGCTTTCAGCCCAGCTGGCCGACGTGAAACGCCAGGCCGAGGCTACGCAGGCCAGGGTTGTCCAGCTGCAGCGCGACTCCGGCGTCTACTCACTCGGAGCGACCGATACTACCGGGCACGAAATGGCCTACAGTTCGACGCTCGACCAGCTTCAGCAATCAACCCAGGCGCTCACTGCAGCTGAGTCGGCGCGGATTGTGAAAGGCGGGATCTTCGAGATGGTGAAGGGCAAAGATCCTGAGTTGATATCAGGTCTTGCCGGATCCGCGATGGCCGGGGCGTCGCCGGCTGTGAACAATAGCTTCACACTTATCCAGACCCTGCGCGGTCAGCAGGCCGCTCTCCAGGCGCAGATCGCGACCGACACCTCGAAGTACGGCTCAGCCAATCCGAAGCTCGCGGACGAGCAGGCGTCGCTGGCCAGCACCAACAAGGCCATCAAGGATGAGGCTAGCCGGATCGGAGAACGGGCTGCCAACGATTACCAGGCGGCAGAGATCACGGAGCGGGATTTGCGCGCCGCCTATAACCGCCAGAAGGTCGAAGCGAACAAGCTGAACGACAAGGCAATCGAATACACGATTGCGCGTGAAGAGGCGGTCAATAGCCGCCAGCTCTACGAGACGCTTAATCAACGCCTCAAAGAGGCGGGCGTGATGGAAGGATTGCACTCGACGAACATCACTGTCGTCGATCCGGGCCGCGTACCTGCTAAGCCAAGCACGCCGAACGTTCCCCTTTACCTCGCCGGTTCGATTTTCGCCGGGTTCTTCTTGGGCGGTATGGGCGCCTTGTTCGCTGATGCGGTCGACGACAAGCTTCAGTCCTTCGAGGCGATAGAGCGGGAACTCCAAGTACCCATGCTCGGCATACTTCCACAACTGGGTGAGTCGAAGGGTCTTTACCTCCCGGTCGGCAGCAAGCGCATGCTCAATGCGGAGAAGGCCGCCGCTGAGCGGGTTCCTTTGGCTGTGGTAGAGGGGCCCGGGACCGCGTTTGCGGAAGCCCTCCGTGGCCTCCGGACCGCCCTCCAGCTCTCACGCCGTGGCGCTCCCCCGAAGGTCGTTTTGGTCACAAGCTCGATCCCGGGCGAAGGAAAGAGCACGGTAGCCTCGAACCTTGCGGCGCTTCTGGCCCAGTCGGGAGAGAAGGTTCTCCTGATTGAGGCGGACATGCGCCGTCCCTCGCTGGCCCGCCGATTCGGGCTCGCCGACCAATCCGGCTATCGGATTAAGCGCAGTGCTCTCCGGAACGCAGCGGGATCTGCCCAGCATGGATGTCCAGCAGGTCTCCGGATTACGCGTGCTTTATTCGGGCGCAATCCCGCCGTTCCCGTCCGAATTGCTCGGCGCAAACCGCATGCGCGACCTGGTCGAAGCTCTCAAATCCGATTTCGACCACATCGTGATTGACTCCCCGCCTCTGTTGGCCGTGACTGACGCCGTGATTCTTTCAGAGATGGCTGACATGACCCTGCTGGTCGCGCGCCACAACCTGACCACACGGAAATCGCTGCGCCGCTCCTACAAGCTTCTGGCGACGGATGAGACTGCCCACATCGGCGTGGTCCTGAATGGGGTCAGCCGCCGGTCTGTGAGCTACGACGATTACTACGGCTACTCAGGCAATACCTACTACCTGGACAACGAAGGAGGCGTCCGTGCATAAGAGAATCGCGAATTACGGATACGCACTGTTCATAGGCTTGATCTTGACTCCGGGCGCGGCAAGGCCGATTTGGGCACAGGTTTCCGAGACTCTGCTGATCGGCCCCGGCGACCAGCTTCATATCCAGGTTATGGATTTGCCGGAGATGGACGCGCGTCCACGGGTGACCGACGCAGGCGAGGTTCCGGTGACTGGGGTTGGGAACGTGAAGGTAGCTGGGCTCACGCCCGCGGCTGCGGCTACCACCATCCATGACCGGCTGATCTCGGCACATTACCTGAATCACCCCGAGGTGGTCGTCTCGGTTGACCAGTACGCTACGCAGACCGTCTCGGTACTTGGGCAGGTGAGGGCGTCCGGGGCGTATCCGATCGGCACCGGACGCTCCATCCTCGACGTGCTCGCGCTGGCGGGTGGGCTCAACGAGGCCGCGGATCGCAACATCTTGATCGAGCGGAAGGCCGACCCGGTGCACCCGGTGCACTACAACGTCTCGAATGACGCGGATCAAGCCGTCGCGCATCAGCTCACCGTTTATCCAGGAGACACCATCGTGGTGCCGAAGGCGGGCATCGTCTACGTTCTGGGTGACGTCAACCGGCCTGGCGGCTATGTTATGTCAAACAACCAGTCACAGTTGACCATGCTTCAGGCGATTGCGATTGCCGGAGGACTGACAAAGTCGGCCAAGCAGGGCCACGCGAGGCTGATTCGTAAGCAGCCGGATGGGCAATTCTCGGATCGGGAACTATCCGTAGGCGACCTGCAGCGGGGCAAGCTGCCCGACATGGCGATGTTGCCGGGCGATGTACTCTTCGTCCCTTTCAGCTACGCACGCAATCTCGCCACTACGGGAGCCGGCGGCATAGCAGCGTCCGCCAGCTCTGCTGCTATTTACGCCATTCCGTAAGTACGCTGTCGCCCAAAGTTCATGGTCCTTGGAGAGCTGAATATGCCTGCTATGGCAAGCGAGGAAGTCGCGGCCGAGGTGTCGACATTGCCACTGCCTGAAACGGGCGAGGCACATGCTTCGATAGCGATAGGCCCCATCCGCATTGATGCACTCGACGAGACAGAGCTGACCCGGCGTTTGGTGGAGAACATCTTCTACAGCACAAAGACTCACCACGTCGTGACTGCCAACGCGCAGTTCTACAATCTCGCAGAGCAGGATGGAACGTTCCGGAAGTGCATCGCCGAGGCGGAGTATGTCTGTGCGGACGGTGTCTCGGTCGTCACCGCGTGCAAATGGCTTAGAGGAGCGAATGTCACGCGCGTACCTGGTGTCGATCTGGTGGATCGCCTCTGCCAACAATCATCTGTGTTCGGATTCTCCGTATATTTTCTGGGGGGCAAGCCCGGCAGCGGGGAGATGGCCGCTGCGTTGCTCTCACAAAAATACCCCGGATTACGTGTAGCCGGATCATCCTGCCCACCGTGGGGGTTCGAGAAGGATCCCGAGGTGCTCTCGCGGGTATTGGAAGACATTCGCCGTGCAAGCCCGGCCGTTCTGTTGGTGGCTTTGGGGGCGCCGCGCCAGGAATATTTCATTGCTGAACATATTCGTCCGCTGCAAATCCCGGTTGCGATCGGAGTGGGCGGCAGCTTCGAGATGATTGCGGGGAAGGTGAACCGTGCCCCCGTCTGGGTTCAACGTGTCGGGATGGAATGGGCCTACCGTTGGGCACAGGAGCCGCGCCGACTGGCTAAACGCTATGCAGTAGGGAACCTGCAGTTCGCCTTCTACCTTGTCCGATATCGATTCCGTGGATTTGATAGGAGAGTCGATATGTGCAGTGCCGTTTCTGCCTCCGGCGAGAACTCACGCCGTGTATCAACGAGCTCTATTAGCGAGGTAAATTCATGCAATCCTTAGTTTCGGCAGTAATCCCGACCCGTAACCGCCCAAAGCTGGTGGTGCGCGCCGTGCAGAGTGCTCTCGCTCAGACCTGGAGCAACCTGGAGGTGATCGTGGTCGTGGACGGGCCCGACCCGGCCACCATCGCGGCCCTCCAAGCGCTCGGGGAAGAGCGGCTACGCATCGTGGCGCTCAGTGAGGAGGGTTGGTGGATCGGAGGCGCGTAACGTGGGTGCACGTGAGGCGCGCGGCGAGTGGATCGCGCTGCTCGACGATGACGACGAGTGGCTGCCGGAGAAGATAGAGAAGCAGCTGGCAGTGGCTTTGACCACGAAAGCAGACTTCCCCATTGTCACATCCCGGCTGATTGCCCGGCGAGACGGAGGAGATACGATCTGGCCCCGACGAGTGATCTGTCCCGGCGAACCAATGAGTGAGTACCTCTTCTGTCGTTCATCACTGAACCAAGGTGAGGGGTTCATCCAAACGTCAACTTTGCTCTTGCCTGCGGAGCTGCTATTGAATTGCCCATTTACGCGCGGACTACGTCGCCATCAGGATTGGGATTGGCTGCTTCGTGCAGCATCTCTACCCGGAGCATCCGTCGAGTTTGTATGGGAACCTCTTTCCGTTTTCAACATCGAGAGAGGCAGGAGCTCAATTGGACGAAGCACCACGTGGACGGATTCCTTGCACTGGGCAGCATCAAACCCACATCTCACAAGACGCGCCTATGCATATTTCCTTGCTGTTCAGGTTGCGCCACGGTACAACCTCTTCCGCGATTTTAGGCATACGTCGGAGCTGTTGAAAGACGCACTTCGGTATGGGTCATTTGAGTTCAAGTCCTTATGGATTGCGATCGCTTTCGGCGTGGTTCCGAGTACAGTGCGCCAGCGTATCGCCTTGAGGCTAGGAGCAGGATGATGTCCACCACTCTTGACCACAGCTTCAGGGTGGAACGCAAACAACCTGGGATTAGTATCTCGGCATTCTACCTTGTGATACTTGCTCCGTTGCTTTTTCTGTGCGTTCGTGGCTCCTTTTCATTCCAATTCGAAGGAGCCAACAACGCGGTTGCAGGTGTCTATGGTGGCATGTCGAACGGCTCGTCCGACACACTGGCCCATCACCTCGAGTTCCTGGGCGTCTACGGGCTGTTTAGCCTTTTACTGCTGCAATATCACCGCAAGCTGCTCTCTGCTTGTCGTGGCAATGTACTGCTTATGCTGTTACCCTGCCTTGCTTCAGTTTCTGCCTTGTGGTCTCAGGCACCAAGCCGCTCCGCAATCTTAGGCATTGTGGCTGTTATCAACACACTGTTTGCCCTCTATATTGAGGACCGGTTTAGCGGAAGAGAACAGGCGAAGCTGTTCCTCTTTGTAGGAGTCGTCGCGGCGGTATCCAGCATCCTGACGGTCGCGTTTATTCCTTCGGCAGGTATTGACCAGAAGGGTATTACGGGCGACTTCGGAGTAGCGTGGCAAGGGATTTTCCCGCACAAAAACGTTATGGCGATCATTATGAACTATTTCCTTGTGACTGCCATCACGTTTCCGTTTGAAGGTAACGCGCGTCTGAAACGCCTAATCGCGTCATCCCTCTTCCTTTCTCTAATAGTGCTCTCACAATCGCGGACAGGATGGATTGTGGCAGGCCTATGTATTACATTCGTGACCCTCATACGTGTTCAGCGCCGAACAAGGGGACCGGAGCGCATGCTATGGCTCTGCATGTTGTTGTCAATTACAGTTGGCGCCGCAATGTTTGTTTATCTTGATGGTCAAGAGGTACTCCCCATTCTCGGTAAGAGCGCTACCATGACGAACAGAACCGTTGTGTGGGCAGCAGGACTCCAGTCGGCTCTGAAACGTCCTGTCATGGGCTTCGGATACTCCGCCTTCTGGCTTGGCTTTCAAGGAGAGTCAGCCAACACAGCGCTTATGGCGAATGACCCAGGACTCATGAACGCCGAAAACGGGATACTGCAGCTGTTGCTAGAACTAGGGCTCGTCGGTATCGTTGTACTCCTTGTAGTGCTCGCTCGCGCATGTGTCAATGCTGCCCGTTGCGCCTACCGCGGCAACCCACAGTACACGGACTGGTATCTGTCGATCATCTTTCTGACGGTACTGGCGCTGTTTAACGGGAACAAGTTCATGTTCCCCAATGACATTGAATGGACGCTCCTAGTCATGGCATATGCAGGTCTTGCACGCGAAGCGCGCCGACTTAGGGAGATCAGACAACATGGAAATTAGTCGTCGAACGTTTGTAAAGAGTATGTCAGTTGCTGCTCTTGGGGTGACGGGAGGGAAGTGCCGTGCCCTGCACAGCAGGCCACTGAAGAATGCAGCGGAGCACACGAAGATCGGAGTGCAGGCCGAACGATTCCTGTTGGAGATACCAGGGATTGCCGCTTTCGTGGGCGAGAACTTTAACGTGATGCACCAGGTACTGAGCTCACGTGGGCTAAAATCCACCCAGAGCAGGGGCGGTACGATTTCAGCGGCTCGGACTGGATGATGAACTGGGCGCGGCAGCGCGGTATGCAGGTGCATGGACATACCCTTTGCTGGAATCAGGGGGGGAACCCGGACTGGTTGCCCTCGCTTACGAAGAACAACGCGGAGCGTGCGTTAACTGAGCACATTCGCACAGTTATGACGCGCTACAAGGGACAGATTTCCTCATGGGATGTGGTGAACGAGCCTCTTCACGGACATAACGATCACCGCGAAGACGGCTTGGCGCCTGGCGTTTGGCTCGAGTTGCTCGGACCCTCATACATCGATATAGCTTTCCACGCGGCGGCGAGCGCCGACCCGACTGCACTTCGTGTGCTCAATATCGAGTCGGTCGAACAGGGAAACTGGGCCAGCAAGAGGAGCCAGACTCTCACCCTATTACAGGACTTGTTGTCTCGCAAAATTCCCGTCCAGGCGGTCGGTCTTGAATCGCATCTACGTGCTGACGTACCGGTTGTGAATGCCGCCCGCGATGCTTTCATCGGATCGGTCCGCAAGTTAGGCCTCGAGGTGATCATCACAGAATGTGATGTAGACGATACCTACGTGACGGGTAACGAGGCACAGCGGAAAGCACTGGCGGCCGCTACATACCACGATTATTTGGTGAATGTGATGCCGGTCGCCCATCCGAAAACTGTAATCTTCTGGACATCTACGGATCGCAGCAACTGGTATGACAAGAGCGCTACTTACTCGCCGACATTTCGTCGAGCAGACGGCCAGCGGCACTACCCGGGCCTATTAGGTGGCGATCTCACCCCTAATCCGGCTCTGGCTTCCGTTGGCGCCGCGCTCGGCCAAGTCGGGTAATAGCATCCTAATGTGGGAGGTTAGCTGTGATGCGGGTCTGTATGCTCCACAACCACTACTATCGAAGCAGCGGCTCCGCCATCGTCATAAGGCGGATAGCGGAGGCGTTTGCCGGCACTGATATCGACTTCTTCTTCGCCGGATGCGAGCATGGTGCACCCGAAGTTCCACAGTATTTGGAGGACCGCTCTTGGATGGCTCCGGACAGATACCAATCTTTCGGTCTGATGTGCGGTGCACCGACCGTGCTTGCGGAGATGCTTCGCTTTGGTCAATGGATCAAAGAAGCCAAATGTGATTTGATTCATGTTCATCATCGGCGGCTTGCGGTACTTGCGAATCTGGTATCGAAGATCGCGCGTGTCCCAGTTCTCTACACCGCTCATAACACCTTTCCGTGGGCAGCCTGGTTCTGGGCTGGGGCACCAGCTTCCGCCACAGGAGTAAGTCCTTCGGTTGTGCAGTACCTAAAGCGGTCGACTCGGGTTCGCAACCTCTATCTCAGCTGGAATCCTTACCCATTTCATGCGCCGGCTGGACCTGATGTGAGGTCGATGCGCGCACTGACTGTCGGTAGGCTCGAACCCGTGAAAGGCCATCTTCATCTGATTCGGGCTTGGCGGCGTTTGCTGGACAATGGCGTCCGTGCTTATCTGGACATATTCGGAGAGGGCCGGATGGATACTGTTCTGGCGTCGGAAATCAAGCGGCTTGAGTTGAACAAATACGTAAGCCTAAAGGGGTATTGTCCCTCTATCGCCAGCCTGGTTCCTAACTACGCCTTCAATGTGCTCGTCAGCCAGACGGAGGGGTTCCCCAATGTAGTAGTCGAAGCCGCGTCATGCGGTGTCGCAAGCCTGCTTACGGATGTCGATGGCTCCCGGGATACATTACCTGCAGATAGGGAGCTGCCAAACGGAGTCCCCTATGGTAGCTCCGCTGAACTAGCGAGTGTGCTAGAGGTGTGGTTCAACTCGCCAAAAGCTGTCGAGCGCGAAGGAATCGCATTCTTCAAACACCTGGAATCTTTGTGTTCGATACCAGTTGTGCGCTCACAGTATGAGGTTGCGTATAGGGCGTGTTTAGCATGAGATGTTTGTCGATGAACAACAAGGGCGTTCTGGTTAGAAATGCCTATTGGATGCTGGCCGGGCATGGCTCATCACTAGTCATCCAGGGCCTGTACTTTGTCATTCTAGCGAGGCTCCTTGGCGTTTCTCAATACGGGCTGCTCGCGGGCGTTACGGCTACCGTCGCAATTCCTAGTCAGTACAGCTCATTCGGATCAGGGTTCGTCTTCCTTCGGCATGTTAGTCCGGATAGCACACGCTTCAAGGAATACTGGGGCAACATTATACTGTCCACTGTCGCCGGGAGTATGGTTGCCATCACGCTGTTGGCCTGCTGTTCTCATTGGATGATTCGCCAAGTGCCTCTGTCGGTTGTGCTGGAGCTTGGCCTAGCAGATTGTCTTTTCGGTCAGCTCACTTTAGCTTCGAGTCGGGTGTTCCAGAGTCTGGAGCGTATGCGATTCACAGCGGTGATCACGCTGTCTACAAATCTGTTCCGGCTTTGTTTGGCCATCATTCTGTTTTGGAGATTTCGTCACATTACGGCTGCTACATGGGCGATAGCCGCACTTGCTGTGTCCGCAATGGGTTGCGTCAGTGCTGTCTCATTAGTCATCGTGCTGGTAGGCAGGCCGTCATTTAGTCTTTCCATCATGTATCAGCGGTTGGGAGAGGGATTTCTTTTTGCAGCGTCTGGCTCCAGTGCAAACGCTTACAACGACTTCGACAAAGTGATGCTTGGACACTACGGGATGACGGCTGCAAACGGGTTGTACTCGATGGCGTACCGGATCGTCGATATAGCCAGCTTGCCGATCCGATCTATTCAGGGTGCAGCATATCCGAGGTTCTGCCGTGAGGGAACATACGGGTTCGAGCGAACTTATAAGCTGGCGACCCGTATCTTGCGACGTACGTTCTGGATTGGATCAGCTATCGCGTGCGGTCTGTTTGTGGTTGCACCCCTCATACCCGTGTTCGCGGGGTCGGCGTTCAAGGATAGTGCAGCCGCTCTAAGATGGTTATGCCTCATCCCGCTATTTCGGGCATTTCACATGGATTCCGGTGATGCCTTAGCTGGTGCGGGTTACCAAAGATATCGGTTCACTTATGAAGCGTGCGCCGCTCTGGTAAATCTCGGTCTTAATCTAATTCTTATCCCTCGCTACAGTTGGCGCGGGGCTGCGTGGGCAAGTATCGTCACGGACGGCGGTATGGCATTCGCTAGCTGGGTCGTCCTGTCAGGCCTTAGGGCGCGCGCAAATCGTTCCAACTCCAATTGTGATGGTTTACTGCTCGCACGGAGGGTCGGCTAACAATATGCGTACTGCCCTGATCTTTCGCGAGCAGATTCTGCCACCTAGCGAGACCTTTATCGTGGAACAGGCCGCCGCGCTAACGAGGTACCGTCCCGTGCTTGCGGATTGCGGCGCACGGGATTGCACTCCATACGCGCCTGCCCAGGTGCTTGCTGCAGAGGGCTCGGGGACTGTCGCTGCCCTGAGGGCTCGACTGTTACAGCTATCGCCGATTGCTCCGGGTTTCTTCCGCCGGCTCCGAGCGGAGAAGCCGTCGCTCGTTCATGCGCATTTCGCGACCGATGCCGTCCAGTCCCTATTCATAGCGGAGGCGCTCGGGCTGCCTCTGGTCGTCACTCTGCATGGCTATGACGTGACCACCACGGATGCGCACTTCGAAAAAACTTGGGGCGGGCGACGTTATTTGCGCCGTCGGGCCATGACTATTTGCGCGCGCATCTCGGTTTCTTTGCGTGTCCCGGGCAATTGCAGAAATCGGCTCTGCGCGCCGGGTTCCCTGAAGAGAGGCTCCATGTGCATTATACCGGTGTCGACACGACGAAGTTTCGCCCGGGAAGGTGAAGCGCGACCCAAAGCTTGTGCTGTTTGTGGGGCGGCTCGTAGAAAAAAAAGGCTGTGCGTATTTGCTCCGTGCGATGCGGCTGGTTCAGAACGAGGATGCGGCGGCGCGGCTGGAGGTGATTGGGGACGGACATTTGCGAGAGTCTCTAGAAGCGGAGGCGAACGAGTCGGGCTCCGGGTGCGCTTTCGCGGGGTCCAGGATAATGACGAGGTCAGAAAGAGGATGAGGCTCGCGCGGGTGCTGTGCAATCCGAGCGTGACCGCCGCGAGCGGAGATAGCGAGGGTTTCGGAATGGTCTTTGCAGAGGCACAGGCAGTCGGCACCCCGGTAGTCAGCTCGCTTCATGCGGCTATCCCCGAGGCTGTCGCGAATGGTGAGACGGGGCTCCTGTGCCCTGAGCGATCGCCTGGCGCCTTGGCGGATGCTCTTACCAGGTTCCTTGGCGACGACATGTTCTGGTCGCGGGCGAGCCAACGCGCCGTAGGCTGGGTACGCGAGAACTTTGACCTCTCCAGGCAAACAGAGAAGCTGGAAGAGATCTACGACGAATGCCTCAGGGATCACGAACTGCCCAGGACTATTACCGCCTGAATATGAGGGCTTTTTGAATCAAAATTGCTGTATTTTTCTACTCTGTACATTTCTGGCGCCGCTGGCCTTTGGGCAGAGCCATGCGCCACGATTCAGCATCTTTGACCGCTCGCGGCTCCAAGCGTACGGCTCTCCCTTGATCCAAACTAATTCCTGGCGCGTGGGCTCCACCTACATCCCGATGGATAGCTGGGTCTACCCGGCGCTCGACCGGCTTCACGGCCTGGGCTGCCTGGACACAGCCTATTTCGGCCTCCGGCCATGGACTTGGAACTCAGTCGCCCACATGCTCGAGGAGACTGAGATGATCGCCCAATGCTCCGCCGATCCGTTGGCTGACCAGATTGCCAATGCAGTGCACCAAGAGGTGCGCCGGACAAGTCCGAAAACGGCAGGAACAGGTTATGAGCCAGCATGGGCCCTCGAGAGCGCTTATGTCCAGGGCGGTGGAATCGTCGGCACGCCGCTGCGGGACAGTTATCATGTCGGGCAGACGCTCACGAATGACTACGGCCGCCCTTACGCCGAAGGTGTGAACGGTCATGCCGGCGCGAGCGTGCGCGGGGAGTGGAAGCGATTCTCGGTCTACTTCCGGGGAGAGTACCAACATGCACCGGGATGGTCGGGATACCCTTATCCCGTCTTTAGCACCCTTTCGAGCATCGACGAGATACCCGTTGCCTCAAACCCTCGCCAGGACACGATTCCACTAGGCCCGCTGCCGGCTACGAATGCTTTCCGCATTCTTGAGGCGGATGCTGCCGTCCACCTCGCTGGACATGAGATATCGATTGGCAAACACGATCAATGGACGGGCCCGGCAAAGGGCGGGGCAATGCTCTGGAGCACCAATGCCGAGCCGATCTATGCTTTCGAGATCAACCGCGTCGAGCCGCTCTATATTCCTCTGTTGTCCCGCATTACCGGGCCCTTCCGTTACGAATTCGTGGTCGGCAGTCTTAAAGGGCATACCGACCCTAATTCTCCGTGGATACACAGCGGAGAAGGTGAGCCTGAAGCCCACCCGTGATCTTGAACTTGGGTTCGCGCGGTCCGTGATCTGGGGCGGCAAGGACCACGAGCCGGTGACGGTTCATACGTTCCTACGCAGCTTCTTCAGCCTGACGGCCCCCGACGCGCGGACGAAGTTCTCCCCACAGGATCCCGGAGACCGCCTCGGCGCGTTCGATTTCAACTACCGGCTGCCATTTGTTCGGAATTGGCTGACTCTCTATGCCGATTCGGCCGCCCACGATGATGTCTCACCACTCGACGCGCCGCGTCGGGCGTCCTATCGGACCGGTCTCTATCTGGCACGAATCCCAGGAGCCGAAAAGTTCGACCTTCGAGTGGAAGCGGCGAATACGGACCCGCCGACCAGCCGAAGCAATCGAGGACAGTTCTTGTACTGGGAGGCGGTGCAACGACAAGGCTACACCAACAAGGGCTTCTTGCTGGGCGATGCGATCGGGCGGGAAGACAAAGGTGGCCAGGCGTGGCTCACGTATAACCTCTCACCTCGCGAATATCTTCAAGTGTCGTATCGGCGGGTGAAGGCGGCTAAAGACTTCATACCAGGCGGCACGACTCAGAATGCTGGTTCGGTCGAAGTAATCAAGCGAGTCGGGCCAGAGATCGAGGTCCGTGGACTTGTTCAGTATGAACGCTACATCGCGCCTCTCCTAGCACCTGAGCCACAATCGAATACCAGCATGCTCCTAGGTTTCACCTGGTACCCGACCAACCTCGGAGTGTCTCAAAACCACTGATCAGGAGGTGAAAGGCTCTGAAATGAACTTGGTAGCAATGAAGCTCTTGTGTAAGTGTTTGTCCAGTGTTCATGCGGCCTTTTTCTTGATCTTGTGCACCGTGAGCTATAACTGCAAGCCTTGCAGGTTGCGACGCCAGCGGACCTCCAGCACCTTACGGCCAAGTCCGGCAAGCCGGCTTCGCCAAGCCCTTCCGCCGCCGGCTGCCGGAGCATCTTCCGCGCGCGATCCACAGATCCACACGCACACGCCGGACCAGGATGCCTGCCCTGACTGCGGTGGGAAGCTCAGAGAGCTCGGCGAAGATGCGGCCGAGATGCTCGGGTATGTGCGGGCTTCGTTCAAGGTCATTGGTCATGTGCATCCGAAGCTAGGCTGCGTGGTCTGCGAACGCATCGTGCAGGCGCCTGCGCCGTCACGGCCCATCGACCGGATTGCCGGTCCAGGCCTGCTCGCGCATGTGCTGGTGTCCAAGTACGCCGATCATCAGCCGCTCTATGGGCAGTCAGAGATCTATGCTCGCAAAGATATCGATCCGGACCGCTCCAAGCTGGCGGATGCGTCGGTGCTGCGAGCGATCTCCTGGCACCTCTAGTGCATGCGGTGCGGAAGTATGTGTCGGCAGCCAACAAGCTCTAGGTGATACATCTGCGCCAGCCGTGTGGTTCCCTTACTCGCCCGATCGCAAGGGCGAGCATCCCAAGCGCATGTGGAGCAGTTCACTCGCACCTTTCAAGCCGATGCTTACGCCGGCTTCCATCACCGGTACGACAGCGGCCGCGTCAGCGGAGCGGCGTGCTGGGCGCATGCACGCCTCAAGTTCCACGAGATCCACGTCACACACCCGTCCCCGGTTACGACCGAAGCCATCGAGCGTATCGCCGCACTCTATGCCATCGAGAAGGAGATCCGCGGCAGCACACCCGAGTTGCGCAACGACGTTCGGCAGACAAGAGCCGCACCGCTGCTCTCGAGCCTGCACGGCTGGCTTGAGAACACATCCGCGAAGCTCTCGAAGAAGTCGGACACTGCGGCCGCGATCCGCTACGCGCTCTCGCGCTGGCGTCCCGAGCGAGTCGCGCTCGCGCGGCAGCTAGGTCCACTCGGGAAACTGACTCCGATTCTCGTCCAGGGCTGAGATTCTCTGCATATCATTGGCGTCCAACGAGAAATCGAAGATGGCCAGGTTTTCGCGGCGATGTTCCGGGTTCGATGAACGCGGGATGGCGATGACTCCGCGCTGATGGTGCCAGCGCAGTACGGTTTGCGCGACGGTTTTCCCGTGCTTCTTGCCGATCTGTTGCAGCACCGGGTTTGTAAATAGCCCGTTGCGCCCTTCTGCGAATGGAGCCCATGCCTCCATCTTCACAGCGGCCAAACGCAACGACGCAAATTCAGCCGTCTCCTGAAAGAATGGGTGGGTCTCCACCTGGTTGACGGCGGGCTTGGTCTTTGCGCTTGCGGTAATGCTGGCGAGCTGTTCCTGGTCGAAATTGCTCAGTCCGATCGCACGGATCTTTCCGGCTGCGTGGAGTTCCTCCATGGCCCGCCACGAGCCCTGCACATCCCCACGCGGGCGATGAATGAGATAAAGATCAAGATATTCGAGCTGAAGCTTGTCGATCGTGGTTTGAAAAGCTTGCTTCGCCCGCTCGTAGCCGGAATCGTCCACCCAGATCTTCGAAGTCACAAAGAGAGACTTGCGGTCGATTCCGCTCTTCTTGACGCCTGCGCCTACAGCTTCCTCGTTCTTATACACCTTGGCGGTGTCGATCAGTCGATAGCCGGCAGTGATTGCGTCCGCAACACTCTCGGTGCACTGATCACCCTCCAGACTGTAGGTCCCAAAGCCAAGGACCGGCATCTTCACACCGTTGTTGAGCCGTACCTGCGGTATGGAGGCTTGCCTACTGGCGGAGGCCCAGCGGCCGAAGACCAACGCGGTCGCAGCAAACGCCCCCTGCTTCAGCACCGCGCGACGGCTGATCGCGCCCGCTCTTCTGTCGCTGTTGATGTTGATCCTGTTCTGCATTTCACCCTTCCAGGTTGAGTAGACGTTTCCGATGAGCTAACAGACGCGCTGGTACTTATAGATGCTCTCTCCGTCATCGCACGTGACTTCCCACCCAGACTCCTTGCGAATTGTAGCCGCACGGACGCCTGACTCGCGAGCATCGCGCCGCTCCCGCGCTGGGCGGCCTTCGCGGCCCAGGTGTAGGTCTGCATCTCCTGGATGGTGTTCACCGTGGTCTGGCGGGAGAAGACTACCCACGCCATCGAGCAACAGCCGCAGGAGCGCTTCCTCGGCACCAGCGGCCGGCGGACTGCTGAGCGCCAGACTCATGCGGGCACCCGACCTGTTCTTCGAATTTGGCGGCGAAGTCCAGCGCCAGCTGTTCGACCCCAGGGTGCCGCTCCCGCCACAGCTGCAGCAGTAATGCAGTAATAAGGGAAGGGGCCGGCGCACGACCAGATGCGGTGCAACCGGGCTGCTCCACTCTCCCTGGTAGCTCTTTCGCCAGAGCCGCCTCATATAGGTGCCCTCGTTTAACCGACGAGTCAGGCTTCATTAACGGACAGCCTCTTTCACTGACCTTTGAGGCATTGGGACTGGCCGTGCGAACCATCGCCTCCGGTTCGGCACACGGGGCCAGCCACTTCAAAGAATGTCCCCTGTCTTTGCATTCTCGCTCGGGTGTTCGTTCGCTCTGTGGGCGGCATAGCTCACAGCGTCGAACCAGCACCGGCGAGAATTAGGGGAGAGAGTCCTACGGGCCGGTGCACAGCTGTGTCGCGCGATTCCTAGGACTCTTCCTGCTTCCGGTGACTTCTAACGCGTCGATGAGATGTGCTGGATATCTGGAGGATAACCGCTCTGACCGTTGCGCACAGGGGGCGTAAGGGTCTAACCGGGAGGACTGATGAGGCATCACACAGACATGCACCGCGATAAGGCGGTCCAGGAGATCAGATGGCCATCAAGACAGCACAGGAACTCTTGCTCGACGAGCTAAAAGGTATCTATTCCGCAGAAAAACAGGCAATCAGGGCGTATCCCCGCATTGCGAAGGCAGTGCAGAGGGAGGAGTTGAAGCAAGCGCTCCAAGCCCATCTTGAACAGACCAAGAAGCAGGTCGAGCGTTTGGACAGAGTCTTTGAAATCTTAGGAAAGCGAGCTGGCGGGAAGACCTGCGAAGCGTTGAAGGGTCTGCTTGAAGACGCCTCAGAGTCCCTCGAAAAAGTGGAGCGAGGCCCGGTTCTCGATGCCGCTATCATTGCGGCGGCCCAGAGGATCGAGCATTATGAAATCGCCGCATACGGCACGGTCGCCACCTTGGCGGAAGCGATGGGTGAACAGGAAATCAAGACTCTCCTTGGGGAAACCCTCGGCGAGGAAAAGCACACCGATGAGCTACTGACCACGGTCTCCAAGCAGGTCAATGCTGAAGCTCTCAACCAAGCTGATGAAGATGAGGACGATGCCGAAGAGAATGAAGAGAGCGATAAGCGAGCACTCAAGAAGTCTGCCTCCAAAGGGGCCAGCAAAACGAAGAAATAACAGGAAACAAGCAGGAGGGGAGGCCATGATCGGTCATGGCCTTCTGCATCGTAGCGTCGGGCGCATCCGTGAGCATATGGACCCGGGTATAACGAATCTGACATGCCCTGCTGCCCGGTCCACGGTACGCCCGTAGCTGCGGAGGAACAATGCGCTGGTGATCTTTATGGTCTTGCGTTCGCAGGATCAGGCGTAAGGCCGATGGCATGTTGCGTGGCTCGAATCTCTGGATTCGACATGAACATGCGCCAGATCAGGCCGGTGCGGCCGTTTTCGATCATGACGGTTTGCGGCGCCTGATTGAGGCCCATGGTGATGCCGGAATACCAGTTCTGGTCTTCGTTGAATGAGTCACGAAAGCCATAGATATCCCAGACCCTGGAGCCGAGATCCCGATACCAGTGCTTGATGGCGGCGAGGGAAGCCCGCGGCACAAAAGCGTAGGCAGAGACAGCGCCTGTCGGTGCGAGTGTGCCGTCATCGGTCGTGAAGGGTTTGTACTCGTGATAGCGATCGTTTGGACCGTCGACAGCGGTGAGCCCCCAGCTATTCGCGCCGTATCCCTTGAAGTGACCGGGATTAGCGACAGAGTAAGCCTGGCTGACGAGAGATTCGTTGCGATTCTGCACGTAGTAGTTGGAGAAGTGGTCGCGAACGCCGCGAGGATCGTACCCCATGAACGAGTATTGGGTGAAGAAGAGCGGGCCGGGTGTTTTCGGTCCGTAGGTCTGGCTCAGGGGGATGCCGAACCACGTATGACCCGCACCATAGATCGATGCTTCCTTCGTTCCAACGCGAGCGTAGCCCGTGTCGTACAGGCTTGGCGGCACCGCGTGGGTGGGCGAGGCGATGGCGAGCAGATAGGTGATCATCACTTCGTTCCATCCCTGGAGGCGATTTGCTATCTGGAAGCCGTAGTTGGGCGACCAGTGCCAATAGAGCGCATCTCGGTTCGGCGTCGCCCGGAACCAGTCCCATTCCACGCCTCGCCACAGTTGGCTGATACGCTCACGGAGTTCCTGCTCCGCGGGAGTATTCGCCGAAAAATACTGCCGGGCGGTGAGCAGACCTTCCATGAGGAAAGAGGTTTCGACAAGATCGGCGCCGTCGTCGTAGATCTGGAACAGCGAGATGGTGTGCCCAGTACTGCCGGAGATGAAGTGCGCCCAGGCGCCGTGGTAGCGATCGGCGCGATCGAGGAAGCGGCAAATCTGTAACAGCCGCTGGACTGCTTCGCCCCGGGAGATAAAATGGCGGTCGACAGCAACGACGGTCGCCATGATGCCGAAGCCGCTGGCGCCGACTGCGATCATGTCGTCGTTGCCCGGCTCGGATTCACGCGTCATGCCGGAATTCGGCTCGGCGGCCTCCCAGTAATAGCGAAAGCTGGCGCGTTGCACCATGGTGAGCAACTCGTCGTCCGACATGGGATGAGTCGAGGCGCTGACGGGCGCGCTCTGCAGCGACTCCGCGAGCGCGGAGGTGCGCGAGGCAACCCGGTAGGTAGCGGTTGCGTGCGGGTCGCCGAGGTAGTCGGCAAAGCGGCCGGGACCGGGGCGCTGCACTCCGACGGCACGCAGCGGACCGCCATTGAGGGAGCGATAGATCACATACTCGGCTACGTTTGCGTCGGCGACATCGGTCCAGCGGAGGTCGATATGCCGCTCAAAAGCTTCGGCCCGGAGATCTGAAGGCGAGGCGGGAGGCTTATGGAGCGCCGGGTTGTCGTCGAGAATGCGGATCTCGTCGATCAGCAATGTGTGCGGCTGCCCGTCGGCCATGCCCTGAGAAAAGATGATGTTCGTGAGATGACGGGGATGGAACGCATAGAGCGAGGCAGTGGCGAAGGAGGAAAGGGGAAGGGCGATGCGGGTCCACGTGCGGGCGGGGAGGTCGAGGTGATGGAAATTCGCCAACGGAAGCGGCGCGGTGTGATTTTTTTCCAGATCGACGAACGCGATATGCGGAAGAGCGCTCGCCGGTACCGGTGTCTCTGACCAGAGCCAGAAGTAGAGCGTTTCCCCGTCCCAATCGATGTCCCGATCGCGAAAGCGGTAGAGGTTCAGCTCCGCGGTCCAGCTTCCGTTCACGGCGGAGTTCCAGTGGAGACGAAGCGAGTTTGGCGCGCTCACGAACTGCGAGGTATCCACTGGCAGCCGACCATGATTCGATGGCATGTCCTGCGTTGGGTCGGGGATGAGTTCCAGAGTGCTTGGAGCGGAGACGCTGCCGTCTGTGTGCGGGTCAAAACCGCGGCTCAGACTATTCGCGAAGAAGACCTCGCGCGAGTAATGCTGATCCGCAGATGCGGGGAGCCATGCGGCCAGCAGCGAGGAGCGCGACCAAAGGGCGAAGTGGCATGAGATTGATCTTACGAGCCTGGGCCTTCGAGGAAGGACTCGTAAATTTTCAGGACGGAAGAACGGGCAGGCAGCGCTGACAACACGACGGGCCTCACGGTCGACGCGTGTTCCCGGCCACCCCTCCGTAACGTCCAAAGTAGCAACTCACGCAGGTGCTGTTCGGTGTCCGCCGTCGAACGCCGAAGGGAGCTACACGGCCCAGAACGTATGGCCTATAGATCCTTCACGCTTGAAGCAATCGAGTAGTGGAGCGAGACTCACGCTCAGTCGTAACCGGATAACGGTTGAGTTCCTCGGCTGAAAGAGCAGCCCGCCCAGGCATATGAGCCAATGCTTCTACCTTGCGAAGAAGCGCTTCCGGCTGCACGGGCTTTAGCATGAACTCGCACCCGGATACTCCGTTTGCCTGCACCTGTACATCGGGCATCTCGCGTCCAGAAAGGATGAGCACGCGGCAGGTGGGGCAGACCTTCGAAGCCGCAGCGGCAAGCTCGAGGCCATTCATCCCCGGCATCAACATATCCGTAATCAGCACGTCAGCACCCTTATCCTTGAGCAGTCCGAGCGCCTTGCTCGAAGAGGTGAAGGCTGCGACCTGGTACCCGGAGTACCGGAGGATCAGAGCTAGGGTTTCCGCGATGATGGCCTCATCATCAGCAACGACAACCTTGTACATGGACAATGCTCCTTGCCTGATGCACTTCTGCTGGGCTTTTGATTGGGTGATGAACAGGTCCGCCCATGTATCCGTCAAGGTTACCATAATATGCACGAAGTCGAGCACAAATTTCCTCGTCGAGCACAATTTTCCTAGTTCCCAATTCGCCAGTCTGGCATACACAAGAGAGGGCAACATCGGAGTACGCGGCTTCATCTGAAAGCAAATGTGCCAAGCGAGCTCACTGGATGAGCGCCCTTCATCCGAAAGCCCCGTACTGCATTCTGGTTTGGACATCCTTCTTGTAGACGACGACCCGTTCATCCGCACTGCGTTCTCAGCGATTCTCGAGCAGGCAGGATACCGGGTGCGTACGGCAGAAGATGGGATCAGAGCTCTCGAGTTGCTGCTTGAGGGCCGGATCTCTGA
Organism: uncultured Acidobacteriaceae bacterium; assembly: GCA_963795775.1. Classification (GTDB taxonomy): domain Bacteria; phylum Acidobacteriota; class Terriglobia; order Terriglobales; family Acidobacteriaceae; genus CAWCJL01. The sequence continues at coordinate 698,551 of CAWCJL010000005.1, forward strand.
CGTAGTCATCTCGGATGTGCAGATGCCTCGGATGCCCGGATGGGAGTTATTGGACTTCGTTCGCCGGCAGTTTCCACACATACGGCGCATTGCCATGAGCAGCTCGTTCCATGAAGATCAGAGTCCCGCACAGATCCATGCTCATGCGCTTTACCGCAAGGACTCTCAGGACTTCGCTGCCTTGCTTACGCTTCTTGGAAGGGTCATCTCACCTGAAAAGGGGAGGACAGGCTGATTCGCACGGCTGCGGATGATCGCCTGGGAAAAGCGATAGAACTAGGAATAGTCCATCGCTTTGGAGATACGAGATGCTGTGTGAGGCGGGAAGCAAGCTCGATTACGCGCTCCAACAGGCGCATCGTGAACGGGAGATCGCTGAGAAGGAGCTGTCTTCGGAGTCTGCCAATCGCCTCCAGTCCGAGCGTCGTTTGACCAAGGTGCTTGAAGTTGAGCAAGCAGCTGCAGTCTCCCTCAAGCGCCATAAAGAGGGATGCGCGGCCTGTAAAGCTGGAGACTGACGAGTTCTCCATCCGCCACTCATAATCAGCGGCCCCACCGACCCTTTGTTCGCCGTCGCGGGGCTTGTCGACTGCAAGCGAACTGAGAGATCCTTCTGGATGTGAGTTTGCCATGCCGCTCGAAGTGCGGCCGAAGACGTTTCTTCCGCACCCCGACGATGTCGAGCGAAGAACTGCGCCAGCGCACGCAGGGCGTATGGGACAGCTTTCACAGGGTTCGAAGGCGTACGACTTGGATGTGCCAAACCCTGCGGCTCGCGCGGCATCGGCGTCTTAGAGCGCGTCATCAGGATCCGCTTGTTTCTTGGTGGGCACCTGATATGGCTCAAAATCATCCGGAGTGGTCGAGGATGGCTTCCGTCAGGTCGGGTGCCAGGAAGGCGGCAAGGATCCCGCTCAGTGAGCGCTCGTCGAGTCCGGTTGAAGCGGTGGGCGCGCTCCGGTTTGGGAAGCGGGGCGCCGTCGGTTGGCTCATGTTAACGAGACCTGACCGACAATCCCGGTATCCCGGTATCCAGGGGGGTTCAGATCCTTCAGGCTTGCCGTTCGCCTGTCCCTCGTTCCGAAGGCCAGATGCCTAGGCGTGTTCCTGCTCGGTCGAACTCGATCATCGTCGGAACAAAGGAGTCAGGCCGATTTCGGCTAAGAGCTGGTGCGCTGCTAGGGACCCGGAACCCGGGCTGATATCCTGGGCGACCCGATTTCATGTGACCAGGGCGGCGAGTAAGCACTGATGCTTGGCGAGTAACAAGGTTGGGTTACTGGAGCGTTCGACAGCCGAGCGAACGCGAGCAGGTATTTCCCGGCAGAGCCAATACAATCAGTGGAGCAGGGGAGAGCTCAAAATGCATTTTGTCTTGGTCTCAGGCATGTGGATCGTAGCGGCCGCGATAATGGCAGTTTGTTTGTCATCGTCATTCTGTGCTCGGATCGACAAAGCACGAAACAGGAAAAATTGCCCATGGTATTCCATTGTTCCGGAGTTTGCTCTGGAGAATTACGTCGCATACTGCGAGAAGGAGGCTGCCAGAAAGGATGGCGCTTCGGACCGAGCGAAGGCGGCTTGACCGGCCCACGGTGTGGTGTAGGGCAGACCACACAGAGACAGACCCAGACTGTCAACGGGGTCCGATCGTCGAAATAGTACGATTGTTCTGGAAATCGGCAGAACCCTATTTCAGCCCTGGGCTTCGATGCAGAAGACCGGCATAGGCTATGAGGGACGGAGGAGAATCATAGGGCACCTCCCAGGGTGCATGCCCCTGCAAGGAAATCACTACTAACACCGCTCAACTCACCAATCGTGCTGCTCGGCACGAGTTCGGGCGATATGCCCGACGGCTGGGGGCGCTCGTCAGCTAGCCATCGGACAGAAGGGTCCTGTCGCAGAGAGCGATTTTCCAGCCGAAGCACGGCGACTAAGAGGGCTATGTACGCCGCGGCCAATGTGCAGATTAGGCAGAGTAGGTGCAAGCCGGTCATGTGAGCCCCCCATATTGCCGGGCGTAGGACGCCCGTTCTTGTTGGCTTGGTTCAGCATGGCGATCGATGATGATCTATCCATGCCGTGAGCGGATTCATGCGCTGGTCATCAGCGAAGAGGTTCTATATCACTCCCTGGATTTCTCTTCGCCCGACAATTGGTGCTCAAGCTTCTCGTCTCAAGTAAGGAACGTGACTGTAGAATCTTCCACCTCTACAAAAGCAAAAATCCCACCAACATGGTATGGACGCGGCTGAACTCCGCTCTCTTCCGACCCGCATCCCGGAAAGAGCTCTTGTTCTATCTCCGGCAGCTAGGTACAGCTAGCAATAGGTGGATAGTCAGAGTCGATCTGGAAGCGTCAATCGTCGGATGCCCTTGCACGGCCCGCAGACTCGTGAGCGGCCCAGAGGCCGCAAGCCCCAGGAGTTCAGCGCGACGCAGATGAACAGGGGATCAAAGGACCTTTCTGAGATGGAGGCTCGCCTGTTTTCCTTGCGAGCTGGGATTGGGTCGCGGCATACGAGGCAGTAGAACATGGCTGGCAGGGTGGACCGCGCGATCCTGCGAGCGATTCGGCGCAAATCTCGCAGAAGGACTTGTGTTGACGGAGGTCGGTGGCTTTGCCGCGCGTCTCGGTGGGAAGCCGCGGACCAGGTCGCGTCGTCTTCAACAAGACGGACCCACTGGGCCGGTGGTGAAGTGGTGTGCAGGGTCTGGGCGCCGAACGGGAGTCGAATCAAATACTTCGCTGTGAAACAGTCGTCCGGATCTTAGCTCCGCATGCTGGTCGGCTCATACGTCAACTGTCGGCGCCTGTCTGTCGCCTTGGCAGACAACTCAGGCTGAGAAGGCCACCGCGGGATTGGGGACTGCGCCTAAAAGCAGGGCGCTTTCGGCCACCACAAAGCAGCTCGTTCGGGCCTGTACTGCAAGCCCGGCAGTTCGTCTCGACAGGAAGATGGGGAGGCACTGGCGGAGAGCCCTACGACGGCCAGAGGCGAGTGCCTCGAAATGCGGCGTTCTGGAATCCATTCGAGATGCAGGAAAACGCGAGTGCTCGCCCCCAGAGCTTCCGGCAGATCATCGGGGAATGTTCGAACGCGAGCGCCAAAATGCCGGCGCAGCTCGCATTTGGCCAGCCGACGCTGATACGGGCCACCCACGAGGACTCCCGGCCTCGAACTTAAGTTGTATGGCTTCGAGGCAGCAAAGAGGTCACGCTGTTGAGGTCAATATCCGAAGCGGGGAAGCCCGCAAATCTCTGAAAATTCACCTTCAGTGGAGGAAACAGGAATGATCTCCAATGCGATAGATGACCTGGACAGCAGAATCGCGATCTTAGCGGACGTTTACGAAGAAGCACGAGAGCAAAGAGATCTGGAAGGTCTCGACCTGTTCCGTTCGCAGATTCAAGAGTTGGCGGCACAGCGAAGGCAGATCCTCCGGGCTCACTCTCAGAAGCGGGTAGGTGTTTCACGGTTCGGATTTTTCACGCAACTAGGAAGGCTCGCGATCTGGAACAGAACCAACGTCAAAGGAACGCTACCCAACCAGCTCGCTTGCTGAAACACAATCCGAAAGCAAGTTCCGCCGATCTGGAGAATCGTCGAGAACGGAACCGACCCCACGTTTCATCTCTTCTCTGTGGCAGTGCGGAAGGTGCTCGCGACCATGTCAGATACGAACCGCCCGGAGGTCTTCGGTTCGCCTCATAGACTCAAAGCGTATCGCGTCATGTTGATAAATGTTGAACCCGGAATATCAGAATAGAGTGGCTGAAGCAGCCTCAAATCGGGTTGGATTCGAACCAGCGCCTTGCAGATCGCCTTTTTCTCTGGGGGTATTACATTAGGCAAAATGATTGCCACGGAGAACTTCTGGTTCGAGGCGAGCCGAAGGGCTTCTTCCTTGTTTCGTGCTGGAATGGCCTCATACCCGGCCTTGTCCAGATAAGCCTTTGGGCTGCTACTGGCGACTGGATCATCACTGACAAGAAGAACACGGTGTACAACCTTGGGGGTGAGGTTCATACGATACCTGTTGTTCTAAATTTTGAATTGGACGGCTTGCCCCCATCTGCATCGAGGGGTGTCCTGAGTTTAACCCAAATCCCCCTGAAAGCATGCAGAATAAAAGCGGCTCTCAGTTACAGTACGGCAGTCGTCTCGGCCAACTGTGGGCGTGTGTACGGCCCGAGCGGACGAGGAATGCGAGAGGAATGCCGTTCAGGCTGACCCGTTTGTGCGCCGCCTTTTCCGGCCGAGAGTGCCCGCGGGTGAGCATGGCAATGAGAAGCCGTCCAGCGGGAAGGCGACCGCGCATCGCCAAGTGAACAGAACACAAGCGCATCCGCAGGCTCCTCGAGACTCCTCACGTGGCGCTCTGCACAGCGTCTGTGACGTGACCGGGCGAGAAGAACTGGCACTGTGTCATACCGCCATCACGCCCCAGGCTCTGCTCCGCCGTTTGCCATCACGGCCAAAAATATTCTCGCCACTCGGGCAGGCGAAAGCTCTTGATTTGCAACGGTGACAGCACTCCCAAGGCGTTTCAAACGCGCGTGGGTCTCTGCCCAGCAGTCCGAATGCGGTCTGAAAAGAGCAGCCGACTCTCTGGTCTACAGAAATGCCGAGAGGACTCACGACTCGGTTTAAGCGGAAAAGGCCTGTCGATAGCACGGACCTTGGCTGGCATGTGACGTTCCCTTGCGGTCCGGTACTCGCTGGTTTCCCCTGCGCCGTGACGGACAGCGATACCGTCATTTGAACACCCTCTCGACCAGAGCTTTCCGAATGGAAAGGACAGTCCCGCTGCCGGTGTACGATTCAGTCGGCGCGAAGGCTCGAGCGGCCGATGCAGCAAGAGGATTCCTTGGTGACATCTCACTTCTGGAACAGGTTTGGAGTGACCATCAGGACGGCAAGCAGAGACAGAGGGGTAGAGATTCTGGACTTCTAGACGTTAAACTCTGGTCTCTGCTGAGCGCCGAAGCATGTGCAAGAACATGTATCTCGTGTTGGTTTTCCACCTGGCGATCGGATTTCCAGCCCTCGCCAGGACCCGATCTCCGATCGAGCGACTGACTGGCAATCCATCGCCCCCGTTTTCCACAGGAACCACCACGAGTGGACCAGTCGGGCTCCAGTTGCCGGCCATCGTGGTGAGTGTGCCACCCACTCGAACTCCATGCGATGAAGTGCAGGGCCTCTTTCATGGCCGGACGCGAGAGATCCGTCCGCCCAAACCGACCGCGCTCGCATCAGGCAAGACGGAAGGACCTCAACGGAATGCCTTCCTACAGCTGGGCGGACCTGACTTGCTTTGAGGGGAAGTCGGATGGCGAGGGAAGGCGGAGCGCATATTCGCTTGTTGTGACCCACCGTCTAGGCCTTGCAATGAAGAGAAGCCGCGAGATTGGAGCTCGGCATGGCAGGCCGTATTCTCAGGGCGGCGGCAGTCGAGGAAAGCTCAGGCTCCGATAATCGCGTCCAGGTCTTAGAAACACTTTGGATGGGAGCGAAAACATCCAACACGGGTTCCGAACCGCGGGTCCGGATGATTGAAGAAACCGGTTTCGCGTACGCTTCCGGGGCGACGCGGTGCAGGGAGCGCAGGTTCCGAATGAAGGGAAGTCAGTTGCTGGCGCGAGTCCATTGCCGGCTCTGGAAGGCAGCTGTGAGGTGGACGTGATCTGCTCGGTTGACGCGGCGAATCTCAGCCGGCCAGACGGCTGGTTCCTCCCAAAGCTCCAGTGCGCTCTGCAGACCAGCGTACTAGGGCCGTTCAGTGGAATGTACTCTCAGCGGAAGTATTCCTGCGATGCTCAATGGGATGTGGTCTAACCTGCCGGCAAAAGCCAAGTCCAACGCCCGACGCTGGATATAAGCGAGAATCTCGGAGGGTGGCACCCGATCCACCTCCCGCCGCCGCCAAGCGAAGCCGGCAGAAGAAAAGAGCCTTCCGAATATTCCCGGTTGGAGTGGTTCTCCAGAACACCGAAACGCTCTCCGTCGTTCGACTTATTCGGATCCCGCTTCGTTGGCTGGGCCAACGCTCTGTCACAGATCCGAGGAATCACCACCACGCATGAAGAGCAGAGCCAGGAGTTCACGGATTCGCGCATTACCTGAACTCTCATTTGCACAGCATACGTGCGATTGAACCCATACCGAACGCTGCTTTGGTGGAGCTCTTCGGCAGTCTGGAAACGAACGCCTCAAACATGCCGTTCTCACCACTGTTGCGGCCGCGGCTTATGGACCCGAAGCTCAAGCGGAAGCGAGAACTCTCACAGCGCAACGGCGGACAATGAAGGGTCCTCGAATGGGCTTGCTCGGCCTGTTCAAGTGAGCGGTCCCCGGGCAGGCAGGTACCGGACTCCTCAGCAACTCCAAGGCTACCGCTCGGCGGAACTGGGAATGGCGGCGTGTGCCAACAGAGCGGAGGTCCACCGGCCAGTTAACCGTTCCGGTGCATCCCTTGCACTTGAGCGGTGAAACTGACCTGTCATGTTGAGCAGCATAGGTCGAAGGCTGCAGCGCAAACTGTCCCCGAGGCGTGGTGACTTCTTTCGAGGACTTGACCACTATCTGTGCTCAGGGAGGTGTCAGCGCAAGTCGGACCAAGAGGACGGATCGCGATTGCAAACGGAGGACGTTCTTTCTACGCAACCCCAAATCGCCGGCTGACCCGTGAGCTGCCCCTTGCAGGAACTTTCCTGATATCTACTTCTGATGTTTACGACGAAAGTAACGCTTGTTGGCCGCCCGCAGTAACCTGTAGGATGTCAGACGGGACGGAGAACCGCCCGATAGCCAACTACGACCCGGCCCGGAGAGACCGGGTCCTTTTTTTTGACAGATGGGTCCTGCCGTCGGTAAAACGCACTAACGAAACAGAGCCGAAGGGAAGAAGTCATGGTCGAATCGGAATCATTCATCGAGCACATCATGCGATGGATGCAGAGAAATTTCCCCATCCGCCTTCAAGTACGTGAGGTCTTTTCACCGGATTCAGGTCCTACTAAAACCCCTAGTAGGCTAGGGGGCGAATCTTCTGGCTAGCGAGGCCGATCGTGGCAATTAGTCCGTCTCTGGAACGCTGACCGCGCCCTACGTGTACGAATCAGCATCGTGGTTTTCGAGAGGTGCTGCTATGGTCCGAGCGTCGTAGGACGTTGAGGCCGTTAATGAATATTTGGTTCGCGATGAACTGCCGTTCATGGCGGAGTCGATGGCCACACGCCTAGAGCGGCCAGGTGACAGACCTTTCAATGAGAGTTCCACAAACGGGGAAACGGAACGTGCTTCGATAAGGGGCTTAGCCGGGGTCTAACCCGCTTCGCGCCGCCATACTCTCCTGTTCGGACGGGTGGCGTGAGATCGCGGAGAGGGACTGTCGGGACTATGAATGGCGCGGCCGGCAAACAATTGTACGAGATTCATCGCTGCCCCATTTGGGGTATCGCGCTTGCGATCCGCGAGTTCTAAATTGGGAATCAGGGAAAAGCAGGGCCAGCTCTCTTGATACTCAAGTTCTCAAGTACGGGTTCAAAGTACGCCTACTGCAAGGCTTGCGGGATGCTCAAGGGCATAGAACTTCTCTCGATATGCCTGGGCTGCGGCAAGGTAGTCTGCAAGAGCTGTAAGCAGCCCTGCACCTGCTTCTCCAGCGCGCGCGCGACTTCCGTCGCTAAGAGGGGAAACATCCTTCAGTGGAGATTGCCTCCTCGTATATGAGAAGCTAATCCTCACGTCGGGTGACCGCAGTCGGATTTGGATCCAAACCAATTCCAGACGCCCCCGAAGCCCATGCTTCCCCGACGCTTGGGTCTTCTCAGCTCCGTTGTCCGGAGCTGACGTCTTGATGCCCTCGCTGCCAATCGCTGCTGTGATCTCCGAGAGAAGAACAGGAACATCTTGGGGGCACCATTGGGGTCCAAACGGCACACGCGGGGATTGAGACACTCAAATCGCGGACCCTGCTTTGGGCAACCGCACGGAGACGGCTTGCCGACGATTAACGGGGTTGCTCCTCGGTGATTTCAGGACACTAATAACTCCCTCACCGCGGCGAGGAGTTGTGATGGATTCGATTTAACCATTCGAGAGACGTAGGAGCTGTGTTCTGAACCGTCTTCGATCTGAAGGATGATCTGCCCGGGATACCGTTCCCGGATTTCTTGATCGATAGTCAACCCTTGAAGGTAGGACCTGCGCCCAATGACAACAACCTTGAAACGCTCAGTGGCGAGCTTTGCCATGGCCTCCTCGGCGGACTCGACAGAATCTGTTGAGTAGCCTCCGTTTGTCAGTAGTTCGACCCGCGTTTTACGCAGTATCGTGTTATGCGTAACTACGAAAATGCGCTCACTCATGGAGCCTACCCGTTCTGCGGAAACGTGGAGAGAATCGGCCAAATTCGGGCGCGCGCACAATATGGTTATCGTGAGATGCGTTGCGCGGTGATCCTCCATCGCCCTCGTACTAACGCCCTCCCCCGAAGGATCAGCACGGAAGAGCGAAGGAGGATCACCCCGTGTGAGAACAGTACACTGGAAAGCTGGGCCGGGAAGGCGCATATGCGTAACCAGCAAGCGGGCAATAGTAACCTCGGCTGTCATCTTGACGAGCTGAGGTTTCGCTTCCTGAGATCCGAAGGCCGAGATGGGCATGTGATCTCGGAATCTTTGGATTTTCGAGCCAGGCAGGCTGAAGGCCGCTCACTCCTCCTAACTCAGCTTCCGTTCTCATTTGCGGGGCAGGGCAGAGTCCCATATTCGCTCATGGGAGAGCGTGTGCGACAAGGCAGGCGTGAAACTGGCAATCGCGGCGAGTAGATTAGAACCACCGCGGAGCATTACGAACCCGCCAACGGCCCTTTAGCAGTCGCCTTGCAGCAGAGCTAAGGGCGAGCTTCGCACGTTGGCAAAGACCAGAAATCGGCGATAGGCTTAGCAGGAGGGGAGTGAGGACCGAAAGAAGCACCCCTGCGAAGCCTTCGGTCGCCCCGGGACAGCAACAACGCGGATAATCGGCGCTCATACTTAAGGTTCGAGTTCGACAAGCTCGCCGTAAACAACTCCAGGTTTCCCGACCGTTTGTTTATGGATTACGCAGCCCGTGCGCATGGTTCATCACACAAAGGGTGTATAGTCTGGCAAGGCATCAACTCGGTAGCCTCAGAGCAAAGAGGTTATATGAGCCTGAGTCGCCCCACTTCGTTTTTAGCATTGTTAGTTCTTTTGCCATTTGCTGGTTGCAGTTCTATAAAGTCCCTACAAATAGTTCCTGGGGCTGGCGTTGAGACGCTAAGAGGTCTTGGACAAACTGCTCAGTTCAAGGCGCTCGCGACTCGCCAGATGGGTTCGGCTACCCCGACCACATCTGATATGACCCGCTCTGTAACGTGGGCGGCCAGCAATCCATTGGTCGCGACTATTGACTCCTCGGGGCTGGCAACCGCGGTGGGGCAAGGGACGACGTCAATCACCGCAGAATCTGGCGGGGTCGTCGCGTCCTCCGACTTGACCGTCACTGGTTCTTCTGCCCAACCAACCGCCCCCACTATAGCTGTGATTCCAGGATCAGGTTCAGCGGTCGCTACTGTTCCGGGTGAGACCACTCAATTTATCGCAATTGGTAACTTAAGCGGAAGTGGAGCGACTCAGGATCTCACGAATAGGGTGAAGTGGCTTTCTAGTGACGTGTCCGTGGCTACCATTGACCAGGATGGTCTGGCTACGGGCGTCGGCGCGACTTCAGACAATAACGTTACCACTATCACCGCAATGGCAGTTACAGCAACTGGTTCTGTCATTACGGCAACGAGTACACTGACGATGGCTACGGGTGGGCAAGTTAATTTGCCGATCCTCTCTTTGTACAAGGTGGGAGATGGCGCGGGCAGCGTAACCAGTACGCCCGTGGGAGTAAACTGCGGGCCCCAGGCGACATGTACTGGTTACTTTCCGCTCCATTATCCCGTGACGCTCACTGAACATCCCGATGAAGGCTCAGTTTTCGGTAGGATGGTCGGCGAATTGTCTTCCGGTAACGGGCGCACCAACGGAATGTGCGTTAACCATGGAGAACAATGAAACGGTCGGAGCTATCTTCGCCAGCGCACCCTAGTCTCTGGCGGCGCTTGTACGTTGATCCGACGCTGATAAAAACATCCTTTTCTCACCTAGAACGGCCCGTCGCGCTCGATTTGGGCTTTGTAGACTGGTTTCTTGCTCAGCGTGTCTGCTTACTGGCGAAGGAGTCTTGGCCGGCTGCCAGGGGTGAGTCTGACTTAGTACATCGGTCATTGCTAGCAGCTCACTGACGGCCTATGTTGGCATATTCCTCTAGCGCTTCGTGATGGAGAGAATCAAGCAGGTCAGGGTGATGATCCACGAGTCCACAAAAAGTCAGGTGAATCGATCCCAGCACCATGCGCTGAGTCGCTGCCCATCTCGGCTCAGTGCGCAACCGCGATTTCTTGGATCTGTGCCCTCAGTCGTGACAGTTTGGGCTGTCTGCCTCCGGATTACCGGCTTACGAAGAGAGGTGCAGGGCTGTGATAGCCGACCCTACGCTGAGGCGATCCTATGAAGCGTATCGCCGCCCTGGACGGAGCGCGACCGTTCCACTTCCTGATGGCTGGGTCCGTCTTCTGCATTCTGACCTTTTCGGTGATAGGCTGCGCGCTCACGCACATCAGCGTGCCGCGAGCGCAAATCCTCGATTTGCTCACGGCCTACGCGTTCATCTGCGCTCCGGCTGCGTACTGCTACTGGGCAAAGATGAGGCGTGTCAGCGAATCGCTCACGTTGATCGCGTGGAGTTTCCTGCTCAGGGAAGTGCTGATTGTACCCACATACATTGCTGCGCGCTCAAAAATGCCATTGAGAGACGTAACTTTCGCAGCGATCGACCATTCCATTCGCCTGGATAGTCCTGCCGTCATAGCGGCCACCCGATGGGCCTCGACGCCGCTGCTGTGGAGTTACAACGCGATGTCGTTCATGCTGATCGGGGCTGTTCTGCTCACAGTGATGAGCCAGAGGTTTGCGGAAACCCGACGCTTAATCCTCAGTGTCTTGATCGCCACCCTGATGGCAGTTTCCGCTTTGGCGCTTGCCCCTGCACTCGGACCGTGGACGATCTACAGCGGGCACCCGAACTCATTGCAGACGGTCATCAGCAATGCGATGCTGACACTAAGAAGCGGTGCGCCCTACGTGATCGATATGCGATTGCCGACAGGGCTGATCTTTTTCCCATCCTTCCACGTCGTGTTATCCCTTCTTTCCGCCGGAGCACTTTGGAGCTTTCGCTGGCTGCGGCTCCCGGTATCTCTTCTTTGCGTGCTCATTGCCGTCTCGACGATGAGCACGGGCTGGCACTATGCGACGGACGTTCTGGGCGGAACCGTATTGTCTGTTGCGGCCAGCGCGGCTTCGACATGGCTACTGAAGACACGCGCGCGAGAGGAAATGGTAGAACATTCTCCGTACGTAACTACCTGAAGCGTTCGCGGGCAGAGTTGGATCCCGTCCTTCTGTGGACCAGGGACAACAGATGGCGTGGACGCCCTCGCCACCTCGAACGGGCCTATAACGTTGGTTGGAGCTCCGCCGAAGAATCGAGCCTCGGGCCTTTATCTAATCGCGACGACCACCCTCGGGAAATGTTCTGCCGGGTATTGGCCGCTCGTCTCAAGGGGAGCTGTGAGATCCATACTAGGGCCTAGCACAACGGCTTATGACCTCACGGGCGAGTGTCGACAGATGCTCTCGCATGGGCTAGACTGCGCGGCCAGCGCTGGTCTGTTCCCCTGCGGCAATTCGATTTCGGAGCTCCTCCACACGATCTGGCGTGAGCGATGGCCCGCGGCCTTTCTAGGCTCCGGCCTTCTTCGCCAAGACGATCCCTTCGCGGTCGGCGCTCCCCGATCAACTTCCGTCCACTCGACAGCACCCCTTTTACGCTCCGGAGGGCTTGGAAATGGCCATGTCCTCGCTCGCACAGGTCATGCGCTCGTTCACCGATTCGAGGACAGCGCCGCGTCCGTAAGGTGGCTGGCTGTTCGCCGGAGTTCATCGAAGGTTCCGCACGAGGCGATCCATCGAGTGAACGACGGGGACGTCACCGTAGCGAAAGTGATCGTATGCCTAAAGCTGGGGACGGCTCCTGTCCTTGCGCTGGGCTAATCTGGGAACGGCATATCGAGGGCCGCGCTCTTCGAGTTGAGAAATCGCGTACTGATACGGGCCTGAAACCATCTTCAACCAGAGCCGGCCGTGCACCTTCGACGCCATGGCCTGCTGGCTTCGGATTGCCTGGGGAATCGCCTGAGTTGTTTACGGACGGACAAGTGCTAGCAACACTCGACGAAGAGCCGGTCAAGCACTCGATCACCGTTGATTTGTGAGCCACATGCCTGTTTTAGGGCTCCATCTCAAGGAGAGAGCACAGGGATCAACTCGGAGCAGCGCTTTATGCGCATTCAGGGAATTGTCTGTACCGAGATGGAGCAGTGACCGGCTTGCGCTTGAGCGTCTAATCAGCAGAGAGCTGGTGCGGCGGTCGCCGTGTAAGCTTCGACGATCGTGGAGACTCGGGCCAACATCTCTCGGTAGGAGGCGATGCTGTTGCTTGTGCTTAGTGATGCCTTCGACTTCGACCGGGCAAAAGCATACGTGGCAATGGTGGATAGCACCGACAGGCGGATCTGGAAAGCATCAGCGCGCAGACAGCAGAGAAGCTCCTCATCGACGGCTTGACCGTGCTCCGCCGCGTAATCGGCGATCTCGACTAGCAGCGGAACCTGGCCATACAACGCCCATAATCCGCGCAGGCCGCCGATCCGGCCCCAAAGCTCTTCGATTGCTTCCTCAGCCACAGCGTGGACAGAATTCTGGTTGGCATGGAGACGTGCCACAAGATCCTCCCAACTACGGCCGCGCTTTTTGCTCTGTCCGCGGCGCCAGATACACCCATAGAACAGCAGGAGAAGTGTTACTCCGATTTGGATCAGCGGGAAGTTCATAGCAAGAACCTCATCCTAACGAGGGAGAGATCGATCCGGGAATACTCCTTTTCGGGGCGGTACTTCGGTCATAAGCGTTGGGCGCAGAGCGAGTATCGCTACCATCCGATAAGCGGGCTATCGCTGAACACTTCCTGCACCGGGGAGAACGTGTCGGATCTCAACTTGTCCTAGAACCTCGCAGCGCAAACCGTTCAGCCCATCCTTCGGCTGAATCGAGACACAGGTGAGGCAAGATCGTATGAATGCGCTGAGACGTGATTCCGAGATGGGAGAAGGAGCCAAACATCAGCTACTCGATATGAAGGCGCGTTTCGAGAGCGTGACCACAGCTGGCAAGCTCCGGGACGCGTTCAAAGCAGCGTCGGTGCTTGAGCAAGCTCCTGAAAACTCCGCTTCACACCTTTATGCCGTTCACTATAACTTCGTCGCGTCCGGGATGGCGGCGATATGGATGTTGGGTCGTTGGAATGACTGAGGCATTCGTTGCCATGCAATCTGTTGAACTTTGATCCGCCGGCTGCTTGTCCTATCAGGAGAGAGCTGACACTCCTACGCTGAAATTGAGCACCGATTCTGGCGCCGTAGTCCCGCGAGTTATATTCCATTCGCAAGGAGCAGAGTGATGCTCCATCTGCCGCTGACTTGATGTGACGCTCTGCTTCTTACCAGTTCGGACTCTGCTTACGTGTCTCTGCCTCATGGCATCCGCTTCAACTCATTCAAGATCGATTTCGGCTCCGGAAGACCGAGCATCTGTCCCAGTGTCCAGACGCTCCCTGGCCCTCTTCTTTTGGCCATGATCTAGCCTCCGACCAGATGGGGCTGCCCCGATTGCACGCCATTCTGACCGTGCCCTCACAGCAACCGTTCGCGCCAGCAGGTACACGATCATCACGGCGATGATCAAGCGCTGCCGGTCAGCTTCCGAAACGCGTGTCTTACCCCATCCAGTTGTGCTCCCATAAGGAAGCTGAAATGCATCAACCGTTCGGCAAGAAACTCAAGCCATGCGCCCGCATGAGCTCTCTTCTGGGATCTCTTCCGCACCCAATGGCCATTGTGGACGCCGGAAGTGGCTCCGCTTTGGGCTTGTAATCGCTCTCAGAAGACGACCTCGAACCGCCGACGTCGTCTTCCTAGGATAGGGAATGCGGAGCAACAAGCACCTGCACGGTCATTGCGTACCCCGTGTGCCAGGGGGGCTGGATCCGTCTAACGTGTGGGGCCAGATAGAGTCTCAACGACGCCGATATCTACAACTTAGGAGCTATATCTGCGTAACCTTTGTCCCGAGAAGTGCCGCGGATGTGTAGCTGCTAATCCTTATTACATGATCAATCATGAGCCATGCTCTTGGACTCCAGAATACTCCTTGAGAATAAGGCGAGTGCCACGCCCCTCATCGCCTGTGCATCAATTCTCACCAGCCAGGGTGTTCTACTTTGACGCATGATCCCCCGCTCCGCAATTTATCCAAAACTGCGGGCAATACCATGCTCTTCGACTCAGTCGTTGAGCCACGGAACCGCTGTGATACGGGCGTCAATCCATTCAGTGCCGGTAATCAGCGATGCGCAGCTCCGAAGTGGCGACCTGACCTTCTTGTGGGGGAAGCCGGCTCTGTAACGATATTGGTAGCTGTTGCGATCGCCGCGATTCTCGGGATCATTGGTCTCGCCATCGACGTCGGACAACTGCGGTTAGCAAAACAACGGTTACAGACCACCGCAGACGCAGCCGCTCTCGCCGGAGCTCTAGAGCTCCGCTTTTGCGCGGGGACTGCAAACTGCAGCGTTCTAACCGCCGCAGCCCAGGACGCCTTGACCGAAAACGCGTTCACCGGCAGTACTCTCCTGACCAACTGCGCTGCAGGCAGCACGACGAGCTTGACTATTACCGTGAATAATGGACCATGTGCGTTGGGAAGTGCAAACCCGCACAACGGCAATCTCGGCTACGTTGAGACTGTAATCTCTCAGCCGCAGCCCACCTACTTTGTGCGTATCCTGGGTATCACCTCAGTGCTGATCCAGGCAAGAGCAGAGGCATCTCCGGCTTCCAGCCATAATTGTGTCTACACGTTGGGCGCGTCGGGAACAGACATTCTCATCAATGGCTCTGGCAACCTTACAATGCAAAGCTGCGGGGTTGTAGATGATTCGAGCGCGAGCCAAGCATTGCTCGTTAATGGGAGCGCCCATGTTCTAGCCAGATCCATTGGCATAGTTGGGCATTATCAAGTGAATGGTTCCGTGGTGCTGAAGCCAACGCCCAACGTCGGAATCACTTCCGTGAGCGATCCGTTAGCTTCACTCCCGTCCCCCACCTTTTCCGCAAATAGCTGCCAAGCGAACCCGAGCATAAATGGAAGCGGCAGCTTTTCCATCGGA
The DNA here is from genome assembly GCA_963795775.1 of uncultured Acidobacteriaceae bacterium. Classification (GTDB taxonomy): domain Bacteria; phylum Acidobacteriota; class Terriglobia; order Terriglobales; family Acidobacteriaceae; genus CAWCJL01. Next base: position 713,985 of record CAWCJL010000005.1, read on the forward strand.
CCGGCCATAGCCGGAGGGACTGTATGTTACAAGGGACTTACGATCAATGGAACACCTAACGTAACATTATCCCCAGGACTCTACATTATCGATGGTGCCGTTGTGCTAAACGGGTCGGGTTCCATCACGGGGACAGGGGTGACGCTCTACTTCCCATCCGGCGGCTCTTATACAGATAATGGAAGCGAAACGTTGAATCTCACAGCCCCGACCAGCGGGACCTACGACGGAATATTGTTCTATCAGGACAGGAGCAATAAGCAGCAAGTGATTTTCAATGGCTCCTCTAACTCATCCATCAATGGGATCTTCTATGCGCCAAGTGCGAGTGTAACCATCAACGGATCCGGTAGCACGACATGGTACACATCCCTGATATTTGGGTCCCTTACCTTCAACGGCAGCGGGACGATAAAGGACTACTCGACGATCAATCTGTCATCGCCGCTAAATTCTGGTGCGGTGCTGACCCAATGATCGTCATGAGCCGATTCAGAGCGAATACGGTCGGTTACCGCGTCGACGTGGACCAGTACCGTGGCAGGAACGGAGTTAACTTCTATACCGCAGCATCTCGCTCCCTTCGTCAGTTGTCCTCCGAAGGAGGATCGAGCCTTCTAGAAATGGCCTTAGTTCTGCCTTTCTTGTTCCTGCTGGTCTTTGGCGTCGTCGACTTTGGAAGAGCCTACTATCTGGCTATAGAGGTATCTCAAGCTGCGAACTCAGCTGCCCTCTATGGTTCACAGGATCCGACGGACATCACTGGGATGCAGAATGCAGCAGTCGCGGATGCGAAAGACGTGCCGAACTTCGCCACGTCCTCGGTTACGGCAAGCTATGGTTGTGAGTGTTCGGATGGGTCGTCACCTGTGGCCAGTTGTTCCACAGTTCCTACCTGCGCCACCAATGTCATAACCTATGTTCAGGTAGACACGGCGGCAACTTACAACTCGTTGTTTACCTACCCGGGCATCCCATCCTCTATGACTCTACACGGTAGTGCGAGATTGCGAGCGGGTAGATAATGCTAGCTGGCGTCGAGGAATAACACACCTAAATAGCCCAACGGCGTGAGATGAGGATAGAAAGGGATGCCAGAGAAACATCAGCGGCGCCTAACGACGCTGCATAGATTAGTGAGAAAAGCCGCTTGCGAGCGGGGTGAAGAGCTGGTCGAGTTTGCAATAGTATGCGTAATCTTAGTGTCATGCATTTGTGGCATCATGGGTATCGCACAAGCCTGCTACGCATATCACTTCACTTCGTACGCTTCGCGCGAAGCCACGCGGTACGCGAAGGTGAGAGGCTCCACCTGGGGCGGCACGACGTGTGCTAGTGCTCTGAGTGTCAGTTGCAACGCGACCAGTGTTAATGTAACCAGTCTTGTACAGAGTATCGTGCCCCCAGGGATCAGCTCAGGTTCGGCGCTGGTGGTGACGACCACCTGGCCGGGTACCGGACTGGCGGGCTCTGCTGTCACCTGTGATACAACAAACGGAAACAACAGCCCCGGTTGCCTTGTAACCGTTCAAGTGAGCTACTCCTTCTCTTACGGGATGGGCTTCTTGCCTGCGTCTGTCCAGATGTTCAAGAGCACATCTCAAGCCGTGATTATGCAATGAGCCGCCATCCAACAAGTCCCACGAATCCATAGGACTAAGGGTCGCAACGTTCAGCGTAGCCCTATTGGCCGCAAACCAAATAGGCACACGATCAGGCCTCTTCTCCTTCGGGCCAGATACTTCGCCATCAGCATGGGACGGTTGTCAGCTCCGGGCCCATTACGATTTGGGTACTCTGATCAAAGCAATCCACAGAGCGTCAACCTGTACAGCTATGGACTGAACAACACCGGGGATTTCTGATGCAGGCTCATCGCGACGTGACCCAAACTGGTCTATGTGGAAAAGGCGGCCATTTGTTCCACTGTTCCGGTGTGCTGGAAGGACTAATGCGTGTCTACTGTGCTGATGTCAGTTTCGCGGCTGGGCAGATGAGAGAAAACGCTAGCCGCCCGGGTTCTGCCTGGCCCACAGCGCTTCTTCTGGGCAGCGGCGATTTTGTCGCGCGGATCGGGTGAGAGTGTGCGCTGGCGGCTGGCCGCCTTCTTGGCGGCCGGCCAGATGGTCGGCCGTTCCGGCTTCACCTCTGCGCCCGTAAGCAAGCTGCGGGCCTGCTGTTAGGGAGCGATTTCCTGATCGATCTGGGTTAGAAGAGCATTGATAGTCATGGTGACACAACGGCTCTTTGACATGTGAGAGGGAGGTTGCAGGGGAGGGAACGGCATCGCCCGCCGCCCCCTTTCGGGCGCAACGCCAACCGGACTGCTGATGCAATTCCCCCAATGGCTAAACTGATCCATATCAAGCGGACGTCAGGCCGCTCCATGCCCGCGGCCTGAGCCAATCGTTTCCGGATCGCGGCCGTGACCAGGAGTGGCTGCGGGGAGCGGACATCCATCGCCTTTTCGTGGGTTCCTGTTTGAAGCAGCGGCCTTCATGGGAGTCGGCGTCTTCCCTTCATTCGGGCTGCGGCCTTCTTCGGTTGGGGTTGCGGGCCGGAAAGGTGACCTCCGTCTCGGCCAGGAGATCAATCTCGCCATCGCAATTGGATTTAGAAGAAGTCGAGGAAAAGAACCGCCGCAACTTTGAACAATAAGACCCAAAGCAGCCCCCCCGCTACTGTAGCCAGTAGAATAGGGACGAGTGGGGAAGCTTCCACAGATGGATTTGAAGACTGCGGGAAAGTTTCGAGCCCAGATCCCTGGCCCGGGATCAGTGAGGCTTGGTGAAGCGAAAGCGCAGGCACGGCCGGAACTGATGTACTCACGAGGAGCTCCCATCGTTGCTCAGATCTGAATCTAGTCTGCCACCCGTCCCTCCGTTGAGCGAAGTGCCCGGAAGTTGTAGATCACGGTTTGATTGAAAGAACAAGCGCCTCATTTCCCATATGGCGTCCCCTCCCTTCCTGCCAGGCTGAACTCCTCGGTGCTCTCGGCAGGCTCCGAACCTCCGTGACGACCTGGCCCATGCCCATGGCGTTCGAGGTCGCCGGAGGGACCGAACAACGGACTGTAGGTCCAGTACGCATCCTGCATTGCCCCATGGCGCTTGAGGGGGGTACCACCCCGTTCTGGATGAACAAGAGCCACCGGTGGTCCGTTCATTACGGAATAGGGCTGTGCGCCCATGAGCGGCCCGGCATCCTGCCAGCACTCGCGCGCTTCCGGACGCCCGCAGGGTGCTTGTCCGCGCCCACAAGTGTCCGGTAAGCGTCGTTATAGGACTGGAGTCCACCACGCGGCGCCATATCGCCGCGGAATACTGGCGTCCGAGTATCAGGTCCGGGCATTATCGGGGGCTAGTTCCGCCGTAGACGAGCCCTTAAGCAAAGCTCCTGAAGAACTTGGAGCTGTTTCTCACCAGGGGTGTTCTCGTATCGAGAGTCTCATTTTCCCCTCTTCCGGAACATCGCGCCATGGAGAACGCAGCGCTTTCCCCGCTTACTGTCGGCGTTTCTTCAACGTGACGTCCGGGTGGTTTCGGCCGACGCATACAGGCGCTTCAGGCCGAGATTGTCGGCAAAGCGGCGGGAGTCTCCCCCATTTGCTAGATGGAGGGAAACTCACAGTGTATAGGTTCATCATGGCGAGAGTGATTTTTTCGCCAGCGATGAATGCGACAGGTGCTGGATCAAGCGCAACCGCGTGTGGACTTTTGATTCCGGCGATCGGCACACGCTTGATGATCTTGTTCGTGCGGGAGCGATAGCGGCCAGCAGCTCCACTCCGTGAACCGCAACCAGGATGTGCCCGGAAACCGATCGAAGACCGTGTACCCGCACCGCTGAGCTAAGGGTAGGCCACTCGCGGTATCTTCTAGCCATCCAGCGAGTGCTACAACGAAGGTTGCAGAAACAAGGTGATGGACACCGATTACAGTAAAAGCAGTACCAGCGTCCCTTAGGAATGTGAGTTGGTGACCGCTGGGGCGACAGCCGCAGCGAAACGCAGCTGCGTCTTCCTTCGCAGGCTCTGTTCACCGATGCAAGGGTGTGATCTCAGGGTCGAAGTCCCTTCCTGCTGAGCACGTGCTTAGATCTCATTCTCAGGTCATTGTTCATGCATCCAATGTACGATCCGGTCCGGGTAGTTATTTCGATCATCATCGCGGTCTTTTTTGCCTTTGTTTCGTTTGAGGCGGTGGACAGTATCCAAAGGGGTCCAGGTCGATTTGCGTGGACCTGCAGCGGCGGATTGACTCTCGGAATGGGAATCTGGTCCATGCATTTTATCGGCATGAACGCATATACCGTCTCCGTGCCGATTCTTTATAGCGTAAAGCTCACAATCCTTTCGGCAGTACCCGCAATTGCGGCCTCATGCTTCGCGCTTCACCTGGCTTCTGCGCTGCTACGGCCACGCGTTCTCACCTACGCGTCGGTTCTGATGGGAAGCGGCATCACCACTATGCATTACGTAGGGATGGCCGCCGCCAACTTCCAACCGCGCCCCACATGGAAGCCGGGCATGGTGCTCCTATCATTCCTCGTCTCCATTGTGGCTTCAGCGATTGCGCTCAAATCGTACTCATTCTGCTTTGGCCGCAAGCAGTTGACGGTGAAGCGTCAGCTTGCTGCCGCGCTGGTCATAGCTGGCGGAATATGCGGCATGCACTACGTGGGCATGGCCGCTATGTGTCTTCCGCATCATCTTGTGGCCACCTCTGAGGGTGCGGGCTATGTCACCGGGAACGTGCTCGCGCAAATCGGCATCTGGACAGCACTGGTGATGCTGTTTTCCGTTCTCATTGTTTCCCGTGACCAGAAGCAGCGCTGGGTGGAGGCGCTCAATGCCGAGCGCCTCGCCGCCCTCGAGGCTGCGCGAAAGTCCGAAAAGCTGATCCTGGCCGGTAAGCTGTCGGCTTCTATCGCGCACGAGATCAATAATCCACTAGGGGCGCTGATGAATTTGGTTTACCTGGCCCAACATGAGCCTGCGTCGACCCCCCAGCAGGCAGAGTATCTCGAAGGAGTGCAAAGCGAGCTTCAGAGGGTCTCACAAATCACGACTCACGCGCTCAAGTTCTACCGGCAATCTGCAAAACCGGCACCCGTATCGCTCAATGCCCTGGTGGAATCAGTGCTTGCTCTTTTCGCCGGCAGGATCACCGAAATCGGCGCTCTCATCGAAGTTCGTTCCAGGGAAATTCCTCAAGTGATCTGCTGTGAAGGCGAGATCCGGCAAGTGCTTACCAACCTGGTTGTGAACGCGCTGGACGCGCTTGCTGGGCAGCCCGGGGGAAGGCTGCTCGTGACCACAAAGGTCCTGGGGGAGCAAGTTGTCATTTCCATTGCTGATACCGGCGGTGGCATAACGGCAGCGGCCCGAGCTAAAGTGTTTGAACCCTTCTTCACGACCAAGGAGGACCGTGGCACAGGATTAGGGCTGTGGGTGAGCAAGGAGATCGTTGACCGCCATTCGGGGTCTCTCGCCTTGCGGAGCAGTACCAGTGGCACCGTTTTCCAGCTGCGACTTCCCACAAACCCACAACAGGAACGGCCGATCGAGCGCACAGCAGCTTCTCCCAAGCTGGACTTGACCGTGGGGGTTTTAGCATAGAAGGGCAACCAGAACAGCACCTGGGCGGGGCTCGGCCCAGCGGCCAGCAGATCGATCCCGGTTCCTCGCAGGAGATTGCGGCTGCCGACCAGCCCGGCGGTGGACGCGAATCCGGTTGCCACTGCACGGATACGAGCGGAACCCGGTCATACGGACCTGCCCGCGGTTGCCGCCCGCAAGACAAGGCCTCGGACGCGTATCAACTGACCCAGACCCTACCGTTCTCGGCTCCCAGAGGTGTTTTCTCGGGTGCTCGCCTAGGCAGCGCCTGGACATTCTGGATGCCGCTCTCGCTCGGTCCTGCGGGTCTACGCCTCACCAGGTACAACGCGCGAAGCTCCCTTTTTCCGCCTCTCACGACAGCCGGCTCACTCATGGCCAGCTTCGTTGCCACACGCTATGAGAAAGGCCGATCGGCGGGCCCAGCCGCATCTTGCCCCGATGCAGATGCGAAGGTGACTCAACCTTGCTCACACGACCCAGAACGTATCACTGGCCACGACAGGTAACAGGGCTCAATAAGCGGCTTGCCCTAATAGAATTGATTGAAGATGGATTCTACCTGGACAGCGTGAGAAAGTTAAGCCAAAGCGGCCACGCCAGGTGGCATGGACCACAGAGGCTCTTTCGTCTTGGCAACCCAGAATCATGCGGGATCAGCTTCCGGTGCTAGCCTTCGAGCTGGCCCCCCGTCCCTGCGTTCATTGCCGGCTCGGACTTGACGCTCTCTCGGTCGGGTGGCAAGAAGAAGCTGAGAATCACTGCTCCAAATGCTACTGCCGCAAGATAGACGATGAATCGCGGTATGTAAGCCCCGGCACGATCATACATGTGTCCAATCCAAAGGGGGCCAGTAGCGCCGCCGATAGCGTATGCGGTCCAGGTAAGACCGTATAGCACCGAGAAATGCCGGCGTCCGAAATAGCGCGCTAGCAGATATGGTCCCACGTCGGCTTCGCTGCCGAGCCCGATACCGAGGACCGCCGCTCCCAAGAGAGCTACCCATGCGCTGCCGGCAAAAGCAAGAATGAGTGTTCCCGCCGCCGCTAACACCAGAACGAAGCTCTGAATCCGTTCCGGCGAGACTCGATCGATTGCGAACCCAATACCGAGCCTGCCGATGATGCCGGCCCCGCCGCGAACCGATAGAGCGAGAGCTGCTGTGGTAGCAAGCACGCCGTGTTGGGTAAGAATGGCAGCAAGATTAGTCACCAAGCCGTTTTCGCTGAATGCGGAGAGGATGGTGATGAAAGCGAGAATCCAGAATGCTGCCGTCCTCAATGCGGCTGGAACCGCCATGCCAATGTCGGCGTGGTGTTCAGAGCGAACGACAGCAGCCTCCGGGCGATTGCACACCAGCATTGCCGTCAGCGGAAACCCGACAATCGCGATGCCGCCCAACAGCAGATAGCCGCTGCGCCATCCGTGATGCTGGATCATCCATTCCGTCAGCGGTGGTATCAAAATGGACCCGATGCCGCTTCCTGTAAGCAACAGTGCGAGCGCCATTCCTCTATGGGTCGTAAACCAGGTGAGAATCGTGCGCGTGTATGCGAATTGCGCGGTCGCATTGGCAACAAGCCCGATGACGAAAAACGTGACATAGAACTGAATGATATGTGGAGTCAATCGGCTCAGCATCGCCAGTGCGACGGCAAAAACCAGGATCGCCGGAAGGATGATGCGGCGCGGGGAAAGGCGGTCGAGCAAGATGCCGATGAGCGGGGAAACGAGCGCCACCGTGATGGCAGCCAAGGCGAACGCGCCGCCCATTGCTTCCCGCTTCCAGCCAAAAGCTGCATGCAATGGGTCGAGGAACAAGCTAAAGGTGTAAGGAACGATCGGAGCAAAGCTCACCATCACTCCGATAAATGCGGCGGAGAGTACGCCCCATCCGGGATATTGAATCGAGAGCTCTTCGTCTATCTGAGGGGGAATCGTTTTCATACTTTACCAAATTGTTCGAGCCATCGTTGTAAGCAGTTGTGGTCGCACGGATGGGCGCGTCGATGGACACTCCGCGATGCAAATGCGCAGGACGCAGCTTCGGACAAATAGGGTATTCATTTATCAAAATTCACGTGCCACCGTTCGACGCTGCGCACCATCTGTTTCCGTGGAGTAATCGCACCGGGTGGACAGGCATGTGTAAAAACCTGGCTTGCGGTTCCGTCCGACCGGCGCGCATTGTGGATTCCACGTCGGCGCGAATGACCGCTGATGAATTTGCGTTTACCTTCCCCGCAAACTTCAGCAGAGCGACCCTCCGCGCTTGTGAACAGTTGAGGATTGAGATCGCCGCGCTGCAGAGGGCATGTCATTTCGGTGACCCGCCCTGCGCTCGAAGCAGAGCGCCATGGCTGTCGGCACAGTAGGGACATGCGTTCTGTTGCGAGACATAGTTGGCAATCAGCTCCTTGTGCCCTCGGCCCAGCGCGCTTTCGCTGAACAAGAAATGCTCAGCGATCTCCAACATGCCTTTCAGCAGCGAAGAGTTTGTGGCAAAGCACGGTGCAATCCCGGGAAGATCAGGTCGAGCAAAGTGCTCGGTGATGCGTGAACAGTGAGCAGACTTCCCCATTTGCTGTGCCTTCATTCACCAGAGACAGATTCGTAGAAGATGGCGCCACTCGACACGGTCCAAGCTCGTCGACCTGTGCAAGGTCCGATAAGAATTCTGAACTCATATCTCAAAAGCCACCTTGCTTAACCCATTCTGACCTGCTAGTAGATGAACTTCAACGCAAACTGCACTTGGCGCGGAGCCTCCGCCTCCAGGATATGGTTGAACGTTGGTGAACTGATGTCGCTATCAGGCAATCGGAAGTTCGTGCGGTTCAGGATGTCAAACATCTCCGCGCGGAACTGGAGTTGCTTCCATTCTGTCACTTTGAAGTTCTTGAGCACAGCGAAGTCCCAGTCGGCATAACCCGGGCCGAAATTCACGTTGCGGCGTTCCGTACCAAACTGCCCCGCGTTGGCTGTGGGATCCAGTCGGTGGAAAGCGCTGCTGTTGAGCCAGGCGTTGACCGCGCGCGGTCCGCTATTGGGGTTGCCGACGAGATCGGGTCGCTGCGCGGAGAACCCAGTGATCTCGGGCGCAGTGCCTTGCGTCGCAACGTCGTTGGAATCGAACACGGTGAATGGCGTGCCGCTCATCAGCGTGGCAATGCCATTCAAGCGCCATCCGCCGAGCCCCCACTGGTACCAGTTCTGCGCATTGTTCCAGAACGGAAGCGCCCATTCATAGCTTCCCACGAATCGGTTGCGTGCGTCGAACAGCGAGAGCCCACGCTCTGCGGCTAAATTGAACGGATCCTGCGCGAGATCGTTTTCGCCCGCGACCGGTTTGGCCGCCGATCCGGTTATGTTGAACGACGACACATCGTCGATGGCCTTCGACCACGTGTACGAAGCGAGGAATGACAGCCCGTGGCTGAATCGCTTGCGCATCGATGCTTCCAACGCGTTATAGGACGAGTTGGCGATGCCCGCGATCTCGCCAGTCGATGAGAACTGGCAACTGCTCGGCGAATCGGCGAGCGTGCATCCGGAATAGAGTCGCCGTTGGTCGGCGTTGCCGGAATTCGAAATCGGCTGACCGTCCACGGTTCCGGGAACGAATACCGCCGGGTTCGCTTCGATAAAGCGTGGCAGGCGTGTGCCCTTGGTGCCCACGTATCCGATCTCGAGCAGCCAATCGGACCCGAACGAATGCTGCAGGTTCAAGTCCCAATCCTGCGTGTAAGGGAGCGTCAACGTCGGCGACAGCGTCAGGTTCGTGAGCGGCTTGGAGAATGTCCCCGGAGCCGGTGGGTTGCCGTTGAACGGATTCGCGAAGTCCGGCAGGCTCACCTGCGGGGTTCCCAGATAGGGAGGTGCACTGATCGGTGACTGCAAAGGGCCACCCTGTCCGGTGTAATAAGGCTCATAGAAGATACCGTATGCCGCAGTTACCAGCGACTTGCTATCACCCTTCGGGTCCCACGCGATGCCAAGGCGCGGCGCAAATGCCTTCATATCGGTGGGGATGAGGCCGGCGGGCACACTGTGATCGCCTGGATACACCAGTCCCGCCGGCGCATTCGGCAGGACCTGGGACTTCTTCCCCGGCTCAAACAACGACATCCGGTTATGAATTTCGGTGTACGGTTCGGGCAAGTCGTAACGCAGTCCGGCGTTGATCGTGAGTCGCGAGGTGACCTTATACGTATCCTGCACGTACAAGTTCGCATTGTTGCCGCGAATGCCACGCGAGAAATCGCCGATACCTTGCAGGAAGACGACCGGCGACCCGGTGAGGAAGCTGGCGAATGCGTCCGTTACTGGAAATGGCGCGAATACGAAGAAGCCGTTGGTCGCGATTCCTTGCAGCACGTTAATTTGCTGACGCTGATATCCACCGCCGAATTTCAGCGTGTGCTTGCCGCGCACCCAGCTTAGCGATCCGGAGTAGTCGAAGACATCTTCGTAGCTGTTGCGCGGGCCGGTGATGGGATCACCAACCGTGGCATAGCCATTCACTTGAATGAACGGCGGTCCAGTAGCGATATCGAGACTCGGCTCGTATTGGAAGCCAAGGCTTGCGGGCGACTGATGGTTTTCGCGCTCGCCGAAGAGCAACTTGTTGCGCAGAAACGAGAATCGCGCCACACCGATGAGGTTCGGCGAAAAGGTGTGCGTCTCTTGCGCGACAAAATTCTGGGCGCGCTGGTCTTCGCCCACTGGAAAACCCGGGACGCTAGCTCCGCCTGGTGATAGGGGATCGACCTGGGAGAGCTGGTTGAACATGTAGTTGAAGTTCAGCGTGTCACGAGGACTTAGGTAATGGTCGATCTTGATGCCGAACTGATCGGTGTTATTGCTTAAGGTTTGTGTTGTGGAGAACAGATTCGTGCCGACGTTCGGAAGTGGGAAGAAGGTCAGCAGGTCTTTTGAAACCGAGTTGATCTGGTCCTGCGGCACCTCGTTATTAGGGTACGGTGCATTGGCGAAGACGTTGAAAAGCTGGTGGGCCGGATTGTTGCAGAAGCCGGCCGTGAAGCCTTCCGGGCAGAGTTCGGAGAAGTCGCCGGTACGCTGCTTGAGCGACGGCACTGTAGTCAGCGCTGTCTCACCCTGGCGATTTCGGAAGCCTTCATAGAAGCCAAAAATGAAGGTCTTATCCTTTTTGATCGGCCCACCGATGGTAGCGCCAAACTGGTTTTGCTTGAGCGGCTCCTTCGTCTGCGCAAAATAATTATTGGCATCGAGTGCGTCGTTGCGCAGGAACTCCCACAATGTTCCGTGGACTTGGTTCGTGCCCGAGCGCGTGATGATGTTCGTCGTCGATCCTAGCGCGCTTCCGAACTCGGCATTCGCGCTATGCGTGATGATGCGGAACTCGCTGATTGCGTCCACCGGCGGCTTGAGGACGAATCCACCGTCGACGCCGTTGAAGTTGTTCGAGCCGTCGATGAGAAAGTTATTTGATTCAGGTCGCTGACCATTGACCGCATATGCCTGTCCATTGCGCAGCGCCCCGCCAGCTTCTGCGATCCCGGGCGTCAGGGGAACGACGCCAGGCTGCAATAGGCCAAGTTGCGAGAAGTTGCGGCCGTTCAGTGGAAGATCCTCCAACTCGCGCTGTTGGACTACCTTGCCCATGCTGGTGACGGTTGGCTCAATCAGTTCGGCATCGGCGCGTACCAGCACCTGCTGCTTTTCCGATCCGACCGCGAGATGTGGCGAGACCGAAGCTGTCTCGTTCACGTTCAGGGTGATCCCATCCTGAACGTATTCCAGGAAACCGCTCGCTGCGACCTGCAGGCGGTAGTGTCCGACCGGGAGTTCGAGAAGAACGTAGTTACCGTTGCGATCGGTGGTCCCCTTTCGCGACAAACCCGTTTCCGCCTGCCGTGCCGTAACCACGGCGCCCAGAATCACAGCGCCGGTCGGGTCTGTAACTGTACCGCGAATGTTTCCCGTGATCTGCTGAGCAGACAAACTGAGGCAAGCAAGCATTGCAAATACCAGCACATTGCGAACGAGGTTCATATTGCTTTCGAGTCTCCCAAAGGGCTTGCACTAGGAACCGATGGTCCGAGTGACACTCCGCTGACGTGGGTCGCTGTAACTTGTGCGCCAGAGAACGTGCCGCATCGTCAAAGGCTCCGTGAAATTAGAGAATTCTGGCCGGGGAATACCAGCAGCAGGGTCGCCCGCGTTCGGGGAAGAGATCGCTCAGTGGGCGGCACGGATCAACAGTACTAGCTAAGTCGATGCGATGTCCTGCACCGGTCGATGGGGAGTTTACCCAATCCTTCGGTGGACTCTCACCGTTATCCGCCAATAATGATTGCGCAAGACTCTTCGCGATCGCGGGCACCAGAGACGGCAGTGCCCCCGGCACCGGAAAAGAGCACATGCACCATCATCGTGAAGATTTCAGATAACCATGTTCAGCGAGGTGCTGACCCAGCTGGGCGATGCACCGTTTTCCAGCTTCGACTTCCCACAAACCCACCACAGGAAAGGCCGATCGAGCGCACAGCAGCTTCTCCCAAGCTAGATTTGTCCATGGGGGTTTTAGCATAGAAGCGTAACCAGAAGAGTAGCCGGTCGAGGCTCGGCCGAGACGCCAGCGCTTACGCGCTAACGCTCGCACTCGGTTCCTTAGTCACGGAGAAAGGATGTTCCAGCCCTTACCGCGTAAGCGGGGCATTATCCAGAACCCGCAGCAGCAGCGCATCCCGCTGCTGGCGGCGATCCACAATGGTCGGAGATGGCAGCTGGGCGCTCTTCTGGCGCGAAGACCTTCAGAGAGTGGAGAAGCTTACTCGGGAGCAGATTCGCGAGGTCGAGCTTGTCGCTCGGGGACCGGCCCATTACAGATACCACGCCCAAGTGCATCCGCCACGGTGTAGATCACCGTATTTCCTCGTCCGTTCAACTGCTGCTGATCTATCGGCACTGTCCCTCGATGCGGTCCTTCGTCTTACCGTCAGCGATCGTTTGCCATTGCATGTTGAAGGGCGCATCAGCGCCCCCACATTCCAGCGGGCGCACATGATCGATCACGTACCCGGGACAACTGCCATATGGCAATCCGGTCGAGGGACACGGGTACTCGTGCTTGAAGGCGTTCTTCGCCGCTGTGCTCCGGCGATAGCGCCCATGGCTCCGGGATGTGCTGTGGTGGGTGGCGTACCAGTGAGACGTAGCAAAGCCTGGCGAGGGGCAGAGCAGGGCGATCAGGAGCAGGGTGCCAGGGAAGCGCATGGTGGTCTGTCCGGAACACTATCATGCGGCGGCTGGAACATTAGGAGACTCGCAACAGTATTCTGTTCCGGTGGAATGCACCAGAAGTACCTCCTGGTGATGTACGCCCAGGCTCTTCGTCATCAATGAAAGGAATCAGCTCATGGGCGCGACGCAATCGTCGCTGTCGTTGCGGACATTGCCGACTTTGCGGTCCACTTTCCAGGCCGTCATCTGCTCAGCCGGATATGGTCGCAGCAGATCGAGCGGCAATCTCTCTTTGTCGCTGGTGTCGAGCCAGCGCTCATAGTTCCTTTCTTCGATGATGACGGGCATGCGGTCATGCATGGATTCAATCAGTTCATTGGGGTCTGTCGTAATCACGGTAAAAGTGAGCAGCGGTTCTCCGGTGACCGGATCACGCCAGCGTTCCCAAAGGCCAGCGAAGGCGTAAGGCTTCCCGCTCTGAAGAGCAATCGCGAACGGCTGCTTGTTCTTCGCGTCCAGCTTCTGCCATTCATAGAAGGCGTCGGCAGGCACTAGGCAGCGGCGGTGCTTGAGCGCCTCACGGAACGCAGGTGCGGTTTCGACAGTCTCGGCCTTGGCGTTGATTGTGCTCAGGCCCATCTTCGCGTCCTTCGCCCAGAATGGCACTAAGCCCCAGCGCATGAGCACGATCTCGCGCTCGCCAGTATCACGGTTGAGCCGAACGACAGGCTGAAAGGTCTGAGGAGCGATGTTGTAGGAAGGGCCGAAGTCAGGGACCGAAGGGCCATGAACTCGGAAGTGTTCCGCGATGCGCTGCTTATCAGATCGTCTTGCGTATCGTCCGCACATCCTCGACAAGTTCCCCTCTCGTCATTATCGGAGCACACTGTAGGCACGCTGATCCGGCCACAGCCGGCCCCGGTTCTGCCGCCGCCATGGAAATGATCCGCCACAGTGTACGGGAGGGCAGAGCAGCTGTGAGGGGTCTCCGGGGTTGAGCCGGAACTCGCTGGCTCTGATCTCCGCCTTGCAATGAGGACAGCGCCAACCAGCTTCGAGGCGGTTGTTGCGCGATGTCTTCAGGACGACGATGTACTGCGAGGGTGCCCCTTCGGGTACCGCTGGGGATGTTCTCCCGGCGACCCTTGCAGGAGACGACGGATGTCTTGGGACGAAGGACGGGCGACATGCCGATCATTATAGGAAGAACAAGAGGAGAATATGGTCCGCAGCATTTCGTAACAGTGCAGGACCCCTCCGGAGCCCGGAGTATGGCAAAAGTATGGCATGCGATTTCTGAGCACTCCGTTGAAGCCGTTGATTCTAAATGACATCGCATTACAAATGTTCCGAGGCTCGATGCGGGCTGACTTGTCTAATAACGTCTGTAGAATCTGCGACTTACAGCTATTTATAGCCCGGTTTGCCTTGTGACTCTGGATCAGCATATCGGGGTTCGAATCCCTGGGGGGCAACCAGCCTGCAGCAAATCATCCTTGATAACAAGCTACGGTCAGTTCTGAAGCGGATGGCCGGTCGCGCTTAGGCGTTGAGTTGTGTTGTTGTTCCCCCGGATCGCTCTCCCGATTGCGTCAATTCATGGTTTCTTTTCCAGCGATGTGGGGTATCCCTGCCACAGGTATTCGAGGGCTTCGGGCAGCGTTTGCTGTTTCACGGCGCGGTCGGTGTGACCCGCGTTGCGGGCAAACAGAAATTGGTAGTGGTACCCCTTGGCCGCGAGCACGCGCGCCATGTTTTCGTTTGCGAGAACCCAGTCGTGGAAGTTATCGCGCATGACGTTGGGGTTAAGAAGGTCGCGGTCGCCGACCTCGAGCCACAGCCGCAGTGGCTTTCGGGGTGAAGCTGGGATGAGGTGCTCGTGGAACTCCCAGGCGCCATGAGGAGTCCGCGGGTCAGGAGGCCACTGCTGATTCACGTAGGTGCCGGAATAGGTAAGCACGCGGTGGTAGAGTTCCGGGTGGTACCAGGCCATGATGAGCGCGCAGGAGCCGCCTGAGCTTCCGCCCATGGTCGCACGGCCCTCGGGGTCATGGGTCAGCTTGATGTGGAACCGCGACTCCACCGCCGGAAGAATTTCCTGCTCTACGAACTCCGCATAGCGGCCAGACATGGTGTCGTATTCCAGCCCGCGCTCGCTTCCTTGAGCATCGCCTCCGCCGTTGGAGATGGAGATGGCGATCATCGCCGGCACCCGGTGGTGTGCGATCAGGTTGTCGAGGGTGGTGAAAAGCAGCGGGTCTGGGCCGTCTGCTCCCACAATGAACGGCGCGGCCGTGCCGGCGAGATACTGCTTCGGAACGTATACCGTCACCCGCCGAGTGTAGTGCGCGGGGTGGCTGGTCGTAACGATCAGCTTTGCAGGATCGGTCGGGTCGGGCTTGCCGAAGGTCCCGGGCTCCCGCGCGATGCCGGGGTAGAACTTGCTGTCCGCTGAGTTCAGAACAAATTCGGAAACGGTTCCGTGGGGCACGTCAGGCTGAGCCAGCGTCTCGGGAGCAGGTGTATGGGTAGGGCCAAGGACGAAATTGCCATCCTCGTCGGCTGGGGGCAGGGCGCCATCGGGTAGCTGCCTGGCAGCGACGTAGCCGGGCGTGTCGGGGGCACGGGTGGGTGGCACGGGGCTGCTGGGGTTCGCAGGGGGCGCCGCGGGCTTCTGTGAGTGTGCCAGAGAAAACGCGACAAGCAGAACGGCGGCGAAAGGGAAACGGGGAAAACACATACGATTGCGCTTTGTCCTCGTGCGGCGAGTATAGCCCTGGATCCGACCCTGCCGGTATGGGGCGTCTCTCGTGGATCTTCGAAGGCTCCAGCGTTCGGGGATGCTCTCCGAACAGTGCGATCTCCGCGACGCAAAAAGTCATGAGCCGGCCTATTGACTGCGTAGAGAACGCGAATGTAAATTGATCGGCGCTATAGAAAACGTTTGCTGATTGCTGCTTCCTCTGCCAGCAGTTGTGGGGCAGGGGATTTTGGGAGGATCGAAGTGACCGGTATCCGTCGATTTGCGGCAGTTCTAAGCTTCTTCGTTGCTCTCTTCGCCATTGGGGCGCCGAGCGCATTCGCACAGTTCAGTGGAACCATTACGGGGACAGTGCAGGACCCGAGCGGGGCCGTGGTCGGCGGCGCCAACGTGGTCCTGAAAAACACCGCTACCGGCGAGCAGAAGACGGTCAAGTCCAGCTCCTCGGGCGTGTATCAGTTTGTGAGCCTGGCGCCGGGAACGTACCAGGTGACCACGACGATGCAAGGGTTTGCTGAATCGCAGAACACCGTCGTGCTCCAGACCAACCAGACGCTCAACCTGCCCGTGACCATGGTGGTGGGAACCGCGGCGCAGGTGGTGGAGGTGACGACCCAGTCGCCGGTGCTGGACACGGCGGACACGCGGCTGCAGGAGACGCTTCCCACGAAAACGCTTTCCGTGCTGCCCCTGGCAGGCCGGAACATGATTTCGCGAGTAACGCTGGCGCCGGGCGTGACAGGCACGGGCGTGACAGGGAACGGCAGCCCCGGATCGGGCCGCGATAACTTCTCGACCGAGACGCAGGTGGATGCCAGCGCCAACGGGCAGGGTGCGGTGGGCAACATGTACATCGTGGATGGCCTCGATGTGAGCAGCTCCATCCGCCCAGGCGTGCTGAACATGACGCCGAATCCCGACTCCATCCAGGAAGCGAGCATACAGACCAACACATACAACGTGGATTATGGGCGCGCCAGTTCGATTCAGATGACGATGACCACCAAGTCGGGAACCAGCTCCTACCACGGAAACGTGAGCGACTACTTCACGTACCAGGGCCTGTTTGCCGGGACCGAGTTCACGCACAAATACGCTCCATTCCACAGCAACAACATTTCGGCCACGCTGGGCGGTCCGATCATTCCACACCGCAACGGCTTCTTTTTCTTCTCGATCGAGCCGCTCCGTGCCTCGACGGCCGTGACGAGCAACATCACCTTTGAGGATCCTGCGTTCACACAGTTTGCCGCGGCAACCTTCCCCGGCACGGTGGGAACGAAGATTCTGACTACGTACCCGGTTTCGAAGGTCTCAAACGTCGTCGTAAATTCGACCGCGGCCAGCATCTATCCGGCGAACACCACCGGCAACCCGGTGTGCGGCACCCCCTCCACCTTTAACCTGCCGTGCAGCACGGCCGTTCTGGATTCCGGCAACTACACCGATACCGCGTACCGCAACGGCAACCAGTACAGCATTCGTCTGGACAAGAGCCTGGGCGGCGATCGCCTGTACGGCACCTTTTATCGCACCACCCTCAACACCAACACGCCCAACCCGCGCGCAGCGTTTGCGACCACCAACACGTTCAGCCAGTATGCGATCCAGGTGAATGAAACGCACACTTTCAGCGCGAACACGCTCAACGAGGCGGCCTTCGCGGTGATGCGGGTCGAGGGCGTGCAGCCGGCCACCGGACTCTTCACCGTCCCGGTGGTGAACGTGACCGGCCTGGGCCAGGGCTTTGGCGCGGGATTTGCCACCGGCGATTTCATCCAGCACAACTACCACTGGCGTGACGTGCTGACTCACACTTTCAAGTCCCATGACGTGCGCGTGGGCTACGAGGGGCTCTTCGCGGATGACGTCGAGGTCTTCAACGGGCCATACGATCAGCCGACATTCCAGTTCAACAGCCTGCTGGACCTGGCGCGCGATAACGTATATCAGGAAACCGGGCTGGCCTATGATCCGTTGTCGGGCCAGAAGTCGCAGTACGACTGGAACGCGGCGGGCACCACCAACGGCCTCTTCGCGGAGGACACCTGGAAGGTGAATCAGCGGCTGACCGTGAACTACGGCTTGCGCTGGGACGACTATGGCAACCCGTATTCGCGCAGCGCGAACACGGCCTTCGGAAACTTCTTCTTCGGCCCCGGCCTGAATGAGCAGGAACAGATTGCAAACGGCATCGTGGTGCGTCACAAGCATGCCCTGAACCGCTCGATCACAGATGTGTTCAGCCCGCGTGGTGGCGTCGCCTGGGACATCAACGGTGATGGAAAGTGGCTGCTGAGGGGCGGCGCGGGCTTCTTCCACAACTGGCCCACGCTCGCCAACCTGCAGGAAGAGTTCCGCGGCAACCCGCCGGGAAACATTTTCCCGACCTTCTACGGGGGCCAGACTCCGGCGCCTATCTTCGGCTTCGGCACCTCGAACAGCAAGCCGTTCAACTTCCCCTATCCCACGCTGCCGGCGCGATCTCTCAACGCGAAGGGCGGCATTACGGGACTGCAGTTCACTATCGGCGGCATCGACCCGAACCTGATCTCGCCGGTGACCTACACCTATTCGGCTTCGCTTGATCACGAGCTCACGAGCAAGCTAGTGGCGAGCGTGGCCTACTCGGGCGCGAATGGCAGAAGCCTGCTTTCCGGCGGCGGCCAGGTCTACAACGTGAGTTATGGACAGGACATCAACGTGCAGCAAGGTGACCTGATCATTCACAACAGCACCGTGCCCACGCGCCTGAACACCAGCTTCGGATCGGTGAACTACACCCGGAACGATCGCGTTTCCGACTACAACGCGTTCATCGTCGGTCTGCGTGGGCGCTTTCAGCGCGCCTTCTTTAATGCTTCCTACACCCGCTCCTCTTCGAAAGACGACACGCAGGTATACCCCACTTACATCAACCCGCACCAGTTCTATGGGCCATCGAACTGGGATGCGCCCAACCGCTTTTCCCTGGCGTGGAACTATCAGTTTCCGGACGTAAACCATGCGTCGGGATTCCTGGGCCGTACCGGCAGCGGATGGCAGTTGAGCGGCACCACCATCCTGCAGAGCGGGAACCCGTTCAACGTGTATACGAACGCACCCTTTGCGCCGCTGAAGGACGCGAACGGAACCTTCATCGGCTATGCGCCCGGCAGCGGTGACTACAACGCCGACGGCGATAATTTCGACTTCCCGAACGTGAATACCTATCAGCACAACAACATCCGGAAGGGCTTCCTTACCGGTGTATTCACACAAAACAACTTCGCTGCTCCGGGATTCGGGCTCGAAGGCAATGAGCGCTATAACAGCTTCCGTGCTCCGGGGTACCAGGAGTGGGACGCGTCGCTGCTAAAGAACACGGCCATTGCGGAGAGCGTATCGCTCCAGCTTCGGTTCGAGTTCTTCAACCTGTTCAACCATCCCAACCTGACGAATGTGGTTACCAACCTGCCGGACGGAAACTTTGGCAAGGCAACGCAGCAGTTGTCGCCCCGGTTCCTCCAGCTTGGCGCTAACATTATCTTTTGAGCGAAAATTGTCTTCAGGGCGAAGCTCGTCTCTTCGTCCCTTTCTCAGCAGCAGGGGTGCAATCAGGGGCCGGCGGTAAAAAGTTCGTGGGCCAGCGCGGGTACGGATGTTCCAGATGGTGAAGGTCGCAGGGTGCGTAAGTGCAGCGGCAATGCTTCTGGGTACGGCTGTGTTCGCGCAGGCTCCGGGCGATAGCGCCGGGGCGATCCTGTCCGCTCTGCAACAGAGAGACTACGCGCGCGCTATAGCAGAAGCGGACGCTGCACTGCGGACGAGGCCCGGAGATTGCCGCGTGCTGACCATGCGCGGCCTGGCACTCGAAAACCAGGGGCGCACCGGCGACGGGCTTCTGTCGTATCAGCAGGCTCTGCGTGCCTGCCCGCAATTCATCCCGGCTCTGGAAGGGGCCGCGCAGGTGTACTATGTCCGCCAGTCTCCTGAGGCGAAGCCGCTGCTTGAGCGCATACTCGTCCAGCGGCCGGATGACGTGACGAGCAATGCGATGATGGCGGCCATTGACGCGCGAGAAGGGGATTGCCCATCGGCTCTGCCGTATTTCCGCAAGAGCCTGCCACTGGTAGAGAAGAACGCGGCAGCGGGGCGCGAATACGCCGCCTGCCTGCTGGCTACGGATGCACACAGGGAAGCGGTCGAGTTCCTCCGGTCGACGCTCGAGCGCGACAACAGCGTGGATGCGCGGTTGCGCCTGGCGTATGCGCAGTGGAAGGCGAAGGACGATAACGGTGCGCTGGCCACGCTCACTCCGCTGCTTACGCCGGCATCGGCAGATGCGAAGGTGCTGGCACTTGGAGCCCAGGTGGCGGAAGATAAAGGAAACACGCCACAGGCGGTGGACTGGCTGCGGCGGGCGATTCTGGCGAGTCCGGACAACCTGCAGAATTACCTTCTGTTCGCCACCCTTTCCTTCAATCACGCGTCGTTCCCCGTCGGCGTGGATATCGTGAACGCAGGGTTGAAGCGGATGCCGCAGTCTGCCCAGCTTTATCTCGCGAGGGGCGTGCTTTATGTGCAGATGAGCCGGTTCGATGCGGCACTGCAGGACTTCGAGCAGGCCCACAGACTCGATCCGCATCTGTCCTTCGCCGAAGATGCGATCGGGATGCTGCACAGCCAGCAGCATGATCCCGCCGCATCGCTTGCCGTATTTGAACAACAGATCCAGCGTCATCCGGACGATGCGCTGCTTCAGTATCTCTATGCCGAGGCACTTTCAGAGAAGCAAGGCGACAACGGCGCGCAACAAAAAGCACTGGCGGCGGCACGGAAAGCCGTTGCGCTGGAGCCGGACTACCAGCCGGCGAATGATCTGCTATGTGTTCTGCTGCTGCGAACGAACGATCTGCATGGGGTGGTGCAGGTGTCGCAAAGGGCGCTGCAGCAAAATCCGGACGATGAAGTCGCTGTTTACCAGCAGATGCAGGCGCAGCGGCGGCTGGGCGATAACGCAGCCGTGCATACTCTGGTAGACCGGCTGAATGAGCTGAAGAAACATAGCCAGGAACAGAAGACGAAGTATCTGCTGCAGGAAGCCGATAACTCGGCAGCAAGACAGGAATAGCCCAGACCACACATCCGGGCCGAAACAGGAAGGGAATGCAATGAGTCAAGAGTCTGCGATCACGCGCCGGAAGTTCCTCACCACCACCGCTACCATCACTGCGGGTTCGCTTGCAGCTCGTTCTGCATACGGCCTGAGCACACTGGGACTGGAGTCGTCGCAGGCTGCCCAGACACAGACCGGGACAGCTGCAGCGGGCGAGGACTCGCACCTCTCCTCGGACTGGAAGGAGCAGGGGGTGCTGAATCTATCCAAGTCTCCTCACGCGAAGCTCAAGAATATTCCCGTGCGCGCGGTTGTGATTCAGCAGGGCTTCTGGTCCAAGAGGCGCACCACCAACGTGCAATCCAGTATCCCCAGCATGCATGACGAGTTGGTGGCACACGGACGCATGGATAACTTCCGCCGGCTGGAAGGGAAGTCCAGTGAGCCGCAAAAGGGGCCGGTGTATTCGGATTCGGACATTTATAAGTGGACCGAGGCTGTTGGCTTCGTGCTGCAGTCCGGAGATCAGCCGGCACTGCGCCAGACCACCGAGGCGATGATCCGTGACGTGGTGGCGGTACAGGAACCCAGCGGGTATCTGAATACGTATTTTGTTGGCGACCGCGCCTCCGAGCGCATGCAGCCGAAAATCCAGACGACCGGCCACGAGCTCTACAACATCGGGCACCTGCTGCAGGGAGCCATCGCGTACTACCGGGCGACCGGAGACCCCACCCTGCTCGAAGCCGGTATGCGCTTTGTCGATAATTTCCTCTTGCCGAACTACGGTCCGGCTCCCAATCAGAAGCCCATCGTCGCGGGTCATCCCGAGATAGAAATGTCGCTGATCGAACTCTATCGCACGACCGGAAATCGCAAATACCTCGATCTAGCGGGTTACATTCTGCACGGTGACGACCGGATTCCGTTAAAGGAACAGCAGATCGTTTACATGTTCTGCGGCATCCCGTTTACCTCCCGTACAAAGCTGGAAGGACATGCGGTCCGCGCCATGTACGCATGCTGCGGGGCCACCGACTACTACCTGGAGACGGGCGATCCTGCCTATCTAAACACTCTGCAGAAACTCTGGCACGATCTGTACGAGCACCAGATGTATATCACCGGTGGGGTAGGTGCGCGGAGCCAGGGCGAGGCCTTTGGGGATGCTTATGAGCTGCCGAACGAGCGCGCGTACGGAGAAAGTTGCGCCGCTATCGGCAACATGATGTGGAACTGGCGCATGCTTGCCGCCACCGGCGACGCGCGCCATGCAGATGTGATTGAGCGCGCGCTCTACAACGGCATTAACTCGGGTATGTCGCTCGATGGCAGGATGTATTGCTACCGCAATCCGCTTGCCTTTGACCCAACTACCGGGGACACGATCCGCAACCCGTGGTATGACACGACCTGCTGTCCGCCGAACCTCGAACGTACGCTGGCCTCACTGCCGGGTTATTTCTATAGCACGGCAAAGGACGGCGTCTATGTGCATCTCTATGACAACTCAGAGATGAAGTGGCCGCTTGAAAGCGGGAATGAGCTGCACATAAAGCAGCAAACCAACTATCCGTGGGACGGCGCGGTTGCGTTGACTGTAGCTCCCGTAAAGCCGGAGTTCTTCACCGTATACGTGCGCATACCCGGCTGGTCGCGTCGCTCCGCCGTAAAGGTGAACGGGGTACCGGTATCGGGCGTGGTGCCCGGCCGCTATCTCGCCATCGCACGCAAGTGGTCAGGCCCGACAGTGGTGGAAGTATCCTTTGACATGGAGCCGCAGATCATTCGGGCGAATCCTGCGGTGGCGGAAGATACCGGCCGCATCGCGATCCAGCGCGGACCGGTGGTGTATTGCATGGAGGGACTGGACCAGGAGAAGGGGACGGATCCCAAGACGTTCTCGCTGTACACGGCACGCCTGACAAACGATACCAAGGCGCAGCCCCGGCCGGAGATGCTGGACGGCATTGTGCTGCTGGAGCATCCCGGGTCGGTCCCCGAATCCGTGGATCAGGCCGATTTGTATCAGTCAGCATTGCCTGTTGAGACGAAGCAGACGCCCACGTCCCTGCGGCTCATTCCATACTATGCATGGTCCAACCGCGAAAAATCGTCCATGCAGGTCTGGGTGCCGTACGTGCAGGTGTGAGTTATCGGAACGACGGTCATCGCTTAACGAGACGGAAGAGTCGCAGGAAGAAGGAGTGCTAAGATGCCGAGGATTTCGCGTAGGACCTTTATCAAGAGCGGCGCGGTGGCGAGTGCGGCCACGCTTGCGTTGCGCGCTGGACTCAGCAAGGCAGACCCGGCAGCGCAGGTCGCCATCACTCCCAAGCTTTCGCAGTTCGAGTATGCGGATGTGAAGCTGCTCGATGGGCCGATGCTCGACCAGTTCAACCAGAACCATGCGTTGTTTATGTCGCTTGATGACGACCGGCTGCTCAAGCCGTTTCGCAAGCGCGCAGGACTGCCCGCTCCCGGGGAAGATATGGGTGGCTGGTACAACGATAGTCCGGACTATGACCCGCCAAAGAACATGACCGGGTACATTGCCGGACACAGCTTCGGGCAATACCTGTCCGGGCTGGCGCGCGCCTACGCCATCACCGGCTCCAAGCCCACGCAGGAAAAGGTCCAGCGGCTGGTGCGCGGCTTCGCACCAACCGTGAGCGGGAAGTTCTACGTAGGCTATCCGCTGCCGGCGTATACCTTCGATAAAACCAACTGTGGGTTGATTGATGCGCACCAGTTCGCAGGAGATCCGACGGCACTGGCTGTGCTGAACCATGCGACCGATGCGGTGCTGCCGTTCCTGCCGAAGAAGGCGCTCACACGCGAAGAAATGTGTGCGCTGCCTCACCCGAATATCTCCTTCTGCTGGGACGAGAGTTACACGCTTCCAGAAAATCTGTATCTTGCCTATCGCCGTGGTGCGGGCCCGCGCTTTCGCGACCTGGCGACCCGCTATTTGCAGGATGATACTTACTTCAATCCGTTGGCGGCTGGAGAGAACGTATTGCCGGGTCTGCACGCTTACAGCCATGTGAATGCGCTATCGTCGGCGTCGCAGGCATATCTTGTGTTGGGAAGTGAGAAGCACCTGCGTGCTGCCCGGAATGGCTTCGAGTTCGTCAGAACCACCCAGAGCTTCGCCACTGGCGGATGGGGCCCGGATGAGACGTTTCGCAAGCCGGGCAGCGGGGATATGGGCGCAAGCCTTACAAAGACGCACTCCAGCTTTGAAACGCCCTGCGGCTCCTACGGGCACTTCAAGATCACGCGATACCTGATGACGATCTCCGGAGATAGCCGTTACGGAGACAGCATGGAGAAGGTGCTTTATAACACTATCCTCGGGGCCAAACCCACCACGCAGGACGGCCACACCTTCTACTATTCGGATTACAACAATTCCGGTTCGAAGTTCTATCACCAGGACAAGTGGCCCTGTTGCTCAGGAACCTTTCCGCAGGTTGCCGCAGACTACGGGATCAGCTCTTATCTACGCAGTCCCGAGGGCGTGTACGTGAATCTTTACGTGCCCTCGGTACTAAGCTGGCGCCAGAACGGGGCGTCGTGCAAGCTGACACAGCGCACCCAATACCCATACACGCCGGAGACTAGTCTGGAGTTTGAGACCAGCCGCCCGGAAAGCTTCGCAGTCTATCTCCGCGTGCCTGCGTGGGCAGGACGCAAGTCCACGGTCGCGGTGAACGGGAAGCCGTTTGCGGCCGAGCTCAAGCCCGGGACCTTCGTCCCGATACGGCGCACTTGGAAGACGGGCGACCGAGTGGAGTTCACGCTGGATATGCCGATGCAGCTGGAGGCGGTTGACCCGCAGCATCCGAACACGCTCGCTCTACTACAGGGTCCGCTCACGCTGTTCGCCATCGGTGACCAGGCGTCTCCTGTTACGCGCGCGCAACTCCTGAGTGCGAAGCAGACCGCGACGGGATCGAGTGAATGGAAGATAGCGAGTGACCGAGGAGCCATGAGGTTGAAAGCCTTTCCGGCCATCCAAAACGAGAAGTACCGGCTGTATCACGAGGTCCAGATCTGACTCGGCGCGCGGCGGCTGTTGCCTGCGAAGGCAGTCATCGCCGTGGGCTCCGAACTGTTAGCATTCCCCTTGTCTGCTGCCGCTTTGCCTGCTCAGCGTTCTACGCGGTCCGCCTCAAGCCACCGTACGTGAAGCCAAAGTGCTGTCCACCCTGCTCCGGTCCGCCTATGTATCACTGACCGGTACGGAATGAAGCACAGATGGCCAGCCCTGCTGAGCGGTACCAGGCACGTTCGTCATCGAGTCCTCGCTACTCGTCACCTCGTCCTCGCTCGTCAGGATTGCCTTTCACCTCGGGAGAACCCTATGCTGGAACGGACAGGCCGACCCGGAGCTTCCTTTGCGGATTGCTGCATTTCTTCTTATGTTTCTGCTGATTCTGCCGTGCTCGGCCCAGAGCGAGACAGGGGAGCTACGTCTGCGCGTCGTGGATCCGGGCGGCCTTGCCTTACCCGGATCTGTGGTGTTGGAAAGTGACGCGAATCAGCTGCGAAAGGTCCTGACCACAGACAGTGAAGGCCTGCTGGACGCGAAGCTACTACCGTTTGGTGTCTACCGCGTCACGGTGCAGCACGACGGCTTCCAAGCAGCCGTGCAGGTGGTCACGATCCAGAGCGGTCTTCCTCTCACCACAGAAATTCAGTTGCACATCGCCGCACCCGGAACCGTGGTGGAGGTGCACGATGGGGCGACGCTGCTCGACCCGGAGCGCGCAGGCTCCGTAAACCGCATCGGCAAGAGCACCATCGAAACCCGACAGGGCTCACTACCGGGGCGCGCTCTCATTGACCTCGTGAACGATCAGCCGGGCTGGCTGCTCGAAGGCAACGCCGTGCTTCATCCGCGCGGTTCGGAGTACCAGACGCAGTATGTGGTGGATGGCGTGCCGCTGACGGACAATCGCGCGCCCGGAGCAAACGTGCAGTTAGGCGGCGAAGGTGTCGATTCCGTGGGCGTCTATACTGCCGGCATTCCTGCCGAATACGGACGCAAGATGGGTGGCGTCATCGAGGTGTCCACGGTCCAAGATCCGCGCAAGGGACTGCACGGCACTCTGGAACTGAACGGCGGCAGTTTCTCCACTGCGGGCGGCTATTCCATGCTGCAGTACGGCTGGGGCAAAAATAGCGCGAGCCTCAGCGCGGACGGCGCCCGCACTGACTGGTACCAGAACCCGCCGGTGCTGCAGAACTTCACCAACAGCGGCACTACGGGCGATTTCGCCGGCTCGTTCGAGCGCGATCTATCATCCAGCGATCGCCTGAGTCTATCAGTGCGACATGAACTCGCACGCTTCCTCATCCCGAACGAGTTTGTGCAGCAGGAGTCAGGGCAGCGCCAGGATCGCGATGCGCTGGAGACGATCGGCATCGCCTCTTACCAGCATCTCTGGTCTCCGCATCTTCTCGGCGATCTGCATGCCATGGTGCGCGATGACACGACGCACCTCAACTCGAATGCATCCTCGACGCCGATTCTTGCCGGCCAGGATCGCGGCTATCGCGAGAGCTACATCAAGGGCCTGCTTACCGCAGACCGAGGCGCGCAGGAGTGGAAAGCCGGCGCTGAAGGTGATTTCACCAACCTGCACGAGCAGTTCGCGTACATCATCACGGATCCATCGCAGTTCGACCCCAGCACGCCGCTCACCTTCCAGTTTGCACAGCGCGGACACGACCGCGAACAAGCCGTTTTCGTGGAGGACACCTGGCGTCCGCGCCACTGGGTGGTCGCAGCCGGCCTGCGCTGGGATCATTACAGCCTGGTTGTGGACCAAAGTGCTTTCAGTCCGCGCCTCTCCGTTTCGCACTACTTCCCGGGCCATGATCTCATTGCCCACATCTCGCTCGATCGCGTGTTCCAGACACCGGCGTTTGAAAATATCCTGCTTTCCAGTTCGCCCGCTGTTGCCTCGCTGAATCCGGAGGTCCTTCGCGTGCCCGTTGAGCCCTCGCACGGCACCTACTACGAAGCGGGGCTGAGCAAGGCCTTTGCCGGGCAACTACGACTCGACGTAAACACGTTTCTGCGCGATCTCGATAACTTCGCAGATGACGATCAATTGCTGGATACGGCGATCAGCTTTCCTATCTCGTTCCGCAAGGCCCGTGTCTACGGCGCGGAAGGCAAGCTGGAACTGCCGCACTGGAATAAGTTCTCCGGCTTTGCGAGTTATTCATACCTGGTTGGGTCCGCTTATCTCCCGGTTACCGGGGGGCTGTTCCTGGGCGACGAGGCGACCGAGGCATTGCAGGAGCGTTCAGGCCGCTTCTGGGTGACGCAGGACCAGCGCAACACCGTGCGGACGCGACTCCGTTATGCAATGGTTCCCCGCGCCTGGATTGCCGCAGGAGCCGAGTACGGAAGTGGCCTGCCCGTCGCCTTCACCGGAGATTACGATCAGGCCGTCGCGCAGTACGGTCAGCAATTGGTGGACCGTGTAAACTTCAGCAACGGTCGGGTCAAGCCCTCGCTGAGTTTGAACGCGTCGGCCGCAGCCGACTTGCTGCGCACCGACAAGCTCACGATGCAGTTACAAATAGACGGAAACAACCTGACCGATCGCCTCAACCTGATCGACTTCGCCGGTCTGTTCTCCGGTAACGCAGTCGCTCCGCCACGCAGTTGGGATGCCCGCCTGCGGCTCTCCTTCTGAGCTTGGGAGCCACGCCAATTCCGGCGGCTCGCATTGGGAGCCGTGCAGTCTGCTACTCCACTAGTCCGCTTCATCCACAGCGTTGTGGAAGCAGCTCCGTCCTTGCTGGCACAGCGAGCGATGGACATAGTGCTCGTCCGGGCCGGCCTTGCTCATCGTCTTCAGACACCAGTAGGTGGTGGTCGAGCCCAGCAGCTCTTCGAGCTCTTCGTGGAAGTCGCCAAACGCGCCGTAGGACGACTTGCAACGGAGCGCGCTACAGCGGATTTGAGTAAGTGGTGTGGTCATGATTTCTCCTATCCCGCTGCGCTGGGGTCGCGCGGCATGAGACCGGCAGCCAGAAGAATGGTGCGGTAGATGGCGGTTTGGAAGAGCTGGACCTTGTAACTGTTTTGCGAGAGCGGCGTGGCCACCTGCATAGCGGCCCGGCCTGCCGCGCGCGCACCCGCCTCGTCAATCGGCTTGCCGGCCAGCAGTGCTTCCGCAGCCGTCGCGCGAATGGGTGTGGGTGCGGCCACGCCCATCACAATGGTCGCCTTGCGGCAGCGTGCGCCATCCATCACCAGCACGACACCGGCATCCGCGAGCGGCCAGTCGAAGCTCTCTTTCTCACCGTATTTCTGATAGGCGGAGCGCGTGCCCGGTTCGGGGAGGGGGACCAGCACTGCCGTGATCAGCTCACCCGGCTCGACCGCTGTTTCCTTGTTCAGGTCCTTTTCCGGTGGCAGATAGAACTCACGCATCGCCACAGTGCGTTTGCCGCGCTTCGATGTGAGCTCGACTTCCGCGTTCATCGCCAGCAGCGGAACGGCGGTCGAAGAGGGATGCACCATCGCACACGTGCCGTTGTTGACGATCGCGTGGTACTGGTTCTCGCCGGCGTGCGCGTGGCAGTCGTTGCTGGTGCCGCCCTTCTTGCGGCAGTCGAAGTCACTCGAGCGGAAGTACCAGCACCGCGGCCGCTGCATCAGGTTGCCACCAAGTGTCGCCATGTTGCGCACCTGCGGAGTCGCAGCGTGGCCCGCCGCATCGGACAATGCGGCATAGGAACGCTGGATTTCCGGGTGTGCCGCGATCTCGCTCAGCGTAGTGAGCGAGCCCAGGCGCAGTCCGCTGCTGGTGCTCGAAATACCGCGCAGCGCGTCGATGTTCCGTATGTTGACCAGGCGTGGAGGCGCAACGATATCTTCCTTCATCAGATCGAGCAGATCGATCCCGCCCGCTTTGACCGTCGCGCCGGGAGTGAGCTGCTCCAGAGCCTGGTCTACCGTGGTGCAGTCCACAAAAGTAAACTTGTTCATGCCTGCGCTTCTTCCTGCACCTGCCCCAGTGCCGTGAGTACATTTGCGGGTGTCATGGGAATGCGCCGCATGCGCACTCCGGTAGCGTTGTAGAAGGCGTTGGCGATGGCTGCGGCGAGAGTGATGATGCCCGCCGACTCCCCGATGCCGGCCGCATCCGTCGAGCTTTGCGCAAGGTAGTTTTCTACCAGCGCAATCTCGATTTCCGGCACTTCGCGCGCGCCCAGAATTTTGTAGTTTTCCAGGTTGGCATTGAGCATGAAGCCGTTCTGCCGGTCCATGATGCGCTGCTCGAACAGGGCATACGAAATGCCCTGCAGCATGCCACCGTTGATCTGGCTGATCACGCCTGTGGGATTGATGGGGCGTCCGCAGTCGTGTGCGCCGAAGACCTTCTCGATGTGCACGCGACCGGTCTCGGTATCGACCGCGAGCTCAACATAGTCCACGCCGCCGTAAGTAATCCGCTGCTTCGCATATTCCGGAGCGCGCGTAGCCCGCGCCGAGATCTCGCTGGTAGGCAGCATGGAGCAGGCGCGCTTCAGCGCCCAGGACTGCGAAGCATCATCCTTGCGGTGGACGCGCCCGGATTGGAGAGTGAGCTGGTCCGCCGTGGTATTCAGTCGCGGCGCAATGGCCGCCAGCAACTGCTGCTTCGCCTGGTACGCCGCGTTGCGCGTCGCGGGCGTGATGGAGCCGGCGGTGATGCTGCCGCCCGAATCCGGCCCGATGGGGTAGCGTGTGTCCCCAATGCGCACCACCACTTCGTGCGGAGGAACGCCAAACTCCTCCGCGACGACCTGCGCGAGGATCGTCTTGGTGCCGGTGCCGAGATCCTGGACTGCTGAGAGAAGTTCCACGGAGCCGTCGCGCGAAACGCGAACTTCGCAAGAGGAATCCATGTTGACGAAGCGATACCAGACGGACTGCGCCACGCCCATGCCGCGCTTGATCGGTCCGCTGTCGGCTCCCGCCGGGCGGCGCTGGCTCCAGTTCGTCCGCTCGCGAATGATCTGCCGCTCCACCTTGCGCGCGGGGTTTTCATCGATCTTTTCGCGCAACGCGAGCGGGTCCATATTCAGCTTCACCGCCAGTTCGTCGATCGTCTGTTCGAAAGCGAAACAGCCCTGCGGGTGGCCTGGCGCGCGGAACGCCGCACCCGGACCGGCATTGGTGAATACGTCATATTCTTCCGTGAGCAGGTTGGGGCACTTGTAGAGATTCGTCGCCGGTCCGGCTGTTCCCGCCCCGGTGCCGACGCCCGCCGTGCCATAGCTGGTGAGCTGGATGGCCGTGAGCGTGCCATCGCGCCGCGCTCCGACTTTTAGCTTCTGGTGGGAGTCCGGCCGGTTGGAGACGAGGTGTTCCTGCCGCCGGTCGAGCATCAGGCGAACCGGCGCGCCCGCCTTGCGCGAAAGGTTCGCTGCCACCACGCCCTCGTTGCCGGCACCGAACTTCGCCCCGAAGCCGCCGCCCATGTATTCCGTGATGACGCGGACCTTGCTCTTGGGCAGCTTGAAGACTTCGGCAAACTCGTCGCGCACGCTCGACGTGCCCTGCGTGGATGCGTAAACCGTCACTTCTTCGGGCTTCCAGTCCACTACGAAGCCATGTGTCTCCAGCGCCGAATGCGTCTGCACCTGCGTGAAATATTCCGCTTCAACGACCACGTCGGCGTGCGCAAACCCCTGCGCCGGGTCACCTACCAGCTTGCGCTCCGGTCCGTGCACATTGCCCACTTGCGGCACGCCTTTGGGACCGCCGCCGCCACCCGCGCTTCCCGCAGCATCGGCCGGACCGGGGAAGACCTTGGGGGCATCCGCGGACCGCGCCTCCGTGCGATCCACCACGAATGGCATGGTGTCGTACTGGACCTTCACCAGCTTGGCCGCGTCGTTCGCGATGGCCTGCGTGACGGCGGCCACCCCGGCTATCGGCTGCCCGGCGTAGCGCACGATGGGGTAGCGTGAAGGGGTTTCGTCTGCCGGGTTGCGCAGTTCGGCATTTCCGAATACGTGCTGGATCACGTACACGGCGCGCACGCCCGGCAGCTTCTCCGCTGCGCTGGTGTCCACGGAAAGCACGCGTCCATGCGGCACGGAAGCATCCACCATGCGCGCGTACAGCATGCCTGGAAGCTGAACATCGGCGGTGTATTTACCTTTGCCCATCGCCTTCGCCGGCCCGTCATAGCGCACCGTGGGTTTGCCGATATAAGCAAGCTCCGCATTGGGCGGCAGCGGCGGTGGCTCGCTGGCCGGCACCTCGCGTTGCACTTTCTCGAGCCCAAGCTCCGGGATGCCGAAGACAAAGTTGTCCGTGCGCTTGTTGGCATGCGGCTGGGCTGCCGTAGCTGGCGTGGCGGCGTCCTTCTTCTCCGCGTCCCGGGTCGGCTTGGCCTCGCCCTGAACGCCCTTCTGCCGAGACTTTTCCTGGGACGCACCTTCTTGCTGCTGGGCTTCGCGAAGCAGGTCGGTTTCCATTTAGGCCTCCTTCTTTGCGGAAACGGATACCAGCGCGGCCGCCTGTCGCGGTTGCTGCGCGGCGTCCAGGGTAGCGGCAAAGATCTTCGGGTAAGCGCCGCAGCGGCACAGGTTGCCACTGATGGCATGCTTCACATCCGCGAGCTGCGGATTGGGGTTGCGCTCCAGCAGTGCAGCGCAGCTCATCACCATGCCCGGCGTGCAGAAGCCGCATTGCATCGCATCGTGCTTCACAAAAGCTGCCTGCACTGGGTGCATGGTTTCGCCGTGCGAAAGCCCTTCAATGGTGGTGATCTCGCGCCCGGTCGCATCCACCGCAAGCGTCATGCAAGCCAACGCAGGCTTCTTGTCCAGCCAAATGGTGCAGGCCGAGCAGGATCCCCGGTCGCAGACTATTTTGGTTCCGGTCAGACCGAGCTGGTCGCGCAGGGTCTCAGCCAACGTGTAACGCGGCTCCACGCTCACGGCGCGCTCCTGCCCATTCACGCGCAGCACGATGGGCACTGCATTCGGGCCTAAACGCGCGCTCGGGGGCGGTGGGATCGTGGGCTTCCCGAGCAAGCGCCTGAGCAGACTCAAGCACCGTGCCCGCAGCGGCCACGCCCGCTCCCTTAAGGAAGCCGCGGCGGGAGAAGGTTGTTCTGGGAGTGTCAGTCATAAAGCGGCCTCGCAAATGGGGAATAGCGTGCCTGTTCCGCAAGTAAACTGGTAACTAATTCTGCCATGACCGGAGGGTTCGCGGTGCGCCTGTTAAATTTTCTCGTCGAAGCCTTTATCGCCGGATTTGGCATCACCCGCCCGTCCGAGGAAAAACGCCGGCAGGTCACGCTCATCCTTGGCGGCTTTTTCGTGGTGGTGATCCTATTCCTGCTTGGGATCTCCGGGTACTTCTGGTACTCCCTTCAGCGATAGAGCGCGATGGAGCCGTAAGCGGAGAGAGCGGTGAAGCAGCTAGCGAAAAGCCGGCCAGTGGAACGGTAAAGCGGTCAGCGAACGGCAAAGCGGTCAGCGAACGGCGGCAACGGCGACTGCTGTTGCTGAGAGGGCGGCGGCCGGGTAACGCGAACAGTTTGTTGCCGACCGGCTTACCACCCCACGCCCCGCCTCTCCGACCCTACAGATTTCCCCGTTCGGCCTGCTCGCGCTCGATGGCTTCAAACAGCGCCTTGAAGTTGCCCTTTCCAAAGGAGCGGCTGCCCTTGCGCTGGATGATTTCGTAGAAGAGAGTCGGGCGGTCTTCCACCGGACGGGTGAAGATCTGCAGCATGTAGCCCTCGTCGTCGCGATCCACCAGGATGCCGAGCTTCTCTAACTCATCCACCGGCTCGTCGATCTTGCCGACACGTTCCTGCAGGGTCGAATAGTAGGAGTGCGGCACCTTGAGGAACTCGACGCCCTGCTGCTGCATTGTCTCCACGGTGTGCAGGATGTCCGCTGTTGCCAGCGCCAGATGTTGCACGCCGGGACCCTGGTAGAACTCCAGGTACTCCTCGATCTGCGACTTCCTGCGTCCCTCGGCCGGCTCGTTGATGGGGAACTTGACCCTGCCATTTCCATTGGCCATCACCTTCGACATCAGCGCGGAATACTCGGTCGAGATGTCGTTGTCGTCAAAGTGCTGATAAAGGCCGAAGCCCATCACGTCACGATAGAAATCGACAAAGCGATTCATCTCGTTCCAGCCCACGTTACCCACCATATGGTCCACGTGGAGCAGGCCCACCGGCCGTGCGATGGTGTCGGGCGGGGTCGCGCGAAAACCGGGCAGGAACGGGCCGTGATAGCGTGAGCGATCCACAAAGGTGTGCACGGTGTCGCCATAGGTGGCGATAGTGGCCATGGTTACTGTGCCGTTTTCGTCGCTGCGCTCGAAGGGCTCGCGTATGCTGTGCGCGCCGCGCGCGGTGGTCTCGCGCCAGGCCTGGCGCGCGTCATCCACCCACAGGGCTACGTCTTTTACCCCGTCGCCGTGACGGAAAATGTGATCGGCGATCTCGCCCTGGGGCTTGAGTGGCGTGGTCAGGACCAGGCGGATCTTACCCTGCTCCAGCACATAGGAAGCCCGGTCCCGCTGGCCCGTTTCCGGACCGGCATACGCCACCAGCTTGTGCCCAAACGCCAGACGGTAGTAGTACGCGGCCTGGCGCGCGTTGCCCACATAGAACTCCACGTGATCTGTGCCGTTCAGGGGCAGAAAATCCCGCTGTACCTTTGCTTCCGGATGGGCAACTGTCGCCATGCTTCACACTCCAGGGGTGGAAATTACCTGCACTCCAAGCGTTTCATCGACGCGTCCGCAGAAACGCAACTGACCACGATATACCGGCGGGATGAGCTTTGACCAGAGGTGCCATTGACAGGGGTTGCAGCGCGGTGACATCCTCATAGGTTTTCCCGCGTTCTCAATATAGAGTGCTGGAAAGGAGTTCTCCCGATGGCAACAACCCTCGCCGCCCCGGCCGCCCTCCCGCTGGCCAGTCCCTTTCTCGTGGAACAGGATTGGCCGGCGTACACCCCGGAGCAGCATGCCGTGTGGGCAGAGCTGGTGGGGCGCCGCATGCCGCAGCTCACCGAGCATGCCTGCGCGGAGTACCTGGCGGGCTTCGAGCAGATCGGGCTCAAGCAGGACTCCATCCCAAACTTGACCGAGGTGAACAAGCTGCTCGCACCCCGCACCGGCTGGAATGCGACTCCTGTGAGCGGCTATCTGCCCGCGCCGGCTTTTTTCGAAATGCTTGCGGCGCGCAGATTCCCCACCACTGTCTCGCTCCGCGGCCGGGAGTCGCTCGAATACATTCCGGAGCCTGACATCTTCCATGACGTCTTCGGCCACGTGCCGATGCACGCGCACCCGGTGTTTGCCGATTTCCTGCAGAGCTATGGGCAGGTGTGCGCGAGCCTCAACAATGAAGATGACGTGAAGCGCATGGGGCGGCTCTTCTGGTTCACGGTGGAGTTCGGCGTCATTCGCCAGAAGGGCCAGGTTAAGCTCTACGGCTCCGGGCTGATCTCATCGCACGGAGAGTCGAGCTACGTTATCAATGGCGGGCCGGAGATCCGTCCTTTCGACCTCGATGCGGTGCTGGAGCACGACTTCTGCATCTCGGAAATGCAACCGGTACTGTACGCAGTCGAATCGTTCGATCAGATCTACGAGGCGACACGCGAAGCCTGCAAGCGGCTGGGCGCGGGCCGCGCGTAAAGCGGAAACGCGCAGGCTCGAACCGTGCTCCTGCCTCGCGCTGCCGGCGGGCAACTAGGTGCTTTCGGCCGCGCCTCCGGGCAGCGGGTCGAGCGTAACCTTTGCCAGGCGCGGCACCATGAGGCGCAGGATCAGCAGCGCCAGCAGGTACACCACCGCGCACACGGTAAACAGCGGCGCGTAGTTGTGCGTTAGTTGCAAAACGCGTCCCACGCCAAGCGCAAACAGGATGCCGCCGACCGAACCGGCGGTGCTGCCAAAACCCACTACGGTGCCCACCACATCGCGCGGGAACATGTCTGACGCGGTGGTGTAGAGGTTGGCCGACCAGCCCTGGTGCGCTCCCGCCGCCAGGCTGAGCAGTGCCACTGCGGCCCACTCGCTGTTCAGCCCGCCAGCGAATGCCATTGGAACCACGCAGCAGGCACACACCAGCATGGCAATGTAGCGGGCGTTGGCCATGCCTACCCCATGCCGATTGAGCAGGCCCGGAAGCCACCCGCCGCTGATGCTGCCGATCGCCGACACGTTATAGACGATGATGAGCGGCAGTCCCAGATGCGAGAGACCCAGGTGAAAACGGCGGTCGAAGAACTTCGGCAGCCAGTAGAGATAGAACCACCAGATCGGGTCCGTGAGGAATTTGGCGATAGAGAAGGCCCAGGTTTCGCGGTAGCGCAGCAGTTGCTGCCAGGGAACCATGGCGCGCGGCAGCGTGGAGGCGCCGCTGCGGATGTAGGCCAGCTCCGACGCGCTCACAGTGCGGTGGTCTGCAGGGCGGCGATAGCGTAGCAGCCACCACGCGATCCAGCTTGCGCTGAAAAAGCCCGTGACCAGGAAGGCCGCGCGCCAGCTATAGCGTAAGGCAACAAAGGGAACGATGGCGGGCGCGAGAATGGCGCCAAGGTTCGCGCCGGAGTTGAAGATGCCCGTGGCCAGCGAGCGTTCGCGCTGGGGAAACCACTCCGCCGTGGTCTTGATCGCGGCAGGGAAGTTGCCGGCCTCCCCCAGCCCGAGCACGAAGCGCGCGATGCCGAAGCCCAGCACCGAGGTGACGAGCGAGTGTGCCATGGCGGCCAGGCTCCACACGCCCATGATCAGCGCGTAGCCGACCCGGGTGCCGAGGCGGTCGATCAGGCGTCCGGCAAAGGCCAGCCCAATGGCATACGCCACCTGGAAGGCCGTAATGACGTAACTGTATTGTTGCTCCGTCCAGCCGATGCTGTGCTGCAGAACCGGGGCCAGAATGCCCAGCACCTGCCGATCCATGTAGTTGATGGAGGTGGCGAAGAACAACATGGAGCAGATGTACCAGCGCACATTGCCCATGCGCGGTGGCGCCGTGGTTTCTACAGGTGAGCTGCTCGCGAGTTCCGGATCGCTGGCCATGGGTAGGAGCCCCGTTATAGAGCAATCATCCGCCGCGAGTAAACCGCGTGCGAAGCCGCTGGCTAAAGGTGATATGCCTGCCGCACCAGTCCATAGGCGAGATCGTGCGCGACTTCAAAGGCCTCGTCCTCGTCCAGACGGTGCTCGGCCACAAGCGTGGCCAGGTAGGCGCAATCCACGCGCCGCGCGACGTCGTGCCGCGCGGGGATAGAGAGAAAAGCGCGGGTGTCGTCGTTGAACCCGACCGTGTTGTAGAAGCCGGCGGTTTCGGTGGTCCGCTTCCGAAAGCGCAGCATGCCATCCGGGCTGTCGTAAAACCACCACGGCGGCCCCAGCCGCAGGCAGGGATAATGGCCGGCCAGCGGCGCCAGTTCGCGGCTGTAGGTGGATTCGTCGAGAGTGAACAGGATGATGGTGAGGTTGCGCTCATTCCCGAACCGATCCAGCAGCGGCTTAAGCGCAGTGACGTAATCGGTCGGTGTCGGGATATCGGCGCCCGTATCCCGGCCGAACTTCTCGTATACGTGCTGGTTATGGTTACGAAAGCTCCCCGGGTGGATCTGCATGACCAGCCCATCCTCCAGGCTCATACGGGCCATTTCCGTCAGCATGAGGGCGCGGAACTGCTCCCGCTCGGCGGGGGTCGACTGGCCGCTGCGCACGCGCGCAAACAGTTGGGCGGCCGCGCCGGCATCGAGCGACAAAGTGCGCGCCGTTGGGTGGCCGTGGTCCGTAGCGGTGCAGCCGAGTTCTTTGAAGCGGCGGCGCGAATTTTCAAGTGCGCGGATGTACCCGGGCCACGCTGTCGTGTCTTCCCCGGTCATGGCACCGAGCGTATCGAGGTTGGCGAGAAAGCCGCCGAAATCCGGATCCAAGACCGGGTCGGGGCGGAAAGTAGGCAGCACTCTGCCCTGCCAGCCGGAGTCTCGGATCTGCTGGTGCGCGCGCAGCGGATCGAGCGGTGAATCGGTGGTGGCCAGCACCTCAATGTGGAAGCGTTCGTAGAGCGCGCGCGGGCGGAACTCCGGCGAAGCCAGCTTCTCGCTGATCACGTCGAAGTAGTGGTCCGCAGTATCGGCGCTCAGGCGTTGCGACAGCCCGAACAGTTCCTGGAAGACGAAGTCCAGCCACAGGCGTGTGGGTGTGCCACGGAACAGATAGTAGTGCTGCGCAAAAAGCCGCCAGACGGCGCGCGGGTTCGCCAACTCCGATTGCCCGACGCCGAGATCTTCCAACGGCACGCCCCTGGCTATAGAGCATGCGATAGATGTAGTGGTCCGGAACGATCAGCAGCCGCGCAGGGTCAGGGAAGGGCTGATTATCGGCAAACCAGCGCGCATCCGTGTGGCCGTGCGGACAGATGAGCGGCAAGTTGGCGACGGAGGCATAAAGCTTGCGGGCGAGTCCGCGCGCGGACGGATCAACGGGGAAAAGACGGTCTTCGTGGATGAGCTTCACGCGTACCCTCGCAGCCTTTGTGCTCCATGTAACGTGAACCAGCTTACAACGGGGGCGCTGGGTGGTGCGGGCGCGATTGGCTCCGGGCGAGAGTGTCGCCGCTGTGGGTAGCGAGGCGCGAAGCCGTGGAAAGTGTGCAATTTGCTGCTCATTGCAGCCCTCCTGGTTGCAATCCTGCGGCGGCCGACATCCCTGGCGTGTCCAGCCCCATGCACAAATTCGCAGGGAATCAGGCCCATGCTGGCCATTCTGCCTCCGGCGTACTTCGGCACGCCGCTTGCACATTCGCGTCAGCAAAGGTCCGTGCGCGCAACGAGCTCTCTCGGCGCAACCGGAGGACAGGCACCGTCATGATCCATCAAACATCTCGCCGGCCGCGCATCTCCGTGGTCATCCCCGTGTGCAACGAGGAGGAGAGCATCGCCCAGCTTACGGCCAAGCTGTACGAACTCGACTGCTCGCTGAAGCGCCAGTACCAGGTGGACTACTGCTTTGTTGACGATGGCAGCACCGATGGGACGGTTGCCGCTGTCGGCTCGGCCGTACCTGCCGGAGCGCGCTACGTCGTGCTGTCCCATGCGAAAAATCGCGGGGTCGGCGCGGCGGTCCGCACCGCGTTTGCGCACGTCCATGCGGATGTGGTGTGCACGATCGATGCGGACTGCAGCTACTCGCCGGCGGAGCTGAAGGGCATGATTGATATGATCCTGCGCGACGAAGCCGATATCGTGGTCGCGTCGCCCTATCATCCGCAGGGCGGCGTTCGTGGCGTGGGGCAGTGGCGTCTGTTGCTGAGCATGAACTGCTCGTGGCTGTACCGCACCTGCACTCCTCTCAAGCTCCACACCTATACCAGCCTTTTCCGCGCTTATCGCGGATCGATCCTGCGCGGGTTGTCGTTTCCCAGCGACGGCTTTGTATCTACGGTCGAGATCCTGCTTGATGCAGGGCGGCAGGGTTTCCGGGTGAGGGAAGCGCCCATGGTGCTGCGGCGCCGCGTTACGGGCGTGAGCAAGATGCGCCTGGTGCGCACCATCACCACCCATGTGCGGCTGCTGCGCCAATGCCTGGTGCCGGGTTTCGCGGGCCGCTATCCGTTACTGCAGGCGCCCGCTGCTGCCGCCGTGCCGGCGACAGCGGTGAGCGGTGTTTTAGTGAAGCCTGTGTTGTCGATGCGTGGCGCCCCGTTGCCGTTGCCGATGGCCGCGGGTGAGATGTCTGGACGCATGTCCAGCCGTGCCGGAGGCACACGATGATTTTAGGAGAGCGCACTACGAAGACCCTCGCCGCGGAACCGATTGCCAGCGATCTCCGCTGCGGGGCCAATGTCAGTCTGGGTCTGAACGTCACCATCGGTCCGGGCTGCAGTATCGGCTCGAATGTCGTGATCCATGCGGACACGCAGATCGGTGCGAACGTTCACATCGGCGACAACACCATTGTCGGCAAACTGCCCATGCGCGCCGCGCTCAGCGCGATGACGGGCGGGGCCCAGCCCGAGCCCTGCCGCATTGCCGAGGGCTGCCTGATTGGCGCGCTGGTGGTCATTTATCGCGGTTGCCACCTTGGCGCCAAGGTGATGGTGGCGGACCAGGCGAGTGTGCGGGAGGAGACAGAAATCGGCGCGCTCACCATTATTGGCCGTGGAGTGGCTGTCGAAAACAAGGTAGCCATTGGCCGGCGCTGCAAGATAGAAACCGGAGCCTATATCACCGCGCTTTCTTCCATCGGCGATCACTGTTTTGTCGCCCCGGAGGTCACCTTCACCAACGATCAGTTCCTCGGCCGGACCGAGGAGCGCTTCCTGCACCATAAGGGCGTGACCATGCTGCGCGGTGCACGCATTGGCGCGAACGCAACCGTGCTGCCGGGCCTGACGATTGGCGAGGATGCGCTGGTGGCCGCGGCCTCCACGGTAACCCATGATGTTGCGCCGCGCACGATTGTGCTTGGCTCACCCGCCCGCTTCCTGCGCTGCGTGCCAACGGACCAGTTGCTGGAGAACCAATGAAGATCGTCTCGGTTGTGGGTGCGCGCCCCCAGTTCATCAAAGCAGCCGTTCTCGTCAAGGCGATCGAAGAGTACGCGTCCCGGCAGCGTGTTCGGGTGGAACACAGCCTGCTGCACACCGGACAGCACTATGACGCCCGGCTGTCCGACATCTTCTTTGAGCAGCTTGGGCTGCCTAAACCGCAGACCTCGCTGGGGCTGGGATCGGGAAAGCACGGCATGCAGACAGCCGCGATGCTGGCCAGCATTGAGGCCGCATTTGACCGGCAGCGGCCGGATGCTGTGATCGTCTACGGTGATACCAATTCGACCCTTGCCGGAGCGCTGGCCTGCGCGAAGATGCGGATTCCGCTGATTCACCTGGAAGCCGGGCTACGCAGCTTTGACCGGAGCATGCCGGAGGAGGTCAATCGCGTGGTCAGCGACCATGTCTCGGACCTGCTCCTGTGTCCCACAACAACGGCGATCGAGAATTTGCGGACGGAGGGCCTGGGCGCCAGAGGCCAACTGGTGGGCGATGTGATGCTGGATGCGGTGCTGCTCTATAGCGGTGTGGCCCAGACGCGATATTCGCCGCACGCGCAAATGCGCAAGCCGTTCGCGCTGGTGACGTTGCACCGGGCCGGCAATACCGATGACCCTGCGCGCTTGCACGCCTTTGTGGAACTTTTGCGCCGCTTTCCCATCCGCGTGGTACTTCCGATGCATCCGCGGCTGAAGCACTGCCTGGGGCCGGGCGGATGTGCCGCGCTGGAGCGCATGCCGCACGTCGAGCTGCTCCCGCCAGCGGGCTATCTCGAAATGCTTGCACTGGAACGCGATGCGCTGGTCATCCTTACGGATTCCGGTGGCGTGCAGAAGGAGGCCTATTTCCTGGGCGTGCCCTGCCTCACCATGCGCGAGGAGACGGAATGGGGAGAGACACTGCACGACGGCTGGAACCGGTTAGTGGGGCTAAGTGCGGAACGCATTCTGCCGCTGATCGCAAGCCTGGTCAGTGACAACGGCGCTGTTCCCAGGGCCGCCCGCGATCTCGGCAGTTTCGGTGCGGGCGTTGCGGGGGAAGCATGTGCGCACGCCATTGTGCGCTTTACGGCAGGGCAGGTAGTGGCATTGCGAGCGAGGGCATGATGAAGCGAGTATTGGTGACCGGGGCAGCAGGGTTTTTGGGATCGCACGTGACGGATCTGTTGCTGGCGAAGGGCTGTGAAGTAGTCGGCGTGGACAACCTGCTCCACGGTGAGTTGCGTAACCTGGAGCAGGCGCTGAAGAACGAGCGTTTCCGCTTCGAGCAGGCGGACGTCCGCGACCTTGACGCACTCCGCAGGGCCGCTGAGGGTGCGGATACGCTGCTGCACCTGGCCGCGCTGAAAATTCCGCGGTATGGCGGCGCGGTCGAAACGCTCATGATCAACGCGCAGGGCACCATGAACGCGCTCGCGGTAGCGAAGGAGCGCGGCGCCCGGTTTGTCATCACCTCTACTTCCGATGTTTACGGCAAGAACCCGAAGCTGCCGTTTTCCGAAACGGATGACTCCGTGCTGGGGCCGCCTACGGTGGCGCGCTGGTCTTATGCAGCTTCCAAGCTGTTCGATGAACACCTCGTTCTGGCGACGGCGAGCGAGGATGGGCTGAACGCGTCCGTGATCCGCATCTTCGGATCCTACGGGCCGCGGCAGAACCTGAGCTGGTGGGGCGGCCCTCAGTCCGTCTTCATCGAATCCATTCTGGCCGGGCGGTCAATTCCGATTCACGGTGATGGCCTGCAGACGCGCAGCTTCACCTTCGTCAGCGATACTGCCCGAGGCATTGTTGCTGTAGCCGAAGCAGAGCACATTGCAGGAGAGCTCGTAAACATCGGCAGCAACTACGAAATCACCATCCGTGACCTGGCGCAGACGATCCACACCATGTGTGGACGTCAGGGCAAAGCCGACCTGATCTTTACGCCTTACAACGAGATCAGCGGCCGTCAGTATGAGGACGTGCGCCGCCGCGTGCCAGATATTGAGAAAGCGAAGAGGTTGCTGGGCTTTGAAGCGTGGGTCTCGCTCGAAGAAGGCCTGCGGACAACGATTGCCTGGCAACGCCGAGCGCTCGGCTATTCGGAGGGCGACCTGGCGCCTGCGCCGGAAGGGGATCCGGCGCTGAGTGCGCACTGATAGGTTAGGATACGAACTACCTCGTATGAGTGATCGGGTTGTTAGTTGGTAAGCGTGAGGCGATCGGGCCCGCTCCGCACATTCGTCTGCGCCAGTTCGTACTGCTGGATCTTGTAAAGCAGCGCGCGATAGCTGATCGAAAGCGCAACGGCCGCACGGCGGCGGTTCCAGCCGGAAGCCCGCAGTGCCTCTTCGATCATCCGCTTCTCCGCCTGGTTCTTGACCACCTTGATGATCGAACGCATGTTATCTGTACGGGCTTCCTCCGGGAAAGCGGAGACGGGAACGGATTGCACCGGATTGCGCGCCTTGGTCTTGGCCCGCAGTTCCGAGGCAGCGCTCTTTTCATCTCGCAGTACCAGACGGCGCGTGACGAAGTTACGCAATTCACGCAGATTACCCGGCCAGTCATATTCCTGCGCGCTGGTCAGAAGATCGGGATATAGCTCGAATGGCGGACGATTCAGCTCAACCGCGCTGCGCCGTACGATCTCGCGCAGAAGATAGGGGATCTCTTCGCGGCGTTCGCGCAGGGCAGGGACCTGGATGGAGAAGGCGCTGAGCCGGTAGTAGAGGTCCTCGCGAAAACGACGATCGGCGATCGCCTCTTCCATGTTGATATTGGTCGCCGCGAGCACCCGCACGTCTACCTGCATGGACGAGCGGGCACCCAGCCGGCAGAAGTGCCCATCCTGTAGGACGTGCAGCAGCTTTGCCTGCATGGGAGCGCTCATCTCGCCAATTTCGTCGAGAAGCAGCGTGCCCCGATGCGCCATCTCGAAGCGTCCCGGCTTGGCCTTTACCGCGCCGGTAAATGCTCCTGCTTCGTAGCCAAAGAGTTCACTCTCCAGCAAATCCGGCGGAAGCGCGGCGCAGTTTACGTCCGTGTATGTCCGCGCGGACCGCAGGGAGTGCTTGTGGAGCAGGAGTGAAACGATCTCCTTGCCCACACCGCTTTCCCCCAGCACCAGTACCGGCACGTCCACGGGCGCGAGCAGGCGGATGTTGGAATAAATCTGCCGCATCGATGGGCAGGCAGCAAGAAAGAAGCGGCCGTTATCGAGTTCCTCGACGAGACAGCCATCGGAAGCATCCGCGCTGGGCTGGAGGGCGTTATCGGAGAAAGGTGTCTGCGCGGCCGGCGGCGTTTGCACGGTGAAGGGCGTCTGCGCAAGCCACTGATCGATATCGTGCCGGAGCAGCGGCTTGCTCAAAAGCGTGCGCACACCTAGCTGCTGCGCGTACTGCGTCCAGGCACTATCTCCTGCTTCCACCAAGATGGCCACGCGTTCTTTATCGATAAAGCGGAAGAGTTCGGGCGTGATCAGACGATCTTTCCAGCGGCGCCGCGGCGCGTCTAAAAGCAGCAGATCGGCGGCTGATCCTTGTTTGAGCGCATCCAGCGCCTCATCGGTGGTGGGGTAGCAGATTGTCTGCGTTCCCTCAATTTCAAGTGTCCCACGCAGTATTGAAATCAAGCTCTGGTCATCGCTAATTGCCAAAACCTGGAAGCCCGTCATAGATCTCCTCTAACCAGATAGCACCCACATTGGTGTCTGGGGCCTCAGCTATTCCGGGGGAGAGGAAGCGCCGTACGAAAAGTCAACTTAGGAAGTGGTATCTGATCTGAATCAGCCAGACGCCGTATCGATAAGCCTTGCTGCTGGGCCGAGGACCTCGAGGTCCTGAAACTACTCACTTCTCTTGGGGAGCATGCTCACCGTAACGTAGGGCAGTGTGCATGTCAAATGTAAATTGTGCAAACGTTGGCTAAGTATGTGTAAAAAGGTCTTCAGGGTTTGCACGAAAGTTACATCGCTTGCACAACAGTCACAAACGGAACACTTTCGAGATAGAAATTGACTGTACGCCTGAGCACAATAACGAGAACGCGGCAGGAGTTAGCGAGCCGTGAGTAGGCCCGCGGAGTAAGACAGCCCGCGCGCGGGGACATCCTGGAGCCCAGATACGGCCGCTTCGCGATACCAATCCGCGGTGCGGGCCAGGCCTTCGGCAAGCGAGACGCGGGGCTCATATCCCATAAGAGCGCGAGCCAGGGTGATATCCGCATGGGAATGCTGGATATCTCCGTCTCGCCCCGGAGCATAAGACGCTGATTGCAAAGAGTTGAGAGCGGATGCCAGCGTTGCATACAAATAATTGAGCGTATAGCTCTGGCCGCTTCCGATATTCATGATGCGCCCCGCCACCTCTGCCGCCGGAGCCTGGCAAGCCAGCAGGTTAGCGGCAACCGCGTCCTCCACATAGGTGAAATCCCGGCTCTGCTCCCCGTCACCGAAGATCTGCGGTCGCTCGCCCTTCAGCATCATCGACAGGAAACGCGCGATGACGCCGGAGTACGGGGAGTTAGCTGACTGGCGTGGGCCGTAGATATTGAAGTAACGCAGGCAAACGGTCTCGAGGCCGTAGCTCCGATAAAAGGCGCTCATGTAGAGCTCCCCGGCAAGTTTCTGCGCGGCATACGGAGAAAGTGGCCTGGGGCACAGCCCCTCATGCTTCCGCAGGTCGGGCCCGTCCCCGTAAGCGGAGGACGAGGCTGCAAAGATGACCCGGCGCACGTTGGCGTCGCGCGCGGCCAAAAGGACGTTTAGCGTGCCGTTGACGTTGGTGCAATGGGTTGCGAGTGGCTCTTCCAGTGAATAAGGAACGGACGCGACGGCGGCGTGGTGAAGGACGAAGTCGGCCCCTTTCACGGCGCGACGTACCGCCTCCGGATCGCACACATCGCCGCGCCAAAGCTCGACCTCGTCCTCAATATCCCGCAGATTATCGAGCGAGCCGCTCGAAAGATTATCCAGGCCACGTACTTGGTGCCCTTGCTCAAGCAGCGCATGCGCCAGCGCCGACCCGATAAATCCAGCGATTCCGGTTATGAGATAGATGGCCATCGACTCACCGTGTTCCCACGAGACGCGGAGCACGCGGCGTGCCAGCAGGTGCGGGCGAGCGCTACAAGAAATGGCATCGCTCGTGCTCATGCCTCCGCAGGGCTGAGAACCCGCGCGTGAACATGGCAACTGGAGCGAGTGGAACGGGGAACCGGGCCGAATGGGAAATGCCACCGGAGGCAGTCCTGTTCGGTACCTCATGGGCCATGGGACAGGTTCGCAACAAGGTGGACCAGATTGCGTCCACCACCGTGCCGGTATTGATTCACGGCGAGAGTGGAACCGGCAAGGAGGTGGTATCGCGCTACCTCCATCTCCACTCGCCCGTTGCAGCGGGCCCATTTCTAAAGGTGAACTGCGCCGCTATTCCAGGGCCGCTGCTGGAAGCGGAG
Organism: uncultured Acidobacteriaceae bacterium; assembly: GCA_963795775.1. Lineage (GTDB taxonomy): Bacteria > Acidobacteriota > Terriglobia > Terriglobales > Acidobacteriaceae > CAWCJL01. The sequence continues at coordinate 758,716 of CAWCJL010000005.1, forward strand.
CTCTTCGGCCATGAGCGTGGCGCATTTACCGGGGCGCGCGATCCACGCCCAGGCATTGTCGAGCAGGCGAGCGGGGGCAGCTTGTTCCTGGACGAAATCGGGGAGATGGATCTCTCGCTCCAGTCCAAGCTGCTGCACCTGCTGCAGGATGGTCGATTCTCCAGGCTCGGCGGGGTGGAGACCCGGAAGGCTGCGGTGCGCATCCTGTGTGCAACAAACTGCGACCTCGGTCGTGCGGTTTGCAACCATACCTTTCGCCAGGACCTTTTCTATCGTATTGATGTGATCGGGCTGGAGCTGCCGCCGCTGCGGGAGAGGATGTCTGACCTGGAGGGTCTTTCCACGTATCTCTTGCAGAAACTATCACGCCGGTTCGAACGCAATGCGCCGCCCCTTTCTGCCGAAGTGCTGGCCCGTCTCATGCGCTGGAATTGGCCGGGAAATGTGCGCGAACTCGAGAACTGGCTGGCCCGCTACGTCATTCTCGGCGAAGCCGGACTGTGCGGGCTGGGCGAACGCCAGGCTACCGTGCACTCCGAAGATTCCGCGGAGGGGAACTCTGCAACCGAACTGAAGCGCGCCTGCAAAGAAGTAACCCTGGCCACCGAGCGCGAGCTGATTCTGCGCAGCCTCGATGCGCATCGCTGGAACCGGCGCCGTGTGGCGGCGGAGTTGCAAATCAGCTATCGCGCGCTTCTGTACAAGATTCGCGAAGCGGGTATCAGTGCCGGGAGCAAACTCCCGCCCGTGCCAACCAAAGACTCCAGAGGATCGATTAAGCCTTGAAACAGCCCAATGTCATAACCGTAGAAGAGCCGCTGGGTGTGAATCCTCCACCTCCAATACAGCACACTCGGGCGCTGCATATACCCATACTGGACATGCGCGCCCAGCATGCGGAGATCCGACAAGAGATAGCAGCGGCCATAGCCGAGGTGGTGGAAGCGCAGCAATTCATTCTCGGCCCTCATGTGCAGGCGCTGGAAGAGGAACTGGCGCGCTACTGCGGCGTGCGCTTCGGCGTTGCCGTGGCGTCCGGGACAGATGCGCTCATTTTGGCGCTCCATGCCGCTGGGGTGGGGCGCGGAGATGAAGTGATCGTGCCGGCGTTCAGCTTCGTGGCCACGGCCGATGCCGTGAGCCTGCTGGGCGCTACTCCGGTCTTTATCGACGTGGACCCGCGCACTCTCAATCTCGATTTCGCTGCGCTGAGCGCGGCGATTACGGAACGGACGAAAGCCGTGATCCCGGTGCACCTCTACGGGCAGCCGGTCCGCATGGACCGCCTGTTTGCCGCACTCGGGAATCGCAAGATCGCTGTCATCGAGGATGGTGCGCAGGCGCTGGGCGCGCGGTACTGCGGTGCGCCGGTGGGCAGCTTCGGGCTCTTCGGCTGCACCAGCTTCTTTCCCAGCAAGAACCTAGGCGGGTATGGCGACGGCGGCATGATCTTCACCGATGATCCGGACCTCGCCGACCGGTTGCGTGGACTGCGCAGCCATGGCGGGCGCCGGAAGTATGTTCACGAGGAGCAGGGCTGGAATAGCCGTCTCGACGAGCTGCAGGCCGCGGTGTTGCGCGTCAAACTGCCCCACCTGGACGCCTGGAACGGAGGACGCCGGCGCAACGCTTCGATGTACAACGCGCTTCTGCGCGATATCGAGGGCGTCACCGGCCTTGATGTGGATGCGGGCTGCGAGCCGGTCTATCACCAATACACGGTTCGCGTGGTGGACCGCGACCGCGTGCAGGCGCGGCTGGCAGAGCGGGGCATCGGCACGGCGGTGCACTATCCGATCCCGCTGCACCTTCAGGGTATGTACCGGCACCTGGGGTATCGCGCCGGCGATTTGCCCGTTGCGGAAGCGGCTGCGCGCGAGGTGCTCTCGCTACCGGTCTACCCGGAGCTTTCCGAGGCGCAGGTGGAGTACGTGGCCGGGCAACTGCGCGCGGTAATGATGGAGACGACAGTCCAGCCGCAATGCGCGACCGGTATGGCCGCTGACTAAAGCGCGAGATCGACAGAATGAGATCGGGAGTGTGAGATGAAGATCTGCGGAAAGGCGCTGCCGCCGAGAGCGGCGCTCCTGCTGACCCTGGACCTGGTGCTGTTCTCGGCTGTGCTGCCGTGTGCGCTCAGCTTCGCGCTGCTGCTCTCGGCTGTGCCCGGACGCTCGCATCAGTCATTTGCGCTATTCGGCCAACTCATGCTGGCGGGCATGTGCGCGCAGATCGTCTTCTACTACCACGAGCTTTATAACCTGCAGGTCATGCGGGAAACGAGTGAAGTGTTCCTGCGGGCGCTGGGCGGCGTGGGGACGCTGTTCGTCCTGCTCGCGATCGCATACGCAGTCGCTCCCGTGCTCTCGCCCGGTCTTCTCTATACCGTCGTGCTTGCGCCGGTCCTCTTCGGCGCAGTCTGCATCTCGCGCCTGCTCGCGTTGCCGAAGCGGCGCGAAAGCGTGCTGGTGATCGGCTCCGGCGAGCAGTCGAGCGAGCTGCTGGAAGTGATCGGCAGTTGCCCGGAGTGGAATATGGAGGTCGTCGAGATCGCGCACTGCGACGCCCTTATTCGCCACCGGGCTTCGGCGAATGCAGATCGGATCATCGTCTGTCCCGACCAGGCGAAGAATAGCGACCTGCTGGCGACGCTGCTGGAGTGGAAGCTGCGCGGCGTGGCCATCGAAGATGCGCATTACTTCTATGAGCGGGCCACCGGACGCGTGCGCGTGGATCAGTTGACCCCGGACTGGTTCGTCTTCTCCGCCGGCTTTGAGAACGGACGCCGCAAGCGGGCGCTGAAGCGCGCGGTGGACCTGGCAAGCGCGGCGGTTTTGCTTGCCGGCACCCTGCCCCTCTGCGGCCTGGTAAGCCTGGCTATCCTGCTCGAGGGTGCGGGCCCGGTGCTCTTCCATCAGGACCGCATCGGTCTGAACGGAAAGCCCTTTCGCATCCACAAATTCCGCACCATGCGCCCGCTCGAACGCGCAGAAGGCGCGCGCTGGGTCTCAGAGGAGCGGAACCGCATTACGCGCCTGGGAGAGTTTTTGCGCAAGTACCGGCTGGATGAGCTTCCGCAGCTCTGGAACGTGATTGAAGGCAAGATGAGCCTGGTGGGGCCGCGCCCGGAACAGCCCTCGATTTGCGCCATGCTGGCAGAGCATATCCCGTACTATCACCAGCGGCACACCGTTCCCCCCGGCCTGACGGGATGGGCCCAGGTGCGCTATCACTACGGCGCCAGCATCGAGGAGTCCAAGCGCAAGCTAGAGTTCGACCTCTTCTATGTCAAGCACCTTTCTCTCTGGCTGGATCTGGCAGTCCTGATCGAGACCATCAAAGTGGTGCTGGTTGGGCGAGGCGCTCGCTAATCCTCCGCGCCCGGAAAAGCATTCTCCTCCTTACGACGTAAACATGGTTTTGCAACGGTTGTGCAATTGGCTGCATACCGTCCGTCCAGCGCTCCGTTCGCGCGCTGATTTTCTACCACGCACACTGGCCTCAGGCTTGCTCAATGCGTAGCAGGACAAGGTAGAGCGAACCAGAAGCGTGCCCCGGCAGCAACTCGCCAGGTAAAGGAATCCTGCGTAGCGGAACTGTGCCTGTCCGGACGAATTCTGGTTTTTAGTGGGTGATGGCAATGCGCGTAACACAACAGCTCTCTTCGTTAGCGGAAACATTCCTTCCCAACCCACGCGCGCGCCTCGCGTTCTGGCGCATTGCCGTTGTGTTTCTCGCAGCAGCTCTGGGTGACGTTCGCACCGGCGAAAAGCGCCGCCCAGTCTGTCGATCTCACGGTGGATGTGCTGGTGAACAGCAGCAACACAACTGGGTACAACACCAGCAGCTCCAGTCCGGGCGAGTACCAGCGCTATCCCGAGCGATATCTTGAACACCTGCAGATCCCCTACAGGGTGATCGACGTATCTTCCGCCGCGCCGCCGGATCTCAGCACCGTCCAGCTTGTGATTGCCGGACACAAAGGACTTAACCTCTCCACGGCCTGGCAGACCGCCATCACCAATGCCGTCGCGGCGGGCGTGGGCTTCGTCGACCTGGACAACGATCCGAACATCGGCAGCCAGTCGCACATGCAGGCCATCTTCGGTGCCACCGGCTCGACCACCGGCGCAGCCGCCAGTGAGATCATCGTTCCTGCTGCCGTCCAGCCCGGCGGCGCATCGCCGCACTACATCGCCGGCATGCAGCTCCATTTCCTGAGCGATCCCGCAGGCGACCTGATCTACAAGTTCCACGGCGACGGCATCAGCAGCTATCCCACCGTGACGCCGACAGTGCTGACCGGCGCGCATGGAACCACGGTGGCCACCCTGTATTCCACGGACCACAGCGTCGCCAGCCCGCTGATCCTGGCCACTACGTACGGCAAGGGAAGTGCGGTCTACTTCGGCAGCTATGACTACCTGCGCGCCGACCGGTTTGGCTTCAGCCTGGGAGTGGACGATCTGTTCTGGCGCAGCCTGGTGTGGGCCGCGCGCAAGCCTTTCGTCATCCGCGCCTATCCGCGGCTGTTTGCCCTGCAGATGGATGACAATGCGGAAACCGATAACCTGTTTGCCACCCGTATCCAGCACTTCTGGGATACCAGCCTGACCGGCCAGGTGCTATCGGACGGGACCGGCGGCCCGTGGAAGATCGACGTGTACCACGATGCGACGACGATCGGCGATTTCGGGTCGGCGAACCGCGATCTGTTCGTGTCGGAGATTCAGGCCGGCCACGTAAAAGCCTCGCCTCACCGCAACACGGACATCATCGGCGGCGACCTCTACTGGAATTCCGAAAACGGCCCGCTCACCGATTCGCAATGGCTGAGCGAACTCAACCAGACGCTCCAGCTCAACAAGGGCAACGGCGGCAACGACAGCATCCCGATCTCCCGCTCCATGATCCCGGAGTTCTGGGATATGAGCAACAATCTCGGTTACGACATGTGGAACACGCTGGGCTACCGGTATGTTCTGGAGATCCAGGAGCCCGGCGCAGCGTATTACTCGAGCACCTACAAGACGAATGCGCAGCGCCTGCCCTTCCGGCCGTTTCGCATCTACGAGCAGCCGCCGCTGTTCAACAATCAGGATGAGACCGAGCCCTTCTTCTGGGCGGACTACTACCCCATCGGCAGCCGCGCGGGACTGGGGGCGAAGACATTCTTCGGCTTCGGCAGCCAGATCCTCACGGACAACTTCCGCTTTCCCTCTCCGGATGCCAAGTTCCCCGATTACCAGGGAGCGAACAGCTTCCCGGTGGCCAACAGCGTAGAGAACTTCGAGGTCAACGCCTGGCGCTTCTGGTCGGCACTGGCGCCAGTCACCATCTTCTGCCACGACGAGAACAGCTATGCCAACACGCCGGACACCGAGCGGAAGCAGTTCATCCAGCAGCTTTCTTCCTGGCTCAACACGCACGGGGTCGTCCACACCTTTGTAGAGAACGAGGGCGACTACCTGCTGGCGCGCCGCACCTCGACCCTGGTCAGCGGGCAGGCTACACCCAGCCAGATCACGCTGAACTTCAGCGGGCAGGCGACCGATTTCGACGGCAATCTCATCCCGACCAAGGCGCTGGTCTTTTACGGCAACGACGAGGGGAGCTGGGTCAGCGTGCCGGGCTTTCCGGCCGGCGGAAAGACCGTCTCCTTTGCCAATGCAACGCCGCCCAGCATCAATCTGAGTGCCGCCGCACTGAACTTTGCCGCGACTCCGGGCACGAATCCGCCATCGCAGTCCGTGGCCCTCACGAATGCCGGGGGAGGCACACTGAGCTGGAATGCGACCAGCAATGCATCATGGCTGAACGTCTCGCCTGGGAGCGGCACCGGCAGCAGCACGCTCACAGTTTCGATCAGCACCTCCGGGCTCTCGTCCGGTACGTATAACGGATCGATCGCGGTCTCGGCCATCGGTGCTACCAACAGCCCGCAATACGTGAATGTCACGTTAGTGGTCGGCGCCACGGCCATCTCCGTCAGCCCGAGCAGCCTGGCGTTTACTGCCTACCAGAATCAAGGCGATCCTGCCGCGCAGACAGTTGCGTTGACCAACAGCGGTGGCGGTACGCTGCAATGGACAGCGACCTCCACCGTTCCGTGGCTCACGGTAACGCCCTCTTCCGGCTCCGGCGCGGCTACCCTGACGGTGACCGCGAAGACTGCGGGACTGGGCTCCGGCGCCTTCTCGGGTGCGGTAAAGGTGAGCAGCACCAATGCCAGCAACTCGCCCCTGAGCATCCCCGTCAGCCTGGCGATCAATGGCGTGCTCATGGGCGACACCTTTGCCAGCGGGACACTTGCGGGCTGGGCGTATTCGCCGCTCGGCCTCGCGTCCGACTGGTCGGTCGTCAACAGCGCAGTCCACTTCAACGGCGCCGGCCATACGCAGATCTATGCCGGCGACGCTGCATGGACCGACTACACCGTGCAGGCCAGCATCAAGCTGGCTTCGCTGGCCAATTACCCGGGCGGCATCCGCGGTCGGATCAACCCCTCGACCGGTGCTTCCTATGCGGTCTGGCTGTACCCGAACAGCAGCGTCATCCGGCTCTACAAGACACAGCAGTGGAACATCGATGCAGGATTTACCACGCTGGGTGAGGCTTCGCTCACCTTTGACGCCACGGCCTTCCACACCGTGGCGCTGGCGATGCAGGGCAGCAACCTGCAGGTGCTCTACGACGGCAAGGCGGTGCTCACGGCCACCGACACGGCCTACACCAGCGGGATGATAGCGCTCGACGTTTCCAGCCAGCCGATCGACTTCACCAATGTCCTGGTCACCGGCGCGAGCTCCGCGTCGGCCGCCCTGGCGCCCAGCCCGGCCTCGCTGAACTTCACCTACAGCACGGGAAGCAGCGCTCCGGCGGCACAGAACGTCGCGCTGGCGACGAGCGGAAACGCGCCCACGGTCGCGTGGTCTTCGACAACCACGGCCCCCTGGGTGCACGTATCGCCCGCTACCGGGGTCACGCCGGCCACCTTGGCCGTTTCCGTAGACCCGACCGGGCTCGCGCCCGGCAGCTACACCGGCTCGGTGGCGCTTTCCTCGCTGGCCACCACCAACTCGCCGCAGAACGTCGCGGTGACCCTCGCCGTGAACTCCCCAGCGGCGGTGCTGTCCGTCTCGCCCGGCACAATGAACTTCGCTGCGGGGGTGAGCGGCTCAGCGACCTCCGCGCAGAATCTCGCAATCAGCAGTTCGGGCGGAGCCGCAAATTCCTGGACCGTGGCCAGTGATTCGGCGTGGCTCCACGTCTCCTCGAGCAGCGGAGCCACCCCGGCCACGGTTGCGGTCACCGCCGATCCTGGCGGGCTGGCCGCGGGCACCTACAACGGCAACCTCACCGTGACCGCGCCGGGACTTACCGGCTCACCGGCCACCGTTGCGGTTACATTCACCGTCAGCCCGCTCTTTGCCGCAGACGACTTCAGCTCCGGGACGCTCGACGGCTGGACCGCCTCTCCGATGGGCTTGTTCTCCGGCTGGTCCGTGGTGAAGGGCGCCGCGCAATACAACGGCGGCGGCGGCACGCAGCTCTATGCCGGCAACTTCGCCTGGGGCGATTACAGCTTCACCACCAACGTGCAGCTCATCAGCACCAATAACTATCCTGGCGGCATCCGCGGACGTGTACAGCCGAATGGGGGCGGGTACGCGGCCTGGCTCTACCCGGGCTCGGGGCAGATCGTGCTCTACCGCGTGGCCCAGTGGAATATCGATCAGGGCTATGCGTCGCTCGGTTCAGCGTCGGTTGCGTTTGACACCCAGGTGCACGCGCTCAAGCTGAGCATGACGGGCAGCCAGATCAGCGTGAGCATGGACGGCAAGACGCTGATCACGGCAACCGATGGCACCTATAGTACGGGCGCGATTGCGTTTGACGTGTCCAGCCAGCCGATCCGCTACGGCAACGTGGTGGTGGCGGGACCGGCAGCGACGCCGGGATCGCTGGCGCCGGGAGGGGATCTCACCTTCTCCGGGACCGCCGGCGGTGCCAATCCGGCGCCACAGTCGCTTGCCGTGGGCGCGTCCGGGAGCACGGCGCTGGCCTACTCTGCCGTCTCCTCCGCGTCTTGGCTAGCGGTAACGCCGGCCGGCGGCACCAGCGGCGGGACGCTCAGCGTGTCGGTGGACACCACGGGCCTGGCTACCGGGACCTACAAAGGGACAATCCGCTTGGCTGCACTCGGCGATAACGCGTCGCCAGAGACGGTCAACGTCACGCTCCAGGTACAGTGAGGCGGCGTGCCAGCGGAGACCAAGGAAATGGGCGCGGTGCAAGGCACGGAATACCAAACCGGGCGCGCCGGGACAGCGGTGCTGGGAAGCACAGGCACCGCTGCCGCACTGCTCTGGATTGCGGCAGCGGCGCTGGTGAGTTCTCTGTGGGCGGTGCGGGCGTTCGTTCCCGGACCACTCCGCCTGTCGCTGCTGCTGGCCGGTGGCCTGGGTGCGGTGGTCTGCGCAAGCTTGTGCGCTGTATGGTTCGGCGGGGGGCTGTCGCTGGCGCGCCGGCACAAAATCGAGCCGGGTGCTTGGCCGGAGCATTCGCGGATGCGCGCGCTGCTATGGCCCGTCGCCTCCGCTGCGACCGCCCCGCTCCTGTTGTTCGGCTGGTATCTGCCGGAATATCTCCTGGGCGCTCGCATGGGGCTGCTGCGATCGCTCGTTCTGCTCTCTGTGACCGCGGCGCTGGCGGTTTTTCTCTTCCGCTTGGCCTCGCGGCCGGAGAGCGGAACGGCGGCCCCGGCATGGGCGGCCGATGCGCGTTTGTCCACGCGCGGTCGTTGGGCCTTTGCCGGCGTTCTGGCGTTCTACTTCCTGCTCACCACGGTGTTGTCCCTGCGCAAGCTCGCCACCCTGGGCTATGCCGGACAGGACCTCGCCTACTTCTCGCAAATCTTCTACACCACCCTTCATGGCCGCTTGTTCGCCAGCAACTTCTATCAGGACCTGCTCTACACCCGCACCGTCACCAGCGACTTTGCCGGGCATAACTCGCCTATCCAGTACCTGTTTGTACTGTTCTACCGGATCTGTCCCACGCCGGGTACGAACCTTGTCGTCCGCGATCTGATGATGACGCTGAGCGCGCTTCCCGCCTACGTGCTGGCCCGCACGCGCTTCCGGCCCGCGATTGCAGCCACGCTGGCGGCCATGTTTCTATTTGTTCCCGCCATCTTCTTTCAGAACCTCTTCGAGTTCTATCCCTTTTCGCTGGCGGCCTTCTTTCTGCTGCTGGCCTTTGCCTGCTATGCGCGCGGCCGGTTCGGGTTCTTTGTTGCGAGCCTGCTGCTCACGCTGCTGGTGCGCGAAGACCTGGTCTTCGCCGTCCTCTTCTTCGGCCTGCTGGCTCTCGGGCATCGCCGGTCGAAGCGCTGGGTTGGCGTACCGCTTGCGCTTGGTATCGCATGGGCATTTCTGTCCTGGGGGGTCGTGCTGCCACACTTCCTCGCGGGAGCGCCCTTCCGGTCCAATGTCTGCTTTGCGCATCTCGGAAGTAGCACGCCTGCGATGCTCCATTCCATCCTGCACCACCCCACCGCGACCGTGCTCACGCGCGACAACCTGATTTACCTCAAGCAGTTGTTCTCTCCTTTCGGCATGGGGCTTTCCTGGCTCGCGCCCGCCGCGCTGGGATCGCTGCCGTACCTGGCGATCAATCTGCTGGGCGGTGCGGGAGAGTGTCCCACGACTTCGATCTTTTCGCAGCACGCCGTCGCGCCTACGGTATTTCTCTTTGCCGGCTTTCTGGCTGCGCTGGCGAGTGTAGCTCGTTATGCATCGCGCTTCGGGATCTCTGCGCGGAAAATGACTGCCGCCGTGGTCGCGCTCGCCTGTGCTCTGACCGTGGCCGACCTGGCTTTCGTGACCTACCCGGAGCAGTTCCAGGAGCTGCGCGCAAATCCGATCACTGACGAGGCGCGCGAAGTGGCCAGCCTGATTCCCGCGCAAGCCGCCGTGGCCGCGCCCCGGTACATGTGTCCGCTGCTTGCCAATCGCATGGCGCTCTACATGACGGACCAGCTTCTCGATTACCACCACCCTGAGCCGCAGTACGTGATCGTGGACCGCGACTTTGCGCGCATGCGCCGGACGCCCAAATGGCGTCCCATGTACGACCGCGTCACCGCACTCCTGCGCGCCGACCACGGCATGACGCTCGTTTACCAGAGCCCGAATTACCTGGTCTATCAACGCACTGCCGCCGGCCCGCTCCAAGGGATCGCAGCACCGGCCCCGGGAGGAAGCCCCCTGCATGAGTGAGCTGCGGGTCCTGCGCCGGCATGCGGGGCACTACCTGGGCGGCCGGGTAGGACTGCTGCTGCTCGGCTTTATCTCCTTTCCCTTGTTTACCCGCCTGTTGACGGTTGCCGAATATGGCGAGATCAGCCTGATCTTCAAGGTTGTCATCGGCATGGTCGTCCTCGCCAAGCTGGGGATTCAGAACTCGGTGCTGCGCTTTTTCCGCGAGGAAGTCGAGGAAGGGCAGCCGGCTTCGGCCCGGACCTTTTACTCGACATTCCTCTTCGGGGCCGCGGGGCTGTCCCTGCTGAGCGTGGCCCCGTTCCTGGCCCTTCTATGGCTCGCGCCCGCTGCGTGGATCAGCCCGGCCATGCGCCATTTACTCCTCATGGCGGGACTGCTGGTTTTTATCCGCGCGCTCTGGTCGGTGCTGGCCGGGTTCTTCCAGGCGGAGGGGCGCACGGTGGTCTACAACCTATTCGACCTGGGAATCAAGGCGGGCACGATCGCGGCCATCTGCGCGCTGCTGTTCTTCTGGCGCCATGCGCTGGCGGCCTATCTCACGGCCACGCTGCTGGTCGAAGGACTGGCGGTTGGCTTCGCGATCGCAATGCTGCTGCGCCGGCGGCTGCTCGGCTGGTCGGACTGCGCATGGTCCCGCATGCGGACCGCCGTCCTGTTCGGGCTGCCCTTGGCCGTCTACGAGATCGCCAGCGTGGTGCTCGACAGCGGCGACCGCTTCCTGGTGGCGCACTATCTCGGTGCACAGCAGCTTGGCTATTACTCGGCGGCCTATAACTTGTCCTCCTATGCACAGATATCGATGATGGCGCCAATCAATCTCGCCATCATCCCGCTCTACATGAAGATATGGAAAGAGCGCGGCCAGGCGGAAACCAGCGCCTTTCTCGGCCGCAGCCTGGATGTGTTCGTGACCGGGGCGATCGCGGTATCGCTCGCGGGGGCGCTGGTGGCCAAGCCGATGGTCGTGCTGCTGGCATCGGCGAAGTACGCTCCCGCCGGCGCGCTCCTGCCCATCCTCATCGTGGGGCTTTGCCTGTACGCGCTGCATATCTTCCTCACGCCGGGTCTCCTGATTCACAAAAAGACCGGATTGCTGGCACGGCAGGTGGGGTACGCCACCTTTCTCAACCTGGGGCTGAACATTCTCCTGCTGCCCCGATTGGGGATCGGCGGCGGCGCATGGGCGACGCTGATCTCCTATGCGTTCCTGATCGTGCTCATTGGGCGTGCTTCCTTTCCATATCTTGCGGTACCCATTGCCTGGAGGTCGATTGGCGTGCGCACGCTTGCCGCGCTGCTGGTGTATGCGGGGGCAGCGCAGATCGTGCTCGAAAGCAAGCTGCTCGAAGTGGCCGTGCGTGCATCGCTGGGCCTTGTGGCCTATGGCGTGCTACTGATCCTGGCGGACGGTAACACGCGTCGCCTGCTCGCTCCGTGGATGCGGGGACGAGTTCGGCGCGGGTCCAGCCCGCTGGCAAGGATAGAGATCGCCACGGAGACGCGCGAGGCCTAGGAGACAGCCCCCGGATGAACGCTCGCCCCACCCACAGTTCCGGCTCATTCCCGAGGCCGCGATTGCTCTTGTTGAGCGACCGATTTCTGCCGCATGCCGGCGGCTCGCGCGTCTACTACTACAACCTCTACTCCCGGCTTGCAGCAAACGGCACCGCGGATGTTACAGTCCTCACCAAGAAGGTGCCCGGCTGGAAGGCCTTCGATGCGGCGCATGCCCGGCAGTTCGGGAACATGCGGATCGTCCGTCGCTTCCGCCCGCTTCCCAACCTGCGCTTGCAACATCTGCCCCGCCTTGTGCCACCGCTGCTGCAGTCGCTCGCCTACGCGACCCGTCATCCGTTGTCCGCCGTCCACGCGGGCGACCTCTATCCAGGTGGGGTGATTGCACTGCTGCTCAAGCGCATCTTCGGCCTGCCCTACGTGGCCTACTGCCACGGCGAAGACATCACCTTGACGGAAGAGCGCCGTTTCCAGCGTCCCATGCGCGACAAGATTTATCGCGAAGCCGATGCCGTGGTGGCCGCGTGCAGCTTTGCCCGCCAGCAGATCCTGCGCATCGGCGTCCCGCCGGACAAGGTCCACCTGCTCACTCCCGGCGTGGAGCTCGAGCGCTTTGAGCCGCGACCGCCCAGCCCCGAGCTCGCGCGGCGACTCGGCGTGGAAGGGCGGCGTGTCCTGCTGACGGTGGCGCGCCTGACTCCGCGAAAGGGTCACGCGGCCGTGCTCGATGCCTTCGCCCGTATCCTGCCGGAGTTTCCCGACGCAGTGTACGTGATTGCGGGAACCGGTCCAGAACAGAAGGCGCTCGCAGCCTTGGCGGCACGGCTGGGCATTGCGCACGCGGTGCGCTTTACCGGCTATGTGCCCGAAAGCGACCTGCCCGACCTTTACCGCCTGTGTGAGCTGTTTGTGATGATGAACCACGAAGTGGACGGTGATATCGAAGGCTTCGGCATGGTGTTTCTGGAAGCCAATGCCGCCGGCAAGCCTGTTTTGGGAGGGGCATCGGGCGGCACCTTTGACGCGGTGGTGGAGGGTGAGACCGGTTTCCTGCTCGACCCGGAGGACACCGCAGGCTTGGCTGCACGCCTGCGCTTGCTGCTCCGCGACGACGCTTTGCGCGCGCGATTGGGCGCACGGGGCCGCGAACGCGCGTGCGCCGAGTTCGGTTGGGAAAGCCGCGCCGCGCAACTCGGCCGGATCACGGAAGCACTCGCCGAAACGGAAGTTTCGCGGCGACGGGGCACAGGGGTCGCCGCTCCCTTTGGGCATCCTGTGCAGCCCGGGGTCGCCTCCCTCGCGCTAGGGCAAGAGGCTGTGCCGAAGGTGCCGCGATGATGCGGGATTTTCGGGCCGACCTGGCCCGCTACCGGGCGCTCGGCAACACCCGTCGGGAGATCGCGCTCAATCCCGCGGTCTGGTGCATCTGCTGGTATCGCCTGGGGCGCTGGATTTACGGCGGGACCGCGCCATTTCTGCTCAGGCCGCTGCTGAAAGGCGTTCACCTGCTGGGCGCGACCATACTCGATGCACTCATGCAGATGCGGCTGAACGTGCGTGCGCAGATTGGGCCCGGACTGCTGATCGCGCACGTGGGCGGCATTTCGGTGCATCCGGATGCCGTGATCGGCAGGCATTGCGATCTCGCTCACCACGTCACCATCGGCACGGCTGGACTGGGCAGGCGTGGCGTGCCCCGGATTGGCGATGGGGTCTACATCGGTACCGGCGCGGTCATTGTTGGCAAAGTCAGGATTGGGAGCGGCGCGCGCATTGCCGCCAATTCCCTGGTGATGTCCAGTGTTCCTGCCGGCGCCACAGTGCTCGGCGTGCCGGCTACGGTGGTGTGGTCCGGCAACCGAACGGCAGGCGTGGCTGCGCCCGAACCAGCCGCTGCCGCGACCGAAGTGCAGACGGACCAAGCGGAGGCCGGCGCATGGGCTCAGGTCTAGGCCACTACGTTCCGCTCGCCATCTATCTCACCGGCTGCATCTGTGCGCTGCTCGCGCTCTGCGGACGCCCGCTGCCTTCCGTGTATTTCCTGATGCTGCTGATCCCGATGCAGACCACACGCGACCGCATCGGCGATTTCCCGCTAGGTGAAAAGATGATCGACCTCTTGTGGATCCCCGTACTGGTCGGTCTCTTGCTACGCGGAGGCACAAAGGTGCTGCCGCGCTCGCCCATGTATCGGTGGCTGGCCGCCTTCGGTCTTCTCCTCTACTGCTCACTTTGGCGAGGCACGTTCTTTCTGGATTGCGATCTCCCGTTGCTGCCCTCCGATCCGCGCTTCTCCGATTGGAAGAACTATCTGGTGATGCTCATGATCTGCATCACGGTAGCAGGCGCCGTGCGCACCAAGCAGCAGATCCAGGGAGTGCTGCTGTGCATTGCGCTGGGCACCGCGCTGGTCGACTGGAGCTTCTTCCGCTCCACCGCCGGGCGCGATTTCTCGCACTTCGCTTATGAGCTGCGGGATGCCGGTGTGCTGGGATATGCAGGTGTGAACGGATTTGCGGCATACATCGCGCAATCCATCGTTTTTTTTGCCAGCCTGATCTTCTTTTACAAGCGGAAGCTGACCCGGCCCGCGGTGCTGGTCCTGCTGGGCTTCAGCGTCTACTGTCTCCTGTTTGCCTTTTCCCGCGGCGCCTACATGGCCGCGCTGGCCGGACTGGCGTTTGCCGCCCTGTTTCGCCAGCGCAAGGTGCTGGTCGCCCTGGTGGCGCTGGTGCTCTGCTGGCAGGCGGTACTGCCGCATGCCGTCCAGGAGCGCATCACCATGACCGAGAGCGCCGGGTCAGGCTCGCTTGAGCCCTCGGCCGGCGACCGGATCGTGCTCTGGGAAGACGCGATGCAGCTCTTTCACCAGAATCCGGTGATGGGCAGCGGATTCGACACCTACAAGTACATGCATCGCGTGGCCTCCTACGGAGATACCCACAACTACTACGTCAAAGTGCTGGTCGAGATGGGCCTGATCGGGCTGCTGTTCTTTAGCGTATTGCTGGCGCGCATGCTGTGGCTGGGCATCGAGTTGTACCGCTCCACCACCGACCCTTTCTATCGCGGGCTGGGTGTGGGCTTTGCCAGCCTGATCGTGTGCGCGGCGGTGGCAAACTTCTTTGGCGATCGCTGGACCTATCTTCAGGTGGACGGCTACATCTGGGTGCTGATGGGTTGCTGCATGCGCGCCTACGCTGACTGTCGTGACTTTGGCCCGGTACCTGCAACAGCTCCGGCGAAGACGATGGCGGCTGTGCAGAACCGGCCGGCACTCGAATGGGAGGGCGCCTAGATGTGCGGTATCTACGGACAGATCGCGCGCAGTGAAGCGCCCGCGGCATGCGGGGAGGCGCTCATCCATCGCGGACCGGACAGTGGTGGCCGGCAGGCCTTTCCCGTTCCAGGGACGCCGCTCACGGTCTCCCTTGTCCATCGCCGGCTGGCGATTCTCGATCTCTCCTCTGCCGGCCACCAGCCTATGTCCAATGAAGACGGCACGGTCTCGATCGTCTTCAATGGCGAAATCTATAACTTCGCCGAGCTGCGCGCAGAACTGATCCGCGCCGGTCACCGCTTTCGATCCCGCACAGACACGGAAACCATTGTGCATGGCTACGAAGCATGGGGCAGGGGAGTGGTGGAACGCCTGCGTGGCATGTTCAGCCTGGCGATCTGGGACAGTCGCGCGCACCGTCTGCTGCTCGCCCGTGATCGTGTGGGCAAGAAGCCGCTCTTCTATCACGCAACCGCGACTAGTTTCTTTTTCGGCTCCGAGATCAAAGCCTTGTTTGCTTCGGGACAGGTTCCGGCGGAGCCCGACCCGGTGGCCCTTCACGACTACCTGACCTATCTCTACTTTCCCGCTCCACGCACCGCGTACAAGGGGATCCGCAAGCTGCCCCCGGCCACCATCCTTGAGATCGAGGTCGGTCCGGAGGAACGCCTTCGCTATACCGAGCATACGTACTGGGATCCGGCGACGGCGGCGGGCTTCTACGCCGGAGATGTCGCACAATCAGGCCCTGGAGCGAGCCCGCGCGCTCATGGAGGAGTCTGTCGCGATCCGGTTAGTGAGCGACGTACCGCTCGGCGTTTTCTTGAGCGGCGGCCTTGATTCGGGCACGATCACCGCCTTTGCCGCCAAGCATACTGCGCGGCCAGTAAAGACCTTCAGCGTGGGCTTTCCCGGCCGTGGCGTGTGCGACGAAACCGCGGAAGCCGGCGGAGGTGGCGGCCGCCTTCGGCACCGATCACACCGTTATCGAAGTGGACCCGACCTGCGCGCGCTACATGGCAACCGTGGTGCGCCACTTCGACGAGCCCTTTGGCAATCCAACGGCAATTCTGGAATATCTGCTCACGCGCGAGGTGCGCAAATCCGTAACCGTGGCGCTCTCCGGCGACGGCGGCGACGAAATTTTTGGCGGCTACGTCCGCTATGCCGGCGCTGCTGCCGCGGAGTGGTATCGCAAGTTGCCGCGGCCGCTCCTGCGCGACGTGATCGCACCGCTGGCCAGCCGCTTGCACGACAGCACGGCGGGGCACCATCGCGCACGGCGCATCCGGGAGTTCCTGATGTCGGCGTGGATGGAACCCGACGCCATGTACCTGGACTGGGTCGGGTATTTCTCGGAAGCCGAAAAGCGTGCGCTCTACACCCCGGAATTTGCCAGGGAGGTCGGCGGTCATGATTCCGGCGAATGGATGCGGGAGCTCTTCCGCCGCGGACAGGCGCTCGAGCCCATGAATCGCCTCGGCTACGTCGATGTGGCGTCCTTTCTCGCCGGCAACTGCCTGGAATACGCCGACCGCATGGCCATGGCCAACTCGCTCGAAGTACGCTGCCCCTTTGCCGACCAGCAACTGATCGAGTTCGGGCTGGGCGTCCCGTTCCGCTACAAATATGCACGGGGCAAGACCAAGCTGCTGGTGCGCGAAGCCATGGAAGGCGTACTGCCGGCCAGTGTGTTGCAGAAAAAGAAAACCGGGTTCAATCCGCCGATGCCCGCATGGCTCAGCGGAGAACTGCGCGGGATGGTGAACCAGATGCTTTCGCGCGAGAGTGTCGCAAAGCGGGGCTTTTTCCAGCCCGCTGCGGTCGAGCGGCTGCTGGCCGATCACTTCGCGGCGCGCCGGGATAACTCTCTCAAGATATGGGCCCTGCTGATGCTCGAACTCTGGTGTGCGCTCTACGTGGACGGCGGCGCTCGAAGCGGATCCCCGGCCGGCGATGCAGAGCCGGAAATGGTGGGGGTCTAAGGTGGCAGCGACGCCGCTTGCCGCACCGGCTCTGGACAGTAGCCGCGCTCCTGCCACATTGGACGCGCACCCGCCAACTCCCGCAAGGGTGCTCTACTGCATTGACCAGCTCTGCTCGCTGGGCGGCGCCGAGCGCATGCTGCTGGCGCTGACCCGCGGCCTCCCGCCCCAGCGCTACGTCGCAGAGATTGCTACGTTTGCCCTCAACCCCGAGCTCGAAAGCTCCGGCCTCTGCACCGTGCCCCTCCACCTCTTCCCACTACGCCGCACGTACGACCTTAGGGCGGCGCGCGCCGGCTGGCGCTTCCGGCGCTTGTTGCAGCAGAGACAGTTCGACATCGTGCACTGCTTTTTTGAAACCGCCGACCTGTGGGCCGCACCGATTGCCCGGCTGAGTGGCCGCCCGCATCTGGTTTCCTCGCGGCGTGATATGGGCATCCTGCGCACGCGCAAGCATCGCCTTGCCTATCCCTTTGTGAACCGGATCTTCGATCGCGTGCTGACCGTCTCCGAGGAGGTTCGCCAGCAGGCGATGCGGGCCGAAGGTCTGCCCAGCCCTAAGCTCCGCACCATCTATAACGGTGTCGACCTGGACGCGATCGAGGAGCAATCGACCGCCTACGATGCGCGCGCCCGCTTCGCCCTCGATCGACAAGCGCCCGTCGTCACGCTGGTGGCCAATGTGCGTAAGGTGAAGGGCATCGATGTGCTCCTGCGAGCGGCGCACCTGGTTCTCCGCCAAATGCCGGCTGCGCGCTTCGTCATTGCAGGCGAGGTGCTCGAGCCGTCCACCATGCTGGAACTCCAATCGCTCGCAGCCACCCTGGGCATTGCGCATGCCGTGCTTTTTCCCGGCTCTCTCGCCAATCCTTACCCGCTGCTCAAGGCCAGCAATGCGTTTGTCCTGCCTTCCCGCAGCGAAGGCTTCAGCAACGCGCTGATTGAAGCCATGGCCTGCGGCCTTCCGTCGGTGGTCACCACTGTCGGAGGCAACGCCGAAGCTATCGAGGACGGCGTCACCGGCTATCTCTGCCCGGTCGATAACCACGCGTGCATCGCGCTGCGTTTGCTGGAGCTGCTCGCCGACCCGGCCTGCGCGCGAGCAATGGGGACACGCGCCCGCAGAACAGCACGCGAACGCTTCAGCCTGGCACGGATGATTGGCGCGCATATGGCCATCTACGACGAATTGAGGGAAGGGCGGCATGATCGCAACCGCTGAACACTTCGCGACCTGTGTCCTGTGGGCGGCCTTAGGAACGCTTTGCTACGTCTACATTGGCTATCCGGCGCTGCTCGCTGCCATTGCCGTATTCCGCCGCCGCCGGCCTGCACCGCTGGGCTATACGCCCACACTCTCCGTACTCATCGCGGCGGCCAATGAAGAAGCAAACATATTGACCAAGCTGGCTGCGACCCTGGCGCTCGACTACCCGCCAGACAAGCTCGAAGTGCTGGTCCTTTCCGATGGTTCGACGGATGCGACGGATGCGCTGGTGCGCACCTGCAGCGATCCCCGGGTCAGGCTCGTTCGCATTCCCGAGCGCCGCGGCAAGACCCACGCCCAGAATGTCGGGGCAGAGCTGGCGCGAGGCGAAATCCTGGTCTTCAGCGATGCCACCGCCGTCTATCATCAGCAGGCCCTGCGCTATCTGGCGTGTAACTACGCCGATCCGGGCGTGGGTGCCGTCAGTGGAAGATACAAATACTTCGATACCCATGGCACCTCTCCGACAAGCGCGGGGATGATGGCATTCTGGGAGTACGAGAACGGCATCAAGCGGCGTCAGTCCGACATACAAACGTTATCCGGCTGCTGCGGCTGTATCTACTCCGTACGCAAATCCTGTTACACGCCGCTTGCCCCTGACGTGATCAGTGATCTTGTCCAGCCGCTGTGGACCATCCAGAAAGGTTATCGCGTCGCGTTCGAACCACGCGCGCTCGCCTATGAGGAGACGACGCAGTCGTCCCGGTGAAGAGTTCCGGATGCGCGTGCGGGTGGTGACGCGTGGTATGCGCGGATTGCTGAGTGTCCCGGCACTGCTCAATCCATTTCGGCACGGCTGGGTCAGCTTCCAACTCTTCTCGCACAAGATACTTCGCTGGCTGGTTCCGGTGTGCCTCGCGCTGGTGGGGAGCGCGTCGCTGGTGCTGTGCCTTGGGGGCCGCTATCAGGCACTGTTTGCTGCGCAGGTGATTTTCTATCTCCTCGCCGCCGCGGGTGCGCTCCTTCCCGTGCACCGCATCTGGCGCCCGCTGAGCCTGCCTCTCTACTTCTGCACAGTCAACCTGGCAGCCCTCCGCAGCTTATGGGAGCTGGCGCGCGGGCGCCGCTTCGTCACCTGGGAAACAGTAAGGAGCTAAACCGGTGCGCATCGAATTCATCACGCAGGACGACCCGATCTATATTCTCCCCTTCTTCGAGGAGTTCTGCCGCGAATACGCCTCCCGCTTCGAAATCCTGCAGATCTCGGCGTGTCCGACCATGGGCAGACGGTCGCGCCGCCAGATGGTGCGCGAGTTGACTGCACTCTACGGCCCTGCCGGTATGTTTCGCCTGACCACCGAGAAGATAGGCGCTGCAATGTTAGGGAAGCTGAAACGTCCGCGCCATGCAGCCCGTTTCTATAGCCTTTCTCAACTCGCCCAGGCGTACGGCATCGGCTACCGAAAGATCGACAGT
The DNA here is from genome assembly GCA_963795775.1 of uncultured Acidobacteriaceae bacterium. Classification (GTDB taxonomy): domain Bacteria; phylum Acidobacteriota; class Terriglobia; order Terriglobales; family Acidobacteriaceae; genus CAWCJL01. The sequence goes on from CAWCJL010000005.1 coordinate 778,468, forward strand.
CCCAATGCGGAGAGCTTCGTTGCTGGGCTGCAGGAAAGAAAGCCGGACGTCCTGGTTTCTGTCGCCTGCCCGTTCATTCTGAAAGCACGCGTCCTCGCAGCACCGCGGCTTGGGTCCGTGAATATCCATCACGCTCCGTTGCCGCAATACAAAGGAATGATGCCGACCTTCTGGCAGATGTATCATGCCGAGCCTTCGCTTGGAGTTACCGTGCATCGCGTGAACGACAAAATCGACGAAGGAGAGATAGTGCTGCAGGAAAATGCAGCCCGGCCCCTCAACGCAACGCTTCACGAATTGATTCGGCGGGCCAAGCGTGCCGGTGCGCACACCATGGCCCGCGCACTTCTGCAAATCGAGCGCGGAGGCGAAGCGGCGCAGCCAGCCGCGCGGATGCCCTCGTACTTCACGTTTCCGACTTTGCAGGAGATACGGGAGTTCCGCAGGCGCGGCTGCCGCGCGATTTGAAAGCCGTCACCACGGACCGAAGTTAGGCAGCGGGTAGGTAAATTGTGCGCGGCAATATTTGCACCGCTAGGAAAGCCCGACGTAAATTTTGCTTACTCCTGAAAAATAATAAGATTACTCATACAACTCTTAGGGAAGAGCGTGATATCTCGCTTCATTTCTCGCTATACTTGGGCAACTCTTCGCAAATCTTATGCGCAGCGAGAAGGATGCGCCCTTAGGGCAGCATGGAGGTATGGATGTTTGGCAATAACACACGCATGGCTGCAATGCTGCTTTGCGGACTCGGATCCGCAATGGCAGCGTACGCGCAGTCTTCCCCCCCTGTAGTGTTCTACTCCGATCTGGCAAGTGGTCCCAACACTGGCGGCGAGAATAATAACGGCGTCATTGTTACGATTGACGGCCAGAACTTTGGCGCGAGCCGCGGCTCTTCTACGGTTACCGTCGGAGGCGGTGCCGTCGCTGATTACAAGAGCTGGTCGAACTCGAGAGTGCAGGTAGCCCTCGGCTCTGCTGCCGGTTCTGGTCAAATCACCGTAAAGGTCAATGGACAGGCATCCACCTGTGTCAATCGCGACCCCGGCGGTTGTAACTTCACGGTGCGGACGGGCAACATCTACTATGTCTCGCCCTCGGGAAGCGATAGCGGTTCCGGTGCATTCACCACTCCGTGGAGGACGCTCTATCACGCGGTGCGTAGTGTCAGCCCCGGAGACACCATCTACGCGGAAGATGGAATCTCGATCTCCTCTCCCGATGGGACGGGCTGGCATTCGGCGCTCGTGCTATCGAAAGGCAATGGCGTGATCACGGGTAGCAATGGACATCCAATCACACTGGCTGCCTATCCGGGAGCTACGGTAACGATCGGTTCCACCTCGGCGCAGAGCGCTTCCGGCGACACCACAATTTACGGCCTGAGAGACGCCGGCGACATCACCGATTACGTGATCAGTGGCCTGCACCTGCGCGGTCCCGATGTGGGAGCGGACCTGGATGGCGACGTGCGTTGGCGCGTGGTCGATAATGACGTTACCGCCAGCGACTCCGGCGCCAATATCATGGGCGCGATCACCCTGCGGGAAGGGAGCTACGATTATTTCTACGGCAACACCGTTCACGACGTAGGAACATCGAGCAAAGAAGGCCACGCCGTTTACTTCAGCACGGATAACAATCACGTGTGGGCTGGCTGGAACAAGCTGATCAACAACACCACCTGCTACGCCATGCAGTTCCATTCCTCTCCGTTGGGCTCCGGCAGCGGCAACGATATGTACGATCTCCACGTTCACGACAACCTCTTTAGCGGCGATCGCTGCGCCGGTCTGAACTTCGCTACCGTCGATCCGAGCAAAGGTACCGTCGAAGCCTATAACAACGTCTTCAACCACGTGGGGAACGGGCCTGCGCCGCCGGACGGTAACTATAACTACGCCTGTATCTACGCGGCAGGGATACTGAACGCGGGGCCGTCGCCGTCGGGAACGGTGCAGATCTATAACAACACCGCGTATGACTGCGGAAGCGGCGGCGCATCGGCCGGCTCCGGCGTAGTGCTGATCAATGACCAGGGATCCGGATCGAGTCTCCACTATAACTTCGTCAATAACATCCTCAGTGGCAAAGCCGGAGAGGCGCCGTACGTGAGCTTTGGTGGCAATGCTTCCTCAGGCGACGTGAGCTGTACCAATAACCTCTTCTTCAACAATGGGTCCGCTCCAGGCTTCTGCGCTGCGGGAGCAGTTACGGGCGATCCGAAGTTTGTTGCCCCCGGCGGGGACCTGCACATTCAGGCAGGGAGCCCTGCTGCCGGTGCCGGTTCCGGCAGCGCCGTTTCCCCGTGGGACTTCGACGGCAAGACGCGGCCCAGCCCTCCCGCAATCGGAGCGTACGAGGTGGGCGGCAGTAGCACGCCGCTGCGGCCCACGCCGCCAGTGGGTGTCAGCGGGACGGCACACTAAGGCAGCCAACCGAAACCCTATCTCCGCGCCGCTGGTCAGGGACGCGGAGATAGCTGTTTCATCCGCCGTAAACCCGCCCAGATCTGGGCTCCTCAAGCGAGCCGTGTGTTCTCCTGCCGCCCCTGCGCTCCGTCAAACGCCTCGTTGAGACCTGTCAGTTCGCGATAACAAGCGTTCGTGCTTACCGCGATTGCTTCCCATCCGCTCAGAGATCGAGCTTTTTCCCTCACGGCACTTCCGAGCGCAGTCCGCAGGGCCGGGTCGCCGAGCAAGCGGCCGAGCGCAGCAGCCAGCGCCCGCGGCTCCCCCGGGGGCACCAGCAGGGCATTGCGCCCTTGCGTCAAGAGCTCGCAGAACATGGGTAACGCGCTTGCCACGATCGGCTTGCCATACTGCATGCCGGTCATCAAGGCCCCGCTGGTGGTGCCGCCCTTGTAGGGATAGACCAGGATGTCTGCGGCATGGTGATACAGAGGCAGTTGTTCCGGGGCGATGAAGCCGAAGCGGAGCGCGACCGAATCCGCCAGACCCGCGCTTGCGGCCTGCTCGCGCAAGGCCTGCAGCAGCGCTGGTCTCCCCGTACCGGCGATCACTAGCGTGGCGCTTTGGCCCACTCTCGCGCAGTAGCTTCCATGCGTGCAACAGGTTCGGCAGGTCCTTGTATTCGCTGATCACTCCCGGCATAGAGCACGATGGGCGCAGCCAGCGGAAGCCCAAGCTGCAGCCGCGCATCTTCGACGCTGCACGCGGGGACCGCCGTGTAGAGCGGGCCGTGGGGGATCACCCGGATGATCGATGGTGCGATGCCAAAGCTGGAGACAAGCTGTTCGCGCGCATCCTGCCCATGGCAGATGAGCAGGTCCGCTGACCGGTATACGCGTGCATAAAGATCGCGATTGCGCTCTGCCTGGTCCTGATTCGTGAGATTGTGCACCGTCAGCACAATCGGTATGCCGAGCTGCCGCACAAGCGCCAGAAACCAGAGCTCCACGCGCAGGCGTTTGTCGATCAGCGGCAGATACTGTACGTGCAGAACGTCGGGAGGACGCACGGCAAAGCGCGCGAGCAGCAGCGCCAGGTTCACGCCATACTCGATGAGCTTGAACACCCGCCGGGGCGCGTTGCGCTGCAGCGAGCCCCCCCAGTCCAGCAGCCCCTTGTCCCGGCGCACTCCGGCCCTTCGGAAGTAATCGCGGTCGAGGTGGTATCGCGCGGAGCCGAGGGTCACGTCCACCCCCTGCGCTTCGAGCGCAAGGCAGAGCGCCGCAACGTAGTACGGCACAAACGACCATAGCTCCAGCATGTAAACGCGAGGATGCCGGCTGTGGCGCGCGTCGCTCGTCTGCGCGGTCTCTGCCGTGTTTTCTTCAGACATCCCACGCCTCCTGCGTCTGCACCCGTGCCGGCGCGCCGCGCTTGCTGGCGATGCGATCGTAGAGCGCTCGATAACGCGATTCCATCGCTTCTGCGGAGTGCCGCTCGCGTATCTCGCGTGCGGCTGCGGCTCCCAGGCGCCGCGCCATGAGCGCGTCCGCCAAACAGCGCTGCATGGCGCCGGCCAATGCCGCGGTGTCTTCTGGCTCCACCAGCACGCCTGTTTCTCCCGCGCGAATTAATTGCGGAACCCCGCCCACACGCGTCGCAATCACCGGAAGACCGGCGCGCATCGCCTCCAATAGAACCATCGGCGTGCCCTCGTCGAGCGAAGGCATTACAAAGAGATCGAGCGCTGCGTAAAGCGCTTCCATGTCGCTGCGGCGTCCGAGCAGTTTCACTTGCCGCTCCAAACCAAGAGCGCGGATCTGTTGCTCGAGAACAGCGCGCTGCGATCCCTCGCCGGCAATCACGAACAGAACCTCAGGCCACCTTTGCAGCAAGGCGCGTGCAGCTTCGAGCAGGAAGGTGTGGCCCTTCTGCGTCTCCAGCCTCCCCACGGCGCCAATGAGCGCTCGCTGTCCGACACCGAGTTCCTCGCGCAGCGAACGGGTCGAGACCTGCGGAGACCGCCCAGGAATGCCGTTCGGGATGGCAAGGAGCCGGTCCTCGGCCACGCCGCTCCGCTTAAGCGCCTGCACGATCCCGTCCGAGACGCCGACGACCGCGTCCGCCCTGCGCAACACGTGAACGTCGAGGCGCTCGTAAAGGCGAACGGCTCCGGTGCGCCGCGGTCCACAGGTGGCAAGTGGAAAGAAACGGCAGGCCTGCCCGCCGCGCCGCCAACAGCCCATAAAGATTGGATTTGTAACCATGGCTGTGCACGAGCGAGAACTTCTCCTCGCGCAGCAGGCGCGTGATGGCGCGGAGGGCAGCCGGGCTGAAGCGTCCCGCGCACTCGATCGTCCGTACCGGCAGCCCGCGCCGTGTGGCTTCCTCGGCGATCTCCATGTGCGGGCAGTGCGCGTTCCGGAAGACACCCAGAACCGCATCCACGCCCGCCGCAATCTGCGCTTCCGCCAGCCCGAGCAGCATATTTTCCGCCCCATACAGGCCGCCGCTGCTGATCAGGTGGAGAACCTTCACCGGGCCTCCAGCGTGGAAGGTTCGCCCAACGCGATCTCCGCTCCATCGTCGCTGCTGAAGTGGGCCAGCCGGCACCATAGACGGTGGTAGCGGGCCTCACCCAGCAGGCGGCGTGCGGCCCGCTTCCCCCTCGATTGCATCCCTTTCAGACCACGCGTGAGCGGGCCGGCATCGAGCAGATGCCGCAGCGCAGTAGCCGTCATGCCCCGCGTGATCATGAGCCGTCCTTGCGCCGTCAGCGAAGCGAAGCGCCGCGGTGGCATCCAGGGATCGGAGTGGAATAGCTGCCGGTAACCCGCGCGCTCGCAGGCAAGCGCAACGTCCCGGCTCCATCGTCCGCCCGGTGCGGAAATCGTCGTGACGGCACACCCCAGCCGGTCTTCCAACTCCTGCTTCGACGCGAGCAGCTCGTTTTCGAGATCTTCCGGCGAACAGTCGGTCAGCAAACGATGCGACCAGCCGTGCGATCCGACCTCGTGGCCGGCCGTCACCATCTCCCGCGCACCCGCCCAGGACATCGTCCCGTTCCCGCGCTCGATCAGCCCTGCGGGCAAAAAGAACAGTCCGTTCACTCCAGCGTCGGCGAGCGCTGGCATCACGTGTTCCCGATGCGAAGCATGCCCGTCGTCAAACGTAATGCGGACCGGTGCCTTGCCGGAGGCTGCGCGCTCCCGGAAGGCGCGGAGGTGTTCGGCAAAGAGCGTGGTCGAAAGCTGATAGCGATAGCGCGAAGCCGCAGGATCAATCGCGTGGTACGCGACTGCGTCCCCCTGCGCCCGGTCTTCAACGCTCATGGCGCGACGGTCCGTAACCGTAGTAGCCGTAAGGCGACTGGATATTCGCGTCACTGTGGTTGAACAGGACGCAACTGAGGGAGCCCGATAGCGACTCGATAGCCCGGCGCGCGAGCGTGGCGCGCGTGCTGCGTGCCCGTACGACCAGCAGCACCGGGTCGCAATGCGGCGTCAACTCCATCACATCGGTCACCGGAAACACGGGCGGTGCGTCCAGTACCAGCCACTCAAAGCGCGCCGCGCCCCACAGCAGCAGCTTCTCCAGCCGGCGTCCCTGCAGCAGTTTCGCTGCACCGCTCTGCGGCTCCGCAACGGTGGAAAGGTGGAGCGGCGTATCGCGCACGCGACAGATCGTGTCCGCCGGGTCTGCTTCGCCCTGCAGCACGGCCTCGATGCCGCGTACCGGCGGCACGGGGCCGAAGATGGTGCGCAACGTGGGGCGGCGCAGGTCCAGCTCTAACAGCAGGACGGAGTGTCCGCGGTCGCTCAATCCCCAGGCAAGGTTCGCCGCCGACGTACTCTTCCCATCCTGCGGCCCCGGGCTGGTGACCAGAAGGCGCCGCGAGCTGCCGGCGGACGCGATCAGCTTTTTCACCACTGCGCGGTACTGGTCTGTCGCCACGCCGGAGCTATTGGCGGCAAACGTAAGGCGCGGGTTCGGGGCGGAGCGCGCGTAATCCAGGTACGCGTAGGACGAGCGGACAGGCGCTTCCGCGCGACGGCGGGGCAACGGGGGCGTGGTGGTGGCAGAGGAACTCATACACACTCCAATACAGCGGTACTCCGGTTATGAAGCGCCCAGGGAAGGCGTTCCTGCGAGCGGTGGCGGGGGCGCGGAAATCCGGGTTCGTCGCGGCGGCACCCCCTTGAGCGCGGGAATATGCCCCAGCAGTATGGCGTCCTGCGGCAGGAGCGCGCGCAATTCGGCTTCCGTCTTGATCGAGCCGTCGATGGTATCAAGCAGAATTGCAGCCCCCACGCCGGCCGCAATCCCCAACAGCAGGGAAGCGAACCAGAGCAGCGGACGGTTTGGGGAATCGGCGTGGTCCGGCGTTACCGCCGGATCCAGAATCTGAAAACGCTCGCCCTGCTGCTTGCGCTCGAGCTCGGTCGCCATTTCGGCCGAGTAGCTTTTTTCGAGCAGCGAATGGTAATTCTCCTTGGCGCTTTCGTAGTCCCGCATCAGGCCGCTCACCTCGGCCTCCCGCACCGGCACCGCGTCCACCAGGTGTTGATAATGACGGATCTGCGATTGCAGTTGGTCCCCCTGGGCCAGCAATTGCGCCTTTTGCGTGTCCAGCAGCTTCAGGCGCGCACCCACCTCGGACCCGGACGCGGCTGCTACGGCTCCGCTGCTGTCTTCCGGCATCTGCTGCAACTGCGCCGTCAGGTCCTGGACGCGCTCGCGGGCGGCCAGCAGGTCAGGATGCTGCGGCGTGTAGCGCGCGCTCAGGTCTTCCACCTGCTTGCGTGCTTCGGCAAGTTGGGCATGGAGGCGAGCGCGCGGGGAAAGAGACACGCCGCTGCTCGTGGTCAACCCGGCGGCCGTGCCCGGATCCTGCAGCAGCGTCAGCCGTTCCTGGTCCAGCCGGTTCAACGATTCGCCGTTCGCCGCAAGCTGGGCCTGCAAGCGCTGCAGCGTACCGAGATTGGCCTGCATCTGCTCCGGCATCTCGCCAAGGTGCGCCAGGCGATAATCGCGTACGCGCTCCTCCTGCTGTTCCAGTCCGGTCCGCGCCTGCCCCAGTTCGTCGTTCAGAAAACGGGTCGTGCCTTCGACCAGCGTTTGCCGCTGCTCCAGGTTCCAGTCGGTAAAGCTCTCCGCAAGCTGGTTGGTCACCCGCGCCACCTCATTGCGGTCGTGGCTGCGATAGGTGATGGTGAATGCGCTCAGCGCGGCTCCACTGGTCTTCTTGACCTGGATCTGGATCTCGGTGCGCATAAAGGCGATCACGCGATCGCGGCCCTCTTTCTCGCGCAGCTTGGGATACAGGTCGTACTTGTCCACGATCTCCGAAAGACGTGTCCGGCTCAGAACCTCCTGGGTCAGGTTGTTCAGGCGCTCATTCGGGTCTTCAGTAATCGTGGTGGTGACGTATCTGTCGGGCACCTTCTGCGGATCCACCAGGATCGTGGTCGTAGCGGAATACTGGTTCGGCATCAGCCAGACCACGAGCGCCATCGAAAGCGCTACCGCTGCCCCGATGCTGGCCACCCACCGCCAGCGATAGCGCACCGCCGACAGGTACTTTTCGAGACTGTTCCAGGCTTCCATAGCGCCTTTCCTTGCTGTTTTTCTAGCGGCTCCGCGGAGAGCCCGATCGTGCATTCCACCAGAGCGTCACCTGGGCGACATTCCGGTTGGGAGAGATGTCCAGGCCCTCCTGGGCGAAGTGCCGGTACAACAGTTCCTGTGAGAAATTCCTGCCCAGCGGCACCGTCAGGCTTCCGCCGGCGTAGCTTTCGCGGTAAGACTTGTTGCCGCTCGTTACCGTGCCCAGGCTGGCGGTGTAGTCGAACGAGCCTTCAATGCCACGCCCGAACAGGTGCCGGATACCGCCCGTGCCGCTGCTGATCCAGATCGCCCTCGGCAACACGCCGTTATTGGGCCAGCGCCCGCCGGTGGCATACACCGCCGTGCGCGGCGTGAAGTGGAGAAAGATGCTGCCGTCCGCCACCAACTGTGCCGCCCGTCCACATTCCGAATTGCCGGTGAGAACGCCGGTGTTGCCGCCCACCTCCAGCCGCAGCGAGGGATGGTAGCGCATTTCCACGCCGCCGCCGCCGCTCGAGCAGGTCAGCGTGCCGGACTGGTGCGTGCCCATGCCGTACACGCCCAACGTAAGGGCGCGGGAGCGAAGGTGTATGAAATCCGCACGCGCGACAGTGGTCTTCGTAATCGCGGAAATGTCGAAGTAACGCAGGTAGCTGTTGGCCACCGAGAAAGTCAGGCTGCCCCGCTCGGAGGTGCGATACCCGAGCGTGCCCGCCGTCTGCGCAATCAAGATATCGCCGGTTTGCAAGCCATACGAAGAAACCCCGCTCACCGGGGCAGTGATGGTCCCCACCGGCACCGATTGCGGCGTCGCGACCGTGCGGAGCGCGTCGCTCCCGTAGCTGGCAAAGGAGGTCGCCGTCACCGATAGCCGGTCCGTGAGCTGCCCATCTGCCCCGAGCGAGAAGCGGTTGAGCACATCCTTTGCGTGACTGCCGTCCGGGCTCTTTGCGGAGTACGCGGCAAGGCTCAAAGCATCCTGCAACACCGCATGAAAGCGGCGCTTATCCCACAAGCCGGACCCGATCGCATTCCCGCTGTAGACGGCGCTCGAAAGCCCCTTCTGATTCAACAGCTCCGAATCGTAACCACTGCCGGCGCCTAGCGTGAGTAGATAACGATTGGGCAGCCGTCCTCCGGTGGCAATCAGACCGGTGCCGTCGAGCGCGGCCACGCGTGTCGGCGCGGTCGAGGAGCCGGCCCAGGAGGTTGCGGCCCGGTCCAGGAAGCAAGATGGGGTCTGGTCATTGCGCACTTCCGCCGGCGCTGGGCAGGACGAGGCAGAGCTGTCGTCGGCCGCTGCCGGAGCGGACTGTGGGCTCGTGCTGTCCGGTACGGGTTGCGCGCTCGACTGGGCGTGCAAGACAGGCAGGGTCGCGCATCCCAGGGCGCAAAGCAGAACAGGTCGCAGGCGCCGCCTCATGGCACGATCACCTTGTCGCCCGAGATCAGCGCGACCGGGCTGTCGACGCTCTTACCACCGCGGATCAGCTTGTCATAATTGAAAGTGCCGCGTGGACCGCCCTGCTGATGCAGCAGGTAAATGCTCTTTTTCTTGGCAAAGGGCGTCAGGCCGCCGGCGCGCGCAATCAACTGCAGCAGGTCCATGCTCTGGCTGAGCGGATACGCACCGGGCCGCTGCACCTCGCCCAGGATGTACACCACTCGGCTGTTGACCTCGGCCACCGTGACCGTGACCTCCGGATGTTCGATAAACGCCGAAAGCTTTGTCTTCAGCAATTCCTGCGTCTCGGTGGGCGTGCGGCCGGCCACCATCACTTCGGAGATCAGCGGCAGCGAGATCTTGCCATCCGGTCGCACCAGCACCGTCTGCGTGAGCGTGTCTTCCCGCCACACGGAGATGTGCAGCACGTCCCCCGCGCCAATGCGGAAGTCGGCATCGAGCCCCGCTGGGGCTGGCGTCGCCGGGTGCACGGTCTCACGATCCGCCACACTGCTCGTGCTGGCGCTGGCCGCCATCCCCGGCGTTGCTTCTGCATGGGAGGAAAGCGCTGCTACCGGCTGCACCGCGGAAGGTGCGGTCTGCGCCTGCGCCCTGGCACACGTCCCGAGGTTCAGAGTCAGCGCGATCAGGCCCGCGGCCGCCACGCCCACCGGACCTAAACTCATCCAGCCGTGCCGCCCGTCGGTCTTTCTGGAGCGCAACCCCGCTCCGTGGCCCCGTTGCGCCGGGCTCTGTTCTTGTGCTGGACTGCCCCTCTGCGCCGGACTGATGGTGCCCTTCGGATTCATAGCCAAACCCCGCGAACCGCCGTGTATGCGTGCCACGCAGGGTGCCAGTGCAATCGCGAGTCCATACGGAAGAACGCGCTGTCCCGCCCGCCTCCCCATCCGGCCGCCTATCCACCGGTCTGGAGCAGGAGAGTGCGCAAGTGTTTGCACACAGGATGCAAAGAACGGGGCTCAGGCAAACCGTGTCTCGATTCCCGGTAAACTGTCGCTTATCGCTCGTGCTGGAACGCAGAGAGCGGTACCGATGAGGGTAGGAAGCCCGGCCCTTCCCACTGCACCGCCAGCGTGCCGGAACCCGCCGCGCGCTCGGCCGTGAGCGCAAACCGGTGCAGCCCTTTTCGCAGGACAGCGCTTCCGGTCGCCGCCTGGACCGCAAATCCCGGCGTGCCACACACCAGCAGCCGCGCCCGGGGACTCGCCGCTACCGGCCGTTCGTCAATCGCCAGCGCCGTCTTTCCCGGAGAAAGCACGGAGAAATCGTAGCCCCCGTCCGCCGGAATATCGATATAGCCGTCGAAGTGCACAGTCGCGCCCACCGGGCTCTGCGCCATAACCGCCGCAAACGGCGTGTCGCCGGCAGCTTGCGTGTTGCTCCTGTCCTCCCGCCCCGCACCTCGCTCGCCGGCCTCGCTCCACACCTTCAGCCCCGGCCTAAGCAGCCCGGGCTCAACCGTTCGCGCCGCCGCAACCCTGTTTCCAATGACCACCGACCGCGCCGTCCACGCCGTGTGGCCGGCAGCATCCGTGGTATTCAGCAATACTCGAAACCGCCCCGACCCATCCTGCAGTGTGCCGGACGCGTCCGGGAACGCATGCCGGACCGACGCACCCGAGGTACTCGTGCCGTCCCCGAAGAGCCACTCATACCGCACTCCCGGCCCCCCGTCCGCCGCGGGCACAACCGAAAATGTGACCGGCTGATGCGCCCGCAGCACCCCGGCGCTGTACTCTATGCCCGGCTGCAGCCCACTTCCCGCAAACTCCGCCGGAGCCGCGCCCGCCGCCACCCTCATCGGAATGTCGCTGTCCGAGCGTGCGACCCTTCCACCCACCGACACGTTCCTGAGCACCGTTCCCGTGATCGCTCCCTCCACCACCGAAGGCACCAGCGAAGTCCCGCCGAGCGCCCACACGCCATCCAACTCCACCCCATGGACGCCAGGCAGCGGCTTGTCGATCTGCAGCAGCGAATACCAGTGCTCCAGCCGCACATCGTCGAAGCGGTAGTTGTCGTGCTCGCCCTTCGCGCCCCGGTTGGCCCACACCCCAAACAGCGCAAACGGAATCCCGCAGCTTCCGTACCCCATGTGCAACACGTCCACATCGCGCAGGATGAAGTTGCTGCTGTTGAAGATCTTCTGCGGCCAGCCCATCCGCACGATGTTCGAAATGCTGGTCGACACCACGGTGTGCTCCACCGTGATATTCCTCACGTCGTGCCCGGGCGCCAGCATGGCCGCCTGACTGTAACCGTCCCAGTTACCTTGCAGCGCAAACACGTCATCCGACGCACGGAAGAAGCTGTCGCGCACCGCCGTATCCCCGCCGCCCAACCAGTCCATGCCATCCTGGTTGGCGTCGTTTGGGTTCCCGCCGATCACCTTCACGTTGTTGAAGCCGATGTGGTGCGAATCCTTCATCTGGATCTGCCAGGTGCGGCTGCGTACCACGCACGTGATCCCGTCGATCTCGATGTTATCCGCCTTATCCATCACGATGCAGTGCCAGTCCGGCTTGTGCATCCAGCCTTCGTCCGCCTTCGGGTTTTGCGGGCCGTCGTAGACGATCGTGCCACGCCCCATCACCCGTACGTTGCTCACGCCCCACAGATTCAGCGCGCCAAACACGACCGCGCCCGGCGCGAGATAGATGGTGTCACCGCTGTGCGGATTCAGGCTCGTGCGGTACACGCCCGGCCCGTAGTAGCGAACCCCCGGCGTATCCGGCCTGGGCACGTGCGCCTCCGGTGCATTCGCAAACATAAACAGCATCGTGGCATCGGCAAAGTGGTCGCCCGGTCGCGTGATCGAAAGCTTCGCCGGCGCATGGAGCGTGAACGTGATCGTACGGCCCTGAATTTTCGGCCGGATGTTCAGCCGCCACGGCTCGACCTCAACGCCGTGCTTCCAGAACCCCGCCTCGCTCGCGGTAGCGCGAATCGTGACCCTTCCCGCCAGGTCAAAGCTCAACGCGTCGTAGCCGCTGGCAGCATGCATCACCGCAGCGGGCCGCCCGTTCAGCGTGACATGGAAGCGGTCGGACTGCACCTCCCGCGGCACGCTGAAAATCTTCACCTGCGCCTGCGTCCGTGCAGGGAAGAGCACCAGCAGAAGCAGCAGCCCCCAGAGATATAGTCGCCTTTTGCCCGCCACCGTTCGCATCGCACCCGTACCCATAACGTACTGGTTATGCACGTTGTAGGTCGGCGTGGACTGAGGCATAGTCCGACACTCGCGGCTTTGACCGTGCGGCTTCCGAATGCATCCTAACGCCGCTGCACGCTCGTGAGAACCGTGCCGTCGGTCTGATTTGGGAGCTGATGCAGATCCAGCTCTTGCTGGCGACGCCTCCATCGAGGCCACGGGCTACTTCGGCACCCAGCAGGAACTCGCCGTGTCGGGCAATAATGGGATCGGGTTGCAGACGCAGTGAACTGATAAGCAGATACTACGGGTGATATGCCACTCTACTCCCATGCGCAGCTTGGAGATCTGTCGGGATTCGGCGGAGACGGGGATCGCCTACTATTCTCTCTTCCCGCACTCACCCGGTAGCGAAGAGCGCTATGGTCATTACAACGGCGGCCACAGCTAACACGAAGATGCAGATAACTACTGGAGGCGACGAAAACGTCTTGCTCAGCGGCGGAGCACCTCCTGTTGATCTCCGCTGGAATAGTGTCCCACTGGCCCATGAGACAAGCCCAGCCAGCACAGCAGACGTAACGATGATTATGCCCCGCTCCCCTCGATAAGGACCTGGAACTAGGAATAGCGTGTTGCAAAGAACCCAGAGGAGCAAAAGTTCCACGCCAAACAATAGCCATTTGAAGGCGCGAACGGTGCGGGTTGGGCGCTTGTTATCGACAGCCTCATTGGTCTGCATGGCACTCCTCGCAATCAGCGATGCAGTTCCTCACCCGTGACAGTGAAGCGGTTTCATTCTGACACGTCCAAAGGTTTTGTGGGTCATTATTCTCGGCGCTGCACTACCACACCCCACGGAGTTCCGCGAAACGCGCGAAGGGAGAGGGGGCATGCCCCTCTTTCTTCGCAAACCTCAACCATCAACCTCGGGAGAACCTCCAGTTCTGAACGGCTGAGAAGTCCGGGCAGGTCACCACGCGTAATTCGATCCTACTTGCCCTGTATCTCACGGAGATGCTCTAGCTTAGCTATGCCTTCTCGGTAAGCATCACTTGGAATAAGTACTGTTCCGTTTTGTAGAAATACGAGCGGGACAGGTTGGGTGTTTACCCGCACCCACAAATCCACACTGTGACTTGTTTGTTCGCTCAATATATGCAATTCGGATCGCGGAACAGGCCTTTGCCCTGTATTCGCAAGAAAAGTGCCCTCAAACGAACGTATTCCATTCATTTCAGTTAATCGGCATCTGTTCTCCCCAAGGTGCGGATCGGTCCAACACTCTAACCAGGTACCGTGTTGTGGTGCCGGAAGGCCAAGGTGCCCGGCCCAAAGAAATACAGCATTTGAGTAAACTCCCTGAGGGCGCTGCGGGGGGATATTTGACCACCAGTAGGCGCCTAAGACAACGGCGATCAAAAACGTGGCGCAGCTTAAACAAAAGATGACAGCTATGGATATAAAACCCTTTCTCATTAGCATCCGGAATAGCTCTTATTGCCTAGCCCGTCATCTACACTAGTTCTGAAACGTGGCGGACTAGACTGCAATTCCATCAGTTGCACGCTCGTGAGAACCGTGCCGTCGCTCCGTTGTCCTATTCAGCCCAATGCGAAGCAGTGTGGCTTTGCTCTCGACGATGTAGGACCAGAGGAGGGGCACTGGCACATCCTCGACCCCAGACGCGGTCAGGGCCGCCCAGAAGGACGGCCCTGAGCAAGCTGGGCCATGTCTCCGCATAAAACGCAAAAGCGATTGATAACTCCAGATCGAGTTGAGCGATTCGTCGCATATGTGTCGGCCACAGAGTTGGCCCACCTTCCCCGAACTTCGACCACCACACGCACGAGATGTCCATCAACAAGCCTTCTTCTCGAAGTTGAAGGATTTGCTGCGAAGATGGCTCCACCTTATCTAACAACCACTCAAGGTGAGCTCTGAGATCTTTTGATTGCACAGTCGATTCGGAATCAAGTATCCATAGGTTAACCTGGCCAATTGGAGCATCCGGAGATAATGAGTGGTGACTTCTCACACCGACCTCGATGATCTTGGTCGGTCCCAATCCTAGGATCTTACTGAAAATGTGAGGCGAACGATCTCCGCAATGAATGCGCAAACAGGCCTTCGTGCGTTCACACGTTTCGTAATTGTCATCCAGCGCTGTCAGGTATTTCAGCTCCGATCCCATCACACCTCCGCCGCCGGAGCGATCAGCTCCGGCCGGTCGTTCTTCACATTACCCACCGCCTTATCCACCTTCCAGGCGCGCATCGCCTCCGCCGGATACGGGCGCAACAGGTCCATTGGCGGCCGACTCGGGTCCGAGGTGTCCAGCCAGCGATCGTAGGCCGACGCCGGCAGAATGACCGGCATGCGGTCATGGAGCGACTCGACCACCTCGTTGGGATCGGTTGTGATCAGCGTAAAGGTCTCGAGAGGCTCCCGCGTCTCCGGATCGCGCCAGCGCTCCCATAGCCCGGCGAACGCATAGGGACTGCCGTCCTTGAGCGCAATCGCAAATGGCTGTTTGTGTTTCGAATCCAGCTTTTGCCATTCGTAGAACGCATCGGCCGGCACCAGGCAGCGGCGGTGGCGGAAGGCCTCGCGGAAGGGCGGCGCCGTGTTCACCGTCTCCGCCTTGGCGTTGATCATGGACAGGCCAATCTTGGGATCTTTGGCCCAGAAGGGAACCAGCCCCCATCGCAGCAGCGCGATCTCGCGTTCCCCGGTGTCGCGGTTGCGCCGGATTACCGGCTGAAAGGTCTGCGGCGCCACGTTGTACGAAGGGCCGAACTCCGGTATCCCGTCCTGCGCGATGTGAAAATGGTCGGCCAGCAGTTGCTTCGTGGCCCGTCTTGCATAGCGTCCGCACATTGCGCTTTCGATCATACTGCCCCGATAGCCGATTTCTGCTGCTGCGGCAGTTACAAAAGTGCGGCGGGCGGGCATACCGGCGCGCCGATACAACCTCAAGGTTCCAAGGTCAAGTGGGTTTCTAAGTTTCTAGTAACCATGCCAGAACCTGCCACAGTACTCGCGTTACCAGACGGCGCTCCGTTTTTCTTGCTCCGCCCACAGGTCGCCGGTAGGCTGAAACGTGATCGCCCGGGAACATGCGGCGAAGCGACGGAGTGGATGGTGCGCACAGGCGCCGCGCGTGACCCATTCACGCGCGGTTCCGGTGAGCGCTGGCCTCCCGCTTCGCTGCCGGACGGACGCAACAACAAGATGCGGGGGAGCCCGCCCCTGGCAGGGCAGACCCTCCCAAACCGCAGCAGCTATTCTGCTAAACTGAGGGCAAATCGCTGCGCCCACATGAAGCAGATCGGCACCGCCGGCACCGCGCTGCATGCGCCTTTGTGCACGCACCGGCAGAGGAGAGGACATTAGAAGATGAGTGTTGCCATCGTGACCGGTTCTGCCGGCCTGATCGGATCGGAAGCTACCAAGCACTTCGCCGAAAAGGGCATGGACGTGGTGGGTATCGACAATAATATGCGTGCCTACTTCTTCGGCGAGGAAGCATCCACCTCGTGGAATAACGACCGTCTGCAGAAGACGGTTGCGGCCTACACCCACCATGCGATCGACATCCGCAACAGCGAGGCGATTAACCGGCTGTTCGAGCGCTATGGCAAGGACATCGCACTGGTCGTGCACACGGCCGCGCAACCATCCCACGACTGGGCCGCCCGCGAGCCGTTTACCGACTTCGGCGTCAATGCCGTCGGCACGCTCACCATGCTCGAAGCGGCACGCCAGCACTGCCCGGATGCTCCCTTCATCTTTACTTCGACCAACAAGGTCTACGGCGACACGCCCAACCATCTGCCGCTGATCGAGCAGGAACTTCGCTGGGAGATCGACCCCAGCCACACCTACCACGACGGCATCCGCGAAGACATGAGCATCGACAACACCATGCACAGCATCTTCGGCGCTTCCAAGGTCGCGGCGGATGTGATGGTGCAGGAATATGGCCGCTATTTCGGCATGAAGACCGTCTGTTTCCGCGGCGGATGCCTCACCGGGCCCGCGCACTCCGGCACCCAACTCCACGGCTTCCTGGCTTACCTCATCAAGTGCTGCGCAACCGGCACGCCGTACAAGGTATTCGGCTACAAGGGCAAGCAGGTGCGCGACAATATCCACTGCTCCGACCTGATCAATGCTTTCGACGCCTTCTTTCAGAACCCGCGCTCGGCCGAGATCTACAACATCGGCGGCGGCCGCTTCAGCAACTGCTCCATGCTCGAAGCCATCCAGCAGTGCGAAGAGATCACCGGCCGCGAGCTCAAATGGGAGTATGTCGATCAGAACCGCATGGGCGATCACATCTGGTGGATCGGCGACCTGGCCAAGTTCCAGAACCACTATCCCGACTGGAAGCTCGAATACAACGTCGAGGCCATTCTGCGGGAAAGCTATTCCGTGAACCGCGAGCGCTGGTCCGAGCAGAAAGCGCTGGCCGCCGTATGATCGATCGCGGTAAGAAGAACATCATGGGCATTCTGATCGACGCTGTGGACTATGAAGCCGCCGTCGCTCGCGTGGTGGCTGCGGCCAAGGAACACCGGCCCTACACCGTTTCCGCTCTGGCGGTGCACGGCGTGATGACCGGCGTCGAAAGCAAGGAACACCAGTACCGGCTCAACAGCTTTGATCTCCTGGTTCCGGACGGACAGCCCGTGCGCTGGGCTCTGAACCTGCTTCACGGCACGAAGCTGCGCAACCGTGTCTACGGCCCGGATCTCACCCTCCACCTGCTCGGAGCTGCCGAGCGGGAAGGCTTACCTGTTTACTTTTATGGTTCCACCGAGGCCACGCTGGAAGGTTTGCGCAAGAGCCTCGCGAAGCGTTTCCCCAATCTGGTCGTGGCCGGCGCGGAGCCCTCGAAGTTTCGCAACCTGAATCCGCAGGAGCGTCAGGAACTGGCACAGCGCGTCTCCGCGTCCGGAGCAAGGATCACATTTATCGGCCTTGGCTGCCCTCGCCAGGAGGTGTTTGCCTACGAGATGCGGGACTACATCTCGACCCCGCTCATCGCGGTCGGCGCGGCGTTTCCCTTCATCGCCGGAGAACTGCCACAGGCGCCTCCTACGCTGCAGAAGTACGGTCTGGAGTGGCTCTTCCGCCTTAAGACAGAACCGAAGCGCCTCTGGAAGCGTTACCTGATCCTCAATCCGTATTACCTCACCCTGCTGGCTTCGCAGGCCCTTGGCCGGCGATTTTCCGCGCTCGGCTCCCAGCCCACCCGCGACATCATTTACGGCTAGATAAACAGCAAGAAGCATGAAAAAGGAGGCCATTTGGCCTCCTTTTCATGCTTAAGTTGCGCTTTTTGCAGGTTCCGAAAGGGCTTGTTGGATCCGGGAACGGACTGTTGGATCAGATACCCTTCGCCGCGTACACGATCGTGTGCAGCAGGATCGCGATATCGAGCAGCACCGTGCGGTTCTGGATGTAATAGAGGTCGTATTCGATCGATTCATGGATGGCAAACTTGCGATCAGCGCTCAGCTGCCACAGGCCGGTAAGCCCCTGTGGCACCTGGAGGCGCAGTGCTTCGAGCGGGCCATAGTTTTGCGTTATAAAGGGCATTTCCGGACGGGGGCCGACCAGCGACATCTCGCCCATCAGCACGTTAATTAACTGTGGCAGCTCGTCCAGGCTCGTCTTACGCATGAAGCGGCCGATCCGGGTGATGCGCGGATCAAAGCTGCTCTGCGGAGATGAGGCGTATTTTGGTGCATCCACGTGCATACTGCGGAACTTGTAGATGTTGAACAGCTTGCCGTTCATGCCGACACGGGTCTGCTGGAAGAAGATGGGGCCCTTCGACTCGAGCCGGATGCAGATCGCGAGAACGGCCCAGACCGGCGCGCTGAGCAGAATCAGTACCGCTGCCACACAGGCATCGATCACGCGCTTGATGACGTCCTGGTAGCCGAAAGACTGGCTCATGCGCGAGGTGGCGACCATAAGCCCATCCATTTCCCACAGCCACCAGGGCGAGCGCTCGGCCAGCGGCTCGCGATGGCTCACCATGGAAAGCGTGCAGTTCGCTGCCTGCGCAATCTCCCGTGCCTTGGCCAGCTCGCTGTCTGAGATCTCCGGATCGCAAATGAAGATGTCGTCTACAGCCAGGCGCTGCAGCAGTCCAACGCTCAGCGGCTCGTTGTAAACGGGCTTGCTGTGGCGATGGTGATAATCGTTGCTGAAGATACGGGTGCTGCGCTCGCCTGGGCTGGGCAGGAACCCGATCGGCTCAATGCGCAGCTTGGGGGACTGCAGGGCCGCGGTGAAAAACCGGCGGGCGGTCCGCTTGGAGCCGTAGATCAGGGTGCGCCGCTTGGCCGCATCGCGGTTGATGAAATCGATGGCGAACTCATGCAGCGGCAGCCGGAAGCCGATAAGCAGGCCAGTGCTCACCAGCCAGCCGGTGAGCACTGCCATCCGTGGAACCGGATACCGTGTCAGGGCAAAGGGCACGATGCAAATGAGCAGCGCCTTCAGAGATACGCGAAGCAGGATTTCTGTTTCCTTAACGCGCAGCAGGCTATAGGTGCGTCCATAGGCGCGGTGGGCCTGCAGCAGCCAGGTGAACAGCGCGGCGAAGACCAGCGACGAAGCGAACAGGCCATAGGGCTGCACCACGAAGGAACTGGAGCGCTGGAGCATGTGGCCCAGCAGTCCGCCGATGATGGCGCCCGTCAACAGCAGCACGAAGTCTACGGCGATTTCAGCCGCGGTGATCGAAAGTAGTGATGCCCGGTGTGCGTCAAAGGTGGCGGCAGCAGTAACGACCTGGACATCGTCTCTATGGGGCGGGATAGCTTGCGTACTCACAACGAGACCCTCCGGTTGCAGTGCAGAGATGCGAACGGCAAATGGCTCACCACCAGGATGCGTACGTAAGGGGGAGACATACGGTCTGCCTCATCGCAAAAAAGTGCTGAAGCCTTGCAAACTCGACGTGAGGGCGGGGGGAACGCAACCCAGCGATCGAAAACCGCATTATGTGCGGAAGTTGTTCGAGTCGGCAGCAGGTGACACGCTGCCCTTCAAACCTTGCTATCGTTCATGAAGGTAACAAGAATCGAACCACCATGCAATCACAATAGGGCCGAAGCCCATGACAACCTGAGAACCGAAGTGAACTTCTGTCTACCCTTGGTAACGTGCACATTGCTCGCAAAGGTGTGAGCTCCACTGGAGCCTGGCAAATCAAAAACGCTCAAACGGATTGGGTGTTGAGCAGAAATGGAACAGGCGCGTCCTGATTTTTAACTCTGAGCTAATGGACCGCTGTTTCTTGACGAATAACGGTGGTAGGATGCGGACCCTCCTTGGGCGGTTGACTCGGGGATGCAAAATTGGAATGGAGTTCCGCCCAGGGCCCCGTATCGCGAACACCGGGGGCGCATAGCGGTGGTCGTTTGTCCGTTCGGAGAAAGATGAAAGTTCTTATCGTTCACAACCGCTACCAGCAGCGGGGCGGGGAAGATGCCGTGGTCATTTCAGAGCGCAATCTGCTCACCAGCCATGGCGTTTCGGTCGAGATGCTGGAAGAAAACAACGATGCCATCGTCGGACTGGGCAGCAAGCTGGCCGCCTCGGCCGCTGTCTTCTACAGCCCCCGCGGGGCGGCGCGTGTCGCTGGGGCCCTCCGGCGCTTCCAGCCGGATGTGGTCCATGTCCACAACTGGTTTCCAACCCTTTCGCCCGCGATCTTCTGGACGTGCCGCGAACAGGGAGTACCTGTCGTGCAAACACTGCATAACTACCGTCTTCTGTGTGTGAACAGCGCGCTGTTCCGGGACGGGCATATCTGCGAAGATTGCATCGGCGCGCCCTTGCGTACTCCGGGCATCGTGCACGGTTGCTACCGAAGCAGCCGCGCCGGCAGCGCTGTGGCTACCGCCGGCATGCTCGCGCACTGGGAAGCGGGCACCTGGCATCGGGCCGTCGATCGCTTCATTGCACTCTCTGTCTTCGCCAAGGACAAGCTGATCGAAGGCGGCCTGCCCGCGGACAAGATGGTCGTTAAACCCAATTTCCTCGATCAGGATCCAGGCTTCCAACCAACGGCCGGTGAGCCTCTCCTCTTTGTCGGGCGCCTTACTCCAGAAAAGGGCATCTCGGTCCTGCTCAACGCCTGGCGCAGCGCTCCCGATTTGCCCATGCTCCATATCGTCGGCACGGGGCCGCTCGAAATGGAGGTGCGCGCCGCTGCAGACACCCTGCCAAACGTGACCTGGTTAGGGAGCCGCCAACCGGCGGAGGTCCTCGACCGGATGAGCCGCGCCCGGGCCTTGCTCTGTCCTTCCCTCTGGTACGAAGGCATGCCCCGCGTGGTCATCGAGTCCCTGGCGGTCGGCACCCCGGTCATTGCGTCTCGGCTCGGGACGTATCTGGAGATGATTGAAGATGGAAAGTTCGGCGCCCTGTTTGACCCCTACAATCCCCAAGCGCTGCCCAGCCGCCTGCGCCAGCTCCTCCAGACGGGGGCGCTCGAAGGGATGCGGCCAGCAGCACGCCAGGAATTTGAGGCGCGCTACACGGGCCCGGCAAATTTTCGCATGATGGAGCAGATTTATAACGAGGTGATCGCGGACGCGCGGTTTCCGGGAAGGCGTGCTGCCCTGGGAAATGGGCAGCAGTGACGCCGAGACCAGGCAGCTGAGCGCGAGGGTGCTCTCGGCCCGGCTACCAGGCTCATATTTGGCACTGCGGGAAGGCGAGTGTCCTTCCCGTCCGAAGTGCCTAAGCGCCCGGGTTTAGGGTCAGGTTGACCGTGATCGAATGGACCCGTGCACCGCTCTTGCCGAAGATCGTGAACAGCTCCACTCTTACGTGGTGAATGTGAAGCTATGCAACTCTGCGCGTATCTTTTTTGCTGGTCAGGGTCCATGCGAACAAACGAGGTGTTACCTCGGTAAGGTTCAGAGATGAGTCGCCCTGCGACAAGAGCTACTGATCAGAAAGAAACTGATCAGCTTCGAGGGGAACTGAGTCCAGCAGCGCGGAGGGCCAGATCCGGAGTTGCAGATCGGGAGATGCTGGGTCCCAGTCTGCTGATCAAATACCCGCGGAGGTCGCGGCCAGCAGCGATCGCAATTGCCCGGTGGCATACGCGACCGAGTCTGCCGTGCCTGTGTCTCGGTCAAGGCACAGTGTGTGTAGCAGATAATAAGCAGTAAGTCCGGCGATAGCACGCGGACTCAACCCGAGCCTCTCAATGTAGGTCCGGCATACCGGGTGCCGCATCATTTCTTCCCAGACCTTGCCCGGCCCGTGGAAGTGGGCGTCCTGGATGTAAAAGAAGTGGCAGATATCCTGCCAGGGTAGCCCATGGAGGCTGGCCCACTCCCAGTCCAGAAGCGTGAGATGGCCGTTGGGGAGCAGCTTCAGGTTCCACGGAGCGAAGTCGCGATGCTCGACGCACGCCGGCAAGACCTCGTCGTTGTCCAGCAAGGCGAACGCCTGGTTCGTGATCGTGCTATCGAGCGGCAGGTTGGCCCGGGTCACGGCACTCATCATGGCATCGCGGCGGCTTTTGAGTGAAGTGGTTTCGCCGCTTTCGGTAAGCATAGCGAGCAGGTCCAAGTGCCTGGCTGTAAAGCTGCGGCCGACCGGCTCGCCTTCCATCCAGGTCTGACCGGCGATGCCCTGCACGGCTTCTGCAAACAGTACCTCTGGCACGTCGTACCGCCCCTGCAGATGGCGCAGCACGGTAGCTTCATTGATCACCGCTGCGCGGGCCTCTTCCGTGAGCGGGACCTTGACCACAGCGCGGACCGTGCGCCGTTCGTCCACAAAGAACAGAATCGCCTTACGTGTCACGGAGGGGTGCCCGATGTGGATCACCGTGGTCCAGGACTCTTCCAGTTGCGGTAGCCGTTTGTGCCATTGCGCGAAATCCAAGTCACGGGTCTCCAGCAGCACGCCCGGAATGCGGCCCAGCAAGCGCGTTCGGCAGGCAAGCAGGACGATCTTCCATTGCAGGCGCGAGGTCCACTTGAATGGCTGCCAGCTTCCCAGGACAGGCAGTGCGGCCCGGGTATCACCGAGCAGAATCCAGCGCGGCTGTGCGCCCTGGTGAAGCACAGAGACCTGCCGGGGGGAAGACCGGGCCGGCCTTCGGGAGGCACCCGGAGGCGAGGGAAAGGCAAGGCGTAGCACGGCGTCGGCCAGTTCGGTCTCGGCCAGGTGTTCTGTCATAGCTTCGGTGGTGGATGGCGTCATTGGGTCTCTACCGGCAATTCGGTGGAGCGTTCACGTGCGGATCGCGGCGGCATGGCGGACGAAAGGTGCAGCCGCTTGCGTGTGCGCGCCGCTAGATGGCTCAGAATTACCCGCTGCACGTCGTGGACCACTTGATCGAGCGGCTGGGCGGCATCGATGACCACTGCCGAGCGGAGTTGGCGCGCCACTGCAAGGTAGGCCTGCTGCTGGCGCGCGAGTTCGTCGGGCGCGATCTCCTGCTTGCGCGCCCAGAGTACCTCCGGAGCCGCGTTGAGAAGAAGTACCAGGTCCGGCTCCGGAGCGACTCTGGCCATCAGGCGTAGCCACCACCGCGGGCCACCGTAGCGAACACGCCGCGGATCGACCAGTAGGTCATAGGCGTAGCGATCAAAGAACACCAGGCTGCTGCGCATGAGCGCTGGCCGGACGCGCAGGAAGTAACCGCCGATGTAGTCGGCCGCCATGTACACGGCCCGGACCATGGAAGAGAGCGCGGAATAGGGCCGCTTTCCGTGGGGATCGGGAACAGCGGCCCCTTCTGCTGTCCGGGCTTTGAGCAGCTTGGGGCGTAGGTGGAAGCGGCGCACATCGCGAAAGGCAGGGCGGAAGGCTTCCGCGACAGCCTCTATGACCGAAGACTTGCCGCAGCCGTCCGGCCCCATAAACGAGATCATCGCGCCAGTGGGCCGGAGCACCCGCCCGACATCGTGCAGGAACTCCCGCACACGGGAGACCAGCCGCTGGATTCCGGAGACGGGCGCGTCTTCCCACAGTTCCCGGCGGAAGATCTCGACATCGCGCATGAGCGGCGCCCAGCTATTCGAAGCGGCCATGGCGCGCAGCGCGCGAACCGTGCCCTCCTTCCAATAGCGGCGGAGCAGGGCATCGGCTCCGGCCGCGTCCTCGGCATAGAGCCGGGAAAGGCGATCGCCGTGCCGTGGGCCGAAGTCGCGCTTGTTCACGCGCTTGATCAGGTAATAGATGAACTCGTACGCCGCTCCGGGTATCCAGAAACCATTCGGGTGCCAGCGCCGGCTCCGTAACACCTCTTCTGCACGCAGCCAGAGCCGCCCGTAATGGCGGTAGTCGGCCGTTGCGTCGGGCTGCACAAAGGTGAGCGCTGTGCCCTGTTGCCCGGCGAGGAAGAAGGCCCGCGCGCTGATCTCGTGCGGGGTGGTCAGGAAGAGGCAAACCCCAGTCTCGGCCGCCACCTCACCGACCAGCCGGGGCACGCGCCGGAACTCTCTCGGCAGCACCATGAAGTCAATATCGGAGTCAAACTCCTGAGGCAGCCGGTCATAGCCGCTCAAAATGCAGAATGCACTACAGTCGCGCTCAAGACCGGTAAGAAGCGCGCGTGCGACCGCCTCCCGCCCGCCCGCGTCTATACCTCCCACCGGTAACCCCGCGGGCAACGAACTTTCGGATTGCAAGCCCAAGGACATTCCTTCCGTGTTTCACCCTCGCCGGCCGCCCGATTCGACAAGGTTCGCGGTCTGCGGGTAAGCCAGATTGCTGGTCCAGATGACCGATTTCCGATGACTGATCAGGACAGTAAACTGCTGGCCGGCTCGTCTCGTCAGCGGTGCTTGTGCTCGAGTTCAAAGGCGCCACCGCTGGTAGCAGTGTCACCGATCCGATGGCGCAGAGCAAGCAAGAGCCGCAGCGCGTTGAGTACTATCGGGCATTCCTCCCGAACTGGAAAGGTGCACTGCCGTACTGCGGCGCCGGGTCGTCAGTGTTGTTAGACTGCCCACAGCATGGGCACATCCGGCATGAAGATTCTGCTCTCGGCGTACGCCTGCGAGCCGCACAAGGGTTCCGAACCAGGCCTCGGCTGGAACTGGGCTCGCACACTCGCCCGGCAAGGGCACGACGTGCATCTGCTTACGCGCAGCAACAACCGCTCCTTTGTGGAGCCTGCGATTGCCGCCCAGGATTTACCGATACGCACCACCTATTACGATCTGGCGGCACCGTTGCGGCGCTGGAAGCGCCTGCCCGGCGGGCTGCAAACCTATTACCTGCTTTGGCAAGCGGGTGCCGCTCGCGTAGCGAAAAAGCTGCACGCGGCCGAGCACTTTGACTGCGTCCACCACGTAACCTTTGCTTCCTTCCGCCAGCCTTCGTTCATGGGGCGGCTTGGCATTCCATTTCTGTTCGGCCCTGTCGGGGGCGGTGAAACGACCCCGGCGGCCCTGCGCCAAAGCCTGCCGGCCCACTCCCGCCGGGCCGAAGATCTGCGCGATTTCGCCAACAAGCTGGTGGCCTACGACCCGCTGATGCGTTCCACTTTTGCGCGGGCGACCGTGATTGGGTGCACGTCGCCGGACACCCGCGCCCATATCCCCGCGCGCTTCGCAGCGAAGTGCCACACCCAGCTCGCGATTGGCATCGATGTTCCCGAGCGCGAAGTGCTCCCCGAGAGCGCAAGTGCGGACGGCCCTCCGACCTTTCTCTTCGTCGGCCGCCTGATCTATTGGAAGGGCGTGCACCTGGCTCTGCGCGCGTTGGCGGAGGTCATCCGCTCCGTTCCCGGGGCGCGGCTCAAAATTGTGGGCCAGGGCGAGGATGCCGGCTGGCTCCGGCAGATCGCGGATCAGGCCGGGGTCGCGCCACACGTAGATTGGGCGGGCTGGCTGCCCCACGCCGCCATGGCTGAGGAATACCGCACCAGCGCCGCTCTGGTTTTCCCGAGCTTCCATGATTCCGGCGGCATGGTGGTCCTGGAGGCCCTGGCTGCGGGGCTCCCGGTTATCTGCCTCAAGCTGGGCGGCCCGGGCACGGTGGTTGACAGTTCCTGCGGGGTCGCGCTGGATACGGCCGGGCTGGACGAAGCACAGGTGGTCCAAGGGCTGGCGGCGGCCATGTTGCGCTTTGCCCGTGACCGCGCCTGGCGCGAAGCTCTTTGTCGTGGCACGCTGCCGCGCGCCCGTCAGTTTACCTGGGAAGCGGCTGCGCGGCAGCTTTACTCCACCCTGCATGGGGTCGAAGAGGCCACCGCGTGGCCCGTGCTGGAGCGCGCGCAGGAGCAGCAGAGCGAATCTGGCTCTGAAGTAAGCAATCAAGAGCAGCCGCAGGTAACGAATTTTTGAGTTACTCTCAGCGGATTTCTATCCAGCTACATACGAATTTCAGCCTGTGACATACGACTAAGGTTGTAGAATCCGACGATGATTAAGGCGAGGAGAAGCTCGCCGTCTGTACCGTCGTAAGCTGAGAAAACCAACCTGGCTGTTCCTAAGTCCATGAGCTAGCGAGTAAAAACAGCTACGGCCGGGTTCGGATGGTTGGGAAGCTGGCTGAAATTTCATTCCTTTCTGTGAGTCAATACACGGTAGCCAGCGGAATAGGCAAACCGCGAGCAAGAAAGCCGGATCGTCTTTAGCAATCAGTTTGCGGTTCGGATTTGGATCGAAGAGTGAATTGCACTTAGTAAAAAGCGTCGAACAGGGAATTCATACCTGCGGGACCGGAGAGATCTAAACATGGGATTGCGTATTTTTTCCAGAATGCACGCCGTGGTACTTGGCGGCCTGCTGCTGGTGTCTTCTGCTTTTGGCTGGGGCCAGGACGTAACATTTTCGCCTGCATCTATCACCTGGAATACGGTTCAGATCGGCCAAACCTCCAGTGTTAAATCGACCACTCTGACCAATAACCAATCGGTGCCGCTCACCATCTCCGGCATTGTGCTCCCGCTGGGCTCGGATTTCTCAGAGACCGCCACCACCTGCCCCATGGCGTCAGGCACGGTCGCTGCAGGCGGCTCCTGCACCATTTCAATCGCATTCCGGCCCTTGGCCCAGGGAACCCGCACCAGCCAGGTGACGGTAATGGATGACGCGCCCAGCGGCTCGCAGCAGGTGGGCCTCAGCGGCAATGGCGTCGTCGGTCCGGTGCTCTTCTCGCCCACTTCGGTCTCCTTCAGCAATACCGCGCCGGGCTCGGTGAGTTCTCCCCAGACGGTCACGCTGACTAATACGCTTTCCAGCGCAATCACCCTGACCAGCATCAAGATCAGCTGGCCAGTTCACGCAGACCAATACGTGCCCGCTCAGCCCCAACACCTTGGCCGCCGGCGCGAACTGCTCGTTCAGCATCAGCTTTGCGCCGACCGCGAGCGGCAATCCGACAGGCACTGTCTCGGTCGGCTACAACACCGGAACGACGACCTCATCTCAGCAGCTCTATCTTTCCGGCTCCACTCCGGTCAACTATGTGACCCTGACGCCGGCCAGCTATAACTTCGGCTCGCAAACCGTCAACACCACCAGCGCAGCGCAGAACTTTACCCTAACGAACTCCTACGGGAGCGCGATCACGCTGTCCTCGATCACCACCTCGCTCGCGGATTACACGACCGGCGGCAACTGTCCGAGCAGCCCCAGCACCCTGGCCGCCAATGCGAGCTGCACCGTTTCGGTCACCTTTACGCCTTCCACCTCGGGGACGCGCAGCGCCACGTTGACGGTCAATCACACTGCGCCGGGCTCGCCGGCAAGCGCTTCGCTTACCGGCACTGGCACCACCACCGCGCCCTTGAGCAGCGTGACCTTTACGCCGGCATCGCTGTCCTGGGGCAGCATCCCGGTGGGCCAGACTTCGAGCACCAAGACCCTGACCCTGACCAACAATCAGAGCACGGCACTCACCATTTCGAGCCTGGCAACCGGTTCAGAGTTTGTGCAGACGGCGACCACATGCCCAACCGCTCCGGCCACCGTGGCCGCCAACGGTACCTGCACGGTGACGCTGGCCTTCCGTCCGTTGGCCCAGGGCACCCGTTCGGATTCTCTGACCGTTACCGACGATGGCCCGAATAGCCCGCAAACCGCCGCCCTGAGCGGAACCGGAAGCCTCGGGCCGGTGATCTTCTCGCCCACCTCGCTTGCCTTCCCGCAGACCGCCGCTGGCTCGAATAGCGCGGTCATGACGGCGACGCTGAGCAATCCGCAATCCACTGCGGCCTCGATCAGCGGCTTTACCATCAACGGACCGTTTACCCAGACCAACAATTGCCCCAGCAGTTTGGCGCCAAGTGCGTCCTGCACCGTCTCAGTGACCTTCTCGCCAGCCGCGGCCGGGAATCAGACCGGAACCGTCAACGTCAACCTGGGGAGCGCGGTCGAGCAGCTTTATCTCTCCGGGACAGCCACGGCCGGCAGCACCGGTGGGGTTACCTTCACGCCCGCTACGTACAACTTCGGCACGGTCGCTCCCGGTTCCAGGAGCACCGCGCACACCTTCACCCTCACGAACGGGCTGCAGTCTGCGGTCACCATCTCGTCAGTGACCTCCTCCACGGCCGACTTCACGCCGAGCAGCAGTTGTGGATCGAGCCTGGCGGCCGGTGCGAGCTGCAATATTGCCGTGACCTTCGCACCTGCTACCTCGGGAGCGAAGTCAGCTACACTGTCCGTGGTGGCGAGCGATGGCGGGAGCCCGCACACCGCGGCCCTTAGCGGCACTGGCGGCACGACCTCGACGGGCGGCGTCACGCTTTCGCCCAAGCAGTACAACTTCGGCAATCAAATTGTGGGCGCCACTGCAACCTCTACCCCCATTTCTCTGGCCAATGGCCAGTCCACCGCGCTCACCATCAGCAGCATCCAGATCGCGGCCCCTTTCGCGCAGACCAACAACTGCGGTACTTCGCTGGCCGCCGGCGCAAGCTGCACAATCACGCTGACTTACAAGCCAACCGCGGCTGCGTACAGCACCGGTACCCTGACCATCACCGACAACGCGAGCAGCAGCCCGCAAAGCATCCCGGTGACCGGAAATGGGATCGTCGCCGTAGGCATCGTGCCAAAGATTCCGGTCTACTTCTCCAACCAACTCGTCAACCACACCAGTACGCCGCAGACAGTGACGGTGACCAATAACCAATCCGTCACCCTCAACATCAGTTCGATTACCAGCACGCCCAGCTTCCCGGTTTCCGGCAACTGCGTGGGGGCGATTGCTCCCAACGCGAGCTGCACCATCAACGTGGCTTTCGATCCGCAGGCCGCCACCACCTACCAATCGACCGTGACCATCAACGACGATGCTCCCGGCAGTCCGCAGACCTTTGGCGTCCAGGGCACGGGGATTCCCAATACGGTCGTGGTGAACGTGGGACCGTACAAGCCCTGTATCCTGCCCTCTTCTACCGTGCAGTACACGGCAACGGTGGTGAACAGCACCAATACCGCCGTGAAATGGTATGTCGATAGCAGCTATGGCGGCTCAACCGGGGGCGGCACCATCACCCAGAACGGTCTCTATACGGCTCCGGCAACCACTGGCAGCCATACCATTCGCGCAGTTAGCCAGGCCGTTCCGAGTGCGAGTGGCACCAGTCCGACGACCATCACCAGCACGCCAGCCGTGAATATCTATCCCTACACGGCGTCGATTCTGCCCTCGGGTCAGCAGACCTTCCAGGCGCAGATCTGTGGCGTTCCCCAGAGCGGCTCTTTGACCTACACGGTGGACGGGATCGCCGGCGGCAATGCAACCGTGGGCACGGTCACCAGCGACGGCGTGTACACCGCGCCGACCAAGCCGGGCAAGCACTACGTCAAGGTTACGGATACGGCCGTGAACTCGAGCAGCACCGCAGTTGCGACGGTCTACTCGAACGTGGCCGTGGACTTCGGGTCGCGCACCAACACCACGTACCCGGTGCCTGCGGACGCCTTCGGCTCGGGGCGCGTCGAGACGCTGCAGACCCAGTCCGACATGTCGATGATCAAGGCAGCCGGGATTACGGTTTCCCGGACCTATGCACAAATTCCCGTTACGTATGCGACCCAGACGCCCAACTGGAAGGTGGTCGACGGCTACATTTCGGCGCTGCAGACCGCGGGTATCCGACCCATCCTCCAGATTGCGTTCACGCCGCCGTGGCTGCAACCCAATCCCAACCCCTGCGGTGCAGGGAACTACTCGGTGCCACCGACGGACCTGAATGCCTGGGCCCAGATCGCCGCGTCCTACGTCGCGCACATGGACAGCAAGTTCCCTGGTTTCGTGCAGGATTACGAGATCTGGAACGAGCCCGACGCGGGTAGTTTATGCACCAGTCAGAACCATCTGCAGACGTACATCGGGATCTATGCTGCAGCCGCCCCCGCAATGAAAAAGCAGGCCGCGGCCGACGGGGTCTCTATCCGTATCGGAGGCCCGGCGCTGGCCAGCGCTACGGCTACGAACTGGCTTACCACCCTGCTATCGAATTCCAGCACCGCGCCGTATGTGGACTTCGTCAGCTATCACCAGTACCTGTTCGGCCAGCAGAATCTGAACGTCTCCTGGGATAGTTACACCGGGAGTAGCTCGATGTACCAGAGAACGCAGGACCCGGCCCTGGGCGCGGTTGCGTACTACAACAAGGTTGCGAACTGGGTGAAGGCAGGGCAGCAGCCACTGGGTGCGAAGACGCCGATCTACATCGACGAGTTCAACACCAACTGGGCCTTCTTCGCGGATTGCTGCCGCAATGATGCGACCTATGCCCCGGTGTGGAATGCGCTCTATATCAGCGATCTTCTGAACACTGTGTACAGCGGAACGCCTGCGGTCCCCAGCAAACTTGTATACTTTGCTACCAACGCGTACCCCTACTTCTGCCTGCTGGGCACGCAGGATGCGAATATGGACTGCCAGTATTCGATCGGCGCCACGGGGCAGACCTATCCCCAGTACTACACCTTCCAGCTACTTGCCTCAACGAACTACCTGGGCCTGCAGAAGGGCGGATACCTGGCGCCCTCGGTGACGCCTCCGGCCGGCGGTGGTGGACTGGTGGTGAGTGCGTTCTACAACGATAGCCAGGACGCGATTCTGATCACCAACCCCACCGGGACCGACTACGCTCAGGTGCAGGTCAGCCTTCAGAACACAGGGTACTCGGCGCCGCAGGCCACTCTGTATCAAATCGTAAACGGCAGCTCCATCAACTCGTCTTCGCTCGCACTCACTCCGCAGGGATCGAACTTCACAGCAAATATCGCCGTCCCGCGGTACTCGGTTCAGGCGATCTCGCTCAAAGGACAATAACCCTCCGAACTCCAACCGCAATCGACGCTGGCGGATTCCTCCGCCAGCGTTTCTCTTTGCCTGCCCAATTCCGTCCGAAAAAGAAACGGGGATAGCTCTCCGGCAGCTAAGCGCTCAAGAACTTCCCGCTTCTGCCGATATCTCTGCTGAAGCAGAGATTTTGTTCTTCCTCTCATCGGCTGTTCATGCATTCCCGCGTTTGCTTCCGGTACGGTTCCATTACGAGACGCAATGACATTACCGTCCACTACAACTTCCGAGCCGTTCGCCGAAACGCAGGCGGCTGACACACTGGATCCAGAAACGCAGGATTGGAGCGCCTTATGAGTACTTCCGTCCCAGGAAACCTGATTAGTCTGCCCGTCCCTTCGCTGGAAGGTATCGCCGATCCCGCAGAAACAGATAGCCAGGATCGGGACCTTCCCGCAGCACGACACCTCTGCTCCAGCCCTTGCGCCCTTTCGCGCCGTGATGTTGGCCGCGGTGGCCGGAGCGCTGCTCTGGGTCCTACTGTTCAAAGTCGCGGCATTCGCCCTGCACCTGTTCTGACCTTTGCTACCATCGCGCGGGCTGCAAGTGCGAATCTCTGGGATCATTCGGCGAGGGCCCGATCGGGCGCGTAGCGTACATGCACTCGTAGCGATGCTCGATTCCTTGCTTCGGTCTTCTGAACGCTTTCCCGCCTATCCATCTTCTGCGCCTGCGAAACCGTTTTTGCGTCAGGCTGCTGGCCGTCCGCTTGAGCAGGCACAATGGTAACAATCCGGCTGGTACCCGCAGCGCTCTTTCTTCGCCTTGTATCGGCATTTCAGCGGCTTCGCCCGCTACAATTTGAACTGTGGTTGCGCTCTTACCCGGTCTGGAAAACTAGCGCAGATGGCTCATCTCTCTTTTGGCCTTGGGGGCGCGGAAAACAGGTTTGACCCGTACAGACGTACGCAGTTGAGAAGACCTTGTATTTTGCTGCACAGCCCTTCAGGAGGCCTATTTTCTTGACCGGCGTTAAGTTGCACGACTACCATGGAATCTCCCTTTTCACATCGGATGGACCGGTCTGTCGGCTGCCCGATCCGCACATTTGCTAGGAGTTCACAGAAATATGTCTGCCCCCATTCTTCCTGAAAGAGGCGCACTCGCCCGTTATTCGCCTGCATCGCTCCCTGACTCCTACATGGCGCCTATGGGACAGCTCCCGGCCGATGATGAGTCGCTCAAGGGGATTCTGCGCGTTCTGCGCAAGCGCAAGTATTTCGTAGGATTGTGCACGCTCGGTGGCGTCATTCTCGCCATCCTGGTCTGCGTGCTGATGACACCGCAGTACAAAGGCACGGCAACCATCGAGGTGGGAAAGGGCGCCGGCACCGATTCGAACTTGCTACACGATGTGGTCGCTTCGGGTGGTGGGGCAGACGAGTTGAAAGTGGACTTGACCACGCACATGGAAGTGCTGCAGAGCAACAACATTGCACTCGCGGTCATCCGCGACCTGCACCTGCAGCAGCACCGCCCATTCGCGTGGAAGCCCAGCCTGATCGGTTTCTTCAGCGGTGAGAATGCACGGATTCGCGCGGAACAGGGATTGCCCCTGGACAAGGCGCCCGCAACACGTGAGCGCCTGCTCAAAATTTTTTCAAAGAAGCTCAAGGTGAAGAACACGCCTGATACTCGGCTGCTCACCGTGAGCTTCATGAACCCCGATCCGCAGCTGGCGGCCGATGTCGCCAATGATGTCGTGAACCAGTACATCTACTACGAGTCCCACTCTCAATCGACCGGCCCGGCTTCCAAGTGGCTCAGCGCACAACTGGATGAACTGAAACAGAAGTTCCTTGCCTCGCAAGAGCAATTGGCCGAGTTCGAGCGGAAGAACGGCCTCACCAACGTACTGCTCAGCTCCACTGGACAGAGCGGCGGCTCAGGATGCGAGCACACACATCCCGGTTCTCGACAAGCTCGACACCCTGAACCAGGAGCTCACCGCCGCTGAATCGAATCGCCTGGCGAAAGAGGCAATTTATCGCCTAACGCAGACACAGAATCCGGAGGTCGTGGTAGGGCTCGGAAACAGCAGCCTGCCCGGTCTGGCCACCTCCTCCGTGGTCTCCCAGGGCAGTGGCCTGGATATGCTGCAATCGCTTCGCCAACAGCAGGCGGCGCTCAACCTGCAATATGCAGATCTGGTGACCAAGGACGGGCCCAAAAATCCCCACGTGATCGAGATCAAGAATCAGCAGGCCGCCTTGCAGCAGCAGATTGGGGAAGAGCTCCAGCGCATCAATACGCGCGCCAAGAACGACTTTCTTCTCGCTCGGCAGAACGAGGCTGATCTTAAACAGGCGTTCACGCGCCAGCAGGAAGACGCGAGCCGGCTAAACGATAGCGCGGTCCGTCTCCAGGTGCTGACCGAAGAGGCTGCATCGAGCCGGCAGTTGTACGAAGGGCTCTACGGCAAGCTCCAGGAAGCGAGCGTACAAGCCGGTATCCACGCCGCGAACATCGGGATTGCCGACCCGGCCCGCACCTCCACCGAGCGCTATCCCCCGCCGCCCATCACGGTTGCCATCGGCCTCGCTGCGGGTCTGCTTTTCGGTGTTTCTTCGGCATTCATTCGCGAGCACCTCGACGACACCGTGCAGACACATCTGCAGGTCGGGCCTGGGGTGCAGCTCCCCGTCCTGGCCAGCATCCCGGCGCATCGGGAATTGCATTCGGAATCCTCAAACCGCCTTACGGGCTCCGCGCGGTCCGGGGAGGAGAGTCTGCTGGTCACCCAGCCCGGCTCCCCAACGGCGGAAGCCTACCGGACGCTGCGGACCTCGATCCTTCTGTCCTCGCCGGGTGCCCCATTGCACACCGTCCTGGTCTCGAGCCCGCTGGTCGGGGAAGGGAAAACGTCGGTCGCCTACAACACAGCTATCGCGTTTGCTCACGTGGGTCGGCGGGTTCTGCTGCTCGATGCGGACATGCGCCATCCACGTCTTCACGACCTGTTTGGGGTCGCGAAGTCGCCGGGACTTAGCGAGGCGCTTTCGAGCGGTCAGCCGGTCGAACCGGCCATCCGGCCGCACGCAAGCGTGCCCAACCTTTGGCTTCTTCCCGCAGGCAGCAAGCCGGCCATGCCATCGGAACTCCTCGGGTCGGCCCGCTTTGACGGCCTCTTGCAGGCACTCAAAGGGAAGTACGACCTGATCATCATCGACAGTGCGCCGCTGCTGCTGGTTTCCGATGCCACCGTGCTGGCGGGAACGGTCGATGCCACACTCTGCGTCATTCGTGCCGGCGTGACTACCAAGACGGCGGTTGAGCGCGTCGCGCAGATGCTGGAGCGCAGCGGAAGTTATGCCACCGGCCTGGTGCTCAATGGTGTGAACACCAACTCGGTCGATTTCTATCATGCATACGGCTACAAGGGGGGAGCGAAATACTATGAGGAGACCTATGCTTAATCCATCACAGCGGCGGGCATGCCTTCTCCTCTGTTCGGCAGCACTAGTGGCTGGCTCCGCTTGGGCCCAGCAGTCTGGAGAAGCCGCCGTGCCCGGCTCCTCCTCCACCCTGCCGTTGTCTTCACCCGCGCAAAGGAGCACGCCGGGAAATAGCGGCACGACCCCTGGCACGCTGACGGCTGTGCCGGAGGACTTCTCCGATCTGAAGCTCGCGCCCGGCTTCCTGCTGGACGTGCAGGTCTACGACGATCCGCAGCTTTCAACCCAGGTGCGTCTGGATAAGGAGGGCAACATCAGTATGCCCTTCATCGGGACGGTGCATCTGGAAGGCCAGACGGCCGCGGCCGCGCAGCAGACGATCCAGGATCGGCTGAAGCAGGCGGAGATTCTCACCAATCCGCAGGTCACCGTGAATGTGCAGCAGTACACCGCGTCCAATGTTACGGTACTCGGTGAAGTGCAGGCGCCGGGCCGGCTGCAGTTGCTTGCTCCGCATCCGCTGCTCGACGTGCTCGGCATGGCGGGGGGGGAGACAAATCTCGCCGGCGACACCATCGAGATAAAGCATGCGGGAACCAGCGGCCCGGTTTCGTCCACCTACAAATACGCTCGTAACAGCACCGGCAACTCGATCCGGGATGTCATGGTGAATCCGGGCGATACTGTGGTCGTGCAGCGCGCTGGGATTGTGTACGTCTTCGGCGCAGTGAACCGTCCGGGCGGCTATGTCATGCAGGAGGATGGTTCGCTGAACGTGGCGCAGGCCATCTCGCTCGCGTTGGGTACAACGCTGCAGGCCAAGGTCGGGGATATGCGTGTAGTTCGGCGTTCGCCCGATGGCCAAGTACGGGAGATTCCAGTCTCGTACAAGAACATCGCCGACGGCAAGGAGAAGCCGATTCAGCTCGAGGCCGAGGACATTGTCTACGTTCCGGTCAGCAAGGTGAAATCGATCTTCACCGCAGGCTCCACTATCATCGGGCAGACTGCCTCTGCATCCATCTATGCAGTCAAGTAGGGCGCGCGCGTATCAGCCGGCGGGGGCGAGGTATAGCCCCTTCCTGCTGCCCTTTCGCAGTATTTATCCATGGGATTTAACGGCTTGGCGAACCGCGTTCCGCGTCGCTGGTCTGCCCGGATACGCGCTCTTGGCCCTCTTGCTCGGAGCCATTCTGCAGATTGCCGATACCAGCGGCACCGGCGCAGGGCACGCCAGCGCCGGCGCGATCCTCTATATCCGATTTCCGCTGAGCCTGGTCGCGCTCCTGCTTCTGCTCTTTCATCCGCGCATTGTCCGGGTTAAGCTCACCGATACCCGATTTCCTTTTCTTGCCTTCGGCATTCTTTTCTTTGTCTCCGTTTTGTGGTCGGAACAGCCCTTGGGGACTTTGGGCAAGTCCGTCGAGATCCTTTTAGCGAATCTGGTCTTTCTTGAAGTAAGCCGGGCGCCCGACGCACTGCGCCGCGTGGAAGCTCTGCGCCAGATCGCTTTGCTTACAGTTTCGCTAGTCTCTCTCTTCACCGTCCTTGGCTATGTGCTGCACCTCAGCGGATTTGTGCAACAGCGGCCGGGGCTGTTCACCAGCACCACAGCACAGTCCCCATTTCTGTCTGGCAACGGTCTCGGTTACATCGCGAGTGCGCTCGTGCTGGTTCTGCTGGCCGAATGGCAAGCAGGACGCCTGCGAACCGGCGCAGTTGTACCCCAGCTCGGGTTCGCCTTTGCCATCTTCTCGCTTTCAGCCAGCCGCACGTCGTTCGGCATCCTGGCGCTTACCGTCCTGGTGCTCGTTTACCGTCGCTCGAAGGTGTTTGCGGTACTCTCCTTCATCGTGCTTAGCTCGGCCCTGATTGCGCTCAAACAGCTCGTTCTGAACGACCTTCAAGGGCACCAGCCGGCCAGTGATTTCCAGACACTGAGTGGCCGTACGGTTGTCTGGGCCGCGGCCCTGCGCCAGTTCGGCGAGCATCCGATCTTCGGCGCCGGCGGAGGGATTGGCGGCAAGACGGTCATCGCGCGTATCGGCAATATGTACCTGGAGCAGATGAGTTCGCTTCACAATGGTTTTCTGGAGGCGCTCACCGGTCTCGGGGTAGTCGGCTTCCTGCTCGGTCTGTACATGCTGGTGCAGGTCACGTGGAGAACCTGGCCCGCATGGCGTGCAAACCCGCAGTATTCTGGTACCTACGTGCTCATCATCCACGCTTGGATTACCACGATCATGTCCACGGGCGTACTCGGATGGATGGGATACGAAATGGCATTCTTTCTCTGCATCGTCAACAATATTGACCTGGTGCGAAGGGAATCGGCGCGTTTTCGGCCCAGGCCCGCTGCGCGCTCTGTGCATCCCAGCCCCGCTCTCACCGTGGGAGCCGACTAGCGAGCGCCGTGGCGTCCTGCGTACCTGTTCGCTCGTCAGGCGTTCACTGGGACCAGTACCCGCGAAATTAGTCCTCTCGAGGTGAATGGGCGCGGTTCACCTCAGGTGCCCGAACCTGAGACAACGCGCCCCGCGCTCAATGCCGATTCTGTTCAATGAAAGCGAACTCCTTGCCGCGATTCCCCTCATTTCTGCTCCGCTACGGAAATAACCGCCGGACCCAGACGATTCTGGATCAGCTCATCGTTTCCGGCTCCAACTTTCTGACGGGAGTGCTGCTGGTGCGCGGACTGGGGTTGGTGGACTTCGGCAGGTTCACCATCGCCTACACGCTTCTGTTGCTCGCCAACAATATTCAACTGAGCTTCATCTCCTCCCCGATGCTGAGCCTTGGCGCGCTTTGCGGGACTAAGGAAGAGACCCGCCGGTATGTGCGCGGGATGTTCGGAGTGCAGTTGGCCTTTGCCGCAGTCGCAATGGTGCTCGCGGTCGTTTCCGCGGCCATTTTTCTCCTGCTCCGTCCCCAATATGGCGACTGGAATTCAATCCTGGCCTTTGCCGCCAGTATCGTGATGTATCTGCTGCAGGATTGGCTCCGGCGCTATTACTTTGTCATCGGGAAAGCTGCCGCTTCTATCTGGAATGATGCAATCAGCTACCTCGGTCAGCTGGTCGTGTTGGCAGGGCTGTTCTTCACGCATCGCCTCACGGTGAATACAGCGTTGTGGGCGATTGCGGTCACCTCGGGCGCCGCTTTTGGCTTTGGCGCGGTGCTCGAGCGGCTGGGCTGGGAAGGCACCTGGGTGCGCCAGGCGTGGCAGCGATCGCGCGGCTTCTCCCGCGACCTGGCCATCGCCAGCCAGTTGCAGTGGTTCGTCTACCAGGGCGCCATGCTGGTGGGCGCCGGCGTGCTGGGAGCCCAAGCGGCCGGCGGTGTTCGCGCTACGCAGAACGTCGTCGGCCCGGTGAACATCGCCTTCCAGGCTATGGAGAACCTGGTTCCGTTGCGCGCCGGAGAAGAGATGCGGCGCAATGGAATCGCCGGGGTAAGCCGCTTCCTGTTTCGCTTCGGCCGCACGGGATTCTTTCTCCTGCTCGGCGTGTTCGCTATTCTTGCCTTGTTCTCGCGCGACTTCCTGGCGTTCTTCTACGGCCGGCAGGTGGCTGTCTACGCCGGCATTCTGAACCTGCAGATGCTCTATTTTCTGCTCGCGTGGCCAATCCGGCAGTTCACCTATTTGTTCCGCACTGTGACGGCCACGCCGGCAATCCTCTGGGCATCACTGGTGGCCGCGGTTGCCAGCATGGCGGTGATCTACCCATGCGTGCATGGATTCGGTGCACTGGGCATCATGCTGGCTGCGGTGGCAGGTCAGATTGCCAACCTGCTCTATCTCACCTTCGCCTGGGTGCGACTGCTTCCGCAACTGCGGAGCGAGCAGGCTGCACGCCGGTCGCCTCCTAGAACATCGCCGCCGTCCGGCATGAACACCAGCTTGGTCCGTAAACTCCGCAGCGTGAAGACGCACCGGTGGCCATTTCTTGCGCTTCACGGCTTGCACGGCTCAACCTGCTCCACCCGATGCCAAGTTTCTGTACGTCCGAAGAGCGGAATTCCGACATAGCCGCGCAGCTTCAGTTCGTCCCCCTTCGCCTCGAACTGCCCCTGGTACGTTTTGCCCGATTCCGGATCGTACAGGGTGCCTCCCTTCGCGTGCTCCGGATCCTGCAGATGAAAGCCGCGTCCGATGACCAGGTCACAGAGCGGACGCGCACGCGCCTGGGGATCAGGGTTCTTCACATCCTTGGTTTCCTGCGAGGTGGATGAGATCCCTACCAGTTGCGCACAGATTTCGCTTCCGCACCTGTAAATGCGAACCACGGAGTGGTCCGGTGTCGTCCAGTTTCCAAGAACTCCGGCAGGTGCAATCGCGAACCATGCTGCCACGACGGACCAATGCATGTACGCCTCCCAGGGCGGTGAAATTCCTGCGCGTCTGCGAACACGCCACTGCGCATCAAGACGGTCGAGCTGTGACGGCCTGCGACGGCGCACTCCCGCTAGCTTTAATGGGAGCCTCCCGGCGGTGTCGCCGGTGGCGCTGGGGCGGGAGCCTCCGGCGGCGTAGCCGCAGCAGAAATCAATTCGATATCGAAGATCAAGTCGCTCTTCGGCGGCATCACGGGCGGACGCCCCTGCTCGCCATAAGCCAATTGGTACGGGATGAAGAGTCTCCGCTTTCCCCCGACATGCATGCCGGCAAAGCCGGTGTCCCATCCTGCGATCACTCGGTGTGTTCCCTGCTGGAAGGTGAACGGCTCTCGGCGGTCTACTGAGGAATCGAACTTCGTTCCGTCCGAAGCCAGCCAGCCGGTGTAATGGACGGTGTAGAACTGCCCCGGCTCAGCGGACGCTCCGGTCCCCAGGTACGTGTCTATATAGCGCAGTGCGTAGGCTGTCTCCAGCTTACCGGGTGCTGGCGGAACATTGGCCGGCAACTTCGGCCCGGCATTCTCCCCCAGCGTTCTCGACGGCCTGTGCTGGGAATGCGCGGTGTGAGTCGTCTTTGTGGTTTGTGACTGGGTTAAGGTGCACGCGGTGAGGATGAAGCAGGAGACGAGGAGAGATCGCAAGCCGGGTTCCGCCTGAAGAAGGATGATGATGGCCCAGCATAACAAAAGGGCGCCTAGGCGCCCTTTTGAATAGGTACAAGTTCGGATGCGAGCTAGCGAGCGCTGGGGCTCACAGAACCGCAGCTCTGCTTCACGACCGAGTAAGTCCGCCAAGCCGAAGAGTAGTCCTGGCCGGTCTTGCTCCGCCAGCCGCCCAGGTTTACACGCCGGGCGTTGGCAACCGTGAACGGGGTCGAGCTGTGGGCGTCGAACCACTGGTTGTAGTTGGAGTGCAGCGTGCTGCCAAAGTGCGACCAGTCACCAGACCCGAGATAGGTGCCCATAACACGCTGTCCGGGCGTGCCGTCTTCCACTACGTTGTTGGTGAAGGTTTCATGCTGGGAGTAGAGGTGATAATACTGACCCGTTTCCCAGTCTGTGATGGAACGTCCACCGGGCCGGCCGGCCAGATATAACTGGGCAGCATACTTCGCGCCGCCATTGTTGAAGAACTTCGTGTTCGTGATGGTTACGTGCTCGCTTGTCAGGAAGTTGATGCCGCTTCCGCCGTTGCACACAAGGCTGTTCTGCATCTTGATCGGGCCCTGGTTGGCTTCCAGTTGCAGGTTCGCCCAGGCATTTCCGATCAGTTTCACATTATCGATCAGGATGTTTTTGTTATCGGTATCGAACCAGAGGCCCTGTGCGTAGTTGTGGTACGAGAGCAAGTTCCGCACCGTTCCACCGTGGGTGAAGCAGGAGCTTCAATCCACCCATGCCCCAGTCAGTAAAGTTACCCATGGCGCCGCGCCAGTTGTTGTAATCCGTCTCATCGTACTGGTAGAGGATGTTCTTGTTTTCGCGTGGCGAGGAAGCCGATGCCGCCGTTGTGAATGGCCAGCGAATTCTGCACGGTGACATTCTTGCTGTTGCTGATCGAAATGCCGCCCCAGTTATTCCATTGCGCGGTTACGTGATCGAACTTAACGTTGTTGCTGCCGTACACGTTGACCGCATTCTGGTTCATGCAGGAGTTGGCGTGCTGGAAAATGATATTGCGCAGGACGACATTGTTTCGCCGGCTGATATTCAACACCTCGCCACGAACCGCGACTTCCACCGTCGCGTTGCTGGCATTCACGCCCTTCTGCGGCCAGAGATAGACCAGGCGGCGTCCATGATCGATATAGAACGAGCTTGCCCGCAGACTCGACTTTCGAACCTACCTGCGTAAGCGAGTGCCCGTTGACGAAGATCATCGCGTTCTGTCGGGCCATGGCTCCGATAGAGCCACTGGGCCAGCCGCTCGGAACGCTGCAGCCCGTCGAACCCCACGACCAGGAGTGCACATAGACTGAGCCATAGCTGTGGGCCCAGCCCCTCACCACATCGGAACCGGAGAGCACGGTCGCTCCGCCGGATGCGGCCTCGATCGTGATGGGAGCCGTGGCCCCGCCGCTGCCGGAGATGTCGAGTGCCTCGCGATAGATGCCAGGGTTGATGGTGATGGTGGCGCCGATGCCGCGCGTGCTGGCTGCCACCGCTTTTGCAACAGCCGCACTCAGTGTTCGTACCGGCGCCGAAACCGTACCCATTGCCGCATCAGAACCGGCATTCGCATCCACGACGATGCGGTTCGCTTGCGTCTCAACTACATTCGCTTGCGCGAATGCGCCATTGGCCGAGAGTGTGAGTGCTGCGGCAATTGCCGCAGTGAGTGTTGATCTGATATTCATGACAGCCCTTCTGATCGAGTACAGGTTTTCCAAAGCGGAGTGGAGCGTAGTCTGGTGATCCTTTTCGCGTTTCGAAGCCACCAGTACTGTTTTTGCTGCTATATAATTTTGCTGTGCCGGGATGTATTTCCTACATAATCGCCGGGTATTTTGGCCACAGTGTCACCTGGCAGAAGGGTGCAGTTATCCTGATCCCCTCTGTTTCGAGGCTCGAGCCCTTTGTCCCCAGAGTGGCAGACCCAGGTTGAACTGTTTGGTTAATTGATGGATAACAGAGGCGTTGGCCGATGCCAAGTGCTTTTGGCGGGAATTTTTAGCTTTTTTTCCCGAGCCGGATAACTCGGATGAGATCGAGAAATAATTCCACGCAGCTAACGTAATTTGCCCAGAGCAAGGTAATTTTGCCAGTGAGCGCGTGCGCGAGAGACAGGGCATTATTTTCGATAATCGGGGAACTCGCGCGAAATTCGCCGCAGATCCGGTTGCAGCCAGCAACTTACATCGGCTTTTCCGGGTCTTTATCGGAATGGAAGTGTGTCATTCTTGCAGGGAACGTTTTCCGGCATGCCCCAAAATCAGGGCACCGGGCGCCCTCTGTCAAACAAGGGCCTGCCCGACCCTTCCGCTCCCGGGAGGGCCCTTCCACACCGAGCGCACGCGGGAGTAGAATCCCGCCGACACTGCGACTCTGCAATCAAAGCGTCGCTAGTTCGCAGCCACTAGGAACTTGCAATAAGATGGGTCGAGGTTTGGGAGGACGGGATGAAGAGCTTTGTAGGCCGTTTGCTGTTGGGGACGTTGGGTGGAGCGCTGGTCTTTGCCGCTACCGGGTGTACGCGGCATAGCAACTCCGAGCGGTACTATCTGGTCGCGACGAACATCAAGCTGCCCTATTGGCAAAGCGCCTGGGCCGGCCTGCAGAAGGCGGGCGCGCTTTACGGCGTCAGCGTCGATATGCGCGGCCCGGACAAGTTCGATCCTCAGGGCGAGGTGCAGGAGTTCCGCAACGCCGTCGCGCTCAAGCCGGCGGGCATCCTGGTATCGGTTGCCGATCCGGCCCTGATGCAAGGCGAGATCGACTCCGCGCTTTCCGCCGGCATTCCGGTCATCACGGTGGACTCGGACGCGCCCAACAGCCACCGGCTCTATTTCATCGGCACAAACAACCTCCTGGCGGGCCGCCTGGGCGGCGAACGGCTGGCCAGCAAGCTGAACGGGAAGGGCAACGTGGTGTTCTTCACCATGCCGGGCCAGCCGAACCTCGACGAGCGCCTGAAGGGCTACCAGGACGTGCTGAGCGCCCATCCAGGAATTCACATCACTGAGGTCTTCAATATGAAGGGCGATTCGGGAACGGCGTTTGACAAAACCCAGGAG
Source organism: uncultured Acidobacteriaceae bacterium (assembly GCA_963795775.1). Taxonomy (GTDB): domain Bacteria; phylum Acidobacteriota; class Terriglobia; order Terriglobales; family Acidobacteriaceae; genus CAWCJL01. The sequence continues at coordinate 820,967 of CAWCJL010000005.1, forward strand.
TACCTGGGCCGCACGGGAGCCGGCAAGATCGACGGCTTCGTGTGCCTCGAAGCCTCGGCGGGCAAGGACGTGGCCGAAGCGTTCAAGCGTGCCAATGCTACCGGTCGCGAGCTGATCGCCATGGACGTGGATGAGGACACGCTGAACCTGGTGAAGTCGGGCGTGATCGATGCCACCATCGCGCAAAAGCCGTACACCATGGCCTTCTACGGAATGAAGCAGTTGGACGATATCCATCACTATCCGCTCAAGTCGCTCACCGCGGACTATGGCGTGGACTCGTTTTCGCCTGTGCCTGCGTTCGTAGACACCGGCTCGGCGCTGGTGGATAAGAACAACGTCGATACGTTCCTCCAAGCGCGGCACGACGCACTCGGTAAGTAAGCCGCCTACGGGCTCGCCCCTTCGCTGCCGGTTGTGGGCGAAGGCGAGCCCGTCGTACTTCTGCCCGCTTCGCCTCGGCCGCGCGTGATGTTTCACGCGCCTCTCTAGGCAGGCCAGCGCCATACCTCTCCCGCCCAACTAGCCCCACCTTTAGTGGTATGCCCCCTCGGAAGTTCTCCAGCGATACTGCTAGTCACAGTACAAAGGAGCTCCGATGGGTAGCCTTTCCAACAACATCTTCCAACAGGCGCGGTTGCTGGTGGCGCAGGCAGACCGCGAATTAGCCGAGCTGGCCTCGCGTTTTGAAGAAGCGTTTCCCTTGTCGTCTGAAGAGAAGGAGGAGCTCCGGCCGTGCCCGGTGGACGCCTTCGACCGCTGGAGCGTGGAGCTGGCCCCCAAAGACACCAAGGCGACCTTCCTGATGACTCCGGAGAACTCCGGCGCGTGGCTGCTGGAAGTGGTGGAGCGTGGCAACGAGCCGGCTCGCCTGGGCACTTTTCAGGCGGGAGGTCTGGGCAATGGAGCGCGCGGTCGCCTGCGCGCCGCACGCGTGGTAACGGCCATCGGCGACTGGATGGAACGCAGGTCGGGCAAGGGTCCTGCGATGGATATGGAAACCGTCCTGGTGCTCGAAGCCAATACTCGTGTTGAGATCAAGGCCGAAGCGCAGGCCAAACCAACGGCGCAGGCCGCCGCCAAGCAGGAAGAGCGTCTGGAACCGATCCAGCCCCGCTGGCTCGACATGCTGCCGGGTGCGCAGCAGGCGGTACCGGAAACGGCGCTACTGAATGCAGCACAGAAGGAGAATCGGCAGCAGGTCTCCTTCGCCATCGGCAAGATCTTCGGCTACTAGCACCCCGACAAGATACAAGGCCCGGAGCTTTCTCCGGGCCTTGTGTACTTAGCTGCGGCGTTCCAGCACCGCGCGCGTGAGATACAGCGGCCGCTGCTTCGACTCGGTGTAAATGCGCCCGATGTATTCCCCCACAATGCCCAGGCTGATCATCTGGATCCCTCCGAGAAAGAGGATCCCGATGAACAGCATCGCCCAGCCACGCACCCAACTATGCGTGAACAGCCGTACAAACAGCGTGTACAGAATGCCGATGCAGGACAGGGAAGCGACGATAAACCCCGCCGCCGTCACTAGTCGCAAAGGCACGATGGAGAACGATGCAATGCCATCGAGCGCAAGGTTGATCATCTTGCGCAGCGGATACTTCGTGGTTCCCGCAAAGCGCGCATGCCGCGCGTAATGGATGCCGCGCTGGCGAAAGCCGATCCAACTACCCATGCCGCGCAGCAGACGGTGCCGCTCCGGCATGGAACGCATCGCCTCCACGGCCTTGCGATCCAGCAGCCGAAAGTCGCCCGTATCGAGCGGGATCTCGACATCGGAAAGCGCATTGATGACGCGGTAGAAGGCCTTGGCTGTCCATAGCTTGAAGCCGCTCTCGCCCGCGCGCATTTCGCGCACGCCGTAGACGACTTCAAAGCCTTCGCGCCAAATGCGGACCATCTCGGCAATAAGCTCGGGCGGGTCCTGCAGGTCGGCATCGATGATCACCACGGCATCCCCACTCGCCGCGTCAAGCCCGGCCGAAACCGCTGCCTGATGGCCGAAGTTGCGCGACAGTGTCAGCACCTTCACATGCGGATCGCTGTTGTACATCGCGGTCAGCGCAGCGAAGGTGCCGTCGCGCGAGCCGTCGTCCACATAGACGATCTCGTAGTTCATCCCGATGCCGCGCAACACCTCGGTGAGCCGCGCATGACACGCGGCAATGCTTTCTTCTTCGTTGAAGCAAGGCACCACAACGCTGAGCCGTTCCTCGCGGGCTGTTGGGGAATCCGTGGTGCCGGGGGTCAAGGGATGCGCGTCCTTCTCATACAGTCCAGCAAATGGTAGCAGAGCACTCCTCCGCATCGGGAGCGGTGCTCACGGCCCCCCTTCCATTGCTCCTACCGCTGGAACGTGATCTGCAGGTCGCTTCCTTTCCCGTCGTCGCGCACGGTGGTCACAAACGCCTTGTGCTCCGAGTCATATGTAACCACGGGCTGTTGGCCGCCGTTCAGCGAGGCGCTGGCGCGGGGAACAGCCGCGCCGTACACCTCGACGCGCAGCTCCTTCCACCACGGCGAATAACTGCCCTCGTGCTGCCCGATGTGCAGCGTCACGCCGCCCGCTGTGGCCTCGCAGCGGAACTGCATCCGCAGAAAGTCACCGTGCTGGTACGCCATGGTGACGCCGTCATCCGCATAAACGGAGCCGGCACACTCGTCGTCGGAGGCGTGTTCGGTGGCCATCGCGGTCGTCGTCGCAATCTTCGGGTAGACCCGCACCGTGAGCGGCCCCTGCGGAGTTTCCATCGTGCTCTGCACCAGCGGCGCTTCCGGCACGATGGCGCCAGCGCGCACATAGACCGGCAGCGTGTCCAGGCTGGGATGGATGAAGAGCGGCTGGTTCGTGCTGGGCTGGCCGGACGCCTTGGTCTGCTCAGCATCCTTGCTGGCCACCTTCGCCTGCCGCGTAATGCGGTCGCCCGTCCAGTAGTCGTACCAATCGCCCGGCGGCAACTGCACCTCGTAGTTGTCCAGCTCATCCGGATACGGCGACGGCGCTACCAGCAGGTCCGGCCCGAACATAAATTCGCCGCCGGCGTCGAGGTCGAGCGGATGCCGGTCCTTGGTCGCGTCCGGGAACTCCACAAACAGCGGCCGCGTAATCGGCACGCCGGTACGCGACATCTCCTCCGCCGTGGTGTACAGGTACGGCATCAGCCGATAGCGCTCCTCGATGAAGCGGCGCCGGATGTTCTCCTGCTCCGGCCCGCTCACCCATGGCTCCTGGTAGGCGGTGCCCTTGGCAGTATGGTCGCGGTCGATCGGCTGGAAGGCCGCAATCTCCAGCCACTTCGTCAGCAGGTCCGCTTGCGGCGTGCCGGCAAACCCACCCACATCGGCGCCGCTCATGGCAAAACCGCTGAGCCCCAGGTTCAGCAGCATGGGCGTGGTAAGCCGCAGATGGTTCCACGTGCTTGAGTTGTCGCCCGTCCATGTCGTCGCATAGCGCTGCCCGCCGGCGTAGCTGGCCCGCGTCATCACAAACGGGCGCAGGTTCGGCGCGATGGTCTGCATGCCCTCAAACGTGCCGCGCGAATTCTCCATTCCGTACACGTTATGGATCTCCAGATGATTGGCCGTGCGCTTGCGGAAGCCCGGTTCATCGATCCGGTGTTGCACGTCATCCGGCATCGTCTTGGTGGGCACGTTAAAGATTGCCGGCTCGTTCATGTCGTTCCAGAAGCCGGCCACTCCGTCCTTCATGAAGTCGCTGAAGAGGCCGCCCCACCACACGCGCGTGCTTGCCTGGGTAAAGTCCGGGAAGACGGACGGCCCCGGCCAGACAGTACCCACGTACGTCGAGCCGTCCGGCAGCTTCACGAAGCGGTCTTGCGCCACTCCAGTGTCGTAGGGCACGTAACCGGCGTTGGGCAACTTGGCGACGTGCAGATCTGTAATCACGACGGTATGAAATTTGTCCGCTTTCAGATCGGCAAGCATCTTGGTGAAGGAAGGGAAGCGCTCGGTGTCTACGGTAAACGGGCGGTTGTCTTTCTGGAAATCGATGTCCAGCCAGATCACATCCGTGGGAATCCTGTCCTCGCGCAACTTCTTTGCAATGCCATAGACCTCCGACTCGGGATAGTAGCTGTACCGGGACTGCTGATACCCGAGCGACCACAGCGGCGGCAACGGCGTTATTCCCGTCAGCCATGCGTACGCGCTCAGTACCTTCTTCGGCTCCGGCCCATACATCACGTAGTAATCGAGCGGCCCATTCGGCGCGCCGAAGGAATACGCGTCACGCTGCTCCTTGTCGAAATCGAAACTGGTGCGCCAGGTGTTGTCCAGGAAGACGCCCGCCGTGCGCCCCTCATGCACGCACAGAAAGAAACGGAATGCTCTTGTAAATCGGGTCAGTGGATTCCTGAAAGCCGAACGCGTCGGTGTTCCACATGGAGAACGCCTGGTTCCGCCGGTCGAGCGGCCCCGGTTTGTCGCCCAGTCCGAAGTAGTGTTCATCCTGCGGCGAGCGCTTGAAGACGCGAAACTCCGTGCCGTGATACTCGACCGGCCGTCCCGGGTCGTCCTGCTGGATCACCTCCCCGGCGAGGTTCGTGATGGTGAGCGCCATCGTCTCCCGCGCCACCCGTACATGGAGCGCGCCCGTGCGAAAGCCGACGCTCTGCGCATCGTTCTCCGGCGTGACAGCAACCGAAGCCTGCCGCGGCTGCGCCAGCACCGCCCAGGATGCGTCCTCCGGCAGTTCGCCTTGCGGGCCCACACGTACACGCAGGATGTCATCACGCAGCGCGGTAATCTGCATCACCGCCGCTCCACTCTGCACCACCATGCCGTTGCGCAGCGGTCGAGCGGACGACACATGGTCCAGCAGGAGAGCCGCTGCCGGCGCGGGGTGGCGCGGTGCTGCTGCCGGTGCGGGTGCACACAGCAGGAAAAGCATGGCGGCGGACAGTGCTGCAGAGCATGCGGCGGTATGGCCTCTGGTCATTGTTTCCCTTTCAATTCGTACGCGGAGCTGACGTATAAGCCCGTACACAGCACTTAAGCGCAAGACGGTTGCAACGGCATTGCATCACAGACACGCCGCTCCAGCTTACCCGACGATGGCAAGCCTGCGTAGCCTCGCGCTGGGCATTCCACTCCAGTGCGGAAGCTGCGCATCCCATTCCTTGCAGATCCCCGAACCAGCATCGTAGATTTCGGGGCACGCGCACTCCTTCCGTATCGAGGTAAAGCAACTGAACAGGATCTACAACTGGCTGCTGTTGCTCGTCCCGGTCACGCTGATCCTCCACTTCATGCTGCCGGGGCGGAATGTTTTGATCTTTCTGCTTTCCGCCGCCTCCATGGTGCCGCTGGCCTACCTGCTGAGCGAAGCCACCGAGGAGCTTTCCCTGCGCACCGGGCCCAGCATTGGCGCGCTGCTGAATGTCACCTTCGGCAATGCAGGCGAACTCGTTATCGGATTTTTCGCACTACGCGCTGGCTTGCAGAACGTCGTAAAGGCCTCGATCAGCGGCTCCATCCTGGCGAACCTGCTGCTCACGCTCGGCCTGGCTATCGCGGTGGCGGGCATGCGCAAGCGCCAGCTCACCTTCAATCCACTGTCGGCGCGTACGCAATCCACCATGCTCGCGCTGGGCAGCATCGCGCTGGTGCTGCCGGCGGTCTTTCACCTGCTCGCATCCCATGCCGGAGCAGCCCGCGAGACGGACCTCAGCCTGGGCTTCGCGATCATCCTGCTGGTCACCTATGGGTGCGGGCTCATCTTCCGCCTGCGCACCCACCGTGACCTGCTGGCGCCGGCTAAGAAGTCAGCTCCGGAAGACACGCCGCAATGGAGTACGGCCGTTTCCCTGGGCGTGCTCGCAGGAAGCGCCGGACTCATCGGCTGGGTGGGCGAGGTCCTCGTCGGCTCGATCGATGCCGCGGCGCATCGCCTCGGCATGACGGAGCTCTTCGTCGGCATCATCGTGATCGCAATCGCCGGCAACGCCGCGGAGGCGACCTCCGCCGTGCGCGCCGCCCTGGCCAGCCGCATGGACCTGTGCGTCGGCATCGCAGTTGGCAGCAGCATCCAGGTTGCATTGTTTGTCGCGCCCGTGCTCGTCCTGCTGAGCCAATGGGTAGGGCCGCATTCGATGGACCTGGTCTTCACCCCAGTGGAGATCGTCGCACTCGTCATTGCGATCGCCATCACCGGACAGATCGCCGGAGATGGCGATTCCAACTGGCTCGAAGGTGTGCAGCTCGTCGCCGTATACGTGATGCTCGCAGTGATGTTCTATCTAATCCCCAATGCTTCCGGTGCTGCGGCAGGGCATTGATAGCGGCTTGTGCAAGGCTGTGCAGCCCCTTTACAAAAGCAGGCGAGGAGGGCTGGCGCCCTCCTCATCGCGATGCTACTTGCCTGGTTTAGCGGGCGGAACTGCTTTGAGGTAAGTGTAAATGGCGCGGAGGTCGTTGTCCGTGAGTGTCTGGAACACGGGCCACGGCATGACCTGCAGGTACGGTCCGAACTGCGGATGCGCGTGATCGAGATCGATGCCGGTGCGCATCACTGTTACAAACTGGTTGTAAGTAAGCCCTGCGGGCAGCCCATTCTTCTCCGGCGTTAGATTGCGAGAGAGAAAGGGCCCAAACGCCTGGCCACCAGCCAGATAATTCACCGTGTTGATCTTTTTCTTCTGGCCCAGATACGGGTTTCCACCCGGCGCGTAGGGTGGGTTGGTGTGGCATTCGGCACAGCTTGCAACGCTGTTGACCAGATAACTGCCCAATCCCACAAGGTACTTATCCTTGTGTTCGTAGTTGAGCGGCACTGGCGCGATGGCGAGGCCGCGATCTACCCGGTTCACTTCTACCCGCTGATACCAGTCGGAGTGATCCTGGGAGCTTGCCGGAGCCTGTTGTCCGCGGGCGGAATGGGTGTACAAAATTCCCGCTACCATGCCGGTGGCACATAGCGTGGTCACGGTAAGAGAAACAGCCTTCATGGGAGTACCTCGTCTCTGCTGGTATGGAACAAAAGGGGCCGAGACGTGGAAGCAGCCGGGGGGCATTCTGCTGCCGCGCTGCGCACATTTGTACGCGGCAGCAGAGTGGCATATGGATGGCGACGCGGTCAAGTCAACCGCAACCAGAACTGAACGAGAGAAGAAGCTGTTAGACAGTGATGCCGCGTGGCTTCACGTGTTCCCGAATAAAAGTTACCGTCGCATCCAGAGAAGTGCCTGGGCCGAAGATAGCGGAGACGCCCTGCTGCTTGAGGAAATCAATATCTTGCTCTGGAATCGTGCCACCAACCACCACCAGGATGTCACTCGCTCCGCGTTCCTTCAGCAGCCCCGTCACTCGCGGCACAATCGCGTTGTGCGCGCCCGAAAGAATGCTCAACCCCACACAGTCCACATCTTCCTGAATGGCCGCATTCACGATCATCTCCGGTGTCTGACGCAGTCCGGTGTAGATGACCTCCATGCCGGCATCGCGCAGGGCGCGCGCGATTACCTTGGCGCCGCGATCGTGTCCGTCAAGACCCGGCTTCGCTACCAGAACGCGGATGGGATGTGTGGGTTCAGCCATGGAGACGTTTGCGCGTACCTCGTCGGAAAGGGAACGGATGAGAATAGCACAGCGCTGCGGGCCTTTGCCGCGCATGCGGGCGGGGCTACTTGTCGCGCGCGATCACAAAATCCGGCGCCAGCATCAGGGCACGCCGAGCATCGCTCTCCGGCAGATCGGCCAGCGTTTCCCGCGCCATTTCGGCATACTGGGAAGCCACGCCCATCGCATACGCAACCGAGTGGTGACGCTCGAGAATGCGCAGGATCTCCGCATGACCCGCCGCGTCCGGCATCTGCGCTTCGACCACGCGGTCGATGACCGCTCGCTCCGCAGCCGAAGCGTTCTCATAGGCGTGGATCACGGCCAGCGTGGCCTTGCCCTCGCGAAGATCGCTGGCCACCGGCTTGCCCAGCACTTTCTCACTCGCGGTGAGATCGAGCACGTCATCCACGATCTGGAACGCCACCCCGAGGTTGCGTCCGTATTCGCCAAGCGATTCTTCCGCCGTCTCTGTCGCGCCCGCCAGCACCGCCCCCAGCCGCATCGAGACATGAAACAGGCACGCTGTTTTGCGATAGATCAGGTCGAAGTACTCGGACTCGCTCACCATCCGACCGAGTGTCTCCATCTGCAGCAGCTCGCCCTCGACCATCTGCTGTGTCAGCCCGATGAGCAGGTCCAGCACTTTGAAGTTGCGCTCTTCCAAAGCCACGCGAAAGGCCTGCATGTATAGCCAGTCGCCGGCCAGCACGCACTTTGAATTACCCCAATTCGTGTTGGCAGACGGGCGGCCGCGGCGCGTTTCAGCCGCGTCAATGATATCGTCGTGCACCAGCGTTGCGGTATGCACCATCTCTACTACGGCGCCCAGGCGCACAGCCCCGCGGCCTTCATAACCCAGGGCGCGCGCGGCCAGCAGGAGCAGCGCCGGACGAATGCGCTTGCCGCCGCCTTCGCGCAGATACGACGCAATCTCCGTGATGGCGCGCACCTGCGAGGCAGCATCGCGTACCAGTTCGGCTTCGATTGCACGAAGGTCGTCGCGCAGCAGGTCAAAAATCTCCTTTGCCGTCGCTAGCGCCTGTGTGCTCACTCGTTCTCCCTGTCCCTTCTCCACTCTACCGTGCCTGCGTACGCCCGGCCTTGAGGCAGTCCACTAATTCGACCGGTAGTTTGTGAACTGCATGTCGATGCCGAAATCCTGCTTGCGCAGCAGCGCGATGGCCTCCTGTAGAGTATCGCGATCTTTGCCGGAGATACGGACAGAGTCTCCCTGGATCGAAGCCTGCACCTTTTTCTTTGATTCCTTGATAAGTTTGACGATGTCCTTGGCCTTTTCCGTCGGGATGCCCTGCTGCAGCTTGATCTTCTGCCGCACACTCGAGCCGGCGGCCGGTTCGATTTTTTCGTAGATCAACGATTTCAGCGGCACGTTGCGCTTCACCAGCTTCTGCTGCAGGATCTCCGTGACCGCCTTCAGTTTGTACTCGTCGGCCGACGCCAACTGGATAGTGTCCTCGCCTTCCAGCTTGATCTCCGAATGCGAATCCTTCAGGTCAAAACGGGCGCGCACCTCTTTGATCGCCTGCTCGATGGCGTTTTTGACCTCCTGCACGTCAACCTTGCTCACGATGTCAAACGAGTTTTCTGCTGCCATGATTCCTCTCCAGACCTGCTGCCAATGCTGCTGTTCTCGTCCGCCAGCACGCTGCCTGCGCCCGTTCGCGGGAAAAGGGTATGGAAGTTGCGCGTGGTCGCCCCGGCGACCTCCCCTACTTCGATGCCGAAAAGCTCTGCAACCTTCGCCGCCGTATAACTCACCCACGCAGGTTCATTGCGCTTGCCGCGATAGGGCACCGGCGCCAGGAAGGGCGCATCGGTTTCCACCAGCAAGCGGTCAAGCGGCACACGCACCGCCACATCGCGGATGGGCTGTGCCTTGGGAAAGGTAAGATTGCCCGCGAAAGAGATAAGAAAACCGCAGTCGAGCGCCCGCTCCGCATGCCGCCATTCCCCGGTAAAGCAGTGCAGCACGCCGCCCAGACCGGTCGGCTTCCACCGCTCTTGGAGCAGCGCAAGGGTGTCGTCCCAGGCATTCGCATTGCCGTCGCTCGGACGGCAATGGATGATGATCGGGCACCGGTGGCCGGCCGCGATCTCCATCTGCTCGCGAAACACGCGTTCCTGCACATGGCGGGGCGAATGATCGTAGAAGTAGTCGAGGCCGATTTCTCCGCACGCGATAACCTCCGGCTCGCCCAGCAGCTTATTGAGCTTTTCCAGTGCAGCTTCATCGGCCAGTGCGGCCTCATGCGGATGCACCCCAGCCGTCGCCCAGATCCTCGGCATCTCCGGCCTTCCCGCATACGCCCGGCTGAGTTCGAGCGCGCGGTGCATCGTCTCCGGCCCGTCGCCGATGCCGATGGACAGCACCGTACGCACGCCGGACTCGAACGCGTTGCGCAGCACCGTCTCGCGGTCCGCGTCGTAGCGCGGGCTATCCAGATGCGCGTGGGAGTCGATCAGCACCGGCCTACTTCAGCCTCGCGCCAATCTCGACATCTTCGAGAAAGCTGGCCAGCACGGCTTTCCCGCCCGGCAGCGAAGCGGCCACAATCATGCCGTTCGATTCGAGCCCGCGCAGCTTGCGTGGCGCCAGGTTCGCAACGATCACGACCTTGCGCCCCACCAGCGCTTCGGGCTCATAGGCTTCCGCAATGCCGGCAAGAATCTGTCGCGTTTCGTTCCCCAGATCCACCTCCAGCCGCAACAGCTTGTCCGCCTTGGGCACGCGCTCCGCGATCTTCACCTGCGCCACCCGCATCTCCACCTTCATAAAATCGTCGATGGTGATCTTCTCGCTCGTCCCCGCGGCTGGGGTCGCAGGCGCGCTCGCAGCAGCCGGTTCGGGGCTCGCCGGCTTCTCCGGACCCGCCCCCTGCGTCGGCGGTTCTGTCGCGAGCGAGGCAGCCGCAGTCTCCGCCGGCGCTGCTTCACTAGATGCCCGGACCGGCGGATTCGTGGACGAGTCTGTTGTGTCCTCCCCAGCGGACGGCGCCACGTTCCGGAGCGCTGCCTGGAGTGCGCTTTCCTGCTCCGGCGTGCTGTTCGCGTCGCCGCTGCTCGCTGTCTGTCTGGTTTCTTCCTTTTCCTGCATACGCGCTATCGCATCCTTTTCCGCGCGCGGAAACACTGGCCCGAGTTCACCCAATCTGGTTCCGGGCTGCAGTCCTCCCCACGCAATCGTTCGTAAATCGGCCTGGTGAATATTGCCCAGCCCCAACTGTGCCCAGATCTTCGCCGTCGCTTCCGGCAGCACGGGAAAGAGCAGCGCCGTCAAAATCCGAATCGCCTCTGCGCAGGTGTACAGAATGCCCGCGAGCTCGCTCCGGCTCTCCGTGTCCTCTTTCGCGCCCAGCTTCCACGGCGTACGCGCGGTGATAAAGCCATCGACCGCGCCCACCAGTTGCCACAGCGCTTCGAGCGCACGGGAAAAGTCCAGCGCCTCCATGTGCTCGCTGTACGCGGCCTGCGCGCGCTCTGCTGTTTCCATCACCACGGTATCCGCCTGCGCGTGCCCGTCCGGAATCACCCCGCCGAAGTACCGCTCGATCATCGCCAGCGTGCGGCTTACCAGGTTGCCAAAGCCGTTTGCCAGGTCCGCATTGTAGCGCTGCACCAGTGCGTCGAAGGAGAAGCTGCCGTCCTGCCCGAAGACCACTTCGCGCAGTAGGAAATAGCGCAGCGCATCCGCACCGAGCACATCGAGAATCGTTTCCGCGCGCACCACGTTGCCCCGCGACTTCGACATCTTGCTGTGCTCAAACAGCAGCCATCCGTGCGCCACGATCGAGCGCGGCAGTTCCAGCCCGGCCGCCATCAGAAATGCCGGCCAGTACACGCAATGAAAGCGGCTGATCTCTTTACCGATAATCTGCAGATCCGCCGGCCAGAACTTGCGGAAGCAGGCCTGGTCCTCCGCGCGGTCACTCCCCCAGCCGAGGGCCGTGATGTAATTCGCCAGCGCGTCCAGCCACACGTAAACCACGTGCTTCGGATCACCCGGCACCGGAATGCCCCAGTCAAAACTCGTGCGGCTTACCGAAAGATCCCGCAACCCGCCGCGCACAAACGAGATCACTTCATTGCGCCGCGCCTCTGGCCGAATGAAATCAGGCTGGCGCTCGTACAACTCGAGCAGCTGGCGCTCAAACGCCGACAGTTTGAAGAAGTAGTTCTCTTCGCTCACCGTTTCGGTGATGCGGCCGCAGTCCGGGCACCGCGTCGCCGGCGGCCCGTCCACGTACAACTCGTCAAACACGCAATACTGACCGGTATAGGTGCCCTTGTAAATAAAGCCGCGATCGCACAGCACGGTAAAGAGCTTCTGCACGCCACGCCGGTGCCGCTCTTCCGTGGTGCGGATGTAATCGTCATAGCTCAAATCCATCCGGTCCCACAACGACCGGAACTCGGCCGACACTTTGTCGGCGAAAGCCTGTGGCGTGCAGTTTGCTTTCTTCGCCGAGCGCTCGATCTTCTGTCCGTGCTCATCCGTCCCGGTGAGAAAGCGCACATCGAAGCCCAGGGCGCGCTTGCGCCGGGCGATTACATCGGCCACGACAGTTGTGTACGTGTGCCCCAGGTGCGGGCGCGCGTTTACGTAGTAAATCGGCGTGGTGACGTAAAACGTAGGGCGCTCAGGCATGCGTGGGAGGCTTTCTGCAGCGGATTATCTGCGCTGCAAAAGCAGCAACGGGCTCACTCCATCTTAGGTGCAGGCCGGGGGAGCGTCAAACCTGAGCAGACCGCGACGCCTGCTAAAATCGGCTGAGAAATCAGCAACTTCCGCGCATCTTCCGTCACGCCGCGGGAAGCTCGCCAGGTGGACTTCTTGTATCGAAAGCAGCAGCAGATCCTTCGCAACCGCCTCCTTGCGCTATTGCGAGAGAAGTACGGTATTGATACCGCTACAGTTGCAATAGAGCAGCCGCCCGACCCCCGCATGGGCGACTTCGGCACCCCGGTCGCGCTTGAGCTGGCGCGCCCCCTGCGCCGTGCGCCCAAACAGATCGCCGCCGAACTGCTCGCCGCGCTCCAGCAGGATCCGCTTCCGGGTTTCGGAGCATTTGAAATCGCCGGTCCAGGCTACCTCAACGCACGCCTTGACCGCGCGGCTGCGCTTGCCGCCATCGCCGGCGAGCAGGACGAGCCGGACTTCGCGCGGGGCGTGCACTCGCTGGTCGAGCACACCAGCATCAATCCCAATAAGGCCGCGCATGTCGGCCATCTCCGCAACGCCATTCTCGGCGACACCTTTGTGCGCCTCCTCCGCGCTGCCGGCCAACACGTGGACGTGCAGAACTACATCGACAACACCGGCGTGCAGGTAGCGGATGTGGTCGTTGGACTCATGCACCTCGAGAACCTGTCGAAGGACGAGATCCAGATCCTTCTCCGCGAGCTGGCCGCGCGCGGAGAGCGCCTGGACTACTACTGCTGGGATGTGTACGCGCGCATCTCCGCCTGGTACGACGCGCCCGATGCTGCCGAGAAAGACAAGCGCAGACAGCTTCGCCTGCTCACCCTGCGCGCCATCGAACATGGCGGGAATGAGATCGCCGAGGCTGCAGACGTCATCTCGACGGCCGTGCTGCGGCGTCACCTGGAAACGATGGAACGCCTCGGCATCGAATACGATTTTCTGCCCCGGGAAAGCGAAATCCTCCACCTGCATTTCTGGGAACTGGCCTTCGCGCGGATGAAAGAGCGCGGCGTGCTTCGTTATGAAACCGCGGGCAAGAACAAAGGCTGCTGGGTGATGAAGCGCGCCGGCACGGCCGAGATCTGCGCCGCCTCAGACCAGCCCGACGAAGATGCCAAGGTCATCGTGCGCTCCAACGGCACCGTAACTTATGTCGGCAAGGACATCGCCTATCACCTCTGGAAGTTCGGCCTGCTCGGGCGTGATTTCGGATATCAGCCCTTTTTCGAATATCCCGATCACACCTGCTGGATTTCCACCGAAAGCGGGCTGCCCGACCATCCGCACTTCGGCGGAGCGCAAGCCATCTACAACGTCATTGACAGCCGCCAGGCCGATCCGCAGGCCAACGTCATCGAAGCGCTTCGCGGCATGAGCTATGGCGCGGAAGCAGACCGCTACACGCACTTCTCCTACGAGATGGTGGCCCTCACACCACGCTGCGCGTCCGAGCTCGGCTACACGCTTTCCGAAGAAGACAAGACGCGCTCCTATATCGAGGTCTCCGGACGCAAAGGGTTCGGCGTGAAGGCGGACGATCTGCTGGACCGGCTGATTCTCGCCGCCAAGGCCGAAGTGGACAGCCGCCATCCCCAGCGGTCGGACGCCGAGCGCCTGGCCATCGGCACCACCATTGCCATCGGCGCGTTGCGTTACTTCATGCTGAAGTTCACGCGCAACTCGGTGATCGCCTTTGACTTCGAAGACGCGCTCAGCTTTGAAGGCGAGACCGGCCCCTACGTGCAGTACGCCATCGTGCGCGCACGCAGCATCTTTCGCAAGGGCGGCACCACGCCGGAAGCCGCTCTGCGCGCTCTCGACGCGCAGGCTGCGGCTGCGCACCTGGAAGATGAGCAGGGAAGCGCGCTTTGGGAGCTGTGGGCTACCGCGTCGAAAACCTCTCTGCTGCTTGAGCAGTGCATCGCGACCGCCGAGCCAGCGTATCTCGCCAAGCATGCTTTCCAGCTTGCACAGCAGTTCAACAACTTCTATCACCGCTTTCCCATCCTGCAGGAACCCGACCCGGACAAACGCGCGCTGCTTCTGGCAACTGCTGCAGTTGCAGAACGCGAACTCGTCCGTTCCCTGGCCTGGATGGGTATCGACGCACCGGAAATCATGTAAGAGGCAGATGATTGGAGCGCAGCGAGCCGCCGGGGAAGCCGCGTCTCTGCGCTCTGGCGTGCTTGTTTCGGCGCCGCAGGCGCGTATGCCTGGACGGCCAGTCCTAGTGCAGTGGTTGGCCCGCCGCCGTCATCTGGTTCAGCAACTCCAGGTCGTTCTGCTTCACCGCCTCCGGAAGCGGAGCGTAGTTCAGCGTGCCCGCCACCTGCTGGCCGTCGGTGACCACGTATTTTACGAAGTCCTTCAGCGCCTGGCGCCTCGCCTGGTCCGGGCCGTCCTTGGGAAGAATCAGAAACGTCAGCCCGGAGATGGGGTAGGCTCCCGCCTGGCTCGCCGGCGCATCCACAATAGGGCTTCGCACGTCTTTCGCCAACTCCGAGGTGAAACCGGCAATTGCGGCCGTAGTGGCCTCTGCACTGGGCGCAATGTACTTGCCCGCGCGGTTCTTGATCGATGCCACCGGCAGCCTGTTCTGTTGCGCGTAGGTCAGTTCCACATAGCCGATGGAGCCCGGCGTCTGTTGCACCTGCCCGGTCACGCCCTCGCTGCCTTTGCCGCCGTTGCCCGTAGGCCAACTCACCTGCGTACCCGCGCCCACTTTGCTCTTCCACTCCGGGCTTACCTCCGCCAGGTAGGTGGTGAAGATGTTGCTGGTGCCGCTGCCATCAGCGCGATGCACCACCTGCACCGGTTCCTTCGGAAGCGCGACGCCCGGGATTTTCCTTCGCGATCAGCGGATCCTGCCAGTTCTTGATGGTCCCCAGAAAAATCCCGGCGAGCGCCTCTGCCGAAAGATGCAGTGGCTGTTTCAATTCCGGGAGGTTGTAGGTGATGCACACTGGTCCCGCGGATTCGGGCAGTTGCAGTACCGGCTTCATCTCGCCCAACTGCTTGTCTGTCAGCGATGCGTCGGAAGCGCCGAAGTCCACCGTACCCTGCTTCACCTGCTGAATACCGCCGCCGCTGCCGATGGACTGATAATTGATACGAATGTTCGCGTGCTCCCGTTGGAAATCCGCCGTCCAGTGCGACATGACCGGGTTCACGAACGTGCTCCCCGCGCCCGAAAGCATAATGTTCTCTGGTCCACTCGAATTGCATGCCGTCAAACTCAACAACGCCGCGGTGGATAGCAGGGCCGCTTGATAAACGTTCTTCACGTGGTCTCCTCTTGAATAAGTGCTTCGCTCACGAGCATACGGGTGCGCTCTGCCGCCTCCAATCCCCCGCCATGCTTTTTCACCACATCTTCATGGAAGCCTCTATGCAACGGACTCGTGCCAACGCCCTTCTTAACAAGCAAGAGCATAGGAGGAAAGATGAGTGCACAACTTCAGGGAAAACTGGTCGCCATTCTTGCGACCGACGGCTTCGAGCAGTCCGAACTGATCGAACCGAAGAAGAATCTGGAGCAGGCCGGGGCGAAGACGGAAGTCCTGTCCATCAAAGAGGGCCAGATCAAGGGGTGGAACAAGACCGACTGGGGCGAGAGCGTCAAGGTGGACAAGCTTGTTTCACAGGCCAGCCCCGGCGATTACGACATCCTGGTTCTGCCCGGCGGGGTGATGAATCCCGACCACCTGCGCGTGAATAAAGACGCCGTGCAGTTCGTCCGCGAGTTCACCAATTCGGGCAAGCTGGTCGCTGCCATTTGTCATGGTCCGTGGACGCTGATTGAAGCCGGCGTGGTGAAAGGGAAGACCATGACCTCGTGGCCCTCGCTGCAGACCGATCTCCGCAACGCCGGCGCCCACTGGGTCGACGAGAAAGTCGTCTCCAGCGGCAAC
Source organism: uncultured Acidobacteriaceae bacterium (assembly GCA_963795775.1). Taxonomy (GTDB): domain Bacteria; phylum Acidobacteriota; class Terriglobia; order Terriglobales; family Acidobacteriaceae; genus CAWCJL01. The sequence goes on from CAWCJL010000005.1 coordinate 837,182, forward strand.
ATCATCACCAGCCGTAAGCCGGACGACATCCCGGCCTTCAGCCAGAAAATTATCGAAGAAGGCTCGCAGGGCAGCCAACTCAAGGCCGCCAGTTGAAAGCGGCACTTCGACAGAAATGGCTCCGGGTCTATTACCAACACCCCGGAGCCTTTTCATTTCTGTAGCCACCTTGCTCGCGATTAGAACGCCTAATAAGGCTTCTGCCCCATGTAGTTGCCCGGCGGATCATATTCCGCAGCGATTACGATGCTGCCGTCCGCCCCCGTAGCCATGCCAATGCCAACCGTGGTCGTGTTGCTCCATACCATTTGCGTGTAGTGGCCGGTCGCGTACCAGTTATCATCGGTAAGCACGCCATAGGTGTAGCTGCTAATTTCGCTGTACCAGTCCTGCGAGGCGTCGAGGGCGGTGTAACTCATCCCGCTGCCGCCGAACAGATTCTCGCCATACACATTGTTCGGCGTGTGATCGAGATTGCCATTGTTATCTGCCATCAGGTGGTCAGCCCACTTCTGCGCCACACCGGCAAGGTCCTCCGACCACGCCAGCGGAGGCGCGCCAACCTCCTGCCGCACCTTGTTATGAAAATCGAGCGCTGCCTGCGCCTGGTTCTGCGAAACCTGCGAGCCCGTGTTTGCTGCGACTGTACTCATGCGAGGCCTCCCGGTCTGAACGCGCCGCAAGCTTACTCCCTATATCTCTGGCAGGCAAGAAAGATAAGTGCCCACGATAAGTGCAGCGTCGAGAGCCCGACTCCACCAGAGAGAACAGAGAGGGCACGGAGAAAAACAGAGTGTGTGATCACAAAGAAGTGGGCCAGTCGCCTGGCCCACCTGTTTACTTCGCGTGGTTATCAACGAAAGCTACTGCGCGTAGCTGCGCACCCACTCCACAATGCTGCGCACCGCGATCCCCGAAGGTCCCTTGGCGATCCAAGGCTTCTGCTCGTCTATCCAGGCCACCCCGGCGATGTCCAGGTGAATCCACGGCGTATCGTCCACGAATTCCTTGAGGAACATCGCCGCTGTTACCGCACCGCCATATCGACCGCCGGTGTTCATGATGTCCGCAATGCCGGACTTGATCTGCTCGCGGTATTCCTCTTCGACGGGCAGACGCCAGAAGCGCTCGCCCGCTTCTTTCGCTGCCTCAGCGAATTTCTGATAGGTCGCGTCGTCGTTGGAAAACGCGCCGGCGTTGATCATTCCCAGCGCCACCGCGCACGCGCCCGTCAGGGTCGCCGCGTTAATCAGGTGCGTGGCCCCCAGTTGCCGCGCATAATGAAGGCCGTCGGCCAGCACCATGCGCCCTTCCGCGTCGGTGTTGATAATCTCGATCTGCTTGCCGCTCATTGCGGTGATCACATCGCCCGGCTTGTAGGCCGTGCCGCTCGGCATATTCTCGGCCGAGCAGACAATCCCCAGCACGCGCACCTTCGGCTTCAGCGCGGCAATCGCCTGCATTGCCCCGATCATCGCTGCCGCGCCGGCCATATCGTATTTCATCTTGTCCATGTTTTCGGCGGGCTTGATGGAGATGCCGCCGGTATCAAAGGTGATCCCTTTGCCCACCAGCCCGATCACCGGTCCGTCTTTGGCCGCGCCGCCCTCCGGCTCATAGCGCATCACGATCAGTGCCGGCGGCTCTGCCGATCCCTGCGACACCGCCCAAAAGGCGCCCATCTTCAGTTCGTGCAGCTTGTCTGTCGAGTAGACGTCGCACTGCAGGCCCTGCTCCTTCGCCATCGCGGCGGCGCGCTTGCCCAACTCCGTCGGCGTCATCACGTTGCCCGGCTCGTTCACCAGGCTGCGGGCAAAGTTCTGTGCCTCGCCCAAAATCGTGCCCTCGCGGAAGCTCGCCTCCACCGCTGCCTTGTTTGCTCCCTCGGGCGCAAGCACGGTGAGCGATTCGATGCTGCGGTCTTTACGTGTCGTGCTGTAGATGTCGGGATCGAAGTCGCCCACAAACGCGCCTTCCACTGCCGCACGTGCTGTCGTCGCGGCAGGGAAGCCTTCGCCCTCCGGCAGCACCAGCGTCAGGCTGCGGATGCCGCGCGGCTTGGCGAAGCGGACCGCGGTCCCCGCGGCCTTGCGCAGCTCGTTCACGTCAGCCTTCCCCAACCCCACCAGCAGCAGCCGCTTGCTCTTCAGGCCCTCGGCCCCGTGCAGCAGCAACGTCTCCGCGCTCCCGGCGGAAAACTCCCGCCCGGCGAGCACGGCGGCCGTGGCCTTCTTTATATCCGCGTCCCCGGTCAGCAGCGCCACTTGCGGCTCTGCCTTCGGATCCTTCTTGTTTGCCTGGTTCACCGCGAAGGCGACCAGCAGCGCCGCCTCTTCTGTCCCGGGTTTTGCAAAACGCAGCTCTGTCTTCATCGTTTTCTGCATTCCTTTTCGTTTGCTTGGTGGTGTGTGCTTGGATCTCCCGGCGCGCGGTGGCTGCGCCTCAGGAAGCAGCGCGCCGCTGGCTGCGCGCAATGGCCGACTTTGCTTCCTTGTCGGCCTCGCGCCGCCGCTCGGTCTCGCGCTTGTCCCAATCCTGTTTACCCTTGGCTACCGCCAGCTCGCACTTCACGCGTCCGTTGCGGAAATAGAGGCGCGTGGGGATGAGCGTTAGGCCCTTGATCTGCGTCTTTCCCAGCAGCTTGCGCAACTCTTCACGTTTCAACAACAGCTTCCGGGTGCGGAGCGCGTCGTGATTCAGGGCATTGCCATGGGAATAGGGACCAATATGCGCGTTCAGAAGGAAGGCTTCGCCGTCCTTGACAATCCCGTACGCATCCTTGAGGTTGGCCTTGCCCTCACGAATGCTCTTGACCTCGGTGCCGCGCAGCGCGACGCCGGCCTCGTATTTCTCGAGCAGAAAGTAATTGTGTCCCGCCGCCCGGTTCACCGACGCGTCGCGCTGGCCGGCTGCCACCGGGTCACGCGGCTTGGGTTTCTGGGAGGCTTGCGGCACAAGGGAATGGCTGGTCTGCCGGGACATAAAGCTAACTCCCATGCTAGCATGCACCTTCGTTGTACCAGCCCCCGCACCACCCGATGCTATAATCTGCCCTCAGCGAGCCAGATAACTTGAGAACTGTCCTCCGGCGCTTCAGCGCCTGCGCGCTTGTTAGCGCTCCACCGGTCAGCAGGCCGCACGGGAATTCCGTGCGTCACCCGGGCATGGAGCAGGGCAGCGCTTCGGATCAAAGACGGTTACGAATTTGGAGTTCCATGAACCGCCGCACACTACGTTGGGCCCCGCCCCTTGCTCTTCTCCTTCTAGCGCTCCCGCTGCTGACCGTACATGTGCAGGCCAAGAGCAAATCCGCCAACTCCTTCTATAAGGATGGCCAGACCGCGGAGGCCAGGGAAGACTACCTGGCCGCCTATGAGGACTACTACCAGGCCTTCCAAAAAGACCCGAAAAACCTGAGCTACAAGGTCTCCTATGAGCGCATGCGCTTCACCGCCGCCGGGGTCCACGTGCACCGCGGCGAAAAGCTGCGCGACGGCGGCGACCTGAGCGGCGCGCTCACCGAATTCCTGCGCGCTCTCGAGATCGACCCCAGCAACGAGCTCGCCCAGCAGGACATCCGCGCCACCCGCGAAAAGCTGAACGCGCCGCAGGGCGAAACCTCCCTCAGCCAGCCCAACTCCACCACCAACGCCGCCCTGAGCAGCGTCGGCTCCCCGGTCGAGCTCAAGCCGGTCTCGAACGAGCCGATCACCCTCCACCTGGTGGAAGACACCAAGGTGGTCTACCAGACAGTAGGCAAGGCTGCCGGCATCAACGTCCTGTTCGATCCCGACTACACCTCCAAGCGCATCCAGGTCGATCTCCAGAACGTCTCCCTGCTCGATGCGCTGCGCATCATCGGCACCGTTTCAGACACCTTCTGGCGCCCGGTGACCTCCAATACCATCTTTGTCGCGCAGAACACCCGCGCCAAGCGCACCGAACTCGACGAGCAGGCCGTCCAGACCTTTTATCTCACCAACGCCGCGCAGCAGAATGACCTGAACGACATCCAGACCGCTCTGCGCAACGTGCTGACCAACGCCAAGCTCTACGCCGTCCCCAGCCAGAACGCCATCGTCATGCGCGCCACCCCGGACGAACTCCTGCTGGCGCAAAAGCTCATCAATGACCTCGACAAGGCGCGCCCGGAAGTCGTCGTCGATGTCGCCGTCCTCGAAGTCAGCCGCAACCGCGAGCGCAACCTCGGCATCGTGCTGCCCCAGCAATTCAGTGTCGCCTTCCAGCCCTCGAACGCCACCACGACGACGAATAACAACAACACCAACGGCACGAACGGCACCAACGGCACGGACAACGGCACCACCAACACCACAACCACCAACAACCTGACGCTGAACGACCTCGGCCACCTGAACGCCACCAACTTCGCCGTCACCATCAGCCAGGCCACCGCGAACCTCCTGCTCTCCGACAGCGACACCAAGGTGCTGCAGAACCCGCGCATCCGCGCCACCGACGGCCAGAAGGCCGACCTCAAGGTGGGCTCCCGTATCCCGGTGGCCACCGGCTCCTACCAGACCGGCGCTGCTACCGCCGTGGTCAGCTCGCTCGTCAACACGCAGTTCCAGTACCTTGATGTCGGCGTGGAGATCGAGATCACGCCCACCGTCCACTACGACCGCGACGTGACCCTCAAGCTCAAGCTGGTCGTCTCCCAGGAGAACGGCTCGGTCAACCTCGGCGGCATCAACGAACCGATCATCAGCCAGCGCACAGTGGACCAGATAATTCGCCTGAAGGAAGGCGAAGCCAACATCCTGGGCGGCATCCTGCAGCGCACCACCAGCAACAACCTGAGTGGCACGCCCGGGCTGGCGCAGATCCCGATCCTCAAATACCTGTTCAGCAACACCGACAAGATCGATCAGAAGGATGAGATCGTCTTCATGCTCATCCCCCACGTCGTCCGCGCCACCGAGCTGAGCCCGCTGAACCTCCGCGAAGTCGATACCGGCACCGGCAATACGGTGGAATTGCGCCGCATCGGCAGCATCGTCATCCCGGCGAGCCCGGCCCCGACGCAGAATAAGTCGATCCCGTCCAGCACGCCGGTGCCCAGCGGAACCCAGATTCCCACGCCCCCCAATGGTGCCGCACCGTCCCCGGCCGTACCCCCGGCCGGCAACGGAGCCAACCCGGCCGGACAACCTGGTGGACAACCCGCCCCAGGAGGAGCGCCGGTCTCGCTGCAACTGGCTGCGCCTCCGGTCGCGCCCAAGGTCGGAGCCACCTTCCAGGTGCCGGTGAACATCACCGGCGGTCAGGACGTCTTCTCCCTGCCACTGCAGGTGCAGTATGACCCGGCCAAGCTCACCCTGGTCAACGTGGATGCGGGCGATTATCTCGGCCACGACGGACAGGCGGTGGCCCTGGTGCATCGCGATGACGGCAGCGGCGGCGTCGCCATTTCGGCGTCGCGTCCGCCGGGAGTGGCCGGCGTGAACGGCGGTGGTCAGCTTTGCGTGCTTACCTTCCAGGCCAAGACCCCGGGTGACAGCATCGTGAGCGTGACCAAGGCGGCCGTACGCAACAGCCAGCAGCAGGCGCTTCCGGTGGTCACCGCCGGGACCATCGTGCATGTGCAGTAGGAGAGCCGTTCCATGCGCGCCGCGGCTATACCAACAACTGTCATCTTGAGCGAAGCTGGCCGGATTTCCCGGCCAGCGCAGTCGAAGAACCTGCGGTTCGCTCCGCGCCGCGGAACCCCCATCTCGCGCAAAGCAGGGAAGTCTCGCGAAGCCGGCCTTACTCTCGTCGAGCTCATCATCACCGTCGCCATCCTCGCGCTGCTCGCCTCCGCCGCCGTTCCCATTGCCCGCTTCAACATCAAGCGCGAAAAGGAGCGTGAGCTGCGCTACGACCTGTGGCAGATGCGCGACGCAATCGACAAATACAAGGACGCCGCCGACCGTGGCGCCTTCCAGACCAAGGTGGACAGCTTCGGCTACCCGCCCGATCTCGAAACCCTGGTCAAAGGCGTCGATATCCAGGGCAAGAAGGTCAAATTTCTCCGCCGGATCCCCGTCGATCCTATGACCGGCAAGGCCGAGTGGGGCGAGCGCTCCATGCAGGACGAGCCCGACAGCCAGTCCTTCGGCGGGCAGAATCTGTTCGACGTCTACTCCAAATCCCAGGGCACGGCCCTGAATGGCACCAAGTACTCCGACTGGTAGGGACATTGAGGAAGCGCATACAACAGGGCATTGCGAAGGTTCGCCGCGAGCAGGGAAGCCAGGGGTTTACGCTGGTCGAGCTGATCATCGTCATGCTGATCATCGGCATCCTGCTGGCCATTGCCATCCCGAACTACCTTTCTTCGGTGAAGGCCGCCAAGGAAGCGGTGCTGAAGGAAGACCTCCATGTGATGCGGCAGGCCATTGACGCCTATACCAGCGATAAGGAAAAGGCGCCGCAGACCCTCGACGACCTGGTGCAGGCCGGCTATCTCAAGACCATGCCGGTTGATCCCTTCACCCACTCCAGCACCACCTGGGTGCCCGCCACAGACGAGTCCCTCTCCAACGTGGACCAGACCGAGCCGGGAATCAACGACGTCCACAGCGGCTCCGAGCAGACCGGCAGCGACGGTCAGCCTTACTCAAGCTGGTAACGGCTCCAGGCCCGGCATCCTACAGAACAGGATGGATGCAAGCGGCCCTCTCCCTAACCCGGTAGCCCCGGCCAGCGTACCTTCGGTCGCACGCATACGGCTCCTCCACGCCGCGCTCTGCCGGCTCGCCCGGGAGCGCTTCGGCGCGTCGCTGGCAGGGAAGTTCCTCCTGGCCGATGCCCTCGGCCGTGGCGGGGACGGATTTGTCATCGCCGCCAGCGTCGCCGGCGCCGCCTCGCTCACCCCCGAATCCGACCCGGCCACTATCCGCTATGCCATCCGCAACGGTGTTGTCGATTTCGCCGTCACCCATCCGGATGAAGCGCTCCGCATCCTGAAAAACGAAATCCGCAAACAGCAGCCGGTCTGCGTCTGCCTGGAGTGGGAGGTTCCGGCGGCCCTCGCCAACTTGGCGGAACGCGGCGCCCAGCCGGACGTAATCGCCTGGACCGATCCGGGCGATCCCGTTCTTCGCCCTTTTCTCGAGCGCGGAGCAGCCCTGCTTGCCCTTCCTGCAATGGCCGCCGCATCAAGCGATGGGAGCCCAGCAGAACGCACCGTAACAGAACGCACAGAAGTGGAGTGGAGCGCGCCCGAACCCGTCGCCACCACCCTGCGCCGCATCGATGCCGTAGCCGCCGCCGCAATTCCCGAGGACGACTGGGAGCGCCAGAGCTGGCTCGCCGCCGCTCCGCGCTACCTGCCCCGCCAGTTACGCAGCCGCCGATGCATCGCCATGACCCCCGGCGAGTGCGCGACCTTCGAGCGCGCGCTCCGGCAGAAAATCGCCGAAGGCGACATCGGCTCGGGCATCGAACTCCGGATCGGCAATGCCGCCCCGTTCACTCTCTAGCGCGCTCCGTCGTATTCCAGCAGCGCGCGATTGACATTCTCTTGCACGCGCGCCATACTTCTGGCCGGTCGAGTTGCTTCGATTCAGCCCCGGTTACAATTCCGTCCCCCTCCGCACGTGAACGTGCTTCAGCCACCGCGGCCACCTCCCATGGCCGCTACAGGACGGCCTTATGCGCCTCTCTCTTCGCGTGCGCAGGTCCGCTCTCCGCGAGCGCCTGCAGTCCTCATCCCTCTTCTTTTCAGGAGTGCTCTTCACGAGTCTCCTGCTCTTGTGCGTCCTCCCCGCGGATGCGGGCCGCTTCACCCCTATCCCCGCATATTCCTCGGGCGGCACCGCGCGCCAGGTCCTCACCGCAGACGTAAATGGGGACGGTCACGCCGACACCATTGTCATGAACGGCAACGGACAGCTCACCGTTCTGCTGGGCAAAGGCAACGGCACCTTCGCCGCTCCCAGGCTCGTCGCCACCTTCTCCGGCGCACCCTCCATGGCCCTCGGCGACTTCAACCGCGACGGCCGGACGGACCTGGCCGTGGTCTCTCCCGCTTCCAATAGCGTCAAGATCTACCTCGGCCATGGTGATGGCACCTTCGCCGCTCCCCTCAGCTTCGCCACCGGGGCCAAGCCCAATCAGATCGCCGTGGGCAGCCTGAACGGCGACCACAACCTCGACCTCGTCATCACCGACAGCACCGGCCTTTCCGTGCTGCTGGGCAATGGCAACGGCACCTTCCAGCACGTCATTCACACCACCGCAGCCAACGGCGCGGCAGTCCTTCTGGCCTTGGGCGATGTCAATCGCGACGGCCGGCTCGACGTCGTCACCTCCGACACCCAGGGAACCGAGTCCATTTATCTCGGTCAGGGCAACGGCACGTTCCGGCAACTTGCCGGGCCCTATGGCGATCCGACCGAGTCGCAACTGCTTCTTGTCGATCTGAATGGTGATCACAAGCTCGACCTGGTAATCGGAAACGTCAGCTATCAGAACAATCCCAGCTCAGGCATCACCGTGGAGTGGGGAAATGGCGACGGCACCTTTGCCCAGGGCATCAACCTGTCAGCAGGCTTTGCTCCCGTATCGCTCATCGCCGAAGACCTGAACGGTGATGGCAAGATCGACCTCGCAGCCGCCAATGTGGCCAGCAACTCCGTTACCGTGCTGCTCAGCAAGGGAGGCGGAAACTTCGCGCCGCCCGTGAACTACAGCACCCGGCTGATCCCCACCGACCTCTCCAGCCCCCAACCCGGATTGCTTACCGCCGCCGACTCTCAATGGCGACGGCCGTCCGGACCTGGCGTTGGCCACTCGCGACGGTGTCCAGCCCTTGCTCAATCTCGGAGCCGGCCGCTACTATGCGCCACCATCCGTTGAGCTTTTCGACGACCCGGTGGCTGCCTACGCGGCCGACCTGAATAGCGACGGGCGTCAGGACATTGCCGTCCAGACCGGTGGCGATCTTTACTTCCACGCTTATGGCAGCCTGTTCGCCCTGTTCGGCAATGGCAACGCAACCTTCAACCAGGTGACCGTGGGTTCAGCTATCGATTGGCTCGGTGCGCCCCTGGCTATCGCCGACTTTAACCACGACGGCAGACTCGATCTCGCCGTGACGGGCTTCCTCGGTTCCGGGATCTACACCGCCTTCAATACTGGGCATAACGCCTTCACCACGCCCAAGGTCTTCCCCACCGCCAACACAGACACCGTCATGGCGGCCGGCGACTTCAACAAGGACGGCTATGCCGATGCCGCTTTCCTCAACGGCAACGAAGTGGATATCTACACCGGCAAGGGCGATGGCACCTTCACCGGCCCAGTCACGTACAAGGTCGGCAGTAACCCGACCTTCATCCTCGTTCACGATCTGGATGGCGATGGCAACCGGGACCTGGTCATTACCAACCAGAACAGCGGTGATATCAGCGTGCTCTACGGAAACGGCAACGGGACCTTCCAGCCGGCGCGCACGTTATTCGCCGGCGCGCATCCCGTGACCGTAACGGTCGCCGACTTCAATCACGACGGCAAACTGGACCTCGCCGTGGGCGGCGACAAGGTCGAAGTGCTGCTGGGTCGCAGCAATCGCACCTTCGCCAGCCCCGTCACCTATTCCGGAGGGGGCGCGGCCACTTTTATCACTGCAGTCGACCTGCGCGGAATCGGCCTCACTGATCTCGCCATCACCCACGGCTCCCACAACTCGGTTTCCACCCAGGAGACCATCTCGGTCCTGAATGGCAACCGCAACGGAACCTTCGCGTCCCCTGTCTCCTACTACGCCGGTGTCAACACCGGCTGGCTTGCCGTTGCCGATTTCAACGGAGACGGTTCCACTGACCTCGCGGCCGTCGACTCCGGCAGCACCGCCCTCACCCTGCTTCTCAACCAGGGCGGCACCCGCATGGCCCTCAAGAGCAGCGCTGGCACCGTAAAGATAGGCACCACGGTCAGCTTTACCGCAACTCTCGCGGCCAGCGTTGCCGCCGCGGGTGTGCCGGCCGGCTCCATCACTTTCAAGGACGGAACCCGGACGCTCGGGGTCGTTCCCCTCACCAGCGGCACCGCTGTCTTCAGAACCAAGAGCTTGGCGGCAGGGAAGCACGCTATCACCGCGGTCTTCCTTGGAAATGGCGCGTTCAATCCCCACACCTCCACCGCTGTCACGGAAACCGTCACGCGCTGATCGCGGGGGTCAGTCAAACAGAGGCGCAGCTCTCAGGGGCTGCGCCTTGCCGTCATTCTGAGCGAGCGCAGCGAACGAAGAATCCATGCGGCACCCGACCCATGGCCATCGTGTGCGCATCGCTCCCAACACCGTTGTTCTATGAAGGCGCCGCTAGCGAGAATCATGCATCACCACTCGGCTCCACCTTGTCCGCCTACCGGAGATTGCTCCTCCGGCGTTACTCCAAGGCACCCACCTCAGCCGCCCGCAGCTCCGACCACAGCTCCTTGAGGCCCATACCGGTCTTCGCCGAACACAGCAGGACGCTGTCAATCTCCAGGCCTCGGCGCAGCGCGGCCGCCGATTTGGTGCGCTCGTTGCCCGACAGGCGATCTGCCTTGGTCGCTACCACTCTGTAGCTTCGCCCCATTTCCTTCATGTACTGGATTAACTGTGCATCACCCGGCTGCGGGGGAATCATCGCGTCCACCAGGCACACGCACAAGGCCAGATTCGGCCGCTCCGCCAGGTACGGCTCAATAAACTTCGGCCACTCCGCCGAGATCGACTTCGAGATCTTGGCATAGCCGTACCCCGGCAAGTCCGCAAAGAGCAGCACCGGCTGCGTCCGCCCCGGCGCGTCAAACAGGCTGAAGAAATTGATCGCCTGCGTCCGGCCCGGCGTGGACGAGACAAACGCCTGCTTCGAGCCCAGCAGGGCATTGATCAGGCTGGACTTGCCCACGTTCGACCGGCCCAGAAACGCGATCTCCGGCACCGCGGAAACAGGGAACTGCTCCGGCTTCGTCGCCGATAGCATGAATTGAGGGATGGGCCGCATCTCCCCATTCTCGCAGACACGAGCGTCGCCTCTCCTTAAGTCAGCGGACCTCGTTGGCTCAAACCGCTCCGTCCAGCGCTGCCGCTGGTTCGGCCTCCGCCGCCTCGGCGCCCTCAGCTTTGTAGGCGGGAATCACCATCGAGAACGTCGTCCCGCTTCGGCTCTCCCGGCAACTACTCTTCACCCGGATTCCCCATCCATTCTTCTTCAGGATCTCCGCCGTTACCCACAGCCCCAGTCCCGTTCCGGTCTCGCCCTTCGTCGTTACAAACGGCTCAAATATTCTTGGAAGCACCTCTGGACTTATGCCGGCTCCGTTATCGGCAATGGTCAGCCGTACGCGCCGTCCCGGGCCACCTCTGGGATCAGGCTCCATGGAAATCCGCGCCTTCAACCGCCCCCCGTGCCTCATGGCATCGATCGCGTTCCCTACAATGTTTGCGATCACCTGCCGCAGCTCGCCGGGGCTTGAAAGCACTGTGGCCGGCTCCGCCCGAACCTCCACCTGGACGGCCACCCTCGCGGCCGCCAGCCGCGAGTGATAGAGCGCCAGCACCGAATCGAGCACGGACACCATGTCGGTCTCCGTTGGCTGACTCGGCTCACGGTAGAACCGCAACGTCTGCTTCGTGATCTCTGTCACCCGCGCCAGTTCCTGCTCAGCGGTATTCACATATCCCTGCAGCTCCTCCGGCGACGGATTACTGCGCATCAGGTATAGCAGGTTGGTGACTGCCTCTAGCGGATTATTGATCTCATGCGCGATACTCGCGGCGAGCCGTCCCGTCACCGCCAGCTTCTCCGAGCGCCGTAGCGCCTCCTGCGCCCTCTCATACTGCTCCATCTGGTCGCGAATCTGGTACTGCCGCTCACGGCCCCGCAGTGCAATATCCAGAGTGCTCAGCAGCGTCTCCGGCCGGATTGGCCGCTCCAGCAGCAGAACATTCCCCAGCGGCCGGCGCAGCGTCCTTAGCCGCTCGCTCTCCGCCGTTACTCGTCCCCCCACCGTCAGCAGCATCAGCGGAAAGTCCGACCACGGCGGCTGCTCCTTGAACACTTGTATGAGCTGGAAAATAGAGCCGTCGCGCAGTGCCTCTTCGGCCACAATGGCAGCCCCCGCCCCGGAGCGGATCTCCCCCGCCAGTTCCGCGACCGAGCCCATCACCACGCAGACTCGCCCCACGCGCTCCAGCAGACTCGAGATGAGCTGTCCATCTCTCCCGGTCGGCGCCAGTATGATCACACGGTTGTCGTGCCCCGAAGAAACAACCTCAGGACTCAGGAGCTTCCTCCTTCCGGTCGTCTGTCGCCTACATGCCTCGGCACTCCCGTAAGGATGCCCTCGAAGTCGCTCAGCGGGTTCCCCACCCTGATCTTCCCATCGCCAAAGATCAGTTCACGTATCGCACGCTCATGTGGACCGCTCCTCTTCTTCATCACAGAAAGCGCCTGCCGTATCTCGCCCGCCCGTTCGAAGTACCGGAACAGAAGAACCGTGTCCGCCAGGTAACTTACATCCACCGGCGACTCCATCTGGCCGATCAACCCATGCTGGGCCAGCGTCATGATCGTGATCACCCCCTGCTGGCCCAGGTAGGAGAGCAACTCGTGCATCTGCAGGGCCAAAAACTGCTCGTGCGGCATTGCGTTCAGGAACCCGCTCATGCTGTCGATCACCACCATCCGCAGGTGATCTTCGTCCACTAGCCGCCGAATCCGCGCCACGAACTCACCCGGGCTCAACTCCGCCGGGTCAACCTGCTGTATTTCCAGCAGCCCTCTTCCCATCACCTCGGTCGGATCCATTCCCAGCCCGCGCGCCCGCTCCACCAGCGTCGTAAGTGCCTCGTCAAAGGTGAAGATGATCGCCTTTTCCCCGCGCTCCGCTGCGGATACCGCATAGCGCAGCGCCACCGTGGACTTCCCGCACCCCGCCGGCCCCATCAGCAGCGTGCTCGTGCCACGGTCGATTCCGCCCATGAACAGGTCGTCCAGTTCCTTCAACCCACTCGAGATTGCCTCGCGCGCAAACCCCGGGTTGTGTTCGGAGGCCACCAGCCGCGGGTAGATCACGATCCCGCCTGTCTCGATCGTGTAATCGTGGTACCCCTCGCGGAAAGCGGACCCGCGCAGTTTGTGCACCTCGACCCGACGCCGCTTAATGCCGAAGTCCCGCTCCATGCTCTGCAGTTTCAGTACCCCGTGCGCAATGCTCTGCAACTGAAGATCGTTGCTGCCTTCCGCCGTCCGGTCGTCCAACAGCAAGACGGTGCAGTTCCGCCCGGAGAAATGCCGCTTCAGCGCCAGGATCTGCCGGCGGTACCGTAGCGCATCCCGAGCCAGCATCCTGAACTCGGAGAGCGAATCAAACACCATCCGCTCCGGCTGGATCGCGTCCACCCTCTTCAGGATCGCCGCCACCGTATCCGCCAGTTCCACCTCTGACGGGTGAAAGACGGTGTACTGCGCCTCCGGGCTCAACTCCTCGTCCGGAGGCACCATCTCGTAAATGGGCAGCGCCTCCGTTGACCAGCCGTGCGACTGCGCTACCTGCTGCAACTCTTCCTTGGATTCGGACAATGTCACATACAGCACTCGCTCCCCGCTCCGTATGCCTTCGAGAAGGAATTGCAGCGCCATCGTAGTCTTCCCGGTCCCCGGATCGCCCTCGATCAGGTACAGGTGCCCCTGCGGAAGTCCACCATTCAGGATGTTGTCCAGCCCCTGCACCCCGGTTTGGAGCCGCCGGGGCGCGCCAAGCCCCGTCTCCTTCACCGAGGAGTCTGAATGAGAGCCACGTCCTGCCCAGCTATTCTGCCCTGCGGCCGCCTTGTTCACGCGCTTTAGCCCCTGAAAGATAATAGCCGGTGCACAACTCCCGGGCGCAAAACACGCCCGTGATGGACGACAACGTCGCCACGGTTCCCAGGCACGGCGTCGCCTACCACCACAATGCCAATCTGAGTCGAAGACGTACGACCGCCTGCGCAAGTTTGTAATCCGGTGATTCGCGCGCACACAACCCACAGCAAGGCCCAATCCACCTCACCGCCACCGCTCCAGCCTCAGCGAGGAATCAGCAGATATCCAGGCAAACACCCCAAACCCCCACCCCGAACGGCGCTGACGAAACAGCAAAGCCCCGGCTGCGGCAACGCCCGCGCAGCGTCATCCTGAGCGAAAGCGAAGGACCCCAAGCGCAGCCCGTCGCCATCACGAAATCAGACCCGCCAGCGCTGACGTAGCCGGCAACGCCCACCCGCCGTCATCCTGAGCGAAAGCGAAGGATCCAAGCGCAATGCGTCGGGATCACGAAATCAGGGGGGCACCCCATGAACCCGCTTGGGATTCAGGTAGCCTTTGCCCTGCCTCTTTCTCTACCACTTGTGATTGGGATTGCAGCGTTCGACCTGTTTGGTTCTACCCGGCTTTCATGATCCTGCTGGGGGCGCATTATCTACCGTTTGTGTTTATGTACGGGATGTGGGAATTTGCTGGTCTGTGCGCAATCCTCGTTTGCAGCGGTGTTGCGCTTGGCATGTACCTGCCAAAACCCATCAGCCTCGGTGCCTGGTTGACTGCAGCTATACTGCTCGCGTTTGCCTTTGTCGGACGCAGTGTCGCTACGCGAAAGAATACCCGTAACCCTTGAATGTCATAATCGAGCCTCTAGAGCTGAGCAGCCGCGGCCTGGAAGTTGCCCAGGACATTCCTTCCGCCAAGACGACTTTGCGTTACTAATCTGCTGGCTCCTTCATCTCAGCCGAGTGTCACCTGCTTGGCCAGTTCCACTTGGGTTCGTTGAAGACTGTTGTTCCCTCGAGGGTGGTTTCTCCGAAGTCCTTGAGAAGGTGCAGACGCCTACAGAGCGGGGCAGCCGTTAGGGTTTCAATCAGTCTCTGAGCGTGTGAGACCACGATGATTTGAGCGTGCGCTGCTGCTGCCATGATGAGTCGTGCAAGTGCAGGCAATAGATCCGGGTGGAGGCTTGTTTCCGGCTCGTTCAGCACCATCAGTTCCGGTGGGCGGGGGGTAAGTAAAGCAGCGGTCCAGAGAAGATAGCGCAGCGTTCCATCCGAAAGCTCCGCCGCAGAGAGAGGACGCAATAGGCCATGCTGCTGTAGTTGTAGCTCAAAGCGTCCGTTCCGATCCTCGATCCAGAGGCAACTGCCCGGAAAGGCGTCATCGAGTGTGGTTGCGAGCGCTTCATCCGAACGGATCTCCATGACCGTCTGGAGAGCCGCAGCGAGATTGCTGCCGTCATGCTGAAGGATTGGCGTCCAGGTTCCAATTTGGGCGGCTCTCGCCGGAGACTCGGAATCGGTGCGAAACTGATCATAAAACCGCCACCCGCGAACAGCCTCCCGGACGGCCAGCATCTCTGGGGCTCGCTGCGGGTCGGCAACGCTGGCGAGCATGCTGTCGGTGTCGGCTAGGTGCTGCGTCAGCATCACTGGCTCTTCATCCCGTGTGGTCGAGAGCCAAACGAAGTTGTTCCTCCGGTCCACCATGGCGGCCGCTTTACGGTAAACCGGACCGTGCCAAATGCACTCCCGTTTTATATGCGGGTCCAGCTTGAACATCGTCGACAGGGGCGGCTTGAGCGGTTGCGGATAGCCGAGGTCAATGCTATAGCCGTACTCGTCGCCGCCACATCCGAGCTTCAGGCTAGCCGTGTTCCGTTTCGCAAGCGGCTCCGGAGCATGTATTCCTTGGCGAACACTCCGCGCAATAGTCTCCGGACCAGCCCAGAAGGTGGAGGGCAGGCCACCCTCACGAGCGAGGGATGCGACCACGGCATTCTGAGCAACGTCAGCCAGCAGGCGGAGGGAGCGGTACACGCTGGACTTGCCGCTGCCGTTCGCGCCGGTAATGACACTCAGCTGGGCTAGCGGAAGCACCATCTCGCGCAAAGAGCGATAGCCCTGGATGGCAACGGTGCGGATCACATTCACAGACTAATGGGCCGATACAGGACTTAGTCCGCAGAAACGCGCTTGTGTTGACCAATTTCGCAAATCGGAGCCGGCATAACCTTGCCGGCTGCGAACAACTTTGGCGTACTAATTCCCGCGTTCCGCTACACTGGAATTAGAGGGGAAAAACAGCAAAAGGACTTAGCCCGCCGCATCCTGCGAGCTAAGTCCTGTGCTTCTTAGAATCTGAGCGAAAGTTCTTTGGAATGAGGTATTTACAGCATAACTCCCGGTACAAGTAGCTGAAACGAAACAGCTTAGGCGCCAAATACCCCCATAAGGGCGGAGGGGGTATCCGCCTCCGCTACTGCCGATGCGCCCGCGGCTGCTCCGCCGGCGGAAGGACGGCGTGGACACCGGCCAGCGCCTCGGGTGTCTCCTCCTTCAGCTCGGGCAGCGGCGCTTCCAGTGCCAGCTTCAGCACTTCATCGACATGCTCCACGAAGTGGAGCTTCATCGCCTTCTTGAGGTTTTCCGGCAGCTCGGCCAGGTCCTTCTCGTTCTCCTTGGGCAGGATCGCTTCGAAGATGCCGGCGCGATGTGCCGCCAGCAGCTTCTCCTTCAAACCGCCGATGGGAAGCACCTTGCCGCGCAGCGTGATCTCTCCGGTCATGGCGAGATCGCGGCGCACCGGGATCTTGGTCAGCGCGCTCGCCAGCGCCGTGGCCATGGTGATGCCGGCCGACGGCCCATCCTTCGGGATCGCTCCCTCCGGCACGTGCACGTGGATGTCGATGCTGCGGTAGAAATCCTTAGGCAATCCGAGGTGGTTCGACCGGCTGCGCAGGTAAGAGAGCGCCGCCTGCGCCGATTCCTGCATCACGTCGCCCAACTGACCGGTCAGCGTCAGCTTGCCCTTGCCGTCCAGCACCTGCACTTCGGTCGAGAGAATGCTGCCGCCCATCTCCGTCCAGGCCAGCCCGGTCACCAGGCCGACTTCGTTCTTCTCGTGCACCTGCGAATCGCGGAACTTGGGCACGCCCAGGAACTCGTGCACATTCGCCGCGGTCAGGTCTTCCTTGTGCTTCGTACCCTGCTTCACCACCCGCCGCGCAATCTTGCGGCATACGTTGCCGATCTCGCGCTCCAGGTTACGCACGCCGGATTCCCGCGTGTAACTGCGGATGATCTCGACAATGGCATCATCCGTGAAGGTGACATTCTTATCCGTCAGGCCAGTCCCGTCGAGCTGCTTTTTCAGCAGGTACTGCTTGGCAATCTCGAGCTTCTCGGCTTCTGTGTAGCCATGCAGCCGCAGGATTTCCATGCGGTCCTGCAGCGGGCCGGGGATGGTGTGCAGCACATTCGCGGTCGCCACAAACAGCACCTGCGAAAGATCGTATTCGACGTCGAGATAGTGGTCCTGGAAGCTGGTGTTCTGCTCCGGATCGAGCACCTCGAGCAGCGCCGACGCCGGATCGCCGCGGAAGTCCGATGCCATTTTGTCCACTTCATCCAGCATGAACACCGGGTTCTTGGTGCCCGCCTTCTTCATGGACTGGATGATCTGTCCCGGCAGCGCGCCGATATAGGTACGCCGGTGCCCGCGAATCTCCGCCTCATCCCGCACCCCGCCCAGCGACATGCGGACGAACTTGCGGCCCGTAGCCTTGGCGATGGACATGCCGAGGGAGGTCTTGCCCACGCCCGGAGGTCCGACAAAGCACAGGATCGATCCCTTGGGGTTCTTCACCAGTTGACGGACGGCGAGAAACTCCAGGATGCGCTCCTTGATCTTCTCCAGGCCGTAGTGGTCCTCGTTCAGGACCTTCTCCGCGTGGTCGATCGAGCGCGTCTCCTTGGAGCGCTTCTTCCACGGAACCGCGAGCAGCCAGTCCAGGTAGTTGCGCGAGACCGTGGACTCGGCCGACATCGGCGGCATGGCTTCCAGCTTCTTCAGCTCCTGCACCGCCTTCTCGAACACGTCCTTGGGCATGCCGGCGGTCTCGATCTTCTTCTTCAGATCGTCAAACTCGCTCTTCTCGCCCCGGCCCAGCTCTTTCTGGATGGCCTTGATCTTCTCGTTGAGGTAGTACTCCTTCTGCGCCCGCTCCATCTGCCGCTTCACACGGCCCTGGATATTGCGGTCCATGTTGAGCTTTTCAAGCTCGACGTCGAGCACGCCGGCGATCCGCTGCAGGCGGTCGGAAGGATCGAAGATGTCCAGCAGCTCCTGCTTCTCCTCGATAGAAAGCTGGAGATTGGCGGCAATGGTGTCGGCCAGCTTGCCGGGCTCGTCCATGCGCACCGCGGCGATCATGGACTCGTAGTTCAGGCTCTGCTGCAGCTTCACGTACTGCTCAAACAGCGTCGTGACCTTCTGCATGAGCTGCTCGGCCTGGGGACCCGGCTCCACCTGCCGGGGCACGCGCACCGTGGCGACAAAAAAGCCATCGGCGTCGCTCATTTCGGTGGCGCGGGCGCGCTCCAAACCTTCAACCAGAACTTTAATGTTGCCGTCCGGCATCTTCACGCTCTGGACGATGTTGCCGATGGTACCGACCGAGTAGATATCGTCGGCCTTGGGCTCATCGATCCCGGCATCATGCTGGGTGGCAAGGAAGATCTTGCGATCCCCGGTCAGCGCCTCTTCGAGGGCCCGCACACTGGACTCACGGCCCACCACAAAGGGCGTCATCATGTAGGGGAAGATGACCATGTCCCGGATGGGCATCATGGGCAGCTTGCGTACTTCGCCGCGTTCCCGTGGTTCTTTAGGTTCTTTGCTCTGTGCCACGCACTATCCTTCTGCCCACGTCTGCGGTGGGCGGTTCTGCCGCTTCGTGCCATGCGCCGAGCCACGGCACGAAGCATGCAGCCCCTGATCCGCTTTCATCATGTTAGACGCGCTGGCAGCCCGGAAGAAGCAGAACTCGCCTCAGTGCGTTTGAAGACTATGAAACCTGGAGACCCGGTGGGCCGGTGTTACCCGGCCTTTTCGAGCAGCGTCATCGAGAGGTCCCGCTTTTGCACCATCTCCGCCGTGATCTCGAGCTCCTTGATCTTCTTGTTGCTCGGGAGGTGATACATCAGTTCGAGCATGAGCTCTTCAAGAATCATGCGCAGACCGCGGGCGCCGACCTTGCGGTTGATGGCTTCGCGGGCCACCACGTGCGCCGCTTCGTCGGTGAAGTGCAGCCGAACCCCTTCGTATTCGAACAGGCGCTGATACTGCTTCAGGATGGCATTGCGCGGCTTGGTCAGGATCTCGACCAGCGTGGCTTCATCGAGTTCATCGAGGATGCCCAGCACGGGAAGGCGTCCCACAAACTCCGGGATCAACCCGAACTTGATCAGGTCCTGCGGCTCTGCCTGGCGGAGCAGTTCGGTATCGCGCTGCGCCGGCGTGTAGTCGGCCTCCGCCGCCAGCTTCTCGGTCAGCGCCTTGAAGCCCAGGGCCTTCTTGCCCACGCGGCGTCCAATCACCCGCTCCAGGCCCACGAAGGCGCCGCCGCAGATGAACAGGATATTCGTGGTATCGACTGCGGTGAACTCCTGGTGCGGATGCTTGCGTCCGCCCTGCGGAGGGACATTGGCCACCGTGCCTTCGAGGATTTTGAGCAGGGCCTGCTGCACGCCCTCGCCCGACACGTCGCGGGTGATGGATGGGTTCTCGTCCTTGCGCCCGATCTTGTCGATCTCGTCGATGTAGATAATGCCCGTCTGCGCGCGCGCCACGTCGCCATCGGCGGCCTGCAGCAGCTTGAGAATAATGTTCTCGACATCCTCGCCCACGTAGCCGGCTTCGGTCAGCGTGGTCGCATCGACGATGGCGAAGGGCACGTCGAGCATTTTGGCGAGCGTGTGCGCCAGCAGCGTTTTGCCGCTGCCCGTCGGCCCCACCAGCAGGATGTTCGATTTCGAAAGCTCCACATCGTTGCCGCGCGTCCGGTTCATCTGGATGCGCTTGTAGTGGTTGTAGACGGCAACGGCCAGCTTCTTCTTCGTCGTGTCCTGGCCGATGACGTACTCGTCCAGGAACGCCTTCACTTCATGCGGTTTCGGCAGGTGAGCCGGAGCGGCGCCGGGCTGGGTTTCCGTCCGGTCGTCTTCCAGAATGGAATTGCAAACTGCGACACATTCATCGCAGATATACGCACGCGGATAATCGCTGGGGGAGGAGATCAGTTTGGCTACGGCGTCCTGCGACTTATGGCAGAACGAGCAGCGAAGCGTCTCATCGGAACCCGTGCGCGTCTTCATCGATCACTCCTTCTGGCCTCAGAGCGTTGAGCTCAGACCAGTGCCGGTCCCTAGGTGCGAGGCCGGTCGATGATCTCATCGATGATCCCGTATTCCTTGGCCTGCGGGGCGTTCATGATGAAATCTCTTTCTACGTCACGCTCGATACGCTCAAGCGTCTGGCCGGTGTGTTTGGACATGAGATTGTTAGTGATCTCACGAATGCGCAGGATCTCGCGAGCGTGAATGTCGATATCTGTAGCCTGCCCAGACAAGCCGCCCATGGACGGCTGATGGATAAGAATGCGGGAGTTGGGCAGCGCGAACCGCTTGCCCTTGGTGCCGGCCAGCAGCAGAAAAGCACCCATGCTCGCTGCCTGGCCGATGCAGTAGGTCACCACGTTGTTTTTGATGAACTGCATTGTGTCGTAGATGGCCAACCCGGCTGTGATCGAACCACCCGGGGAGTTGATGTAAAGCTGCACGTCCTTCTCCGGGTCCTCACCGGAAAGAAACAGCATCTGCGCAATGATAAGATTGGCGATCTGATCGTCGATCGGGGTTCCAAGAAAAATGATGTTATCGCGTAGCAGGCGAGAATAAATGTCGTAAGCGCGTTCGCCCCGGCTCGTCTGCTCAATGACCATCGGTACAAGTGCCATGCTCTTGCCCTATCTCCTGGCCGCGCGGAGCAGGTGCTCCTCACGGCTGTTTCCTACCTGCCGGAATCCGGCGCGGTGTTTACTGATTTCTAACCTCTGCAGGTGACCTTACAGTCTTTCGTAAAGCAGGGCAGCAGTCTTGTCTCTCCGAAGTTGTTCACGGATTCTAGCGATGCTGCCGTCCGCAGTCAAACGTGTGCGCAGTGCTTCTACGGGTTCCCGTAACTGAAGCGATAACATTTCCAGTTCCCGGTTCAGGTCTTCGTCGCTGACCGTGATCTGTTCGGCATCCGCAATGCGATCCAGAATCAGCAGACTCTTCACCTCGCTCGCTGCCGCATCCCGCTGCGCGGCGCGCAAGCGCGGGAAATCCAGCCGCTTCATGTCCGCTTCCTTCATGCCTTGCGCCGCCAGTGCGCGGAGCCCGCGGTCCAGGCGGATATCAATCTGCTGCTGCAGCATCGATTCAGGCACCGGGAAATCGTAACGCGCCACCAGCGCCTCCAGCAGCTTGTCCCGAGTCTCGGCCATGGTGCGCCGGTCTTTTTCCTTCTGCAGGTTGCTGCGGAACTGCGTCACGAACTCGTCGTAGCTGTCGTAATCGCCCAGCTCTTTCGCGAAGTCGTCGTTCAGCTCCGGCTGCACGCGCCGCTTAATGCCCTTGACCACCACGTCATAGGCCACCGTCTTGCCGGCCAGGCGCTGCTCGCCAAAATCCGCCGGGTAGGTGAACTCGAACTTGAGCTCCTGGCCCACCGTGGCGCCGCGCAAAGCGGCGGAGAAGGCCTCAAGCGTGTTCTTGCCCCCGATCTCAAGCATCACGTCTTCGCCTTCGATGGGCTCGGCCGGCGCAGCCTCCGTCTCCCCCTCAGCCGACTTCACTTCGCCGCGCAGCGTGATCTGGGCCCAGTCGCCATCGGCCAGCGGACGCTCTTCCGTGACCGGCTCCATGGTGGAACGCGAGTCGCGCACGCGCTCCAGCTCCGTGTTGAAATCCTCATCGCTGAAGGTCGCGTCCGGCTTATCCACCTTTACGTCGTTATAGCCTTCGACCGAGAACTCCGGCAGCACTTCAAAGCTGGCCTTGAACCACAGCGGCTCATTGTCTTCCATCCGCATATCTACGACCTGCGGCTGCGATACCAGCTTGTATCCGCCCTCCGCGATCGCCTGTTGAAAATGCTGCGGCAGCACGGCTTCCAGCACCTCCTGCCGGATGCCTTCGGCGAAGCGCGCGCGAATCAGCGACTCCGGCACCTTGCCGGCGCGGAACCCGGGGATGCGCGCCTGTTTGGTGTAGCGCTTTACCGTCGAGCGCATGGCCTTGCTGACGATATCGGCCGGAATGGTGACCTCAACCGTGCGCGCGAGCTCGGGATGGAACGCCGGCGCCTGCTGGTGCGTGTGGTCATCGTGCTGGTGGTTGTGTGCTTCTGTGCCGCTGGGCTGTTCGGAGGGGGTAGACTCCCCCGCTTGCGTTTCTGGTGCGAGCCCCTGATCGGCATTGGCGGCGGGAGTGGTTTCAACAGTATCGGCTGAGCTCAACGTAGGCCTTCCACGAGAAATGTTCGCTCGTCTTTCTGTATCGCGCTCTGTACGCCGAATAGGTGAGAAGCGGTGCAGCGGAGCGGGGGGTCACGAGCGTGCTATTGCCATGGTATGAGGCTTTAGAGAGAGGGTCAAACGGGGCAGGAGCCGCCTTTCAAAGCCCGCGAAAGCAAAAAAGCGAGGCGGAGGGAAGCCCTCCGCCTTTTGTGGTGCGCGGCCGCGTTATTTGCCTGGCGTGAAGAGCGCCAGCTTCACCTTCCAGGTCACGGAGGCGCCGGGCTTGAGTGTCACCATGCCCGTATCCATGCCGTGCCACTCCTTGCCGAACGGATCGCCGAAGTTGAACTGCTCTTCGATCGCGGTGAACGCCTTGTCCTTGGGCGCATAGACCTGCACCGTCTTGATCTCCGGCGACTCGCCCAGGATGCTCACGCCGTAGTTCGCCTTGGGATCGGTGAGCTTCACGTCCACATCGCCGTTGGTCCGGATCAGGTGCGAGAAGTTGTCGTCCAGGAAGTGATCATCGAGCGGCTTGCCATCGGGCGCGTTGTAGTCGTACTCCGTCCCTTTCACCGGCTTAAGCTTGCCGGTGGGGAAGACGTCGTCGTAATTATTGACGACCGCCATCTCCGTCGCGGGCACGTGGAGACGAGCCTGGGTGCGGTCGCCGCTGGGAATGGCGAAGTATGGATGCCAGCCGATCCCGATCGGCTCGTCTTCATTGCCGACGTTCTTCGCCGTGATGGTCGCAGTCACCCCATCCTTCTGGAGATCGATCTTGAAGTTGAGGTCCGTCTGCGACGGCCAGTGGCCGCCGAAGTTGCCGGCGTGGATGACGCCGGTGACCGACTGTCCGTCGCCGTTTGACTCTGTCTTCACGTCATCAGTCTTGCTGTCGAGGATCAGGCCGTGCATCGCATGCTTTTCCGCACCGGGCTTCTTGCCCGCCCAGTTCGCAGGTAGGGTGAGCTGGTGGCCGTGCCATGCGGTCGTGATCGTCTTGCCATCTGCGGAGAGCTTGCCGCGAATACGGTTGGGGTAGGGAACCAGGAACGCGCCGCCAAAGGAGAAGCTGCCATTGCCGAAGGCGTCCGCGTCCGTGCCGGTCAACTTCGCCTTGGCTTCTTCGAGCGACGGGGCAAAGAAGACGTCCGTCGTGCCCCGGCCAGGAATATCGGCGGTGATCTGGAACAGATTCATGCCCCGCCCGGGAATCACCGTAGCCGACAGGAACTCCGGCGTCTTCCCGCCCTCGGTCGCCGTGCGCTTCAGCGTGACCACATCCTCTCCATTGATCTGCGTAGTCTGCGCCACCTGCGCACCTGTCTGCGAATTGGTGGGCTTCTCGTTGCCGCTCCCCTTGCATCCGGAGATGCACAGCACGGAGGCGGCGGTCAGCACGGCACACGGCACTAGCTTCCATCTTGCGTCTGCATGTCTCATCTTCAGTCCCCTTGTTTTCAGTCTCTTTGTTTTGTCTTCCTGGTTTTCTGTTCCGAGGTTCGTTCGTCAGGGCCTCGTGAATACGCGTGCGCGCGAACCCAACCTGGCGCGCTCCGCGAAAGCGCCGCTCGTAAAGCGCACCCATTCTAGCCGAAGACACGGAACAGCGGACGCCTGCCGCTCTGCTCCCATACCGGCCGCCAGCATGCGGCTCTCCTAAAATGGAAGTATCGTGACACCGAAGCCGTCGCCTTCCGCCGCCTCGCCCCTCCAGCTGCTGCAGCAGGCCGTGGTCGCCTGCGAGCGCTGCCCGCGGCTGCGCACTTATTGCGCCGAGATTGCGCGTAAGAAGCGCCGCGCGTACCTAGAGGAAAACTACTGGGGCAAGCCGGTGCCTTCCTTTGGCGATGCACGCGCGCGCTTGTTGATCCTGGGGCTGGCGCCGGGAGCGCACGGGTCAAACCGCACCGGCCGCCCGTTCACCGGAGACGGCTCCGGCAACTTTCTCTACCCGGTGCTGTACGAAGCCGGCTTCGCGTCAACACCGGCAGCCCGGGCCCTGGATGATGGCTTGATCCTGCGCGACGCGCTCATCACGTCTGTGGCACGGTGCGCTCCTCCGGGCAACAAGCCGTTGCCCGAGGAGCTGCGCAACTGCTCCAGCTTCCTCGACCAGGAGATTGCCCTTTTGCCACGAGTTCGGGTCGTCGTCTGCCTCGGCGGAATCGCCTGGACCGGCTACATGCAGCATCTCCGGCGACTGGGGCACACAGCGGGCCTGGGCCGCTTTCGCTTTGGCCATGGCGCGGAATACGACCTGCCCGACGGAAAACGTATCATCGGCAGTTACCATCCCTCGCTCCAGAACACCAACACCGGCCGCCTCACGCAGCCCATGCTTCTGGATATATTTCTGCGGGCGCGTGCTGTCCTCAACGGGGACTAAGCCGCTTCCCATTACGGGCGGGCGAGAGACAAAGAAGGGCATCTCCGTCCCGCCTGCCCGCATCCATCGCTCAGGCAATTCAGGGAGCGAAAAGCATGACCATTCTCGTGATCATCCTCATTCTGTTGCTGATCGGGATCTTTCCCACCTGGCCGTACAGTCGCGGCTGGGGCTACTACCCTTCCGGCGGGCTTGGCCTCATCGTCCTGATTGTGATCATCCTGTTATTGCTGCGCGTGATTTGACGCCGCAGGACAGAGCAAACATTTGAACCTGGAGCGGGAGACCGGGATCGAACCGGCGACATCCAGCTTGGGAAGCTGGCGTTCTGCCACTGAACTACTCCCGCCTACAACGCAGGGCATAGTGGATAGTAAACATGGGCGCGTGGCGAGCGTCAACCTTAAGCGTTACCTCCAACCGCGGCAGTGGTTGGACGCTCTACACCATCCCACCAGCGCGGGCCGTCCGATCCAGAATCTGTTTCGCACGGATAAAGCGCGACCTGGATCGCCTCGTCACGGCGCGGTGTTTTCCGCGCGCTCAGATGGTAGAGCTGCAATCGCGGCAATAATGGCAAACCCGGCTAGTACCCAGAGCACATCATGCACGGCGGTCAGCACCGCATCACTCGGAACCCCGAGAGTTGTTCCTTTGCTTCCTGTCAGCACATGCAGGCGCCATGACAGGGTGGTCGAGCCGGCCGCGATACCGAGAGTGCAACCCAGTACGCGGATCAGGCTGAGTAGGGAACCGGCCTGTGCGCGTTGGGCACCGGGCGTCGCAGCCACTACAGCACAATTATTGGGCGTGATGAACAGGCCGAGCCCCACGCCGAAGAGGCCCAGCGCCAGCACGATCGCAAGCTCGTGCGGGAAACTGTCTGTAAGACTGGACCTTAAGAGAATGACGCCAGCAGTGCAGACCGCCATGCCGGTGGTGGTCACAAACCTCTTTCCCACACGTTCATACAGATTTCCGCTGAGCGGCGCCGTTACCCCAAGTGTGACCGGAATAATTGCCAGATGAAGTCCGGCTTGAATTGGGCTTTGATGAAAGCTGCGGAGAAAGGTGAATGACATGAGAAAGAACATCGAGTAGAGCAGGGCATAGCTCAGATTGACGGCGATGATTCCGCCCGTAAATACCGGGCTCCGGAACAGGTCAAGATCGATAAGCGGCGTCCGCGCGCGCCGTTCCCACCAGACAAATGCAGATAGCAGGAGACAGGAAGCTAGTATCGCAGCGAGCAGCGGTATGGATCGCGCGCCCCATGCACGAAATTCACTCAGAACGAGCACGATGGCCGTGATGCCAGGAGTGAGCAGAACCGCTCCCCGCCAGTCAAAGCGCTTCTCTCGCGAGAGCTCCGTAGATCGAGGAATAATCAGCCAGCTAACAATCGCGCCGGCGACTCCGAAGGGAACCGCCACCCAAAATACCCATCTCCAGCCAAGAGCGGAAAGCAGCAAGCCACCTACCACCGGCCCGCCGCTGATACCCACAGCCTGCGCAGCAGCGAATATCCCGAGTGCACGGCCGCGTCGTTGCGGCGCTACATTTTTGATCAGTATCGTAATGCTGTTGGCGCCCAGCAACGCCCCGCCGGCTCCCTGCAAAACGCGAAATAGAATGAGCAGCTCTAGACTAGGCGCAAGCCCGCACAGGCCGGAGGCCACTGCGAAAATTACGTACCCTGCGAGGTAAAGCAGCTTCTGCCCGAACCTTTCCGAGAGCCGAGCGAAGGTGGGCAGAAGCGATGCAAATGCGAGCAGGTAACCGATGGCCACCCAACTTACGGAACTGAGGTGCCCATGAAAAACGCGCTCGATGGCTGGCAGCGCAAGCTGAACGATGCTGGCATCGAGTTGACCGATGAAGGCGCCGATACATGTAGCTCCAACCACGAGCCACGGATAGCAGGAGAGGCGCGCAATGCGGGCTGAGGCCGCGGGTTCATAAGACCTTGCCTCCTGATCACTCACGCGTTCGCTCTCGAGCCACTGATTCACCAGGCACCACCGATCTAGGAACGGACCGATTCCTCAGATAACAGTTTCTGAGGCGCTCCGTCGAGTGAATAAAGTTATTTCCGGGCCCGGAACCAGTGCGACGGAGAGAGATTCTCAGATCGTTCGATAGCGTCTGAACAAATGCCGGAGATCAGCGGTTTTCAACCAGGTGAGTCCGGCCCGCATTTCTGTAATGATTAAAACCCAAAATGAGGATAGAGTTCAGAAGGTTTCGCCGACAGCCTGGCCGATGAGCGTACGCGCCCTGGGGAGCAATGCGTCAAAGGTGGGCTTCGGCCAAAACCCCACCACTTCTCAGGGAGTCCCCCGATGTCCTCGTCTATCTGTCCCATGCGGCCGCTTGCGAAGCGCCTGCCGCTGCTGTTGCTCGCTGTGCTCAGCGTGTTGCTTGTGCTGCCGGCGCGTGCTCAATCCGACCCGCCGATACCCTCCGGGTCCGTCCGCCTGCACTACTTCCGCCCCGACGCTAACTACAGCGGGTGGACTCTGTGGACCTGGAGCGACTCCACCGAACACCAAAACAATTGGTGCCAGGATGAGCTGAAGCAAACGGGCCAGGACGGTTTCGGCGCATATTGGGATGTCACGGTCGATCCCACCACGGGCATTCAGGGCCACGTGGGCGACCTCGGCTTCATCATTCACAATTGCAGCACCGGCGTGAAAGATGTCAATCAGGACGAGTACTTCACCAACAACGCGCAGTACAAGGAAGCCTGGATCATCTCCGGCGACACCAACGTCTATACCTCGCAGCCTTCGCCGCAGCAGTTGCTGAACGGCGTCTTCCAGAGTGAGCAGGCCTATTGGCTTGACCGCCAGCACCTGGCGATTCAGCCGCAGTATTTTGACGCCAGCTCGACCTATTATCTGAACGCAAGCCCGACCGGCGGCTTACAGCTTTCAAGCAACGGCGTGACCGGCGGCACTGCCGTGCAACTCACCCCGGGCGGCACGCTGACGCAGGACGAGCTGACGCGCTATCCGCAGCTTGCCCATTATGCTGTGCTGCAGGTTCCGGCCAGCGTGCAACTCCCTAGCATCCAGCAGTACCTGCGCGGGCAGGTAGCCATCTCCGCGGTGGATTCCACCAGCACGCTGCGCTATGCCACCGGCATTCAAACCGCCGGCGTGCTTGATGACCTCTACTACTACCCCGGCACCCTGGGCGTGGTCTTCAACGGCCCGGATGCCACGGGCAACACCGTCCCGGTGCAGATCAAATTATGGGCGCCGACGGCGCAGAGTGTGTCGCTTGAAATCTTCGATCAGGCCGCAGACGCCGCGCCCTCTTCCGTCGTTCCGATGCAGCAGCAGAAGGGCGTCTGGAGCGCGAGCGGCGATGCGAGCTGGGAAGGAAAGTACTACCTGTACAACGTGCAGGTCTATGTACCGTCTGATCACGCGGTCGATACCAACCTCACCACCGATCCGTACTCGATCGATATCTCAGTGAATGGCGGCAAGAGCCGTATCACCAATCTCGAAGCGGCCAGCACCAAGCCGGCCGGCTGGGATAAATCGATCTCGCCTCCGCTCAAAAGCGCAAGCGACCTCAGCATCTACGAACTCCACATTCGCGATTTCAGCGTGGCCGATACCACGGTTCCCGCGCAGGACCGCGGCATGTACGAAGCCTTCAACGATCAGAATTCCAACGGCATGCAGCACCTGCGGACGCTAGCGGCCAGCGGCCTGAAAGCCGTCCACCTGCTGCCCTCCTTCCACTTCGCCAGCGTGAACGAGGACAAGTCCACCTGGCAGACCACCGGCGATCTGTCGCAGTACAAGCCGTACTATGCGGACCAGCAGCAGGCGGTCACAAACATCCAGGCGAATGATGGGTACAACTGGGGCTATGACCCGGTGCACTTCATGACGCCGGAAGGCAGCTACGCCATCAATCCGGACAACCGCGTCATGGAGTACCGCACCATGGTCGAGGGACTCCATACAGCCGGGCTGCGCGTCATCCAGGATGTCGTCTTCAACCACACCAGCGCGGTGGGCGAAGGGCCGAATTCCAACCTGGACGAAGTGGTGCCGAATTACTATCATCGGCTCGATGCCAACGGCAGTCTCGAAACCGGCTCCTGCTGCGCCGATACAGCCAGCGAGCACCGGATGATGGAAAAGCTGATGATCGACACGCTCGTGCTCAATGCGCGCGAGTACAAGATCGACGGCTTCCGCTTCGATATCCTGAGCTTCCATTTCCTCTACAACATGCAGCACATCCGCCAGGGTTTGAACGCACTCACGGTGCAGAACTCGGGTGTGGACGGGTCGAAGATTTACCTCTACGGCGAAGGTTTCAACTTCGGCGACACCCAGGACAGCAAGATCGGCCCCAACGCCTCGCAGGTGAACCTCTACGGCTACGGCATCGGCACCTTCAATGATCGTATCCGTGACGGTATCCGTGGCGGCAGCCCGTTCACCGACGAACGTGTCCAGGGCTTTGCCACCGGTCTCTTCACCGATGCAAGCGACTTCACCAACGGCAGCACCGGCCAATCCGATCAGCAGAACACGTTAAACGTGTACGCTGACTGGATTCGCGTGGGACTCGCCGGCAACCTGCGCGACTTCACCTTCCAGAACAGCCAGGGACAGACAGTTACGGGAGCGCAGGTTCCCTACAACGGTCAGCCCACTGGCTACACCGCTTCTCCGGTAGAGGCGATCAACTACGCTTCCGTTCACGATAACCAGGACCTCTTCGACGCCGTGCAGCTCAAGTCGAGCTACAGCGACTCGATCGCCAAGCGCGCGCGGCGGCAGGTTCTGGCCATGAGTCTGCTCGAGCTTGGCCAGGGCATCCCGTTCTTTCAGGGCGGCGATGACATGCTGCGCTCCAAGGACATGGATCAGAACAGCTATGACTCCGGCGATTGGTTCAACAAAATCGACTGGAGCGGCCAGACCTCGAACTGGGGCATTGGCCTGCCGATCGCCAGCCAGAACTACAACCAGTGGTTCATGATGAGCCCGCTGCTTGGCGATCCTGCTTTCATGCCCCAGCCGGCCAACGTCACTCCGCAACCGGCGAATATTGCGGCCACCACGGCTGCATTCCAGGAGTTCATGCGGATCCGCTACAGCACCGGGCTCTTTCGCATGTCTACCTTGTCGGATGTGCAGCAGAACCTGAGCTTCCTCAACACCGGCCAGAGCCAGATACCCGGCCTGATTGTGATGAAGCTGGACCAGAACGCCGGCAAGTACAACGGCTTCAATCACGTCCTGGTCGTGTTCAATGCGACGAACACCACTCAGACTTTTGCGCATCCTTCGCTGGTAGGACAGCACCTGATTCTTCATCCGGTGCAGCAGAACTCCAGCGATCCGGTAGTGCGTCAATCTACCTACAACAAGCAGACCGGGACAGCTACGGTTCCGGCGCTTACCACGGCGGTCTTCGTGCAGTAAGCATCGCGAAACGCTGCACAATCAAATCCGCAACACCTTCGAGCCGGGCAGGCATGATCTGCCCGGTTCTTTTTTTGTGCCTCACGAATGCCAGGAATTACCCAATAAAGAGAACGGCAGCTATGCAAGCGCAAAAAGAAAGGGCACCCGCTGGTGCCCTTTCTTTATTACGCGTTTCCGGGGGAGGAGGGAAAGCGCTACTTGTTGATCATCTCTTTCACTTTTGAAGTCACGCTGGAACTTGAGCCCGCCTTCGATGCAGCCTTGTCGTTCTGCTCATCCGTGGTCGCGATGGAGCGCATGATCTCGGGCGTATCGGCCACCTTCAAACCGTACATGCCGATCCAGCTTCCGACACCATCCGCGCCCTGTTCGCCTTCGCCGGTGGAATCGTTGTAATACTCGTCGACAATGCCGGGGGTGGGCGGCAGCTTGCCGATCGAGAAACGGTCCTTGCCCAGGCTGTCCAGTGCGGAGGCGAAGGCCTTCATGTGCGTGATCTCGCGCGTCATCAGAAACTGCAGCGCGTCCTTGCTGCCGCGATCGTCCGTCAGGTGCATCAGCCGCTCGTAGGTGATCTTCGCGCGGGCTTCCGCGGCAATGTTATTCCGCAGGTCCACATCAAGCTCACCGGAAATTTTCAGGTAGTCTGCAGTCCACGCATTGCCCATGGAGTTGCGATAGTCCAGCCCGCCACCGCCCACAACCGCGACCAGCGGATCCTGCTCGGCGTCTTCGAGTGCCTTTTTCACCGGCTTCATGTGCATGCGGATGAGCGCGCCGATCACTTCCAGATGGCTCAGCTCTTCCGTGCCGATATCCAGCAGCAGATCCTTGCGTTCCGGGTCTTCGCACGCGTATCCCTGGGCGGTGTATTGCAGTGCTGCTGCGAGCTCGCCATTGGCTCCGCCGAACTGTTCCAATAACATGTTGCCGAACCGAACGTCAGGCGTGCCGACGTTCACGGAGTACATCAGTTTCTTAACGTGATGGTACATAGACTCCTCGCTTCATGTTCCGAAATGATGAATGCGATAACGCTCGATCGGGAGCGCTTCTCAGGACCAGGCCTGTAGGCCCAGCGCGCATGCTGCTTTCACCGCAGCCAAATTCACGACATGCTGAGATAGGATGCCGGAAGCGGAGGCGTGGTCGGGGTGCGTGCAAGGTCTTGTCATGACACGCACGCCGTTTTGCGTCATTTCAAATCCGCGATTCAGAAAACTGCGTCGGATACGATATATCGCGTGCTCGGTCGAACTGCGCGCCCGCCACACGCAACTGCACAGGGCAAAGGAGTTAATGCGCGAAAGCGAGAGCGGCGTTCGCTAGAATAAGTGCGCGCATGGGATGCAGCCTGACCCGCAATGGATGGAGGCGTCCGAGCGCAAGGCGACTACAAAGCAGCAGTCTGCATCCAACTAACTTCGACCGGCCCCCCAACGTTGCAAGCGGCTTTCCTGCAACCGGTCGCCAGGGGCGCATACATTCAGTTTGAGGACCTTACCCGTGAGTAGAGACGGAATGGGACGCCCCTACGCGGGCGCCAACGAACCCGCCGCCGCCAAAAGCAAGCAGCTCGACCTGCTGTGCTTCAGTCATCTACGGTGGGACTTCGTCTTTCAGCGTCCACAACATCTGCTCTCGCGGGCAGCGAAAACGCGCCGCGTCTTCTTCTGGGAAGAGCCGATGTTCATGGATATCGCCGCGCCCACCGTCGAACTGCATGACCGCGACGGTGTCTGCGTCGTGCAGCCGTTTCTCCCGCAAAGCAGCGGACCGGAAGCAACAGACAGGCTGCTCGAGGGCCTGCTCGCCGGATTTCTGCAGGCGGAATCCATCACGGAATATGTGGTGTGGTACTACACGCCCATGGCGCTCGCTTTTACCGGACGGCTGGAACCGGCCGCTACCGTCTACGACTGCATGGACGAACTCTCGGCATTCAAGAACGCGCCGCCGGAGTTGAAGCAGCGCGAAGCCGAACTGCTGCGCCGCGCCGATGTGGTCTTTACCGGTGGACGGAGCCTGTACGATGGAAAAGCGGGGATGCACGGCAATGTGCATCTTTTCCCCAGCAGCATCGACAAGGCGCATTTCGAATCGGCGCGTACCGCACAGCCGGATCCGCCGGATCAGCAGGCGATTGCTCATCCGCGCGTCGGCTTCTTCGGCGTGCTCGATGAGCGGCTGGACCGCGAGCTGCTCGCGGAAGTAGCCAGGGTGCGTCCGCAGATGCAGTTTGTTATGCTTGGTCCAGTGGTGAAGATCCGTCCAGAGGATCTTCCGCAGGCGCCCAACATCCACTATCTCGGGCAGAAGACTTATAAAGAACTGCCTGCTTACATCTCCGGCTGGTCGGCGGCCATTCTGCCTTTCGCGCTGAATGCCTCGACCGCATACATCAGTCCTACGAAGACGCCGGAGTATCTTGCCGCCGGTCGTGCAGTTGTGTCCACGCCCATTCGAGACGTGGTGCGCGAGTACGGCGAGCCGGGCCTGGTCGCGATTGCGTCCACGCCGCAGCAGTTTGCAGAAGCACTGGACTCTGCAGTTCAACCAGCGCCGGCCGCATGGCTGCCCGCTGTCGATCAAAAGCTTGCATCGAGCTCATGGGACGAAACCTGGCGCGCTATGTCGCACGAAATCGACCAGGTGCTGCTGCGGAACCAGGCGCTCCTTCGCGAGAACGCCTGAACAACCATACAGGGGGGATGCACTTGTACGATTATCTGGTAGTGGGAGCGGGGTTTGCCGGAAGCGTGCTGGCCGAAAGGCTCGCGCGTATCGCGCACCAGCGTGTATTGGTCATTGATCGCCGTCCTCACATCGGCGGCAATGCCTACGACTTCCATAACGAAGCCGGCGTGCTGGTTCACCTCTACGGGCCGCATATCTTTCATACCAACTCCGAAGAAGTCTTCAACTACTTATCGCAGTTCACCCAATGGCGCCCTTACGAACATCGTGTCCGGGCGCATGTGGACGGCCGCCTCTTTCCCATCCCCATCAATCTGGACACCGTCAACAAGTTCTACGGGTTGAAGCTCGACGGCGCCGGCATGCAGGCTTTCCTGCGCACCGTGGCGGAGCCGCGCGCCAGTCTGCGCACCTCCGAAGATATCGTGGTCAGCAAGGTTGGCCGCGAGCTCTACGAAGCCTTTTTTCGCAACTACACGCGCAAGCAGTGGGGCCTCGATCCATCGCAGCTCGATGCCTCCGTCGCCGCGCGCATTCCGCTTCGCTACGACCGCGATGACCGCTACTTCACCGACACCTTCCAGGCCATGCCGAAGGCCGGGTATACGCGGATGTTCGAGACGATGCTCGACGATCCGAATATCGAGGTCCTGCTCAACGCCGACTACCGCGAAGTGGCAAAGACGATCCCGCATCGCAAGCTGATCTTCACCGGACCTGTTGATGAATACTTCGGCTACATCTACGGCAAGCTGCCCTATCGCTCGCTCGAGTTCAAGCACGAGACGCACGATTGCGCTATCTTCCAGCCGGCGCCCGTGGTGAACTATCCCAACGACCACGCGTATACGCGCATCACGGAATTCAAATACCTCACCGGGCAGTCGCACCCGAAAACCAGTGTGGTCTACGAGTACCCGACGGCGCAGGGCGATCCGTATTACCCAATTCCGTGCCCGGAAACCGCTGAGCTCTACAAGCGCTACAAGCTGCTGGCCGATGCCGAACGCGACGTGCACTTTGTCGGCCGCCTCGCGACCTATCGCTACTACAACATGGACCAGGTGGTCGCGCAGGCCTTGACCACCTTCCGCAAAATTGCGCAGCAGATGCCGCATCTGGCGACGTACCCCAGCCTGCTCGCTTCCGAAATCCCGGCCTAGCCGGAACGCAGCGATTCAACGCACGGTTCACGTTCTACACTCAGGTGTGGACGGAACCGTGCTTCTTTTGTTCGCTGCCCTGATTGCCTTCTCCCCGCCTGGGTTTCTCCTGCGCCGCTGTGCTCCCTTTGCGCTATGACACAGTTCTGCGATGTTGCAGTCCCGGTGCCGCTCGATGCTGTCTTCACTTACCGTCTTCCGCCGGGAGCAGCACCCGTCGTGGGCAGCCGGGTCATCGTGCCCTTTCGCAACGAGAAGATGATCGGCGTCGTCACGCGCCTGCATGAGGAGCCGCCGCCTGTCGAGGCGAAGCCTGTGGAGCGCGTGCTCGACACCGATGCTGTGCTGTCGCCGCAGTTGATGGACCTGGGCAGGTGGATCAGCCAGTACTACCTCGCGCCCCCCGGCGAAGTTTTCCGCACCATGCTTCCGCTCATGGCGGAGGTGCGCAAGACCGTGCAGTACCGCATTGCGGAGCAGGGGCAGCGCGTTCTGCATGACGGTGCCGTGGACGGCTCCTCGCGACGTTCCCGCCGCAGCCCGGAGGAGCAGGACGCGGAATACGCGGTCCTCAACTACCTTGCCGGCGGCGAGCCCGCGCGACGGCGCACCTTGGAACAGGCCACCGGCGCTACCCGCGCGCTGCTCGACGGCATGGTGCGCAAGCGGTGGATTACGCGCGAAGCGGTCGCGCTGGAGCGCGATGCACGCCGCGTGGAGCGGTACGCGGTGCTGATTCCCGATGTGCGCCTGCCGAAGCTGAATGAGAACCAGCAGACGATCCTGGCCACGCTCGCAGGCGCGGGCGGCGGCGTCCCGGTAGCTGACCTGCGGCGGCTGCCTTTGCCGCCCAGTTCGCTGTCTTCATTGGTCAAGCGCGGTCTGGTGCGCGTGGAAGAGCGGCCAAGCAGCTTCGTGCTGTCCTCGCTGGAGCAGGTGCAGCACCGCCTGAACACCGCGCAGCAAGGAGTGGTCGCGGAGGTCACAGAGGGGCTGGGCCGCGGTGAGTTTCGCGCGATGCTGCTGCGTGGCGTCACCGGCTCGGGCAAGACGGCCGTGTACCTCGCCATCATGCAACGTGCGCTGGCGATGAACTGGTCCTCGGTGCTGCTGGTTCCGGAGATCGGGCTCACGCCGGCAATGGCGGCGCAGTTGCACGGAGCGTTCGGAAGCGAAGTGGCTCTGCTCCACTCCGCGCTCACGGCCGACGAGCGCGCGGAGCAATGGCACCGCATTCGCAGAGGGGAAGCGCGCGTGGTGGTGGGCACGCGGTCTGCCATCTTCGCTCCGCTCGAACGGCTCGGGCTGGTGATCGTGGACGAGGAACACGACGGTTCGTACAAGCAGGAAGAGACGCCGCGTTATCACGCACGGGATGTTGCGGTGATGCGCGCCAAGCTGGCCAATGCGTCTGTGCTGCTGGGTTCGGCCACGCCCTCACTTGAGTCCTGGCAGAACGCGCAGCGCGGCAAGTACACGCTGCTGGAGATGTCGGAGCGTGTGAACCAGCGGCCGCTGCCCGAAGTAGAGCTGGTGGACATGCGCCGCGAATTCCAGGAAACGGGGAAAGACGAGGTGTTTTCGCGCCGGCTCACGACCGCCGTCGAAGACACGCTGGCGCGTGGGGAGCAGGCCATGATCCTGCTCAACCGCCGCGGCTATTCCTTCGCGGTGTTGTGCCGCGCGTGCGGCGAAAAGCTGCAGTGCGAAAATTGCGCCATTGCGCTGACCTATCACCGCCCCGTGGGCGCGGAGGACACGCACGCGCACGTGGGCCAGCGGCTCGAGTGCCACTATTGCGGATTTCGTCGCACCGTACCCAAGCTGTGCCCGCACTGCGAAAGCGAGCACCTGTATTTTCTGGGTGCCGGCTCGCAACAGGGCGAGGAGCGGTTGCAGGAGCTTTTCCCGCAGGCGCGCATCGGCCGCATGGACCGGGACACCGTGCGCACACGCCATGACCTGGAACGGCTGCTCCGGCAGTTGCACAGCGGCGAGATCAACCTGCTGGTGGGCACGCAGATGATCGCCAAAGGTCACGACATCCATGGCGTCACGCTGGTCGGCGTGGTGGGTGCAGACCACGCGCTGGGGCTGCCGGATTTCCGCGCCGCCGAGCGCGTCTTCCAGCTCCTCACGCAGGTATCAGGCCGCGCCGGCCGTGGTGACCTGCGCGGGGAGGTCGTCGTGCAGACCTACCATCCCGACCACTACGCGATCGAGTTCGCGCAGCGGCACGATTTCCCCGCGTTCGTGGAAAAGGAACTGCGCTTCCGCAAGTGGATGCACTACCCGCCCTTTGGCGTGCTGGCGAATCTGCTGATACAAAGCACGGTGCTTGAGGAAGCAGCCGGGTGGGCGAGCGCGCTCGGCCGGTGGTTTCAGTCGCAGGCCTTCGATCGCATCCGGGTTCTGGGCCCCGCGGCGGCGCCCATTGTTCGCATCAAGCGGGTCTACCGCTTCCACGTCCTGCTCAAGGCAGAGCGCCGGGACGCGCTGTCGCGGGTGCTGCAGCAGGCCCGTGCCCATGCCAACGCGATCGGCATTCCGCGGCGGAACCTGATTATCGACGTCGATGCTGTGAGCCTGATGTGAATGGGGGCGGGGAAGCCGCGCCACGGCACCTTGTGAATTAGAGCGCGTCGGTGGGCGACGCCTTCACCGGCGCGTCCGGGAGCTGCAGTTCTTTGCCCGGCTTGAAACGGACTGCCTTTCCCGGCGTGATCGTTACTTCTGCCCCGGTCCGGGGATTGCGCCCGATGCCGGTCTTGCGCGGACGCACCGTGAACACGCCGAAGCCGCGCAACTCGATCCGGTCGCCTGATGCGAGTGCGCGCTTGAGGCTCTCAAAGAGCGTGTCCACCGCCGTTTCCGCCTTTACGCGGGGAAGGCCGGTCCGCTCCATCACTTGCTGCACGATGTCCTGTTTGATCATGGTGTGCGGCTCCAGCCGGCGGCAGAAATGTGAGCCGGCGTGCGCCGGAAGCGCCTCACATTTGTTCCATAGTACGACACCGTTTAAGATGCAGCTTCTGACCAAAACACCAGGCCGGCAGGCGGCGAGGCGCTCGATGGCGCGGACCGCGTCTCCGGGCGAGGGAGCCGCATGTCAATCAAGAGTGACCGTTGGATACGCGAACAGGCCCTGCAGCACGGCATGATCGCCCCTTTCAGTGAGAAGCAGGTGCGTGAAGGCGTGATCTCCTACGGTCTGTCGTCGTATGGCTACGACCTGCGCGTCTCCGATGAATTCAAAATCTTCACCAATGTGAACAGCGCCGTCATCGACCCCAAAGACTTCGACGAGCGCTCGTTCGTCAGCGTGCAGGCGGATTCCGTCATCGTTCCCCCGAACTCCTTCGCTCTGGCCAAGTCCATCGAGTACTTCAAAATTCCCCGCGACGTGCTGACCATCTGCGTGGGCAAATCGACCTATGCGCGCTGCGGCATCATCGTCAACGTCACCCCCTTCGAGCCCGAGTGGGAGGGCTTCGTCACCCTGGAGATCTCCAACACCACGCCCCTCCCGGCCAAGGTCTACGCCAACGAAGGCCTGTGCCAGATTCTGTTTTTCCAATCCGACGAGACCTGCGAAATCAGCTACGCCGACCGGAAAGGCAAGTACCAAGGGCAGCAGGGCATCGTTCTTCCCAAGCTCTGATGGCACGTAACTCGGCACAAGCCGGGCAGCTCCGCATCGGCGTGTACGACGCGTGCCCGCTGCGTGTGGAAGGCTTGCTCGCGCTTTTTGGCGCGCACCAGCAGTTTCGTTTTGTGCCGACCGATCTGTACGGGCTGACGCGCGATCCGTCGCTGGACATGGCGCTGGTCGGTCTCCACGGCCCCTTCGACGCGGTTGCCATGGTCGCTGCCTTTCGTGCGCTGCGGCCCACCTGCCCCGTTGTCCTGATGGGTCCTCCCGCCCGCGATGAGCAACTGCTGACGGCTCTCTCGGCCGGCGCGAAAGGCTATATCGAGGACACCGCAACCCCGGATCAGGTGGAACTCGCCATCGGCATCGTCCGCGAGGGCTCGATCTGGGTGCCGCGACGCGTGCTTGCCTTGTTCGTGGACCGGGCCAACGCCAGGGAGCGCACCACGCCCCGCTCCCCGGCCGCCCTGCGGTTTACCGCGCGGGAGCAGCAGGTACTCCGCGAACTGGCAGCCGCTCGCTCGAATCCGGAAATTGCGCGAACTTTGGGTTTGGAAGAGCGGACCGTCAAAATGCATCTCAGCCGCCTCATGCGCAAAGTGGGCGTGGAGAACCGGGTGGCCCTGACCACGGCCGTCCTGACGCATGGCCTTTTGGAAAACAGCACCGGCGCAGAATCGGCCGCAACCAACACGGCCTTCCGCGTTGGTAATAGGTACTAGAGTTACCTATACAGATGACCGAAGATAGCTGAAAGTAATTACAGAACAACGCAGATCTGGGGAACGGGGCTGGTGAATGCGGCGGTGCCGCCTTTGCCGCCCCTCTTTTTTGCGCCGCCGGCTCTCGGAGAGCAAATTCTGCCCGCCTTTGTCCGTTTCCCTGCATCTCATTGCGTGAGCGCCGGTAACTCTTGCACACTGCAGCCAGTGCGGGGGATCGCCATAAGGAGCGCAATTTTACCCCAGGGGACTCTCTCCCCTGCTGGAGAAAACAAGACTATGAAAGCAAAGCTTTTGACTCTTCTCTGCGTCGCGAGCATGTCGCTCAGCGCCTTTGCCGCTACCGATAAAGCGAAACTGGATGACCGCATCAATGACGCCAGAAGCGTGATCGATCAGATCATGTCCGTGCCGGACAAGGCGATCCCCAATCAGATCGCAGAGCAGGCAACCTGCATCGGCGTGATTCCGGGCGTAAAGAAGGCGGCGTTTGTGGTGGGAGGCCAATACGGCCAGGGTGTGGTCACGTGCCGCACGGCCCATGGCTGGAGCGCGCCGGTATTCATCCGCATCGCTGGCGGCAGCTTCGGTTTCCAGATTGGTGGCCAGTCCACGGACCTGGTGCTGGTCGCCGTCAATGACAAGGGCTTCCAGGATCTGCTGAAGTCCCAGTTCAAGATCGGCGGAGACGCCGCCGCCGCCGCCGGACCAGTAGGGCGCAACGCCTCGGCTTCTACCGATTGGAAGCTGAATGCCGAACTGCTCAGCTATTCACGCTCCAAGGGCCTGTTCGCGGGCGTCGACCTGAACGGCGCAGTGGTCAACCAGAATACCGATGACACCAACGCCTTCTATGGCGGCGCAGCGCCCTCCTTCGAAAAAATTCTCCACGGTGGCGTTCCCGTGCCGCCGGCCGCGCAGCCCTTCGTGCGCACCGTTGCCAAGTACTTCATGAGGACGCAGGATAAGAAGTAGCTCAATCCCGTAAGAGCAAGGTGGCCTGCCCCGGCAGGCCATTCTCTTTCTGCGGAGCAGAGCGGCGTTACACTGAGTTTTGCGAACACGGCAAAGGCTGGAATACGCGGCGGTATGGCTGCTGCTGCAGGGCTTGGGGAAGCTGCCCCGTTCCTGGGCACGGCGCGCCGGCGCGGCCGTGGGCATGGCCGCCTTCTACACCATTCCTCGGCTGCGAGAGGTGGGCGAACGCAACCTCCAATTAGCACTGCCCGAGAAATCGGGGACGGAGCGCCGGTCCATTCTGCGGCAGCTCTATCGCAATCTTGGCTACCAGCTCGCCGAGTTTTGCCAGATGCCGCGCTTCACGCGTACCAACACCGCTGGATTCCTGCGCTACGAGGGCCTGGAGAACTACCTTGCGGCCCGGGCGGAAGGGCGCGGCGTCCTGGTCATCACCGGGCACCTGGGTATGTGGGAGCTGTCGAGCTTCTATCACTCGCTCATGGGCTATCCCATGAGCATGGTCATCCGCCGGCTCGACAATCCGCTGGTAGACCGGCTGGTTAACCAGATCCGCTGCCTGCACGGCAACACGGTGCTGCACAAGGATGACTTCGCGCGCGGCTTACTGGGCGCCATGCGCCGCGGCGAGACGGTAGGCATCCTGATGGACACCAACATGACGCCGCCGCAGGGCGTCTTTGTGGACTTCTTCGGTCACCTCGCCTGCACCGCCGCGGGCCTCGCCCGGCTGGCGCTGAAAACCGGCGCGGCCGTGCTGCCCGGTTTCCTGCTGCAGAAGGGAAAGCCCGGGCACTACGTCCTGGAGTTCGGCACACCCGCTCCCGCTAATGCGCACCGGCGATGAAGCCGCCGACATCGTGGCAAACACGCAGCGCTTTACCCACGAGATCGAGCGCTACGTCCGGCAGTATCCTGAGCAGTGGCTTTGGGTGCACCGCCGCTGGAAGACCCGTCCGGCGGGAGAACCCCCGATCTATGGATGAGCCCTGCTCACATGAGCAACCATCCGGGGAAGAGCACGCCGGCAGGACGGCATCGATGATCACTGTGACGCAACTGGCGGCAGAACTCGGCCTGGAGCGGCATGGCGGTGGGGCGGACAGAAGCTGCGTGCAGTCAGCAGTCCGCGCACTGCTGGCCCCTTTGATCTCGTCTTTGCGGAGGATGCGACGGCGCTGGCCGAAGCTCTCCGTTCGGAAGCCGCCGCGATCCTCACCACGCCCGCGCTGGCCGCCAGTCACTCGGGCGCGGACGCACGGATGCTGATCTCCCGCAACCCGCGCCTGGATTTTGCCCGCGCCGGCCGCCTGGTGCGCCTGCGAGCAGAGAGCGACCCCGAGATTCCCGGGCAGCAGCCCGGTTCCGTCGTGTTTCCTGCAGCATCGGCCAGCGGCGAGCCGAATATCAGTGCCGGTGCCGTGCTCGATCGCGACGTGCAGGTCGGGCGGGGCAGTAGCATTGGGCACGGCGCCGTAGTGGGCAGAGGCGTGAAGATCGGCGCCGATTGCCGCATCTACCCACGGGTGGTGATCTATCCGGGAACGACGCTGGGCAATCGCGTCGTCGTCCATGCCGGCGCTGTGCTGGGCGCAGACGGCTTCGGCTACGTGCGCGATCCAGAGAGCGGAGAATACCTCCAATTTCCGCAGCAGGGCACGCTGGTCATCGAAGACGATGTGGAGATCGGCGCGAACGCCACCATCGATCGCGGCGCGCTCGAAGAGACGCGCATCGGGCGCGGCACAAAGATCGACAACCTGGTGCACATCGGCCATAACGCGCGCGTGGGAACACAGGTCGTCATCGCTGCGCAGACCGGCGTCTCCGGCTCCAGCACCATTGGCGACGCCGCGATTGTGGGTGGCCAGGTAGGCATCGCCGATCATGTCCAGATCGGCCCGGGCGTGATCCTGGGAGCGCAGGCCGGCATCCCTTCGCAGAAGAAGCTGCATGGCCCCGGCGTGGTCTTCTGGGGCACACCGGCGCGGCCCATCCGCGGCTATCTCAAGGAGCTCGCAGCCCTGGCCCGGCTGGCAAAGCCGGCACGCTCCGTGCATAACGAGCCGGAAGAGAAGGACTGAGATGGCTATCGTCGTGGTTGGCGGACACTCGCGCAACGTGGGCAAAACCTCGGCTGTCGCGGGCATCATCGCGCGCACCCGCGACCTCCACTGGACCGCGTTCAAGATCACGCAATTCGGCCACGGCTTCTGCTCAGCCAATGGCGAGCCCTGCGACTGCCAGACGGACGAACACACCATCGCAGTCAGCGCGGAACGTCCCGGCGCAACTGGCACTGATAGCGCCCGCTTCCTCCAGGCCGGAGCCGTGCGTTCGCTCTGGGTGCGCACCCGCGTCGGCATGCTTGCCGAAGGCATGCCGCGCATCCGTAAAGAGGTCGCCGCCGCCGAGAACGCCATCTTCGAATCCAACAGCGTGCTACGCTTTCTGCGACCCGACCTCTACCTCACCGTGCTCGACTTCGGTACTGCCGACTTCAAGGAGTCCGCCCGCCTCTATCTCGACCGCGCCGATGCCATCCTCCTGCGCGAATCCGCCGGCGAACTCACCCCGCACTGGCGCGGCGTTTCCCTCCGCCTGCTTGAGGGCAAGCCCGTCTTCCGCATCGCCCCGCCTCACTACATGACGGACGAAGTGATCGCCTTCCTGCGCCACAGCCTCGCCGTACACGCCTCTGCAAAGTCCCTGACAACCTCGTCAAAGACGTGAACTGAATCCAGCCGTACAGCTTCCGTAATGTCGGCGTCCTGACCGTCAGCAACGAATGTATGGTAGAGTTCATCCCTGAAGGTACGGCTTTCTGGGCGCGCGTCCCGGTGCACGCCCGAGCAATGAGCATTTCATGGCGACACCTCTAGTCGATCTCGCAGAGCTCCTCCACGATGTTCCTTCGGGCGCATGGGTTGCGATTTCAGCGGAAAGGCACGAGATAATTGCTTATGGGGCTGACCTGCACAGCGTCGTCCAGAAAGCGCATGAGAACGGGGAGCCTGATCCTATCGTGACGCGCGTTCCTGAATCGAATGCCGCATACATTCTGTAAAATCGCCCAGTGGCTAGGGCTGAATTCCCCTTCATACACTTTCCAATTCCCCCGAGCGAAGCTTTCCCCGCTGGACAGGATTGCTGGCGGCCGATGGTCCTGGCGCATTTGCTTGCGCCGAACGGCAACAGATTTACCTGCGTCGCTTTGCTGGACTCGGGTGCAGACCATTGTTGCTTTCCAGCTTCGTTCAGTTCCTTGCTTGGGCTTGACCTCCTTTCCATGAAGAAGGCTGCCTGCCTCGGCATTGGAGGGCAGTCTGTTCTGTCGTATACCGACGTCAAGATCGATATTGGCAATCGCATATCCTTTCCGGCCTATGTGGGATTCACGCCCGGCTTGGAGGCTCAAGGAATTGGACTGCTAGGTCAACGCGGATTTTTCGATAGACACCGGGTTGAGTTCCGGCATCGAGAACGCCGCTTTTTCATTGAGCCGCTCTGAGTTCTTTCCGCTCCGCTTTCGCATCCTCCCCGCACCGTTCTCATCGAACACATGCAGGAGAAGCTCATGCCCAAGGTTGTTCGTTTCCACCAGCTCGGCGGCCCCGAAGTTCTGCAGTTCGAAGAAGAGCCGCAGCGCCAGCCGGGCAAAGGCGAAGTGCGCCTGCGTGTGCAGGCCGTCGGCCTCAATCGCGCGGAATCGCTGTACTTTCGCGGCCAATATTTCGAACAGCCGCAGTTACCATCTCGCCTCGGGTACGAGGCCGTCGGCATCGTGGATGCGGTCGGCCCCGACGTAGACAAGAGCCTGGTCGGGCAACGCTTCGGCACCGTCCCCGGCTACTCCCAGAACCAGTACGGTGTCCTCGGCGAAGAAGCCATCGTGCCCGTTAGTTCACTGGCGAAAATCCCCGACGCGCTCAGCGCAGAGCAGGGTGCTGCCGTCTGGATGCAGTACGCCACGGCCTATGGGGCGCTGGTAGACATTGCCCGGGTGCACGCCGGCGATTTTGTCATCATCACCGCGGCCAGCAGCAGCGTCGGTCTGGCGGCTATCCAGATCGTCAAAGACGCAGGCGCGACCGCCATCGCCACCACCCGCACCGGCGCCAAGCGCCAGGAGCTTCTCGATCTCGGCGCCGACCATGTCATCGCTACCGACGAGGAGAACGTTGCCGCCCGCGTGCAGCAGATCACCGCAGGAAAGGGGACCCGCATCGCCTTTGACGCTGTCGCCGGACCTTTCGTCGAGAAGCTGGTCGCAGCCGCGGCACCCGGGGGCATCGTGATCGTCTACGGCGCTCTTGCTCTCCAGCCCACGCCGTTTCCGCTCCGGCCGTGCATGGGCAAGGGACTCTCTATGCGCGGCTACACCCTCCACGAAATCACCCATGATCCCGAACGTCTCGACCGCGCCCGCAACTACATCTACGAACGCCTCAACGACGGCCGCTTCGTCCCCAAAGTCGCGAAGGTCTTCCCCTTTCCGCAATCCGCAGACGCCTACCGCTATCTCGAATCAAATCAGCAGGTGGGGAAAGTAGTGATTTCGCTCCAGGCCTGAATGGAATGAAGGTCTGCTCGATCCTCTAGCGGTGTCCTGTCAGACCTGAACGTCGGGCAAGCCTTTTGATGGAGAAGACTTCTTCGAAGTCCTCGTACTCAATATCCGTCCAGCCGATTGCTGAAATTCGAGGCCGGCCTTGCGAAAGGCGCTGGTGGTGAACGCGGGAATCCGAGATGGCGTACTAATTCGGCAAATCTGTCACACTGGAAATAGGGGCTCTCTTGAGAGAGCCCTTACTCATTGGGAGCCGGAAATTGACGACTGTAACTTCCGGGTAAACAGATTGCACCAGAGGCAGTGCAAAGGCTGTCTGTAAGTCACATCGTAAGAGGACTTTGGCTTTAACCTTTGCGCTGTCAGGACTTTAGCGTGCCAGCCTTGGCCTAAACCCAGTGGCTGCAAGACTATAGCGAAAAAGACCCAGGGGGGTGGGGGTGACAGTCAAGCTAACAGCGCAGAGCCGCGTTGCCGGTTTACTTCTGCGGCGGGAAGGGCTCAGTTTTCATGGAGCCGTCGCGCTGCTTGAGCAGGATCTGCACCTTGCCCTCGGCCTGGTCGAGTTCCTGTTTGCATTCCCCGGAGA
The DNA here is from genome assembly GCA_963795775.1 of uncultured Acidobacteriaceae bacterium. Lineage (GTDB taxonomy): Bacteria > Acidobacteriota > Terriglobia > Terriglobales > Acidobacteriaceae > CAWCJL01. The sequence goes on from CAWCJL010000005.1 coordinate 881,778, forward strand.
GGCGCACGCCCTGCTCGAACAGCTTGATCGAGTCTTCGAGAGGAAGATCGCCGCGCTCGAGTTGCGCGACGATCGTCTCGAGTTCCTTCAGTGATTCTTCAAAGCTTGCCAACTTTGCTTCCTTCCGGCTCGGCCAGCGGCTCGCGAACGGGCGCGGAGTCTTCCGCTCCGTCCTCCGGGCCGCAGGGCAGGGCAGCACGCACGATCTCGATCGCCAGGTGGTAGCGCCCAAAGGGCGCGCTCACTTGCACTCCCTGCACCATGCACCGCGCCTCTTCCAGCATCTCCTGCGCGATACGGATGCCTTCGGCGCGTGCCAGCTCCGGCGTGTCGGCCTTGGCCATGCGCAGCATGATCTCGTCCGGCATGGAGACGCGGAGGTCGTTCTTCATGAACTCGGCGTTGCGCAGGCTGGTGAGCGGCCAGATGCCGGCAATTACCGGAATCCGGAAGCTCTCGATGCGCTTGAGAAAGGCCTCCAGCAGGCGCAGATCGAACACCGGCTGGGTAATCGCATACTCCGCGCCGGCTTCCACCTTGTAGGCGAAGCGGCGGATCTCGTTGTCGATATCCGGCACGCCGGGGTTGGCCGCCACGCCGATCGTGAATCCGGTAGACGCGCCAATCGGGTTGCTGCCGATATCGAGACCGTGGTTCAACCGGTTCACCACGTTCACCAACCCGATGGCGTCCACGTCGAAAACCGCCGTCGCGTCGGGGTAGTTGCCCAGCTTCGGCGGATCGCCCGTCAGGCACAGGATGTTCTTGAGCCCGATGGAGGAGGCGCCAAGCAGGTCTGACTGGATGCTGAGCACGTTACGATCGCGGCAGGTGTAATGCAGGATCGTCTCCATGCCGGTCTGCTGCTGAATCTGAATGCAGAGACTCTGCGCACTCATGCGCGCCGAGGCCCGCGGCGAGTCCGGGATATTGATGGCGTGGATGCCGGTCGCCGACAGCATGCGCGCGCCTTCGATCTCCTTGGTGCAATCGATGCCCTTGGGGGGCACGATCTCCACCATGGTCACGAAGGTGCCGTCGGCCACCAGTCGGCCGATACCCGAACGCTCGCCCAGCGGCGCCGGAGGGGTCTCGGTCACGATCGGCGCGCGCCGGTCCTTGGGCACGCTCGCGGTCTGCGCATCGATGGCGCGCATGGCCGATTTCATCGCGCGGATGTGGTTCGGTGTGGTGCCGCAGCAGCCGCCAATGAACTGCACGCCGGCTTTGACGAACTTACGCGCAAAGCTGGCCATGTACTCCGGGGAGCACAGATAGATGTTGCGCCCATCGACCGCACGCGGCATACCGGCGTTGGGCATGGCGACGAGCGGCAGTGTGGTCACGGCGCGCATGCGCTCAATGGCCGTCAGCACGGTCGCCGGGCCCAGGCTGCAGTTGCAACCCACGGCATCGGCACCAGCCGCAGCCAGGCGCTCCGCGGCTACCTCCGCCGGGGTGCCGTCCAGGCAGTTCACGTCTTCATCGACCGTGATCATGACCAGGATCGGAATCTCCGGGGCAGTTTCCCGGGCAGCGCGGATCGCCTGCTCCGCTTCGTTGATGGCAGGCATGGTCTCAATCGTCAGCAGGTCCACGCCGCCCGCGGCCAGCCCGGCAATCTGCTCCGCAAAGGCCGCGCGCGCCTCATCCAGCGCGGTCTTGCCCAGCGGCTCCAAGTGCACCCCAAGCGGTCCCACGGACCCCGCCACCAAGGCCGTGCCGGCCTGCTTGTCGGCCAATTGCGCCACCGCTTGGCGCGCTAGGCGTGCGCCCGCTTCATTGATGGCGCGGACCTTGTCTTCCAGGCCATACCGCCGAAGCCGAAACGCGTTCGCGCCGAAGGTGTTGGTTTCGATGATCTCCGCGCCGGCTTGCAGGTACTCCTCGTGCACGGTGCGAATCAACTCGGGCTGCGAAAGATTCAACTCGTCGTAGCACCGGTTGATGAAAACGCCGCGCGCGTACAGGGTTGTCCCCATCGCGCCATCGCACAAAACAGTGCGGCCGGCAAAAAGAGTTTGGAGGCTGGCCATGTTCTTCATGCTAAGCCAGGCAGCGCGGGATCACCAAACGCTTTGTTATACTTCATCTTCCCGCACAATCGCGTGTCCAGAAGAGGAAGAGGTTTAAAGCGTTTTGTTGAAGAACAGAAGTATCGTATCGCCTGCCTTCGCTCTGCTGTTGTTGCTTTCCGTCTCCTTTGGTCTGATGGGCTGCGGAAAGAACTACTATTTCGCCGGGCGCAACCTGCCGCCGAGCGGAGTCGCCAATCGCGTTCTGATCGCCGTGCAAAACCCCGGCCCATTCACCGCCGGCGCGCTGCTGTTCGTTGATGCTTATTACGACATCCGTCACCCGTACAACAATCAGAACGGCAGCTTCTCCATTGGGGGCTTCTCCGGCAAGAACCCGGTAAGCATTCAGAACTTCCCGGAAGAGCAGACTGGCGCCGTCTTTTCCGAAGGCGACGGAAGCCTGGCGACGGTGGACTACGCCAACGAGAAGGCCGGAAGCGTCCTTACCGGGCAGAACGCGCCCATTGCCACCAGCATCTTCGTCTCCCGCAACCAGCAGTACGTGGTCGCAGCCAACCAGGCGATCCATTCATTGACCGTAATCGATCGCGGGCTGGGGCAGCAGTTCTTCCTTAACGTGCCGGGCATCTACCGCGTTTCCATCAATCCCAGCGGAACGCTCGCGCTCGGCTTCGTGCAGAACAGCAACGATGTCTTCAGCGTGGTGCGGCTTACGCAACCGCAGAAGGTGCAATATTCCACCCCGGCCGCTTGGCAGGCAGCAGGCTTCCAGGATTGCGAGCCGCAGAACCTGCCGCAGTATTGCGCGGCGCGTGTCACCAGCAACGGCGCTTTCGATCGCCCCACAAAGGCTGTCTTCTCCTCCGATGGGCAATCGATCTACGTTCTGAACTGCGGGCCGGAGTGTGGCGGCTCGCAAGCCGGCATCGTGACCGTCCCCATCACGCCGGACGCCCTGAACGGCAACAACAGCGGCCCCTCGGGTATCAACCTGCAGGCCGGCCCGGTGCTGCCCATTCCGGGCGGCGCAACCGACGCTCTCCAGAACGGGAACACGCTCTACGTCTCTGGGCAACAGTTGCAACCGGACGGACTCTTCGCCGGCTTCCTCACGGTCGTGAACATGTCCACCGGCCAGATTGCGGGCACCTACTCGATCAGCGACGGAACGCATACAAAGATGTTGTTTGCCGACGACAACACCCTCTGGATCGGCTCACAGCGTTGCCAGGAAGGCGAGCGCTACAAGGGGAGCCAGTCGGGTGCAAGCGTTCAGTTCGGCTGCCTCACCATGTTCAACACCGCGAACAATGCTGTCTCGATTGATGCCTATAAGGGCGATCTCACAGGTGTGACTGCGGTCACGGGACTGCACAAGATCTACGTGGCCGAAGGCGGGCAGGTGCACATTTACAACACCACGGACGGCGCCGAGCGCGACAACTCAAACGTCGCTGTGACGGGCACCGCTTACGACGTGGCCTACATGGACGCACCTTCGGATGGCGACAACGCCAACTACTGAGCGCGCACGGATGGCTCAAGAATCCGTAGTCGATGTGCTGGCCATCGCGGCGCATCGCGATGATGTGGAGCAGACCTGCGGCGGGACGCTCTTGAAGATGCGATCGCTCGGGCTCGAGACCGGCATCCTCGATCTCACGGCAGGCGAAGCTGGGACGCGCGGCTCGGCTGAGGAGCGGGGCCGGGAAGCAGCGGAGGCCGCCCGCATTCTCGGCGCAGGTTGGCGCGAAGCGCTCGATATCCCGGACGGGCAGGTAGAGAATACGTATGCCAACCGCGTAAAGATCGTACGAGTGCTGCGTGAACTGCGGCCGCGGGTGGTGATCCTGCCGTACTGGGAAGGCCGTCACCCGGACCACTACACGACCGCGAAGCTCGGCTACGAAGCGTGTTTCCTGGCCGGACTGGCAAAGGTGGAGACCGGTACGCCGCCCTATAGGCCCTTCAAGATTCTCTACGCCAGCCTGTATGCCGACGTGCGGCCTAGCTTCGTGGTGGACGTCACGGAATTCGCGGAACAGCGACTGCAGTCGCTGCTGGCCTATCGCTCGCAGTATGCCAACCAGGCGCAGGGTGCCGGCCTGTTTGTGCCCGAAGACGAGATTCGCGAGCGCACCTTCGCAATGGCGCGCTTCTATGGCCTGCTTGCTGGGGTGCGCTATGCAGAGCCGTTTGTGCAGAAGGAAGTGGGCCTGGTGGACGACCTTATGCGCATTCCTGTCGCCTCTCTCTGAACGTCTGAACGCAACAAAAAACCCGGCCGCGGCCGGGTTTCCTCATGTACCGCAGGAGAACACTAGGCGGTGGCAGTGGCGCAATATTCGTTGAACGCACGCGCCAGTTCCTGCGCGATCGCCTGGGCTGTGTTGGTTTCAATCACAAAACGCTGCATGAGGTAGACGAGCTTGCCGTCGCGCAGCAGGGCAATTGCCGGCGAGGTCGGCGGCTGGCCTGCGAAATAGGAACGCGCACGCTCGGTCGCTTCGCGGTCCTGCCCCGCGAAGACGGTGATCATCTGATCCGGCTTCACCTGGTTCTGCAGGGCGAGACGCACGCCCGGCCGCATCTTGCCTGCGGCGCAACCGCAAATGGAGTTCACCACCACCATCGTGGTTCCAGGTTGGGCCAGCGCTGCATCCACATCGGCTGCGGTGCGTGCTTCCTTGATGCCGGCGCGTGTCAGCTCTTCGCGCATGGGTATAACCATAATTTCCGGGTACATGTTCGCTCCTTGGGTCGCGCCTGGGGTCCGCGCCACAGCCGCATACATGCGGTACCTCTATTGTAAGCAGTTGCGCAGGCTTCTGCCACCGGCGGCTGGTGTACTCTCCGGTGTATGGAGTTCCGGCAGGGCGTGACGCTCGCCCCCTACACAACCTTTGGGATTGGCGGCCCCGCGCAATGGTTTGCCGAAGCGCAGACGGAGCAGGATGTGGAAGCGGCCGTGCTCTTTGCGCGCGAGCGGGGTTTGCGCCTTTTCATTCTTGGCGGTGGCAGCAATCTATTGGTTTCCGATGCGGGCTACGCCGGCCTCGTGCTGCGCATTGCGATCTCCGGGATTGAGGAAATATCGCGAGGCGATGCAATTCTTTTCCGGGTCGGCGCAGGGGAGGATTGGGATGGCTTTGTTGCGCGCACCATCGAGCGCGGGTGCGCCGGGCTGGCCTGCCTTTCCGGCATTCCGGGTACAGTCGGCGGCACGCCGGTGCAGAATGTAGGCGCCTATGGTCAGGAGGTGGCTGAGACTATCAGTAAAGTGCGCGTCTATGATCTCGCACACGATGCGTGGGGCGAACTGAGCAACGCGCAATGTGGCTTCAGCTACCGTCATAGTATCTTTAACTCAACTGAGCGCGGGCGGTATATCGTTACCCGCGTGGATTTCGCGCTCGAGCCGCACAGCCCCGTCCGCGTGAACTACCCGGACCTGAAGCGCTACTTCGTAGAAAACGCCATGCCCTCGCCGGCGGAGGTGCGCGCGGCGGTCCGCACTATCCGCCACCAGAAAGGCATGCTGCTGGTTCCAGGGGAAGCGGACTGCCGCAGCGCAGGCAGCTTCTTCAAGAATCCGGTGGTGCCCGCGGGACGATTGCCGGAGCTCGCACACCTGCTGGCCATTGCAGAGGACCGGATTCCGCGCTTTCCAGCAGGGGACAATCACGTAAAGATTCCCGCCGCGTGGCTTCTCGACCAGGCTGGATTCGTGAAGGGCTATTGCATGGGAAAGGCCGCCATCTCCAGCCGCCACACACTGGCCCTGACCAATCGCGGTGATGCCCTCGCTGCCGATATCATCGCGCTGCGCGATCACATCCAGGAAGGCGTTCGGGCAAAGCTGGGAATCGCACTCGAGCCCGAGCCGGTGTGGGTGAGTTAAACCGGCTTCCGTGCTGCAGCGTCGCACAAACACGTGGAGCTAGCTTTTCTCGACGAAAAGCCTCGCATGCCTTCATTTATTCGCATTGCGCCTACGGGAACCAGTTAGCGCCAGGGACTCGCGGCAGCCTGAGGCATTCCGAGCTGCACCAGCAACGCCTCGCGCTCGTCCGTCAGTACCCGCTCGGCAGGACCCTGTCGGGTAATGGTTCCGTTCTCAAGCACCAGTACGTGCGCTCCGAGTGCGAAGACCTCGGGCAGTTCATGCGTAACGTACAGAACTGGAGTAGACGAAGCGGTGAGGTGGGCCCTGAGCTCGTGCAGGATCTCGCGCTTCAGGTCGGAGCTCATGCCGGTGAGCGGTTCATCAAGCAGCAGCAGACGCGGCATTGGAGCCAGCGCTCTCGCCAAAGCGATCCGCTGCTGTTCGCCGCCGGAAAGCTCCCGCGGCCTCCGGCTGCGAAACGCCGTTGCGCGAAACAGGGTGAGCATCTCCTCTACGCGCGCGTGCCGGCGCTCCCGGTTCCAGCGGCGCAGCCCAAAGCCGATATTCTCCTCCGCCGACATGTGCGGAAACAGCGCCGGGCGCTGCATCACGAATCCGATGGCGCGTTCTTCGGATGCTACGTTGATGCGCCTGGAGACGTCCGTCAGCGTTCTGCCATGCAGCCTGACGTGCGCCTGTGCCGGCTGCAATAGACCGGCGATCGCGCGCAGAAGCGTGGTCTTGCCCGATCCGGACGGCCCGAACAGCGCAGTGACTTGGGAGGTCAGCGATGCGCTTGCATAGAGCGCAAGCTCACCCATGCGGTGCTCCACCGCGAAGTCGAGAATCGTGCGTTCCGGGGTGGCGTTCTCAGGCACGCCGGGACTCCTGACGCAGGTACACGATCAGCAGAGCGGTGAAGGAGAACGCAAGCAGCAGCAGCGCCGTGCGGTTCGCGGCGGTGTAGGCGAAGTCCTGCACCTGGTCGTAAATCGCAATCGAGAGAGTGCGCGTTCGGCCGGGGATGCCGCCACCCAGCATTAGAACAACGCCGAACTCTCCGACCGTATGAGTGAATGCCAGCACTGCCGCAGTGACCAGGGAAGGACGAGCCAGCGGTAGCAGGACACGGGCGAAGACCTCGAGTGGTTTGGCGCCCAGCAAGCGCGCCGCCTCGACGCACTCCCGGTCGACCGCGGCAAAGCCCGTCACCATCGGCTGCACGGCAAAGGGCAGGCTGTAAATGACTGATCCTACGACCAGCCCGGTGAAGGAGAATGCCAGTGTGTGTCCAAAGAGGTGGATGAGAAGCCGACCGGTGGCCGTCGTCGGCCCGAGCAGAACCAGCAGGTAAAAGCCGAGCACGGTCGGTGGTAACACCAGGGGGAGCGCCACCAGCGCCTCTGTGAGCCGCGCCACGGTCGAGCGCGATTGCACGATCCAGTAGGCGAGCGGAATGGCAAGCGCTAACAGGATCGCGGTTGTCGCGAGTGCAAGCCGTAGAGTGAGCAGCAGCGCCTGACTGTCCATACAAAGCAGCGGTTACTGCGGGGACCGCAGTCCGCGGGAGGGAAGCTGCTGCCGGACTGCGGGCGAGAGCAGGAAAGTCAGCAGTGCGCGCGCGGCATCGGGATGCGACCCGTGCTTCAGCAGCACTGCTCCTTGCACGATGGGTGGGTAAGAGGAGAGCGGCACTTCGATGTAGTGGCCCTGCGCCGCCAGTGGCGGACTAAGGGCCGAGGTCAGCGAGAGTAGTCCAACCTGTGCGTTGCCGGACTGCACGAATTGCGCCGCCTGCGCGATATTCTCCGCGAACCGCAGCTTGGGCCGGGTGGCGTCCAATAAGTGCAGCGAGGTAAGTGCAGCCATGGCAGCGCGACCATAGGGGGCATGTGCAGCATTCGCGATGGCGATGCTTTGGATCGCCGGGCTGCCTAGCAGAGTCATGGAAAGAGGCGGAAGGGAACTGCTGCGGAGCGCCCAAAGGACCAGGGCGCCCTGCGCATAGGGAACCGGTTTTCCGTTCGCCCAGCCGTCGCGGGCCAGCTTCTCCGGAAACGACATGTCCGCGGATAGAAACAGGTCGTAGGGAGCGCCGTTTTCAATTTGCGTGGCCAGCGTAGCCGAGGAGGCAAACGAAACGGCTGCGCTCTCGCCCGTCTGTGCTTTCCAGGTGGCGAGCAGGGCAGGCAGCATGGGCTGGAGGTCTGCTGCCGCCGCGACTTTCACAGAGTCGTCCGCGCGCAGCGGTGGAACTGTGAACAGGCCGTAGACCACAGCCAGGCATGCGAGCAGGAGCGGCCACTTCCGGCGTTCAGACACGGAGGACCATCACCTCGGTGGACTTGATCAGCGCGGCCGCGGTTTCGCCCACTTCAAGCTGCATTTCGCGGGCGGCTTCGGCGGTGATGATCGAGGTGATGATCTGGCCGCCGATGGACAGCTTGATTTGCGCCAGCAGCCCATCCAGCTTCACTTCCACCACGCGGCCGACGAGCTGGTTTCGCCCGCTCACGCTCCGCAGCATCTCTCGCTTGGGCGTATCCGGGCGCTTGGCTTTGTGCAGAAGGGCATCGAGTTCCGCTTCCGGAATGCGGTAGTGCCCCCCGGGCGTCTTCACGGACTTGAGTTTGTTTCGATACAGCCACTGCTTCATCGTGGGATAGGAGATACCGAGTCGGAGGGCGGCTTCGCGCGGGGAGAGGAGGGTCGGCATAGACGGTATTATACGAATTTTTCGGTGGGTATTGAACGGGTTGAAGTTGCAGTTGGTTCTAAGGGACGAAGGTAACCAGTTTGTACCGTTACCATTTTATTACTGAAGTTCTGTTTACAGGAGGCATGTAGCCGCCCTACTTTCTTGTTCGTGGGCAGTTCTGGGGGAGGGCTGCTCTAGCGCCTGAGGCTCTTACGAGTCTCGGGCGCTTTGACGTTACGGCACCGTTTGCGACTTTTACGCCTGCCTCTGCATCCATTCCTTAGAGATATTCCCAACTTCCCGAGGTGGATCACCATGGCAGGACAGGCAGTTTCTGAAGTGAACGACGCAACGTTTGAGCAGGAGGTGCTGCAGTCCAGCCAGCCGGTGTTGGTCGATTTCTGGGCGGCCTGGTGCGGCCCGTGCCGCGCGTTGGCGCCCGTAGTGGATGAGGTCGCGATCCAGTACAGCGGCAAATTGAAGGTTATGAAGATGGACGTGGATCGGAACGCCTCGACCCCGGCACGCTACGGCATTCGTGGGATCCCCGCACTGCTGCTTTTCAAGGGCGGCAAGGTTGCGGACCAGATCGTGGGCTATGTGCCCAAGGACACGATCGAGAAGAGCATCTCCAAGGTCATGGAAAAGAGCATCGTCTAAACCGTTTCGGCGTTGGAATGCAAAAAGACCCGGCACTCGGCCGGGTCTTTTCCGTCGCGGCACATGGATGGGTTTGCGCGTTACGCGTACTTTCGCAGGATTCCCAGCACGCGGCCCTGGATGGCGACATGCTGGATGGGCACGAAGATCGGGTCCATTTCCGCATTCGATGGCTGGAGGCGAACCCGGTTCCCTTCAATGTAGTACCGCTTCAGTGTCGTCTCGTTCCCGTGGACAAGCGCCACAATGATCTCCCCCTGGCGCGCGGTCTTGGTTCGCTCCACCAGCACGAAATCACCGTTCATGATGTGCTCATCGCACATTGAATCCCCCCGCACCTGAAGGGCAAAAACCTCGCGGTCGCCGATGATGTCTCCCAGCGAGATGCTCTCGGCGGTTTCGGCGGCTTCCACCGGCCGGCCCGCAGCAATGCGGCCCAGCAGCGGCAGGCGTTCCGGCTCGCGGTGGCTCGAAGTCGGCGGAAGAATATCGATAGAGCGGCTGCGGTTGTGTGCCCGCTCCAACACGCCCTTCTTCTGCAGGTTGGTGACGTGCTTGTGCACCGTTGCCAGCGATTTCAGATTCAACCCGCGTGCAATCTCGTCAAACGACGGCGAATAGCCGTGGGTCTCGACGAAGCCACTGATGAAATCCACTACTTCCTTTTGTCTGCGCGTCACGGACATGCCCGCATTCTAGCGAATAAAAAGCGAATTAGCTAGGCGAAAATTCAGCAAAGGAGGGACATCGCTTCCCAAAATGGTCCCTTCGCGAGATATTCCCGAAGGCGAACTAAAGGCGAAGAAAAGGCGTTGAAAGATCTTGCCCGCAGCCACCGTCTGAGCGATTGTAGCCATGCGGGCCGATGCCAAATGCCCCGGACAAGCGCAAGAAAGGCAGCAAACATGCGGTTCCTGATCGCCGATAACGACTCCGCCCTAGGCTCATTTCTCGCCCGCGGTTTTGAAACCGAAGGGCATGAAGCATCTTTGACCAAAGATGGCGAAGAAGCGCTGGAACGCTTCGACGCGATCGCTCCAGACCTGGTCATCTTGGACCTGAATTTGCCAAAGCGGGATGGCGCCGATGTGCTCCGCGCGATTCGCAACCGCGGTAAAGATGTTCCCGTGTTGATCCTGACCAGCCGTGCCGATACGGAGACACGGATCACCTGCCTGGACCTTGGGGCGGATGATTTCATGGCCAAACCATTCTCGCTGCGTGAATTGCGCGCCCGCTGCCGGGCCCTGCTCCGGCGCAAAACTGACGTCTCCGCCGTCCTGCGCTGCGGTGCCCTGCAACTGAATCGCCTCGAGCACACCGTCCGTCGCAATGGAGAGCTGATTGCGCTTAGCAACAAGGAGTTTGCTCTGCTCGAATGCCTTCTGGACCACCGCGGGCAGTGTGTCTCCCGCGCCACCCTGCTCGAGCGCGTATGGCAGGCGCACAGCGATGCAAATACCAATCTCGTCGACGTTTATATCAACTACCTCCGGCGGAAGCTGAACGACGGGCGCGAGAATTCTCTGATCCAGACCGTCCGGGGTAGCGGCTATGCGATTCGCGTGCCCGATGCCGGAGCTAGTCGCATGACTCTGGCTGAGCATGATCTGACCTGCAGCATCGAAACCGCATCCTGGAGGATGTATGGCAACAGTATTGGCGCATCGCAGCACACCTTTGGCGTTGCTGGTCAGCTCTGATTCTGCTCTGCGCAACCGGCTCTGCGAATCACTTACCGGCCTGCGGTGGCGAGTGCTCGAAGCGAGCGGGGGAGCCGAAGCGCTAGGCCTTCTCGATGCCCATGTCCCCCAGGCCGTTGTCCTGGATGCGTGGCTGCCAGATCTAAACGTGACCGAGTTAACGGAAGAGATCGGCACTACGCATCCCGAGGCGGAATTGCTCGCCACGGATGGCACGGTGCTCGGCGGTGCCCGCATCGCGCGTCGTGGGGAGCTGTTGCACGCGCTCCGGTCGTGCGAATCGGCCAACGCGGGGGGACCGGCCCCCCTGCCGGTCGCTATCTGTGCGCCGACAGGGGTTCATCCTGCCGCCGAAGGTCACAGCTCGTGCGATGACCCTGCAACTTCGGGAAGCCGCGTGCAGGCCGAGACGACAGCACCCGCCCCGCCGCAGGTTGAGGAGTATCGACCGACCGTTTCCACTGTTCCCGTACGCCTGCCGGAATTCATCGGCAACAACCCCCGCATGCTTGAAGTCAGCCGCCGCATTCGCTTGGTGGCGCCTAGAAGGACCTCTGTGTTGGTCCAAGGTCCGACCGGCACCGGAAAGGAACTTGTGGCCCGCGGACTGCACCGGCTCAGCCCCCGTGCCAGCAAGCCTTTCGTGGCTTTGAACTGTGCCGCCATTCCCGAGGCGCTGCTCGAAGCGGAACTGTTCGGCCATTCGCGCGGCGCATTTACCGGTGCCGTCCAGCGGCGTGTCGGCAGAATCGAAGCGGCCCACGGCGGCACGCTTTTTCTGGACGAGATCGGCGAAATGCCGTTGGCGCTCCAGTCGAAGCTTCTGCGCTTTCTCGAAACTGGCGAGTTGCAGCGCGTGGGAGAAAACGAGACGGTGCAGGTAGATGTGCGGGTGGTTGCTGCAACCCATCAGCCGCTGGCCAGCCGTGCAAAAGAGGGGAACTTTCGAGCGGACTTATTCTATCGCCTTGCAGTGTTCCTGATTGCGACCCCGGCCCTCGCTGAACACCGGGAGGATGTGCCGTTACTCGCCGAGCACTTTCTGTCGCAGATAACCCAACGCGACCCAGTGAAGCAGCTGAGCCCCGATGCGATGTTCGCCCTTACCGGGCATGACTGGCCGGGGAACGTGCGCGAGCTTGCTCATGTTATCGAGCGCGCCTACATCCTGGCGGAAGATCGGCCTGCGATCACCGCGCGCGAGATCGAGTTCGATGAAGCGCTTTAAACCCGCACGCTAAGAAATCTCTAAGGTGGTCCAGCCACCGGCGGCATCCGGCTTGCAAGATGTCAGGTCACTGTAAGCATTTCAAACAGAGTGCCAGGAGGAAAGAGCATGGAGATCACCACGGCGTTGAGCGACCCGTTGGGCCGGTATCTGGACCTGGCTGCCGCCCAGGTCAAGATCACGGCCGGAAACATGGCGAATGTTGACACTCCCGGATATCGCACGCTCGGCTTCGACTTCGATGCCGAGATGCGCCGCGCCATGGCTGAAGCCTCGGGCCAGCATGCACGCGGTGCATCTTCCAGCGCATATGTGAGAGCCGGCGATGCCGCCCCGCACCTTGAAGAGATCGATGGCCTGCTCGAGCGTCCGGACGGCAACAACGTATCGATGGATCGCGAAGGCTTAAACCTGGCCAAAGCACAGCTTCAGTTCCGTACCGGTGTCGAGATATTGAAACGCGAATACACTCGCGTGCTCGATGCGATCCACGCAGACGGCAAGTAAGCAAACACAGACCGGAGAACGTATGAACCTGTTCGGCATTCTTGGCGTCAGTGGATCTGCCCTCACAGCAGAGCGTATCCGAGCCGAAGTTGTCGCTTCCAACATGGCGAACGCAGACACCACCCGGACCGCCGACGGAGGCCCTTACCGGCGCCAGCACGTTGTCTTTCAAGCGGGAAACGGAGATCAGACGGCTTCCAGCTTTGCCCAGCACTTGCTGGGTCGTAGCGAGGGCAGCGCTCCTTCGGGAGTGCAAATCGCGGCCGTCGCGAGCGATACCTCCGCGCCGATTCGACGTTACGACCCACAGCATCCTGATGCGGATAGCAATGGTTACGTTTCCTTTCCCGACATCAATCCGCTCACGGAAATGGTGGACCTGATGGGGGCAACGCGTGCCTACGGCCTTAACAGTTCGGCCATTCAGGCCACGAAATCGATGATCAGTGCCTCGCTGGACATCCTGAAATAGAAGGCGCCAAAAGGAGAGGGAATGCAGATCCCCGTTGCAAATCTAATCAACGCAGCTTCGCCATCAGCTTCAGCGACCACCGCCGAACTTCCGGGAGCCGGTGACTCAAGTACTCCGTTCGCCAACGTTCTGCGCGATGCCATTTCGCAGGTGCAGGGTCTCGAGAGTGAAGCGGTCAAGACGGTGGATGGGCTCATTACCGGGCAAGGGGTGGATGTCCACACAGCGCTTATCGCCACACAAAAGGCGGATGCGGCATTCGAAATGGCGCTCGCATTCCGAAACAAAGCCGTGAGCGCGTACCAGCAACTCATGGGAACGCAGTTCTAAAAGACACTGAGCGGCGCACATGAACGAGCCTGCAATCACGAAGCCAGCTTTGACCCCAGGAGATGCGGTGTTCTCCTGGTCGGCCGTGCGAGATCGGCTTTCTGCGCTGCCGGCGCAGTGGAAAAAGCTCTCACCCGCACAGAAATCCTGGCTGGGCGCTTCGGTTGTCGCGCTTCTGGCCTGCATCGCGCTGTTTTCCTGGATTATGCTCAAGCCCAGCTTGCGCGTGTTGTATGCGGGCCTCGATCCTCAGGATACGCGCGAGCTTGCCTCCGAGCTGACAACCGGCGGGATTCCATTCGATGTCTCTCCTGATGGAACGACCCTGAAAGTGCCGGCAGACGTGCTGGACAAGGCGCGTCTGCTGACGACTGCCAAAGGCGGACCCAAAAGCGGCCGACTGGGATTCGAACTCTTTGACAAGCCCAACTGGGTCGGTTCCGAATTCGACGAAAAGGTGAACTTTCAGCGGGCGCTCGAAGGAGAACTCGAACACACCATCAGCAGCCTCGGTTCCGTGCAGTCCGCACACGTGCACGTAGTGCTGCCGCACGAATCGCTCTTCAGCGACCAGGAACGCAAGGCCAAGGCATCGGTCGTACTAAAGCTCAAGCGGCGCAGCCTGAGTGATGGAGAAGCGGATGCCATCCGCAACCTGGTCGCAAGCGCGGTAGATGGCCTAAGCGCTGCAGATGTCGTGCTGGTGGACGCAGACGGACGCACGCCACTCGGCCCTAAATCGGCGCAAGCGAGCCAGGCTGACCACGAGCAGATGCTGGCCGACCGCTTGTCAACACGATCGAGCCGATCGCAGGCGCAGGAAACGTGCGCGCCTCAGTCACGGTTGAATATGACACCTCCAATTCCGACGAGGTGGATGAGAGCTATGACCCGAATGCGACCGTAACGCTCACGATGCAGCGTTCCGATCAGCAATCTGGCGTCCGGACGCCGGCAGCCGGAATCCCCGGCACACAAAGCAATGCCCAGGCTGCACAGCCGCCATTATTTCCCACCAAAGCGCCTGAAACACAAAGTGTGCGTGAGGAAAGCGGAACCTACGCGGCTTCGAAGAAGGTGCGCCACACCATGCAGGGGCCCGGAAAGGTAAGGCGCGTGACCGCCGCCATCTTACTCAATGACCGGACCGTTGCGCCTGCTCTCCACGGAAGTGCCATCGCTCACGCGGCCTGGAGCCCAGAACAACTGAAGCACATTACCGATTTGGCTCAAGCCGCTATCGGCTTTGACGCGACGCGCGGAGACGTTGTTTCGGTCGAAAACATACCCTTTCAGGAGACCCCGACTGAGCAAGCTGGATTCGGGCATGTCCCTGGCCAGCTCGCTGTCCGGAGATCTTCCCAAATACCTGGCTGGGCTCCTTGGCCTGTTCGCTCTGATCGCGTTCGTGCTGCGTCCAGCGCTTAAGGTCTTCACCCTGACTACACCTGAACAGCCGAACGTGCCGGAGCCCACGGTGCGCCTGGTTGCCGACGATGAGTTGTCGCGTAGCGGATACCGCAGCTCTACCCGTCGTGGGCCTCGGTAGCAGGGAAAGGATGCTGGGCGAGGTGCTTGAAATGGTAAAGCGGGACACGGTACAGAGTGCCCGGCTGGTCCACAGTTGGATCGACCTGAATTAGTCCACCGCGGGTAGGGAGAACAGATGGAAGCGCTGGTTGCAGAAGAGATAACTGACAATATCAAGGCTGTTCCCGTGTTGCGCGCGGCTTCTCACGGTGAACAAATACAACTGCCCGGCATTCGCAAAGCAGCCATCCTGATGGTGGCACTGGGCGACGAGGTGGCGCACAAAATTTTCCAGACGTTACCGGAAGCGGATGTGCAACGCCTGACGGCTGAAATCGCTCGCGTCGAAAACGTCTCCGCAGAGATCGTGCAATCGGTGCTTCAGGAATTCCAGCAACTCCTCGAAACACAGCGATACATGGCGAGTGGCGGAATTGAATATGCGACCAAGGTGCTGGTTGAGGCGTTTGGACGGCAACGGGCGGAAGAGCTTTTGTTGCAGGTGAAGCGTGCGGAAGAGGCCAGCCATGGAAATCTCGCGATGCTGCAGAAGGTGGATCCGCAACAACTGGGAAAGTTCCTGAATAATGAGCATCCGCAAACAGTCGCCCTGGTCCTGGCCCACCTTGACCCTAAGCGCGGTGCCCAGGTCATCGAGGCTCTGGGCAGTGAAAAGCGTGTGGCTGCCGTCGCTCGCCTCGCAGGTATGCGGCAGTTTTCTCCGGAGATGGCGCAGAAAGTTGCGATGGTGCTGCACCAGCGGCTAGAGAGCATGGCCGACTCCGTTCGCGAATCGTACTCGGGATACAAAGCTGTCGCCGATCTGCTCAACCGGCTCGAAGGCGATTCCGCAAGGAAGATTCTGGAAGCCGTGGAACAGGATACTCCAGAGACCGCGATGAATATCCGCAACCTGATGTTCACCTTTGAAGATATCGTCACCGTCCCGGACAGCGGTATGCGCGAGATTGTTGCCAACGCTGATAAGCGCCAACTCGCGGTCGCGCTGAAGGGAACCAGCGACGATCTGAAGGCGCATGTGTTCCGCGCCATGTCCGAGCGCGCGGCCGAGATGCTGAAGGAAGAGATGGATGTGATGGGCCCCGTGCGTTCTCGCGAGGTCGCCGCTGCGCAACAGGAACTCCTGGCTCTGGCGCGGCGCTTGGAGGCGGAAGGCAAGGTGATTCTCAAGTTGGAGCAAGGTGACGGATTGATGCTCTAAGCGCGCTCTTTCATGCGCTGAACCGCTCTCAGGAGAACCGAATGCTCGAGAACGCTGCTCCGTTTACAACGATGACGTATCACCCGATTGAGGGTACAGCTCCCCTCATTCGCGCTATCACGATGTTGCCGCTTGTTCTAGACCCGGATGAAGCGTCGCAATCGGAATCGAAAAGCCAGCAGGAACCGTCGCCCGAGCACGCCAGAATCGCGGAGCTTGAGGCCGAACTCGCGGGCACACAGCAGGAAATGCAGATGCGCATCGAAGGGGCTCGGCAGCAGGAAAGGGAGTCCGCGGAAAAGCAGGCAGAGGCCTCTGCGACACAAAGTGTTCAGACGCAATTAGAGCAGATCCGGAGTGCTCTAAGCGCTTTCGATCAGGAACGAGATCGCTACTTCGCAGCAGTCGAACGAGAGGTGGTGCAGCTTTCATTAGCAATCGCTGCTCGCATCCTGCATCGCGAGGCTCAGATGGATCCCTTGTTCCTCACCGGCGCTGTGCGTGTTGCCCTGGAGCAGGTGCAGGAAGGAACCGAGTGCATCCTTTTCGCGCCGAAATCCGATCTGCCGCGTTGGTGCGAATGGGCCGCTCAGTTAGGCAGCAGCACGAAATTGCAGGTGCGTTCGTGCGAATCCGCAGGAGCCGATCCCACGGGCGTTCGACTGCAGACCAGAGCCGGCCACATCGAATTGGGCGCGAAGGCTCAACTGAAAGAGATTGAACGCGGCTTCATGGATCTGCTGCAGCACCGTCCCACAGTAGCGAAGGGAGAGGAGCCGCGGTGAGTCAACCTAGCCCAGTCTCAAACAACGGCAGCGCGCTTTCCGCAGCGAAGACGGGAGGCGTGCGAGGTCTCACGCCCTACTTGTCGTACCTGCAACACTGCAGCGCTTCGAGCTGGCAGGGCCGTATTGTTGAGGCGATTGGACAGACAATCGAATCGGAAGGCCCCGCCTGTTCCGTGGGCGAGTGCTGCGAATTGATCGACGGTAGTGGAACCCGCTATGCGGCCGAAGTGATTGGCTTCCGCGGCCATAACGTGCTGACGATGCCGCTAGCCTCCGTGGCTGGTATTCGCCATGGCGACAGCATCAGAGCGCTTGGCCACACACCCCGATTTCCAGTGGGCGATGTGCTGATTGGGCGAGTCCTCGATGCAGTTGGCGCGCCGCTGGACGAGGCCGGTCCACTGACGAACTACGAAAGCCAGCCCATTGACAGAGACGTGCCACGGCCACTCGATCGTGTTCCGATCAAGGATGCTCTGCCCACGGGGATCCGCGTTCTAGATGGCATGCTTACCGTTGGAAAGGGGCAGCGCATCGGCATCTTCGGGGGCTCCGGCGTCGGCAAAAGCACGCTGATTGGCATGATGACGCGAAACTCAGCGGCCGAAGTCATCGTCGTCGGCCTCGTGGGTGAACGTGGGCGAGAGGTTGCCGAGTTCCTGGAAGACTCACTCGGAGAAGAGGGCCGCCGGCGTTCGATCGTGCTGGTATCAACATCGGACCAGTCGCCCCTGTTGCGGATGCGTGCGGCACTCGCGGCTACGGCAGTGGCGGAGCACTTTGCGGAGCAGGGAAGGCACGTTCTGCTGGTTCTCGATTCGCTGACTCGCTTCGCCATGGCCGCGCGGGAAGTCGGCCTCGCAGCAGGAGAACCGCCAACGGCCAAGGGCTACACCCCGTCGGTCTTCACTAAAGTCGCGAAGCTGGTGGAACGGGCCGGTCAATTTCGTAAAGGAAGCATCACTGCGTTTTACACAGTCTTGATGGAGGGAGATGACCAGCAGGATCCGATTGTGGATGCCGTGCGGTCCTTTGTAGACGGCCACGTGGTGCTGTCACGGTCGCTGGCCGCGGAGAACTGGTATCCGCCGGTGCAGGTACTCGATTCGCTTAGCAGGCTCATGCCGGCAATTGTGAGCGCGAAACATAAGGCGCAGGCGGCAGCAGTTCGCAAGATACTGTCCGTCTACTCCCAGGCGGAAGACCTGATCCGCATTGGTGTTTACAAGCCGGGAGCCGATCCCGAGATAGATCGTGCTGTGGCATTTCGGCCGGCCATTCGAGAGTTTCTGGAACAGCGCACAGACGAACGAGGTGAGCTTTGAACAAACGCTTGCAAGTTTGTTTGCCTTAGGCGTGCAATGAAGAACTCGATGCTGGCACGGTTACGTTCGCTGCGCGCGCGCGAACTGGAGAATGCTCGTCTGTTGTTGGCTCGCCAAGTGCTTGATCTGCAGCGCACTCGCCAACTTGCCCTCTCGGCGCAGGAGAGTGTTCGCGACCATAGGCGGCAAGCTCACGATGCGTTGCTGCTCAGTGAACGGCTCTTGCCCTCTGCGCATCAGCGTGCGGCCCAGGAGGGAGAGTTGGCTTATCAGAGCCTTGTTAAGTTGCAAGAGGAAATGGAACAAAGGCTAGCATCCTGCGAGTCCGCCTGTGCCGCGGCCCGAAAGCAGGCACGCCAGGTGGAAATGCTGCACGCCTCCGAACAGGCCGCTCAAAGGAAAGAACAGGAGCTCAAGGAGCAGAGCAGTCTGGATAGCTGGTTTCTCCTGCGAAGCGCAACGGCTCCAGTCATGAAAGCGGACCGGAGATGAGAACTCGCCAAGAAAGCGAACGCATTGGGCCATTGAACTGGCACGTGAACTGCACAGTGCATGGGGAGCCATGATGATAGCCATCCAGATGCCACGGGAAGAAGCCAGCGCGCCCGGTTTAGCCGTTGCCGGCCCAGGATCGCCGACACGATACAGTGCGGAGCCGACGCATGCTTCCAGCTCAAGTACGTTCTGTGCATTCCTGTCGGCTGCGGGCCACTGTGGTGCGGATTTAAATGGGGCGTTGGAGCCGGACGGCGCTGGGGAGAGGGCGGGCGGAGTACGGGGAGAAGAAGCATCTACCCTTCCGGCATTGCGGATGGGCGCACTGGGGAGCAGGAATTCCCATCCAGCAAGAGAGAACCGCGGGCAGGTGCGTAGCGATAGAGCACTGGATACTATTCCTACCGGACGGCAACTCAAGACGGCAGAACATATCGAGAAGAACGCAAATGAGAGCGGGTCGCAGCACAGGCGCAATCTCGTGCAAAAGGAAGGCGTGAAGTCGAAGAGTGCAGAGGCCAGCGCGCATGCGGGATTCCACATAACAAGCCAACAACTCTCGGAGACGAGCATCTCGCAAGACCCATCAGCAGCTAAACCCCTGCTATCTCAAGCAAGGGTGAATGAAACGCTTCCGCCGCCAAACACAGACGGCTGCGGCGAAGATGGCAACGGTCTGCAATCCAGAGCTAGAGGGAGCCATCGAGAAGCTGCCGACGGCCCAGAGCCATATCGCGGCCGCTACCGTGCAGTCCCATTCGCAAAGCACCATTCAGGAGCCGGAAGCGGCACGGCGTCCGGGATCGGTATCGCCGAGCCGGTCTGAACTTCCTCCAGGGAGGGACGGGTAAAGCGACTGGAGCCGTAACAAGAGATCCGTCCACCGAACCGCCGCCGGAAGTAGCAGCCGCGCATTCGGAGCAGCCGCCCAAGTCATCGCCGCATGCAAATGCCGCATTCGCCCGAATGCGGGGAGCATGCACGTGGGACCGGGGCAGATGGAGACGGCGATTGGCAGTGCGTTCGGCTCTTCCGGTGTCGGCCAGGCGTCTACCGCGACTGCGCACCCGGAGGCCAAGATCGTTTCGGAGCGCCACCCTTTAACGATTACCGATTTCAATACTCCTCCCCGGCAGCCGGTCGCGGACCTCAGCTTCTCGCATTCAGCCTCCTCGAGCTCTGGGGCCGGTATGGAGTCGCCCCGAATACACGTGAGTGCGAAGGAGTTGACCGTCGGTATCGAGAACGGCGCGTTGGGCTGGATCCAGGTAAAAGCTACTTCGGAAGGCGGCCAGATTTCCGCGTCCATTCACGCGCAGACGGCTGAGTCGGCGCTGGCATTAAGCAATCATCTGCCGTCACTATCAGCTTTCCTTGCTGGCCGGGAGGTTCCCCTTCACGATTTGCAGGTTGGCCATGACCATTCCGGGCAGCCAGGCGGGGGTGCCCAGCGTGATGGAGGACAGGCAGAGCGACCGGGCCCGGGCACCGAGGAGCCTCAGAGCGGTCGTCAGCAGGCCTCCATAGCCGATGCGAATCCAGCATCGCTGATCAGCGTACGAGTGTAGAGGCAAACCGCTTCACGAAAGGGGAACGCATGGATTCATTGCGCATCACCGAACACAATACTTTCCCGGGACAGCACGCAACGCCGCACCGCGCTATTAGCGCAGGGCGCAGCGTTGCGACGAATGCTGTGTCCGCCAATGCTGCTACAGCAGACAGCCCAAGCGTTACAGCCAATGATTTTCTGACGCTGCTTGTGACGGAACTTAAGAACCAGGATCCAACCGCAAACACTGACCCGAACGCGTATGTAAACCAGCTCGTTCAGGTGAACAGCCTGCAGCAATTGATCCAGATCAACGGCGACCTTCAGACTCCCCCAGCCGCCACGCAGAGCAACTCCCAGCCGAACTCCGCGCATTCCTGAACGACCAACAAGGAGATACGATGCCATCTTTCTCAATCGCCCTAACCGGGCTTGAAGCTGACAACACTGCCCTGAATACAATTGCGAACAATATCTCTAACATGAGTACGACTGCGTACAAGGAACAGAGTGCGCAGTTCAGCAGCCTGTTCTACCAACAGCTTGGCATCAATGGCGCGGGCGATCCTATCCAGGTCGGTGCGGGCACGCAGGTTGCCTCCACCGAGACCAACTTCGCGGAAGGAGCCATCAACAGCACCGGCAACGTGAACGACATGGCTATCAACGGGTCAGGCTACTTCGTGGCTCAGGGTGTCACCGGCCGGGAGTACACCCGGGCCGGAGACTTCACGGTAGAGCAGAACGGCGCAATGATCACGGCGGATGGAGCCCAGGTGATGGGATATCCCGCGGTGGATGGCAGCGTGAATACCAACGCGCCGCTCGTTCCCATCGTGATCCCTTTCGGCCAGGTGCAACAGCCTAAGGCGACCGCCGCGATGGGTGCCAATTTCAATCTGGACGCGACGGCCTCCACTGGAGCTGTCGAGCCGGTACCGGTTACGCTGTATGACTCACTTGGCGTGAGCCATGCAGCCAATGTCACATTGACCAAGGTGGGTCCGGGCAGTTGGAGTTATTCAATCGCGCTTCCCGCCGGAGATGCGTTGGGCTCCTCCGCAAATGCCACCGGAACGCTTACGTTTGACAGTGCAGGGAATCTTGTTTCGCCGGCTTCCAACATCTCCGGAATCAGCTTCACGGGACTATCCGATGGAGCGCAGGACCTGAACTTTTCGTGGAACCTGTACGGCGTCAACGGGCAGCCTACCGTTACCCAGGTCTCGTCGCCATCCGCGGTAGCGAGCACTACGCAGGACGGTTACGCCAGCGGCCAATATCAGAGCTATAGCGTGGACCAGTCCGGCGTCGTTAGCGCGCTATATAGCAACGGGCAAAAGGCGACTATCGGCCAGATCGCGATTGCGTCGATTGTCAATCAGCAAGGCCTGCAGGCGGTGGGCGGTAATGCATTCCGCACCACCCTTGGCTCCGGGGAAGCCGCCCTGGGTGTAGCGGGTACAGGCGGACGCGGGCTCATTCAGGACGAGGCACTTGAAGGCTCGAATGTGGACGTCTCAACAGAGTTCTCGAACCTGATCGTTGCGCAGCGGGCTTTTGAAGCCAATTCAAAGTCCATCACCACTTTCGACACGGTGACACAAGAAGCAATCAACATGATCCACTAGAGAAGTGAGGAGCGGCCGGTTCCCCCTTCGGCCGCTCCGCTTCCGGAGTGAACCTCCAGTACATATAAAAGTTTTCTAATCTGTACGTCCCGTTTCTGGCCACGGGGTTGCACCTGCGTCTGGCATGGAAACGCCGGTCATCGAAAGTACTTCCGAAACCCCAAGATCATCGTTGCTCTCATCTGACTCCGCGGCTTTTTCTGCGGGCATCCGGCATGCTTCACCCTCTGCACGGAGCGAAGAATCAGGCTACTCCGAAGCTAAGGGCGCATCTACCTCCGGCCTAAGGGAGGTGCGCGGGCTCGCGCGCCTCTTACCTGTCCAGCTCGAAATCCGCGTGCCGCTGGCTTCGTTCCGCCTGCGCGATCTGCTGACTCTGAGTAGTGGGGTCGTGCTCGAGACCAAGTGGCCGGCGAGCGAGGATTTGCCACTGGAAAGCACCGGTGTTCAGCTTGCGTGGGCTGAATTCGAGGTTGTGGACCAAAGGCTCGCTGCCCGCGTAACCCGGATCGCCTGAGCACTTCTGCGGCGTTCTAAGTGGAGCACGCAAGCTGAGTTGAAATCGTGACCAAAGAGGACCGTATGAGCGAAGTGCAGAACCGCAAGCTGAGTCTGAACGAAGGCGTGCAGACGTGGCTCCGGCATCGATGGGGAGCAATCCAGGGGAATCTTCGGACTGGAAAGGCCACAAGGGAGAGCAGGTTGAAAATCGTTGACCGGCTTTCGCTGGGCGGCAAACAGTCCCTGGCAGTGGTCAGTTTCGATGGCAGCCGGTATCTGGTCGCCATCGGTGCTGAGGGTGCGCCTGGACTGATGAGGGTACAGCCTGCGCCCGCGTCCGAAGGCGCCTTCGGGTACGCGCGCCTGCACGCGAAGCGTGTCCCGTCGGCACTGGCTTCGAAGGGGATGCCATGACCTGGATCGCCGGAACCTTGACGATGGCGCCAGCATTTCTGTCCGCGCTGCCCGGTTTGGACGGGAAGGCTTCGGGCAATAACAGCGTGCCCTGGACCATTGTGGTCGTGCTCACGCTCTTCACCTTATTGCCGGCGATCCTGCTCTCCGTCACGCCCATGGTCCGGCTGCTGATCGTGTTTCACTTCCTGCGGCAGGCGCTCGGAACGCAGACCGCTCCAAGCAACCAGACGCTGATGGGGTTGGGGCTCATGATGACGTGGTTCATCATGCAGCCAGTGCTGGTGTCGGTGGACCAGAAAGCGGTTGAGCCCTTTCGGCAGGGTCAGATCTCGGGATGGCAAGCAATCCAGCTTGGAGTCGAGCCGCCGAAGGCATTCATGCTCCGCTACGCGCGCGAAAAGGACCTCGCATTGTTTGCCTCCGCTGCGATTACTAGCCGACCTAGGGTACCCCAGGATCTACCTCTGCGCGTAGTCATTCCCGCATACATGTTGTCCGAGCTGAAAGCAGGATTCGAAATCGGTGCCGTCCTGTTTCTGCCATTTCTGTTGGTCGATATCGTGGTGGCCTCGGTCACAACTTCTATCGGAATGCTGCAGCTACCGCCTGTGACCATTTCCACTCCGCTAAAGATTCTTCTATTTGTAGTGGTGGACGGGTGGAATCTGCTTGCGGGCTCGCTACTAAAAAGCTTCTAGACCGAAGCATGGGAGAGCAGAAAAGTACATGACCCCGGATCAGCTCACGGATTTTATGCGTTGGACTCTGCGGGAAGCGCTCATCATCAGCGCTCCCGTCCTTGTAGTCGCCAGTGTAACCAGCTTGCTGCTCAGCCTGGTGCAGACCCTTACCTCCATCCAGGACCAGACGCTCTCCACCGTTCCGCGGCTCCTTATCGTTTCTGTTGTCATACTCGCCGCGTTGCCGTGGTTTCTGCATCGGCTCATGTTCTTCACCGTAAGTCTGTTGGGCGACCTGCACCGGTTCGTAGGCTAAGGAGAATCGACATGCCTCTCTCGGTGGGCTGGCCGCAGTTGCTGAGCGGTATGTTGCTGGCCACTGTTCGAATCAGTGGCCTTTTCGTGTTCGCGCCAGTATTTTCGTCGCAAGCCATACCAGCGAAGGTGAAGGCCACGTTCCTGGTTGTGCTCGCCGGGATGCTCACGCCTGCTATCGCCGTGCTGCCCGGCGCGCATCCGGAAATCGGGGCGCTTTCGCTCTGCGGAGAACTTCTTGTGGGCCTGGTGTTCGGGGTCGTGCTGGCGCTGCTTACGGAAGTCGCACTACTGGCGGGCCAGTTGGTAGGCATGCAGTTCAGCTTCTCGCTCGTCAACCTTCTTGATCCCAACAGCCAGATACAAACGCCACTTTTCAGTCAGATGTTCAATCTGCTGCTCACCACATTGCTGGTAGTCTCCGGCCTGCACCGCACGCTCATGGCTGCTCTGTTCCGTTCCTTCGGCGTGGTTCCGGTTGGAGCGGCTTTTCTCAATGGAAAGACTGGGGTGGCCATCCTGGGAATGGCGGGCGGCGTGTTTTTTGCCGCCCTGCAGCTCGCCGCGCCGGTTATGGCTGCCACGATGCTGGTTGAAGTCACCATCGCCTTCGCGGCGCGGCTTTCGCCCCAACTGCCGGTCACCGCGATCACGGTACCGGCGAAGACAGTTCTCGGTTATGTCACTCTGATCGGCTCGCTGGCTCTGTGGCCAGCCTTCCTTGAAGCTCGGTTTGCCGGACTTCTCGATACGGCACAGTCACTGCTGCTTGTAAAGCCCACGCCCTAAGAGGAGAGAAGCTTGTCGAGCGATCGTACAGAAGAAGCGAGCCCAAGACGAAAGCAAAAGGCCAAAGAAAAAGGCGACCGCGTCCGCAGTCGAGATCTGCTGCAGTCCGCCGGCGTACTGGCGGGTGCATTGGCCTTGGGAACGGTTGCCGCGCCGTGGGCGAGCGCATGGAAGGGAGTCATGGCACAATCCCTGGCGCTCACCGCAGGTCCCCTGGCCACGCATGCGGATGGCGCGGAGTTTGCGCTGAATCTCCGGCGCATCCTGCTCACCAGCCTGGCTCCGTTCGCGCTGGTTCTCGTCGCCATTGCCGGAGCAACGTTGGTCGCCTCCGTTGCCCAGAATGGCGGCATCTCCATCCATCCAGAAGCTCTTGCCCCGAAATGGGAGCGGCTTGATCCGGGCGCCAATCTAAAGCACCTGGTCTCGATGCGCTCGCTGGTGCGTCTCGCCAAGTCACTCTTTCCGGTGGCCGCGCTGTTCGCACTCGCCTGGCACAAGTGGACCGGCCAACAGGCCGTGGCGGTCATGAGCGTGGTACGACTCCCCCTGGTGTTTCGCGACAGCTACGACCTGCTGATAGATGCGGCGTCTCTGATGCTGCTCTGGGCCGGCATCGACTACTTCGTCGAATGGCGCAGTTGGAGCAAGCGTATGCGCATGAGCAAGCAGGAAATGCGCGAAGAGTTCAAGGAGTCGGAAGGGAACCCGCAGATGCGAGGCCGAATCCGCTCGCTGCAGCGGCAGATGCGCCGACGGAAGATTCGAGCGGACGTCAGCCGCGCAAGCGTCGTAATCACCAATCCCACGCATTATGCCGTGGCGCTGAGCTTTGACTTCGGCACGATGGAAGCGCCGAAGGTGTTGGCTAAGGGCAGAGATCTTTTCGCCGAGCAGATCAAAGCCGAGGCCCGTTGGGCCGGTGTGCCCGTGATGGAAAACCCGCCACTTGCCCGTTCGCTGTACCGCTCCGTCGAAGTCGGCCAGACGATTCCATTCCAGCTTTATGCAGCAGTGGCCGGCATCCTCGCCTATCTCTACCGCAAAGATGTGGAAGACCGGATGCGTCGCGAAGCAGCCGCGCAACGCAGTGCCGCAGCAAAGGGCGCAGCAGCCGAGGCGTCCGTAGTCAGGCCGAGCAGCGCAGCGGCGGAAATCGGCAGCGCTGCACTCCTTGCGTCCCGGCCAGCAGCAGCGCCCGACTCACAGCCGCTCACCCCCAGCAAAGGAGATTTATGAAATCGCACGCAGCCGTAAACGGCAGGGGCAGCCCTGCAACATCGCAGCAGCAAGCAAGCACGCGTGGAAGGTTCGCCCGGATGGCGCAGGAGTTCGCCCTGCCCGGGGCCGCCATCAGCGTGGTGTTTGTCATGCTGATTCCGCTTCCGGCAGTCGTGCTGGACTTACTGCTGGCAGTCTCGATGAGCGGAGCGGTGCTGGTATTCCTTTCGGCCGTGCAGGTGCGCAAGGCGGTAGAGTTTTCTGTGTTCCCGACATTGCTGCTTCTTCTGACACTCTTCCGGCTTTCACTGAATATCGCCTCGAGCCGGCGCATTCTGCTGCACGGCAGCGAAGGCACGTCGGCAGCCGGGAACGTGATTGAGGCCTTCGGTCAGTTCGTCGTGGGCGGAAATTACGTGGTCGGCTTTGTTCTGTTCCTCGCGCTGATCGCAATTCAGTTCCTGGTAGTGAGCCACGGCGCGGTTCGAACCGCCGAAGTTACGGCACGCTTCACGCTGGATGCTCTTCCGGGCAAGCAGATGGCCATCGATGCCGATTTGAACGCCGGGTTGATCGATGAGGCCGCCGCACGCCAGCGTCGTGAGGCAGTGGCCCGAGAAGCCGAGTTCTACGGCGCCATGGATGGAGCTGCGCGATTCAACCAGCGAGACTCGATGGCCACCATCCTCATCACCGGGATCAATATCGTTGCCGGTTTGCTGATCGGAGTGGTGCAGCAGGGCGTAGCGATCTCGGAAGCCGTGCGCACCTACACCATCCTGACGGTAGGCGATGGACTGGTGACGATGATCCCATCCTTGCTCATCTCCGTCGCCGGCGGCATGGTCCTCACGCGTGCATCATCCGCTGGAGCACTGGGCCCGGAGATCGGGGTACAGATTTTCAGCAAGCCAACCACCCTCTACATGACCAGCGGTGTCTTGGGTGCACTTGCGCTCGTTCCGGGCCTCCCCAAGTTGGCTTTCATCGCGATTGCGGTTCCCATCGCAGTCTTTGGACGGAAGTTGCAGAGGCAGGGTGCTGCCGCACAGCAGGAAGCTGCCACTGCGCTCGCATCCGGCAAGCCATTGGACGAGAAGAACCAGGGAGAAAATCTCGCCTCGCTGCTTAGGATGGAGGAACTGACCCTGGAGATCGGGTTTCAGCTCATCCCCATGGTGGACGAGAAGCAGGGCGGCCAATTGCTCGCGCGCGTACGCACCCTCCGGCGGCACCTGGCTGCAGAGCTCGGGTTCATCCTGCCGCCGGTGCACATTACGGACAATCTGCGTCTCAAGCCGCGGGAATATGTGCTCTCCTTACGCGGGCTGGAGGTCGGCCGCTGGCATCTGGAAGGAAACGGGCAGATGCTGGCCGTTTCCGCGGACCCGAAGATCCGCCCGGTGCCCGGCAAGGAGACGCGGGAGCCCGCATTCGGCGTGAGCGCACGCTGGATCGCTCCGGCATTTGAAGAGCAGGCACTCGCGGCTGGCTACTCCGTGGTAGATGCGACCACCGTCATCAGCATGCATCTTTCCGAGCTTCTGCGCCGGCATGCGCACGAACTCCTCAGCCGCGTGGAAACCAAGCGTTTGCTGGATGCGCTCAACGAAAGCCATCCCAAGCTGGTGGAAGAGTTGGTGCCTAAGGTGCTCTCGCTCGGCGAAGTGCAGCGCGTATTGCAGCAGCTCCTTCGTGAATGCGTCTCTATTCGCGATCTCGGAACGGTCCTCGAGGTGCTGGTCGAGACCGCACCCCAGAACAAGGCCCTGCCCCACCTCGTGGACGCCGTACGCCAGGCGCTGGGACGACGGCTGGTCCAGCCTCTGCTCGATCCTGAGGGCACTCTGCCGCTCCTGCTCTTCGATCCGGCAGTGGAAGAAGAGCTGTTGGCGCAGTTCTGCGGCGAGCCACGGCGCTTGCTGCCCGTGCGTGTGGACGCACCCACGGCTCCATTGATGAAGCGGATCGGCGATTCTTTGAAAACCCTCAGCGGAACTGGGGGCAGCACGGCTGTTCCCGTGCTCCTCTGTCCGAGTCCTGCACGGTATCACCTGCGGCGCTGGCTCGAAGGATTCCTGCCAAGGGTCACAGTCCTGGCGCCCGGGGAGATACCAGCCGATATACGCGTTCGATCCCTCGGGGTTGTTCGCTGATCGGGAGATCTGCAGGGCAGTGAAGTCGGACCAGCACAGGAGACTCAGCCATGCGGAAGAATTCTCAGCGTATCGCCCGCCCCGTAATGCCTGCCGTGGGACAGGTGAAACTGCCAACCTCGCTTCAGGTTGCTACGGCACAATCCTTGCAGCCGCCGGTCAGCGCTCTGTTCGACGCATGGGGTAGCACCGGCTCTCTAACGAGCACCGGTCAAGATGCGGGCGGCTCCGCGAAGCATGCCTCAGTGCTCGAGCGGTCAAATGAGACTCTGGTCGAGCACCTGCCCATGGTCCGGTACGTGGCCCGCCGCATTCACGAGCGGCTTCCGCAACATATCGAGATGGAAGACCTCGTCAGCGCCGGCGTCCTCGGGTTGATCGATGCCTTCGAAAAATTTGATTCCACTAAGAATGTGCAATTCCGCTCCTATGCCCAGTTCCGCGTGCGAGGCGCCATCCTGGACAGCTTGCGGGTGCTGGACTGGAGTCCGCGGGAGCTGCGTCGCAAAGGCCGCGCTGTCGAAGAGGCCATCCGTTTCCTGACTCACGATCTACACCGCTCGCCCACAGAGCCGGAGATCGCGGAGAAGCTCAGCATGAGCCTGGACGAGTACCAGCAGATGCTTGGCGAGTTGCGCGGGCTCGAAATCGGTACCCTCCATGTCGAGCACTCCGAGGACTCGGGCGAGGAAGAGCTTGCCTATATTCCCGGACGGCCGGAAGATGATCCGCTCTTCTGCTGCATGCGTTCGGAAATGCGCGAGAAGCTGGCCCGTGCCATTGAGGCATTGCCGGAACGTGAGCGCACTGTCATCTCGCTCTACTACCACGAGGAGATGACCATGCGTGAGATCGGATTGGCATTGGGGGTCGTCGAATCGCGTGTCTCGCAAATCCACTCCTCGGCGGTGTTGCGGCTCCGTGCCGCTTTGCGCGGACTCCCCGAGCGTAAGCGCGGTGGCTGCCACCGCCCACGTTCACGCGAGGCGAATCCGGACCTGGCATCGCGGGCCATCTCCTTGTGTTAACGCGGCCTCACTACGCAACGAAAGGAGGAGCCGGAATGCAACAGGAACAGGAACTACGCGAAGCGGCGGCTTACGACGACGATCGACCGGACAGGACAGGATTGCCGGACGGCGAGACAAGCCGTGTCCAGAACTTCAGCTTCTTTCGCGCCGGTCAGGTGATTGATGAGCAGATGCAGGCGATCGGCATGCTGAATGATCTCTTCGCACGCAATCTTGCCCACAGTCTTGCAACCTTTCTCCGTACGAGCTTCGAAGTCGATCTGGTGCGGGCCGAGCAGGTGAGCTTCAATGAATTTGCCAGAGCGCTCGCCGAAATCTCGTATGTCGGTTCCGTTCGTCTGGATCCGCTGCGCGCCACCTCCGTCCTGGAACTGGACCTTACGCTCGCTCCACCAATGGTGGATCTGCTGCTCGGCGGCGAGGGGAAGACGGGAGAAGTGCGCGAGCTGACCGAGATTGAAGAGTCCATTCTGAGTGGAGTGGTGGAGATCATCTGCCGGGAACTGACCTTAGCCTGGCAGCCGGTCGGCCTCAGCTTTGGCTTTGAAAAGCGCCAGATGCAAACCCAGGTTGCGCACCTGCTTCCTCTCGCGGAGCAGATACTATGGCTCAGCTTCGAGCTGCGCATGCCGCATGCCCGAGGCATTCTTGACCTGGCTCTCCCGGCAGTGGTCTCGCGGACCATCCTGCGCAGACTGACTGGGGAACGAAACCGCAGCCGAAAGCACGCCGCGCACACACGCGAGAGAGTACGGCAGCGCGCGGATTTATTGAAGTTTGGCGCCACCCTGCAACTGCCGCCCGTAAAGCTTTCCGTACGCGAGATGGAGGGCCTGAAGCCAGGGAGCGTCATCCTGCTACCAACGCCTGCTACCGTACAACCCGAGCTGACTGTCGCCGGTAAACCGCTCTTCTTCGCACACGCTATCCGGCAGGGCGAGTACCGCGGCGCTCATCTGCTTGCACCAACCGAT
Organism: uncultured Acidobacteriaceae bacterium; assembly: GCA_963795775.1. GTDB lineage: Bacteria > Acidobacteriota > Terriglobia > Terriglobales > Acidobacteriaceae > CAWCJL01. The sequence goes on from CAWCJL010000005.1 coordinate 911,928, forward strand.
TCCGAAGTGACCAGCTAACTGGCAGACTTTGCCCACGGGAGAAGCAAGTGTCCACGGCGCATCCACAAGAACGCGAGCAGGGAATGGATCTTCTTTACGACGTAGAACTGGAAGCTACGCTGCGCTTCGGCGCTCGCGAACTTTTATTGCACGAACTGCTGGAGCTTGGCCCCGGCGATGTAGTGCAACTTGACCGTCACGTAACAGACCCAGTTGACCTGCTGGTGGGCAACAAGATAGTCGCGCGGGGCGAAGTGGTTCTGGTGAATGGACGTTTTGGTTTGCGCGTGACAGAAGTTGCAGAGCCGAAGAAGAGCCTGGAAACCATACGCTGCCTCTTCTAAGCGAGCGCATGCGACCGATCTGAAGCCAGTCCAACGTGAGATCACTCTAAGAATTCGCAGATGTCGAGTGAAGCAGTTGGGAACGTCAATTGCAATCACGCAACCATAAGCAACGGCTACGGAGACGCAATGGATAGCGGATACTATGCAGCGTATGCAGGGCTACTCGCGCGCACGCAGGCGCTGGACTCGGCAGCCAGCAATCTTTCAAATGCCAACACCAACGGCTTCCGGGCTGAAAGAGAATATTTCCGCGGGGTCATTCTGGGACCTGAGGCAGCCGACTCGCAGGTAAACCGAACCATCAATGATTACGGTGTGCTTGGTGGGAACCGTCTCGACCTGGGCCAGGGGCCGCTGGTCCACACCGGGAATGTCCTTGATGCAGCGATCGAAGGGGACGGCTTTTTCTCGATAAAAACTGCAGCCGGACAGCGCTTCACGCGCGACGGCAGTTGGGCACGAGGAGCCGACGGTACGCTGACCACGCAGCATGGCGAGCCTGTCCTTGACAGCCACGGGAAGAACATCCGCATCCCGAGCGAAGGCGCGGTCAGCATCGGAAGCGACGGAGTGATCTCTATCGGAGGAGCTGCGCTGGCGCAGATCGGAGTGTTTCACGTCTCCCCCTCCGACCTGACGCCCGAAGGAACGAATCGCTATACGAGCCGTGTCAATCAGCCTGCCGCTGCATCCAGCTTCACCGTTCATCAGGGCTCGGTCGAGTCATCGAACCAGGACATTGTCCAAGGTAGTCTGCAGCTCGTGCTGGTGCAGCGCCAAGCCGAAATGATGCAGAAAGCGCTGTCTATTTTCAATAGCAGTTTCGATAAGCCGGCGAGTGAAGACCTGCCACGAGTCTAATGCCGCCTCAGCTCGGACCGTATCGCCCGCTCCGAACCGCACACCGTTGCACCACGAAAGGATCCGTATGATTCGAGCCCTGTACACCGCTGCAAGCGGCATGAGCGCGCAACAAATGAATCTCGACACCATCGCCAACAACCTGGCGAACTCATCGACGGCTGGCTTTCGACAAACACGGCTCCAGTTCCAGGACATGATCTACCAAAACATGGTGACCCCCGGAGCTGCTCAAAGTCAGCAGACGGTTTCTGCCGGCCTGCAGATTGGCCTCGGAACCCGCTCCTCCGCAACCGAGGTCATCATGACCCAGGGGGGCCTGAATCAGACGAGCAATCCCATGGACATCGCCATTGAGGGGGGCGGCTTTTTCCAGGTGCAGCGCCCGGACGGAACCACAGCCTACACGCGCGCGGGAAGCTTCCACCTGAACAATCAAGGCACCATCGTTACAGCAGATGGCGATCCGGTGCTGCCGAATATCAGCATTCCCGCGAACGCTACCGCGGTGACAATTACACAATATGGCGTGGTAAACGCGACGGTTCCGGGGCAGCAGAATCCGCAGCAGCTCGGCCAGATACAACTGGCCACGTTTGCCAATCCCGGTGGGCTGGAAGCCGTCGGCGGCAACCTGTTTCGGTCAACGCTCTCTTCCGGAGATGCGGTGCTGGGCAACCCGGGCGGGTCGGAAGGACTGGGTCAACTGCAGCAGGGTTATCTGGAGAATTCCAACGTGGACGTGGTGACCGAGTTCGTTCAGATGGTGCTGGCGCAACGCGCCTACGAGAGCAATTCCAAGGTCATCAAGGCCGCGGATGACATGTATTCGCAAGTTAATAACATGACGCGTTAGGAGTGACATGATCTCTTATCGGCGGACTCTGGTTTTTGTGTTGTGGTTCTGCCTGCCATCGGTAGCATGCGCCTCGGCCCATTATCGCTCTGGCGCGGAAGACGGCGGCTGGGCCTCCTCCGCGGCGCAACCGGCTGGACGCTACCAGGTGGTGCGCTATATCTCCGATCCGGTTTTGCATGCCAGTTGGGCAGTTATCGCAGATAGCAAGCATCCGGAGATTCCGCCGCGTATGGTTGTAGCGGACTCGCTGCCGGCACCAAGCATCGCGATTCCGGACAACGGGCGCTTGTCGCGCGAAAACTCTCAATCAGCCTGCCGGTCTGGAGCTCCCATAGTGCGAGCGGGGGATGCCCTTACAGTATCGAGCACACAGCCAGGCGTGGTCGTCAGCCTCGAAGCGGTCGCGCTCGGGTCAGGATGCATCGGGGACGTGATCGCCGTTCGCGTGCCTGTGTCCGGTTCACAATTGAGAGCCTCTGTCCAGTCGCCCGGATCTGTCGCACTGGTGCCCCTATGGATCGAGAAGGGTGGAGTCCGGTGAGTTGGGAACAGAAACTGTCCAACCTATTGCTGCTGCTCTGTACCTGCCTTCTCACGATGCATGCGGGCGGCGCTCCCAGGCCGAAGGCGCATGCTTCCGAGGCGGCCGGCAAGCTGGGATCGCAGGACCTCGGGCTCGCGCAGTACCTCGATCGAGTACGCCAGGCCAGCGCCGCGGAGACGCGAACGCCTGGCTCGCTCTGGGTGGAAAGCGGACGGTTTACGCACTTGTCCACGGATGTGAAGGCGATGCATCCACACGACCTGGTCTCGATCCTGGTGGCGGAAAGCTTGTCGGCCAGCACGGACGGATCGGTAAAGAACTCGCGCGCCTCGAACGCGAGTTCGCAAGTGGCTTCCCTGTTCGGCAAGTTGTCTGCTGGCAACAATCTTCAAGCTCTGCTCAATCAGGCCTCTTCGAGCGGTCTGAACGCACAAGGACAGAGCGTTACTGATTCAAATCTGAACACAGTCGTCGGCGGCGAAATCATGGACGTGCTGCCGAATGGAGTTCTCGTGCTGCAGGCAGAGCGGCAGGTGTCTTTCAATCAGCAAACACAAACCATCCGGTTGCGCGGGCTAGTACGGCCCGAAGACGTAAGTCCGCTAAACCAGGTTCTCTCGACTTCAATTTCTGACCTTGAACTTGAAGTTGTCGGGAAAGGCATCATCAACGACTACACCTATCGCCAGAATCCGCTTGTCCGGTGGATTGAAAAGCTTGTGGTTTTCTAATGAACTTCGGAGAGGCGGGGAAGATGCGGACCGATCACCATCGCACGAATCTGCGAAGCTGGCTTGCTACGGGAACCGTGCTCCTGGGCGCAGCCATTGCAGCTTTCGCTGCACCGGATAACAAGGCAGCCCAACTTGCAATGCCGGTGAATTCGCACCTGGCCCGCATAAAGGATATCTCTTCCATCGAGGGTATCCGGGACAATCAGCTCATCGGCTACGGCATCGTCGTCGGGTTGCACAATACTGGCGATAGCTCGCAAACTGTCTTCCCCGTGCAGACCCTCATCTCCACGCTCCAGCGCATGGGCGTCAACGTGCAATCCGCAACACCGCAAAACCTGCGCGTGCAAAACATGGCGGCAGTCTTCGTGGCGGCGACTCTCCCGCCGTTTGCCGAGCCGGGTACAAAGCTCGACGTGACGGTGTCGTCAGCCGGCGATGCGCGGAGTCTCGAGGGCGGTCTCCTGCTCATGACACCGCTGTATGCACCTGACGGGCGGATCTACGCCGAATCCCAGGGCCCGCTGGTGCTCGGCGGGTATGCCGCGGCAGCGAATGGAAATGCCAAGCTATTGAATCATCCAACCACCGCGCGTATCCCCGGAGGTGCCATGGTGGAACGCGCCGTGACGGTCGATCTGGCGCATCAGACCAGCCTCTCCATCCTGTTGAACGATGCCGACTTCCATACTGCGGAAGCAGCCGCATCCGCAATCAATACCGACTTGAAGAGGCCGATTGCGCACGCCATCGACAGCCGGCGTATTGACCTGGAGATCAATCGCGGCGAGGACGTTCCATCACTGCTGGCGCGGGTGGAAAGCGTGCGCGTCGAGACCTTCCCACGCGCGAGAGTCATAGTGAATGAGCGAACGGGAACGATCGTCATTGGAGGAGATGTGCGCCTGCAGCCAGTATCCATTCTGCATGGAGGGCTGGTAGTGAACGTGGTGAGCGAGTTCCAGGTGTCCCAGCCGGAAGCCTTTAGCAGCGGAAATACGCAGGTTGTAAAGCAAACCACATTGCAGGCGCAGGACAAGCCGGTGAATCGGATTGAACTCAAGCAGGGAGCAACGGTCGACGATCTGGTCCAAAGCCTCCAGGCGATTGGAGCCAACTCGCACGACGTGACCTCAATACTGCAGGCCATGAAGGAAGCTGGGGCACTGGAAGCAGAACTGGAGGTTCTCTGATGCATATCGCGCCTAGTATTCCGGGTTCAGGAACCGTGCGACCGTCCTCAGAGCAGGCCAGCCCCCGGCTCGTAGCGGCGGCTCACCAGTTCGAGGCCAGCCTGATGCAGGAACTGCTCAAGCCGCTGCAAAGTCAGGGCGGCCCCTTCTCCGAAGATGGTTCAGAGCAGGACGAAAATGGGGTGGACGCGATCTCCGGATTTGGCACCGAGGCCTTGGCCCAGGGCATCTCTGCGCACGGCGGGCTCGGGATTGCGAAGCAGTTGATCGGGAAGCTCTCGCGCGACCCAGCGTGAAAGTGCGGGAGCGGCAAATCTCGCGAGCACAGGCGTGATTCTTAAGTTTCTGCAATTTCTGCCGATAAAGAATCGGAGGAGATTCGCATGAATATTGAGAACCGTTCCGCCTACGTTGCCGGCGTGAGCGCCTCGGCAGCTTCGGAGAAGGTCGCCGGCGTAACGGAGCATTCGGAGGCATCATCCTCCGGTGCGGCGAGTCTGCGACCGGATTCGGCTACGGTCAGCCAGGCAGCCCAGCTAGCCGGCGAGGCGATGCGTCTGACGGACGTTCGGCAGGAGAAGGTGTCTGAGGTGCAGAATGCGCTGGTGAATGGCACCTATGAGGTTCCTGCTTCGGCTGTCGCTGAGTCGATCCTCCAAAATATGATGCGTGGCGAGAAATAGAGTCTTTGCCCAGGGAGCGAGATGAAAGTGGAACTTTCGAAACCTGCCGAGGTCTTCGCGGACGAAGTTACGGCGCTCTTGGATCGGGTGCGCAGCTCTCTTGAGTGTGCCGCGCCGGAGGCGATCGAGGCGGTCCTGTACGAGTTGGAAGCCGGCACGCTTGGCCAGCCGCAAGCCCCGATCGCGGATGATTCGCTTGCACGGCTCACACGCAAGCACATGAAACTGAGAAAACTGCTCGCGCACACCCGCTCAAACCTGGATCTGCTGCGGCGTTTGCAGCCGATGTGTGCGGATTTGACGTGCGCTCCCTTCGAGACGGAAGAAGGTAAGCAATGGCTACGCTGAACACGGCATGGAGCATCGTGACGAGCGCGCTTGATGCGAACCAGGGCGCGATCGACGTCATCGCCGGCAATACGGCCAATGCAGGTACCCCGGGCTATGTAACCCGGCGACCGGAGTTGGAACCGGCCGACGTCGTCTCGCTCGGCCAGGGCACTGCGACAGCCGCCGGGGTCGCACTCGCCGGCGCTTTCTCCCAGCGGGACCGCGTGCTCAACGAACGCATCAATCAGCAGAGCCAGCAAAGCGCCGCTACTACAGCGCGCCTCTCCGCCCTGCAGGACCTTGCGTCCAATTTCGATACCGCCCTTACCGCCTCAGATTCAAGTGCCAACACGGGAGATATCGGACAAGCGATCACAAACTTCTTCAACCAGCTATCCACGCTTGCTGCCAATCCCACAGACCCAAGCTCGCGAGAGAGCGTGTTGAGCGCGGCACAGGCGCTTTCGGGCGCGTTCCGTCACGCTTCGAATGCGCTGACCTCGCAACGCGCCTCAATCGATCAGAGTGCTGCTTCGATTCCGGATCAGGTGAACAGCCTGGCGCGGAATATCGCCGCACTGAACAGCCGCATCGCGGCGAGCAGTCCAGCCGGGGACGCGGGCGCGCTTGAAGACCAGCGGCAGCTCGATCTCACCAATCTCGCCAATCTTGTTGGTATTCACCAGATCCAAACCGAAGCCAACGGGCTGACAATTACGACAAGTGACGGTGCGGTGCTGGTGGCAGGCGATACGACCAATCCAATCTCGGTCGCGCAGGTGGGCGGCACGACCCGCTTTTTCGTTAACGGACAGGATCTGACCACGGGGCTCGCTTCCGGAGGTGGTCAGATTGGCGGCCTGCTGACGGCCCGCGACAGCGACATCCCGCAGGCACTGCAGCAACTGGACACCCTCGCTTTCAGCGTGGGCACTGCCGTAAATAGCGCGAATCGTGCCGGATCGGATGCCAATGGAGTGCCGGGCGGCGACATTTTTCAGCTTCCATCTACCCTGGCGGGCGCGGCCGGACAAATGTCGGTGGACCTCACCGACCCAGCAGGGATTGCCGCCGCGGCCGCCGGCCAGGGCGCCGGGGATGGCAGCAATGCCGGGATGATGGCAGATCTGGCATCGGCCAACCTGGCATCCGGAGCGACACCGGTTGGATTCTATGCCTCCTTCGTCACGCAGCTCGGGGGTTTGGTGAGCGAGGTGGAGACGGATGGTACTGCACAGCAGGCATCTCTGACCCAGCTCACGAGCCAGCAGAGCGCGCTCTCTTCGGTGAACCTGAATGATCAGGCTGCAGCTCTGCAGAGCTTCGAACAGGCCTATCAGGCGGCGGCAAAAGTCTTCAGCATCCTGAATACCGTGCTCGCCGCAGCGATTAACCTCGGAACCGCAACTACGGTTACATAACGATGGAGGTGCTTGCCATGCGTGTTGATCCGAATTATGTATCCGGGCTGGTCGGTGCACTGGACGGAACCTCGGCTGTGGAGGAACGGCTTGCAGGTCAGATCTCAAGCGGCGTTCGGTTGAGTGCTCTCTCCGAGGACCCTGCCGCAGCGGGCCAGAACGTTCTGCTTTCGGCAAAGCTGGCCCAGGAGGATGCCTTCATCCAAAGCGCATCTTCAACACAAGGAATGATGCAGGTGGCGGACACGGCGCTGGGATCCGTGGTGACACAGCTCACGCAGGCCATTTCGATAGCAACCGCGGGCAGTTCGGGCACCGCCAATAGAGCAAACATGAGCAGCGTTGCCCAGCAACTTAGCCGGTATCCGTGATGAAGTGCTCTCGATGGCGAACACGAGTTACATGGGCCGTTATCTGTTCGCAGGCAGCCAGAGCGATACGGTACCGTTCAGCTTGGACACAAGCTCGACACCTCGGTTGCGAGCTACAATGGGGACGGAATGGCAGCAAGCCTAAAAACGCCGGATGGTCAGCGGGTCCAGACAGGCCTGCCCGGAGGGCAGGTCTTCACGGCCGCTGGGGCGGATGTTCTCAACACGCTCAATAATCTGATCGCAGACTTCAGTTCCGGTGACCTTGCGAGTGCCCAGGCAGCCACGAGCCAGATCTCGGCCGTGCTTTCGCATGTGAGCACGCAGCGGGCGATGCTCGACAGCTCCATGCAGCGGATTGCGTCCTTGGAAAGTTACGCCCAGACGGAGAAGACCCAGCTCACCGCGACACAAACTAACCTGATGCAGGCAGATATTCCGAGCGTCGCGACCAGCCTCTCCACTCTCGAGTCGCAACGGACAGCGCTCGAAGCTGTGATCGCCGCCATCGATAAGCAGGGCACGCTTTTCAACGTGCTTTCGTGAGCCGGCACGCCGCCCCGTAATGGCCCGTCCGCTATACTCCTCGGCAGAGGATCTATGCTGTCGGCGATACGGTTTTTATGGAATGCAACCCGCGGATATCGCCTCACTCCGTGGCGGAGCCCTTATCTGAAGTGGCGTATGGAGACCTACTCCGGTCTCAAGGCGGAAAGCATCGGCTTTGTCACGTTTCTAGCGTTTGTGTGGCGGGAACGGTCCCAGCTTCTGCGGTTTCTGCTCTGGACTGGCACGCTGCAAACCTCGCACTAGTTCCAGATCGCTCTCCGCTCTATCCTGCATCGATCGCGCAGCCGCGAGGGGTATCGGGTGCGATGCCTGATCACGAACGTGGCCAACTTCGCTTGCACGCTTCCGCGGCGCAGGAAATTAGCAGGCAAGTCCCGTACTGCGCGCTCGTTGGCATACACCAGGAGACGATGCAGCGAAGGATTGCATAAGCGCATGCCTGCGTACGCGTTGATGGATACGATGCTGATGGAATGCGGGCGATTCACCTGAGCGCGTAGGCTCGTACATTGGAGGAACGAGCATGAGCAATAAAGAAACAGTCGAGTTGCGAGCCGAAGACGGACACCTGCTGGACGCATACGTCGGTCGTCCGGAGGGAGAGCCGATCGGCGGCCTGGTGGTCGTCCAGGAAATCTTCGGCGTAAACGCTCACATCCGCCGCGTTGTGGACGGGTACGCACGCGATAGATTCCTCTCGATTGCGCCCGCGCTGTTCGACCGCTACGAACGCGGGGTGAACCTGGGCTATGAGAGCGAGGACCGGAAGAAAGCGATGTCGTTCGCGCCGCGACTGGATATAGCAAAGGCCCTTGCAGATACGGAGGCCGCGGTGGCCTGGCTGAAGAAGGCGCTGCCGGGCAAGAAGGCCGGCGTTATCGGGTTCTGTTTCGGCGGCACCGTAGCGTGGCTGATGGCAGCGCGTCCCGGTGTGGATGCGGCAGTGGGCTACTACGGCGGACGCATTGCCTCTGCAGCCGGAGAGCGCTTGTTGACCCCGGTGATGCTTCATTTCGGAAATCACGACGCGCACATTCCGAAGCAGGATGTGGACCGTATCGCGGCGGCACACCCGGAAGTGCAGATTTTCCGTTATGAAGCGGGCCATGGGTTCAATTGCGATATGCGGAAAGACTTCGCGCCCGAAGCCGCCCGGGTGGCCCGGGAACGTTCACTCGCATTCCTGAAAGAACACCTCGCGGAGTAAATCGCCGAGCGCACCTGCCGGTCATGGCGGATGAAGCAACTTGAATTCGAGCGAGCGACAAGATGCGTCCATTCCTCGACTCGCCAGCCTTTCCGAGTCCGCGCCGCGCCCCCGCGCATCTATTCGACTGATTCCAATCCCCTCCGTAGCCAGTCGCGCTTCCGCCCCGGCATGCGCGCAAGCAAGAGCATGTGCCTGGTACGGAAGCAGGACACGAAATGGCAGAAATCACCTATACGCAGTGGAAGCCCAAGACGAATCCATGGATCATCGCTGCCACAGTAGCGCTGGCCGCGTTCATGGAAGTGCTGGACACCTCCATTGCCAACGTGGCGCTTCCGTACATCGCCGGCGGGCTTGCGGCCAGCCGCGACCAAAGCACGTGGGTGCTAACGACCTACCTGGTAGCCAACGCGATCGTGCTGCCGGTGGGCGGGTGGGCTTCAAGCGTGATCGGCCGCAAAAATTTCTTCATGCTCTGCATCACCATTTTCACAATCAGTTCGTTTCTATGCGGGCTGGCGCCTTCACTGGGCTTTCTTCTGGTGTGCCGCGTGCTGCAGGGCGCTGGGGGCGGCGGATTGCAGCCCATGGCGCAGGCCATCATGGCGGACTCCTTCGAGCCCTCAAAACGCGGCCTGGCCTTCTCGCTTTATGGCATCGTCGCGGTGCTCGCTCCTTCGATTGGGCCGACGCTGGGCGGTTGGATCACCGATAACTACAGTTGGCACTGGATCTTCTACATCAACGTGCCGGTCGGTATTCTCGCGCTGGTGCTGGTGCAGCGATTAGTCGAGGACCCGCCGTACATCAAGCCGGACCTGGCGAACTTCAAGCGCATCGATTACATCGGACTCAGCCTGCTTACCATCTCGATGGGGACGCTCGAGGTTTTCCTGGACAAAGGAGAAGAAAAGGACTGGTTCGGCTCGCCGTTCATTGTCTTCTTTGCTCTGGCATTTGCGATCTCATTTATCGGGCTGATCTGGTGGGAGTGGAGCGGCGCCAAGAAGCCGCTGATGGAACTGCGGCTCTACAAGTACAAGAACTTCGCCGTGTGTTCCATGCTGATGCTCCTCACCGGAGGCATCCTCAACGCATCGACTGTATTACAGCCGCAGTTCCTGCAGCAGGACCTCGGCTATACCGCGACTATCGCCGGCTTATCGCTCTCCGGCGGCGGCCTGGTGCTGTTGTTCATCATGCCGCTGGCGGGCCAGGCCGTGTCGCGCTTTCCTGCGCGTAACATCATCATCTTCGGCTTCTGCATGTTCACGCTGGCGTTCTATTACTCAGCGCGGCGAACGAACCTGGGGCTCAGCTTCGGCTTTGCCTCCTGGCTGCGTATTGTGCAGATTTTTGCCATCCCGTTTGTATTCATCTCCGTGACGACGGCGGCTTACTTCGGCATGCCGCAGGAGAAGAACAACCAGGTCGCGGGTCTGATCAACTTCGCCCGCAATATCGGCGGCTCGATTCTGATTTCGCTCACCAACGCGTTCGTGACAGAAAGCGCCCAGTATCATCAGACGTCTCTGATGTACCACCTGACGCCCGCGGGCATGAACTTCCAGGAGCGCTTCGGGGCTTACGCCGGGGCACTCGCGGGCAAGCTGGGGCCGGCGAATGCCGCCATGGGCGCGCAGACGCAAATTTACGAGCAACTCCAGCGACAGACGCAGGCCCTGGCCTACGTGGATGTGTACTTCGTTCTTTCGGCAGCGTCGGCCATCATGGTCCTGGCGACCTTCCTGCTGGACAAGAACAAGCCGGGCGCCGGCAGTGCCGAGATCGCGGTGCACTGAGTTCCAGACGCAAAAAGCCCCGATTGCCAGCCCGCAGCGTGGCTTTTCATGCGACTGCAATGGTCACTATTCCGAACCGTTGACGTGGTAATTGCTGTATTCAATGGTTAGGGTCGCCGTGCCCCCGCCGCGTACATGCGTCTCGCTCTGGTTGCGTTCCGGCAGCCAGAACCGGCCCACCTTTTCGTAAATGTGATGGATGTCGGTCTGCTTGATCCAGAAAGAAGGATCTTTGGCGGGCTCGGCGACAATCCGGGTGACGGCGAAATCGTGCGCATCTACCCAGATCTTGCCGCGATACAGGTATTTGCTTTCCATCCGGGGTTCGACGTGCAGAACGTAAAGCCGTTCGGCGCCCGCTTCTTCGGTGCCCAGTAACTGAAACGTGTAGTTCGCCGGCGTGAGGGCGGATTGCTCGGGATTTTTCGCGGCTTCCTCTTCCGTCTCCAGCAGCTTTTTTAGAACGCGGCCGATGAGGAGTTTGGAGCCGCTTTGTGACACAATGCGGAAGGTCTTGGTGGACGGCGCATCGAACGTCGCCTGCACGTCCATCGTGGCGGCCACGTCTTTGGGAAAGCCGCGATACGCCACGGAGTAATGGCGCATTGAGGTGTATTGCCGCAGCTCTTTCGCGCGCTCAGCGTTGGCGCGGACGAGGTTTGCCACCACTTGATCTCCGGAAAGCAAAGGCGCTCCTGCTGGCGCGGCCGTCTGGCCCAGGCCGGAAACTCCACAACGTGGCGCAAAGAAAAGCAGGGCCCCCAGCAATAAGTGCATTGCGCCGTTCCGATGCAACATGCTAGAAATATGCCTTTCCGAGTTGCGCTGATCTGCGGCTGTGAAGATGGACTGGAGTCTCTCCTATAATGCCGACTGTGACCAAGATACGCGAGAGTGCGGCGTTCTGTCAGGACGCACTCGCGATCGGAAGCAGCATGTTGACCCTGCAGCCATCGGCCGGCCGAAATCGTTGCAATCTGCGGGCGGGCAAAGTCGGGATAGCCAAGGTTGTTTCGGATACACACGCGGTTCGTTTTTCGCTGAAACTTGTAATCAGGATCGGGCTCTGGAGGACGGGTGCAGAATCGTGTGTTGTTTTTGGCCAGGAACAAGGATGTGCAGTCGTGCTTTCAAAGTGGGGTGTCGCTCCATGGGCATACCAGGCATTCTCTTGAAAACCTGGGATTTCTGGGAAGATTTCTTGCGCAGCATCGCAGCCTCCGCGCGTGGATTGCTCACCAGAGCGCACGTTGTAAGCGTGGCTGTGGCATAACGCTGGACTTCAACCAGGCCTACTGGACCCCGCCTCTTCCCGGTCGCCTGGCGTTCGAGCTGGAGCACGAGCAGATTGCCGCTCTCGGTCTCCGGCCCATGGTTTCTCTTTCCGATCACAACAACATTGAGGCCGCAAGCCTGCTGCGCATGCTTCCCGGACAGCGCGATCTGCCCATCTCGGTGGAGTGGACGGTTCCGTTTGGGCAGGCTGTGTTTCACATCGGTGTCCATAACCTTCCCGCGCGCATGGCGGAAGAGATGATGACGCTCTTCCGCGAAAGCAGCGCGCGCGGAGACGAGCGGGAACTTGTCGGCATCCTCGCCGACCTTTGCCGTATTCCTGCCGTGCTGCTGGTGTTCAATCATCCGGTCTGGAATTTCAACGGGATTGCTCCGGAGATCTTCGATCACGAGTTGAAGCGGTTTTTGCAGGCCGCGAGCCCGAGCCTCCACGCTTTTGAACTGAACGGGATGCGCGGCCATCGTGAAAACCGCAGAGTTGTGAAGCTTGCGTCGGAGTGGAACCAGGTCGTGATCTCGGGCGGCGACCGCCACGCCTGTGAACCGAATGCATTGTTGAACGTGACCCAGGCGACAGACTTTTCGGAGTTCGCGGAGGAGATTCGCTCCGGACGACAGAGCACCATCCTGGTAATGCCGCAGTATGAAGAGCCCTTGAACTGGCGCATCTACCGCAGCTTTACGCAGGTGGTCCAGGAGTATCCCAACCATCCGGAAGGGCAGCGTACGTGGGATGAGCGGACGTTCCACCCGGATCTTTCGGGCGAGGTCGTGTGCCTGAAACAACTCTGGCACCACGGGGCACCGCGCTTCCTCACGCGCATCTTCGCTCTGGCGATTCTGGCCGGTAGCGCGCCGGCGCACTGGCTGGTACGCGCCGTGATCTCAGGCGAGGAGACCCCGCTGATTCCGCCGCAACATCCTGCCGTCACGCAGCGTTTGGATCCGGCGGTACGCGAGATCGACCAGGTCTCCAGCCTGATCCGCGGAGCCGCGAAGTAGAGTCGCGCATCCTCGCGCATCCCGGTCGCACGATCAGCGGCGGATGGCAAACGCAAACCCCGTCTGCCAAAGGCGGGGTTTGTCTCCCTGGGGCACGGCAGCCGCTTAGATCTCTTCCGGAGGCGCTGGGGTCGAGGTGAACTCGACGGTTTGTGCGCCCAGGCGGGGATGCCTGGCAGTGAGGCGAACCGTGCCTGGCTCCTCCTTCGCACGCACCCAGACGGCGCCGGTACCGCCGATCACAGAGAAGGGGTTGTCGCCGATGAGGTCGGCCGGCCCTTCCAGCGTCAGCGCTACGGAATCATTCGCGTAGGTGCGAATGGCGCCGAACTCATCCGTCACCCGCAGCACCACACGCGTGGTGTCCGCGCCATCGGCAACGAGTGTGGTGTCGTCGGGAACGAGGGCGAACTTCTGATCGACGCCGCGGCCGGAGAGCGATTTGGAAATCACCTGCTGGCCCTTGAGATAGCCGTCCAGCCGCAGGTCGCCCCAGTTCACGTGGAGCTTTTCAAGGTCGAGCTTGCGCAAATCCAGAAGGAACGGCGGATAGGGAAGGTGCGGGAAGGTCTCGCGGTCGGGATCGGTCTCCGCGATGAGCTTCCATTCGTTTGCCGGATTGCTATTTTCGCGTACGTACCACTTGATGTGATCGCAGTTGGAGCAGACAAGCGCTTCCGAGAAGCCAACCGACTCATCGCCCCGCGCCCAGTGGAACGCGGGCTCGAGCACGACTTCCTCGGCAGGGTCGAATTGCGATTTGTAGAAGCCTGCAGCGGGCTTGGGCTCGCGAAAGATGTCAGTAACGCCGTGATAGCAGATGCGGTCGCCGGAGCCGAAATCGCTGTGCGTGTTGTAGTCGAACGCACACCAGCCGATGCCGCCGGCGTATTGCGGATTCGAGCCCAGCTGGTTGTGGATGCGGGCGTGGCGCAGCGTGTGTTCGCGCTGCCGCTCGTCGTCATCGGTGGTCTTGGTCGGAAAGGTGTGGCCGACGAACTCGGTGTTGAGATAGCGCGGGTGGTTCGGCGGCCGCAACGGAAATCCAAAATCGTTGATAGTGAACACGTCCTCCAGCAATTCAGAGCTGGCGAAGTTGCGGATACCGCCGGTCTGGCGCGTGGGGTCCAGTGCGTGGGCGAGCGCGTTGGTGCGGGCGTAGAAACTGTGGTCGTCTGGCGATTCATTGATGCGCACGCCCCAGAGAATGATTGAGGGATGGTTCCAGTCGCGGCGGATCATGCGGCCGACATTGTCGATGGAGATCTGCTTCCATGGCTCAGGGCCGATGTGCTGCCATCCGGGAATCTCTTCGAGCACCAGCAGGCCCATGTCATCGCATGCATCGAGGAAATGACGCGACTGCGGGTAATGCGAGGTGCGCACGATATTACAGTGGAGGTTCTTGCGCAGGATCTTCGCATCCTGCCGCTGCACGCGCGCGGGCATCGCCTGGCCGACGAAGGGAAAGGTCTGGTGGCGATCGAGTCCGCGCAGCTTAACGATTTTGCCGTTCAGCGAGAAGCCGTGGTCGGTAAAGGTGGCCTCGCGGAAGCCGATGCGGCGCGTGTCTTCATCCACCACCTGGCCATTGCGCAAGAGCTGTACGTGCACGGTGTACAGGTGCGGGTGCTCCAATTCCCAGAGCTGGATGCCGCTTAGCCCAGTGAGCGAGATAGTGTGCTTGGCGGGGTCTGCCTGCGTTTCGGTGCTGGCCTGCACCGGGGCGCTTTCGCTGGGGTCGTCGGCTGCGTTGGGATCGGCAGCGCTGCTCAACGTAACCGGCGAAGTTGCTTTGCTCACGACATGATCGCCATCTCGCAATTCCACCTGCAAGGTAAGCGGTCCGCGCGCATTCGACTGGCCGGCGAGGAAGCAGTCCACGTCGAGCGCAGGGCTGCCGGTGAGCACGTCACGCGTGCGCGCAAAGATGTTGTCGATGTGCGTGGCGGGAACCACACGCAGCGAGACCTCGCGATAAATGCCGCCGAACGTGAGGTAGTCGATCTGGTAGCCGAAGGGCGGGATGTCGGCGCGTTCGGTGGAGTCGAGCTGGACCGTCAGCACGTTGTCGCCGTCCGGGCGAAGGTGAGGCGTGAGCTCAAAGGAGAACGGCGTGAAGCCGCCCTTGTACTCGCCGAGCGGCGTGCCATTGATCCACACCGTCGAGGCGGTCATGGCACCTTCAAAGTCCACGAACACGCGATTGCCGCGCGCCTGGGGAGGCGTCTTGAAGCGGCGGCGATAGGTGGAGACGAACTCGTAGTCCTTGTCGTCGAAGTTGTGCCAGGGCAGGCGCACGTTGGTGTGCGGGATGACCACCCGCTCGAAGGTGGAGTCGTCGAACTCCGGCGCTTCGGCGCCTTGGACCTTGGCGGGGTGGTAGCGCCAGTTCCGGTTCATGGGGAGAACGGTGCGACCCTGGCCTCCGCTTTCGGCGGCCAGGGTTGTGACATCAGGAAGCGCGGTGGCCGCGAGAACGACACCGGTGGTCTTAAGGAATGCGCGTCTGTTCATAGGAGGGAACGGGAATCGTATTCACTGTCTCATCCGGGCGTGAAGGAATGCAAACGGTTACTTCCTATGTTTACGCAGGCAAACGCGGCTCCGATGCAAGGTGAGCGGGGCCGCTCTCCGCGGTCAGACCGTACTGGGCGGCCAGTTCCGCGAGGCGGCGCCGTCGGGCTTGCGTGCTGCTGCGCCGTTGCCCGTCATCTGCTTGTTCAGGATGCTGACGTTCATCATCTGCTGCTGGAAATCCGATAGCCCGCCCGGGCCGGAGGGTACAAACACCACCGTGCTGTTGGGCGAGGTGCCCACGGCCGAGAGCATGTCCGTCCAGTTAGTGAATAGCAGCATGGCGTACGCCTCTTCCCCGGGCACGTCAGCGGAGCGCTTGATCATCTCGATGGCTTCCTGAAAGCCCTTCGCAATCGCGATCCGTTCGTTGGCGATACCCTGGCCCTGGAGTTGCTTGGCCTCGGCCTGGGCCTGCGCGGCAGCGACGATTTTGATGCGGTCGGCTTCGCCCTGCGCTTTGGCGGAGACCTGGTTTCGTGCCGCGATGTTGATGTTATCCATGGCCTGCCGCACCTGCGGGCTGGGAACAATGTCCGTCACCAGCGCGCGATTGATCATGTAGCCGACCGGGCCCATTTCCTTGTCGAGCTCGGCCTTCACCCACATGGCGATCTTCGGCTGGCTGCTATAAACCTCGTCGAAGTCCATGCTGGGAATATGGCCGAGCAGGATGTTGTTGACGATGGCATCCATTTGTCCTCGCGGATTCGCCATCGTGTAGACCGCTTCAAAGACCCGCGTGGGAATGATGGAGTACTGTACTGACACCGGGACGGTGATACATACGTTGTCCTTGGTCTTGGTCTCCATTTTCAAGTCCACCTGCTGCACCATCAGGGAAACCTCGAATTTGTCTTCGATGAAGGGGAGCTTGAAGTTGAGGCCCGCGCGCCGGTGCGGTTGAAGCGGCCAAAGCGCTGCACGACGGCAACGCTTCCGGAGCTGACGGTGAAGACCGAGCCGGCCACGACGATCAATACAAACAGAATGACAATGCCCAGAGCAATAAGTGCGTACATGCGTCTCCTTGCTGGTTCAACCACACGACCGGCAACCGGGAGAAGCGACCGCCAGGCAGCCAGCCGTAGCGAATAGTACAGCGATCCAGAACGGCGCGCTGGAAATTCGAAAGCTGGCCAGAGGGGGCCGGAGGTGGCGCGAGGAGGGGCGGGCTGGAAGGGAAAGCGCAGGGCTGCGCCTCCCCTTGGAATCAGGTGAGTTGGGTCTGCAGCGGCACGCCGCCTGAGGAGAATTCCTCGAAATGCCCTCCCTGCGGCTCTTCCCATAGCTTGAAGCCGCCCAGGAAAGCATTGTCGTTCGCGCCGAGCTCGACACCTTTGGGCAGTACTTTGAGGATCTTGGCGTTGCCGCCGCCCACCACCACGTAATCCACCATGAGCCCGGCGCTGAGGGTGGAGATGACCTTGAAACAACGCGCGCGCCAACGCTTCTTACCCAGCCGTTGCAGGCCGCGAAGCCCCACATAATCCTCGTACGTCCGTCCCTTGCGGTAGGGCAGGTGAGCGAGCTCCAGCGGCTGCACAATTCCTTCAATCACCAGGGCACTCCCGAGGCCGGTGCCGAGACCGAGGAACAGCATGCGTCCGCCGCGATAGCTGCCAAGCGCCTGCATTGCCGCATCGTTGATCATGCGGACGGGCTTGCCCAGCGCCGTCTGAAAAGGGAAGCCCACCCAGCCGGGGCCGAGGTTGTGCGGCTCGGCGATCGGTTTGTTGTGCACGACCGGCGCGGGATAGCCGATAGAGATACGCTCGTAGTTCCAGCCGCTGGTGGCTTTGAGCACCGCGGCCACCATGGTCTCCGGGTTCATCGTCGGGCCGGAGGGAATCTTGACCGGGGCCCGCTGACCCGTGGCCAGCAGCTTGATATGTGTACCGCCCACGTCAATAACGAGAACATTCATGGCTTCGGAACGCGCACCTTTGCGGGAATGAGAGACGGCCACACCTGCTGAAATAACAGGTTGAGGGCTGTTTGGGCAAGGCAGGCGAGTGATCGCTGGCATTTGGGCGCGAGTGCCTCAAAATAGCGCCGTGCCGCCGCGTTAAATTTTGGTGCTCTCGGGATGGGATCGGAGGGTAGGATGGAGGCGCAGCGCGGGTCGAGCCCAGCGCGACGGAGGCATCACATGGGAAATCCGTTTGTTCACCTTGAACTCAATACACCGGACCTGGCCAAGGCGAAGGCGTTTTACGGCGACCTCTTTGGCTGGCAGTTTCGGGACATGGACATGGGTCCCGGCGGCATCTACAGCACCTTCAAACCAGACAACGGACCGGGCGGCGGGATGATGTCCATGCCGGGCGGGAATCATGGCTGGTTGTCGTATGTCGGGGTGGAGGACATACAGGCATCCACGGAAAAGGCGCGCTCGCTGGGGGCGACGATCCTGATGGGCCCGCATCCGATTCCCGATGTGGGATCCTTCACGATCATGACCGATCCCACCGGCTGCACGATTGCGATTTTTCAGCCGAAGTGATGGGTTGGAGCTCACACGGAAGTTGTGGTCCACCCTGCGCGCTGGAGTTCGCTGCTTGGCCGCGAATGTGCAGTGCGCAGGATGGGGCAACCGGCTTTATTTGTTCAGGGGCACGCTGCAGGGAGCAGGAACAGATCCCTCGGCTACGCTCGGAATGGCACCACACCAATGACCTCGTGGTTTGCATGGAGCACGGCTGCAACGGCGAATCGCGTTCGAAAAAGTCACCGCCGCAGTCCGATGACTCCCGCCACCATAGGCCGGGAAGTCTCGTGTTCTTTCAATCGCCAAGCCCGGCATGTTATTCTTTTGCCAGACACTTAGGAAGTGGACTGGACTGTTAGAGAGTAGAGAGGTAAGCGCTGCCGTGTTGGCAACAGCAAAGAAATCGGACATCATTACGCGCTTCCGTACCCATGAATCGGATACGGGGAGCCCCGAGGTGCAGATCGCCATTCTGAGCGAACGCATCGGCGAGTTGACGGAGCACTTCAAGACGCACAAGAAGGACCATGCCTCCCGGCGTGGGCTTCTGATGCTGGTAAGCAAGCGCCGCCGGTTATTGGACTACCTGAAGACGAACGACTCTGAGCGGTACCGGGACGTCATCGGGAAACTGGGCATCCGCAAGTAAGCGGCGCACCCTTGCCCCCTTCTTCCACGCAGAGAGTTTCGACCGGCTTCGCCGCGAACCTGACGAAGCGCAGCACCGTGTCTGCGGCGAGCCCCAGCGCTCGTCCATGCAGAGGCGGTGCGCGTGCTTTGGGGCACAGCGCGGCGAGCGAGCCGTTCCGGTGCCGGATGGCTGCCGCAATGGGATGCGCTTCGACCCGCGTCGAAGCGGCAGACCCCATCCTGCAGTGGCACACCACGGTGTGTGTCCCGGCGCTCCGTCGTTCTCTTTGCCTTTTCGCGCAGAGCGAGTTCGCTCGCAGACGCAATGCAGACGCATGCAGAACATGAGGAATCTATGAAACAAGACGTAACCGTCACGCTTGCTGGTGGCAAGCAACTGACTTTTGAAACCGGCCGCATGGCCAAACAGGCTTCAGGCGCCGCACTGGTGACCCAAGGCGATAACGTAGTGCTCGCGACCGCGGTCGCCTCACCCGAGCCCAAGGAAGGAATCGACTTCTTCCCCCTGACCGTGGACTACCGCGAGTACGCCTATGCCGGCGGCCGCATCCCCGGCGGATTCATCAAGCGCGAAGGCCGTCCGAGCGAGCGCGAAGTCCTGACCAGTCGCCAGATCGACCGCCCCGTTCGGCCGCTCTTTCCGGAAAACTTCCGCAATGAGACGCAGGTGATCGCGCTGGTCTTCTCTGCCGACAAGGAGAATGATCCGGACGTGGTAGGCATCAACGCGGCTTCCGCGGCGCTGGCGCTCTCCGATATTCCCTTCAACGGCCCGGTGGGCGCGGTGCGCGTGGGCCAGGTGAACGGGGAATTCGTTATCAATCCCTCCTATACAGAGCGGCGCGATAGCTCGATCAACATCACTGTGGTGGGCACCAAAGAAGGCATCGTGATGGTGGAGAGCGGCTCGCAGGAGGTCTCCGAAGATCTGGTGGCCGATGCGATCGAGTTCGGGCACGGCGAGATCAAGAAGATTGTCGCGGCCATTGACGAACTGGTGGCAAAAGCCGGCAAGCCGAAGCGCCAGGTGACCGCGCCGGAGTTCGATCAGGCCTACTACGACCAGTTGCAATCGAAGGTCGGCGATCGCCTCAAGGACGCGCTCGACACGCAGAAGCATGGCAAGTCCGAGAGTTCCGCGCTGGTGAAGGAGATCAAGACCGAGTTGCAGAAAGACCTGCCGGCCGACGATCCCGAAGCCAAGAAGAAGCTGGCGAAGTACTACGAACTCGTGCGCGAGAATATCTTCCGCGAGCAGGTGACCAAGGAGCGGATCCGTCCGGACCGGCGCGGCTTTGACGAGATCCGGCAGATCACGATTGAAGTCGGCGTGTTGCCCCGCACGCACGGGTCGGCGCTGTTTACGCGCGGCGAAACGCAAGCGCTGGTAACCGCAACGCTGGGCACCACAGATGACCAGCAACGGCTGGAAACGTTCGAGGGTGAGCAGAAGAAACGCTTCATGCTGCACTACAACTTCCCGCCGTTCTCGGTGGGCGAAGTGGGCCGCATGACCGGCGTAGGCCGGCGCGAGATCGGACACGGTGCGCTTGCAGAGCGGGCGATTTCCGCCGTCCTGCCCAGCGTGGACGAGTCCCCGTACACCTTCCGCATCGTCTCCGACATTCTGGAATCGAACGGCTCGTCGTCGATGGCCTCCGTATGCGGCGCCAGCCTGGCGCTGATGGATGCCGGTGTATCGCTCAAAGGCTCCGTGGCCGGCGTGGCGATGGGATTGGTGAAGGAAGGCGAGAACTACGCGATTCTCACCGACATCGCAGGCGCGGAAGATCACTACGGCGACATGGACTTCAAGGTGGCCGGCACGCGCAAGGGCATTACCGCGCTGCAGATGGACATCAAGATCAGCGGCATCACCGGGCAGATCATGCGCGAGGCGCTCGAGCAGGCGCGGCGCGGACGGCTCTTCCTGCTGGACAAGATGGACGCCGTGCTTGAGGGCGCGCGCCAGGAGCGGTCGAAGTTTGCACCGCAAATCCACTCCATCCAGATCCCGACGGACAAGATCCGCGACCTGATCGGACCGGGCGGTAAGACCATCCGCGGCATCATCGAAGCCACTGGCGTAAAGATCGACGTGGACGATACGGGGCGCGTGAATGTGGCCTCCAACGACCAGGAAGGTCTGAGCAAGGCGATGGCCATGATCAACGACCTGACCGCCGTGCCCGAGGTAGGCAAGACGTACCTGGGCAAGGTGGTGCGGCTGGCGGAGTTCGGCGCCTTCGTCGAAATCTTCCCCGGAACCGACGGTCTGTTGCACATCAGCGAAATCGCAGAGCATCGCGTGAAGGACGTCAAGGACGAACTGCACGAAGGCGACCAGGTGATGGTGAAGGTGCTCGGCATCGAGGGCAACCGCATCAAGCTGTCGCGCAAGGCGCTGCTCAAGGAACAGCGGCAGAAGCTTGGCCTGCCCGAGCCGGGCCAGGTGGGCGACGTCGCAGCCTCCGCAGGCGGCGATGGCCAGGACCGGCCGCAACGGAGCGAACGCACGGAGCGTGCGCCGCGTCCGGAGCGGACGGAACGACCGGCCGCGGCAGAGCGGCAGCCTTCCTCGAATGCCAGCACCATCATGATCGAGGGTGGTGAGGAGTTCGACGACGAAGGCGACCTCGAAGAAGGCGGCGAGGACGAGCCGAACTTCAACCGCGCGGATGATGCAGCACCAGCCGGGCAGACTGCAGGCGCGGGTGCGCCGGGCGGCGATCCACGGCGGCGGCGGCGGCGCGGACGTGGGCGTGGACCGGGCGCCGGCAGCGGGCCGCGGCGGTAGTTGCGAGCACAACGAAAACGGGAAGGGCTGCGCTGATGGCGCGGCCCTTTTTGTGTCTGGGACCCACGGTGAATGAGGAGAGAACATCTGTGCGCAGGCGGGCTCTGCCAGTATTCGCACTATTAGCCCTGCTTTGGGGGTCGGAGTGGATGTTGGCTCCGGCGCTGCAGGGGGTGCCCCGGGTGGAAATCCCGGCCTTCGAGGCTGTCGGCGCCGCAGTAGTGCTGCTGCCGTTTCTGTGGCGGGCGCTTGGCCGGCCGGGAGTACGCGGGTGGGTGGGGGCGAGTGCGGTCGCGGGGGTGCTGCTGGTTGGGGTGCCGGGAGCGCTGAGTGCGTTGCCCGTCGCGGGAAGTGGAAGTGGGTCCGCAGTCATGCTGGCGCTGGTGCCATTACTGGCGGCCCTGCTCACCGGGGAGGCGGCTACGGTGTTGCTGCCATGCCTGCTCGGGCTGGGCAGTGTGGCGTTTGTGCTGGGCCAGGTACCCGCTCTCGCGGGTGGGGCGTGGCGGGGCACCGGGCTGCTGCTGCTCCAGGCATTGTCCATGGCCGGAGGACTGGCCGTAGCCGCGCGTTACCTCCGGCACGCGCCGGTGGCGGCGAGCGTCTGCCTGCAAATGGCCGGGGCGGGATTGCTGCTGACTGCGCTCAGCCGGTTGCGCACCGGGGAGCGCGGCGGTACACGCCGATGCCGGGGCAGTGCGTGCGCTGGTGTTACTGTGCCTGCTCGGTGCGGCCACTGTGTGCCTGCTGCTGTGGCTGGTACAGCGGCTGGGCGCCGTGGCGGCGGGTGCGGTGCAGTGGCCGGCGGTGCTGGTGGCGGTGGGCGAGAGTGCGATGCTGCTGCGGCAGCGGCCGGGTGGAACGATTGCGGCCGGCGCGGCGGGCGTGGTGCTGGCGCTGGTTCTGCTGCTGCGTACGGAGCCGGAAAGGGCATTGACGCTCCGGGTTACCGAGGGCATTTCGGAAGGCTGAAAGCGTGCGAAAGCCGCGCAGGGCTGGGGTACACTGCACTCGATGAGCGCGTCGATGTACATCGTGGTCGAGGGCGAAGATCCCGGATTCGACATTTTCGTGAACGGACGCGCGCTGGCGCGCCACGAAGATGCGCTCGAAAAGCTGGCCCAGAAGCTTGGCGTGAAGCCGATGCTGGAGTTTTTTTCCGCGGATGAGAACTCGATGGCGCTGCTGCTGGAAGAGGGCGCCGGGGATCCGGAGTGGGCCAAGACGCTGCCGCCGCCGCAGTGGTTTTCTCCGGAAGACGGGCTCATTACGGTATGCACGCTGCTGGACTTTCTACGCGAGCACCCGATGGCGCTGGGCAGCGAAACCGTCTCCGTGGTGAAGGAAACCGAGGAGTTCGAAAGAGTCCTGCGCAAGACCGCGCAGCGGCACCTGCGCTGGCAGCTTGCGGTGAGCTGGAAGTAAACCGGCCTACGTTGTTTTCTTCCAGCGTCCCGACAGAATCCTTTCCGAAATCTACCCGCGACTGAGCATGCGAGCGCCTTCCCGGGCCAAGTCGAGGGCGTCTTCGGGCTCTTCGGCGTGGCAATCGCAGTCGCAATCATCGTCGCAATCTTCGATGACAATCGTCGCAGGAGCTCTCGTCGTCTCCGTCGAGGGTATCGGAGGCGATGGCGGGGCCGAGAGGGGTGCCGTCTTCGGCGAAGGTGATCTTCTGGACGGAGCTGAGTCCGCTTCCTGGGCGGGTGTGGCGGACGTTGGCGGCGGCGACCTGGAGTCCATAGAGGAGCAGGCCAGCGCGGCGGGGATCGAGCGAGCCGGAAGCGATGCCGGTGATGACTTCCGAGAGAGCGAGCTGGACGCTGTCGGCGTCTTCGAGGTGAGCGGGGGTGAGGAGGGGGCGCGGGGCGGTGGTGCCGGCTGCGGGCGTCTTGTGCAGGCGGAGGTGGTAGTAGCAGTAGTGTTCTCCGCGCAGGGTGGGGGACTCGCACTTGTGGCCTGCGGTGAAGATGTGACGGCACTCGATGAACGGCATGAACGGCTCCTACCCCCACCCCCCCCCGGACTTTTGGGCTAAAGTCCTCTCGGGAAAGGACTTAGGCCGGGGGTGTCCGGCTAAAGTCCTCTTGGCGAAAGGAGTTACACGCAAAGTCCTCTCAGCAAAAGACTTAGCCGCCCTTTGGGGGCGGCTGGGGTGGTGGGCTTGATTTTGACTGCTTATTTCTAGGCTAGCAGGTTGAGGGGAATTAATCGGCACTTTTGTTTTGGAGGGCGTTGGGTCGGCTGCCGCTTGTGGAGTTAACTGCCGAGATGGGTTTGTCGGTACTTAGGTTCATGCAGCAGCATTGGGGGGCCGATCACATTACTTTTGTTGGTCGATGCGTTTCCCGCCAGTCGCTGGGCGGCATGCCTTCCCAGTTTCGGAACGCACGTCCGAAGGAGTTCGGATCTTCAAATCCCAGAAGGTAAGCCGCTTCGTTCAGTTCCAGTGCTGAGTTGCTGAGGTAGTACCGCGCCATCTGATGACGCGCTTCATCCAAGACGCGTTGAAAGCTGGATCCAGAGTCCTGAAGCCTCCGTTGTAAAGTACGAGGGCCCATGTTTAGAGCTTTCGATATTGCGTCGATCGAGGGACGGTGGCCTGTCAGTTTGTCTTGGATCGTGCGGCGCACAAGCTCCAAAAAACTGTCCTCTTCTTTGTAATGACGCAACTGCTCCTCAAATTGCGGTGCAAGCAAGTCGAGCAGCTCGGCATTCCGAGTGACGAATGGCTTCGTTGCGTCTGAGGCACGAAAAACAACCACATTGCGTGGTGCGCCAACGACGACCTCGCAGCCGAGGCTACGCTCGACGTGGCGGACATTGGGACGCTGCTGGACGTACTCGACTCTAAGAGGGTTCAGCGTGGTTTCGCTTCCGTGTCGTGCTAACGAACGCATCCACGAGAAGCAGTAGTCCGTGAGCGTCCATGGCTCCTCATCCACCGCAAGTAGCCAACGGAAGCCCACCGTGAATTCTTCAGCGTCCAGTTTCACAAGGATTTCCTCGGGTGCCGTCAACTTCTTGTACCGGGCCAGATGTTGTGACGCCGCAACCAAGTTCTCAGTGGAAAGGGCGGCAATCGCCATCGGATGAAAGCGCTCGGTCTTAGTCTCAATCCCGAGTTTCACACCGACGAGCGGGTCAGAACTCACCTCATCGATGGCACGCCACAGTGCAAACAGCTCCCCCGTGGAGACAAGCACGCGGGTTTGCTCAAAGAGGTCACGCGGTAGGCCTGCCTTACGCAGCACGGTGGGAACAGAAACCCCCAGCTCTTGTAGCTTTACTGCGAGGCGTCCTGGAACGCGGAAGTGTTTCAGCATCGCATCATCTCCTTGTTTTTGAAAGATACGTAGTCCAGCAGGACTGCGCCATGCGAAAGACGTCAAAGAAGCTGCGAAAAGCGTCAAATCCGGCGACTCAGGATTGTCGTGATTCGCAGCCATATTGTCGCGTCCGGCAGGGCCAGCCTGTCGCGTCGGCGCTAGCGTTAAAGAGTTAACTGAGATAGATGAAGCAGCAGTCCAGCCAATGCACTACAAATTCACGTAGCGACAACCACTAGTCAAGCTGCGTCAAGTTCCTCCACAGTTCAACCACACGTATCGAGGGAGAGCCATGAAAACCTTGATGTTAGGTCTATTTCTATCAACACTGATGGTGCAATCGTCCCACGCACAGCAATCGTCAGAGCCACCGACGGAAACGATTAAAACTGCCGCAAGTCATACACCCGAACAGCAAGAAGTCATCAACCTCTCAAACAAGAAATGGGATTGGATGGCAGACAAGAAGGTCGATTCGCTAGGGACACTGTTTGATGACAAAGCCATGTTCACTCACATGGGAGGGACCTGGGGAAAAACCCAAGAACTCGCTACCATTAAGAGCGGTGGCATCTGGTACAAAAAGGCTTTCGTTTACGCAGTTGACGCTCGCATGTTTGGTGACACAGCCATCTTGCTTGAGGACATAGATTTGCAAGCAGTAGTCGGTGCGCACGAAGTCACCAATCCCTTCATGGTGACTGAGGTTTATAAAAAGGAAAACGGCAAGTGGAAGCTTGCTCAACTCACGTTCTCGCATCTGCTTAGGCCGGTGAAAGTCGATAGCAATAAGAATTAGCCAGCGATCGGGATGTTCAAAAGAAGCGTTTCATGACGGCAGTAGGATGGTGGAAATTGTGAAGAAAAGAAAATTAGGAAAAGGCGGCCTTGAAGTCTCAGCATTGGGTCTCGGCTGCATGAGCATGACCTCGGCTTACGGTCCTGCGGCAGACAAGAGCGAGATGATCAAGTTGATGCGCTCCGCGCATGACAAGGGAGTGACCTTCTTCGACACGGCAGAGGCCTACGGCCCCTTTGCAAACGAGGAGCTGGTAGGGGAGGCTTTGCAGCCGATCCGCGCGCATGTTGTGATCGCCACGAAGTTCGGCTTCGACATCGATCCTGAGACCGGCAAGCGTGGCCCCGGAACGAACAGCCGTCCCGGGCACATCAAGGCTGCGGCTGAGGCCTGCTTGAAGCGGCTCCGCACTGACCACATCGATCTCTTCTATCAGCATCGGGTCGATCCAGGCGTGCCGATCGAGGAAGTTGCCGGCGCTGTGAAGGAATTGATTGCCGCGGGCAAGGTGAAGCATTTCGGCTTGTCGGAAGCCGGTGTAGACACGATCCGCAAAGCTCACGCCGTGCAGCCGGTCAGTGCTCTGCAAAGTGAGTACTCGCTCTTCTGGCGCGGTCCGGAAGACGATGTGCTGCCCGTGGTCGAAGAGCTTGGAATCGGCTTCGTTCCGTTCAGCCCTCTCGGTGCTGGCTTCCTCACGGGGCAGATCGACGAAAACACTAAGTTCGATCCGAGCGACTTCCGCAACCACGTGCCACGCTTCTCGCCGGAGGCTCGCAAGGCAAACATGGCGCTTGTACATGCCGTGCAGGCAGCAGCCCATCGCAAGGGCGCTACGCCTGCGCAGATTGCGTTGGCATGGTTATTGGCACAGAAGCCGTGGATCGTTCCCATACCTGGCACTACGAAGATCTCCCGCATGGAAGAGAACCTTGGATCCGTCGATGTTCAGCTTACAGAGAGTGACCTCAAGCAGATTGAAGACTCCACCTCCAGACTTTCGCTAGAAGGCGCCCGCCTGCCAGAGGCCATGCTGAAGATGACTGGACGTTAGGTACTCTTTCGCTCTTCTACACACACCATCCGTAGCCGCAGAACTGACGACAATAAAGGCTTACAAGCGTGAAGCCGAACTCCAAGAATCTCTCCGGCGAATGCCGACGTGGTCGGTCCTGAAAAGGCGGCTTGTCGTGAGCAACGCAACTGCTAAGTGCGGGTTACGGAAGAGATCGCCTATGCTGATTCGCTGCCTTCTCCATCTGCTTCGACCTTTTCGTCAGCTTTCTGTTCGCGCTGATTCTTCGCCATTGCGATGGCGCGTTGGATTTGTTGTGGGGGACTCGACGGACAGCATGAACGGCTGCTGGCAGCCCTGACGCGCCCCTGCTATGCTCGGGGCACACACTTCCTGCTTCCATGCTGCTCGAACTCCACGCAGAAAACTACGCTGTCATCGACCACACGGTGGCCGTGCTGGGACCCGGGCTCAATCTGCTGACCGGCGAAACCGGCGCGGGCAAATCCATTCTGGTGGATGCGCTCGCGCTGCTGATGGGCGGCAAGGGGTCGGCCGACGTGGTGCGGCACGGTGCGGAAAAAGCGGTTATCTCCTGCATCTTCGAGTCGACGCCGGAGGCCGAGGCGATCCTCGAAGCGAACGGGATCGACGCGGAAGGTATGGAGATCATCCTCCGCCGCGAGATCCAGGCCAGCGGCAAGGGCCGCGTCTATATCAACAACCAGCCTGCGACCGCTGCAGTGCTGAAACAGCTTGCGCCGGAGCTGGCGCTGATTCACGCGCAGAGCGAGACGCTGGCCGGCTTCGATGCGGAGCAACAGCGGCTGCTGCTCGACCGCTACGCAGGCACGCCACTCGAGCGCGTCGGCACGGCCTACCGGAGGTGGCGCGAGATCGCGGAGCGTCTTCGTGCGCTCGCCAGCGATGAGCAGGACCGCCTGCGTATGGCCGACCTGTGGAGCTTCCAGAGCAAAGAGATCAGCGCGGCGACGTTGCAGCCCGGCGAAGAAGAGGCGCTTACCACCGAGCGGCGCGTCCTGATGAACGCGGAAAAGCTGTACGCAGGCTCGATGAGCGCGTACGAGCTGCTCTACGAGGGCAGCCAATCGGCGGAGGTGGCGCTGCGTGCGGGGCTGAAGCAGATTGAAGAGTTGGCGCGCTTCGATACGCGCTTTGCCGATGCCGCGCAGCAGTTGGCCTCAGCGCGAGCGGTGGTGAACGATGTCGCCGAGACGGTGCGCGATTTTGGCGAAGGCATCGAAGCCTCACCCGAGCGGTTGGCGGATATCGAGGACAGGCTTGCGCTGATCGACAAGCTGAAGCGGAAGTATGGGGCGAGCGTGGAAGCGGTGATCGCGTACGGCGAAGAGGTGGGGGCCAAGCTGGCGGAGGTGGAAAATCGCGACGCACTGCTTGCCGAACTCGAGCGTGAACTGGCGGAGGTGGCGGGCGAATTTCGCGCGGCAGCCCGGGCGGTGACAGCGCATCGCGAAGCGGCAGCCGCGCGCCTGGCGAAGGTGGCCGAGGCGCAGATCAACGATCTGGCCATGACGGCACGCTTTGCCGTGGAGATCGAAGCGCGGGAAGACGAGGCGCACTGGGCCGCCCACGGCTGGGATGAGGTACGCTGCCGGATCGCGACTAACCCGGGCGAGCCGATGAAACCGCTCGATGAGATTGCCTCCGGGGGCGAGATGTCGCGCGTGCTGCTGGCGCTCAAAGTGAGCGTGGAGGAGGGGGCGAGCAAGCTCTCTGCCAAGGGCCGGCGCAAAGCGCCGCTGCCGCGCACGCTGGTGTTCGATGAGATCGACATCGGCATCGGTGGGCGCGCTGCCGAAGCAGTAGGACAGAAGCTGAAGCGGCTCTCCGAAGCGCAGCAGGTGCTGTGCGTGACCCACCTACCGCAGATTGCAGCCTTTGCCAGCCAGCATTTCGTGGTGGAGAAGCGCGAGGTGCATGGGCGCACGCGCACCGAAGTGCGTCTGCTGGCAGAGGGCGAGCGGACCGAGGAAGTGGCCCGCATGCTGAGCGGCGCGAAGCTGTCCGAGACCTCGCGGCGGCATGCGGAACAGATGCTGCGGGAGGCGGCGCATCTATAGCAGGCGCCCGCGGTTGCTCGCGTGCGGCAGCAGCTCGTCTAGATTTTCGCTGCGGTCAGAATGACGGCTGGTCGTCGGAGCTGGAGACGGGTGGTTGACCCCGGTTGAGCAGGTTGACCACTGAGGTGCATTTTCGCGCATTTCGGGGCGGAATGGCTCCATATGGCACCCCTCCGGCACTGACACCTTTTTACCCAGCCGGTATACTACAAGGGTGACCTCCATACTTGCTGAGCCACCCGTGACTGATGTCCCTTCCGTAAACCATGGGGCCGTTTCCTCCGCTGCAGAAAAGCGCGTGCTGCTGCTGAAGCCGCGCGGCTTTTGCGCGGGCGTGGTGCGGGCCGTGGACATCGTGCGCATCGCGCTTGAGACGTTTGGCGCGCCTATCTATGTGCGCAAGGAAATCGTGCACAACAGCTTCGTCGTGAATGAGCTGGCCGACAAGGGCGCAATCTTTGTGGATGATATCGAGGACGTGCCCGAGGGAAAGCGCGTGATCTATTCGGCGCACGGGGTCTCGCCCGATGTGCGGCAGCGCAGCAAGGCGCGCGGGCTCCGGGTGATCGACGCGACTTGCCCGCTGGTGACCAAGGTCCACGTAGAAGCGGTGAAATTCGCGAAACAGGGCTACTCGCTGGTGCTGATCGGCCATCGCGATCACGACGAGATCGAAGGCACGCTGGGCGAGGCACCGGATGTGACCCAGGTGGTTTCTTCGGCGGCTGAGGTGGCGACCCTGGTCGTGCCCGATCCGAACCGCGTGGCCTACCTTACGCAGACCACGCTGAGCCTGGACGAAGCGCGCGACATCATCCAGGCGCTCAAGGACAAGTTCCCCAACATCGTGGGTCCGCATTCGCAGGACATCTGCTATGCCACGGAGAACCGGCAGGTCGCAGTCAAAAACGTAGCGCACACCGCGGACCTGGTACTGGTTGTCGGTTCAAACAACAGCTCGAACTCCAACCGCCTGGTCGAAGTTTCGCGCAACCTGAACACGGTCGCCTACCTGATCGATAACTCCGAGGCGATCGATCCGGAGTGGCTGAAAGACGTGACGACCGTGGCAGTAACGGCCGGTGCCTCGGCGCCGGAAATTCTCGTATCCGAGGTAGTTGCATACTTGAGAGCCAACGGATTTGACGGCGTGGAAGAAGTGGAAGTGATGCCGGAGAATGTGCGTTTCGGTCTACCTGCGGAAATCGTGCAGGCGATCGGGCCGGCTGCGGTGGCGGCGCGCTAGGTGGCAATCAGCGACCGGGAAAGCCCCTACGTGGGTACACCGGAATCATTGCGCCGGGAAGGCAACAGCATGGGAAGCGCAGCAAGAGCTACGGCAAGCCTGCGGGATACTTCGGCAAGCACACCGCGATTCGGGCGGATCGACGTAGGCCTGGACCAGGTTGCGGAATCGCTCGAGCGGTCGCGGGAATACCTTTTTTCGCAACAGCATCCCGATGGCTTCTGGTCGGCGGAACTGGAGGCCGACTCCAGCCTGGAAGCCGACTACATATTTGCGCATGTGCTGCTGGGCACGGGCGACGAAGGCAAAATGCGGCGCGCCCTTACGGAAATCCTGCGCTATCAGAACGAGGATGGGAGCTGGAGCATTTACTCGGGCGGCCCGGGAAATATCAGCCTCTCGGTGAAGTGCTACTTTGCCGGGAAGCTAATGGGGATGTCGGCGGACGACCCGGTGCTTGCCAGGGCGCGCACATGGATCCTGGCGCACGGCGGCGTGGTGAGCTGCAACACCTTCACCAAAATCTATCTTTGTGCGCTGGGGCAGTACGAGTACGACGCAGTGCCGGCCATTCCGCCGGAGATCGTGCTCTTTCCCGAACTGGTTCTACTTCAACATCTACGAGATCTCGTCGTGGTCGCGCGCCATTCTGGTGCCGCTGTCCATCGCTTACGCGAAGAAGCCGTTCAAGAAGATTCCGCCGGAGCAGGGCATCGACGAGCTCTTTGTCGGCGGCCGCGAGAACGCGAATCTGCATTTGCGCTGGGACAAGAACAACCCGATCGGCTGGCGCAACTTCTTCCTGTTATGCGATCGCATGACCCACTGGGCGGAGCGGGTGCACATCCGTCCGCTGCGCAAGATGGCTCTGAAACGGGCCGAGAAGTGGATGCTCGAACGCTTCGAGATGTCCGATGGCCTGGGAGCGATCTACCCGGCCATGCTCAACGCCATCATTGCGCTGCGCTGCCTGGGATACTCGAACGACGACCCGCAAGTCATCCGCGCCATGGACGAGTTTGAAAAGCTGGGCATTGAAGATCCGGGCAGCCCGGAGTTTCCGGAGCCCACCTTCCGTATGCAGCCCTGCATGTCTCCGGTGTGGGATACGGCCTATGCCGTATTCGCGCTCGGCGAAGCGGGAGCTTCGCGGCACGATCCGCGGCTGCTGAAAGCCGTGGACTGGATGCTCTCGAAAGAAGTGCGGCACAAAGGAGACTGGGCCTTCAAGGTACGCAACGTGCAGCCCGGCGGCTGGTACTTCGAGTTCAACAACGAGTTCTACCCGGATACGGACGACTCCGCGCAGGTGTTGCTGGCGCTGGACAAGGTGGAGAACCCGCGCGAGCGTTACCAGGACGGCGTGGCGACGCGCGCCATCGAATGGATCTTTGCCATGCAGTGCAAGAACGGCGGCTGGGCGTCGTTCGACAAAGACAACACCAAGATGATCTTCCAGCACATCCCGTTTGCCGACCACAACGCGATGCTCGATCCACCGACGGTGGACATCACGGGGCGCATCCTCGAGATGCTCGCTACATACGGATACACGCGCGAGGACAAGCGGGTAGAGCGCGCCATCCAGTTCATCCTGCGCGAGCAGGAGCCGGATGGAAGCTGGTTCGGACGCTGGGGCGTGAACTACCTGTACGGCACCTTCCTGGTGCTGCGCGGCCTTGAAGCGATGGGCATGTGGAACCATGAGCCGCAGATTCAACAGGCGGCGGAGTGGATCCGCTCGGTGCAGAACGCGGATGGCGGCTGGGGTGAAAGCTGTGCCAGCTACGATGACCCCGTGCTGCGCGGCGTAGGCGTAAGCACTCCGTCGCAGACAGCGTGGGCCATTCTTGGGCTGCTCGCCGCCGGCGACACGCGGAGCGATTCCGTGGCGAAGGGCGTGCGTTGGCTGCTGGAACGGCAGCAACAGGACGGGTCATGGGACGAGAGCACGGGCGAGGGCCGGACGCATCAGGCCATCTATACCGGCAGCGGCTTCCCGCGCGTCTTCTACCTTGCCTATCACATGTACCGCAACTACTTCCCGCTGATCGCCTTGAGTACGTATCGCAAGGCGATGCAGACTGCGGTTTAGCTGAAACCGGCGGCGGCAATCCCGCCCGTCCGGATGAAGAACTGAGGAGACCTCAACCATGGCAGTACCGATCTCGCAAATGTGGACCGTAGCAAGCTATGTACTCAAGAAGCGTTTGAGCGGGCAGAAACGGTATCCGCTGGTGCTGATGTTGGAACCGCTGTTTCGCTGCAACCTGGCCTGCGCCGGCTGCGGCAAAATTCAGTACCCCGCGCACATCCTGAAGCAGGAGTTGACGCCGGACGAATGCTTCCGCGCAGTGGAAGAATGCGGCGCGCCCATGGTCTCGATTCCGGGCGGCGAGCCGTTGCTGCATCCGCAGATCGTGGAGATTGTAGAAGGGCTGATCGCGCGCAAGAAGTACATCTATCTCTGCACGAATGCGCTGCTGCTGCGGGAAAAGATCGACCAGTTCAAGCCGAGCAAGTACCTGACCTTCTCCGTGCACCTGGATGGGCAGCGCGAACACCATGACTTTTCCGTGTGCCGCGAGGGCGGTTATGACCAGGCGGTCGAAGGCATCAAGGAAGCGGTCAAACGCGGCTTCCGCGTGACCACCAACACCACACTGTTCGACGGTGCGGATGCCAACAGCGTGCGCGCCTTCTTCGATGAGGTGATGGCGTTTGGGGTGGAAGGCATGGTGCTCTCCCCCGGCTACACCTACGACAAGGCGCCGGACCAGAAGCACTTTATGGGACGGGCGCGTTCGCGCCGGCTCTTCCGCGCCATCCTGTCCAACCGCAAGAAGCAGTGGAAGTTCAACATGTCGCCGCTCTTTCTCGAATTTCTGATGGGCAAGCGCGACTACCAGTGCACGCCGTGGGGATCGCCGGCCTTCAACATCTTCGGCTGGCAGAAGCCCTGCTACCTGCTGCAGGATGGCTACGCGGACACCTTCAAGGAACTGCTCGAGACCACGGAGTGGGACAATTACGGCACGGCCTCGGGTAATCCCAAGTGCGCCAACTGCATGGTGAGCTGCGGCTATGAACCGTCCGCGGTGAACGACGGCTTCGGCTCGCTGCGCGGTTTTGTCGCGATGGCGCGGGCGACCTTGTTCAATCGCTATGAAGATCGCGGCGCACTCGACCTGCTGAACCGTCCGGTGGAGCGCAAGCCGGAGCCGCTGGTGCAGATCGCCGGCCCGGGCGAACGCGAACTCGAAGAGACACGCGCATGAGCGAGACCGAGGTAAAGCCAACGGCGGCGGTGGTGGATCCGGATGAAGTCGCACCGGGTTTTGAACACGAGCAGCTCCAGGGATGGATCCCGGAGCTGGCGAGCGAGGACGAAGTCCGCACGGCGCTCGAGAAGGCATTCGACTACCGGGGAGATGTGAGCCTCACGCTGCGCTCCGGCGAAGTGGTGGAAGGCTACATCTTCGACCGGCGCGAAGGCACAACGCTGGCTGACTCCGCGGTGCGGGTGATTCCGGCGAAGGAGCGCACCAAGCGCACCATTCCATACAGCGAAATCGCGGCGCTGGCCTTTACCGGGCGCGACACTGCGGCGGGCAAGAGCTTCGAAGCCTGGGTGAAGAAGTACTGGGAAAAGAAGGCGGCGGGCGAGAAGGGAATCGGCATCGAGGCGGAACGGCTGGATTAGGATGGGATTGCAGGAAGGAGAAGGCAATGGCGCTGGTGATCGAAGATCCACAGGTCGAAAGCCTGGTACAGCGACTTGCCGAGCTCCGTTCTGAGAGCGTGGAGCGTACGCTGCGTGACGCGCTCGAGGCCTATCTCGCCCTCGAGCTTTCTCAGCGTTGCATAGCTTCTCCAGAGAAGATACCGGAGAAAGTAGAGTCTGGCGCCGCACGTATTATGAAACTGGCTGAAGAGTTCAGAGCTGGCATGCACTTGAAGCCATTCGACTACGACGCATGGCTCTATGATGAAAATGGCTTGCCGCACTGATGGTCATCGATACTTCGGCGCTGCTCTCCATTCTGCTCCCCGAACCTGATGCTTTCCGCTTTGTGGAGCTCCTGTCGGAAGCAGAGGAACGCGTGATCTCCACCGTCTCTTATGTCGAGGCCGTCATGATTCTGGCGCGAGCGGACCACCATCTTGCCTTCCAAAGGCTGTCAAAGTTCCTCCGCGATTCTTTAGTTCGAATTGAAGTCTTCACCGTTGAGCACGCTCAATGGGCGTCAGAGGCCTTTTTACGGTACGGGCGAGGCCGCCACCCGGCCAGGCTGAACTATGGCGATTGCATGGTGTATGGTTTGGCGAAAGCCCTCGGCCAGCCCATTCTGTGCAAGGGCAACGACTTCCGCCAGACAGACATACGCTGTCTCCCGTAACAACTATGCGAATCTTCCTGACCGGTGCGACCGGATTTGTCGGCAGCCATGTGGCGCGCGCATTTCGCGCGGCCGGTGCCGACCTGCGTCTGTTGGTTCGCGCCACCAGCCGCCTGGACAATCTCGAGGGCTTGGGCGGTGAGGCATTCACAGGCGATCTCCTCCAGCCGGAGTCGCTGCGCGCTGGCCTGCGCGGCTGTGATGCGCTGGTGCATGTGGCGGCGGACTATCGCCTCTGGGTGCGTGACCCCAAGGCCATGTACGCGTCCAACGTAGAAGGCACGCGAGCGCTGCTGGCGATGGCGCGCGAGGAGAATGTTGCCCGCGTGGTCTACACGTCGAGCGTGGCCACCATGGGTTTCCAGCGCGACGGCACCATCGTCGATGAGCAGACGCCGGTGGCGCTCGAAGACATGGTGGGGCACTACAAGCGGTCGAAGTTCATGGCGGAGCAGGTAGCTATCGCAGCGGCGCGGAGCGGCCAGCACGTCATGGTGTTGAATCCCACGACACCGATCGGCGCGAACGACATCAAGCCCACCCCCACGGGACAGATCATCGTCGATTTTCTGAATCGAAAGTTCCCCGCGTACGTCGATACAGGGTTGAACCTGGTGGATGTGGAAGAGGTCGCGCGCACCCACGTTGCCGCGCTTGATCGCGGCAGACCCGGGGAACGGTACATACTGGGGGGAGAGAATCTCTCGTTGAAACAGATCCTGGACAAGATGTCGGCGATCACCGGCCTGCCATCGCCAACGGTTCAGGTGCCGCATGCTGCGGCGATGGTGTTTGCCTTCTTCGACGAGACGATTACCGGCCGGCTGCGGGGGGAAGAGCCGCGGGCCACCGTGGAGGCGGTGCGCATGGGCAAGAAGAAGATGTTTGCTTCCTCGGCCAAGGCAGAACGGGAGCTCGGCTTTCGCATCGTGCCCGTCTATCCGGCGCTGCGTGCTGCTATCGAGTGGTTCCGGGCGCACGGGTATGCGCCCCCGGCATGAAGCGCATCGGCATCGTCGCTGCGCTCGCGGGAGAGATCAAGCCTTTGATTGCTGGTTGGGAGCGTGTCGGCGCGAATGGCTTATATCGGAAAGCGATAGGGGAGGCGGAGTTGCTGGCCTGTGTCGCGGGCATGGGACGCAATGCAGTGACGCGCGCGGTGGAAGCGGTGAGCTCGACGGGCCCGCTGCAAACGCTGGTTTCGCTGGGCTGGGCCGGCGGTATCTCCTGCGGAGTGAAGGCCGGCGTTGCCTACCCGGTGAATGAAGTGATCGACGCGAGCACCGGCGAGCGCTACAGTACCGGGGCCGCCGTGGACGTTGCGCCGTTGCGGCTGGTGACCACGACGCATGTGGTGCAGCAGCAGGAGAAGAAGCCGCTGGCAGAGCGCTACCGCGCATCGCTGGTGGATATGGAAGCGGCTACGGTGGCGCGGCTTGCGTCGGCACGCGGCATTCCGTTCCTGTGCTGGAAGGCGGTTACGGACGTTGCCAGCGAGAAGCTGCCGGACCTGAACCGTTTCCTGGGAAACGATGGACAGCTACGGCTGCCGCAACTGCTGGCCTATGCCAGCCTGCACCCGGGCTACTGGCCGGCCCTTTTCCGGCTGGGACGCAACGGCGCGAGCGGCGCACAGGCGCTGCGGGAAGCGGTGTTGGGAACGTGGGGATCGGGATTCGATGGGAACACTGACGGCGAGCGACAAGACTGAGAGCGGCGCTGCGCATTCCGGCCACCATGCGCGCGGCGGTCTACCGCGGCGTGAACGATGTGCGCGTGGAAACCGTGCCGGTGCCGGCGATCGGACCAGGCGAGGTGCTGTTGCGCGTGTCCGTCTGCGGTATCTGCGGCACGGACCTCAAGAAGATCCACACCGGCTCGCATGCCGCTCCACGCATATTCGGCCATGAAACGGCAGGGACGGTCGCGGCCGTGGGGGAGGGAGTGGAAGGCTTCGCACCGGGCGATCGCGTGATGGTCTTCCATCACATTCCGTGCGGCGCCTGCTATTACTGCCGCAAGGGCACCTTTGCGCAGTGTGCGGTCTACAAGCGCGTGGGCTGCACTGCCGGGTTTGAGCCGGCGGGCGGCGGCTTTGCCGAGTATGTGCGGGTGATGGACTGGATCGTCCGCCGCGGACTGGTGAAGATCCCGGATGGCGTTCCTTTCGAACAGGCCGCGTTCGTAGAGCCGCTCAACACCTGCCTCAAAGGCGTGCGCAGCCTTCACCTGGAGCCAGACGAGACGGTGCTGGTGATCGGCCAGGGCCCCATCGGCATCCTGCTGGCAACGCTGGCGGCACGCTCCGGAGCCAAGGTGCTGACCTCCGATCTCTATCCGGAGCGCCACCGCATCGCCGCCGGTTTCGGGCTCAACCACACCATCGATGCATCGGCCGAAGACGTGGTCACGCGCACGCGTTCCGAGAGCGAGGGCCGCGGCGCCGATGCGGTGATCCTCGCCGTGGGCGGCAATGGCCTGATTCGCACTGCGATGGACGCGGCGCGCTGCGGCGGGCGGGTGATGCTGTTTGCGCAGACGCAGCACGGGGAAGCGATCATTGACCCGGCAGCGGTGTGCGTGGACGAGAAAACCTTGCTCGGCTCCTACAGCGCCTCGGTCGAAATACAGGACGAGGGAACGGCGATTGCGTTCGACGGCTACCGCCAGGGATACGACCTGACGCGCCTGATCTCCCATCGCTTTCCGCTGGAACAAGCGGCGGAGGCGATCGAATTCGCTTCGCATCCCAAAGCCGATTCCATGAAGATCGTGATCGAGCCAGGGTCTGGCTTACCTCGCGCAGGCTGATTTGAGAGAATGGTAACGATGGCAGCCGAGATGCAGGCAGCGGTGCTGTACGGCAGGGAAGACGTGCGTATCGAGCGCGTTCCAGTGCCGCGTGCCGGCGACGGGGAGATTGTGATTCGCGTCTGCGCTGCCCTCACCTGCGGCACCGACCTGAAGACGTATCGGCGCGGCTACCATGCCAAGATGCTGACGCTGCCGGCTCTCTTCGGGCATGAACTGGCCGGGATTGTGCACGAAGTGGGTGCGGGGGTGACGCAGTTCGCTCCGGGCATGCGCGTCGTGGCACTCAACTCCGCGCCTTGCGGGCTGTGCTACTGGTGCGAACGCGGACAGGAGAATCTGTGCGACGACCTCCTGTTTAACAACGGCGCGTACGCGGAGTACATCCGCATTCCGGCCCGCATTGTGAGCAAGAATACGCTGGAGATTCCAGCGCATGTTTCCTTCGAGCATGCCGCGCTTACCGAGCCGCTCGGCTGCGTCGTGCGGGGCCTGGAAGAAAGTGCCGCTATGCCGGAAGACACCATGGCGGTCATCGGCGGCGGCCCGATCGGACTGCTGTTCATCCACGCGGCCGCGCTGGCAGGTGTTGCGGTGATCGCAGTCGTGAAGCACGATGCACAGGTGGAGGCGGCACAGGCGCTGGGGGCGCTCCATGTGGTGCAGACCACGAAGACCGCCGACGCGGTGAGGGCAGTGCGCGCCCTGACGCCGAACCAGCGCGGCGTGGACATCGCCGTGGAAGCCGTGGCGCTGCCGGAAACGTGGCAGTGGGCGGTCGGAATGGTGCGGCGCGGTGGACTGGTGAACTTCTTCGGCGGGCCCGCAGCGGGTACCAAGGTGGAGTTCGATACCAATCGGCTGCACTACAACGACATCACGCTCAAGGCGAGTTTTCACCACACCCCAGCGGCCTGTCGCCGGGCTTTCGGGCTGATTGAGAGCGGTGCCTTCCAGGCTGGACGCTACATCACTGGACGCGCGGGCCTGCAGGACCTGCAGGTCGT
Organism: uncultured Acidobacteriaceae bacterium; assembly: GCA_963795775.1. Lineage (GTDB taxonomy): Bacteria > Acidobacteriota > Terriglobia > Terriglobales > Acidobacteriaceae > CAWCJL01. Next base: position 950,376 of record CAWCJL010000005.1, read on the forward strand.
CTTTGAACGCATGATCAATCGCTCGCACGAGATCAAGACCGTCATCCTGCCGCGGGAGCGGAGCCTTGGGGATAACGAGCCATGAGCACCACGCTGACCGGCGGCATGGCGCGCGAGAGCAGTGCCGATACGCTCGTTGAGCGCGGCTGGGCGGCCCTGCCTCCCGAGTACCGCATTCCCGAGACAACGCCGACGCTTGCCGAAGCGCAGGCGTACTGCCGCAGGCTGGCGGAGTCGCATTACGAGAATTTCCACGTGGCGTCGTGGTTTCTTCCGAAGCGGCTGCGGGTGCATTTCCATAGCATTTACGCATACTGCCGCATTTCGGATGACTTGGGAGACGAGGTCGGCGATCGCGACCAGTCGCTGGCCCTGCTCGATCTGTGGGGACGGGAACTGGACGCGTGCTATCGCGGAGATGCCCGCCACCCGGTATTCGTCGCACTTGCAGATACAATTCAGAAGTGTGAGATTCCGCAGGAGCCCTTCGCGGACCTCCTGGTTGCCTTCCGGCAGGACCAGACCGTGACCCGCTACAGCACCATGACGGAGCTGCTGGATTATTGCCGCTATTCGGCGAATCCGGTCGGCAGGCTCGTCCTGTACGCGAGCGGCTACCGCGATGCCGAGCGGTTTGCGCTTTCCGACTTCACCTGCTCGGCGCTGCAACTCGCCAACTTCTGGCAGGATGTGCGCCTAGATTACGCAAAGGGACGGATTTATCTGCCGCTCGAAGACATGCGCACCGCGCAGGTAGATGAAGCGCAGATTGCGGCCGGGCAGGCAGATGAGCACTTCCGCGCCTTGCTGGCGCGTGAGGTCGCTTACACCCGGGCGATGTTTATGCAAGGAGCGCCGTTGATACGGGCCGTGGACCGGGAGCTTGCGGTGGACCTCGACCTGTTCACACGGGGCGGTCTGGAGATTCTGCGCGCCATCGAAGAACAGAACTACGACGTATTGTCCGCGCGCCCGGTGATCTCAAAGAGCCGCAAGCTGAAGCTGCTCGGGCGGGCGTTGGCTGGCAAGTGGCTGCCCGGCAGGGGCCCTGGTGGACGGACGGCGTGAATGAAGATGTGAATGCCGCGTATGCGGTCTGCCGCACTATTGCGCGGCGCGAAGCTAAGAATTTTTACTTCTCCTTCATCGCGCTGCCGCCCCACAAGCGGAATGCCATGTGCGCCGTGTACGCCTTCATGCGGCACGCGGACGATCTCTCCGATGACGAAAGCAAGCCGCATGCGCAGCGCCGGCAGGAGCTGGCCGCCTGGATGGGGCAATGGCGGGCTGCGAGCGGTGGAGAGGCCACCGGCGACCCCGTCTTTATTGCCCTGCGGGATACGTGCCGCCGCTTCGCGATCCCGGATGCCTTGCTGGAGCAGCTCGTCCAGGGAACGGCCATGGACCTGGAAACGGAGCGCCCCACCGTAGACGGCCCGCTGCAAACCTACAGCACATTTGGAGATCTCTACCGCTACTGCTATTTCGTGGCTTCCGTGGTTGGGCTGGTCTGCATCCACATTTTCGGGTACACGGATCTGCGCGCCGAGAAGCTGGCAGAAGAGACCGGGATCGCCTTTCAGCTTACGAATATACTGCGCGATGTGCGCGAAGACGCCGAGCGGGGTCGTGTGTACTTACCGCTTGAGGATCTGCGCGCACACGATGTTACGCCAGAGGAGTTCACCGCGCTCCGCCGTGGGGCCGCGATGACGGCAGGGCAACGCGCAGTGCTGGCCGCAACTGCTGACCGCGCGCGAACATACTACCTTTCGGCGCGGGAGCTGATGCCCTTGATCGCGGCAGACAGCCGCCCGGCGCTGTGGGTGCTGGTCACGATCTATGCGCGCCTGCTGCGGCGGATTGAGCACAGGAACTATGACGTATTCTCCTCCAGAGTGCGTGTGCCCACGCTGCAGAAACTGACCATCCTGGCGCGCGGCCTGTTGCGCATGAGCGTGTCCAGGCTGGCAGTCTGATCATGGAAGCGACCGCAGTCAAGCCATGCAGTGAGCAGCCCCGCCGCACCGTCACGGTGGTCGGCGCGGGCGTCGCCGGACTGGCAGCAGCCTGCGCACTTGCCGAGGCGGGCTGCACAGTGAACGTGCTGGAGCGGCGTCCTTACGTGGGTGGCAGGGCGTCCTCGTACACGCACCCCGGGACGGGTGAGGTGATCGACAACTGCCAGCACATTCTGCTGGGCTGCTGCACCAACCTGATCGACTTCTACCGCAGGATTGGGGTAGCGGACCAGATCCGCTGGTTTGACCGCTTCACCTTCGTCGAGCCGGGTGGACGGCGCAGCGTCCTGGCATCACAACGCGGCGTTCCGGCGCCGCTCCATGCGTCGTGGAGCTTCCTCCGGGCGCGCGCCTTTTCTCTCGCCGATAAGCGAGCCATCGCGCGCGGCATGCGGGCTTTCCTGCGCGGCACTCCGGAAGACAAAGGGGAGAGCTTTGCCGAGTGGCTGCACAGGCATCAGCAGACGCACGGCGCGATTGAACGCTTCTGGAAGCCAGTGCTGGCGAGTGCACTGAATGAAGACCCGGAGCATATCTCGGTCTTCTATGCGAACAAGGTCTTTCGCGAAGTCTTTCTCTTCTCGGCAGAAGGCGGACGCATGGGCATTCCCACGCTGCCGCTCAGCGAACTGTACAGCCATGCGATGCGCTACATTGAAGAGCGCGGCGGGCAGGTGCATCTGCGTGCCGGCGTCGATAGTATCCGCAGAGACGGTGCGCAGCAGCAGTGGTCCGTAGCAGCGGGCGGGAACGAGTTCCACAGCAACGCGCTGGTGCTGGCGCTGTCCTTTGAAGGCCTCGCCGGGCTGCTGCCGCAACTGCCGGAAGGCGAAGCGCGCGAGGCGCTCGCCGAGCAGCTCGCGGGCTTCGCGCATTCGCCCATCACCAGCGTGCACCTGTGGTTCGATCGGCCGATCACGGAACTCGATCACGCGGTGCTGCTGGATACGACCATGCAGTGGCTCTACAACAAGTCGAATCTCCATGCGGAGCGCCCCGGCAATAACGGCGGCCAGTATGTGGAGCTAGTAGTCAGCGCGTCAAAGTCGCTGGTAAACCAGGGGCGGCAGCAGATCATTGACCTGGCCATGCGGGAGCTCGCGCTGTTCTTTCCGGCAGTCCGCGAAGCCAAACTGCTGAAGGGCGCCGTCACCAAGGAAGTGCGGGCGACGTATTCGGTGCGTCCCGGGCTCGACCTCATTCGCCCGGCCGCGCGCACCGGGTGGCCCGGCCTTTACCTCGCCGGCGACTGGACCGCGACCGGCTGGCCTTCCACCATGGAAAGCGGGGTGCGCAGCGGCTACCTCGCGGCGGAAGCAGTGCTGGCGGACGCAGGACAGAGCGCCCACTTCCTGCAGCCGGATCTTCCGCCCACCGGGCTGATGCGGCTGATTGGCTGAGGCCGAGCCCGCGGCGCTGGTTCCTTGATAGGATGAACCCTTCCCGGGCTGGCCTCCAGTCGGCGAGCATCCAATCCGGCGAACGGGTGCAGGTGCTATGGAATATCAGCCCATCGAAAACTATGGCGTGATCGGGAACATGCGGTCAATGGCGCTCGTCGGTGTCACCGCCTCCATCGATTTCCTTTGTTTTCCTGCGTTTGATTCACCCACCATCTTCGCTGCGCTGCTCGATGCGGAAAAGGGAGGCTCCTTCTGCATTCAGCCGGAGCTCGACAACGAGCACACCAAGCAGATGTATCTGCCCGAAACCAACGTCCTGCTGACGCGCTTTCTGTCGGAAAATGGCATCGCGGAAGTTACAGATTTCATGCCCATCCTGGGCGACAGTGTCCCCAACCAGGTGGTGCGCATGGTGCGCGTGATCAAGGGCGAGATCCAGTTTCGCGTGCAGTGTCATCCCCGGTACGACTATGCGCGCGCATCGCACACCGTGGAAAAGCGAGACAACACCGTCTTCTTTCGTCCGGCCGAGGGCACCGGCCAGCCTACCACCGTGCTGCAGTCGACGGTGCCGCTCGAGGTAGAAGGGGATGGCGTCTCCACCGTCTTCCGGCTGAAGGAGTGCGCAACTGCGCTGTTCGTGTTTGGCGAAGACAGCGGGGAGGCGCAGGCTGCCTTCGATCCTGCGGTGATCGAGCAGCGCTTTGCGGAGACATCGGCGTACTGGCGCCACTGGATTGGCAAATCGCGCTATTCTGGCCGCTGGCGCGAGATGGTGAACCGTTCCGGGTTGGTGCTAAAACTGCTCACCAGCCAACAGTATGGCTCCATCGTGGCGGCGCCCACCTTCGGCTTGCCGGAACAGATCGGCGGCCCGCGTAACTGGGATTACCGCTTCACCTGGCTGCGGGATGCATCCTTCACGCTGTACGCATTCATGCGGCTGGGCTTCGTGGACGAAGCCGAACAGTTCCAGCTCTGGCTCAAGTCGCGGCTGAACTACGACGCGGAGCAAGGTCCATTGCAGGTACTGTACGGCCTTGACGGGCGGCAACAGCAGCCGGAGTTCGAGTTGAATCACCTCTCCGGATACAAGGACTCACGCCCGGTGCGAATTGGTAATGCCGCGTGGACGCAGCTCCAGCTCGACATCTACGGCGAGATGTTCGACGCGGCGTACCTTGCGAATAAGTACGGAGACGCAATCAGCTACGAAGGCTGGCTCTCCATGAAGCGCATTCTTGCTTGGCTGCAGAAGAACTGGAACCGTCCGGACGAAGGCATCTGGGAAGTACGCGGCGGCCGCAAACACTTCCTGCATTCACGCCTTATGTGCTGGGTGGCCTTCGATCGCGCTATCCGCCTGGCGGACAAGCGTTCGCTCTCCGGGCCGTTCGACTGGATGTACGCAACGCGCGACGCTATCGTCGAGGACATTCACACAAATTTCTGGAATGAGAAGCTGGGCGCATTCGTACAGTATCAGGGCTCGGATACGCTGGACGCGGCGACGCTGCTGATGCCGCTGATGCGCTTCATCAGCCCAGTCGATCCGCGCTGGCTTTCCACGCTGGCGGCAATCGAACGGGAGCTTGCGGTGGACACGCTCGTCTATCGCTACAAGGACGTGAATTGCCTGGATGGACTCACCGGGGAAGAAGGAAGTTTCACCGCGTGCTGCTTCTGGTATATCGAGTGCCTGGCGCGATCCAACCAGGTGGAAAAGGCGCGGCTGCTATTCGAGAAGATGGTGGGCTATGCCAACCACCTCGGTCTCTACTCGGAGGAACTGGGCCGCAGCGGCGAGCACCTGGGGAACTTCCCGCAGGCATTGACGCACCTGGCGCTCATTAGCGCGGCCACGTACCTGGACCGCGAGCTTTCGGGCAAGGATCAGCCGACCTGGCGGTGAGGGCGGCTTGTCCGCAGATGCATGCGCATCTCAAACGAGTCATCCCGAGCGGAGCCGAGGGACCTGCTTCAATGTTTCATCTGGTTCAGCGCCACTTCCCAGGCTCAGTGCTTCAGCAGCGCAACACCACAGCAGACCAGCAGCGCAGACATCCAGCGGCGACGGTCTACGTGCTCCTTGAGGAAGATCTTCGCAGCGACGGCGTTGCTGACAAAGGTCAGCGATCCTGCCGCGGGTGCGACTAAACTCACGTCGGCATGGCTGAGCGTGAAGAGCAGGGAAAAAAAGCTGAGCGCCATGGCGGCAATCCCGAGCGCGAATCGCCGATTGCCGATCACAGCGGCAATCGTGCCGCTGAGTCCGCGCTGCGCTTTGATCAGGTCGAGATCTCCCAACTGACGCAGCGCAGAGGCGGTAAGCACGTCTCCGCAGGTTGCAGTGGAGACGTTCACCGCAAGCATGCAGGCGATGGCGAGTCCGGAAGATGCGGTCATGGACGCGACGCGCCTCCGTGCGCAGCGGGAAGCGCCAAGTCGGCCTGCTCAGCTTCAGCAGGGCAAGGCGGACTCGCCGGTCGGCTGGGAAGGGAAGATGCAGAGGGCTCGGTGTACGCCGGCCCCCGCGTCACAAATCCGACACCGCCGACAATGAGCAGGATACCCAGCCAGCGGGAGATCGAAATCTGCTCATGCAGCCAGTATTTGGAAAGCAGCGCCACCACCACATATCCCATGGAGGTGGCCGGAAGCACGTAGGTGAGATCTGCCCAGGAGAGCGCGGTGAGATAGGACGCAAAGAAGCCGAGAAGGAGCAGGATGCCGACAAGAATGAACGGCAGCTTGAGCGCGACCAGCAGCGTGCCGAGATGGTGGATGGAAACCGGGCCGAGCTGCTTCATCCCCCTGTCGAGAAAGGTGTCACCGAGCGCAGAGGTAAGCGTCACGATGGCGAGGATGAGATAGCGTCGGAAGGTCATGACATCATTTCGGAGTGAGAAAAGCGGCCAGGTGAAGCACGCTGGCCGCCATGATTGTTACAAATGCGCTATCAGGCTCCGGCGTTCACCACCGGCGTCGGCTTGGCAGGGTGCTGCTTGCTGTCCTTCACTACCTTGTTCCGCTGGGCGCGCAGCTTCATGAACGATTTCGCCTCCTGGTAGAGCCGCGGTACGTCGCGGTTCACAATGGCCTTCCAGACCACACGGGCTGCGGCTTTGGGCCGGAAGTAGTACTCGTCGTAGAAGCGGTGCACCATCTCCAGCACATACTCCGCCGGCAGGCCGGGGTACTCGATATGCGCCATCTGGTGGCCGCCCGCGTCGGACATGTCGTTGTTGGTGATGAAGCCATTCTTCTCCGCAAACTCGTAAAACTCCGTGCCGGGGTAGGCGTGCGCGATCGAAACCTGAATGGTCTCGCAATCGAGCGACTTGGCGAAGTTGATCGTGTTGCGGATAGATTCCTTAGTCTCACCGGGCAGGCCGAGAATGAAGTCGGCGTGAATGGTGAGGCCCAGGTCGTGGCAGTCCTTGGTGAAGGCGCGCGCGCGTTCCACCGTAGCGCCCTTCTTGATGTTCTTGAGAATCTGCGGATCGCCGGATTCGTAACCGACGATGAGCAGACGGCAGCCCGCTTCCTTCATCGCCTTCAGCGTCTCGCGATCGGTGGTCACGCGCGAAGTGCAGGACCAGGTGATATTGAGCGGCTTGAGTTTTTCACACAGCTCGATGGTGCGTGCCTTCTGGATGTTGAAGGTGTCGTCGTCGAAGAAGAACTCCTTCACCTGCGGGAAGTTTTCCTTGGCCCACTTCATTTCGGCGGCGACATCGTCGGTCGAGCGCTTGCGCCACGCGTGTCCGCTGAGCGTCTGCGGCCACAGGCAGAAGGTGCACTGCGCCGGGCAGCCGCGCGTGGAATAGAGCGCAATGTACGGATGCAGCAGGAACGGGACGTTGTACTTGGTCACGTCCATATCGCGCTTGTAGATTTTGGTGGCCCAAGGCATCGAGTCAAGGTCTTCCAACTGCGGACGATCCGGGTTGTGCTCGATGCGGCCGTTGGCGCCGCGGTAGCTGATGCCGAGGATCTCCGTGAGCGGCTTGCCGTTGGCGAACTCGACGACCGAAAGATCGAACTCACGGCGGCAGACAAAGTCGATGGCCGGGCACTCGTTCAACGCGCGGTCGGGCGAGGTCGTGACCGGCGGTCCGACAAACGCGATCTTGATCGACGGATTCGCACGCTTGATGGCTTCGGCCAGCGCGTGGTCTCCGGACCATCCCACGGTGCTCGTGAATAGCACCAGGAACTCATAGCCCTTCGCAATCTCGATCGTTTCCTGCGCGCTCACGTGGTGCGGTGGCGCATCCAGCAGGCGGGAACCCTCCAGCAAGCCGGCGGGATAAGCCAGCCAGACGGGGTACCAGTACGATTCTATTTCGCGGGTAGCGGGCCAGCGGGAACTGGCGCCACCATCGAAGTTCTCAAAGGACGGCGGGTTCAGAAAGAGTGTCTTTAATGGCATGGCGTATACCTTCAAGTGTACCAGTTTGCCCTCAAGCGAGGGGGATTGCGGCGCTTCCGGCGCGCTGGGGAGAGCCCTGGCCGTTACTGCTGTGGTGCCTGCCGGGCCCAGTCTTCCATCCGGCCCAGCGAGCGCAGGAGGTTGATCTGCGCCTGCGTGAGCTGCAGGTTGGCGTCGATGAACTCGGTATAGCGCTGCCGCTCTTCGATCTTGGCGAGCTCTTCGTCCTTCGGCGTCAGCGGCGCGCCGCCCGCGGTGCCCGAACCGCTCTGCAGTTGTGTGGTCACCGACTCCAACTGCTCGCGCGCGTAGTCGTTCTGCAGGCGCGCCACCTTCTGCTGCGCGGAAAGTTCGTCCAGGCTGTTGCGGAGTTCCAGTACCTGCTCGGAAAGCTGCTGCCGCGAGGCGACGGCCTGCGCTTGTGCGTGCACCGCGTCGGCGCTGGAACCGCGCGCCTTGGCGCGATGCACGGCGTCGAACAGCGGAAGGCTGATCTGCACGCCCACGTCGAAGTTGTTGTGCTGGAAACGCAGATAGTACTGGTCGTAGTTGTTGAACTTGGCGTACCGGCTGTACTGGAGCGCGAAGGCGATCTCCGGACGGTAGTTCTGGCGCGCATCGCCCCGCGCCACATACAACTTCGCATTTGCGGAGGCATCGGCCGCGCGCAGCGCACTGTTCTGCTGGAGCGCGACGGTCATCGAGTTCTGGTCCACCGAGAAGGACGGCGACGGCGGAATGCTGCGCGCCTCTGTGGTGATGCTTGCCTCCGGCAGGCCGGTGAGGTGCGACAGGCGAAGCGTGATCAGGGCGGCATGCTTCTGCAGGTGGATACGTCGCAGCTCCAGTTGCGCATTGCTTAGCTCCGCCCGGGTCTCGTCCATCTTGCTGTCCAGCCCCGCGGCCAGCCGCTGCTGCTCGATCTCGATCAGGCGCTCACCGTCTTCGTGCTGCTGGTCGAGGGCGGCCAGTTCCTCCGTATCGGCGGTAAGTTCGACGTAGTCGCTGGCCGCCTCCGCCGCAATCTTCTGCCGCGTGTCCTTGAGCGAAAACTCGGAGGCTTTCAGCGCGGCGCGGGCGGAGCGAATGTAATCGGGCTGCGAAAAGGAGAGCAGCAGCGATTGCGACGTCGCATTGAATACCGAAGGCTGGCCCACGGGGAAGCCGTAGGAGTAGCCCAGGCCAGACCCAAGCACGAAATTCGGCAGGTAGGCGTCGCGCGTCTCCTCGACGCCTGCAGCAGCGCGCCGCACATCCGCCTCGGCCATGTGCACCTCCTGCGAGTTGCGCAGGGCCAGATCGACAGCCGTGTACAGAGACACCTGCGCGGTGGCACGGTACGCGGCAGGGAAAAGCAGCGCTGCCAAGGCGATCCATTGCCAGGCGCAATACGGCAAAATCCATTTCCTCCGGAGTGGGGGCCGCTGCGATTGTATAGGGTTCACGCGGCTCATCGTCCTGAGGCGACCAGGGTGTCGGAGGCAACGCGATAGCCGCTGGCCAGTGCCGCGGCTGCGGCAAACTGCTCCTGTGCCTCCTTGGTGCGGCCTGCTGTCTGCAGAAGCTGGCCAAGAAAAGCGTGGACGCGGAAAGCGGGTGCATCGGCGGACTGGTTGGGCGAAGCGAGATATTGCTGCAGCAGCCTGATGGCAAGCTCCGGATCTTTGTCCGAGCGGACCAGCACATGGGCGGCGTCCACTAGGGCAGCGTCATGGGGCTTGATCGGCGGCGACGCCGTGGTTGATGGCGTCGCGCATCTTGTCCCATTGCTGCTGCCGGGCATAGAAGGAGGCCAGCGTTATCCAGTAATCGGCCGGCTGCGCACGCGGCGGCGACCGCAGCGCGATAGTGCTGCTCGGCGGCGGCGAAGTCCTTGCGTTCCCGCGCAATGCCGGCGCGCAGCACTTCCGCGCGCGCGCGATCACGGCTGTCGAGTTTCACCGCGACCGCTTCCGCCTTGCCCAGCCCTCCGCCGATAATCGACGGCGCTTCCGTGTAGAACTCGCCCAGGTCGGCGAGAGCGGCTACATTCCCCGGATCGAGCCGGACGGCTGTCTCGAACTCGGCGCGTACCTTCTTTCCGAGATTGAATGCGGCGACGAAGGATGCGCGCGAGATGCGGTCCGCCTTTTCGCCGTAAGCGCGGCCCAGCCACAGATGGTCGTCGCTGTTATCTGGTGCGAGCGCAACCGCCTGCTGGCAGGCGCTGACCGCGTCATCCCAACGCTCTTCACTGTAGAAGACTCGGCAAAGCAGGGCGTGCGCTTCCGCATCGCCCGGCTCTTTCGCAATGGCCGCATGGAGCGTCTGGAGCGCATCATCGGCCTTGCCGGTACGCATATCCGCCTGTACAGAAGCCCGCGCTTCCGCCGTGAGCGCACCCGCGTGCGGCAGCAGCAGGAAAGCAGCACCAGCCGCGAGCAGCAGGCGCGACGCAAAGTGGAAAAGAGACTTCATTACGGAACTGTCCGAACCGGTACGCCGTCGGCGAGCGGCTCGCCGTTGGTGGTGCGCAACCCTACGACATCGTGCTCGTTGAGACCACCGGTGATCTGTACCTGCGTGAGATTGATGGCCCCGACCGACACAGGCACGCGGTGCAGCACACCGCCGGTCAGCCGAAAGACGAAGTTCTGTCCGCCCTCGCTGTGCAGCGCCTCCCGTGGGACGGTGAGCACGTTGTCGAGCCGCTGCTCGATTACCGTGACGGTGACATTTGTGTTCGGCAGCAGCAAACCGCCGGAATCATCCACGCTGATCAGCACCTCGCCCACGTTGCGCGTGCCGTAAGTGATGATGGTCGAAGGGACGCTAAGGATGTGGCCGTGCCAGGTGCGGCCCTGCAGTGCATCCCACACAATGGTCGCCGGCAGGCCCACTTTGAGCGAGCCAATTTCGGGCTCGTCGAAATAGGCCCGCACCTGAATACGCGTGAGGTCGGCCAACTGCAGCAGTTGCTGGCCCTGCTGCACATATTCCGTCTGCGAAACGGGGAGGGAATAGACGGTCCCGCGAAAGGGCGCGCGCACGTTCGATTCTAAAACCACCTGCGAGGCAGCCTTGTAGCCGGCCTGTGCTTCGGCCAGCGTCGCCTGCGCGTGTTCGAGGTCCGCCTTGCCGTATCGCTCGGTCTTGCGCTGCTGGAGTGACGCCAGGTTGGCGTTGGCCAGGGCCAACCGCTGCTGTGCGGCGGACACTTCGCTGGGCGCAGCGGCTCCCTGGGCTTCGAGCTTCTGCAGGGAAGCAAGCTGCTGCTGCGCCTGGTCGCGGTCCATCTGCGCTTTCGTGATGTCGGCGGAAAGCGCGAGCTGCTCTTCCTGCGTGCCGCCCTTTTCCGTCGCCTGATAGCCGGCCTCGGCGCCGCGCAGTGAGGCCAGCGCGCTGGCTTCATGCGAGATAGCGTCGGCGTCTTCCATGGACAGCAGCAGTTTGCCCTTACTTACTACTTCGCCCGCATGCACATACAAGTGCTGGATAACTCCAGGAGCGGGCGCGTGGGCTTCGAAGTTCATCTGCGGTTCCACTTTGCCGTTGGTGCTCACCGTGCGGATAAGGTCCTGCCGCTCGGCCTCCGCCACGCGGATGGGCAGCTTGGTGCGGGTGAACCGGCGCACGCCAAAGAAAATGACGAACAGGAGCAGGACGGCGACCGTCCACAAGACACGGGGCTTCGTTCTATTTGTGCGCGCTTCTGCCATGTGGAGGGACTGCAGATCAGTATATAAGACGCAGATCACACTGCTGCGGAGTCAAAAAGATACGGCATAATCCGCACCGGCGCGGTCCGTGCCCGGCCGCCCGCATTGCGTACAATAGTGGTATGGCAACCACCGCACGGTATACCGACGAGCACGCCAAGGCGGGACTCGACACACGTTTCCCGGCGATCGAAACCTGGCAAAACCAGTTTCCCGCCTACGAGATTCTTATTGACGATCCGGAGTTCACCTCCGTGTGTCCCAAGACCGGACTGCCCGACTTCGCAGTGCTCACCATTCGGTACATGCCGCGCGAGGACTGCCTGGAGCTTAAGTCGCTGAAGGAATATCTCTTCTGCTACCGCAACCTCGGTATCTTCCAGGAGAACGCGGTGAACCAGGTACTGGAAGATGTAGTCCGCGCGTGCCGGCCCGCATGGGCAGTGGTGAAGGGCGTGTGGCGTCCGCGCGGGCGGCATCTCCACCACAATTGAAGCGCGCTGGCCGCGCCCTGAACACAACCAGATCTGGTAAGCGGCCGCGCCCCGCTCGGGCACGGTCCGCGCACTCCCATGCAGCATCGCAGGTGACGATCGACGATGAGCAGCCATCTGTATGCAGGTGCCGAGGTGCGCAGACCGCAGTCGCCGGGCGGCAACAGAGCGCTGTTCGCCCTGGTACTCCTCACCGGGCTGAACCTCTTCAACTTCATCGACCGTTACGTGCTTCCCGGCGTACAGCCGCTGGTGCAGAAGGAGTTCGGGGTCAGCGATGAGCGCATGGGCGCGCTCACTTACGCGTTCTTTATCACCTACATGATCGCGGCGCCTATCACCGGGTGGCTGGGCGACCGCATCCCGCGCAAGCCGCTCATCGTAGGCGGAGCGCTGCTCTGGAGTGCAGCCACATTGCTCACGGCTACGGTGCACAGCTACGACGCGCTGTACTTCCGCCATGCTATCGTTGGCATCGGCGAAGCGACCTTCAGCGTCTTTGCACCGGCGATGCTGGCCGACTTCTATCCGGAAGCGGAGCGCAATCGCGTGCTGAGCATCTTCTATCTCAGCATTCCGGTGGGCGCGGCACTGGGCTATCTCGTGGGCGGGCAGCTCGGTCCAGCATACGGCTGGCGTGCGCCGTTCTTTGTTTCTGCGATTCCCGGCATGGCCATTGCATTGTTCATCTGGTTCAGCGTGCGCGAACCGGTGCGCGGCATCACAGATCGACTGCCGGCCACACCCGAGCGCGCCCGCATGCGCTCGCTGCTGCGCAACCCCGCCTACTGGACCGGCACGCTGGGCATGGCCACCATGACGTTCTCCATCGGCGGGATCTCCATCTGGATGCCGACCTTTCTCTACCGCTTCAACGGATACTCGCTGGGCTATGCCAACCGTGCGCTTGGGGCTATCACTGTGTTCGACGGAGTCGTAGGCACGCTCGCGGGTGGATGGCTGGCGCAGCGCTGGCTCCGCACCAATCATCGCGCACTCTACCTGGTGTCCGCGTGGAGCGCGGCGCTCGCCATTCCGGGCGCCTTGCTGGCTTTCTTCGGCCCGGCCCGCTGGACGCTTCCGGCATTGCTGGTCGCCGAGTTCTTTCTCTTCCTCAATACCGGCCCGCTCAACACCGCGATTGTGAATTCTGTCTCGGCCGCGATTCGCGCCACCGCCATCGCGCTGAATATCTTTCTGATTCATGCGCTGGGTGATGCTTCCTCGCCGCGGCTGATCGGCGCTATCTCCGATCGCAGCGGCCTGCGTGCCGGCCTCGGCCTCACGTTGATCGCGCTGCTGCTCTCTGCGGTGATCCTGTTTACCGGGGCGCGTTTTGCGCCCCCGCTGCCGCCAACCGCACCGGAGCGTGCCTGAGTGCACCACGGTGCCATGTACTGGCTGCGGCTCGATGCCGTGGTGGTGGACTGGGTCATCGCGGCGGCATGGGTCACACGCGTCAGCTATTGGCTCCACGGCATCCGCCGCGTGCCGAATCTGCTGAACGAAGATCTGCCCGCGAATGCGTCGCTGCGCTTCCCAAAAGTAAGCGTGATCGTACCGGCGCGCAACGAAGAACATGCCATCGCTGCAACCCTGGATGCACTGCTGGCCTCGCGTGCAGTGGACCTCGAGGTCCTCGCAGTAGACGACCGCTCGACCGACCGCACCGGCATCGAGATGGACGATGCAGCGGAGCGCGCCCGCGCGGCAGGGAAGCAGCTACGGGTATTGCATATCGACGCACTGCCCGCGGGCTGGACGGGCAAGACCCACGCCATGGCCCGGGCGGCGTCCATGGCCACAGGCGAGTGGCTGGTCTTTACCGACGCTGACGTGGTCTTCGCCCCGGATGCGCTGGCGCGCGCTCTCCAGTTCGCCGAGCGCGAGCGGGCCGATCACCTGGTGCTGCTGCCGACGGTAGTGACCGGGAGCTTCGGCGAGCGTATGATGATGGGCTTCCTCGAGGGCGCGATGATCTGGGGGCTGCTGCCGTGGAAGGTCGCCGACCCCCAGGCCAGGAAGCACTTCATTGGCATCGGCGCGTTCAACATGGTCCGCCGCAGCGCATTCGAAACGGTGGGCGGATGGGCCGGGCTGCGCATGGAGGTGGTCGAAGACATGCGGCTCGGCTATGAGGTCAAGCGCCACGGTCTGCGGCAGCGGTTCGCATACGGACCCGGCCTGCTGCGGATTCGCTGGGCCAAGGGCGCGCTGGGCGTAGTCCGCAACCTGACCAAGAATGCCTTTGCGGCCTTCCGTTTTCAGGTCTGGAAGACGCTCGGGGCCTGTATCGGGCTGTTTTTGACCTGCATATACCCGTTCCTGGCCTTCGCCGGAAACACCTCGATGCGCATCGCGAGCACGTTGACCATAGTGTCGTTGCTGGCATTGCAAATACGGTACCGGGGCGGCAGCAGGCGGAACCCGCTATACGTGCTCACCTTTCCTGTAGCTGGATCGTTATTTCTGTGGACCCTGCTGCGCTCGCTGGGCACCACCCTGGTGCAGGGCGGCGTTACCTGGCGGGGAACACACTATGCGTTGGGGGAGCTACGCAAACACGCGGGACCGCTGCGATGAGTGGTCCCGCGTGGGTTTCCAGGCGCGGAAGGGTTGCTCGGGGGAGGGCTGTACTCCGCACCCTGGATCTTTTGTATCCCGGATCTCTAAACGGTTACTAACCAGAAGGTATCTGGCGGTAAATGGCGGGCCAATACCACCTTCGTGTCATTTACCCCTGCATACACAGCAAAGACGTAAACAGCCCTGCTTTCGCTTCACACATCTGCCAAAAACCGGCTAGCGCACCACCAGGAGCGATTCGCTGGTTTCCGGCTCACTCCGGCTGCTGTAGTGGCTGTGCACGTACTCGTCCAGAATGCGCTTGAAGTCCGCCACAATGGTGTCGCCGCGCAGCGTGGTCATCAGCCGCCCGTCCACGTATACCGGAGCCTTCGGCTCCTCAAACGTCCCGGGGAGGGAGATGCCGATGTTCGCGTGCTTGGACTCGCCCGGCCCGTTTACGATGCAGCCCATCACCGCCAGCTTCATCTCTTCCACGCCCGCATAGCGCTCGCGCCACTGCGGCATGCTGTCGCGCACATAGCCCTGGATCTGCTGCGCCAGCTCCTGGAAGAAAGTGCTGGTGGTGCGTCCACAGCCCGGACAAGCCGTCACCTGCGGCGTGAAGCTGCGGATGGACAGCGACTGCAGGATCTGCTGCGCCACCTGCACTTCTTCGGTGCGGTCGCCCCCCGGCTTCGGCGTGAGTGAGACCCGAATGGTATCCCCAATGCCCTGGAGGAGCAGGGGAGCGAGCCCCGCAGTCGAGGCCACGATGCCCTTGATGTTCATCCCGGCTTCGGTCAGCCCCAGGTGCAGCGGGTAATCGCAGCGCGCGGCCAGCATGGTGTAGGCGTCCAGCAGGTCGCGGACGCCGGAGACCTTGGCGCTCAGGATGATCTGGTCATGGCGCAGGCCGTAGCGTTCCGCGGCCTCTGCCGACCCCAGCGCCGACACCATCATGGCTTCCATCATCACGTCGCGCGCGGGGAACGGCTCGGGCCGCCGGGAGTTCTCATCCATCATGCGCGTCAGCAGCGCCTGGTCGAGCGAACCCCAGTTCACGCCGATGCGCACCGGCTTATTGTTCTCGACCGCGCACTCGATCATGGTGCGAAAGTTGTCGTCGTCCTTGCGGCCGATCGAAACATTGCCGGGGTTGATGCGGTACTTGGCCAGCGCGCGGGCGCACTCCGGATACTTCCGGAGCAGCAGGTGGCCGTTGTAGTGGAAGTCGCCGATGATCGGCACATCCAGCCCGCGGGCAGCGAGCCCCTCCACAATGCTGGGTACCGCCCGGGCCGCGGCGTCATTGTTCACGGTGACGCGCACCAGTTCGGAGCCGGCCTGGGCAAGCGCCGCGACCTGCTCGATGGTGGAGGCGATATCCGCGGTATCGGTGTTGGTCATGGACTGCACGACGACCGGCGCATCCGAGCCCACCCGGACTCCGCCCACGCGTACAGTTACGGTCCTTCTACGCTGAATCTCAGCCATATCGGTGCTTCTAGGATACCGTATTGGGAGGGGACAGGTGCCGCCGGCACCCGCAGGCCACCCCGCGAACCAGATGCATACCCCCGTCCTGATTGAAGACGCGCGCACCCCGGAGATCCTTCGGCCGCGCCCGCTCGTCTCCTGGGTTTCCATCTGGACGCTGATGCTCTACCTCGCTTTTTGCTGGGGCGTGTTTTTCCTGATCTACAACTCGGCGTCACCGTTCAACGGCGTTTACCACATCGAGTCAGACTCGACCACGTACTTCATATTTGCCGGCGTAGCCAACCCGAACGCGCCCGATACCGGCCAGGGCGGCGATCCGCTGATCTCCTTCGGCGGCAACCTCTTCGGACCGGTGTACCTGGCGAAGTTCCTGCGCACGCCTGGCAATGTGCTGGTCTTCAACACCATCCTGTTCGTGGTCATGATCTGGATGGTAGGGAAAATCCCCGGGGTAAGCCGCAGGGTGTTCGCCCTGCTTTACATCATGAGCGGGCAGACCCTCGTCGCCGTGACCACGCTGAACAAGGAGCTACTGGCGTGCTTTGGCCTGGTCGCCTTCGTGCAGCTACTACTACAGCAAGCGGCGATCATGGTTGCTGCTCGGCGTCGCGGTGCTCTTCTCGCTGGGGGCGCGGTGGGAGCAAGTCGCGATCCTCATCGTCTTTCTGGGCGTCAAGAGCCGGTATTTCCCGCTACGCCACCGGCCCAAGGCGGCACTGGCCTTGATGATCCTCTCCATCGGCGTGCTTTATGCTCTTGCCGTCCGTCACCGCGGCGCGCAACTGGCGGTCTTCCTGGAGATGGCCAAGATGGGCGGCACGGTGGCGCGCCTGGATGCGATTCAGGCGCACTTCGGCTTTCCCCTGGTGGTGCTGCCGAAGGCCCTGATGAATCTGTTCGATCGCTGGCTCACGCCCTGGTACTTCCTGAGCCCGGTGTACTGGTTCCAGGATTTTCACTTCCTGCAGAACCAGGTCATCATCTACACGCAGACCCTGGCGATGCTGATTCTGTTTATCGCGCTTTTCGCTAGTGGCAGGCTGCGCCTCTATCGGCCGATCCCGTTGCTCATCGCCATCTACGTGATCGCGATTGCGGTGAATCCCTTCATCAATCCGCGCTACGACTACCCCATCTACGCGCTGCTCTGCGTCGAGATGGCGCGCCGCGAAGATACGCTGGAACCCGAGCCGTTGCCCCGCAAGCACGCAACGCCAGCCCTTCCGGTACGCCGCTGGCACGACCCGTCGGCACCGGGCGCCACGGCCTCGGCCCGGTAAATGCGCGAGCACGACCCACGGCACTTGCCCCCGTGCCGCCCGTTGTACACTCAAACCCAAGGGGCCCTGTAGCTCAGGTGGATAGAGCAACGGTTTCCTAAACCGCAGGTCGGAAGTTCGAATCTTCCCAGGGTCACCACAGGTTTATCTGCATGGACGGTTCCGGCCGCCCTTCCTGCGCACGGCACCGCGCCTGGCGTTTACCATTCCACGAAAAACACCTGGGATGTTCGGGAAGGCGGTGAAAATCCGCCACTGCCCCGCAACTGTAAATGCGTCCTCCCGCCAGGCTTTTGTTCTGGCGTGTATCCCGATCTGCAAGCCACTGGGTGCTCGTGCAAGGCGAGTCTCGGGAAGGCGATCGTGGGATGGCCCGCAGGGCCGGCGCATGAGTCAGGAGACCGGTCCCACGTATGTGTTTCAAGCCGCGTTCCGAGGGGAACGGAGGACCACATGCTGACTTCTTTAGCGCGCCGCCATCGCGGTGCCGACTACTCTTCGCCGAACGGATTACGCCGCGCCTCCGCGGCCGCACTGCTGCTTGCCGCCATCACTGCTCCCGCGTTGCACGCCGCCGAAGTGCGCGGCCGCGTGAGCGATACGCTGGGCGCAGCCATCTCCGGCGCGAAGCTCACGCTTATCCACAACGGCAAGATCGTCGCCAGCGTAGCGAGCGCCAGCGACGGGAGCTACGTGCTGCGCACCGGCGAAAGCGGCCGCTTCTACGTCGTAGTGGCGGGGCCCACGTTTCGCCAGCTCCGTACGCAGAGTTTCTTCGCCGGCACGCTCCAGGCGCACACGGAGAACGTGGTCCTGGAACCGGCCGATGTGCGCCAGCAGGTCGTCGTCTCCGCTACCGGCACGCCCACGCCGCAGGCACAGTTGAGCGCCGCCGTCACCGCGGTAGACCAGCCGGAGTTCCGCAATCGCGCGGTGGTCGGCGATGCGCTGCGGCAGTCGCCGGGTGTGTATGTCGTGCACCAGGGAATGTATGGGGGCATCACGTCACTGTTTGTGCGCGGCGGCAGCTCTACTGCGAACCGCGTGGTGCTGGACGGCGTACCCATCGAGGACATCGGCGGCACCTTCGACTACTCCGATGTCGCCACCACCGGCATCAAGAGCTTCGAAGTCTACCGCGGGCCCAACTCCGTGCTCTATGGCTCGGACGCCGCGGCCGGTGTGGTGAACTTCGAAACGCCGCAGGGTTCAACCGCGTTCCCGTCCATTCTGTACGAGGGCGACGCCGGCAACTTCCACACCTACCGCAATGAAATCCAGGTAGGCGGCACGCATCGCACGCTGGACTACTACGGCGGCTACTCCGCGCTGCGCTCCTCGAATGCGCTGCCCAACAATGAGTTCCACCTGAATACTGCGGCAGCGAACCTGGGCTGGTCGCCGACCTCCGCCACAACCGTGCGCGTGACCGCGCGCAATGGCACCAGCGCCGTGGGACTGCCCGGCGCTTACAACCTCTTCGGCCTCACCAACGACGGCAAGCAATCGAACCAGGACACCTATCTCTCTGGCACGATCGAAAACCAGACCAACGAGCTATGGCACAACCTGGTGCGCTACGGCTTGACACGCAAGCGGCAACAGACCGCGCAGTGGTATCCGGCGGGCATTCCCATCACCACGCCGGGTTTCGATGGCGCCCCCGTCACCAACTACTACGGCAACGTGGTGACGATACGCGGCGCAAACGGCTACAACGCCACCGGGCAGGCGCTGCTGAATTACGGTCCGGATGACTTCGGCGTGTACCCCAACGCGAGCGATGCCGCGAACAACCGGGACCAGCTTTATTTCCAGAGCGACTATCGCGTTACTCCGCACCTGCTCGCGCTGTTCGGGTTCCGCTTTGAAAACGAGCGCGGGGCGTACCACAATGCAGCGTTCTTCACGAACTACGCCCTGGAGCGCACGAACTACGACTACATCGGCGAGCTGCAGGGCGACTTCCGCAACCGCTTCTTCTATTCGCTCGGCGGCAATGTAGAGAAGAACCAGCTCTTCGGGACGGTGGGCGATCCGCGCATCGGCCTGGCGTACTACCCGGTGCGTCCGGGCGCAGGCTGGGCGCACGGAACGAAGCTGAAGTTTAACTTCGCCAAGGGCATCCAGGAGCCCGACCTCTTCTCGCAATTCGACTCGCTCGCCGGCATCCTGGACGCGAATGGAGAATCCGCTGTGGTTGCGCAATATGGTATCCGGCCGATTGGCGGGGAAGAATCGCGCACCTACGATGGCGGCGTGGAGCAAAGCTTCTTCAGCCAACGCCTGCTGCTCAATGCGACGTACTTCCACAACCAGTTCGGCAACCAGATCGAGTTCGTCAGTGCAGACAGCCTGCAGCAGCTCGGGGTGGCTCCCGCGGTCATCGCGATCCTGAACCAGACCTTTGGCGGCGCGGATGTGAACACGCTGTCGTTTCGTGCGCAGGGTGCGGAGATAGAACTGCAATCGCAGATCACCGGCAGTCTTTTCGGCCGCGGCGGTTACACCTACACCGACGCGGTCACGGAGCGATCGTTCGCATCGAGCGCCGCCTTCCCGACCACGAACCCGAATATCCCCGGCGTGCTCATCGGCGCGAGCTCGCCCCTGGTGGGCGCGCGACCCTTTCGCCGCGCACCCCACGTCGGCTTCGTGGGCGTGACCTATACGCACAACCAGTGGTTTGCGCAGATCACCGGCGCTTTCGCCAGCCGCAGTGACGATTCGACCTTCCTCGCCTACCAGAGTCTGGCCGGCGATAACTCACTGCTCTTGCCGAACCGCAATCTCGACGCGGCCTACGCCAAGCTGGACGCGGGCGGCAGCTACCAGGTGAAGCCGTGGCTGGGCGTGTATGCCCAGCTCGATAACCTGGTGAGCGACCAGCACATCGGGCCGATCGGCTACCCGTCCCTGCCGTTCACTTTCCGGACGGGCCTGAGGTTTGCGTTTGGGCCGGGCAGCGGACGCAAGCCGTAGGATCTGCTTTTCGCCAGTACTGCAAACACATCGGGTGCCCCACCCTTTGCGCCTCGACCTAGCCTGCCTGGACCTAACCCCAGCGCAAAGGGTGGGCTCTGCGCGGCCGCGCAGACCAGCCCTCGCTCCTTACCACCTCGTCGAATTTCTTGCGGGTAGATATGAAACTGCCAGAAGCCCTCTTCTGTCGGACAAACTACTCGATTAACCTATCCGCTTGATCGAGCGAACCTCGATATCTCCAAAGGATTCCATGCAAGCGCAGATAGAGTCCGAAAACTCGTCCATCAGAGCCTTGCCGCCTTCATCATAGTCATTCTCACCGTAGAGAACGAGAGCCGAGCCGTCCCACTCGCAACGCACATTCTTGTGCCATGGCCGATGGGTGAACTCGTCGGCGATGTCGATTGCTCCCTACGGCCCCTGTTCCGGCGGTATTCCCACACAGGCTAAGGTGATTCGATAGAGTGTAGGTTCGGCTTCCATGCCCTTCATATTCTCACGAGCCTCCCCGCCCTTCCACCACGAACCCGGGTGCCCCATCCTTTGCGCCTCGATAGAACTCGCACACACCACCTAACCCCAGCGCAAAGGGTGGGCTCTGCGCTCCAGCGCAGACTGGCCCCTCATCACCCTCGTGCAGCCTCAAGTCAGGAATTTAGCCTGCAAGTCTAGGGGGGGAGGGGGCGCTTACTCTCCAGTTACCCCTCTGCACAGATACGACACACGTCCGCACCGTAGCGCTCCAACTTGGCCTGGCCGATGCCGTCTACCTTGAGCAGCGCTTCGAGCGTCGTGGGGCGGCGGCGTGCAATTTCACGCATGACCCGGTCGCCGAAAATGAAGAACGGTGGCTTGCCGTCTCGGCGCGCAAGTTCCAGGCGCCAGGCGCGCAGCTTGCTGTTCAGCTCTTCAGCAGCCGGGGAGAGAGGCTCAGGCTCTGCACGGCTCGCCGTTCCATCGCTTTCTGACGCGCGCGCCGCAACGCGCTCCGGTGTCCTCGGGGCAGCGGCTGAGCGCTCACGAGCCAGTGACGCATTTCCCGCCCGCTCGTTTCGGGTGCGCGAGCGAGCCTTGCGCTCACCCTGCTCCGGCGCTTCACGCATCAGGATGTCCAGCCGTTCGCCTTCGGGCATCTCCTCGCCTTCACGCGTGAGGCTCGCCTTGCGAAAGTTGATCGTCTCTCCGCCCTTATCGAACGAAGCGTCCTCAAGCGTAAGCAGACCGGCCGCGGCCAATGCAGAGAGGATGCTTTCGAACTCGTTGCGGCGCATCTCCTGACGAGGAAACACCTCTTTGTAAAGCTTGCCGGTGGAGATCGATGCCGTATTGCGAAGCGTCTTAAGCGCGCCCCGCATGGCTTGCTGTTCGCGTTCGGAGGGAGCGCGAAAGCGCTGTGCAATGGCGCGTTCCGGCGAGCACACATCGCAGCGCCCGCAGGGACGTCGCGCATCCGCGACGTCGCCGAAGTGCGCGACCAGCGCGCACATGCGGCAACTGCTGCCTTCGGTGTAGCGCATCGCCAGGTCAAGCTGCGCGCGCCGATGATCCAGTTGGCGGGTGTAAGCGGATTTCCAGTTAGCGTTTCCTAAAACGGCGTTGCCGGCCATATCGATCGCGGCCGCACCGTGCACGAAGAGCTTTTCGAGCGCCTTGTCGAAGACCTCCGCGTCCATGTCCAGCGCCAGGCGGAGATCGTCGCAATGCTGCGGTTCGGCGCGCAGGCGGCGATGGATGCGATCGAGTTCATCGAGCGGCGGATAGTCGCGCTCCAGAAAGAACTCATGCGTCCGCCGGTCGGCGAAGGAATGCATCAGGACGGTACGGCTCGGCTGGCCATCGCGCCCGGCGCGGCCGATCTCCTGGTAGTAGGCTTCGAGACTGCCGGGCATGGCGGTGTGGATCACGGTCCGCACATCGGCCTTATCGATCCCCATGCCGAAGGCGATGGTGGCCACCACAACTTCCAGCCGGCCCGAGAGGAAGTGCCGCTGCACGCGCTCGCGATGGTCGGCATCCAGGCCGGCGTGATATGCGGCGGCCGGGAAGTGCTCCGCCAGTTCCTGGGCCAGGGCCTGCGCGTCCTTGCGCGTGGGGGCGTACACGATGGCGGGCCGGCGCTCCGCGTGTGCGAGCAGCTCGGCCGCAAAGGCGTGCCGCCGTGGCTTCGAGACCTCGACCACTTCGATGGCGAGGTTCTCCCGCCGGAAGCCGTGGATAAAACGCTGCGGATGCGAAAGCTGAAGCTGCTCGGCGATATCGTTCTGCACCACTGGGGTGGCCGTCGCGGTCAATGCGATCACCGGCGCCGGTCGCAGCAGCGGCAAGTGCTGCCCAAGCATGCGGTAGTCCGGCCGAAAGTCATGGCCCCATTGCGAGATGCAATGCGCTTCGTCAATGGCAATGAGGGTCGGCTTGCGCTTGGCCAACATCTCGATGAATCCGGGAACGCGCAATCGCTCCGGCGCAATGAACAGGAACTGGAGATTTCCGCTGAGGTAATCGACGCAGGCCTGGCGCGAGGCGCTGCGGTCAAGTCCGGAGTGGATGCGGGCCACATGCATGCCGAGCGCATCCAGCTTGGCCGCCTGGTCGTCCATTAGCGCGATTAGCGGGCTGATGACCAGGGCGGTTCCGCCGCGGGCCAGCGCGGGAAGCTGATAACAGAGGGACTTGCCCGCGCCGGTCGGCATCACCAGCAGGACGTCGTGGCCATCGATGGCCGCCCGGCATACTGCCTCCTGGTTAGCGCGGAAGGCAGGGAAGCCGAACTGCCGTTCGAGGAAGCTGGGCAGGGGTTCGCCTACAGACAGATTGGAGGACGCAGGTGCGAACATGGAGGTAATTCCATGTTCGCACGGCGGCTACGTTTTATGGCGGAAGAGCCCGGCTTTCGCAGGGCTCTCTCCAGCCTTCAAGACGAAGCGGCCGGCGTGGGCTAGCCGCGTGGTCTCGTAAGGGCTAGTGGGTCAGCGCCTCGCCCCGGCATCCCGGGTGTCCGCAACTGCAAGCGATCTCCGTCGTGTTTTTCGAGTCCTCACAGAGGGTGCTGCAGTAATCTTTTCCGCCGGACACTGTACAACTGCATGCACTGTGCTTGCATTTCTTTGTATCGGCCATATCGTTTTCTCCTCTTGCACTTGGAAGCGGATTCGAGTTAGTGGGATGCCGTCGAGGTGCCTGCGCGTGCACGGCTGTCCGGGCGAGCTTGCCGACTGCGGAAGGGTCGAGGGCGCGAACACATGATAGTAAGCTGGAAACTCTGGTGCTGTGCCCGGAGTCCATGCTTCGTTGGGAACGGCTTCGTAGCGCGGCCAGATCAATGAAATAGCTATAAACGACACCCAATTGTCGGACGGAGCTCCCTGCAATGTTCCTTTGCCGCTGGTCGTTTTTTCGCAAGAACGGAAGCGACCTGCGGCGCCGAACGCTCCCGCTCGCTTTCGCCTGCCTTTCCTTAGCAGCCTGCGCGCAGAATTCAGAATCCGCATCAAGGCATGCCCATGGACGGGATGAAAATGAGTGCCCACGGCATACGGGAGATGAAGGCCACCACGTTCCTCCAAAAAATTCAGCAGCATGCGACCTCGGGAACCAGCGCAGAGCCCAATTCCACTCCCTCGCCGATGCTCATGACGAAAGCTCACGGCTGGGAGTGGATGTTTCATGCCAACGTATTTCTCACGGAGCTGCAGCAAACCAGCCCGCGCGGAGGTGACAAGCTCTTTTCCACGAACTGGTTGATGCTCATGGCGCAGCGGCCGCTTGGTCGAGGGCAACTCACGCTCCGCTCCATGCTGAGCCTGGAGCCTGCAACCATCACCGGCCGCCGCTATCCGCTGCTCTTTCAGCAGGGCGAAACGGCATTCGGCAAGCCCATCATTGATGGACAGCACCCGCACGATTTCTTTATGGAGTTGGCCGCGCTCTACGACCTGCCGCTGGGCGATCGAACGCTGCTGTCGTTCTACTTCGCCCCGATGGGCGACCCTGCGATGGGGCCGACCGCGTATCCGCACCGCGCCTCTGCAGCGGAGGATCCGGTCGGCACGCTCGGCCATCACCAGGAAGACTCGACGCATATCGCGGACGATGTCGTGACGGCAGGGCTGACCCACGGAATCCTACGGCTCGAAGGGAGCGGATTTCACGGCCGCGAACCGGACGAGCACCGATGGGACCTCGATTCAGGCAGCATCGATTCATGGTCGACGCGGCTGACCCTGCAACCGGGCGAGAACTGGAGCGGGCAGGCGTCATACGCGCGGATTGCCAGCCCTGAGGCACTGTTTCCGCAGGAGAACCAGGAGCGCATTACCGCATCCGTGATGTACAACCGGCCGTACCGGAATGGGAATTGGGCGAGCACAATTCTTTGGGGACGGACGCGTTCGCTGACCGATGGATCGAAAGAGAACAGCTATCTGCTCGAATCCACACTGCGCTTTCACACCAGCCAGTACGCGTGGGCGCGCATCGAGAACGCGGGCCGGTCCAGCGAACTGTTGCTGAGCGATGGCATGGTGCTGCCGCACTTCACCGAGGAGCCGATCGGGCACGTGCAGGCTTACACGCTGGGCTATGACCACGATGTTGATCTTATTCCGCATATTCGGTCCGCAATTGGCGCGCAGTTCACGCTGTATGGCGTTCCGGATGCGCTGCGGGCTGCGTACGGTTCCGATCCGGCGGGGTTCGCGATCTTTCTGCGCTTCCGACCCTTCTCGGGAGATCAGAGATGAGCCCAGGTGGAGAGGCGCGCACGAAGTTCAGTGCTCGCGAGGAGACATTGCGGGGCGTGTTGATGAGCTGAGGCGCGCCGGACTGTGCAGATGGGCAGGAGGGACGCCCGGCACGCAAACGCAGGCAGTGAGCAGAAACAGGAATCCAGGGAAAGCCGCGCTGTGCGGATGCTCCGGCGGGTGCTTTCGACAGAGCTATCCAAGGCGCGTGGTGCTTGTATTAAGTCTCAACCTTTCTCATCCGGCAGAGACCAAGGCAGTGAAGCAAGGCTATAGTGAAGGTTAAGAAGCTTGACGGGTCTCATGGTCAAGCGACTCGGGGAACGGAACAACACGCATCCGCTCGAAGAGCCACTCCGGATCCGCATGCAGGGCTGTTGCGATATTTCGCCTCAGCTCTTCACCCGGCTCCCGAGTTCCGTTGATGATGCGGCTCAGATAGGCCTCGTGTATGCCAACCATCTTGGCAAGGCGGTTCTGGCGCATCCCGGCTTTGTAAATCGTCAGCTTCAGGTTCGGATAGATAGATCGCTCGTCAGGTTCCACAGTAGAGTCAGGTCGTCCGATCCTGCAGCGAAGTGGCCGCTGCAATGAGCTAACACTACAAGCGCACCAAAATACTTGCCACGGCGCTTTAGTACTCGCGCAGTCACATTGAAGGGAACCGGGGTAACACAGTTTCCGTGCTGCGTATGGCATATCAGTACACAGGCGCAGCGTGGTTTCGTGAGCCGTTTCGACCCTGTGTAGACGCGGTTTGGCGAGCATTGCTATAACGAAGCTGTGCGCATTTTCGTAGGCATCGCCGTGCCGGAGCAGCTTGCAGCGCTGCTGTGCGCACGAGCGCGCCAGCTTCTGCCGCAAGGCGCATCGGCCGGTGCGGGAGCACGCTGGACCACGCCGCAGGACATGCACATCACGCTTTGTTTTCTCGGCGAGATTGGCCAGGAGCGCATTCCCGCAATAGAACAACTGCTCGCGGATATTCACATTTCTTCGTTCTCGATCGCAGTCCAGGGCTTCGGTACTTTTCCCCGCGCCGGCATTCTCTTTGCTGCGATCAGGCCGTGCTCGCGGCTCAGTCAGCTCGCGGAGCGTGTGCAGGGGGCGATGGAACACGTTGGCGTGACGCGCGAAACGCGGCCGTACACGCCTCACATTACGCTTGCGCGTTTGAAGAAGGCCGGTCCTGCGAAGCTGCATCTGGACCTGGAGCAGAGCGAGCACCGCTTTCGCGCAGAATCCTTTCACCTGTACCGCAGCAATCTCGGCCCGGCGGGAGCGCGATATCAGCGATTGGCTACGTATCCGTTGGCGGCATCTTCCGTGGATGCTTGAGCAGCGCCCACGCGACCACCGTGTCGCCTCTCGTTCCATGGAGCCGCCCAGCGCCTTCGTTCAGCGCGGGCTCCAGCCCATCCGGATCCACCGCCATCTCGCATGCGGCTGTCTCCTCCGGTGTCGCCGTATTAAAGCACAACTCGCATGTGCCCAGGCCGTCTTCTGAGCGCACCGGCGGACCAAACACACGGCAGGTCAGTGGACGGAAAGCGTACACATCGCAGGTCTGCGATTCCGGATCAAGCGCCGGGCACGGCTCGTCATTTGCGAAGCTCTCAAAGGCTTCGAGTGCAGCCGAGTCGCTGGCCAGCAGTCCTGTGTCGCTATCTCCTCCGGGAAGGTCGCGGCATGGCGCCCCACGTAGGCGGTTGCTCGACGGCGCACGCGCTGCGCTCGCTCCGGATCAGAGATGAGCAGCGCCTCCATCCCACGCTCCAGGCGAAAGGCATCGAGCTGGTCAATGACGAATGCGCCGGTGCAGCACTGTGCACAGCCAGGGCGACACACCAGATGTATTCCGCTGCGCAGGGTCGCATCCGCGAACGCGCGGTCGATGATCTGGACAAAGCTGTCGTCCTTTTGCGCGAGTTCGGAACGGCAGCCCATAATGCAGGATAGCGTTTTCCGGGCGCGATGCGCGATGGAGGTCCGCTGAGGCGGGCTGAGCGGAAGTCCTCTGGGCAACAACGCAGGAGCGGTACGGATGGAAATGTTCCAAACAATCGTGGTCGGCGCGGGGATCGCCGGCTTGAGTGCGGCGCGCCGGATTGCGGAGGCAGGCAGACGCGTGCTGGTGCTCGAGGCGCAGGAACGCATCGGTGGACGTCTGCTCACGCTTGAGCAGCCGTCGCTTGCGCTCCCCATCGAACTTGGAGCCGAGTTCGTCCATGGGCGCCCACCGGACTTGCTGGCGCTGATTGCGGAAGCCGGCCTGCGCCTGTATGAGTTGAACGGCGATCATTTCTGCTTCGAGAGCGGGCGACTAGGGCGGTGCGAACAGGAAGAGGCCTTCTCCGTGCTTACAGAGATGGAGAGCTATCGCGGCCCGGATATCTCGTTTGCCGACTACCTCCGCGACCGTGACGTGAGCCCGCGCGCATGGCAGAAGGCGACCGGCTACGTGGAGGGCTTCAATGCGGCATACGCGGGTGACATCAGCGTTGAAGGCCTGATCCGTCAGCAACAGGCAGAAGACGCAATCGAAGGTGATCGCTTGTTTCGTATCCGTGAAGGATACTTGAAGCTGGCCGAGTATCAGTGGAGAAAATGCGCACAAGCAGGCGCTGTGCTCCGGTGCGGCGCACCGGTCGAGCGAGTGGAATGGAGCAGGGGTGTTGTTTCTCTCACCACCCGCGCAGGCGAGGTTTTCCATGCGGAACAGGCCGTGATCGCGGTGCCCCTAGGCGTGCTTCAAGCGCAGACCATTGCATTCGCTCCCGTGCCGAACGCGGCGCTCCAGGCCGTGCGGCTGCTGGCCATGGGCAACGTGAATCGCCTGGTGCTGCATTTTCGCGAGCGCTTCTGGGCCGCCGATCCGGAACGCGCGAAACTGAGCTTCCTGTTTGCCGATTCCGGCGAGCCGCGAACCTGGTGGACGCCGTTTCCCAACCAAGCTCCCACGCTCACCGGCTGGGCCGGGGGACGGCAGGCCGACCAGGCGCCCGAAGGAGGGGCTCGAGTGACAGCCGCGCTCGAACAGCTTGCGCGCGTTTTCGGCGCCACCCCGGAAGGGCTGCGGCGCGCTTTGGAGAGCTGGCATCTGCACGATTGGCAGCACGATCCGTGGACGCGAGGCGCATACTCTTATCCACGTGTAGGCGGCGCAAATGCTTCGGCTGCACTGTCGCAGCCTGTGGATAGCACTCTGTTCTTCGCGGGGGAGCACACCGATGTTTCGGGGCATTGGGGAACGGTGCACGGCGGCTATCGCTCCGGCCTGCGTGCGGCCGCACAGGTGCTCCAAGCGCACGCTGGAGGCACCCGTGCGTGATCCTGTGTCTCTGGTATAAACGGAGGCATACCGGGCTGATGCATGCTTAGCACCTTGCGCCCGCTCCCTATCCCCTCACCACAGGAGAATTCAAAAGTGAAGATGTTGCCCCGGCTCACCTGGAGCCTCTGTCTGGGCGCTGCGCTCTGCGGCGCCGTTCACTATGCGCATGCGCAGGACGAGAAGAAGCCGGAGCAGGCCGAGCATAAAGAGGACAAGCAGACGCCAATTCCCGCGGAGTCGAGCGCAGTTACGCATCACACGCTGAACCTGAACGGCAAAGCCCTGCACTACACTGCGACTGCCGGTAACCTGCTCATCCGTGACGACGAAGAGAAGCCGGATGCGAGCGTCTTCTATGTGGCCTACACGCTGGACGGTGCGGATGCGAAGACCAGGCCGGTGACCTTTCTCTATAACGGAGGCCCAGGCTCGGCGAGCCTATGGCTGCACATGGGCTCGGTGGGGCCGGTGCGCGTCATTACGGCGAGTCCGCAGGCAACGGGCGCGCCGCCCTATCAGCTTGTGCCGAACGAATACAGCCTGCTCGACAAAAGCGATCTCGTCTTTATCGATGCTGTGGGAACCGGCTTCTCGAAGCCGGTAGGGAAGGGGACCATCAAGGACTTCGCCGGCACGGACCAGGACGTCAAGGCCTTCGATCGTTTTATTACCCACTATGTAACGCTGAATGAGCGTTGGAACTCGCCCAAGTACCTGCTCGGCGAATCGTATGGAACAACGCGTTCGGCGGCGCTGGTGGATGCGCTGGAGAACGACGGGATGTCGTTCAATGGCGTCGTGCTGCTGTCGTCCATTCTGAACTACGGTGTGCTATTGCCCGGGTATGACAGCGACTATGTGGCGAACTTGCCCACGTATGCAGCCATCGCGTACTTCCACAACAACCTCGCGCACAAGCCGGCAGATTTGAGGTCGTTCCTCGACGAGGTGCGGCAGTACGCGCGCGGTCCCTACGCCGAGGCTCTGGCTGCCGGCGACACGCTGCCCGCTGCACAGGCGGACGAAGTGGCGCAGAAGCTCAGCGGCTACACCGGGCTGTCCGTCCAATATCTCAAGGAGGCCAACCTCCGCGTGGCGCCGGGGCGTTTCCGCAAAGAGCTGATGCGCGGCGAGCGCGAGATCCTGGGCCGGTACGATGCGCGCTTCGCCGGTACGGACATCGACGCGGCGGGCGAGAACCCCGGCTATGATCCTTCGAGCACGGGTATCTCGGGCGTCTTCATTTCTGCCTTTCACGACTATCTTTCGCGCGAGCTGAACTACACCACGACGGATACGTACTATGTGCAGGGCCTGCACGTGAATGAGGACTGGGACTGGAAGCACCACGTGAGCGGCATGCAGAGCAGGGGAGGGAACCTGTGGCTGCCCTATGTTGCCGGCGACCTGGCGGACGCGATGCGCAAGAATCCGCACCTGAAGGTCTTTTCCGCGAATGGATACTTCGACCTGGCCACTCCGTTTTTCGCGACGGAGTACGACTTGCAGCACATGATGCTGGAGCCGCCGCTGCGCAGCAACGTCGAATTCGGTTACTACCCGGCAGGCCACATGGTGTATCTGAATGTGGAGGCGCTGAAGGAATGGCGGAGAGACCTTGGTAGCTTCTACGAGCGCACCCAGCATCCGTAAGCTGTAGCGCCTCTACTCGCGTCTGGCGGCGCAGTGGGACGCCGTCCGCTGGACGGCGATGTTACTGGGCCTGAATCACCTGTGAATCCGCGCGCTGCAATTGCCGGTTGGAAAGTATGTCAAGCACGGCGGAGTCATTCATTGTGTGACTCTTGGCAATGGACCTGGATCTCGCATGGCCGATACGCAGCAAGCGGCGGCGGCTGTGCGAGACCATCTCTACTTCGGACAGGACTGCGGCGGAAGCTACGGCAGCGTGGGCGTTCCCGGAGACCGCGCCTGTGCTCAGGTGCATTCCCGAAATGGGACTGAGGAAACTGGCGTGCTGCGGGCTCGCCCAGAGCAGCAGGTGCGTGGGTGATGCAGCGGCGGTACTAGCGGCAACATCACAGTGGCTCGCGGCAGGCACCCCGATAGCCGCTGCCGGCGCGTTTTCGGCATAGAGGTAGCACACGGAAAGGCCAAGGAGAAACGCAGCGAAATAAAAGAGGACGCGAAGACGGCTAAGCTCCATGACAGGCTCCTTGTACTTTCATGCGATGTAGACAAATGGCTGCGAAGGCAGAAGGCGGGGTTCCTTCCGTGGTTCCTTCGGTAAGGAAAGCATGGACTGGGGGAGCGAGTTATGAAATGCCGCAGAGGTGGTACCAAGCTCGTAATCGGTTGTAGCCCAAAATGGAACCGGCAATGTTGTATCTGTTGTCGTAACTGTTGCTGCTACACTTGTCTCGATGGGCCGCACGTGTCTTGGAGAAGATGCCGGACATGCTCGGCTAGGTTTGTCAGAGCAATGCCGGTGGCTTCCTGAAATGGGACAGGCATAACCGGGATTTCAGTACGAAGATGCCCGCGCACCCTGCCGAGACGGCGCCACAACACCCCGGGGCTGCGCCTTCAAGGAACCCCACGGCACACCCGCTTGCCCCGCCTAGACTATTGATTTTTGAAGAAAAAATACTTAAAATGAAACCTCTAGCGCCGTCTGGGAATCTTTAGATATAGCCAGGCGTGTGGCACAACGTTCAAGCACGTTACTTCAGCGGCAAGAGGATAGAGGAGCATGGCAAAGCGTCGCGGCAACCCAAACTGGGGAAAGCCGGAGCCGATTGGCCCAGTGGTGCCTACGGTGACCTCGTTTGAACAGGTGGTCAAGGAATTCAAGTTAACTCCCGACCAATACATCCGATCCACACGGTTGCGGGAGTGGGCCCGCCGGAACAAGAACTCGAAGTACATCCCTGAGGCGCTGTTGGAGGCCTGGGGCTTCGAGATCGAATCGACTCTGTAGTTCCGGTCAAAACGTACAGGCTGACGCCGCTCTTCGGGGCGGCGTTTCTGCGTTCAGGGGATGGGCTGCGGTTCACGCGCAGTCCCGCCAAGCACGGGCACCTGGTCCACAATTTCCAGTCCAAAGCCTTCGAGCGCAGGCACATGCGTCGGGGTGTTCGAGAGCAGGCGAATCTTGCGGATGTTCAGATCCGAGAGGATCTGGCCTCCCAGGCCCACCTGCCGCAGCACCCGCTGGTGCCGCTCCTCCGTTCTTTCCTCGCTCGCGTGCACTTCCCGTGCCCGCGCCTCGCGATGGAGCACGATGCGGTGTGGGTTGTCGCGGCGATCGATTTCAAATCCTTTGCTGGTGTTGTGCAGGTAGATAAGCGCGCCGCGCCCGGCTTCCGCGATGAGGGCGAGCGAGCGGTCCAGCACCTCCCGGCAGTCACAGGAGGTGGCGGCGAAGACGTCCCCGGTAACGCAATGGGAATGGACGCGTACCAGCACCGGATCATCGCCGTCGCCGACCTCGCCCCGCACCAGCGCCAAGTGGCTCTCGCCGCCGTCCACCTCGCTCTCGTAGGCAATCATGCGGAACTCGCCGTAGCGGGTGGGCAGCATGGTTTCGGCCACGCGATAGATGTAGCGTTCGTTGCGCAGCCGGTAGCGGATCATCTCCGCGACCGTGATCATTTTGAGGCCGTGCTCTGCGCAGAAGCGCTCCAGGTCCGGCACCCGGGCCATGGTGCCGTCGTCGTTCATGATCTCGCAGATGACCCCTGCCGGGATCAGGCCGGCCATGCGCGCCAGGTCTACCGAGGCTTCGGTCTGCCCGGCGCGCACCAGGACGCCGCCCTTGCGCGCGCGGAGGGGAAACACGTGGCCGGGCCGGGCGAGGTCGGCGGCGGTGCTGGCGGGGTTGATGGCGACCCGGATGGTATGGGCGCGGTCGTGCGCCGAAATGCCGGTGGTCACGCCTTCCCGCGCCTCAATGGTTTCCGTAAACGCGGTCCCGAAGCGCGAGGTATTCTCCTGCGTCATGGGCAGCAGGCGAAGGTAGTCGGCCCGCTCTTCGGTGAGCGTCAGGCAGATCAGCCCGCGGCCAAACCTGGCCATGAAGTTGATCGCTTCGGGCGTAACGAATTCAGCGGCAAGGGTGAGGTCGCCTTCGTTTTCGCGGTCCTCATCGTCCACCACCACGACCATGCGGCCCGCCTGGATCTCGGCAACGGCTGCGGGGACATCGATAAAGGGCGGATGGAGCGTCATGCGGTCCGTTTCTGGCTGGGAGGGCCGAGGGTACCCCCCACCCCCCCATACTTTTGGGCTAAAGTCCTCTAAACAGGACACTTAGCGCCGGGGTACACCGGTAAAGTCCTCTTGCTAAAGGACTTAGAGCTAAAGTCCTCTCCCGATTGGACTTAGCTCGTCGTTGAGGGATACGGATTCTTTGCTCCCCATTCCAGAGTAGCAAACCGGGAGAAATACTACGCCAAAATGCACTCCGCTGCTCCCGGAGGGAGCACATGATACGGGCACGGCATTTAGCTGAGGCAGTAACGATTTCTGTTGACGATTCAAATACTGGGCTGGTATGGGTTGAGTGCTTCAATCCGTGCTGCTTGCAGCAGAGCGGCTCTCCAACCCGGGCAATGGGAATAATTCTGATCAATCCCAAGAACCATTTGCCACGTTATCTGTAGTTTGTCTGCCCGTTGCAGTTGGAGGAAACCTATGAAGAAGCCTTGTCGCGGTGTTTGTACAGGCGTTTGCTTGAGCATATGGCAGGCGCTGGGGTTGTGCATCGCCTGGCTGGCTCTGATTCATACCGGACGGGCGCAGACGCCGCTACCGGCAGGCCAGCCCACGCAGAAGCTGATTGCGGCAAGCATCAACTCGAAGAGCGGGAACATCGTGGTAGGACAAGCGAGTTATGCGGCTTCCAATTCCCAAGGGATCCATCTGGTTGCGCTTGACCGGAGCACGCTCAAGTTGCTGGACGGGGGCGACAAGACGTTCACGAATTCGGCGGATGTGAACCAGTTCCTGAAGGGGCTCCGGGCGGGAGCCGATGCGGATGCCATCCTGATGGCCACTGGCTTCGGAAATTCACAAATCGTTCCAGGAGATATCGCCGCCTCGCTACAACAGTTCGGCCTCGAGCAAGGGGCAAAGCTGAAGATAGCAAGCGATTTCTATTTCTTGGGCAATGGCGGGCTGGACCCGGGGCAGGCGCGTATGGGCCTACCTACTGCCGATGAGCCTGCCGGCGGCCCTGATGGAACCATACGCGGTTATTTCGCCAAGAACTCTCAAGAGGACTACAGCTTTATCCAACCGGATTACCTCGACTACAGCATCCTGCCAGATGGCACAGTGAAGGTCGGGATGCTAACGGTTCCGGTGCGGCCGCCTGACACTCCCTGCTCCCAACCAGATGATAAGGGTGGTTTTCATCTGGTAGCCGTGGATGCTCTCCAGCCAGCTCATATCTTGTCCGACACCAACTATTGTGGCATTGCAGGTAGTTCTGCAGCGGTAACGCATATTGTTTCTGATCTGGAGGCGCTCAGCAGACACGAAGGAAGCTACCTCATTTTCCTTGCGAGTCATGGGTCAGCATTTGGCGGAACAGTAGCAGCGGATCATACACAGACGGTGCCTATCGCCGACGAAGTAAGAGCTCTCGGCGGATACCAAGAGACTTTCTTTTACTCCACGGGCGATGATCACTACGAGCTCGTTTCATCTCCGGCGCACTTCACTCAGTTTGTCGCACCTGCCCAAGCACAGGAAGGTGGCAGCGTATATCCCGGAACCCCAACAGGTGGGCTGCACGGTGTTCTAGGCCGGTCGCTCTTGAACAATTACTATGTTCCGATCGATGCTGATCTCACCGGCCAGACTAACCTCGGGCTGTATACGATACTGTCACTCCCGCCGAAGCTGTTCCCGCATCCGGACAATGCAGACGAACTCGCAGCCTTTCAGTACATCAACAACGCGCTGTGCGGGAATAAAGATTGCAATGTCAGAAATGCCTACGGAAATCTGAACCAACCCATTTCTGACTACCAGACCCGGCTGGCTTCCCTGAAGGATCCGAACCATCCGACGAGCGTTTGCCCGGAGTCGGCTGCTCCCGACACCAGCCCCTTCTGCACCATGAAGATCCAACTGAGAACAGAGTTCAGTGATGTGGTCTCGGTGCGTGCACTTTACGCGAATCTCCATGACCTCTGGCTGGGATCTGGCACGGGGGGGATCCTTTCGCTATTGGCTGCCTATCAGGATATAAAGAATTCCGTTGGTGCAAATGACGGCGCCGCCGCACCGGAAGTCGGCTATGGGGTAGTCGAGCTGATGCTTTCGTTAGGTTCGGAGACTCCGGTCGTAGGCAAGGTCTTCGGGATCGCAGAGGCGGTCATGAGATTCGCAGTCCCTCTGGCGAGCGATGCAAACGGCAACCCTACCGCGGATATCGACACCACTGTTGGTAAGCTGGCGGACAAGGCCGCAGACACTTTCACCGATCAGGCGATCGCTATCGGAACCCAATTCGACTTCTTCTATCAGGACTGGAACAGGTTGGATTCATTAGGAAAGGCGCTGCAGTCGCAAGCGCCAGAATGGACATGGGACTCATCCACCACCGCCAAATTGTTGAAAGCGATGAAACCGGCCGTTGAGCAATCATACTATCAGTCGCTCATGCCCGCAGTGTATGCGCTTGGCATCTACGCCCCCCAGGGCGGCGGCTGGCCCACGGATCCCCACGCATACGTTAGCCAGGTTGAAGTCTACAATGACAACTTCAAGTATTTCCAAGAACCATTTGGGTCCAACTACGCGCCGTATTCGTATCCGAGTGATCCCGCGCTCTATCCCGATCCTGGAACGCAGACGCTCTGGAACGGGCGTGAGTGGTGGGGCATCAGCCGACGGGATACACCGGCTTACAATTGCAAGCCCTTTGACTGCTCAGCCCAATACTCCCCTCCGATAAACACCTTTATGGCGCACCTGTTTCTACCCGTCGCGCAGGGAGGATTGGGTGTGTACAGGCCAGCTTTCTTTGAAGGGTGGCCGTTACCGCGCATTGTCTGTGCCCCGACCATTCCATTGAAACCGTTCACCGGCATTGGACCCACTGGGGGATGCGACTGGGAGCGTGCAGGTTCGGGAATCAAAGCTCCGCC
Source organism: uncultured Acidobacteriaceae bacterium (assembly GCA_963795775.1). Classification (GTDB taxonomy): domain Bacteria; phylum Acidobacteriota; class Terriglobia; order Terriglobales; family Acidobacteriaceae; genus CAWCJL01. Next base: position 985,954 of record CAWCJL010000005.1, read on the forward strand.
GCCATCGAGGGCCGAACTGTCAGTTGCGACTTCGAGCGTGATGCGGAAGGGGGATGATGTCACGGTGAATCTGGAGATCTCAAATACCGGATCGCTCCAGGCTGATGGTATCGACGTGACCCGCATCGATGGAAAGGCAATGGAGGGTTCCGGCAGTATCTCGGTAGATTATCCTCGGCTGCCTTGGCAGATCGGGGCGCTCGCGCCCGGTGGGCACACCACGGCGACGGTGCATTTCGACGTCCCGCAATGCGTGACCAGCTTTGCGATAACTCTTCGGGGCAAGCTCAAGAGCGATCATAGTGACGCGGCGCAGAAGTTCCGCCTCCGCCAAGTTGTTCCGGGCAGTTGATTGTCTACTGCTGAGGCTCTTGCTCCGCGAGTTCAGGCATGGGCAGCGGCCGGATGCTGCTGCGGAGAGTAGTGCGTGAGCAGCGTGCGGATGGCGGCGTCGTAGAGTGGAGAGCTGTCGTTCCGGCTCAGTGCAGCCACCGTTTCCCGGCCGGCGAGCGCGACGGACTGGCGCAGCTCTTCGGAGCGGTAGAGGGTCTCGATGGCGCCAGCGAGCTGCTCGGCGCTGAAAGGCTCTACCACCAGCCCATCGCGGCCCGGGGTCAGCAGCTCGGAAGACCCGCAATGCGTCGTGGCAATACAGGGGACGCCGTTACTCATGGCCTCGAAGAGCGCCATGCCGAAGCCGTCATCTACGCTGGGCAGCACAAACACGTCGCACTGACGGTAGAAGTCGCTGATATCCGGCACATACGGCAGGATCTCGACGTTCGGGAGTTGCGCCAGCAGCTCGGCGAGCACCGGATAGGCGCGGAAGTCCGCCCCGGTACGCAGGAGCAGGCGGGCATTGGGCAGGGCGAGCTGCGCCAGGCGCGCAGCAGGTGAAGATAGCCCTTGCGCAGCGGGTCGCCCCCGACCACGCCGACGGTGAAGGTGCTGTTCCGAGCAAGCGAGACCTCTGCGGGAAAGCGGCAACGTCCCAGCAGCGGCGCCTTGATCGCCTTGGCCTGGAGCTCCTGGGGAAAGCTGCGCCGGGTGTACTCGGAGGGCACCAGGATGTGCTCCGCGGCGGCGTACTCGGCAAGCTGGCGGTCGCGGAACCAGCGCGGCTGTGGGGTGAACTTCGCGCCGGTCGCGGCCGCTTCCCGGGCGACCACCGCTTGCTGAAAATCGACGTGCGGGCAGGCTCTGTCGAGGACGAAATGCGCACCCCGTGCCTGGGCGGTGCGTCCTGAGGCCAGCGAGGCCGTGGCCCAGCCGATGAAGAGTCCGGGGCGGGCTCCCGTGAGTTGCATCAGGGCGGCTACGCTCCGATCGAACATCCAGGAGTCGGCGTGGAGAATGTTGGCCGGCAGCTCCATTTTGAAAAGGTGCATGGCCGTCTGCAGGACCGACGGGGCGAGCCGGACGGGGACGGCGGGATCGAGTCCACGAAAGAATCGCCGCGGCGCTGAGCTGTAGATTCCGGGTGCCGCACCCTGGCGGCGGAGAGCGTTCGCGAGCAGCGCGGAATGGAAAGGCCGGGTGGTGGAGATGGCCACCTGCATGAGCGGATGCTAGCACACCGTAGCGGGATTCCGGTTGCGCGGGGGACACAGGCGTGCCGTCCGAACTCAGCTATGAGAGGAGGGCCGGGGCGCAAGCCCCGGCCTTGTCCTTCCGGGCTCTGCGCCTGATCGAATCATTTGCTTTCGTTGGCGAGGTAATAGAGAAAAGCGCCTGTCTTTGAACTGTAGCCGTCGGTAAGGAAGATCTCCGGCAGAGATCCTGTCTTGAAAGGCACGAGGACCGGATCGGACAGTGGCCCTGTATAGGAACTCTGGGCAGGAGCAAACTTTCCGCCGCCCTCGCCGGCAAGGGCGAGAACGTAATTTGTATAAGTTTGGTTATGTACCTTGAATTCTGGCAATATAATGTCGAGCTTTCCGTCTCCGTTGAGGTCAACGAGGGACGTGATCGCGGGGTACACTTCGCCTCTAACACCTGGATTCGGTAGCGAAGTGGCATATGCCCAATAAAGGCCCCCTGCTTTCTTGGCCAGAAGGGTAGCAATCCGGGGTAGCGCACCGGGCACATTTTTCGCCATCAGTCCAACCACCAGATCTGTCTTTCCATCTCCATTCAGATCTGCCGCGACCATAGAAACAAAAAATGAATCAAAAGTGTAGTTGAAGGCTTCGGTGAAGGCGCCGGTTCCATCTCCGTAAAGCACGTGAATGGTTCCTGGCTGAGACTCGAAAGGGCCGCCGAGGACCAGGTCAGTCTTTCCGTCTCCATTGAAGTCTCCCGAAACCATGCCGTTGTATTCGGAGACGATGTGAGTACTCTTACCCGAAGACGAGCTTTGCGGTTCCAAAGGTATGCTGGCCGACTGAGGAAGAAGCGCGGCCGCATTTGTGGATCGGGGCGAGCCGAACGTCCCATCACCATTGTTCAGAAGGATGTTGAGCGCCGGTCCCGGTAGACCACAGTTACTCCCGTCGTCGTTGTAGGTATAGACAGCAATGTCGATCTTGCCATCCCCGTTGAAATCTGCATATGTGGACTCGACATATTCGGCAGGGTCAAGGTCGTAGGTCACTGGCGCGCCGAACCCGCCCTTTCCATCGCCCATCCAGGTACTGACGGTCGTTGGAGTGTTGTTACACTGCGACGAATCTATTTGTCCCGGATATACCTGCAGGATATCCAACTTGCCATCGTGGTTCAGGTCAACCAAGTTGACGCTAACCCCTTCTTCTGAGTACGGTCCTTCTCCGCCAGCAAAGCCGCCCGCCGGTGGGCTGATGGAGGTGGGCGTGAAGCCGCCCGTACCATCGCCAAGCAGAATCTTGAGCGCTGCCGGATCGCCGTATGCTGCTATTACGTCTGTGTTGCCGTCGTTGTTGAAATCGCCAGCTAAGACCACAGCGCTGTCCTGGCTTGGGCTTGCAGTGATCTTGATACTTTTCGGAGCGGAGAAAGCTATCTTCGGAGGCGCGGCTTCTGGTGAGGAAGAGTCCTGGGCAATGGCGAAGGTGGTGGGCAGTGCGGCCAAGACAGTAATAAGAACGAGATGCGGGAAATGTTGGCACATAGAGGGCTCCTTTGCGCAGATCGGCGGCGCAAGGGAGGCTCGCTTGTATGAGGCGTCGCCGAGTGTGTGCGCGACTATACGCCCTTGCTCGCGCAAGACGCAAAGGAAGGCGTAGCACCTCAGGTCTGCAATTCAAGGTCTGCAATTCAGAAGCGCCCAGAGGTGGCCAGGCGTTTTGCGAAGACATGGCAAGTAGCCGGTATGTCCGATAACAAGTATTCTGTTATCTGAGACCAAAAGCCGGATAACCATACCCGACGAAGGCTGCCTTTATTAGCGACAATCATTTCAGGGTCAGCGGCTTGCAGGAGCTTGTGAAAGTAACGGGTGCACTTCTCTGCTGGCATACTCGATCCTCTTCAGGGCTCCACTCGATAGAGGTTGACGGCCCGAGCCATGCCGCCGTCTCGGGCGAACGTAAAGTGCTCCAGGTCGTGGTTCGTCGGCCGGTTACTGCAGCTAAACTCTGGCAGGCGCATGGCTTGGGTCGCCCAGTCCGCGTCCACCACATCGATGAGCGCGTAAGGCCGCGTGGCAGCGGATGCGGGTGGGACGCCGGACAGTCAGGTACTCGCGCAGATCGCCTGCCTCGGCATGCGCCAGGATCGAGCTTAGGGGTGGCGTCGCGCTCGCCACCAGGTCGGGCCGTTGGCTGAGCAGGTCGAAGTAGGTCGCGATCTCGTTGTCGCCGGGCATCAGCATGGCGTCGGGTGGGAGTACTTGATCGACAGACCGGATCGCCGTCTGGATTCCCCCCTGATCGCGCAGGTAGGTGTCATAGAACAGCGGAATGCGGTGCACGAAGCGCGTTTCGCTGCGCATGAGCCCCCGCTGCAGACTCAGGTGAATGACCAGCAGCGCGAGAATCAGCACCAGCGCCGTGCTTCGTTTGCGCCCCAGAGGCATGCGCCACGCGAAGCCCAGAACCGAGGCGCCACCCAGGGCAAAGAATGGCAGGATGTAATTGAAGGTGCGCAGCCCCGTCGGGGTGGCGTTCCAGGTAAAGGTACGCATGAAGGTCCAGAGGACAAAGTGCACACCCGTAAGGACTAACGGGAAATACACCCTGAGGCGAGCCGCCAGTAGCACCAGGCCTGCCAGGGCCAGCACGAAGCCTGCCACGGAATAGTAGCCCGCTCCCGCTGCGAACCAGCCGACGGCCCCGGCTAGATCCGCGTGCAGCGGATGGGGGTTCGGGATGGAATAACCCGTGGGCGACGGGTACTCATGGATGAGGATGAAGCCGGTGGCCGCCGCAGCGAACGCGGCGTAGAGGCACGCTGCGGCGATGCGGGCGCGCCAGCGCCTCCCCGGAGCAAGGAGAAGGGCCAACGGGGTCGCGATGCCCAACAAGAGTACGTTGGTGGAATAGCTGTAGAAAGCCAGCAGGTGCGCGATGGCCGCCAGGCACAGCGCCCCCCGCCGGAGCCGGATTCCCTGCTGCCACAGGCGCATTTGCGCAGCGGTCAGCATGGCGGCAAGCGTCAGGAAGAAGACGGCGAAATTGTGCGCTCCCCAGGGGCTCTGGTAATGCCGATACGCACAGAACAGCACCAGCACGGCGCTCAGGACGGCCGTCATCGTCCGCTGCGTGGAACACAGGCCGGCAAACAGGCGCTCCGTCCAGAGGAAGACCAGCACTCCGGTAAGGCAGCTTACCGCGATGCTGGTGTATACGGTTACCGCATAGGTGGGTCCGAAGACCAGCATGGCCAGCCAATTCGTAACGATGCTGGTGGCGTCGAAGGTGACAATCGTGGTGAGCACGTAAATGCGCGCCGGGGCGCTGAGCCAGGCCTTGGGGTCGGCCTCAAGGGCGCGGGCAAAGGTGTCTCCGGGATGGCGCACCGGGAGGAAGTGCGTGGCCTGGGCCATACGGCGGGCGGCGAGCGCGTTCCACGCCTGGTCGAAGCGCGGGTCCAGGTGGCCGAAGCTGTGTGCGGCCATCAGCCCGCACCAGGCAGCCAGCAGGCACACGATCAGGAGCCCGATCCAATGGGCGGTGCGCGAGGAATGTAGGTGCCGGGGGAGTACGGGTAGGCCCATCGAGGGTTCTGTGTTCGGCAGAGCGGGTATTCCGAAGATAGCACGCGCGATTCCGTCTCCTGCTAGACGGTGATCGAGGCCGCGCCGAGCCGGCGGGAGTGGTATCCCCAGCGAGCCACCAGGCTCAGCGCAATTACCACCAAGGACAGCGTCAGGCCAAGCCAGAGGCCGGCGACGCCTCGGCCCAAATGGAAGCACAGGAAATAGCCCAGCGGCAGGCCGAAGAACCAGTATCCGATGCAGTTGGCCAGCATAGGGGTGCGTGTCTCCCCTGCACCCCGCAGCGCACCGGTCGAGACGTTCTGGAGTCCATCGAAGATCTGAAAGGCAGCGGCCAAGAGCAGCAGATGGCGCCCGGTCTCAATCACGACGGCATCGTCCGTGTAGATGTGAAGGATCGGGTTCGGCAGCACGAGGAAGACGATGGCTGCCAATCCCATGAACGTGCCCGCCAGCACAATCGCGAGCCAGCCGGCGCGGCGTGCGCGCTCCGGGTGGCCGGCACCCAGGGCGTGCCCCACGGAAACGGCTGCAGCCGCAGAGATGCCCAGCGGCACCATGAAGGTGGCGCTGGCGCAATTGAGCACAATCTGATGAGCGGCTAACGCGGCCGCGCTCAGTCGCCCGGCCATCAGGGTGGCCGCGCCGAATGCGCCGATTTCGAGAACGATCTGGCCGGCAGCCGGCGCTCCCAGGCGCAGAAGGACGCGAATCCGCTCCCACTGCACTCCGGCCCAGTGCGCAAACAAGCGATGCCCGCGCTCACGCTCATGCCGCCACGCCGTGTACACCAGTACCGCGGCCATGTACACGCGGGCCGCGCAGGTGGAAAGCGCCGAACCGCGCAGTCCCAGCGCCGGCAGGCCGAGGTGGCCGTAGATCAGCGCCCAGTTGCCGCCCCAGTTCACCAGGTTGGCGGAGATCAGGGCAAAGGTCACGGGGCGCACGCGGGCGACTCCCTGCAGATAACGGCGGAACGCGGCGTAGATCAGCAACGGCGCCGTGCCCCAGTTCAGCAGCCGCACATACGAGCCCGCCGGGCCAGCCACGGCTGGATTGATGCCTAACCTCGAATACGCCAGCGGGGCGAGCCAGAGCAGCAGCATGGCCAGAGGCGCATAGACCGCCACCAGGTAGACGCCCTGCGCCAGCCAGCGATGGCACTCGTCGAAATCGCGCCTTCCCCAGGCCTGGGAGACCAGGGTGTCCAAGCCGAGCAGTAGCCCGATGCCGAGCAGCGACGGCACGTAATACGTTGCCGAGGCGATGCCCACCGCGCCGATTGCTTCCGGGCCAAGGCGGCCGACCATGACTGTATCGACCAGGCCCATGGTGACCCAGCCGATCTCGGACAGCACCACCGGGATGGCGAGCGCGAGCAAGGCCCGCAATTCGGCCCGGATCTGCGGGGGTGCAGACTGGGACAGTTCGGCCATGCGTTTGCGCTCCATCGGTACACTCTATCCTTCCTCTGGAAGACATTCTCGGGTTTGCGCGGGAGCACGTGATGGCGTCCATCGACGTTCCGGGCAAGGCCTTTCCGGCCGGGGCGCTATGGTAAAGTCATACTCAGACCGGCGCCTGGAGAGATGGCCGAGTGGCTGAAGGCGCACGCTTGGAAAGCGTGTTTAGGGGAAACTCTAACGTGGGTTCGAAT
>CAWCJL010000006.1:0-121057 GCA_963795775.1 uncultured Acidobacteriaceae bacterium
TCAAGGCCAGCGCGGGATCTTTCTGATGCAGGCTGAGACGGCCGAGCTGGAGGTAGGGCCCTGTGCTCAGCGGGTCGAGAATGATGGCCTGGTTGAGCGCGGAGCGCGCCTGATCGTAGAGCTCCTGGCGGTAGTACGCGTCTCCGAGCCGGTCATAGACGCGCGCTTCTCCGGGGTTAACGTCACGTTCCGCAGTAAATTCCTGTACGGCCCGCGCTGTGTCGCCGCGGGAGAGGGCAATTTCACCCAGGAGCAGATGAACGAGAGGGAGATGCGGTGCGAGCTGCTCGGCCTTGTGACCGGCCGCCTCGGCGGGAGGAGTCAAGTGGGCGCGCAACAGCAGATTGCCGGCGATGAGATACGCGCCAGCACTCTCCGGGTCAATACCGTATTGGGCGGCAAAAGAGCGCCGGGCGTCGTCGTAGCGAGCCGCATCCACGTAGCACAGGCCCAGTACGTAACTGACGTCCGAACCTGTAGCGGGCAGCCAGGTGCGAACCTTTTCCAGCAGCGGAATGGCCTCGGCTGGATGCCCGAGGCGGTAGAGAGCCAGCCCGCGCAACTGGATCGATTCGCGGTCGTCCGGGTTCTGCTTGATGGCCCGCGCGAAGGCCTCGTCTGCATGAGCCATGTCGCCGGACTTGTAATATGCGAGACCGAGTTGGTGGAAGAGATCGGGAGTTCCGGGCGCGGAGATCGCGAGGCTCTTCAACAATGTGAGCGCGTCCTGGAGCTTTCCCTGGCTGATGTACTGCTTCGCCTGATCGAGGCGCGATGGCGCCGGCTGAGGCGCCGCAACCGGCGGGCTCTGGCTGCCCAGACCTGGCAGGCATAGCACAAGCCAAAGCAAGCAGAATGACCAGATCCGCGCCATCGAGCAATTCTAATCTTGAACGGGCGCGGGGATGTCAGGGTTTCGAGGATTCAACTACTGCGTGCTCGCTCCAGGAAGATCAGCTCTGAGCTGTTCGGCGCTGCAAGAGCAACGGGGAGGCCCTTCTCTAGCAGCTCCTGCCCGCTTACGGTCCTGTCCGGAGCGGTGTGATCGCGGAAACGCAACCGGTACTGCCGGTCGGGATGCAGGCCCTTCAACGGGAAGGCGTGCTGTGACTCCGCTGAGGTCCCCCGAAACGCGTACACGACACCGCGTTCCGCTCGCGCATCGAAGTACTCGATGCCGTCCCAGCGTATGCCGTCCGGTCTTTCCGAGATGTGGTAAAGGTCAGCGTCGCGGATCAAAGGACGGAGTTCGTTCTTGTACAGGGCGAATTCCTCCTTTGCCGCTGCGTGCTGTTCTGCAGTCCAGGCATTGGTGTCCTGCATGATGGTGAGCCAGCCCATCATGCCGCTGCGCAGCATGTAACGAAAATTGGCGAGAGTCGGCACAGGCCACTTCTCGACATAGTCCTCCAGCATGGCGGCGGGCAGAAGGTGGCTCGCGTCGTAGAACGCACGCCGGTTAGAGAGCGGATCATAGCTGTCTGTGATCGAGAAATAGTCTCCGTGGCTGGCGCTTCCGAAATCCACCATGCGGCCGCCGTCGTTACATATCTCGAATAACAACTCCGGGTGTTCGCTCCGCAATTGCGCATAAGTATCGTAGTAAGCGCGCACGGCGTGATAGCTCACGTCGGTGGAGTTCGCAGCCAGCGGCAAGGCGATACCGCTGCCCTTCACGACGGACTGATAGGACGGGGGTGGGGGGGCGTGCGGATGATCGGCACGACTACAGGCCTGAGCGACAAGGTAGCCATCGTGCTCCAGCATGTCCAGCTTGTAACTGCTGATCATGCGCTGAAGCTCACTTTTTGCGTGCTCCTTCGCGGCGGGCACGCCGAGGTCCGTGGTGCGGCCGACGAATGCATCTGGCGCCCAGCCGGGAGGTACATCGGCAACAAGCCAATCCTTCGCGGGGGCATCGTGCACGTCCAGGGCGCCGGGGGCCTTGTCGATGCCCGCCTGAGCCCAATTCACCCAGATGCCGAATTTCAGACCGTGCTGGTGCGCCGCATCGGCCAGGGGCGCGAGCCCGTGCGGGAACTTTTTGGGATCGGGATACCAGTCCCCAACGCCGCGAAACCATCCGGCGTCCAGGTGAAACATTTCCATACCGAGCTCGGCCGAATCCTGGATCATGCGCCTGGCAAGTGCCTCGTCCACCTGCATACCGCTGCCCCAGCTATTGTTCACGAGCAAGGGATAGTGCGGATTGTTCCAGGTGTTGCGATTCGTAAGCACCTGCCTGACCCAGGGACGGAGCACGTTGCCCAGATTGTCGGGGCCGCCGGTGAATGCTCCGAGAAAGACGGGCGGCGTGTCGAAAGTCCCATGCAGCGGCAAACGGGTGAGGAAGGGCGCGGGATTCGGGTTCAGTCCCACGACACCGTGGATCGAGTTCCGGGTGCGCTCCAGAGTGAGACTCGTGCGACCGCTGAACTCTACCCCGACGTACCAGCCGTCCTGCGGAGCGTTGTGGCGCTGCAGCATGAACCAAGGGATGATCTCCCGCGGCCCCTCATCCCTGGCGTAGGTGCTCGATGTGCCCTCCCAGTGATATCCGGCCGGAACGGGGATTTGGTGTGTGCCGATGGGGGACGGTTTGCCGGCACCCTTGTCGATGTAGGTGTGCTCGATGGAAGCAGATGGCTGCACCCGCCAATCGAATCGAAAGCTGGCCTGGAGCGGGATCCATATCTCCCGCGAGTCGAGATTCTCGATGTGGATGCGATGCTCAATGGGGCCGATCGGAGCCGGGACCTGCCACTCCCAGGTAAGCCGCAAATGAGGTGAGGTTGTGACGTAGGCGAGCGAGAGATGGGTGGCATCGGCGGATACCGCAGGCGAATCAAGCTGCCAATCGAGCGGCACAGAATGACCGTCTACCTGGGCCGCGTGAATCAGTTCTTCGCTCGCCTCGTTGCCCCAGGCGGGTTGGCCGGGCGCTTGCAGACTGAGCAGTTGAGGAGCATGGGCATTCGCCCGAAAGCGGAGGATGGTCTGCCCCGTTTGCAAGGACCAGGCAGTCTGGGCCGACAGATTGGGAATCAGAGTGAAGCCGCCGAGCAGCACGCAAGCGATCAGGAGACGATGCATAGGGAACTCCGGTCTGGTCATCTTAGGAGTTCGCTGGCGAAGGTTCCAGTGTTTCGGCTTTGCCGCCGGGTGATTCGTGGCCAATGGAGATGGAGCGAGTCACCGGATAGCATTCGGCGGTGATGATGAACGTTAAAAGACGCGGGCGAGGTATTCGCTAAACCAGTGTTTCGGGTCTGTCCAGGAATGGACGATGCCATAGCCGGCACGGGTCAGCAAAGTGGCGATCTGCTCAGGGGTATATTTGTAACTGTTCTCAGTGTGAATGGTTTCGCCGCGGCGGAAGCGGATCTCAAGCTCGAGTGAAGGGATCACCACCGTCTGTGCGACCAGGCTTTCGAGATGCATTTCGATGCGGGAAAGGTCTCCATTCCAGCGGACCTTGTGACGGAATTTGTGCAGGTCGAAGTTCGCGCCCAGTTCGCGATTCAAGCGGGCGAGCACGTTCTTGTTGAAGGCTTCGGTGGTGCCTTGTGCGTCGTCGTAGGCGGCGATCAGCGGAGCGATGTCCTTTACCAGGTCGAGACCGAGCAGCAGCATATCGCCGGGGGCCAACTGCTGGCGCGCATCTTTGAGCAACTGCTCGGCCGCAGCCGGTTCGAAGTTGCCCATGCTGGATCCGATGTAGAGCACCAGCCTGCGCGTGCCTTCAGCGGAGATGCTGCCCAGCCCTTCGGTGTAATCGCCCACGCGCGCTTCGACGGTCAGCCCGGGCACGCGCGCCAGCAGATGCTCGCGTGCCTGCTCCAGCGCAGTCGCGGAGATATCGATGGGATGGTAGGTGGCGGACGATTGCCGACGGATCAGGGCCGCCAGCAGCAGTCCGGTCTTGGTGGCGGTGCCCGCGCCCAGCTCAATCACCGTCAGGCGGCGCTCGTGCCCGGCATGCAGGTGGCTGGCGCGCGGCGGGGCGGAGGCGTGCTCGATGATCGCGTCCGCATGCGCTTCCAGGATGGCGCGTTCCGTGCGGGTAACGTAGTACTCGGGCAGCTCTGTAATCTGCTCAAAGAGTTGCGAACCCTCTGCGTCGTAAAAGAGCCAGGGGCTGAGGGTTTTCGGCGAGCTGGTGAGCCCGCGATAGACCTCCGAGCCAACGGATGTGTAGGCAGCTTCAGGTAGTTGAAACAGAGTTGCGTGCATACGGAAGTTTGTTTTCTCCTGACTCAGTCCTGCTCGTTGGCCGCGAGCCGGATGCCGGCAAACTGCCAGCGAGCTGCGGGTGCGAAAAAGTTTCGATAGGTGGGACGGATGTGGCTTTGCGGCGTGACCGCGGAGCCACCGCGCAGCACCATCTGATTGCACATGAATTTGCCGTTGTACTCGCCGAGAGCGCCGGAAGGCCGGCGATAGCCCGGATAGGCGAGATAGGCGCTGCGCGTCCACTGCCAAACGTTGCCGAGGAGCTGCGGCGCTTCGCTCCCACGCGCTTCCGCTGTGGGGTGAAGCAGCCCGCTTTCCAAGAAATTTCCTGCAAGCGGAGCGGCTTCTGCGGCCACTTCCCATTCCGCTTCCGTGGGCAGCCGCTTGCCGGCCCAATGTGCATAGGCTTCTGCTTCGAAGTAGCTGACGTGACACACCGGCGTATGCGCAAGCGCTGCCAGCGGAAAGACACCGCGCAAGGTGTAGATGGACCACTGGTCCTCTGCGCGCTGCCAGTACAGCGGCGCGCACCAGCCTTCGCGCTTCACCGTGTCCCATCCTTCGGCGAGCCAGAGATCCGGTTGTTCATAGCCGCCGTCGTTCATGAAGGCCAGATAATCCTCACATGTGACCAGACGCGAGGCCAGACGGAATGCTTCAAGAAACTCGAGATGGCGCGGAATTTCGTTATCGAACGCGAAGCTCTCATCGCTATGACCAATGTCGCGCAGGCCGCCTTCCTGGCCGATCCACTCCGCGGGTGCAGCAGAGCCGGCGAAGAGACCGGGATCTGCATCGCGATAAACAGGATGAAGAGGATTGCTCCAGAGGGCGTGCTTGATGTCGTAGCAGAGCAGTTCCTGATGCTGCTGTTCATGATGCATGCCCAGCACCAGCCGCCGGTGGGCCTCTTCCGGCAACTCGCGCGCAAAGAGCCGCGCGATCGCCTCTTCCACATGCTTGCGGTATTCCAGAATGGCCGTGAGTGGCGGGCGGGAAAAGGAGGCGCGCAGCTTCTTCTCCGGCTGGTCGGAAAGTGAGTTGTAATAGCTGTTGAACAGCCAGTAGAAATCAGGATGGAACTGGGTGTAGCCGGGCAAGAACTCGCGCAGGATAAACGTTTCAAAGAACCAGGTGGTGTGCGCGAGATGCCACTTGGCGGGACTGGCTTCTGCACAGGACTGCACCATCATGTCTTCCGGTGTGAGCGGCGCACACAGGGCAAGAGTTTGCTCGCGAACCGCCGCAAAGCTTCGAAGCGTTGTATCGAGAGAAGCATCCGTGGCGGGTGTGATCATGCGCTTGCTCGAATCCTTCCGTCCATTAGACAGCGTTTCCGTTTCTACGTTGCCCTGCTGCACGAAGATTCGCATTCACGGACCCGAAAAGGAACAGCGCAGTGAACGCAAATTGCCACGGCTATATCAGCCCGCGTGCGATGGGCATCGCAAGATACCTGAAGTAACACACCAAAGCGCAAGAGAGTCGCGGTGAGAAGTGCGGCAGCGGAAGAGAATTGTGTCCTCACACAGGATGCGGGACGGGGTAGTAACGATGCAGAGATCAGTATCGCCTGGTGATAACGGCTGGTGTGCGCGTGTCAGGCTGTGCTCAGCAGCCGGGCGAGTGCGTAAGCGACGAGGGCAGCCAGGCCGCCAATGGCTGCGGTCTGCACCGCACTGCGTACCAGACCTGCGCCGGTGAGCCGTCCTTTCACGCCGCCGAACACCACCAGCGCGACGAGTGTGATTGCAACCGACAGGCCCAGCGCGGCTCCGCTCTGCACCACCATGTACGGCGCAAGAGGAATCAGGCCGCCGACAATGTAGGAGAGCGCGATGGTGATGGCGCTGCGTCCGGCGCGTCCGCGCTCCGGCTCTTCCAGGCCGAGTTCGAAACGCATCATGAAGTCTACCCACGCGGTGGGGTTGCGCTTGAGCGCGCCCAGCACCGCGGCCGACTCGTCGCGCCGCACCCCGTACTCCTCGAAGATTTCGTAGATCTCTTCTTCCTCGTCGCGCGTGCGTTCCACGACTTCGCGTTCCTCGCGCTCGCGTTCACTGCGGTAGTGCTGGGCATCGCCCTGCGCCGCCAGAAATCCGCCGAGACCCATGGCGATGGAGCCGGCCGCGATCTCCGCCAGCCCGGCGAGCACCACCACGTGGGTGGAGTTTGTCGCGCCGGACAGCCCGGCAGCCAGGGCAAAAGGGACGGTCAGCCCGTCCGACATGCCGATGACAATGTCCCGAACCAGTTCACTTGACTGGAAATGCTTTTCTGGATGGGCATTGATTTCCGGCGTCGGCATGACTCGAAGCAGTGTACTGCATTGGCCCAGGGCTTTCGTGAGCGGCCAGAGGGGTAAAGAACGCGTCCTTTCCCCATATTCCGGCGTCTATTGCTCAGAAACCAGAGGGCCTCTTCTGCTGTGCGAGTGTGGATGGCGAAACCCGGGTGCTGGACTGCGATGCGCGCTCTTGCGATGTGCATAAGCCTGGTACTCGCAATCTGCGGTGGGTTGCAGATGCGGGCGCAGGATGCAGACGACCAGGGGTGGTCACAGTTCACGCGCGACAACACGCTGCGTGGAACCGTAACCGCGAGCGCAGCGAACGCATTTAGCGTGAAAACGGACGATGGAGAGCAATGGCGGGTGCTGTACGGACCGAATACCAAGATTGTGAAAGAGCGGCAGGGCGCGAAGGCAACGGACATCCACACCGGAGATATGGTGTTTGCGGCGGGGAACCTCGACCGGCAGAAGCGGCAAATAGGAGCGGCGATCCTGGTCGGCGTGGATGCGGCCGAAGTGCAGAAGGCGAAAGAGGGCCTAGGCAAGACCTGGATTGCGGGCAAGATTACGGCAGTTTCTGGCACCAGGATTACGGTGCAGCGGCTGGACGGAGTCGCCCAGACCATCGTGGTGGATGAAAACACGTCCTTCCGTCAGCGGCGCGAATCGGTAACGCTGGCGGATGTAAAAGCGGGCGGAGGCCTACGCGCACAGGGCCAGGTGGAGAACGGCGCGTTCACCGCGGCTGTGCTGCAACTGTTTCCGTGGGACGATCGTGCGCCGTGGCTGGATGCGGGCGCACAAGGGCACTAGGCGTGAGAGCGATACGACGCAGGGTGGAATTCATAGCAACACTGCTTTGCGCGGGCTGCTGCGGAGCAAGCGCGCAGCAGGCGGGGGCGCCGGCTGTGCCCGCGAGTGCGGTGCAGGGGTCGCCTGCGTCTGCCGCTCCCAGTGCGAACAGCGGGGCAGCCGCAAGCTGAGCAAACCAACAGAAGCCCCGGGGCAAGCTCCTGTGCAGACTGTCGCAGGAGGCACCGTGCGCGGGGCAGTGCGTTCGGGACCGACGCCGCTGCCCGGCGTGACCATTACGGCAACGAACACGCTGACCGGGACCAAATTCACGACGACTACGGACGCGAACGGCAGCTTCGCGATGCGCGTGACAGAGAACGGGCGGTATGTACTTCGCACGGAGTTCGCGGCCTTTGCACCGGTCACGAAAGAGGTGGTGCTGCACGCCGGTGCAGCGCAGAGCACGGAGTTCTCACTGCTGCTTGCATCGCGTCAGCAGCAGCTCGATATCGCGCAGGCTGGGAGAAGCGGTGCGTCTGGAGAACGCGGCCCGGGCAACGGCACGCGGCAGTACCAGGGCGGCGGAGCGCAAAGCCTGGGGCTGCTGGCCGGTGGGTTGGGCGCGATTGCTGCGGGCGAGAGCGGGGCCGCCGGGGCGGCGCTGCCGTCGGTTGCGGGGAACGCTGATTTCAGCAGCGAGTCCGTGGCGGTAGCAGGGCAGAGCGGAACCACGAATCCGCTCGCCGGGGTGAACATGGACCAGCTCCGGGAGAACATCGAAGATTTGCAACAGCAACAGACGCTGGCGCAGATTCCCGGCAGCGGGGGCGGCGGACGCGGTAGTGGCGGCGGCGGATTTGGCGGACGGGGCGGAGGAGGATTCGGCGGCCCGGGCGGATTCGGCGGCCGCGGCTTCAACTTCCGCAAGCTCAAGCCCAATGTGCCGCACGGGGCCATCTTCTGGAATGGTGGCAACAGCGCGATCGATGCGCGCGATTTCGCGATTCGCGGACAGGAGATCGGCCAGCCGGATTACGGCTCGAACCACTTTGGCCTGACGTTTGTGGGCGCGCCTTACATTCCCCGGCTGCTGACACATGACCAGAAAGATTTCCTCTTCTTCACGTTCGCAACGCAGCGCGCTTCTTCGCCCTTCGATCAGTATGGAACCGTACCCACGGCCGCGGAGCGCGAAGGAAACTTCTCCGGACTGACCACGCCGAGCGGGCTGCCGGTGACGGTGTACGATCCGCAAACGGGCCAGCCGTTCCCGAACAACATCATTCCTGCTCCTCGGATCAGCCCGCAGGCGCGCGCGCTGCTGGGCTATGTTCCGACACCCAATCTGCCGACCGCCAGCTTTCAGAATTACCAGCGCCTGACCACTGCCGAGACGAATACCACGACCCTGGGCGCACGCTACACGCGGACCTTTGGTGGTGGTACCGCCGTGTCTTCGATGATCCAGCAGTTCATGGGAGCGAGCGCGCCGGGGCTGCGGCAGAATGTCAGCGCGAATTTCAATTACAGCCACGCCGGGAGCGACGCGCTCAATCTGTTTCCGGAACTGGGGGGCAAGCAGCAGACGCACCAGTACTCGCTACAGCTTGGCTACACGCTCGGCATCAATCGCCTGACGAACAACTTCGGCGTGAACTGGAACCGCACGAATACGCAGCTTTCGAATTACTTCACCGGGGCCGAGGATGTGGCGCGCAACCTGGGCCTGAATATCCTGAACGGTGCCGCGGCAAACCCCATCAACTATGGGCTGCCGAATATCACGCTGACGCAGTTCAGCGGACTCAATGAGCAGCAGCCCAGCTTCCGGGTGAACCAGAGCTTCGGCCTTTCGGACTCCAGTTCCTGGATTCACGGCAAACACAACGTGAAGTTCGGCGGTGATTTCAAGCGGGTGCACCTGGATCTGATCGGCGAAGCGAACTCGACCGGCAGCTTCTTCTTTACCGGGTTCGCGACGGAGGGGCCGGGGCAGAACTCGCTCAACGGGGCGGGCGGCAAGGGCCCGAGCGGCCTGCCCACGCAGGGTTCCGCGCTGGCGGACCTGCTGCTCGGCTTGCCGCAGCAGACGTCCATCCAGGCGCCGTATCAGAAGGCGTACCTGCGCGAGAACGTGTACGACGCGTTTCTACAGGATGACTGGCGTCTGCGGTCAAACTTCACCGTCCTGGCAGGACTTCGCTATGAGTACTTCTCGCCTTATGCCGAGAAGAACGACCGGCTGGCCACGCTGGACACCGGCAATAACTTCGCGAGTGTGGCGACGGTGATGCCCAATGGCATCGGCGCGTTCACCGGAAAGTATCCGCGAACGCTGATCTATCCGGAGCGCAACGACCTGTCGCCGCGTTTTGGCTTTGCCTGGCGAGCCCTGCGCAACACGGTGGTGCGCGGCGGGTACGGTGTGAACTTCGCAAATGGGCAGTATGTGAAATTTGTGCAGAATCTGGCGTTCCAGCCGCCGTTCGCGGATGTGCAGGTGAACGAGGCGACCAGCGGGGCGGCCATCACGCTGACCAATGGGTTTGGCGCGCCGCAGTCGCTCGGGAGCTACGCGGTGAACAAGCACTTCCGTTTGCCGTACGTGCAGGTGTGGAACATGGACGTGCAGCGCACACTGCCGCTGGGCATCGTGCTTAACGTGGGGTGGAATGGCGCCAAGGGCACGCGGCTGGATATTGTGACCGCACCGGGACGCACTGCCACCGGCTCACTCAGCGGCACTTTGTATGACTACGAAGACTCGGTGGCGTTCTCCAACTACAACGCGGGCACGGTGCGGCTGCGCAAGCGCCTGCAGAGCGGCGTTGCCCTGGGTGCGACTTATACCTACGCGCACGCTATTGATAATGCCAGCTCGATTGGCGGGAATGGCGGCACCGGAACCGTGGTGGCACAGAACTGGCAGAACCTGCTCGCGGAAGAATCCAATTCACCGTTCGATATACGCCACCAGCTCAAGGGAGATTTTCTGTATGAGCTGCCGTTCGGTCCGGACGCACACTATCTTTCGAGTGGAAGCTGGCTCTCGCATGCGGTGAGCAATCTGTCACTGTCCGGCAACTTCGCCTTCGCCACGGGGGAGCCGTTGACGCCGCACTACGAGGCCGATATCGCCGACGTGGCCCGCGGCAGCGCCGGCTCTCTGCGGCCGAATCGCGTGTATGGCACGTCCATTACGGCGGGCGGCGGCACGATCCGGAACTGGTTTAACAAGAGCGCGTTCGCCCCGCTCGCGGCTGACCAGGTGTATGGCAGTGCTTCGCGCTACTCCATTCCGGGGCCGGGCACAGTGCAGTTCAATATGTCGGCGGCAAAGACGTTTCACCTGACCGAAACGCGCACCTTCGAGGTCCGAGCGACAGCGGACAACGTTCTAAACACAGTGCAGTATGCGGGCGTGGACACCACGCTCGAGTCCGGCACCTATGGCCAGGTCACTTCGGCTGCGGCGATGCGGCAGTTCACCTTTCTCGCGCGGTTCCGGTATTGAGGACACATCCAGTGCGTCTTTTTCTTGTCCTGCTTGCTTTGTTGATCTTTCTGCCCGGCTGCCTGTCGGCGCGCGCGCAGACGCCAGAGCAGCAGGGCGCCGCGCCTTATACGCTGCGCGTGGAGAACGACCTTGTTCTCACCAATGTAGTGGTACGTGACAAGAAGACCGGCGAGCCGGTACGCGGGTTGACGAAGAACGACTTCAGCATCGCAGAAAATGGCAAGCCGCAGAACATCGTTTCCTTCGACTTCGAGAGCATCGACGCCGCGCAGCCGCTCAACGAGGCAACGATCAGCGGTCGCACCGGGCAGCTTGTTCTCGGTAAGGGGACCGGAACCACGGCGGAGCAGTTGCGCGATCACCGCCTGATCATTCTCTTCTTCGACCTCACCTCCATGCAGCCGGAAGATGTGACGCGCTCGGTGGAAGCCGCGCGGAACTTCATCACGCGGCAGATGCAGCCGGCCGACCTGGTCGCCATGGTTTCCCTCGAGTCGTCGCTATCAGTGGATCAGGACTTCACTACGGACAGGCAGCGGTTGCTGGCGGCCCTGAATGCGTACAGCGGCGTGCAGCAGAACGGCTATGCCGCCGGCGCGACTTCGACCACGAACCAGACGGAAGACGCCAGCTCGTTTACGCCGGATGAGAGCGAATACAACGACATCAATACGGACCGCGAGCTCTTTGCACTCAGATCGATTGCACGTTCGCTGGCCTATCTGAACGAGAGGAAATCGCTTCTGTACTTCTCCGGAGGACTGCAGCGAAACGGCATCGAGAACCAGGCGTCGCTGCGCGCAGCCGTGAACGCCGCCGTGCGGGCGAATCTTGCAATCTACAGCGTGGATTCGCGCGGGCTCGAGGCCATTACGCCGGTGGGGGATGCCTCTACCGGAAGCCTGCGCGGAACGGTGGCGTATAACGGGGCCGCGCTGCAAAACAATTTCGACAGCAATTTCAACTCGCAGGAGGTGCTGTCTACGCTGGCGGCGGATACCGGCGGCAAGTTCTTTGGCGACTCCAACGACTTTGCGCCGGCCTTCGCGCGCATGGAGCAGGACACGGCGGCTTATTACGTGCTGGGATTTCGTTCGACCAATCCCGCTCGGGACGGACGCTATCGCAAGCTAACCGTGAAGGTGAACCGCGCGGACGTGAAGCTGGAATATCAGGCCGGGCTACTACGCGCCGGCGGACTACCAGCACTCCAACCGGGAGGACCGCGAGCGCCAACTTGAAGAGCAGCTGCATAGCGACTTGCCGGCGACGGATGTGGCCGTCTATCTGGCAGCGTATTACTTCCGCAGCACGGGAGCCGGTCCCGGCGGCGTGCCGCGCTACACGGTGCCTATCGCTCTCATTATTCCCGGCTCGCAGATCCCCTTCGTGAAGGGTGGTGACCGCGACAAAGCGACGCTGGACATCCTCGGTGAAGTCACGGATGCGGCGGGGCATCCTGCAGGCGAGGTGCGGCAAACGGTGAAGCTGGCGATCGACCAGGCGCAGCAGGTTGCGCGCAAGAACATCCAGTACTCGACGAACTTCAATTTGCCACCGGGAAGGTATCAGTTGAAGTTCGTGGTGCGCGAGAACGAGACCGGCCGCATGGGGTCGTTTGTCTCCGGTATCACCGTGCCGGACCTGACGAAGTCGCCGGTGAAGCTGTCATCGATTCTTCTGGCGAGCCAGCGCCAGCCTGCACCGAAGGGGGCGGAAAAGGCTTCGGACCCGCTGGTGGAGAACGGCCTGCTGTGGATTCCAAACGTGCCGCACGTGTTCCATCCGGAGCAGCACTTGTACTTGCTTTATGAGGTGTACGATCCGGCGAAGGCCGGCAGCGTGGGGGTTTCGGCTGTACGACAGACCTCTGCAGGCAGCGGCGCGCCGGCAGGAAATGGAGCACACGCCGGGCCGCGCGTGCTTACGTCCATCCAGTTCATGTCCGGCTCAACCAAGGTCTACGAGACGCCGCTGGTGGAGGCGACGCGCATCACCGATCCCACCCGGGACGCGGTCGCCTTTCAGTTCGATGTTCCGCTCAGCGGGCTCAAGCCGGGGCTCTATGTGTGCCAGGTGAACGTGATTGATGACAATGCCGGCGCCTTCACTTTCCCGCGCACGGCGCTGCTGATCCGTTGAGCCCGAGACCCGTCCGAACCCGACAAGGCGTGGCTTCGCTCAATGCGCGCTCTTGTCGTCCTTACCCTTGTCGTTGCCGGTGTCTTTGCCGGCCTTGCGCCGCGTGCGCCAGAAGGTTTCCTGCAGGCGTGCGCGGTCGGCCGCATAGAGTTCTTCCAGGCGCTGATGCGCTTCACGCAGCGGCAGTTCCTCAACGTTGAGCACTTCCACCATGCGGACCTGGTGCCAGGGGTAGATATGCCGTCCGCGGAGCAGGAAGCCGGAGCTTGCCCAGCTTTGCAGCAGCGCGCTGACTTCATTCTTTACGTCTTCTTCATGCTTGATCGGCAGCAGCTCAAAAGCCTCGCCGTTGACGAGGTGAGCCTTCAAATGTGCGATGAGCAGGACCTTGTGATTCTCCTGCTCGGTGCCGCTGTGTTCGGGGTGATTGCCTTGGGTATCGGCCACGGTGTGCTCTCTCCGGGGGCTCGCGGAGCCAGGGCTCCTGCGGCGCATGCAACCTTAGGATGAGCAACAAAGGCGAAGGGCGCTCATTTCTTGTGATGCTGTTGAGTTTTGCTGGGAAAAATGAGGCAGACTGGGGCGGCTAGTGGGGATCGAACCCACGACACCCGGATCCACAGACCGGTGTTCTGCCACTGAACTATAGCCGCCGTGTGACTTCGTTATCGTAACATCTCCGCCGGGCTGCGCGGCATGGGCCGGCGCTGCATCCAAGTGCCCCATGACTGACCGCCAGACCACACCAGAGGTGCTCGATCCGCCGCAGCAAAGGCTGATGCCGCGGCTGGGGCACGCAGGCGGCCTGTTTAGCGACAGCAACCTCGATGCCTTCACGCATCTGCTGGATGATCGATTTCGGCTGCCCGGGATCCCCGTCCGTTTCGGGCTGGACGGCATCATCGGCCTGGTTCCGGGGCTGGGGGACATCGCGGGCGGCGTGCTTTCCTGTGTCATTATTTTGGCGGCTTGGGTGCGCGGCGTTCCGTACGTCACGCTGGCGCGCATGCTCGCGAACCTGGCCATCGATGTGCTCGTGGGCGCGGTGCCGATCCTGGGCGATATGTTCGACATTGCGTGGAAGGCGAACCGGCGCAACTATGCACTGCTGACGCGCTCGGTGGAAGAGCCACGCAAGCAGACCTGGCGCGACTGGATTTTTCTCTGCTCGCTGGCCCTGGTGGCCGGCATCATCCTGCTGATTCCGCTGGTCCTGCTGGTGTGGATCGTCGGACTGCTGCAGCACCGGTAGGCACGCGCGCGAGGTCCCGCGGCAGGCAGCGCGCTTGCTACAATCAGGGGAGTCGGGGCGTAGCGCAGTCTGGTAGCGCATCTGCTTTGGGAGCAGAGGGTCGGGGGTTCGAATCCCTCCGCCCCGACCATTCCGCCGGATCGAGGCGAGCCACCTCCACGGACCACGATGCAAGACGCCACGCCGCCGCACGAATCAGCCAGGGACAGGGTTTATCTCGGTACATCGGGCTGGGCATACGCGAGCTGGAAGCCGGGCTTTTATCCGCCGCGCACGTCTGCCAAGAAGATGCTGTCGTACTACGCATCACAGCTCAACACCGTGGAAGTGAACTACACCTTTCGTCAACTGCCCAAGCCGGCGATGATCGCCAACTGGATGGAGCAGACGCCAGACCACTTCCGGTTCTCTTTCAAAGCGCCGCAGACGATGACACATGTGCGCCGCCTGGTGGGCTGCGCGGGGATGGCAGCGGCACTGCGGAGCGCCCTCGCGCCGGTGATAGACGCCGGGCGCCTGGGAGCGGTGCTCTTCCAACTGCCTCCGTCATTCAAGGTAGATGCCGAGCGGCTGGAGCGGTTTCTGACCGAGACCTCCGGAGAAGAAATGCGGGTGGCGTTTGAGTTCCGGCATGCATCGTGGTTCAGCGAACCGGTTTTTGCCATCCTGGAGCGCTTCGGCGCTGTGCTGTGTGCCGCGGAAAGCGATGAGCTGGAAACACCGCGCCGGAGAACGGCGGACTTCACCTGCTATCGGCTGCGCAAGAGCGATTACAGCCCGGAAGAATTGCAGGGGCTGGCGAGCCGGTTTTTGAACGAGGCGCAAGGCGGCGAGGTGTACGCCTACTTTAAGCATGAAGAAGCGCCGGATGGCGCATTGCGCGCACGGCAGGTATTGGCAGAGGTGCGGGGGGAGCGGGAAGATGCCTAGCACGGTCACAGCGGAGCACGCCGAAAGCACGGCAGCGGAGACGTTCCTACCGCGGCGCTTTCTCCGCAATGGGCACCTGCAGACGCTGGCCGGAAACTACCTGCGGCGTCGCTGGGTGCTGCCGGAGCCCGAGTCGCGCATCATCGAAGTAGAGTCGGCTACTGCCCATCGTCCCGCCAGCCACGTGCTGTGCCACTGCCATTGGCAGCCGCAGGAGGTGCGGGCGGCACGGCTGACGGTGCTGCTGATCCATGGGCTCGAGGGGTCGTCGCAATCGCAATACGTGCTTGGCAATGCCTCTCGGCTGTGGGCGGCGGGTTGGAACGTAGTGCGCATGAACATGCGGAACTGCGGTGGCACTGATCGATTGTCACCGACGCTGTATCACTCCGGCTTGTCGGAAGACGTGGGCGCCGTGATGGCAGCACTCACCGCCGAACAGAGCCTGACTGCCTGGGGCCTGGTGGGGTACTCAATGGGCGGCAACCTGGTATTGAAATACGCCGGAGAGCACGGCGCACGCGCGCCGCGTGCGCTGAAGGCGGTCGTGGGTGTCTCCCCGGCGATGGACCTGGCCCCCTCGGCGGATGCGCTCCATGAATGGCGGAACCGGGTCTACGAATGGAAATTCCTCTATCGATTGCTGCAGCGCTATAGGCGCAAGGTCGTGCTTTTTCCGCATATCTATTCGCCTGAAAGCGCGAAGGGGGTGCGCAGTCTGCGCGATTTTGACGAGCAGGTGACGGCGCGTTATTCAGGCTTCGCGGGCGCGGACGATTACTATGCGCGTGCGTCCAGTTCCCGGGTGGCGGACCGGATCGCGGTGCCTACGCTGGTGCTGCACGCCCTTGATGATCCGTTTGTGCGCATGCTGCCTGAAACGCGCGAGATGCTGCTGGGGAATCCGCACGTTCTGCTGCGGGAAACCAGCCACGGCGGCCACTGCGCCTTTCTGGAATCCGCGAACGGATACGACGGCTACTGGGCGGAGAAGGTGCTGTTCGGCTTTCTGACGCGCGCGGCGGGCGCGTAGCCGTGGACGCAGAATGGAGTGTGGAAGCGGGAGCCGACGACCCTGTCATCACGGTGCCGTGGTCGGACCCGCATGGAGCCGTCCGGTTCGTGGACGCGCGGCAGTCGCCGGCGAGCATCGACGCGATTCCTGAAGCGCAGGCGCACCCCGCGCTCCGTGCTTGCCTGCAGTTGCTCAACGGGCGCGACGGGTACACGTGGACGGCGAAGTGCGATGCGTGGCCCCTGGGTCCAGAGGAGATAACCGCGATAGCGGAGGAACTGGATACGGAGCCTGCGCCGGCCGGGTTCGGTTCGTATATTGATCTGCTGCTGCGAGAGCACGCGGGCTTTTGCGATTTCCGCACGCACGAGCGCACGGTGCGCACCTGGACCCAGGCGGCCGCGGAGGTTTCCATCGAGCACGCGCGGGCAGAGTTCGTCATTCGGCCCGCGCGCGTGGAGGGAGTGGAGGGCTTTGCGATCACGGTTTACGTGTTCGCGCTGGGCCGCAGCAAGGCGGAAGCATACCAGCGCTGGGCTTCGGCTCTGCAAGCAGTGAGGGCGCTCATTTCCGCCCGGCCTGCGGATGCCGGCGACGGTACAATAGCCCTGCGGGCGAGTAGCTCAATTGGATAGAGCATCAGCCTTCTAAGCTGAGGGTTGCAGGTTCGATCCCTGCCTCGCCTACCAATAGAATTTAAGCAAGGGTCAATGCGGCCCAGAGCTTCCGTGCATTTATCGACACATCCCAAAGTCCGAGGTCGGAGCGGACGGCTATGCCGCCCGAAGTCGCTTTTGGGAGCAACGCGCGCACACGCAGCGGGGGCGAGGCCTCCGAACGTCACTAAGCGCCGTGTACTCGGCATGCTCGCATCTGTTACAGAACACGCCGGAAAAGCTGGGCAGCAGTGTTCCGCCTCCGCACGAAGGACAGTCGCATACATGAACTGGTCTCCTGCTTTTCGTGCCCATTCCGAGCCTTCGGAGCAACAAGAGAATCAACACCCGACCCTTTCGGCGATGCCTCATTCGACTCCCGCGATGCACAGCGGACCAGCCGGGCTGAAGAGCCAGGTCATTTCGGCTAATGACATGTCGAGGCAGCTCGGGTGAGGTTCTACCTCGAAGTAGAAGGGCAGAACAGGAACTGTTCCGATGACGCCCAGCAGTTGCTTGCGGTGGTGATCGGCTGGCAACAGCTCAAATACCTTCGGCACTTGTGTCATCCGCGCGGCAGTCTCCCGTTCTGGATCAGGTGCTCAGCCCCAATCGCTTGTCTTCTGAGAGTGCCTGCTTTCATGCGTGGTGGCGAGATGTCCTCCGGGTGGCTGTGGCGCGCACTGGTAATCTCTCAATTTTGTGTAAGGCAACCGCCAGGTCTTTTGTGCGCGGAGTCAGAGCCGAGCGCGTCATTGTGTGCCGTCCACGGCCTTGGTCGCCGCAGGTCGGTTCGGGAGCTGCTTGTCCCAGAACTGATCGCGGACTGCTGCCGGCTGCCCCCGTTTTCCTGCGCGCAACCCAATCTGCGCCAGTTGCTATAGAGTGGTTCGCACTTGCGACGGAAGAGTTGCTGCCCCTGCGTGCGAGGGAGCGAGCGCGGGAAGCACTGCGAAAAGTGGAGATGCGACGCATGAAATGGCGGGTTGTGCTGTGGGCAGTGGTATGGAGCGCCTTCTTGTGTGTGGCGGGGGCGTTCGCAGTAAACGGATCGACGGGATCGGCTGGATCCATCCGGGTACTGCTCATCGACGGGCAGAGCGGCGGCCCGTATCACAATTGGCGCGTGACTACGCCCATCCTGAAAAGGGAACTGGAGGATGCGGGCCTGTTTCGAGTGACAGTGGCGACGGCGCCAGAATCGGGGCAGGATTTCAGCGGCTTCCATCCGCGATTCGGCGATTACGGGGCTGTGGTGCTCAACTACGACGCGCCCACATGGCCGGCAAACCTGCGCACGCAATTGGAGGAGTACGTGAGCGGCGGCGGCGGGCTGGTGATCGTGCATGCGGCCGACAATGCATTTCCCGACTGGCCCGCATTCAACGAGATGGCGGGTGTTGGCGGCTGGCGCAATCGCACGGAGAAAGCCGGCCCGCACTGGTATGTGCAGGGAGGAAAGGTGGTCGCCGATACCTCAGCCGGAGCCGCGGGTTCGCATGGCGCGCGCCGGCCGTTCCAGGTAGAGATGCAGGCTCCCGAACATCCGATCATGAAGGGCTTGCCACGGCTGTGGATGCACGCCGCCGACGAACTTTATGCAGAGCTTCGCGGCCCCGGGAGGAACATGACGGTGCTGGCCACGGCCCACTCCGACCCGGAGAACAAGGGCACGGGCCGCGACGAGCCGATGCTGCTGGTAGTGAAGTACGGGAAAGGACGCGTGTTTCACACCACCATGGGGCATGACGCGACGGGGCTGAGCTGTGTTGGCTTCATGACCACCTACCAGCGAGGGACCGAGTGGGCGGCCACCGGCAAAGTGACGCAGAAGCTGCCCAGGGATTTCCCCACCGCGAACACCGTGAGCTACCGCGTGGACATCGCCGAAATGGACCCGGCATTCCTTAACCCTGCTCCGGCGGCGAAGAGCTTCAGTGAACTGGCCGATGCTGCGCTGCTGGCAATGCGGAAGCGGGCCGACGAGCTGAAGATAGGTGGAGTCGCGGTGGTCGCCTTTGCCGAGGGCGACACCGTGCAGTCCTGGACGTCGAAGATGGCGGTTGTGGGCCGGATGAAAGACGATCCCACTGCAACCGCAAAGGGATCGAATCTGTTGGCGATTGCCTATGCCAAAGCGAGCGAAATGGCCGACACGTTGAAGGACAGCGGCAGCGGCGTACGGCCGCCGCTCACGGGCGAGTTCGGCTGGCCCGGCGGGGTGATCGCACGTGGGAAGAACGGCTGGCTCATCGCGGCGTTCAGCGGTGGTAAGTCTGCCGACGATGTCGAGGTTTCGCGAGCAGGGGTGCAACAGCTACAAGCGATGCGTTAGCCCGGTGTGTGGGCCACATCGATATTGCCGTGGAGCAACCGTCATGTGCTTCAGGAGTTCACAGGGTCGAGATCTTCCCGTCCCGCGACGCGATCGAGAAACAGAGGCAGGTTGCTGCGCAGGATAATGTGCGGCGGGAGCCGGGTCACCGGGTTGGGGCGCACCCCTTCGAGAAGAAACTGGACCAGAGTATCGAAGGCCACCTTGGCCTGCCTTTGTGGCCGCTGGTACAGGGTCGCCAGCAGGTCCCCGGACTCCAGCAGTCGGATCAGCGCAGGGAAGAGATCGGTCGCGATGATCTGTATCTTGCCCATGAGCTGGTGCTCACGCAAGGCATCGAGCACCGGGACGCTGTTGGCCGTACTGATGTAAAGGCCACTCGGCCTTAATTTGCGGCTGAGCAAGGCGCTGGTCTGGCGGTATGCCTCTCTTGGCCGCTCATGCGATTCAACCGCCGGCAGAAGCGCAAGGTGCGGAGCGAGTGTGGCGAGGGTCGCCGCAAACCCGCGGAGTTTGTCGGCATGGTCCAGCGTGGTCAGCTCTCCGGTAACGGTCGCGACCGAGCCACCCCGGGGCAGCGTTCTGGCCAGCAATTCCGCGGCGATCGCGCCGCTGGTGTAGGCATCCACGGAGACGGAGGCGAGGCGTTCACTCCGGGGTGCGTCGCTCGCCACGCAGACGACCGCGGTTCCGCCCCGGACAATGCGCGCGAGCGCGGCATCAATGCGCGCGGGGTTACCGGGCGTGACGATCATGCCATCGTAATGGCGCTCGGCCGCAGCCTGGAGCAGCTCTACATCTCCCTGGCCGAGCCGGGCATACGTTTGGAAATCGAGATCCACGCGTATGCCCACGGACGCGGCAGCCGCTTCCTGAATGGCTGCACGGAGCGGATCGAAGAAGGAAGCGATCTGGCGCGGCAGATAGACGCCGATGCGGAGGCGGCGGTTGAGTTTGAGCGAGCGGGCCGCGATATTGGGGCGGTAGCCGAGCTCGTCCGCCATCTTGCGCACGCGTGCCAGCGTCTTCTCGCTCACGCCGGGACGGCCGTGAAGGGCGCGGTCGACGGTGCCGATCGAGATCGAGAGCGCGTCGGCGATCTCGCGGATACCGACCGGCTTGGAGTCTTTTGCTTGCACAGAGAAGGAACAGATTAGCCCAGGGGAACCGGGGAACGGGTAAGGAAGTAGGCGAGACCAGGCCAATCAGCTTTTCACTTCGGCCGGGGCCAGCCGTGAACGATACCGAATTTATCAGTCCAGGACTCTCTTCGGCCGTCAGCAGTGCAAACCTAGCGCTAGATGAGGACAAAACCAGCCCCTATGCAATTGGCTCTTGACAGCTCCTATTCTGTTTCGTTAGTTTTTGCTCCGGCTGGGAAGCGTGTACGTACACGAAAATCTGCTTCGATGTACCGCCGGGCCAGAGCAGGTTTATTTACGGAGGAGCACCGCATGCACACATCACACCGCACCCACGGACCGAATACCAGGGAGTCGCAACTTGCAGGCGGCCCGCATCTGCCAGTCCAGGCGGAGCGATGCGAAGGGATGAAGCCTGGCTGGTCCGGCTGGCTGTTCTGGACAGTGCTGCTGGCCTTTATGCTCTGTGCGGCGAGCACGCGCGCCTTCGGCCAAACCGACCAGGGTGCGGTGACGGGGACGGTCCAGGACACTACCGGAGCGGTCATTGCTGGCGCTAACGTCACTCTGACGAACATCGATACGAACCTTTCGCTCGATAGGAAGACGGACAACGCCGGGGTGTACGTCTTCTCGCCGGTCAAGATCGGCCGATACAGGATCACAGCGACGGCAACTGGCTTTCAAACGACCACCCAGGAGAATCTGCACCTTGACGTGCAGCAGCGGCTGGAGGTGAATCTGCGGCTGCAGACCGGCGCCGTGTCGCAAGTAGTCACGGTGACCAGTGCGCCGCCGCTGATGCAGACCGAGGAAGGATCGACGGGCCAGGTGATCGAGGCCAAGACGATCGACGCAACCCCGTTGAATGGGCGCAACTGGGTGTTTATCGCGCAGCTCACGGCCGGCGTGGAAGGAGCGAACGGTGCGCGCGGGCAGGGCAAGGGCGACTTCAATGCGAATGGTCAGCGCGCGGAACAGAACAACTTCATTCTGGATGGAGTGGATAACAACACCAACGTGGTGGATTTCCTGAATGGCGCCAGCTTCGTGGTGCGGCCGCCGCCGGACGCGCTGGCGGAGTTCAAGGTGCAAACAGGCGCATACAGCGCGGAATTGGGCCACTCCGCCGGAGCCGTGGTAAACGCCAGCATCAAGTCGGGAACGAACGCGGTGCACGGAGATGTGTGGGAATATTTCCGCAACGACGTGCTCGACGCGCGCGATTACTTCGCCCCGTCCGTTCCCAAGTACCGGCAGAACCAGTTCGGCGCAACCCTCGGGTTTCCCATCATCAAGAACAAGCTCTTTTTCTTCGGAGATGCCGAGGCGAACCGGATCATCTTCGGGGAGCAGGGTACCTACACCGTGCCTACGGCGCTGATGCGCACCGGAAATTTCACAGAACTACTTAACCCTGCCCTGACGGGGCAAGCGAACCCGATCACGTTGTACCGGCCGGGATCGGGAGGAGCCACCCTGCAGAGCTGCAACGGCCAGCAGAACGTGCTGTGCCCGAATCAGATCAGCCCCCTAGCGCAGAAGATCCTGAATCTGTACCCGGCGCCGAACGCCAATGGCGGGCTGACCTACAACAACTACAACATCCTGCGCAATGTTTCCGATAACACGTTCCAGTGGGATGCGCGCGCAGACTGGAATATCAGCCAGCGCGACCAGACATTTGCCCGCTTCAGCTATATCAACGAGCCGGCGAATCATCCAGCGCCGCTTGGACCCATTCTCGACGGCGGCAGCTACGGCGACACCGGCACGATCAAGAACCTGGGCGAGAACTTCGCGTTCAGCGAAACGCACGACTTCACCAGTAACCTCATCAATGAGTTCCGCTTTGGCTACAACTATGGGCACTTCACCGATGCCCAGACGGGCGCAAATTCGGATACGGCCGCGGCGGTGGGGCTGGGCGGCATCCCGTTCGCACCCCTGAATGGCGGACTCCCGTTCGGATCGATCAGTGGCATTCAGAACTTCGGAGCGCCTGAGTTCTATGCGGCGAACGAGTACGAGAACGTCTTTCAGATCCTCGATAACGTCACCAAGGTGGTCGGCAATCATACTCTGAAGGCAGGGGTGAGCTTTCAGCACATCCGCTTCTACACGCTGGCGCCTATCAACTCGCGCGGCTCCTATAGCTTCGACGGGAAATATACCGGTCAGCCCGGGACCAGCTACACGGGATTCGGTGTTGCGGATTTCCTGGCGGACCAGATAGACAGTGCGGGCATTTCCAACTTCCAGGGAGTGGACCAGGTGCGCTGGGACCGCGCCGCCTACGTGCAGGATGACTGGAAAGCTTCACAGCGGCTTACCTTCAATCTCGGGGTCCGTTACGAGTATCAGCAGCCGATCTTCGAGCGCCACCAGCGGCAGGCGCGCTTCGATGTCACCGGTCCGCTGGGGCCGGGGACGGGAACCGGCGTCTTCCTGCTTCCGCAGGCGAAACAAAGCCTTGCGCTTCCCCAGAGCTTCCAGACGTTGCTGGCGGCGAACAACGTCGCACTCCAGTACACCAATAACAACGCGCTGGTCACGCCGCAGTTCCTTAACTTCGCACCACGGTTTGGGCTGGCCGACAGATTTACCGACAAACTGGTACTGCGCGGAGGATTCGGGTTGTTCTTCGGCGGGCTGGAGAGTCAGGGCGGAGCGCCGAATCTTGGATTCAATTACCCCTTCCAGTTCTCGTCGAACTTCAACAGCGGCAACTGCAATCCGAACGACTGCCCAACGAACGGAATTACGCTCGAAACCGGTTTCGCCAGCCAGATTGCCGCCGGTCTGGTCAACGCCGTGCAGAGTCCATCACTGGTGGGATCGCAGGGCAAGATACAAACCCCATACAGCGAGCAGTTCAACCTGACGGCGGAATACGCCATTGGGAACAACCTGGTTGCCTCGGCCGGCTACGTGGGCTCGGTCTCCCGTCATCTGGCGACGTCATTTGACCGCAATGGGCCGCAAGCGCTGGTAGCGCCGAACGTAAATTCGCAAACCGTGCGCGCATTCCCGGGGCTCAACGGCATCACCTATACCGTGTATGAGGGCGCAAGCAGTTACAACTCGCTCCAGACAAAGCTGGAGCAGCGCTACGCGCACGGTCTCAATTTCCTGGCAACATACACGTACTCGCACTCACTGGACGACGCGCCGACGCCTCTCGGGAGTAACGCCGACGGCGGCTACCGGAATCCCAACCTTACCGGGATCGGTGCGGATTACAGCAACTCTCCATGGGATGTGCGCCACAGGTTCACCTTCAACGGAACTTACGATCTGCCGTTCGGGTATGGCCGGGCGCGTCTCAATAACAACTCGCTGATGAGTTATGTTGCCGGCGGCTGGTCTACGTCGCTGGTCTTCCGTGCGCAGACCGGACAGCCGTTTACGGTGTATGGCGATAACGCGGCGGTGAACGGCTCCGGCACACGCGCCATCCTGGTCCGCGATCCATTCAAGGCGGGAGGAACTCCGGACCCTTCGAATCCAGGGGTCACCTGCCCGGCAAAGGTGCGCACCGTTGCCCACTGGTACAACCCGTGTGCCTTTGCCAATCCGCCCAACGGAGATCTGATCACCGGCTCGGAGCAGATTACGGGTGCCGCAGCCCTCCCCTTCCTGGGCGGCAGACGTAACCAGGCGTACGGCCCGGGATACGAGCGCATCGATATGTCGCTCTTTAAGTCGTTCCCCACTTTTCGGGAGCAGAACATCCAGTTTCGCGCGGATATCTTCAACGTGCTGAATACACCTGCATACGGCACCCCTAACGGGCAGATCAGCAGCAATGGCGGGCTGATCAGCAGTACGCGATCACTACAGACGTATTCGCCGGACGCACGCTTTTTCCAGTTCGCATTGAAGTACCTGTTCTAGAACAGCCGCCGTCGTGAACCGCAACGGAGATCCATCGGAGGGAAAGTGGGCACGAAAGACTGGCGTGGAAAAAAGAGCGCGATTGTGATCGCTATCGCGCTCCTGGGATGTGCGGCGGCGCTAGAGGCCGCCGCGCAGCAGAAGACGGTGGTGCTGGATGGACACTCGGCAGGCAGGACCTTCGAGGGAATCGGCGCGCTCAGCGCGGGCGCGTCTTCGCGGCTGCTGGTGGACTACGCGGAGCCGTATCGTAGCCAGATACTGGATTACCTGTTCAAGCCGGCGTATGGCGCCGCTCTCCAGCATCTGAAGGTTGAGGTGGGAGGCGACGTGAACTCGACCGACGGGTCCGAGCCCAGCCATATGCGGACGCCGGAGGACCACGACTACACGCGCGGCTACGAGTGGTGGTTGATGGAGGAAGCGCGCAAACGCAATCCGAAGATCATTCTCGACACGCTGCCCTGGGGCGCACCGGGCTGGGTGGGGACCGATACGCTCTACACGCCCAAGATGGCCGGATACATGGTGGATTTTCTTGAGGGTGCCAAGGCAAAGCACGGTCTGGATATCGCGTATACGGGCATCTGGAATGAAAAGCAGTTCGACGCGGACTACGTGAAGGAACTGCATCGTGCGCTGACGCAGGCCGGCATGCATACAAAGATCGTCTGCTGTGACGAATACCCGGGTGAGGGAAAGGGGCAGTGGAGCATTGTGGACGCGATGCGAGCGGACAGTGCGCTGAATGCCGCGGTGGATGTTGTGGGTGTGCACTATCCGCAGGAGCACGGGAAGCTGACCACGCCGGAGTCCGCGAAGACCCTGGGAAAGCCGCTCTGGTCCAGTGAGGACCAGCCTAATTCCGGTGGCGGTCCGATCGTCTCACGGGACTGGGAGAAAGGCGGCCGCATCCTGGCGACGCTTTACAACCGCAACTATCTGGAGGGCGCCATGACCAAGACGGAGATATGGAGCCCAATTACGTCGTACTACGATATATTGGCCGCCCCGAACTCCGGACTCATGTACGCCAACACGCCCTGGTCGGGGCACTACGATGTGCAGTCCACTATCTGGGTCACCGCGCACACCACACAGTTTGCGCAGCCCGGCTGGCAGTACCTGGACAGCAGCTCCGGGTACCTGCCGGAGAAAGGAACGTACGTCGCCCTGAAATCGCCGGAGAACGGCAATTGGAGCGTGGTGCTGGAGACGATTGCGGCGACAGGACCGCAGAAGGTGAGTTTCAGGATCGCGGGCGGCCTCGCCTCTACGCCGGTGCATGTGTGGGAGACGAACGGGCACAAAACCTTCGAGCACGTGGCGGACCTCAACCCGAAAGGCGGCGCCTTCGAATACAGCTTTGAGCCCGATGCCATCTACTCGATCACGACCACTACGGGCCAGGGCAAGGGGACAGCACAGCCTCCGCCACCGGGACCGTTTCCCATCCCGTACCAGGAGAACTTCGAAGAAACCGCGATCGCGCGCGCGCCGCGGTTCCTCTCCGATCAGGACGGGGCGTTTGAAGCGCACCCCTGTGCCGGCCGCGATGGCCGCTGCCTGGAACAGGTGATTGTGCAGAAGCCGATTCCGTGGGGGCCGCTGCCGGACCCATTCACGCTGGCTGGGGACGTGGGTTGGGCCGACTACCGCGTAGCCACCGATTTTCACCTGCTGGGTGAGGGAGCTATTACCGTGATGGGGCGCATCGATTCTTCCGACGTGTTCCAGGACCAGAAGGTCCGTTTCCCAAGCGGCTATGTCCTCAGCCTGAAGCAGGACGGCAGTTGGGAGCTCTTATCGGCGGCTTACAAAAAGCCTGTGCAGACGCTGGCCTCCGGGCAAGCGATGCTGGAACAAGGTGGATGGCACCACGTTGAGCTAAGCATGAAAGGGAACACCATCAGCGTTGTGTTGGATCGGAAGCCCCTGACAGAAGTGCAGGACAGCAGTCACCAACACGGGATGTTCGGCATAGGAACGGGGTGGAACCGCGCGCAGTTCGACAACTTGTCAGTTACACGCAACTAGGGACCTGCACCGGCGGATGCCGGACAGAATGCAGGGCAGGGAGATCTGAGAGTGGAACCTGGAGCGACGGAGACGCGCGGTCTGCAGTTGCCCCGCGCGCCAGAGAACAGCGGCAGTGTGGCCGTCTGGCGCGAGCCGGTGGTCTTGCCCACGTACATGCCGGAGGCGCCGGAGCGCAACCCGATGTTCCTGGAGAAGCGCGTGTACCAGGGCAGCAGCGGGCGCGTATACCCGCTGCCCTTTATCGATCGCATTGCGACCGAAGCGGTTCCGCACACCTGGGACGCAGTGCACCTCCAGAACGAGTTTCTGCGCATCATGGTGCTGCCTGAAATCGGTGGCCGCATTCACGTCGGCCAGGACAAGATCAACGGATACGACTTCTTCTACCGGCAGAACGTTATCAAGCCTGCGCTCGTGGGCCTGGCGGGTCCCTGGATCTCAGGCGGTGTCGAGTTCAACTGGCCGCAGCACCATCGCCCCGCGACGTTCATGCCGGTGGAGATAGACATCGAGCGACACGCGGACGGGTCGGCCACAGTATGGTGCAGCGACTACGATCGCATGAGCGGGATGAAGGGCATGCACGGGGTTTGCCTGCATCCGGGCAAAGCGTATCTGGAACTGAAAGTGCGCCTGTACAATCGGACGCCCTATACGCAAACATTCCTGTGGTGGGCAAACGCGGCTGTCCGCGTCCATGAGCATTATCAGTCGTTTTTTCCGCCGGATGTTCAGTACGTGGCGGACCACGCCAAGCGAGCCGTGAGCCGGTTTCCGATGTGCGAGGGGCAATACTACGGGGTGGACTACGCCGCCCGTGCCAGAAACGGCGTGCCTGCGGAAGAAGCGCCGCGGTGCTTCGTTCCCGACGGCAGCTATCGCCCGAATGACCTGAGCTGGTACGCCAACATTCCGGTACCCACCAGTTACATGATCGTTGGATCGGACAAAGATTTCTTCGGCGGTTACGACCACGCATCGCGAGCGGGCGTGGTGCACGTGGCAGATCACCACATTGCACCGGGGAAGAAGCAGTGGACGTGGGGCAACCACGAGTTTGGCTACGCCTGGGATCGAAGCCTGACGGACGAGGACGGTCCCTATATCGAGCTGATGGCTGGGGTGTACACGGATAATCAGCCGGACTTCTCCTTCCTGGCGCCGGGGGAGACGAAGAGCTTCAGCCAGTACTGGTATCCGATCCGCGAGATCGGGCCACCACAGGCGGCGAACCTTGACGCGGCGGTTAGTCTGCGTGTGGAAGGTGAGCACGCACACATCGGCGTGTATGTAACCAGCGATGTTGCGGAAGCTTCTGTCGTGCTGGAGTGCGGTGGCAAGAGCCTGGAGGTCTGGAAGGGCCCAGTTCACGTGAGTGAGCCAGTATCTCTCGATTGTCCGCTCCCCGGGGGAGTGAGTGACCAGGATCTTCGTCTTCTCGTCAGCGCGGGCGGACGTGAGTTGATCGCATACAAGCCGAGCCCACCGGCACAGGCAGCCGCTCCAGAACCGGCTACCGAGCCCCCGCCCCCGAGTGCGGTGGCAACGTGCGACGAGCTGTACCTGACGGGGCTGCACCTCGAGCAATATCGCCATGCCACCCGCCGGCCAGAATCTTATTGGGAAGAGGCGCTTCGGCGCGATCCCGGCGATAGCCGCGTGAACAACGCAATGGGGATGTGGCATCTGCGTCGGGGGGAATTCGTGCAGCCCGAAGAGCACCTGCGCCGCGCCATCGCTCGGCTCACGATGCGGAACCCTAACCCCTACGACGGTGAACCCTTCTACAATCTCGGCCTGACGCTGCGTTTGCAAGGGCAAGACGAGGCTGCCTACGATGCCTTTTACAAGGCCACATGGAACGTGGCATGGCGAGGGCCGGGGTACCACGCATTGGCGGAACTGGACAGCCGCCGCGGTGATTGGGAGAAGGTCATCCAGCATCTTCAACTGTCTTTACGCGTCAACGCGGACGATTTGAATGTGCGCAATCTGGCCGTGGTGGCGTTGCGCCGGCTGGGGCGTTGCGCCGAAGCCGATGCTCTGCTGCAACAAACGCGCGCGCTCGACCCGCTGGATATCTGGTCGCGTTTTCTCGCGACAGGAGAGTGCCCCCGCGACGGTCAGCAACGGCTTGAGCTGGCCTTCGACTTTATCCGCGCTGGTCTGTTCGAGGACGCCGTTCAGCTTCTCTCAAAACCGATCGAACCGGAGCACAACGGCGCTGTACCGATGCTGCTTTACACGCTGGCCTGGTGTTATGCCCAGGTTGACGACAAGGCGTCGAGCGATGCGGCGTATCAGCGTGCTGCTCAGGCGTCACCCGACTATTGCTTCCCCCATCGGCTGGATGAGCTTCTGGTATTACAGCAGGCCATCGCCGCGCATCCGGAAGATGCGCGAGCGCCGTATTATCTGGGCAATCTGCTGTACGACAAGCGCAGGCACCGGGAGGCGATCTCTTACTGGGAGCGCGCGGCTGCACTCGATCCTGCATTTCCGACCGCCTGGCGCAATCTTGGCGTCGGCTATTTTAATGTCGAGGGCGATGCGGAGCGCGCGCGGATTGCATTCGACCGGGCACTCATGGCGGATCCGGGCGATGCCCGCGTGCTTTACGAGCGCGACCAATTGTGGAAGCGGCTGAATGTTTCTCCGCAGGAACGCCTGGCCGAGCTGCTTCGGCATGCTGCGTTAGTAGCCACACGCGACGATCTTACGGTGGAGTTGGCAACCCTCTACAACCGGCTGGGCGAACCCGAGCGGGCTCTCACCCTGCTCACTTCCCGCAAGTTTCAGCCATGGGAGGGCGGCGAGGGGCTGGCGCTGGCACAATACCTGCGCGCAAACCTGCTGCTTGGGAAACGCGCTCTGGCCAGAGGGGAAGTGCTGCAGGCACGCCGCTTCTTCCTCGAGGCACTGCGCACGCCGGAGAGCCTCGGCGAGGCCAAGCATCTGCTGGTAAACCAGAGCGAGCTCTTCTACTGGCTCGGGAACGCGTACGCCGCCGACGATCCTGCCGAAGCGATGCGGTGGTGGCAGCGGGCGGCCACGCAGCAGGGCGACTTCCAGCGCATGAGCGTGCAAACGGTATCGGAAGCGACGCTGTGGAGCGCACTGGCGCTGGAACGCCTCGGTAAGACGGATGAAGCCGCATCCCTGCTCCGCTCCGTACTGGACTATGCGGACCGGCTGGAGAAGGAAGATCCAGCGATCGACTACTTCGCTACGTCGCTTCCCACCATGCTGCTCTTCGATGAGGATCTCCGGAAACGGAACCGGATCACGGCGAACTTTCTGCGTGCACAGGCGCACTTCGGCCTCGGTGAACTCGGCGACCAGAACCAATACGAGGAGGCGGCACAGAGGCTGCGTTCCGTGCTGGAGGAAGATGTCCATCACCTGCCCGCGGCGGAACTGCTGGCCATGATCGAGTCGACGCACAGCGTGTAGCAAATCGCTGCTGTCACGGGCCGGATGGTAGGTGGTTGCCCTCGAGAAGGCACTGGGACGCCCGGTTGCGCTATGCTCTCGGAAGCTGCCAGCAGGCGCTCGTCGTTCAGGGAGGCACTCATTCTCCACTCCAAGTTTCTTACCCGCATCTGCTGGCAATGGCTCATGCTGTTGCTGCTGGGCGCGTTCACGCTGCAGGCGATGGCGGCCCCGACCCGGCGCGTGCACGAACGCGCCAAGCCGCTGGTGATCGCTTACCTGTTTCCCGGCAACTCCGTTCTGCACCCCGACGCGATCCATACGGCCAAGCTATCGCGCATCAACTACGCATTTGCAAATATCCAGGACGGCCGGATGGTGAACGGCTTCGCCAAGGACGACGAGAACTTCGGGATCTTGCGCGAGCTAAAGCAGCGCACGCCTGCGCTGCAGATCCTGATATCCGTGGGCGGCTGGGCGTGGTCGGGCAACTTTTCGGATATGGCATTGACCGCCGCGAGCCGCAAACTGTTCATCGACAGTGCGGTTGACTTTATCGAGCGTAATGGGTTCGACGGCGTGGACATCGATTGGGAGTATCCCGGCCTGGTCGGCAACGGAAACGTCTTCCGGGCGCAGGACAGGGAGAACTACACGGCGCTGCTGCGAGAGATGCGCCTGCGTTTCGACAGCCAAGAGAAGGAGTTGCACAGGCGGCTATACCTTTCGGCAGCGGCGGGTGCGCAACGCGAGTTCCTCGAACACACGGACGTGGGCAGGGTAGCGCGCTATCTCGATACCGTGAACCTGATGGCGTATGACTACTACGAGCCGGGCAGCGACCGGACCACCGGCAATCACGCACCACTGTATCGAGATCCTCGCGATCCCAAGCGGGTTTCGGCTGCTGGTTCTGTCCGCGCCTTTGAGCGTCTGGGTGTGCCCGCGCACAAGATCGTGCTCGGCGTTCCGTTCTATGGGCACGTATGGGGCCACGTGCCGCGGGCCAGGCATGGTCTTTTCGAGCGGGGCGATGCGGTGCCGGGCGTCCACGCGAACTACGACGACATTACGAACTCCATGCTGGGCCGCGGCTACACTCGCTATTGGGACTCGGCGGCACAGGTACCGTATCTCTACAGTGAAGCGCGGCGGCAGTTTGTCTCGTATGAGGATCCGGAATCGCTGGTGCGCAAGTGCCGCTTCGTGAGGGAGCATGGCCTTGGCGGCATTATGTTCTGGGACTACGCGGGAGATCCGTCCGGCGCGCTGCTCGATACGATCGACAGTTGTCTGCGGGGAGCCCCGCGCGTAGCGCGCCCGCCGCACAGGCCGCGTCAATAACGAAGAGCGCGGCACCTCCGCCGCCCCTGCGGAATGCGTATCGACATACAGCCGGAGTTGGGCAGAATGAATCCTATGGTTTAAGCTGGATACAACGGCGTCGCCTTCATCGCGGCGCTTTTGAGAGAAGGAAGCCAGGACCTTGCAAGCACGCCACCATCGCCGCCATATCCATCACCACGCGGCGCACGTGCGGGCGGGTTCTTCCGGCGAATAGCAGTAGCCGATTCGAGCAGAAGAAACGACCCGCCGATGCCAAGCGCACGCGCGGGTCTTTCTCTTTTTGAGCGCAAGAGATCAAGCCAAGACCCACACCGAGGAGAGAGATGGAGACGCAACAGGAAGCAGGCGTGATTGATTTTGACAAAATGGACGGGCTGGCGCCCGCCGTGGTGCAGGATGCAACGACGCTCGAGGTGCTGATGGTGGGCTTCATGAATCCGGAAAGCTACGCCCGCACGCAGGAAAGCGGGTACGTGACCTTCTGGAGCCGCACGCGCGGCAAGCTCTGGATGAAAGGCGAATCGAGCGGCAATCGACTGAAAATAGTGAGCGCCGCGACCGACTGCGACCAGGACACACTGCTCTTTCGCGTGCGCGTGGAGGGAGACGGCAAGGTGTGCCACGAGGGCACCGTCAGTTGTTTCACGCGGCCGCTCTCCACGGCTAGCGCCAACGGCGAGGCGCGCCGATGAACACTGTCGCGCTGAAGCTGAAGCTTGGCATTCCCAAGGGAAGCCTGCAGGATGCCACGATTGCGTTGTTTGAGCGTGCCGGCTGGCGCATTTACGCCAATGGGCGGTCCTACTTCCCAGCCATCGATGACAACGAGATCGAGTGCATGCTGATCCGCGCCCAGGAGATGGCGCGCTACGTGGAGAAGGGCGTGCTCGATGCGGGGCTGACCGGCATTGACTGGGTGGTGGAAAGCGGCCTCGACGTGGAAAGCGTAACCAGCCTGACGTATGCCAAACAGAGCAGGACCAAAGTGCGCTGGGTGCTGGCAGCGCCGGAAGACTCGTCCTACGAGAAGGCAGAGGACCTGGCGGGGAAGACGATCGCCACGGAACTGGTGGAGGTCACGAAGCGCTACTTCGCCGGGAAGAACGTCCCGGTAAAAGTGGAGTTCAGTTGGGGTGCAACGGAAGTAAAGCCGCCTACGCTGGCCGATGCGGTGGTGGAGGTAACGGAGACGGGCAGCTCGCTGCGTGCAAACCGGCTGCGTATTCTCGACACGGTGATGGAAAGCGAGACGCACCTGATCGCGAACAAGGCCGCATATGGCGATGCGTGGAAGCGCGAAAAGATTGAGAACCTCGCCCTCATGCTGAAGGGTGCAATCGCCGCGCAGGGGCAGGTGGGAATGATGCTGAACGTGCGGAAGAACGCGCTCGATCGCGTTCTGCAGGTTCTGCCGGCGCTCAATTCGCCGACCGTTTCTCCGCTGCGCGACGCCGAGTGGGTAGCAGTGAATACGATCCTCGACGAGGGCCTGGTACGCGATGTTCTGCCCAAGCTCAAGGCTGCGGGGGCGACCGGAATTGTGGAGTATCCGCTGAACAAGATCGTGCTTTAGGGGACAAGCGATGCGGTGGATCGATGCGAGTGGCCGGCGAGGCGCAAGAAAAGCAGAGCAGCTGCTGCGCGCGCTAGAACGGCGAGGTGCGGCGGACCTGGATGCAGTGCGCGCGCGCGTGGAGCGGATCGTCCGGGACGTTCGGAGCGGCGGTGATAAGCGCTTGAAAACGTACCGTGCCCGCTTCGACGGCATAGCGGCACAGCAGCCGTTACGTATTACACCGGAGGTGCTGCGGCGAGCGTGGAAGGAAGCTCCAGCCGACACCCGGGAGGCACTGGAGGTGGCGGCGTCCAATATTGCAGACTTCGCTTATCGCCAGATGCCGGCAGAGTGGGACCTGCATCCGCGCACGGGCGTGACAGTGGGGCAACGTGTGCGGCCGCTCGACTCCGTTGGCTGCTACGTGCCGAGCGGGAGGCATCCGCTGCCGTCCACACTGCTGATGACGGCCGTGCCGGCGCACGTGGCCGGGGTACGGCAGATCATCGTGGTATCGCCGCGGCCCGCCGCGGAAACGCTCGCCGCGGCAGGCATGCTGGGCATCGAGTTCTTCTACCAGGTTGGGGGCGCGCAGGCTGTAGCGGCGCTGGCCTACGGGACGGAAACGATCCCGCGCGTGGACAAGATTGTCGGCCCTGGCAATCTTTATGTCACGGCTGCCAAGCGAGCCGTGGCTTTCGATTGCGGAATCGACATGCTGGCCGGTCCCACGGAGATCGTCGTCACCAGCGAGCAGGGTGATCCCGCGCTGATTGCCGCAGACCTGGTGGCGCAGGAGGAGCATGACCCTGCGGCGCTCTCGATTCTCATCACGGCCAACAAGGCGCTCGCCAAACGGGTGCTCGCGGAAACGGAGCGACAAGCCAGGCACAACCCTGTGGCCCGGCAGTCTCTCGCAAAGCACGGATACGTGTTTGTAACAGAAGGCGTGTCACAAGCGCGGGTCTACACCAACCGGCTGGCGCCTGAACACCTGACGGTGGACAGTGCCGACGACCTGCGCTGGGTAGAGAATGCAGGGTCAGTGTTCGTCGGTCCCTGGTCGGCGCAGCCGCTGGGCGACTACATCTCCGGGCCAAACCACACGCTGCCCACCGGAGGCGTGGCTCGCGTGCGCGGCGGGCTGAGCGTACTCGACTTCGTGAAGCTCATGACGGTGCAGGAGTACACGGCCGAGGGCGTCAGTGCGCTTGCCCCGGCCGCGATCAGGCTTGCCGAGATGGAGGGACTGAGCGGACACGCGGAAGCGATCCGCAGGAGAATGCGTGATGTCTGAAACCGCCGTGTTCCCAAAACCGCGCAAAGCCGTGGAGCGCATGAAGGAGTACCATCCCCCGCTCGGCGGGCGCGCCGGCCTGCGGTTGGATTTCAATGAGAACACTGCTGCGTGTTCTCCGCAGGTGCTCAAGGCATTGCAGCAGATCACGGCTGCCGACCTGACGCGCTACCCGGAACGCGAAGGCGTGGAGAGATTGGTGGCAGAGAGCCTGGGCGTGCGGCCGGCGCAGGTGCTGCTCACCAACGGCGTCGATGAAGCGATTCACGTGCTCTGCCAGGCATTTCTCGAACCTGGCGAGGGCATACTGCTGCCGGTTCCCACCTACACGATGTACGAGGTGTATGCATCGGCGGCGGCGGCGCGGATAGATCGCGTGCTCGCGGATGAGTCCTTCCGCTTCCCGCTTGAGCGGCTCACG
Organism: uncultured Acidobacteriaceae bacterium; assembly: GCA_963795775.1. GTDB lineage: Bacteria > Acidobacteriota > Terriglobia > Terriglobales > Acidobacteriaceae > CAWCJL01. Next base: position 34,300 of record CAWCJL010000006.1, read on the forward strand.
GCGGCCATCCGGACGGATACCAAGCTGATCGCCATCGCGAATCCCAACAGCCCGACGGGCAGCACTGCCTCCCGGCAGCAGATACTCGGACTTGCTGAGGCTGCTCCGCAGGCCATCGTGCTCGCGGATGAGGCTTACTTTCACTTCTTCGGCGAGAGCGTCGTGGACCAGGTGGGCAAGGTGCCGAACCTGGTAGTTGCGCGCACCTTTTCGAAAGCCTATGGCCTGGCGGGCCTGCGGCTCGGCGCGCTCGTGGCCAGCGAAGAGGCCATGCGCTGGCTACGGCGTGTTATCTCGCCCTACAGTGTCAACCAACTCGCACTGGCGTGCCTGCCGGCGGCCCTGTCCGACGAGACCTATCTGCATTCGTACGTGGAGGAGGTGCGCGCGGCACGCGGTGAGTTGACCGAGGCCCTCTCCCGGTTGGGTGTTCCTTTCTGGCCCAGTGCAGCGAACTTTGTGCTGACCCGCATTGGGGAGAAGCACGAGGATTTCGTACGCGCCATGCGCAACCGCGGCGTGTTGACGCGGGACCGGTCGAGCGATCCTGGGTGCGACGGCTGTGTGCGCATCACGGTTGGCACGCGCGAGCAGATGCGGGCCAGTGTGCAAGCGCTCGCCACATCACTCGAGGAGATCGGCTGGGAGGCTTATGACGAACGCAACACCCGCTGAGGCACGGACCGCAACCATCGCTCGCAAGACGAACGAGACCGACATCGCACTCTCGCTTACGATCGAAGGCAACGGGCAATATCAGGTCGAGACTGGCATTCGCTTTTTCGACCACATGCTGGAACTCTTCACGCGGCACGGAGCCTTCGATCTGCAATTGCGGTGCGCGGGAGACCTGGATGTGGACCAGCATCACACGGTCGAAGATGTTGGCATTGCACTGGGGGAAGCGGTGGACCGCGCGCTGGGAGACAAGAAGGGCATCATGCGTGCCGGCTATTTCGTGATGCCAATGGACGAGACGCTGGCGGTTGCTGCGGTGGACCTGAGCGGGCGCGTCGCTTGCGTCGTCAAGACCAAGGTTAAGAAGCGGCTCGTCGGTGACTTGCAAAGCGAGTTGGTGGAGGACTTCTTCGAAGGCTTCGCGCGCGGCGCCCGCGCCAATGTCCATGTGAAGGTGCTCTACGGGCGATCGAATCATCACAAGGTTGAGGCCATGTTCAAAGCGTTCGCACGAGCGCTGCGGGTCGCCTGTTCGCGCGATGCGCAGCTCGCTGCCATGCTGCCCAGCACGAAAGGCCTGCTGTGATCGCGGTCATCGATTACAAGGCGGGCAACATCACTTCCGTCGTGCGGGCACTGCGCTTCGTCGGCGCAGAAACGGAGATCACGGCGGACCCGGAAACGGTGCGGCGCGCAGACAAAGTAGTTCTGCCCGGAGTGGGGCACTTTGCCGCGACGCGTGCTTTGCGCGAGGCCGGCCTCGATTCTGCGATCCGCGACAGCATGGCGCAGGGTGCGCCATTTCTGGGCATCTGTGTGGGCCTGCAGTGGCTCTTCGAAGGGAGTACGGAGGCGGACGATACCGATGGACTGGGTACATTTCCCGGGCGCTGCGAGCGCTTCTCAGGTAAATTGAAAGTCCCGCACGTGGGCTGGAACTCCATCGCGATCGATCCCGCTTCGCGCATTCTGCAGGGACTTGAAAACGAGAGCTTCGTTTACTTCACGCACAGCTTTTATGCACCTGTGGTAAAAGATACAACGGCGGTGACGACATACGGCGGGCCGTTCAGCGCAGCAGTCGAGCGGGGCAACATCTTCGGCATTCAGTTTCATCCGGAGAAGTCGGCAGGAGCCGGCCTCCAGGTGCTCAGGAACTTCGTGGAGTTCAAGCCTACATGCTGACGAAACGCGTGATCGCATGCCTGGATGTGAAGGGTGGCCGCGTGGTCAAGGGGGTCCAGTTTGTGGACCTGGTGGACGCGGGCGACCCGGCGGAACTGGCACTGCGCCACGCAAATTCAGGTGCGGACGAAATCGTACTGCTGGACATCACGGCGACCCACGAAGGGCGATCCACGCTGATGGAGACGGTCCGGCGCACCGCGCGGAAGTTGTTTGTGCCGCTCACGGTAGGCGGCGGCGTGCGCTCGGCCGAGGATGCGGCCGCCGTGTTTGAGGCCGGCGCCGACAAGATCAGCATCAACTCCGCCGCCATTGCGCAGCCCGCGCTGATCGAAGCAGTCGGGCGCAGCTTTGGCGCGCAGGCAGTGGTGGTGGCGATCGATGCGCGGCGCTCGCCGGAGGCATCCGCGGCTGTGGAGGCTGCGGAGGTCTTCGTGAGCGGTGGGCGCATACCCACGGGCAAACGCGTGCGGGACTGGGCGCGTGAAGCCGAAGACCGCGGCGCCGGCGAGATCCTGCTGACATCGATGGATGCGGACGGCACGCGCGCCGGATTCGATTGCGAATTGACTGCGCTGGTCAGCGATGCTGTGCGGATTCCGGTGATCGCGTCGGGCGGCGCCGGCAACGCGCACCACTTCACCGCCGTTTTTCAGGAAGGGAAGGCGGATGCTGCGCTGGCCGCCAGCATCTTCCATTTCGGCATTGCCGATGTGCGCGCACTGAAACAGGAACTGGCAAGCGAGGGTATCCCGGTGAGGCTTCCATGCTGATCCCGTCCATCGATCTGATGGGCGGGCGGATTGTGCAACTGGTGCACGGCGCAGAGTTAAAGCTGGCGTTCGATGATTTCGAGCACTGGATTGAGCGCTTTGCCGGCTATCCGATGGTGCAGCTTATCGATCTCGACGCGGCGATGGGACAAGGCGATAACCGTTGCCTGATAGAGCAGATTGCGAAGCGGCTGCCTTGCCAGGTGGGCGGAGGCGTGCGTTCGGTGGAGCGGGCCAGGGCGGTGCTGGCAGCCGGCGCGCGTCGCGTGATCATTGGGTCGGCGTTGTTTTCCACGCGCGACGAGGATAGCAGCGGAGCCGGGCCGGGTGAGCTGGTGCAGCGCGGCTTCGCGGAAACGGTGATGGAGGCGGTAGGGCGGCAGCACCTGGTTTTCAGCGTGGATGCACGCGCAGGGCAGGTCGCGGTGAAGGGCTGGAAGGAGCACGTAGAGCTCTCGCCCGAAGCCGCGATTGAGGCGCTGGAGCCCTACTGCGGGGCCTTCCTGTACACGCACATCGATCGCGAGGGTACGATGGAAGGCTTCCCCTTGCCGGTGGCGCAGCGCCTGCGGCAAAAGACGGAGCGGCAACTGATTGTGGCCGGCGGCATTCGTGAGCAGAGCGAGATTGACGCTCTCGCTGGGATGGGTGTGGATGCGGTGGCCGGTATGGCGGTGTACCTGGGACTGCTGCCGGTCTAGCGCAACCGGCGCAGGCTGCGGCGTTGTTCCCGCTTGCGGAAGACCAACCCTGCTGCCAGGAAGCAGACCGCGATGCACGCCGCCAGGACCGCTGCCTGCGTGTGCCCGCGGATGGAGGCGAGCAGCGCGTCCGCTCCCCAGAAGACCGCAAGCACATACCAGATGTGGTGACGCCGCATAGGCGCAGCATAGCATTGGCGGCGCGTGACAGCGCGAAGCGCCCTGGGCGGGCATGACAAAGGAAGTTCGGAGACCGTAGTCTATAGAGTTTGCGATTCAGTGAAGAAGCAGCCGGTGTGAAATCGGGAAAGGCGTGTTGATGGTGCAGAAGCAAAAGGGATTGAGGCTGGCCAGGCGACTGGAGGAGGTCGGATTTTCCGATATCGTGCAGGTGCGCAACAGGGTAATGGAGCTGCGCGCCAGCGGCCACGCAGTCTTTGCGTTTCACGGTGGCGAGCCCTACATGGACACGCCGGAGCCGATCAAGACCGCCCTGGCGCAGGCCACTGCGGAGAACAAGACGCGCTATGCGCCGTCTTCCGGCATTGAGCCGTTGCGGCGTGCGCTGGCTGAGAAACTGCGCCGCAAGAATCATCTCGATGTGGACGAGCGTGATGTGATCGTAACTGTAGGCGGTGCGCACGGACTACATGTTGCGTTTCAGACAGTGATTGATCCCGGTGATGATGTGCTGGTGTTTTCTCCCTACTGGACACCCATTCGCGACATGGTGACAGGAGCGGAGGGACGGCCCCTCTTCGTACCCACGACCAGTGCGCGCCGCACGGGCCTGCGCAAATCGCTGGAGCGGTTCTTCACGCCCGCGACCCGCGCCATCTACTTCAACACGCCGCAGAATCCGAGTGGGGTGGTCTTCTCGCGCGCTGAGGTGGAAGAGGTCGCCGCGTTCGCTCTTGAGCACAACCTCATCGTCTTTGCCGATGAAGCTTACGAGGACCTCGTTTACGAAGGCGAGCATGTGTCGATCGCATCCCTGCCTGGCATGGCCGAGAGGACGATCAGCATTTATACCTTCTCGAAGAGCTATGCGATGACAGGCTGGCGCGTGGGCTACACGGTGGCGAAAGAGCCGTTCATGACGGGCATCAAGAAGCTGGTGCTCTACTCCACGAACGGCGTGCAGACGATGGTGCAGTGGGCGGCACTGGCTGCTCTGGGCATGCCGGAGACGTTTCTTGAAACGCAGCGGCAGGCGTACCGGAAGCGTCGGGACCTGCTGGTGCAGGGCCTGAATGCGCTGGGCCTCAACTGCGATCTGCCCGTGGGCGCCTTCTACGCTTTTCCTGATGTGAGCCGGATCAGCAAGGACAGCCGCAAAGCCGCTACGCTTCTGTTAGACCGCGCGCACGTGGCGACGATCCCGGGCGTGGTGTTTGGACAGCAGGGCGAGGGCTGCGTGCGTTTCGGCTACTCGACCTCGCTTGAAACCATTGAGCAGGGCCTGGAGGCGTTACGGCGGGTGCTCTGATATTCAGTGGCGCGCACCTGCCACGTTCAAAATATTGAGCGGGAGCTGGGAGGAACTGCCATTCACCAGCTTCCGCGTTCGCCGAAGATATCAATCACATGGGCCAGTCGCTCGGCGCCTCGTATCCAGTTGTCCCGGAGACCGGTTTCCACATCGGCCGCGTTTCCTTGTTCGATGGCGCGGATGATGCGGTCGTGTTCTTCGACGGAAGTGTGCAGGTTATTAATGATGGAGCTGGCGTAGAGCCGCCAATAGCGCTCGGTCTGGGGCTCCACGGCCTTGTGGAGCGCGGTGAGGCGCGAGCCTGCCCCATGCTGGATGATGAGCCGGTGAAAGCTCCGGTCGAGTTCAAATATCTCGCCCGGGTGCGCGCTGTGCTCGGAGGCAATTGCAAATAGGCGCTGGTTGAAGGCACTGAGCTGCAAACAGATCTCCCGGCGCTCGTCGAAAGGCAGCATTGCCACCCCGATGCCGGCCATTCCTTCCAGCCGGCCAATGATCATATAGAGCTCGTTGGCGTCTTCCTTGGTCAGCGGCGCAACGATCATGCGCGATTTGCTGACATTGCGATGCTCCAGAATGTAGCCCTCGCGCTGCAGCCAATGGATGGCTCCCCGTACCGGGGTGCGGCTCATATTGAGGCGGTCCGCCAATTCGGCTTCAAGGATCCAGGTTCCAGGCGAAAGCCGGCCGTGCACGATGAGTTCCCGGATTTCACGGAAAGCGGTCGTTAAGCTGGTGCCATGCTCCGCTTTCTCTCGCTTGCCCGTGGCTTTGGGCGGCTTGGCTTTCACTCGGCTTTTCGGCATAGGTTGGACAGGTCTAAGCAACTTGCAAGAATACCGTATGGGGAGCGCGGCCCCTTGCTGCTTCTTTGGGGTGGACGATCACGGGCCCGAGCTTGTTGCAAGCGACGTATTCAAAATTGTCCACAAAACCATCTATTATGATTTCCGATATGGAATCGCAGGGCGCAGTGCACGTCGTGGACTCGCATACGGAAGGGGAGCCGACGCGCGTGGTTGTGTCGGGCGGGCCCGAGCTGGGGAGCGGAACCATGCGCGAGCGCCTGGAACGATTTCGGACACACTTCGACGGCTTTCGCTCCGGTGTGGTCTGCGAGCCGCGCGGGTCGGACGTGGTGGTGGGAGCGCTTCTCCTCGAACCACAGCAGGGGTCGTCGAGCGCGGCGGTGATCTTCTTTAACGACGTGGGCTACCTGGGCATGTGCGGCCATGGCACCATCGGAGTGGTCACGACATTGGCTCACCTGGGCCGCATCGGGCCCGGCCTGCACCGGATCGAGACCCCGGTGGGAGAGGTGCAGGCCTGCCTGCATGACGACGGAAGCGTCACGGTTGCGAATGTGGAGAGCTATCGCTACAAAGCCGCGGTTCCGGTAGAGGTGCCGGGGCTGGGCCGGTTTACCGGGGATATCGCGTGGGGTGGGAACTGGTTTTTCCTGATTGGCGATCATCCGTTTGCACTCACGGCGCACCATCGCGCACAGTTGGTGGAAGCGGCGGCTGCTATCCGGAACGAGCTCCGGCGCACTGGCATTACCGGTGCGGACGGACAGGAAATCGACCACATCGAGTTCTTTGCCTCGCCCGCGGACCCGCGGAACTCTTCAAGAAACTTTGTATTGTGCCCGGGCGCATCGTTCGATCGCTCACCCTGCGGCACCGGGACAAGCGCCAAAATGGCCTGCGCCTTTGCCGACGGGAAGCTTGCGCCGGGAGCTCCCTGGAGGCAGGAGGGCTTTCTCGGCACCGTCTTCGAGGGGTCTGTCGAACCGGCCGAAGGGGGCCGCGTGCGCCCCAGGATTCGCGGCCGCGCCTGGATCACCGGTGAATCCACGCTGCTGTTTTCCGCGGACGACCCGTTTGCTCGTGGGATCTCGTGGTGACGAGAGCCTTTGACGTCATCATCGTCGGCGCCGGGATTGTGGGTTGCGCTGCAGCACGGGAGTGCGCCTTGGCAGGGCTGCGGACCGCGCTGATCGAGGGCGGTGTGCCCGCCGGCTCCGCTACTGCCGCGGGGATGGGACACATCGTCGTGATGGACGATTCGCCGGCACAGCTCGCACTGACGCACTTTTCCCGCACCCTTTGGCAGGAGGAGCGTGCGCGCTTTCCGCTCGCGGTGGAGTACGAGGGCCGAGGCACGATCTGGGTCGCCGCTGATGAAGAGGAAATGGCCGAGGTCCATGCCAAGCGGCAGACGTTTGCGGAAAGCGGAGTGGCCGCCGAAGTACTCGATGCCCGCACGCTGGAGCGGGAAGAGCCAAACCTGCGGCATGGGCTGGCGGGCGGGCTGCTGGTTCCGGATGACGCAGTGATTTATCCGCCGGCGGCGGCAGCGCATTGCCTGGCGCAGGCCCTGCGGCTGGGGGTGGAGCTGTTTCGTGCGCGGGCGGTGCAAGCGGAATCCGGACGGGTGCGTTTGAGCGATGGCACAGAGCTCGTATCCGGCCGCATTGTGCTTGCGTCAGGATCGGACCGCTCGCTGCTGCCAAGTCTTCCCTTGCAAATGCGCAAGGGACACCTGGCGATCACGGATCGCTATCCCGGCTTTGTGCATCATCAGCTCCTGGAACTCGGATACCTGAAGAGTGCGCACTCCTTCACGGCCGACTCTGTTGCTTTCAACGTGCAGCCGCGCCAGACGGGGCAGCTTCTGATCGGGTCCTCGCGACAGTATGGCAGTGAAGAGCCCGAGGCAGAGGCGAGCATGATGTGCCGCATGCTTAACCGCGCGCGTGCGTACATGCCGGCACTGGCGAACTTGTCCGTGCTGCGGGTGTGGACCGGCTTTCGCGCAGCCACGGTGGACAAGCTTCCGTTGATCGGACCGGCTACGGGGCTTTCCGACGATCCCTCCCTCTGGCTGTCAGTTGGATTTGAGGGGCTGGGCATTACCAATGCGCTGGGGGCAGCGCGACTGCTGGTGGACGCGCTGCTTGACCGGGAGCCGGCGATTGACAGCGCGGCGTACCTTCCTGCGCGCATGGCGCACGCGACGGACCTGAGCCATGCATGACCGGATATCGCTCACGGTTAATGGGAGCACGGTTTCGGTGGCCCGGGGCACGACGGTAGCCGTAGCCATGTTGCAGGCGCAGGCGCCATGCCGTATCTCGGTGACCGGAGAGCCGCGCGCGCCGCTGTGCGGGATGGGTATCTGCTTTGAGTGCAGGGCAGTGGTGGACGGCGTGACGCATCAGCGCACATGCCAGTTGCCATGCACAGACGGTATGCGCGTGGAGACCATGGCGTGACCGAAACCGACGTGCTGGTGATCGGTGCCGGGCCTGCGGGAATTGCTGCAGCCACGGCGGCAGCAAGAGCATAAACGGCGCGTGATCGTCTTGGACGATAATCCCTCAGCCGGTGGGCAGATCTGGCGCGAGGCCATCTCCTCCAGTACGCGCCGGGTAGGCGGAGAAGACCGGCCGCGAACGCGCGCCTTCGCGGCGCTCGCGCGCTCCGGCGCGAAGCTGCTCGCGGGCTGTCGTGTTTTCCAGGCGCAGGGCACGGAAAGAATCGATGCGGTGCAGGAGGTGGCGGGCGGCAAGGCGTCCGCTGTCGCCTTCCGCTGTGAACAGTTGGTGCTGGCGACCGGCGCGCGTGAGCGCTTTTTGCCATTTCCTGGCTGGACTCTTCCGGGTGTCTACGGGGCGGGCGGTTTGCAGGCATTCGTGAAGGGAGGGCTGGCAGTCGCGGGCAGGCGCATCGTGATTGCAGGGAGCGGACCGCTGCTCTTGGCGGTTGCGGCGCATTTGCGTGCCGATGGAGCGCATATTCCGTTCCTCGCCGAGCAGGCCTCTTCACGGCAACTCGCAGGCTTTGCGTGCTCGCTATGGTCACACCCGGCTAAGATCGTCCAGGGGCTGAAGTACCGTGCTTCGCTACTGGGGACCAGGTACCGCAGCGGATGCTGGCCGGTAGCCGCCCTCCCCGATACAAAAACCTTCGGGCAACTTCGCGCGGTGCGCCTGACGAATGGCACGCGGATCTGGGAGGTGCCCTGCGACCTGCTGGCGTGCGGCTTTCACCTGGTTCCGAATACAGAACTGGCCACCCTGCTGAGGTGCGCTTTCGATGATCAATTCGTCAGAGTGGACGCCGAGCAGCGCACCTCTGTACCGAACGTGTTTTGTGCCGGCGAGCCGACGGGCATCTCCGGCCTGGATGCAGCGCTGCTGCAGGGAGAGATTGCCGGGCTGGCCTGTGCGGGAAGGCCGACAGCCCATCTGCAACGCCGGGCTCGGGCAGAGCGCCGGTTTGCGCGCCGCCTGGCGAAGGCGTTTGCGCTCCGCCCCGAATTGCGGCTCCTGCCGGAACAGGACACGATCGTGTGTCGCTGTGAAGATGTGCCGTTTGAAAAACTACGGGACCGCACCGGATGGACCGATGCCAAACTGCAGACGCGCAGCGGGATGGGACCGTGCCAGGGCCGGATCTGCGGACCGGCGCTTGAAACGCTGCTCGGCTGGAAGCCGGTTTCGGTTCGGCCACCGGTGTTTCCGGTACCGCTGGACGCCCTTTGTTCCACCGAGTCGAGCAACACAAATCTGCAGACGGAAAACGAAAGGTAAACCATGGACTGGCACGGCGTAATGCCCGCAATGACCACACCCTTTGACCGCGATCTCCGCGTCGATCACACTTTTCTCGCGCAGCATGCGGCGTGGCTGCTGGGCAACGGCTGCACCGGCCTGGTGCTGCTGGGCTCTCTGGGCGAAGGCGCAACGCTGGAGCACGCAGAAAAGATCGACATCCTGAAGACGGCTGTGCGGGTCGCAGCGGGAAAGGCGCCGGTGGTGGCCGCGATCTCTTCGCTTTCTACCGACGGAGCGGTGCGGCTCGCCAAAGATGCGCAGCAGGCGGGATGTGCCGGGCTGATGGTGCTGCCGCCGTATGTCTATTCAACGGACTGGCGGGAGATGAAACACCACGTGTCGACCGTGATCGGCGCAACCCCACTCTCCTGCATGCTGTACAACAACCCGATCGCCTACAGGACGGACTTCCTGCCGGAGCAGGTCGCCGAGCTTTCACAGGAGCACGAAAATTTGGCGTCGGTGAAGGAGTCGAGCGCAGACGTGCGGCGCGTGACCGCCATCCGCAACCTGCTGGGCGACCGCCTGCGGATATTTGTGGGTGTCGACGACGTGCTGGTGGAAGGCGTGACGGCCGGTGCGGTGGGCTGGATTGCGGGATTGGTGAATGCGTATCCTGCCGCGTCAGTAAAGCTGATGGATCTGGCCACAGCGGGCCGGCTTACCGAGGCTTTTGTGCTTTATCGATGGTTCCTGCCGCTGCTGCGCATGGACACGTTGCCGAAATTCGTACAATGGATCAAGTGGGTGCAGGAACAGCTTGGCGTAGGTTCGGCGCGTGTGCGGTCGCCACGGATGGAACTCGAAGGGGCCGATCTCGAGCTCGCCAAGGCGGAGTTCGGCGAGGCGCACGCGACTACGCCGGAGATTCCCCAGAGGCCCTTTTCGGACTTTGCCGCCGGATGAAAGAGGCCGGCGCAATCCGGCGCAATCGTGGTGCAGGCGATTGGGCCGGAACGTCACCATGGACGGAACTACGACGCCGTTACAGCCCCTCGCCAGCGCAGGAACAGATACACCGGGACACCGCTCAGCAAAATGAGCAGGCCTGGCCACGTGGTTGAGGCCCGAAAGAGGAATAGCACCAGCAGCACAGTGGATGCACCGGCAAGGTACAGCGCAGGTACCCAGGGATAGCCCCAGCACCGATACGGTCGCGGCGCGTCGGGACGCGTATAGCGCAAGCGGAACAGTCCCGCCACGGTCAGGATGTAAAAGAGCAGTGCGGCGGAGATGACGTAATCCAACAGGTTGCTGTACAGGTTGCCGTAAGTGCCGGTTGCGGCGTCGTATGTGCGCGGCAAGACCAGCAGCAGCGACCAAAGGCACTGGAGCCCGAGAGCCCAGCCCGGTACCCGCGCCCGGTTCAGGGTGCCGGCGCGCCGAAAGAACAGGCCGTCCTGTGCCATCGCATAACAGGCGCGCGCGCCGGCCAGGGTGAGAGCGTTTACGGTGCCGAAGGTCGACACCATGATGAGCAGGCCCATGGCAATCTGTCCCGCGCCGGGTAGGACGCGTTCGACAACCTGGGTAGCGACGCGGTCTCCGGGTGCCATTTGAATGCCGGCCAGCGGCAGCACGGCCAAATAGCAGACGTTGCAAAGCAGGTAGAGCACCAGCACCATGGAAGTGCCAAGTGCCAATGCCAGCGGCAGGTTTCGCCTGGGATTGCGTACTTCGCCTGCGACAAAGGTTATGTCGTGCCACGAATCCGCGGAGAACAGCGAGCCCGTCTGCGAAACACAGAGGGCCACCAGCATACCCAGCGCGGTGCCAACATCCAGGTGATGAATCAATGAGACAGCGTGCGGCGTCCAGGGATGCGCGAAGTTCTCCCGCAGCACGGCCGGGCTCCGGACGATAGCGTATGCTCCCAGCCCCAGCAACGCGACCATGCCCGCGAGCTTGGCCACCGTAAAGATGTTCTGGATGAGCTTGCCCCACTGAACGCCCCGCAGGTTCACCGCAGTGATGAGCAGGATGACAAAGAGCGCCAACGCTTGCGTGGTCGAGAGCGACAGGGCATAGCCGGGCAGGATGAGCCGGGGTGCGATGAGGTAATGCGTCTCGCTGATGGAAGGAAAGATCACTCCGCTGAAGCGGGCGAACGCGATGCCGACCGCCGCGATGGTCCCCGTCTGGATGACGGTGAGCAGCGTCCAGCCGTACAGAAAGCCGAGCAGCGGTGAAAAGGCCTCGCGCAGGTAGACATACATCCCTCCCGCACGGGGCATCATGGCGGCCAGTTCGCCGTAACTGAGTGCGCCCGCAAAGGTGAGAAAACCGGTAATGATCCAAGTGACCAGCAGCCAGCCGGACGAGCCGACCTGGCGTGAGATTTCCGCGCTGACAATGAAGATGCCGGAGCCGACCATGACGCCGGCCACGATCATGATTGAGTCAAAGAGGCCCAGCGCCTTGCGGAACTCCGTCGGCGAAGAGCCGTGGCCTGCTTCGTCGCGACCGTCACTCACTGCTGGTGTCAGGTCCATGGGCGCCCTTGTCCTCGTTGTGCCGGGAAGGCGCCCTGGCGATTCAAGACAAGGGGCGGCCCTTTGCCATCATCCTCTCACGCTGCTGCTGGTCCGCAGCTACGCAATGCTCGCATTGCGCACATACACGGAGTAGCGCTCGTCCATGATCTGGTTGAGCGGCACCAGTGTGTGGTAGACACCGCGCCCGCGAGTGCGGAACTGGAGCGGATACTGCTGTGTTCCTTCCACCCGCTCCAGCCAGAGGCCATCCGGGAGCGGAGGCGGCGGGGGAGCGGTCTGCTCGTGCACCCTGTGGTTCGGCGGCCGTGGCTCATCGACCACCGGCAGCGGGTAGTCGGCGTCGGGGTCGCGCGGTCCGGAGTCGGCGTAGATCATGGTCGTGGTGAGCCCTTCCGTGCCGAGAAGAACTGCAAGCACCAGCGGGCCATACATGGCCGCCTGCACCTGCTTGTCATCCGGAGCGGTGTTCAGATGTAAGCCGAGCGGCAGGTCAAGCGTCACGACGTCGCCGGTTTTCCAGGAGCGGTTCACGGTCACGTAGCTCGATGGTGTCGCCGTAATGACCTGCGGTTCGCCGTTAATGCTGAGCGCCACCCCTTTGGTAGCCCAATACGGTACGCGCAGCTTGAGCGCGGTGGGCTTGGCCGGCGCGCGGTCAACCGTGAAGGTGATGCGCTCCTCATTGGGAAACTTGGACATCTGGCGCAGCTCAAAGCCGCGCTCTTTCCAGGTTAGCCGGGAGGGCATATAGAGGTTGACGTAGACAGCGTCATTGTCATGGAAATAGATCGAGTTGTTCAGTTTGGAGTACTCTTCGCAGCCGGTCCCCGTGCAGCACCAGAACGCGTCAAAAGGCGTGCCGAAGGTCTTGTACAGGCCCGGATGGAGCGAAACGTAGTACATCAGCATGCCGTTGCGGTCCTGCGTGCCGTAGCGGACATTAAAGAGCAGCCGTTCGTAGTAGTCGAAGTGCTTGGGGTCGGCGTCCTGCCCGTAGAGGTGACGGGTGAGCTTCATCATGTTGTAGGAGCAGCAGCACTCCTCGGCCGCTGGCCCGAGCTCTGTGGCGATAGCATCCGGGGCGTGCCACATCTCGCCATTGCTTGTGCCTCCGGTGCAGTAGATGTGGTGCTCCGTCACAATGCGGTAGAAGTTCTCGCTGATCGCGCGGTAGCGCTCGTCTCCCGTGAGTTCGTAGCCGCGCGCTGCGCCGATCACCTTGGGGATGTTGGTATTGGCATGATTGCCGTCGAGCTTGTCCTGGTTGGCGGCCAGCGGATCAAAGATCTTCTTGTGTTCAAAGCGGTAGGCGAGGTCGCGGTACTGCGGCTTGCCGGTGATGGCGTACAGGTTGAAGAGCGCCTCATTCATGCCTCCGTGCTCGACCAGGAGGATGCGCTGCCAGTCCTCATCGGAGATCGGACGCGAGTAATTTTCCGCCCAAACAGCCATTCTCTCGGCCATCTCCAGCGCCTGCTGGTTGCCGCAATGCTGGTTCATGTCGATGAGGCCGGCGAGGATCTTGTGATAGGTGTAAAACGGCGCCCAGACCTTCTGGTGCGCACGCAGGCGGTCATAGAGTTCCGTGGGGTAAGCGCCGAGATAGCCGTCCTTGAACTGGCACTCGGCCAGCATCGCCACCAGGTCGTTGGCTTTGTTTTGGATGACTTCGTCGCCCGTGCTGGCGTGCATCAGGGCGCAGGAAGAAAGATAGTGGCCGACATAGTGGCCGCGTAGTTCGCAATCCGGCCTTTCCCACCCGCCGAGCGGGTCGGCATCGGAAGGCAGTCCGGCGGTGATGCGGAAGTTATAAGCCAGGCGCTCGTTGGGCAGCGAGTAAAGATAGCTGCGATTGAGCTCCATCGTCTCCTTCCAGAAAGAAGGGAGCAGGCGTACCTCCGTCATGGAGAATGGCTCCACCTTCCAGGTGACCTTGGCCACGGGGCTGTGTGTCAGGTTGCGGACGGCAGTGTCCTCGACGGCAGGGGAGTTGCTGTTGGCCGTGGAGGGGACATTTTTCTGAGCGGCGCGGCCGCTTAAGGGCAGCAGTGCAACCGTGCCGGTGGCGGCCACGCCGCCGAGAAATCGTCTCCGGGATAGAGCCATGCTCATGTGCGGATCTCTCAAGGGTTCCGGTGGGCAACAGCGGCCCGCTCCGGAGAAAATACAATTCTGCATACATTGCACCCCCCGCGCAGGGTGCCTGTCAAGTCACTGGCGCGAGTGCATTCCCGCGCCGTGACCTTGGTTCGCAGGTGCAAAGCGGGAGTTCGGTCCTTCCGGGGATGTGTGCGTAATCGTATACAATCGCTACCGCCCGGGCGCGGATGCCGGATTGTGCGATTGTGCGTGGCATTCGCGCTTAGTTTCCGCATCCCGGTCGTTCGGTCCAGGGCGGCTGGCGTGCGCGCAACGGCTACGTGGCCGCGATGATCTGACTCGGGGAAAGGTCGCTTGTGCACCAGATGCTAAAACGAAGCTGCTGTCACGCCGTCCGCAGGTACGCCATCACGGGAACGATCAGGAGCATGCTGCTGCTCCTGCTGCTGGCTTCAGTGGCGCCGGCAGCACTGGCACAAACGCAACGCGAGCCGCGCGTTCTGCCCCCCGGTCCCATGATCGACGGAGGAAGTGTCACGCTTTCCACGCCCGCACTCCAGCTAAAGGTATTGCGGTATTCCGGCACGGTGGCGCAGCTTTCACCGGCCAATGATCCGGGCCTGGACTACACGCCGGGAGACCGGCTGAAAGAGCGGTCGGCTGACACCTTCTACCACCTGGGAGATCTCGACCTGCGCTTCCGGACCGCTGGCAATCCGGAGTGGACAGACGTGTCCTCCGCGTTCCACCGCGCGCCGGTAAAGGTGCTGCAATCCGGCGCCGGGGAGTTTACGGGAGACCTCACCTCTTCACTCCCGGCGGGCACGCCGCTCCGCGTGATCCGAACATGGGCGGTCGATGGAGGCGACCTTGTGCTTCGCTTTGCGCTGACGAATACTGCGAAGCAGCCGATCGAGATTGGCGGCGCGGGCATCGCGATGGTCTTCGACAACATCCTGTCCGGACGATCCCTCGATGAGGCTTACCGCACCTGCTCGTTCTACGATCCGTATATTGGCGAAGATGCCGGGTATGTGCAGGTGTCGCGGCTGAACGGCCACGGCCCCGTCCTGCTCGTGGTGCCGGACGGGCATACACCGTTCGAGGCCTGGAAGCCGATCCTGGACCGGCGCGATCCCGCGACCGGCAAGGGCGAACTGGGCAACGATCCCACCCCGCGCGGTATTACCTTTGAGGGCTCGTTCGACTGGATGGTGCATTCTTCCGGTTTCGCGGCGAAGGAATGGAAGGGCGTTGCCGAGTGGAACCCCTCCACCGCAAGCACGGTTGCGCCCGGCGCCACGCTCACCTTTGGCGTGCGGTTCCTCGTCGCGCCCGAGCTGCGCGGTATTGAGGGTACATTGCTGCAGCACGGCCGGCCGGTAGCGATAGGCATTCCCGGCTATGTCGTGCCGCAGGACATGCCGGCGAAGCTTTTCCTCCGGTACGGCCCTGCGGTGCGTTCGATCGTGAGCGAGCCGGCAGGAGCGCTGGGCATCCACGACGACGGCCGGAGCGGGAACGGACTGCATGCGTATTCGCTCGAAGGCAGGCAGTGGGGGCGCGCGCGGCTGGTAATCACCTACAGCGACGGCGTCGTCCAGAGCATCGCCTATCGCGTGATCAGGCCAGAGCGCGACGCGGTCGCGGACTTGGGCCGCTTCCTGTTTCATCAGCAATGGTTCACGGATGCACGCGACCCATTTCACCGCGCTCCGTCGGTGATCAGTTACGACGACGAGGCAGGCCGCCAGGTGACACAGGAGCCGCGGGTATGGATCGCCGGGCTGAGCGATGAGGCCGGAGCGGGTTCCTGGCTGGCCGCCGCCATGAAGGAATACCTGGCGCCCGATCCGGAAGAGATCGCGAAGCTGGAAAGTTTTGTCGATGGTGTGCTGTGGGGTGGACTGCAGGAGAGCTCCGGTGCGGGCAAGTTTGGTGTCCACAAGAGTCTCTTCTTCTACCAGCCGGATGCAGTACCGGGCTTCCCTTACGACCCGTCCGTGAATTGGAAGACCTGGGCCAGTTGGGACAAGAAGGCGGCCGCGGACCTGGGCCGTTCGTATAACTACCCGCATGTGGTCGCAGCGTACTGGTCGCTATACCGGATTGCGCGCAACACGAAAGGGCTCACTACAAAACATCCGTGGGACTGGTACCTGAACCAGGCCTATGAGACATCGCTCGCGATGACCACGCAGGCGCCCTACTATGCGAAGTTCGGGCAGATGGAAGGCACGGTGTTTCTGCAGGTTCTGGCCGACATGAAGGCGGAAGGGTGGGCAGAGAAAGCGAACTCGCTGGAGGCGGCGATGCACAAACGCGCCGATCTCTGGAAGACGGAAGCATATCCGTTCGGGAGCGAGATGCCCTGGGACTCCACCGGCCAGGAGGAAGTTTATGGCTGGTCCCGTTACTTCGGCTACAACGACAAGGCGGACGTGACGCTGCATGCGATTTTGGCGTACACCCCAGTGCTGCCGAGTTGGGGCTATAACGGCAGTGCGCGTCGCTACTGGGATTTCCTGTTCGCGGGCAAACTCACGCGCATCGAACGCCAGTTACACCATTACGGCTCCGGGCTGAATGCGATTCCGCTTCTCGATGAATACCGGGCACATCCGGACGATCTGTATCTGCTGCGCGCCGGGTATGGCGGTGTGATGGGCCCGCTTGCCAACATCGATGAGAAGGGCTTCGCCTCGGCAGCGTTCCATTCATTCCCGGATGCGATGCACTACGACGCCTATACCGGGGACTACGGGCCGAATTTCTTCGGTGTCGCCATGAATACCGGGACTTATCTGACGCACGACCAAACACTCGGCTGGTTGTGTTTCGGAGGCCGTGTGGAGCAGCATGGGGATGTGGTGCACGCGACCATGCTGGACGCGGCACGCAACCGCGTTTTCCTGGCCCCAGTGGGACTGTGGATCACGCTGGATGCAGGCAAGGTGGCGAGCGTGGACTTCGATCAGAAGGCACAACGCGTGTCGCTGCGCCTGGAGCCGGCGACCGCGTCCGTGGCAACCGCGCGAGTGCGGCTGGAGCAGACAAGAGCGGGCAGCACGCAGCAGTGGGTTCCTGCGCAGCAGATGTCCAGGGACGCAGGAGCCTATGTCGTCGCCTTGGGAACTAGCGAGACCACGGTCACACTGGAGCCCAGGACGAAGTAGTCGCCGGCGAGAGGGAAGGACGTTACCGAGGCTCCGGCGCTGGCGTCGCGTTCCAGTCTGGGGTTTCCTGTCCCAGCAGGTTGTGAACAAAGAAGTCCTCCAGCTTGCGTTTGCCGTAATCGCCGCCGGCGCCGTGTCCGCCACCCGGAACATAGAGCAGGTCGAAGGTCTTATTCGCCTTCTCCAGCCGGTCCACCACCTGAAACGTGGAGGAGGGATCGACGTTCTTGTCCATCTCACCGACGACCAGCATGAGCTTGCCTTGCAGGCGCCATGCGTTGTCCACGTTGGAGGATTCGGAATACTGCGGGCCTACAGGCCAGCTCATCCACTGCTCGTTCCACCAGATCTTATCCATCCGGTTGTCATGGCAGCCGCTGTTCGCGACTGCCGCTTTGTAGAACTCGGGATGAAACAGGAGCGCGCCCATTGCGCTCTGTCCTCCGGCGGAAGTTCCAAAGATGCCGACGCGGGAGATGTCATACCAGGGGTGGCCTGCGGCGTAGGCCTTGTGCCATGCGATGCGATCCGGAAAGCCGGCGTCTTTCAGGTTCTTGAACGCGACGTCGTGGAAGGCCTTGGAACGGTTGTTCGTGCCCATGCCGTCGATCTGCACCACGACAAAGCCGAGCTCGGTGAGAGGCTGAGCGCGGGAGCTGAAAGTCTTGGGAACAAATGACCCCTGCGGCCCCGCGTAGATGTCTTCGATGACCGGGTACTTCTTCGCCGGATCGAAATTGGCGGGCTTCCAGACCACACCCCAGATATCGGTCTTGCCGTCGCGTCCTTTGGCGGTGAAGACCTCCGGAGCGTGCCATCCGGCTGCAACGAGCTTGCTGATATCACCGCGCTCCAGCTCCGCCAGGCGCACGTTGCCCTCGGTCCGGTAAAGGCTGAGCACAGGCGCAGTGTCGATCGTGCTGACGAGGTCCACATAGAACTTACCGTCCTCGGAGTATTCGACACGGTGATTGCCGGGAGAGGGTGTAAGCGGGGTGAGTCCAGTACCGTCGAAATTGATGCGGTAGCTGTGAACGAAGTAAGGGTCCTCACCCGGGTTCATACCGCTGGCCTCAAACCATATCTGGCGCTTTTGGTCGTCCACGCGGTTGACGGCGCGGACCACCCATGGCCCGCGGGTGATCTGCTGCTTCACCGCGCCGGTCGCACCATCCAGCAGATAGAGGTGCTCCCACCCATCCCGCTCCGATGCCCAGAGGATCTCTTTCCCGTCGGCGATGTCGTGCCGATACTTCTTGCCCGTGTCCTGCGGGTCCATCACGAGAGGACGGTAGTCGATAAAAGTTTGGCTCTGCTCGTTTACCAGCGTGCGGGCCGCGCCGGTTTTCCCATCCACGTCGATGACGCGATACACCTGGTGACCGCGCTGGTTGTACTCGAAAGTGAAGCCGCGGCTGTCCTTCCACCACACCGGACGCGAAAGATCAAACGGGTTGGGGAACAGCTCGTTACTCACAGGGAACTCGCGCCGCGCCGCGATATCGAAGACCACTGGCTGTTGCAGGGGCAGCGTATCTCCGGGTTTGGTGTAGACGATTTCGGGATAAAGAGGCTGGAGCTGCGTAGCCGGCGATGACTCGACATAGCGCACCACGCGGCGGTATCCCGGCCGCACGCGGTACGCGGCCAGGTGGTGCGAGTCGGGTGACCAGGTGAGCGACTCCAGCACGTAGTGGTTGCCCTCGGACCCGTCTGTACTGAGCACCACATGCTGCTTGCGGTCTGGCGAGCGGACGACGACGTTGTAGTTTTCGATCAACGCTTCCCACTGCTTGTCCGGCGAAGTGCGCACGCGATCCAGGCTGTTCAGGGATTCTGTGCTCGCATTGGGGTCTTCCGTGAAGTCTTCGTCTGGAATGTCGACCGGCTCAGCGCAGTGGTAGCTCTTGAGGTCGCAGCGAATGCTGCGCTCTTTGAGCGTAAGCTCGAGGGTCGCGTCGTTGTCGCGCAGCTCTGCTTGGGTGAAGGGCAGTTCCAGCGGCTTCACGTCTTCGTGGATGGCATCGTGCAGCGCGGCGGCCAGGCGCGCGTGGTCGAAAGCAACTCGCTTCTGCCCGCTCTCGGCATCGACGACAAAAAACTGGTGACCGCCGGGAACCGTCTTGCTGTAGAGAATCTCGTCCTTTCCTTTGACCCACGAGGGGACGTCGGCGACATTTTCGGTGAGGTTTTTGTACTTGTCCGCCAGGCCGGCTGCATGCTCGTAATCGGCCCTGGTCACCTGTGCCGGAAGCGTCAGACTGCAGCCAAGGAGCGCGATTCCACTCATCGTGAAGCACAAGGCTGTACTGCCGTGGTGCATGGTCTCTCCTTTGCCGAAGGCCCGGCACAGTTCTGCTATGGGTGGGTGGGATGCTCTCCGTAAAACTTCCATTGCGTACGGTAATCGCGCGTGACAGGGAGTTGCTCCAGGTCAGCACGCAGAAACTCAACCGGCATGGTGTTCTCGTGCAGAATCGCGTCGTGGAACGCGCGATTCGTCATCTTGCCGGAGTCCACCAGCTCGTGATGCAGAGCGCGAAACTGGAGCGCGCCCATCAGGTAAGCGCACTGGTACAGCGGGCCCACAGAGCCGTCGAAAGACCGGCGCACCTCCGCGGTCGCGTTGTCGGGCTCAAAGCCGACCGCATCGATCAGGAACTGTACACACTGCTGCGGCGTCCATTTGCCGGTGTGAAAGTTCATGGTGAAGATGACGCGGGCCGAGCGATGCATGCGCCAGACCAGGGCGCCGACGCGCTCTTCAGGTGTCCGGTCGAAGCCCTTGTCCCAGAAAAGCATCTCCCACCAGAAAGCGTTCCCCTCCACCCAGAACGGCGTCTCAAAGGCGCTGCGGTAGGTGCGGTAGCGCTCGCCCATGTAGAACTGCAGGAAGTGACCGGGAATCATCTCGTGAAAGACCGTAGCGCGCGCGAACGGGATATTGTTGCCCCGCATGCTCATTTCACGCTGTTCATAGGTCATGGTGTTCGTAGGATAGGAGACGCTGATCTCATCCCCGCCGGTGAAAAAGGGATTCACCAGTTGGCGTTCCGGGGTCATCATGTTCATCCGCCAGGTCTCGTCGGCAAGCGGCGGCACCGTGACCAGGTCGTTCTTTTTGGCGAAATCGCTGCCCTCGATCACCAGCTTGCGGATGAGCTCGGGCTGCTCTCCGGGAGGCACGTGCATCCCCTTCACCTTCTCGACCGCCGCGTGCCAATTGTCGCCGAAGCCCATCTCGTGACTAGCCCGGAGCATCTCGCGCATGCACCAGTCATACTCTGTCTGCGCGATGGCGATGAGTTCCTCCGGCGTGTAGGGAATCATGTCGTCATTCAACTGATCGAGCAGCGCGGCGCGGCCCACGGGGTCGCCGATGATCGTGGTCTTGTCGTCCGGCTTCATGCCGGCGAGCTTCTCTTTCAGGAAGTCGCGGTACTCGCTCAGTGCTTTTCGGGCGGATTGGTAGGGCAGGTCCACCCACCAGGTAAAGCTTGGGTCATAGCCGTTGTTTTCCCGGTACCAGCCATCCATCTGCTCCAGCAGCTCGTTGATGGTGTTCGCAGCCCGGTTCGCGACCACCGGGGCATATGCCGGCTTCGCGTTGCCCGGCTGAGTGGGAGTGGCAGCCAAGTGTTCGCGCGTCTGCTCGATCTGTTTCACCATCGCGGACAAGGCCGCCGCAGTCTTTTCCGCATCCGGACGGCGCATCAGCCGCTGCGTGTTCAGCAATTCTTCAATGGAGCCGGAGAAGGGCAGCAGTGGCGCCATCTCCTCGACCTGGCGCTTCGTGATGGTGAGCTGGTGCAGCTCGGAGTTGATTCGGTTGCGCAGCAGGAGATAATCGATGCGGTCCTCCTGGCCGAGCGCATCGAAGTTCAGCGCGTCCAACGTGTGCAGCTCGCCGTTGTAGAAAGTTTCCAGCCGCGTGAACCGTACCGGAGAGATCGGGACACGGTATACCTGGAGAAGACTGCCGCGGTCGGCCGAGTATTGCCGGACCATGGCTGGCATGATTGGCTCCGCTGATGGGCTGGCGCGTTTTTGGGCAGGGGCGGGAAATGGAACCGAGGCGATCGCCAGGATGAGAAGAAATCTGCTGCTCCACTGCTTCCGCCAGGGAACCTCCGCCATTCGCACTCTTCCGGATACCAGGAATCAGAGCGCTGGGACAGAAGGCGCGAAAATGCCTCTCCATCCCAACCCCGCTCTATGGGGACGTTATATCGTAGAGCTTCTGGCGTTGTATACGATTTAGTATTTGTGGTCCGGTGTGTGGGCCGGGGTGAGCCGGCCGACCGGGACTGAAGAGGACAACCATGGCACGCCCGATCTCCCGCCGACATCTCCTCCAGCAGACAGCCGCAGCACTCGGTGGAGTGCTCTTCGCGCAGCGCTTTCTGCACGCTGACACACTGCCGGATGCACGCGTGGGGAACCCTCTGACCGGGCCGGCGGGCATGGAGTTGCGCATCACGGCGGTCACGGAGCACACACTTCGGCTCTCGGTCGCGGCCATCGACGAGAACCTGGATACGTACTACAACGATGGCAGCCTTGCGCCGCGTACCTTCGGTGCTCCCCTGGTCGCGATGCCGACGGAAAAAAGCGGGCAGGAGGTTGCGTGGGGCGCCTACCGGATCCGCATAGCAACCTGGCCGCTGCGCGTCGCCGTGGTGTCCGCCGGGCGCGGAACCATTCAGGAGATCACCTTCCGGCCTGATCATAACCAGATCCTGTTTGAATATGGCGATGCGCCGGTGTACGGACTTGGGCCGGGCAGTCATCCGCTGGACTTACGCGGCACTCGCGACCGGATGCGCAACGGTGCAGGCGATGACCTCCGTGTGCTGGGCGCTCGCAATCCAATCCCGTGGCTGATGGGCAAGGGGTGGGGCCTGTTCATTCATGAGCCGGAAGGCACCTTCGACCTGGCGGGCGCGTCCGGTATCTTTCACCCCGGCGATGTTGCGCGCGGGCAGGACCTGTTTCTGGTCGATCGCCGAATCCCCGGCCGAGCTCCTGCGCCAATACGCCGAGATCACCGGCTATCCGCACCTGCCCGCCAAATGGGCACTTGGATTCCAGCAATCGCACCGCACCCTGGACAGCCGGGAACAGATCCTCGAGGAGGCGAAGACCTTTCGCGAGAAGAAGCTGCCCTGCGACACTATGATCTATCTCGGCACGGGCTTCTGCCCTTCGGGTTGGAACACCGGACACGGCTCGTTCGTTTTTAACGACGCTGTCTTTCCTGAGCCGGAGGCTGAGATTCGGGCGCTGCATGACCAGCACTTTCAGGTGGTGCTGCACGTCGTCAACCCGCCGGAGAACCTCCATGGCGCGGTGGCCGATACGGGCGCGGCCGCAGCGATTCCCGGCGATGCCGCGAACTACTGGGCCCAGCATGTTCCGTTGGTTCGCCTGGGTGTGGACGGCTGGTGGCCGGACGAAGGCGATGTGCTGCCCACGCCGGCGCGCCTGGTACGCAATCGGATGTATTGGGACGGCGGCCGGCTGTCCTCACCCGAGCGCCGCCCGTTCGCGCTGCACCGCAACTGCTATGCCGGTATCCAGCGCTGGGGCTGGCTCTGGTCCGGCGACGTGTTCTCCACATGGAAAACGCTGGAGACGCAGATCATGATGGGCATCAACGCCGGGCTAAACGGGGTGCCGTTCTGGGGAACCGACATCGGTGGTTTCGTGCCCACGGAGGAGTTCACCGCGGAGCTGTTTGTGCGCTGGTTCCAGTTCGGCTCGTTCTGCCCCTTGTTCCGCTGCCACGGGCGTACCTGGCAACTGCGGCGGCCATGGGGATGGAATACCGGCAGCTATGGACCTTCGGAGATGGGCCCCGAAGCCGACGCATTTCTGCCCAAGCCGGCAGATCTGCACAACACCGCAGTCGAACCGATCTGCCGGAAGTATCTGGATCTGCGCTATCGGTTGTTGCCATATCTTTACTCCGCTGCATGGGAGACACACACCACCGGCCTTCCTCTGATCCGCAGCCTTGGGCTCGTCTTTCCGGAGGATGCGAGGGCCTGGCAGACAGTGGACAGCTACCTTTTCGGTCCAAATCTTCTGGCCGCCCCCGTCTACGAGCGCGGGGCAACGGAGCGCAAGGTATACCTGCCCGCAGGAGGATGGACAGACTTCTGGACCGGAGAGCATCACGCCGGCGGCTCCGAAGTGACGGTCCCCGTTGATCTGGCGACGATGCCGCTCTTTGTGCGCGCCGGCGCCATTCTGCCCACCGGACCTGTCCGCCAGTACAGCGCCGAGCCGAGCACGGAGCCACTGCGGCTCACCGTTTACCCCGGCGCGGACGGGCAGTTTGCCTTGTACGACGATGATGGTCTGAGCTTTGCCTATGAGCAGGGCGACTACTCGCTCGCCCTCTGCGCGTGGAGCGAACGGGCCCGCACGCTGCAGATCACGCCGCGGAAGAGCCGGAGAGGGCCGGGTGTCGAGATCATTGTGGGAGTGGCGGGCGGGGCGTCGAAAACCATTCGCCTCGACGACTCGTCGCAGACGATCCAGCTCTGAGCGGCAGCGTAGCCAAAGCTGGTTTTGCGCGGCAGCTTCAGAGCGAGCAAGATTGCAAACGATACGCACGAGGGGAGAGGAAGCATGGAAGAGATTCTGATTGAGGGGCGCTGGCAGCCTTCCGCCGCATCCGGCAGCTTTCACGCCGCCAACCCGGCAACCGGAGAGCAGCACGCGCGGGAGTTTCCCATCAGCTCATGGGAAGACTGCGACCGCGCTTTGACGGCGGCGGCGCAGGCCGCAGTGGAACTGCGGTCCGTGGACGGCGAGCAGATCGCGCGTTTCCTTGAGGGCTACGCCGAAGCCATTGAGAATCGCGCGGAGGAGATCGCGGCACTCGCGAACAGCGAAACGGCGTTGCCGGTATCGCCGCGCCTGCGAGACGTGGAACTGCCGCGCACCACGGCGCAGCTTCGCCAGGCGGCCGCGGCGGCGCGGGAGGGTTCGTGGTCGCAGGCCGTGATCGACACCAGGAACAACATCCGTTCCTATCTCGCGCCGATCGGGCCCGTCGTCGTACTCGGCCCGAATAACTTTCCGCTTGCCTTCAACGGCATCTCGGGTGGTGATTTCGCGGCTGCCATCGCGGCGGGAAATCCGGTGATCGCGAAGGCACATCCGCTGCATCCTGCAACCAGCCAGGCGCTCGCCGAGTGCGCCCTGAGCGCGCTACAGCGTTCCGGCCTGCCCGCAGCTACGGTGCAAATGCTTTACCACTTCGGCAATGACGATGGCCTGCGTCTCGTGGCGGACCCGCGCGTCGGAGCTTCCGCATTTACCGGAAGCCGGGCTGCGGGGCTGAGTCTGAAGCAGGCGGCAGACCGCGCTGGGAAGCCGATCTATCTGGAGATGTCAAGCCTGAACCCGGTCGTTCTGCTGCCGGGTGCGTTGCAGGAGAGAGGCGACGCGCTGGTGAAAGAGGTGGCCGACAGCGGATTGGCAGCAGCGGGGCAGTTCTGCACCAGCCCGAATCTGCTGTTTCTTCTCAATGGCGCGGAGGCGCAGCGCTTTGCTGAAGGCCTGCGGCTCGCGTATAAGGAGCGTTCTCCGGGGCCGCTGCTTTCCCGCACAACGCTCGACCATCTGGAGCGCGGGGTGCAGCAATTGGTTGAATCCGGTGCGGCGGTGCTGACCGGGGGCGGCTCTGCCCTCAAGACGGACAGTTTCTGCTATCCCAACACCGTATTGCAGACGAGCGGGCGCGAATTTATCCGGAGCGGAGAGGCGCTGCAGCAGGAAGCCTTCGGGAATGTCATCACGCTGGTGCTTTGCGATGACCTGTCGGACATGAAGCGCGCGCTGCAATCCCTGGATGGCAACCTTACGGGCTCCGTGTACTCGCACACTGGACGAGGAGACGAAGCTGCTTATGGGGAAGTCGCGGCGGCGTTGCGCACGAAGGTCGGCCGCCTGCTGAACGACAAGATGCCGACCGGCGTTGCGCTCAGTCCAGCTATGAATCATGGCGGGCCATTTCCCGCGACCGGTCATCCGGGGTTCACTGCGGTCGGCATTCCACGATCCATCCATCGGTTTGCGATGTTGGAGTGCTACGACAATGTCCGCCAGGAGCGGTTGCCGGCAATGCTGCGGGACGCAGCGCCCAGCGCATCCGCATGGCGCAATGTGGACGGAGCATGGGTCCGCGGATGAGTTGAACCAGATTGGTGGCACCCGGCCAGTGCCGAAAATTCCTGAGAAAGGGGCCTTAACCGGCCTTGGATTTCAATTGCTTTGGCAGTTGACATGGAAATGTATACAACATAGTATTTTCGCGTTCCGAGTGGGGCTCTTTTCACGGACGCAGAATCCGGCTCGTGCAGGCGTTAACCGGCCTGGAATGGGAAAAAGGACGAAAAGTGCGCTCGGCCAGGTCGGGATCGATAACAGCTTTCGGGAGGCTTCTATGGTTCGCTTCAGTAGGGCATTGTTCCGTCGGCTTGCATGCTTGCTGCCGCTGTTGACCGTCGCGGCATTTGCGCAGTTCTCGAGCGGCGTTCAGGGCAACGTAACCGACCCCTCGGGTGCAGCCGTTCCGCAGGTCACCGTCACTCTGACGAACACCGCGACGAATGTCAGTAGGACCGCGACGACCGACACCGGCGGCGTTTACCGTTTCACCAGCCTGGCACCCGGCTCGTACACCGTTTCGGCGCGCGCCACCGGCTTTTCTCAGGCAACGGTCTCTTTTCAATTGCAGACCGCCGAAAATCGCGACGTGCCTATTACGCTTGCGATCGGGGATGTCGCCACGAACGTGCAGGTGACCACGCAGGCGCCGCTGCTGGACACCTCGGACAGCCGTCTGCAGTACACGTTCTCCACGGAAGCGCTCGGCGCTCTTCCTCTCGCTACACGAAATCCGACGGCCCTGGTCGGTGTCACGCCCGGTGTGACCGGCGCGCTGGATGCGCAGCAGAACCTGAATAACTACCCCGAGAACTTTATCGATTCCAGCGCCAACGGCAAGGGGGAGAACGGCAACCTGTACATCGTGGACGGCCTCGACGTCACCAGCAATGTGCGGCCTGGCGTGGTGAACTTAACCCCCGGCGCTGACGCCATTCAGGAAGTGGCCGTCCAGACCAACACCTACAGCGTGGAATACGGCCGTGGCAGCGGCATCGAAACGCGCATGACCACCAAATCCGGCACCGACCAGTTTCACGGGTTTGCCAGCGACTATTACACCTATCAGGGCTTTGCGGCGCGCGGTGAGTTCGGCCCCAACCATCACGATGTTCCCAACACGCCGCCATACCACACCAACAACGCGGCGTTCGGCGTAGGCGGCCCCATCTGGCGCGACAAAAAGTTCTTCTTCTTCGGCACCTACCA
Source organism: uncultured Acidobacteriaceae bacterium (assembly GCA_963795775.1). Lineage (GTDB taxonomy): Bacteria > Acidobacteriota > Terriglobia > Terriglobales > Acidobacteriaceae > CAWCJL01. The sequence continues at coordinate 60,911 of CAWCJL010000006.1, forward strand.
GCCCTACCACAATGAGGGATCCAGCTTCGGTCCTGTCTACTATGAGGATCCTGCGTTCACCGCTTTTGCCCAGCAGACGCGGCCGGCCAGTCCCGAGGTGGCGCTGCTCACCAAGTATCCGGTGGGCTCTGTAGCAGGCGCAAGGGTCTTTCAAACAGCGTCCGATCCCGGCCTGAATCTGGGCGGGGCATGCGGAACCGCCGCCACCGACAATATCCCGTGCACCTTACCCGTCATCGATACCGCGACATTCAATTCCGCCGGCAGCACGGATGCCAAGCAGTACAGCGTTCGCATCGACAAGGACTGGGACAAGGATCGCCTCTACGGTGATTTCATTCGCAACACTGTATCGACGGTGGGCACCAATCCCCGTCCTGCATTCCGCACGATAAACAATTATTACGGACTGGCTTTCCAGGGCAACGAGACGCACACCTTCGGTCCCAACCTGCTGAACGAAGGCATTTTTGCTTACAACCGCATCGAGGGCATTGCCCCGGCGTCCGGCACATTCAGCGTGCCCGTCGTCAATGTGGGCGGGTTGGGACAAGGCTTCGGCGCCGGCTTTGCCGAAGGCGATTACTACCAGCACAGCTACCACTGGCGCGACGTGGTGAGCTATATCCATGGCTCGCATAGCTTCAGGTTTGGCTATGACGGCTGGCACGGCGACGATACGGCCATCTTCCAGGGCCCGTACGGTCAGCCGACTTTCAACTACAACAACCTCATCGACCTCATCAATGACCATCCCTACAACGAGACGAGCCTCTCTTACAACTTCCTGACGGGCGCGCCGCAACCCGGCAATTACGGCTTTTCTGAGACGACGACCGCCTTCTTCGCCCAGGACACCTGGAAAGCGACCAAGCGGCTGACGCTCAACTACGGCCTGCGGTATGACAACTATGGCAATCCCTACCCATCGCTCAAAGGAACCATTTCCGCCCCATTCCACCGGGGAAGCGGGTCCACCTTCCAGCAGCAAATCGCCAACGGCTTTACCAAGGTGCAGTCGAACGCATTAAACCAAAGCATCAACTGGAACTTTGCTCCGCGTGTTGGGGCTGCGTGGGACATTACCGGCAATGGCAACTGGGTCTTTAACGGCGGCTTCGGTATCTACCATGACATGATCACGCTGGGAAATATGGCAGACATCCTGAAGGGGAATCCGCCAAACTGGACAGCGCCCACGTTTTACAACGACGGCTCGACCGCTCCGCCGATCTTTGGTTTCGGAACAAAGGACACCTACCCCTTCGGGTTCCCCTACCCCGCATACGTCGGCAAGCCTCTGGACGCAAAAGGCGGACAGGTCGGATCGGAGATATCGATCGGTGCGGTGGACGTCAACGTTCATTCGCCGACGAGTTATAACTGGTCTGCCGGTATCCAGCGCTCGCTCACGCGTAATGTGGTGGCCTCCGCATCCTATGTCGGATCCCACACGGGTGGCATCCTGCTGGCGGGCCTGAACCAGGGAGCCAATCAGTTCGGCTATGACGTCAATGCATTTCCTGGCGACCTGATCGCACACACTTCCTGCGCTGCATCGGTAGATCCAGTCACCGGCCAGGTCACCGATAACTGCACTGCATTTCGGACCAGGCTCAACACCAGCTTCGGAACGATCAACTACGCTTACAACACAGCCCGCGCAAACTACTATGCCTTCATTTTCGGTGTGCGAGGACGCTTTGGACACAATGCGTTCCTGACCGCGTCCTATACCCGTTCATCGGCGAAGGACGACGCCACTTACTATGCGCCCACCGCGACGTTTGACCAGAATCGCTTTTACGGGAACTCGTCCTATGATTTCCCCAACCGGTTCTCGTTCGGCGGCTCCTATCAAGTGCCAGGCATCCACTCCGGAAATGGCTTTGCAGGCCGTCTGACTGGCGGCTGGGCACTGGGCGGCACCATAACGTTGCAGTCTGGCCCACCGCTGTTCCTCCACACAAACGCTTCCTACCAGGTGGAGCGCATCAATCCGCTGCTACCTGTATCTCCCTCAAACCTGCGGTACCTGCCGGGCAGTGGGGATTTCAGCGGCAGCGGCTATAACTACGATTTGCCTGACGTGAACCCGAAGGCAAGTATCTCTCACTCGCGGCGGGCTTACCGCAACGGCGTATTTCCAGGGTGCACCAACCTGGCCGCTACCTGCGGAGATTTCACCACGCCAGCTTTTGGGCAACTTGGCAATGAAAGGGTAACCGACCAGTTCAGAGGGCCTGGCTTCGCTCAGACAGACGCCAGTCTTAAGAAGACTACCAAGATATTCGAGCGGCTCGACCTCGATTTGCGACTCGATGCTTTCAATCTCTTCAACCAAGTGAATTTTTCCGATCCGAATGGTATCGGCATTCTGGACTCGAATTTCCAGGATGCGAACTTCGGACAGGCTTACGCGACGCACACTGCACGTTATCTGCAAATCGGAGCGACCCTGACTTTCTGATTCCTGACTTGCATGACCAGAATGGGCTTCCATCCGGAGCCCATTCTCTTTTTCGGTAGCCGGTTCTGCTGTGCGACACTGGATTCCCATGCTGTTGCGTCTTACCTGGCGAGCACGTTCCGCATCGTTTCGGACACGGTGCCGTGCCTTCACAGAATTGATCTTGTTCTCCACTCTCCTGTGTGTTCCTCCGTGCGTAGGCCAGTCAACCGCCGGGACAGGCGGGGACCCCGTGCCGGAGATCGCGCGCGCACTGCAGACGCATCAGTTCCCGGTTGCGGAGCACCTCGCTGCGGCCGCACTGCAGCAGTCGCCGCGCGATCCGAGGCTGTGGACGCTGCAAGCAATCGCCTATGCCAGTCTCGGCAGGCAAGCACAGGCACTGCAGTCCTACCACCATGCGCTCCGGCTTGCGCCGGAGTACCTGCCCGCCCTGCAGGGTGCGGCCCAGTTGGAATACGCCACACGGAATCCCGCGGCGGAGAATTTGCTCCTGCGTGTGCTCAAGCTGCGGCCGCAGGATCAGGTGACGCACGCCATGCTTGGCGCCATCGCGTTCCGTAAAGGAGATTGCCCCGCTGCCGTCGAGCACTTCGATCAGGCGCAGCAGGTTGTAGGCGCCCAGCCGGAGGCGCTCACCGAGCTCAGTTCCTGCCTGGTTAAGCTCTCTCGTTTCGATGAAGCTGCCGTCGTCTTCGAACGCCTGCTGGAATTCAATCCGCAGAGCAGTGCAGCCCGCTACAACCTTGCACTTGCGGATTGGCGTGCAGGACATTTCCCGGACGCACAGCGGGTTCTCGAGCCGGCCCTCGAGGGCGACCACCCTGCAGAAGACGACCTGACCCTGGGAGCACAGATTGCTGAGGCGCAAGGGAACACCGAGCGAGCTTTGGAACTGCTGCGGAGAGCCATTCTCCTTGAGCCCAGAGACAAAGATGCGTATCTTGACTTCGCAAATCTCGCCTACCAGCACGCGTCCATTCAGGTAGGTCTCGACATAGTGAACCTCGGGCTGAAGCAGCTGCCAGACGAGGCAGAACTCTACTTTGCGCGCGGCGTTCTCTTATGTCAGATCGGTAAGGTGGAGCAGGCCTTCGCTGATTTCAACAAGGCAAACCAGCTTGATCCGAAGTTGTCCTTCGTCGGCGTCGCTCAGGGAATCGCTCAGTCGCAGTCACACAATTCGGCAGCGGCGCTGGCCAAGTTGCGGGAACAGGTCAAGCTGCATCCGGATGACGCGTTTGCTTCCTACCTGCTCGCGGAAGCACTTTCCGAAGAGGGCAAGCCTGCCGGAACTCCGGAATATCGCGAAGAGATCGAAGCGGCGCACCGCGCCGTTCACCTGGACCCGAAGCGGATCGAGGCGCACGACCTCCTCGCATCCATTTATCTGCAATCCGGCGACACCAAAGATGCAATCGACGAGAGCCAGGCGGCGCTGGCGATCAATCCCAAGGACGCACAGGCCTTGTATCATCTCGTCCTCGCGGTCCGCAAAACGGATCGTAAGGACGAACTGCCCGGATTGCTGAAGCGCTTGATGGAAGCACGCAAGGAAGCGGAGACAGAGGCGGAACAACACAGGCCACACAAGCTGGTGGAATCTCCAGCTACTGGAAGTGCGGGGCCGGCATAGCGAACCACAGCAAACGGCTTTTCTGCCGTGCTCGCATTCCTAGGTGGTTGACAGCTCCGCTCCTTCTTCGCCTGCCTCGCCTGGAGCTGAAGCTGATTGCATTGCGAGCCAACCGGCAAACATCCATGCAGCTCCCACCGCAGTCAGGTTGTAGGCATCTCCGCCCCAGGCCGTATGGTCGTGCGGAGCTGCAAGTATTCTTGGTGTTAGTACCACGAGGCTGAATACAAGCAGCATGAGCCCGAGAAGCTGCGCCCCCAGAACATCCCAAATCCCCGAGATGATGGCTAGCCCGGCGAGCACGAAGGCGATCCCGGTGAGCACCGTCCAGAAAGCTCCGCCGAATGGCATCCACTGCGGAACCATTGGCGCAACCGCCTGGACAGCGGTGAGGTGTGCCAGACCAAAGTCAATGCAACAGAGTCCAAAAATCCAGCGGGCGACCCGGCTTGCAGATATGGAAAGCGGCCCGCGCCTGCGGAGGGAGGCCCAGACCACTGCCGCGGCGACGGCGAGTATAAGTTGCTGTCCGACTCCAGCGAGGACGCCAATGTAGACCGCGGGATGGTGTCCCAGGAAATGCGGCGCCGTGTAGACGCGCGGCAGCGGAAAAGCAGCAAAAATGGCGTACAAGATGGCCAGGGCGGCTGCGCCGGCTTGCGCCGTCCGGCGCATAGTGATGGCCACGCCTCCCACGATGAGCCAAAGGGCGGCAATATAGGCCAGGATCGCGAGCCCGGGAATGTGGTCGCCCCAGGCCTGGATGGGCTGGTGAGCAGGCTCGAACTCACCCCAGACCAGGTTCAGGATACCGGCAGCAATGGATGCAATGCCAAATACGAATATGCCGAGTCTCATCATGGAGTTAACGTGGCGGCCTTTGAGATGAACGCATAGAGGTGCCGCTCGATTGTACTGGTGTTTCGCCGCAATCAGGCACGGAGCGGGCGAGAGGTGCGCTGGGGCAGGGCACCCACCTGCGGCGTTAGCTCGAGCCTCAATCGTGCCGCGTGGACGGCTCCGCCGGTATAGTGCGCTGCCGCGACAGACAGAACCACGCCTTTGCGTTGATACCCCGGAACTCAGACGACCGCAACTCCACGATCTCCAGCGCAGGCTCGATGGCGACGGTGACCTCGCGTGCCGACCGGCGCGGCGGACCGACCTCGCGCGGCGGGCCTTCAGTGCTGCCGATCAAGCTCAGCCACAAGCCGCCCGGTGCCAATACGGCAGCGACTCGTGCCGCGAACTGCTCTCTTTCCCCTGGTTCATCGAACATATGAAAACAACCGCGGTCGAACACGAACTGGAATGGCCCGCCGGGCGGTGGGGCGGCGAGAAAATCGCACACAGCGAAGCGGCAGCGCAGAGCGCGTCCCTCCATTTTGGCCTGTGCTCTCTCGACCGCGAGCGGCGCGATATCCACCCCGAGTACATCGAAGCTGCGTTCCGCCAACCAAATTGCATTCGTACCAGTACCAGCGCCGATATCGAGCGCCGAGCCTGGCGTGACCGCGTCCGAAGTGACGAACTCCACCAGCAGAGGCTCTGGTTGCCCGGTGTCCCAGGGCAACTGTCCCGAGGCATAACTCTCATTCCATGAGGGGTGTGGCATCTCCACGAGTCTAACCCTATCCGCAAGCTGTACAGAACCGGTTTCATGTTCCGTAAGGGACCGGAGCTCCAGATTCGGCTCGCCGGATGCATTGGCAATTGTCAATCCTCGAGGATGAGGATCCCGGACCGGACGCCATCCGGGGCGGACCGAACGAGCATTTCCCGAAGTTCGCCACGCGATCCGGCGCACTGAGTTGGGCGGGCGCGGCGCGCGAAGACAGCGCGGTCTGGTCGCAGTAATATGGCGTGGCGCGTATTTTGAGCAATTCCTTGTGCCGATCCGGCATATTTTTCGATGACAGGAGGACAGCTTCGTGCGGCGGGTGCTGCTTCTGCCTGTGGTCTTCGTCACCTACTCCCTGGCCTACCTGGACCGTGCCAACTATGGCTTCGGAGCGGCCGCCGGACTCGCGCAAAGCCTGCACATCACCGAGGCCCGCTCGGCTCTCCTGGCAGCCTTATTTTTCCTCGGATACTTTGCATTCCAGGTGCCCGGGATGCTTGTTGCGCGGCGCTTCAGCTCCACTCGCCTTGCGTTTGTCGCCCTGCTTCTTTGGGGTACGCTGGCCGGGCTGACGGGTGTGATCCGCAGCTTCGTTTGGCTTGCGCTGGATCGGCTGCTGCTGGGCGTTGCTGAAAGCGTGATCTTTCCGGCGATGCTGCTCCTGCTCACGCGCTGGTTCACACGGCAAGAACGGTCGCGGGCCAACACCGTTCTCATGCTCGGCAACCCGATCACCGTACTTTGGATGAGCGTTCTGACCGGCTTCCTGATTCAGCACCTCGGCTGGCAGCGAACCTTTATTCTTGAGGGCGTTCCGGCCATCCTGTGGGCGTTCTTCTGGATCGCGGTAGTAAAGGATGAGCCTGCAGAGGCGCGCTGGGTACCGGCAGCCGAGGTACAGCATCTTCGGGCGGCCCACGCCGCTACAGATACGTTGCAAACTGTGCTTGGTACGGGATCTTTCTCTCTCGGCTCTGTGCTCTCCAGCCGACGCGTGATCCTGCTCTCACTCCAGTACTTCTGCTGGAGTCTGGGCGTGTATGGGTTCGTGCTCTGGCTTCCGACCATAGTGCGCCGAGGAGCCACGGCGACGGCCGGCGGTCACCTGATCTCGATGTTCCACACAGGCCTGCTGTCGGCTATTCCATATCTGCTGGCTGCGGTGCTGATGCTGGTGCTTGCGCACGCCTCGGACCGTACGCTGAAACGGCAGGAGTTTGTCTGGCCACCGCTGCTCATCGCGGGCGGTCTCATGCTCGGCAGCTTTTTTTTCGCGGACCGCAGTTTCGCGCTGGCGTTTACGTGTCTTGTGCTCGCAGGCGGCTGCATGTACGCGCCTTATGGTGCATTCTTTGCGCTGATTCCCGACCATGTTCCCCGCCAGTTCACCGGGGAGGCGTTCGCGATGGTGAATAGCCTAGGTGCGCTGGGCGGGTTTACAGGCAGCTACATAGTCGGTTTGTTGCATGCGGTCACCGGCGGTGACCGGGCCGGGGATCTTCTGATGGCCGGCTCCCTGGTGCTTTCGGCGTTGCTGACCATGCTCTTGCCGAAGGTGCCGGTGTCTGCACCGGAGTTGAAACATGTCTAATCGAGATCCTGGATTCTCCGCCGATCTGTATGGGGCGACGACAACCCACGCGCGCGGACCCGAGGGCAGCTTGCCGATTACGCCCGATATGCTTCTTACCGAACCCTCGGGAAACCTGTTCGGACTGACGCAGAATGCCGGCATGGGTTGGGAACCGAACCGGCTGCTTGACCCCGAATTCCTCATCCTGTCTACCCATGGCGGCCTTCGAGCCGCGGATGGAACTCCCATTGCCCTTGGGCTGCACACCGGCCACTGGGAGGTGGGGCTGCTGGTTGGAGAAGCCGCCCGGGAGCTCCGAAGACTGCATGCGATCCCTTTTGCCGGGGCCGTGACCGATCCCTGTGACGGGCGGACCCAGGGCACCGCAGGCATGCTGGATTCTCTCCCTTATCGCAACGATGCGGCCATGGTGTCTGCGCCGGCTGATGCGATCGCTGCCGACGCGTCGCGGCGTGCTCGGGATTGCAACCTGCGACAAGGGGCTGCCTGCGATGCTGATGGCGCTTGCCTCGTCTGGCGCCTATCCGAGCGTGCTCGTGCCTGGGGGAGTCACACTGCTTCCCGATGCGGGCCCGGAACATCCGGCCGAGGACGCCGGCAAGGTTCAGACGATCGGGGCGCGGTTTGCCCAGCGAGAAATCTCGCTCGAGTACGCCGCTGAGGTGGGCTGCCGGGCATGCGCTTCGCCTGGCGGAGGTTGCCAGTTTCTTGGCACCGCCGCGACTTCGCAAGTTGTGGCGGAGGCGCTGGGCCTCTCGCTTCCGCATACCGCTCTCGCGCCCTCTGGACAGCCGATATGGCTGGACGCGGCCGCAAGATCGGCTCGTGCCCTGCTGCATCTGGCCCAGTTCGGCGTGGGCACGCGGGAGATCGTGACGGACGCCGCTGTGCGCAATGCAATGGTGCTGCACGCAGCCTTTGGCGGCTCGACAAATCTGCTGCTGCACGTGCCCGCAATCGCACATGCTGCCGGCCTGCGACGCCCCACGGTGGACGACTGGACGCGCGTGAACCGGGAGGTCCCGCGGCTGGTGGATGCTCTGCCGAACGGTCCGCGAGGATTCGCGACGGTGCAAGTCTTCCTCGCCGGAGCCGTTCCAGAGGTCATGCTGCATCTGCGCCAGGCAGGCCTGCTCGATCTCAACGTGCGCACCGTCTCCGGCGAGACGCTCGATCACAATCTGGACTGGTGGGAGCAATCCGAGCGTCGCGCCGCGTTGAAACGGCGCCTGCGCGAACTCGATGGCGTGGACGCCGAGGATGTGATCTTCTCCCCGGATCGGGCCCGAAGCCGCGGGCTGACCCCCACGGTCTGTTTTCCCGTCGGCAATCTGGCTCCCGAGGGCTCGGTCATCAAGTCAACCTCGATCGACCCATCGCTGATTGAAGAGAACAATGCGTACGTGCATACGGGTCCCGCGCGCGTGTTTACGACGGAAGCGGCTGCGATTGCGGCGATCAAGCAGGGCCAGATTGGGCACGGAGATGTGCTCGTCCTGGTGTGCGGCGGGCCGTTGGGCGCAGGCATGCAGGAGATCTACCAGGTGACTTCGGCGCTGAAGGCGCTGCCTTTCTGCAAGCACGTTGCGGTGCTGACGGATGCGCGCTTTTCTGGCGTGTCGACAGGCGCGTGCGTGGGGCACGTCTCGCCCGAGGCGCTTGCCGGCGGGCCGATTGGGCGGGTGCGCGAGGGCGATACGATCCGGATCTCGATCGACCGCAACGCGCTGCATGGCACCGTGGACCTGGTGGGCGAAGATAGCAACATCTTCAGCCCCGAGGAGGGCGCGCGTCGGCTGGCCACCCGGGAACCCCGCCCCGACCTGCGGCCGCATCCCGATCTGCCTTCCGACACGCGCATATGGGCCGCTATGGTGCAAGCCTCGGGCGGCGTCTGGGGCGGATGCGTCTACGACACGGAGTCCATTGTGGCTCAGCTCAGCCGCAGTGCGATGGGCGCTGCGCAGCGCGAGAACAGCTTCGGGCCGGTTGCGGCTTTGGAAGTTCTGGAGGGAAGGGAAGTATGAAGGTTTTCAACACCACCCACGGGATCTTCGCGACCGAGGACGAGAAATCGTGGCATCGGATAGACGTGCGCACCTGGGACGAGTTGGTCTGCAGCCCCGACCTGCGGGCGCGGGTGCGCGAAGCCTTCACGGCAATCCCGGTGCCCGCACCGGCACCGGAGTCGCTGCTTCCGCCAATCGGCACTCAGGAGGTCTGGGCGGCGGGCGTGACCTACTATCGAAGCCGCAGCGCGCGCATCGAGGAGTCCCGGGATGCGGGCGGAGGCACGTTTTACGACCGCGTCTACCACGCAGAGCGTCCGGAGCTGTTCTTTAAAGCAACGGCCCGGCGCGTGGTTGGGCCGGGCGCGCACGTGCGGATACGGTCGGACGCGAAGTGGTCTGTGCCCGAGCCGGAGCTGACGCTGGTTTTGAATCCCCAGGGTGAGATCGTCGCATACACCGCCGGGAACGACATGAGCTCGCGAGATATCGAGGGCGAGAATCCGCTGTATCTGCCCCAGGCGAAGGTATACGACGGCTCATGCGCGCTCGGACCCTGCATCCGCGTGGCAGACGGGCCCCTGCCGAAGACGACGCAGATCTCGCTCCAGATCGAGCGTGGGGGCGGCGCCGTTTTCGGGGGCCAGACCACGCTGGCCGAACTGAAACGCGAACCACGAGAGCTCGCGGGCTATTTGTTCCGGGATAATACCTTTCCCACGGGCGCATACCTGATGACCGGCACCGGTATTGTGCCCCTCGACGAGTTCACGCTCGCATCCGGGGACGCTATTTCAATCACAATCGACGGCATCGGGACACTTCGGAATACGGTGGCCTAAGTCCCCCCGCGTGCTCGGTGCCTCGCGAGATACCGGTCGAGCGCGAGCTTCTGGCGTGCAATTTCAGGATGATGCTGGGCAGCAGTTCGTCAGTTGTGCCGCACAATCAAGCGACGCTGGGCGCGGCGGTTGGATTTTTGACGCGGGCGGCGCGGGTGGACGCTGGCTTTTTTAGCTGAAAGTGCGCCGATCTGTCACGAGAGCTTCGCGCTGGGGCGGCGGGACCACACAGTAACAATGGCCGACTGTATCTGGCTCCGGCAGAAGGTCGCCGAAACCACCTAGCTCGGTCCCTAATGCAAGATCCGGCTATGAGCCGCAGACTCATAGCCGGATAACGGCCAACCCGGAATCAGAATACGAAGCTGGCCTTGAGCTGGATTAAGCGAGGTGAGGCATCGCCGCCCAAAAATGATCCGAGGATGGAGGTAGGCGTGCTGACAGTAGTGTTGATCGTGCCCAGGCCCGAGCTCTCCACATCGTTCAGAGGTTGCCCGAAGTTTGGGTGATTGAAGAGATTAAAGAACTGCGCACCGAGCTTCAGGTTGGCCGATTCCCAGTGGGGGACCTTGAAGCCCTTCGTAAGATCGAGATCGGTGTCTGTGTAGCCGGAACCGCGGAACTGGTTACGCCGCTGCTGACCGAAATCGGTTGCCACATCGAAGTGAGCGTATCCGGCGCTGGACGGGCCCGGAGCGCCAAGGGGGCATGGAGTGTCCACTGCGGCAGCGCCCTGGCAGGCGTTGCTGAAACCCTTGCCGATCTGGTTTGCAAAGAGCACAGCAGCAGCCGCGTAGTTCGCCGGTGTGGCGGAGTCGATCACGGTGAACGGCAAACCGGTGCTGTGGAAGACAGTACCGCCGACCGTCCAGTTGCCAGTAAGCCAGCCTACCTTGCCGATCTGCGGAACATTGATCACGTAGTTGGCACTGATGTAGTGACGAACGTCGTAATCTGCCGGCCCATAATTCTGGGAAAGGTTATACGGGTTCTCCGGGTTGCTGGAGTTGGAGGGAGTGAACGGATCAAAGGCGCCGTTCGATACCTCATCGAAAGCGTGGCTGTAAAGGTAGTTGAACTGCAGGTTGATGAGCTTTTCGCGCCTGGTGAGGGTGACGACGCCGCCGTTGTAGTTGGAACCAGCCGAGGTAGTCAGGTCTGAGACTGCCGCGAAGGAATCCTGCGGCGCTGTTGCTGGCAAGCTGGCGAACCCGTAGGCGTTGATGCCATCGTTGATGACTGGCTCGTGATAGCCGTGATTGCCGACGTAGGAGACGGCGACCACGGTCTTACGGTCGAGTTGCTGTTCCACTGCGAGGTTGTAGCTCTCGTACATGGGATAGCTAAGGTGGCGAGCCGTGGAGGAGAAGGCCGGAGCGACAAAGCCGATCCCGGCTGCGCTGAGCGTATCGAAGCTCGCTCCGGAGTTGTAGCTGCCTACAAAGGCCGCATTGGACCTGCTGGCTGCCGCCGCGCCACTGTTGGGGAGCGCCGGGTCAAGGGTGAATCTTCCGCGCAGGTAGAACTGCACGTCAGAGGGAGCGTTCGTCAAGAGGTTGCCGCCGGCCACTCCCGGTAGAGAATCGGCAAAGACGCCGAAGCCGGCACGAATGGTGGTATGTGAGCCGGCCCCAAAGGGCAGGTAGGCAATGCCGATGCGCGGTTCGTACGCCACGGCCTGGAACGACGGAAACGCCTGATGCAGACCGGACGAGATGAGCTGGTTGTAAGGAGTAGCGGTGGTCGTCGCTGCCGCCAGTGTAAGGAAGTTATCGCTCAGATTGGCGAAGCAGTTCTTCTGGCATACCGGGTTGGAGTTGTGCTCGAAGCGCATGCCATAGGTCACAGTAAAATTCGGCCGTACCTTCCATTGATCTTCCAGATAGACGCCGAGGGAATACATCGCTATCGGCTGAGTGTTGCTGGTCGGGAAAGATTGCCGGAAACGGCTGATGTAGCCGGAGGCGAAATTGGCTGTGGTGGTGTAAACCTCCGGGGTAATGGCCCGCACCGATGGGGAGTAGTCAGTGACATCCGTGCGCCGCCAGGAGGCGCCAACCTTGATGGTGTGGTTGCCGCGAGTCCAGTTCAGGTCATCGATGAACTGATAAGTGGTGTCGTTGGTGCCTTGGGGAAACGCATACCCTTGACCACCCGGAGAAGTCCCGAAGGCATTGTTGGTGTTATTGGCTAGAGCTCCGTCCAGGAACACGAACGAGTACGGCACCAACGCATTGGCCGCTGCCTGGTTGGGATTGGAGAAAATGGCGCGATTGTAACTGGCGGAGAAGACAAACTGGTTGGTGAGGTTGGGCGAGAAGCTATGTGTCTCGTTCAACTGCCCATCATAGCTGGGCTGAGGGCTGGCGACGTTGAACAGTGGGCTAAGGAAACTGGTAAAGGTCGGCTGGACCCCTTTGTCGACCTTTACATGTCCGAAGAGCCTGTCCTTCTCGCTCAGGATCTGGTCGATGCGGCCGGTAATCAGCCATTCGTGTGCGAAGTTCGCGGCATTGCTGTTGTACTGCACCACGTTAGGATCGCCACTCTGTTCCGGGACTGCCGTATTCGCGCCGGGCGCGGTGTTGTACAGATTGAAGATCCGCTGATAAAGCGGTAATTCGCTGGGAAGGGTCGCGCCCACCGTAGCCAGGGTCGAGGCCTGAAAGGCGGGACTTGGTGCATAGACCGTGGCGCGCACCGGGATGATGACGCGCAGGCCTTCCGTATTGACGAAAAAGAAAGTCTTGTCTTTCTTAATAGGTCCACCAACCGCGACCGCCCATTGGTTGGCATTGTCGAAGGGACGCGGCGTCTGCTGCCCGGCGGGCGCGTGCTTGTTAAACCAATCGTTGGCGTTCATGATCCGGCCATTCCACCAGTAGGTGGCGTTGCCGTGGAACCTATTCGCGCCAGCGCGGCTGATTTCGTTGGTCTGGGCACCGCCCAGGCCGCCGTAGGATGCGTCGTATGCGGGGCTGAGCACCGTCACGCTGCTGATGTCGTTGTTGCCAAGCAGCAGGTTGGTGGGGCCTGAATTGTTCAGGTTCAGATAAGCATAGTTCTCATAAGAGCCATTCAGCGTGAAGGTGTTCGATGTCGCCGGCAGGCCGAAGGAGGAGAAGTTGCCGTAGCCGCCTTGTGTGTTCATGATGGAACCGGGCGCGGTCTGTGCAATGAAGGTCAGGTCGTTTCCTGGATTGGGCAGATTCTGCACCGATTCCAGATCGAAGGTGGTGCTGATGGACGCGTCTTCGGTGTGGAGCAACGGCGCGCTCTCCGTAACCTCGACTTGCTGAGTATCCGATCCCACCTGCAGCTTCAGGCTGGCAGATGCTACTTGCCCAGCAGCTACGGGGATATTGGTGCTCACAGTCGAAAATCCCGGCGCCGTAACCGTCAGGTTGTAGGTATCTGGTTTGAGCAGAGAAATTCGAAAGTTGCCGGCCTGGTCGGCGGCCGCACTCTTGGTATCGCCAGTGGAAGCAGCCTTAGCAGTAATCTGAGCACCCGGAATAGCGGCCCCCGTCGGATCAGTCACGCTCCCGACGAGATCGCCGGAGATCGTGGTTTGCGCGTAGACGGGGAGAGCAAAAAATGCCAGCGGCGTCACCGGGAATGCAAGTGCGATCGCGAGTGTGGCGGTATCTATAAAGCCTGCTTTTTTCATGCCTGTCCTCTTCCACCATTTGTATTTCGTTCGTATCCATGCCATAGAGCTACATGGCTGCAGTCACTTCTCACTGGAGCTCTTCACAGCAAGCTGCTATCTTCAGTCAAATTCATAGTGCGGCGGCAGTTTTCAAAGAAGGGAATGCGATCCTGCATCGACGAGTTTTGCCTAATAGGTAGGTATCGTCATAAGCCATAAACCGCCGACGCAGCTCTCCCCGACAAGAGGGTGTAACCGCATTCCCTACTCTCACTGCCTCCCTAAGGAATGCGGAGCCGCCCAGGCCTTAGCTGCGTATTCGCTTTGCATGATAGAGCGACGGGGGAGGCCAGCATTCATAAGGCGGGGATTGCATTCCGTGTGCCGGCCGAAGGAGAAAATATTGGATTGGGACAATGGAACAAGTTGTAGGGACGAACGTACATACGCTCTTGTCCGGTGCCTTGTCGTGATCGTTTCCCGTTCAGATCAAGCTGGAATCGTCCTACATATATCTGAATAGATCAGAACTTTTGCTCCGCGAATCTGAATACGAGGATGAAAGGCGCACACGAGGTGACGAAGGGCAAAGGTACTGTGACGAGTTGCTACCAGCTAGTCACAAACGGTGTCATTTACGATGCGTCGCGATATGGTTTTCTATAGATGAGATGAGGGCGAAGCTAAGGACCTGACCGCAACACGATCCCTGGCTGGGTCTAGATCAATCATCAAGCGTGCTTCGCTGCGTCCCTTGCCGGGCTCTAAGCGCGCCTTAGATCTGAACTTTGCAATTCAGCTTCCCGCGACGCGTGGACAAGGATGATGGACGGTTGGCGGTACGCGAAGAGTTTGAAAAGTCTGGTGAAGCATCCTGTCCACATCCTGCGGAAATAACGGGCCTGCTCTATGCTCGCTATGCAGGCGTGCGTTAGGCCCAACCGAGTGATTCCGTCGCTCTGTTCGAGCATAAGGGTGACAAACGACTTCGAGATCAGCGACAAGCCAGAAAGATCCAGACTGCAGACAATAGTGTCGAAGGGCTGGTAATCGAGAACCTGACCCCTCGCGACGATCAGGCCGCCACTGTGCCGGCGAATGGATATCTCGTAATTGCCACCGGGCCAAAGCTCGGTACGGCAGGCCACCTCGCTAACGTGGCTCTCAGCGGACCACACCTCAATGTACTCGGGAATGGTGAGTGCCTGAAAGACACGACTCCGTTCCGCGCGCACCTCTGCGAGCATACCCACGGTAAAAGACGGCACGGGCGCACACGCGGCGAACTCCGGCATTGTTATAGGACTCAGCATGCTATGGGCCAATCTCCAGCGAAATGCGTCCGATCCGCTCGATCTCTTCCGGACCGGCAAAACGGGAGCCACCTGATAGCGGCCGCAATCTGCGCAAGGTTCAGCAAGTCCAGCGCTGGAGGCGCAATGACGGAAGTGACCTCATCGCGGCACGCAGGTTCAGGCTAGGCGGCAGTGCTCATTCTCACGAGCCTGCTCAAACTGGCACGGTATCTGCGGCTCATCGTGAGCTCCTTCCCGTTATCCAACGTCACGATGTATTCGCCGGTGTACCAGGGCCGGAGCTCCCGTATACGCCTGCAATTCACGATCACCGATCGATGGATGCGAACAAAATATCGCTCGTCCAGCAAATCCTCAAAGGACTGCAATGTGCCGCGTACGACATATTCACCGGCGGGTTCGCCACCCAGCTTGATTTGTACGTAATTGCCGGCACTTTCAAGCCAGCTAATGGAGTGCTGCTTGAGGAAGACCAACCGGCCTTTTGATTTCACGCACAGTCGGCTCTGTGGACTTTGCGCCGGGTCGTTGTTCACGATTGCTTCGGCAGGAATCACAGTTGAGTTCTCCATTGCTCTTCTCCCTACTCCACCCGCGACGGCTGATGCGAACAGGTGGCTTCTTTTGATTGACAACATCGCCGTGAAGCGGCGGCTCACCAGAGGCAACTCTCGCTGTCTAATAATCCATCGCAGAGTGGCCATCTACAATGACCACTTATGTCAATTGCGGTATGACCACTCCTGAGGGGCTATGGGTTCTCTCCGTTACGACTTTCCTCCAATTGCGCTGGATCCTGCCGCTGACGTCCCTCTCTATCGCCAGTTGTACGACTGGTTCCGGCGCGCGATCGCCAGAGGTCAACTCAAGCCTGGTCAGCGGCTCCCTTCCACGAGAAGCCTCGCCAGCGAACTTGCAATATCGCGAATCCCCGTCGTTGCCGCCTTCGAGCAGTTGTATGCGGAGGGATACCTGGAGACAGTGGTCGGATCTGGAACATTCGTCACCAGATCCATCCCCGATGACAGGTCGCCTGCTATTCCTGACGGCTCGCGCAAACCCGCTCGCGCAGGTGGTCCACGCAAAGTATCGCAATTCGCGGCGGAGATGCTGTCCGAGCGGGCGCGCGCGCATTGGGACTCCCGGGGAGCCTTCCGGGTCAGCCTGCCGGCCCTTGATCATTTCCCATCAGAGATTTGGATGAAGCTGGTCCTTCGCCACTCCAAAAGCACGCCTGTGGAATGTATGGCGTACGGAGATCCCAGAGGGCACCTTCCGCTGCGTGAGTCCATCGCCGACTATCTCGGTGTGGTGCGTGGCGTGCGATGCGACCCGATGCAGGTGATGATCACGACCGGATCGCAGCAAGGCCTGCAGCTTGCCGGAAGAGTTTTATTGGATCCAGGCGATGCCGTGTGGATGGAGGAGCCCGGCTACGTCGGAGCGCGTCAGGCGCTGTCCATGGCAGGCGCCCACTTGGTGCCCATCAACGTAGATAAGGAGGGCCTGGACGTTGGCGAGGGTATCCGCCGCTGTCCTAATGCGCGCGCGGCCTATGTCACACCTTCCCATCAGTACCCACTCGGCATGAAGATGAGTGCATCCCGCCGTATGCTCCTGCTGGACTGGGCAGCCCGTCACGGATCCTGGATTATTGAAGATGATTACGACAGCGAGTACAGATTTGAAAGCCGCCCGATCGCGTCGCTGCAGGGATTAGATACAGATTCACGAGTAGTTTACGTAGGCACCTTTAGTAAGGTTCTCTTTCCGGCTCTGCGGTTAGGCTACGTGATCATTCCCAAAGACCTGATCGCCGCATTTATCGAAGTACGTCATGCTATTGACATATTCGCGCCTACCTTCTATCAGCGAGTACTAACCGATTTCATCAACGAGGGGCACTTCGCTCGCCATGTACGGAGGATGCGGATGCTGTATATGGAACGGAGAGATGTGCTTGTAAGTGCCATCCGAAAGCATTTCGATGGCTCGCTTGAAGTTGTGAGCGCGGATGGAGGCATGCACCTGGTGGGCTTGCTGCCGCTGGGAGAGTCCGACACCGTACTTGCGAGACGAGCCGCGAAGAACGGAATCTCGGTGCTGCCATTGTCGACCTGTTACGTGACCCAAGCTCCCAGAGACGGTTTTCTCATGGGCTACTCAGGGGCAAGCGTAGACGAGATCGGGGCCGGTGTCCGTAAACTTGCTGCCGCCCTGAAACGCTGAAGAATTCCCTCCGCCACTCTGGCAGGCTCGTTCTAACATCCACTCCGTGCAGAGCCTCACGGCTTCGGAAGTGGCAGCCGCGAAACATGGCCAGCCGCAAGCTTCCATTCTCCGTCCAGCCATACCAGGGTGTCCGTGAACTGGACTTCTACATCAAAAGGCTGCCTATTGGCCACGCCTTTCACGACCGTTTGCCCCGTCACAATAGCCGCTCCCGGGTACAGGCGCACCTTCATGTTCTTGTTTGCGAATGTGCTGTAACGAATGCGGTCCTTCAGGAAATCATCAAGGTCGTCCTGCTTCGTCGTTACTTGTCCTTTTGAATCTGTCAACGTGTAATCTTCTGTAAGAAATCGCCGAACACCCTCCACATCATGGTTCTGATAGGCCAGGCAGCCGCGTGTCTCAGCAGCCAAAACGCCTGCCACGTCCTGTTGAGCCAAAGCCACAGAAGCGATGCATACTGCCCAAATGCATAAGACCTTCAAGAGCATAGTTATTCTCCTTTGTGAAGCTAACATGATGTCTGGAAAATACAGGCTTTCGAGCGTGAACTTCTGCTCCGCTTCCACCCGTTTAGAGGTATTTCGAAGACCCGGGATCCGCAGCCCTCACTCCGGCTTGGCTATCGCCATAAGGAGAGAGCCGCCGCACAATGCCAGTGCAACGAACCCGCTGCTCCATTCGTCTCCATTTCCAGGGTGACTCACAATACGCGGGATGTGCAGGAGACAGACCCATCCGAAAAACATTGTGCTGAGTAGAACGGAGGCGAGATATCTGCCATGGCCGACGAAGATGGACAGCGATGCGGCCAGGAATGCCGCGCCTGTGAAAACGATCCAAAAGGTGTGGAAGGGCAACCAGCCTGGAACGAGAGTGGTGAGATATCGGAGGTATTGAAAGTGTTGCAGGCCGAACACCACCATAGCGATGCAGAAAAGGGCTCGGCCGAATACTACCGATCGCCAACCCCTGGGATCACTCCATCCACTTCCTGCAAGCACCCATGCAATGCCCGATAACGTAAGCGCCTCGAAGGCCTGGGTGCGCACGTTGCCATCAGTCACAACGTCGTGAAACCGGAGAAACTGAAGTGCACTCCCAATCAGGAGCACGAGCGCAACCGCAGTACTGCTTACGCGAGGCTTTATATTCAGAACAACGAGCAAGCCCAGCGCCAGCAGCACAGTCCCGATGAGATAGGCTGCCGTATGTCCCGTGATCAGCCAAGCCGGAAATGGCGGCAGACCGGGCTTAAGTTTGCCATAGATAAGATGCTGAACTCCGAACGCGCAGATTGAAACAGCGAAAAGGATGCGACCTGCCCGTAGTCTTATACCTGCTTCGGAAGGTGCCGATAGCTCCACCAGTATGCCTCGCGCTTCTTCGGAGCTGGCCTGCTTCAGTGTGGAATCCATCGTGCGGCCACCCGCCATGGTTAAAGTGTAGCGTCGCCAGCAATTACACAACGCACTCTCCAGTGCCTTCAGAAAGCCACGCGTACCAGTGTTCTAACAGATTCAGGCAGGTAATCTCTCTCCTGTACCTGCCACAGGAGACATGTAGGGACGAGATGTAGTAATTCAGGGATGAAGGCAATCCGGTCGCGTTGAAAACTCGCGGTGCTGGGCAGCCTGCCAGTTATGCATTGCAAATCCGCCCAGCATCGGGCTACTCCGGCATGATTCAGTTGAGCTGTTATCACCTTCCACCTGATGCCCTATGCACCTTCAGTCCCGCTTCTCTTGAAATGAATAATGATGCGACCACTAGCTTCACGGTTACGGTCGCGACTGCGACCCCGGCCAACTCGGGAAAGCTTGGCTACTCTCGATGAATCCACATTGACAACCCCCCGGTCCTCCGGGGTAATCTCAATTCACTCTGGGCGAACAAAAGGCGAATACATGCTCACCCGAGGAGGTTGCGATGTTGTCTGCGGTTCTATTGCGCGACGAAATAGAAGCAAAGCTCAGCAGCCGCATTCCTGGCGCGCTTTCCCCCCGTTCTCAGCAGGCCACCCGTCTCCTCAGTTCTGGCAATCCTGAGATCGACTGCCTGCTGGCTGGTGGCCTGCCCTTCGGGGCTATCACGGAGCTGGCCGGCGAATCCTCTTCCGGGCGCACTGCGCTGGCATTTTCCGTACTCAGCCAAGCCACACACGAGGGTGCCTGTGCGCTGGTGGATGTGGATGACTCCTTCGATCCGCTTTCGGCAGCAGCAGCTGGGGTGACGCTTTCCCGGCTGCTCTGGGTGCGGGTAAAGAGAGATACCTATGTCTCTGCAAGCCAGAAAGCTGTAGCAACTCCGGCTCTGCACCAGCGCAGACGCACACGGGAATCGGTGCAGCAGAACTGCGGACGCCCGCACCCGCGCGAGGAAGTGAAGGGCCTGGATCGGGCCATCGCAGCCGTATTGAGCGATCAAGCACAGTTCCACCGTGACAAGTCCATCGGAACGCCAGCGCACGTAAACCGGAAGTTGAGCTTGGCGCACGCGAGTGAAGAGCAGATCGCTTACGACCGGTTGCAGCCACGCAGAGGCGATTCCCCGGCACGGCATGAGCAGGAGCCATTGCGGAAAGAGGACCGGGCAGCCACTGCGATAGCCGGAAAGAAGGCTCATGCTTCGCTTCATACGCAAGGGAAAGCTGCATCGAAGCCCGGCACAGAAACAGCATGGACGCGCCTGGACCGTGCTCTCCGTGCTACTGACCTGATTCTGCAGGCGGGCGGCTTTCGCTTAGTGGTGCTGGACATGGGTGATGTGGCCCCGGAACATGCTCTGCGCATCCCGCTTGCGACCTGGTACCGCTTCCGGCGATCCGCCCATGAAAGCGATTGCGTCCTCCTGGTACTCTCCCGCGAAGGCTGCGCGAAATCAGCGGCAAGCTGTGTGCTTGCTTGTTCCCCGGAGAGGAGCGGCACGTGGACGGAACGCGGGACGGTGCTCTCCGGGTTTTCTCACATTGCGGAAGTCTCACGTCAACGCCAGACCAGCCATCTTCAAGCTGACATTCCGAAAAAGGCTCCGGGCCGGGTCACGCGCTGGAACAGCACGACACCGTGGGCCTCCGGTAAGGAGCGCTGACCATGGCCTATGCGGCGGTGCTTGTCCCAGAATTCCCATTAGCTGCCTGGCTGCGTCTGCATTCTCTTTCAGCACTTAAGCCGGTTGTCGTTCTGGACGGCGTTGCCCCCCTGGAACGCGTGTGCTCCCTGAATCGTGTTGCTGAGCAATTAGGAGTGCAACAGGGGATGAGCCGGGTACAGGCGGAAACTGCCGGTGCGCTCAGGATGCATAAGCGGTCTCGCGCAGAGGAGCAGGCGGCTTTCCGAGTGCTGCAGGAGATTGCATTGGATTTCTCACCGCGTATCGAAGCGCTACGCTCGCCTGAGAACAATTACGGCAATGCGCAACCGCTCACGGCAACGCTTCTGCTAGACCAGACAGGGACGGAATCGCTCTTTGGACCGCGAGAAGCAATTGCACATAAGCTTCGTGAGGCGATGATGCAAGCGGGATTTCCGGCGCGTGTTGCTGTCAGCAATAACGCACACACGGCTGTGTTCTTGGCGCGGAGCCGTGAGGCAGTGACGTGCCTGGAATCGAACGCAGAAGCGCAAGCGCTCGCCAGCTTGCCAGTTTCCGTTCTGGAGCCTGCTGAGGATTTAACTGCAATCCTTTCTCGCTGGGGTATCTACACCCTCGGGGAGCTTGCCGCACTTCCTCAACGGGAGTTGGTAAGCCGATTAGGACAGGCAGGCAGGCGGTTGCAGCGGCTGGCGCGGGGCGAAGAGGAGTACGTCCTCCAACCGGTGGAGCCGGAGTTCTCGCTTTACGAGCACATGGCGCTCGATGCCCCAGTGGAGCTTTTGGAGTCGCTGCTCTTTCTGCTCTCTCCCATGCTCGAAGCGCTGCTCCGCCGCGCCCGTGAACGCGCCTACGCCTTACAGAGGCTGACGCTCACCCTGGCGCTCGAAGGAGCCGATTCCTACACGGTGGAGCTTCGGCCTGCGGTGCCTACCGAAGACCGCCAGCTTCTGCTCAAACTGCTGCACCTTGACCTTCAGACACACACGCTCAGCGGGGGGATCGTCGCCATTACGATTACCGCAGAACCTGCCAAGCCGCAACGAGCGCAGCGCGGCCTTTTTCAGTCGCAATTCCCAGAGCCGCAGAAGTTGGACCTTCTGCTTAGCCGCCTACGAAACGTCGTGGGAGAAGGCCGCGTAGGAGCACCGGAGCTAAAGAATACACATCAGGAGGATGCCTTTGGTATGGCATCCTTTCACCCGCATGAGCATGAGAGTACGCACGTTGCATCTTGCCCTGATACACGCATTGTCCTACGTCGCTTCCGTCCACAAGAGCCGGTTCGGGTGCGGCTTGTGGGGGAGCGCCCGGCAGTGCTGCTCTGGGCAGGCAAGCGCTTCGCCATAGCCGAGGCCCTCGGGCCTTGGCAGTCAAGCGGCGGCTGGTGGACGCGCGAGCAGTGGGCCACCGATGAGTGGGACGTGTTGATTGCCGACCCGCCGCAGGCGCTTCGCCTTTGCCGGGAACAGTGGAGCGGTCGGTGGTCAGTGGTGGGTGTCTATGACTGATACCTACGTCGAACTCCATACGCGATCAGCGTTCTCGTTTCTGGAAGGCGCATCCCTGCCGGAAGCCCTCGCCAACCGTGCCGCAGAAATAGGTATGGGAGCGATTGCGCTGCTTGACCGAGACGGTCTCTACGGAGCGCCGCGCCTACACATGACTGCTAAGAAGCTGGGTGTTCGTGCGCACATAGGAGCGGAGGTCTCGGTTGCAGATTTCGGATCGCAGATCACTCCTCCAGAATGGCAGCCGCATACGGTTCCCTCGGTGCCGGTAAGATTGCCGCTGCTCTGCACCTCGCGTGTGGGATACCAGAACCTATGCCAATTAATTTCCGCTTACAAGCTCCGGCAGAAGACCAAGGGCGAAGGCCCAGCATGGCTGTGCGAGGTGGAGCAGCACACCAAAGGGTTAGTGTGCCTTACGGGTGGACATGAAGGCCCGCTCGCAGCAGCGCTTGCCCGCGGTGGTATCGAGGAAGGCTGGCGCGTCCTTGACCAGTTGGTCCTGCTCTTCGGCCGCGAGAATGTCTATGTCGAAGTGCAGCGGCATCGCATACGGGAGCAGGAAGCGCGCAACCAGGCAGCAATCACACTGGCCCACGAGTTTCGCCTTCCTCTGCTGGCCACGAATGGAGTGAACACGGCGACAGCCTACGAGCGTGAGGTGCTGGATGTGATGACCACCATTCGGCACCACACGCCACTCGATGAAGCGGGCCTTCTGCTAGCCCACAACAGCAACCGGCACTTGAAGACTGCGGACGAGATGGAAGCGCTGTTTCGCGACCTGCCCGAAGCCGTCGCCAACACGCGCATACTGTCCGACAGGCTCCAGTTCGAGTTGAAAGACCTCGGCTACCAGTTCCCCATCTATCCCACGCCCGAAGACGAGCCGATGGATTCCTTTCTGCGTAAACGCACGCTGGAAGGCGTGATCCGGCGCTATGGAGCGAAAGGCAATCGCGCTCTGTTGAAACGCGCTCAGGCGCAGGTAGAGCGTGAATTGGCTTTGATCCAGAAGCTGGGCCTCGCCGGTTACTTCCTCATCGTCTGGGACATCGTCGAGTACTGCCGTAGGCACGACATTCTTGTACAGGGGCGCGGTTCAGCAGCGAACTCCGCTGTCTGTTATGCGCTCGGCATCACGGCGGTCGATCCGGTGGGCATGGAACTGCTCTTTGAGCGCTTTCTTTCGGAAGTACGCGGCGAGTGGCCGGACATAGACCTCGACCTGCCTTCCGGGGATGACCGGGAGAAGGCAATCCAGTACGTCTATATGCGGTATGGGCAGCTTGGCGCGGCCATGTGCGCCAACGTCATCACCTACCGAGGCCGCTCGGCAGCGCGGGAGGTTGGCAAGGCGCTGGGCTTTGATCCAGACACGCTCGACAAGCTCACGAAACTGGTCGGCTCCTGGGAGTGGAAAGGGCCGAACGACACCATGGAAAACCAGTTCCGTGTCGCAGGTTTCGACCTGATGCATCCGCGCATTGCGAAGTACCTGGAACTGTCGATCCGGATGCTCGACCTGCCGCGGCATCTGGGCCAGCACTCAGGCGGCATGGTCATTGCGCAGAACCAGTTGGCCTCGGTTGTTCCCATCGAACCGGCTTCCATGCCGGGCCGCAACGTGATCCAGTGGGACAAGGAAGACTGCTCCGATATGGGGCTGGTCAAGGTCGATCTCCTCGGCCTCGGCATGATGGCCGTGCTCAAGGACTGCATCGACCTGATCCCGGAGTACTACGGTGAGCGCGTAGATATAGCGCAGATCCCGCATGATGACAGCCGTGTCTACGAGTCCTTGCAGCGGGCCGATACGGTGGGCCTGTTTCAGGTGGAGTCGCGGGCGCAGATGGCTTCGCTCCCGCGCAACAAGCCGGACAAGTTCTATGACCTGGTGGTGCAAGTAGCGATCATTCGGCCTGGCCCGGTGGTCGGGAAAATGGTGCATCCCTACATGCTGAGACGGCAGGGACGCGAGGAAATCACCTATCCGCATCCGCTGCTGGAGCCGGTGCTGCGCCGTACCCTCGGTGTGCCGCTCTTTCAGGAACAGCTATTGCGCATCGCCATGACGATTGCCGACTTCAGCGGGGGCGAAGCCGAGGAGCTGCGCCGTGCCCTCGGCAGTCGCAGGTCACAGGAGAAGATGCGAGCGCTCGAAGTCAAACTGCGCACGGGCATGACGGCCAAGGGCGTGAGGCCGGAAGCGCAGGAAGAGATCGCACAGTCAATCGCGAGCTTCGCTCTCTATGGCTTTCCAGAGTCCCACGCCGCCAGCTTCGCCCTGATCGCGTATGCCAGCGCGTGGCTCAAGTTCCACTACCTTGCCGCCTTTACCTGCGCGATGCTCAACAATCAACCGATGGGCTTCTATTCGCCCGCCGTGCTGGTGAAAGACGCGCAGCGGCATGGCCTGCGCGTAAAGCCGATTGACGTGCTGCGGTCCGAGTGGCGCTGCACTGTAGAGCAGGAGCAGGATGGCAACCGAACGCTCCGGCTTGGATTGAATCACGTGCGTGGCTTGCAGGAGAGAGTAGCGGAAGCTCTGGTATTAGTGCGAAGGAAGCATCCCTTCAGTTCAATCGAGGAGCTTGCGCGACGTGTGCCCGAGTTGAGCACGCGTGAGCTGCGTACACTTGCCGAGATAGGGGCCTTGAACTCCCTCGGAGAAACCACACATCGCCGCGATGCGCTCTGGCAGGTGGAGCGCGCTGGCCGCCCGTCAGGCCCGCTGCTGGCCCCATTGGACAAGGATGAGGAACACGCCTCACCCCTGCGCCAGATGAACGCTGAGGACCGGCTGGTGGCCGATTATCGGGGAACAGGCGTGACCGTCGGGCGTCATCCGATGGCGCACTGCCGTGAACAGTTGCGCAGTATGGGCGTGAGACGCGCCAACGAACTCAAGATGTGCCGCGATGGTGTACGTACCCGGATCGCAGGCTGTGTCATTGCGCGGCAGCGACCGGGTACCGCGTCGGGCTTTATTTTCCTTTCCATAGAGGACGAGACCGGCATCGCAAACGCGATCATCGACCCCGACCTGTTTGAGCGGCACAGGATTCTGGTGACCTATGCGAAGTTCCTGCTGATCGAAGGCCCTCTTCAGAATCAGGACAACGTCATCCATATCCGGGCAAAGCACATCGAGGAGCTGCAAGTCAGCAAGGCCGATGTGCGCTCGCACGACTTCCACTAAACACATGCCAGAAGAACAACTCACTTCACCCGGAACCAGACTGCCCCCGAAACGCTGGTGGCTCGAAAACGCCTCTCGCGTCGCTGCCTTTCGGATGCGTCATGCGCGCAATCTCTCCGCCAACACGATCCCACTGCGTGAGCACATCCGGGATGCGGTGGAGTTCGTGCGCGTCGTGTGGGATGAAATCGAGCGCTCATTAGCGAATGGAGGCAAAGACCAATGATGAAGGCGTCGCGCAACAACCGTCTCGAAGCGGCTTGGCGCTGTCCGCATTGCAAGACTGAGATCGGAGCGAGCGAGTTCCGGCTCAAGCCCGGAGACCCCTCACAGCTGCTCTGCCCTCGCGTACACTGTGGCGGATCATTTCCATGGCGGCGGCAGAACCGCGGCCGGCTGTGGCCGGAACAGCGTGCCTACAGTGTTCTACGCTAGCCAGAGAAGTTTCAGAATCGTGCGCGGACGCTATGTCAATGGTTCTGGAGCATAGGGCTGCCTCTAGAAGAGGGAAGTGTAAAATCGTTCCTCGCACCGCCATATGCGACCCAGGCTCCCAATTTCGGCTCTGTTATTTCTCCTGTGCTTGCTTCCGGGCTGCAAGAGGACTGATCACAGACCTGCAGTTGGTTTTGCTCAGATGGAGAACAACAGTCCCTTCAGGATCGCCGAAACGAACAGCATGAAAGCGGAAGCCGAAAAGCGAGCCGATCATTTCTCCTTCGTGAGCACGGACGCGCAGAGTGACACGGCGAAACAGGTCGCCGATGTTGAGGACCTTGTCGCCCGTCGCGTTTCCGCGATCTTCCTGGCGCCGCGTGAGTTCGAGGGGCTCAGTCCCGCGCTTGAGACTGCGCGCGAAGCCAAGATCCCTGTTTTTCTAATCGATCGGCAGGCGGCCGGTGTGCCGGGCGTCGATTATGTTACGTTCCTCGGCTCCGATTTCGTCCAGCAAGGGCGGCGCGCTGGAGAGTGGCTGGTTGCCAAGACCGCGGGCTCGGCAGGCATTGTGGAGTTGACGGGCACAGCGGGGTCGTCCGTCGCGCTCGACCGCGCCGCAGGGTTCCGGCTGGCGCTGCGCGGCCATCCAGGCATGAAGATTCTGGCATCGCAGAATGGCGATTTCACACGCTCAGCCGGCCAGAAGGTGATGGAGAATCTGATTCAAGGGTTCGGACCTCGCATCACTGCGGTTTACGCTCACAATGACGAGATGGCCATCGGGGCCATCCAGGCGCTCCGCTCCGCCGGAATCAGGCCGGGCAAGGACGTCCTCATCGTATCTATCGATGGCGAAAAAGCAGCTCTTCAGGCGATCATCGCCGGGGAACTGAATGCGGTTGTCGAGTCGAACCCCCGCTTCGGTCCGCTGGCCTTCGATACGCTGGAGCGGTACAGACGAGGTGAGAAGATCCCGCCGAAGATCATGTTGCAGGACCGCTTCTTCGATTCGGGAAATGCTCGGCAGTTTGTCGACAGAGCCTTTTAGGGCCAGGCTATGAACAGGGAAGAGCCGCTGCTCCGCATGACTGGAATCTGCAAGAGCTTTTCAGGATTCGCGGCTCTCCAGAGCGTCGATTTTGTCCTGGGCCGGGGCGAAGTACACGCTTTAGCGGGAGAGAACGGGGCAGGGAAGTCGACATTGATCAAGATCCTGACCGGGGCATACCGGCCAGATGCAGGCGTGATCGAACTGGAAGGCGAACGCGTCCACTTTGCTTCCCCCGCCGAGGCGCAGCAGGCGGGCGTAGTTGCGATTTACCAGGAGGTAAATCTACTGCGCTACCGCACAGTCGCAGAGAATATATTCCTCGGCAGGGAGCCGAAGCGCTTCGGCATCGTTGATAAGCAGAGCATGAACCAGCAGGCCGCGCGAAGCATTGCAAGGCCTTGGCTTGAGTATCGATCCTCGCATGCCGCTTGAAAATTTGAGCACAGCGCTTCGTCAGATGGTCGCAATCACGCGCGGAGTTTGCCTTGGCGCTAAGGTGCTCGTCTTCGACGAGCCGACGAGCTCCCTGACCGAACAGGAGACCACGATCCTGTACCAGGTCATCCGTGATCTCCAGGCCCGGGGTACAGGCATCGTCTACATCAGCCACCGCATGGAAGAGCTGTATACGATTTGCCAACAGTTCACCGTGCTGAGGGACGGAAAGCGGATCATGACCGGCCCTCTCGCCGGAATCTCGCGAGATCGCTTGATCCGGGCCATGTTAGGCAAGGAGCGGATCGCACCTCTGAACCAAGCGGGGCGCCAACTCAAACAGGATGCGTCGAAACCTGTACTTGAGCTAAACAAGTTATCGACGGGAAAGCGCGTACGAGATGCCACACTGCGGATAGCCTCAGGCGAGATCGTCGGAATGGCTGGTCTGCTGGGCTCGGGCCGAAGCGAAACGGCGCGTCTCGTTTTCGGGGTCGACCGGCCTGAAGGAGGCGAGATTGCGCTAAACGGAAAGCCGTTCGAGCCTTCCTCGCCTTCGCACGCTCTTGATGCCGGAGTGGCGCTAGTCTCTGAAGATCGTAAGCGAGACGGTATCATTCCCGATCTGTCCGTCCGGGAGAATCTGACGCTTACTGCGCTGACCACGCTTTCCCGCTACGGCATCGTGTCGAGGCGCCGGCAGCAGAAGACAGTGGACCGATACATTCAGCGGCTTGGCATCCGTCTGAGCAGTCCAGAACAAAAGATTCGCGAACTATCAGGCGGCAACCAGCAGAAGGTGCTTCTGGCCCGCGCCCTCTGCAGGAATCCGGCCGTCCTGCTGCTGGACGAACCTACCCGCGGCGTTGACATCGGCGCGAAGGATGAGATCCAGCACTTGATACGCGAGCTGGCAAGCGAAGGCCTAAGCGTGCTCATGATCTCATCGGAACTCGAGGAATTGGTCGAGAACTGTTCACGAGTCGTAGTCATGCGGGACGGCTCCTGTGTCGCAGAATTCGCGGGTAAGAATCTGACTCAGGAGAAGATCATCCACGCCATGGCGCAGGAGAGCGTCTGAGATGGCGACCTCGACTGTGACAGAGATCAATGCTGAGAAAAGTTGGTGGCGTCCAGGGTACAGCGCCAGGTATGGTGCGCTCCTGGCGCTCGTTGGTCTGGTACTCGCAAATGCGCTATTCACACCGAACTTCGTCACCTGGGCGAACCTGTCGAATATCACTCTGCAGGTCGCTACAACTGTGCTCGCCTCCCTGGGGCTCACCCTGGTCGTGGCAGCCCGGGGGATCGATCTGTCGGTTGGCTCCGTGATGGCGGTTGCCGCTGCGGTCGCAGCGATCACACTTCCGCATGGATTACCGTTGGCAATCACTGCTTCTCTGGCCGCGGGTGCGGCTATCGGTGCGACCAACGGCGTCATGACTGCGCGTTTCGGCATACAGCCGATCGTCGTGACCCTCGCCATGCTTATTGCCGGCCGGGGATTGGCTCAGGTCATCAGCAACAATGGCCAGCTCATCCTGATCACCAATGATCGATTCAGCCAACTTGGAAGCGGGCGTATAGGTCCATTTCCGATTCCTGCACTGTTAATGATTATTGCGGTTGCGCTCACCTGGTTCGTCATGCGAGAGACCGTTTTCGGACGGTATGTGCTGGCAGTGGGCGGCAGCGCCGAAGCGGCCCGCATGGCAGGTATCCCCGTCCAGGGAACACGCGTAGCGGTCTATCTGATCAGCGGCACCCTGGCTGCTCTTGCCGGTCTGGTGGAAGCGGCTCGCCTCGGGGCAAGTGACCCAGCAAAGATTGGGCTCGGGATGGAACTGGACGCCATCGCGGCTGTGGTCGTTGGCGGCACGGTACTCTCCGGCGGACGCGCGAACGTTCCTGGCACACTGATCGGCGCACTCCTGCTGCAGGTGATCAGTACCAGCATGAACATGCACCTGGTTGGCTTCGCCTGGTCGCTGGTCGTGAAGGCTGTCATCCTGCTCGCCGCCGTCTATATCCAAAGGCCCAGCCGTGTATAGGTCAGCCGTCTTCAGTGAACTGAAGAGCTTCGACGTGACGCGAGAAGCTCAGGGCCTGCTCAAAAGGCACATTTCTCTGCTGACGCTTATTTGCGTCTTTGTCTTCGCCGGAATTCGCTACCCCGCCTTTCTTACCACGGAGAACCTGCTCAACATCCTTCGGCAAAACAGCATGCTTGGCTTGGTGAGCGTAGCCATGACGTTTGTCATCGTGAGCGGCGGAATCGATCTCTCGGTAGGTTCCCTGGTGGCGGTGGGTGGGGTCGTCGCGGCAGAACTCTCCTACCATGGCAGCCTCGCGGCGGTACTTGGTGCCATCTTCGCCGCCGGGCTGCTCGGACTCGTGAACGGATTGCTGGTCGCCAAAGCGCGCCTGCAACCTTTTATCGCCACTCTCGCGATGATGATCGCCGCTCGTGGCCTTGCGCTCGCGGTCACTCACGAGCAGTCTGTCCGCATCGCGAGGACCGCGACGGCGTTCACGTTTCTTGGCAGGGGCCGCATCGCGGCGGTTCCATTCCCCGTTCTGCTCGTCCTCGCTGCGTTTGCAACAGGGGCACTGGTTCTCGCCTATACGCGCTTTGGCCACCATGTGTATGCGGTTGGCGACAACGAGGAAGCAGCGCAGTTGCTGGGTTTGAATGTGGATCGAATCAAGATTGCGGTGTATACGCTGAGCGGCGTGCTGGCTGGAGCGGCCGGCGTTCTGCTTGCCTCGCGTCTAGGCGCCGCTCAGCCGGTGGCAGCTACCGGATGGGAGCTGGACGCGATTGCGGCCGTCGTAGTTGGAGGCACACTGCTGACCGGAGGGAAGGGAGGAGTCGGCTCTACTCTGATCGGTCTGCTCTTGCTTGCCTCTTTGCTCAACATCTTCAACCTGGAAGGAACCATCAGCTCATGGTGGCAGGGCGTATTGCGCGGTGTTCTGCTGCTGCTATTCGTCACGATTCAGGCCCGCGGAAAGACTGCCCAGGCTGGCTGATGCTGGTCACTTCCATAGTTTGCGCCTTCGCTGAATCTGACTAGAATGGGCACACCCGCCTCGGCTGCGCGCCGGTGGCGCTATGGAGAACCGGCCGTATGCCTAATCAGCGCTATTCCCCCCAGCAGATCGAAACCTTCATTCAGGACGCAAAGCGCGACGGCTTCGTGGTCCTGCGTAACCACTTCTCACGTGAGAAGCTGCAAAAGTGGGCCGAGGACTTTCAGCCACTTCTACATGAGCAGATAGAAAAGGAAAAAGATTCACCCAACCGCGGCGCACAGCGTTTTTACGTGACCTTGCCTTTTGCGCAGCCCTACGCAGATCCGCAGATTTATGAGGATGAGGACGTGCTCGCCATCGTGGAGGGACTTGCCGGTAAGGACTACGTCATGTGTCAACTGGCGACGGATACTCCACTGCTCGGCTCTGATTATCAGGACCTGCATCGGGACGCTCCACCGCTCTTCCCTGAGTGGGAGATTGAGACACCCTCGTTCCAGCTTGCCGTCAACTTCCCACTCGTCGATGTGACACCCGAGTTGGGCCCCTTTGAGGTTGCTCGCGGCACACACATGGTGAGCAAGGCAGAGGCGCTCAGGATGCTCGATCAGGGCGAAGTGAAGCTCGAAGCGATCTGCCTTGCCCTTGGCGATGTGATGATACGGGACGTGCGTGGGCTCCATCGAGGCACGCCGAATCGTACCGATCAACCCAGGCCCATGGTCGTGATCGGATATAGCCGCAAATGGCTGAACCGGCCCGAAGTCTCCATTCGGATACCGCGAGAGGAGTTCGGCAAGCTGTCAGAAAGAGCGCGCAAAATGCTTCGTTTCAATCCCATCGTTGAGTCGGTTGAGGTCAAGCCGAAAGAAGAGGTCTATCAGGCATTCGCCTATTAGGCGCTAACGCATCTATCGCTCCGGAAGATTCAGCGGGTCGGCCCGGCTTCGTTCTTCGCCGCCGGCGGCCCGCATTCTGTCAGGCCTTTTGGTAGATGTGTTTCTCCGCGCTGCAAGGGCGGCGATGAGCCGCCCTTCGCGCCTGGTCGTTCATCGAGGGGCTCTGGGTTTCGCGATAACTGGCCCGGTCAAAGCTGGTACAGAAACGGACAAACCGCCTACTGCGAGCGGCTGGGCCTGTTTGCTCCAGAAATCGTTCTTGCCGAAGAAGAACTTCTGTTCTTCAGGATCGCCACCGATCGCTACCCCGAATCGCCGTTGCCAAAGATCGGTCCATCCACCACGGTGCCGCTTGGAATCTGCTGAGGAGGGCGCGTGAGCACAAACGTATGCTCCTGAATAGGCCTGGGAATCTGGGGCGCTTGTAAAAGCACAAGTCGAGATCAGGGGAAAGAGCAGAACAGGGAGCGCCCAGGATTTCACCCCTGCCCTGGAACCTGCAAGGTTTTCGCTCTGCCGGCGCAACCCGTCTGACGGGCTCGACCACTGACGTGCACATCAGCGGGCCATCCTCGTCGCGGATGACAGAACGGAATACTCGTCAGGGGAACTCATCAAATCGTGGGCACGCAACCCTCCGAGGCACGATGTGGATCGGTCGATGCTCGCCTGAGGTGGCGTAATTTCATCTGTGAATATACATTTCCATTCAGAATCCGTCTGCGCTATTGTTCGGGCGGCTACGAGGGAGGGTTTGTGCTCGGTTCAGGAAGTCGCTTCGCAATATTTGCCGGATTAGCGGTGTTCACAGCGTTGTTCCCCACGTATGCCCTGGTGGGTCAGGCAGCTTCTCCTGATGCCCCTACAGCCGGGCGCCTGAGCGAGGAAGAGATTGACCGGCAATGGCGGGAGTCGGTCCAAAAATACGATGCGCAACGCACTGCGCTCGTTCATGCGGTAGACGATGGTGCGCAGAAGGGACCCTTTCGCCCGGACTGGGAGTCCCTCGCCCAATACAAGCAGCCGGTCTGGTATCAGGATGCGAAGTTCGGGATTTTCATTCACTGGGGGCTGTACTCGGTACCGGCCTATGCCAGCGAATGGTATTCCCGCAACATGTATCAGCAGAACATGAAGGACTACGCGCACCACGTCGCGACCTATGGCACGCAGGACAAGTTTGGGTACAAAGACTTCATTCCTATGTTCAAGGCCGAGCATTTCGATCCTGCGGCATGGGCGCGGCTGTTTAAAGATGCAGGCGCGCGGTATGTGGTGCCGGTGGCCGAGCACCACGACGGATTCGCCATGTACAACTCGGATTTAACCGACTGGTGCGCAGGGAAAATGGGCCCGAAACGGGACCTGATTGGAGATCTCGCCTCCGCGGTCCGCGCAGAAGGACTGCACTTTGGCGCATCCTCACATCGGGCCGAACATGATTGGTTCTTCGACGGCGGCCGCACCTTCACCTCGGACGTGAACGATCCGAAATACGCGAGCTTCTATGGCCCTGCACACCGGAACGTCGCCGACAACGGTCCTATGGATCTGGCGCAGGACTGGACGTATGTTTCCGGTGCATACCTTGATGACTGGCTTGCGCGCGCAGCAGAAATTGTGGAGAAGTACCATCCGGACCTCATGTACTTCGACTGGTGGATCGGACACCCAACTTTCCGCAACCATGTTGCACGCTTCGCGGCCTTCTATTACAACGAGGGTGCGAAGCGCGGTACAGCCACGATCATCGATTACAAAGAACAGGATTTTCGCGACGGCGCGGGAACACTCGATATCGAACGCGGCCAACTGACCGATATACGAGCGCAGCACTGGCAAACGGATACTTCGCTGAGCAATGGCTCCTGGGGATATCTGGCCCAGGACACGTTCAAGACTCCCGAGACGATCGTTCACCAGCTGGCTGATATCGTGAGCAAGAACGGAAACCTCCTGCTGAACATCGGCCCACGACCAGATGGGACCATTCCGGAGAAGGCGCAGGAAACGCTGCTCGAGGTGGGGTCCTGGCTCAAGGTGAACGGGGAGGCGATCTACGGCACGCGCCCGTGGAAGCTCTTTGGCGAAGGCCCTACGAAGATCACCGGAGGCGCATTCCACGAATCCGAACAGGCCTACACGCCCCAGGATTTTCGCTTCACCACGCACGGTCGTACTCTCTATGCCATTGAGCTAGGCTGGCCGCAATCCGGCGAGGTGACGATTACCTCCTTGAGCCCTGCATACCTGGGCGCAGATAAGATCCGCCAGGTTTCTCTTCTGGGAGCCAGCGAGAAGATTGCGTGGGAGCAGAAGGAGGATGGACTTCATCTGCGTCTTCCCCACGAACCAAGCGGTAAGTACGCCTACTCGTTCCGCATCGAGTTTGATTGAAGCTCCGGTGCCAAATTCTTCGATTTTGCGGGAGCGGCTCTGCCGCTCTCGCGGCCAGGGAAGACTCCCCCGATCGTTCT
Organism: uncultured Acidobacteriaceae bacterium; assembly: GCA_963795775.1. Classification (GTDB taxonomy): domain Bacteria; phylum Acidobacteriota; class Terriglobia; order Terriglobales; family Acidobacteriaceae; genus CAWCJL01. The sequence continues at coordinate 94,425 of CAWCJL010000006.1, forward strand.
CGTGAGCAGTTCTGTTGCATGCCGCAGGTGCTTGCGCACCACCTGTGTCGAGGTCGAGTGATCGGTCCGTTTGATGTAAGGAACCGTAAGGGCCGCAAGTGCGTCACCTTGGTATCCGAAGACGGGGAAGCTGATGTTGATGATTCCCTCGACCTCATAGCTGGGCCGCTCCTCGAACCCAGCTTCCAGTATCCGCTTCAGGTGCTCTTGCAGATCTGGCGAGGGTTTGCTTCGGGTGCGTTCGCGCCATCGCTCAACGGCGTGCATGCGGGCGTCCGGTGGCTGGAACGCGAGAACGACGTGCCCTGAAGCTGCCTGCATCAGGTCCACTGTGGAGCCCGTTCTCACGTAGAAGCCCTGGCTAGTCGGCGAGTCCACCTGCGCCAGGATCACGACTTGCCCATCATCCACGACAGCCAGGTGGCAGGACTGCATCATGCTCCTGACAGCATCGCGCATGATCGGCAGCGCTTTGGTGATGAGACGCTGGGTGGGTGGATGCTCCTGCCCGAGCCGGAAGAGCTTGAGGGTAAGCAGGACCCTTTCGTTCCCATCCGCCTGCGAGATGTAGCCCCGGTCCTCCAGGCATACCAGCATTCTGAATATCTCGGAGAACGTCCGGTTGAGCCTTCGCGCAATCTCCGATTTTGTCAGACCTTCCGGCTCTTTCGCCAGAAGTTCGAGGATGTCCAGTCCCTTCTCCAGGGCCGGAGTAGGGTAGGCAGGCTTTGCGGGCTTCGCTTTCACTCCAAGAGTATCCCCGATTGCTCGTCCAGGTGTCACAGGCTTCGTTCTCATCAATCACCCATGAAATGGGATGTTCATTGACAAACATACGATAACCTGCGTAATCTTTCCGACGCTGGCAGAAAAGCGCTTCGCGGGACCGCAAATTAGCATCTCCTACGCTGCGAACGCTGCCGGACATGCATTGGAGGCATTCAGATGGGCAAATCTACCCCGGGCGCTCAGGTCTGCAAGGCGCTGCTTTGCACAGGCCTCGTGCTCGCATCGGCTCCATCCTGGGCACAGGCGATTTACGGGTCGATCTATGGAACAGTGACGGACACTGCCGGCGCAGTGATCCCGAACGCAAACGTGACCGTGACCGATATTGCGAAAGGTACGTCCACGACCGTGCAGACGAATGGGGATGGCCTCTATTCGGTACAGCACCTGATTCCGGATCCGTACACCATCGAAGTGAAATCACCGGGCTTCACGGATGCTCTGCAAAAGGGAGTGCAGGTTGCCGCCGACACGTCGCCAAAGGTGGATTTCCGTCTCCAGGTAGGTACGAGCGCGCAGGTCATTCAGGTAAACGATTTGCCGCCCCAGCTCCAGACTGACCGCGCGGATGTGGCCATGGTGTTGAATCAGAAGACGATTGAAGATCTTCCGGTCCTCGGCCGGAACTTCACCAGTTTTCAATTGCTGATACCGGGGGCGCAGGCGATGGGCTGGGGCAATCCCGTCGATGAGAACCCGCAGGGCAGCCAGACGATCAACATCAATGGCCAGAATTTTTCCGGAACGGGCTACGAGCTGGATGGCACGGACGACCAGGATCCGCTTCTGGGCAGCATCGTGATCAATCCTCCTCTCGATGCCATCTCCGAGAGCAAGATTGACACGCAGAACTACGATGCCGAGTTCGGAAAGGCGACGACCGCGGTCATCACGGTGCAGACCAAGTCAGGGAGCAATGGCTTCCACGGCTCCGCCTTTGAGTTCCGCCATAGCCCTGCACAGCAGGCTCGGGATCCGTTCTCCGAGTTCGCGCCCAACGCACTTACCGGGCTTTATATCCCGTCCGGGCTTTTCAACCAGTTTGGCGGCTCACTGGGCGGCCCCATCAAGCGGGACAGGCTGTTCTTCTTCGCCGACTACCAGGGTCTGAGGCAAAAGTTCGGGGAAGCGGTACAGGCCACTGTGCCAACAGCACTTGTGCAGAGCTCGTGTCTCTCCGGGCCGGGTTGCGATTTTTCGGAATACCTGGCCTCAAACCGGCAGCTGTATAACACTTCCAATCCGCTGGCAATCACGCCGTTTCCCGGAAACTTCATTCCACGTTCCTATCTGTCCCAGACAGGCCTGAACCTGCTTAAGTTGTTCCCGGCGCCTACTGCTTCCGGTACCGTGAATAACTTCACTGCATCCGGTACAGGTTCATTCAATAACAATCAATTCGACGTCCGCATCGACGGCCAGATCACGCCTGGCTTCCATGCATTCGGGCGCTACAGCTACTTCTCTGACCGGGTTTTCGGTCCGGTTGCGTTCGGAGCTCTGGGAGGACCCGGGCTGGGTAACGGAGGCTACGGCGGCACCTCGCAGGGAAGGAATCAAAACTTCGCCGGGGGCGGAGATATCGCTGTCAACTCCAAGCTCTTCACCGATTTCCGGATCGGCTATCTGCGCTATCACATCCTCACCCAGAAGTACGATACCAGCCAATCGTTCTCGACGAGCGTAGGCATCCCCGGCCTGAACCTGGGAACTCTGGCCACGCAAGGCGCTCCAGGATTCTTTGTGGATGGCGTCTCGAACTTCGGCTCAAACGTGAATGTGAACCGCTGTAACTGCCCGCTGGATGAGACCGAAGACCAGACACAGATCGTAAATAACTGGACCAAGCTGTTCGGCAATCACTCCGTCAAGGCTGGCGCGGATTTGCGATATGCGCGCAATCTCCGTGTCCCGAACGACTCCGCGGTGATCAACATCTCAGCCGGCCCCACATCGAATCCAGCCGCCTCCGTCCCCGGAGGTTTAGGACTGGCCACGATGATGCTGGGGAATGTGACCAGTTTCACGCGCTCCCTGCAGGCAGTGAACAATGCAAAGGAGTTTCAGAAGCGCACGTTCTTCTATGGGCAGGATACCTGGCGCATACGGCCGAACCTGACCCTGAACTACGGCCTGCGCTGGGATATCTACTTCCCTGAGGCAGTCAATGGGAAAGGACATGGCTCGCTCCTGAACCTCAACACCGGAGATATGCAGGTTGCCGGATATGGCCGCTATGGCACGAACATGGGCATACAAAAGAACTTCACTGCCTTTGCTCCGCGCCTTGGTGTGAGCTATCAGGTAAGGCCCACGACCGTGATCCGCGCCGGATATGGCCGTGCGTACGATATGGGTATATTCGGCGCGAACTTCGGTCATATTGCAACGCAGAACCTCCCCGTGCTCGTGAACCAGGATCTCGAACAGCCCTCCCCGACAAGTTCGGTTTTCGCGCTTAGCCAGGGACCTCCGATGCCGACCTTTCCCACCGTGCCTGCCGACGGAAACCTGCCCTTGCCTGACGGTGTTGGCGCAAACGCGCGTCCACAGCGCACAAAGCTCGTGACAGTGGATGCGTGGAACCTTACCGTGCAGCAGCAGGTAACGCCATCGGTGTCCTTCAGCCTTGCGTATGTGGGGAACAAGGGGACCCACGTCTACACGGAGGACGACGCGCAGGTGCTTCCAAATGAGATCGCGGAATCTCTGAACGGAATCACCTTTGACCCGCGGCCTGGCACAATCGGCAACAACTCCAATCTCCGTAAGCGCTATTACTCAACCTACGGTTGGACCCAGGCCATTCAGTATTACGGGCTTTTGGCCGACAACCATTACAATGCCCTCCAACTTTCCGCGGAGAAGCGCCTTACGAATGGGCTTCAGCTCACAGCGAATTACGCGTGGCAGCGAGCCTTTGACTATGGGCAGGACTACTTCACCGTGGACAAGAAGGCTGTCTACGGGCGCAACGACGACCTGCGGGAGAATGTATTGACGGTGTTCGGGAACTACCTGCTGCCAGTAGGTCGCGGGCAGAAGCTGGGCGGAAACTCTCCGGGGTGGCTGAATGCAATCATCGGCGGTTATCAGCTCAACGCGAATCTGAACTGGTCGAGTGGGCTTCCGTTTACTCCCTCGTACAACAGTTGTTCGTCGGATATAGACAACGGACCCTGCCGTCCTAACTTTCAGCGCGGTGCCAGCTTCCCCATGTCGGCCGGGTCGTTCGACACTACCACGCACACCGTGCGGTATTTCAATCCAGTGCCGACCATGGCTTTCAATGGCGCAGTATCCGGGCCCTTCTCCCGCCCGGGGATCGCGCAATTCGGAGACGTCGGCAGGAATAATTTCTTCGGCCCTGGATTCTTCAATACCGATGCTTCGATTTACAAGGCATTTCAAATCCGGGAATCCATAAACGCACAGTTCCGCTTCAACGCCTACAACGTGTTCAATCACATCAACCCCGGTCAGCCTAACGGCTGTATCGACTGCACCGTCTCCTCAAACGCAGGGGTGATCACCTCTGAGGCGATCGGCGGGCAACCGCGGCAACTGGAGTTTGCTGTCCGGCTTACCTTCTGATTGTGGTTTGGGAGCACAACACCCGTGCACGGGCCTCCCGCGCGAGCTGCTGCTACACTTCGCATCAGCTCGCGTTTTTTTGTTTGCTAGAGAGGATCTCGGATGAGAGTGCGCGCTTTTTCGCTTACGATCCTGCTTTGCATCATCGCCCCGCTCACGGCCTACTCTCAGCCCCCCTATAGGGTCACCGTGGAACGCAACGTCACCGCGAGGATGCGGGATGGTGTCGTTTTGAACGCGGATGTCTACCGGCCCGCAGACGAGGGAACCTTCCCGGTCCTGCTGCAGCGCACACCCTATAACAAGCAGGCCCGCATCGATTTCGACCTCCGTGCAGCAGCGGAGGGCTTCATTGTTGTCGTTCAGGATGTACGCGGGCGCTACAGCTCCGAGGGGGAATGGTACCCCTTCAAGTACGAATCCAACGACGGCTACGACACGGTGGAATGGGCAGCGGGCCTGCCGCAATCGAACGGCAAAGTCGGGATGTTCGGCGGCTCGTACGTCGGTGCGACACAGATGCTCGCAGCCCTTACTCATCCGCCCCATCTGGCCGGGATTTGCCCAGTCGTGACTGCGAGCAACTATCACAACGGCTGGACCTACCAGGGAGGCGCTTTCGAGCAGTGGTTTAACGAGTCCTGGACATCGGGCCTGGCGCAAGACACTCTGGACCGGCTCGTGCGCACATCGACTAACGCGATGGTCGGTGCCTCCACCTTGCCGTTAGAAGATTACCCGCTCTTCAATTTCGATTTTCCAAACAGGAGCGATCTGAAGAAGCAGATCGCGAGCTATTTCCTCGACTGGCTTTCGCACCCGGATTTCGATGACTACTGGCGCCAATGGTTGATCGAAGGGCATTACAACGACATCCAGGTACCGGCGCTTACCGTTGCTGCATGGTACGACATCTTCCAGGGCGGCTCCTTGCGGAATTACCAGGGATTGCGAGCACAGGCTGGTAATCCGGATGCCCGACAGAAACAGCATCTGCTGGTCGCGATTGGAGGTCACGCAGGCTCCGGCCGGAAGATCGGGGATGTGGACTTCGGGCCCGCGGCTGCGGATTATGACGAAGATACCGTGACACTCCATTGGTATCAGTACCTGTTCCAGGGAGCAGAGAACGAATACGCTTCCACCAAACCGGTCCGAATATTCGTTATGGGCATAAACCAATGGCGGGATGAGGACGCGTGGCCCCTGGCCCGTGCGCACACGCTCCGATACTACCTGCACGCCGGAGGGAAGGTGGCCGGCCATCCGGATGCCGGGATGCTTTCTACTGAGATTCCGGGGAACGAATCCTCTGAAAGCTATGCGTATGATCCGCTGCACCCGGTCCCCACTACCGGCGGTCCGTTGTGCTGTGATAGCGAGCACCTCGCCCCGGGACCGAAGGACCAGCGCGCCGTAGAAGATCGACCGGATGTATTGTCCTTCTCCACCCCGCCTCTTGCACACGATACGGAAGTGACAGGCCCGGTCACAGTGGAACTCTTCGCCAAGTCCTCCGCGGTTGATACCGACTTCACGGCGAAGCTCGTCGACGTATGGCCCAATGGGTTCGCCCAGAACCTGACGGAGGGCATCGTGCGGGCACGCTACAGGGACTCCCAGGCGAAGCCGGAGCCGCTTGTGCCCGGCCAGGTATATAAGTTCGGCATCGATCTCTGGTCAACGAGCAATGTCTTTCAGAAAGGCCACAGAATACGGGTAGAGATCAGCAGCAGCAACTTCCCGCGCTTCGATCGCAATCTGAACAGCGGAAAAGATATGAAGACAGACACCACCCCTGTCCCGGCAACGAACACCATCTACCACGACCGTGCGCACCCGTCCGCTCTTCTGCTACCGATCGTGGAAGGTGCCCCCGGCGTCAGGTGAATCCAGCAGGGCATGTTTCAGGAAGACGGATCAGGGCAATCTGTGCGAATGAGTCTTTCGAGATGTTCCCAGCCCATGCCTGGATCCACCAGGACGGCCGGATGGATTTCTCGAGACCACCAGCAAGCACCCTGGGCAGCAGGAAGCCAACACAAGATTAATACTCGCGTCGATACCGGATATTACTGCGCCGAAACAAGCGCAGACACGGCTTTTAACAGGGGCAGAGTGCTCATCAGAGTGGCGCCTTTCACGGCGCCCCTTTTGTTTTGCGATTACGTAACTCTGTGATTCATCTCGTCCACGCCATAGGCCGCTTCGGTCTCCGCGAAGCAGAGGGCCGCCAGGGCGCTACTGCAGCCGATCAAAGCCCCGGCAGCCGTTGCCGCAACTCTTTCGCTTGCCGCTCACTCACCAGAAGCTCGGTATGGGCGGTATCTGACATGGTCAACACGAACGTGCTGCGGTCATATGGCTTGATCGACTGCACCTTGTGCAGGTTCAGCAGCACTTCGCGGCGCGCGCGGAAGAATATCTCAGTATCTAATGCCTCCTCTAGCTGTGCCAATTGATAGTTCACCCAGTAAGTCTCAGACTGCGTCTTAGCGCGCACAATGCCGCCATCCATGTAGAACCACAGGATCTCCTGGGGGTCCAGAAGCAAAACGCTCTGCCCTTTGCGGCACACCACACGATGCAGCCGCTTTACCAAACCTGCCGCTGCCTGCACGCGTTCTTCCTCGTGCGCGCGTTCTACGTCTGAGGTGAGCAGGCGTCTGACCCGCTCTAAAGCTGCTTCCAGGCGTGCCGGTTCGATCGGCTTCAGGAGGTACGCAATCGCATTCGCTTCGAATGCGGCTAAGGCATGCTGATCGAAACTGGTCGCGAAGACGAACAACGGCATGGGGTCGAATCCTGCCATGGCTCGAATCACCCCAAAGCCATCCAACTCAGGCATCTGTATGTCGAGAAAAATTACATCCGGCTTTAAGGCCTGAATGAGACGCAGAGCTTCCAAGCCTTCCTGTGCTTCGCCAATGATTTCCACATCGCCGTATGCCGCAAGCATTCGCGCAAGTCTGCGCCGTGCGGCGGCCTCATCGTCCACCAGAAACACCTTCATACGCTCTGACCTTTCCGAATCACAATCAGCGCTTCCGTTCCACCCTGTTCCCGTCGTCGCAAAGTGAATGAGGCCCGCCCGCCATACGCAGTTTTCAGCCGATTGATCACGTTTTCGACACCCACGCGTGTGCTGCGCTCACTTGGCGCAACCCGATGCTGCAAGCCCACACCATCGTCGGTAACGGAAAGAAAGATGCTTTCGCCGGTCTTCCTCGAGCAGATGGTGAGTGTGCCACCTTCCCGCCGGGGTGCAATGCCGTGCTTAAGCGCATTCTCGATGAGTGGCTGCAACAGCAGAGTCGGGACTTCCTCGTCCAGTGTCGCACTGTCTATATCAAATTCAACCGTGAGCCGTTCACCAAATCTTGTCTGCTCAATCTGCAAGTAACTGCGAGCGAACTCTATTTCTTTCTCCAAAGGCGTGAAATGCCTGTCGGTGTTTACCAGTACGTAGCGGAACACGGAAGAAAGACGAACTGTCATCTCCTCCGCCTGGCTGGGTGCGATCACCGCGAGGTCCGCAATGGTGTTTAAAGAATTGAACAGAAAGTGGGGGTTGACCTGTGCGCGAAGCGCCCGGAGTTCCGCGCTGGCGAGTTCCTCCTGCAGGGACGCTTCATGTCGAGCGCGATCTGAGGCTGCCCGCATACCTAACCAGATCTGCAGCCTGCCTGCGATACGCTCCAGGAAGCCTATCTCCCAGGCAGTTAATGGGGGCCGTACCACGCCCTGGCTAAGAGCAATCAGATGTTCGGCGCTCCCGTCCACAAACAAGGGGATGACAATGTTCGCAGGTGGGCTGAGGACATGTGCAATCGCGCTGGATTGTGAGATGAAATGCGCGCCAGGCCTGGTATGTATGAGGTCAACCGAGGTGAAGTTGTTAAGGGGCACCACGCGCACTGCGGAAAGCTCCAGGATGTGCTGGAGGTAGTTTTCGGTGAGAAGAAACGCCTGCTCCTGGTCCTGGTTCTCTATTTCCAGGAGTTTTCCCCAGAGCGCCGAGACCGCTGCCTGGAGGTCCGGTTGGTCGAAAACCCACTGGTCCACCCACCGGTCCAGACCCCGCTTTGCCTGCGGGGCAAGCAGGAGAACGGTGCACACCAGAAGCAGGCATAAAAGCTCCTGCGCGGTGCGATGAACCCCAAGGCTGAGGCCACCTATTTGCATGATAGCCAGCCATGTGAGCAGACTGGCACAGGTCCAGGCCACGGTATGCATCGCACGCTTTACGATCACATCCGCCAGACGCACATTGGCAAACAGGAAAACAATGCCGCAAAGCACCAGCACAAGCCCGGCACCATTCAGCGAGGTGAGCGACAGTGACTGGCGAATTCTCACGCCCGACACGATGGTGAACAGGCCAACGCCTGCCAGGACGGACAACCCCGAGACCATGAAGATGACGAACAGCAGCAGCGGCCGGCGCCTTACCTGTAAGTGACGGTAGAAGAAGATGCGGCTCAGCAGGAAAATCGCGGTCAGAATATAAGCCGCCGCCGGCCCGAGGAATACCGCGGTTCGCAACCGCAAGCGGATGGCACCCAGCAGTACCGCGAAGCCAATCACCGCAGTCAGAACCATGGCACGCTGCAACCACACCCACGGTTGCGGCGCTACGCTGCTCGCACCTTCCTTGGGCAGGTATTTTGCTGAAACGATGACCGGTACACCGGCTAGGACGATGAATCCCGTAATGAACGCGAGCACATCCAACAGGGGGGGCGCAGGCCTGGAAAACCATTGGAATCCGAGCCAGCCTGCACGAAGCAGCTCGGTGATCAACATGGTCCAGATCATGATGCCGAGTCCGGGCAGGGCTTCGCCGCTGCGCCGTAAGGACAGTAATGCGCGAAGCAGAATTACCGAAACACCAATCCCCATTCCGCAGATGACGGTGTGTATGAGCAGTATCTCGCTCGTCGCGTCCGGGGAAACCAGCGTCCATGCTTCCGGAGCCATTCGCTCTTCTTTCTTTATCGGGGAGTTTCGTGCTCTCTCTGTCCCATGGATTATCCGCCTATCGGATCGAAATCAGGCAGTGGGCTGTGCCCCATCCTCACGGGAGGATGCCAAATCCTGGGTGCTGGCTTGGCACTCAAATCCTAGGTTCTAGCTCGCTTCTGTCGCTGCAAATGTTTCTCGTGTCAGCGCGGCAAGTGGTTGTTGAGCGCGGTTCAACAAACCTGAACGTGTGCGGCATACGGGGTGTTCTTGGGTACGGCGCTGCTTTCCTCAATCCTTCGACCTGGGTGGCAACTGACCGGGTGACGGGGATCTCGCCGGCTCCTCCCTCCGTGCACGTAACGGGTCCCCCCCATTTCAGCGAAACCGCGCTCCTTCTTGCCGCGCCGAGTGCGGCATTTCCGCGCCCGGCGGCTGCGATACGCGCTGAGCAGACAATGTAAGCGAAAGTTTCTGCCGCTCTGCAGTATCGGTCTGCGCTCACCCGCGGAGGGGCTGGCCTCCAGTTCCCCCGGGAACGGCAGCAAGCCTCACAAATCAGGGTGATGCGAAAGGTGGGAACACGAGATGAGACGCAGAGATTTCCTCAAGACCGCAGGTGCCGCGTATGGCGCCACGCTTTTTTCAAGTTCCGGAGTCGGCAAGCTCCTGGCGCAGTCCACGCACGCCGTACGCGGTCCTCAGCCCAATATTCTTTTCATCCTTGTCGATGAGCTTCGATTTCCCTCGGTGTTTCCGAAAGGCGTGGCCGACGCGGATGGCTTTCTGCGCAAGTTCATGCCGAACCTCCATTCACTGTGGAAGCGTGGCGTGAAGTTTGGCGGCCACTACACCGCCGCAAACGCGTGCACGCCGGCTCGCGGCACACTGATCAGCGGTTTGTATTCACAGCAGAGCTGGGTACTCACCACGTTGCTGGCGCAACCGACAGAAACGCCTTCGGCGGCTGACAAAATCATGCCGGCCTTGAACTCAGCTTTTCCAACGTACGGCAAGCTGCTCCGCGACCTGGGCTATAACACGCCTTACTGCGGGAAGTGGCACGTTTCAGTGCCCGATAAGGACCGGGACGGCCTGAATAAGTACGGCTTTGACTATAGGCTCTACCCCGATCCCACAGGCAGCAACCTGCAGGGAACCTATGGAGACGAGGCGGTCTATGTCGACAAGAACGGGCATCAGGTCAAGTACATCTATCACAACGACGCCGACACGGTAGATGCCGCAATGAAAGTGCTTGATGAGGTTCGCAGCACCAGTAAGCCATTTTGTCTCACAGTGTCGCTCATCAATCCTCACGACCGTGAATTCTTCCCCGCCGGTACAGAATTCAAGACGGTCAACGATGAGTTTGACAATCAAACGGCGGCCTCTCCTTTGAAACAGATGAAGCGTTACCCCGGGAACGGGCCAGATGTTCCGTGGAGTGAGAACGCGCTCAAGTCTCCGCCGGACTATGGCTATGGGCAGTTGCCGCCGAACTGGGAGAGGAAAAGCGAATGGCAGGCACAGGGAAAGCCCACCACACAATTTTTCATCAAGGAGTTCCAGGAGCTGGTGTGGGGTGGCGTGACGGAGGATGCGAACCAGACCACCTTTAGCATTGATCGGTACGAGGGACCGCAGGAAAGCTTCGGAGTGATCAAGGCGCCCTTCAGCTACTGGCAGCGGGGCATGGATAGTTACACCCAGATCATGGAGATCGTAGACGTACAGATCGGCCGCATTCTCGACAAGCTTGATACGCTGCCGAAAAGCGTCGTGGAAAACACCGTCATCATCTTTACCTCCGATCACGGCGACTACTCCGGCGCTCACGGGATGCCCCAGGGCAAGCTCGGTACGGTATACGAAGAGGCGTTTCATATCCCGCTGATCGTTGTCGATCCGAGTGAGCGATTTACGAATGACGTTGAGGCGATCCGCACAGGGCTCACCTCGTCAGTGGATATGCTCCCCTTGTTCGCAAGTCTCGGAGCCAAGGGAACGAATGCTTGGATGACCCCAGAGCTACACAGGATCTACGGTGGCCGCCACGATCTCATCGGGATGCTGAGGAGCCGCCGGGCACCCGGGCGCCCATATGTGCTGCAGGCAACGGACGAGATCGCGCCCAGCTACTTCAACTTCAACAACTCACCCACGCACGTACTCGGATTGCGCACGCAGGAATACAAACTGGGACTCTACGCGGAATGGAACAAGCTGACCAGCACCATCAACCCGGAGACGATCCAGCTTGAGTTTTACGACTACTCTACCCAGGGAGGTCAGTTGGAGTTGACGAACACTCCTTCGGACCCGCGGGCGCGTGCCACAGCGCAGGAGCTTCTGACCAACATTATCCCCAACGAGCTCCAGGCTCTTCTGCCGCCAGCCCTCCGACTGCAGCAAGCGGAATCGAAGGTAGCACACCTGCTCTTCCGCAGGCTCATCGAAGACAAGCCCGAGGAAACCTGGACCGGGAATGGCTTGGAGACGCTGCTGGGTTACGGCGGTCCTTTTTGAGTTCCGGATCGAATGTGAGCGCAAACAGAAAGGCGAGGCCGATCGGCCTCGCCTTTCAAGCTCCAGCGCTTCTTCCGAGGAGCCTGCTGCCATCTGCGGGTTGCGAACGCGGACTAGGGAGTGACCGAGAAGGTGACCGTGTGCACGCGCCCGTTCTGTGAGGCAACGAGGGTAACCGGGATCGCAACGCCTTTGCTGGCCTTTGCTCCCGGAGTGATGGTGAGCGTTTGCATGCTGTTGGTGGAGACCTTGGTGGGGAAGCTCTGCGCTGCAGAGAGCGAGTAGCTTGCGCCCTGCGGCAGTCCCTGGAGAATCATAGAGATGTTCCCCCCCTGGAACGATTTACCAACAACCTTGATGGAAACCATGCCATTCGATGCGGTGTACTTGCTCTTGTCGGTGTAGACGCCGAAGTCTGCATTCGGAGCCGCAGTTGCTACATTTGCAACATTCCGAGGTGCGGTGCAGGGCCGCTGTTGCACCGGGGAGTACTTCGGTTCCGACCAGACCGAGTGCTGATCGAGCCCGGTGGAGGACTGCCAATTCGCGAAGGTCTGCCGCTTTCCACCCGAGAGCAGGATCGAATCAGTGCGGTTGGGGTCATACCACTCGTTATTATCCGAGATCAGGGTCTTCAGATAGTGGCTCCATGCAGAACCGCTGACGTAAGTGCCGAGGGCGTTCTGGTTGTTGTAGCTCCAGTTCTCGATGATGTTCCCGGTCATTGTCACATCGGCTGGCGTAACGTTGTGGTACTCGTGCGTCTCAAAATCAGTGAAGTGCCTGCCATCGTTGGGACCCGCGACATAGAACTCGCCCTGGATATTACCAAGCACTGTCGGTCCGCCGCCGTTGTTGAAGAGCTTGGAGTTGGTCAACGTGAAGTTCGCCGAGCTGTTGAGGTTGACGCCGATGCCGCCGTAGCAGAGAACACTATCGTCCATGCTGATGGGCCCGGCGTTGAGCTCTACCTGGAGGTTCGCGAGCAGGTTTCCTGACATGACCGAGTGGCTGACAGTGATATCACGGTTGTCGGTGTCGAACCAGAGTCCCTGTGCATGGTTGTTTAGGGTGTAGACGTTGGAGACAGTGGCGTCGTGGGTCTGCCAGAACTTGATGCCGCCCATGCCCCAGTCGTAGAAAGCGCCCTGGACGCCCCGCCAGTTGTTGTAGTCCGCTTCCGAGTTGGTGAGCAGGACATACTTCATGTGCGAGATGCTGATACCCAGGCCGCCGTTATAGCTGCCGGTGGAGTTCTGGATAGTGATGTTGGTGCCATTCGCGATGCCGAGCCCATTCCAGGCGTTGTTGTTCGCGGTGACGTGATCAATAAGCACCTCGTGGGAGTTCCAGACGAAGGCGCTGGTATCGAGGAGGCAGGAGGCGGCGTGCTCGAGCTGCAGCCCGCGAAGCACGACATTGGTGCGGCCGGAGATGAGCAGCGACCTCGGCCGGGTGCCTACTTCGATTTTGGCGGTGCTCATATCCACACCGGCCGGTGGGGCAAGGCGCAGCCGGCCTGCCGACTCATCCACCAGGAAGGTGCCTGGAAGGAGATCAGCGGTCGAGAGCACCTGGTTCATCAGAACGCCATTGACGCTGACGAGCTCGCGGCGGAATACGATGGGCTGAATGCCGGTGGGCCAGCCAGAAGGCAAACGGCACTGCCCGAACTTATACGACCAGGGGTGATCGTAGATTGTCTCATTACCCTCGTCAGTCCAGTTGGTGTACACGTCGGAGCCGTCGAGGGTGGCGGTGCCCGGAGTCACGGCCTCGATGGTGATGGGAGCGGAGGTGCGTCCTGTGGAGGGCCCCAGTGTGGGGAACTCGCGGTAAGTACCGGGCAGGATCTCGACCCGGCTTCCCTGGCCCTTATGGTTGAGGGCATCGGCCTTATTGAGGGCCGCCTGCACGGTGCGAAGCGGGGCGCTCTGATCGCCGGAGTTGCTATTGTTCCCATTCGCCGCATCGACGTAGATGTAGTTAACCGTGCTCTCTTTTACGTTTGCCTGAGCGTGCGCGCACTTGCCGGAGAGAACGACAGTAGCAAACGCAAGTGCTGTCGTCGTTACTTTTAGTAGACGCATGACATAGCCCTTCGAGTGTGCATGTATTCAGAACCACATCTCCCAAAGTGTGTACTTCTTACTGCGCTCTGTTCTGCGCGAGTCCGATTACTTCAAGAGTCTGCCGGTTAAGTGAGTTGATTGTGCAGGGGAAGCGAAGAGCAGAAAATTCCTATAAGGTGCTAAGAGGAAATTTCGTAGTGTTATGCGTAATAATTGCTCTTTTGAATGTTACGAGCTTGCGCCGGAGAAGAAATCCATTCCAGCAAAGTTGTAGGAAGATGGCCTGCATGTGGGTGCGACAAAGATCCGGGGCATCGAGAGGCGCATAGTTCCAGGCCTCAGCCTGTCCAGGACTTGCCGACCCTGTCGAGCAACTGGCGAGGGGAGCCCAGATTGTCGGTGTTGTAGTGAACGGTCCGGTCGGTCCAGCGGGGGCTGCTTCCGCCGCCACAGTTCCAGCAGTAAGAAAGGTGGGTAGAGGATGTCGGCCGCACGGGAGGCCGTGCACCCGGGATTGCCGTGTTGGTCGCTTCTAACTACTTCAGTACGACGGATCGGCTCTGACAGAATCGGCGTGGTGAGCAGCCTCCTACTTTCGTAACTTTGAGGCCACTGCACTTCGGACTATGCTTCTCCGTATGACTAACCAGATTCGGTTGGTAGCAGAGGACGAGGCGGTCCGCCGATGGCAGCGACTGAGGCTCGATATCCCAGTCTGCCTCGTTATCGGAGCACCGGACAAGGTTCAGCTCGTAAGCGCACGTTTTAAAGATGTGAGCGAGGACGGGGTCGCCATCTTTGCGGGGATCGAGTTGGCTATCGACACTGATGTTCAGCTTGAGTTCACCCCGCCGTTCAATCGGGGGCCTCTGAGGGTCCGGGCGGTTGTGAGGAATCGGCGAGATTACGCATACGGGCTCGAATTTCTGCCCAGGGATGGCAAAGAAACGCAGACTCTGCTGGAGTTTAAGGCGCTCCTCCTTGCGATGGGAACAAAAGCCACAGGCAGCCCCGACGACCGTCGCTGGAGGTAGCCCCGCGCAAAATCATTGAAATGCGATCGCCTGATGTTTACTGCTAGCTATGGAACTGCGCCATCAGCTTGAGTCGGTAAATGGGCTTGGCAGTCAGTTCAAATTCGTACCCTTGGGCTGACGCTTCAGCAATATGTCTGAGATCCCTGCCTGTCCTGAGAACAGCAGAATTCTGACAGTGGGGTGCATGTTCCGAATCGCGATTGCAAGTTCGACCCCATTCAGCCGCGGCACCAAGACATCGGAAAGCAGATAGTCCGGCCTGAATCGAGCGGCGGCGTCCAAAGCGGCCCAACCGTCATACACCGCCACGACATAAATGCCCCGCCTTGCAGGCCCTCCTTACCGTATCCGCGATCAGCCTTTCATCGTTAACAACCAGAATTTTGGGAATGTACGTACAATACGTGCTTCAGGCTCCCCAGGGTGCCGATCTCGATGTCTCGTTGGTTGCCGGGGAGCACAAATCACGCGCGAGCCTCATTGAGTCCGTCGGAGATTTGATTACGTGGGAAATGAAGCACAGTACGCTACCTACCCAAGTCTGCGCGACCGCGTGGTCGTCGTCACCGGCGGTGCGAGCGGAATTGGCGAAGCAGTTGTGGATGCGTTCGCCTGCCAGGGAGCAAGGGTCTGTTTTCTCGATATACAGGATGAGGCCGCAGCTCTTCTCATTGAGCGAGTAGGCTCATCGCGCCACCGCCCCGCGTATTATCGTTGCGACCTCACCGATATTGACATGCTGCGTCAGACGCTCGCAGACATCCTCCAGCAGGCTGGCAGGGTTGATGTTCTCGTAAATAACGCCGGGAATGACACGCGGCATGCTGTAGGGGATGTGACCCCGGAGTTCTGGGATTTCGCGATGGCCGTCAATCTCCGCCACCAGTTTTTCGCAGCGCAAGCAGTTCTGCCCGCGATGCAGGCCTCAAGGAGGGGTTCAATCATCAATATGAGTTCCATCGGATGGGTGATCCCTTCTATCAGCCAGTCTGTGTACGTGACCGCAAAAGCAGCCGTTGTCGGGATGACGAGGACCCTGGCACACGAATTCGGCAAAGACAACATACGCGTGAATGCCATTATGCCCGGTGCAATCCTTACCGAGCGCCAGAAAAGGCTCTGGTTGACGGAGGCTTACAAAGCCGAGGTACTGCGCAATCAGGCTTTGAAACGCATGGTCCTACCGGAGGAAGTTGCACGGCTGGCCCTGTTTCTTGCCGCCGACGATAGCTCAGCCATTACGAACCAGAGCTACATAATCGACGCGGGGTGGGTTTAATCCACCAGAAATGGCAACCGCACATAGTGCCTGCCGAATGCAGAAGCCCGGAACTCGACGAATCATTTCCAGTGTTCCTGATCGGTTCGTCTGGTGGAGATCAACAAAGCACGAGTCCATGCAATCCCGAGCTGGAAAGAGGTCCTGATGCACCCGAAGCTTCGCATCCCCGTCTTGATCGCTGCAATACTTACATTCCTTGTACCGTTGGCGGTACACGGGCAAGGCGACAGATCGCCGAGGCAGCAACTCGATGCCGATGCCGGATGGAAGTTCTTCCTAGGCGACCCCAGCGGGGCAGAAGCTCGGTCGTATGCGGATGCATCATGGCGGTCCGTCGATCTGCCGCACGATTGGAGCATCGAGAGCAAGCCTGAAAAGGACAATCCATCCGGTGCGGGCGAAGGGTTCTTCCCTGGCGGCATCGGATGGTATCGCAAGGCGTTTCACGCACCGGCCGATTGGAAGGGAAAGCGTGTCAGCGTCGAGTTTGACGGCGTCTATCGCGATGCCACCGTGTATCTCAACGGCCACAAGCTCGGTACGCACCCGTACGGATACACGTCCTTCGCCTTCGACCTGACGCCGGATCTCGATTTCACCGGGACCAATGTGCTGGCCGTGCGCGTGGACAACTCGGCTCAGCCGAACAGCCGCTGGTACAGCGGTTCAGGCATCTATCGCCACGTTCGCGTGGTCGTGACCGATCCTATACATATCGCGCATTGGGGCGTCTTCGTCACGACTCCGGGCGCGACGAGTACCTTGTCGAAAGTGTCCATTCGCACTCGCGTGGCCAACGCCTCCTCTACCGAATCTCAGGTGACACTCGAAACCGCGCTGCTCGACAAGACCGGACGAAAGATCGGCAGCGCGCAATCCAAGCTCACCCTCGCGCCCGGCACGGAAGACGAAACCGCACAGGAGATCTCTGTCGCGAACCCGGCGCTCTGGTCGCCGGAATCGCCCACGCTCTACCGCGCCGTCTCCACCGTTCGCAAAGCCGGGACGATCATGGATCAGGTCGCGACTCCGTTCGGCATTCGCTCCCTCACCTGGTCGGCCCAGAGCGGGCTCCTCCTCAACGGCAAGTCCATCAAGCTGACCGGAGGCAGCGTACACCATGACAACGGCCCGCTCGGGGCCGCCGCCTTCGACCGCGCCGAGGAGCGTCGCGTCGAACTGCTCAAGGCCGCCGGCATGAACGCCGTTCGCACGGCCCACAACCCGCCTTCCCCGGCGTTCCTCAACGCATGCGATCGCCTCGGCCTTCTCGTCCTTGACGAACCCTTCGATGTATGGGAGACACACAAGGTCAAGTTCGATTACGCCAGCAATTTCGATGAATGGTGGAAGCGGGACATCTCGTCAATGGTGCTGAGGGACCG
Organism: uncultured Acidobacteriaceae bacterium; assembly: GCA_963795775.1. Classification (GTDB taxonomy): domain Bacteria; phylum Acidobacteriota; class Terriglobia; order Terriglobales; family Acidobacteriaceae; genus CAWCJL01. Next base: position 112,075 of record CAWCJL010000006.1, read on the forward strand.
CAACCACCCGTCCGTCGTGATCTGGGGTATCGGCAATGAAATTCCCGAGCTCGAAGTCGAGCGCGGCGCTGCACTCGGTAAGGAGCTCGCCGGCCAGGTCCGAGGCCTCGATAACACGCGCCCGCTCACGTTGGCATTCCCGGGCACAACCACCAAGCCGACTGCGCAGGCCGTCTTCTCGCAACTCGATATCACCGGCTACAACTACAACATCCTTCCCACCTATCAGAAGGACCACGAGCAACTGCCAAACCGCCTCATGCTGACTACCGAGTCCTGGCCCGCCAAGGTCTTTCAGCTCTGGCAGATCTCGCACGACAACCCCTATGTCCTCGGCGACCTCACCTGGACCGCGATGGACTATCTCGGAGAGTCTGGCATCGGCGCATGGCAATACGGTACCCCGGAGCAGGCGAAGATGGCCGAAGGAGCTTCAGGCATGATGTTGAACACCGGGATGATCGACCAGATGTTCGCAGAAATGATCAAGGGCCACGACGTCCTCGCAGACATGGGCAAGAACAACTCCGATCCGAATGCCAAGGCCATGATGGAGATCTTCTCCCATTCCTATCCGTGGCACGCGGCCGTCTGCGGCGATCTCGATCTGACCGGCTTCCGAAAGCCCGAGTCGTATTATCGCGACATCATTTGGAATGGCGGCGACCGCGTGTACGCCACGGTGCGCCTGCCCGAGCCCGAAGGCAAAAAGATTATCGCGATCATGTGGGCCACCTACCCGACTCTGCCTACCTGGAGCTGGCCCGGACAGGAGGGAAAAAATCTCGACGTGGAGGTCTACTCCGGTACGGAAAGGGTTCAGCTCTTCCTCAATGACAAGCTGATAGGCGAAAAAGCCACCGGCCCGGCGCAAGAGTTCAAGGCGGTATTCTCCGTTCCGTACGCGCCCGGAACCTTGAGAGTTGTGGGCCTGCGTGGCGGTCACGCCGTTGCGAAAGCCGAGCTGAAAACACCGGGACAGGCCACCAGACTGCGCCTCACGGCAGATCGAACGGTACTCAATGCGAATGGAGAAGACCTCTCCTTCGTCACGGTCGAGGCCGTAGATGCAAACGGCCTTCCCGACCTGCACGCAGCAAACGACGCTCAGTTTGAAATCAGTGGTCCGGGTACCATCGCCGCCGTAGGGAATGGTGATGCACAAGACCCTGATTCTTATCAGGGCAATAGCCGAAAACTCTATCAGGGACGAGCGCTTGTCGTGATTCGCACGTCGAGACAGACTGGCCCGATCAAGCTGACTGCTAAGAGCCCGGGACTAAGTGGCGGCTCGTTGACCGTCAACACGCAACAGGCGCAGCCGCACGCTGAATTGCAATGAGACTGAGGGCAGATACGACTGTTCGCATAATGTCAGAGGCAGAAACTGCGTCATCTCTTGCTGGCTCGAGCCGGTACGCTCGTCGCGCTACCGTGGGGACGATCCGCACGAAAGCCGCGTACAGCAACGACCCCGCACAGATCCTGGCAGCGCTCAATACCCGTCTCCACCCCGCGGAGAGGCCCGACTGTCCCCCGGGCCGCCTCTCTCGCTGGCCTGCTTTGGCTAAAACTGGCCCCACAGCAGCTGGTTGTACACATCGTGATGAAACTGGATTTCGCACGGCTTAACCACGGTTCCGAGCAGGCGCGGGCAGCGGTCGGCTGACGCCTGCTTCAGGTCAGCATAGCGGTTCTTCACATCCGCGCCCAAAAGTTCCGTCGTCCAGGTTGCATTGCGGAAGTCGTCAATTGCTGTATAGATGTTGTCCGGCAGGTAGCGTTGGGCCTGGCGGAGATTCTCGATCTTCGCCGTCTGGCCCGTAAGACCTGTGTTGAAGACTGTATACAGCACCAGGTAAGGGTTCGCATCTGGACTTACGGAACGCACTTCAATGCGCGCCGATTTCTCATTGCCTATAGGAATGCGCACCATTGAACCCCGATCGGTAGCCGAAGCCTTGATCTGGTTCGGCGCCTCGAAATGCGGATCAAGGCGGCGGTAGGCATTCACGCTCGCGTTGAACAGCAGGCAGATATCGTTGCCGTGCGTCAGGATACGGTCTACGAACTCCCATGCAAAAGGGGAGATCTTCTCCACTCCGTCCGGGTCCCAGAAGAGGTTGTTCCCACCCTTTGTAACGGAGACATTGGTGTGCATGCCTGAACCGTTGACACCCGTCACAGGCTTCGGCAGGAAACTCGATGTCATGCCCATCTGCGTAGCTACTTGGCGGCAGATCAGCTTGTAGATCTGAATCTGGTCGGCCGCAGCCACTGCATCACCATAGCTGTAGTTAATCTCGAACTGCGAGGGCGCGACCTCGGGATGGTCCTTCTCGTTCTCGAAGCCCATCGCGCGCTGCACCTCCGCCGTCAGATCGATGAACTTCCGAAGCGGATCGCCGGGGAGCGAGTGGTAATAGCCGCCTTTGTTGACATACTCGAACTTTCCGGTTTCGTGAAACCTGCGTTCGGCATCCACCCCTTCGAACAGGAATCCCTCAATCTCGTTCGCGGCGTTCAGTGTGTAACCGTTCTTGGTGAACTGCTCGTTCGCGAACGTCTTCAGCATGCCGCGGACATCGCCGGCATAGGGGGTACCGTTCTTGTCGATGACCTCGCCGAAGACCAGTACCTTGCCTGGGCCGAAGATATCCGCGGGAGCATAATAGAATGCGCTCCAGTCCAGACCAAGCCGGAGATCGCTCTCACGCTGTGCCGTAAAGCCGCGGATCGAGGAGCCGTCGAAGGTGAGATTGTCGAAGCTCTTCGTTAAAAACTTTTTGTCGTAATCGAGCATGTGCAGCCGGCCTTCGAGGTCCGAGAACAGCACGGTGACGGCCTTCACACCCTTCGTGTCCGTCAGCCACTTCAGACGCTCTTCCTGAAGCTTGTCAATGGCAACGCGCTTCCGGCGCTGATCCTTGGCTTTGAGATTGAGCTCCTCAAGCTCTTCGTAGGGTAACTCAAGAAAGTTGCGGTATTCGCTGCTCATAAAGCTCCTTCGGGCTAGGTAAGTTTGCGGCGTTCTGCCGGGATAATCTAGGGGTTGCGGTGGTTGATATCGCGTACGGCATCATCCGGATCACGCAGGTGCGAATGGGAGCCGTGCGCCGCCGACCCGCCTCTTGCAACTTCCGCCACCGGCGGGTGCACGTGCATGCGTGTTTTCCTGGATCCAGAGGACGTCCGCTAAATGGCCATCTCCCCGCGGTCCTGGTTGCGGATGCGAATGACCTCTTCGGTTTTGTAAAGGAAGATCTTGCCGTCACCGATGGAGCCGGTTGCGGCATTGGCGATAATCGCATCGACGACGGCATCGACACGATCGTCCTTCGTAACGATCTCCACTTTCAGCTTGGGCAGAAGGCTCATGTCATACTCGCGGCCACGGTACGTTTCGGTGTGGCCCTTCTGTCGGCCGTGTCCGCGCACTTCAGACACCGTCATACCGGCAACGCCGGCCTCCTGAAGAGCCTCTTTCACGGCGTCGAACCGGTTCGGCCTGATAATCGCAACGACTGTCGTCATCTCTCATTCCTCCGTTGGTTGACTTGCATGCAACTATGCTGCTCACGAGGTGGGGCCGCTGGACGCGACGCCAGGACCAGGCCACCAAGCGTCTTACTTGTTCCCCGAGGCCAGACCGGACGGAGTTCCGAGCGACGTGATGACGTATTCGGGGTAGGCCGAGATTCCATGCTCGTGCAGATCGAGTCCGTATTCTTCGCCCTGCCTGGATACACGCAGCAGGCCGGCTGCATGGACTGCCCACATCACCGCCATCGAAACGACAAAGGTCGCGATGGCGATGATGGCGCTGCCGACGGCCTGAGCCTTCAGCACTGTGAACCCCCCACCGTAGAACAGGCCCTTGAGCGGAGCGCTGTTATCTGGAGCGAGCGGACCGGTGGTGCCGTATCTGCCCACAGCGAAAAGGCCGAGTGAGAGGGTTCCCCAAATACCGCACATACCATGCACCGGGACCGCGCCGATCGGGTCGTCGATGCGGAGGTACTCGAGCAACTCGACACCAGCGACGACCACCACGCCCGCAATGCCGCCGAGAATGATGGAGCCCGTCGGACTTACCCAATAGCAAGGACAGGTGATGGCGACGAGGCCCGCGAGAAAACCGTTCACAGTGAAGCTGATGTCCCACTTTCTGCTCAGCACGTAGGCGGTGAATAGTGCGGTGAGGCCGCCAGCGCAGGCCGCCAGTGTGGTGTTGGCGGAGATGCGGCCGATACCTTCGAAGTCCATCGCGGACAGCGTGCTCCCCGGATTGAAGCCGTACCAGCCGAACCAAAGCAACAAACCGCCGGAGGCAGCGATCGTGAGGTCATGAGGCATCATCGGTCCACCACCGTCACGCTTGAACCTGCGGCCGAGTCTCGGGCCGAGAACAATGGAGCCGGCAAGAGCGATGACACCGCCAATCGTATGCACGACCGTGGAGCCCGCGAAGTCATGGAAGCTCTGGCCGAGAGAAGGCAGGAAGTAGCCTGCGCTGCCCATTGTCGCCAGAAAGCCGTCCGGACCCCACGCCCAATGGCCGATGATCGGGTAGATAAAGCCTGACACGGCGATGCTATAGAGCAGGTCGCCCGCGAATGCGGTGCGACCGATCATGGCCCCGGAGGTGATGGTCGAGCAGGTGTCAGCGAAGGCGAACTGGAAGATCCAGAACGCAAGAAAGGCGACGCCGGAGGTTTCGTACGTCACCGGTGCTCCCTGGAGGAAGAACCAGTGGTGACCGATGAATCCGTTGCCGTGACTGAACATGAAGGAGAAGCCCCACCCATAGAACAGCAGGCCGCAGAGACAGGTATCCACGATGCACTCCATCAGCACATTCACGGTCTCGCGCGACCGGCAGAAACCGGCCTCAAGCATGGTGAAGCCGACCTGCATGCCGAACACGAGGAACGCAGCGATCAGCGTCCAGACGGTGTTGATGGGGTTCACCACGTCGGCAGCCTTTACGGTCGCATCGGCGGCGAAGACGCGGTGCCCGAACAACCCAGGGTTCACCCAGTAGACGGCTCCGAGCAGAACGGCGAGGCCTGCGACCTTGCCTGCGAACATGAGCGCCGCGTAGCGACGCCAGTCCGCAGTGCCCATCCGCTCCCGCAGGCGCACGAGCAGCGGGGCTTTAGGCTCCGCACTGCGGGGGTGCGCGGCTCGGCTCTTGCGTGTCAGGAGTCGCTTTGCCGTCAGAAGAAGAAACGTGGAGGCGATCAGTCCGAGAAATAGGAAAGCGGTGGCGCTCATAAGTGTGGGTATCTCCTTCGGGTTACTGATTCGTCGAGAAATGTCGATTCAATTTGCATTCCATGTGGGTCAGCGCTTCGGGCCGAAGAATGCGATGAAGGCGGCCGACAGCGTCGATTGGCCTTTCACCATGCCCCGATCACCCTTGTGGTAGACCGCCTCGTCGGACCAGTCGTGGCGATACTCGATACGCGATAACAGGCCGGCGGCCCACTTGTACTCGTAAGTACCCGTGAACTCCTTCATGGTCTGGACCGTGCCCGTGGCAAACCCTTCGTTATCGTTGAAGTACTCAAAGCGCCCGGCGAGCGACGACTGGCCAACGACCGACCGGCGCGCTGCGATCGCGATCCCCTGCAGGTGCTCGCTGGCAGAAAACGCTTTGCCGGCGGCCGAAGTGTGGTTCTGCAGATAGTCATAGTTGATGTAGGCGCTGAGCTTCGATGAAGGCGTGAGCGTGACCGTGGTATCGATCAGATTGCGGTAGCCCTTCTGCGTATCTGTGTTCTCCGGTCCTGTGTAGTAGTTGAAGGCCCAGCCATATTTAGGCTTGGTGAAATTGCTGGTCAGACCGAGCGTCACGCCGCCGTTGTTGTCCACTACGTTGTTCCATCCATTCACTACCTGCAGCCCGGCCGTCCAGGATGAAGTGACCGGCGTGGACGTTCGAATCCCGAAGTGGTAGTACGGCAACGCATAGGTGAAAAGAATGGATCGCGAATAAATCCAGTTGTCCTTTGCTTCGATCACCTCCGCGCCGGCCGAGGTGACGAACTGGCCGAAGTCAATCTCAGTGCCGTGCGCCCGGGGCGGCTTGGTGCTGATGTATGCCTGCTCGATGTAGTCATCGGTGGACTGTTCCGACGCGCTGTGAATCAGTGCATTGGTTCGACCCCACAGCAGGTCAACATGCACGCCCACAGGATCGGGATCGTGATTGAGGGTTAATTTCGCCGCACTTAGATTGAACTGGTCTGTCTTGTCGTTGAAGTTGTAGAAGTCGTTGATCTGGCCGTTGGCGGCATTGCTGGGCCGGTTTGCGTTGTAGCTGTAGTAGCCGTCCAGGAAGCCACTGAAGTCGATCCCGCCCACACTCCACACTGGAGCAGTTGCAGGCGGGGAAGTGGCAACGGGCGGGCTCGGCGCCGTCGAGGGCGGTGCGGTGGAAGGAGCGGGATTCTGCGCGTACAAAGAGCAGTTGGCGAGGATGATGCCGAACAAAGCAAACCCGTAATTGTTCAAGAGGAAGCCTCCGTCACGATGGTTCATTGGAAGTGGCCATGCCTGGTCCGTCGAGACAGCCCTCGGCTTCCCATGCCCGGCGACCTGCTCTGTGCTCTGGCTCCTGTGCTGGTGTTTCTCTATCTACTCAGAAAGGACATAAGGAACTCATAAAGAAGCCGTCAGGAATTCATGGTCCTCGCAGATTTCCTGATCTCTACGCTGCTGACCGCGCACAGCGCGAAAACAACTTGAACCGGCAGTGTCTTTATGGAATCCTTAGGCGTAGCCTGCTAATTCCCACCGCGCCGGCATGCTGTTGCGCACAAACACGGTCGAGTTTTCGCGTTCCCTCATTTGGAGCCGCTGGTGCGGCAGAACACTTCAACCAACAGAGCGCGGCTCCGTGAAGCCGAAGACCGAGGTCCGTGATGGTGTTGTCAGTGAGCACGGCCAGCAACCTGGTCCGCGAGGGCGCGGCTCATATCTTGCGGCTCGGCCGGTTCGGACTTGCTCTTTCGTTGGCGCCCCCGGCTCGGCGCATCGGTAAAGCTGCTCAGGGTGCAGCCCACCCAGGGTCGCTGAGAAGTGCGGTCGACCATACTACGGCCCTGTGCGAGCTGACGCGCCACATCACGCAGGTGGATATGCATCGGGAGCCTGGCGAACAGGTCGCCGGTTTCATCCGTGAATCGTTCGCAATAGAGGCCGTGGCGATCTTCGACATGGACCTGAACAAAACCTACAACGCGGGCCACTGGTTCGCTGATCCGGAAAACAATCTGCGCAACATCTGTATGTTCGAGCGTTCTTCGGCTGACCCGGACACAGGGCTGATCTCAGAGGTGCTGCGCATCGGCAGTCTGCCGATTGGATCGCTTTTGTTACGTGGGGAGATCGATCGATCGCTGGTCAGCAGCATCGCCAACCTCATCGCGACCACATTCGATCGATACCACTCGCGCGCAAATCTGAGCCGCGTGGAAAGCGCGCGCGAGACGGAGCGACTGCGCACTACCGTACTCGATAGCCTGGCACATACTTACAAGACGCCGCTGACGGCTATTCGTGCTGCAGCAACCGGTATCATCGAGATCGGATCATTGAGCAAAGCGCAGGCAGAACTGATGGCACTCATAGAGGAGCAGACGGCGGTGCTGAATGATCTGACCATGCGTCTGCTGATCACGGCGCGGCTGGAGAATCACGATCTCTCGCTGAGCATGGAAACCGTCGCCTTAGCTCCGCTGGTCGACGATGTGGTTTCCGCACTGCAAGGCCACTATCCGGAGCTGCGAGTGAGCGTTTCCGTCACGCCGGAAGACATCGCATTGGTGTGTGACCGGAGTCTTATGAATGCGCTCTTAGCGCAATATCTAGATAATGCCGCAAAGTACTCGGACTTCGATTCTCTTGTCACCATCGAGGTGAAGCAGGATGGCGGAAGCGTGCTCTTTTCCGTGCACAACGTTGGTCCGATGATTCCGTTGTCGGAATGGGAGCGCATTTTCGAACGCTATGTTCGCGGCGCGGCCACGGCAGCCCACACATCTGGCACCGGAATTGGACTTTCGATCGCTCGCGCCGCGGCACAGGCCCATGGAGGCGATGTGTGGCTCAACAGCAATGCAGCCGACGGCACAACATTCTGGGCTTCGATACCGATGCGGAGGGACGATGGCGCTGGCGGGTGATTCGCTCCGGATTCTGTTGGTGGATGATGATGCGGCGATCCGTCGTGCGCTGCGGACTACGCTGAATGAGCTGGGATTTCAGACAGCCGAAGCCGCGCGCGGTGAAGAGGCTGTGCATCTGGTCCGCGCCGCGACCTTCGATGTCGTGCTGCTTGACGTGCAGATGCCGGGAATGGGAGGAATAAAGACGCTGGCTAGCCTGCGATCCCTGGCGCCACGTCTGCCGATCCTGATGGTTACCGTGCAAGACTCGGAAGAACAGAAGATTGAGGCGCTCGAGCGTGGCGCGGACGATTACATTGTGAAGCCCTTTGGTGTGCGGGAGTGCGTTGCCCGGATCCGTGCTGTGGTCAGGCGGGCGCGTACGCCGGAGACGCCCGAGGACGCTCCACTCCAGATCGGCGAGATTCTGGTGCAGCCACCGCGCCGACTAGTGAGCAAGGCCGGACGCGCGATCCACCTGACGCCGAAAGAGTACGAAATCCTGCACTTTCTTATGCTGAATGCCGGCCGCGCGGTGACCTACGGCAAGCTGTTAAACACCGTATGGGGCGCGGACTATCGGAATGAAGTCGATTATCTGCGAACGTTTGTGCGGCAGCTTCGAAAGAAAATCGAGGACGATCCTTCCAACCCGCGTTACCTGCTAACGGATGCCTATGTGGGCTACCGGTTCTCAGAGAACCTGCCGGCCGAATGAGGCAAGAGTTGAACCGGCCACGTCGAGATCTTCCATCGCCGGCTCTCCGATCGGTGCCTCACGCCCATTGGCTCCGCAGCTTCGACCAGAT
>CAWCJL010000007.1:0-64726 GCA_963795775.1 uncultured Acidobacteriaceae bacterium
CCCCGTCGTCCCCGCCATACATTCCAAATTGCTTATGGGATGTATGCACCTAAGGTGACAACGAAATTTGGTCCGATATGCCTGCGGTAGAGACGCACTCTAGCAGTTTCGGGGTTTGAAGCGAACCCTCCCTTCACACAACATCGTGAGCACTCATTGGGGTCTTGCATGTGCGGCCGGCTGGTGCTGCTTCATCTGTGGGATCTGATCCACTGCTTCGCGCCAATGCATTCCGCTCGTCTGTAACGGAAATGCGCGGCGTAGTTCTGCTGCCTGCAGGCTCCGCCGGTCGTCCATGGGGCTAAGGCTTCGGTCACCTACGAAAAGCCGTGTGATCTCCGAACCTGTCCATACAGGTTACGACCACGTCATTCTGATTAGCAGACCCAGCGCCTGGTTCGGTGATGCGTCGTTTGGATAGAGCAAAACTTTGGTTACTTATTCAACCCGTCGCACCATGAATTTTTATGTACGTGGCAAACGGACCTTTGTATAAAGGGAGCACCACAGCCAGAGCTTCAGCATAGATTTCCAATGGATCATCAAACCAGCGGCAGCAATGAGTGCTGCGTGCGCCTGTGCGGCGATTCACAGCAGGCGAAGGGGACGAATGCAGGTTCGACCGCCTCATCCAGCATTCACCTGCTGAGTTCTGCGATCGTTTGGCTCAAAGATCGGATTTCCCGGCTTTATCGTGTCCCATACCGCGGTTATAACTGCATGCCGAGGTGGAATCGCAGAATGGATCCGCCACCCCCAGAGGGATGCCTGCCGTCTCGATGCGCCTTCGTCCAGGAAGAGAGCGGTTCCATCAGTGTCATGCTTGCCGTTTCTCTTATAGCGGTTCTCGGGACCATGGGCCTTGCCATCGATGTAGGGCAAATGTACGTTGCGAAGCAGCGACTCCAAACGAGCGCCGATGCCGCTGCGCTCGCCGGGGCACTCGAGCTGAGCTATTGCGGCGTCACCGCGAATTGTGCTGCTCTTCAGACCGCCGCCCAGGCAGCATTGAATGAGAACAAACTGAGTGGCAGCACCCTCTTGACCAATTGCGCCACTGGCAGCACCACACAACTCACGCTTACGGTGAATAACGGCCCGTGCGCGTTGGGCACGCAGAATCCACACAATGGCAACGTTAGTTATGTGGAAACGGTGATCTCTCAGCCTCAGCAAACGTATTTCCTTCGGCTCGTCGGGGTCTCCTCTGCCAGGATCAGTGTCAGAGCGGAAGCGGGTCGCGCTTCGAGCGCAAGTTGCATATACACGCTTGGCACATCCGGGACGGACCTGCTGCTCAACGGCACAGGGTCTATAACGCTGCAGACATGTGGGATTGTGGACGACTCGTCATCTTCACAGGCACTGCTGATCAATGGCAACGCCACACTCGCGGCCAAGTCCATCAAGATCGTCGGCAGCTATCTCGTAAATGGCCGGGGCAGCGTCACGCCCTCGCCAGTGACGCGAGTTGCTTCCACGACCGATCCGTTGGCGTCTCTAGCAGCACCGTCCTTCTCGTCAGGGCTCTGCAACAAGAATCCGAACGTGGTGGGGGGTAATTCCACTTTAGGACCATCGGTTGCAGGCGGGACGATATGTTACAACGGGCTCACCGTGACCGGTAATGCTACCGTAACGCTCACGCCCGGTCTGTATATCATCAATGGCGCGATGCAGTTGAATGGCTCCTATTCCATGACAGGAACGGGAGTTACATTTTACTTCCCGCCGGGCGGATCCTACACGGACAACGGGAATGGCACCTTGAATTTAGCCGCCCCCACATCTGGCACCTACAACGGTATTTTGTTCTATCAGAGCCAGAGCAACAGTAATCAGATGACCTTCAACGGCGCGACCAAGTCTACGCTCGACGGCATTTTCTATCTTCCCGGCGCAAGCCTGCTGATGAACGGAGCGTCGACTGCGACGTTGTACACATCGATTGTTGCCAAGTCACTTACGTTCAACGGGGATCTCAATCTAAACGACTACGCCGCGATCAATCCTTCTTCGCCCCTGGCATCTGGGGCCGTGTTGACCCAATGATCGAGATCCGGATGTGCTACGCAAGAAGGGAATACGCTGTCCAGCGTGCTTTCTTCCGTCTGCGCTACGCTGGCGGAAACTTTCATCTGTGCGAGCGTCGTTTGAGGGCGACCCGGTCAGAAGATGGATCAAGCCTGCTGGAGTTGGCGCTCGTCCTGCCCTTCCTGTTGCTTCTATTGCTCGGTGTCGTCGACTTTTCGCGAGGATATTATCTGGGCTTAGAAGTGTCTGCCGCAGCTCACGCAGCGGCGCTTTACGGGTCACAGCATGATACCGATATTACCGGCATGCAAAATGCAGCGCTGGCAGACGCCTCGGACGTGCCAAACTTCACAAGCTCATCGGTGACGGCATCCTATGGCTGCGAATGCTCCGACGGCTCTTCTGCTTCCGCGAGTTGCTCGGTTGTTCCAACATGCGCCACCAATGTGGTTGATTACGTCCAGGTGGCGACATCAGCAACGTACAACGTATTGTTCCCGTGGCCTGGCGTGCCGGCATCTCTCACCTTGTCTGGTAACGCGAGGATGCGGGCAGCCAAATAGGCTTCCGAGTTGGGCCCCTGAGGAATGCAATGGTGAAGGAAGGGAATCATAGGCCACATCACCCACAAACAACGTCCATGCTTTGCAGGATCCGACAAGGGCTGGCGTGTGAGCGTGGCGATATGCTCATCGAATTCACCGTTGCGGCTGGAGTATTGCTGACCTGCCTCTTCGGCATCGTAGGATTCACCAGGGCAGGCATGGCATACCATTTCACTTCCTACGCTGCCCGTGAAGCGACGCGATACGCGATCGTCAGGGGGTCAAGCTGGGGCAGTACAACCTGCACGAGCGCCGCGACGCTGGATTGCAATGCGACAAGCTCGAACGTACAGACATTTGTGCAGGCCCTCAGTCCCAAGGGACTCATCTCAACTGCCGGATTAACGGTGACTGCTACATGGCCCGGCACCGGAGTGGCGGGTGCCTCGTGTGATACGACAAACGGGAACAACAGCCCAGGTTGCCTGGTATCTGTTCAGGTGAATTACTCTTTCAGCTATCTCATGCCGTTTCTCCCAAAGACATCTCTGCTTTTCAAGAGCAAATCTCAAGCTGTCATGCTTCAGTAGGAGTCAAGGTGCGGGATGGCGAAAGCCATTCTCGCGAGAATCAGGGAGATTGCGGCGCTCAGTGCGGTTCTGCACCATGTTATAGAGGACGGCAAAGCTGCCGCCGCAGACGAAGTATCAGTTCCAGCTTGACCGAGGGCCGCGCAGGCCAATCCGGTTCTTTCGTTACGAGCCGGCAAGCCACTTGCGTAGACCCTGAGCGACGAACTCCGGGCCGTTATCGGAGCGAAGATGCTCCGGCACGCCTTTCGTCACCATCGCGTCGGCCAGCGCCTCGATCACCTTGGCCGAACTCCACCTTCGCTCCGGCCGGATCATCAGGCACTCTCTGCTGTGCTCATCGATCAGGTTCAACATCCGCACCGTCCGGCCATCGTGCGTCCTCGCGCTCACGAAGTCGTAGCTCCACACATGGTTCGTGTGTTCAGGCCGTAGCCGTATGCACGATCCATCGTTGAACCACAGCCGTCCGCGTGGCTTCTGCCTTTGTGGTACCTTCAGCCCTTCGCGACGCCAGATGCGCTCCACGCGGTCCTTGCCCACTTGCCAGCCGTCCCGCTTCAGCAGCGCCGTGATCCGGCGGTAGCCATAGCGTCCGTACTGCGTGGCCAGCTCCACGATGGCCCTCGTGAGTGCATCCTCGTCTTCGCGCTGTGTCAGCTGATAGCGTTGCGTGCCGCGTGGCTGGTTTACCAGCCGGCATGCCCAACGCTCGCTCATGCCGTTCGCCTGCGCATGATCCACCGCACAGCGCCGCCGCTCCGGGCTTAGAAGTTTCCCGAGGCGATGTCCTTCAACACCAGCTTCTCCAAACTCAGCTCACTCACCAGCCGCTTCAGCTTCGTGTTTTCCTGCTCCAGTTCCTTCAGCCGGCGCGCCTGGTCCACCTGCAGCCCACCGTACTCTTTCCGCCATCGATAGTAGGTCTGCTCGGTGATTCCACCTTCGCGACAGGCCACCGGTGTCGTCTTCCCATCCCAACCGCGATCTCGATCTGCCGCAGCAAGCTCACAATCTGCTCAGCCGTATGCTTCTTCCCCTTCGCCATCTCCCGCTCCTCTCATACCAGTGTGTCTCATCTCCACTGGTACAAAAGGAACCGGGCACTCCAGCCTCGAGTCCATCCTTCCAGGCGGCAGGCGTGCAGTCTATTGTTGCTATTGGCAGCGAACCCCATTAAGGGTGAAGGCAGTCACAGGCGTATTCGCTCCCGAGAAATTCGCCGTGAATCCTACTCCTGTAACACTTCCAGCCGCGGGAATTGTGCCGTTGTAGCTGGCATTGGTGAATGTCACTGAGCTTCCGTTTTGCGCGGAGTTGGCGTTCCAGGCGTTTGTGATCTGCTGAGAGTTGGCGAAAGTCCACTGAAGTTTCCAGCCGTTTATCGTGGTTGATCCGGTGTTTCCGATCGTCGCACTGGCCTGGAACCCATTATTCCACTGGTTGGTGATGGTGTAAGTGACGTGACAACTGCTCTGGGAAGAAGCTGTCCGCGCGCTGGCCTGCGCCGATGCCGTGGAACTGCCTGCAGCATCCACCGCCTTCACTCGATAATAGTAAGTCGTCGCCGAGGCCAGGCCTGAATCGCTAAAGGAAGTAGCACTCACGCTGCTGGCTATCTGATTGCTGGAGGAAGGAGTGAAGCCGCTCGTGGTGGCGCGGAAGACGGAATAGGTCACGGTGCAGTTGGCCGGCGGTGTGACCGATTTCCAGGTCAGACCGATTTGGCTGCCCGACGCCGCCACAGCGCTGAGCGTGGAGGGCGCTGCCGGTGCAGTGGTGCAGGAGCTGCCGCTTCCGCTTCCGCCTAACGGAAACTGGATAGACGAGAGCAGTTGCTGTTTCAGAGAGCTGGGTGGATTCGTGTCGTAATTGCTGTCCAGGAGACCGTAGCGGTCCTCCCCATTGAGCGCCCAGTAGGTCCAGTCGATACTCGGATGATTGGCCAGAAAGCTGACCAAGGCAGAGAACCACTGCCCCTGGCTTCCGGCAGCATTACTCTCCACATCGCCGCTGTTGTTGGTGGTGCCGAACTCGCCTACCCAGACGGGCGCAGTGCCATTGATGCTTAGATAGGCCCAGAACTTCGTCCACACCGCGGCGAGGCTGGCGGAGGTAGAACCTGAGTTGAACCAACTCTGCTGATACTCGAGCGGCCCGTAATCGTGAGCGGAGTACACCAGGCGGTTTGGGACACTGAACGAAACCGGATTGTTCCTGGCGCCTTCGAGATTGCCGCCCCAGAAATCGTAATCGTTATTGTACTCATCCGTTCCCTCTACAAAGATTAGAAGGCCGGAATTCACGCTCAGAATAGCGTTACCCGCACGCTGGGCGGCAGAGGGCCAGTTCTGGGCGGCATTGCTGGCAGAGCAACCGCCGGCATTGGTGTCTCCCGTCCAGCATGCGCCTCCGCTATTTGCGTTATGGGGCTCATTGCGCAGGTCCATCCCGATGACGACAGGGTTTCCGTTGCTGCTCTTATAGCTTGCATACCGGCCGGCGAGCGCCTTCCAATCTGCGATCCATTTGCTTTCCGGGTAACTGCTGGTGTACCACAGCCCGCTTGCTTCCGCACTATTCCCCGCTTCCGACCGGTGATTATCAAGAATCACGCGCAGGTTCAGAACTCCCGCAGCACTGATGATCTTGTCCATGATCTGCAGCGAGTTCAGGCCCCGCAGATCATTGTTGATCGCGCCGGATGCATTGGAATAGGCGATGTTCGACGGAACGATCGGGCTCTCGACCATTTGATTGGAGAAGGGAAGCCGGATGGTGTTATAGCCCAGCCGCTGCATCGTGCCGAGCACCGTATGGTAGTCCTGGTTTGTCAGCCCGTGGACTACTTCGTCGGTGGTTTCGAATCCGTACCAATTGATGCCGGCGATGCGCACCTGTTTGCCGTTCGCATCGAGGATCTGCGATCCGCTGGTATGCCAGTAGCCGGTGCCTTGCGCAGAAGCTATTGGAGCGACAAACGTGGTGAGCAGCACTACCAGTGCGATGCTGGCCAGAAGCGAGAACGTATGATGGAGGGCTGTATTGATCCGTTTCATGCTCCCGCTAGATTACCTGTCCGAGAGCCGTCTGGAACAAACTATCTTCTAGAAAACTTATGCTCCATTCCCGTCCTTTGCCGGGTAACTTACCGTTTTGCAAATAAGGCGAATCTTCTTTGTGACGCTGCGCCGCGCTTTCCGTGCTAACTGACCTTCCCTACAAGGGATATCTCCCCCGGAGCACTCAATGTTGGTTGTTACTCGAAGCCTGCGTTCAAGGCAAGTTATTGATGGCCGGAGGCCAAAATCTCTACGCTCTGCGCCCTCCTTGGACCCTTTTCGCCCGGCGCCTGTCCACCTTCAACAGAGACCGGGCGATAACGGCGAGTCCTACGGAAGCAGCAGCGGCCGCAGTCCCTGGTTTGGCAGGATCCCTGTGGGTCCGAGTTGGGCGTCTGGGGTTTGGGATTTTGAGGTAAACCGGACGAAGAACCCGACCCGGCTGCTCTTGTAGTCACGCGAGTTATTAAGGCTGACGGAGGCGCCTACGTACCAATGGTCGGCTATCGCGTAAGCTCCCTCCGCATTTACGTTGTAGTTTCCGCCGACGCTGGTCCGTTCGGCGTAGTAAGCGTTGGGTGTTGCCGCCTGCAAGGCCGGATCGAGAGGATAATAGGCAGCCGAGTCTTCCTGGAAGGCCTGCACCCCCAGGCTGCCGCTGGCCTGGTAATGAAAGTTCCGTCCATAGTGGCCCGTAAAGCCTATAGGCACGTTGCCGAGCATGTATGCCGCAGGGCTGAAGTAGCCACCCTGCCCATAGGTGAAGTAACGCAGGTTATGGGCATAGTGCATGCCAAAGAAATTCGCGCCGATAGTGAGCGTGCCGGAATCAGGCTTGCTCCACACCGCCCAATAGCTTCCGGCATCGCCATCGATGCGGTTGTTGGTGGGCACATGGCGTCCGGTTAAATACTGCCCTCCACCCTGGAAGTACCACCCGGAGTTGCCGTCTCCTCTGGCAACCTGAAGTTCAGCCGCATTGCTGATGACGCCGCCCCAGACGTTTCCGTCATAGGATGGACCCCGGCTGCCCAGATCGCGCAGACCCGCATAGGAGAGTTGCGTATCTTCCACCGGCTGCCGTTCGAAGCTGAAGGTAACTGGTCCCGCATCTGGACGAACCATCAGTCGACCGGTTGGGTTTTCGATCAGAAAGCCATGGGGCGTATACCCGAGGGCTGCGCCTACGCTCCGAGTGCGCAGCTGGATCTCGCCGCCGACTCCCGCCGCGGTCTGTATGTAGGGAGTGGTTTCGGCAGGAAGCGTGCCCTGCCGGAAGGTAGCGTCGCTCGTGGCTGATCCGCCATCAAGGAGCACCGGTCCAACCAGGGTCGTAAGGCGCGCTCCGGAGCCAAGCATGGAGGATGCCTCTACCTGGCTGCCAAAGATGGTCAGCCGGTCGTACCCTGGCTGGCCGCTGTGGTAGTCAAGGGACGAGGTGCCTCCCAGCCAGCCGGTGGACGCGCTTTCGATCGCGGCTAGACGATCCTGATCCTGCTCGCGCGCGGTGAGAGTGCGGACCATCGCGTGACTGCTGGACGAACCGGTCAACGGGGGCAGCGGCTCTGCTGCGGCATCTTCGTCCGCTTTATCCCGACGGGGCACCCTGGATTCCGCTCCGGCCCTTAGGGGCCAAAGCGTGGCGCCCGCGTCGTCGTCAGCAACACTGCCCGGCGCTTCCCCGCGGAGCTGCCGCACCTCCTTCTGCGTCCCGCGGCTATTTGCAGTGCCGTCCTCGTCTGAACCGTCCGCGACGGCGGCCATGAGGTGACTCTGCGTTTTCACTTCTGCGGATTGCACCTGCAGGTACTCCGGAGCTGTGCCGAAGGGAAGCGTGAAGGAGGTTGGGCGAATGCGAACTGTCTCCCGCACTTTGGGCCGAGGGTGTTGTGGTCCTTCAGGGACCATCTCCGTCGTACTCCTGGCAGTGTGCAGCGGCTCTGAAGCTGTCGTTTCGGCGGGAGCCGAACTGGGTTCTTTGGCCGGCTCAGTAAATCGCGGAGCAGGAAGGCTCCTCGTCGGGGTAGATTGCTCTGGGTCGGCATCACTCGCACCAACTCGCGCCTGCCGCAAACCTGACCTGACGACCGGCGGATCATTCTCGTCGGAGAGGTCGGCGAGTGTTCGGTGCACGGGCAGGTCTTCCGACAGGAGCGAGGACCGCAGATCGTGTCCAGTCCTGGTGGACTCGGCCTCGCCATCGTTAGACGAATGCCTGGTACCGAGCGGCGCTAGCATTTCCAGCAGCTGTTCGCGCGGATTGGTCGCAGCACGCGGTCCGTCCTCAGCTTGGTTGCCGTCGTTATCGGCAATCAGCTCTGCCTGGGTCTGCGGCCCCATAGCCCGCAGCGCGGCACGGTAATAAGCGGCCGCCTTGCGTGCGTCGCCGCGGTCCTGCTCGAATTGCGCAGCAAGTTGAAGGATTTTTGGGTCCTGGCCGTAGCGCCCCAGCGCCGTCTCCAGCCAAAGCTCAGCCTGCCTGCGATCATGGGCCGCCAGCGCAGCTCCCACCGCGGCTTGATACAGGTCCGCGCTCGCCTGGGTCATGTCCAGAGTGCTATATAGGGCAAGTGCGCGCTTTGCCTGGCCGCTTTCCAGGTAAGCATCGGCCAGCGCGCCTTCGACCATGGCGTTTCCGGGAAATGCACGTGCGCTCGCTTCCAGAATGCTGAGCGCCCTGCGGGAATCTCCGGCCCTGGCTGACCGGCGCGCCTTGCGCACCGTCCAGGACACCCACAGCTTATTGAACTGATTCTCCTGCGGTTCGGTCAGATGATCTTTGGAGGCGAGCCGCTCGATCGTGCGATACAGTTGCGCATCGTCGCCGGCATCGAGGAGCAGCCAACCCTCTTCGATGAGCGTGTCAGCGGGCCGATCGCTGCCCGAGCTCGCGTAAATAGCATTCAGGCGCGAGAACGATTCAAGTGCCTGCCGCGTTTGCCCCAGGGATGTGCGGATGCCCGCGGTCGTCTCAAGATACCCCGGATCCTGCTCTAGTTTGGCGCGGAGGTCACTTGGAATGCTGGACATCTGCTCCAGTGCCTCACGATCACGGTGCATCTGGTGCAGCGATCCGAGCAAGCCACGCCACGCATCCAGAGAGTCGGGAGACGCTTCAAGCGCATGTTCATAAAGACGGTACGCTTGCTGCCCATCTCCCTGAGCCATGTACACCGAAGCGAGCTGATTCTGAAGCGCGACTGACGGAGAGGATGTGTGCGCGATGGCCGCTTCGAGATACTTCTGCGCGTCTTCCAGCCGATTCTGCGATTGATAAACCGAAGCCACCAATACGAGGAACGCCGGGTCTTTCCTTCCGGTGCGCAGTTCTTCTTCAGGCATGCGCTGAAGATCGCGCATGGCTTCAGCATCTTGTCCGAGTTGGTGATGCACGCTGATAAGCGCGCGCCAGGCGTCCCCGTTCTCCGGATCCGCGGCCACAACGCCCTGGTACATACGCGCCGCTGCGTTATAGCGCCGCGCCATCATCAGCAGGGAAGCGTACTGCATTTGCTTGCTGACGGGCAGGTTATCCATCGCATCCGGCAGCGGCATAGAAAGAGCCCGCTTCACGATGCGGTCTGCCACGGCCTGATCTCCGGACGCTGCGTAGTCGGCAGCCAGAGTACTGAGGAAATCGGGATCCTTTTCAAGAGTCTGACGAAGACTGGCCGGGATGCGTTCCGCCGTCGAGAGTGCCTCCTGAACGCGATGCGCTTGCGACTGTGCCGCGAGCAGCCCGCGCCAGCTGACTGCACTGTTGCCATTCAAAGCAAGGGCGCGCTCGAAGGGGGCGATGGCGTCTTCCGGCTTGCCTGCCTTGAGCAGAGCGCCCCCGAGCCCTTCGAGGGCCTCAGGGCTGTCAGACCGGATGGCGAGTGCCTGTTGGTAGCCTTTGACCGCCGTCTCTAGATCGCCGTCCTTCGCTTGCTGGCCAGCCCTCTGCATCTGGTCCCAAAAGCGCGAGGTGGCGAGAGCGTCGCTCACGGCGCGCTCATGATTGCCGGCTGTGATCGCCTGATCGAAGAACCGCGCCGCATCGGAAAATGCCTGAGCTTTCATCTTTACGAATCCCATGCCCGCCAGCGCGCGTTGATCCTGCGGCTCCCGTGCAAGCACAGACTGGAACTTCTGTTCGGCACCGGCCAGGTCACCGCTGTTGAGCGCGCGGTATCCGGCGCCGTAAGCGGGATTGTCTCCCGGAGAGCTTTCGTGGTTCGATGCGCCCGCGCCCGGAGCGCCGAAATCGGCCCCACGTCCAGTCGCATTGTGCGCCGTATTGCCCGCCTGAGCTTCCCAGGCCAGGGCCTGCCGCAGGGCATCATCCGCAGCGGGCAGCGTGTCATACCGCCGAAGAATCGCGATGCCTTCCGCCCGGGTCTTTGGGTTATAAGTGAGCACACGGCCCAGGGTAATGCTATAGCGCTGTTCGGCAGGGAATTGACGTACCAGTTCGCGTAAACCGGCAATGGCGTGGGCTCGTCCATTCTCCGTAGCAGCCTCGGTATCGTAATACGCCAGTGCCCAGTCCCCCGAAGGCGGATTGTCGCCAAAGACCTCGCGATAAATCTGCATGGCCTGAGCGTACTGGCCAGCCTTGGCCAGGTTTCCGGCTTTGGTCAGGCGTTCTCCCTGGGTGGAGGTTCCTTCCATCCCCTGGATATGTGCGATGTCCGCCTGTGTTCCTCCCGCTTTGCGCAGGCGCTCGAGATACAGGTGCGCCTCTTGCGATCTGCCCAGTTTGAGATCTGCGCTTGCAATTCCGCGGAGTGCCTCGAGATTGTTCGCATCGGAGAGCAGGATCTGCTGCCAGGTTTGCACTGCGATGTCCAGATGCCCATGCGCGGCGAGAGAACGCGCCTTGTCGAGCAGCACTTTTACGGTGGCCGATGACTCTGCATGCGCATACGGCAAGGACGCCGAACTCAAGATACAGGTGGCCATCAATAACGTTTTCCGAAATCCCATTGCTGTTACCTTTCCCATTTCAACTTCAGTTGTCCGTCGGCAGAGAATTGATAACGATGCTCCGCCCAGCCCAAAGCAAACATCGCCAGATTTTGGTCGTAGTAATGTGTGTCCGGTCCGTACAAACCGGTTTGCGGATTCCACTGTGCTTCAACAAGCTTCTGTTGCACGGCTGACTCGGCCAGCCCCGCGGCGTCCAGGTAGGGTATGAGAGCAGCAGAAAAGCCCACTGGAGCGTTTGTGCTCACCACACGTCCATCCGGCCCGACGATCTCGGGCGGCCCATCATGGGTGGACATGTAGCTGCCCATCCCTGAAAGTGCTTCGAGAATCTCGTTGCGGCCCGCTGTCTTCTTATCCGTCAGGCCGGCCCACAAGTAGACACGGATCGCATCGTAGCTTCCGGCGGCTACCCCGGAGCTCCCCGGAGATGGAACAGACTTGAAGCCGTCCGGTTCAGCAAACGATACCCAGTCCATGGCGAACGCATGCGGCGTAGCCAGCTTCAGCCATCCGGGAAACGCAGAGGCAATGCCGTCCCACGGACCATCAGGATGCGCGCCTTGCGCGCGGGCGAGCAGGAATAGTGGGAGATAGCTCGGGTTCAGCGTCGCCGTATTCTCAGACGTCTGGAAGCCATGCGCTGCCGGCAACAGGACCGGCCCGACAGAGGGGAGGACTGCGACCTCGCTCCGCTCCATCAGCGCCAGTTGGTCCATGCCGCTCTTCGTATATTTAGGCTGGTCCCAGAGACGGCCTGCCTCCAGCAGCGTGCATGCAATCCAAAGATCGGCGTCGGACGCAGAGTTGCGGTCGAGCACTCCCCACTTATCGTGCGGACTCCGACCCCAGCTCCAGGCGGCAAGATGCTTCTGAAAGCTGCCTCCCGCCAGGTTGCGCTCCGTCCAGTTATAGAGCTTTTCAAAGCGAACTGGGTCATTGGCTACGAGCGCGAAGAAGAGCCCATACGCCTGTCCTTCGGACGTCGTCATCTCGTTACGGTCATGGTCCACAACACGGCCACTCGGATCGAGAAAGTGGTCGGCGTAATGACCCCACAGAGGCCAGGTCTCCTGGGCCTGCGCCGGGGCGATTGTATTCAGGCTTAGTACCGCGACCAGAAGTGGAGAGAGCTTCATGCCTCGCCCACCCTCAAGCGCGCTTCAGCTCTGCGATCAAGGCGGAGGCGTGCCCAAGGCGCAAGCAGCGCCCCGAATGCAAACATAAAGACCACGCCAAGCCAGGGAAGCTTCTGGAACCAGAAACGCAGGCGAGCGCCGAGCGGCAGAGAGCCTACGTGGTAGTAGTGATTTACGATCTGAAAGGAGTCGAAGCGGCCATCGCTGAGAACAGAAAGCGATCCGTGGATCTGCGCGGAATCTGCCGCCTTCAGGAATCCGGCAGCCAACGCTGAGCCTGCATTCTCATTCTGGAGAGCAATCACGACGATAGACCGCCCGGGAGCTGACGGAGATTCCATGGCTTCGATCAGCGCGTCCGGTGAGTGGTCCATGGCCTCCTGAAGCCTTCTTGATTCCGCCGCCCCGCTCAAGTCAATCAAGGATGAGGAGCTCATACCAGCGAGCTTCCACCACGTCCGCTGCACATGGCTCAAGTAACTGCCGGTGAGCAGCGGGCTATCCCCCAGACCCATGGGCAGTTTGTCAGTCAGCGCTTCGAATACAGGCTGGTGACCGGACGCGCCGATGACCAGGAGGTCGCGGTCGCTTTCCAGGCTGTGCGCATCTCCCAGCTCAAGGCGCAGGGCAGGGTACCCCGTCTCGGCTCCGAAATACCCGGTGAGCGCGAGGAAGACGGACAGTTCATCAGCGGTAGGTGCGTCGGGGAGAACAACCGTGGTCTGTGAAAGATCGGCGAAGCGAGTGAAAGGAAAGCCCGCATTCGCAAACAGTTCCAGGTTGGGGAGCGTGGCCCAGTGCGGGATTCCGCGGAGATCCAGGTACGACCGGCGCATCAGATCACCCTGGAAGCTGGCCGGCGTTGAAGCGTGGCAGTAATCGTGCTTAGGCTGCTGGAAGTAGAAGTTAAAGAGAAAGGTATTGGCCACAGGGCGAAGGCCCGTAACTGGAAGCTGAACCACGCTGTCGTGCGCGACATTGTTCCCGGGCTCCCGTCGCAGCGGTAGGTCGTCTACGCGTGCTCCGTTCACGGTCAGCCGAAGGAAGGAACCGGGGGAGACGGAAGCAGCGTTATATTCATAGCCCAGGTGCAGAGGAAGCGTGGCGCGATCCCCGAAAAACAGATCGGGAGGCATGCGGACATACGCTGGTATTGCGTCGGTACCATCACTGTGCAGCGTCGCACCTTCGGAGTAGCTCCATAGCGAGGACTCCTCATCCGCATGCAGCCAGCGCGGAGCGTCATCGGCGCGCCTCGGCGCGGGAAGCATGACGGCTTCGGCGTGCATCTCCGAGCCTTCCAATTTGCCTTTCCTGAGTACAAGGCTCTGCGCCGCGGCGAGGAGTTGGTCTTCATCATCGCCCGCTACTATGAGCAGCTTTCCATTTGGATCAGAAGGATTGGTGCGGATGGCAATGGTGGGGCCGGCGCCGCTCAGACCCAGCGCGCTCAGCAATGGCGAGCTATGAAGCGCGAAGAGAACGGCATTTCCCGCCGGCACCGAACCGAGAGATACCGGGAAGAGCAGCCTGCGTGAGTTTGCCTGTACACCGAACCAGGAAGCAACGAGCCCGGCTGCACGGAAGGACGTACGTGTCGGCTGTGCGCCGAAGGCAAACGGGATGGTGACCGACTGCAAGCTGAGCTGATCGTCGTAAAAGGGAAGTGGCAAGGAGCCCAGATCGTTGCCCAGAGTCAAAAGCGAGCCTGCCACATCGAGCCGGGATTGCGCGTCGATGTTGGCCCACAGGGCACTGTCCAGCGGGTTTTCGCAAAGCGCCGAATAATGTCCGTAGAAGTGGAAGGTGAGCACATTGTGACGCGCCAACAGTTCGGCCGGCAGGGGAAGATCTGCGGTCAGCACCTCACCCTCGCGAACCTCTTTAGGAACGGGAAGAGTGGAGACAAGCGTCTGATTGAGCAGCACGTCGAGATGGCTCTGCTCGGAAATGAGCTTGCGGGAGAAGCGGTAACGGAGATGCAACGTAGAGCTTTCTGCCACCTGCGCCAGCGGCAGCCCGAAGCTGACGCTCCTGATCGCGTCGGTACCCCGCAGATCGAGTCCGTCGCCAGCCCCGAAATCCGCTAGCGAGTAGCCGCTGTGAAAGCTCTTCCGCTCCCCCGCAGCTTCCGCGTTCACCGTCCCGTGGTGTCCGGCCGGTACCGTCCTGGCGGCCGCTGCATGGGCCGATCCGAACAGCGCAAAGGCGAGCAGGAATGCGGCGCTGGCTGTTGCGGCAGCGCCTTCCGGCGAAGCAATTCTGCGCCGCCGGGGCACCAGGCCAACGAAGGAATATCCAAGTCCGCGCAGAGACAGCTTGAAAATACGGAGCAGGCTCAAGAGCGGCTTGTCGTCCATTCGCCTGCTATCCCGCTTGAGCCAGGTGTCAGCGCGAGAGTAGAGCAGTAGCGTGAGTTGCTCCTCCTGCTCAAGCGAGAGTGCCTCGAAGCGGAAGCGGAGAAGGTCGTTTTCGATATCCACGACTGACGCGGGGAGCCGGATTTCCTGTTCTCCGGGACGAAACACGATATCGAAGCTGCTCGCCTGCGCAACCGCGGTCGCATTCTGCAGTCTCAGCGAGCCGCCGCCCAGCGAAAGGTCTCCGGTGGAGCCTGACAAGCGAACGCTGCCAGGGAGTTCCACCTCAAGTGGAACTCTAAGGTCAAGGCGCACGGCGTCGCGGCGCTGCTGCGATTCGATGGCAACCGCATTGGCCGTACCCACGATCACGCAGTTAAACAAGATCCAGAAGACGTTCATCAATACGGCGCCATGGTGTTCCGCGTCGCGGTAGAAATAGCGCCAAGGAGCAAGTGCAAGCGCGACGTAGTTCATCAGAAGAAGAAAGTTATAGGGCCGCGCGATGCGTGAATCGTAGTAACTCCGGTCCACAATCCCACCCTTCGAAGTCACGTTGAACCTGCCCAGTTTCGGGCTGATCAACGCAAGCAAGGTGGGGCCCAGAATGTAGGGCGCAAGCACCGTCTCATAGACTTCATTCCAGAACGAGTGTCGGTGCTCGCCCTGTATGCGCGAGTTCGTCATGCTCGATAGGACCAGGTGCGGGAATGCGTAGGCGGTGATCGCGAGCCAGTGCCCAGGGATGTTACGGAAGCCCAGCAGCATGTAAATGAGCGGCGCGGTAAGGAACACGAGGCGCGGCAAGGCGAACAGGTAATGCATCATCGCATTGAAATAGCAGAGCCGCTGAGGCAGCTTCAGCCCTCGCGCGAAGAGCGGGTTGTTGATCCGCAGGATCTGCACCATGCCACGAGCCCAGCGAATCCTCTGGCCCACGTGGCGCGACAGGCTTTCCGTTGCCAGACCGGCGGCCTGGGGGATGTTGATATAGGCCGTATTCCAGCCACGCATCTGCAAACGCAACGAGGTGTGTGCGTCTTCTGTGACCGTCTCTGTGGCTATACCCCTGATTTGCTCGAGAGCGGAGCGGCGCAGCACCGCGCAGGAGCCACAGAAGAAAGTCGCATTCCACAGATCATTTCCGTCCTGAAGAATCCCGTAAAAGAGCTCGCCCTCATTCGGCACCGTCTTGTACGCCGAAAGATTGCGTTCAAATGGGTCGGGCGAGTAGAAGTGATGGGGCGTCTGCAGCATGCCGAGCTTCGCATCGCGCAGGAACCAGCCGGCAGTCACCTGGAGAAAGCTGCGGGTAGGTACGTGGTCGCAGTCGAAAATCGCGACCAATGGCGAGGAGAGTTGGGCTAGAGCGTTGTTGATGTTGCCGGCTTTCGCGTGCCGATTGTCCTTGCGCGTGATATAGCCGATGCCGAGCTGTTCGGCAAAGGCACGGAACTCTTCACGCCTGCCATCATCGAGGATGTAGACGTGCAGCTTTTCGTGCGGGTAGTCCACATTCGCGGCAGCGAAAGCAGTGGAACGTACTACCGAGAGCGGTTCGTTGTAGGTCGGTATCAGGACATCTACGTCAGGCCATGCAGATGGATCCTGGGGAAGCGGCGCCGAACCCCGGCGCAGCGGCCGCGCCGTTTGGATGTAGCCGAGGAAGAGAATGACGAACGCGTAGACTTCGGCGCCGAGCAGCAGCAGCATGAAGAAGAGGTCCCAGCCGCCGATGTTTTGATTCGGGTTGGTAACTGCTTCATACACTGTTCGGCAGCGCCAGACGGCGTAGCGGCAGGTGGCCAGAAGCGAAGCCCCGATCATGATCAGCGTGATCGATTCAGTCTTCGGCAGGCGGCAGATCGAAACGGCAAAGGCCACCGTGAGCAGGCCAACCAGGGCCTGTTGCGGCCAGTCAAACCGGACCGTCACACACTGGTATGCAGCAAAGGCGAGCACCGCGCCGACCATGATGCGCAGCAAGCGGTAAGGCCACGTGGTTGCGGTGCCGATGCGTAACCAAAGGCGAGAGATGGGGTTCATTGCTCACTCCAACGTGCCGCCGTTGCCGATGAGATTGCAGAGACCGCGATGTGAGCCTGTATCCAGCGCGCAATCTGCTGGTATGCCCGTGCTGCCTTGGAATGAGGGGCGTAGTCGGCAACGCTCATGCCCGCAGCGAGTGCCTGGTCCACATCCGGAGAGCGTTCCACCGCGTACTCCAGGAGCCTGGAGCCCAACTGGCGCTCGATCAGTTCGCGCACCTTCTGCGCAAAGGGGCTATCGTCCACGTTGTTCAGCAGATAATGCACTTCCAAATCCGGCCGGCCATACTGCTTCAGCAGGTCATCGGTCCCATGCAGGGCGCGGATGCATCGAACATCGGCCAGGAGCGGCACAAAGACGTGAGAGCAGAGGGAGAGTGCACCTCGCAACGTGTCGCTGCTCATGCAAGCCAGATCCAGAATGGTCCGTTCCGCCCCCGCCATGGCCGCTGCAACGTCTTTCGAAAACCACTCCGGGCTCAGCTTTTCTGGCGCAATCAGTTGCAGGGGGGGCTGGCGCTTTTGCGGCGCGACAAAGGTACGGAGACCCGCCTTATGTTCATGAGCACCAAAGAAATACTCGAGGCTTCCGGCTTCCGAGCTGTCCACGAGAACTACGTGCTCGCCCATTTGCGAAAGCGCGCTCGCGATGTTCGCGGCCAGGCTGGTGCGGCCCACACCTCCCACCAACGAAAAGAACCCGATCCCTCGTTGGCCGTCCCCGCTGGAAGTGTTCAGCGTGTGCCGAACACTTGCGCGGAGTGCGTGCAATGCCGAACCAGTCGCGGGCGCAGCAGCCGGCTTGTCCGTGCCAGAGTTCGCGAGGACTGCAGGTGAAGCCAGATTGCTGACGTGGGAGGAAGCCGGTGACGAAGCGACGGCAACGAGATCATCGACCTTGTTGCTACTTTTGTTAGCCGCTGATTCGATCTGCGCGGCTATCGTGGCCTGTGTACTGGGTGCTTCGGTACGGGGGCGCGGCCGGTCAAACTTGCGGTATTCGCCATCCTGCAGATTCGCGCGGAGCAGGAGCGCGGCTATATCTGTCTCGAGACCTTCAGAATTTTCCGGGGCAGTAGGATTATTTGTATTCATCTCTCGCGTCGGTCATCAACAGCAGTGTGTGAACAACAGTCGCTGGACACACGCATGGCCACGACTGCCTGCACTTCGGTGTTGTTGTGTGCGTGATTACGGCCTCAGCATACAAGAGGT
Source organism: uncultured Acidobacteriaceae bacterium (assembly GCA_963795775.1). Classification (GTDB taxonomy): domain Bacteria; phylum Acidobacteriota; class Terriglobia; order Terriglobales; family Acidobacteriaceae; genus CAWCJL01. The sequence continues at coordinate 17,962 of CAWCJL010000007.1, forward strand.
TGCGCCTGATGCTAGTACCACCTCCGATGTAGGACATGACCCGTTGTGCGCAAGGTCACTGGCCCGATCCGTCGCCCAATTCGCGAACAGATCAGCGAAGCGCAACCGAGCCGCTCGCGGGCGCGAGCTCTCTGGTAGTCCCAGTGGGGAGAAGATTCAAGGCCGGCCGAATTTTGGTGACAGATCGAGGTGTTCAGACGCGGTCGCGTTCAGCAACCGCCGTTGTGTCACATACTCGATCACTGAAGATGCTCGACAGGCGAGTCAGCGTCTCAGAGTGCGATCCAGCCGGCGCGGATCGCGAAGAGGGAAGCGGTCGCGATCACGATCCAGAGGAGCACGCCCTGGATCATGGGACGGGGGCCGACCTGCCGCAGCGTCTGCTTTGAAAGGCCGGTCCCGATGAGAAACAGCACCACCGTGAGGCCGAGACGCCCCAGCCGCGCCAGCACCGGGTACAAAGGGGCGAAGACCGGGACATACGTGCGCGCCACTGCGGCCATGCAAAAGAAAAGAATGAACCACGGCCACTGGATACGGGTCTTGCTCTTGGCGAAGTAGGCAGTCGCCAGGGCCAGGGGAACGATCCACAGTGCGCGTGTGAGCTTCACCGTGGTGCCGACCGCAAGCGCCTGCGCACCATATTTCGCGGCGGCGCCTACGACGGAGCTGGTGTCGTGAATCGCCAGCGCGGCCCATAGCCCGAACTGCGTCTGTGACAGATGGAGTACGGAGCCAATGGGCGGGAAGATAAGCAACGCGACCGAGTTCAGGATGAAGACCGTGCCCAGGGAGACGGCCATCTCTTCGTCATTGGCATGCGTGATAGGGGCGACCGCGGCGATCGCGCTGCCTCCGCAGATCGCCGTGCCCGCGGTGATGAGGAACGCCGCTTTATCGCCCACGCGGCATAACCTGCCCAGCACGGTGCCGAGCAGCATGGCGAAGCTGATGGAGATCGCGGTATAGACGAAACCGCTGCGGCCCGCTTGCAGCACTTCCCCAAGGTTCATGCCGAAGCCGAGACAAACGACGGACGCCTGCAGCAGAAAACGGGAAAGACCGCGGCTATCTGCCGTGTAGGGGTGCACGAACGCGAACCCATACGCAAGCCCGAGCACCAGGGCAACGGGTGGCGAGATGATGCCGCTCGCGGCAAGAATAATGCCGACGAAGAAGAGGATTCTGGGATTCATGGGTTCAGCAGCAAGTGTACGGGATGTGTTCAGACGAACCGTGCCAAACCCAGGAGCAGCGGGACAGCGAGCGACGTGATAAGTCCGTTGAGTCCAATCGCAAGACCCGCAAAGGCGCCAGCAACCTCGTGCATGGGGATAACTTCTGCAGCGCCGATGCCACTGCCGGCCGTGCCTGCTGCGAGCCCGTACGGACGCCAGTCAGTGATGCGCGCCACGCGCATGACCGTTTGTATGGAGACCGCGACAAGAATGCCACCTGCAATGGCGAGCACAGCCGTGAGCGAGGGCAAGCCGCCGTTCGCCTGAGCCACGCCGATAGCGATCGGGGTCGTAGCGGCCTTGGGCATCATGGAAAGCGCGACCTCGCGTGTTCCACCGCAGAGACGGACCAGTCCGTAGCCGGAGAGTGCGGACACGAGTGCACCGGTGAGCAGCGCCGGCAGCAGTCCGCGCAGGCTGCGGCGAATGTGGTCGATGCTGTTGACCAGTGGAACCGCCAACGCAACCGTGGCGGGCCCGAGTAGGAAATGAATGAACTGCGCGCCTGAGAAGTACGTCTGGTAGCTGGTGCCGGAAAACTTCAGCACCACGCCAATCAGCAGAATGGAAAGCAGCACCGGGTTCGCCAGCGGATTGCCGCGAAGCCTGCGTTGTATCTCCGCTGAAAAGACGTAGGCACCTAGCGTAAGCGCGAGGCTGAAGAGGGAAGAGGCGGGGAGAAACGCGCGAAACGCCGTAACCGCATGCGGGATCACCGAGGTTCCTCCGCGCTAGCCGTGTCCGCCCCAGCACTGCGATTCAGGATGGCATGCATCACCCATGCGGTGCCGACCAGAGACAGCAGCGTGGAGCCAAAGAGTCCCACGGCTATAGGGAACCACTGCGCCCGCAGCAGGCCCAGGCTCGCCACAATGCCCACGCCCGCGGGTACGAACAGCAGGCTCAGGATGCCGAGCAGGCTGCGCGTTGTGGACTGCAGCTCGTGTGAAGGAGGCCGCCATAACAGCCATACGGTGAGCAGCGCCATGCCGAGCACAGGTCCCGGCAGCGGCAGATGAAAGGCGCGCGAGAGAGATTCACCGGCAAGCTGGAACAGCAGAAGCATCAGGAAGGAACGCAGCATAGCGGCAGGGTATCAGGGGGCACCACGCTGCTACCCGGAAGCGTATCTCAGCCAGGCCGCTCTGGTCTGCCGCCCTTGCCGTAGCCTAAAGCGATCTGGCTACCTGACCATTTTGGGGATGCGAGCGGCACGCCATCGCTGCCACCATGCAGCTACTGGAGAAACAAGATGAATGAGGCAGCAGGCAGCAGCATCTGGAGTCAGCTATCGAATGCCTTTGCGCAGACCCTCGAGTCCGTGCAGCAGAGCATCGTTGCAGTGCATGCAGGGCGATACGGAACGGTTACCGGAGTGGTATGGCGGCCGGGGGTCGTTGTGACAGTGCGCCAGGGTATCCGCCGCAGCGAGGGAATCCGCGTCATTCCCGCTGGGGAGACAGTGTCGGCGACACTGGCCGGCGTAGACGCGGGCACGGATCTCGCCGTCTTGCGCATCGCCGCCGAGAGTTTGCCGGCGGTGGAGAGCAGCAGCGCCGAACAGGCACGCGTGGGCGATGTCGTGCTGTCCGTGAGTCGATCGAGACTGGGGGACGTCTCGGCCAGCGCTGGAATTGTCGCGCGTCTGGGCGCTCCCTGGCGAACCTGGAAGGGCGGGCACATGGATCGGCTGATCCGGCCGGACGTTCGGCTTTATGTGGGGCAGTCGGGGAGCGCTCTGGTAAGCGAGGGAGGACGCGTGCTCGGGATCAACAGCACTGCACTAGCGCGCGACGCGGTGATCACGGTTCCGAAAGAGACCGTCGATCGCGTGGTGGACGCCATTCTCGAACGCGGCCATGTGCCGAAGCCGTTCCTCGGTTTGGCGGTGCAGGCGGTTCCGGTTCCGGAGGGCATGCGCGCTCACTTTCCGGAGAAAGTCCGGCAGGCGCTGTTGGCCACGCACCTGGAGCCCAATGCACCCGCTGAGCAGGCAAACATGCTGGTGGGGGACCTGCTCGTTTCACTGGACGGCAGATCTTTTGAGAGCGTGCGAGAGTTTTTGCATCGCCTCACCCAACTGAGCGTCGGACAGACAGTGGCGCTGGTGGTGATTCGCGGTGGGAACACAGTGGAGTTGACGTTGACGGTAGGAGACCGTGGCTAAGCAGGGCGCTGTTTTGGAATTCGGGCGGGAGGCAGAGCCAGACGCGCCTGCGCGAGCAAGGCCGTTGGCGCTGCTGCCATGTGTGGAGGCGAAGGCACATGGAGACCTGCTGGCGACCTTGCGATCTTTTCCGGACTTCCGCATCTTGCCGCCCGCACTTCCTGCCACGCTGCGGTCGAGGGCGCAAACAGACAGACCTGATGTGATCGTGTTCGCAACCGAAGATCCGGGGCGAATTACCGTTGGCCGGGAGAGCGCCTTTCGGGAGCTCTTCCTCACAGTTCCCACGCTGTTGCTGGTCCGCAATCCGAAGGCGGCGTGCAGGCAGGCAGCGCGGCTCCACATCGCTTCCGTGCTGCCCATGGACATCTCGGAGGTGCAGTTAAGTGCCGCGGTGCGGGCGGTTGCGGCCGGCCTGAGTGTGTCGGTGCAAGGCAGGACGGACGACCTCAGCGAGGCGCGAATCCTGGAAGCAGATGCGAGGTTCGAGCCGGAGCATCTGACCGCCCGCGAAATCGAAGTGCTGCGCCTCATGGCACTGGGGCGCGCCAATAAGCAGGTCGCGATACAGCTCCATATGTCCGAGCACACGGCGAAGTTTCACGTGCGGACGATCATGGGAAAGCTAGGCGCGGCAAGCAGGACAGAGGCGGTTACGCTGGGTATCCTGCACGGGCTCATTGCAATCTAGCGGGAGAGGGATCCCGTGCCGTGGACGCGCGAGGCTTGCATTTCCTCCCCCAACTTGACCGAAGCCCGAAGGCCGGTTGCCGTTGCAGCGTAAACTCACAGGCCAGACGCAGGCAACAGCAACGGCGCTTGTTACGAAACACTTATGCCTGTGCGGCCAGCGCGACTTCGGGAACGTCTTTCTTCGCCGCGAAGATGTTGCCGAGACGACGGATCTCCGCACCCACACCGCGCAGCTTCTCCTCGATGCGTTCATAGCCGCGATCGATGTTGTAGACGCGATCCAGAATCGATTCGCCTTCGGCCACCAGGGCTGCGAGAACGAGTGATGCGGAGGCGCGCAGGTCCGAACACATGACCGCCGCGGCGGAGAGCTGCGTCTTACCGCGCACGGTCGCGGTGCGGCCGTCCACCTTGATGTTAGCCCCCATGCGGACCAGTTCCTGCACGTGCATGAAGCGGTTCTCGAAGATGTTTTCGATCACCGTGCTGGTCCCTTCCGCCTGGGTGGCCAGCGCCATGTACTGCGCCTGCATGTCGGTCGGGAAGCCGGGATACTCTTCCGTAGAGATGTCGTTCGCCTGAAGCTGGCCTTCGGAGCGCACGCGGATGCAATCCCCTTGAATGTCGAGGCGGACGCCGCACGCTTCGAGTTTCGCGATGACCGAGCCGAGGTGGGCGGGGTTGCAGTTGGTCACCTTCAGGTCGCCGCCTGTGATCGCGCCCGCGACCAGGAAGGTGCCCGCCTCAATGCGGTCAGGGTTGATGCGGTGGCGCGTGCCGTGGAGCTTGTGCACGCCCTGAACGCGGATGGTGCCTGTGCCGGCGCCTTCGATCTTCGCGCCCATGGAGGTCAGCATCGCGGCCAGATCGGTCACTTCCGGCTCGCGCGCGCAGTTTTCCATCAGCGTCTCGCCTTCCGCCATCACGGCGGCCATCAGCAGGTCTTCTGTACCCGTCACGGTGATCTTATCGAAGACAATGTGCGCGCCCTTCAAGCGAGACGCGCGGGCTTCGATATAGCCGTGTTCATAGCCGATGGTGGCGCCCATAGCTTCCAGTCCCTTGATGTGCAGATCGATCGGGCGCGAGCCGATGGCGCAGCCGCCGGGCATGGAAACGCGCGCCAGTCCGGTGCGCGCCACCAGCGGCCCGAGCACCAGGGAGGAAGCGCGCATAGTTTTCACGATTTCGTACTTCGCCACCGGGTCCGACAGCAGGCGGCAGGAGATGGAGGAGCGATGCTGCGCGCGTCCATACCCGAGCTCGACCTCGGCGCCCATCGAAACCAGGAGTTTGCGCTCGGTCTCGATGTCGCGCACCTGCGGGATGTTCTCGAGAATGACCTCGTCTTCGGTAAGAATGGCCGCGGCCATGCACGGAAGGGCGGAGTTCTTGGCTCCGGAGACGCGGATGGAGCCGAGGAGGGGATTGCCGCCGCGGATGACGAATTTGTCCATGATGTGGGGGATGCTCCTGCTGCGAGAGACTGTGACCCCATGATGCCCGATCCGAATGAGGAAACACAAAGAGAATTGCGGGAGGTACATGGCTATGCAGCCGCTTCTAACACGGAAGTATCAGGAGAAGGCAATGGACTGGGATGCCGGGCTCTGGGTGGAGACGGTAAAGGCGAACGGGCTCGCGTTCGAAACCCTCATGGCTGGGAACGGCGAGCGGTTCGCGCTGCTGCTGCACGGCTTTCCGGAGCATGCGATCTCCTGGCGAGAGCAGATGGCGGCCTTGGCGCGGCAGGGATACACGGTATGGGCGCCCAACCAGCGGGGCTACGGCCGCTCCAGCCGGCCGTCTCGGGTGGCGGATTACGACATCGAGCACCTAATCGAGGATGTCGCCGGCCTGATCGATGTAGCCCGTGCGCGCGGGGCCACGCGGACGGTACTGATCGGCCACGATTGGGGCGGCGTGGTGGCCTGGTGCTTTGCCGCGCGAAACCTGCGTCCCCTGGATGCGCTGGTGATCCTGAATGCACCCCATCCCATGTGCTACGTCCGGAGCATGGGCAGAGCCGGGGCAGTTGATGGCGCTCTTGGTATGCGTGGGCTTTCCAGGTGCCATGGATCCCGGAGTGGCTGGGCAGCCGCGGCCACGGCCGAGCCATTCCGCAGGCAATTCTGCGCTCCGCGGTACATCCGGAGCGGTTTGCGCCGGAGTTGCTGGGCATTCTGCAGGACCAGGCGAGCGATCCGCGGCAGCTCCGGGCCATGATCGACTGGTACCGGGCTGCCTTTCGCGGGGGCCTGGCACGGCAGATACGGCGCGGGTTTCCGGTCATTGAGGTGCCGACGCTGCTGGTCTGGGGAGAGGAAGGATGTGGCGCTCGAAAAATACACCACCTATGGAACCGGGCGGTATGTACGCAACCTGACCGTGCGCTACCTGCCGGAGATTTCACACTTCGTGCAGCAGGATGCAGGGCCGGAACTGAACGCGATATTGACCGCTTTCCTGGCCGGAGCACTGCAACGCGATCCCGTGCCGGGTGGCTGATGCCCATGGCTCGGTTTTTCCTCTTATTGATTCAGGAAATACTCGACCGTCGTGACCACGCGAACCTTCTTCATCACGCTCGCATCGGCATTGCCGGGCATGCCCGGGCCCTCGCCGGCATCGCCGCTGTCCGACGACCCCGCGTCCGCGCCCGAGATACTGAAGCTGCCCTGCGAAGCCTGCCGGATGGAGCCGACTGCAGCGCCGGAGTCATTGGCGAAGCGCTGTGCAGCGGTGCGCGCATTGCGGGTCGCTTCGGTGATCATGTCCGGCTTGATCGCGTTAAGCCCGTTGAAGCGGTAGGTCACGGACGGGAGCCCCGGCTGCACATCGGCCAGGATGACTCCCTGGCGGAGCAGTGCATCCACATGCTGCGTGGCCGCTGCGATGCGGTCCACGTCTGCAGAGGTGATGACCAGAGTCTGCGTGACCAGGTACCGGTCTTCGTTGGCCTGGCGGTTGCCGCCGTATTCCTGGGCGGCTTTATCGATGACGCGCGGAGGTGCGCTCCGGATCGCACTGTCCGGGATACCTTGTGCCTTGAGAAAGGTGAGGGCTTTGGCTTTCTGCGCTTCGCTCTGGGCCAGCACGGACGGGAAGTCGTTTCCGCTGGAACGGAATGAGAGATTCCAGATCGCCAGGTCGCTCTTCACCGTGCGTTCGACCAGCCCTTTCACGGTCACGTAGCGATCGGCGAGCCTGGTCTGCTTGATCTGGGCGCCAAGGATCCACCCCGCCCCGATCAGGCCGACCGCGAGTACCACGCTGATCAGAAGTGCTGGGGCAGCCCCCTGCCGGTCACCAGATAGGTTCACTGTCGAAGCTCCGTTCGTTCGACTCCATGCAGATCAGGGTACTGCCGTCAGGCCAGATAGGCCGGGCTGGGGTCCTCCGGGGGGAGCGGGAGGACTGGATCACAGTTCGAGCACCGTATCTTCAATCGCGAGGCGCACATTGCCGTCTGCCTTGGCGAGGCGGCGGACGGCTTCCGGCTTGTCCACGCCAGCCTTGAGCATCACCAGGGCCACCGGAACCGAACGGCCAGCGGATTTGATCGTGTGCACCGCGGTTTCGCGGTCGATGTCGCAGGCCCGCATCAGGATACTGATACCGCGCTCCACCAGCTTGGCATTCTGCATGTGGACGTTCACCATCAGGTTCTCGTACACATAGCCCAGGCGTGTCATCGCGCCGGTGGTGATCATGTTCAGGATCATTTTCTGGGCGGTAGCGGCCTTCATGCGCGTGGAACCCGAGATGACCTCGGGGCCGACCTCGGCGACGATGGCGATCTCCGCGGCCGCAGCCAGGCTAGTGTTGTGGTTGCAGGTCACAGCGGCGGTCTTGGCGCCACGGCTGCGGGCATACTCGACCGCGCCGACCACATAGGGGGTACGACCGGAAGCCGAGAGGCCGATCACGATGTCCTTGCGAGTGGGGCGACGGCGGGCAATATCCCGCTGGCCCAGCTCGGGCGAATCCTCGTTGACCTCAACGGCGGAGGCGACGGCCTTGGGACCGCCGGCGACAATATACTGCACCGACTGTGGTGCAGTGGAGTAGGCTGGCGGGCACTCCGAAGCATCGAGCGCGGCGATTCGCCCGCTCGATCCGGCGCCTACATAGATCAGCCGCCCGCCGTCCCGCAGAGACCGGGCCACCGAATCAATAACCAGCGCAATCTCCGGGAGCGCTTTCTTGACCGCATTTGCGATCTTGCTGTCTTCGTGATTGATAATGCGCGCGATTTCCAGGGCCGACTTGGTATCGAACCCACGGGATGCCTCATTCGAACCCTCCGTGGTGAGTCCCGGAAGGCCAAAAGGGTTGGGTTGTGAGGATTGGGTCTCGGGGGCTTCTTCTGCGTGAGTTGTGATCAGGGTGGCCATAGTTTCGGTTGTCGGATCCTCAGGCGCTGCTCCCTCATTCTATCGCCCTCAGCGAGGGTTAAGGGCGCAATTCGCGGTTCAGGATGTTACCCAGGCGCGAATACCGGTAAGCACCTTGACGCCGGGCAGCAGGGTACCGGCGACCGCGTCATAGAATTGCGGACGCACTTCACGGATCTGCTGATTCTCCCGGCTCGGCCAGGTGCGGTTGGTGAGCAACACGGCCGCCATGCTGCTCTCCGGATCGATCCACAGAGAGGTGCCGGTGAAGCCGAGGTGCCCAATGGAGGCCGGGCTGAAGTAGCGCCCGGAGGAGGACGGTTCGGTCGGCGTATCCCAACCGAGCGCGCGTGAGTTGCCTGCCGGCTGCTCCGAACGTTGGCTGAAGAGGCGCACCGTTTCGGGAGCAAAGAGCTGTTTGCCGGCTGGTGTTTTGCCTTGCGCCAGGATGCATTGCGCAAACCGCAACGGGTCAAGTGCGTTCGAGAACAGACCTGCCTGCCCGGCAACACCGCCCATCACAAAGGCATTCTCGTCATTGACCACGCCCTGCACAATGCCGTGACGGAAAGCGGTGTCGTCCTCGGTGGGCGGGATGGCCGGCTTCCAACCGTCCGGTGGGCAGAAGCGGGTTGTGTCCATGCACAGCGGCTGAAAAATGTCGCGATGGCAAAGGCTGTCCATCTCCTCGCCCGCGATGCGCTCGAGTGCGCGGCCGAGGAGCAGGAAGCCGATATCGGAATAGGCGACGCGGGTGCCGGGTTCGGCTTCGAGCGGCTGCCGCAGCGCGGCGTCATAGAGTGCCTCCGGCGTGCTGGCCTGTAAAAACAGACGGGCGTAGCCGGGCAGCCCGGAGGAGTGGTCCAGCAGCATGCGGACCGTCACCCGGGATCGCGGACTCCCGGCCGACTCCCGGGCGGCAAACGCCGGCAGGATCTCGGAAAGGGGCTGATCGAGCTGCAGTTTGTTCCGATCATGAAGCAGCATCGCCAGCGCGGTGGTCGCCAGCACCTTTGTCAGGCTAGCCAGGTCGTAGACGGTATTGATAGTAACTGCGGACGAACCCGCCTCATACGTGAAGTGGCCCAGGCCATCCAGCGCGACCACGTCGCCGGCAAAGAGAACGCCAAAGGCACAGCCGGGGAAGGCGTGCGCCTTGATCGCCCCCTCAAGTACGGCGTAAGTGGCGGCAAAGCGTTTCCGCTGGTCCGCCGTGGTGGCTGGCGCGGTGATGGCGCGGGGTTCCATATTTGCTTGGATGGCAGGAAATGGATCCGGGGCAGGCCCTTCCGCCGGGTCCGTTCCCGAGCGACCGAACTTCCGTGATCCCAGGACGAACATTTGGCTTCCGGCCAGCCGGATGGCCCGTCTATACAGGACAGAGCGATTGCGAAAACGCGGGCTGGCGAGGGTGTGAAATGGTGAAGTGGAGATCATGGGTGCTGTCATCGCTCGCCGGATCGTTACCGGTGTTGCTCATCGGGTCGTTATTGTCCGCCCCGTTGGGCGCCGTTGCGCAGCAAACTGCGGGAGAACAGGGGCCCAGCGGAGCTGTGCCTAGCCCCGCGCCGGCTCAGCCGGTGCAGGCGCAGACGCCATCTGAACAGTCCCAGCCCGCCACGCCGGCTCCGCAGACCTATACCGTGCCTGCTGGTACCAAGGTGCTGCTCTCGCTCAAAAGCGCCGTGAACACCAAGACGACGCACCCTGGGGATGGCGTTTACCTGGTTTCGACCTTTCCGGTGATTGTGGGCTCCCACGTGCTCGTGCCCGCCGGCGTCTATGTCCAGGGCGTGGTGGACCAGGTGGTGCGGCCCGGCCGGGTCAAGGGCCGCGCGCGACTGCTGATGCACTTCACGACGATGATCTTCCCCAACGGCCAGGTGGTGACGATCCCCGGCGGCGTCAACGGCTTGCCCGGCTCAAACGGCCCGACAGTGAAGGATGGCGAGGGAACCATCGAGCAGGCAGGGAACAAGGGCCGCGATCTGGGGAACATCGCCAAGGGCGCGGGTGCAGGCGCGGAAGGTGGAGTGATCGGCGGCGCAGTTGCCGGGCATCCCCTGGCCGGCGCGGGATACGGCGGCCTCGCCGGCGTGGCCGCGGGTACGCTCTACACTCTTTTCACGCGCGGAGACGATGTGGTCATTCCACAGGGCACCAGCCTGGAGATGGTGATACAGCGGCCATTGGTTCTGCAGGGATCGCAACTGGCAGGCATGAGTGAAGGAAACAGCAGCCCACAGTTTGTGCCCGTAACGGGACAGGGAACGCCGCTGCCCAAGCCCGGTCATGTGCTCTGTCCGCCGGACAGTTTAGGATGCCAATAGAGGGTGAGCAACGCAGGGAATGGCTGAAGAGCAGCAGGGAACAGAGCAACCGCAGAAACCAATCGGCACTACAACAGGCATCACACGCGTGCGCAGGCCGCAGGAGTCGCGACGCGCGGGGCTGTGGCTGCGCGACATGGTGGTGTCGCTGCTCGCCTCCTTCTTCATCATCACTTTCCTGTATCAGCCGGTGAAGGTCGAGGGCACCTCCATGCTGCCGCGCCTGGAGGACCAGGACCGGCTCTTCATCAACAAATTCGCCTATCACTTCGAAAAAATCAGCCGTGGTGACGTGGTGGTCTTCTACTACCCGCGCGATCCGCAGAAGAGCTACATCAAACGCGTGATCGCGCTACCGGGCGACCGCCTCCGCGTCGTCGATGGCCAGGTGTATGTCAACGGCCGGCGACTGAGCGAACCCTACGTGCCGCCGCGCTATGCCGATGAACGCTCCGTGGACGAGACGATCATTCCCGCGCACGAGTTCTTCGTGATGGGCGACCACCGCTCCATCTCGAGCGACAGCCGCGACTTCGGGCCGGTGGATCGCAGCCTCATTTATGGCAAGGCCTCGTTCGTGTACTGGCCGGCCGACCAGATGGGCATCGTCCACTAGCCCTCACCTGAACGAACGAGCCCGCAGGCATTTCCCTGGGCCGTGACGAATTGCTCCGCGCGCATCTGAATCTGATGTGAACCGATACGATGCGGTACTCGTGCCGGGCGGCGGATTGCGCGAGGACGGTGCCGTTCCTCCCTGGGTAGAAAACCGCCTGGAGCGGGCGCTGGAACTTGCGGGCGCGGACACGCCGATCCTGACCCTGAGCGCCGGCACGACTTACAAACCGGTGCTGCGCGATGCGGATGGGTGGCCCATCTTCGAGTCCGTCGCGGGCGCACAGTGGCTGGCTGAGCATGGGCATCCCGCGCAGCTTCTTTTCACCGAGACTGCCTCCTACGACACCATCGGCAATGCGTATTTCGCGCGCATGATTCACACCGATCCCGCCGGATGGCGCCGCCTGGCCGTGATCACCTCCGCGTTTCACATGGCGCGGACGGAGGCCATCTTCCGCTGGATCTTTTCGCTCGCCCCTTGCCCCGCACCCCACACGCTCAGCTTCACGGCAGTGCCGGATGTGGGGATCGCGCCCGATGCGTTGGCAGCGCGCCGGGAGAAAGAGGCGGCCGGTCTTGGCTCATTCGCGAAACTCGAACGTCAGCACCGCACGCTCGCTGCGGTTCACCTCTGGTTGTTCTCCGAGCACCAGGCGTATGCGATCCATACTGCTGGCGAGGAAACGGGACAGCTTGACGCCCGTGTCGCCGAGTCTTACTGATGCAGCCGATCAGGAGCATCGCCAGCCTGCTATACTCGATAAAATCCACCCTCCGGAGAGGCGATGCAGGCGATCCTTGCGCTCGAAGACGGGCGCATCTTCCGCGGTGAAGGGCACGGCGCCCCAGCCGAGCGCGCTGGTGAGGTCGTTTTCAATACATCTCTCACCGGCTACCAGGAAATCTTCACCGATCCGTCCTATGCCGGGCAGATTGTGGTGCTGACCAATCCCCAGATTGGCAACTACGGCACCAACGACGCAGACAACGAAGCCGCGAAGCCCTACATCGAGGGGCTGGTCACGCGCGAATTTTCTCCCATCAGTTCCAATTGGCGCTCCGAGCAGGCTGCGGACGAGTACCTGGAGCGCTTCGGCGTACCCGTGATAGCAGAAATCGATACCCGCGCGCTGGTGCGGCATTTGCGTACAAACGGCGTAATGCGCGGCGTAGTTTCGACCCTGGACGGCGCGAATGCCGATGCTCTGATCGCAAAGGCGCGTTCGATTCCCCGGATGGACGGAACCGACCTGGCGAGCGTGGTGACCACTGCCGGGGTGTACGAGTGGGACTGTCACGGACGGGTAGGGTCGACGGCGGAGCGCGATCCGTATGGGTTGATGCCGGAAATGCCGCCGGCCGACCTTCATGTGGTGGCTTACGATTACGGCATCAAGACAAACATTCTTCGCATGTTAACGGGGGAGAGCTGCCGGGTAACAGTGGTGCCCGCCCGGACTTCGGCAGAAGATGTGCTGGCGCTGAAGCCAGACGGCGTTTTTCTCTCCAACGGCCCCGGCGATCCCGAGCCGCTCGAGTATGCGCAGGGGAACATTCGTCGGCTGGCCGGCAAGACGCCGGTATTTGGTATCTGTCTCGGTCACCAATTGATAGGGCTGGCGCTGGGCGGGAAGTCGTACAAGCTCAAGTTCGGGCACCACGGCGGGAACCACCCGGTGCAGCAAACCGGCACAGGCAAGATCGAGATCACTGCGCACAACCACAATTTCGCTATCGATGCCGATTCGCTGCGTGAGAGCGAAGTCGAGCTGACGCATGTCGATCTGAATGACGGCACACTCGAAGGATTGCGGCACAAGTCTCTGCCGCTGTTCAGCGTGCAATATCACCCGGAGGCGAGCCCAGGCCCACACGATTCGCATTACCTCTTCCGCGATTTCCGCCGCATGATGGACGAGTGGAAGCGGTGAAGGGCGCCGGCCTGGTCTTATCTGCCGCAGTTACTTCCATTCTTTTTTCCGTTCCTCTCTTTGCCCAGCGTCCGTACCAGGCCTACCTGGCGACGGCGCGAAGGGGCGCGACAGAGAGCCGCGTTCGCTCGTTTGTGGAGGCATGTACCGGCGGTGCAATACGCCGGCCGGAAGCCTTTTACGCCCAGGGTGGTTGGTATCGGACAGACGACCTCTCCACACAGTTGCGCGCCGGCGGTCCAGAAGACGAAGCCACTGCCGAAGTATGGAGCGTGGCCGGAAAGCCGCGCGCAGTCTACCAGTGGACGCACGACGGTGAGTTCGATCGCGACGTGCTGGCCTGTCTGGATGCACAGGGAAACGTGACCCACGCAGTGAGCCGCTATATGCCAGGGGAGTCCGAACCGGACCAGCGATGGATTTATGTACATACGCTGGATCGGAACGCCAAAACGGGGCACATGACCGGCCATGGCCGGTTTACCGACTGGGCCGGACGTCCCCGCGGCAAACCTCACCTGAGCACGGAAGACCAGGATTTCATTGCCGGCGAGCGGATTTATCGCAAGTGGATGGATTTCGACTTCGCAGGTGTGGCTGGGAAATGAGCGCTGTTAAACTTGTTTAACGGAGGCCCAACATGCTGGGAGTAAGGCTGGAGCCGGAGTTAGAGAAGCGGCTGGAAAAACTCGCGAAACAAACTGGGCGGAGCAAGAGCTTTTACGCGAAAGAAGCAATACGGAAATTCCTCGAGGATAGAGAGGATTATTTGCTGGGGATCGCCGCGCTGGAAAAGCACACCAGCACGGTGAGTTTGGAAGAGCTAGAGCGTCGCAATGGTCTGGAAGGTTGAGTTTACGAACATAGCCGAGCGACGGATGGAGAAGCTCGATGAAGAAATCAGACGGCGCATCCTTCGGTTTTTCCGTGAGCGCGTAGTTCGGCTCGAAGACCCGAGAAGTATAGCCGAGCCACTTCAGGGCGAATTCCGGGGCTTGTGGCGGTTTAGGATCGGCGAGTATCGGGCAATCTGCGACATAGAAAACAAACGGTTGTTAGTTCTTGTGCTCGAGATCGGCCACAGGCGCGAGATTTATCGCTGAAACAGGAGAGGGATGCCGCGTAGAAACGACATAGCGAAGGTGCTGGTCATCGGCTCGGGGCCGATTGTGATTGGGCAATCGGCGGAGTTCGATTATTCGGGAACGCAGGCGGTGAAGGCGCTGCGTGCGGATGGTTACGAGGTGGTGCTGGTGAACTCCAACCCCGCGACCATCATGACGGATCCGGAACTGGCCGACCGTACCTACATCGAACCGCTCACGCGCGAGTTCGTCGAAGAAATCATCCGAGTAGAAGCGGCCATGATGGAGAACGCCGCTGGTGAACGCCGCGGCAAATTTGCGCTGCTGCCGACCGTCGGTGGCCAGACGGCGTTGAACCTCGCCGTCGATCTCGCCGACGCCGGGGTGCTCGACAAGTATGACGTGGAGTTGATCGGGGCCAAGCTCGAAGCCATCAAGAAGGCCGAAGACCGGCTGCTCTTCAAAGATGCGATGAGCAAGATCGGGCTGGATATGCCGCGCTCGTCGCTGGTGAACAATCTGCGGGATGGCATCGAATTCGCCAGCAAAATCGGCTTTCCCGTGGTGATCCGGCCATCGTTCACGCTGGGCGGTTCGGGCGGCGGCATCGCCTACAACCGCGAAGAGCTGATGGAGATCCTGTCGCGCGGGCTCGACCTCTCTCCAGTGCACGAATGCCTCATCGAAGAATCCGTGCTGGGCTGGAAGGAATACGAGCTCGAGGTGATGCGCGACCTCGCCGACAACGTGATCATCATCTGCTCGATCGAGAACATGGACCCGATGGGCGTGCACACCGGCGACTCCATCACGGTAGCGCCGGCCCAGACATTGACGGACCGCGAATACCAGGCCATGCGCGATGCCGCGATACGCGTCATGCGCGAGATCGGCGTCGAAACCGGCGGCTCCAATGTGCAGTTTGCCGTCGATCCCCGCTCCGGCCGCATGACTGTCATCGAGATGAATCCGCGCGTCTCGCGCTCCTCGGCGCTGGCCTCCAAGGCCACCGGTTTCCCCATCGCCAAGATTGCAGCCAAGCTGGCAGTGGGCTATACGCTCGACGAGATTCCAAACGACATCACGCGCAAGACGCCGGCGTGCTTTGAGCCGACTATCGACTACGTTGTCGTGAAGATTCCGAAATGGCAGTTTGAGAAGTTCCCCGGCGCCGATGAAAATCTGGGCCCGCAGATGAAGTCCGTAGGCGAAGTGATGGCCATCGGCCGCACCTTCAAAGAGGCGCTGATGAAGGCCGTGCGCTCGCTTGAAACGGGCAAGCGCGTGGGCGCGGAAGAGATCGAGCCGAAGCGCCTGATGCAGCGTCTGGTTACGCCGCAGCCGGAGCGCCTGAACTACATTCGCTATGCCTTTCGCAAAGGCATGAGCGTGCGCGAAGTGGCGCGTATCACCGCGATGGACCCCTGGTTCCTGCACCAGATCAAAGAGGTGACCGACACCCTCGGGCAGCTCGGAGAGCATCGCCCCGAAACCGTGTCCGCGCCCCTGTTGCGGCGCGCCAAGCGGATGGGCATCTCCGACGCGCGCCTGGCAGAGTTGTGGGATTTGCCCCAAGCCACAGGCGTGCCGGAAATTGGCGCTCTTCGCGAACGGCATGGGCTGCGCCCCGTCTACAAGCTGGTGGATACCTGCGCGGCGGAGTTTGAAAGCGAGACGCCCTACCTCTACTCGAGCTACGACGAAGAGGACGAGGCGCCCCCGACGCCTGCGCGCAAGGTGATGATCCTGGGCTCCGGACCGAACCGGATCGGACAGGGCATCGAGTTTGACTACTGCTGTTGCCATGCAGCGTTTGCGCTCAAGGAAGATGGCTACGAGACCGTGATGGTGAACTGCAATCCCGAAACAGTCTCGACGGACTACGACACCAGCGACCGCCTGTACTTCGAGCCGCTCACGCTCGAAGACGTGCTGGCCGTCTACGCGCACGAGTCGTCCGGAGGCGCGGAGGTGGCAGCCATTGTGCAGTTTGGCGGGCAAACGCCGCTGAACCTGGCGTTGCCGTTGAAGCGGGCCGGCGTGCCGATCCTGGGCACCTCCCCGGAGTCGATCGACCTCGCCGAGGACAGAAAGCGCTTTGGTCAGCTCCTGGAGCGTCTGGAAATTCCGCAGCCGCCCGGAGCCATGGCGACCAGCGTGGAAGAAGCGCTCGCCGGCGCCGAGCGCGTGGGCTACCCGGTGCTGGTGCGGCCGTCCTACGTGCTGGGTGGCCGTGCCATGGTGATTGCGTACGATGCCGAAGCCGTTAGCCGGTACATGAAGGAGGCGGTCGAATATTCGCAGGAGCGGCCGGTGCTGATCGACCACTTCCTCGAAGACGCCGTCGAGGTAGACGTCGATGCTCTGTGCGATGGCACCGACGTGGTGATCGCTGGCATCATGCAACACATTGAAGAAGCCGGCATTCACTCCGGCGACTCTTCCTGCGTGCTGCCCGCGGTGGATCTTGCGACGCAGACGCTGGACACCATCCGCGCCTACACGCGCAAGCTCGCACTTGCGCTGGATGTACGCGGCCTGGTGAATCTGCAATTCGCCATCCAGCGCGGACGCAGTGCCGGCGAGCCGGATCGCGTCTACGTCATCGAGGTGAACCCGCGTGCCTCGCGCACCGTGCCCTATGTTTCCAAGGCCACCGGCGTGCCTTTGGCAAAGATGGCCTCGCGCCTGATGACCGGGCGCACCCTGCGCGAGCTGTTGCCGGAGCAGGTGCAGACGGGCCGCGATCTCGAAACCGGCCCGCACTTCTACGTGAAGTCGCCGGTCTTCCCCTGGAACAAATTCCCGGGCGTGGACACGGTGCTAGGCCCGGAGATGCGCTCGACCGGCGAGGTGATGGGTGTGGCGGACAACTTCGGCGAAGCCTTTGCCAAGGCGCAGCTTGCCGCTGGGCAGCTCCTGCCGGAAAGCGGCACCGCCTTTTTCAGCGTGAACGACCGCGACAAGAGCGGCCTGGTTGAGCTGGCGCGACAGTATGTCGAACTGGGCTTTCAGCTTGTGGCCACACATGGCACGGCAGATTGGCTGGAGCGAGCCGGGCTGCAGGTAGAGCGTGTCTACAAGGTGAAGGAAGGCCGGCCGAATGTGGTGGACCTGATCAAGGGCGACCGCATCCAGCTCATCATCAATACGCCACAGGGACAAGATACGTTCTTCGATGAGAAGGCCATCCGGCGCGCGGCCGTGATGCAGCGCGTACCGACCATCACGACGATGGCGGCAGCGCGGGCAGCCGCGGAAGGCATCGCGGCGCTCCAGCAGCACACGGTCCACGTGCAGTCGCTGCAGCACTTGCATGCGGCGCGGGCCGACCGGATAGCCGCCGGCGGCGGGGCCGCGTAGCAGGTGCATTCACCATCCGGTAGCGCCCACCCAACTTCTCTCGCCGGAGCTGCAACAACGAAGACGGCGCGGGAAGCAACGGCATCCTCCCCCTGCCCGTCATACCGGTAGGAGACACCAGTATGTCGCTAGGGAAGATTGTGGAGCCGTTGCTCCAGGAAGACACGCAGAAAGAACAGAACGTTGCCATCACCGAGAAGGACGCGCGCGCGCCGGGCATGGAGCAGACCAACAAGAATCACCCGCATCTGGTGGAGACCAATGCAGGCGATCGCCAGCCCGGCGAGCCCGATCCCGGACGTCAGGCAGGCGGTACGCGCGCTTTCAATGCCAACGCGGAACGCACCGGCAAGGGTCTCGAAGAGCCGCAGGAAGCACACCAGGGAAGCGTGACGACGCGGACACCGGAAGGCGCGAAACAGGGCATCTCCAACGCCTCCAGCACCGAGGACGCGCAAGGGCAGAAGAAGGTCGTAGAGGACCGGCCGGACGCACAGGCCGGCGTCAACCACGACCGCACGTAGCCGGCGCAGATGTCGCACCGCAGCCGCTTAATTAGCGGTGTTGCGTAGAGGGCAGACCGGGTGCAGGCGCTCCGGCAGCATGATACTGTGCTTGCCATGCGCTCGTTCCGGGTCTGCCTTCTGCTTTTGCTCCCACTCACGTTTTTCAGCCTGCCGGTTCCATCTGCGCACGGGCAGCGTCTGTCTGCGGTGCTGCCCTCGAAATTCGCGCACACTTTCTCGATCGTGGCACGCGACAACAGCACCGGGGAACTTGGAGTGGCGGTGCAGTCGCACTGGTTCGCCGTGGGGCAGAGCGTGCCCTGGGCAGAAGCCGGCGTAGGCGCGGTGGCCACGCAGTCGTTTATCGATCCGACTTATGGTGCACGTGGGCTGGAGCTGATGCGCGCCGGTAAGCCGGCGGATGAAGCGCTCATGCAATTGCTGACCGCAGACCCCGCGCGGAATGTTCGCCAGGTGGCCATGATCGACGCGACCGGCAAAGCCGCTGCATGGACCGGCGCCAAGTGCATTCCACCAGCGGGCGACATCGTGGGCGGTAAAGCCGCGGGAACCGCAAGCACCGAAAGCCGAAAGCTCCCGGTCGCGCCCCAGGACGGCGTGGTTTCGATAGGCGAGCGTTTTTCCGTGCAGGCGAATCTGATGGCCAACGATCGCATCTGGCCCGCGATGGCCAAGGCCTTCCAGGCCACCCAGGGCGATCTCGCGGAACAGGATGCTGGCCGCGCTCGACGCAGCCCAGGCCGCTGGCGGCGACATCCGCGGCCGGCAGTCGGCAGCGCTCATCGTGGTGAAGGGAACACGGTCGGCGACTCCCTGGAAGGACCGCGTGTTTGATCTGCGCGTGGACGACGCGGAGTATCCGCTCAAAGAACTGCGCCGGCTGGTGACGCTGCAACGCGCCTACAACCACATGAATGCGGGCGACCTGGCGACCGAGAAGCACGACAATGCGGGCGCGCTGCGCGAGTACGGCGCGGCGGAACAGCTCGTCCCCAACAACGCCGAAATGATCTACTGGCACGCGGCGGCGCTGGTGAACATGGGCAAGGTGGATGAGGCCCTGCCGCTGTTCAAGCGCTGTTTCGCGCTCGACCCGAACTGGGCGAAGCTGACGCCCCGGCTTCCTGCGTCGGTTTGCTGCCCAACGATCCCGCGGTGATTGCGAAGATCGAGGCGCAGGCGAAGTAGCGCTGGTGCGCTGCAGGCGTGAAGGGCCTGGCAGCAGCCGCGCGAGAGCGCTGGTTAGAATAGCAGCATGCTGCTCGAAGGCATCTTTTCCGCGCTGACCACTCCGTTTTTCGCCGATGGACGCCCGCAATGGCACAACCTGGAACGCAACGTGGAGCGGTATTCGCGCACTCCGGCGGCGGGTCTCGTGCTGCTCGGCTCCACTGGCGAAGCCGTGATGCTGAGCGACGAGGAATCGCGTCACCTCCTGCGTGTCGTGAGCCAGGCGGCATCGGCCGAGAAGGTGCTGATCGCCGGTGTGGGCCGGGAAAGCCTGGTGGAAACGCTGCGCCTTTGCGAGGAAGCCGCCAGGCAGCAATATGACGCGGTGCTGGTGCGCACGCCGCATTTCTATCGCCCCCAGCTTCGTCCCGCGGAGATGCTGAACTACTACCGCATGGTCGCAGACCGTTCGCCCCTGCCGGTGCTGCTGTACAGCGTTCCGGCGTACACGGCTTATGAGCTTCCGGTCGAAGTCGTCGGCGAGCTGGCGACCCATCCCAACATCATCGGCATGAAGGACTCGAGCGGCAAGGTGGACCGCATCCGCGCACTGCTGGCGGCCACGCAGTCGGCGCCCCGGAGAAAAGTAACCGTCACGCCTACTTTCTCGGCGGTCACTGAACGCATGCTGCGGAGCCAGGGTGAAGCGGCCGTTCTCTCCGGCGCACTTTTGCCGGTCGATGTTCTCGGAGCGGGCGAGGTGGTCGGCGTTCCGGCGGCGGTGGCACCTCCGCAGATGAAGACCCGTACCCGGGAGGTAGGCTTCCAGCTCCTGTGCGGCTCGGCGCAAACCATGCTCGCCTCTCTCGATGCCGGTGCAACGGGGGCCGTGTTGGCCATGGCGGCATTCGCGCCCCAGGCCTGCGCGGAGGTCCACATGGCTTGGAAGGACAAGGACGAACCCCTGGCGCGCGAGAAGCAGGATCGCCTGGTGGCTGCTGCCAACGTGGTGTGCGGCGAAATGGGCGTGCCCGGCGTGAAATACGCATGCGATCTGAACGGGTATTACGGCGGCCTGCCCCGGCTGCCGCTGCTCCCGCTCCACGGGCCGGAAAGGCAGCGCGCGGCAGAACTGCTGCGTGACATACGTCACTAGCACGTCTCTTTGTCCAGCATGACCCCCTCCTGATGCCGTCCCGTCCCTGACCCGGACGCAATTGAGAGAGCGTCAGCAACCACTCGGGGCCGCGATGGTGCCATTAAGCCGTGCTTAAGGAGTAACGGCCGTGCCACTCCCTTATAATTTTAGTTATTGCTGCAGATTGTCTCCCTCGCATGCAAATGCGTGCTGTTTGGCAGACTCGCAGCCACTTTCCGGGGAGGGATATACCGAGACATGGCGACAGGAGACGTTGCCCTGAATGCGCAGCGCGATGCGGCATTGGCGGCTGAGAGAGCGGCGGATCCGTCCGCCCCAAAACGCATTGTGAATGACTTCAGCATCCAGGTGGCCACCGTCAACGGCTCTGGATCGCAGTCGGCGAACAACGTGCTGCTCAAGAGCATCTTTGCCATGGGCATTCCGGTAAGTGGCAAAAACCTCTTTCCCTCCAACATCGCGGGGCTGCCCACCTGGTATACCATCCGCGCCAGCAAGCACGGGTATGTCGCGCGCAAAAAGGAAATCGACCTCCTGATCGCGATGAATCCCGAGACGGCGAAGGACGATGTACTTTCGCTCCCGCCGGGCGCCGTGGCCGTCTACGATGAATCGCTGAATCTGAAGCAGTATCGCGAAGATGTGAATGGCTATCCCGTGCCATTCGACAAGCTGACGGCCGCAGTATGTCCCGAAGCCAAGCTGCGCAAGCTGGTGAAGAACATGCTGTATGTCGGCGTGGTCGCCAAGCTGCTCAACATGGATCTGACCAAGGTGGAAGCAGCCGTCCGCCGGCAGTTTGCCAAGAAGCAGAAGGCCGCGGACCTGAACTGGTCCGCCGTGATGGCCGGCTACGATTACGCCGCCTCCTCGCTCACCAAGCACGACCCGCTGGTACTCGAGCCGATGCACGGAACGGAAGGCAAGATCATCATCGACGGCAACTCCGCCGCGGCTCTGGGCGCGCTCTTTGCCGGGGTCACGGTCGTGACGTGGTATCCCATCACGCCCTCCTCCTCCGTGGTCGAAAACCTGATCGACTACCTGAAGAAGTACCGGATCACCGAGGATGGCAAGGCGACTTTCGCAGTGGTGCAGGCGGAAGACGAGCTTGCTGCCGTGGGGATGGTGCTCGGCGCCGGCTGGGCAGGCGCGCGGTCGATGACAGCGACCTCCGGACCGGGCATCTCGCTGATGGCGGAGTTTGCCGGCCTCGGCTACTTCGCGGAGCTGCCGGGCGTCATCTTCGACGTGCAGCGTGTGGGGCCTTCTACCGGCATGCCGACGCGCACGGCGCAGGGCGATGTGCTCTCGGTCGCTTATCTATCGCATGGCGATACCAAGCACGTCATGCTGCTGCCCGGTTCGGTGCGCGAGTGTTACGAATTCGCCACCGCTGCCTTCGACTTGGCGGAGCGGCTGCAGACGCCCACCTTTGTGCTCTCCGATCTTGACCTGGGCATGAACAACTGGATGTCCGAGCCGTTTGAATATCCGGAGAAGCCCATTGATCGTGGCAAGGTGCTGACGGCGGAAGACCTGACCCGCCTGGGCGGTTTTGCCCGCTACAAGGACGTGGATGGCGACGCCATTCCGTACCGCACACTGCCCGGAACGGACCACCCGCAGGCAGCGTACTTCACCCGCGGCAGCGGCCATAACGAGCGCGCGCTCTACACGGAGCGGCCGGACGAGTACCAGTACCAGATGGAGCGGCTGGCGCGGAAGTTCGAAACCGCGCGGACATTGGTCCCGCATCCGGTGCTGGTGGGCAACGGAGATTCGAAGATCGGATTGATCGCGTACGGCAGCTCGGACTTCGCAGTGCTCGAGAGCCTGGACCAGTTACGCAATGAATACAAGCTGGAAGCGGATTATCTGCGCATTCGCGCATTTCCGTTTACCCGGGAAGTGCATGATTTCGTCGCGGCGCATGAGCGGGTGTATGTGATTGAGCAGAACCGCGATGCACAGATGCTGAGCCTGCTGAAGCTGGACCTGCCCGCCGCCGAGACGACAAAGCTGCGCAGCGTGCGCCACTACAACGGGCTGCCGCTCGACGCGCGCAGCGTGACCGACGAACTCGTCATCCAGGAGGAATTGTAATGGCAACAGCCACGGGAGCAAATACCCCGACCTCGCAGCCGGCCGCGCAAAAGGCAGTCAAGAGCAACCGGCTGGGCCTGCAGGTACTGGACTACCGCGGCGGCAAGACGACCCTCTGCGCCGGCTGTGGCCACAATGCAATTTCCGAACGCATCAT
Organism: uncultured Acidobacteriaceae bacterium; assembly: GCA_963795775.1. Classification (GTDB taxonomy): domain Bacteria; phylum Acidobacteriota; class Terriglobia; order Terriglobales; family Acidobacteriaceae; genus CAWCJL01. Next base: position 40,903 of record CAWCJL010000007.1, read on the forward strand.
CGATGCCATGTACGACATGGGCGTGCAGCCGGAGCGGGTGATGAAGCTCTCCGGCATCGGCTGCTCGTCGAAGAGTCCCGCGTACTTCCTAAGCCGCGCGCACAGCTTCAACAGCGTGCACGGACGCATGCCCTCGGTTGCCACAGGCGCGCTGCTCGCCAATCGCACCATGCTCGGTCTCGGCGTAAGCGGCGACGGCGACACCGCCTCGATCGGCATGGGGCAGTTTGTCCACCTGCTGCGGCGCAATCTGCCCTTGATCTACATCATCGAGGACAATGGCGTGTACGGGCTCACCAAGGGCCAGTTCTCTGCGACGGCCGACGTGGGCTCCAAGCTGAAGACAGGCGTGATCAACGATCTGCCCGCCATCGACACCTGCGCACTCGCGGTGGAATTGGGGGCGACCTTCGTCGGGCGCTCTTTCTCCGGCGACAAAAAGCAGTTGCTGAACATGCTCAAGGCTGCGATTGCGCATAAGGGCACGGTGATGCTCGACGTGATCTCGCCCTGCGTAACTTTCAACGATCACGAAGGCTCGACCAAGAGTTACAAATACATGCAGGAGCACGAAGAGGCGATCAGCGAAGTGGGCTTTGTCCCGCACTTCGAGGACATCGCGGTGGACTACGATCCGGGCACCACGTATGACGTCGAGATGCATGACGGATCCCATCTGCGCCTGCGCAAGCTGCACGAGAACTACAATCCGACGGACCGCATCGCCGCAGTCTCGGCGTTGATGGAGGCCCACGCCAAGGGCGAGGTGCTGACCGGCATCTTCTACCTGGACACCAAAAAGCCCAGCTTCACGGACCTGCTGAACCTGGTAAACGAGCCACTCGCGACCCTGCCCGAGAGCCTCGTTCGGCCTCCCAAGGCAGTGCTGGACGAGGTCATGCAGCGGCACCAGTAGGCCGGTATTCCGCAGGCCGGGCGTTCACGGACGCCCGCTTTCTCGTGTTGGTTCGGGCCGCCTGAGCAACGACATCGACGCGTACGCGCCGATCCAGGAACCAATCGCCGCAAAGCCGACGTACACCCAATTTCGCGTGTAGCTGATAACTGCGAAAGCGGAAAGCAGGTACCACGCGCTGCTCCAGGTAGCAGCAGGGATGCGGCGGCGTGCGGCCACCGCTGCGCTGAACATGACGTAGATCGCATCCGTCGCCGCGGTAGAAGCAACTACGCCGAGCGCCAGCCATGGGTCAATATGCGGCATGGGCCCTCCTTACGGTTTGAGCTGATTTGACCGTCTGCAAATTCTCTCAAACAACAACGTAGGGCCGCTTCCACTGGAAGAGACCCCTTTGCTTCTCGATGCCCGGCTCTATTGTGACAGGCTGCGGAAAGTGAGTACTGGCTTCGCTCTGCATCCCAAGTCTCTTGACGGCGAGCGGGTGACAAGGTGGCTGGGCTCACTCACAATAGCAAGATCACCACAGCAGCCAAAGTTCGATGCGGGCGCAGGGCAGCACCGGGGAGTAACGCCGGACCGGCCCGATCTGCCGCGGGTGCTGAACCTCTCGCATGCCACGGCAATCGTGGTGGGGACGATCATCGGCAGCGGCATCTTCCTGGTGCCGCAGGAGATGATGCAGGCTGTCGGCTCGTCCACCCTGGTGTACCTGGCCTGGATCGCGGGTGGGCTGCTGACACTATGCGGCGCGATGACCTATGCCGAGCTGGGCGCCATGCGCCCGGAGGCGGGCGGCGAGTACGTGTACCTGCGCGACGCATACGGCGATATGGCCGCATTCTTTTACATGTGGACATGGTTTGCGGTGGCCAAGCCGGCATCGATCGCCAGTGTGACCACGGGATTCGTGCGCACGCTTGAGCTCTTTCCCGCGCTGCATTTTCTGACACGCCCTGCCATTGACCGTCCCTTCGAAGTGCTGTGGAGCCAGTTGCTGGCCATTGCCGCCACCTGGTTCGTGACCGGGCTGAACTATCTGGGCATGCGCAAGGCGGGCGATTTCCAATTGGTCTTTACCTGGCTCAAGGTCGCGCTGATCTTCGCCGTGGTGGGGATCTGCTTTTTCGGAGTCCCGCACGCCGGCTCCACTTCAGGATGGTCGAACTACGCTTCGCATTTCGCCGGCGCGACCGGCGGCTTCACCGGCTTCATGATCGCGCTGATAGCCGCGCTGTGGGCCTACGACGGATGGAATGACCTCTCCATGGTCGGCGGGGAAGTCCGCTCGCCGCAACGGAATCTGCCGCTGGCGTTGGTGGGCGGTGTCGTGATCGTCGGCGTGCTGTTTATGGGAACAAACGCGGCGATCCAATATGTGCTGCCAGCCGACGCTATCGCGGCTGCTCCGCGGCCTGCACTGGCGGCCCTCAGCCGCATTACCGGCCCGTGGGGTGCGGCGCTGCTGACCGCCGGCATGGCGCTCAGCATACTCGTGGGGCTGAACGGCACGGTCATGTCCGGCGCGCGGGTGCCCTTCGCCAGTGCACGGGACGGCCTGTTTTTCCGTCAAATTGCCCATATCAACCCGCGGTTCCGGTCACCGTCAACGTCGCTGGTAGTGCAGGGCCTGCTTTCAACGATGCTGCTGCTGGCGGTGGCGCGCTTTCAGCAACTCTTTGAGCTGGCCATCTTTTCCGAGTGGCTCTTCTACATGCTTGCCGCTACGACCGTGTTTGCTTTTCGGCGGCGCGAGCCGGACGCACCCCGGCCGTATCGTGTGCCCGGATATCCCGTCCTGCCAGCACTCTTCGTGCTGGCGTCGGCCGTGCTGCTTTGCTACTCCTACATCAGCAATCTGCGGAACTCGCTCATCGGCACAGTCGTGATCCTGCTTGGGCTCCCGTTATTCCTGCATTTCCGCAAGACTGCGGCTACGAAACCAGCGGGGGAGGCCTGAGTTTCAGACGATGACGGGGGCAGACAAAGCGCCGACCGTGCCGAAGACCCGGCGATAGCGGGCGATCTCCGCAGGCGGCCCAGAGGCCTTGTTCGGATTGTCGGAGAGCTTGACGGTCGGGTGCCCTTCCACCTCGGTAAGTTTGCAGACGAGACTGATGGGATTGAAGCCAGGCAGGCCCTCCGGATGGCAGTCGCGGAAGTCGTTGGTAAGCAGCGTGCCCCAGCCGGAGCTGAAGCGGATGCGGCGCGCATCCGGGTTGCCGCCAGGTGCGCCGAAATACGCGTGGAGTTTGAGAATCTGATCTACATCGAGCGCGTCCGAAGCGATCAGGAGCTTGCTGCGCGGGTCGCGCCCGCGCGAAGCCAGCCATGCGATGTATTCGTCCCCGGCGACGAATGGGTCCTTGCTGTCAACGCGCTGCCCGGTCCAGTCGGCGACCCATTCAGGAGCATTGGCGAGGAACTGCGTGGTACCGAAGGTGTCCGGAAGCAGGATAAGCAACTCACCATGATACGTATCCTGCCAGAGCTCGAGAATGCGGTATTGCGATGTGCGCAGGGCATCGTCATCCGGCGCCAGCGCGGCGAGCGCCATGGGGAGTTCGTGCGCGTTGGTGCCGATGGCTTCAAGATCGTGCCGGTAGGCGAGATAAACGTTGGAGGTACCGGAAAAGCTCGAGCCGAGCGCCGTGCTCATCGCGTTCACAACATACTGCTGCCACAGGAAGCTGTGACGGCGACGTGAGCCGAAATCGGCGACACGCAGCCCGGCCACGCCGCGCATCCGCTCGATTTTGCCCCAGAGCCGGGTCTTCGCCTTGGCGTAGAGGATGTCGAGTTCGAGCTCATCCAGCACTTTGAGGTGAGTACGGGTTCGCAGCTCGTTCACCGCGGAAAGTGCATAGATCTCCCACATCGTCGTCTCGGTCCAGAGACCGGAGAAGGAGAGATGGAGCTGCCCGTTGCATTCGGAAAGCGTGTAGTCCGAGAGGCGAAAGTCGTGCCGGAGCCAGTCAAGGAAAGCCGGCTCGAAGATGCCGACGCGGCCGTAAAAGGTATTGCCGGCGAGCCAAACGAGTTCCGAAGGCAGAAACCGCAGCGTGCGGACGTGGTCGAGCTGCTCGACAAGCGAGGCGAGCGGCACCTCCTCTGCCAGATGGACAGAGAAGGTGCGGTTCTCCAGCACAAACGTGGTGTGGGTAGCGGGGAAGTGCTTCCAGATGAACTGGAGCATCAGCAGCTTGTAGAAGTCCGTATCGAGCAAGGAGCGAACGATGGGATCGATGGTCCAGTTGTGACTGTGCGCGCGCTCCGCGAAATTGACGATCATCGATAGCTGGTTTCAGCTCCTGCACGGACAGGTGTGATTGGGACAAAGCGGGCCGGGCGATGGCATTTACTTGTGTTCCCCGGTGTGCTCCTCGTGAGCTTCGGGCCCGGGAAAGTCAGTGTCGTTGTCTTTGATCATCGGGTCGTAGTTGCGATGGCCGAGTTGGCCTTGCAGATTGTGTTCGCCAGGGCTGGCCTGCGGTGTTTCCTGCTCGACGGCGCCCTTGTGCTCGTCGCTGTCGGGATGATGGGGTAGTCGTGTCATAGGTGATGAGGATGTGGGAAGTCGTTGCGCTGTTGTCTCGCGGCACAGCGAAGGGATGCACGGTGCCGCATGCGCACATGGCAGCGCGGCACCTTGCTGGTTCGCGATCTAGAGAGCGGCGGTGACGGCTTTGGTTTCGAGATAGTTGTGAAGCACTTCCTGGCCCATCTCGCGCCCCCAGCCGGACTGCTTGTATCCGCCGAAAGGCAGGTTGGCGTCGAAGACATTGTGGCAGTTGATCCAGACGCTGCCTGAACGGATGCGGCGGGCCATCTTGTGCGCGATGCTTAGGTCGCGTGTCCAGACGCTGGCCGCAAGGCCGTAGATGGAGTCGTTGGCCTCGGCGGCGATGCGGTCGAGGTCGGCATCAGAGAAGCGCTGAGCGCAGACCACCGGGCCGAAGATTTCTTCCTGCACCACCTTCATCTCCGGGCGCGTTTTGGTGAGCACCGTCGGTTCGACGAAGTAGCCTTGTCTCGAAGGCGACTTGCCACCGACGGCAACTTCTGCCCCCTCTTCGATACCGGCGTGGATGTAACCAGTTACGCGACGGAACTGCTCGTCGCTGACAAGCGGACCCATGTCTGTGCTGGGATCGAGGCCGGGGCCGACTTTGATTTTGCCGGCGATATCGCTAACGCCCTGGAGCACCTGGTCGTAGATCTTTTCATGGATGAAAAGCCGCGAGCCGGCGCAGCAGCACTGGCCGTGGTTGAAGAAGATGGCGCTGGCGGCGCCGGGGATGGCGCGCTCGAGATCGGCGTCAGGAAAAACGATCGCCGGGCTCTTGCCGCCGAGCTCCAGCGTGACTTTCTTGAGATTGTCGGTCGCGGCTTTGACGATCAGCTTGCCCACTTCCGTTGAGCCGGTGAAGGCGATCTTGTCCACCAACGGGTGCTCGGCGAGGGGAGCGCCGGCGCCTTCGCCATAACCGGTCAGAATGTTGATGACGCCTTCCGGGAAGCCGGCCTCCTGGACGAGCTCCGCCACACGCAGCATGCTCATGGGTGTCTGCTCTGCAAGCTTGAGCACGATGGTGCAGCCGGCGGCCAGTGCGGGCGCGAGCTTCCAGGCCGCCATCAGCAGCGGGAAGTTCCACGGGATGATCTGGCCCACGACGCCGATGGGTTCGCGCAACGTGTAGGAGTGGAAGTCGCGGCCGCTCGAAAGCGAGAGCGTGGAGCCGTTGATCTTGGTGGCCCAGCCAGCCATGTAGCGAAACATATCCACGGCCAGCGGCAGGTCGGCGACCCGCGCGACGGAAAGAGGCTTGCCGTTGTCCAGGGATTCGATCTCCGCGATCTCTTCCAGGTTCTGCTCGATCAGGTCGCCGAGCTTCCAGATTATGCGGCCTCGCTCGGAGGGCGTCATGCGCGTCCACGGACCGGCATCAAATGCCAGGCGCGCGGCCCGAACGGCGCGGTCGACATCTTCCGCTTCAGCTTCGGGCACCTGCGCCATCACTTCGCCGGTGGCCGGGTTATAGACCGGGAAAGCTTTGCCGGAAGCCGCCGGCACCAGCCGGCCGTCGATGAGCATGCGATGTTCGCGGGTGACGAACCGGGAAGTGGTCGCGCTGGCGCGCGCGTCTACAGGAATCGTTGCCATGGTCGTTTGAGCCTCCGGAACCTTACCGTCTTGAGCGCAGAAGTGCCGCGCGGTAAGCGGAGATCACGATAGCATCGGAGGGAGATAGCATGCCAGCGGGTTTTCCTCAGTGCCGTGGATCGGACCGAGGCAGTGGCGCGAATGGAAACGCCAGCCGGGAAAGGCTGGCGTTCTTTTCTGAGTGTCTGCGACACCGCTATTGTGACTTGTAAGCGGTGGGCTTTGAAGGATTGATGCGGATGCCGAGCGCGTTCAGCTTGCTGCGCGCTTCCTGCGCCTCCGGAGTCATGGGATAGCGCTGGATGAGGGAGCGCAGCTCCTGCGCGCCGGGGTCGCGCTGCTGCATGGCGAGCAGTGCCTCGCCTTTCCGAAGCTGGGCAGCGGGGGCCTTGGGATTGCCGGGGAACTGCTCAAGCACCGCGTCGTAGTTCTTCACCGCCTGCGCGTACTTGCCCTGGCGGTAAGCGATCTCGCCCATGTAGTACTGCGCGTTGCCGGCCAGGTCGTCCTGCGGATAGTAGTGGACGACGTCGGCGAACTCCGAGCTCGCCACGTCGTACTTGGCGGAGTTGTAATCGCGGATCGCGCTTTGGTAGGTCTGCTGCAGCGGTGGCGCGGTGGCCTGGGGGGGCGCTCCACCGGCCGGGGCTGCGGCGCCGCCTGCGAATCCACCCGCGCCGGGGTTATCGGCGGGACCGCTGCCGTTGTTGCCGCCGGGACCAGCCGGCGGCTGCTGCGACTGGATGTTCTGCAGTTGTCCCTGCATGGCCTGCATGGTGGTGTCCAGCTTCGCGATACGCGACTTCAGCTCGTCCACGGAATCGTTCAGCGCCTGGATCTGACCGGAGATCTGGTTGTTCTCACCCTGTGCGGCCACCGCCTGCTGCAGCGTGTTCATCTGGGTCGTGACCTTGTTCACGTTGTCCGTGTTCTGCTGTACCAGGTGCAGGATGACCGCAAGCTGCTGGTCATTGGACTGCTTCATCTGCGTGATCATGTCCTGCAGCTGCGAGACCTGCGTCTGCAGTTCGATGATCTCCTTTGCGACTGCGTGCGCGCGCGGCGGCAGGGCGGCGGATAGAGTGAAAGCGAGGACGACGGCGAGCGGAAAGAGACGTTTGCGCATGGCTTTTTTCACCGGGGTGGTTGGCTACAGTTTACGGGAAAGGCACGAGAAAGGCGCGGAAAACCCGGTCTGGGAACAAGGGTGGGAACCGGCGATCGCCCGTGCGGAAAGTACGAACGGGCGACCTGCTCGTGAATGCTGGTGCGCTCTGCGCGTTCCCCGTCCTTCGCCTTCCGCAATGAACTGTAAGACGCGGGCGATTGCTGAGGACGAGGCGCAGTGTGCTGGGTTAGCGGTCCACAGAGAAACCGGCGCGCCGATTCTGCTGGTAGCAGCTCTCGTCGTGCTCGGTGCAGAACTGCTTTTCCTTCCCGTAGCTCACGGTGCGGATGCGGTCCGCGTTGACGCCAGCGGTGATCAGGGCCTGCTTGGCCGCATTCGCGCGGTTCTCACCCAGCGCCAGGTTGTACTCGGTCGAGCCGCGCTCGTCGCAGTAGCCGCCGATGAGAATGCGCAACCGCGGGTGCGAGGCAAGGAAAGCCGCATCCTTCGTGATGATGGTCTGCGACGGCCCGTTGATATCGTAGCTGTCGTAGTCAAAGAAGATGTCCTGGACGTTGCTGTGGAAGGCTGCGTCGTCCATCTGCTCGCCACCCTGGTCGGCGGTGGACGAGGCTCCGGTGGTGTTCACGGTCACGCGAGCGGTCGCGTCGGTAGAACCGCCCAGGCCCCGTGCGATGAGGTGGTAGTCGGTGGACTGCGGCGGTGTAACCGTCTGCGTTCCCGAGGAGGGCACGGCGCCGATGCCGTCAATCGAGACATCTGTCGCATCGGTGGTGTGCCAGCTCAGAACGGCCTTCTCGCCCGCATTGATCGCTGGCGGCGTCGCAGTCAGCGTCGCTGTGGGGGCCGGCGTGGTTTCAGGCGGCGGTGGCGGCGGCGGCGGAGCGGCCTTCTTGTGGCAGCCGGTAGCGGCGAGAAGAGCAAGAACAGCAAGCGCGCCAGCCAATCGGCGTGGTGCGGGGGAGCGATGCTGGAAAACGTTCACGGGAGAGTTCCTCAATCAGAAAATTGGGTGCGTCGATTGCAAACAAAACGAAAAGCGGATCCCTCGACGACGCTCGGGATGACAACTGTTGCGCTTGGGACGACAACTGTTGCGCTCGGGAAGACGGCGGTACGGCAGGACAAAGCGGCAGCCACTACTTCCAGCTCCAGTTCGGCATGAAGTTGTTGCTGCCATGCGTGAGCTGTTGCTGTTGTGTGCCGTCGGCGAGCATGCTCCAGATTTCCGAGTGGTGCCCTTGCTCGCGCTCGAAGACGATGTGGCGGCCATCCGGTGCCCAGGACGGGAAATCGTTGCGGCCGGACTCATGCGTGAGTTGAACCCAGCGCCGGCTGGCAATATCCATCACGTAGATATCCTGGCCGCCGGGGGCGCCCGGTCCGTACTTGCGATCCCAGGCGAACACCAGGAACTGCCCGTTGGGGGACCATGAGGGCGAGGTCGCATAGCCGCCGTCGGTCAGGCGCTGCACGTTGGCCCCGTCGGATTCCATGATGTAGATCTGCGGCAGGCCGGTACGTCCGCTCACCCACGCGAGCTGCGCGTTCGACTTCGGATTCCAGCAGGGAGAAACGTCCGGCCCCTTGAAGGTAGTCACGCGATGCGCACCGCCGCCGCTCGCGTCGGAGACCCAGATTTCCGGATCCCCGGATTTGTCCGAGGAGTAGGCGAGATGCATGCCGTCACTCGACCACGCGGGCGAGAGCGTAGTGCCTCCGGGTGAAGGGAAGCTCACCATGCGCCCAAGCACCAGCGAGTACATGCGGATGGACCAGCCATTCCTACCCAGCGAGGCGAAAGCGACACGGCTGTTGTCCGGCGAGACGCGCGGCGAAAGCGAAATCTGCCCGAGATGCGTGATCGGATGCTGGCCCTGTCCGTCGTAGTCCATGGCCCAGATCTCCTTGTTGCCGGAGCGCGAGGAGACGAAATAAATCTTGGTTTCCGCGATGCCGTTGATGCCACCGCCCAGGCGAAGGATGATCTCGTCGGCAAAGCGGTGCGCGATCATGCGGGCATTGTCCTGTGTGGCGGCCTCGCTGTACTGCTTGCCCAGAACCGGCGGCGCACTTGCATCTTTGGCGTCTACCAGAAAGCCGGAGACGGCAAGCTGACCCCCATTCACTCCCAGGGAGCCGAGCGCGACCATGGCGGCGCTGGCGGGCGGCGAGGACCACTGGCTCAGATTCGCTTCCTGCGGCGTGCCGGGCGTGGCCGGAGGCGCCATGCTCTTTGAGACCATGTCGAAGATGCCGGCATTACTGAGATCATTGAAGAGCGTGGTATCGAAGGTGGTTTTCAGACCCGGAGTCTGCGGGTCGGCGGAGTTGGCTTTGAAGTCCGCGGCCGCGAGACGGATCTTTTCGACCCCGAGATTGGTGCCGGTGCGAACCCAGTCCTGCGCACGGGCGGAACTTACCGCGAGCAGCAGAACAAGGGCTACGAGTCCGGTAAGCGGGAGGAAGCGGGGGAGCGCGGGTTTGGTCTGTCTCATTGGCTCATCGAGGCGGCGTGCCATGCTCAACGGCCGCTCTGGTCGTAGGTAAAAGTGTACGCCACGGAAAGGCTCGATCCGTTGTAGCCCGGAGGCAGGGGACCAAAACTCTCAACCCTCTGCACAGCGCGGCGAGCGGAGGTATCGAGAGTCGAGGAGCCGGACGAAGCCGCCACCTGCACATTGCTGGGAGAGCCGTCGCGCGCGATATTAAATGTAACCGTCACCTGGCGTCCTTTGGGCGTGCTGGGGTCCACTTCCTGGATGTACCAGTTCTCGCGTACCTTGCGCGTAATCACGTCCACATACCAGGGAAAGCGGAAACCGGAGCCGCCGGCCACCTGCACAGGATTGGCAGGCCCGGCGGCCTGCGCCATCGAGCGCGGCTGGCTCGCAGGCGTCTGTTCGCCATAATTGGCGCGGTGCTGCTGCGGCGGCTGCTGCGGCTGGGGATGTTTCTGCTCCTGCTCCGGTTGTGGTTTGGGCGGCAAAGGTTTCGGTTTGGCAGGCTGTTTTACCGGAATCGGAATAGCCTTCAGGTCCGGCGCGGGCAGCGTCTGCTGCTTCTCGATAGCGGGCGCGGGACTTGGGTTCTCGGTCGCCAGCACATTGTCCGACGGCTTCTGCACCTGCGGAAGCGGGATGGATGGCGCAGCGCTGACCAGTGTGGCTTGGACAGCGCCCTGCAGTCCCTGGCCCCACTCCGAGCCGTGATTGCGGCCATGCAGCCACAGCGAAACCGCCAGCGCGGCGCCGATCAGGATGTGGAGTGTGATCGAGCTGGCGAAAGGCGCGCCAAGCGGGTCCCTCTGATCAAGGATCGTCTCGTCGGTACCGGAAGCGTAGCGGGGCATGGCGGGAGCGGTCTACCTCGCGCCGGACGCAGCATTGGCGAGTGGCTGCGTGACGATCGAGATATTGGTGATGCCGGCCTGCTTGACCGCATCCATCACAGACGCGAAGGCCCCAAAGGGCACGCGCTCGTCCGCACGCAGATAGACGACCTGCTTGGCAGAATCGGTGTTCGGCTGGCGCAGGCGCGCGGGCAGCTCCGTCAAGTTGATCGGCTGATCGCCGAGGAAGACGCGCTGGTCGCGGTCAATGGTGATGACCTGCCGCTGCTCGGTGATCTCGCGCACGGTGCGCGTTTTAGGCACTGCAACGTCAATGCCGGACTGGAGCACCGGCGCCGTGAGCATGAAAATGACGAGCAGCACCAGCACCACGTCCACCAGCGGGGTAATGTTGATCTCCGCCAGTGAGGTGTGGGTGCGGCCGCCTGCGCTAGTAAACGCCACGACCGGGCTCCCGGGCGGCTTCGCGGGCTACAGGTTCGCGGCCCTCGGTGCGGTATTCGCGGCTGGGATCGCGCTGCAGTTCGCGCTCCATCGGATCCTGGTTGGGGCGCAGCGTGATCTCTTCCATGCTGTTGAGCAGCTCGCGGGCGAAGTCGTCCATGCGCGAAGCGAACTCGCGCACACGCGCGGTGAACTGGTTGTAAGCCACCACGGCCGGAATGGCGACCACCAGGCCTGCGGCGGTGGTGATGAGGGCTTCCGAAACGCCGGGCGCGACAGCGCGCAGCGTGGCAGCCCCAGCAGTGCCCAGGCCGTGAAAGGCGTCCACAATGCCCATAATGGTGCCGAAGAGACCAACGAACGGCGAAATAGCGCCGATGGTGGCCAGCCAGGTGAGCCGCTGCTCCATCACCGTCAGCGATTCGCTTGCGGCCGACTGCGCGGTGCGTTCGAGCGCGGTGATGTTGCGCGGCGGCCCGTACCCCCCGGTCTGGCGGCGATATGTCTCGTAGACCTCGTCGAAGACATTGACCAGCGGGCTGGGCTTGAACTGCTCGGATACGGCCGCGATCTCCTGCAAGCGCGTGGCCTTGCGGAAGGCGCGGAGAAAGCGGCGGCTCTGCGCCTGCGCGCGTCGGAAGCCCGACCACTTGCCGAGGATGATCGCCCAGGAGAAGAGGCTGGCAATCACGAGAATGCCGAGCACTGTCAGCGCGACAGGGCCGCTGTTGCGCAGCATCTCCATGATGGCATTGGTGTCCGTCGCAGGCGGAGGCCCAGCGGCGGCGGCATCGTCTGCCTGAAAAAAGACGAGGGCGAGGGTATGCAGGAGGAGGGTCATAGAAGGCACTTCGGGGGCTCGTGCTAAGAGGGTAGCAGGAAGGGCCGCCTGATTCTAGCGCGAGGACGTTAGCTTCTTAGTTACCCGCCACATTGGCCTCGCGCAGCGTCGCATGTGAGGTCCGGGAATGGCGGGCGTCTCCGCTTCGTCTTCCAGCTTCCTGAGGAACGTCGACACCGCTGGCCCTGACCAGTCCGCGCGTCCCGCGCGTTCCAGGGCTACGGTGCCGTCTTTGGCAAAAATCAGCGTGGTGGGGAAGAAGCCAGATGAAAGGAGGCCGGAATATCTCCCGGCTCCGTGCAGTACAAAGGGAACTGCAGGTGTTGCTTTTCCCCGAACGCACGAACCCGTTCGGGCGTATCTCGCACACTGCCAGCACGAATACCAGCTTCGGATCATCCCGGTGCCGTGCCATGAGCTTCTGGATTGAGGGCACTTCTGCGACGCAGGGCGGACACCCGTGCCCCACAGGTTGACGAAGACCACCTTGCCCCGTAATGCGGACAGGTGCAGCACTTTGCCGTCGAGCGTGCGGTAGGTCATATCGTCCAGCCGCAGGTGTTCGCGGTGCAGCCACGGCCTTTGCATCAGTGTGGCCACACGCGGCAATTGCCGCCAGAATGCGAGCGAAAGCCCGAAATAGAGAAGGGCCGCGACTGCGCCGAGAACGATGCCGGTCCGATACCGCTGCAAAGTTTGTCTCCTGCCCCGGTGGCCAGCCGCCCTTATGCTGAAACAAGAGCGGCGCGAAGCTGACCAGGTTGCCGCGCCAGACCGGCCATTCATGCCGGCCCTCGGTTTCGATCGGCGTCACGTGCACGCCCTGCTGCTGCAGCCACGCGATGAAGTGCTGGTTCGGCGTGAGGAGTTGGTCCTGCTTTCCGCACGCAATCCAGAGCAGTTGCAGCTTTTGGTTCGCGCTTGCGTTCAGCCCGGGAAAGAGCTGCGCGTAGTCCATATCCTGCACCGCGGAGCTGAAGGCGCCGATGTAGGAGAACTCATCCAGGTGGTTCAACCCGGTCAAAAGAGTCTCGCCGCCGCCCATCGAGAGCCCGGCAATGGCGTGGTCTTCGCGCTTCTGCGAGATGGGGTAGAGCTTTTCCACCTGCGGTTTGACCTCGGTCAGCAGCGCCTCGGTGAACTGGCTGTAATTGCGCAGGATGGTGGCGCGGTCCTGCCATACCGTCCACCCGCGCGTGATCACGTCCATGGTCCCGTAGCCGAGCGGCATCACCACAATCATGGGCTTCGCCTTCCCCTGCGCGATCAGGTTGTCGAGGATGATGTTGGCCTTGCCGTGCACGGTCCACACGCTCGCGTCGTCGCTATAGCCGTGGAGCAGGTAGAGCACGGGGTACTTCGCCTTGGGATCGTAGTTGGGCGGCGTGTACACGTAGAAGTCGCTGGGAATGCCGACCACGGCGGAGTGGTAGAAGTGGTGGTGGACGACCCCGTGTGGCACATCGGCGATCTCCCACGGCATCGGCGTCTTTCCGGGTACGTGGAGCACATTGCCCACGCGGAAAAAGCTCGTCTTCACCGTGACGTTGGCCGGGTCCAGCGCATGCACGCCATCCACGCTGAAGGAATACTCGTATAGCTCCGGCGCCAAGGCTGCGGAAGTCGCCGACCAGACGCCATCCTCGCCACGCGACATGGGAGCGGGCGCGGCGGCGCCTTCAAGGTCCAGCAGCACGCTCTTCGCGTTCGGAGCAGGGAAGCGGAACGTGACCGTGCCGTCGGGCTGGATTTCAGGCCCGTGCGTCTCCGGAGCCTTGGGCGGGGTGGGCGGCACGGGGGCCGCAGGTTTCGCGGTCTGTTGCGCCATGGCAAAAAGCGAAGTTGTAGCCAGCAGGAAAGTGCAGGAAAGGGTCCGCGTGCGCGCTGTCATGATCGCCAACAGTGTACAGGCGCAAACGAGAAACGGCAGGCCGAAGCCCGCCGTATCTTGCGCTGAATGAAAGAGGCTGTGCCGCGAATTACTTGACCGGCTTCCCGGTGTGCGCCGGGGCTGCCGTCTTGGTGCCTTCGAGCACGGAGTGCGGTCCCGCATGGCGCCCGATCAGCACAAACAGGCTGATGGAGGTGATCATGAAGATCACCGCCGCCCACGTGGTGAGCTTGGTCAGCAGGTTGGCCGCGCCGCGCGGACCGAAGGCCGTCTGCGAACCCTGGCCGCCAAAGGCGCCGGCGAGGTCTGCGCTCTTGCCCTGCTGCAGCAGAATGACGCCGATAAGGAAGATGCAAACGATAACGTGAATCACGGTGAACAGGTAGATCATGTGCTGCTTTCCGCTTTTGGAAGCTTGTGCCGGGCCGGATCAGCGGCCAGGAAAATGGGTTGGATCGGTTTGGTGCGGAAGGGGGGACTTGAACCCCCATGCCTCTCGGCGCCACCCCCTCAAGATGGTGTGTCTGCCAATTTCACCACTTCCGCACACAGGGTGATCCGAGGCTGAGTATAACAAACCGAGACAGAGAGAGAAAGCATCGGCACGAGCGAAGGGTCGTCTCCGCCCTGATCTGAGTTGCTATGCAACGCGCCTGGATTCAAATGAGAATAGGCGCCAGTATTTGCCGAGTTTTTCGACGCGAACTGAATCGATCGCCTCACCCGTAAATCCGGTGATGGCGTGCTCCCAAAATCGCTGCGCCGATCGGTTCGACTCCATTACGCGAATCTCCCATCGGCCGGGAAATCGCCTCCATACTTTACGCGCTATCTCCGTTCCAACCCCGCGCCTCCGGTACCCACGAACAACAAAGAACTCGGCTATGTCCCAGACGATCTCTTCGCCGGAGATTTCCGACCCCCTCTTCACCAGGATCAACCCTGCGAGTTTGCCATCTATCCTGACAAGAAACGGGTATCGGCCACGCTGGAGCCAATAAAGCGGAAGATCCCTGTAGCCGAATCTGCCATCCGGGCCTAGGTCTATATTGTGGAACTCGCTGAAGTCATGCGCGTACAGTTCAAGCAGATTCGCCAGGATCGGCTGTTGCTCCTGCGTGGCGGGAATCACTTCGATATGCGCCGATGGCATCTCTGCGTCTCTCCTCCGAGTCTCCGTGCACAGATTCGAGGGTCCCTAGAAGTACTCAATCAACTCACGGAATGATCTCACTTCGATGAACTGTTGCGGCCCACTCGGCGCCTTGAGTTCCTCATGCTCCAGCACCCAGGTGTTCGGATGGCGCACCAGTACAGCATGGAGGCCGGCAGCGAGCGCCGGGTTGATGTCGGACTTCGGGCTGTTGCCGATCATCCAGGTCGCCCCGGGGTCGAGGCTATAGCGCTGCGCGATGTCGCGATAGGCCTCGGCGTGTTTCTCCGCCGGGATCTCGACTGCGGAGAAGTGCAGGCCCATGCCGGAGCGCGCGAGCTTGTCCTGCTGTTCCTCTGCGTGCCCCTTGGTGACCAGGATCAGCCGGTGGCGCGCGGCAAGCTGGGGCAGCGTGTCGGCCACGCCCGCGAGCAGCTCAATCTCCTGGTCGGATATGAGCTTCGCGAAGTCGGCTACCCGCGCGCGCTGGACCTCCGTCAGCGGATGATAGCTGACCCGCTCATAGCAGGAGAGCAGCGAACGCTGGAAGCTGCGCAGTCCATAGCCGTACTGGCGGACAGTTTCGCGCTCACAGTCATTGAGCATGTTGCGCAGCTCCGCCGCCGTGTGCTGCTCATGGTTGAGATAGGTGAAAAATGCCGCGATCGCCTGCTCGAAATAAATGTTGTTTTCCCACAACGTATCGTCGGCGTCGATCAGAAGTGTCTGCCCTCTGCGTGGGGGCGTGGTCCCGTTTGCTGCGTTCACGATTACGAGTATCGCTCAGGAATGCGTGCCGGTGGCGCCCTTGCGCCGGGCTTTCGTGCCGGAAGCCGGACGCCCGCTGGCGGCCACATCCTGACCACCCCGGGACAGCGCCGTGCCGCTCCGTGCCACCTTGGGGCCGGTGGATCCCGCTCGGTTCTTGCCGCCCTGTGCCGCAACCCTGACCCTGTACACCACTTCAAGCCCCACCTTTTCAAGCAGTAGCGGGCTGGGTTCCTTTTCGCCGCGCAGAACGGCGTAGATGTACTGCGGCGACATCTCCACCTGCTGGGCGAAATCGCGCACCGATCCGCCGATGGCGAACTTCAGCCACACCCTGATTTCTGACGGCAATACGATCTGCATTTGTTCCAACCTAGGAAAGTCGCGAGCCCCTGTCAAGCGACAGAATAAACCCTTTCTCTTCTGCAACTTGCAGCCAACCGCGAGGCTTAACTGTAAACCGTTTGGTTTACACTAAAGAAGTAGGAAAAAGCAGAAGAAAGCCGAAAAAGACCGCCGAAAACAGGCGGAAACAAGGGTCTTCCGGCGGGCCAAAACGGGCCGGAATCGGGGCATGCCGACAGCCTCTGGACCGATCTGTTTACAGCAGCAACCGGCCGCGTTACGGATGACTTTTTCCGGACGCGGCGGCAGGAATAACCGGAGGCCGCGAGGTCTCCACAGGAGAAGTACGCATGTCTACCGCACTGCAAATGCACGAACCGCGCACCGGGGAATCGAGAACGGTTGCGCAGCGGCCCTCGCTCGCGCCTCGCACCATCCAGGAAGCGCTCGACTTCTCGAGCTATCTCGCGAAATCCGAGCTGATCCCGCGCGACTACCAGAACAAGCCGCACAACATCTTTGTCGCCGTCCAGTACGGCATGGAGCTCGGGCTCCAGCCGCTGCAGGCACTGCAGTCCATCGCCGTCATCAACGGGCGGCCATCCATGTGGGGCGATGCCGTGCTGGCGGTGGTCATGTCACATCCGGCCTACGAATGGCATCGCGAGGAGATTGAAGGCGAAGGCGAGCAGCGTGCCGGCGTCTTCACCATCAAGCGCCGCAACCAGGACGAGCACGTGGCCCGCTTCTCTGTAGCGGACGCGCGCAAGGCCGGGCTGTGGGGCAAGAGTGGTCCGTGGACGCAGCATGCCGACCGCATGCTGAAGCTCCGCGCCCGTGGCTTCGCGCTTCGCGATAAGTTCCCGGATGCACTGAAAGGGATCATCAGCCGCGAAGAGGCAGAAGACTACCCGACGACCGAAGGCAGGGTCTACCCGGCAACTCCGGCGCCGCATAGCCCGGCCGAGCACGCAGCCGAGCCCGACGCCGGGGCAGCCGGCCCGGTCGCAACGGCCGCGCCAGCCAAAGCGGGCCGGATCACCCATGACCAGGCGCGCACCTTTGCCCGGGCATGGCGCACCTCCGGCTATACGGTGGATGACGCGAAGGCGTGGCTCAAGAGCAATCTCGGGCTCACCTCTTCACTCAGCATCCCCGGTGACCGCTACGAGGAAGCGATGGCATGGGCCAACACGCCCAGGCAGGAGCGCACCATGTCTGCGGACGAAGCGCTCTGCCACGCGCTCTTCGATCGCCTTGGGCTGAGCCTGGCAGAGCAGGCGGAAGCCATCGTGTCCGCCGACGGTGACTGGGCTGCTCTTGCCGGCAAACTGCAGGCGGAGTTGCCGGAGGAGGCGTCCGCACCGGTTGTCGCAACCGTGACGGATACGAAATAACCATGACGGCGGCGCTGGGCAGTGCTCTGGACGCCTTTACCTACGAAGAGGACGGCCACCTGTACAGAAATGCACGGGGGGCCGTCCGTCCGTCTGTAACCCAGGTGCTCCGCGACGCGGGCATCTTCGATTACAGCCGGGTGGATCCCGTGGTGCTCGAACGCAAGCGCCTGCTGGGGCAGAACGTGCACCTGTGCACCGCGGAGTTCGACCGCGAAGGCTGGGTGGACGAAACCTGGCTGGCGGAGGAAGCCGCCGGCTACTTCCGCGCGTGGCTCCGCTTCCGGCGCGAATCCCGCTGTGAAATGTTGGCCATCGAGCAGCCCATGCTCCGCAGTGTGATGGGGATCGAGATCGGTGGCACGCCGGACCGCGTGCTGCGGCTGGGTGGCCGCACCTATGTGGCGGACATCAAGACCTGCACTGCGCAGCACCCCGGCTGGCGTCTGCAGACGGCGCTCTACGAAATGATGCTCACCGGCGTGCCGCGGTGCGGGCAGATGGGCCGCCTGGTGATCCAGCTTCTGCCCGATGGCACCTATCGCATGCCCGAAGAATATGACGACCCGAGCGATGCTGGAGCTGCCATCTCCGCGCTCACCCTGGCTACCTGGAAAGCGAACGCCGGCGTGACCCGTCTCCGCCCGGTGTGAAAGGAATCGAAATGAAACTCACCCCTGTACACAGCAGCCGCATCGCCGCCCTGGGCTACGATGAGGACGCCTTCACCTGCTACATTCAGTTCCGCCCGAAACACGGCGCGACCGCGGGACCTGTCTATGCCTATCGCAACGTGTCGCCGGAGCTGTTCGACGATTTCCGCAACGCACCCTCGCTGGGCGCCTTCTTTCGCGAACACCTTGCCGGCAATCCTGACCACCCTTACT
The DNA here is from genome assembly GCA_963795775.1 of uncultured Acidobacteriaceae bacterium. Taxonomy (GTDB): domain Bacteria; phylum Acidobacteriota; class Terriglobia; order Terriglobales; family Acidobacteriaceae; genus CAWCJL01. The sequence goes on from CAWCJL010000007.1 coordinate 59,190, forward strand.
CACGTATGTCGCCAGGCGACGGGGAAAGGGAAGCGGCGACTGCGGCGGACGCGTCCGCTCCCGTCACCGGCGACGCCCCCGCTTTCGCCACACCGGAGCGCGCGATTGAGACCGCGCACGCGCTGGCGCAGGAGGCCAGGGCGCTCGCCATCACCACTCCGGAGGCCTACCGCCGGGCCGGCGAAGAGATCGTCCGCATTGCTCGCGAGCGCAAGCGCCGGCTCGACTTCTTCCGCCCCATGAAGGAGGCCGCCTACGCCGCGCATCGGGCCATCTGCGCCAAGGAGAACGAGGCGCTCGCGCCACTGCAGTTCGCAGAACAGGTGCTCCATCGCGGGCTGGTGGAGTACCGCGAGCGCGAAGAAAAGCAGCGGCGCTCGCGGCAGCTTTCGCTCGACGCGGAAAACCTGCGCATCGCTCAACAGGAGGCCGCTCGCCGCGCTGCCGATCTCGCGGAGCAGTATGCGCTGGCGCTCGAGATGGAAGGAGAAACCGAACTGGCCGCGCAAGCGCGGCAAGAGCTCGCAGCCGGTAGCCGCCACGCCGCTCCCGCCTGCAGTGCTCGAAAGCGACGTGCCGCCGGTCGAGGGCCTCAGCTTTTCCCGCGACTGGAGTTTCCGCATCGAGGATCCCGAGGCCGTTCCGCTCTCCCACGAGTGGTACTCGATCGATGAAAAGAAAATCCGGGCGTATGTACGCCGGATGAAGCGCCACGCTTCCATCCCGGGTGTACGCGTCTTCCCGGTCGAGCGCTCGCGCAAGCGCGCCGCTTAGGGGCAGGCGGCTTCCTCGCCGCCTGCACGCATTTCTGGCCGGGACGGCGCCCGGCTGCCGTACGGGAGCCGCGCGGCCACGGCCGGCGTTCGCTAGCTCCCGCCTTTCCTCCTGCGCGCAGGACGCTCCCATCGCAGCACGCCTTTGAAACCGCAGCCGTGATGAAAATGCGGGTCGTAGTAGCTTGCGGTGTGCTGCGTTAATTGGATCACAAGACCGCTGCATCGCGGGCACCGCACCGTCCGCTTGTCGTTGTGGGTCACGGCGCTCGGCGTCGGCTTGGGACGCAGGACGGTCCGCACCGCGGCTGCAGAGTAGCCAGACGGGGTCCCCGTCGCTTCGCGCCAGCCCGCGCAGAGTGAGCAGGCTGAGCGCCAGGAACCGGCTTCGCGGGCCGGGGGGGCTGCTTCACCGAAACTCCATGCTTCGGACCCGCAGGTTGTTTTGCCGGAGCAGAAGCAGCCGCCGTGACGGGTTTTCGACTCTGCGCGGCTTTGGGAGGTGCGGACGGGGGTGGCGCAGCAGCGCGCCGGCGGTGATTGGGCTTCTGCCGGGATTTGGCGGTGGGCTCTGGACTCCCGCGCCCAACCGGGCGTGCCGCCGCCGGCTTTCGGCCGGTGGGAACCGCGGGCCGGTTCGTAGCACGCGGGTTGGAGGAAGCAGAGCGGGGGAGAGCCATCCCATCCAGTATAGGCGAATAAAGGGCGAACAGAAAGGGCCAATAATGGACGGGCAGCGCAATTCCGGCTGCCGGTCCACAAAGCGCGCGGAACCCTCAGGGCACCGCGGGTGAGCCCTGCAGCGAGATGGCCTGGACCGAGTACTTCGGCACCGTGATGGTCGCCGTGAAGCCGGTCCCGGCCGGCGTGAGCGCAAGCGAACTCGACTGGATGGACTGCCCGCCGGCGATGCTGTAGAGCGTAGCCGTCGGTGTTGCCAGGCCGGCATTCTGCACCGTGACCGTCACCGAGCCGTAATCATTGCCGCTCGGATTGGTGATCAGGATCGAGTCCTGGCTGGCGGTGTAGAAAGCCGCTACGGCCAGGCCGCCGCCCCCGTCCGGCGGTTGCACGGACGTGGCCATGTACCCACCATTGACCAGCCCCAGGTAGTTCGGCGCGGACAGCAGTTGGAACGCGTAGTACTGCGGATACGGGCTGGGTGTTGCGCCCGACGAGTACAGGCAGTCGGAGTTCGCATCCGGCACGCCGATGAGGCAGAAATAGGGATAAGCGTTTCCGGCGAAGTAATCCAGTTGCGCCGGGATAGGTGTCCCCGTTGCATTGGTTGCGGAGGGATATACGTTGTTCAGCATGTCCGTGATGTACAGCGCATTCCACACCGGCCCGTAGGTCGGATCATTGCGGCAGCAGTCCTGGAAGAAGCCGAAGTTGGTGTTGAACTCGGAAATGTAGATCGGCGTCTTGGCGCCCAGCGGCTGTTTGCCCGCAGCTACCAGTCCGTAGACCCGGTTGTAAACCGCCGCGGCCCCGGTGCTCGGGTCCTGCGTGGCCTGGTAGAGCGACATATTCCCGTTGTAGGTATCCCAGGCTACGTTCAACTCCTTCGGCCCGAAGAAGTACTGGTGATAGCTGACGAAGTCCACATACGGCGCGGTCAAGGGGTTGGTCAGCAGCGTGGTGATCCAGTTGGCGGAGTCGCCCGAAAGCACTGGCCCGCCAATGCGGATAACCGTGCCATCCTTGGCGGCCTGCTGCTTCATCAGCGGCGCCGCGGCGGCGTAGATGGACATGTAGGTATCGATCTGCGTGCCCTTGTACGCGCATAGCCCCTGCGCGTCCGGCTCGTTCCAGATCTCATAATCCTGCACCAGGCCGGGAAAGGTGGCATCGAAGTGCGCGACGTATGACGCCGCAATCTGCCCCCATGCGTTCACGTCAGTCGGAGCGGCAAACGGCCCGTTCTGATCGCAGGGGGTGGGGTTCGGTGTCAGCCACGGGGGAGCGTAGGACATCTGGATGAGTGGGCGCTGCCCGGAGTCCTTGACGGACTGGATATAGGGATCGATCTGGGTCCAGTCGGGAGTCTGCGTGGCGTAGACCTCGGGTATCTGCGCGTACAGGCGCGCGACCGTCACGCCGGCCTGGGTCAGCAGGCTGCGGTCGGCTGTGGACTGGATCGACTCGCCACGGCCATACCCGAGCAGGTTGGCCGGCACGGGCCGCGAGGTATCAAGGCGCGAACCGAAATCGACCGCGATGTTCGAGAAGACCGTCACCTGCGCCGCGGTGACCTGGCTGCCCAGGGCGGTGTCGGTTGCACGCACGTAGTGGCGGCCCGGGGTCGCCGGTGCGGTGTACACGCCATCGGGCGTGATGGTTCCGACGCTGGCATTGCCACCCGCGATGTTGTCCACGGTGTACGTAACGGCGTTGTTATCGGGGGTGCGGCAAAGCTGCGCCTGGAAGCTCTGCTGCGCGTTGGTAGCCACTGAGGCACTGAAGGGATAAATCCCCAGTTGCGGCGTGGTGGTGACGGTCACCTGCATGTTGCCGTTCACCGTCGTGTCCGCCTGGCTGATGGCCTGAATGGTATGCAGGCTTGCAGTGGACGGCGCGGTGTAGAGACCGGTCGGCGTGATGGTGCCGCGCGCCGGGTCCCCACCCTGCTCGCCATCCACGTACCAGTTCACCGCGGTGTTGGGCGTCCCGGTGACGGCCGCCGTGAACTGCTCGGTCGAAGAGGGAAGGATGCACGGCTTGTTCGGTCCCACGGTTACCGTGAGCCCCTGGTCGCCGGCGATGCCGGTGCCCTGGAGGGGAACAGAAAGGGGACTACTGTCTGCGCTTTCCGTGATGGTCAAGTTGCCGGGACGTGCTCCGATGGCCTGCGGCAGGAATGAGACGTTGATGGTGCAGCTTGCTCCGGGCGCCAGCGTGCCGCTTCCGCTGCTATCCACGCAGGTAGTGGTGTAGGGATAATCCGGTGCCGACGTAATCGATTGCAAGGCAACTGGCCCGGTATTGTTGTTGGTCAGGGTGACGGGAAGAGGCGTGCTGCTGGTATTGACGATCTGGTTGTAGAAATACAGGCCGCCCACCTTGGGCACGATGGACAATCCGGTCGTGCCGGCAGTACCGGTGATGGCGACGGTCTGGGGTGAGCCCGGAGCATCGTCGGTAATGGAAAGCGTCGCGTTGTCAGAACCCGCCACGGTGGGTGTGTAGACTACCGCGATCACGCAGCTCTGGCCCGCCTGCAACGCAGTCCCGCAATTGTTTGTTTGCGTGAACGGTGCGGCGATCTGGATACTCGCCAGGTTGAGCGTGACCGACTGTCCGTTGGTCAGCGTGAAGTTCGCCGCCGGGCTGCTGCTGCCGATCGCCTGAGTGGGAAACGCATACTGCGTCGGGTCAATGGTAACGGCGCCACCGGGCGCGGGGGTGCCCGTGCCGGTCAGCGCGGCGATCTGCGGCGAACTAGCTGCGTCATCGTTGACGGTCAGCGTGGCGTTGGCCGGGCCGGCGTTGATGGGAGCAAAGGTGACCGCAATGGTGCAGCTTTGGCCGGCGGCAACGGACGCCCCGCAGTTGTTGGTCTCGGCGAATGGCGCGCCTACCTGGATGCTGGCGATATTCAACGCCGCCGCCTGCGTATTCGTGAGCGTGAAGTTAGCATTGGCGCTGACGGTACCGACCGTTTGGTTGGGGAAGGCGTACTGCGCCGGCGTGAGGGTTGCGCCCCCGCTGGGCGGCGGCGGCGCCACCCCGGCGCCACTCAGAGGAACCGTCTGCGGCGAGCCTGCCGCATCGTCCGTAATCGTGAGGTTTCCGGTGCTGGGCCCAACCGCTGTCGGCGCAAAGGTCACGGCAATGGTGCAGCTTTGCCCCGCGGTCAACGACGCACCGCAGGTGTTCGTCTGCGCGAACGGGGCCGCGATCTGGATACCGGCAATGTGCAGCGTACCCGTCCCGTTGTTCGTGAGCGTGACGTTGGACGGCGCGCTGGTCGTGCCGGTGACCTGGTTGCCAAAGGAGATCTGTGTGGGTGACAGGCTTACGCCGCCCGACCCGGAAGCCGGCGAGCCTACGCCGGTGATGGCGACATTTTGCGGCGAGTTGCTGCCCGAATCCGCAATGCTCAAAGTCCCGGCGCTCGGCCCTGGAGCAGTGGGGGCAAAGGTCACGGAGATCGTACAACTCTGTCCGGCAGCGACCGACGACCCGCAGGTGTTCGTCTCGCCGAAAGGCGCGGCAATCTGAATGCCGGTGATGTTGATGGCCCCGGACTCACCATTGGTGAGGGTGAAGTTGGCCGCCGCGCTGGTCGTTCCCACGGTCTGGGGGTTGAAGGCGTATTGCGCCGGCGTTACCGTCACGCTTCCGCCCGAACCGCCGCTGTTCCTGTTGCTACCGCTGACACCGCAACCGCTCAGGCCGATCAGCAGAATGAGCATTGCAGAAACGGCAAAAGCGCCGGGAGAGCGCAAGGCCCGTGAAAAGGGGATCATCGTCGTCGAAACTCCTCAGTCTGTGGCTAGAACACCGCTCGCTAGGTAGGGGTTTCTACCGGCAATTGGAAATCATGGCGCTTTGGGACTAAGAACCGGAGACGACGGGGGAGGATGCCAGAGCAACTCTGGCAAGTCTGCGGTCCAGGTTTAAATTGGTATCCGGCTCACAATAAGAGCAGTGTGCGTTCCAGGGGACACGCCCGTCGGAACAGCGCGGCAGTCTCATAGTTTTGGCGCTCGCCGCAGCGGAACTGCCTGGTGCGGACCAGATATCTGGCGGAGAGAGTGG
>CAWCJL010000008.1:0-680774 GCA_963795775.1 uncultured Acidobacteriaceae bacterium
AATGGTGGACGCGGTAGGAATCGAACCTACAACCTGTCGATTAAGAGTCGAATGCTCTGCCAGTTGAGCTACGCGTCCGTCGTGCATGGGCGGCAAACGGGGAACCGTTCGCCTGTGGGAAGCTGCTGAGAAAAATATATCACGGGGCTTTGAGTCGAAACGCGTCTAGAAGGTAAACGCGATCCCGCCCTGGATGGAGCGGTCCATCTGCGCGAAGTAGAGGGTGCTGCCATCCGCAGTCAGGAATGGATAGTAGCCCTGCGCCAGCAGGTTGCGCACATCCACTAACGCCTCCATGCCACCCGGGAAGATCTTGCCGATGTGCATGGGCTGCCGCAGCAGCAGGTTCAGATACGCGTCGCGCAGCGAGCTGTCGTAGGGATCCACGGCGGTCAGCGAACGGGACGGCTGCCAGCGGTAGGAGGTGCGCCAGCGCGTGCCGGTCGTCGGAATGCTGCCGCTGGCGGCAATGGTCGCGCTCTGGGCCCTCCGGCCGTGCAATGCCCGCAGCGCATGCTCCACGGTCACGGGGCCCTGATCCGCATCCGGGGCAAAGAGCGCCGGCCCATCCGCGTACTCCACCGACAGGAGCATCGGCCGCAAGCGGGCCGACGCCGCTGTCATCCACCCAAAGCCGCCATAGCCGGGCCCCTGGGCCAGCAGGGCGTTGCTCGCCTGGTCGTAGAGGAAATCCCCGTCCGCCGCCTGCTGCGCGGCGAGCGCGCCGCCGCCGGTAATCGCGGGATGCACGATGGTGTCGTCAAAGGCAGCGAAGGTGATCTCGGCGCCATTGGACGAGGCACGGCGGGAGAAGCGAATCTCCTGGTGCAGCCCGCGCTCGGTACCCAGGTGACCTTGCGCGATGGTCGCCACGGGAGTCAGGCTTTCACGACTGGCCAGTTCTTCCGCATGTTGCGCGCCCCGAGCGGTAGCAAAGCTATAGCTGACAGTGGAAGACGCGCTGGTCCAGGTAAGGCTCCCGAAGGGATGGCTCGCAATCTGTTCCGTAGCGGCCGGCCCCCGCAGGCGTACGGCCTCGAGCTCATTGCCGAGCTCGGCCATCCATTGCGGCGCAATCTGCGCGGACTCCGCAGTGCGCAGGAGCATCGTTTCGAGGTCCTGGCCCATGCCGGTACCGTCCACCTGCTGGTTGAGCACGGAAGCAACGGTGCGCAGTGTCCGACCGGGACCGAGCGGCTCGACAAAGCCGGCGGTGAACTCCGAAGCGCCGCCGCCCATGGCGCCGGTGGCAGCGCGCAGCAGCATGGCCTGCCCTTCGGCGGAATCGTGCCGCATCTCGAAGGTGGTCTGCGGGCCGCCCTGGCCAAAGGTGTGGGCGCCGCCGTCAAAGATCAGGCGCAGGCTCGGTGCCGTGCCGCGAGACTCCGCTGCCTGGCTCACGTCGTCGGCATCATCCGCAAAGCGGAGCAGCGGGCGGTTGGCGGAGGCGCGCAGTGTCCACTTCCAGTCATCAGGAGCCTCGGTCGGCTGCCGCCGTTTCGCGGGCAGCCAGTCGGCGGTGTCGAGCAGCGTGCTCAGCGTGATGTTGGCGATGGTGTGCTGCTGCGGGGTGACGTGAATCCGGTCGCGCAGCGCCGGCATAAACGAATTTTCCGTGGCGCGCAACTGGTAGGTGCCGGGCAGCAGATGCGGCATGCTAAAGACGCCATGCTCGTCGGTGCGGGCCAGTGCGACAACCGAGGCATCCAGGCGCAGAAGCTGCACCACAGCATCGATCTGCGGCACGCCGGAGCGGTCGCGCACGATGCCGCTCAACGAAGTATCCGCCGCGTGCGCCACAAAGGGTGACACTACCGCCAGCAGACCTGCGGCACAGCAAACGAGTTGGATGGCCTTGTATCTCACTGGGGAACTTGTGCTGCCTGCGGTCCCTTGTTCGTCTTGCCGTCCTCGCGGCTCTATAGGATGCTGCCGCTTATCAGAGTGCTGCCGTTCCTATCTTGCCTGGGCCGGCTTCCCGGCCCCGGTCTTTTGCATTCTAATCCACGGTAAACGGCACTGTCTGGGCAATCTGCTGCTTGGAGACGCTGTCGTTTACCTTGATGGTGACCTGGTACTTGCCCGGTTCCAGGCTGGCCAGCGGCACCGTCTTCTCCACGGTGAGCTGGTCCGAGTTCGGCCCCAGGGTCTTGCTGTCCTCCGAAGTGTCCAGCACCGACTTGTGCGTGGCCGTGTCCACAATCTGATACTCGACTGTCGCGGCGTTCTGCTTGCTCTTGTCGTCAATGCCGAGATTGTAGACCTGCATCCAGAAGTTCAGCTTCTGGCTGCGGTGGAAGCTGGCCGGCACGGCCGCGCCCGAACTCACGCGGGGACGGATAAAGGTGTTGCCGATGATGAAGCTGCCCGTGCCGATTTCTTTCGATGGCACGCGCTCCATCTTGTCCGCCAGGATGAGCGAAGACGCGGAAAGGTGCTCATCGTCGAACTTCGGCACCATGATGCCCTGCGCCCACGTGCCCATGTGGTCCGGATTGTTGACGTCCTTGATCGCGATATCCACGCGGTAGTGGCCGGGCCGCAGCGGCAGCGCCTTCCAGTACACCTGCGAAGTTTCCAGCAGCTTGGGCAACAGCTCCGTCGGCTCTTCCACCTCGACCGTGTCCTCAAAGGTCTGCGCCACGTGCCCGGTGATGGTGGCAACGCGGCCCAGGATATTCACGATGCCTTTGGAAACGCCATCCTTCGAGGTAAACGTGATGTCCTTGTTGCGGATCTGCAGCGTTACCGGCACCAGCACGGTGTCGTCGGTGACCTTGACGAAGTCGGTGCGCACGTCAAAGGGGAAGAACGGGCCGTTCAGCACCTTGTGGTTGACCAGGAAAGATTCCAGGTCCTTGAACTTGATCTGCGGCGCGGCGTTCAGCTTGGCGAACTGCTCCAGCCGGTCGAATTGCTTGGAGGCCTGCATGGAGGAGAGCGGGCCGTTGCCCAGGTTCTCCAGCCCGCCATGGAAGCGGTCCGCCTTCTTCGACATGCCCATCTCTTCGTAGAGGGTCATGCCGGCGCCCGGCGTGTGCAGCAATGCGTCCTTCTCCGAGCGGTCGATTGTCATGTGGTAATCGCCGCATTGGCAGGTATCCACAAACTCGATGTCGATGTTTTCGCCGATGCCTTCGAGATAGCGGTAATGCCAGACCTCAAAGGGAAAGGTCGAGGTCTCGCCGCCGCCCTCTTCCATGGGGCGCTCGTAGTTGCCGCCGCTAGGGTGCGCGTCGATGCTGTCCGGCTTGCCGTAGGCGATATACATGTGGCCGCGGTCGGTCTTCCATCCCGGCTTGCCGGCTGCAAAATGCTCGTTGGCATAGGCGATGCGGCGGTAGTGCTCTTCGCGGAATTCGTTTTCCGGCGACTCGGGATTGGGATTGCGCCGCTGCCAGAACTGCTCGATGAAGGCTTCGCGCTCTTCATCGTTGCTCAGGCTCTTGAAGGACTTCATCTCCTGGTCGGTGATGATCCAGCGGACATCCTCGTCCAGCCACTTCTTATAGGAACCTTTGAGCTCCGTCTTGAGTGCCTTCTGCTGCTCGAACCGCTCCTTGTCACTCAGCGGGCGCTGCAACGGATCCTGCTGGGTAGCGTTTTCTGCTCCGGAGGAAGCGGCCGGTTGCTGGGCAGGCAGGGTGGGAACAAAGCCGGCGAGAACACCGGCGGTAAGCGCAAGAAACAGGGTGCTACGAACCCTTGACATATATTGCCTGGAACTCCTGACAGTGCCCCGATTTTACGATTTTGCGGCCCCGATGCACAACTTTCATCCGAGGGGAATACAACCCGAGGGCAAAAAAGTTGGTAGAGAACGCGAAAACCTCTTGTTATCATAGGCAAACAAAACACCTTATTCGCCCGAAATTCGTCTGATGTACCAGGAGACGCTGCAGAGCGCGTCCTCTGTTTCGCAGTCGCTGGCCGTGGAACCGCTCCGCGCCAGGTTGCGTATCCACTCTGCGCGGGTGATGGAACGATCGTGAAGATGAAATCGAAACGGATTTTCCTGATGGCAGCCGTTGTGCTGGCTGTTGCTGTAGGCGTTGGCATTCTGATGGCCCGCGCGCAAGGCGGCTACACCAAGGTAGTGACCGGCAAGGTGGTGCGGGAGAATGTCGTCTCGGTGGTGAGCGGTACGGGACAGATCAAGCCCAAGACCTACGTCAACGTAGGCGCCACAGCCTTCGGCCGTATTACGCACCTCTACGTGAAAGAAGGCGACCACGTGAAGCGCGGTCAGGTGCTGGCCTCGATCGAGAACGTGCAGGCCCGCGCCGGTGTGGATGCGCAGCAGGCCACCATCACTTCTGCCAAGACCGACGTCGCCTCCTTCCAGGCTGCGGAGAAGACGGCCGAAGCCGCGGTCGAGCACGCCAAGGCGGATCTGGAACAGAAGCGGCTGGACTTCCAGCGCGCACAGGGCCTCTACGACAATAAGCTGATCTCCAAGCAGGATTATGACTCCCGCAAGGCGGCCTACGACACCGACGTGGCCACGCTGGCGCAGCAGCAGGCGGCGCTGGTGCAGTCGCGCGCTGAGACGGCTTCGGCCGAAGGCAAGGTGGGTACCGCGGTCGCCACGCTGCGCAGCAACTACGACTCGCTGAGCAAGACCGTGAGCGTCGCGCCCTTTGATGGCATCGTAACCAACCTGCCGGTGCGCGAAGGCGAAACGGTGGTGGTCGGTATCCAGAACGCGGAAGGCTCCACGCTGATGACGCTGGCGGATATGTCCGTGATCACCGCCGAGGTCAAGGTGGACGAGACCGACATCCTGAACCTGCGCATGGGCCAGCCCACCGAGGTGACCGTCGACGCGCTGCCCGGCAAGGTATTCAAGGGCCATGTCACGCTGATCGGCGACCAGGCGATCCTGCGCTCTACCGGTATTGCCACCAGCCAGAGCACCACCGGCACCGAAGAGGCCAAGGACTTCAAGGTCGTGGTCACGATCGATAACCCGACCCAGGAACTCCGCCCCGGCCTTTCTGCGACCGCCAAGATCACCACCGCATCGAAGGCAAACGTGGTCGCCATTCCCATCCAGGCGCTGACTATGCGCAAGCCGAGCGAACTGGTGGAAACCAAGGGTGCCCATACCGTGCAGGCGGCCAGCGCCGCGCCGGCCGCGAACGAAACGGCCACCCAGGGCGTCTTTGTGCTGCGGGCGGAGGGGCGCAAGAAGAAGGCGGTCTTTGTCCCCGTGCAGACCGGCATCACCGGCTCGACCGACATTGAAGTGACCAGCGGCTTGACCCCGGGAAGCGAAATCGTAACCGGCTCGTACAAGACCCTGCGTACACTCAAGAACGGCGCCTTCGTCAAACCGGAAGACTCCACCGCCGTGGCCAAGGAAGGCGACGCGACCACCTAAGGACGCCGTCAGCACGCATCACCGCATCATCACGCCAGCACACCCCGGGGAGCACACACCAAGGAGCACAGAGGATGCCAGTAGAAATCATGAATCCGACAGAGACGACGGCCCCCGCGACGCATCCGAACGGTGACGTGATTGTGGTCGAGGACCTGTGGAAGACCTACGACATGGGCTCCGAGCAGCAGGTGCACGCTCTCCGCGGCGTCAGCCTGCGGATGAAGCACAACGAGTACGTCGCCATCATGGGTCCTTCCGGCTCCGGCAAATCGACGCTGATGAACCTCATCGGCTGCCTGGATACGCCGAGCAAAGGCACCTACTGGCTGAACGGCCATCTCGTCAGCGAACTGAATGACGACGAGCTGGCGCGCATCCGCAACCGCGAGATCGGCTTCGTATTCCAGACCTTCAACCTGCTGGCGCGCGCTTCGGCGCTGCACAATGTGGAACTGCCGCTGATCTATAACGGCACGCCCGCGGAAGAGCGCATCGAGCGCGCCAAGGCGGCGCTGCGCGCGGTCAACCTCGAAGGGCGCATGAACCACAAGCCCAACGAGCTCTCCGGCGGCCAACGCCAGCGCGTCGCCATTGCACGCGCGCTCATCAACCGGCCTTCCATCATCCTGGCTGACGAGCCCACCGGCAACCTCGACTCCAAGACCGGCGACGAGATCATGGCGCTGTTCGACGAACTCTATGCCCGCGGCAACACCATCGTCCTCGTTACCCACGAGCCGGACATCGCGGAATTTGCGCATCGCGTCGTGCACATCCGCGACGGCGTCATCGCTTCGGACGAGATCTCGGCCCGGGGGCGCACCATGGTCTCGCCCTCCGGGAGCAAAGGCAGCCACACCGAAGCCCGGTAACCTGCATCTGAGAAGGTTCCGCTTCGGCGGCAAATCTCTTAGACGAGCACGTGTTCATGATCGAAACTGCGCCAGTTCCCCGGCCGTCCGGCACACCTGTCGAGACGGTCGCTGTCACGGAGGCCAGCGCCCCCGGCCGCTCCCGCCGGGCAGACATCCTCTTCGCCTTCGCCGTGGTGATCGGGCTCGCGGTCTGCTACCGCGTGCGTGACGTGCTTGCGCTGCTTTATGTCAGCGCGCTCTTTGCGGTGGTACTGACGCCGGTGGTGCGCGGCATCATGAGCCTGCGCATCCGGAAATGGTCGCCGGGGCGCGGCTCCGCGGTTGGCTTGATCCTGCTGGTACTCGGGGGATCGATCACCCTCTTCGTCATGTTCGCCCTCCCCCCGGTCATCCACGATGCGCGGGAGTTCGTCATCGAGCTGCCCACGCGTGGCCCTGAGCTGCTCAGCCGGCTCAAGCACCTGCCCTTTGCCTCGCGCCTCGACATCACCGCGCTCAATGCCAAGCTGCAGGACTACGCCTCGAACTTCGTCGGCTACATCTTTACCTCCTTCACCGGCTGGGCGGGCAAGGCCTTCGCCATCATCACCGGCATCGTTCTGACCGTTTACTTCATCCTGGAAGGCGAGACCTCCTATGCCTGGATGCTGTCCTTCTTCCCTGCTCCAAAACGCGAGCGGCTGAACAATGCCCTGCTCCGTGCCGATAACCGCATGGGCAAATGGCTGCTCGGGCAGGGGCTGCTAATGCTCATCCTCGGCGTCACCAGCACGGTTGTCTTTGTCGCGCTGCACGTGCGCTATGCCTACGCTCTGGGCGTGCTGATGGGTGCCTTCAACCTCATCCCCATCGTGGGCGCGATGATCTCGATGGCCCTGGTCATCCTGGCGGCCGCCATCGACTCCTGGGGCAAGGTCCTCGGCGTGCTGATCTTCTACTTCATCTACGTGAACGTCGAGAACTCCTACCTTACGCCGCGCATCATGCAGAGCAGCGTAGACCTGCCCGGACTGGCAGTCATCGTGGCCCTTCTGCTGGGTTCGGCGCTCGACGGCATCGTCGGCGCGATGGTCAGCGTGCCCACCGCGGTGCTGGTAGCCGTGCTGCTGGACGAGTATCTCGTCCAGCACGATGAACAGCCGGCACTGACCAGCTTTCGCGTGCGCCGTCGTCTGCACCGCTAGACGAGGACCGCGAGTTCCGCTATCACGCCTGCCGCCGCGCTATCCTGATTGCCACGCCACGATAGCTGCCTTTGCTTCTCCCGCTGCCTGCGACGGCTCGCGGCGGCGCTTCTTGGTATCATGGAGCAGGAGATCGCTGTTCGCTGCAGGCAGCGTGCTCTTCTCATCCATCCGCGACCCCGTGTCGCACCTTTTATGCAAACGGCCACTCTTACCATCGCGAGCCTGCGGCGGAGGATACCCTCCCGGTGACGAGCACCGTGCGTGCTTCGCAGCGGCTTCGCGGGCCGCGGCAGCAGCCTCTTCTCGAAGAAGAGGCGGAGGGGGCCATGACTCCGGTTGCAGTTGCAGACCCTGCAGAGCTTGCAGCAGAGCCCGGGGTTGCCGGTAAAGGCCGCTCCCGTCGCACCGCACGCACTTCCCTGCTGTCCGACTACCAGGAACTGTTCAAGGTGCGCGTCACCGCCATGGTGGTGATTACCGCCTGGGCCGGCTTCTATCTCGGCTCGGTACGTTCCGCCATTCCCAGCCTGCACATCGGCCTGCTGGAGATGCTGAGCGGCATTGCGCTGATCTCGGCCGGCGCCGCCGCATTAAACGAGGTGATGGAGCGCAAGTCAGACGCGCGCATGCTGCGCACCGCGCATCGCCCATTGGCCACCGGCCGCATCGGGCTGGCGCACGGTGTCCTGCTGGGAATGGGCGCTACCGCGGCCGGTTCGCTAGTGCTGCTGCTCTGGACCAACCCCATCACCATGGTGCTGGGGCTGCTGACCGTCTTCACCTATGTAGCGGTCTACACACCGCTCAAGCGCCACACCACGCTTGCGACGTTTATCGGCGCGTTTCCCGGCGCAATGGGCCCACTGCTCGGCTGGACGGCGGCGCGCGGCCGCATTGAGTGGCCGGCTGTGGCCCTGTTCGCCATTCTGTTCGTCTGGCAGTTTCCCCACTTCATGGCTATCGCGTGGCTTTACCGCGAAGACTACGCCCGCGCCGGCATCCGCATGCTGCCCGTCGTGCAGCCGGATGGCTGGTCCACGGTCATCGAGGCGCTGGTCTATGCCGTGCTGATGATTCCGGTCAGCCTGCTGCCCTGGTACTTCGACATGTCCGGCCGCATCTATGCCGCTTCCGCGCTGGTGCTCGGCGCCGGCTATCTGCTCTACACCATTCGTTTCGCCCGCATCACCCGGGCTACCAGCAGCATTGCTTCGCGCGGGTATGCGCGCGACCTGCTCAGAGCCAGCGTTGTGTATCTTCCCCTGTTACTCATTGTGATGATGCTCGACGCCATCGGGGGAAGGAGATAAGACCACCCATGGCCACCCTTACGCCCAATCAGCCTGCCGCCACGCCTGCCCGCGCGCGCTCGAGCGCGTCCGCCGGCGCGGACAGCGCGCCGCTGGAACCCATCGCGCTCCACGCGCTCACTCACGATTACGGCACGCGCGTGGCGCTCGACCATCTCAGCTTCGCCGTGCATCCGGCCGAAATCTTCGGCCTGCTGGGGCCCAACGGCTCGGGGAAGACCACGCTCTTCCGCATCCTTTCCACCCTGATGGTGCCGAGCGGCGGCGATGCCCGCATCCAGGGCTTCGACGTTGCGCGTGAGCCGAACCGCGTGCGCCAGCAGATCGGTATCGTCTTCCAGGCGCGCAGCCTCGACATTAAGCTCACAGTTGAAGAAAACCTGCGGCACGCCGGCCACCTGTATGGCCTGAGCGGCAAGCACCTCACCGCGCGCATTGCCGATGTGCTCGCGCGCGTGGCGCTCAGCGATCGCGCGAAGGACTACGTCGAGACGCTCTCCGGCGGCATGCAGCGGCGGGTCGAGCTGGCCAAGGGCCTGATCCATTCGCCCTCGGTGTTGCTGCTCGATGAGCCCTCGACCGGGCTCGACCCGGGAGCGCGGCGCGACCTGTGGCAGTATCTGCGGACGCTGCGCGACGAGGACGGGGTCACGGTGCTCGTGACCACCCACCTGATGGAGGAGGCCGAGCATTGCGACCGGCTGGCCATCCTGAGCGAGGGCAAGCTGGTCGCGCTGGGCTCGCCCGCGGAGCTGAAGTCCGCCATCGGCGGCGACGTGGTTCTGTTTGAAACCAAAAGCGAGCACGCAGCGCAGTCGCTGGCCGCGCGCATGGCCGGCCGCTTCGGGATCGAGCCGGTCGTAATGGGTGCCACCGTTCGCCTGGAGCGGGAAGGCGGCCATCGCTTCCTCACCGAGGCGGTCGAGGCCTTCCCCGGCGAGATCGAATCCGTTTCCGTGAGCAAGCCAAGTCTCGAAGACGTCTTCATCCAGCGCACCGGCCATCGCTTCTGGACCGAGAAGTCCGACGGCAGCGAGCAGCAGAAGGAGGGCATGGACTGATGGCAACAGCAGTAGCAACCGCAACCGGCACACGGCGCCCCGCCACCCGCGCCGCCTCGCCAGGAATCCTTGTACCGGCTTACTCCCTCTGGCAGCGCGAGATCGTCCGCTTCTACCGCCAGAAGGCGCGCGTGATCGGCGTCGTCATCTCGCCCCTGCTCTTCTGGATCGCCTTTGGCGCCGGCTTCGCCCATAGCTTCACGCCGGGGAGCGCCGCCTCCGGAACTGCTGGCGCGGCCGGTCACTCCTTCGGCTACTTCTTCCCCGGCTCGCTGGTCATGATCGTGCTCTTTACCGCCATCTTCAGCATGATGTCGCTGATCCAGGACCGCAACGAGGGCTTCCTGCTTTCCGTGCTCGCCGCCCCGGTCAGCCGTTCGGCCATTGTGCTGGGCAAGGTGCTGGGCGGGGCCACACTCGCCGCCATCCAGGGCATCCTCTTCCTGGTCTTTTCTCCGATTGCCGGGGTGCACCCCACCTTCGGCGGTGTACTGCTCAGCCTGGCCGTAATCCTGATGATCAGCTTTGAGCTCACCGCGCTCGGCTTCACCATCGCCTGGCCCATGGATTCCACCCAGGCCTTCCATGCCGTCGTGAACCTCATCCTGATCCCACTGTGGCTGCTCTCCGGCGCGCTCTTTCCCGCCAGCGGCGCCTCCGGCTGGCTGCACTGGATCATGCTGGCCAACCCGCTCACCTACGGCGTGGACGCACTGCGCAACGGGCTTTTCCCCACCGCGCATACCACCTTTTCGCTGCCGGTGAACCTGCTCGTCACTGCCGGCTTCTGCCTCTTCACCTTCGCCGCCTCCTGGGCGGTGGTCAACCGCCGCACCAACCGGCCAGCCGCCTGAGTTGACACCCATGCTCACCGCGCCACGCCCGCAGATCGATCCCGTTGCGCCTGCGGGAACCGGTCTGCCCATCGCGACCATCCTCATCGTGAGCGCGGCCGCTTCTGCATTTCTTTGCTGGCTGGTGTACGCGCACCAGGCCCCGAGTGCCTACGGCAGCCGCCTGCTCTTTTTGCCGGCGCTGAATGCCATCTTCAACGCCCTGAGCGCCGTGGCCCTGGTGGTGGGCTACAGCTTCATCCGCCGCCGCCGTATCGCCGCCCACCGTGCTGCGATGATCACCGCCTTTGTCTTCTCCTGCCTGTTTCTGGTGAGCTATATCAGCAACCACTATCTGCATGGGGAAATGCGTTTCCCCGGGCCGCATAACGCTATCTGGAAGCTCTACATCGCCATCCTGGTGAGCCATATCCTGCTGTCTGTCATCGCGCTGCCGCTGGTGCTGGTCACCTTCTTCTTCGCGCTCAGCGGGCGCTTTCCATCCCATCGCAAGGTCGCCCGCTGGACCTACCCCATCTGGCTCTACGTTTCCGTGACGGGCGTAGTGGTCTATGCCATGCTTGCAGGGTGGCACGTCTAATCTCCATGCCGGCACCCGTGATCGAGCGCGAGCGAACCCAGCCTGCCACTGCGGCCCCGCCCCGGCCCATGCCCGCGGACGGCACGCGGCAACTGCTGACCAGCGGTTTCTGGATCCTGATCGTGGGCCTGCTGGCCGCCCTCGCGACCCGGACCATCTTCGGCGGCATCGGCGTCCACGGCCCCCATACCAACGCCGGCTGGCTCTCCCTGCTGGTCGCGATGATGTGCCTGCCCTTCGGCCTCATGCTCTTCCTCCTAGGCGCCGCGAAGTGGCTGCGTAACCGCCGCCTGAGCCGCTGAAGCGAGAGGATCGACAAGCAAGCTGGTCCCCCAAGACCTGCTTTCCTCTTCTCTGCCGTGGGTCGAAACAAATTTTCCACACCGGTCATGGCGTAGTAATTCCCCAAACCTGCCACACTGGAGATAGGGTCCCTGCTTTTGGTCTTGAGCGCACAGGGTCCCGCGGAACGCTGTTTCTTGCTCGTTCAAAATGGAGAAAGCATAAAAGCCAGGGTCGAAGCACTCCATAAGTCCTTTCAGCAGAGGACTTTGCGTGTAACTCTTTTCTCTGCAGGACTTTAGCCGGACACCCCCGGGCTAAACCTTTTCCTGAGAGGACTTTAGCTCAAAAGTATGGGGGGAGGGGGGTCAGCCCGTCTGCCCTGCGAGCGACCGACATATTCCCCTTTTCTTCGCCCTTGCCCATCTGCTATGCTCGTCCTTGCATTGCATGGTTCAAGGAGAGGTGCATGGCGAAGAGCGTCAACAAAGTCATTCTGGTAGGCAATCTCGGCAAGGATCCTGAGGTTAAATTTCTTCCCAGCGGCCAGGCCGTCGCGAATTTTGGACTGGCGACCAGCGATCGCTACAAAGACAAGGCCGGGGAGTGGCAGGACCGCACCGAGTGGCACAACCTGACCGCCTACGCCCGTACCGCCGAAATCATCCGCGATTACGTGAAAAAGGGCCAGAAGATATACGTGGAAGGCCGCCTGACCACCCGCTCCTGGGACGACAAGGAGACCGGCAAGAAGGTCTACCGCACCGAAGTCATCGTCAACGAGCTGGTACTCCTTTCCGGCCGCGGCGAAGGCGCCGAAGGGGGCTACTCCGGCGGCGCAGGCCAGGGTGGCTATAGCCGCCAGAACACCGGCTCTTTCGACCAGCGCACCCCGGCTCCCGCCCACGACGACTACGGCGACACCGGCATCACCGACGACGATATCCCCTTCTAACACCAGCACTCAACGCCGCGGCCCTGATCGCCAGGGCCGCCCCTGTGTATCAGCCGGCCAGCCAGGCAGTCAGAGGAGAACGATGAGCGACAACCCCACGGATCTCTACCGCCGGGATCTGGAGCGTATCGCAGAACAGGAAGCGAAGCTGGTCCTGCCCGATTTCGATGAGGAGTTCGCGTGGCGCCTCGGAAGCTGGCTCCGTGACACGGCGCGCACCCATTCCTATCCCATCGCTATCGACGTCCGCCGCACGCAACAGCGCCTCTTCAGCACTTGCCTGCCGGGCACGGTACCTGACAATCTTCGCTGGATCGAGCGCAAGTCGAATACCGTGCTGCACTTCCATCGCTCATCCTATGCCGTCGGGCTCTCGTTGAAGCAATCCGGCCAAACGCTTGCGGACAGGTACGCACTCGCGGACGCTGACTATTGCACACACGGCGGCGCCTTCCCGCTTCGGCTCGCCCGTGGTGGTTTCATCGGATGCGTCTGCGTCTCCGGACTGCCCCAGCGCGCCGATCACGGCCTCGTCGTCGATAGCCTTTGCGCCATGCTCGGCCTCCACCCCGAGCCATTGCGTCTTGAATAGAACACAGGCCGATCCAGGAGCATGCGGCTGCAAGTCGGCCTGCATCTCAAAGCCAAATGATGGTGTGCTTCCGCGCGCGTTGCTCGCGCTCAGGTAGCAGGAGCCGCCCGAACTTCATGCCGGAGATAACGCAGAATGCCCGACCCGTTGCTGATCGCCCGCAGTGATGAGCCGCTGTTTCTCCTTCCCGCCATGAGCAACCGCCACGGCCTGGTGGCCGGCGCGACGGGCACGGGCAAGACGGTAACGCTGCAGGTGATGGCGGAAAACCTGAGCCGCATCGGCGTTCCCGTCTTTGCCGCGGACGTGAAGGGGGACCTCTCCGGCATCAGCCAGCCGGGAACCGACAACCCCAAGATCCGGGACCGCGCCAAGGCGGTCGGCCTCACCGACTTCGCCTTCGGCGGCTGCCCCGTCACCTTCTGGGACGTCTTCGGGGAACAGGGGCACCCCGTCCGCGCCACGGTCTCGGAGATGGGTCCGCTGCTCTTTAGCCGCCTGCTGAATCTGAACGACACCCAGACCGGCGTGCTCACCCTGGTCTTCAAGATTGCCGACGATCAAGGCCTGCTGCTGCTCGACCTGAAAGACCTTAAGGCCATGCTCCAGCATGCCAGCGAGAACGCGAAGGACTACCAGAGCGAGTACGGAAACATCTCGGCGGCCAGCATTGGCGCCATCCAGCGCGGTCTGGTCGCGCTCGAGCAGCAAGGTGGCGACAGGTTCTTTGGCGAGCCGGCGCTGAACCTCGACGACCTACTGCAGACCGATGGCCAGGGCCGGGGCGTGATCAACATATTGGCTGCGGACAAGCTCATCAACGCGCCCACCCTCTACGCCACATTTCTCCTCTGGATGCTCACCGAACTCTACGAGCGCATGCCCGAGGCCGGCGATCTCGACAAGCCGAAGCTCGTCTTCTTCTTCGATGAAGCGCATCTGCTCTTCAACAATTTGCCCAAGCTAGTGACCGACAAGGTGGAACAGATCATTCGCCTGATCCGCTCCAAGGGCGTCGGCGTCTTCTTCGTGACGCAAAACCCGATCGACGTGCCGGAGATTGTGCTGGGGCAACTTGGCAATCGCGTGCAACACGCGCTGCGGGCCTATTCCCCCAACGATCAGAAAGCAGTCAAAGCAGCCGCGCAGACCTTTCGCGTTAACCCCAAGCTCGATGTGGAGCAGACCATCACGCAGATGGGTGTGGGTGAAGCACTCGTCTCCTTCCTGGACGAAAAGGGCACGCCCAATGTGGTCGAGCGGGCCACTGTTGCGCCACCGCGCAGCCGCATCGGTCCCATCACGCCGGAAGAGCGCAAGGCGATCATGGCGCAATCGATCGTGGCCGGCGTATATGAGACGCCAGTCGATCGCGAATCCGCGTACGAGCGCCTGAAGGGCCGCGCGGCGGTAGCGCCCTCCGGTACGCAAGCCGCGCCGCATGCACCCGCGCCTACGGGAGCCGCTGCCCCGGGCACACCCCCGGCCAGCGCACCGGCCCAGAGCGGCGGAGCGCTGGGCAGCGTGCTTGGCTCCATTGGCGGCCTGCTGACGCAACCCACCGGGCGGACCGGGCGCGGCGATTCCCTCGCCGAAGCCATGGCCAAAAGCGCGGTGCGCAGCATCGGCTCTTCCGTGGGAAGAGACCTGGTGCGCGGTGTGCTGGGCTCGCTGCTGGGAGGCACCGCCACGCGCCGGCGTAGCTGGTAAACCACTCTTCCCTTCCTGCGGGCAGGGCCGCTGCGCTACACTGCGGCGGCTTCGATAGAAGGGAGACTTGATGACCAATGTCAATCGCGTGATCGGATCGTTGGCTGTATGCGCTGCGTTCGCGGCGGGCTGGATGCTCCATACCGGCAACCGCGTCTATGCCAACGGGGGTACCGTGTATTACCAACTACAGGGCCTGGGGCAGGACGGCGCACTCACGCTCTATTACCCGAGCGAACAAACGATCTATGTCTATCCGGGTGCGGTGGTGGGAAACTCCGCCGTGCAGTGCGCCTTTAAGTACAAGCTGAGCGACAAGCCGGGCGGTGTGGTACGGCGCACCCCGTGTCCGATACAGAGTATTAATCCATAGGCCTAGCGATCTGACGTTAGCTCACGACGATCTCGGAAAAGTCTGCGATCCGGGAGAAGTTGGTATACAGGTATTGGATCGTGCCAAGCCGGCGGGCCCTAACCGCGGTATCCTCCGCCATCACCATCACTGTTTCGAAGTACCTATCGATATAGGTTCTGATCGAGGCTAATACCTTCAACGCCTCTGGATAGTTTCGGTCGATGCAGAGCTGGTTGTAGTTGGGGACAGTGCGCTCCATTTCTCCCCAAAGCGCAGCCTCCTCCTGCGTGTCGTGAGCTTGCGAATACTGCCCGATCAAGTCGTCCCGCTCCTCGGCCTGGCGCAGGATGTTCTTGATGCGCTTGAACGCCGTCGAAATCGCGAGAAAATCCTCCGATCCGCGCACCGCGGTCAGGGCTTCGGCGCGGGCCATCGCATCCGGCACGTCGTCCGCACCGGCCGCCAGCACCGCCTTCACCACGTCGTAAGCGTAGCCCAGCACATCCCGCAGGAAGAACTCCAGCCGCTCCCGCAGAAAGGCGCCGACGGCGCTGGTCGCCGTCTCTGCCAGCGCATTCTGCTCGGGGCTGGTCGCGAGCGCTTCCAGTTCGCCGAGGGTGAGCGGCACGTCGCCGCCCGCGAGGATCTTGATCACCGCGTTCGCGGCACGGCGCAGCGCAAACGGATCCTTGGAGCCAGTCGGCTCCAGGCCCAGCGCAAACATATCCGCGATGGTCGCCATCCGGTCGGCGAGCCCCAGCAGCTTGCCCTCGATCGTCGGCGGAACCGCATCGTCGGTCGAGGCCGGCCGATACTGCCAATAGATCGCCTCGGCCACGGGATCGCCCAGCCCCTGCGCGCGCGCGTAAAGGCCGCCGACAATGCCCTGCAGTTCCGTAAACTCCTTCACCATCTCGGTGGTCAGGTCCGCCTTGGCCAGCAGCACCGCCTGGCTCAGCGCCCCGCGATTGAAATGCACGCCGCGTTCTTCCACCCGCGTGGCAAGCGCGTCGGCTAATCGCGCGTTCGTCTCCGTCTTCTTCCAGTAGCTGCCCAGGTCTTTCTGGAAGGTTACCGATTTCAGCAGCTCAGTCCGGGCCGTGAGCGGCACCTTCTGATCGAAATCCCAGAAGAAGCGCGCATCATTGAAGCGTGCACGCAGCACCCTCTCATTGCCGTGGCGGATTATCTCCAGTCCGCTCGCATCCACCTGCGTGTTCAGCACCGCGAGGAAATGCGGCAGCAGCGTGTGCTCCGCATCTTCTACCGCGAAGTACTTCTGGTGGTCGCGCATCACCGTGACCAGCACCTCGTCCGGCAACGCGAGATACTCGCCGTCGAAGCTGCCCAGCACCACCGAAGGCCACTCCGTAAGCTGCGTCACGGTTTCCACCAGCGCTTCATCTTCCCGCCAGCGTGCGCCGGCAACGGTGCGCGTCACGCGATCCAGCTCCTTGCGGATGCGGTGCCGGCGCGCGTCCACCTGCGGCAGCACAAAGGCGGCTTCGAGCCTGCCGACGTAATCCTGCGGCCTCTCCAGCTCGATCGGTGCGTCGCCGAACAGCACGCGGTGACCATAGGTGCTCCGGCCCGCGGTAACGCCGCCGAACTCGACCGGGATTACGGCGCCGTCGAGCAGCGCCACCATCCAGCGCACCGGGCGCACAAAGCGCTCCGGCTTGCCCGCGCGCCAGTACATGCTCTTGGCCCAGTAGATCTGCGCCAGCTCGCGCGGCAACGCTTCGCGCAGAATCTCCGCCGCGCTCCGTCCGGCTTTTGTCACCTTC
The DNA here is from genome assembly GCA_963795775.1 of uncultured Acidobacteriaceae bacterium. GTDB lineage: Bacteria > Acidobacteriota > Terriglobia > Terriglobales > Acidobacteriaceae > CAWCJL01. The sequence continues at coordinate 16,935 of CAWCJL010000008.1, forward strand.
GCAGATACGTAATCGCCTTTCGCATTGGTGACCTTCTCGAGCGCCTCCACCTCCACGCCCGCCTTCTTCGCGAAGGCCACCGCGGCCGGTGTCGGCGCACCATCCTTGAAGGCCACCTTCCAGGAAGGCCCGATCACCTGCTCGGCCACATCTTCCTGCGCAAGCAACACGCCGGGAATCTGCACAGCCAGGCGCCGCGGCGTGGAGTACCTCCGCACTTCTCCATCCCCGGAAAGCAGCCGCTCGCGCGCCAGCAGATCGCGCAATCGGCGCGCCAGCTCTGCCTCGCCGCCGTCAATCATGCGCGCAGGGATCTCTTCCAGCCCTATCTCAAACAGAAAATCAGCCATGGTCTCTTTCAGTTCCGTTAGGCCACTGCAACGGATTCAGGCGCGGCGGCTTGCTGCGCTGCATACGCGCGCGCCACGCCCACGGTCAGGTTGCGGATGCGGCCGATGATGCCCACGCGCTCGGTCACGCTCACCGCGCCCCGCGCATCGAGCAGGTTGAAGAGCTGCGAACACTTCAGGCATAGATCGTAGGCCGCCAGCACGGGCACGCGGCTCCGCTCCTCGGCGCTCGGCTTCTGCCTGGCGGCAAGCGCCAGCAGTTCCTGGCACTCCGCTTCATACAGGCGGAAGTGCTCCCACAGCTTCTCCACGTCGGCGTATTCGAAGTTGTAGACGGAGAACTGCACCTCTTCGCGCTGCCGCACCTCGCCGTACGTGATCTCACGTCCGCTCACCGGGTCGCGCGCCCACACAATGTCGTAAATGGAGTCCACATCCTGCAGAAACGCCGCGATGCGCTCCAGGCCATAGGTCAGCTCCGCGCAGATCGGATCCAGTTCCTGCCCGCCGCACTGCTGGAAGTACGTGAATTGCGTAATCTCCAGGCCGTCCAGCATCACCTGCCAGCCCACGCCGGAGGCGCCGCCCGCCGGCCACTCCCAGTTGTCTTCTTCGAATTTCAGATCGTGCTCACGCAGGTTAATGCCGATCGCGCTCAGCGATTGCAGGTACACCTCCTGCACATCGCCCGGCGGCGGCTTCAGAATCACCTGGAATTGCGTGTGCTTGAAAAGCCGGTTTGGGTTCTCGCCGTAGCGTCCGTCGGCCGGCCGCCGCGAGGGCTGCGCATACGCGATGTGGATGGTCTCCGGCCCCAGCACGCGGAGAAAGGTTTCCGGCGACATGGTGCCGGCGCCGACTTCCACGTCGTACGGCTGCTGCAAGACGCACCCGCGGGCGGCCCAGAACATCTGCAGCTTGAAAAGAAGTTCCTGGAAAGTAAGTGGCGCTGCTTTCGTCACGTGTTGATTCTAAATGAGGTGCGGACTGCTCACCGGCGGCGCCGATGCGCTGCCGGCGCAGTGCTGCCCGTCGATGCGGTCTTGCACACCGCGCTGCCCTGCCCGCCGCCGATGCCCAGCACCTCGCCCTGCGCCTTGCACAGACGCTGTTCCAGCGCGCGCGCGTCCGCCCCGGCCAGCGGCTGCGCTAACTCCTGCCCGGTGTAGTTGTCCACCAGGTACTCGTAAAGGTAGTCGCTGTCGCGCCGCTTGCTCCCAGCTCTTGCCGCCTGCGGGGTGGAAAAGTGCTGCCACACACCCAGCATGGCGCGTCCCGCCTCGTCGTCCAGCAGCGCGTATACCTGCTGGCCTCCGTTGGCCTCCTGCCCTTCGGAGAAGATCGGCGCACCCGCCTTGCTGCGCGGCCAGCGCGCATGCCACGTATGCGTCTGTGCATCGAGGTAGAAGGTGGTGAAAAACGTGGTGCTCTGGCACTGCACGCAATCCTGGTAGGTGGCCACCAACTCCGGCTCGCCATCCCGGCGCATGCGCAGCCATCCGGCCAACGCGAGGTGCGGCCCGGAAAGCAACTCCGTCGCCACCCCGCTTTTCTGGTCCACGTCGTAGACGGTCTCCGTGTCGTCAAAGGGCAGCGCGGCGGGCGCGGGTCGGCGGGCGGTGATCACCAGCAGATGCGCCTCGGGCGGAACCGGCACTGCGGCGGGCGCCGTGGATAATGCGGCTGCTTCGCTCCCCGGGGGTTCGGCCGCGGGCACGCCCACGTAGCCGATCTCCCGTAGCGCGGTGTAGTCCGTGCCGCTGATTGCTTTTGCGACAATTTCGGTTACCTGTTCGCTGGTCCGAAGATCCACCCACTGGAAGCCATCGAGCGCCTGCGCATGCGCGGCCTGGCCCGCACCGAAGAGCACGACCGCGACTCCCATCCAGTGCGGGGCCCACCCACGCCAGCATGCGTATGGATTCTTCGCTCCGCTCAGAATGACATCTCCCGTTGCATTCCGCCATACCAAAGATAGCGCGCCGTCACTCTCAGAGACAGTGTGTCGTCATGCTGAACGCAGTGAAGGATCCATAGCGAATAGAGCCATCTCTGTGCAATCGGCACTCTACATCGCTCCAGCTTCAGGCAAACGGCACTGCAAGCCTGCTACTCCAGCCCCAGCTTCTTCCAGATCGCATCCACGCGCGCCTTGGTTCCCTCGTCCATCGCGATCATTGGCGGCCAGGGCCGCGAGAAACCTTCCGCGGCCCACTTCCGCGTGGCGTCGATACCCATCTTGCTGCCGTAATTCGGCAGCCGTGACGCGTGGTCCAGCGAGTCCACCGGTCCGAGCGTGAACTGGATGTCGCGCTCCGGATCGATGTTGTTCGCCACCCGCAGTGTCACTTCGCCCAGGTCCTGCACATCGCAGTCTTCATCCACCACGATCACGCATTTGGTGAACATCGCCTGCCCCATCGACCAGATGCCGTGCATCACTTTGCGCGCCTGCCCGGCGTAGCTCTTGCGGATGGACACGATCATCAGATTATGGAAGACACCCTCAGGCGGCAGGTGGATGTCTACGATCTCCGGCAGCGTCAGCCGCATCAGCGGCAGAAAGATGCGCTCCACCGCCTTGCCCATCCATGCATCCTCCATCGGCGGCTTGCCCACAATCGTGGCGGCATAGATCGGGCTCCTGCGATGCGTGATGCAGGTGATGTGAAACACCGGGTAGTCATCCGGCAGCGTGTAGAAGCCGGTGTGGTCGCCGAACGGCCCCTCGGAGCGTAGCTCATCCAGACGCACATAGCCCTCCAGCACAATCTCCGCATTGGCCGGCACCTGCAGATCCACCGTCTCGCACTGAACGAGTTCCACGGCCTTCTGCCGGAGGAAGCCAGCGATCACGAACTCCTCCACCTCCGGTGGCGCGGGCACGATCGCTGAAAACGTCGTCGCTGGATCGGTCCCGATGGCCACCGCCACCTCCATGCGTTCGCCGTTCACCTTGCCCGTCGTGATCTGCGGGGCAGCCGCAACGCTTCCGCCGGCCGTCTGCGCCATTATCTCCACGTGCGCTGCGCGGTCCTCGCCCGCGGTCTGGCGCAGCCGGTCGCGATAGTGTTCCGCGGCCACCTTCTGCCGTTGCCAGTGCATGCCTGTTGTGTGCTCGTCGTACACCTGCATGCGGTACATGCCCATGTTGCGTTTCCCGTGCTTCGGATCTTTGGTGATCACCAGCGGCAGCGTAATGAAGCGGCCACCGTCCATAGGCCAGCACTGCAGCACGGGGAAATCGAGCACGCTGAAGTCCTTGCGCCGGATGACTTCCTTGCAGGCCGCATCGCGTGCCGCAACCATCTTCGGGAAAAACTTCCCCACTTCCGCCAGCATCGGCAGCATCTTCAGCTTTTCGAGCAGGCCCTCGGGCGATTTCACATCCATCAACGCCTGGATACGACCGGCCACCTCGTCCAGCGACCCGACCTCCAGCGCCATGCGCATTCGCCGCTCGCTGCCAAACTGGTTTATCAGCACGCGCGCGCCCGGATAACCTTTCACGCGTTCAAAGAGCAGCGCCGGACCACCCGGTGTGTGCTGGCTTCCCGCCGCGCTGCCGCGCCGCCCGAACTTAGAGACCCGGTCTGTGATTTCCGCGATCTCGAGCACTGGATCCACTTCCTCGCGGATGCGTTTCAGCTCTCCGGCCTTATCCAGCCGTTCTATCCAGTCCCGCAGGTCGTTCCAGGCCAAGCGCGTTCTCCTTCTGCCCATCATACCGGGCCTGTCCGCCACCTGAGTGCGGCTCGCAAACGCGGGTCTTGCCGGACTTCACGGCGTACATCGCGCCTTTACTTCGCTGAAATGAACTGCGCACAATGAGCGGTGACGCGTGGCATGAGCACCATCGGCGACAACCCGCTCCGCCTGCGCAAGCGCCTGGCAATCCAGCGGACGCACCCGCGCTGCGGGCGCTCATCGAGCAATCGGTACGGCCTCTGCAGGCCCGCGATTACTCGCCGCGGCATGACACACATTGCTATTCAGGAGAGAAAGGATGGCAAAATGGTGGATTGGATGGAGCATGTTTCTGACGAGCAATATGGGAAAGCTTGAAATGCTGCGCCCGCGCTCGGCCGGCACGCAAGTCCGGCGATGGCGCACGAACACTGAATTCCTGGGGCGCGTTCTCCGATCTTTGGATCAGAAACCAGAATATCTTTAGCTGAGGCGGAACATGAGTCGCGTATTCATAACCGGCAGCACGGATGGGCTCGGCTTCGCTGCAGCACGAGCCCTCATCCAAGGTGGCCATGAAGTCCTCTTGCATGCGCGCTCGCAATCCCGAACCACAGCGCTTGCAGATCTCGCGCCGCAATCGCTGGGGGTTGTGATCGGAGATCTCAGCAGTTCCGCCGAGACATACAAGGTTGCCGAACAGGTGAATGCACTTGGTCGGATGGACGCCGTCATCCATAACGCTGGGGTATATCGCGTACCGACGCGGAGTGCGACTCCCGAAGGCCACGCAAGAACTCTCGCGGTGAACACGCTAGCGCCGTACATCCTGACCGCCAGGATCGAGCGCCCACGCCGACTCATTTACCTCAGCAGCGGGATGCATCGTAGCGGGAGTTCTTCGCTCGATGACGTGGATTGGCTCGAGCGACGGTGGGATGAGGGCCAGGCTTACTGTGATAGCAAGCTACTTGTAACGGCACTCGCATTTGCCGTGGCTCGGCTATGGCCGGATATTTTGAGCAATGCTGTCGATCCGGGATGGGTGCCAACGAAGATGGGTGGCGCGGGTGCGACAGACGACCTTGAACTGGGACACCAAACCCAGACATGGCTTGCGGTCAGTGACGATCCCGCTGCTATGATTACCGGACGATACTGGCATCACCGCCAGGTGCAAACCCCTGCCGCCGTTGTAGCCGATACTGGGTTCCAGGATCGGCTGATGGATACACTCGCCAAATTGACCGGGGTGAAACTGCTCTAGTCTGGCTAACCGGACCGGTGTAACCCGAATGATGCGCGATCAAAGGCACAGTCTCTCGTCCAGCTTGCGTCTTCCAGCAGATCGGTGTCCTGAAGCTGCTCCAGTCGGGTGATTTACCGGAACGCGTCAATGAACGAATTATCACCGATGCACTTACGGGGCAGGCTTGCTGATGGAAACGTTGTCACGTTAGCCCGCGCCGATCCGCCATTCAGGCCGCGGTCTGCTGGTGATCCATAGCCTCCAGCGGATAGCCAAGCTGCTTCCAGGCGTCGTAGCCGCCACGCAGCGGCCGCACGCGATAAATGCCCAGCCGGCGAAGCCGCAGCGCCGTCTTCGCGCTCGTGGCGTCGCTGGGGCAGGTGCAATAGAGCACCACGTCCTGATCGCGCGGGATCTCTTCGTGGTTCCGCATCAGCGCATCCGGAGAAAGCATCACCGCCCCGGGGAGCTTGCGCGGGTCCGGCAGATAGTCGAGCGGATGGCGCAGGTCGATAATGTACACGTCCTTGCCTGCATCCAGCATCTGCTTCAGCTCTTCCGGCTCGATCTTGGCCCCGCGCACCTTCTTCAGAAACGACTGCTGCTTCCACACGCGGAAAACCAGGTAGCCCACCAGCACCAGCACGAATACCGCGCCGGCGAAGTGCCCGGCTTGGGCCAACGCTCCCGGGTGCCGTTTCAGTACATCGCCGAAGAACCGCCCGAGCAGCGTAAAGCAGAGGCTCCATAACAGCGCGCCGCCGAGATCGAATTGCAGAAACGTGAGGTATGGCATACCGGTTTGTCCTGCGATGGGCGCAGCCACCGTACTCAGCCCCGGGATGAACTTGGCCATGAGCAGCGAACGCGCACCATGCCGTTGGAAGAAGTTTTCCGTGCGCCGCACGCAGGTAGCCGATTCGAAGGACAGCTTGCACACCAGCCGCACCATGGGACCGCCAAAGCGTTTGCCCAGGAAATACCAGGCCGAATCGCTGAACAGGCAGGCCGCCACCACGGACAACAGCACCAGGGTCAGCGAAAACTGCCGCGTCGTGGTCAACGTTCCCGCCGTCAGCAGGAGCGGAACACTGGGAATGGGCATGCCCAACTGCTCCGCCGCCACCCAGAGGAAGAGGACAATGTATCCGTAATGGAGGAAGAATTGGACCGCCAATGGCATCGGCACACCCGCTAACAAGCTACGTCATAGATGTGCAGTTGCGAGAAAAGATGCGGAACGGTGGTCACCGGTTCCGGCCCAAAACGGAAAAAGCCGAGGCATGGTTAGCCTCGGCCCGATTCCATCGCTAACCAGATAGTTACTTGGCCAGCACCAGTGGCATCTCCACCAGGTGCTCGCTCACGAACCAGCTTTGCAGCTCGTTCGTCCGCAACACGTTGCTCACCAGCAGATCGTTCGTGCCGGCATCGCCCTTGTCCTGCACCTGTTCGGCCAGCTCGCGCGTGTCTTTCATGATCAGCGCATGCGCTTCGAGCAGACGCGAGATCTGCACCGGCACCTCTTCGCGGTCGCGCGGCGGCCGCTCAATCCGCGTGGTCTCCGCCACATCGGGCGCCATGGCAATGGCCACGCCACCCAGAATCTGTATCCGCTCCGCCAGCAGGTCCACCAGTTCGGACTGCTCTTCCGCATGCTTATCGAAGAGAAGATGCAACTGATAGAACGTCGGCCCGCCGAGCTGCCAGTGGTGCTTCTTATACATGTCGCGCAACGTAATCGTGTCCGCCAGCAACACGTTCAGCCGGCCGGTCACTTCCGTACGCACGTCCCCCGGCAATCCCAGCGGAAGACTCTGGATTACCGTGCCGTACTTCTGAATTGTCTTCGCATTCTGCCGCCAGTTGGGCGTGATCAGATCATGCACCTTGCTGTCTTTCCCTGTTTGTTTCAGGGCTGTTGTACTCATGCCTTTTCCTCCTGCGTATCCAGTGAGATGCTTCGTGTCTTCCGGTTGCTCGCAGCCTGGAGCACACGCTGTTGCTATTGCTTCACGCGTACGGTGGGCTCCGCGGAAAGTCCGGGGCGCAAGCGGTGATCGTTATTCTGTTGCGGGTTGGTGAAGTCGATGCGGACCGGCACGCGCTGTACTACCTTGACGTAGTTGCCGGTGGCGTTTTCCGGCGGGAACAGGCTCAGCACCGATCCCGTTGCGCCGCCAATCTGCGTCACCTTTCCGTCGTACACGCGGTCGTTCAGGTCTACTTTGATACGTACCGGCTGCCCGGTTTGCATGAGGTGAAGCTGGGTTTCCTTGAAATTGGCCGTCACCCACAGGTCGTCGAGCGAGACCAGGGTCGCCAGGTTCTGCCCGATGCTGACGTTCTGGCCCACTTCCACACTCTTCTTGGTCACGATGCCATTCACCGGTGCGACAATTTTGGTATAGCTCAGGTTCAGCTTCGCCTGGTTGAGCTGGGCCCGCGCCTGCTCTACCTGCGCTGCCGCCTGGTCGGCCTTGGCGCGCTGCGACTTCACTTGCTGCGGGCCGGATTGCGCGTTCGCCAGTTGCGCCTTGGCCTCGGCCACCTGCTGCCGGGCCACGGCGATCTGGTCTTCCGCTGCAGTTGCATTGGCCCGGGCGGAGACCACCGCGGCCTGGTCGGCCTGCGCCGTTGCCACAGCCTGATCGTACTGCTGCTTCGAGATCACATCCTTCTGCACCAGCGTCGTGTACCGTTTCAGGTCCATTTGTGCCTTGTTGTTGGCTGCCTCCGCCTGGGCCACCTGGGCCTGCGCCTGTTCCAGCAGCCGCACTGCGCGCTTCACCTGCGCGTCGGAAGCCTGCACCGTCGCCCCGGCCTGCGAGAGCGTGCTGGTGGACTGCGTACTTGCCACCGGAATGGATACCTTTGCCGATTCGTAATTGGCTTCCGCTGCCTCCAGGTTGGCCTCATCCTGCTGCACGGCGACGTCGTAGTCCTTGGGATCGATCTCTGCGATCACAGTGCCCGCCGCAACGTACTGGTTCTCCGCAACCGGCACGTTGATGACGTGCCCGTTGATACGCGCGCTCAACTGCACGATATGCCCCTGGATCTGCGCGTCATCCGTATCCTCATAAAAAGTGGAATGCCACCAGTACAACAGCGCGCCCACTACAATGACCGCCACCACGCCGACGATGATCCACCGCCGCCGCCGTTTCTTTTCGGGGCGGTCGATCTGCTGATCTCCGCCCGTGTCTCCCTGATTTCCCTGCTCGTCCTGGCCGTGATCTTCCGATCTGCCCGACTCCGGATCCTGTTCCGCCACGGTCACCTTCCTCCCAGATATGCTTTTACCTTTACCTCGACCACGCCGAGGGCGCGCGCTAATTCAAGCTTCGCAAGATTGTGTTGATACAGGCTGGCGACATACTGGCTATTGGCCTGCGCCACCGCAGCCTGTGCCTGCGTGACGGGCAGGTTATCAGCGACTCCGGCCGCAAATCGCTGCTGCGCGTCCGACAGGGACTGATTCGCCAGTTGCACGTTGCTCCGCGCCACCTCGACCAGCTTCTGCGCCGATTCGAGATCGAGCATGCTGTCGTGCACATCCGCATCGATCTGTCCGCGCAGGTCGCTTAAACGGGCTTGATACTGCTCCACCTGCGCCTTGGCCAGCCGTTCATCGCCGCGCAGTTTCGCTTCTTCAAAGATCGGCACACTCGCCGTGCCCACCGCGTCGAAAGTACCGTGCGAGTGCCCCAGCGTGGGCCCGATGTCGCCGTAATCGCCTTCAAACGCCAGCGTAGGCAGCCGCTCCGCGCGCGCACCTTTGTGGCTCGCCTGCGCGCCCTGCACCTGCTGCTCCAGTGCCTGCAGATCCTTGCGCGTGCTGTAGGCCGTCTGCAGCGCGGTCTGCGGGTCCATAGCATCGAGCGGGGCGTAGGGCACGCGATCCGTCAGAACAAACTTCTGCTCGAGCGGCAGACCGATGGCGCGGGCCAGCGCCAGCTTGTCCTTTTCATACGCATTCTGATCGCTGATTAGATACTGCTGCTGTGTCTGGTAGTCCACGCGCGCACGCAGTTCATCAATCTGTGGCGAAGTGCCGGCCTGGTGATTGGCCACCGCCTGGTCGAGCGAAACCTTGCTGCTCGCCACCTGCGCCTGATCGTTCTCAATGCTGGCCTGGTCGGCCACACACCGCAGGTACGCATTGCCCACTGTCAACACGACAAGGTCGCGCGCATCCTGCAGCGAGAGACGAGCGCCCTCGAAATTGTGCTTCGCCGCGAGATAGTTCTGCAGCGACGTGATGTTCAACAGCGTCCAGTTCAGGTTGGCGCGCACGTCCGTGTAGCCAAAAGGCCCGATGATCGCCGGAAACCCCGGAAACGACAGTCCCTGTGCGCGCAGGTTCGTCTGCTGCAACGATTCCCGCAGGTTGCCGGTCACGGTCGGCAAAAGCTGCTGCAGTTGCTGGAGCTTTTGTCCGCCTGCCTGTTGCACATTTTGCCCGGAAAGAATGAGCCCGAGGTTGTTGCGCAGGCCGAGATCAATCGCGTCGGTAATGCTCAGGGAACGTACGTCCGCGGTGGCCTTCTCCGTCACCACACTGCCTTGGTACGCGTTCTGCCCGGGAGCTGCGGGCGCGGCGGTACTCTGCATGCCAGCCGTACCCGACGAGGAAGACGAAGACGCGGGCGTGTTGCCCGAAGCGGCACTGCCGCTGCTGCTGCCGAATCCGCCGCCGGACCCGCTGCTCTGCGCTTGAGCCCATCCCATGGGGATGGCGCACAGCAATAGAAGCGCGCCTGCGCTCCAAGATCCGCATATGCGCGGCTTGCACACGAATGCACTCCTCCGAGTTCGGAAACGTGGTTACGACACTTTGGATGCAGAGCCAAAGGGAAAGACTTCAAAATGTGCCAGTTCCCGCTGGCCTCTCACGGGCAGGCAGGGGTACCCGGCAGCGCAGGACACCCGAGGGGATGAAGTGATTTATGCCGAGAGCGGAAGGGCAACCGAGGCATGCACCAGCGAGCTCGCCAGCGCACACAGCGCCTCGCGAAATGCATCGCTCACCTGGCTTGCGGTCCACGGACCGGCTCCTGCGGCCCGCAGGCACTCAGCGGCTTCATCCCCGCTCTTGCCCATCACCGCGCGAATCACAAAGATGATGCGCAGCGCCGGGTGAAGATCTTCGAGCCAGCGCCGCATGCCCTCACGGCCCTGCCCTTCGATCAGGCGCACCACGTCACCCTGACGCAGGCCGGCAGCGCTCAAATCATCCGTCTCAATGCAAGAAGAAACCGGCGGCCGCTCTCCCGCGATGGGCGCCTGCAGGGCTTCTTCGTGAATCGTCCGTGCGCGCAGGATGCAGCGTTCCAGCAGCTTGCGTTCCGCTTCGCGCCGGGCTGCTCCGGGATCTGCACAGGGATCGACCGTGACCGCAGCGACGGTTTCTTCCACCGCGCTCACCGCTTCGGTGGTGTCGCCCAGCAGCAGAGCAGCGGTCTGAAAGAGCTCAAGCGCCGCGTGCTCGGCGCGGCCCGATTGCATGCAATCTTCTGGCATACCCTACCCCCTCGCGTTTGTCGCGGACCCTAGTTCACCTAGACTAACCTAAAGAGGTGGACGGGCGAGAAGCCGTTTTGTCGCCAGATTGCGACTTCTTTGCATAGGATCGTGTAGGCAATGCACTGAAGTCGTTCGCTTTTGCATATTGACGGGCAGCTCTTGCTCAGTCTGAGATGATGTTCGGAAGCGGGCGGAGACATGCTGCGGCATGCGTCTGGCACCATCTAAACGATTATGGTCACAAGGCAACAGCGCCGACCGAACCTCTTCTTCAGCCGGGATGAATCCTGGCTGCGCTTCAACGGCCGCGTTCTCCAGGAGGCCGAGGACCCCTCGAACCCGCTGCTTGAGCGAGTGAAATTTCTCGCCATCACCGCTTCCAATCTCGACGAGTTTGTGGAAGTGCGCATGGCCGGCGTTCTGCAACGCATCGAGGACGGCTACAACGAGCCCGGCCCCGATGGCATGACGCCGCAGCAGACCTTTGAGCGCGACTCCGAGGAGCTTGGCCGCTTTGTAGAAGGGCAGTACCGCTGCTGGGATGAGCAACTGCGCCCCGCCCTGCACGCGGCCGGCATCCGGGTGCTGAACTACCGCGACATCGAGGAAACGCAATGCGAGGAGGCCACGCTGTTCTATCAGCGCGAGGTGGATCCCTTGCTGACGCCCATCACCATCGACCCGGCACATCCCTTTCCACGCGTGCTCAATAAGGCCTTGTGCCTTGCCCTGCTGCTGCGACGCAAGCGCAAGGGCAACACCGCAGGACCCGTGCTCGGCGTGGTCACGGTTCCGCGCGCTCTGCCCCGCCTGGTGCCCCTGCCCTCCACCGATGGCACGCAGGACTTCATCTTCCTCCATGACCTGATCGAAGCGAACGCCGGCAAGATGTATCGCGGCTATGAAGTCCTCTCAAAAGCCGCCTTCCGGGTAACGCGCAACAGCAACCTCTACCTGCAGGAGGAAGAATCGCGCAGCCTGCTGGAAAGCGTGCGCACGGAACTCCATAACCGGCGCAAGGGAGACGCCGTTCGCCTGGAAATCGAGCGCGGCGCCGATCCGGAGATCATCGAACGGCTGCGGGTGAACTTCGAACTGGACGAATCGCAGGTGATTCGCACCGCCGGGCCGGTCAACCTGTCGCGGCTGATGACGCTCTATAGCGACACGCCGCGGCCCGATCTGAAGTTCCCGCCCTTTGTGCCCCGAGAACTGCGCCTGAGCCGCCGTTCCACCAACCTCTTCGACGAGATACGCCATCGCGACATCCTGCTGCACCACCCTTACGACTCCTACGAAGGCGTGGTTGGCTTCATCGAGGCTGCAGCGGAAGACCCGCAGGTCGTTTCCATACGGCAGACGCTCTACCGCACCAGCGCGGACTCGCCCATGTTCCAGGCGCTGATCGACGCCGCGCAAACCAAGGAAGTCACCGTCGTAGTGGAGCTGATGGCGCGCTTCGATGAGGCCTCCAACATCCGCTGGGCACGCAACCTGGAGGACGCCGGCGTGCAGGTCTTCCACGGCATCGTGGGCCTGAAGACCCACTGTAAGATGGCGCTGCTGGTGCGGCGCGATGAGGACGGCGTCACGCGCCGTTACGCTCACCTGGGCACCGGCAACTACAACCCGAACACCGCGCGCTTCTACACCGACATCAGCCTGCTGACCGCCGACCCCGAGATCACCGCCAGCACGCAAGCCGTCTTCAACTACCTGACGGCCCACTCCGAATCCGACGACTACTCGCCGCTGCTCGTCTCGCCGCTCACGCTGGCGGAGAGCTTTATCGGCAAGATCCATCGCGAAGCCGAGCACGCCCGCGCGGGACGACCGGCGCGCATCATCGCCAAGATGAATTCGCTGCTCGAAAAGAGCATCGTCGAAGCGCTCTACGCTGCCTCCCAGGCCGGGGTGGAGATCGATCTGATCGTGCGCGGCATCTGCTCGCTGCGCCCGGGCGTCAAGGGTCTGAGCGAGAACATTCGCGTGCGCTCGATCGTCGGCCGCTTTCTCGAGCACAGCCGCATTTTCTACTTCGCCAATGCAGGCGAGGAAGAGGTCTATTGCGGCAGCGCCGACTGGATGCCGCGCAACCTGTTTGAGCGCTGCGAGGTGGCCTTCCCCATCAAGGATCCGCAATTGCGTGGACGCATTCTGAACGAAATCCTGGCAGCCTGCCTGGCCGATACCGCGAAAGCCCGGCTGCTGCTGCCCGATGGAGACTACCGGCGCGTGCGCCCCCACGGCAATGCGAAGCCTTTCAACTCTCAGGAGTTCTTCATGGAGCTCGCCGAGGGCAAGACCACCCCCGACCAGATTCCTCCGAACGCGCTTGCGCCACCGCACCGCCCGGCCCCACGGAAGCGCGTCCCGGTCGCGCGCAGACGGGTAGTACGGCAAACCGTCAAAGCGTCCTGAGACGGCGGGGCGCGCACTGTGCCATATCCGCCGTGCTCAGCCCTGCTGCCGGCAAAAGCACCGACACCAGCTACCAGGAATTGCAGCCTCCCCACCTCGCCAGGCAGCCAATCTTCGCTATAGTGGGTTCGCAATCCGGGGAGGCCCTTTCGCATGCATGATCTTTCGCGCAGACGATTTCTGCAGGTGGGCGCCGCGACGGCTGCCACAGCGCTGGTGCCCGCGCATGGCGCGCTGCTCGCTGAACAACAGCAGCCTGCGCCGGAGGCCGGCAGCAGCGATCGCGTGCGCTTTGCCAGCATCGGCGTCGGCATACAGGGTTCGTCACTGCTGCGCGCCGCCGTCACCTTGCCGGAGGCGCAGTGTGTCGCGGCCTGCGATCTCTACGACGGCCGCCACACGCTCGCCCAGGAGATCGCCGGCCCAGCCGTCAAGACCACCCGGCGCTACCACGAGATCCTCGACGACAAGGACGTGGAGTGCGTCATCGTCGCTGTGCCTGATCACTGGCACAAGCAGATCACCGTCGATGCGCTGAGCGCGGGCAAAGACGTGTACTGCGAAAAGCCGATGTCGCACTCCATCGCCGAGGGAGAGGAGATGGTGAAAGCGGTGAAGGGCGGCAGGAACTTCGTCCAGGTCGGCTCGCAGCGCGTCAGCTCCGCGCTCTTCATCAAGGCCCGCGAGCTGTACCAGGGCGGCGCTATCGGCGACCTCCTCGAGGTCGAACTGCAGCTCGGCCGCAACTCTCCCGGAGGTGCGTGGGAGTATCCGCCGCTCCCCGATCTTTCGCCCGCGAATCTCGACTGGAACACCTGGCTCGGCGACGCTCCAAAGAAGCCCTTTGACCCCATCACCTTTGCCCGGTGGCGCTGCTGGCGTGAGTACGGCACCGGCATGTCCGGCGACCTGATGGTGCACCTGCTCAGCGGCATGCAATTCGTAACCGGCATCAACGCAATTCCGGACCGGGCCTACGCCGCCGGCGGTATCTACCGCTGGAAAGACGGCCGCAACATGCCCGACCTCCAGGTCACGCTCTTCCACTACGGGCAGGTGCCGGTCTCCGTGCGGCTCACGCTGGGAACGGAAACGCCGGAGGTGACGCGCATCATGGGCCCCAAGGGCGTCATCGAGGTCACTAACAACTCCGTTATCTACACTCCGCAGCTCGGCGTGGACCGGTCGCCGGACTACGGCCTGAACGGCTGGCCCGCCGCCCTGCACGCCGCATACGAGAAGCAGTGGCACGCCGAGCACGATCCCATGCTGGCCGCGCATCCGCTCGACGAGACCACCGTCTGGCATGGGCCGTCGTGGGACGATCTGAAGCCGCACCTGGCCAACTTCTTCTCTTCCGTACGCACCCGTAAGCCGCCGGTGGAGGATGTGGTTTTCGGCCACCACGCAGCAGCCGCCTGCCATATGGCCAACGCGGCGTATTTCGAGCGGAAAGAGATCGTAGGGAAGGGGAACACCCGGGAGGCTTAGCGCAACGGGTGCGCGGGCGCTGTGGGTGTGGGCGCTGACGGGCGCGTGCACCCGCGCGTCCTGCCGGAAAACGCCTGCCGGAAAACGCCTGCCGCCTCTGCCATACACTGAAGCTTGCGCCCCGCCCATCGCAATCCCGCCTATCGCAATCCATTCGACCTATGGCACCTGCTCAGCCTGGACGCGCCCACCGTGGCCGCGCTCTGGTGCTGGACATTCGGCCGCGCGGCCGGCCTCCGTCTGCCCTGGACGGCGCCGCTGATGCTCGCCCTGGGTACCTGGCTGCTCTATGTCGGCGACCGCCTGCTGGATGGGTGGCTGGTGACCGATCCGATGTCTCTGCGCGAACGCCACCGGTTCCATCAGCAGCATCGGCGTGCCTTTCTCGCCGGGGCAGCCGCCGGACTGGTCGTGCTGTTGTGGATGGTCGCGACGCGTCTGCCTGCGCGCGCGCTGCGGGAAGATCTGCTGCTGGCCTGCTGTGCGGCCGTCTATCTCGCCATCGTGCACCTTCGCGGGCCCGGAACCCGCAGCGGGGCTCTTGCGCAATGGTTCCCCAAGGAACTCGCGGTAGGGCTCGTCTTTGCCACTGCTACCGCAGTCCCCACCTGGGCTCGGCTGGCGCCGTCCTCCCCGGCGGACACCCACATTCTCCCCATGGTGGCGCTCTTCGCCGCGGTCTGCTGGATAAACTGCGTCGCCATCGAGGCATGGGAAGCCGAGGCCACCGAGGCTGTCGCGGGGCAGCCCTCGCCCACTTCGCATTCCACGCGATGGCTGGCGCAACACCTTGCCGAGGCCTGCTACGGAGTCGCGCTGATCGCCTGGGCTGCAGTGGTTTACCACTACATCATCGGAGACCCCGGCGCTCGTCCGCTGTTCGTGCGCGCCGCGCCGCTGGTCGCGGTCAGCATCAGCGCCGCGGCCTTTGCCGCCCTCGATCGAGAACGGCGCCGCTTCTCTCCCCTGCGGCTTCGCGTGGCTGCAGATGCCGCGCTGCTCACCCCCTTGCTCTTCTTCCCGGTGCTGCGCTAGCGCGTATGACCTCCCATCGCGGGGCCTCGTTCGATCGCATCGCGCCCTTCTATCGCGCCATGGAGTACGCGACCTTTTTCCGCGAGCTTGAGCGTTGCCGCTTCGCCCTGCTCCCAGCCCTTGGACAGCCGCGCCGTGCCCTGCTCTACGGCGATGGAGATGGCCGCTTCCTGGCGCGCCTGGTCGCCACCCATCCGCAGCTCTCGGCAGATGCAGTGGACAGCAGCGCCGCCATGCTGAAACGCGCCCGCAGCAGGGTGGAGCGCTTGCGGCCCACAGCAGGCGCACAGATCCGCTTCCACCTTTGCGATGCCCTCGCCTTTTGTCCCCACGGCAGTTACGATCTCGTGGTCACACACTTCTTCCTGGATTGCCTTACCGAGCAGGAGGTCGCTGCCCTCCTGCGTCAAGTGACGCCCCACCTCGCCCCGGGTGCGTTCTGGCTCATCTCGGAGTTTGCCGTGCCGGCAAAACAGCCGGCCGGCTGGTTGGCCCGGCTGGTGATCGCGGCACTCTATCGCGCCTTTCGCCTGCTCACCGGCCTGCGCACCCAGCGGCTGCCCAATTACGCTTCGCTGCTGCGGAGCGCGGGCTTTGAATGCAACGCGAGGTCCGCACCCGGCTCGCCGGCCTTCTCCGCAGCGAGTTGTGGACCTACAGCGACGGTGGCTGACAGGCAACGCCGGCCGTCTCCGCGACCTCACACCCGTATGATCACCATCCAGCACGGACTTTCCTCTGTCAGTAGCGCTCCGCTCCTTTACGCCGGAGGCTACCCCGGCGAGGCTCCGGACGTCGTTCCCGAACCCGGCTTCCCTACGCCCGGGCCTGGCCCCGAACCGGATTCGCCGGGCTTTCCCGAACCTGACCCCGACCCCGCCCCCTTCGACCCGCTCCCCACACCCGCGCCGGTGACCCTGCAATAGGGCTGCAGCCAAGTCCCTCAAAAGTAACGGCCCGGCCCAAGAGAAGGCCGGATCGATCCCCGGCAATTGTTACAATCCGGTTACAGGCAACCGGGCCTGCGCCCCTTCCCGGCGTTCCCGGGGCGCGCCACAGCATTCTATGAACGTCTACATTCTTCGCCATGCCAGCGCTGGCAACCGCCGCAGCAATCCGCTCACCGACCGCAAACGCGGACTGGACAAAGAGGGCAAGCAGCAATGCATGCTGGTTGGCCGTTATCTGACCGCCACCAAGGTCCACTTTGACGCGGTGGTCTCAAGTCCCCTCAAGCGCGCGCTCCAGACAGCTTCGCTGGTGGCCACCGAGACCGGCTTCGAGGGCCGCATCGAGATGGACGAAGCGCTGGCGCCAGCCGGGACTTTGCTGGCCTTTGAAGACATCCTGCGGCGGCACGCCGGTGTGGAGAACCTGCTGGTAGTGGGACACAACCCCAACCTGTCGCAGTTTCTTGGTGCGCTCATCTGCTCTCCCCACCGCGCAAGCGTGCGCCTGCGCAAGAGTTCGCTGGCCCGCCTGGACGCAACCCGCCGCCCCGCGCAGTTGATCGCGCTGGTGGAACCGCGCGCGCTACGGCAGCTATATGCCACCCTGGGCAGGAGCTCCCGCCGCAAGACCTCGCGCAAGGCGTCCCGCAAGATCTCCCGCAAGCCGTCGCGCAAATAAGCTGCGCCGGCGCGCTCTACGCGCCAGCCGGTGGCTGCGCCTGTGGCGCTCTCTTCTGCCCGCGTACCCCGGTCCGGCTGCCCCCGCGTGCCACCCACTCGCCTACCAGCCGCCGTCGCACGGCGTCGGTCGTGCTTATGGCGCGGCGGAAGAGCGCCTCGACCTCTGCGTCCATCGCGGCCCGCAATTCCGCGCCTGACTTGCCCAGGGCCGACTTGGCCTCGGAGGCCAGCACCAGGAAATCGTGCCAGTCACCGATCGCGTCCTGTACCCGGTTAATGGCCTTGGCGATCGCCTTGGCCTCCTGGTCCTCGCCCCCGCTTTCTGCCACGTACCGGGCCTTCTTGGCCCCCTTGCGGAAGTCATGAAGGTTTTCGGCATTTAGCACCGGCATGGCGTCTACCAGGCGTAGAAAATCCTCGAGCGCCAGCCGTGCCGCGGGCGGGGCGGCGTTGCGCGAGCGGCCCACCTTTTCCCCGAGCTCGTCGATACACTTCTGCTCTGCGCTAATCAGCTTGGTCTGCCGCCGCGCCAGTTCCTTTACCAGTCGCGCGGCCTGCCGCTCCCGTTGGCACTTTAGCCAGGCATCCAGCTCGGTGGCCTGCTTATGCAGAGGCCCCGGTTCTGCTCCCGCTGCTGCATCCGGACCGGAACTTCCGGCACCGTCCGCTGAGGAGTCGAGATAATGCTTGCGCAGCAGGTGCCGATGCACGTCCAGGTCGCGCACCTTACCGGCAGCACGCCGCACCTTGCGCAGTTGCCGGAACCATTTGCCTGCATGGGTATTTAGGTGCTCCTGCACCGAGGGCGGGCCGCCAAGGCGAATCACCGTCTCCAGCATGGCCTCCACCCGCCGCGATCCGGTCCGCACGCGGTGCACCGGTTCCACATCCGGATCCTTCAGGCACTCGGCGATGACTCCGTTCAGTTCATTGGCCAGCGCGCGCAGGTGCAGGATTGGCTCGCCGCTCCCCGGGCTTCCGCCGGCATGGTGGGCAGCACCGCCATCCGGGCGCGGAGAGCGTGCGCGCTTGCTCCTGGCCGGCGAGGGCGCTGGCGCGCCGTTCTGCCGTGACTCGGCAATCTCCTGAGCCGCGGTTGTGTTCCCGGTTTCCGGGCCTGCATTCCCTGCCCGTGGATTCATTTCCGCCTCCGTCCCGCCCCGCGCCCGGCCACGGTCTTCGTCACGTGGACTGGTATCCTGCTCATTCAGTATGGCGAAACACCTTCTACTCCCCGTAGGGGACCCCAGCGAGGCAGCGGAAGCGGCATCGCCGTTCCTTTCCCCCCGCCGCGCCTGGACGCTGCTGTTGCTCCTGTGGCTCGCGGTTCACTTTGCCGCGCTCTTTGCGCCACCCCTGTTGGATGACGCCGACGCCACCCATGCCAACGCAGCCCAGCATATGGCGCTTTCCGGCGACTGGGTCACGCTCAAGGTCAACGGCATCCGCTACCTGGAAAAGCCGCCCCTGCCCTACTGGCTGGTGGCGCTCGACTACCGCGTTTTCGGATTTAATGTCTTTGCGACGCATCTGCCCATGGCCCTCGGTGTGCTTGGTGTGGCCGCTCTCGGCTGGCAATGGGCGCGACGGGCCTACGGAGACCGCGCCGCCTTTTACACCGCGCTCGCCTTTCTCACCAGCATCGGCGTCTTCCTGTTCACCCGGGTCTACATCCCGGAGGTGCTGCTAACCCTGTTTGTCTCGGCAGCACTCTACTGCTTTCTCACGGCACTCGAAGACGCAAAACCGCAGCGCTTCTACGCGGTCTGGGCGCTGATTGCCGTTGCCATGCTGGTCAAAGGGCTGATCGCGCCGGTCTTCTTCCTGTCTGCGGCACTGCCGTATCTCGTGCTCACGGGAGACTGGCGTCGGTGGCGCGAGTTCCGCATCCCTACCGGCCTGCTCTTGTTCCTGCTGATCGCTGCACCCTGGCACATCCTTGCCGGGCTGCGGAACCCCGACCACGGGCACCCGGTGGGCAACGTACCTGGACCGGGCGGCGTCCACGGCTTCTTCTATTTCTACTTCATCAACGAGCACGTCCTCCGCTTCCTGGGGCGTCGCTATCCCCACGACTACAACAAGCAGCCGGCATGGGTCTTCTGGCTGGGACACCTCGCCTGGCTCTTTCCCTGGAGCCTCTACTTTCCGCTCGCAGTCAGCCGTGCCTGGCGTACCCGGCGTGCTTGGCTGTCCGGCCTCCGCCCGTCCTGGGGCACGCTCTCCACCGGCACCGCGCCGGTCAGGTTCAACAGCCTGGCGGAAGCCGAGCAGGTGCTGGCGCGGCGCAGCTTCCGCAAACGCTCGCTCTGGCTGCTATCCCTGTACGCGGCATTCATCCTGGTCTTCTTTTCTATCTCCACCAACCAGGAGTACTACACCTTTCCCGCGTATTTCTCGCTGCTGCTGCTCACCGCCGGCGTGCTTGCGTCCGCAGAGCTCCGCTCCGAGAACCGCGATCCCCGCCTGCGAGAAAGCGTCAGCCGCTGGCTTTTGGGCGCGCATGCCGTGTTTGCGGTAGTTGGGGTCGCGTCCGCACTGGCGCTCGGTTATGGATTGTGGTCGTCCCGCCACTTGCCGTTCGTGCCCGATATCGGCACGCTGCTGGCGCATCGGGCAGTGGGCAACTATTCGCTTTCCATGTCGCACCTCTTCGACCTCACCGGGCCATCGTTCGCGGCGCTTCGCCTGCCGGCCGCCCTGGCAGCGGTGGTCTTCCTCATCGGCCCGGCCGTGGCCTGGCAGTTGCGCCGCCGAGGAGAAAACCTTAAGGCTACCGTATCGGTTGCATTTACCGCGGCCGTCTTCCTCATTGCAGCGCACATCGCGTTTGTCCGCTTCGCGCCTATGCTCTCGTCGCGCGCCATGGCCGATACCATCAACAGCGTCGCCGGCGATCCACTCCGTGATCCCGCCGCGGCCGGACGCGCCACCCTGATGATCTACGGCGACCAGTCCTCGGGATCTTCCGTGATCTTCTACACGCATCGGCAGGCGCTGCTGGTGAACGGCCGCAGTTCCTCGATGATATGGGGCTCCTGGTATCCGGATGCCCCGCATGTTTTTCTTACCGATGCCGACCTCGAGAAGTTATGGGGGGCAGGAAACCGCAAATTTCTCTTTGCCGAGGGGCAGAGCGCGGAAAAGGTCAGGGCGTTACTGGGATCGCGCGCCATCCTGGTGCAGGAGCTCGCCGATAAAGCGCTCTTCACCGACCGGCCCCTCTGAGTCCCTCTTCTCCGCAAACACAACGGCCCGGTGACAGAGCCACCAGGCCTTTGTGTGAATGCGCAATCGTTAGTTCGTGGAGCAGTTGTTCCAAACGATGTCGTAGCAGCAGCAACCGTTGCTGTCCACCCAGCAGCAGACGTTAAAGTTGTAGCAGTGAGGCGTATAGCCACAGCCGTCGTCATCATAGCACTGGAAGTAGAGCTTGCATGGAATTTGGCAATTCTGACCATAGTTGCAGCTCCCCTGGAATTTGCACTCGCGGCATCTCCAGTGGTGCTTCCTCTTGTGATGGTCATTGCAGTTCTTGCGATAGCTCTGGCAGCGCCCGTTGCATTCCACGGTGAACCAGCAGCAATTGTTCTGGTCTACCTGGCAGTTGATCTCAAAGAAGCAACTGAGATCAACTTGTTCACAGCAGATCTGGTCGTAGAAACAGGATTGGTATTGACACGAATGGTCGTTGTCGTAACATCCGTCGTGGTCGTCGTCATCCTTCTTGTTGAAACCCGCGGCTTTGGCCATGGGGGCCATCGTCGTCCCAAGAACTGCTGCGGATGCGGCGATGCCGCCCATGTTCTTCAAAAAGTCGCGTCTCTGCACTGGGTCCATACTTCACCTCTGCGTCTCCATGTTTCAAGCGTGCGTTGCAGTTGGAGATAGGGGGACGTATCTCATACCGGTACAACACTGGGGTTCAGACCAGGAAAAGACTTCCCGGCTGAGCAGAAGCAGAGTGGAACTTTCTCCATACTCTTGTCAACTGAAATCAGAGACAATTTACGCCAGTTAATTTTTAAGAGAGCAGGCCCACTTTTGCAGGCGGAAATAACTCCGCTTACCGGGCGCAAGCTCAGGTAGACGGCTAGAGAGAATGCTTGTTTGCAGGATAATTAACATAACGAACTCCGTTCGGTGCTCCTCAATTGCTTAGTGTGCCTGACAACTTATAACGGCACCAGCAGCCTGCTTCGCCATGCAAACAAAGCTTGTTAGACCAGGCACGATGGACGCAAAAGGTGATCCCGTCCAAAGAAAAGAGGCTGGCATATCTGCCAGCCTCGTGCTGCAAGAAATTGACAAGCTACGGTTCAGCGCCCCGCTCCCGCGCTCCCCAGCCGCGACTCGGCGTCCCGGATAATCTCGTTGGCCCGCTCGTACTGATCGGGATTCTCGCCCGCTTCGCCCCACATGCGCTGCCCCTCTTCAAATTGGCGCTGCGCGGCCGAGGTGTCGATCTCAGACGGCTTTTCCGCGCTCTCCGCCAGGATGGTCACCCGGTTCGGCAGTACCTCGGCAAAGCCCCAGGCCACGTAATAGCGGTCTTCATTCGCCGGGCCACCATGGATGCGTACATCGCCCGTACCGAGTTCCGTGAGCAGCGGCGCGGCGCCGTACAGCACTTCGAGATACCCGGACTTGCCCGGTAACTCCACCGCATCCGCCGTCGTATCGACGAGCATGCGTTCCGGAGTTACCAGGCGGATGTGTAACTGATCGGCCATCTTTACGCCGCCGTTCCCTGCAGCTTCTCGGCTGCCTGGAGCACCTCGTCGATGTCGCCCTTCATGTAAAACGCCTGCTCCGGGATGTTATCGTGCTTGCCGTCGATAATCTCCTTGAAGGAGCGCACCGTGTCCGCCACCTTGACATACTTGCCTGGCGTGCCGGTGAACACTTCGGCCACATGGAAGGGCTGTGACAGGAAGCGCTGCACCTTGCGCGCGCGCTGTACCGTCAGCTTGTCCTCTTCGGAAAGCTCGTCGATACCGAGAATGGCGATGATGTCCTGCAGGTCCTTGTAGCGCTGCAGAATGCGTTTCACACCCTGCGCCACGTCATAATGCTCCTGCCCCACAATACGCGGCGTGAGGATGCGCGAAGTGGAGGCAAGCGGATCGACTGCCGGGTAGATACCCAGCTCCGACAACGGACGGGAAAGCACCGTGGTCGCGTCGAGGTGAGCGAATGCTGTAGCCGGCGCCGGATCGGTCAGGTCGTCGGCGGGCACGTAGATCGCCTGCACGGATGTGACAGAGCCGCGCTTGGTGGAAGTGATGCGCTCCTGCAGCTCACCCATCTCGGTGGCCAGGTTGGGCTGATACCCCACTGCGGAAGGCATACGGCCAAGCAGCGTGGAAACTTCGGAACCCGCCTGGGTAAAGCGGAAGATATTGTCGATGAACAGCAGCGTGTCCGCGCCTTGATCGTCGCGAAAATATTCCGCGATGGTGAGTGCCGTAAGAGCTACGCGAAGACGCGCGCCGGGCGGCTCGGTCATCTGCCCATACACCAGCGCAGCTTTGGACTTGGTGCGGTCCTTGGTATCGATCACGCCCGATTCCTCGAACTCCAGCCAGAGGTCGGTTCCCTCACGGGTGCGCTCGCCCACGCCGGCAAAGACAGAAACGCCGCCGTGCTTGGAAGCCACGTTGTTGATCAGTTCCTGGATCACGACGGTCTTGCCCACGCCCGCGCCGCCGAACAGGCCGATCTTGCCACCCTTCAGAAATGGCTGGATCAGGTCGATGACCTTGACTCCGGTCTCAAACATCTCCTCGGAGGTGGACTGCTCTTCAAAGCTGGGCGCCGCGCGATGAATGGGCCGCATCTCCTTCGCATTCACCGGCCCCAGCTCATCTACCGGGTTGCCGATCACGTTCAGAATGCGGCCCAGCGTCGGCACGCCCACCGGCACGGTGATGGGGCCGCCGGTGTCGATCACCTTCATCCCGCGCACCATGCCTTCGGTCGACTCCATCGCCACGCAGCGCACGCGCCCTTCGCCGATGTGCTGTTCCACTTCCACGATGACGTTGATCGGCGCCGGCACATCGAACCCGTCGCTTACCACGCGCAGCGCTTCGTAGATCGCTGGCATGGTCTTTTCCTCAAACTGGACATCTACCGCAGGCCCCGAGATCTGGACCACGCGGCCGACGATCTCCGGCCCACCCTGATTGCCGCCGCCACGATACGCGGCGCCCTGGTCCTGCCCTTCGACGAACTCGCCCGAGCGACCGAACTGGTTCCCTGCGAGATGCTGATTCTGTCCGTTATTTGCCATAAAGTCCTGTTCTCTAGATCGCTGCCGCGCCGCTGACGATCTCGATGATCTCCTTGGTGATCGCTGCCTGGCGCACGCGGTTCATGGTAAGGGTAAGGGCGTCGATCATGTCGGAAGCGTTGTTGCTCGCGGCGTCCATGGCGGTCATGCGCGCTGCATGCTCGGAGGCAACAGACTCCAGCATCGCGCGGTACAGCTGCGTGGATAGATACCGGGGCAGCAGCGAGCGCAGCATCTCTTCCGGCGACTGCTCGTAGATGTAATCCACCTGCGCCGTGCCGAACGTCTTCGCTTCCTCGTCCGCTTCGGCGGTGTCCGGCGTCTCCAGGCTCACGCCGGCGGTGCGCGCCGCCTCGCCCGCCCGTTCCCGCTCTTCCTGCGTCTGGTCTTCGGCCTGCGCCACGTCCGTGGTGCCGGGCTCGGCCAGCGGCAGCATGCGCTCCACTACAACGCGCTGCGCAATCACCGACTTGAACTCGTTAAACACTACATAGGCCGCGTCGATCTCGCCGTTCACGTACCGGTCCACAATCTCGCGGCCCAGTTCGCTCACGCGGTCGAAGCGCAGCTTGTCCAGCATGCCCGGATGGTCGCCCGTCACTTCCACCGGCGCGGCGCGCTCGCCACGGCGGCGCAACTGCTGCACGTGGCCCTCTTCGCCCAGCGTCCGGTTCTCCTGCTCCACAGTCTGCTGCGCGCTCTCGTCTTCAATCATCTGCGCAGCCGGGTAGCGGCGGCGGAAAAGGTCGCGCGCCTTGCGCCCGATCGGCTCCACGTCCACGCCCAGTTGACGGCCGCCGGTGTGCTGCGCTTCCAGGAAGCGAAACGCCGCCTTGGCGATATTGGAGTTGAAGGCGCCCGCAAAGCCCTTGTCGCCGGAAACCACGACCAGCAGCACGTTCTTCTCCGGGCGGGATACCAGCAGCGGATGCCGCGCCTCCCCGGTCGCCGGGTCGTAGATGTCAATGCGGCGCATCAGCGACTGGATCACGGCAGCCATCATCTGCGCATACGGACGCGCCGCCATCGCACGCTCCTGCGCGCGACGCAGCTTGGCCGCGGAGACCATCTTCATGGCTTTGGTGATCTGGCGCGTGTTCCGCACGCTGCGGATGCGCCGGCGTAAATCCAGGACGTTTGCCATCGAACTCTTTCTGAACAGGGAACGGGCTTCAACCCGTCCGAAAGCCTGTCACTGCAACGCGGCTTCCGCCGCTGAGGCAATGTGCATTGCTTCACCCATCAACTCTACGCGTTTGCGGCCACCTCGCGCTGCTGCTTATCCGGCTGCGCCTGCGCCTGTTCCTTCTTCTGTTCGGCGTCCAGCGGCTGCACGGATGATTCCCGCAGCTTGGCATCGCGGTGCTCGGAGACGAAGTTCTCCTTGTACTCCTTGAGCGCGGCATTCATCCGGCCCTTCAGATCATCGTCCAGCGTCTTCTTGGTGATGATGTCGTTGAGCAGCGCGGACTGCGCGGCATCGAGGTACTTATACAGTCCCTGCTCAAAGGCACGGATATCTTCCACCTTGAGGTCATCGAGGAAGCCGTTCGTGCCGGCGTAGATGATGAAGATTTCCTTCTCCGTCGGCAAGGGCGAGAACTGCGGCTGCTTCAGCAGTTCCGTCAGGCGCTGGCCGCGATTGAGCTGGTTCTGCGTCACCTTGTCCAGGTCGCTGCCAAACTGCGCGAAGGCAGCCAGTTCGCGATACTGCGCGAGATCGAGCTTGAGCGTGCCCGCTACCTGGCGCATCGCCTTGATCTGCGCGGCGCCGCCCACGCGGCTGACGGAGAGACCGACGTTCACCGCCGGACGCACGCCGGAGTTGAACAGATCGGTTTCCAGATAGATCTGGCCATCCGTGATGGAGATCACATTGGTCGGGATGTACGCGGAAACGTCGCCCGCCTGCGTTTCGATGATAGGCAGGGCGGTCAGCGAACCACCGCCGCGCGCATCGCTCATCTTGGCCGAGCGCTCGAGCAGGCGCGAGTGGAGGTAGAACACGTCGCCCGGATACGCCTCGCGTCCCGGCGGACGGCGCAGCAGCAGCGAGATCTCGCGATACGCGGTGGCGTGCTTGGAAAGATCGTCGTAGATCACCAGCGCGTGCTTGCCGTTGTCGCGGAAGTATTCGCCGATGGCCGTCGCCGCGTACGGCGCCAGGTACTGCATGGGGGCCGGCTCGGAAGCGGTCGCGGCCAGCACAATGGTGTAGTCCATCGCGCCATATTCCTGCAGCGTGTTCACCACCTGCGCCACGGAGGAACGCTTCTGCCCGACCGCGCAGTAGATGCAGATCAGGTTGTTCTTCGCGTTGTTGATGATGGTATCGAGCACGACCGCGGTCTTGCCCGTCTGCCGGTCGCCGATGATCAGCTCGCGCTGTCCGCGGCCGATCGGGATCATGCTGTCGATGGCCTTCAGTCCGGTCGCCATCGGTTCGCGCACCGGCTGCCGGTCCACCACGCCGGGAGCGAGACGCTCTACCGGGGAAAGCTCCGTGTTCTCGATCGGACCCTTGTCGTCAATGGGCTGGCCCAGCGCATTGACCACGCGACCAATCAGGGAGGTGCCCACGGGCACGCTCATGATCTCGCCCGAGCGCTTCACTTGGTCGCCTTCCCGCAGCTCGGTGTAATCGCCGAGCAGCACCGCGCCCACCTGGTCCTCTTCGAGGTTCATGGCCAGGCCGGACACGCCGTGCGGAAACCGGATCAGTTCGCCGGCCATGACTTTGTCCAGGCCGTGGATGCGGGCGATGCCGTCGCCCAGCGAAATGATCGTGCCCACTTCATCCACACGCACTTCCGCGTCGTAGTTCTGGATCTGCTCCCGCAGTAGCTGCGTAATCTCGTCTGCTTTGATTGCCATATGCGTCTCTTTCTTCGAGCTGATACCGAAAACCGCCTGTGCGCCGAGCGCGTATGCTAGCCGGCGACGAGCTCGTCTTTCAGGCGCCCGAGACGGCCGCGTACCGAGCCGTCGTATACCGTGCTCCCGATCTTCACCACCACGCCGCCGATCAGCGACGGGTCTTCCCGGAATCGCGCGCGTATCTGGGAACCGGCCAACTGCGCCACCCGGCTTTCCAGTTCCCGGCGCTCGCCCGCGCCCAGCGGACGCGCCGTGGCGATCTCCGCCTCGGAGATGCCCTCACGGCGGTCGAGCTCTGCGCGGAACTCGCCCAGAATGTCGGCAAACGAATTCATCCGCTCGTGGCGAATCAGGACGGCAAGGAAGTTGCGCACCTCGCGCTGCAATCCCAGGCGCGAGGCCAGAGCATCGATCACCCGGATCCGGTCATCCACACTGATTGCCGGGTTCGCCAGCGCGCTCCGCAGCTCCGGGCTTTCGTCGAGAGCTCCGGCAAATTCCGACAACTGCCGCTTGATCTCGTCCGGAGGGAGATGGGCACTCCCAACCACGTCGGCGAAAGCACGCGCATACCGCGCTGCAAAAGCGCTCATCAGCCGTGTCTCCCGTCATTGTCTGCTGAGTTGGTGTTGTCCTGCCGGAGCCCCGCGGCAAACTGCCGGATCAGGTACTGGTCCTGCTCTTCACTCAAATGAATGCGCGAAGAGGCGCGTTCCACCGCAAGCTCGGCGGCAAATTTGCGCAGGCGGCGTTCCGCGGCAGCCCCTGCAGCAGCAATTTCGCTTTCCGAAGACTGAACGATCTTCCGCCGCTCCTCTTCCATCGTGGCCTTGATGCGCTCTTCGTCGTGCTGGCTGTCCCGTTCCGCTGAGGCGCGGATACTCGCAATTTCGCTGTCCAGCCGCGCCAGGCGTTCTTCCACCGCGCTCAGGCGCCGGTTCGCCTCCTCGGTCACAGCCCGCGCTTCCACCAGTTGCTTCTCAATCCGCTCGCGGCGTCCGCGAAAGGCCTTGGGCAGCCCCTTGTAGAGGAAGTAGCCGATGAATACCGCCAGAATAATGAAGTTGAGCCCCCAGAAGCAGAGCGAAGCCGCATCCGGGCTGAGGTGGAACAGCTTGCCGAAGGCACGCACCGACGGCGAATGCTTGAAGACGTATTCCTCGTCTTCCTGCTCCGCCCGGGCCAGGTTCTGCGTGCTCGCCGTGCGCGGCGTGATGAAGCTGCCGTTTCCGTTGCCCTGTTGCGCAGCCACGGCGGGCGGCGGCGGCGCGGCCTGGTGCTCCTGCGCATGGATGAAGCACGGACTGCTCATCAGCAGCAGCACGGCGGCAAAATGCAGACTGAATCGCTGTTTCAACGGGCGCTCCCTACCAGGTCGGCTTCCGCGGGCAGGATGGCCTTGAGAATGTCACCGGCCAGCCGGTCGGCGGCGGCATCGATACCACGGCGCGCTTCTTCGGCTTCCGCATCGATACTTGCGCGTGCCGCCTTCACCCGCGCCTGCGCTGCATGACGCGCTTCGTCGAGAATATTTTCGCGCTCGCGGTTCCAGCCCTGTACCCGCGCTTCGCGCGCCCGGAAGATCTCGGCGCGAGCTGCCCGGAGCTTGGCTTCATACTCCTGCGATTTGGCATCCGCCGCGGCGATTGCCGCATGCGCCTTGGCGATGGCGCCGGTGGTGCGCGCCCGCCGCTCCGCCAGCGTTCGCGTCAGCGGCGTGTACACCAGCACGCGATACAGCAGCAGCGTGAGCAGAAAAAGCACCATCGTCGGTATCGAGGCGAGAAAGAGGCCGCCGAGCTGGTGCAGAATTTCGTCCATGCAGTCCTTGAGGGTGCCATCCGCTCTGGATGGAAAGTGGCGAGAAAAAGTATCTAGAAGTTCTGTTTATACCGGACGCGAAATTAGGGTGTCAAACCGCGGATTTTGGCGCGCAATGGCGCCATTTTCATGCACGAAGGTGTTGACTCGGGACGCCCACGGCATACACTGGTGACAACACCCTCGACCCGGTTCAGGGTCAGACGGGCTGCAGGGCGGGAACGTGTCTCCACTGCCTGCCTTGCAGCCCGTTTCTTACGCCTGCCAATATCGCCGGTAGCGCCCCAGCAGCGACGCCGGCCCTTCCGCCACAAAGCTCACACTGTTGTCGCTGAACTGACGCTTGTGAATGCGTGCGCCCGCCCCCAGTGCGGCCAGCACGGCGCCGTCGCTTTGCGGCACTACAAAGGCCTGTTCCGCGATGGGATCCGCGCCCAGCGCCTGGTCGATCCTGTCCAGCAGCTCGGCCACATGTGCACCGGTCTTGGCCGAAACCGCCACCGCGCCGTCCTGCGCCTCGATGGCCAGCCGCTGTTCCATCGGGAGCAGATCGATCTTGTTCAGCACTTCGATGCGCGGCTTGTCCTTGGCGTCCAGCTCGGCCAGCACCTTCTCCACCTCGGCCTTGTGCTCCTCCCGCATGGAGCTGGCGCTGTCCTGCACATGCACCAGCACCTCGGCTTTCTGCACTTCTTCGAGGGTGGCGCGGAATGACGTGACCAGCGTGTGCGGAAGGTTGCGGATAAATCCCACCGTGTCCGACAGCAGCACCTTTCGCCGCGATGGCAGCACCAGCGCTCGCAGCTTCGGGTCCAGGGTGGCGAACATGCGTGAGGATTCGAGCACGCCGGCGTGCGTAAGCGTATTGAACAACGTGCTCTTGCCGGCGTTGGTATAGCCCACCAGCGCGACCGTCGGGACGGGCACGGCTTCCCGCCGCTGCCGCTGCTGGCCGCGCACCCGGCGGACCGCATCCAGTTCATGCCGAAGCTGCACCAGCCTGCGGCCGATGCGGCGGCGGTCGGTTTCGAGCTTGGTCTCGCCCGGGCCGCGGGTACCGATCCCGCCGCCAAGCTGCGACATGGCTGCACCCCGGCCGGTAAGCCGGGGCAGCATGTACTCCATCTGCGCCAGTTCCACCTGCAGTTGCCCCTCACGAGTACGCGCGTGGCGAGCGAAGATGTCCAGAATAAGCTGTGTGCGATCCACCACCCTGCTGGGCAGCTCGCGCTCCAGGTTACGCAACTGCGTCGGCGACAAATCCTGGTCAAAGAGGATGACGTCCGCCTCCGAAGAAGCCGCTACGGCGGCGATCTCCTCAATTTTGCCCTTGCCCACCAGCGTCGCCGGGTCGGGCTGCAGACGCCGCTGCACCACCTCCGCCACCACGATGCCGCCCGCGCTCAACACCAGCTCGCGAAACTCATCGAGGCCGGCTTCAAACTCCAGGCGCGCGGAGGCGGACGTGTGTGCGGCCGCCGGCGGCGGTGCTGCGACGTCCTCATCCAGTGGGTGAGGAGCGGCGGGATCGACCAGCAGCGCGGATTGCCGCGCCGCGCTGGCCGCTGCGGGCAGGGGCTTTCGGCGAGGGGCGATCTCCACCGCCACCAGGAGCGCTCGATTCCCGGTGGCGGCTGGAACGGTAGCGGAAGCGCGACTCACAAATGCGATTGGACTTTCAGGCTAGGGCTCGTCTTCCGGCCGGGCCTGGGCTGGATTCGCGGGAGCTGTGGCGCCCACGGCTACGTGTCCCGGAGCCGGGTGGCTGGGCCGGTGCTCCCCGTGCATCACGGAGCGGTTGCTCACCACGGTCGAGATGGCGTGCTTGAAGATCAGCTGTTCCTGGTTGTTGTTCTCCAGCAGCACGGAATACTTATCAAACGAGCGAATCTTTCCCGTGAGCTTGACGCCGCTGACCAGATAGATCGTGATAGGAGTCTTATCCTTGCGGACAGTATTGAGATACGTATCCTGAATGTTTTGTGCCGGCTTACTATCCATAGTGCCGATCTCCTTATGCCTTGTGGCAGTTTCCCTGCTTGTGCGCTGCACAACCTGCACTGCTACGATATGAAACAAAAGGACACATACCTCACGTCCTTAGGCCAGCCAACAAACCTCACGAACAGCTTACAGTCTTTCCCTCCGGCGCGGAAAACCAACATGCGCCTCGGAACCTGAGGCCCTTCGGTTCAGCGCAGAACAGGGATTGGGATGCAGAAACAAAGACAAGGGTTAGCAGAAGACAGTGTTACCGCCCCTGCACACACGGGCGTCCCATTGCTCGATTTTTCGCGGGAATACAACGAAATCGGAGACGCGCTGCTGGGCGCTGCCGCAGACGTATTTCGCAGCCAGAGATATGTGCTGGGCCCCCAGGTGGAAGCCTTCGAGAAGGCCGCCGCTACTTACTGCCAGGCGCAGGATGCCATCGGCTGCGGTTCGGGAACCGACGCACTCTGGCTCGCCATGGCCGCCCTTCCTTTGCACCGCGGCGATCGCGTCATCACCACGCCTTTCAGTTTCTTCGCCACCGTCAGCGCGATCCTCCGTACCGGCCTCCACCCCGTGCTGGCAGATATCGACCCGCAGACCTTCAATCTCGCGCCCTCCACGGTTCGCGGTGTGCTTGAGAAAGACGGCCCGGCTGCGGCCATCCTGCCTGTCCACCTCTACGGCCAATGTGCCGATATGGACGGCTTTGACGCGCTGCGGCAGCAATACGACTGCAAATTGATCGAAGACGCCGCGCAGGCCTTTGGCGCGCGCTGGAAGGGACGCCCCGCCGGTTCCCTGGGCGATGCCGCGGCCTTCAGTTTTTACCCCACGAAAAACCTGAGCGCGGCCGGGGAAGCGGGCATGGTGACCACGGTCCAGGAGACCACGGCGGAGCGGGCCCGCATGCTGCGCGCCCATGGCATGCGCCAGCGCTATTTTCACGATGAGGTTGGCTGGAATAGTCGGCTCGATACCATCCAGGCCGCGGTGCTGCTGGTCAAGCTGCAGTTCGTCGATGAGTGGAACGCGCGCCGGCGTGCCCTGGCGCAGAACTATGCGCGCCTCTTCGCCGACGCCGGCCTGGCCGAAGCAGGCGTGTATCCGGAAAAGGGCGTGGTCCTGCCCGTCACCGATCCGCGCGCCACCCCGGTCTTCCACCAGTACTCCATCCGCGTGCGCCAGCGGGATGCCCTGCGCCGCTTTCTCACCGAGCGCAGGATCGGCAGCGAGGTTTACTACCCCGTGCCCCTCCACCTCCAGACGGCGCTCGCACAGCTTGGATACAAGCACGGCGACTTTCCGGAAAGCGAACGGGCCGCCGCCGAGGTGCTCGCTCTGCCTATCTTCCCGCAGCTCCGGGAGGAAGAGCAGGAGATCGTAGTCGCCAGCATCACGGCGTTCCTGTCTTAGGCTCTCTCAATAGAGGGTCGTGTCATCGATCGGCAGATGGTCGTGTCATTAATCGGCGCGATCAGTGCTTGCGCCGATGGTGCGGATGCGTCGCCTTGTATGCGGCGCGCAGCTTGGCCCGCTCGCGCTGGCGCGCCTGCGCTTCCGGCGAAGCACTACTGGCCGGCGTGGGCGCCTGCTCGCCGGGCGATTGCACCCGGGTCACATTTTCACCGTCCAGCCGGTA
The DNA here is from genome assembly GCA_963795775.1 of uncultured Acidobacteriaceae bacterium. Lineage (GTDB taxonomy): Bacteria > Acidobacteriota > Terriglobia > Terriglobales > Acidobacteriaceae > CAWCJL01. The sequence continues at coordinate 48,955 of CAWCJL010000008.1, forward strand.
AGTCACGTCAAAGGTTTGCACCGGCTTGATGAGTCCTGTCGTCTGGTCGATCGATGGCTGCGCGCCATCCACCGCCAGCTTCAGCGTAAAGGTGGGTACCGGTCCCGCCTTTTCCCCTCCGGCCTTCACCGCTCCAACCTTGTCCAGGTTCTGTTCCTTCACGGTCACCGGCAGGTAGCCGACCAGGTCTTTCTGGCGCAGGCCTCCCTCATAACGGTGCTTTTTCGCATTCCAGACAAAGACGCGCACCATGCTGAAGTCGTACGGCAGCCCATCCTTGTAGGGGTTCAGCACGGCCACGTACTCGGGCGCCTGGTGGTCGGGAAACGGCGAGTCGGGGTCATAGACCTTCGCCAGCAGGTACGCGCCCACGATCTTTTGCCCCTCGGCGTAGCGCACCACTTCGTCCGGGATGTCCACATCGATGCGCCGCGCCAGCAGCCACCCCGTCCGGCCGGCACTGTCGCGCACCAGCCACCAGTCTTCAATCGGTGCCGGAGCTTCGGGCGCGGCCGCCTTGGCTCCAGTCTTCTTGGCCGAGAGCACGGCTTTCGCCGGGGCCGGAGCGGTGGTCGGGTTCGTGGCCGTGGAGGTTGGCTTGGCAGCCTGCTTGTCCGCCGGCTTGGGGGTGGGGCGCCCCAGCCGGGCTTCCTGCGCCTGCTTTTCCGCTGCGATCTTCGCCGCCTGCTTGCGGGCGGCTGCCGCGTAGATCTGTTCCGGCGTGGGCCGCGTGATGCTCGCCCGCATCAGCAACTGCAGCTTGTCATTCTCCGGCAGCAGCAGAAAGCGCTCGGATTCGCGGCCGGGAGTGAGGTGGGCATACATCTCGTCGCGCAGGATGCCGGTCGCCACCACGGGGTCGTGCACGTGCTGCTCGCGTAGTTGGGCGAATGCGTCGTAGGTCTGCTGATCGATGATGGCGTGCTCTTCCAGCCATCCCACCTGTCCGCTGTTCGTGCGGACGCGCAAGAACCGGCGTCCGTGCTCCACCACCGTCAGTTCTTCGCCGTTCGTGACCGGTGCCACCTTGTTCGAGACAGCCGCCACGCGATCGCGCAGAAAAGTCTGCTTCGATACCACGTATACGTGCTCATCACTGTTGCGATGCATGCGCTTGCAGCCCGCCGGAACCAGCAGGGCGGCGCAAACAGAGAACAGCAGCAGACGACGAGCATTCATAGACAGGTGCTGGGCGGTGCTCGCACTGCGGCGATTGCCCGGCCCAGGAGCGATGGTATGGGACACAGTGCCACAAGGCTATCACCTGACAGTGGGAGGCACAGGTGATAATCCAGGCGCGTGAGCGCGGTGCCCACTGCCTTGGAGACCGAACCGCAACGCGGTGCGCACGCGGACCGGCTGCGCGATCGGGCGCACTCGTCTCGCCTTCATTCACGCCTCCGAAGCAGTTACAAAACTCGCGTGCGGGCGGCTCAGTGCGTCGAAACAACCACGCTCGCGCCTGCCGGAGAATTGGGGCCCGTGGCCGCCGTAGCGCCGGGGTCGAGCTTGCCGCCGGTGGTCGCGTCGAAGCTGTAAAGCTGCAGGTCCGGCGTACCCCCGGAGTTGGCCACCAGCATGAACTTCTTCGACTGGTCCAGGGTGAGCGAAGAGGGCGAGCTCCCGGTCGCGATGGTGGCGGGGTTGAGCGCCGTAAGCGCGCCGCCGTTGGACACGCTGAACGCGCTCACGGTGTTGCTGCCGGTACCGCTGCCCGCGTTCAGCACATAAAGATAGCCTGCGGTGGAATCGAAGGCGATGGCCTTCGGCTGGCCGCCCACCTTGTAAGGCGAGCCGGCGATCGGCGTCAGCGAACCATCGGTACCGATCGTGAACGCGCGCAGCCCGGCATTGGTCTCTCCCACATACAGATAACGCCCGGTAGGGTCGATGGCGACCGAAGTATCCTGGTTGGTTACGCCGCCGCTCGTGCCCGGCCTCAGGATGAGGTTGGTAGTCGCTAACGCGCCTGAAGTATTGAAGGAGTAGACGGCGACACCGGAGTTGCCGATAGCCAGATAGACGAAGCTGTCGCTCGGCGTAACCGCGATCTGCGCCGGCGCATTGCTGCTGGTGCTGTTCAAGCCGACATTGGGTACACCGAGCGGAGCCGTCACGGCCGCCAACGTGCCATCGGTGTTGATGGAAAAAGAGCCGACCGAGGGCGCGGTGTTGCCGTTGATGCCGCCGGCCAGCAAGAGCTTACCGGTGCTCTCACCCTGCAGCGACGTGGGGATCAGTCCGGAAACCAGGCTGTTGCCCCCATTGCCGACCGTGAGCGCGCCCGTGCTGGAATTGATGTTCATCAGGAAAATGCCGTTCGCCGTCCCGGTATACATAAAGGCGTTGCTGGCCGAAACCACCAGCGAGTTCACCGCCGCCGTGGTCGCCTGGAACGGCAGCCCGTTGATGCCCGTGAGCCCGCCGGTGGTCGAGACAGTAAAGCCGGCGATGGTGCCCGAGCTATTGCCCACATAAACGAAGTTGCCCGAGTTGCCCGGGGGCGTGGGCGTCGGCTTTATGAAAAAGCCGTCACATCCGCCCAGCAAAAGCAGGCCCGCATACATGGTGAAATGGAATAGCCGGCTGCACCGCATCCTGTGTCTCCAGAGGTCTCACACCACTGTACCTGCCCGTGCCGGAACGCCGCACTCGGAAAACGCGGCGCGCGCGTGCGCAGTGCCGGGAAGCACACCTCCCCGGCCTTCCTTCCCCGCCCCAGCGATGCCCGTTACCAGGCACGCTTCGAGCAATGGACGCAAGCCCCCGCCGAAGTGCTCAGGAAACGCGAAGCGATGCCGCGAAGGCGACGGCATGCCGCAGAAACAACAAGCCCCTCTTCCGCGGGCTGTGGCGAAAGAGGGGCTTGGGGAGGGGGGGAGGAACGCGTCAGGCCCTGGCGAGCTCCGCGGCGCCGGTAGTCTGGTCCACCGCCGTCGTATCCAGCACCGCGCCGATGGCGTGCAGCACCGAAGCCACGCGCACGGCCGCCAGCACGATCTCTTCACTCGCACCCTTTTGCCGCAGCACCTGCTCGTGCGAGTCCACGCACTGTCCGCAGCCGTTTACCGCCGAAACCACCAGCGACCACAGCTCGAAGTCCACACTCTCCACCCCATGCTGGCGCAGAACATTCATCCGCAGCCGGGCCGGCATGGTGGCATACTTCTCATTTGAAGTGAGGTGGAGAAAGCGATAGTAGATGTTGTTCATGCCCATGATGGCCGCCGCGGCCTTCGCGGCCTCGAGCGCCTGGGGCGAAAGCTGCTGCGCCGCGGCCGTCAGGGCGGCTTCCGTCAGCCGCGCGTTCCGCGTCGCCATGGCCGCCGCCACCACCGTGCCCCAAAGCTGCTGCGGTGTCAGTTCCGTGTTCTGCCGCACCAGGGTCGAGTAATTGAGCTTCAGGTCCTTGGCGTACGGCGGGAGAGTGTCAATAAGCTGGTCGAGTGACATATGGGTTCCTTTAGAGATGTGGGCCGGGCGAGCACGTTCGCTCGGGATGACGAACAGATGTTGGCCATAACCCGTTGGCCATAACCAGCACTGTCATCCCGAGCGAAGCCGAGGGATCTGCTTCCGCTCTTTCACGCACGCCTTAAGCGTGAATCGTTTCCTCACCCTTCTGCCAGTTGCAGGGGCAGAGCTCGTCCGTCTGCAGCGCATCCAGCACGCGGAGAACCTCCTGCGGGTTGCGGCCCACGGAAAGATCCGTCACATAGACGAAGCGGATGATGCCTTCCGGGTCCACCAGGAACGTCGCCCGCTGGGCCACGCCTTCCTTCATATCCAGAATCCCGAGCTGTTCGGTCAGGTCGCGCCGCACGTCGGCCAGCATCGGGAACGGCAGGTCGCGCAGATCCTCATGGTTGTTGCGCCACGCCAGGTGCACGTATTCGGAGTCCGTGCTGCCGCCCAGAATCTGCGTATCGCGGTCCGCGAACTCGGAGTTCAGCTTGCCAAAGGCAGCGATCTCGGTGGGACACACAAAGGTAAAGTCCTTGGGCCAGAAGAAGTACAGCTTCCACTTCCCGGCATACGACTCGTTGGTGATCGTCTTAAAAGCGTTATTCTTGTCGCGGCTCACGGTGGCAGTAACGGAGAAGTTGGGGAATTTCTCGCCGACGCTCAGCAATGTAAGGCTCCTTGTTTAGATAGAATTGGCTCGCGCGAGGGTTACTCATTGGTAAACATCCCGCCGCGCCGCCTTCTGGGTTGAATAACGAAAATCGGTTCACTTCATTAGATGACCGGGCGACCGCTTACGGTGCAGCCTGGCACGCCGCGCAGCGGCCCAGAACGTCCACGGAAAAACGCTCCACATGGAACCCGTTGGGCAATTGCTCCGGAAGGTGCTCCGGCAGCCCGAGTTCCTCTTCCGGCACATCGAAGATCGCTTTGCAGTGCGTGCACACCAGGTGATGATGCGGCCGGTCGTTCATCTCCACGCGCAGCGAGCCGTAATGCGGGCTCACCTCGCGCAGCAGTCCGCTTTCCAGAAACAGGTGGATGTTCTTGTACACCGTTGCCAGGGAGACGGAGGGAATACGCTTGCGCACCACCGCGTACACCTCTTCCGGACTCGGGTGCCCGGGCAGGCTCTGCATCACCTCATATAGCACCTGCCGCTGGTGCGTCACGGTAATGCCGTGCTCACCGCACAGGCTCCGGAAGGCCGACGCCGCCGTATCTGTATTGCTCATCACATGCATAGTTTAATAACTGTTATCGTTCGCTGTCAAACCGCTCTGCACTATCTCCAATGCAGATTTGGCGCGCTCCTGCAAAGCCCCGGAGTATATTGGCCGCAATCGCCTTACCGGAGGACCCGTATGCGCTACGCCTCGGCCGTTCTTCCAGTTATTCTCGCTCTCCCGCTTTGTGCGCTCCAGGCCCAGGAAGATGGGCACTACGAGCGGGCGCCGCAGGAACATGACGTCAGTTGCTCCGAAACGCCCGATGCTCAGAGCGATTCGGACCACTACAACGAGGGCTACCGCGACGGCTTCAAAGCCGGCTGCAAAGCCGCTGGCGCAAAAACCGAGTCTTCCATTTCCCCAGATGCTGCCGTAGAGGACCACCTTGCGCCGCGTGCACGAGACAGCGAGTCGTTCGCCAGCCAGAATCAGGAACTGCTGGACGCGCTGGACACCGCTTGCGCTCGCGCTGCCTCCAAGGCCCGGCGCTTTAAGGCATCGCACCCGGAGGGCGAAAGCCTGCGCTACAACATATCGCTGCTTTCCAGCATAGTGCGCGACCCAAAGACATGCGGCAGATGACGCGCCGGCAAAGCCTCGGCTGCGTCATCGCGCTGTTGCTCCTTCTCTCGGCGGGCGCGTTGCCGCGCGGAGCAGCCGCTCAGGGGAGCAAGGCTACCGCCCCGCACACTCACTCTTCCCGGGCCCAAACCACCGGCAAGACGGATGCGCTGGCCCAGGCCGAGGCCGCAGCCGCAGCCGCCGCAGAATCGCCGGACGCGAACCGGTCAGCCCTCGCCGCCGATGACCTCGGCGAGAACGACTACGACCGCGCCTACTGGAAGTACCAGCGCGAATCCCTCGAGCGCTCCCGAAAGACCTACGCCTGGCAGCATACCTCTAGCAATCCTCATCTTCTGGATGGTGCTCTTTCTGGTGCTGGTCGGCGTGGTCTTCTCCTGGCTGCAGTTTCGTGCCGCCGCTTACCAGGGCGCAACGCAGGAGATGGACGCCTCCATGGCCGGGGTCAAGATCACCTCCTCCACCCTCGGCGTCGTCATCCTGCTGCTGTCCATGTGCTTTTTCTATCTCTATCTGCGCTTCGTGTACCCCATCACCAACAGTGCGGATGCGCATGGCCCGGACCACGCCATCACGGAAACGCAGAAGCCCGAAGCTCCAAACGCGGTCAAGCCCAGCGCTCCCGCAGCCGCATTGCCTGCGCCTGCGAGCGCAGCACCACCGAACACGGCAAGCCCCGTCCCCAGGCCATGAAAAGAACCGTACCGAAGCTGAAGCTCCCCACCGGCCCATTCGGGGCTTACCTCTTCGATTGCGATGGCACCATCGCCGACTCCATGCCGCTGCACTACCGAGCCTGGCGCGGCGCGCTGGGCGAGTGGGACTGCGACTTCCCCGAGGAGCTGCATTACGCCTGGGGCGGCAGGCCGATTGCCGAGATCGTCCGCACGCTGAACCAGCGGCACGGACTCGCCATGCCGGTCGAAGAAGTCGCGCGGCGCAAGGAAGCTTTGTATTTCGAGATTCTGCCCCAACTCAAAGCCGTGCCCGAGGTGCTGGAGCATATCGAGATCAGCCACGGTGACATTCCCTTTGCCGTCGTCTCCGGCAGCACGCGGGAGTCAGTTGTAGCCTCGCTCAGCGCGCTGGGCCTGCTCGACCGCTTCGACACCCTGGTCTGCGCCGGCGACTACACCCACAGCAAGCCCCACCCGGAGCCCTTTCTGCTAGCAGCGGAACGGCTCGGCGTGCCTCCGGAGTCCTGCCTGGTGTTTGAGGATACCGAGATGGGCGTGCAGGCCGCCCAGGCCGCGGGAATGGCCTGGGTGAAGGTGCCGCAGCCCTGGGAGCGCTTGGGCGGATACATAGCCCCGTCAAATGATTGCTGATCGGCTACACAGCAGGACGTCATTCTGAGCGAAGCGAAGAATCCATACCGGTATGGCTCAATGCGCAGCGCAAGTCACAGCACTATTTATGCAGTCTGCTGCACTTGCGATGTTCTGCCCAGTTTTCAGCGTTGCAGTAAGTCCGACAGGTGCATGCCCGTGCATGTGGAAGAGGCATTGAGCGTGCCATGCGATTGTCGTCGACTCTCCCGAGATCTGGATACCTTTGAGCATGCGGCAAGCATAGGAGCATACGGCGCAATCCTCTAAAGCCTTAGAACGGCGACCACGATCTCTTCAACTACGAACGCATATGAGAAACGACTATAGTCCTGAGCCTTCAAAATAGCCGACTTCCAGGCATTCAGGACAAAATGGTTCCCATACCATCCTGCACCGATACCTCGCATTACTAGCCTTCAAGTGTCGAGCTCCCTGCCGTCTAGCAGGCGATCATTCTGAGATAGGCCCAGACTGTAGTTCCAGCTTTCTTTACTCGTAGAGGCGCCGCGAGTGCTTCACCGCTCTCGTGCAACTGCCTTCGGAGATTCGATCCGAACGATCATCAGTCATTGCCTGCTAGTTCGTTCGAAACATGCGCCATACCTTGCGCTAGAAGCGGGGCTGAGCAGAGTTCCAGCCCGGGCTCGTTAACCGGATTATTCCTTCTCGTCATAACTCCGTGCTTGGTCAGAAAGTTCTTGGGACGTGAGTCTAATTCGGCCGCTCCGGCGACTTCTTCCTGCGGAACCGATCATCGAGCGGCTGGCGTCCTCGGAAGCCGGCTTCGACCGTATGCCAGTACTCGATCTTCTCCTCGCCCTTTTTCCAGCAGAGCAGGACGATCTCGCCGTCGATCTCGGTGGGAAAATCGAGCAGGCCAGTGTCGAGGTCTTTCACCTGGACGCCAATAGCATCGATCTCCTCGACCGAGTCCTTCGCGCGCTGGACGGCGGCTTCGAGTTCTTGGCGATTGCGCTGCACTGCGCTGACGTCCACCAGGATGCCGCCCGAGAGGAAAATGCGCTGCCGCAGAAGCTGCATCTCGCCGTCGAGCCGCTCCGCTTCCTCCTTCCCTTCCATGGCGCGGGCCAGCAACGCCTCAAGCACCGGCAGCAGGGACTGAGCTTCATCGAGGGAGAAGGTGCGCATGCCTCTAGTCTATGCCTCAGGGAACGGCATGGGCACCGCAGGTCCATCCGCTCCACCATCCGGTACCGCCGCTCATTCCGCTGAAGCTCACATCCCTCAAAGGCATACAGGAACAACAGTGAAGAACGAGAAACTGTTGTCATCCTGAGCGAAGTGAGCCCGCTTTTGGCTCACGGAACTGTTGTCATCCTGAGCGAAGTGAGCCTGCTGTTGGCTCACGGAGTCGAAGGACCTGCGGTTTCTCTGGCCTGATCCCTGACCCAATCTCTGTCATCCTGAGCGTAGTGAGCCGGCTGTCGGCTCACGGAGTCGAAGGACCTGCGGTTTCTCTGGCCTGATCCTGACCCCCACCTTTGTCATCCTGAGCGCAGTGAGCCAGCTTTTGGCTCACGGAGTCGAAGGACCTGCGGTTCTCTGGCCTGATTCCTGACCCCCACCTTTGTCATCCTGAGCGCAGTGAGCCAGCTTTTGGCTCACGGAGTCGAAGGACCTGCGGTTGCCTTGATCTTCCCCCAGTCCTCACTCAAATCAACCCAGGCAGGATTGGCCCTCTCGATCAGCGCAATCTTTTTACTTCGGGCCCAGCCTTTTAGCTGCTTCTCCCGGCCGATCGCTGCGGACGGATGACCATAACACTCAAACCAGACCAGGCGATTGCAGTTGTATTGAGCCGAGAAGCCCTCGAAGATCTTTGTCTTGTGTTGCCACATGCGCTGTTCCAGATTGCTGGTCATCCCGATGTAGAGCCGGTGCGTGCGGCTTGCGACAAGATAAACGTAGTAAGTCCTGGGCGAAGCGGCACACATGGAAGCAGGATAGGAAAGCAGCGAACATTCCTCCATCCCGCGAATGGATCAGTGAGCCGGTCAGACCGCAGGTCCTTCGACTCCGTGAGCCGGTACACCTGGCTCACTTCGCTCAGGATGACAAGCTTGTTTGCCTTGCGATTCTGCACCGGCAAGCTCTGATACTCCCCCGTTGTCATCCTGAGCGGAGTCTTTGCGCAGCAAAGACGCAGTCGAAGGACCTGCGGTTTCCCGTTGTCATCCTGAGCGGAGTCTTTGCGCAGCAAAGACGTAGTCGAAGGACCTGCGGCTACCCCTTGTCATCCTGAGCGGAGTCTTTGCGCAGCAATGACGCAGTCGAAGGACCTGCGGTTTGTATCTTCCACAACCAACCCTTTCCACAGAAACCGTGGCGTAGTAATTCTCCCGACCTGCCACAATGGAAATAGGGCACAACACCGGCGAGCCCCGGACCCTGGACATAAGTCCTTTGCTTAGAGGACTTTGCGTGTAACTGCTTTCCCTGCAGGACTTTACCGGCGCGCCTACCTTATAACCCGTTTGTTTCGAGGACTTTGGCCGAAAAGTCCCGGGGGGGAGGGGGTCCCCCCGGCCCTGCACATCAGGCCCGAATCTCCAGCATCCGGTCCAGCGCCACACGCGCCCAGTGCTTCACGTCATCCTTGACCTTGATCTGGTTCACCACCCGGCCGTCCACCAGGTTTTCAAGCGCCCACGCCAGGTGCTGCGGCGAGATACGGTACATGGTCGTGCACAGGCATCCGGTGTCGTCCAGGGTGATGATCTTCTTGCCCTTCCCGGCGTACGCCTTGGCCAGCCGGTTGACCAGGTGGATCTCGGTGCCGATGGCGAACATGGAACCTTCCGGCGCCTGCTCCACCAGCTTGATCAGGCGCTCGGTGGAGCCGAGGGCGTCCGCCTTCTGGCACACCTCCCAGCGGCACTCGGGATGCACGATCACCTGGATGCCGGGGTACCTGGCGCGCACCTGGTCCACGTGGCCGGGCAGAAATCTCTGATGAACGGAGCAGTGGCCCTTCCAAAGGATCACCTTCGCGGCGCGCAGGCGGTCGGGGCTGATGCCGCCATTGATCTGGTAGGGGTCCCAGACCACCATCTCCGAGAGCGGAATCCCCATGGCGTATGCCGTGTTGCGGCCCAGGTGCTGGTCGGGCAGGAAGAGGATTTTTTCACGGCGCGCGAAGGCCCATTCAAAGGCGGCGCGGGCGTTGGACGAGGTGCAAACGAGGCCTCCCCGCTCCCCGCAGAACGCCTTGATGGCCGCCGTCGAGTTCATGTAGGTCAGCGGCAGAAGCTGGTCGGGGCGCAGGCCGGCGCGCATCAGCGAGTCCCAGCAGTCTTCCACCTGGCCGATCTCGGCCATGTCCGCCATGGAGCAGCCGGCGTGGAGGTCGGGCAGAATCACTTGCTGGCCGGCCTTGCCCAGCACATCGGCGCTTTCCGCCATGAAGTGGACGCCGCAGAAGAGGACGTACTTTGCATCGGTCTCGGCGGCGATCTTGGAAAGCTTGTAGGAGTCGCCGGTGTAGTCGGCGAAGCGGATGACTTCGTCGCGCTGGTAGTGGTGGCCGAGGAGCACGGCGCTCCCGCCCAGCTTCTCGCGGGCCGCGGCAATGCGGTCATCCGCACTGGTGTCCGGCAGCGTGAGGTAGTTCTCGAGCGAGCAGGATGCGGAGAGGGGTGCGGCGCCCAAAGGTTCGGTGGCAGCGCTCGCTTCAGGCACACGTGCAACCTCCGCGCGCGCGGGGACAACAACTTCTTCCAATACAAGACTCACGTCAGCCGCCTTCAGTCCGGCCGCTTGCGCGCCGAACGGGGATGTTGAAAGCAAATGCCGGTTGCAGCGGACTCACTGTGCGGGCCAGGACGGCCCGGCACCCAATCCGCGGGGATGTTGCAACCCTATTACCACTGATGCGATTGCAGCTCTGTCGACTCAGAATCGAGAGCCGGCCGGCCTGGACTGCGATTGCAGGCCCAGTCCTTGCAGCTACTTGCGCAGCTTCTTCATTGTAATACATCCGTCCCGCGCTTCCGATACGTACAAGGAACACCAGCGGTACCCGGGTAAGCCTAAAACGGGCAGACGACGCCAGGCTCCGCGCCCATCTGGTCGCCGCTGTAACCGGCAGGTATCATGGAAGACGGTTGCGGGCTGGCTCCGCAAACAGCAACCCTGGGAGAGCGATGCTTCTGCCGCACATGCTTTGGGCCTCCGGCGTTTCCGCCATGCAACAGCTTCCGTCGGAGGTGCAGCGCGGTTCGTTCAGCATTCCCGACACCCTGTTCCTGGTCGTCATCGCTCTGATCGTCTTTGGACCGAAGAAACTGCCCGAGATGAGCCGCCAACTGGGCAAGCTGCTGTTTGAGTTCCGGCGCGCCTCCAACGACTTCAAGCTGCAGATCGAAGAAGAGCTGCGGATCGCAGAACAAGCCGAGCGGCAGAAACAGCTCGTCACCCAGGCTGCAACGCCCGCGCCTGCCACGCCGGTCGCCATCTCCGCGGAAGAGACAGTCTCGGCGGAAGACGTAGCGCAGGCTGCAGTCTCGCCGGTAGAAGAACAGGCTGAGCCGACCATCATGCCGCCCACGATACAGCCGCCGTCCTCTGGAGCCCCGGTAAGCACGGCTCCCCCCAATCGGTATCGCGAGCCCGAGCCGGCCGCCCCCGAAGCAACACCATCCGCCACGCTGGACCAGTTGCTGGCGGAAGCGCGTGCCGAATCCGCAACAGAGCCCGCCCGGGGGCAGCCCTCTACGGCAGCTTACGACCAGGGCGGAGAGGCTGCACCGGTCCACCATGGTTGATCTTCTCGATCGCGCACGGAGCGCCGTAGCTGACAGGGCCGAACTGCCCGGCATGAGCCTTATCGAGCATCTCGAGGAGCTCCGGCGCCGGCTGATTCACTCTTCCATTTATTTGGTGGTAGCGTTCTTCATCGCCTATGGCTTCCATGAGCGCATTTACGGCTACATGCAGGAGCCAATCACCCGAGCGCTGACGGCACACCATCTCGACCCGCAACTGGTGTACCTGAACCCGATCGAGCCTTTTAACCTTTACCTGAAGATCAGCTTCCTCGGTGGCGCGATCCTGGCATCGCCCTTTGTGCTGTACCAGGTGTGGCTGTTTATCTCCCCGGGCCTCTACCAGAACGAGAAGCGATATGTAGTGCCGTTCATGACGGCAACCATCGGGCTGTTCCTTACCGGTGCTTTTTTCGGCTTTCAGTATGTGTATCCGCGGGCCCTGGACTTCCTGCTCGGCTATGGAAAGCAGTTCAAGCCCATGGTGACGATCGGCGAGTACACGGACCTGTTCATGACTGTGATTCTGGGCCTTGGCATCACCTTTGAGCTGCCCATTTTGATCATGTTCCTGGCGCTGTTTGGCATTGTGAGCCATAAGTGGCTATGGAAGAACTTCCGGTATGCGTTCTTCCTCATTTTCGTGATCGCGGCGATAATTACGCCAACGCCGGATCCCTTGACCATGTGCGTTTTTGCTGCGCCCTTGATCGCACTTTACCTGATTGGTATCGGCGTAGCGTATATGGTGCATCCGGCCCGGCGGAGGGCGCGGGAGGAGAAGGCGTGATAAGACGCATCGCGGTTCGACTGCTGGCGACGGTGCTACTCCTGGGCGGCGCCGGTGCCACGGCCACAGCGGCCCCCAACACGGCCGAGGCCAGCCTGCCGCATTTCAACGGAGCGAAGGCGCTCGAATATGCACGGGAGTTTGTGGCCTGCGGCCCGCGCTATAACGGCTCGCCGGGGCATGCGTGCGCCGAGGAGTTCCTGAAAAAGCAGTTCGCTCACGACAACCTCGAAGTTGACCAGTTCACTGCTTCCACCCCGGCCGGACCACAGCAGATGCGCAACTACATCGTGCGTTTTCCCGGTAAGAAGGATGGCGTGATCGTGGTGGCCTCGCATTACGAGACCAACTATCCGCTGCGCAACACGTCCTTCATCGGGGCGAACGATGGCGCTGCCACAACCGGGCTGCTGATCGAGATAGCCAACCACCTGCGCGGCAAAACGCTCGACGGCTACAGCGTGTGGCTGCTGTTTGACGATGGCGAGGAAGCAGTGGACAAGTGGTCCGCTTCGGACTCGCTCTACGGCACCCGGCACCTGGCGGCGAAGTGGCAGAACGACGGCACGCTCAAGCGCATCAAGGCATTTCTGCTGGCGGACATGATTGGCGATCGCGACCTGGACATCATGCGCGACGAGAGTTCCACGCCCTGGCTGCTTGACCTTGTCGCGGAAGCGGCCAAGAAGTATGGGTACCAGAGCCATTTCTTCAAGACATCGCAGACCGAACTGGACGATCACCTGCCCTTTCTGCAGCGCGGGGTACCCAGCGCCGATATCATTGACGCCGACTACGGCCCGCATGACATGATGCACCCCGACGGCTGGCATCACACGCCAGAAGACACGCTGGATAAGATCAGCGCCAAGAGCCTGACCATCTCAGGAGATGTCTTCCTTGAGACTATTCGCCTGATCAACGCACGGTAGCCGGAAAGCTCCATTCTCTTGGAAGGTATTGAGCCGCTCTTCTGAAAGCTCCGGGAGCCCCGGCGATGTGGGGCAATTGGCTGATCGCTCGTTTCCAGGCAGTTGGTTTCACGTCATACGCGCAAGTTTGTGTTGCTGACTTGCAACGAGCGCTTAAGGACCCCGTCCGCTCTGGATCCATCGCTATGCACTAGGATCAAACGATGATCGCCGGTGCGCCGCTCTCCTACTGGATCGGCTTTCACGTCCTGGTTGCGGTGTTGCTGGCGGTGGATGTTTTCATCCTGGATCGCAAGCGACGGCCGCTCTCCTTTCGCGGAGCGGTCCTTTGGACGCTGTTTCTGTTCCTGTTGGCGCTGGCGTTTGCCGGGTTTCTATTCGTTACCAGGGGACACGAGTCCGCGCTGGAGTTCTTCTCCGGATACATCATCGAAGGCTCGCTTTCGATCGACAACCTGTTCGTCTTTCTGCTGCTATTCCGCAGTTTCGCCCTGAACGAGACGGCACAGCGGCATGCCCTGCACTGGGGCGTGCTGGGCGCCATTGTGTTGCGAGCGGCGTTCATCGTCGCCGGAGTGGCACTGCTGGAGCACTTCCGCAGCGTGGAGTATATCTTCGGCGCGATCCTGCTCTACGCCGCCTTCCGCTTGATGCGGCAGAAGGAGCGCAACGCAGAAAAGCCGCCCGCATTCGTGAGTTGGTTCGGCTTCCGCAAAGGCAGATCGCCGCTGGTGCTGGCCATCGTGGCCATCGAACTCACCGACCTGATCTTCGCCATTGACTCGATCCCGGCAGTGCTGGCTGTAACGCACGATACGTTTCTCGCCTACACGTCGAACATCTTCGCAATACTCGGGCTGCGATCGCTGTTCTTTGTGTTATCAGGGCTGCTCAGCCGGCTGCGCGCACTGCACTATGGATTAGCGCTCGTGCTGGGCTTCGTCGGGATGAAGATGCTGCTGGCACGCTGGCTCGAGATTCCCGTCGGAATTTCGCTGCTGATTATTCTCGGAATTCTCGCCGTTTTCACCGTTGTGTCGTTGCGGTCTCGTGCTCCGCGGGAACGAGTGCGGGCGTAAGCTCGCCGAAGCGCACCTGCCCGGCCATGAGAACGGAGTGGCGGCCACGGTAGCGAGCATCGTTGTGCGCCGGGAAATCATTGCGGAAGTGAGCGCCCCGGCTCTCTTCGCGAGCGAGCGCGCTTTGCACGATGGCCGAAGCGACAGCAGTCAACGAACGCGCCTCATGCACGCGGCGGTTCCAGGTGGCGGGGTCGGCATTTAGCACAGAGGACGGCATGGTGCCCAGGTCTGCACTGCTGAGCAGTTCGCGGTCGCGCAGCAGGCCGGCATGGGTCCACATGGTGTGCTGCAGGTGCGCGATGTACGGCTCGATCTCGGGAAACTCACGGATCTCGGTAGAAGTGGCCGGCTCTTCCCGGCCGGGGCGTCCCGGCTCTTCGCGCATGGTCTGCGCCGCGCGCGCGCCAAAGACCAGCCCTTCAAGCAGCGAATTGCTGGCCAGGCGGTTGGCGCCGTGCACGCCGGTGCAGGCCACCTCGCCCGCAGCGTAAAGGCCAGGCAGCGAGGTGCGCGCGTCGATATCCGTCCGCACGCCGCCCATCAGGTAATGCGCGGCCGGGCGCACGGGGATGAGGTCGCGGCTGAGGTCAAGCCCGTGCTGGCGGAGAAAGCTGGAGATGCCGGGGAATCGCTCTGCGAGATCGAGGCCGGTGACGTGGCGCATGTCGAGATAGACCGGCAGCAATTCGCCGGGACGGCCGCCGAAACCCTCGCGCGTGATGGCCCGGGCCACCACATCGCGCGGCGCGAGTTCGAGTAGCGGATGGTAGCGCTCCATGAAGCGCTCGCCGTTCGCATTGCGCAGATACGCACCCTCGCCACGCAGCGCTTCGGAAAGCAGGAATCGCTGGACGCCGGGAAGGCTGAGCGCCGTGGGATGGAACTGGTAGAACTCCATATCTGCTACTTCCGCGCCCGCGGCCAGGGCGAGCGCGATGCCATCGCCGGTGGCGACGGGCGGGTTGGTGGTGTCGCTGTACACCTGGCCGGCGCCGCCGCTGGCCAGCAACACGGCCCGTGCGCGGACCACAGTCCGCGTTCCCTGCTCATCCAGCAGCACAACGCCGACCACGCGGCCATCTTCCACGATGAGGTCTACGGCGATCGTCCACTCGGCAAGCGTGATGCCCGGAGTGGTGCGGGCGTGCGCCAGGAGCGCGCGGCCAATCTCACGGCCAGTGGCGTCGCCATTGGCGTGCAGAATGCGGTTGCGGCTGTGCGCGCCTTCGCGCGTTAGCATCAGCTCGCCGCGATGCTCGCCGGCGGAGTAGCGATCGAATGCCGTGCCCCAGGCCAGCAACTCTTGCACGCGCGCCGGGCCCTCTTCCACCAGAACGCGAGCCGCCGC
The DNA here is from genome assembly GCA_963795775.1 of uncultured Acidobacteriaceae bacterium. Classification (GTDB taxonomy): domain Bacteria; phylum Acidobacteriota; class Terriglobia; order Terriglobales; family Acidobacteriaceae; genus CAWCJL01. Next base: position 64,498 of record CAWCJL010000008.1, read on the forward strand.
GGGGTCTACCAGGCCGTCGCCGGCGGCGATCGTATCGGCGAGGTGCAGCGAGACGTCTTCATCGCCGCTGATCGCAACAGCAATGCCGCCCTGCGCGTACTGCGTGTTCGACTCGCCGAGCTTTTCCTTGGTCACGACCAGGACACGGCCGGCCTGCGCCAGATCGATGGCAGCGCGCAGCCCGGCGATGCCTGCGCCCATGACAATGAAATCGGTGGATGACGCGCCCTTGAAATTTCCCTGGGTCTGCGATCGCATGACCATACTTCGAGGCTACCACCCAACGACGGGCTGCCTGCTGTCCGTGCGATACGATGAACGTAACGTGCAGACCATTCCCGTACGAACTCCATCGGCCAGTTACAACGTGCTGCTTGGGGCCGGGCTTTTGCCGGCTTTGACGCGGTATCTGGACCCTGTTTTCGGCGCGGGCGCGCGGCGCTTTTTTGTCATCACTTCGCCGGAAATTCAAGCGCTGTGGGGCGAAAGCCTGCAGGCTTCCTTCGCAGGGCGGCCGGCGCCGGCAGTCTTGCTGGTGCCGGCGGGTGAGCAACATAAACGCGTGGCAACCGTCGAGCGCCTGTGCGAAGAGCTGGCGCAGGCCGGCGCAGACCGCGGCTCGGTGGTGATTGCGCTGGGTGGCGGAGTGATTGGCGATATCGCCGGCTTCGTTGCCGCGATCTACATGCGCGGCATGGATTACGTGCAGGTGCCGACCACGGTGCTGGCGCAGGTGGATTCGTCGGTGGGCGGCAAGACGGGCGTGAACCTGGCCGCGGGTAAGAATTTGGTGGGCGCCTTCCATCATCCGCGGTTGGTGGTGGCCGACATCGACCTACTGCGTACGCTGCCCGAGCGGGAGATGCGCGCCGGACTATTTGAAAGCGTGAAGGCAGGCCTGATCTGCGATCCGGAGCTCTTCGCCTTCATGGAATCGCACCGCGATGCGGTCCTGCAGCGGCAACCGGAGGCGCTGACGCGCGTGCTGAGCGATTCCGTGCGCGTGAAGGCGGAGGTGGTGGGAGCCGACGAGCGCGAAAGTGGGTTGCGCATGATTCTCAACTTCGGGCATACGGCCGCGCATGCGCTGGAAGCAGCTACCGGCTACACCGGAGTGCTGCACGGAGAGGCCGTGGCCTGGGGCATGCTGGTGGCCCTTGAGGTGAGCCGGAGGCGCGGGCTGCTCAGCGATGCCGAGGCTGCAAGGGCGCTGGCGGTGGTACGCGCGTACGGCGCGCCCAGGCTGCCGGAGGGATTGTCTCCCGGACTGCTGCTCGAGCGCATGGCCGGAGACAAGAAGAACATCGGCGGTATCCGCCGGTATGTACTGCTGCGGGAGCTTGGAAAGGCATTCGTCGCGACGGATGTGACAGATGCAGAACTCATAGGCGCGATGGAGTGGGCTCTCTCCGGGAAGGCCCTTTGATGGTCGTCCGGGGCGCAATGCCGCAGGGGACTACAGACGAGCAGGGTGCCGCGCGCGCGGTAGAGCAGATGTTCGATGCGATTGCGCCGCGCTACGACCTGCTGAACCACGTGCTGTCCATGAACATTGATCGCCTGTGGTGGTGGCGCACGGCACGGCGTTTTCGCGCGGTGCTGCGTCGACCGGAGGCGCAGGTGATCGATGTGTGCTGCGGCACGGGAGACATGACGCTGGCCCTGCTGCGCCGACGGCGAAGCGGAGGGAGGCCGGTGCTGGCCATCGACTTCGCCCGGGAGATGCTGGTGCGGGGTGCGCGCAAGTTCGGGCCCCACGGGGCAATCGCTGTGCAGGCGGACGCACTGCACCTGCCACTCGCGTCGGGCTCTGTAGACCTGCTCACAACGGCTTTCGGTTTTCGCAACCTCGTCAATTACGAATTTGGCCTGGCGGAATTTCATCGCGTACTTCGGACCGGCGGCGAACTGGGCATCCTCGACTTCAGCGAGCCCGGCGGTTGGCTCGGCAAGTTGTACGCGTTCTATTTCCGGCACATCCTGCCGCGCATCGGACGCATGCTTTCCGGGGTGGCCGGCCCGTACACTTACCTGCCCACATCCGTGAAGCGCTTTCCGCCTCCGGAAGAGATGCTGCACTTATTGAAACGGGCGGGCTTCACGGAGGCAACGTGGACGCCGTACACCTTCGGCATTGCCGGACTCTACCGCGCCGTGAAGGTCTAGCCGCACCGCCGCCGGACGTGTAGGCTGACGCTATGGCGCGGGCCACCGAAGTTCGCGACGCCTCTGACGATCAGCATCCGCGCACGGGTGCTACAGGAGAGGCTGCGGAAAAGCTGGCCCACAGAACAGAAAAGCGCGCAGCGGCGCGCATGTCCGTCCTGGCTGCATGCGTGATGACCGCGCTCAAACTGCTCACCGGTCTGTTGACCGGGAGCTTGGGCATGCTGTCCGAAGCGGCCCATTCCGGGCTGGACCTGTTGGGCGCTGCACTCACGTTTTTCTCCGTGCGCCTTTCGGATAAGCCGGCCGACGAAGGCCACCCGTATGGACACGGCAAGATCGAGAATCTGTCCGCGTTTACGGAAACATTCCTGATGGCGGTGTCCTGCGTTTGGATCGTGACCGAGGCGATCCTGCGCATCTTCGTGCACCCGGTGGCGCTCGCCTTCTCTATCTGGCCCTTTCTCGTCCTGTTGCTGTCGATCCTGGTGGATATCTGGCGTTCCCGCAAGCTCAAAAGTGTAGCCAGGCGCTCCGGCAGCCAGGCGCTGGAGGCGGATGCGCTGCACTTTTCCTCCGACATCTGGACCAGCGTGGCGGTCACCATCGGCCTGGGAGCGGCCAACGTGGGCACGCATTTCGGACTGGACTGGCTGCGTTATGCGGACCCCGCGGCGGCCATCCTGGTCTCGATCCTGATCTTGCGCTTCAGTTGGAACCTGGCGCGGCAGACGATAGAAGCGCTGCTGGATGCGGCTCCCACCGGGGTGCGGCGACGCATCTTCGACGCGGCCGGCCGCACCGCGGGTGTGCTCTCGGTGGAGCAGGTGCGTGTGCGGCGCGCGGGCAGCGGCTATTTCGCCGACCTGGCCGTGGCTGTGCCGCGTACAGTTACATTTCAGCATACTGAGGCGCTGGTGCAGCGCATCACCGACGCAGTCAGGCGCATTCTGCCGGACACCGATGTGGTGGTGCGTACCGTGCCGCGCGAAGGTTACGCGGAGAGCATTTTTGACAAGATTCGCGCCGTTGCTTCCCGTAATAACGTGGTGCTGCATGATGTGAGCGTGCAGTCCCTTCGCGATGGACTGCATGTGGAGCAGCACCTCGAGGTGCCGGAGACCATGACGCTCATCGCGGCACACGATTTTGTGTGCGACATTGAAGCGCAGATGCGGCGCGACCTGCCGGAGGTTCGCTCCGTGCTGACGCATATCGAGAGTGAGCCGGCCACCATCGAGCGCCCGCTGGCCCTGCAGGAGGACCGCAGCCTGGAGCGCCGGTTACGGCAAGCAGCTTCTGAATTGAAAGATATCGTGGACATCCACGACGTCATGGTGAGCCGCGTAGGCGACCGGATCCATGTTTCCTGTCATTGCACGCTCCCGGACAATCTGCCCATGCATCGCGTGCATGACGTGATCACATCCCTGGAAGACCGGTTCAAGATCGCTTCGCCGCAGGTGTACCGCGTGCTGATTCACCCCGAACCGGCAACTGACAACCGGCACGAGCGCCGCACGGCGGAGAGCCACCACGCATGAGGCGCAGCACCGAGGAGAACGGGCAGACGCGACGCCTGCTGGCCATTGTCACCGTCGTGCTTACGTTTTGCGTGATGGCGCTGTTCTCCGCCGTGCTCACCATGCGCTTCGCGATCCATGGCGCCCAGACGACGATGCCGGACCTGCGTGGCATGACCGAGGCAGCGGCAACGGCCAGGGCTTCGGGGCAGGATCTTACCTTGCGCGTGGACGGACGCTTCTATAGCGAGACCATGCTTGCGGGCAAGGTGCTGACGCAATTCCCAATTGCTGGCACTGCGGTACGGCGTGGCTCTCGCGTGCAGGTGACGGAAAGCCTGGGCGCGCAGCGAAGTGCGGTTCCGCGGCTGGTGGGCCTGGAGGAGCGTGTGGCCGCGCTGGAGGTGCGGCGGGCGGGACTGGCGCTGGGCATCATGGCGCATATGCCTTACGCCGCGCCGGCTCCGGATACTGTCGTGGCGCAGAGCCCGTCCGCAGACGCCGCGAAGATCGAGCAGCCGGAGATCAGCATCCTGGTGAGCCTGCCCGTACCGGTGGAGGGCAAGGCATATGTGATGCCCGACCTCGCCGGACAGAATGCACGCGCTGCGGCAGCCACCCTGGCACACGCCGGCATCAAGGTCGACCCATTCATTTTGCGGGATCCGGCGATCCCGGAGATCTCCGCGCAGCCCGGGCAGGCGCCGCTATTGCCCGTGCTTCCGGGGACGGTGTTGGCGCAACATCCAGAGCCTGGCGAGCGCATTACGGAGACGTCCTCGGTGGTGCTGACGGTCGCGCGCTGATAAGGACATCATCTGCGCTGCCGCTGTAAGTGCTGGCTGAGGATCACGGCAGCCGTGCTTCTGAGTTGCCCAGGTGCCGCGTGTGTGTTAGCGTCCGGGAAAACTGTGCCAATCCATCGAGCAGCGGGAGCGGCCGACGCGGGCCGTCGTTTGGCCGCCCAGAGAGACTATGCAATCCGATGGTTTCCAAGCACGCCAGTATTGTTCGCCAATTCGCTTTCAGCACCGCGGTGCTGTATTCCCTCTGCAGTCTGCTGCCGGCCGCCATGGGCCAGACCACACCGGCGCCTCAGTATCCGTCTCTGCCGAGTGAGACGCCGGCGCATCTGGAACAGAACACCAGTAGCTTCGACTACGTCCGGCGTGACGTCATGATTCCCATGCGCGACGGCGTGAAGCTGCACACGGTGGTGCTGGTGCCCAAGGGCGCAAAGGGCGCGGGCATGCTGCTGACACGCACGCCCTACAACGCGACGGAGTTGACCAGCCATGCGCAGAGCACACATCTTGGTCCGGTTCTGAACGGGTACGACAACGCGACCGATGTGATTGTGGAAGACGGCTACATCCGCGTGGTGCAGGACATCCGCGGCAAGTACGGCTCCGAGGGCGATTACGTGATGAGTCGCCCCATGCGCGGGCCGCTGAACTCCACGCCGGTGGATGAATCGACCGACACCTACGACACCATCGACTGGCTGGTGAAAAACATTCCGGAGAGTAACGGCAAAGTAGGCATCCTCGGTATCTCCTACGATGGCTACCTGTCGCTGACAGCACTGGTCCATCCACACCCGGCGCTCAAGGTGGCAGTGCCGATGAACCCGATGGTGGACGGATGGATGGGCGACGACTGGTTTCACAACGGCGCATTTCGCGAGCAGAACATGTCCTATATTTGGGTGCAGGAGGCGACGCGCGCTTCCGACTCCGGCTGGTGGACGGACCACTTCGACGACTACGACGTGTTCATGGACGCGGGGTCGGCGGGGGAGCTGGGGCGCCGGCATGGACTAGAGCAGTTAGGCTTCTGGCGCAAGATACTCGATCACCCGAGCTACGACGACTTCTGGCAGGAACAAGCGATGGACCGCATTCTGGCAGCGCAGCCGCTCACCGTGCCCACCATGCTGGTGGATAGCTTGTGGGACCAGGAAGATATCTACGGCGCGCCGGCGGTGTATCAGGCCGTAAAGCCGAAGGACAGCAGTAACAATCTTTATCTCGTGATCGGACCGTGGCACCACGGGCAGGAAATTGGCGATGGGAGCACGCTGGGCGCATTGAAGTTCAACAGCGACACCGGTATGTATTTCCGCCAGGAAATCCTGCGACCGTTCCTGGCAAAGTATCTCAAGGACGAAGCACCGCAGACCTCGATCGCGCCCGTGTATGCGTTTGAGACCGGCACGAACCGGTGGGAACGGCTGCCTTCGTGGCCTGCGGGATGCGCGAACAATTGCGCCATTCACACCACGCCCCTTTATCTGAGCGCGGGCGCGAAGCTCAGCTTCGATCCCCCCAAAGCGGGCGAGGCCGCGTATGAGGAGTACGTGTCCGACCCCGCCAAGCCGGTGCCCTTCCGCGCACGTCCCATTCAGCCGATCGGCTATACCAACGGAATGACGTGGTCGCAGTGGCTGGTGGATGACCAGCGAGAGGCATCCGGCAGGCCGGATGTGGTGTCGTTTGTCTCCCCGCCGCTCACGGCTCCGCTCAAGATCAGCGGACAGCCGGTCGCGAACTTAGTTGCTTCGACCAGTGGCACGGATTCGGACTGGGTGGTGAAGCTGATCGACGTGTATCCGGATGAAGTGGCCGAACAGCCGGAGCTGGGCGGCTATCAACTGATGGTTTCGGCAGATATTTTCCGCGGACGCTATCGGCAGAGCCTGGCCAAGCCGACGGCAATCACGGCTGACCAGCCGCTCGCTTACCGCTTTGCCCTGCCCACGGCGAATCATGTGTTCCTGCCCGGACACCGGCTGATGGTACAGGTGCAGTCAAGCTGGTTTCCCCTCTATGACCGCAATCCGCAGACCTTCGTCCCGAACATTTTCTGGGCGAAGCCCGGCGATTACCTCAAAGCCGTCCAGCGCATCTACCACGCGCCGAACCACGCTAGTTCCATCGAACTGCCAGTGGTGCAGGAGCCGCAGGGCACAGCGAATTAGCGCAGCTATCGCCGATTCACGGCAGAGCCGGAGGACACGATCTGGGCCACACGGCTGCGGGGAGCGCGGCTGTATCCGTCGAATGAGGCGGATAAGCAGGACAACGGCACTGATACATCGAAGCAGGTTTTTGTGTATCGTTTGAAAGATTTATGACAGATCCCATCCCCGTTCCGGATACGAAGCGCGGCTACAACCGTTTTCTTTTGCTGGTGGCGGGGCTGGGCGGCCTGCTCTATGGAGTGGACGTCGGTATCATCGGCGGCGCCCTGCCCTATCTCGAAGCGACGTCGGGACTGAATGCCGGGCAGCTTTCCATCATCGTCGCCGCGGTGCTACTGGGTAGCGTGATCTCGACGTTATTCGCCGGGGTGCTTGCCGACTGGATGGGGCGCAAGCCGCTGATGACGCTCAGTGGCATCGCGTTCGTCCTCAGCATTCCGGTCATCGCCCTTTCGCACGGCTACGGACCGCTCTTTTTCGGGCGGCTGCTCCAGGGCATCAGCGGCGGCCTGATCGGGGTGGTTGTTCCGCTCTATCTCGCGGAATGCCTGTCGGCATCGCATCGCGGCAAAGGTACCGGGGTCTTCCAGTGGCTGCTCACGCTTGGCATTGTCGCAGCGGCTGTCATCGGAATCTATTACAGCTATCGGGTGGAAGCCGTCGCCAGAGTGGCCAATGCTGCGACGGTGTTCCGGTTCAAGGATGAGGCGTGGCGACGCATCTTCTGGGTATCGTTGCCGCCGGGTATTTTATTTGTCCTCGGCAGCCTGTTTGTGGCCGAGTCTCCGCGCTGGCTGTTTCTGCGGGGCAAAAAGGAACAGGCATACGCGGCGCTTCTTCGCTCACGCACGGCTGGGCAGGCGCAGATCGAAATCAGGGAGATGGAGGAAACGGCACTCGCCAAGGCGCCCTCTGGTTCCGGCAAGACGATCAAAGACTCGCTCCTGCGGCGTAAGTACGTGGTTCCGTTTCTGCTGGCTTGCGTGATTCTCTTCTGCAACACAGCCACGGGCGTCAACTCCATCATCGGCTACAACACCAGCATCCTGCTGCAGAGCGGACTTTCCGACCTGCATGCGCACTGGGGCTATGTTCTCTTCACGTTTGTGAACTTTGTGATGACCATTGGCGGGATGGCCCTGGTAGATCGCAAGGGCCGCAAGTTCCTATTCATCCTAGGCACATCTGGAATCATTCTGTCCTTGCTGAGCGTAGCTGCGCTGTTCTTGAGAACGGAGAAGCTGAACCTGGACTGCCGCGGCATTGTGCAGTCGCTCGTCCGGCCAGACCAGACGCTCACGCTTCCCTTTCATGAGGCTGAAGCCGCAAAGCTCCTGGCCGCGAAAGGCTACAGTGGCAATGAAATCAAGAGCGATCGAGCCTCGCTCGCCGTTATCTATTCGTATGGCGATTTCACTGCCGCAACCAGCTTCGTCCGTTCCGATGAGCCCAGTGCGGCCCCTATTCGGATCACGCGTGAAAGCTGCGTGCCGGCAAATAAGATTGAGGCGTTCTTCAAGAATCCTTTTGCCAATCTCGAAGCCGCTCGGACTGCACCGCTAAAGATCAATCAGGCGTTGTTGGGCCGGGTTCCCGATGCGCGGCATGGCTGGCTGGTCGCCAGCGGACTCTATCTGTTCATGGCGTTTTACGCGGTTGGGCCGGGTGTGTGCGTATGGCTCGCGTTATCGGAGCTGATGCCGACGCGCATCCGCTCCAACGGAATGAGCATCGCCCTGGTGATCAATCAACTTGTATCGACCACACTCGCCGGCATCTTTCTGCCGGTAGTCAGTAAGTACGGCTACTCGACCATGTTCTTTCTCTTCGCCAGCATCACCGTGATCTATCTTCTAACCGTCACCTTCTTTCTTCCGGAAACCAAAGGCAAAACGCTGGAGGAGATCGAACAGTACTTCGAATCCGGCAAGCAGCGCGTAAGTCCAGCACGGTAAATGCGATCACACTCTGCACCGGGTAAGCAGACCATGAGCAGCACCGCTAATGGCCGGCGCTGCCACCCGATGTTTCTGGCACGGCCTCCAGAGTGAGCACCTCGAACGGCTTCAGATGGAACATGTGAGGTACGCCAGCCTCGAGCTCGATCGCCGGTTCCGAAGCCTTGTCGCGCCAGGGGCTCCGGGCTGTAAAGTGCCGGGCTGCGCCAGCCGGCAACTCAAAGGCATGCGCCACATCGAGTTCGAAATTTTGCGGCTGATCGCTTGGGTTGCGCAAGGTGAGAATACCTTTCTGCGGTGACCAGGAGGCCCATCCATAGACTTGAAGCCAGCGAGGGTCGCCCCCTACCCAGTGCGTATCCCGTAGCACCTGAGCGTTGCTGCGCGACCACTTCGCTGCCTCGGCGAGAACGTCCCAGTTCCGCGACGACAGCAATGAGGGCGTGATGTACATCTCCTGCAATTGCGTGCCGGTACCGAAGTAGGAGCGGACCTCGTTGGGGAAGTCGTCCCCTGGATCGGTATTTAGATTCTCTGCCTTGTCTGCGTAAATCATGCCGTGGAGCATCAGCGAGTTCAATGGGTAAAGCGGCCCTGCCTTGACGATCTCCTTGTAGGTGTCTGCGTCGCGATAGGTGATCCAGCGCTCGCGGCTGGGGCCCACGCCGGCAAAGCTGTGATCCTCGCCGCCACGCCAGATGGAATCCGCGTACATCAGCCAGAAGGGCGAGGGATAGGTACCGGTCGTCAGATTGATGAAGAGATCCGGCTTCACCTTGCGCAGATCGCTGATCAGGTGGATCGCAGCATCGAAGTCGCTGTCGAATGCGCTGCCCTTCACTACCCGGTCCGCGTTCCCCGTTCCGTCCAGCTTGAACTGGTTCACCCCGTACCTGGTCAGCATCTCCATACAGGCCTCATGGAAGCGCGCGTAGTATTTAGGGCCGGAAAGGGCAAACCCGCCGTCCACGATCTCATACCCGGCTTTTCTGCCGGCTTCCACACGCTCCTGCTTCGGCTGCCCATAGCCGCCCCACGGGAGAAAGCCACACGCCCGGAGCCGTGCCGTATTTTGCCGCCGCTTCCTTCAACGGAAGAAAACCGTCTTTGAAATCTTTGCGCACATTCCAGAGTGAGGTGTGGTCGTCCCAGCCATCGTCGAAGAGAAACGAATCGAGAGTGACGCCGCGCTGCACATGCAGTTGCTGGCCGAAGGCATTGATGCGGTCGAGCGTTTCTGCCTGGGAGTAAGGGTTGAAGTATCCAATATCGTACCAACTGTTGTAATGCAGAAAGGTCCGGTAGGGATGAGCGCGTTCCCGCTCGAGATATGCCAGAAAGCCGCGGCGCATCTGCCCGGGAGCGGCTACACCAACAACGGCGGAGTAGCGCACGCTTTCTCCTGCTTTGAGCGGTACCGCCCGCCCTATCTCCGCCACGCCATGGCTGCCCACAACGCTGCTCTGCGACAACGGATGCTCCAGGCCAAGAAAGAAATCGCCGGCCACCAGTGGCGAACCTTTCACCGCGCCCGCTACTGCGATACCCGGCGCCCGCACGTCCACCATGGAGATACGACTCAGAGCGATATCCTGCCCGGCGGCCGTGAGCGTGAGCACCTGCCGCACATAGGGCGAACCCTCCCGCAGAACGAGCGCCCAGTCGATGTGCATCAGGGTCTTGGGGTCGGTGAGTGCATAGTGCACCGCCGTGCCCGGCAGCCGCTGCGCGTAGGTGCTGGCCGCAGTCTCGGGAACAAGCTTCTCTACCCGGGCCGCGTCTCCTGGCGTCAGACTGGATGCTTCGAGGACGGTTCCGTCCTGGAGTGCCAGCGAAAACGGCCCAGCAAGAGTCAGCGACTCGCGGGTGGCCGCGTTCTCGACGGAAAGGCCGGTGAGCTTTCCGTTCTGAATGTGCCAGGTTGCTGCGATGGCGTGATTCGAAAGCGTGCCGCCGGTACCGGCGTGTATCGCGACAATGGGAGTACCCGGAGAGGCCGCATGCGCACTCTCCTGGCCGGCTGCCGCGTATCCGGTGATCGAAAAGAAGACGAGAATCGCAACCACTAAGCGGCAAAATGACAGCTTGAACAAAGAGAAATGTGAACGCGACAAAAGAGGGCCCTCCGGGCGGTCAGCCGGATTGTATTACACTCGGCAGACGCGACCGGAAAGACACCGATGCATGTGGGAAGACAGCATCGTTCCTTACCAATGCAGTTTCGTTGAGGTTCAATTCAACCCAGATTCCAGTCAGCCCTGCACACGCGCAAGCGCCTAGGGACGGCGAAAGTGAACACGTCCGGTATGCCTTCAGAAGTCGATAAGTTCGTTGCCATGATGACCGCAAAGGCAGAGGTGGATCTGCGCCTCAGCGACTATGCCCCGCGCTCGATGCTGGTATCGGAGGTGCATATCCTTGAGCGCCCGCGCTATCCGGCGATCGATTTCCACAACCATCTTGACGGACTGGAGCCCGAGGACGTGCTGCGCGTCATGGATGCGTGCGGGGTGGAGCACGTCGTCAACATCACCATGCAGACCGGCGATGAGGCCTTGCGGCGCATGGCCCGGCTGCACGCTTCAGCACCTGGACGCTTTTCTACAATCGCGTGGATGGACTGGGATGGGCTCGATCAGGGGGACTTTTTCAGCAAGGCGGTGCATCGGCTGGAAGAGAGCGTGGCCCATGGCGCATGTGGCCTCAAGATATGGAAAGATCTCGGGTTGCGATTGAAAGATCACGACGGTTCCATGTTGCGCATCGATGACGAGCGGCTGTCGCCACTGTTCGAGAAGGCAGCGGAACTGGGTGTTTTCGTGATGTTCCATACCGCCGATCCAGCGGCATTCTTCCTTCCCACGGACAGGACAAACGAGCGCTATGAAGAGCTGGCGGCGCATCCGGACTGGAGTTTCTACGGTTCCACATTCAGCAAGGCTGAACTTCTTGAACAGCGGAATCGCGTTTTTGCGCGGCACCCGCGGACGACTTTCGTGTGCGCCCACATGGGTGAACAGCCGGAGGACCTGAAATCCGCCGCTGCGCTGCTTGAGACATACCCGCATGTCCACTTCGATATCTCGGCCCGAATCGCGGAGCTTGGACGCCAGCCCTTCACAGCGCGCAAGTTCTTCCTGCAGTTTTCGGAACGCCTGATCTTCGGAACCGACCTCCTGCCAGAGATCGACATGTACCGTGCCCACTATCGCTTTCTGGAAACGGCAGATGAGTATTTCGAGTATCCCTCTCATGCGTCCAGACAAGGACGGTGGTGTATCTACGGCATCGATCTTCCCGACCAGGTGCTGGCCCGTATCTACCGCGAGAACGCTCGCGCACTGCTCGGCCGGGCCGGATAGGAGAATCCGGCAGACCGGTTGTTCCTGCGTGCGAACGGTAAACCGGGGGGTTCCGAATAGAGTGCGCGAATGGATGCGGCTTGCGAGACGGCACAGCTTGAACAGGTGACGTTTCACATTCTGCGGCACACATACGTTCGGCTTACGATAAACGAAACATCTAGGTATCCACATGCCAGTGTCGTCAACCTGCATCGTCGAAGGAGCGATCGCGTTCATACGTTCTGCGAGAAGCTATCAAAGGGATGCCGTTCTTCTCTTTCAGGGATCTCGCTTCTCCTCTGCCGTGGTCCTCGCGACGATCTCTCTTGAGCACAGCGCAACAGCTACAGAGGTCGGACACAAGCGGGGCGTGGCTGCTCGATACTTACGGAAGTGAAGAGCAACTAGACTCGTTCACACCAAAATTTCTGTCGGCAGCTATAGGTAACAAGTACACTCACGAACGCAAGGCCGCTCTCGGTCTGAACAGTTTCACCGGTCCTGCTTATCCTGACATCGCGCTGATCATCACACGAATGGCTGAGCGCGATTTCTGCTACATCCGTTTTGTTCCATTGCGCACCTGATTACACATGGTCGTCAATAGCCTCACAGGGAACGGGAAGATACTTGTCGAGAGAGCACGGGAACTGCGCTCCGAGGCTGAAACCTTGATGGAGGCCGGCGACGTACTTCGCTGGACTGCAAACGAATTGATAGCAGATTCGCACCGGATGATCGCCACGACAAGAGCGACAAGAGCTCTGAGGCTGCGACAAGCTCTATGACGTACGCTTGGCCTACGCTGTAGATGAGAAAGATGTAAGTGTTTGATTCTAATGGCGTCCCCGACGGGATTCGAACCCGTGTTACCGCCGTGAAAGGGCGGTGTCCTGGGCCACTGGACGACGGGGACGCGGTGCTCGAACGAGCAGGCGAGCGGGCACTCGCACCATTTGAGGGTAGCAAGCGCTCCGGGGCGTGTCAAAGAAGCAGCAATGCAGCGTGCGCGAGTGCGGCTGTCGCAATCGCGGCAAACACCCACTCCCGTCCCGCACACTAGTCGCCGGGCCACAGCCGCGCTTCTGCTATAACCCACCTAGCGATGCGACGATTCAAGTACCTCGATACGCTCACCATTGTCTTCGTCGTGGTGCTGCTCGTTTCCAACCTGATCGGTCCCAAGATCTGCCAGGTGGGCCCGCTTAAACTGAGCGGCGCGCAGCTTCTCTTCCCCATCACCTACATCTTCGGCGACATCTTCACCGAGGTGTATGGCTATGCTGCCTCACGGCGCGCCATCTGGATGGGCTTTCTCGCGATGGGCCTGCTGTCTGTCTTCGGACAGATTGCCGTAGCCCTGCCCCCGGCACCGGACTGGCATAACCAGCAGGCTTTCGCCATCGTCTTCGGCCTGGTGCCGCGCTTCGCCATCGCCAGCCTCATCGCCTACTGGGCAGGCGAGTTCACCAACTCCTACACGCTCGCCAAGCTGAAGCTGCTCACCGGCGGGCGCTGGCTGTGGACGCGCACCATCGGCTCCACGCTCACGGGGCAGGCTGTAGACAGCGCGCTGGTGATCGTGATCGCTTTCTGGGGAACGCCGTGGCGCACCATTGGCGCCGTGATCCTGTCGTCCTATGTGGCGAAGGTAGTCTACGAAACGCTCGCGACGCCGCTGACGTATGCCGTGGTGCACGCGCTCAAGCGCTCCGAAGCGGTGAACGCCTTCGATCTGCACACAGACTTCAATCCCTTCCGATTGCGCGCGGCACAGCCCGCGTCCGATCCCGCACCCGCGGGGAGGTAAGCGGCAATGCAAAAGGCTCCGCAGACGGAGCCTTTCGGGTACACAAAGCCAGCCTCTACGCGCTGAAGGACGAGCCGCAGCCGCAGGTGCTCTTCACACTGGGGTTATCAAATTTGAAGCCGGCCGCCTCGAGTGTTTCTACGTAGTCGATCACGCAGCCGTTCAGGTACATCAGCGAGGTGGCATCGACAAAGACCTTCAGGTCGTCGAAGCGGAAGACCTTGTCCATCATGCCCTGCTGGTTTTCAAACGACATGGAGTACTGAAAGCCGGAGCATCCTCCGCCGACAACACCAATGCGCAGACCGGCCGGGAGCGGATCCTGGGTTGCCATGATCTCGCGGACCTTGGCGACCGCGGTGGGCGTCAGGGTAAGGGGCGATGTTGCGGGTGCTGCGGGTGCGGAAACTGGTTCGGCGATTGTGGTGGCCATCGATTCTCCTCTACAGGACTAGTTTAGTCCTCGTTTGACGCAGGCACAAGCCTATCGGGTGCAAACACAGTAGCAAGTTGAGCCCATTTCGCGGTTCGGAACGGGCTCGCGGTACGGCGGCGCCAGCCACGAAAGAGCGCCTACCTGGCTGTGATGCGGTTGGCGATACGGTCGTATTGCTGACGGGTGAGCAGCCCTTTTCGCACCAGCGCGCGCGTGGAACTGTAGGGCCGGCCCTGCGCGATGTCGTGCGCCTTGGTAATGCTGATGCCGGGCAGCATCGCCAGCCGGATCTCGGAGGCAGAATTGATGTCCACGCGGTCGCTGTTGGCGTCATCGCGGGTGCCCGAGCTGTCCCCCTTGAGCCCGTCATGCACGCCCGCGGCCACCGCGCCCAGGCCCTTCGCCGCCTGCTTGGCGACGGTTCCGGCATTCTCTGCCGCCACCTTGGCGCCGGCTTTCAGTTCGCGCGTGGCCTGCGCGGAGTTTTCCCGGATCTGCTCGTCAGTCGGTGGAGCGGGCTTCTGAAAGCAGGCCGTGGCGGTGGTGAGCGCGGCGGCGACGGCGAGCGTTGCAAGCAGGCGGCTGGCGGTTTTGGCTGGCAGTGTCATCTGCAGCTCCTGGTATCGAGATCTGGACTCTGAAATGTGGCGCGGCTCCGGAACTGGTGCATCGGACCCGCGCGCGGCACACAGATGGAGGCACTTTGCCACAGGGAGGTTGCACGCGCAGCCTGGGGACCGGAGATCGAACTTCGACTCCAGGCGCACTGCAGGGCAGGTTCTTGCGTCCCTGCCCTGCAGCACCAGAACGTTCAAGGAAGCGAGCTCCCTTAGCGAGCGTGGGCCAGCGGCGTCCTCCAGGCATTCAGCAACCAATGCGTCCGCTCCGCCGCAGTGCTGGTGATGCCGGTGGCGCTTCCCACAGGCTTGATGTTCGGGCCGAAGTAGGGGTCGGAGGTAGCGACCGTGGAAGCATCCACGTCCGGGATCGTGGTCTTGAACGCTGTGTTGATGGCGTCGATGAAGTAGTTCGCCAGCAGCGCGTAACCGGTATTGGTCGGGTGCTCTCCGTCAAGGCTGAAAAGGCCGCCCAGGAAGGCGGTAGTCGCGTTGTAGTTGTTGATTGTGACTCCGCTCTTCAGGTTGTCGAAGAAGGCGTGCACATCGATCAGGGTTCCGCCGACGGCCGCTGTTTGCTGCGCAATCACCTGATTGTATTGACTGATCTGCTGCTGTACCTGCACCACTTCAGCCGCGGTCAGTACCCCGGCATCATCGATGGGGCCGGCCGTCTGCCCTTTCGAGATCGCATCGAGTATGGACTTCACCTCACCGAGCCCGTGCGCGTTCACGTAGTCGCCGGCATAGGTTGCGCTTGCGGGCTGGATGCCCAGAATGGTGCTGAGCTGTGCCGTGCTGAGCCCACTGCTGGCCGAGGACTCCTGCAATACCACCGCGGCCGGCGTCATGTACGGGATGATCGTCACATCCGGAATATTTGCAACCAGCAATGTGGCGGAAGTCTGCGTATGCAGCGTGTTCATCATCTGCGTGAAGTCCGCGGTGAAGCCGGCGAGCGGCGTCATGGTGCTCGGCTTGCCGGAATCGTCCGCATCGAGGGCGTCGTTATTGCCGATCCAGACGACTAATGTAGTCGGCTTGAGTGCGACGGCTTCCTGCAATTGCGTATTCGTGTTGCCCACCGGGAATCCGAGCACCAGGTTGGTGATGATGTCTTCCGCCGTGGTGGGGACAGCCGTGGGTGCGGCATTGATGAGGTCATGCAGTTTGTGGCCAGGCACGGCGAGGTCGGTCGGCTGTACAGAGGTATCATCCCGGCCGGTGCTGGTGCCGGAGGTCTGCTGGATCACCGGTGGCGGTCCGAGGCTTACCAGTTCGAGCACGGCCGGAGCGCCAGGTGGCGCGATCAGCGGCTGCACGATGTTGAATTTCGCCTGTGCGGCCAGCAGCGCAGCGTACCCATGCGGCTGCTGGGTGTCAAGCAGCGAGCCATTCTGAAACCCGGCCGTGAGCGAGTCGCCGATGAAAACCGTAGTCGCGAAGTTAGGTGTGTTGTTGGTGGGGGGCGGCGCCGGCTTGCTGCTGCCGCCACAGGCCATCATCATGGACAAGGCAGCGGCCGAACCGAGACAGGCAAGCAGGCGAACGAGAGAGGTCCGGCGGCGCGGACTTCTGAAAGACACGTGCATATACACTCCGAGGTGGATCCTGAAAGGTGGATGAGATTTCCGGCAGGAAGGATACCTCCCGTGTCCATTTCCGGTTCCATCTCGCGCTTCCAGCAACCCTCTTTCCAAAGCCACAGTAGCTGGACTATGATCGGCACCAAACGGCCCCTCTACCCCGAGCCTGGCTGCACGTCTGACCCCGCCGAAGGTACCTGGGACCGGCTCTGAACAACGACGCCGAGGTGCTCTATGAGCGTACTGACTGTGTTGTGGATCATTTGGGCCGGACTCGCTACGATCTCTCTGGCCCTCCTGGCATATCGAGGAACACTTACCCGCTACGAAGAGGATTGCCTGTTTCTGGACGACTGCTCCGGGCACGAACGCCAGGAACAGGAGCGGATTCTGGCAAAGGTGCGCAAAGTGCAACCGGCCGTACGCATCATGGCCGGCGCCACCTGCGTGTTAACCGCGGCCATCATCTGTATTTACGTGTACCAAGCCGTACAGTCGTTCAATATGCGGTAGCGCTGCACCGGGAGCCGGGGCGCCTGCGCCGGCTCTTGGGCGCGCCGCATCCTTCCTGCAACTGCGCGCGCGCAGGCCTCTCCCTCTCACACAAACTCGTGCTCTGCCCGGATTTCCTATTGCGCTGCCATCAGGGCTCGTCCGAAGTCACAGGCGTGGCACCCGGCGACCACACCGTCTCGATTGTGCCCGTCGTAGTTACATCCACCTCTGCCTGCCGGCTGTACCGGTTCAGCCATGTACTGGGGTCGCGCATGCCCCAGGCCACGTACGGAATGGTGAAGCGCGTGGTCAGCGTCAGTGCGCGGCCGTGGCGTTCTGCGTGCAGACGAAGGGACAGCGGATGGTCCGCTCCGTGGATGTTGAAGGCGCCATCCGTGGTCAGATCGGCGGCACCGTCCTGCGCCGGCAGGGAGCCGTGGATGTGCTCCGCGTGGAAGAAAATGGCCGGGTAGCGTCCGCTTTCGAGCACTTCCGATTGCATGCGGCGGTCCGTCGTCGTGTTCCCGGTCCGACCCGCGGTTGCGTCCACCAGGACCTGGCCCTGCGCCAGGCCAGATTGCGGGTCCTCCGCGAGCGCGCCACCTTTCAGAGGAAAGGTAGCGCGCACATTGTGGACCAGGCCTTTGACCGTGACGTGAATCTGCGTCGCAGCGGGATCGAGATGAATGCTGAGGTTCTGGGCGGCCGCATGCGCCTCCTGACCAAGGGCGCCATGCACCGTGCCGAGAGCGGAAATAAGTACGCAGAGCAGAATGGCACGATGCGAAAAAAGACACGAGCGGGAGCGCGAGGGCATGAGAAGTCAAATCCTGACGGGCGATGGATTGTGCAGCATGGGAAGATGCAGCATCGCCCGGTATGCGTTGGCCCCGCTTTTCTGTGAAGGGCACGAGCTCACATCCGGTTCTGCAATCTGAGCCGTCCTCTTCGCTCGCGGGAGGGGCGCTGATACACTTGCGGCGACATAACGAAGGGGCCGCCCGCAATGCACGTATTCGCTCCTGCTGCACGTCTTTCCACCCTCGCCTTTACGCTCGCATGCGTCTCCGCGCCCGCGGCGCTGGTGGCGCAACAAGCGCCGTACCTCAATCCTGCGCTGCCGCCGGAACAAAGAGCGTCCGACCTGGTCGGGCGCATGACGCTCCCCGAGAAAGTTTCGCAGATGCAGAATCACGCAGTTGCGATCCCGCGGCTCGGGATTCCTGCCTATGACTGGTGGAGCGAGGCCCTGCACGGTGTAGCCCGCTCAGGGTACGCCACGGTCTTCCCGCAGGCCATCGGCATGGCCGCGACCTGGGATACGGACCTGGTGCACCAGGAGGGCGAAACCATCGCTCGCGAGGGCCGCGCGCATTACAACGCGGTCGGGACGCGACAAGGACCACGACATCTACTACGGGCTGGACTTCTGGTCGCCCAACATCAACATCTTCCGCGATCCGCGCTGGGGGCGCGGCCAGGAGACGTACGGCGAAGATCCGTTCCTCACCGGTCGCATGGGCGTCAACTTCGTCGAAGGCGTGCAGGGTACGGACCCAAAGTACTACGCTGCTATTTCGACGCCCAAGCACTATGCCGTGCACAGCGGGCCCGAGCGCGACCGGCATCGCTTCAACGTCGACCCTTCGCCGCACGATTTTGAAGACACTTACCTTCCTGCCTTCCGCGCCACCATTACCGAAGCGAAGGCCGATTCCATCATGTGCGCCTACAACGCGGTGGACGGCATTCCTGCCTGCGCCAACGGCAAGCTTCTGAACACCCGGCTCCGCGATATATGGCACTTCAATGGTTACATCACTTCGGACTGCGGCGCCGTCGGCAATATCTCCGAGCTGAGCGGGCATCATTACGCGCCCGACCTGGCCCATGCGGCGGCGGATGCGGTGAAAGCCGGCACCGACATGGACTGCGGCGACGAGTACCAGCACCTGGTCGAAGCGGTGCAAAAGAACCTGATCACCGAAGCCGAGATCAACCGCTCCGTCGAGCGGCTGTTTACGGCGCGATTCAAGCTGGGCCTGCCGCCCGGCCCAGCGGCATCAAGCGCGCCCTTCGCGAATATCTCGCCCAACGAGATCAACTCCCCCGCGAATGCCGCCCTGGCGCTTCGCGCGGCGCACGAAGCCATGGTGCTGCTGAAGAACGACGGCACGCTGCCCTTCAAGAGCGGCGTCAGGAAACTCGCCCTCGTTGGCCCGAACGCCGCGTCCCTGGCCGCGCTCGAAGGCAATTACAACGGCACGCCGCGCCATCCCATCACGCCTTATGCAGCACTACGTAAGCAGTATCAGGTGGTGACGGCACAGGGCGCGCCCTATGTCGAACAACTGTCCCTTCCGGTGCCCCCAGAGGCATTCCAGTCTCCGGGAAAAAGCTGCTGCGGACGGAGTCCGGATGGAGTTGTTCAACAGCCCCGATTTCAGCGGTCCATCTGTAACCAGCACAGTGCCCGACGTGTACTTCGACTGGAGCGGCGCCAACCCGCCCGGCATCACCCGCCAGGATTTCAGCGCGCGCTGGACTGGCAGCCTGACCCCACCGGCTGCGGGAGACTACGCCTTCGACCTCGCACTGCCCGATTGCTATCCCTGCAAGGACGCATTGAAGCTGCGCGTCATGTTCGACGGCAAGACGGTTTACGATGACGCGATGACGCCCGAGACGGCGCGGGCGCGCAATACGCGCACCTTTACGCTCCACTTCGATAATATGCACTCCCACCCCTTCCAGGTGGAATATGTGCACACCGGCTCGGCACGCGGCGCCGCGCTTGCTCTGCAGTGGAAGCCCCCGGTGGATGCGCTACGCGAGCAAGCCGTGGCAGCGGCGAAAGCAGCGGACGTGGTGGTGGCGTGTGTGGGCCTGACCGCCAACCTCGAAGGCGAAGAGATGCCCATCGATGTTCCCGGATTCCTGGGCGGCGACCGCACGGATATCGGCCTTCCGCGTGCCCAGCAGAAGCTGCTCGAAGCGGTGGCCGGGACGGGCAAGCCATTGGTGGTTGTGCTGATGAACGGGTCCGCGCTGGCCGTGACCTGGGCACAGGAGCACGCCAACGCCATACTCGAAGCATGGTATCCGGGCGAATCGGGCGGGCAGGCCATTGCGGATACGCTTTCCGGCGAGAACAATCCGGCGGGCCGGCTGCCGGTGACCTTCTATGCGTCCACCGCGCAGCTTCCTCCGTTTGACGATTACTCGATGGCGAAGCGCACCTACCGCTACTTCTCGGGCAAGCCGCTCTATGGTTTCGGCTACGGCCTGAGCTACGCAAAATTCGGGTACAGCGCGCCCGAAACCGGCGCCTCGACAAAGTCGGTGTCCGCCGAAAGCCTGGGCGAGCACGACGGTGCTTCTGTGACCGTAAGGGTAACCAATAGCTCCGAACGCGAAGGCGACGAAGTGGCGGAGCTCTACATCACGCCGCCCTCGGACACGCAAGGATCTCCCCTGCGCGCTCTCGCAGCCTTCCGCCGCGTGCACCTCCGCGCCGGAGAGAGTCAGCCGGTCACGCTCACCTTTGGTGCCCGGGAACTCAGTACTGTCGACGCCGCGGGCCATCGCTCGGTTCGCCCCGGTGATTACACCGTCTTCGTCGGCGGCGGCCAGCCGGGAGAAACAGACGGCGGCGTGACGGAGAAGCTTTCCATCAGCGGCACCAAAACAGAAGCACCGTAGCCGCGGCTTTGCTGGTCGCGAAACTCTGTAGCCAAGGCTCAGCTACAGTGGCCGTTGCAGTTCGGTGACGACCAGGCGATCGCCGGCTTTCAAGTAGCCCTTGCGGCGAAACCACTCCTCCATCGCGCTGGCCAGCGCGGGCACCGGCACGCGAAAGCCAACTTCCAGCGCACCGTTGCCGGCCGGCAGGGTGTCGTCAAAGATAGCGTCGTTGGTGAAATTGCGCATGGCGAAGTTGTCGATCCACGCCACTGGACAGAGTTGCGGCGCACCGGCTTCGGAGACGTACTCGATGCGCAGCTTTCTCGCGAACATGCCTAGCTGGTCCGGGGTCCCGCCGCGCGCACCGCGTCGCTGGCGTCGAACTTGCGGAAGTTCTCCTGGAACTTGCGCGCCAGGTCCGCAGCCTGACGGTCATACGCAGCCTTGTCAGCCCACGCGTTTCGCGGATTGAGCAACTCGCTGGGCACGCCCGGACAACTGGTGGGAATGCTAAGCCCGAAGGAGGGCTCGGTGACGTACTGCACATCGCGCAGGCTGCCGTCGAGGGTTGCGGTGACGAGCGCACGCGTATGGGGCAGGCTCATGCGCCGGCCCACGCCAAAGGCGCCCCCGGTCCACCCTGTGTTGACCAGCCAGCATTGTGCGCCGTGCTGCCGCAATCGCTCGCCCAGCATATCGGCGTACACCTTGGGGGCGAGCGGAAGGAATGGCGAAGCAAAGCAGGTAGAGAACTCCGGCACTGGCTCGGAGCCGAGGCCGGCCTCGGTGCCTGCCAGCTTGGCGGTGTAGCCGGACAGGAAGTAGTACATGGCCTGCTCCGGTGTGAGGCGTGCGATCGGGGGCAGAACGCCGAACGCATCAGCCGCCAGGAAAAGCACGTTCTTCGGCTGGCCGCCCACGCCGGGAATCACCGCGTTCTGGATGTATTCCACCGGATAAGCAGCGCGTGTGTTCTCGGTGTAGCGAATGTCCGCGTAATCGGGGTCGCCACTCCGTGCATCGATGACCACGTTCTCCAGCACGGCGCCGAAGCGGATAGCGTGAAAGATCTGGGGCTCTTTCTCTTCGGACAGATCGACACATTTGGCATAGCAGCCGCCCTCGAAATTGAAGACTCCAGTCGGGCTCCAGCCGTGTTCGTCGTCGCCAATCAGACGGCGTTGCGGGTCGGCAGACAGCGTCGTCTTGCCCGTACCGGAGAGACCGAAAAAGAGTGCGGTCGAGCCATCGGTGCCCACATTCGCGGAACAGTGCATGGGCAGCACGTCGCGCTCCGGCAGCAGGAAATTCATCACGCCGAAGATGGACTTCTTCATCTCCCCGGCATACTTTGTCCCGCCGATCAGCACCACCTTGCGTGTGAAGTCAGTGATGATGAAGGTGCTGGAGGTAGTGCCATCGCGCTCCGGCACGGCTTCAAATTCGGGTGCGGCAATGACGGTGAACTCTGCAACGTGTTGTTTCAGTTCCTCCGAGGAAGGCCGGATGAAAAGCTGTTTTACAAACAGCGAGTGCCACGCGTATTCGGCGATGATCTGGATGGGCAGCTGGTACCGGGTATCCGCCCCGGCAAATAGATCGAGGACATAAAGATCGCGCTCCCGCATGTGCGCCACCACGCGCTCCAGCAGCGCTTCGAACTTGGCGGAGTCAAACGGCTGGTTGACCTTACCCCAATGCACCCGGTCCGCAGTGATGGCATCCTTCACGATGAACTTATCCCGCGGGGAGCGGCCGGTGCGTGCCCCGGTGAGCGCAACCAGGGCGCCGTTTGAGGCTAGACGGGCCTCGCCACGGGCGATCGCCGCTTCTACCAACTGCGGGGTCGAAAGGTTGCGGTGGACATGCGGTCCCTCCGCCAAAGTATTCGGAAGCTTGCTCGCGGTCACCGCGCCCATACCCACCTCTTTTTTCAGCCGGCCATGCGGCCCAAAACCGACCATTGTTACATCCGGCGCGGCTACGTGGCAAAAATCCCGAGCGCTCCCTTGGGTTCAGGCTTAGCATTGTTCGATGGAAACAGGAATTAGCCGCAACGCAGGCGCAAACCTGGGCCCTCGGTGCTCGCAGCACGGGAGAGGAGGAAGGCGTTAGGAGGTGAAGGTCTGCTGGATCGGATCCGCGACTACCGGGAGCACCGGGAGCGATGCGGTGTTACCGGCTTCACGCAGCACGGCGTCGAGCTGTTCCAGCACTTCTTCCGTGCTCATGGCGTAGATCTCGCGGCCGTTATCGTAGCCGTCGGAGATGGCCTGTTTCAGAAAGCGGCCGGCGACCTGCGCAGCCAGGCGATCCGTGATCACGTGACCGCTGCGGCGCTTCTGCTCCACCCAGGCCTGCGCCGGCAGCGCGATCCAGACCGGGCGTTCGTTCACGTCGAAGCGGATATCGATCGCGTCGGCGTGGCGTGTCGCAATGGCCACAATGTTCGCCCGCCACTTGCAGTGCAAAGTTTCTCCGGTCCAGCGATCGACAACCTCGAAGTTCTCATACATGGCAGTACCAGCCTATCCCTCCCTGCCCGGGACAGCAAGGCAGTGAAAGAGCCGGCTTGTTCGACGGTGTGCAAAAAACCTAAGTTGCTTACAAAAAAGAAACAAATGTTTCTCCACTTCCTGCGTCCTACAGTTGCAAAGCTTAACCCGATGTTCGAAGGAGTGTATGGTTCCGTGCCCCCCAAAACCCCCCGTGCTACCCCGCGCAGCTTTGAGGAAAAGCTCCGCCAACAGCAACAGCTTCTAGAGCGGTCGATGCTTTCGGCCGTCGCGCAGGGCCGTGAATCCGCAGCGGACGAAACCCAGGATGTGGCCGACCAGGCCGTAGCCTCGTACCAGAAAGAGTTGCTTTTCAGCCAGGGCACCAACGGGCATGCGCAGCTGCGCCTCGTGCGGGAAGCGCTGAACCGCCTGGAAGAGGGCACGTTCGGCGAATGCACGCACTGCGGCGAGACGATCGGGGCCAAGCGCCTGGAAGCGCTGCCCTGGACCCCTTACTGCATCGTGTGCCAGGAGAAGGTGGAGAATGGTGAGTTGGAGGCGCCTGGGCGCGCAGCCTAGGCCTTCCGGCGCTACTGCCGTCCGGGGCGCCGGCAGCTACGCTTCCGTGCACCAGTCGCCACAAACCCAATTGAAGAACACAGCTCAACCCAAAGGCATCCGGCTCCGGATGCCTTTTTTGCTATACTTCATCCATCTAACGCCCTGAAATCCAGACTAGGGTTCTCTGCCCGCCCGGGGGTTGTCTCCGGAGCCGTGGCCGAGAACTCTGGCTCGCAGCAAGGACGCTTTCTCGGCGCAGCAAGGACTTTCTCTTGGACACACAAACTCGTCACGCGCTCCAGCAAGGCGACGCCTTTGCTCTCACCACACAGACCGGGCTGGACTGGGTCGCGGCAAACCGCGGCAAAGTGCTGCGTATCGCCCTGCTGATCGTGGCGCTCATTATCATTCTGGTTGCTGCCGCCGTGCTGTACAGCCAGAGACAGACCGCAGCCGCAAACGCGTTCGGCGCCGCCATGAGCACCTACAGCGCGCCGATTGCCGATCCCGCCCAGCCGGCCCCTCCGGGCATGAAGACCTTCAAGGATGCCGCAGAACGCGCCCGGGCCGCCAACCCGCAGTTTGTGGAAGTCGCGAACAAATACGGCAGCCTGGAAGCCGGGGAAAACGCCCGCTACTTCGCCGGATTGACCTATGCCGACATGGGCCAGACCGCTCAGGCGGAAGCGGAGCTGCGCAAGACCGCCAGCGCTCATAACAGCAACATCGCTTCTCTGGCGAAGTTGGCGTTGGCGAATCTGCTGGCCCAATCCGGCCGGACCTCCGATGCGGTAAAGCTCTACCAGGAGCTGATCAACAAGCCCACTACAGCCGTACCGGCGGGCACGGCGCAACTGCAGCTTGCCGCCATGTACGAGGCCACCAATCCTGCCGAAGCGAAAAAGATCTACACCAGCCTGAAAGATAAGGACAAGAACTCGCCGGTAGCCGAAATCGCCACGCAGAGATTGGCTGGCGGCAAGTAGGAACTTCCGCGAACACGGCCGACCAGCACGGGCCTGCTCCGAGTGTCACTCTCCGGGCAGGCCCTTTTTCTTTGGCGGAGCTGCGCGCTGGCGCACTAGAATGCAAGGCAAGTGAGCGCTTACCCACCATGCCGCGTCTATACGACGAAGCTTCCATGAGCACCTACGAAGGACAACTCGCCGGTTTCCTCTCTCCGGACCCCCTGGCGGCCCCGCTGCCGGAGAGATCCGGAGCACAAGAGACTACCTCCGCGGACGTGGATGCGGCTATAACCGCGCTGGTGCACGAGTACTCTCAGACCCTGTATCGCGTGGCCTTCTCCGTGGTGCGGAATGCCGCCGAAGCCGAGGATATGGTGCAGGAGACCTTTCTGCGCGTGCTGCGCCATCGCAACCGCCTGCCCGAGATTCGCGACGCGCGCGTGTGGCTGGTACGCATCACCTGGAATTTGGTGCTGGACCGCAAGCGCCGCAGCAAGACGCGGCCCGAGAATGAGGACATCGCGGACCTGGTCCGCATCCTGCCGGCAAACGGAATGAGCGCCGATACGGCGCTGATCGCGGCCCAGCGCCATGCACGCGTCCTCGGCATGATTGACGAGCTCCCGCGCAAGGAACGCGAGGTGCTGCTGCTTTCGGCAATCGAAGAGCTGAGTTCGACCGAAATTGCCACCGTTTTGAAAACGACGGAATCCACCGTGCGCTCGCGCCTCTTCCGGGCGCGCCGCGCCCTTGCCGCGATGCTGGCGAAGGTGGATCCCGCAGCGGCCGGGGCACGCTCGGCTACAGCCAAGGCGCAGCCGCGCACGCAAGCGGACGGGCACAGCTCGCTAGAGCAGGAGGCTTCGCGATGAGCGCCCTGCCTGCCCGTCGCCCAGAGGAAGAACCGTCGCAATTGGACGAGACACTCGCGCTCTTGGCGCAGGAGCGCCCTCGGCCGGGGCTGGAGCGCCGCATGCTGGCACAGCTCGCCTACGCGCGGATGGAGCGGCCGTCATGGCTGCGCCGCGCCACCGCCCCGCAGCACATGAAGCCAGTGCTGTGCCTGGCCGCAGTCGCGCTGTTCTCCATCGCTGGCCTTGAGTACTACGGCGCCCATCAGCGTCCGGAGTTCCGGCCTGCACACGCGCCGATTCAGACCATGTCACAGGGCGTGGCCGCTGCGGGCCGGGTTGCCGTGGCGCAGAAGCCGATTCACCCCTCGCTGCGTCTGCGTGGTCGGCGACCGCGTGCCGGCCGCGGACAGCATGGTCGCGTGCTCCTGGCGCCCGGCGCCACCGCGGCGACCCATCGCAACCTGCGCCTCGTTCCCGCTCGTTAAACGGTCATTACGGCCATGCTGCTCTGCTCCCTGCCCCGACGTTCATGCTGAAGGCCGCTTCTCCCCGTATAGCAGCGGCCCGCTGGCTGCTATGCGCGCTGGCCGGCGCATGCCCGTTGCAGGCCAGCCCGGCCAGTGATCCCGGCCCGCCGGACGTGACCACGCTTCTGCGCCAGGTCGAAGCGCACCAGGCGCAGCTCGACCGCGTCCGCGAAGATTACACCTACCACGAGGTCCAGACTCTTACCGTGGTCGACAACAAGGGCAAGGTGCGCCGGTATGACAGCAAGGAGAAGTACGTCTTCTTTGTGCGCGGACACCAGATCCAGGAGCTGATCGGCCGCGACGGCAAGCCGCTGAGCGCGGACGAGGCGAAGAAGGAGCAGGAACGCGCTACCCGCGAAGCGAAGAAGTACGCCAGCGCGCCCGAAGGCCTCGCGGACCGCGACGAGATCTCCGTCTCCCGCCTGTTGCAGATCGTGACCTTTTCGCATCCGCGGCGCGTCATGGAGGGCGGCCGGAGCACTATCGCGGTAGATTTTGTCGGCGATCCGCATGCCAAGACCAGCGGCCGCAACGAAGACGCGATCAAGCGTGTCCGCGGCACGGTGTGGGTGGATGAGGCGGCGCGGGAAGTGTCCCACATGGACGCGGTGTTCGACAGCAATCTGCACATCGGCTGGGGCGTGCTCGCCGTGCTTGAAAAGGGCAGCACGTTCTCGTTCCGCCAAGGGCTGGTGCACAACGAGGTCTGGCTTCCGACAGCCATGGTCGGGCACTTCGACGGCAAGGCGATGGTGTTTGTAGGCTTCCACGCGAACCTTGCGATCCGCTACGACGACTACCGCAAGTTCGGCGCGGAAGCGACCGAGCTACCCGGGGCCACTACCGCAGAAGCCCACTGACTGTTACGAATATCGGCCGCTATCCCCTGGGCGCACGGGTAGATGGGGTTCCGGCAAAGTTAGCAGTGCTATCTCTAGACAACACTGGCGACCGCTCCAGTCCAGTCCAGCGTCAATACGGTGATATCGTCCTGCTGGCCAAAGCGTTGCGCTGACTCGGCAATCTCCTGGGCAGACATCCGGCTTGTCCTGCGTGCGCGCTCAAAGCCGAAGAGCTCGCCGTCCTTACCGCGGGCCTCGATCACGCCATCGGACATGAAGGTGACCCGCTGGTCCGGCAGAAGCACCGAGCGGCATTGCTCGTAGGGAAAGTCGGGTAGCACGCCCAGCGGCAGGTCCGACGGACAGGCGAGCTCTTCCCCATCCACATAGGGCGGAAGATGGCCGGCATTGGCGACCGTGAGGACGCCTTCGCGCGAGATATGGACGCACAGGCAGGTGATGAAGCTGTCTTCCGTCGTCGGCACGAGTTGCTGATTCAGTCGCGTCAGCAGCATGGCAGGTTCCAGTTCCTCCTGTGCTAGCGAACGGATTGCACCCACAGCTACGGTGCCCAGCATGGCGGCCTGGAGCCCCTTTCCGCTCACGTCCCCGATCACCACCAGCAGCCCGGCGTCCCCTTGCGCAATCACCTGGTAGAAGTCGCCGCCGACCTCCTCGGCAGAAAGATACGCGGCTTCGGTATGGAACCCGGAAAGCCTCGGCAACTCCGCCGGCACCAGCCGCTGCTGCACATGCCGCGCGGCGGTGAGCGAAGCGGAGAGCCTCTCCTCTTCCTTGCTGATGCGAGCGAAGCGGCAGATCAGGACACCGGAGATGCCGAGGTACCAGATGAGATTCGTAAGGTCGTCCAGCGTCACGGGGAACGGACTCGAGAAGAGTGTCAGGGCACTGAAATCGAATGCTGCAACCACATCTTTTTCGAGCGCATGCAAGAGCCAATCCGTGGAAGAAAGCCAGACCAGCGCAATGAACAGCGTCACCGGCCAGAAAAGGAGTCGGGCATCCGGCTTTTCAGCGCGCCAGGCCTGCGCCATCAGCATAACCACCGAAACGCTGTAGATGCTGACTCCCGCCCAGTCACACGCCGCAAAGGCCGCCACCGGACGTACACCGACGTACAGAAAATACCCGAACAGGATGAGCAGTGAAGCGGGGAAGATGATGTATATCGATGGCCTTGGCCGCATTTTCACGAATGCCAGGTAGAAGAGCGCGGCCGTGATGAACTCCAGGAATCGGAGGACCGCCATCAAGGCAGCTCCCCAAACCAACGGCACACCCATATGCGCCAGAACGAGCCAGGGCAGGAAGTTGGCTGGGAGCAGGCACATGATCCCAAACCAGAGATACATTCTCTCGGTGCGGCGCAGCAGATAAAGCAGCAGACTGGCCAGGCCTGCAAGCACCTCGATAACGTACACCGTGTATTGGCCACCGAGCTGGAACAGGTCATCTCGCTTATGGTTCTCGAACCAGACGTTGATGGCTGGCGAATGTCCGGCGTATGGCGCGCCATGCGGACCACCTGCCGCGGCGACCCGCAGGTGAGATTGCCGCCACACCCGAAGCGCTAGCCATACAGGATGCGGCTGTGGCATTGCCTGTGCAGGCACGGTGAAAAGGCGCCTGCCCCCTACGATCCTCCGCGCGTCTGGCGGCATGTTGCCGACCTGTGCGATCGCTCGCCCGTTTGCGTAGAGTTCGTAGGTGGACTCGATGTAAGGCAGCGCAATCAGGAAGGACGAAACTCCCGGGCCGACGATCACCTGGAATCTGTACCAGGCCACTCCGCTCAGCGTCGGATAGCCCTGCTGGTTCCAGCCCTGATCCGAGCGCAGCAGTGCCCACTTAGAGTCGTCGAATCCCGGTTGGGCCCAGAGCGGAACGCCTCTGGCCGTGCCTGCGGTCTTCCCCAGCAGGTCGGGCGAGTCCCCCGGATGAAAACGCCACTTACCCGTCAGCGAGGTAACGGGCTCGCGTTGTTTTTGAAGGTTGAATACCTGTGCCCGGGCTCCGGGCACATTTGCTGTGGACAGGATGCCCAGGAGTAGAAACAGAATGGCGGCCGCCGAGAGGGGTTGAGTGCGACTCGCCACCATGGTTCTTCGAGGCCCTAAGCCGCGGCTGCCGCAGAGGCCCTGGCCGACATTTCATCCGGGTGGAGGCTGGCGTACTTGGTGATGCCCACCATGGTGAAAACCTTCTGGAAATGCGGTGTGAGTCCGAAAACCGACACACACTGTCCCGCCTTCCTGGCCTCGATCATTAGCTGGATCACAAGCGCAATCCCGCTGGAGTTGATGTAATCCACCTTGGAAAAATCGAGCAGCACGGCCCGCGCATTGTTGCGATCGAGACGGCTATAGGTGCCCAGCACCGCATCGCGCGAGGTGGAGGAGATGTCCCCGGAAAAACGGAGCACTGCCATCGGCATCTCGGCCCGGTCTTTTACCATCTCGACGACAGCCTTGGTTTCCGTTTGCATCTCAGCGTCTCTCCTTCTTCAAGCGAATCATGAGACGGGCATAGCTCTTGCCCGTATCTGAGCCCGGAACCCATTCTGCTTCATCCACCAGCGCCTGGATCAGAAACATCCCCATACCGCGTGGATCTTCATCGCCCAGCATTTTGCGATCGATATCGGGCAGCGCGGGGCGATGGTCCATGCCGGACCCTTCGTCCACCACGCGTACTTCGAGCCGTTCGTCGTCCACGGAGAGAAACACGCCGACGGAAAGCTGGTCATCGAGGTGATTCCCATGCTCGATGGCATTGATGCAGGCCTCGGCAATCGCGGTCTTGAGATCTTCTACCCGGTCTTCCGTGAAGCCCATGAGCTTGGCAACACTGGCTGCCGTGCTCATGGCCACCTTCTCGTATCCCATGCGAGAGGGCAGTTTCACTTCGACACATGTTTGCTCGCTCAATTCCAATCACCCTCCTGAGCTCCGCGGTGAGAGTCCGCACAGGGCCAGCGGCAGACAGCCAATGCTGTCATATCATCCGCCTGCGGGGTGCCACCAGAGAAATCGGCGACCGCCTGCCACAGCCTTCCCAAAGCGGTCTCACAATCGCAATCGTGGCAGGCGCGGTAGCAGTCCAGCAGCCGTTCTTCGCCGAACTCCTCGTCGCCGGAGTCGAAAACTTCCGTCAAACCGTCGCTGTAAAGCAGTAGACGCGAGCCCGGAGGAAAGGGGTGAGTTTCCGCTGTGTACTCCATGCCCGGCAGCATGCCGATCGGCGGACCGCTGGCCTGCAGCATGCAGACGGTGTCGTCGCCATTGGACGTGCTTTCGGACTCGGCCTTCGACAGAATCAGCATGCCCGGGTTATGTCCCGCGTTGACGACCTCAAGCGTGTTCGCTCCCGGATCCAGCCGCACCAGGATGGCAGTCACATACTTCCGCCGGGCTTCGGCGCCCTCGCTCCAGTGCTGTTGGTTCATGCGTACCGCAATCTCCGCCAAAGGCAGCTCGGCCAGCGCCATGGCCCGAAAGGCCGCGCGAAACGCGGTGCTGACGATGGCCGAAGCCAGTCCCTTACCTGCCACGTCGGCCACGATGATGGTCTGTGCGCCGCTTGGCAGAGAAAGGATATCGGCATAGTCTCCCCCCACTTCAAAGCATGTTGTGGAGCGGAGTGCCAGCCCGTAGCCCGGGACCTCCGGCATGCGGGCCGGAAGCAGGCTGCGCTGCAGCGCCCGGGCGGCATCCAGGTCCTGCTGCACCCGCGCCCACTCCACGTCGCGCTCGTGAAAGCGCGCATTTTGCACCGCAACCGCGGTTTGCAGCGCCAGCCCTTCGAGAAAATCCTGCTCCGACATGCTCAGCGGGCGCGTGCAGGCGATGACCATGTCTCCCACGGAGGTGCCATTCGCGCCCTGCAATGGAAAGGAGGAGCAGCCGGTCCAGGGCTCGGGCGGCATGGTGCCGTATTGCAGGCGCGGCGAGGTGACCGCCGCCCCGTCCACTTCCAGCTCGCGTACGGCGATCCGCAGCGCCGTCATCAGCACGCCATGGAGCGAAATCGTGCCATGCACCTGTCGCGACGCTTCGAGCAATGCCTGCAGCCGCGCGATCTGCTGCAGCATGGCCAACGGCTCGTCCGCTTCCTCGGAAGCGCCGGCCGGTGCAGGAATGTAATTCTCGGCTAGGTCCATACCACCTCCGGGCGGGTATCGGAAGTCTACACCCGGCACTTTCACCTGCGGCGCTTATCCTTTCCATCCCTCCCGGGTCAGCCGCGGAAGCGGCACCAGCTTGCGTTATTGCAATCCCAATGTCCCCATGGGCCCCGGCCATCGGGCATCACTTGCCGACGATGTCTTATCCTTCCCCCAGGTCCAGTACATGCCGGCATAGGCATAGTTTTCCGTCTGGCCCGCAACGGAGTGGCCATAGCAAAACAGAAACTCTTCGCCCGGGTGATGCTTGAAATGGTAGTAGCCACCGATGTCGATCATTGCCGAAGACTCGGTCTGCGGCGTCGCAAAGCCCTCGCGCCCATGAGCGAACATCTCGCCGCCTAGCTCAAGCCGCTCGCCAAACGTGTACTTCAAGAGAAATCCGCCGTATGGGAAGTCGCGGTACCCCGTCTGCGGAACGACGGTTTCCCCGGCACCGCCATCCAGCAGCCAGTGTCCAACATTCTTTTGCAGCCAGAGGGGGACCCTGTACCAGACCTTCCCCACACCGAGTCCCTTGTCCGAGTTGCCGGTTGGCAGTTCGAACATGGTAAAAGTGCCGATCTGAGGAATGTACCTGCTCTCCTTGATGAAGGCGATCTTCGCGCCCAGTTCCATATCGATCAGGCCGAACGCGCTGGCGCCTGTCCCGGCGGGTAGATAGACGGGATTGTTCGATGGGTGAATTGAACCCCAGGGCAGGATGGTGTGCAATTGGACCCTGGGAATGGCGCCCCAGTTGAACTCAAAAGCCGGTCCCGTTGCATCGGTTTCCGCCGGGGTCCCGTCTGTGCTGCCGAAAATGTAGAACTCGTAGTGGTGCAAGTCCACCGGCACCGGATCGTCGATCTGGAAGGGAGGTCCCTGCGCCCAAAGTTTCGACGCAGCAAGTAAAAGCAGGACATTAAAGATCAGCCGCCGATATTTGCCGTTCATCCGCCGCTTTCCTTCCAGCACTCCGGCAGCATACTCTCCCCACGAGCCTGTCCCTGGACTGGTCGTGGTGGAGGAGCGGTCCCACCGGCTCTGTCGCGATCGCAACCGGCTATAGTGACGATATGCCGCCCAGCCAGCCGCACACCCGCACCAGCCAGCGTGTGCTTGCCTATGCCGCCATTTACGGCTTGTGGGGCGGATCGTTTCTGGCCATCCGGGACATCGTCGCGGTTACGCCACCCTTCTTCTCCGCGGCCTTTCGTTTCGTGCTGGCCGGGCTCGCGCTCTATGGATGGGCGCGGCTGCGCGGCGGCCCACGCCTGACACGGCGCGAATGGCGGGATTCCGCCCTGATGGGTCTGGTGATGTTTGGCGGAAACTACGCCTGCCTCTTCTGGGCGGAGCAGCGCATCAACTCCGGCCTGGCCGCAGTGCTGACCGCTATGGTGCCGGTGTGGGTCTTTCTCGGCGAGTGGCTGGTTTTTCATACGCAGCGTCTCACTGTGGCCACCTTTGGCGGCATTCTTCTGGGCGTCAGCGGGGTGGTGCTGCTGTCGCGATCTTCCATGTTTGGGCCGGGAGCCGGGGTCGGCATGGAGGAGGCAGCCGGCGTATTGGTGCTGGGGACGCTGTGCTTTTCCGTCGCCTCGCTATGGAGCCGCAAGCTGACGCTCCCGCGGAATCAGCCTTTGCGCGCCGGGGTGCAGATGCTGCTTGGCGGCGTCGTGCTCTTCGCTGCCTCCGCTGCGGCGGGCGAGCTCCCTCGCCTGCCTGCCGCGGCACAGGCGTGGCACTGGCACACACTCGGGTCCTTTCTGTACCTGGTGCTTGCTGCTTCCATCCTGGCCTTTACCGCATATACCTGGCTGCTCCACCACGAATCGACCACGCGGGTGTCCAGCTATGCCTACGTGAACCCGGTGGTCGCCTTGGCGATCGGCAGCGTGTTCGCCGGGGAGCGCATGAGCGGCGTCGAGTGGGCGGGCACGGCCCTGGTGCTCTTCGGCGTGTTCGCCACGCTGATGGGCAAGCAGCCGAGAACCGCCGCAGCGCGGCACGCTGAAGCAGCCGGGCAGCTAGCTTCCGACTGACGCTCCGTCGTTCGCGGCCTGCGGGTCCTGGCCAGTGCCCTGCTGGCCCTGGGCGCCCGCAGGCGGCTCAATCTGCACCCGCAGCGGCGGCATGCCCACCACGTCATAAGTAGCGGAAGCGATGCCAATGCCGGCCTTGTCCAACCCGGCCAGGATGTCACGGCTCATCTTGTCCTTCAGATCGCGAATGCCTGTTTCCAGGCAAAGAAAGCGCACCGACATCTCCAGCCAGTTATCGGTCAGCCGCCAGAATACGCGCGGCTCAAGCTCTGAGCGCTTGACGAAATAGCGCCGCTCCAGCTCCTGCAGGGCCGGCTCCGCCAGTTCGCTGATTTTCACCGTGTGCCTGCGCGCCGCGTCCAGTAGGGCCTTCTCCGCTTCGGCGCGCTTGGCCCCGTACTCCACCGGAAGAGACATCTCTTCCCAGATGTAGGGGAACTCACGGGTGAAGTTGTAGACCGGGTCCGAGAAGATTTTGGCGTTGGAGATGGTGACGATGCGCCCGGAGTACTGCCAGCTCTTGACCCACATGGCCGGCGCCGCGTCCTGGATGGAAGGCGGCTCGCCGATCTCCATTACGGTGGTCTGGATAAAGGAGAGCGCGATCACATCGCCGCGAACTCCGCCCATGGTGATGCGGTCACCCACGTTAAAGGTCTTGCTGCGCAGGATGGTGACATACCCGGCCACGCAGGCCACCGGCTGCTGCAGGGCGAAGGCCAGGCCAGCACCGATCAGTCCGGCGGCCGTGGCCAGGCGCGCCGGATTGTCGAACCAGATGGAGACCAGGCCGATCAGCGTCAGCACGGTGATGATCAGGTTCACGCCTTGGCGGGTCCAGAAGACGATCTTGGCCTTCCGCCCGCGGGAGGTGATGGCCCGCGCCAGCGCCCGAAGCAGCTTGCTGATCACCCACATGATCAGGACGAAAACAATCGAAAACACTAACTTCTTGCCATTCTCCGGATCGACGCCGACCAGCCTGACCCCGAAGATCTCCACCACGCGGTGTGGCCCTACCAACTGAAACACCGGCGACATCGTATACTTCCCTCCAGGCGGAAATGCCCCCGCTCTCCTTGTTGAGACGCACGAAGAGTCCGCCGCGTGCCTTTGCCGGTACGCTTTCCAACCGGCCATAATCATCATGGCGCATTCAGCGGCCTTGCCCTATACTCGAAGCCATCGGGGCCCGGCATTGGCAGCCTGAACGCTCCGAAGGGACGAGGTGCGTCTTCCGCAGTCAGACTTCTCTGGCCCATGCGCATCCAGCAGCTCCCGCTGCTGAGGCTTTATCCTGGCGCGCGGCGGCACGTTTCTTACGAAGTCCCCTGCGTTCCATGTCCGACGCGCTGATCTGCACCCTGTACCCTGCGCCCTGCCTGCTCTGCACCACCCCTCTTCTCCGCTTTTCCAGCGCACCCGTTTGCGCCCCTTGTCTCGAACGCCTGCATCCCCAGACCGGAATCCTATGCCAGCGTTGCGGTGAAGACCTGGGGGTCGCCAGCTTCTCTACCGGAGACCTTCGCCCGCCGAGCGACCGGCTATGCCAGCCCTGCCGCCTCGCGCCTCCGGCCTTTGTGCGGGCCATCGGCTATGGGGTGTACGAGAACGAACTCCGGGGACTGATCCATCTGTTCAAGTACAGCGGTATCACGCCGCTGGCCCAGCCGCTGGGCAAGCGCCTGGCGCAAACGGTAGCGTCCGCCCAAGATCTTCCTCCTGCCCTGGTGGTGGTTCCCGTGCCGCTGCACAGCAGCAAGCGCCGGGAGCGCGGCTTCAATCACGCCTCGTTGATCGCTCGTTCCCTGACCCGCGAATTGCGCCGGCTGTCCCCGGAGCGGCAATGGGTGTTCGCGTCCGGCGCCCTGGCACGCATCCGCTGGACGGAAAGCCAGGCCAGCCTGACGCCACGGCAGCGCCGGCAGAATCTGCGCGGCGCCTTTGGCGTGCCCCATCCCAGCCGCATCCGCGGCAAGCATGTGCTTCTGGTGGACGATATCTATACCACAGGCGCGACGGCACGGGCCACGAGCACCGCGCTGCTGGCGGGCGGGGCGGCTTCCGTTTGGGTGGCGACCGTGGCCCGGGCCCAGCGCGAGGGCGTTGCGCAGTGGGACGCTGACGGTTCCTTCGGGAAAACCGTCGAATGGCTGGAGGGCGGGCCGGCGTCGGCTGCCACGGAAGGATCGGAGTTACAGGTTTAGTTCAACAGGGTGAAGAGGGGTCGAGATGTCGCTGGCAAAAACCATGGTCCACACGCGCAAAACCAAGCACGCCACCAACGCGCACCTGCCGCATGCCTCCGTACCGCAGGGCCCCAAGGACCTGCGCATTGCCCAGCCCACCAGCATGCAGCGTCCCGTACTGGTGCTCAATGCCTCCTACGAACCCATCAACATCTGCGGCGCGCGGCGTGCCCTCGTGCTGGTGCTGAAGGGCGTGGCGCGCACGGAAGAAGAGCAAGGCGCGATACTCCATGCCGCGCGCACGCGCATCGCCATGCCTTCGGTGATCCGCTTGCTCGAATACCGCCGCATTCCTCACCAGACCCGCGCTCTTTCGCGCAAGAACATCCTGCTGCGCGACCGGAATGCGTGCCAGTACTGCGGGATCGTGCTCAATGCCGGCGAGCTGACGCTGGACCACGTTCTGCCGCGTTCGCGCGGCGGGCTTTCCACCTGGGAAAATCTGGTGGCCTGCTGCCATAGCTGCAACCGTCGCAAGGGCAACCACCTGCTCCATGAAATCCCGGACATGAAGCTGCTGCGGGAGCCGCGGCCATTCTCACTGCACACCAGCCGCCACATCATGCGCATGATCGGCCACTCCGACCCCAAGTGGCGCCGCTATCTTTACTACGAAGATAGCCACAGCGGAGCGACGGAAGTCGCCTGAACGCGCCGTCTTCCCGGCCCGGCAGGTGTCATCCCGAGCGAACGCAGCGAGCCCGAGCGATCTGGTGTTATCGCCAGGCTGGTGTCATCCCGAGCGAAGCCGAGGGATCTGCTTCTTCGCCCGCGCCGGCACCGCATCCTGCTAAAGCTGCTCGCAGACCTTCGCCACATCGAAGCTGGGCTGCGGGTATTTCAGGTCGAGCCCGCGCATCGCTTCCACCAAAATCTTCGAGATCGCTACATTGCGATACCACTTGTTGTCCGACGGAATGATGAACCAGGGCGCATGCCGCCGGCTGGTGTGTGTAATGGCGTCTTCATAGGCAGCCTGGTACTTGGGCCAAAGCACCCGCTCCTTGAAGTCGCTCTCCGAAATCTTCCAGTGCTTGTCCTTGTCCTCGCAGCGCGCCCGCAGCCTTGCGGTCTGCTCGCCCTGGCTGATGTGGAGAAAAAACTTGAGGATGGTCACGCCGTTGTCCGCCAGCATCTGCTCAAAATCGTTGATCTCCCGGAAGCGCTGCCGGGCGACGTCGTTGCTGATGGTGCCATGCACGCGCGTGACCAGCACATCTTCATAGTGCGAACGGTTAAAGATGCCGATCATGCCCCGGCGCGGCACTGCCAGGTGCGCGCGCCACAGAAAGTCGTGCGAAGCCTCAAGCGGCGTCGGCACTTTGAAGGACGTCACGTTGCAGCCTTGCGGATTCAGCCCGGTGAAGATGTGGCGGATAGTGCCGTCCTTACCCGCGGTATCCATCGCCTGCAGGACGACCAGCATCGCGTGCTCCGCGCCGGCGCTGAGCCGCTCCTGCAGGCGCTCCATCTCCAGCCGGTGGCGCTCGAGATACGGCTCGGCTTCAGCTTCGTTCTTGAACTTGCCTGTGGCAGAGGTGGAGAAGTCCTTGAGGCGCACCTTGGTCTTCGGCTTCACGAGATACGGCGAATGCAGTTTCATCACGTGATGGGATGCACGAAGGGACTGCGGAAGGGCGCACGAACAAAACGCAGGGGAACCGCCTGCCTGGACAGGGCTCCACTGCGCTATCTTTCACGCGAAGTCGGGGGAGTGGCTACTTCACTTCTGGTGTTGTCTGGTTCGGGGTCACGGCAACGTTTGCGTCCTGTTGCTTGACCGGATCAGGCGATCCCTTGATGCCGTCCTTGAAGCCCTTGAGACCTTCGCCCAATCCTTTGCCCAGCTCCGGCAGCTTGCGCGGTCCAAAGACCAGGAGAGCAACGACGAGAACAAGAATCAGATGTGTCGGTGTGAGTAATTCGCCCATAATGCATTCCTTCCGGCGCCGTTGGCTCGCGCCCCTACCCTGCAGCGTCCGTGTCTTATTGTCGCATAGGGCTCCGGGAAAAGAGCCCGCTTGTGAAATATACGCGCAGGCGGGCGTTCTCGGATGTTACTGCGGTTTTCCCGCCGGCAACGCGGGCCGGGACGGGTCGGCTGCGGCCTCCAGTCGCTCGCTCACCATGCGATAGAAGTCCACCAGGTTTTCGCCCGCGCCGAGCGTCAACCGGCGATACACCTTGAGCGTGGGATACAGCCGGGATCCGCGAATATCCAGCGTGGGCACGGCCGCCTCCCCGCCGCCCGCATAGGGCGCGAGCAGCCATTCCCCGTCCCAGCGGAAACGCAGAACCTCTCCGAAGTAGCTGCCCCACAGCCGCGACTGGAAATCCAGATCGACCGCGGCCTGCCCGTCCAGCAGCTGTCTCAAGCGCACCCACCGAAGCCGGGGTGAAGTCCAGGCGCACGCGATGCTGCGTCTGAGCCACGCGCACCGCCTCCTGCGCATAAGCGCGCACCATATCGCCGATCGAGTCGTACACTGCATCGGCCAGCCGCTGTTTACTGTCGAACATGGTTCGATGGTACCGCGTTCCGCGCGCCTGCCCGCGAGCTCGTTCCGTTGTGAGCGCGACGGCTCCTCGTGCCCGCACCCTCGCATGGA
Source organism: uncultured Acidobacteriaceae bacterium (assembly GCA_963795775.1). Taxonomy (GTDB): domain Bacteria; phylum Acidobacteriota; class Terriglobia; order Terriglobales; family Acidobacteriaceae; genus CAWCJL01. Next base: position 102,442 of record CAWCJL010000008.1, read on the forward strand.
TTGGGTGGGCAATGTATCTTGAAAGACGAAGAGTGAATACGAAAGAGTGTGCTCGTCGCGACGATAGGTTTCGAGCGCCCGGTCATGCGGAGGCAAGCAGTTTGGTAAAGAAATCCCGAGGTTTTTCTGGCGCGCGCTATGCGGCCGTGGTCTGTTTCGGTTTCCTGACGGCATCGATTTCAGTAAGCGCGCAGGCCACACCCCCGCAGTCGCAGCCACCCCAGACCCAGCCTGACCAGCCCGTCAACACGCCGCCCCCGGCCGCCGCTCAACAGCCCGCGCAATCCGCACCCGCGCAGGGCGCGCCCTCGCAATCACAGCCGCGCCCCACCGATCGCCAGAACCGTCGCCTGCCTCCTCCGCCTACGGTCGAGACCACGGGCAATCCCTATGAGTCCCTGGCCAACGTGCGGTACAACAACACGTGGGACCTGTACGGCGGCTTCGCCTTCTCGCACTTCAATGCCGGCCCCGCTCTCTACCAGGGATCGAACCTGGGCGGCTTCGACATCCAGGCCACGCGCTGGTTGACCCGCCATTTCGGCGCGACCGCCAACGGCCGCGGCTACTACGGCACCAACGGCGTGCGGCCGAACCCCTACGGCATTCGCGGCCCGCTGGTCTTTGAGCACCTCTTCCTGGGCGGCATCACTTACCGCTCGCTGCGCAACCAGCACGCCGCGCTCGATCTACACGCGTCTGGCCGGTTACGGCCTGGGCAACTTCGAGCACGCGCTCGACGGCGTTCCACCGCAGGCGGTGGGCCTGTTCTCGAACGGCGGTACGTTCGCCACCGCGCTGGGCGGCTCGCTGGACCTGAACCGCTCCCCCAAACTCGCGCTCCGCATCTCGCCCGACTACATCCTGACCCGCTACGGCAGCATTAACCAGAACGAATTCGGGATCTCCGTGGGCATCCTCTACCGGCTGGGACTGGGCAAGGGCCCGCACGCCCGCTGATGCAGCAGGGGTCAGGGTGAGGCAGGGGTCAGGGGTCAGGGGTGAGCGACCAGCAGTTGGGCCCTCGATGAGTACCAGCCACCGGATGAAACAAACCCGACGCGCTGGCCGGCGACTCACCGCCTGAACCGTTCATGCAGCGTGCCCCTGCTCACCGCTGGCCGCTGCTACTAATCCCTGGCCCCTGAACGCTGCCTGACCCCTGACCCCTGCTCTACTCCCGCACCGCCGGAGTCAGGTACTCCGGCCCCACCGGATCCTTTACCACCTGCGCGATGATCTGCGCCATAGCCTCCCGCGCGCGATCGTCCAGGTGCCAGCCCATCACGGACTCCACTGCGTCAAGCTGCTGCGGCGAATGGGCCCCCCACAGGGCCGCGCTGATGCCTGGCTGGTCCAGCACCCAACGCGCTGCCAGCTCCAGCACGTGCTTGCGGTAGTGTTGCTGGGCAAATCCATCCAGCCGCTCCACCGCTGCCAGGTACTGCCCGAAACGCGGCTGCTGGAACTTGGGATCCTCGCGGCGGATATCGCCTTCGGCGAACTGGGTGTCGGCGCGCAGACGGCCCGCCAGCAGACTGCGGCACAGCGAACTGTAGGTCAGCACTGCAATCTCATGTTCCCGGCAATACGGCAATACTTGCTCGTCAATGGCGCGTTCGAACAGGTTATAGGGCGGCTGGATGGCATGGATGGGAGCGACCCTGCGAAAGGCCTCCAACTGCGCCACGCTGAAGTTGCTGACGCCAATGGCGCGGATGCGGCCCTGCTCGAAAAAGCGCAGAAAGGCGCCCGCGACCTCTTCCATGGGGGTCCGCGTGTCCGGCCAATGCACGAAGTAGAGATCGATATACGAGGTGCCCAGCCGCGCCAGGGAGGCGCGCAATTCGCGCTCGATGCGGTCCACCGTAGAGTTGGCCACCACCGCGCCGGGGCGCCCGGGCACATCCCACTCCAGGCCGCATTTGGTCGCCAGGTAGAAGTCCTCGCGCCGTCCGTGCTCCTTGATCGCTTTGCCGATGACGGTTTCGGCCCGGCCGAAGCCGTAGATGGGCGCGGTGTCGATCAGGTTCATGCCGTGCTCAAAGATCGCCAGGCAGGTGCGTACAGCGTCGCTCTCCTCGACCGCACCCCACTCCGAACCGCCGAGCGCCCAGGTGCCCAACCCGATCCGCGAAACTTCCGTGTCATGGATTCTGGTGTATTCCATACTCGCACCCTAGCACGAACCGGTGGGGTGCCTTCTTGGTCGCCGCACGCGTTTAGCATTGCACCTGCCGATGCCAGCCCTCGAATGCGCCTCCAATCAGCTCTTAACAAATTGGCGGTTGAATATACTGCATAGATGAGTGCTAACGCAGTTGCAGTAGAGGTTCCACCTGGTATAGCCAGATCGAAGTTCATCCCTGAGCTCAATGCAATTCGCGGGCTAGCTATACTAGCGGTCCTTTTCTACCATTTCGGCAGCCTCTACACGCCAGAACACAAAACGCTGCTTGACCACTTTTTCCAAAGCGTGTGTCACTGCGGATGGATGGGGGTAGACCTCTTTTTTGTGCTCTCAGGTTTCCTGATCACCGGTATCCTACTCGACGCCAAGGGTTCACAGCGATACTTCAGTTCTTTCTACGTGAGGCGCATTCTAAGGATCTTTCCTCTTTATTACGGGGTCCTGATTGCGGTATTCTGGCTTGCCCCTGCCCTTAGTACACTCCTTCATAGGCATTTCGAGAGTGCGCCTTCGCAGTGGTCCTATTGGTTACATGTATCAAACTGGTTGACAGCGTTTGATCCCAAGGGGCCGTTGGTTACGAACTTCTGGACGCTATCTGTGGAAGAGCAATTCTACTTGGTGTGGCCAGCGGTCATCGCGCTCTGTCCAAACCGATGGAACGCCAGACTTTGTTGTTGTCTCATCCTTGGCGCGCTAATCCTGCGGAATTTACCGCTGTTCCTGCATATTCAAGCTGCTCACGATAATTTCATGTACAGGCTAACGCCGTTTCGCATCGATACCTTAGTGCTGGGCGCGCTCGGAGCCATTGCAGTGCGGCGGCAACAGTGGCCGGCCATCTCAGGTATCGTAAGAGCCGCATGTTTCATAGCCGGAGCATTTATCCTGGTTGCCGTGGTTGCGCGACAGCGGACGGTGTGGCCTGGCAATATGGCCGTTATTCGATTCGGGTACACCGGGGTAGCTCTTCTCTGCGCCAGTGCGGTCCTACATGCGTATGAAACTCACCGAATGAACCTGTTCGGTGCCAGAATCCTGCGGTCCACGACGCTTACACGACTCGGAGAGTATAGCTACGGAATTTACGTGTTCCACGGAATCGTTCGGGCCTATGTGCCTCGTCTGCACCTCGGAAATCCATCAACCCGGATTTCCCAACTCTCGATCATGGCAATTGGCATGTGCGCGGCATTTGTCATTGCCATAGCTTCGTTCTATTTCTACGAGCAGCCTTTCTTGAAGCTCAAGAAGCGCTTTTCTTATTGATCCTGGAACGGCTGCGCCCGCGCAACCTTCTCTGCCTGGGATTACATGGATGGCAGTACCGGGCACACCATGATGCAGCAGACTTGACAGCAGCAGCTTTGCTCGATGAGCATGACCAGCGCCGCCCTACCGCAGCGGAACCATGCTGAATCCACGGTAGTCGCGACCTGACAAGGAGATCGAATGATGATACGAAACGCGCGACGGATAGGACTCAGCTTCCTCAGCCTGGCGCTGCTTCTCGCGATGGGCTTTCCCGCGCAAATGCTGCACGCGCAGGCGATGCAAAGCACGCCCAGTACGGGCGCCAGCTCCACACATGGCGCGACGCACGCGAAGAGCTCTGCAGCTCAAGGCAACATGAGCGCGAATACCGGCGAAATGGTGGACCTGAACACGGCCACTGTCGATCAGCTCAAGGCGCTTCCCGGCATCGGCGACACCTACGCGCAGAAGATCGTGGACGGCCGTCCTTACGCCAAGAAGACCGACCTGGTGCAGAAGAAGATCATCCCGCAGGCGACCTACAATAAGATTTCGAGCATGGTCATTGCCAAACGCGGCGCTGCGAAATCAGGGAAGAGCGGCGCGATGGCTCCCATGAAATAGCCGGCCGCACGCACGAAGGCCCGTCCGAGGACGGGCCTTTTCGTTTTTAGCGTGGATGGTGCGCTACACGAGTTCCATGCCGGCGAAGAAATAGCCGATCTCAAAAGCAGCGGTGTCTTCGGCGTCGGAACCATGGATGGCATTCTCTTCGATGGAGCCGGCGAACTTCTTGCGGATGGTGCCCTCTTCCGCATTGGCCGGGTTGGTCGCGCCCATCAGTTTGCGCAGGTCCGCGATCGCGTTTTCCTTTTCCAGCACCAGCGCGATGATCGATCCCGAGGACATAAAGGTTGTCAGGGAATCGAAGAAGGGCCGTTGCGCATGCACATGGTAGAAGCCCTGCGCCTGGCTTTTGGAGAGGAAGAGTTTCTTGATGCCGATGATCTTGAACCCGGCCTTCTCGATCTCGGCCAGAATGGCTCCGGCGTGGCCTTTGCGGATGGCATCCGGTTTGATGATGCTGAACGTGCGTTGTGACATAACTTGGCTTTGCTCCTGACTGGATAACTCCGGCTCACACCACTCGCGCGGAGGTAAAAATGTAATCTAAACTGATACGAAATCCCGGGCGGCTACTTGCCGATCACCCGGGCAAGCGTTTCGCCGATCTCGGCCGGCGACTGCACCACGTGAATGCCCGCAGCAGTCAGCGCCTTCATCTTGTCAGCCGCGGTGCCCTGCCCGCCGGAGATGATCGCGCCGGCGTGGCCCATGCGGCGTCCCGGCGGCGCTGTCTGCCCGGCAATAAAGCCCACCACCGGCTTCTTCACATGCTGCTTCACGTACTCGGCCGCCGTTTCTTCCGCAGTGCCGCCGATTTCGCCGATGAGGATGATGGACTCGGTTTCAGGATCTTCGTTGAGCAGCCGCAGCGCATCCACGTGCGTGGTGCCGATGATTGGGTCGCCACCGATGCCGATGGCCGTGGACTGCCCGATGCCGCGCTGTGTGAGCTGGTAGACGGCCTCGTAGGTCAGCGTGCCGGAGCGCGAGACGATGCCCACCGAACCTTCCTTGTGGATGCGGCCCGGCATGATGCCGATTTTGGCCTTGCCCGGCGAGATGACGCCCGGGCAGTTCGGCCCGACCAGGCGCGATTTCGAGTGCTTGAGCTTCGCCCACACGCGCACCATGTCATTCACCGGAATGCCTTCCGTGATGCAGACAATGAGCGGGATGCCCGCTTCGTCCGCTTCCAGAATGGCGTCGGCCGCAAACGGGGGCGGCACAAAGATCATGGTGGCGTTGGCGCCGGTTTCGCGCACTGCCTGGTCCACCGTATCGAAGACCGGCCAGCCCTCGTGCGTGGTGCCGCCCTTGCCCGGCGTGACTCCGCCCACGACCTTGGTGCCGTATTCCGCGCAGCCCTTCGCGTGAAAGGTGCCCTCTTTGCCCGTGATGCCCTGCACGATCAGGCGCGTGTTCTTATCGACTAAAACTGACATCAGCTTCTAGCTCCTAGCTGCTAGCTTTTTCTTATTCATGGAGTTGATAAATGCACCGAGCATCTTCGAGACCTCATTGCTTAGACCTTCACAAACAAGAAGTGCCTCATTCGAGCCAAAACCTAGTCTTCGGGCAATTTCGAGCTGAGTCTGCACTTCATATCTGGAACCCTGTGCTACGCCTAAGAAGTTTCTGAACTCACCTTCAGTCAGCCTACCGCGTCCTTCAGCGATGTTACTAGCAATGGACACTGAGGCGCGCCGCAACTGAGACGTAAGACCGTACTGTTCTGTAGCGGGAAACGCTTGTGTCAACTGATAAATCACAATCGACAAATCGATCGCCTTACGCCAAACTGTGAGGTCCTGAAATCTTTATGCCATCGGTTGAGCTGGAAGCTAGCGGCTATCTGCTAGAGGCTGCCTGCACCACCTTCTGCGCTGCATCCTGCATCGTTTCTCCGACCAGGAAATTGAGTCCGGACTGCTTCAGGATCTCGCGGCCCTGCTCGACATTGGTGCCTTCCAGCCGCAGCACGATCGGCACCTGGATATTCAGGTTCTTCGCCGCCGCAACCACGCCCTGCGCCAGCGTATCCACGCGCAGGATGCCGCCGAAAATATTGATGAAGACGGCCTTCACGTTCTTGTCCGACAGCAAAATCTCAAATGCATTCTCAATCTGCTGCTGGTTGGCGCCGCCACCCACATCGAGGAAGTTCGCAGGCGAGCCGCCGGCGTATTGGATGATGTCCATGGTCGCCATCGCCAAGCCCGCGCCATTCACCATGCAGGCGATGTTGCCGTCGAGCTTAATGTAATTAAGCGCGTACTTCGACGCCTCGACTTCGAGCGGATCTTCCTCCGCCGTATCGCGCAGCTCCTTCAACTCCTTGTGGCGGAACATCGCGTTGTCGTCGAAGTTGATCTTGCAATCGAGCGCCAGCAGCCGTCCGTCCGTGGTGGTGATGAAGGGATTGATCTCCAGCAGCGATGCATCCGTCTCCACGTAAACCCGGTAGAGCCCGGTCATAAACTTCACCGCTTCCGCGATCTGCGTCGGCTTCAACCCCAGCGCAAATGCCAGCTTTCGCGCCTGATAGGGCTGAAAACCCACCGCGGGATCGATGTACTCCTTGTAAATGGCGTCCGGGTCCTTGGCCGCCACTTCCTCGATCTCCATGCCGCCGGCCTGCGACGCCATGAACACCAGCTTGGCGGCGGCGCGGTCCAGCACGATGCCGAGATACAGCTCCCGTTCAATGGGTGCCGTCTCCTCCACCAGGAGCCGCTGCACCTTCTGCCCCTGCGGCCCGGTCTGGTGCGTCACCAACTGCATGCCCAGGATCTTTTTGGCGTAGCCTTCGGCCTCTTCGAGCGACTTGGCGACTTTTACGCCGCCGCCCTTGCCGCGGCCACCGGCGTGGATCTGCGCCTTGACCACGACGCCCTTGGCGCCCGCGCTGAACAGCCGCTTGGCGACTTCCATCGCCTCTTCCACCGTGTTCGCCACTTCGCCGCGCGGCACGGCCACGCCATACTTCGACAGGATGTCTTTTGCTTGATATTCGTGAATTTTCATGGTGTAGGAACGACTTTCCATAGTAACAGGGCGGAGCCACCCAGACCCGTGAATACCCGCCCCGCAGCGACTTCCATTAGCATAGGCGGATGGTTGCCGGTCGCGAACTCATTGCCGAGGTGGTGGAGCACGGCCTCACACTCAGTGAGACGCAGGCCCACGCGGTGGTGTCGGATATCCTCGCGAGCGACCAGGTTCCGGATCGCGAGATTGCGGCCCTGCTGACTGCACTCGCCCGCCGCGGCGAGACAGCCGCCGAGCTTGCCGGCTTTGTGCACGCCATGCGTGAGCGCATGACCCCGCTGCCCATCACCGAGGAGGAACGCGCAGCACTGGTGGACACCTGCGGCACCGGCGGCGATGGCTGCGGCACCTTCAACATCTCCACCGCGGCTGCACTGGTTGCGGCTGCCGCGGGCGCCAGGGTGGCGAAGCACGGGAATCGCGCCATGACCTCCATGTGCGGTTCTGCAGACGTGCTCGAAGCGCTCGGCGTTCCGGTGAATCTTGCGCCAGAAGAAGCCGTGCGCTGCCTGCGCGAGACCGGGTTCGTTTTCCTTTACGCACAGTTGGCGCACCCCGCCATGCGACGGGTGCAGCCGGTGCGCCGCACGCTTCCCTTTCGCACCATCTTCAACCTTGCCGGTCCGCTCTCGAATCCGGCCGGCGCACCGGCGCAGGTGCTGGGCGTCTTCGCCGCAGACCGCATCGCGCTGGTGGCTGAGACCATGGCGGCCCTGGGCACGCGCCACAGCTTCGTGGTGCATGGCAGCGACGGCGTGGACGAGCTCACCATCACCGGCCCGTCGGACCTGGCCGAGATACGCAGCACTCGTGTCGAGCGCGCTCCCCTTTCCCCGGAGGATGTGGGCCTGGCGCGCGCACCGCGAAATGTGTTGCGCGGCGGCGATACGGCAGGCGAGAATGCCGCGATTCTGCACAGCATCTTCGCAGGCGAGCTCGGACCGCGGCGCGACGTCGTTCTATTGAACGCATCCGCTGCACTGGTGGCCGCGGGCGTCGCCACGGACCTGCTTACCGGCATCGCATACGCGGGGGAAGCCATCGACAGCGGCCGCGCCCGGCAGTTGGTGCGCAAGCTGCAGGCGTTCACGGAGCGCGAGGGGAACAAGGCAGGTTCGCCGATGTCTGTTGCCATTAAGGAGAACGTATGAGAAACTTCCGCTCCATCGCCGTGGCGTGCGCGCTTTGTGTTTCCGCCGTATTTGGCTTCGCCCAGCAGATCCAGGTCAACAAGGACAACCGCACCATCGCCATTACCACCAACGACACCGCGAAGGCAAACGCGGATACTGCGATGGTGCATATCGGCTTTACTGACTATGCAACCGATGCGCAAGGCGCCTACGCTGCCGGATCCCGCACCTCGGCCGCAATCGTGCGCGCGCTCACAGACGGCGGCGTGGCCAAAGAGAGCATCCAGAGCGAGGCGCAGAGTGTGGGCGAAGTCGAACCCTTCCAAACGCAGAACCTCACGCCGGAGCAGCGCGAAAAGCGTAGATATCGGGTCACACAAAGCTGGACGGTACGCACCCCGGCAGCGGATGCAGCACGAGTGCTCAACCTCGCGGTGAACGCAGGAGCCAACAACAGCGGTCAGATTGAGTGGAATGTTGCCGACGAGAATGCACTGCAGGCGCAGGCGGCTGGACAAGCACTGCAGCAGGCTCGCCAGATCGCCGAGCAGATGGCAAAGGGACTTGGAGCGCAGCTTGGCACACTGATCTACGCCAGCAACGAGGCGCCCGCATCGGACGGTGGCCCGCATCCCCTGCGTATGATGAAATCAGAATCGGCCCCAACGGCGGCATCGACCGCACCCCTCTCCATCAGCCCGCAGCAGGTCACCCGTTCCGCCACCGTCTACGCCGTCTTCGCCCTCCAATAAAGCCTGCGACCTCCCCGCTCGCCGGGCATCGAACCACTCACGTATCCTGAGTGGTGGCTTCCCCCAGCCGCCAGCACCCGAGAGGAAGCCGTACCGCGATGCCCGAGTACAAGTACCGCAACCTGAAGCCCACGCCGGAGGCCGAGGAGGTCTATCGCCGCTGGCTGCGCTACCTGGATGACGAGTTCAGCCGCCACGCCGACCCGAAAATTCGCGGCGAGCTGGTGCGTGACACGCTGCACCAACTTCTGTTTGCGCGCCCTCACGGCGGCAGACTGAATTTCCAGCTTTCAAGCGAGCTGCCCTTCAACTGCGTGGAGCTGTCGCTCGATCCTGCAAACATCACGCTGGAGCCGGAATACTACGGCGATATCGACGAGCAGAAGTACGCCGAGCGCAAGCCGCTCATCTGGCTATGGCAGATGTTCGACCGTTCGCCGCTGGCGCTGAATCACTGGCTCGGCTTTCGTTTTCGCTGCATGCTGGGGCGGCACATCTTCAAGCACCTGGGACGAAACGTGAAGATCTTCCACGGTGTCGAATTTTCCTTCGGCTACAACCTCACTATCGAAGACAACTGCACCATTCACAAGTACGTAATGCTGGACGACCGCGGCGAGATCGTCATTCGCGAAGGGACCTCCATCAGCGATTACGCCTCCGTCTACTCGCACGCTCACCACGCCATAAATGCGCAGGACATCGACAACCGGCGGGTCGAGGTAGGGCCGCGCGCCCGCATCACCTATCACGCTTCCGTGATGGCCGGCGTCAATGTTGGCGAGAATGCGATTCTCGGCGCGATGGCCGTGGCCACGCGGGATATTGGGCAAGGCTCGATCGCCGGCGGCGTTCCCGCGAAAGAGATCAAGAAGAAGAGCGAGATCAAGGAAGAGGGCTGGGGAGCGGGCGACGGCGACCGGGCAACAACGCCCCGGGAGAATGGCTAGCTGTATCAGATGTCTCTAACAGAGACTGTCCTGTTGCGATGACGGAAGCGAGTAGCGTGACCGTGATATCAACCTGTAGCGTGCGTCTGTGCTTCACGGAGCCCGGCCGTCCGCGTGCTACCCTTAGCCGTAGCTCCCGCATCTATGGATCTCTCCGTCGCGTCAAAAGTTTTCGAATTCATTGTGCTGCTCTTTGCTCTCTCGTTCCATGAAGCAGCGCATGCCTGGACGGCGTCGCGTCTGGGCGATCCCACGGCACGCATGCTTGGGCGCATGACGCTCAATCCCGTCAAGCACATTGACCTGCTGGGGACAATCATTCTGCCGCTCATGTTTCTTTTCACGCCCGGCTTCGGCGGGCTGCTCTTCGGCTGGGCCAAGCCCACACCCGTGACCACGCGGAACTTCAAGAACTTCAAGCGCGATGACACCCTGACCACCCTGGCCGGCCCGGTCAGCAATGTGCTGCTGGCCATCGCTTCCCTCGTCGTGCTTATTCTGATCGAGAAGTTCACGCCCACCGGCCGGGACTGCGTGCGTGCGCTTGCCGGCTTCGGCATGGACCCGCAGCTTGTGCAGGCCAGCCCGGTAGTGCTGCCGCTCGCCATGATCTTCTACTACGGCATTCTGCTGAACATCTTTCTCGCGGTCTTCAATCTGCTGCCCTTGCCGCCACTGGACGGCAGCCACATCATCCGCCACGTGCTGCCCTACAAAGCTGCAGCGATGTACGACCGCCTGGGTATCTTCAGCCTGCTGCTTATCTTCTTTCTCGGCGGCCGGGTCGCTGCCGTCTTCGTCTATCCCGCGCTGAACTTCTTCAACGCCCTCCTGCTTTCCTTCTAGGCGCGCAATCCGGGCCCGGCCGCGGGCCACCGTACAATAGCACCAGACCCCATGCACGACCCGCGGATTACAACTGACCAGGAAGTCCACGCACCCGCCACGCCCAAACGCGTGCTCAGCGGCATGCGCCCTACCGGCAAGCTCCACCTCGGCAATTACATGGGGGCCCTGCACAACTGGGTGCGTCTGCAAAACGAGCTGGATGAAAACGGCCGGCCCAAGTACGACTGCTATTTCTTCATCGCCGATTACCACGCGCTCACGACGGACTACGCCGACCCGAGCATGGTGGCGCAGAACACGCTCGACGTCGCGCTCGACTGGCTGGCCGCGGGGCTCGACCCTGAGCGCTCCGTCATCTTTGTGCAGAGCCAGGTACCGCAGCATGCGGAGTTGCACCTGCTGCTTTCCATGATCACGCCGCTCGGCTGGCTGGAGCGCGTACCCACGTACAAGGATCAGCAGGAGAACCTGAGCGAGAAGGACCTGAGCACCTACGGCTTCCTCGGGTACCCGCTGCTGCAGTCCGCCGATATCCTCATCTACCAGGCCGACTTCGTTCCCGTAGGGCAGGACCAGGTGGCGCACGTGGAGCTGACGCGCGAGGTGGCGCGACGCTTCAACCACATGTACGAATCCACGCCGGCCATCCTTCCCGAACCGCAGGTCCTGCTCACACCCTCGCCCAAGCTCCCCGGTACAGACGGCCGCAAGATGTCCAAGAGCTACGGCAACACCATCCTGCTCACCGATCCCGAGCCGGTGATTCGGCAGAAGCTGAAGCCCATGGTGACGGACCCCGCGCGCGTACGGCGCACCGATCCCGGCGACCCGGACAAGTGCCCTGTAGGCGATCTCCACAAGGTCTTCTCCTCGCACGAGACGCTGGCCGAGGTGTACGCCGGCTGTCGCACTGCTGGCATCGGCTGCATCCAGTGCAAAGGTTGGGCGGCGGACTCGATCATTGCCGCGCTGGCGCCCATGCAGGAGCGGCGCGAGAGGTTTGCCGGTGATCCGGGGCTCTTGAACGGCATTCTGCGTGATGGCGCCTGCCGCGCCCGCGCCCGTGCAGCGCAAACCATGGAACAGGTCCGCGCAGCCATGCACCTGCTGCCGGAGATCCCGGGAGATACCTGCAAGTGAGCGAGAACGCGCAGCCTGCACATAACGCAGCGGAAGGGGCGGCGGATTCGGCTTCCGCTGCAGCGACAACTCCGGAGACCGCCGAGTCAGCAGCCGTTCCGGCATCGAGTCCGTCCGTAACAGCCCCGCACACCCCGCCAAAGCCCGCCCGCAAAAAAGAAGAGACCGAGACGGCCTCCCCCTTTTCCGTGATGGTGGGCCGTGTGTACGACGGGCCCCTCGACCTGCTGCTCGACCTGATCCGTAAGCAGGACATCGACATCTACGACATCCCCATCGCTCGCATCACCGCCCAATTTCTGAGCTATGTCGAGCGCCTGAAGCAGACCGATGTCGATGCGGCCGGCGACTTTATCTACACGGCATCGCTGCTCATCCATATCAAAAGCCGCATGCTGCTTCCCCGCAGTCCGGCAGAGAGCACTGACACCGGCGAGGCGGAAGATCCCCGCCGCGAGCTGGTAGAGCGGCTGCTCGAACACGAGCGCTTCAAGAACGCGGCACAGATGCTGTTACAGAAGCAGCAGATCGAGGACGCCACCTGGACCAACCCCGCTCATTCGGGACTTCCGCGAAGAGACTGGGGCGGAGCGCGAGATCGCTGCCGATACAGTGGACCTGGTGCGCGCCTTTCGCGAGATCCTGGACCGCGTGCGCCAGCGCCCGGTCTTGGATTTCGACGAAGAGGCGGTCACGGTCGGGCAGATGATCGACTTCATCCGCCGCCGCCTGACCATGGAGGACCGGCCCATCGCGCTGCGGCAACTGCTGCGCCCGGGCCAGCGCAGTACGCGCTCGGAACGCACCGTGATCTGCACCTTTCTCGCACTGCTGGAGCTCGTGCGGCTCCAGGCCATCCTGCTGCGCCAGGACCGCGCACTCGGCGAGATATTCATCAAGAAGCAGGACGCATTCGAGCAGGTGATGAGCGACACCATGGCCGCGCGCGACGACTGGCGCTAGCGGCTTCCTCCGCACCTGTCATCCCGAGCAGGCCCCTATCATCCCGAGCATAGGCGTGTCATCCCGAGCGAAGCCGGGGGATCTGCTTTCCGGCGCCATGCCGACGATCGCGCTTACTTCCCGTCCTTGAGCGGCTTACGCGCGAAGTAATAGAGCGAAAACGCCAGCAGCGCGAACATCACGACCGAAATCCAGTCGTGGTACAGCGGATTGGTAGAGGGAAACTTCACCAGGTCCGTGTGGCCCGTTGCCTTCTCATAAAGCTTGAGCGCCACGCCGAGCAGCCCCACAATGCCGCCCGCCGCGATGAGTCCGCTGGCATAGAGCGACCCCGGGCTGATCTCGCTTTCCGTCTCCTCTGCGCTGCCGCCGGCCTTCTCCACCGCGCGGTCCACCATCCAGCGCATTACTCCGCCACAGAAGATCGCGAGCGTGGTTGCAATCGAGAGATAGGCACCCACCGCGAAGGACAGCGAACGAATCCCCAGCAGCTCCACCGCGATGACCAGGAAGACGCCGAGCAGCACCAGCCCCCACGGCAGCTTCCGGCTCAGGATGCCATTGATCACCGTGGCCATCAAGCGCGCCTGCGGCGCCGCAGCTTTTTCGCTCCCGATACCCTGGATCCACTGCACTTCAATGTTGCCCGTCTGCGGATTGTAGAGGTATTTGCCATCGGCCAGTTCGTGCGAGCCGAGCGCATTCAGCAGCACGTAGTTCGAGCCCTGCCGCAGGTCAGGGGCGCCGCTTTCCCCGGTACCCGGGGTGGCATGTGCAACGCGGAACTGCGCTCGCCCGAAGTGCTGTTGCTGCACTTCCACACCGTCGTGCGGTACGGAGATGTTCCACGGCCGCGAGGTTTCGCGAAACTCTTCCAGGCCCTTGTTCATCGCGTTCAGCGTGGCGCCGATCACGAAGGTGGACACGATGACGCCGATCATCAACGCCACCTGCTGCTTCCACGGAGTCGCGCCGATCAAGAAGCCGGTCTTCAGATCCTGCGAGGTGTCGCCCGCGTTCGCCGCCGCAATGCAGACCACGCCGCCGATGGTGATGGCCAGCGCGCCGAACGCCGGCGCCGTCCAGCCCTTCACCAGGAAGATGGCCGCGGTGGCCATCAGGGTCGCAATCGTCATGCCGGAGACGGGGTTGGCGGAGCTGCCGATCAGTCCCACGATGCGCGACGACACGGTAACAAACAGGAACCCGAAGACCACGATCAGCAGCGATGCCGCGAGGTTCGACAGCACGCTGACCTGCGCGCCCGGCACCGGCCGGAAGGTGAGGAAGAAAAACATCAGCAACACCAGCACCACCGAGCCACCCACGACAACCGACATGGGAATATCGTGCTCAGTTCGGATCGTGGTCGTTTGCCCGCCGCTCTTGCCCAGGTTCTTCGCGCCCGCGCGTAGCGCATTCACAATCGTCGGCAGCGTCTTGGCCAGCGTGATGACGCCAGCAGCAGCCACGGCGCCCGCGCCCATGGGGCGAATGTAGGCGGCCCATAGATCGCTGGGCGACATGTCCGCGACCGGCTTGGTTCCGGGGTAGACCACCCCCGGCAGATGCGATCCGAAGAAGTAGATCAGGGGCATCAGCACCAGCCAGGAGAAGACACCACCAGCGAAGATGACGCCCGCTACCCGGGGCCCGATGATGTAGCCCACGCCGAGATACTCCGGCGTCACATCCGCACGGATCGCCGAGCCTTTCAGCCATTTGGGCTGATAGTCCGGCGTGCCCGGCCACGCGGCGAACAGGTTGTCGTTCTGAAAGAGCGTGTACAGTCCGCCGAGTCCCAGGCCCAGGAAGACGCGGCTCGCAAAGGAGCCGCCGCGTTCGCCGGCCAATAGCACATCGGCGCAGGCCGTGCCCTCGGGATAGGTGAGCACGCCGTGCTCTTCAACGATCAGTTGCCGCCGTAGCGGAATCATGAACAGGACACCGAGCCAGCCGCCCAGCAGCGCCAAAAAGAAGATGCGGGCGTATTGGAGATCGAAGCCGAGAAACACCAGCGCCGGCAAGAGTGAAGATGACGCCGGACGCGATGGACTGGCCCGCATTGCCCGTGGTCTGGACGATGTTGTTCTCCAGGATGGAGGCTCGCCCCAGCGCACGCAGCACGCTGATCGACAGCACGGAGATGGGGATGGACGCCGCCACGGTGAGCCCGGCGCGCAGCCCCACATACACCGTGACCGCGCCAAACAGAATGCCGAAGAGCGATCCCAGAAGGATGGCGCGAACAGTTAACTCCGGCCGCGACTCCGTGGCGGGAACAAAGGGTTGGAACACTCGCGTCGTCTCAGCCAAGGGAACACGCCTCCATTGCCATTTCTTCGAAACTCAGGAATGGCGAGTGTATCAGTGCCCAGAGCCGCTGCCCAATCCGGCTGGACGGATGCTCTAGTCTTCCGCTGAGCACACATCCAGGCCGCCGTGGCCGGACTGCTCGCCAACGTACGCCTGGCACAATGCACCGTCAATCCTGGATACCTCCAGGCTCTCGGGATGAAAATCCCCGCGATCCACTGACCGAGGCAGACAGAGAAAGGCCGCCCTCGCGAGCGGCCTTCTGTGAGCAGAAATAAAAAGCCCGCAGTTATTGCGGGTGGCAGTTCGCCATGGTTCCGTTTCCGCTCGTGTTCCCGTTGCCATTGCCGCTCATACTTCCGTTGCTGTTCATACCACCGTTCATACCGCCATTCTTCATGCGGTTCATGTGCTTCTGTTCCATCTTCTGCTGATCGGCTTCGAACTGTTTCTTCTGCGTGTCATTCAGGATCGCTTCAATCTTCTGATTCTGATCCTGATGCATGCTCTGCATCTTGGTCATCCGGTCCTGGCGGGACATGGACGAATCCGAATGCATCGTCATCATCTGCTGCTGCTCGTCCTGCAGAATGGGCCGGATCTGGCTTTGTTGGTCCGAAGTGAGGTTGTACTTCTTCGTCATGTGCGCCAGCCGCTGGTCTACATCCATACCGCCATGGTGCCGACCCATGTTGCCCTGCTCCTGCATGGTACCGGTACCGGCCTGCATGGAGCCCTGGTTCATGGTTCCCTGCCCCATCGAGTTCTGCTGGCCCGTGCCCATGGTGCTTTGGCTGTTCGTCGCCGCAGTACCCTGTGCGTTGGTATTCATCGTGCCGCTGCCCTGCGATTGTGCAAATGCCATCCCGCACGTCATACCGCCCGCGAGCAAGCCACTCAGTGCCCATGTTGCGATTTGCATCTTCATAACGATACGTCCTCCACGGTTATACGAACCCACCGAACAGTAGGAGGTTGCGTGGGCCGTTGTCAATTCGCATAGACCGGATCAACAGACGATAAGCGGACGATCATTCAGGTATAAAGTGGAGTTACTTGTCCTCACAAGATTCGTGAGGCCATACCTGGACTCGAGGTTTGCTCGCCAGCTCACCTTCAGCTTCGCGATCGAACATCGGTACCAAAAACAAAGGCGCACCCGCGAGGGGTGCGCCTGTCACTTCTGACAAGAAATGTTCTCAGGCCTGCGGCTCGCCGCCTTCTGCGCCTGCATTCTGTTCGGCCATGGCTTTCTCCATCTCCTCGCGACGCTTCTGGCGTGCCTCGGCCCGCTTCTGGCGCTTCTCGTCGAGGATGTTTTCCGCACCCAGCAGTTCGATAAAGGCCTTTTCTGCCCCATCGCCCTTCTGAAAACCGGTGCGCACGATGCGAAGATACCCGCCCTGCCGCTCGCCGTAGCGCGGGGCCACGGTGGTGAACAGGCGGGTGACCGCTTCATCCGTCATGAGATAAGCGAGCGCCTGGCGGCGGGAGTGGAGGTCTCCCCGCTTGCCTAGAGTGATCATCTTTTCAACGTGAGGGCGCGCTGCCTTGGCCTTGGTGATGGTGGTCTCGACGCGGTCCTCGAGAAGGATGGACGTGACCAGGTTGCGCAGCAACGCGCGACGGTGGCTGGTATTGCGTCCGAGTTTGAATCCTGCATTGCGGTGGCGCATGGCAAATCTCTCTTGAATTCAGGGATCAGGGACCAGTTCTCAAGGAGCGGAGGCTGTGTTGACCCCTGCTCCCTGTGCCCTGATCCCGCAGTTCTAAAAGTTTTCCGGCTCCGTCTGGAGAGGCGCGTCCACGCTGTCCAGATCGTCTTCGTCATCGTCGTAGCGGCTGTAGCTCTGTGCCAGTGCCTGCGCGGGCAGGATGCTGGTCGGTCCAGGAACCGCGTTGCCGTTTTCGTCGATCTTCATGCCCAGCGACAAGCCCATCTGCGCCAGGATTTCCTTGATTTCGTTCAAGGATTTCCGGCCGAAGTTCTTGGTCTTCAGCATCTCCGGTTCGGTCTTCTGCACCAGCTCGCCGATGGTCTGAATGTTCGCGTTCTTCAGGCAGTTGTAGCTGCGGACCGAGAGCTCCAGCTCTTCTACGGAGCGGTTCAGGTTCTCGTTGCGCAACTGCATGCGGCCTTCGTCGGCGTGGTGATCGGCCTCGATCTCTTCTTCGAAGTTGATAAAGATGCTCATGTGATCCTTGATCAACTTCGCCGCCAGGCCAATGGCATCCGCCGGCAGTACCGAGCCGTTCGTCCATACTTCGAGCGTCAGCTTGTCGTAGTCGGTGATCTGCCCCAGACGCGCTGCGTCCACGGCATAGTTCACCTTGCGTACCGGCGAGTGCACCGAGTCGACGGGAATGAATCCGATGCCCAGGTCGCCATCGAAATTCTTATCCGCCGAGACATAGCCGCGTCCGCGCTTCAAACGCATTTCCATGTCCAGCTTGCCGCCCTCGCTCACGGTGGCGATATACACATCCTTGTCGAGGATCTCTACGTCCCCGTCCGCTTCGATCATGCCGGAGGTGACCACACCGGGCTCATCCGCGCGCAGGTACAGGGCTTTGGGCCCTTCCCCGTTCAACTTGAAGGGGATCTGCTTCAGGTTCAGGATGATGTCGGTCGCGTCTTCCACAACGCCGGTGATCGACTGGAACTCGTGGAGCACGCCTTCGATCTTGACCGCCGTAACCGCTGCGCCCTCGATAGACGAGAGCAGCACGCGCCTGAGGGCGTTGCCGATCGTGGTGCCGAAGCCACGCTCAAACGGCTGAGCGCTGAACTTCCCGTATTTGTCTGTGAGCGTCTCGGTTTCCACCGCAAGACGCTTCGGCTTTTGAAATCCTCTCCAAAGCATGCGTATTCTCCATGCACGGCAAGCGTCGCGAAGCATTCTGCAACGGCCGCGCCTGTTTCTCCTGTTTCGTTGATATCGCCCGCGATCCCCTGCGGGTACTGCACCCGGCAGCAGCAAGCTGCCGGGAAAACCTGTTTGAGAGCGGCCTCACTCCAATAGCTGTCGAGCGGAGCCGCTGGAGCGGAGCGAATCGCAGCCGAAACACTGCGGTCCGCAACCGTTCCGAGTTGCTGCTTACTTGCTATACAGTTCGACGATGAGCTGCTCGTTTACCGGCAGGTTCACGTCATCGCGCTTCGGCAGGGCCACAACCTTGCCCGTCAGGTTCGCATGGTCGGCCTGCAGCCATTGCGGCGTGATCTGATGGCTGGCGAACTCGGTCGAGGACTCGAGCACCGTCATCTTCTTGCTGTTCTCGCGGATGCGAATGGTGTCGCCCACTTGCACTTGGTAGGAAGGGATGTTCACCTTCCGGCCATTCACGTCCACATGGCCGTGGCGCACGATCTGGCGCGCCTGCCGGCGGGAAGAGGCAAAACCGAGGCGGTAAGCTACGTTGTCCAGGCGCCGCTCCAACTGCTGCAGCAGGATCTCGCCCGTCACGCCTTGCGAACGGTTCGCCTTCTCGTAGTAATCGCGGAACTGGCCTTCCAGCG
Source organism: uncultured Acidobacteriaceae bacterium (assembly GCA_963795775.1). Lineage (GTDB taxonomy): Bacteria > Acidobacteriota > Terriglobia > Terriglobales > Acidobacteriaceae > CAWCJL01. The sequence continues at coordinate 121,185 of CAWCJL010000008.1, forward strand.
TGAAGTAGATGCGCTTCGCCTTCTGCTTCTCACGCAACTGCAGTCCGTAGCCCACGATCTTGGCCTTGCGATCGCGGCCGTGCTGACCGGGAGCGAAGTTGCGCTTCTCGATCGGGCACTTGTCGGTGTGGCACTTGGTGCCTTTCAAAAACAGCTTCATGCCTTCGCGACGGCAAAGGCGGCAGACTGGTCCGGTATAACGTGCCAATTCTTTCTCCTGACTTCAGAGGCCGACCGGTTTACGAGCAGAGCTCTTCCTCCCGGTCCCCTGGTTACTCTTCTATTCTACTGCACCTGCGGCTGCACCATGCGAAACCGGCTCAGCCGGCTTCCGGCGCGGGCGCCGTACCAGCTCGTTTCCGCAGTTCGGACAGACACCCCGCAGAGCCGTAAAACACTCCGCGCAAAAGGTGCATTCATAAGTGCAGATATACGCTTCGCCTTCGGCCGGAAGGGACGCGCCGCAACGTTCGCAGCGCGCCCGCATCTCCAAAGCCATCAGACGGGTCCTAGACTCTGCGACGCTTCGGCGGACGGCACCCGTTGTGCGGAATCGGGGTGACGTCGCGAATGGAGCGCACCTCGATACCGGCGGCGGCCAGTGCACGGACGGCAGACTCGCGCCCGGAGCCCGGACCGCTCACCCGCACATCGACCGAGCGGAGGCCATGATCGCGCGCCTGGTTGGCGGCGTTCATCGCAGCCTGCTGCGCGGCAAACGGGGTGCCCTTGCGCGACCCGCGGAAGCCGAGCGAACCCGAGCTCTTCCAGGAGAGCGTGTTGCCCTGCCCATCCGTGATGGTCACGATGGTGTTGTTGAAAGACGCCTGAATGTAGACCAGCCCGTAGGGAACGTTCTTCCGTTCGCGCTTCTTGAACTTCTTGTTCTTGCCGGCCTTTCCGGCGCTGCCCTGTGCTTTCGCCTGTGCCTTCGCCATTAGGTCTTGGTCGCTTTCTTCTTGCCCGCTACTGTGCCCTTGCGCGGGCCCTTGCGCGTGCGTGCGTTGGTGTGGCTGCGCTGGCCGCGCACCGGCAGGTTGCGGCGGTGACGGGTGCCACGGTAAGACTGGATATCGATCAGCCGCTTGATGTGCATCGAGACGTCCTTGCGCAGGTCGCCCTCGACCCCGCCTTCGTTCTCGATCACCTGGCGAATCCGGTTGACCTCGTCTTCACCCAGCTCCTGCACCTTCTTGAACGGATCGACATTTGCCGCCGTCAGAATGCGCAGCGCCCGGGGATCCCCGATGCCAAAGATGTACGTGAGCGCGATGCGTGCCTGCTTGTTGCGCGGCAGATCGACGCCTGCTATACGTGCCATGCTTCTTCCTTCAATTGCGCTCCGTGCAGCTTCGCCGCCGGATCGCCGTTAGGCCGCCTCAATGCTTTCGAGCACGACCGGGTGAAAACGGAGAGCGGGGTTCCTCGCAAGCCTTACTTCCAGCTAACTCGCCCCGCACCCGCGTGGAAAAACGCCAGTGCCTAGCCCTGGCGCTGCTTGTGCTTTGCGTTCTCGCAGATCACACGCACCACCCCGCGGCGGTGGATGACCTTGCACTTGTCACAAATCTTCTTTACAGACGCACGAACCTTCATGAACCACTCCTCAAACCTGCCCGCCTTCGCTCGGTGGGCTACTTGTACCGGTAGACAATCCGCCCGCGATTGAGATCGTACGGGCTCAACTCAATGGCGACCCGGTCGCCGGGCAGGATGCGGATAAAGTTCTTACGCATCCTTCCCGAAACATGGGCCAGCACCTGGTGCTTGTTCTCGAGCTCCACTTTGAACATGGCATTCGGCAACGTCTCGAGTACCGTTGCCATGACCTCGATTGCGTCTTCCTTCGACAATCAACCTTCCCGGTTCTGCCCGCACACTGCGGGCTCACTTCTCTAGTTTACAACGCCGCACTGCGCTCGCCCGGCCAAACCGGGCCCGCGCCTACGCCGTCAGTACCACCGCGCCGGCCGCCGTGACGGCCACCGTATGTTCGAAATGGGCGCTGAGGCTCCCATCCTGCGTCACCGCCGTCCAGCCATCGCCCAGCACCTGTACCTCGGCGCTGCCCGCGTTCACCATCGGCTCAATGGCCAGCACCATGCCTTCGCGAAGCTTCATCCCGCGGCCCCGGCGGCCGAAGTTCGGCACCTGCGGATCCTCGTGCATACGCGTTCCGATCCCGTGGCCCACAAACTCGCGCACCACGCTGAAGCCTTCTTCTTCCACCACTTCCTGCACCGCCGCGCCTACGTCACCCAGGGTCGCACCCGGCCGCACAGTTTCGATGGCCCGGGCCAGCGAGGCCTGCGTCACATCGAGGAGCCGCTGCGTTTTCGGGGCAATTGCGCCCACCGGCACCGTGATTGCCGAATCGCCGTAGAAGCCGTCGATCACCACGCCACAATCCACCGAAACGATGTCGCCCTCGCGCAACTGGCGGGTCGCCGAAGGAATGCCGTGGACCACTTCTTCGTTCACCGACGTGCACAGCACGCACGGGTAGCCGTGATATCCCTTGAACGCCGGCGTCGCGCCCAGTTCGCTGATGCGCTGCGCGGCTGCCTTTTCCAGATCGAGCGTGGTCGCCCCCGGCCTGACCATTCCGCGCACTAGCTCGAGTACTTCGCGGACAATGCGACCGCTGTGTCGCATCTTCTCCACTTCACGCGGCGTTTTGATCACGATGGCCATGGCTCTGCTTCGGTCCTTGTAGCCCTATACGCGGAGGAGCTGCACTGCTTTGAGAATCGCGGAGGAGACCTGCTCCACCGGCTGCTCGCCATCCACCTCGGCGAAGCGGCCCAGCGCGCGGTAATGCTCCACAACTGGCGCCGTCAGCTCGGTATAGGCACGCATGCGCTCGGCGAAGACGTCTTCCACATCATCTGCGCGCTGTACCAGGGAGGTGCCATCTACATCGCACACCATGTCGTACGCGGGCGGCTGGAAGTAGATGTTGTAGATGTGCTTGCAGGCCGGACAGGTGCGCCGGCCGGTGATGCGGCGCAGAAGAAGAGTATACCCCACCTGCATGCTGACAGCAATCACCGGCAGCCCGGCACCGCTGCCTGGGCGCGCGGCTGCAGCATCGGCCGCCAGTTGCGCATCCAGCCAGTCCGCCTGGTTCAGGGTACGGGGAAAACCGTCAAGAATGTAGCCGCGCTCCACATCCGGCTGGGCCAGGCGGGCGGCCACCATGGCGTTCACGATTTCGTCGGATACAAGCTCGCCGCCGTCCATCACCTGCTTGGCCGCGCGGCCGAGTTCCGTGCCGCGCGCCACGTTCTCACGCAGAATGTCCCCGGTCGATATCTGCGGAATTCCCCAATGCGCCATCAGCGCCTTGGCCTGGGTTCCCTTGCCCACCCCGGGTGCCCCCAGCAAGAGAATGGGGCCGGGGAGAAAATCCACCCCGGTCCCGGATGTTGCGCCTGCCGCCGATTGCGGGGGCACGCTGGTTGTCACCATGCACGCCTGCCGCGGATACGGCCGCTACGAGGAGAGAAGCCCTCGTAGTGACGCATGATCAACTGCGATTCCACCTGGTTCACCGTGTCCATGGCCACGCCCACCACGATCAGCAGCGAGGTGCCGCCGAAGTAGAAGTTGACGTTCAGGCCGTGGGTGACCCAGGTAGGCATCCGCTCAAAGAACGGGCCCACTAGCCAGAGGTCGTTCAGGTGAATGCCGCTGATCAGGATTTGCGGGATGAGCGCGACCACGATGAGGTACAGGGCACCCACCAGAGTGATGCGCGTCAGGATGTCGTTGATGTAGTCCGAAGTGCGGCGTCCCGGCCGGATACCCGGAATGAAACCGCCGTACTTGCGCATGTTGTCCGCGATGTCGTCGGGACGGAACACGATCGAGATGTAGAAATAGGCGAAGAAAATGATGGATACGATGTAGAGCAACTCGTACCACGGCTCACCCGCCCGGAGAGCGTCAAAGGTATGCGCCAGCCAGGGCGTGTTGCGCACGAACGCGACGTTTGAGAACAGCAGCGGCGCCGACAGGATCGAAGCGGCAAAGATGACCGGCATCACGCCGCCGGAGTTCACCCGGAGCGGCAGGTGTGTGGACTGGCCGCCCATCAGGCGCCGGCCCACGATGCGCTTGGCATACTGCACCGGAATACGCCGCTCGCTGCGCTCCACAAAGACGATGAAGGCGACGATGAGGATCATCGCGACCACCAGGATAATCAGCGCTGGAACCGTGAAAGCGCCCCAGGCCTGCGTGCGGGCCTTATCGATCAGATCCTGGATGCCCTGCGGCAGCCCGACCACAATGCCGGCGAAGATCAGCAAGCTCATGCCGTTGCCGATGCCGCGGTCCGTAATCTGCTCGCCCAGCCACATGATGAACGTGGTGCCGGTGGTCAGGGTGAGCACGGTCATCAGCACGAAGCCCGGCCCCGGATCGAGCACATAGGAGACGCCCGTCGAGCCGTGCGAGAGCGTAAGCGCAATCGCGAAGGACTGCACGATCCCCAGCGCCACTGTGACATAGCGTGTCCACTGCGTGATCTTGCGGCGGCCGATCTCGCCTTCCTTCTGCAACTTGGCCAGCGGCTCATAGACCACGGTCAGCAACTGGAAGATGATCGATGCCGTGATGTACGGCATGATGCCGAGGGCGAACACGGTGAGCCGGCGCAGGTTGCCGCCGCTGAACAGGTCCACCAGGCCCAGGGCGGAACCGCTCTGCTGGTCGAAGAACTGCGAAAGTAGCGCGGTGTTCACGCCCGGCGTGGGGATATGCGCGCCCAGCCGGTACACGGCCAGGATCAGCATCGTAAACAACACGCGTTTACGCAGGTCGGGAATTCGAAAGATATTCAGGAACTTCTCAAGCATAGGGGTACGCTCTGCCGCAAATGAAACGGTTCAGGAACAGGTCGCAACGTGAATCGGCGGATGGTCCTGTTAGCTTACCGGAGCAGCCGCGCCCAGAACAACCGCCTTGCCGCCGGCGCGCTCAATCTTTTCCTGCGCCGATTTGGAAAACTTGTGCGCATGCACCGTGATTGCCCCGGTTAGCTCGCCATTACCGAGCACCTTGATGAGCCCGTTGCGCTTCTTCAGCAGCCCGCGCTCGATCCACTTGTCCAGCGTCAGCTCGGTCTCGCCCAGCTCGGCGATGCGGTCCAGGTTCAGGATGGTGTACTCGGTGCGGAAGATGTTGGTGAAGCCGCGCTTCGGCAAACGCCGGTGGAGCGGCATCTGGCCGCCTTCAAAGCCGCGCATCAGGCTCGAGCCGGAGCGCGATCCCTGGCCCTTGTGGCCGCGGGTTGAGGTCTTGCCCATGCCGGAGCCCATACCGCGGCCCACGCGCTTGCGGGGAGTGTTCGCCTTCTTCGGCGCACGGAGATTGGAAAGATTCGTTGCCATTGCTTCCTCGCTCAACGCCGGCCAGTTTGCCTGGCCGACTCGCTTGTATGCGGCTACGCCGCTTTGGATCTTGGGCCCAAGGCGTGTCTGCCTGGACGGCTAGTCCTTGACGATGCGCACCAGGTGCGGCACCGCATTCACCATACCGCGGATCGAGGGAGTATCCTCGCGCTCCACGATCTGGTTCAGACGGGTGAAGCCCAGGCCCTTGATGACCTTCTTGTGCTTCACCGGTGTGCAGATCTTCGACCGGAAATACTCCAGCCGCATCATCGGCTTATTGCTTGTCTCTGCCATGGTTTAGAGCTCCTCTACCTGCTTGCCGCGCATGGCCGCCACTTCATTGCGGTCGCGCAACTGCACCAGCGCGTCAAAAGTCGCCTTGATCACGTTGTGCGGATTGGCTGTGCCCAGGCTCTTGGTCAGCACGTTCTGCACGCCCGCCGAGGTCATCACCGCGCGCACCGCGCCGCCGGCAATCACGCCCGTGCCTTCCGGAGCCGGCTTCAGCAGCACCTGCCCGGAGCCGAAGCGTCCCAGCACCTGGTGCGGAATCGTGGTCTCCGACAGGTGAATGCGGACCAGGTTCTTCTTCGCGCTCTCAATTCCTTTGCGGATCGCCTGGGGCACTTCCTTCGCCTTGCCTGAACCGTAGCCGACCACGCCCGCGCCCGGATCGCCCACCACCACCAGCGCCGCGAAGGACATGTTCTTGCCGCCCTTGACGACCTTGGTCACGCGGTTGATGGCGACCACCTGGTCCTTGAGATTGAACTGCCCGGCATCCAGCTTTCTCTTGAGTATTGCCATGCTTCCTCTAATGTCTTTCCGTGCGGCGGCTGCCCGGCGCACCTTGAACCGTTGGTTCCGGCGATGCTGCCGGCGCTAGAACTAGAACTCCAGACCCGCTGCGCGCGCCGCATCCGCCAGCGCCTTGATGCGCCCGTGGTAGAGATAGCCGCCGCGGTCGAAAACCACCTTCTTGATGCCCTTTTCCTGGGCGCGCTCGGCTACCAGCTTCCCGATCTCCTGCGCCGCGGCCAGGTTGCCGCCGGTCTTCATCTTCGTCGCCAGCGACGATGCCGAAACCAGCGTGACGCCCGCAGCGTCGTCGATCACCTGCGCGTAAATGTGGTTCAGCGAGCGGTACACGTTCAGGCGGGGCCGCGCCGCGGTGCCCTGCATCTTTTCCCGGATACGCGCGTGAACACGCTGCCGGATCACATTTCTCTGTCTCTGCGGAATCATGGTCTCTCGTTCCTAGAAGCGGAGCCGCCTTGCGGCCCCGTTCGGTTTGTGCATCTCTACATTCTACAGGGGGAAAGCCGAGGCTTACTTGGCGCCCGTCTTGCCGACCTTCTTCTTCAGCCGTTCGTCCGCGTAGCGCACGCCCTTGTTCTTGTACGGATCCGGCTTGCGCAGCGAACGCATATCCGCCGCTACCTGCCCGACTTTCTGCCGGTCAATGCCGCTCACGGTCACCCGCGTCTGCTTGGGATCGATAGTCGCTTCCACACCCGTGGGCAGCGGGAACTCAATCACGTGGGAGAAGCCCAGCGTGAACACCACGGTGCCCTTGCCCTTCATCTCCGCGCGGTAGCCGATGCCGACGATGTCCAGGTCCTTGGTCCAGCCCTTGGTCACGCCCTGCACTGCGTTCGACAGCAGCGCGCGGGTAAGTCCGTGGATGGCGGCCTGGGAATCGTTCTCACGCGTCGCCACCACGTGCCCGTCCTGCTGTTCGAGCTTGATGCCGGCCGGCAGAATGGTTTGCAGTTTGCCCTTCGGTCCTTCGACCAGGACGGTGTTGCCGTTTACCGTGTACTTCACGCCCGCAGGAAGCGGGATCGGCTGTTTTCCAATACGTGACATACTTCCGAATCCTCTTGTGGCTTGCGAGTCCCGCGGCAGTTCCCTGTCCGCGTTCCACTGCAGCCCGAACACCAGCTACGAAACACCAGCTACTAGCTCTTAGCTTCCTAGCTAGGAGCTAGAGGCTAGCAGCCGCCCTTCTCTTACCAGACTTCGCACAGGATTTCGCCGCCCACGCCTTCGCGCCGGGCCTGGCGTCCCGTCATCACCCCGCGCGGGGTGGTCAGGATGTTGATGCCCAGTCCGCCCTGCACCCGGCGGATCTCATTGCGGCCGACGTACACGCGGCAGCCTGGCCGGGAAACCCGGGACAGGTCGCGGATGGCCGCTTCGTTGTTCGCGCCGTACTTCAGGTAGACCCGCAGGATGTTGCGCCCGTTCTCTTCCGTCGCCTTGTAGTTGGCGATGTAGCCTTCTTCCTTCAGAATGCGGGCGATCTCGGTCTTCAGCTTCGAGGCGGGAACGTCCAGCTTCTGGTGGCGGGCACGGATGGAGTTGCGGATGCGGGTCAGGAAATCGGCGACGGGATCGGTAAAGCTCATGCTTTCTCCTTCATCCCCCGTTCGCTCTGCCATGCAGAGAACCAGCGGAGATGGTGTGGAGCCGGCCTGCTGCGGCTGGCTCAGTTTCTGGAAATGCCGGCAGCAAGGACGCCGGCGGATTCAAAGCCTACCAGGAGGACTTCACAACTCCTGGAATTTCGCCGCGCAGGGCCAGGCTGCGGAAGCACAAACGGCATACGCCGAACTTGCGCAGAAACGCGCGCGGGCGCCCGCACAGCTTGCAGCGGTTGTGCTTGCGCGAAGAGAACTTCGGCTTGCGCGCATCTTTCACTCGTTTTGCAGTGGTTGACATAGATTCTCTGTTCTCGTTTCTGCCTGATCGCTTACGCGGCCTGACGGAAGGGCATGCCGAACTGCCGGAGCAGCGCGCGCGCCTGGTTGTCGTCCTTGGCCGTGGTCACGATGGTGATGTTCATGCCCTTCAGCTTTTCCACCCGCGCGTAGTCGATCTCCGGAAAGATCAACTGGTCGCGAATGCCCAGCGTGTAGTTCCCGCGCCCATCAAAGCTCTTGGTCGAAACCCCGCGGAAATCACGCACACGCGGCAGTCCGATCGCGATCAGCCGGTCCAGAAACTCGTACATCGTGTTGCCGCGCAGCGTCACCATTGCGCCGATCGGCATCCCTTCGCGCACCTTGAAGGCGGCGATGGACTTCTTCGCCCGCGTGGTCACCGGTTTCTGCCCGGCGATCGCCGCCAGGTCCGCCACCAGCGGATCGAGCAGCTTCACGTTCTGGGTAGCTTCGCCCAGGCCCATGTTCAACACGATCTTTTCCAGGCGCGGCACCGCCATCGTGTTCTCAAGTCCAAGTTCCTTCTGGAGCGCCGGCTTGATCTCCCGGTCGTACTTCTCGCGCAATCTTGCTGTGGTCGCCATCGTTCTGCTCATCTCTCTTCACGGTCCCGGAGTGGACACCTTGTCCGTATACCGTTGCGTGATTTGCTATCAGATCATTGTCACCCTGAGCGGAGCAGGCGTCCTTTGCCTGCGCAGCCGAAGGGTCTGCTCTTGTTGCTACTTCTTCTTCGGGCTCAGCGTCTGGCCGCACTTCTTGCAGACGCGCACCTTGGTATCGCCCTCGAACTTGTGGCCCACGCGGACCGGCCCGCAATCACCGCAGACCAGCATTACGTTCGAAACCTGGATGGGCGCTTCCTGTTCCGCGATGCCGCCCTTGATATTGCGCTGCGGATTGGGGCGCACGTTCTTCTTGATCACGCGCACGTGCTCGACCAGCACCTTGCCCTGGTCCGGCATGACGCGCAACACCCGTCCGCGCTTGCCTTTGTCGCTGCCCGTGATAACTTCCACGGTATCGTTCCGCTGAATGTTCAACCCTGCCATCGTCCCACTCCCTGTGCCCGCCTGTCCGCCGCCGCCCCCGCTCCGCGAGCTAGAGAACTTCCGGCGCCAGCGACACGATCTTCAGAAACTTCTTTTCGCGCAGCTCGCGCGCCACCGGACCGAATACGCGCGTGCCCACCGGCTCGCCCGCATCGTTGATCAGCACCGCTGCATTCTGGTCAAAGCGGATGTAGGTCCCGTCGCGCCGGCGGTACTCCTTGCGCGTCCGCACCACCACGGCTTTAACCACCTTGCCCTTCTTTACCTGCCCGTCGGGCGAGGCTTCCTTGACCGCGGCCGTGATCACGTCGCCCAGTCCGGCCTTCTTCCCGCTGGCGCCCCCGAGCGGCAGGATCATCTGCAGCCTCCGCGCGCCGGAGTTGTCGGCGACCTCGAGCATCGACCTCATCTGCACTGCCATAGCTCTGCTCTCCGTTCCTTATTCCCTGTCTCCGCCCGGCACGCCGGGCGCACTGCTCACAGAAACGTCTACTGCGCCGTCACTTCGGCCGCTGCTTCGGCCGCCTGCACCTGGGCCAGCGCCGAGCGGCGCAGGATCTCCTGCAGCTGCCAGCGCTTCAGCTTGCTCAGCGGACGCGTCTCGCGAATGCGGACCATGTCGCCCACGCGGGCGGTGTTGGCCTCATCGTGCGCGTAAAACTTCTTCGTCTGCCGCACCACGCGCTTGTACTTGGGGTGCGCCTTGCGCATCTCCACTTCGACCACGATGGTCTTCTGCATCTTGGTCGAGACCACGTGGCCGACCTTTTCGTTCCTGCGCTCCGTCTGCTGGAGCTGCTCGGGCGTCATCACCGCTTCACTCATAGCTACCGGGCCTCCTTCTTGGCCGTCTGCTTTTTGCCCGCTTTCGCAGCCTTGGCGGGCTTGCCCGAGGCGGCGGCGGTATGCGAGGCGGCCGTGAGGCCGAGTTCGCGTTCGCGTGCGATCGTCTTGAAGCGGGCGATGTCCTTCTTGAGCCCGCGCAGCTTCTTCACGCCCTCGGTCTGCCCCAGCTTCATCTGGAAGCGGAGACGGAAAAGCTGCTCGGAAGCCTGCTGCTCCTCGTGCTTCAGTTCGCCTTCGCCCAGGTTACGTATTTTGTCGAGTTCCATATCGTCTCTTCCGGTCTTGCTTGTCTGGCGGGGGCCATCGTCACGCGCCGCTCGCCGGTTCTCGTTTACTTCGCCGCCACCGCGGTGGTCGTCACATCATGCCGCATCACAAACCGGGTCTTGAGCGGCAGCTTGTGCGCGGCCAGGCGCATCGCTTCCTGCGCCATCTCCGGGGTCACGCCTTCCATCTCGAACAGCACCTTGCCCGGCCGTACCACCGCGACCCAGTGGTCCGGAGCACCCTTGCCCTTGCCCATACGGGTTTCGGCCGGCTTCTTGGTCACCGGCTTGTCGGGGAAGAGACGCAGCCAGATCTTGCCGCCGCGCTTGATGAAACGCGTCATCGCCACACGGCTCGCCTCGATCTGGCGGTCCGTGATGTAGCCGCACTCCAGCACCTTCAGACCGTAGTCGCCAAACGACAGCTCCGAGCCGCGCCATGCCTTGCCGCGCATGCGTCCGCGCTGCTGCTTGCGATACTTCACCTTCTTCGGCATCAACATAAAATCAGCCTCTAGCTCCAGCCGCCAGCTTCCAGCTCAACGGCAACTCAAAACTCGTCTTCACAGCGGCAGGCCAGCAGCTAGAAGCTAGCAGCTAGCGCCTGCCCTAAAATACCGTCGTGCCAATCGGCTGCGGCTGACGGCGCTTGGTCTCGTAGATATCGCCGCGGTAGACCCAGGTCTTTACCCCGATCACGCCATACGTGGTCCGGGCTTCGGCAAAGCCGTAGTCGATATCCGCACGCAGCGTGTGCAGCGGGAGCCGGCCCTGGAGGTACCACTCCGAACGGGCAATCTCATTCCCGTTCAGGCGGCCCGACACGCGGACCTTGATACCCTTGCAGCCGAAGCGCAGCGCCGAATCGACCGCCTTGCGCATGGCGCGGCGGAAACCGACACGCTTCTCAAGCTGCAGTGCGATGTTCTCGGCCACCAGCTGCGCGTCCAGCTCCGGCTTGTTCACTTCCAGGATATCGATGAAGACCTCGCGGTTCGTGCGCTTCTGGATGTCCTGCTTGAGCTTCTCGATCTCCGTGCCCTTGCGGCCGATCACAATGCCCGGACGCGCGGTGCGGATGATGAGCCGGAGCTTGTTGCCCGGGCGCTCAATCTCGACCGAGCTCACGCCCGCCGCCTTGAGCTTTTCCTTGAGCTCGCGCTTCAGGTGCACGTCTTCAACGAGCAGCTTGTCGTAATCGCGCTCCACGAACCAGCGCGAGCGCCAGGGCTTGTTCACGCCCAGCCGAAATCCATAAGGGTGGACCTTCTGTCCCATACCGTTCCTTTACCTTCCCGCTTTCGCAGGCCGCTTGGTCTTGCTGTTAGCCGCTTTGCTGGCCGCTGCCCGCTTGGCCGGCGCTTTCTTGGCCGCCCGCTTGCGCGTGCCTTCGCTCACGCCCTCCGCGCCCACGGTGGTCACCAGGCCCGATGCCTGCTTGCGCTCGGCGACCGAGATCACGATATGCGATAACCGGCGCTGATACCGGTACGCGCGGCCCATCGGCGCCGGCCGGATCCGCTTCATGCGCGGCCCGTCGTTGGCCACTGCATGGCTCACATAGAGGTTGTCCAGATCGACATCCAGCCCCTGCTCCTGGCTGAGGTAGTTCGCGTTCTGCACCGCGGAACGCAACACCTTCTCCACCAGCGGCGCGACACCCTTCTTGGTGAACGCGACCGTTTGCAGCGCATCGCCCACGCGCCGTCCCTTGATCAGTTCGAGCACCAGCCGCGCCTTCTGCGGAGACACCCGCTGGAATCGCGCTTCGGCCCGAAACTCCTGTTTGCTTGCTTCGCTCGCCATATCTCGTCTCACCCGTGCGGCTCTCTCGCCGACGTGCTTTCTTGCTCCCCGCCTAGCGCGGCTTGGAGGAGGATTCCGCTGCCTTGGCCGAGTGCCCCTTAAACGTCCGCGTCGCCGCAAACTCGCCCAGCTTGTGCCCCACCATGTTCTCCGTCAGGTACACGGGCACGAACTTCCGCCCGTTGTGGACGGCAATGGTATGCCCCACCATGTCCGGATGGATGGTCGAGCGGCGCGACCAGGTGCGGATCACCTTCTTGTCATTTGCCTGGTTCATCGCGTCCACCTTCACCATCAGGTGCGCGTCAATGAAAGGCCCCTTTTTCGTCGAACGTGCCATAGACTCTGTCGCTCCCTACTTGCTCCGCCGGCCCACAATGAAGGCGTCCGTGCGCTTGTTGTTGCGCGTCTTGTAACCGCGCGTCGGCTGCCCCCACGGGGTCACCGGATGACGGCCGCCCGAGGTCTTGCCCTCGCCGCCGCCGTGCGGGTGATCGACCGGATTCATCGAGACACCGCGATTTGCCGGGCGGATACCCTTCCAGCGGTTCCGGCCCGCCTTGCCGATCGCCACATTCTCGTGATCGGTATTGCCCACCTGGCCCACGGTAGCCATGCACTCGACCAGCACCCGGCGGGTTTCGCCGGAAGGCAGCTTGAGCAGGGCATATTCGCCCTCTTTGGCGACCAACTGTGCCTGCGATCCGGCCGAACGCACCATCTGGGCGCCCTTGCCTGGCCGCAACTCCACGTTGTGGACCGTGGTGCCCGCCGGTATGTTCTTGAGCGGCAGGGCGTTGCCTATCAGGATATCAGCTTCCGGGCCGCTGGTGATCGTCTGCCCCACCTTGAGCCCGATGGGCTGCAGAATGTACCGCTTTTCCCCGTCCGCGTAATGGATCAGGGCAATGCGCGACGAGCGGTTGGGATCGTACTCGATGGTCGCCACCTTGCCCGGCACGCCGAACTTGTCGCGCTTGAAGTCGATCAGGCGCAGCTTCTTCTTGTGCCCGCCGCCCTGGTGCCGGATGGTCATGTCGCCCGAATTGCGGCGGCCGCCGGTGCGCTGCTTGGTCGCCAGCAACGGCTTGTACGGCTTGTCCGTGGTGATGTCGTCGTTCACCAACGTCGTCTGAAAGCGCAGCGTCGGCGTGATCGGTCTGTATGTCTTTATCGGCATCGTGTCTGCTCTTCGCTTCTAGCTGCCAACTGGTACTGCAGCTCGTTCTTCATCACAGGCATTTCTCCAGCTGGAACCTCAACGCTCGTAGCTGGAAGCTGCCCTTACAGGTTGTTCACGTAATCCGGCATCTTTTCGCCCGCCTTCAGGCGCACATACGCCTTCTTCCAGTCGGGACGATAGCCGGAAAACTTGCCGCGGCGGCGCTCCTTGCCGGCAAAGTTCGCCGTGCGCACCGCATTCACCTTCACTTTGAACAACTGCTCGACCGCCTGCTTGACCTCGGTCTTGGTCGCGTCGTGTGCCACTTCAAAGACCAGCGTGCCCTCGGTCTCCTTCACGCCCAGACCCTTTTCGGTAATCAGGGCGCGGCGGATCACTGTATAGGTCGTCGGCATCAGGCCACCTCCGCCTGGTGTGCCCGCTGCTTGCGCTTGGACACGGAATTCTTCAAGGTTTCCTGCAACTGTTCAAGCGCGGCGCGGGAAAAAATCGCCCGTTCGTAGCGCAGCAGGTCGTAGGGATGCACCTCGTTGTTCAGCAGCAGTTCCACGCCTTCGAGGTTGCGCGCCCCCAGGATCAGCGAGCGGCTGAGCGCGTTGCCGTGCTCGACCAGCAGCGCGGTGCGCTTGGCTTCAAAGCGGTCCAGCGCCTGGCGGTAGAGCTTGGTTTTGGGCTCGGCCATTTCAAGCGTGTCCACCACCGTCAGCTTGCCGTCTTTCAGCTTGGCCGCGATCGCGGAACGCAGCGCGCCTAGCACCTTCTTGCGCGGGAACGCATAGTCGTAGGAGCGCGGCTGCGGTCCGTGGACCGTGCCGCCATGCCGCCAGAGAGGCGAACGGATGGAGCCGACACGCGCGCGGCCAGTACCCTTCTGCTTCCACAGCTTCTTGCCTGCGCCCGACACCAGCTTGCGGTTCTTGGTCGCGGCCGTGCCCTGGCGCATGGCCGCGCGGTAGTGCTTCACGGCCTCCCAGAGCAGCGCTTCGTTTACCTGATCCGGCGCGAAGACTTCGTCGAGGAGCTCAAGCGAGCCCACCTTCTGTCCCCCGAGATCGAATACATCCACGTTTGCCATCGTCTTCTCTTTCAGGCGCTTGCTAACGCCTATAGCTCTTTGCGGCCTTGCGCCCGCAGGGCGCGTCCGCCTGGACGGCCAGTCCCGGCCAGCCCTATTTCTTCTTGCCGGAGGCCTTCTTCGAAGCCTTCAGCGGATCGACCGTGGAGGCGCCGGCAAAGCCGCGACGCTCTCTCGGCGGCGCCTTGGCCTTCGAGATCAACACATATCCGTCCCGCGGACCGGGAATTGCGCCTTCGACCATGAGCAGGTTCTCATCGAGGTCAATGCCGCGGATGCGCAGGTTGCGTACGGTCACGCGGTCGGTCCCGAAGTGCCCCGGCATGCGCTGCCCGGGAAATACGCGCGAGGGAAACGAAGAAGCGCCGATGGAGCCCTGCACCTGGAACATATGGCCGTGCGACTTGGGGCCACCGCCGAAGTTGTGCCGGCGCACCACGCCCGCGAAGCCGCGGCCCTTGCTCGTGCCCACCACGTCCACGTACTTCTCGTCGGAAAAGATATCGACCAGCACGCGGTCGCCCGCCTTTACGCTATCGGTCGAGGCCACCTGCCCCGGCTCAACTTCCGGCGCGCCGTCGGTGCGGTTCTGCGCCTTGGGCGTCTCGACGCCGACTTCACGCATGATCTTGACCGGCGGCGTGTTGTTCTTGCCGAAGTGCCCGGCCATCGGCTTGTTGACCTTGGAGCTCTTCACGAACTCGACCAGGCCGATCTGCGCCGCTTCGTAGCCGTCCCTGGCTGCCGTCTTCAGTTGCGTGATCACGCACGGGCCGGCCTGCAGCACGGTGATCGGGTGAACTTCCCCCCGCTCATCGAAGACCTGTGTCATGCCGATTTTCTTGCCCAGAATCCCTGTAACTGCCATCGTTCTCTCTCCCCATCATGCCCAGACTCTTCATGGGCACTGCAGGTGTTCTGTAACGGTTACTTGCTGGCCTTCTCTTCGCGTACCTTGATCTCAACGTCCACGCCGGCCGGCAGATCGAGCTTCATCAGCGCGTCCACCGTCTGCTGGGTCGGCTCCAGGATGTCGATCAGGCGCTTGTGCGTCCGAATCTCGAAAGCCTCGCGCGACTTCTTGTCCACGTGGGGCGAGCGCAGAACGCAGTACTTGTTCTTCACCGTCGGCAAGGGAATCGGCCCCGCTACCTGCGCGCCGGTGCGCTTGGCCGTGTCCACAATCTCCCCCGTGGAGACGTCCAGCACGCGGTAGTCATAGGCCTTCAGCCGTATACGAATTCTTTGTCCAACCATTGTCGTGTCTTTCTGTTCGCTTGCTCCACCGAGAGGCCCACCTGGGCCATCTCGGTGAAGCGGCTAGAAGCTAGTAGCTCGCGGCTAGAAGCTCGTCTTTTACTTGAGGATCTCGGTAATGGTTCCCGCGCCGACCGTCCGGCCGCCTTCGCGGATGGCGAAGCGCAGGCCCTTTTCCATGGCCACCGGCGTGTGCAGTTCGATTTCCAGTGCGATGTTGTCGCCCGGCATCACCATCTCGGTGCCTTCCGGCAGCTTCGCCGTCCCGGTCACGTCCGTGGTGCGGAAGTAGAACTGCGGCCGGTAGCCGTTGAAAAACGGCGTGTGCCGCCCGCCCTCTTCCTTCGACAGCACGTAGATCTCGCCCTTGAACTTGGTATGCGGCGTGATCGATCCCGGCTTGGCCAGCACCATGCCGCGCTCCACGTCTTCCTTGGCGATACCGCGCAACAGCAGCCCGGCATTGTCGCCCGCCTGCCCTTCATCGAGCTGCTTCTTGAACATCTCGACGCCCGTTACCACCGTCTTGCGGGTGTCACGGAAGCCCACGATCTCGGCCTCTTCGCCCACCTTGATCTTGCCCCGCTCGATACGGCCCGTTACCACCGTGCCGCGCCCGGAGATCGAGAAGATGTCTTCAATCGGCATCAGGAAGGGCTGGTCGACGGCACGCTCGGGCAGCGGCACGTTCTGGTCCACCGCCTCCATCAGCTCGTCGATCTTGGCTTCCCACTGCGCCTCGCCATTCAAGCCGCCGAGGGCCGAGCCGCGGATCACCGGCACGTCATCGCCGGGGAAGTTGTACTTGCTCAACAGCTCGCGCACTTCCATCTCGACCAGGTCGATCAGCTCCGGGTCTTCCACCGCATCGCACTTGTTCAGAAAGACCACGATGTAGGGCACGCCTACCTGGCGGGCCAGCAGCACGTGTTCCTTGGTCTGGGGCATCGGGCCGTCCGTGGCCGCGACCACCAGAATCGCGCCGTCCATCTGCGCCGCCCCGGTGATCATGTTCTTGATGTAGTCGGCGTGACCCGGGCAGTCCACGTGCGCGTAGTGCCGGTTCTTGGTCTCGTACTCCACGTGCGCCGTGGCGATCGTGATACCCCGCTCCCGCTCCTCCGGCGCATTGTCGATGGTGTCAAACGAACGAAACTTGTTGTTCGGATTGTGCTTCGACAATACCTTCGTGATCGCCGCCGTCAACGTCGTCTTGCCGTGATCAATGTGCCCGATCGTCCCCACATTTACGTGCGGCTTCGAGCGGTCAAACTTCTCCTTCGCCATAACTCTCTCCCGTTCCCCTCTGCTGTGCTGCTCTTGCGAATCTGTCGGCGGAGCGTGCGTGCCGCTCCGCCAGAAAGCTTACTTGCCCTGGTTCCGTCCGATGATCTCGTCCGACACCGACCGGGGCGCTTCTTCGTAGCGGTTGAAGTGCATCGAGTAGTTGGCGCGTCCCTGGGTCGAAGACCGCATGTGGGTCGCGTAGCCGAACATCTCGCTCAGCGGCACATTGGCCTTGATCACCTGCGAACCTGCCCGGTGCTCCATGCCCTCGATGCGTCCGCGCCGCGAGTTCAGGTCGCCGATGATCGTGCCCATGTACTCCTCGGGCACCACCACCTCGACCGACATCACCGGCTCCAGCAGTACCGGGCTCGCCTTGCGCGCGGCTTCCTTGAAGGCCATCGAACCGGCGATCTTGAAGGCCATTTCGTTCGAGTCCACATCGTGGTAGCTGCCATCAAACAGCGTCGCCTTCACGTCCACCACTTCGTAGCCAGCCAGCACCCCGCCCTGGAGCGCTTCGCGAATGCCCTGCTCGGTCGGCTTGATGTATTCCTTCGGCACCACGCCGCCCTTGATGTCGTTGATGAACTCGAAGCCCTTGCCCGCCTCGTTCGGCTCCAGCCGAATCTTGACGTGGCCGTAGTTGCCCGAACCACCCGTCTGGCGGATGTACTTGCCTTCCGCTTCCGACTGCTTGCGGATGGTCTCGCGGTAGGCCACCTGCGGCTTGCCCACGTTGGCTTCGACCTTGTACTCGCGCATCATGCGGTCAACGATGATCTCGAGGTGAAGCTCGCCCATGCCGCTGATGATGGTCTGGCCGGAGTCCACGTCCGTGTGCACCTTGAACGTCGGATCTTCCTGCGCCAGCTTGGCCAGGGCCATGCCCATCTTTTCCTGGTCGGCCTTGGTCTTCGGCTCCACCGCCACCGCAATCACGGGAGCCGGGAAGTCGATCGATTCAAGCACGATCGGCGCCTTGTCGGAGCAGATGGTATCGCCGGTCACGATCTGCTTCAGGCCCACGCAGGCGCAGATATCGCCCGCGTAAATCTCCGAGATCTCTTCGCGCTTGTTGGCGTGCATCTTGAGCAGGCGGCCAATGCGCTCGGTCTTGCCGGTACGCGGGTTGAGCACCGTGTCGCCGGTCTTCAGAACGCCGGAGTAGAGCCGGATAAAGATCAACTGGCCGACAAACGGGTCGGTCATGATTTTGAAGCCCAGCGCCGCCAGCGGCTCGTTGTCGTCCGCATGGCGCACCAGGTGCTCTTCCGGATTGGCCGGATTGAGACCCTGGATCGGCGGAATGTCGAGCGGGCTCGGCAGGTAATCGACCACCGCGTCGAGCAGCGTCTGCACACCCTTGTTCTTGAAGGCCGTCCCGCAGAGTACGGGGAAGATCTTCATCTCGATGGTGGCCTTGCGCAGCGCCTTTTTGAGCTCGGCCGCGGTCGGCGTCTCTCCTTCGAGAAACTTGTGCAGCATCTCGTCGTCGGACTCGGCGACCGACTCCACCAACTGCATGCGGAAGGCTTCCGCCTTCTTCACCATGTTGGCCGGGATCTCTTCGACCGTGTACTTCGCGCCCATGGTCTCGTCGTTCCAGACAATGGCGCGCATCTCCAGGAGGTCAACCACACCCTTGAAGTTCGATTCCTGTCCAATGGGAATCTGAATGGCTACCGGACGGGCGTTGAGGCGCTTGCGGATGGTGTCCACCGCATGCTCGAAATCCGCGCCCATCTTGTCCATCTTGTTGATAAAGCAAATGCGGGGCACGCCGTACTTGTCGGCCTGGCGCCACACTGTCTCAGACTGCGGCTGCACGCCGGAAACGGAGTCAAACAGCGCCACCGCGCCGTCGAGCACGCGCAGGGAACGCTCCACCTCGGCCGTGAAGTCCACGTGGCCCGGGGTGTCGATGATGTTGATACGGATATCGCGCCAGGTGCAGGTGGTGGCAGCGGACGTGATGGTGATGCCGCGCTCCTGCTCCTGCTCCATCCAGTCCATCGTCGCGGTGCCTTCGTGCACTTCGCCGATGCGGTGGGTGA
This sequence comes from uncultured Acidobacteriaceae bacterium, assembly GCA_963795775.1. Taxonomy (GTDB): domain Bacteria; phylum Acidobacteriota; class Terriglobia; order Terriglobales; family Acidobacteriaceae; genus CAWCJL01. Next base: position 140,139 of record CAWCJL010000008.1, read on the forward strand.
TGCCGGTGTAAAACAGGATGCGCTCGGTCGTCGTTGTCTTTCCGGCGTCGATGTGCGCCATGATTCCGATATTCCGGCAACGATTCAGCGGTACTTGACGAGGCACAGTCTCTTCTCTCTACTTCTCGCGGCCCCTCGGGCCAGCGTCTATGGTTCGGTTATCTTGTCCGCAACAGCCGTGCTACCAGCGATAATGCGCAAAGGCCTTGTTGGCCTCGGCCATGCGGTGCACGTCTTCCTTCTTCTTCATCGCCGCGCCGCGTCCGTTGGCCGCGTCCAGCAGCTCGTTGGTCAGCTTGTCAATCATGCCCTTTTCGCCGCGGGCCCGGCCATACTGCACAAGCCAGCGAATAGCCAGCGAGGTCCGGCGCTCCGGGTTCACTTCGATCGGCACCTGGTAGTTCGCACCGCCCACACGCCGCGTCTTTACTTCCAGCAGCGGCTTGCAATTTTCCACTGCCTTCTTGAACAGCTTGAGCGCGTCGTCCCCGCCGCCCTTCTGCTCCAGGTTGGTCATGGCGGTATAGAAGATGTTCTGCGCGGTCGACTTCTTCCCGCCCCACATCATGGAGTTGACAAACTTCGTCACCAGGGTCGAATCGTAGACCGGGTCGGCTGCGACTTCGCGCTTGGCAATATGTCCTTTTCTCGGCATAACTCTTTACCTTGCTCCTGATTCCTTCGAAACCCGGCTACTTGGTAGCCTTCTTGGCGCGCTTGGCGCCGTACTTCGAGCGGCTCTGCTTGCGGTTGGCCACGCCTACCGAATCGAGCGTCCCGCGCACCACGTGGTAGCGCACACCCGGCAGGTCCTTCACACGGCCGCCGCGGATCAGCACGATCGAGTGCTCCTGCAGGTTGTGCCCGATGCCCGGAATGTACGTGGTCACTTCGATACCGTTGGTCAGGCGCACACGCGCCACCTTGCGCAGTGCCGAGTTCGGCTTCTTGGGCGTCTGCGTATACACGCGCGTGCACACACCGCGGCGCTGCGGCGACCCCTGGAGGGCCGGGCTCGCCGTCTTGTAACGGGGCGCCGTGCGGCCTTGCTTCACCAGCTGATTGAATGTCGGCAAACCTATGCTCCTTACCACTTGCTCAAACACAGCAAACGCGAGAGGGGGCGCCATCGCCCGAATCTCGCTTGTTCTCGCGTTACACACACACGCGCAACGGCATCTTCCCAGCCCGCTTCGCGTCTGACTCCATCTCTAGTCCCAGACAAGAACAGCGACGGTGGCCGCACGTAGATCGCACCCCCTCAGCAGGAAGTGCGAAAAGTCAGCTCCGTTTCGGAGTTCCGGCCCGCATAGCCCATCCAGGTGATGGGTGTCGCAGGCACCGATGCGATTAGAACGCGGCGGCTTGTCTTGCCCTTCAGCCCGCTTTCGGCTGCTGCCACCTGCGTGCCGCCGGCCCCTCCCTGCCATGTCAAAACATGGAGAGCACTGGCAACCTTCTAACAATACCAAGCATGGCGATGGAGGTCAACGTTGGTATCAGGATTTTGCCCCAAATATGGAGGCCGCATCCATCCAAACGGTCGCCCAACTGCCCCCAGAGCAACACGCCACTCCCGAAGCCAGGCAGATTTGCCAGCTTCTTAGCTCAGCTATATAATCTCCGCGTTCCTGCAAAGTTCCATGCAGCCGGCATAAGACCGGTGAACACATTCCACCTGCTTGCCACGTTTGGCAGCTACAGCTTCTGAGATCACGGTCCGTCCCCTCCCACTCTGGCCCCTTCCCTGGGACTTCTTATCCGTCAACCGCTCCGAAGCGTGCTTCATGTAAGCATTCGGAGACCTATTCCTATGTCCAGCATGCCTCGCTGTTGGAGCCTTCTTCCTGCCCTCTGTCTGTGTTCTTTCGCCCCGCTGATCGCGCAATCCACTGCCAATCAGCAGTTCGTTACGCCCACCCAGCTCAAAGTCAATAGCACCAGCACGGAGCCGGCATCGGCTTTTGCGGGAATACTCGGCGTTGCCGACTTCAACACCGATGGCCATAAAGACATCCTCGGTTATGAACTCGGCGCGAACGGACCGAAAGCATATGCGGTGCTTCTGGCAGAAGCGGACGGAAGCTATACGCCCAGGCTCACCGGCATCCCCGTTGCCTACGACCCGGCCCTCGGCACCATCTCCGATACGGTCAAGATCGCGGACATGAACGGCGACGGCCGGCCCGATCTCGTGATTGTCACTTCATCGCCCAGCAGTGACCCATCCGGCCCCATTTACCCCATCGGCAACTCCATATTGAACGTCTATCTCGGGAATGGCGACGGCACGTTCCATCCCGTAGGCCCAGTCATCATAGGGCAGGGCGTCTATGCGCACGTCGAAGCCGTAACCGACATGAACAAGGACGGAAAGCCCGACCTCATCCTCGAAACCGATCCCGGCGATACCGTAGGCGGAGGCCCAAACTACCCGCCTACCTATACCGTCTGGATCAACCAGGGCGGGGGGAAATTCAATTCCGCAGTAGCCATCGGAGAGGGAGGATTTCTCGCTGTCGGCGACCTGAACGGTGACGGCTACCCCGAGGTTGTGTTGTCGCCGGCCGACGCGGATGGCCCCCTCGGCGGAATCCAGGTTTTCCTGAACGAGAACGGCGCCAGCTTCAAGCCAGGGGCCTATTACCCCAACTTCACCCCCACCATCGCTGCCCTGGGCGATCTGAACCACGACCACAAGCTGGATATGGTTGCGGTGCAAGTCAACGAAAATCAATTCGAGAGTGCCAGTCCCGTTCACACCTTGCTGGGCAATGGGGACGGCACCTTCCGTACCGGCAGCTCCTTCCAGACCACGTTCGTCCCCAGCAGTATCACGATTGCCGACGTGACCGGAGATAACGTTCCTGACATTTCTTTTTTGATGGACTACTGGTTCCTGACGGATGGGACGTTTCTGCAGGTCTTTCCGGGGAATGGCGATGGAACCGTCAAGAATCCGACAACCTTTGACCTCGGCGCCTACGGAGTCGGCTACCCGATCGTCGGCGCCACTCTGGTCGACCTGAAGAACGACGGAAAGCTCGACGTCCTGATGCCGGATTTTCCGGGCTACGGAATTTCTGTGAATGACGGAAAAGGGAACTTTCGGGCGCCGAGAATGAACGTTGCGCAGCCTAATCGCGGACAATACTGGTCGCTAACTTCCGCTGATTTCAACAAAGACGGCAAAGCCGACGTTGCCGTCCTGAGCGCTGGCAGTTGTACCGCACCGGCAGCCGTGGTCGTCTATCCGGGAACTGGCAAGGGCTATTTCGGTCCCGCCAGGAGCTATAATGTCCCGGCCAGGAGCTATAGTTCCGGTGTCAACGGCGCTCTTGCTGTGGGCGATGTGAACGGGGACGGCAAGCTGGACCTGGTTGTGGCCGGCGGTTCCACTTGCTCCAAACAGCCGGCAGACGTAAGCGTGCTGCTGGGCAACGGAGACGGCACCTTTCAGCCAGCCATCAACTCCCAGGTACTCAACAATCCCCAGGGGCCTGTGTTCGCCGCGCTTGCCGATGTCAATGGGGACGGGAAGCTGGATCTGGTTGGCGCATGGGGCGTGGCCCTGGGCAAAGGCGACGGAACCTTTGACTCCCCTATTCCCCTGCCTTCGCTTACCGGAAACGTCTTCGCCATGGCCGGCGGCGATTTCAATCATGACGGCATTCTCGATCTCGCCATCGCTACCGACCAACAGGATAACCTTGGCAACCTCCATGGCTATGTGTATGTGCTGCTCGGGAACGGCAAAGGTGGATATGCCGTGAAAGGACAGGAACAACTTGCGAACACCTCTTTCGCTGGCAGCCTTGCGATCGCGGATATGAATGGGGATGGCAAGCCGGATCTGATCTTCAGCTCGGCGCAAAATGCCGGTGCAACGCACACGATCACGGTGCGCCTGGGCAACGGCAACGGCACGTTCGGCCCAGCCGTCAACTATCCTCTTGGTACCCAGAATTACCTCGGCGGCCTCGTGGTCGAGCCCATACTGGTCGGCGATCTTAATCGGGATGGCAAGCCGGATTTGTTTCTCACCCAGCCGCTGACACAACCGGGGGGAGCGGACGGCGGCCTGGTGTCCGTCCTTTACGGCCTCGGCGGCGGCAAGCTCAGCGCTATCCGGCACTATCCCACGGCCGTCAACGGCCCGGGCGTGTTGATGGACATGAACGGCGACGGCGCTTTGGACTATGTCGGCGATGCGACGTTGAATGGCCTCGTCCGCATGCTGAACACGGGCAGCAGGATGCTAGTGACAAAATAAAACCAACACCCTGTCCAGAAGCAAACAGAGCAGCCTCGTCAAGCCGGGGCTGCTTTGCTTTCTACCGGCGACGGCCAGAGATCGCGAAAGCCCGTCCCCACCGTGAACCAAGGCGCGCAGGTGCCGGAAAAGCCCCACCTTGCCGCGTATATCTGGCCCTTGGCTGCGCCCCTGCGCAAAACGCGGTAGCATCCCGCTTATGCGCGTTTCGTCTGCTCTCCGCTCCTTGCCCGCCTTCGCACTTGCCCTGCTTGCGGCCGCGCCGCTCTGGGCCCAGAATCCGACCGCCACCGCCCCGGCCCCCTCCACGCCGGCGCAGACGCACCCAGGCGGCTCCCGCGAGCAGCGCCGCACCGGCCAATCCAAAAATCCAGCAGCTTCTGTCCGAGCTTGGGCGGGTCACTCCGCTCAACTCGACCGCCATTTCGCCCGACGGGACTCACCTTGCCTGGAGTGTTGCCGGCCACAAGACCGGGGCGGGCGTGTACCTGGCCGATGCCACCGGTGCGAACGCGCGCCTGCTTCCCCGCCCCAGCACCAAGAACGCCGATTGCGGCGAGGGCAGTCTCGCCTGGTCGCCCGACAGCAAGCAGCTCGCCTTCTTCTCCGATTGCGCCGATGGCAAGCAGACCGACATTTTCCTGCTCGACGCCACCCAGCCGGGCGCAGCGCCCCGCCAGCTCACCCATCTCCACGGCAGCGTGGAGGGGCTGCAATGGTCGCCGGATGGCAAGCACCTCGGTTTCCTCTACGTGCTGAATGCGACCCGCCCCGCCGGGGCGCTCGCCGCCATGAAGCCGCCCTCCGGAGTCATCGGCGTGGAGGGGCTGGAGATTCAGCAGGTGGCGGCTGCCGATCCCGCTACCGGCCAGGTCTCCACCCTCACCCCGAGCGGCCTTCATGTGTATGAATTCGACTGGTCGCCCGATTCGCAGAAGCTGGCCTACGTGGCCGCTCCACCCCCAGGCGAAAACAATTGGTGGGTGGCCAAGCTCTACACCCAGGGCGTGTTCCTCAATGGCGCCAACAACGGCTCTTCGCCTTCCCAACTCGGCGGCCGCGCCGCTTTCGATCCGGGTGCGCTGCTCGACCCGCATACCGTCTCGGGCCCGCTCCACGGGCTGCAAATCGCGGTGCCGCGCTGGTCGCCGGACGGCAAGCAGATCGCCTTTATCGGCGGCCTGATGAGCGATCAGGGTGCGACCGGCGGCGACATCTACACCATCTCGACAGAAGGCAATGCCAGCCCGGTGGACATTACACCCGACAGCCACATCTCCTACACCTGGCTGCAATGGCTGCCGGATGTAGCGCACCGCCACGACGCCGACGTTCTGGGAGCAAGTGCGATTGTGGATGGCCACAGCGCCTTCATGAACGTCGGCGTTCACCAGAGTTCCGGCACCGATACCGCGGCCAGCAGCTCACAGATCTTTCAGCTTCCCGCGTCGATTGGCGACGGCCGTATGGAAATGAGCCTTTCGCTCACCCGCGACGGCCAGCGCGCGGCCTTTATCTCCAGCTCCTATGACAAGGCGCCGGAGGTCTACACCGCCGCCCTCACCTCCGGCGCCCAGCCGCAGCAGATCACGCACGTGAACGAGAATCTGAAGCCCGCGTGGGGGAAGGCCGAATCCGTCACCTGGGAAAACGGCGGCTTCCACGTGCAGGGCTGGCTGCTGCAGCCGGCCAACTACGATCCTGCGAAGAAGTACCCCATGATCGTGATGGTCCACGGCGGCCCTTCCTCCGCAGTCCTTCCCCGCTGGCCGGGCGTGGGCTACGGCGGCGTGCCGTTCTCGTCACTGGGCTACTTCGTGCTCTTCCCCAACCCGCGCGGCAGCTACGGCGAGGGCGAGAAGTTCACCCAGGCCAACGTCAAGGACTTCGGCTATGGCGATCTGAAAGACATCCTCGCCGGCGTCGATGCGGTCGAGAAGAAGTATCCCGTGGATGACGCGCGCCTGGGCCTGACCGGCTGGAGCTACGGCGGCTTCATGACCATGTTCGGTGTCACCCAGACCAATCGCTTTCACGCGGCGGTCGCCGGCGCCGGCATCTCCGACTGGCAGAGCTATTACGGCGAGAACTCCATCGACCAGTGGATGATCCCGTTCTTCGGCGCATCCGTCTATGACGATCCGGCCGTCTACGCCAAGAGCTCCGCCATTGACTTCATCAAGCAGGTCAAGACACCGACCCTGGTGGTCGTCGGCGACCGCGACGGGGAGTGCCCTGCGCCGCAGTCCTTCGAGTTCTGGCACGCCCTCAAGGCCGAAGGCGTTCGCACGGAACTCGTGGTCTACCCCGACGAGGGCCACGCCTTCCGCTCCCCGGAGCACCGTCGGGACGTGCTTGAGCGCGCCCTCGGTTGGTTCGACAAGTACCTGCCCGCGCAGTAAAGGGCGGCAAAGCAAAGGGCACGGGCTGCGGTCCATCGCTACTCGTGCCCCTGTGCCACGCTCGAACTTGACTCAGGGCTGGGCGTAGTACCCCGTGCGCGTACGCGCCACAACTCCAGGCTTGTTCACGCGAACCTCCAGCGTGTGGTACTCATCCGGCCGCTCGGGATGTGCAGGCTCAAACGATATCTCGTAATACGCATCGGCGTCGGCCAGGCACTTGCGCAGCAGCGCCGTCACGTCGTTGTTGGAGGCCAGGGCCAGCCCACCGCTCTGTACCGCCAGCACCTGCAATCCCAGGTTGCCCGCGCTCACCTGGTTCGGCTTGCGTACGCCCTTTAGAAACGCCTGGTAGTAGAAAGTGCGGAAGGTCGATTCTTCCGTACCCAGCGGGTTCACGCTGTAGAGCGTGATACGCGCCTTTCTCATCTGGTCCGAAAGGCTCACAATTTGCGCGAACAACTGGGTCTGCTCCCGCCGGCTCATCTGCACGTTGGGACTGGAAAGCAGCGGCCATCCGGGCGAGACCCACAGCAGCAATGTGCGCTCCGGCCGCGTCTGCCGATCGGCCACCGCCTGCTGGCGCGCAATGATCTGGCCCAGCGCGCGCAGCGAAAGATCGAAGCGCTCAGCCGCGCCGTAGAAACCGGCCGAACGGCGAATGGTGCGCAGACTGATGGCTTCCTGATCGAGCGCCTGGCTCAACGCGTTGCCGTCGGTAGAAAACGCAGGCTGCAGCCGCGAGCCCGTATCGGTAAAGATCGCCAGCGCCATCGGGTGCGCCAGGTGCCCGCCGTTGGCGCGTAGCAGGCTGTCGATCTGTCCACGCTCATACGCAATGCTCTGGTACGACGTATTCACTGCATCGATGAGCAGGATGATCTTCACCGGCGTGTCCTTGCCCGCAAACGCCTGGAAGGACGTGATCGGCTGCTGGCTCTTGTTGTCGAAGAGCTGGAAATCCTGTTGTTGCAGACCCGCTACCGGCGTTCCCTTTTGCGGCGCCGCCACCACGTCGAGAGTGATACGCCTCGAGGACGTCGCCTGGGCAGCGGGCGCCGTCTGCGCTGCGGGGGCCGGCTGAGCAGCAGGCCCGCTCTGTTGCGCGGAAAGCGTTGCGGTGCAAAAGGCAGAGGCGAGCAGCAGCAACAGAAACGAGCGAACAGCGGTAAACATGGATTCCCCCATTTCGAGCAAAACCGGGCGGCTTTCCTCGCGCGCTTCCAATGCATGCACAAACAGCGCTGCATGCTTAGACGCAAGCGGAGACACAGCGGAGGCTCGCCGTGGCGCAACGGGCTCGGAGCGCCAACATCCGCGCGCTGTTCCCAGTGCCCCGGTTAGCAGCAATCCCCCTCTCTGCTTTACACTCATCTCTCAGAGACAAGCCCTATTTCTGCAGTAAGGACCGCCCGGAGTCCTCTCCTGGCGGGGAGGTTTCATGCGGCGGTACTTCATCCTGGTTATCCTGTTCGTTCTCACCCTGCCCTTTGGCATCTCCGTCGTCGGCTGCGGTACCAACAAGAACGCAAATTACTGCAACGGTCTGGGCTATGGCCTGCGCTCCGACGCGGTCGCCGCTATCAATCTGGAGCCGAAGATCAACGGCATCTCCCTTTCCTACTCGCAGACCGGACAGGTCAATCAGCCAACCGCCACCAACTGCAAAGGCGGCACGGTCGCGGTGGGCGGCTACAACTACGGCACCTCCGACATGACCCTGGCGGACATATCGCCCACCGGCGCCGTCTGCGCGGGGACCTGGAACCGCACCACCGGCGGCGGCATCGCGCCCTTCACCACCTGCCTGCCCACCAACAAGACCGGGGTCGCGCTGGTAACGGCACAGGCCGGCGGCGTCACCAGCAACACCGTCGCTATATTCGTGCACCCGACCATTACAAATATCAGCCTCGACGTGATCAACCGGCAGACGGGGGCCGGCGGTCCGGGCGCGCAGACCGGCTGCTATTCCCAGGGCCAGACGGCCCAGCTCAGCGCGACTGCCTTCGTGGAAGGCAACAGCACCACTCCGTTCTGCGCGCCCAACAGCGGCAATCCGGCCATCCCCGACTGCAGCACCAACCTCGGGCACCTGACCTACAGCCCCGTCACTTCGGGCCTCGTCAGCATTGACCAGAACGGCGTCGCCACTGCACAGCTCCCCGGCTCTACCGTCATCAGCGCCACTATCGCGGGCACCAGCTCCAACGCCGGCTACTTCTACACCTGCCCGCCCAAGAGCATTGCCCTGACCTCGAACGGCAACACCAATATCAACATCACGCCGAACACGCCGCAGCCGCTGGTGGCCTCTGTCATCGACACGAATGGCAATCCCATTACCGGTCTGCCGCTCGCCTATACCACCACCACGCCGCAAGCCATCACGGCGAGCTCCACAGGAGTCACCTCGACCTTTCCCAGCTCCGCGGCCGTGTACGCCGTGTGCCAGCCGCCCACCTGCAATACCTCGCCCATCAACGAGATAGGAGTCAACGGGAACGGCACACCGGTCGTCAGCAACACCGTCACTGTCACTTCGCCCGGGAACAGCAGCACCTACCTGTGGCTCGCCAGCCCGGCCTCACAGTACTTCGTGCCCGTGGACCTGACCACTGGCACCACCGGCACTGCGGTACGACTGCCCTACGTGCCCAACTCCATGGTGCTGGACCAACCCGGGACAAACCTCTACTTCGGCAGCTACCGGGAGCTCATGGTGTTCAACGCCATCAGCAATTCGCTCACCAGGGAAGACACCTCCGTACCGGGCGTGGTGCTCGCGGTCTCGCCCGACGGCGGAACGGTACTCATCAACGACCAGGATCGCCAGGTCTTTTACCTCTACACGCCGACCACACAGACCGTGACGTCCTCTTTTGGCGGCGTCGGCCAGCGCGCCATCTTCTCACCGGACAGCACCACCCTCTACATCGCCGGGCAGAACACGCTGTACGTGCACAACAGCTTCAGCGGCTGGTCGGTCGAGCAACTCACCGGCAACACGGGCAACAGCTCCGCCACTTGCCCCTTCACGCCGGGCAATACGACCTACAACAGCTTCTGCTCCCCCGATCTCGCGCTCGCCGTTCCCTCGGTTGCGGCTTTCATCTCCGGCGCCACCACGACCGCCTACGGGTTCTGCCCGGACACCCGGCCCAACCCGGCCATCAACTACCCACAAGCCGCCGCTCTGCCCGTGACCACCGATCACCTGGCCGCCACCAATGACGGCAAGCACATCATCGGCGCCACCGCCACCCCGGCAGTGTTGACGGATTCCACCATCGCGCTGCCCAGTGCCAACCCGGCCGCACCGGTCGGCGCCTGCCCGACGGTACCCGTTACCCAGAACGGCACAACCGTCAACAAGACGGTCGGGATCACCATCGGCAACCCCGGGAACGCGCAGCTTTCGCTGGCGCCCTATGGCATCGGGAATGTGGACCAGGTGGTCACCGCTCCGGACTCCTCGGTTGCCTTCGTGACTTACACCTCGGCCGCCACCACGCCGCCGGCCGGCGGAGCCATCTTGCCCGCCTACCAGATCCCGGCCCAGGCTGGCGCGACCGGCACGCTGGCAAACGTCACGCTGGCCGCTCCCGCCACAGCCCCGCTCGCCGGCATTTTCAGCCCGGACTACCAGACCTTCTTCGTGGGCACGGCCGGCGATAATGCCATCCACCTCATCTCCACCAAGACGCTAACCGACACCAAGCAGCTCTTCCCCAAGCTCACTGACAGCAGCGGGAACCCCACGCCGGTTCGCTTCCTCGCAGTAAAGCCACGCCCGACCACATAGCCCTACCATTGCGGGTAGACGCTGCCTCTCCGGCCGTCTACCCGCAACGTCCGTTTATCCGCGCGCGTGCCGGCTCTCCCACGCCCGTATCGACGCTTCCGCATCCCAGACCGCATGATGCGTCTTGTGTTTGCGGCTGCCCTCGCCCTTTCCCTCACTGCCTGCGCGCAACAGCCTCCCGCGGCGGCCACGCCCGGCATCCGCACCAGCGGCACCGCCGCGCATCCAGACACCACGCGCAACGCCGTGCTCTTCGCCGGCGGTGACATCGGCGAACGCATCAACGCCGCCCTCGCCGACTGCAAGCAGCGGTGCACGGTCCGCGTGCCCGCCGGCGACTACAACTTCGCCACGACCATCCGCGTTCCGCTGAACGGCAACGGCGCGTATATGCTGGACATCGATCCCGGCGCCATGCTGAAGTACACCGGCGCGGGCGACGCCATCCTGGCTCCCGCCACCGGCGGCGGACGCGCCGAGCTGCTCATCACCGGCGGCCAACTCATCGGTAATCCCAAAGCGCAGTCCGGCATACACACGCTGACCCCGGCCAACAAGATCACCATCCGGAACATGACCATCGTCGCGTTCTCAAATGGCGACGCCATTCACATCGACGGTACGAACAGCGCGCTCATCCTGGACAACGACATCACCTACAACGGCGTCGGCATCCACCTCACCGGAACCCGCTGCTCGAACGCACGCGACGCCCAGGGAGACATCCTGTGCGCGCATAACAATCCGGGTCCGGGATACGCGCCCAACGCCATCCACGTGATCGGCAACATGATCGTGGACAACGTGCACTGGGGCGTGTGGGAAGAGTGGGCGCCTGGGGTCACGCCCGCGCTCAACAATCTCTACCTGGGAAATAACATGGAGCACAACGGGCACGAGCCGAATGGAGGCGCGATGTGGCTGGCCTACTCCTTCGCCACCCAGGTCATCAGCAACTACTTCGAAGCCTCGCCACACTACATCTACGTGGGCGACACGCGGCAGGCGCCCGCGGTGGGCGTCTCGGTGCGCGGCAACTACTTCACCTCCGACCCCAACCAGCCCATCAGCGTGAACCTGATCCATGCCCAGGACACCATGATCGAAGACAACTCGCAGCTCGGTTTTCCGAATAACCCCGCGCCGTGCTTCGTCGACCTCGGCCAGGAGACCGGGACTTTTCTCGGCAAGAACCACGTGCAGGCACGCAGCACCGTATGCCGCGGGGGCAAGCCCGCAACGATCTCTCCGCGCGCATACGCCTCCGCGCCCTCCATCGGTCAATTCGTCGGGCAGATCACTACCACCGCGGCCTCAGCAGATACCCTCGCCATCCCCGGGCTGACCGCCCAGGGCCACTGCGCCGCCTCTGCGGCCAATGCGCCTGCCGCGGCGCTGGGCGGTATCTGGGTGGAAGCGGGCGCGAACGCCATGGTGCTGCACCACGCAGCGCAAGCCGGCGCGAAGCTCAATGTGTTCTGCAGCTTTGAATAGGGCGGGACGCGATGAAGCCCTCGACGCCCTCTCCCGCCCGCGCCTGGCTTGCCCGGGCCACGCCGCGCATTTTCGAGCCTGCCGCAGTGGCCCTGCTCGCAGCCCTTCTGCTGCTTTGGCTGGCGGACTACGCCGTCTTCCGTTCCCGCCTCAGCCATGGGCGCGGCATGGGGACGGTGCAGGTGGACAACTATCTCGCGGTGCCGTTAAAAAACGGCAAGGAGCAGTTCGATTTCGTCGGATCCGACCCGCAACCCTGCGTGCATGCGCTGTTTCCGCAGTCCCAGGGTGCACCCTGCTGGTACCTGGCGCGCCATCGCGATCACCGCACCAGCTTGTGAGTTGCAGGGCAATGCGCGAAAGACGCTGCGACTGTTACATTCCGCGCACGGCTACTTGCGCGAGCGTGAGATCGCGTCCAGCACCCCGTTCAGAAACTGCAGCGACTCCGGTGCGGAATACCGCTTCGCGACCTCCAGCGCCTCGTTGATCACGATCGGCACCGGTGTCCCGGGGAAGCCCAGCAACTCCGCAACGGCAATACGAAGCACATTCCGGTCTACCGCCGGCATGCGCGCGATGCGCCAGTTTGCCGAGTGCTGCTCAATCAGCGCATCGATCTCCTCTTCACGCACCGTGGCCACGCGAAACAGGTCTTCGGTAAAGCCGCGGGTCTCCGCGTCATCCTCGTCTCGCGCCTTCCAGAAGCTCTGCCGTACCTGCTCCGGCGTCTGCTTGCCCACGTCGGCCTGGAACAGCATCTGCATCGCCAGCTCACGCGATTTACGCCGCTTGCCCACCACCTGGCTCATGGCTTGTCTCCCGCCGGCGCAGAAGCGAGCTTGCGATGCATCGATACCATCTCAATTGTCGCAGCGGCTGCTTCAAATCCCTTGTTCCCCGCCTTGATGCCCGCGCGGTTCAGCGCCTGCTCCAGCGTTTCGCACGTCAGCACGCCAAAGCCGTGCGGAATGCCGGTCTCCTGCTGGCTCTGTCCGATGCCGCGCGCCACCTCGTTATAAATGGCCTCGTAATGCGCTGTTTCGCCGCGCAGCAGGCAGCCCAGCGTGATAATGCCGTCAAAGCGTCCGCTCTCCGCCAGCTTGCGCGCTCCGGACGGAACCTCCCACGCACCGGGGACACGCACAATCTCGATATCGTCCCGCTTCGCCCCGCTGCGCAGCAGCGCATCAAGCGCGCCCTGCAGCAGCCGGTCCGTGATCACTGCATTCCACCGCGCCACCACGATGCCGAAGCGCATTCCCGCGGCGGACAAATCGCCTTCGAGTGCCAGCGGTTTGCCGCGCAACGGGTCTTCCCATTCCCAGAAAGCGATGCGCCAGCCCGGCGCCGGCTCCACCGTAAAGAGCCGCGACTTCCACGACGTCGCCGCCACATCGCTGATGGCGGCAGGCTCACGCTGCGCGCCATCCTGCTCCGCCAACCACGCCTTCGCCACGCGATGGAGGTCGTCCAGCTCGGAGGCTTCCACCAGTATTCCGGCGGGAAGATCGACCGCTCCCTCCAGCAACTCCAATTCGCCCTTCGGCGCGCCAAACGGCAGGCCACGGCTGCCCTGCCGCTCCCATGCGCGCCCCGGCTCAAAACCGAGCGCCGCAAAAAAGCTGCCGAGCCGGGCGAACACGCCGGGCTCGCCCACCGCGTGCATGTAGGTAATTCCCTTGATCATCCTCCTCTGAATCTATCAGGCTGTCCGCCGGGCACCCCGCTGCGTCCGTTCCCAGCGCAGACTCGGCCAGAATGGCTCGCAACTTTCTGTTCTGGGCAGTGTCAACAAAGGCAGCCGTGAAATACCTTGCGCCAGTCGTTCTCTTTCTCTCCTGTGTTGCCGGCACAGTGCTTCCGGCAAAGGCCCAGCCCTCGCTGGACTGGGTGCCCCGCGGCATGGAGGAGATCGGCCGCACCGCCGCCTTTCATACCGACTTCACCTTCGACAAGACCATGCTGCAGGTGGCTAGCGGCATGATGTACAGCGACGATCAAAACGTGCAGCACGCAGTGGCGAAACTGAACGGCATCTCCGTGCACTCCTATCGCTTCGCTGCGCCCGGCATGTATGACCCGCGCCGCCTCCAGGCCGTCCGCGAGCAATACCGCGCTGCCGGCTGGCAGCACCTGGTCAGCGCCGAGTCGCACCGCGACTTTGAGGAAGGCAAGCGCACGGACTTGTGGATCAACTTTCAGCACATGGACGTCACCGGCATGGTGCTGCTTTTCGAAGACGGCAAGAACCTGAACCTGATCGCACTCTCCGGTGAGCTGAGCCCGCTCGACCTACTGCACCTACGCGGACATTTCGGCATTCCCAGGTTCTCCGGCGATCGCTTCGAGCCGGCTCCGCGGAACGGGACTGCGCCACGCGCCGAGGTCGCTCCGCGGTACCAGGCCCCGCAGCCTCAGCCGGCTCCGGGATACGAACCCGCCCCGGGCTCCGAAGCCGCTCAGGGCTACGAACCCGCTCCAGCGCCGAACACGCCGCCGCCTGTGCAGGGAGCTCCCGGGTACGACGAAGCGCCACAGCAGAATGCCGCTCCCCCGGAGCCCGCCTACCCGGCGCAGCCCGGCAGTCCCATCGCCAAGCCGTCGCCCTACCCGCAGGACCCACAGTAGACACTCGCGAAACTGGCGCGGACTTCGGCGCTCAAATCTTGCGCAAAGCCTGGAAGAGCAGCAGCATCGCCACACACACCAGGCCGGCGTGAACGTACCGGAGAAAGGGCTCTCCCCGTAGCCGGTGGTTGATCACTCTGCCGAGAAATATGGCGGGAAGCGCTACCGAAAGCGACACCAGGTAGTCGCGCGTGACCACCGGAACCCATAAACCCGCGAGCCAGTATCCTCCCATTGCAACCATGCTCGAGGGCAGAAAATAGCCCTGTAGCGTGGCGCGGAAGTGCTGCGGAGACCAGCGCCGCATCGATCCATAGATGACGAGCGGCGGCCCGTTCATTCCGTAGGCGCCGCCGAGCACGCCCGCCAGGAATCCACACCCCAGAAGCCATACACGGCTGTCGCTGTGTAGTTCCGGGGGCTTTCTGCCCAGAAGAAAGTAACCGGAAAACAGCACAAGACCAACCGCCAGAACAGCTTTCACCGCGTGCGGATGAGCGCTCGCCAGCAGCGCGACTCCGCAGGGAATCCCCAGAAACGTGGGCGCCAGCAGCCAGCCCGTGCTGCGGATGTGGATCTTCCGCCAGTCCTGAACGACCACCACGGCAGCAATCGTAATTGAGAGGAGAACCACAACCGGAGTAGCGATTTCGATCGGAAGACTGAGCGCAAGCAGGGGAACAGCAATCAGCGCTTCACCAAAGCCGAATGTCGATCGAACCAGCGTGGCGAAAAACACCACCAGGAGCAGTTGCACCGTCGCAGCGTCCATCATCTCCTTAAGCGTGGGCCAGAGCGAATGCCTGCCGACTCCACATTATCTTTCTTATCGGCATCGCGCTTACGTCCGGGTCCAGAGTCGGCAGCCTACATTTCTATCGACCAACCCGCTGGCACGAGAATTCACCCACCCCGCGATCCACGTCCCCGGCCCATTGGCCTTCATCAGCGCCGTCAATTATGCTTGCCTGTTTGGCCAAGCTTTGCCTGATACCTGGGCTGGCCTGAAAGAGGATACGTGGCAGCGAAAATTTACAAGAACCTGATCGGCGGCCAGTGGGTCGCCTCCCACAGTGGCAAGACCTTTGAAAACCTGAACCCGGCAGACACCCGCGATGTGGTCGGCATCTTCCAGGCCTCCGACGCGCTCGATGTGGACGACGCCGTCAAGGCCGCAGCCACGGCCTTTGAGACCTGGCGCCTGGTGCCCGCCCCCAAGCGGGCGGAGATCCTGTACCGCACCGGCGAGCTGCTCTCGAAGCGCAAGGAAGAGTTCGCCCGCGATATGACGCGCGAAATGGGCAAGGTGCTCAACGAGACGCGTGGCGACGTGCAAGAGGCCATCGACACCGCGTACTACATGGCCGGCGAGGGCCGCCGGCTCTTCGGCCAAACCACCCCCTCGGAACTGCGCAACAAGTTCGCCATGTCCGTCCGCATGCCAGTGGGCGTTATCGGCATGATCGCGCCGTGGAACTTCCCCATGGCCATTCCGTCTTGGAAGCTCTTTCCCGCCCTGGTCTGCGGCAATACCTGCGTGATCAAGCCGGCGGAGGACACTCCCCTCTCCACCTATCACCTAGTCGAAACTCTTATGGAAGCTGGCCTGCCCGCAGGCGTGGTCAACATCATCACCGGCTTCGGCCCAGAAGCCGGCGCCCCGCTGGTCGAGCACCCGCAGGTCCGAGCGATTTCCTTTACCGGGTCCAGCGAAGTGGGCCGGATCGTCGGTCAGACCGCAGCGGGACACTTCAAGCCCTGCTCGCTCGAGATGGGCGGCAAGAACGCCATGATCGTGCTCGATGACGCCAACCTCGACCTCGCCCTCGACGGCGCTGTCTGGGGCGCCTTTGGCACCACCGGCCAGCGTTGCACCGCGACCAGCCGCATCATCGTGGACCGCAACATCGCCCGCGAATTCACTGACAAGCTCGCCTTGCGCGCACAGCACATGCGCGTGGGCAATGGTCTGGAAGAAGGGATGGAGATGGGCCCGCAGGTCAACCCGCAGCAGATCGAGACCTCCACGCGCTACGTAGACATCGCGCAAAAGGAAGGTGCGCGCCTGGTCACCGGCGGCAAGCGCCTGACCGAGAGCAGCTACAGCAACGGCCACTTCTTCGCGCCCACCATCTTCGCCGACGTTGCGCCGGAGATGCGCATCGCCCAGGAAGAGGTCTTTGGCCCGGTGGTCTCGATTGTCGAGTGCGACGGTATTGAAGATGCCATTCGCATTGCGAACGGCATCCAGTACGGCCTCTCTACCGCACTCTACTCACGCGACGTGAACAAGGCCTTCCGCGCCATCCGCGATCTCGAAGCCGGCATCACCTACGTCAACGCCCCCACCATCGGCGCCGAAGTCCACCTGCCCTTCGGCGGCGTCAAGCAGACCGGCAACGGCCACCGCGAAGGCGGCACCGGCGCCCTGGACTTCTACACCACCTGGAAATCCGTCTACATTGACTACTCCGACAAACTGCAGCGGGCACAGATCGACACGGGGGAATGAGAAGGAACGGTTGTACGTTTGCTCTGATCGATCTCTCAACAATCAGGCAAGCAACGCTTCAATCCAGCATGCGCTCCATATAGAAGACAGCGCGGGATTTTGGTGTCCTCCTGTTGCAAGTTCCAAATTGATGCAGGAAGACAAAAACATGAGTTCCGAAAGAAATCCCCTATCGCGGCGTGATCTTGTCACCCATCTTGGAGCCGGCATCGCCGGCGTAGCGCTGACCGCGGGTTTTCCCGCCGCGGAAGCCCAGTCTGGAGGCGTCCAGAATCCGACCGGGTCGACAGCGGCTCCGTTTGTGGATCCGAAGACCAAGTACCCTCAGCCCCCTTATCCAGGCCAGTCACAGCCATGGCCGGGGTTGGCCAGCAAGATGAATCCCCGGCCCGACCACGGCGAGACCAGTTACAAGGGCTCTGGCCGGCTGATGGGGCGCAAAGCGCTGATTACCGGCGGCGATTCGGGGATGGGACGCGCAGCCGCCATCGCTTATGCGCGCGAGGGCGCGGATGTCGCCATCAGCTACTATCCAACGGAAGAGCCTGACGCGCAGGAGGTAGTTCAGCTCATTCAGTCTGCAGGCCGCAAAGTCATTCCGATACCCGGCGACCTGCGGCAGGAAAGCTATTGCACTGATCTGGTCTCAAAGGCAGTGGCCGGGCTGGGCGGCCTCGATATCGTCGTCTCGAATGCCGGGCGCCAGCAACAGTGCGAAGACCTGCTTCAGCTCACGACCGAAGCTTTTGACGCGACCCTTAAGACGAATCTCTACGCGCCATTCTGGATTTTCAAGGCCGCCCTGCCGCACCTGAAGCCGGGCTCCTGCATCATCGCCACCACCTCGGAACAGGCCTACGATCCCTCCGCGAACCTGTACGACTACGCCCAGACCAAGGCAGCGACGATGAACTTCGTCAAATCGCTGGCCAAGCAGCTCGGCCCCAAAGGCATTCGCGTAAACGGCGTTGCTCCAGGACCCATCTGGACGCCTCTCCAGGTCTCCGGCGGAGCGACCCAGGAACACCTCATCCACTTCGGCCAGGACTATCCGCTGGGACGCGCCGGGCAGCCCGCCGAACTGGCCAGCATCTATGTGCAGCTCGCGGCCAATGACGCCAGCTACACAACAGGAAACATCTACGGCGCAGGCGGCGGAAAGGGACAGCCCTAACAGCATCCCGACCTCGAAGGCGGTCTTGCCTACGCCAATGCGCCCATCGGCGCGGAGGTGGATTGCCCTTTGGTGGCGTGAAGCAGACCGGCAATGACGAGCGCGAAGACGGCCACGGCCCCGAAATTTTTAGGGCGATATCGAAGTCCCGTCTGATCGGGTACTCGGAGATTGCAGAGAAATGCAGATTAATATGGGAGAGTGAACGTGTACGATCTGGATCTCTGTTTTTGATCTCTCTTTTCTTTCCGGACTATTGCTGATTCAAGTTTCAGTTGGACAGTTCCAAATCATTCTGCATTTTTGTGAAATGTGAGCATAAGCATTGAACAATCATTAACGGTCATAAACCCGAAATGATCAGAGGCTTGGAAATCTGAGAACCCTGAAGAGGCTGTTTGCGAAGCCTCCTGTGTTCTCAAGTTGTTGGGAAAAACGATAACCGCGGTAGAACGTATTGAGCAAAACGGAATTAGTTTGAGATTCGGCAATGTGTTGACCCTGGAAATCTCCGGCGCTAACAAGGATTACGAGTGCTACCAAATCGACGGACCTGGAGGATTGCTGGTTGTTTAGCCTTCACTTATACGACTGAGCAAGGAGTAGAATCAGGCCCATGCCGCGTGCTTCAGACAATCTTTTCCAGCAGGCTCTGCAACTTCCCGAGCACGAACGCGTCATGCTTGCCGACTTGCTGCTGGAAAGCGTGCCATCCCCTCCCATGAAGGAGCTTACTGACGAGGAGTGGTCGGCAGAACTTCAAAGGCGCGTAGACGATATCGATCAGGACAGGGTCGCTCTTGTGAATTGGGATGATTTGCACGCTCAGCTTCGTGCTCGACTTCGCAGGTGAGTTTTTCCATTCACCCTGCCGCCTCGCGTGAAATCGATACGGCTTTCACCTGGTACCTGGAAAGGAATCGAAGTGCCGCCGAACGCTTTCTGGATGAACTCGCATGCACGATGCACCAGGTTCGCACTGCCCCTCACATCTTTCCGCTCTACCTGCACAAGACCCGTCGCGCACTCGTAAATCACTACCCGTACTTGATCGTTTTTGCTCACAGACCACAGGGTGTCCGCGTCATCGCAATTGCTCACGGTGCACGTGACCCCGGTTACTGGAGCAGGCGTCTCCCTGAGGTATGATCGTCTGTTTGCCCCAGCTTCAGGAGAACCCATGATCATCGGAGTACCCAAGGAAATCAAAGACCACGAGAGCCGCGTCGGCATCACGCCGGCCGGCGTAAAGGCCCTCGCCGATGCCGGACACAAGGTCCTGGTCGAGACCCATGCCGGCGAGCTCTCCGCCTTCACCGACGACGAATATCAGGCCGCGGGCGCCGAGATCGTCGGCTCCGCCCACAACGTCTGGGGCACCGCCGATATGGTCGTCAAGGTGAAAGAGCCGGTCGAGAAGGAATACGGCTTCTTCCGAGACGGCCTCACGCTTTTCACCTATCTCCACCTTGCGCCCTTGCCCGCGCTTACCGATGAGCTCCTGAAAAAGAAGGTGACCGGCATCGCCTACGAGACCGTCCGCGACCGCTCCGGCGCGCTCCCGCTGCTCACGCCTATGTCCGAGGTGGCCGGCCGCATCTCCGTCCAGGTCGGTGCGTCCTATCTCGAAAAGGAACACGGCGGTCGCGGCCTGCTGCTGGGCGGCGTACCCGGCGTGCCTCCCGCAAACGTCTGTATCATCGGCGGCGGAATCGTCGGAACCAACGCCGCAAAGATCGCGCTCGGTATGGGCGCTAAGGTCACGATCGTGGACCTGAACCTGAACCGCCTGCGTGAACTCGACGACATCTTCGGCGGTCGCGTCTACACGCTCGCATCGAATTCCTATAACGTCGCCCAGGCCGCGCGGGAGGCCGACCTCCTCATCGGCGGCGTGCTCATTCCCGGCGCTGCCGCTCCCAAGATCGTCACCCGCGCCATGGTTGAGAAGATGAAAAAGGGCGCCGTCATCGTCGATGTCGCCATCGACCAGGGCGGCTGCATCGAGACCGCCAAGCCGACAACGCACAGCGACCCCTCCTACACCGTCAACGGCGTCGTGCACTATTGCGTCACCAACATGCCCGCTGCTGTGCCCAACACCTCCACGCTCGCTCTCACCAACGCGACGTTTCCGTATGTCCTGAAGCTCGCGCAGCTCGGAGCCAAAGGCGCGATCCTCGCCGATCCCGGCATTGCCGAAGGCGTAAACACCTACAGCGGCACGCTGACCTATGAAGCCGTGGCACAGGCCCAGGGCAAGCCGTGGAAGCCCGTCAGCGACCTGCTCGGCTGATCGCGGTTGCCGCTCGTCTGCAGTAAAGGAAAGGGCGTGGCCGCAGCCACGCCCCTCTCATTCCTCCACCGCCCTTCAGCGAACCGTCACGCTGTTGTCCAGCCGGAAGACCAGAACCGTCTCCGCCGGAACCGTGACCTGCTGGTTGCCCGTGAATGCGCTGCCGGCGGTGCCTGCTCCAGCGCCCGCCAGTCCGCCAATCAGCGCGCCTTTGCCGCCGCCCGCGAGTCCGCCAATCAGCGCACCCAGGCCGCCACCGCCGCCGGCCATAACCGCCGTGCGCTTACCCTTACCCTTTTCTACGCGCTCGATGCTGCTGGTCTGCACCGGTACTTCCCGCCCACCAGCACGGATCGAGTCCAACCGCAGATCCAGCTCGCCGGCTCCCTTGAACCGTCCCTGTGACGTAGCCGTCACCACCGTGCCCGTGGCCGGCGACCCGGCGCGGATCACCGTCTTTCCGCGCACCACCACCGGCGACGCGACCGTGCCTTGGAACGTCTGGCCGGACTTGCTCGTTTTCGAGCTCAGGGTTTCCCCCAGGCTGATGCGAATCGCCGTACCCGCGGGAATGGTATAGCTCACCGGAGCGGCCGCGGCGGCCGCTGCTTCTCCCGCAGGCCGCGCCTCTTTATACTGCGCCGGAGGCGGCTGCTGCGCCTGGTACTGCGGCGGCTGTGCGCCGGAAGACGGCTGCGTGTTTCCTGTCTGCTGGTCCGTGCCCACCGGACCGGTTGCCGCAGACGGCGGCGGCGCCTGATTTTGTGCCGGTTGTTGCGCGTTCTGCGCCGGCTGGGAATTGCTGTTGCTGTGGCACCCTCCGGCAAACAGCAGGCCAGCAAGGGCAACTGGGAGCGTCAATCGCGAAACGAGGGTTGGTTTCATAGCGGGATAAGCATAGCACTGTTCCCTTGCTGGCTTGCGGGTTGCCACCCTCTCGGTTCCATCGCATGGCAATCCCGGTAAGCTGCTTATAATCAGAGCGTTCAGAGAGGAGCGCGCCCTTTGTCGAAACGGCGCCAGATCACGATCGGCTTTCTTGCAGCTATGGTCGCACTGGCCATCGTGCTTGAGGCCACTCTGAACGCGTTTAACATCCGCTTCCTCCAGCCCATCAGCCCTCCCCAGACATTTCTGTTTACCGCCCTCTCTGCGCTGGTCTTCCTGTTGCTCATCGTCGCGCTGGTGCTGCTGGGCCGCAATGTCTTCAAGCTCTACGCCGATCAGCGCAGTCGCGTGCTCGGCTCGCGCATCCGCACGCGTCTGCTGCTGGGTGCGCTCATCGTCAGCTTTGCGCCCGCGCTGTTCATGTTCCTGTTCAGCTACGGGCTGCTGAACCGCTCCATCGACCGCTGGTTTTCGCAGCCCGTCGCGCAACTCCGGGAAGATTCCGTCCGCATTGCGCTCGAGCTATCGAGCTACGCGGCAGAAAACGCGCGTTCCGAAGCGCTCTCCATCGCTGCTTCCCCGGCCATCGACCGCGACCTCGCCCAGCATCGCTACGATGCCGTTCTCGATGTGGTCCGCAAGCGCGGGATCACGCTCGAAGGCGGCTTCGCACTGCTCTACTGCGACGCGCACCCGGTCGTGCAGTACCAGTTGCCGCCCAACGCCACGCAGTACTCCGTGCGGCCCTGGATGGACGAGTCTCCGGAGCCGCAAATCGCCGGAGAGAAGCCCCCTCTGCCCGACCTGCTACTGGCCGCCTCCCGCCGCACCGACCAGCCCGCGGTCACCATTAGCGGCCTCGATTATGTGCTGGGTACGGCGGCTACGCCCAGCGGCTGCGTGGCCCTGGTCGGGCTTCCGCTGCCCTCCGGCCTCAACACCACCGTGCACGACATCCGCTCCGGCGCGACCAACTACTGGACGCTCTTCCGCGCGCGCAACCGGCTGCGCAGCACCTATCTGCTGCTCATGCTGCTGCTCACCACGCTGGTGTTCTTCGCCAGCAGTTGGCTCGCGCTTCATCTATCCAAGCAGGTCACGCAGCCGGTCGAAGCTCTGGCCGATGCCATGGATGAAATCGGCGACGGCCACTACAGCCACCGCGTCACGCTGGGCGCTACGGAAGAGTTCCGCACGCTGATCCAGTCCTTCAATGCCATGGCCGCGGACCTGGAAGCCAGCCGCACTCTCGCCGAAACCTCCACCGCGCAGCTTTCCGAAGCCAATCGCGCCCTCGAAGAACGGCGGCGCGAGCTGGAGATCATCCTCGAGACCATTCCCAACGGTGTGGTCACGCTGGATGCGCAACTGCGCGTGCTGCAGGCCAATCGCACCTTCTCGGAGCTGGTGCTTCCGGCCGGCTCCGACGGCTCACACCCGGAACACTCGCTGCTTTCCGCGCCGATCGAGCTGCTCTTCCCGCCCGAACTCGCCGACGAACTGCGCCGGCTGGTGCGCCGCAGTCAGCGTATGGGCATTGCCGCCGGCGAGCTGACTTTTCCCGCGGCCCGAGGTCCCATGCACCTGGCCGTCACCGTGGCCGTGCTCGAACTTGGCCGCGAAGGCCGCGGCTACATCCTTGTGCTGGAAGATGTGACGGACTTTCTGCGTGCGCAACGCCAGGTGGCGTGGAAAGAGGTGGCGCAGCGCGTGGCGCATGAGATCAAGAACCCGCTCACCCCCATCTCCCTCTCCGCCGAACGCATCCGGCGTCATGTGAACCGGCCCGCCGCAGACTCCTCCGCGGTTATACGCAAGTGCAGCGATGTCATACTCGGCTCGGTCGAGACCATGCGCGCATTGGTGGACCAGTTCGCCGCACTCGCGCAGTTCCCCGCCTCGTCCCTGCGCCCGGTATCGCTCAACGCGGTGATGGAAGCGGCGCTGCTGCCCTTTGCCGGACGCCTCGAAGGCATCCGGCTGGAACAGCGTCTGTCCCCCGACCTGCCGCTCATCATGGCGGATCCGGAAGCACTGAAGCGCGCCCTTTCCAATCTCATCGACAACGCCGCGGAAGCCATGCAGGACAGTCTGCATCGTCATCTCACGCTCGCAACCGGGCTGAACGAAGCGCGCACCATGGCGGAGATCGTCGTCGCCGACACCGGCCACGGTCTCACCAACGACACCCGCGAGCGCCTCTTTCTTCCCTACTTCTCCACCAAGCAGCGCGGCACCGGGTTGGGCCTGGCCATCGCCGCGACCATCGTGCAGGAGCATCAGGGCACGATCCGCGCGGAAGCCAACCAGCCGGCCGGCGCTCGCTTCATCATCGAAATCCCGCTGGCAGAGAGCGCCGCTGGCGCGGACGACACCGGCAAGCCGCTGGCCGAGGCCGCCGAACGATGAGCCACGTCCTGATCGTCGATGACGAAGCGGAAATCCGCGAATCGCTCGCGGAAATCCTTACCGAAGAGGGCTATTCCGTCACCACCACCGCCACCGGCGGCGAAGCCCTGATGCTGGTGCGCGACGCAGCCTATGACGCCGTACTGCTCGACATCTGGCTGCCGGACCGGGACGGCCTCGAAGTGCTGGGCGAAATCCGCAAGCTGGAGGAGGAAGGCCGCCCGGAGGTCATCATCATCTCCGGCCACGGCACGATTGAGACCGCTGTGCGCGCCACCAAGCTGGGTGCTTTTGACTTCCTGGAAAAGCCGCTGTCGCTCGAACGCACCCTGATCCTGCTCAAGAACACGGTCGAAGCCCGCCGCCTGCGCCGCGAGAACCAGGAATACAAGCGGCAGATCGCCACCCACACCCCCATCACCGGGGAAAGTGTTCCGGTAAAGGCGCTTCGTCAGCAGATCAAGCTGATGGCGCCCACCAACGGGCGCGTGCTCATCTACGGAGAATCCGGTACCGGCAAAGAACTCATCGCGCGTGAAATCCACGCCATGAGCCTGCGCCGCGACAGCGTCTTCATCGAGCTCAACTGTGCCGCCATTCCGGAAGCCTTCATCGAAAGCGAGATCTTCGGCTACCGGCACAGTGCCGTTCCCGGAGGGCCGCCGGAGAAGCGCGGCACCCTGGAACGCGCGGACGGCGGCACGCTGTTTCTCGACGAAGTCGGCGACATGAGCCTGAAGACGCAGGCCAAGGTGCTGCGCGCCATGGATGAGCAGCGCTTCACACCCGTGGGTGCGACGCAGGCCATCAGCGTAGACGTGCGCATCATTGCGGCGACCAACAAAAACCTGGAAGACGAGATCGCCGCCGGCAGCTTTCGCGAAGATCTCTTCTACCGCCTCAACGTCATTCCCTTCTACGTGCCGCCGCTGCGTGACCGCCGAGAAGATATTCCGCTGCTAGTGCGCGAGTTCCTCAAGGAGTTCGGCCGCGAGTATGGTCGCCCACGCGTGGAGATCAGCGATGAAGCCGTCAACATGCTGAAGCAGTATCACTGGCCGGGCAATGTACGCGAATGCAAGAACCTGGTCGAACGCGTGCTCATCCTCAACCCGCAGATCCAGCGCATCGAGCGCAAACACCTGCCCATGCTCGTCTACCGCGATCCAGGGCGGCTCTCCAGCGACTTCGGCTCCCTCGGCGAGGCCCGCGACGCCTACGAACGCGACTACATCCTCAAGAAAGTGGACGAGTGCCACGGCAACATGAGCCGCGCCGCCGAAGCCCTCGGCCTGGACCGCACCCACCTCTACCGCAAGATGAAGACCCTCGGCATAAACCCCCGCGACTAGCAACACACATAAACACATTGTCATCCTGAGCGGAGTGAGCCGGCCCTATCCGCTCACGGAGTCGAAGGACCTGCGGTTTCTTCTGTCATCCTGAGCGAGCGCAGCGAGTCGAAGGACCTGCGGCCAGTCTTGTCATCCTGAGCGAGCGCAGCGAGCCGAAGGACCTGCGGTTTCTTATGTCATCCTCAGCGAGCGCAGCGAGTCGAAGCACCTCGCCTCACCCTGACCCCTGACCCCTGACCCCTACTTCGCCCCGCCCGCTGCAGCCTTCTTCCACTGCACTCCCGGCCGCGCTACCGCGTACATTTCCGCGCCGATCTGGTCGAACAACCCCATCCGATCTGCGCCCACTCCGTACAGATCGAAGTGCGTCCGGTCCGGAATATACGTAAAGTGCGGATCGCCGCCCAGCCTGTTCAGCACCTGCTCAAACAACCGGGCCGACCCGTCAAGATAAAACGTATCCGCTGTGCCTACAAATAGGTGGATGCGCCCCTTGAGCAGCCTTCCGCGCTCCGCCCAGTGCGTCTCTGCGATGTGCGCCAGGTCATAATGATCCCGCCAGTAGGCCACCACCGCGGGATGCACCTCTCCCGTCACGTGGTCGAACATCGGCTCCGGCGCACCCCCGGCGGCTTTCGGAGAAAACACCCAGTCGAACGAGCGGATCTGCCCGCCATACGGCCCCAGTACATCTTCGAGCTTCGTAAACTGCTCAAGTGTCGCGACCACCTTGCCCTTATCGCGCATGATGGGCCACGGCGTGCCGTCCGGCTTGTGGTACGCGTTCGCATGCGGCGCGTACAGGTCCGGCCCGGTGAAATTGTGGAAGTCGCTCGGGTCCGGCGAAGTAGACCACGTCCCGCCGAAGATCTGCGGATAGTTCACTTCCAGTTGCAGCGTCGCCCAGCCCCCGCTCGAGTGTCCGTTGAGAAAACGCGCGTCGCGCCGGGGATCCATGCGGTACTTGTGCTCGAGATAGGGAATAAACTCGGTCGTCAGCGCGGTGCCCCATGGCCCATCGTTTACCGAATCCGCGAACTCGTGCGTTCCTTCCGGGCAGGACTCATCCAGCATCACCCAGATCATTGGCGGCATCGTCCCCGCCTCCATGCGCTTGCGCAGCGCCAGGCCCTGCACCAGCGCGTAGTCGATGCCTCCCCCAAATCCGTGCGTCCAGTAGGCCGTCGGATACTTCTCGCTCTTCTGCGCGTCGTAGCCCGGCGGCAAAATCACCCATGCCTCGATCTGCCGCGGGCTGCCCCAGAACTTCGTCAGCACGGGGCTGCGCAGCGTCTCCTTCTGCGCCACGCCCGGCTTCGCCTCCGCCTGTGCCTTGGCGATGGCAGTCGCCCGCCGGCCCTCCTCTGGATGCCGGTCCAACGTCAACACCGGCTCCGCACCCTCGCCCGCAGTCCACGCCTTCAGCGGCACCACGGCGCTTTCCCAGTCCTTTACTCCGCGCCCGCTGTAGTTGTAGCTATGGTCCACATCCACCACCGCCTGCGCCTCGTAGTCGCCCGCGGGAACCTGGTCGAACGGATGAGGAAACGCCGTCTCGTCCGCATCGAGCTCCACCGACGCACCCGGCCGGACATCGCGAATTTCCTTGGCTGCGACGAACACATCTTCCGGATGAAACTCTTCGATATTCACTTCCTGGTCGCCCGCGCCGCGCTTGAGAAAAATCAGCAGCCGCCCGCTCACCGGCCCGGGAACCGACGACGCGACCTCCACCCGGAAGAAGACCGGCTTCGTGCTCTGCGCTCCGGCAACGCCAGCAATCGACAACAACCCCAGCGGTACAGCCAAGCGCCACCCGAACATTCGCATTCCTGTCCGCCCAGTCTTGATCATCACTGCGGACTATACCGCAGGAGCTCTCATCACCCGTATAGCCGTTCCGCACCCGATCCAGTGTGCACTGTTCTCGTGTACACTACCGTCGTATGAAGAACATCACACTCAGCGCTGATGAACACCTCATCGAGCAGGCACGCAAAGTCGCACACTCGCAACATAGCACACTCAATGCGGCCTTTCGTGAGTGGCTCGTACAATACACCGAGCAGTCTGGGGATGCAGACCAGGTCACGGCATTGATGCAGCGTTTGAAGCACGTCAAGGCTGGTCGAACGTTCACCAGGGATGAAATGAATGAGCGATAGATATTTCCTGGACACGAATATCTTCGTCTATGAGTTCCACAACGAGACACCATCGAAGACGAGGAAGGCGGAACAGCTTATCCACCGCGGCGCTATCTCACGAGCAGGAGTGGTCAGCTACCAGGTAGTTCAGGAATTTTTCAATGTCGTCCTGCGGAAATTCGCTCACCCGATGAGTACATCCGAGGCAGAGCAATACCTTACCGTCATCTTTCGCCCGATGCTCGTCGTGAACGCGTCCATAAGACTCTATATGCAGGCCATTGCCCTTCGCGAGCGATATCACCTGCCCTGGTATGACGCCCTCATCCTTACCGCAGCGATGCAGGCCGGCTGCCATACCCTCTACAGCGAAGACTTCCAGCATGGCCAGCAGTTCGGCAGCGTGCGGGTCGTGAATCCGTTCGTGTAGCGATACCTACTGCTTCGCCTGGTCCTTCTGCTCCGGCTCGATCGACACATCCCCGATCGTCACGTGCACCTGCAGCCTGTACGCACCCTGTCCGAAATCCTTGTTCTCATGCTTGCCCAGCCATCCCGACTGGCCCAGGTGAAACACCGCGTCGTGGACATCGCCAATCCCGGTCGCGGCATGTACGGATCGGTACTCACCCTCTGGCTCTGCCCGCAGCTTCAGGTCGCCAATGCCCACCTCCAGGTTCTTATCCCCGCTCACCTGTCCCACTGTCAGGTCGCCGATGCCGAGGTGCAGCTTCAGATTGGTATTCTTCGGGACATACAATGTGGTCACGCCACTGCGATTATTACCCTTCGGCGTCTTGATCACGATCTTTGCCTGCGGCCCGGCGACGGAAAACTCCCGCACCCATGCGGGCGCCTCCTCTGCATCGCGGTCCGGATGGAGTTCCAGGCGCAGCGAACCCGCCTTCTCCGCCGGCATGATTCGCAGGTCGCCGATGTTCATCTCCAAGGTCACGCTGCCCCCGTCAGGAAAGCTCGCCTCGCGCACCAGGCCGCTCGCAGCATCACCGGTTTGCGCGTTCCCTGGTATGGGACACGAACATAGGCAGCCGAAGCATACGGCGATGACCGCGGCTTTGGATAACCAGCGCATTCTCATTTCCGTCTCCTAGTCTTCCGCGGGTTGGAGGTCGAGCGAGCCCATTCCCACGTTGATCTCAATCGGCGCGACGCCCTTCCCGGTCAGATCATGGCTGCTCGAGAAATGCGCGCTCCCCCCTCCAGGCCGATGGTCATGGAAACTCCCCATCCCCACATTGGCCTGCAGACGCGAGTAGTCGCGGTCACCCTCAAGGTACAGCGTGGCATGGCCGTATCCGACGTTCAGGTTACGGCTCCCGCTCACCTGGTCGGCAAAGAACTCCAGCGTCCCTTTGCCCAGGTTGATCTCGCTGTGGAGGTTCGCCGTAGCCGGTACTTGCAGCACCACCACCGGATGCACGTTGCCGGGGAAATCCAGGCTAATAGTCGCGCGCGCGCCGTTCACATCAATTGTCCTCACATAGGCGCGCATCTTGAGTTCCGGCTGCTTGTCCGTCACGACCGAAAGGTGCAGTTGCCCATCGTTGGAACGCCGCACGCGCAACTCTCCCGCGCACACGTTCAGCTCCAGCCGCTCCGCTCCGTAAAACGGCCGCTGCACAGAGAAGTGACTCCCATCTTCCACCTCCCCGGCAAGCGGCGCGTAGTGGCTCTCCTTAGGCGGCTGGGAGCAGTCGTTTGCCTCCGCGCGCGCCACCCCACCGCAAACCAGCGTAAGTACCACAGCCGAAAGCAACGCGGTATACCAGGCACGTTTGCGCATCGCGAGTCTCCGATACGGCGCAATACGCAGTCATTGACGGCCCGGTTCCGTATTTGTCTTTCCAGCCTGTCATCCTGAGCGGAGCACCCCGGCTCCGTCGCCCAGCCAGCTTGTCGTCCTGAGCGGAGTGGGCCGGCCCCTATCGGCTCACGGAGTCGAAGGACCTGCGTCTCGCAGCAAAGTGCTACGGCCGAAAGCCTCAATTCACCCCTGCACCCGAGCAAAGTTGCCCTGCCCCTTCCCGCCCCCTACAATCGTCAAAAGAGCCGGTACCGGCGCTCGGCGAATCTTCTGCTCCGATCCCCGCATCTTTTCCACAACTGACATGATCCAGAGCCCCGTACCGGAAGCGCTGACCTTTGACGATGTCCTCCTTGTTCCTGCCTACAGCGAAGTGGTGCCCGCGCAGGTAAGCACGCAAACCGCGCTCACCCACCGCATCACCCTGAATACTCCCCTGCTCTCGGCGGCCATGGACACCGTGACCGAGTCGCGCCTGGCCATCGCCATGGCGCAGCAGGGCGGCCTCGGCATTATCCACCGCAACCTCACGGTCGAGCAGCAGGCCGGGGAAGTGGACAAGGTCAAGCGCTCGGAAAGCGGCATGATTGTCGATCCCGTCACCGTCGAGCCCGAGCAGCTTATCGCCGACGCGCTCGAAGTCATGCGCCGCTACAAGATCTCCGGCGTCCCCGTCACCCGCGGCAAGCGCCTGGTCGGCATCCTCACCAATCGCGACCTCCGCTTTGAAACCCGCTCCGACATCCCGGTCGGCGACGTGATGACCAAGGAAAACCTCATCACCGTCCCGGTCGGCACCACCCTGGAAGAAGCCGAGCAGATCCTGCATCAGCACCGCGTGGAAAAGCTCCTGGTAGTCAACGGCGACTACGAGCTCAAGGGCCTGATCACCGTCAAGGACATCCAGAAAAAGCTCAAGTATCCCAACGCCGCCAAGGACGAGCAGGGCCGTCTGCGCGCCGGCGCTGCTATCGGTGCAACCGGCGACTACCTCGAACGCGCGGCCGAGCTCGTCCGCAGCCGCGTCGATGTCCTCTCGATCGACTCCGCGCACGGCCACTCCTCGCGCGTCCTCGAAGCGGTGCGCGAGGTGAAGCGGCGCTTCCCGGAGGTCGACCTACTCGCCGGCAACGTCGCTACGTATGAAGGCGCGGTCGCGCTCATGGATGCCGGCGCCGACGCCGTCAAGGTTGGCATCGGACCCGGCTCCATCTGCACCACCCGCATGGTCACCGGCGCCGGCATGCCCCAGATCACAGCGATCAGTGAATGTTACAAAGCCGCCCGCGAGCGCGGTATCCCGGTCATCGCCGACGGCGGCATTAAGTACTCCGGCGACGTCACCAAGGCCATCGCCGCCGGCGCAAACGTCGTGATGATCGGCTCGCTTTTCGCCGGCGTGGACGAGAGCCCGGGCGAAACCATCCTCTACCAGGGCCGCTCCTTCAAGGCCTATCGCGGCATGGGCTCGCTCTCCGCCATGGCCCAGGGCTCCGGCGAACGATACTTCCAAAGCTCCCGCGATCTCGAAGAAACCACCCGCCCCGAAGGCGTCGTCTCCCGCGAGCGCAACGGCGCCGGCAACCGCCTCGCCAAGTTCGTCCCGGAAGGCATCGAAGGCCGCGTCCCCCACCGCGGGCCGCTTGAGTCGATGGTCTACCAGCTCGTCGGCGGCCTCCGCTCCGGCATGGGCTACCTGGGCTGCAACACCATCCGCGAACTCCAGGAGAATGCCCGCTTCATTCGCATCTCCGGCGCCGGCCTCCGCGAAAGCCACGTCCACGACGTCATCATCACCCGCGAAGCCCCGAACTACCATGTGGAGTAGTGCTGGCGGGTAATGCCCTATCGCATTTCCATGAAGTCCCTGCTACGCTCACCTTTATGCAAGTCACCGTCGAAATTCCGGATGAGTTCGTTCACCACCTCGTCCCGGAAGGCGGAGATGCCGCCCGGCTGTTGCTGGAAGAGTCCGTCGCTGGAGCCTATCGCGACCGGCGGCTGACGATGGAGCAAGTGCGCCGACTCTTGGGATTCGGCACCCGTATGCAGGTGGACGCCTTTCTGCAGCGGCACGGCGTGTACGACTACACCGTCGAAGATCTCGATAAGGACATGACCACCTTAGACCGTCTGCTTCGGAACGAAAACAGCTAGATAGCAGTGCTTGTGCGATTCCATAGAACACGTATACCTGTTGTCCGGAGGTGCGTGTGGTAGTCGTCGCCGACACCAGCCCATTGAATTACCTCATTCGCCTTGGCTACTCTGAGTTGCTTCGGGAGAAGTATGGCAGAGTGCTAGTGCCCAGAGCCGCTCTGATTGAAATGCAGCACCCAGACGCGCCAATCGAAGTTCGCAAGTGGGCCGCAGCACCTCCTCCATGGATCGAACCTGTGCAGGTCGATGACATCGATCCGACACTGATGCAGGAGCTTGGAGCAGGAGAACGTGAAGCGATCAGCTTGGCATTGAAACTCCAAGCCGACGTGCTGCTAATTGACGAGTGGGCAGGACGAGGGTCTGCGGAGGCCCGGCAACTTCGAGTCGCAGGTACGCTCGCTGTATTACTGGAAGCTTCACTATGCGGTCGCCTTGACCTCCCGGATATGCTGCACAGGTTGCTCCAGTACGGATTTCGCGCCTCACCGCCCCTTATAGCAGCCATTCTGGAGCGCTTCGAACAACAAAAGAGATAACACCAGGCATTGCATCCTGAATCGCAGGGGCTTAACGCGATTGTCATCCTGAGCGGAGTGGCCAAGGGCCACGTAGTCGAAGGAGCTGCGGTTTACTCCGGAACGGAACACACCAGCTGCTCCACCACGAGGTGATGGAAGCACCCACTTCTCCTATGTCGTCAGCCGATCCTTCGAGATCGGCTGTATCTGCCACGCCGATAACTGCACCAGATCCTGCTTATCTCCTGCATAGCTAACTTTGAACGAAGGCGCCGTCTTTCCCCCGTAATAGAACCGCTTCGTTACCGCCTGCCTGCTGTTCAGGATCAGCTCCATCACCGAGCCATCCACAAAGCAATGCACCGACAGCGGGTCGTGCCCTGAGACCTCAACAGCAGTCCCGTCGATCACCACGTGGGCGCGGTTGCGCGGATCGTAATCCAAAGCAAGCACCGGCGCGCCGCCCTCGCCCTGCAGGCTGAACACCAGGCTGAAGCCCCGGTCGCTCCGGAGCACGTCGCACAAC
Organism: uncultured Acidobacteriaceae bacterium; assembly: GCA_963795775.1. GTDB lineage: Bacteria > Acidobacteriota > Terriglobia > Terriglobales > Acidobacteriaceae > CAWCJL01. The sequence continues at coordinate 172,557 of CAWCJL010000008.1, forward strand.
ACCTCGCCGGTGCACTGGGGCACCGTGACACTCTTCCCCCCGCCGGGCTTCAGCTCCGTCCCCCGGAGCTTGGCAAGCGCGGGCGCGAAACGCATCCGCAGTGCGCCGTCCCCATCCACATCCAGCACGCGCGGCAAGGAGAACATCCCCGCCCATCCGGCTGCACTGTATTCCGCCTCCGGACGCTTTTCCTGAATCCATCCCCACAGGATACGGTTCCCGAACTTGTCCAGTTGCGTCTTGGGCGCATAAAAGGCGCCGTAATCCAGTTGCCCGCTGCGGTCGGCGTGAAAGCGCATGCCTCCATCGAGCGTTCCGCTTTGCCAGAACACCTTCCGCTCGGTCGAGTAGATCAGCACATGCCTGCCCTGCCCCAGTGGAAAGAAGTCCGGGCACTCCCACATCTCGCCTGAGTCCACCGGGTCCGGCTTGCCTGACCCGTTTCCCGTTCCCTGGGCCAGCGGATGCATGTACTCCCAGTGGCGAAAGTCCTTTGACCGGTAGAGCAGTGCCATGCCCCCCTCCCCGCGCACGCCGGAGCCAATCACCGCATACCACGTATCGCCCTGGCGCCAGGGCGCCGGATCGCGAAAGCCCGTCACCTCCAGCCCGGATGGCGGAGCGGCAATGACTGGTGTCGGCTGCTTTTTCCAGCGCAGCAGACCCGGTCCGTCCGCCGTGGCGATGCACTGCGTTTCGCGAAAGCTGTGCGTGCCGTCCTTGAGTGTCGCATCGCGTTCCGGGGCATTTGCCACACCCGTGTAGAGGATCGTCGGCACACCGTGAACATCGACCGTGCTGCCGGAAAAGCATCCTTGCGCATCCGGACCGCCGGGCGTTGGGCTGAGCGCGATCGGCAGGTGCCGCCAGTGCACCATGTCCGGGCTGGCCGCGTGCGCCCAATGCATGTCGCCCCACACCGCTGCGCCCGGGTTGTACTGAAAAAACATGTGGTATTGCCCCTGCCAGAAAATGGGCCCGTTCGGGTCGTTCATCCAGTTCCGTGCTGGAAGCAGGTGAAATTGCGGCCGCAGCGGATCCTTCGCCAACTGCGTCTCCGATACCGCCGCCGCTGCTCGGAGCCCACCGGGCACGCAAACCGCTGTCACCACGGCTGCCGTGCTTCCCAGGAAACTGCGCCTGCTCTGTTTCATCACGCCTCTCGCTCGCCTGCGGCCATTCCGCTCCGCACCCTGGCGTTTAAGGGCGTGGGCGGAATGCTACGCAGGAACCCATCGAGGATACCGCGAGCCGCATCGGCGCTCCGGAAACCGGCACAACTCGTCCGGAATTGGACAGCCCGCCGCCCCGCGCGGACACCACAATCGCACCACGCGGCTCCGATACTGCGGAAAGCCCCGCGCAGTGAGGCACTTACGCCGGTTCCGCTTTGGCTCTCCGCATGCTCAACACACCGCGAGGAAGAGGAACTTCAGCATGCGAACCCTGCTGTCCGATCTGCGCTACGCACTCCGCCAATTTCGTAAGGCCCCAGTGTTCAGCATCACGGTACTCGTGCTGCTGGCCCTGGGAGTCGGCGCTACCACCTCGATCTTCACGCTCTTTGACCAGGTGCTGCTGCGCATGCTTCCCGTCCAGCATCCGCAGGAGTTGGTGCGTCTCAAGGCCGACGGCCCCTTTCGCGGACGTCTCAGTTCCCAGGGCGGCGATATCGACGAGTACTTTTCCTACCCGGCGTACCAGTACCTGCGCGACAACAACCGCGTCTTCAGCGGCGTGCTGGCGACGTTTACGGGCGCACAGGTAGGTGTGGGCTGGCACGGGCATACCGACCTGCTGCAGCCCGAGCTCGTTTCCGGGAACTATTTCCAGGTCCTCGGCGTCGATCCGGTGCTCGGACGCCTGCTGGAACCCTCCGACGATGCCGCAAAGAACGGCAGCCCGGTCGCGGTCCTCAGCTACGGATATTGGCAGCGCCACTTCGGCGCGGCTCAGAACGTGCTCGGCCAATCGCTGCTGGTCAACGGACATCTCTTCACCATCGTCGGCGTCGCCCCGCCCGGCTTCAAGAGCATCGTGGCGGGCGATGTTCCGGACCTGTTCTTTCCCATGATGATGAAACCGGTGCTCACCCCGGACTGGGATGACCTGGACAACCACGCCTCTCGCTGGCTCAACATCGTCGCCCGCCTGCGCCCCGGCATCACCCGGGCCCAGGCTCAGGCCGCTATCGGTCCGGTCTGGCACGCCCTGCGCACCGACGAGGCAAAGCTGCAGCAGGAACAAGCCGGCGACTACCGCCAGCGCTTTGTTAACCAGAGCCATCTCACGCTGGTGGACGGCGCTACCGGCTTTTCGCCCATGCGCGATAACATCGCAACGCCGCTGAAGGTGCTGATGGGCCTGGCCGGGCTGGTGCTCCTGATGGCTTGCGCCAATGTCGCCAGCCTGCTGCTGGTGCGCGCCGCCGCCCGCGCCCGCGAGATGTCGATCCGTTACGCGCTCGGTGCCCGCCGTGCCCGCGTGCTGCGGCAACTGCTCGCGGAAGGGCTCATGCTCGGCATCGTCGGCGGCGCGCTTGGCATCCTGCTCGCCCAGCCGCTTGCAGAGTTCCTCATCCACCGCCTGCAGGGGCCCACCACGGGCGATCTACCGTACTCCGCGCATCCCGATCTCCGGTTGCTGGCCATCAGCTTCGGCGCCACGATCGTGGTCAGCGTACTCTTCAGCCTAGCCCCGGCCCTGCAGTTCTGGCGTCCCAACCTTGGCCCCGCACTCAAACAGCAGACAGTCACCGCTGCCGGCGGCCCGCTCCTGCTCCGCCGCAGTTCGGTCGGTGTACAGATCGGCCTCAGCGTGCTGCTGTTGGCGGCCGCCGGGCTGTTTATCCGCACCCTTTCCAACCTCAAGAAGACGCCCCTCGGCTTTACCCCCGACCACCTGGTCATGTTCGGCGTCGATCCCCGCCTGGCCGGCTATGCCTCCGAGCAGACTTACGAGCTTGACCGCAAGATCCTCGACACCCTGGGCGCACTGCCCGGGGCCCGGGTCGCCGGCGCCACCAGCGATCCGGAGCTGACCGGCAATGACGAAATCAACGGCATCGAAGTGCCCGGCTACAAGCCCCGCGAACCCAGAGAAATGCAGACCGAGTGGTCTTCCGTCTCCTCCGGATACTTCCGTGCGATGGGCATCGCCCTGCTGGCCGGACGGGAGATCGAAGACAGCGATATCAAGGGCCACCAACAGGTGATCGTTGTCAGCCAGAACCTCGCCGAGCACTTCTTCGGCGGCATCCAGAACGCCCTCGGCCGCTCGGTCACCATGGGGAGGGAGGAGAAAAATCCGAATCAATTCACGATCGTCGGCGTGGTGGTCAACACCAAGCACCGCGACGTCCGCCGCCCCTTTGACCGCCGTATTTTCGCCTCTTACCTCCAGCGGCCTCCGCAGGAGATGACCTTTCTCGTCCGCACGGCGCAGTCACCCGAAACCGCCCTGAACACCGTGCGCGCCGCCATGCAGCGGCTCGATCCCCGGCTGGCGCTTGACCAGCTCCAAACCATGCAGACGCAGTTCGACCAGAGCCTTTATCAGGAGAGCACCATCGCGCTGCTCGCCAGCGCCTTCGGCGTCCTCGCCGTGCTCATGTCCGCGATCGGCCTCTACGGCGTACTCGCCTATGCCACCGCACAGCGGACGCGCGAGATCGGCGTGCGCATGGCCCTGGGTGCCAGCCGGCTTTCCGTCGCGCGCCTGCTCATGTACGAGGTGCTGCGCCTGGCCGGGATCAGCATCCTGATCGCGCTTCCCCTGGCCTATGGCTTCGGCCGCGGCGCAAAAACCCTGCTTTATGGGGTCGGCAGCGCCGACCCGCTCACCCTTGCGGCGGTGATCCTCCTGGTCGCCCTGGTCTCGCTGCTGGCTGCCTCCATCCCCGCTCGCCGGGCGGCCACGCTGGAGCCGATGAAAGCCCTGCGCTACGAGTAGCCGGTTGCCGCACCGGTTCCGGATTGGCTACGGCCGGAACCGCCCGCTCGGGCATCGGTAATCCCGAACGCCTGCAGGTGTCTGGGCATACAGCCGCTTCCCGGTTTACTCTAACCTGACCGTGGATCCGGCTCAGCCTCTGCACACACCTGCCTCACCACCCGCCCGGCTCCGCGGCGGCGGCCTCCTTGCGAGTGAGCCGCTCCTGCTCATTGCATTCCTCATCTTCACCCTGTACTTTGCCCGCACGCTGTTGGTCCCGCTTGCCTTTGCGCTGGTGCTGAACTTCCTGCTCACGCCGGCCGTTGTCGCGCTCGAGCGGCTCCGCATCGGCCGGGCGCCCGCCATCATCCTCGTGATCCTGGTCTTCTTCTCCGGGCTCGCGATCACTGGCTGGGTGGTTACCCGGCAAATTGTCCATGTGGCCGAACTGCTGCCGGACCATCGGGACAACATCCAGTCCAAGCTGAATCGCTTTCACACCCCCATCGGCGGCGCAGCCGGCCACGCGATCGCCAGCCTGCAGGAGTTGACCGAAGAGCTGTCCACTCAGCCCAATCCCGTCCTTTCCCAGATGCCGCCCATGCTGGGCACCACCCGTCAGCGCCGCCGCGAACGCAGTGCGGCCACCGCCGCCGCCCAGCCCACCAATACCGAGCCCATGCGCGTCCAGGTGGTCGAGCCTTCGCTCTCCCCAAGCGGCTACCTTCGCGCGCTGCTGGCCCCCGTTGCCAAGCCCGTCGCTATCGCCGGCGTGGTCATGATCTTCACGATCTACATGCTCATGAACCGCGAGGACCTTCGCAACCGGCTCTTGCTCCTGGCCGGCATGGGGCGGCTCAACCTCATGTCGCAGGCCCTGCACGATGCGGCCGACCGCATCAGCCGCTACCTGGTCTGGCAATTCATCGTGAATGTGGGTTTCGGCCTCATCCTGGGACTCGGCCTCTATCTGCTCGGCCTCCCCGATGCCACGCTCTGGGGCGCGCTCGCCGCTATCCTGCGCTATGTACCGTATGTCGGAACGGCCGTAGGCGCACTGCTGCCCATCACCTTTTCCATTGTCATCTTTCCCCACTGGGCGCCCACCCTTGTCATCGTGCTGCTGTACGGCGTCATCGAGGTCCTCACGGCCAACTTCTTTGAGCCCTGGCTCTACGGCTCACGCACCGGCATCTCCGCGCTCGCCCTGCTCGCCTCGGCTATCTTCTGGAGCATGCTGTGGGGCGGCGCTGGCCTGGTGCTCGCCACCCCGCTCACCGTCTGCCTCATCGTCATGGGCCGCTACGTGCCGCAGATGGGCTTCCTCCACGTGCTCCTGGGTGAAGAAGCGGAACTCGCCCCCGAAGCCCACTACTACGAACGGCTGCTCGCCATGGACCAGGCGGAGGCCTACTCCATCGCAGAGCGCGCTCTCAAAACCCGCTCCCTCGTGGATTTCTACGACACCGTGCTGTTACCTGCACTGAGCATGGCCGAGAGCGACCGCCATAAAGGCAGTCTGGAAGAAGGCCGCGCCGAATACTTCTTCCTGAGCACCGGGGAACTGATCGCCGAGATGAGCGAGTACAAGCCCCGCGGCATTTTCCCCGCGCCCCGGCCCGTCTCCTCCAGCACTCCCAACCGCGCACCCATCGTCTGCGTGGCCGCCGGCGATGCCGCCGACGAGCTCTCCGCGACCATGCTCGCCCAGTTACTCGAACAGTGCGCGCACGACACGCTGCTCCTGCCGACGGCATCCCTCGTCCCGGAGATCCTCGAGCGCCTGGCCCAGGACACCTCCACCATCATCTGCATCTGTGCCCTGCCGCCCTTCGCCTTCACTCAGACGCGTACCCTGTGCCAGCGCCTGCGCGAGCACCTGCCCGGCAACCGCATCCTGGTCGGCCTCTGGCTTTCGCAGCAGGATCCCAACGTCATCCGCGAACGCTTCGGCTTCCACGGCCCGGACGTGGTGGTTGTTCACCTGAAGGAGGCCCTGGCGCAAATCGACCTGTGGCAGGAGACCGCCACTACGCAAGCCAGGCCGGCCCCCATCAACACGGCCGTCTCCCCAGTCTGAGCCTCACGCCGAAGCCCGGCACATTACCAGCTGTCCTTATCCTGCCCCTGATCCCTGCCCCTCAATCGCTGACCCTGGCCCCTGACCCCTCATTGCTGTCATCCTGAGCGAGCGCACCGGGGTCCCCGGCACGCCGCAGTTGCGTGCTGGGGTGGAGAGCGAGTCGAAGGACCTGCGGTTCCTTCCGTCATCCCGAGCGGAGCACAGCGAGCCGAGGCACCTGCGGTCGTCCTCAGAGCGTTTATCTGTCATCCCGAGCGAGCGTAGCGAGCCGAGGGACCTGCTTTTCCCTGATCCCTGACCCCTGCCCCCTGTCCCCTGTCCCCTGTCCCTACTGGGGCGTAATAATCCCCCCCACCCTGCTCCGCGCCGGAAGCACAACTCCCCGCCGGTCCCGCTCTACCAGCTCGCCCGCCGGCTGCTCCGCCCCGTGCACCGGCACCTTTTTCTCTTTCGGCTCCCCGGCCAATTCCTGCCCGCAATGCGGACACCGCTTTTCCATATCGTCATCCATGCCTCGTATGCTACCGGGAACCATCGCCGCTGCACGATACACTTGCAGCATGCCCGTTTCCCCCGTTCGCCTGATCGCCATCGACATCGACGGCACCCTCCTTCCTTCTTCCGGGACGACCATCAGCGAACGCAACTGCCAGGCCTTGCGCCGCGCCCAGGCGGCCGGCATCCAGGTTGTCATCGCCACCGGCCGAAGGCACGCGTACGCGCTACCTATCGTGCAGCAGGCCGGGCTGCCCGCCGACTCCGTCATGCTCTCCTCGAACGGCACGGTGGTACGCCGCTTTTCCGGAGAGCTCATCGACCGCACCCTGTTGTCTACCGCGACCGCGCGAGCCCTATGCACAGCCCTCCGCGCCTATGGGCAGACCATCGTGTTCACCTTCGACCGCGACGGCGAAGAAAGCCTGGTGCTGGAGAATCTGGCCGCCGTCCACCAGCAGATCGCCCGCTGGGTGGAGGCCAATCGCCCGCACATTCGCGAAATCGCCCCACTCGAGCGCGCCTTCGATACCGGCGACCAGCCCATCCAGGGCATGATGTGCGGCCCCATCGCCATTGCGCGCACCGCCGAGGCGGCCCTGCTGGCCACCCCCCTGGGCCAGAACCTGGCCATGCACCGCACCGAATACCCCGACCGCGACCTCGGCATCCTCGACCTGCTCCCGCCCGGCTGCTCGAAAGGCGTGGCCCTCGATCTGCTTGCCCGCAACTACGGCCTGGGGCCCCATGAAGTCATGGCGATTGGCGATAATTTCAACGATGTAGAAATGCTCGATTACGCCGGATTTCCCGTGTTGATGGGCAACGCCAGCGCCGACATGATGGCCCTGGCGGACGAGCGCGGCTGGCGCGTGGCCCACAGCAATGACGAGGACGGCGTGGCCCTGGCCATTGAAGCCATCCTCCCCGCAGGTAGGCGGAGCGTAAACGGCACCGGAGTAACGGGCACCGGAGTAACTACGGACCGGCTGAAGCCGGAAAGCGACCCCGTATCGGCGTGATAAAGTGGCCGCAGGTGGCCTCTTTTTCTTCCATGCTGCGCCGGGCCGGCTGTTTCCGGCTGGGCGCCGTTCTCTCTTCGCTCGCGCTTTCGGCGCTTGCGCTCTCCGCCGTGCTTGCGACCCCGATGCGCGCGCTCGCCGCCGAGCATGTCACGCTGCGCAACGGCTTCGATCTCCTTTGCGATCACAGCGAGCCCGTGGGCAGCCGCGTCCGGCTCTTTACAGCGCCGCACTCCGGCAACTTCGTCGAGGTGAACGCTGCCGAGATCGTCGCCGTCGAACCCGCTCCCGACCCGCCGGCGCCGCCCGCGCCCCAGACCGCAACCGCATCCACCACGCCGTCGGCCGAGCCCACTCCCGCAGCCATGCGCGAGATTCTCGCCAAGGCCGGCGCCCAGCAGAACCTTGATATCGAACTGCTGGCCAGCGTCATCCGTGCAGAAAGCGGCGGTCGCGTCCGCGCCGTTAGCCGCACCGGGGCGCAGGGGCTGATGCAGCTCATGCCCGGCACAGCCGCGGAACTCGGCGTGCGCGACAGCTTCGCCGCCGACCAGAACGTCAATGGCGGCACCGCGTATCTGAACGCGCTGCTCGCCCGCTATCATGACAACCTGCCCCTCGCGCTGGCTGCGTACAACGCCGGCCCCGCGGCGGTGGACAAGTACCGCGGCATTCCGCCCTACCGCGAAACCCGCGCCTATGTCGCCCGCGTGATCCATGAATTCAACCGGCGCAAGGCCCTGGCCCGGCAGGCGCCGCATAACCAGCAAAGTGCCGCGCTCGCCGCGCCGCTTGCGCAGCATGCCCCCGCTACACCCTAGCGCCGGCGTTGCCCCGTCACGGAGTCTCCTCCCCTTGAAGAACAGCCGTCCCCTTCTCTATCTGCTCGCGCTGCTGGTCCTCGTGGGCCTGCTCGCCTATGCCAGCCATCGCACGCACTTCCAGTGGAGCGTGCTTGCCGAGCAGATCAAGCACGTCAACTGGTTCCACATCGTCTTCGGTGTCGCGCTCATCTACCTCGCATACCTGGTGCGCGCCTTCCGCTGGGCGCGCTTTCTGCGCCCCATCCAGAAGGTCCCGCCGCTCGGCCTGCTGGACACGCAGGTGATGGGCTTCACGGCGGTGGCCCTGCTCGGCCGTGTCGCCGACCTCACCCGTCCCTACCTCGTCTCCCGCAAGACACGCATCCCGCTCAGCCTGCAGATGGCGGTCTACGGGGTTGAGCGCATGTTCGACATGGGCTCCATGGCGCTCATCTTCGCGCTGGCGCTGCTGTTGGCGCCGGACCGCGCCACGCTGCCCCACCCTGAAATTGCGCGCCGCGTGGCCAAGGGCGCGCTGTTTGCCACCGCCGCTCTGGTCCTCGTCGCCTTCCTGATTCACCTTTCCGGAGAACGCATCGCGCTCTGGGCGGAGCGCAAGCTGCCCGCGAAATTCGCGAGTTCGATCGCTGCCAAGGTGCGCGCCTTTCGTGAAGGGCTCAACGTTATCGCCACCCCGCTCGACTTCCTCAGCGGCGCCGGCCTTTCCCTGCTCATGTGGGCCATGATCTGCACCGCCTACCTCAGCACCGTGCGCGCGTTTACCGGCTCCACGGTGCTGGCGCACATGACGCTCGCCCGCTGCGTGGTGCTGATGGCTGCCAGCATGGCCAGTTCCGTGGTGCCCATCCCGGTGGTGAGCTGGTTTGCCCAGATCCTCGCGATTCAGCAGACCTTGCAGCAGATCTTCAATATCCGCCCGGAACCCGCCCTCGGCTGCGGCACCATGCTGCTTGTCGTTACCTTTATGAGCATCATCCCGGTCGGCCTCATCTGGGCTCGCTTCAGCCACATCTCCCTCAAGAAGGTCTCCGAAGAATCCGAACACCTTGCCGAGGAACCGGTCGGCAGCCAAGCCTGATTCCTTCGCCATTCTGAGCGCAACGAAGAATCCAGGCGCAAGCCGGCCGATGGCAGAAAGCAGATCCCGATGCAGCCGTGCATCAACCCCGCATCACCCCGTCCCAACTCCCGGTCCATGTCAAAGACATACGTCTGGTACCCGTTGTGAAAGAACTGGTCCACGGGCGCACTGCAGAACGTACCGTGCATCACGTAGGAATCCGCGCCCCCGGCCATCGGCTCGGTCGCGCGCAAGCAGCCGTCCACCGGCGTGGGATTGGTCGCCACGTAATAGCGCACGTGGTAGGCCGCAAGCACCTGTTTTAAGTCGCGCTCCTGCCGGAAGTTCTCGAGAAAAGGCTTGTCCATCACCAGCCCTTCCAGTTGCACGATGGGCTCGCGCACCAGCAGCCCCGGCGTGCCCGCCCGGTCGCCCATCGCGTACACGCCCGGATGCGTGGCCGCAAAGGCCTTCAGGTCCTGCGCTCCAAAATACATGGAGTAGATCAGCTTGTCCGGCCGCCGGCTGTTACGCCACTGCACCGCGCAGAAGATGCCCAGCAATGAAACAAAGCCCACCAGCGTCACCGGCGTGGCAAAGCGCACAATCGCGGTTTCCAGGCTCCCCGCGCGGCTGAACAGCACGAGGCACACACCGATCGCGGCCGCCGCAAATGGGTACAGGTACCACGGCCAGATGGGCCAGTCGCTCAGAATCGAGATCACCAGCAGGTGCAGCAGGGGAAAGCAGAGCAGCGCCGCCACCAGCGCGCGATGCTCCCGCCTGAGCCGCTCGGGGCCGCGGGTCCACAGCAGCGCCACCGCAAGCGCGGCGGCACACAGCACAGGCAGCACCAGAAAAAAGCGCAGCGGAGCCCAGGTGGTCAACAATGCCGTCCGAAAGGGCAACAGACTGGGCAAGTGGTGGTGGCGCAACTGCTTGGCTTGTCCGGAAACCGGCATAAACGTGTCGAAAATGACGCGATTTGCGACCAGATACAGCACAATTGGCAGCATTCCGAGCACATAGCCGGCGGCAGCGCGCAGCCGTGCGCGCCACGGCACCTCGCCTGCCCACAGCAGGTCGAAGACCGCGAGCATCACGACCAGCAGCGCAGCATCCAGCCGCGACAGCACTACAGCAGAACACAGCAGCCCATAGACCACGGCCGAGCGTGGTGTCCACTGAAAGCGCTGCACGCGAAACCAGCACAGCAGCGCGAGCAGCGGGATCGTAAGCACGATCTCCATGCCGCCCGTCATAATGAGCAGCGCATCGGCAGCAATCAGCGCCGCACAGCAGCGTGCCGCGGCCGCGCTTCCGTAGGTGCGCAGGCACTCCGCCGCGAACCAATAGGTAGCCAGCACGCAGATCGCGATCAGCGTGAGCAGCGCGTAAAAGAACGCCCGCCCGGCGAACAGCTTTACGAGCAGGATAATGACGCCCATCCACAGCGGGTGATAGCCATTGGTGAGGTGGGTGCCGTCGAACGTAGAGCCGTGGCCCGCTGCGATGTTCTGCGCGATGCGCAGGTAGTAGAAGAAATCGTCGTCAAAAAACGCCAGAAACGCATCGCCGGCGCGAAACCGTGCAAACAGACTTATCGCTGTGCCGGCCACCAACACCGCGGGCACGGCCCACCGGGACCAATCCTGCTTTTGCTGCAAACTGCGCACCTCTCCGCGCAGCCCGGCTGCGCTACACCCGGGCCGCTCTCAGCTTCGAACTATAACCCAGCGCTTCCCTGCCTCCGGAACCCGCGTCTGTGGCTGCTAGAATGGATGCACGCCATGAAGTGTCCCTACTGCGGCTTTGCGCAGGATCGTGTTGTCGACTCACGCGAAAGCAAGGAAGCCGATAGCATCCGTCGCCGCCGCGAGTGCGAGCGCTGTCAGAAGCGCTTCACCACCTATGAGCGCATCGACGAGATCCCATACCTGGTCGTGAAAAAGGATGGGCGGCGCGAGAAATTTGAGCGCCAGAAGGTGTTGAGCGGCCTGCTGCGCGCCTGCGAAAAGCGCCCGGTGCCCGCGGCCAAACTCGAATCGATCGTCAACGAAGTGGAAACTTACCTGATCGACTCGCCTGAGCGCGAGCGCTCCACCAGCGAACTGGGCGAGCTCATCATGGATCGTCTAAAAGCCATCGACACTGTTGCGTATATCCGCTTTGCCAGCGTATACCGCGATTTCACCGACGTACAGAAATTCAAGGAAGAGCTGGAGCAGTTGCTTTCTTCGAAGGACTCAAGCGCCAAGCGCCGCGAGCTTGCCCGGCGCGAGCGCCACTGATGCCTTCCGCCCCAGCCCGCAACACAGATCCAAATACCGGAGTCGAACAAACCCATGCCTGAGCCAAGCAACGCCGCAGCCGCAACTCAAGACGCCCCTGCCCGCGAAACCCACACCGTGACGCTCATTCCTGGTGATGGCATCGGGCCGGAGGTCACGAATGCCGTGGTCCGCATTTTGAAGGCGACCGGCGTGTCCTTCCAATGGGAACAGTTCGCCGCCGGCGCCGAGGCATTCGAAATCTACAAGGAATACATCCCGCAGGACCTGTATCAGTCGATCGAGCGCAACAAGGTCGCGCTGAAAGGCCCGGTCACCACGCCGGTGGGCGGCGGCTTCCCTTCCATCAACGTCACGCTGCGCAAGCGCTTCGACCTGTTCGCCAACTTCCGTCCGATCAAGAACCTGCCGGGAATCGAGACCCGCTATCCCGGCGTCGATCTCATCATCGTTCGCGAAAACACGGAAGACCTGTACGTCGGCATCGAGCACGAAGTAGTCCCGGGCGTGGTGGAGTCGATCAAGGTCATCACCGAGAAGGGGTCCACGCGCATCGCGAAGTTCGCGTTCGAATACGCCCGGAAGCATGGGCGCAAAAAGATCCACGCCATCCACAAGGCCAACATCATGAAGATGTCCGACGGCCTGTTTATCCGCTGTGCGCGCGATGTCTCGAAAGAGTTCTCGGACGTCAGCTACGCCGAGCACATCATCGACAACACGTGCATGCAATTGGTGATGAATCCGTACCAGTACGACACCCTGCTGCTGGGCAACCTGTACGGCGATATCGTGAGCGACCTGTGCGCCGCATTTGTCGGCGGACTCGGCCTGGTGCCCGGCGCGAATCTCGGCCACGATTCCGCCATCTTTGAAGCCGTCCACGGTTCCGCGCCCGACATCGCCGGCAAGGACATCGCCAACCCCACCGCGCTGCTCCAGTCCGCCATCCTGATGCTCCGTCATCTCGAAGAGTCCGAGGCGGCGGATCGCGTGCAGTCTGCGCTCGAAAAGGTCTACACCGAGAAGAAAACACTGACGCGGGACGTCGGCGGTACAGCCGGCACCTCCGCCTTTGCGGATGCCGTGATCGCGGCGCTTTAGAAATTCCGAGGACTCGAACGCATGACCCAGCTCCGCCGCTATTCCGCCACACTGCTCGTCGCCTCTACCGCTCTGCTGGCAGGCACCGGTTGTAAGCACGCTTCCGGGCCCGGCAGCAACAATGTGGGCAGTAACGATACCCAGACGGCGTACACGCAGATCGATCCCGCGACCGCCGGAGCCATCGAGGGCACAATTCACTTCGGGCACAAGCCACCGCCGCGCATCGAGATCGATATGGCCCAGGACCCCGCCTGCGCGATGAGCAACGAGGGCCCGAACTACTCCGAGCAGTACGTTGTGAACAACGGCAAGATGGCGAATGTCTTCGTCTACGTGAAGGACGGCCTGGGTGATAAGCGGTATCCCGCGCCCACCACGCCCGTGGTCCTCGACCAGAAAGGCTGCCGCTACGTGCCGCACGTGATCGGCGTGATGGTGGGGCAGGCCGTTGAGTTCCGCAACAGCGATCCCACGATGCACAACGTGCATCCCGAGCCGAAGGTGGGCGGCAACCAGCCGTTCGATATTTCGCAGCCGCCCAACGGCGGAACCACGCGACACACCTTCACGTCCCCCGAGCTGATGATCCCGGTGCGCTGCAACAACCATCCGTGGATGCTGGCCTACATCAACGTGGCCGCGAACCCGTTCTTTGCTGTTTCCGATAGCAACGGGCACTTCATCATCAACGGGCTGCCGCCCGGCACCTACACGCTGGTGGCCGACCAGGAAGAAATGGGCCAGCAGCAGACCACGGTGACGGTGAATGCGCATGCCACGGCGAATGCGGATTTCACCTACGGGAAGAAGTGACGCGCCAGGCGTAGCAGAAGAGATTCCGGAAGCGCTAGAGTGCGGGACCTCCCGCCATTCCGCGCTAGAATCGACAGCAAGTCCCGGCTGCGTGGAGCAGACCGCCGGGAAGCGGGAGCACATGCATTTGAAGCGAAAGATTGGCATTCTGGGCGCCACGGGCGCGGTCGGCCAGCGTTTCATTCAGTTGCTGGAGAAGCATCCATGGTTTGAGATTGCGTGGCTGGCGGCGAGCGACCGCTCTGCCGGAAGGCGCTACGGCGACGCGGTGCGCTGGAAGCTGGATAGCGTGCTGCCGGAGTCTGTCGCCGCGCTGCCGATCTCGCCGGCAACGCCGGAAGGCGCACCTTCGATCATCTTTGCCGCGCTGGACACTGACATCGCGCGCGAGTTGGAGCCGCAGTTCGCGGCTGCAGGATGCGCCGTCGTTTCGAACTCGAGCGCCTTCCGCATGCATCCAGATGTGCCCCTGGTCATCCCTGAGGTAAACGCCGAGCACCTGAACCTGGTAGAGCAGCAAAGCTGGCGCCGCGACTCCGGCGGCTATATCGTGACCAATCCGAACTGCAGCGCCATCGGCCTGGTGCTCGCGCTCAAGCCGCTGGAGCAGCGCTTCGGCATCGAGAGCGTCTTCGTTTCCACCATGCAGGCGATCAGCGGCGCGGGCTACCCCGGCGTGCCCTCGCTGGACATCCTGGGCAACGTGGTGCCGTACATCAAGAATGAAGAAGAGAAGCTGGAGTCCGAAACGCTGAAGCTGCTGGGCAGCATGGACGGACGGCAACTGCGGCCGCTCCCGGCGCGCATCAGCGCCCATTGCAATCGCGTGCCGGTCGAGGACGGCCACACCGAAAGCGTGAGCGTGAAGCTGCGCAGTCCTGCCTCCGCAGAAGACCTTCTCGACGCCTGGCGCGAGTTCCGGCCCCTGGCCGGCCGCGATCTGCCCACCGCCCCGGACCAGCCGGTAGAGTTCGTAACAGCCGAAGATCGTCCGCAGCCGCGGCTGGACCGCATGCGCGGGGCGGGCATGGCGGCCAGCGTGGGGCGTCTGCGCCCTTGTAACCTGCTGGACTGGAAATTCACCGTGCTCTCGCACAACACTATCCGCGGTGCCGCGGGCGCGGCGCTGCTGAATGCCGAATTGCTGCAGAAACTTGGCAAACTCGACCCGGTGGCCGTCTCCGCATGAGACTGGTGGTCATGAAGTTCGGCGGCACATCCGTGGAGGATGCGACCGCGATCGAGCGCACGGCGCGCATCGTGGCGGGGCGCATCGCCGAAGGCATACAGCCGGTCGTAGTCGTCAGCGCGATGGCCAAGGTGACCGATCAGCTGCTGGCGGCGGCCGCTGCCGCGGGCGCCGGCGACAAGGAAGGCGCGCTGCGGCTGAGCGCGCGTATCCGTGAACGGCACCTCGAAACAGCGGGCCAACTCCTGAAGGGCCCGGCGCTGCTGCCCATCGCGGAAGTCACGGCAGCCGACTTCGATGCACTCGAAGAAGTGCTCCGCGGCCTGGCCGCTGTCGGCGAACTTACGCCCCGCACCACCGATCTCGTGGCCTCCTACGGCGAGCGGCTCTCCAGCCGTATCGTGGCTGCTGCTTTCGAAGAGCGCGGGCTGCGCGGAACCCATGTGGACGCGCGCACCTGCATCATTACCGACGCCCAGCACACACGCGCCATACCCCAGGACGACCTGATCGCCGAGCGACTGCGCCAGCACGTGCTGCCCCATGCGCGCGAGGGCCGCACGGTGGTGATGGGCGGCTTTATCGGCTCCACTGTCGCCGGCGCGACCACCACGCTTGGGCGCGGCGGTTCCGACTTCAGCGCCGCGCTGGTGGGTGGCGGATTGCACGCCGAAGCCATCGAGATATGGACGGACGTGAACGGCATCATGACCGCGGACCCGCGTGTTTGCCCGGATGCACTGCGTGTGCGCACCATCTCCTTTGAAGAGGCCGCGGAGCTGGCGTATTTCGGAGCCAAGGTGCTGCACCCGGCGACCATTCTGCCCGCTGTGCAGAAGAACATCCCGGTGCTGGTGCTCAACTCGCGCGATCCGAAGAACGAAGGCACGCGCATCACCGCACTCGCTCCCCCGTGCCGCAGCCCCTTCAAATCCATCGCGGCCAAGAAGCGGCTGACCATCATCGACATGGTGGCGAGCCGGATGCTGATGTCGCACGGCTATCTCCATGCCATCTTCGAAGTCTTCGACCGGCACAAGTGCCCCGTCGACATGGTGTCCACCTCCGAGGTGAGCATCTCGCTCACCGTCGATTCGAACGAGCGCCTGCCCGAGATCGCAGCAGACCTTCGCAAGCTGGCCGACGTGAAGTACGAGGGGCGCAAGGCGCTGGTGTGCCTGGTGGGCGAGAATGTGCGCGGGCGCAACGGTATCTCCGGGCGCGTGTTTACCGCGGTCGAGCACATCAACGTGCGCATGATCTCGCAGGGTGCGTCCGAGATCAACATGAGTTTCATGATCGACGAGGACGATGTGGAGGAAGCAGTACGCGCGCTCCACCGCACCTTCTTCGCAGACCCTGACCCGGCGGTCTTCGACGTGGAGCACCGGCTGACAGAAGACCGGAATGCATCGCTGGAGCAGGCAAAAGAGGCACGGAGCTTCGCATGATCTTTCTCATCCTGGGCCGCGGGAAAACGGGCAGCATCGTCGCCGAGGTGGCGCGCGACCGCGGCCACAGTGTGCGTGTGATCGGCGAAGAAGAAAACCGCGATGCTTCCGCGCTCACACCGCCGCTGCTGGCACAGGTAGATGCGGTGATCGATTTCACCACGCCGGAAGCAGTGATCCCGAATATGCGTGCATGCCTCTCGAATGGCGCACACATGGTGGTCGGCACCACGGGATGGTACAGCCGGCTCGAAGATATGCGCACGCTCTGCGGCCGCCGCGGTGGCGCGCTGCTCTACGGCACCAACTTCTCAACCGGCGTGCAGACGCTGCTTCGCCTGGCGCAGGAGCTGGCACGCGATGCGAAGGGCTACCGCATCAGCATCTCCGAAACGCATCACGCGGGCAAAAAGGACGCTCCCTCGGGCACGGCCCTTTCACTACAGCAGGCACTGCAGTCGGCGATGCCGGGGCTGGAGGTGCCCATCACTTCGCAACGCGAGGGCGATGCATCGGGCATTCATGTGATCGAAGCGCGTTGCGAGGATGACGTGCTCACGCTCCGGCACGAAGCCTTTTCCCGCCGCAGCTTTGCGGATGGCGCGGTGCGCGCGGCGGAGTGGCTCGCCGGCCGCACCGGATGCTACCGCTTCAGCGACGTGTACCGGGAATTCTAAGCGGCGGGCCAGCCGCGCTCCGATGGAGTCGACAGCGGCGCCCGGATGGTAGACTCGCCCGTTATGGATTTTCGCGGCTGCGGCACCGCTCTGGTCACTCCCTTTCACGAAGACGGCTCGATCGACACCGCCACGCTCGCTGCCCTGACCGAGCGGCAGATCGTCAGCGGCATTCATTTCCTGGTAGCTTGCGGCACTACGGCCGAGACGCCCACGCTGAGCGATGTCGAGTGGCTGCAGGTGATCCGCATCGTCGCGGAAGTCGCGCGGGATCGCGTGCCCGTCATGGCGGGGTGTACGCACAACAGCACGCGCGAGGCAGTGGTCAAGGCTCAACAGGCGGGGGCTGTGCCCGGCGTGAGGGCGCTGCTCACCGCCAATCCGTATTACAACAAGCCATCGCAGGAAGGGCAGTTTCAGCATTTCCGCGCCGTCGCTCAGAGCACGGCGTTGCCCATTTCGCTCTACAACATTCCGGGGCGCACCGCGGCCAACCTGGAGCCGGCCACGGTACTGCGGCTGGTGCAGGCGTGCCCGAATATTCGCGGCGTGAAGGAATCGAGCGGCAACCTCCAGCAGATCACAGAGCTTGTCCACCTGGTGCCGGAGGGCGTCAGCGTCTTCGCCGGTGATGACAACATCGCGCTCGCCGCCATAGCCGTGGGCGCGACCGGGCTGGTCTCCGTCGCTTCCAACGAGATCCCCGCCGAGATGGCGCGGATGACCGATGCGGCGCTGGCCGGCGACTGGCAAACCGCACGCGCGCTCCATCGCCGCTACTATCCGCTGCTGATCGCGAACTTCTGGGAATCGAGCCCGGGACCGGTCAAGTACGTGATGACGCGCATGGGGCTGCTTGCTCCCTACTACCGCCTGCCCATGCTGCCGCCCTCCGCGGCCGCGCAGGAACGGCTGGACCGGCTCATGCACGAGCTGGAACTGCCCGTGGCTGCGCAGCCGGTACACTGAGGACGCAAACGCACTGCCCGGCAGATTCAACCGAAAAGACAGCAGGAATACAGGCGACCATGTCCGAACCCAGCGCCTCGCTCGAGGCTCGCATTGAACAGCACTTCGCTTCCGGCACAGCCGCAATACAAAATCAGGAGGCCTTCGCAGCCTTCCAGGAGCTTCGCCACGCGCTCGAAACCGGTGCGGTGCGCGCGGCCGAGCCGGCGCCGGATGCGCCGCTGGGCTGGCGCGTGCACGCCTGGGTCAAGCGCGGCATCCTGCTCGGCTTTCGCATCGGCGCCCTCGAGGCCATGGGTGGCCACGATCTGGCGTTTGTCGATAAAGCCACCTACCCTCCGCGCCGCTTCAGCCCCGCGGAGGGCGTGCGCGTGGTGCCCGGCGGCTCGTCCGTGCGCACCGGGGCGTTTGTCGCTCCGGGCGTCATCTGCATGCCGCCCATGTACATCAACGTGGGCGCGTATGTGGACGAGGGCACGCTGGTCGATTCGCACGCGCTGGTGGGCAGTTGCGCGCAGATCGGCAAGCGCGTCCACCTCAGTGCAGCCGCGCAGATTGGCGGCGTGCTGGAGCCGGTGAACGCCAATCCGGTCATCATCGAAGACGACGTACTGGTGGGCGGCAACTGCGGCGTTTATGAGGGCACGGTGGTACGGCGCGGTGCCGTGCTCGGCTCGGGCACGGTGCTCACCCGCGGCACGCCGGTCTATGACGTGGTCCACGGCACGGTGCTGAAGGCCAGCGCGGAGCAGCCGCTGATCATTCCAGAGAATGCCGTTGTCGTCCCCGGCGCGCGAGCGATCACACGCGGCAAAGCGGCGGAGTGGGGATTAAGCCTCTACGCTCCGGTGATCGTGAAATACCGCGACGAGAAGACCGACCTCAGCGCCGCGCTGGAAGATCTGTTGCGCTAACACGCGGGGACAAACGACACCAGCAAGGGCGTCAGTTCTTCCGGTGCCCATTCATACAGGGTGAGGCCGTAGCCTTCATAACCCTGGTCAAAGATCAGGAACCGGTAGTATCCGTGGGAAGAGAAGCCGTTGATCAGCCTTCCGCTTTTCTTCCAGTCGCCTATCTGGGCCTCGTTGGAGACCTCGGGTGTGCGCCGCATCCACTCCGTGCGAGAGGCATCGACGGCGCTTAGTCTTAGCGCGCTCGCATCGGTCCATGCCGTCATGAAAAACGCCGGCTTACCATCCAGGTCCCACTCTGCCCGGATGTAGTAACCCGGCATCTGCTGGCCCATCTGCACCGCCTGCATGGCAAAGCTTAGCCTGCCGTCTCCGCGCAGCAGTCGTGCATCCACTGCGGCAAACGCAGCCAGTCGCCGTTTCTCCGCCACGAGCGATTCTGGAGATCCGTTTGTCGGTTCTATATGCTCGATCCGTTCAGCCTCGACTGAAAGCCGGGATGCGAGCAAATGCGTGATCTTGGCTGCCAGTTCCGGATTTACATGGCGCGACCCGGCTAGCCACGACCTACCTACAACCTGCTCCGGCAGTTCCTCATTCAGGTTTTCCGTTCTGCGGTCTTCCGGAAGGGCAACAAAATATTCCGTACCCGCACTGCTGTACTTTCCCAGGTCGGCTGCATCTACGTCCGCAATCACATCAAGACGCGGTCCGTCGCAGCCGCCATCCTGGAACGCATACTGACGCGCACGGGCGTTGACAGCGAGTCCGCCGCCCAGAAGTATCCGGTAGAGCGTTGAAGGTGCACGCGACCCTCCCCAGCGCGCCAGCGCCTGTTCGCGTGTCAGTGGAAAGAGATCTCCCCCGTCCTTCACCATAGCTGCTCGCGCTGCGGGCAGGGGTTGCTTCTCCAATTGCTGCGTATCCGAGGTGGTCTCTTTACTGCTGTATTGCGTCAGCAGTTGGATGAACACTGAATGATCGTCATGCGCGCGGCGAAGAACAGATCACGCCGCGTGCCGAGGTCCTCGCCGCCCTGCGCTTGTGCCTTCCCACCCGTGCACGCGAACAGAAAAAGCAACAACAGTGCCGCCGCTCTTGCCATAGCATGCCCACTCCACCACGCCGGTATGGCGGATGTCCAGATATCTTTCGTACTGACTGGAACTGAAGCCCTCCACCTCGCAAGCGAATCGCAAGAGACGTTTCTCCCTTGCCCGCCTGCTCGCCATGCGCTACATCTATCGCATGGCGCACAGCAATGGCGGTAGTTCCCCAGGCCACTTCCGGCTCCGCGGCAAGGAAATGTCACGCATCGACGCCTTTAGCGATGTGATCTTTGGCTTCGCCATTACCCTGCTGGTGGTGTCGCTCGAAGTGCCGAAGACGTTTGAGGAACTCCACGCTGCCTTCGCCGGCTTTCTTCCCTTTGGTATCTGCTTCCTGCTGCTTATGACGATCTGGTACCGGCACTACCAGTTCTTTCGCCGCTACGGATTGCATGACACCACCACCATCATCCTGAATGCGTGCCTCCTGTTCGTCGTGCTTTTTTATGTGTATCCGCTGAAGTTCATGTTCACCGCGTTTACTGCGACGCTGATGGGCAAGGAAATGCAGGACGGCATCAGCACCGCTGCCCAGGTACGCGAAATCATGGTCCTGTGCGGGCTTGGCTTCACTGCAACCTATAGTCTGCTTGCCGCCATGGTATTGAATGCGTGGAGGCAGCGGGACACCCTTGGCCTGGACGCTGCCGAACGCCTGCAGACCAGGGCGGTCATCATCGACAATGCGGGCTACGTAGCTATCGGTATCGTATCGATCACGGTCGCACTGCTGGCAAGGTCGCGACCCGACATGGCCGGGCCGGTATATCTGCTGATCATGCCCTGGGCCACGCTCCACGGCATGTACTTCGGCAGGAAGATCCGGCTGCTGCGCCAGGCCGAAGCAGCAGCCGAGTTACAGGTGGTCGAGTCCGCCCCGGCATGATTTGCCTGCCCGGGTCCCGTGCCAGCAAACTTTGTCCTCTGCCCCGCACCTGCTAGCATGAATTTTTATGCCCTCAGGAAAGCTGCAGATCATTCCCTTGGGCGGCCTTGGCGAGTTCGGTATGAACTGCATGGCTGTCCGGTGGGGCAACGACATCTTTGTCATCGACGCGGGCCTTATGTTTCCGGAGAGCGATCTCCTGGGCGTCGATATCGTTGTGCCCGACATTACGTACCTCCTCGAGAACCGCGAACACGTCCGCGGGATCGTGTTGACGCACGGGCACGAGGACCACATCGGCGGACTCCCCTGGATCCTGCGCGAGATCAACGTTCCGGTGTACGCCACCGAGTTCACGCTGGCCTACGTGGAAGGCAAGCTCGAAGAGCACAAGCTGCTGGACCGCTCCGAGCTGATTGAGATCGCGCCCAACCGCAAGTTCACCATCGGCCCCTTCACCATCGAGCCCATCCGCGTTACGCACAGTTTGGTGGACTGCGTCGGGCTGGCCATCGACACGCCGGTGGGCGTGGTCGTGCACACGGGCGACTTCAAGATCGATCTGTCTCCGCTCGACGGCAAGCCTTTCGATCTGCAGACCTTTGCCGAGTACGGCAAACGCGGTGTGCTGGCCCTGCTGCAGGACTCGACCAACGTGGACCGCGGCGGCTACACGCCGAGCGAGCTCGCGGTGAAGCCGCGCCTCGATGAGGTCTTCTCGCGCACCCAGAAAAAGCTCTTCTTCAGTTGCTTTTCTTCTTCCATCTACCGCCTGCGCATCGCGCTGGAACTGGCCCAGAAGCACGGCCGCAAGGTTTCGGTCGTCGGGCGTTCCATGCTGGAGTCCTCGGAAATCGCCCAGGACCTCGGCTATCTCGATATCCCCGGCGGGCTCCTCATCCACCCCGGCCAGATTCGGGACTTCCCGCCGGAACAGGTATGCGTGCTCATCAGCGGGACGCAGGGCGAGCCCATGTCGGCGCTTTCCCGCGCCGCCGTGGACAACCATAAGCACGCCCGCATCGATCGCGGCGACACCGTGGTGCTCAGTTCGCGCGTCATCCCCGGCAACGAAAAGAGCATTTACCGGGTCATCGATCACCTGTGCCGCCGCGAAGCCAACGTCATTTATGACGACGGCACTTCGGGCCTGATCCACGTCAGCGGCCACGGCAGCCAGGAAGAGCTGCGGCTGATGATCAACCTGCTGCGACCGAAGTTCTTCATCCCCGTCCACGGCGACTACCGCCACCTGCAGCGGCATGCACGCCTGGCCATGGATGTGGGCGTCTCCGACAACGCCATTCTGCTTGAAGACGGCGAGATCCTGGAGCTGGACCGCGACTCCGCGACGAAGGCCGGCAAGGTCCATGCCGGGCGCGTGCTGCTGGACTCCGGCACTACCGCCAATGTCGTCGAAGACCTCATCATCCGTGATCGCCGGCACCTCAGCGAAGACGGCCTGGTGATCGCGCTTATCACCATTAACAAGCTCACCGGCACGGTCGAGGGCCTGCCGGAGATCGTGACCCGCGGCTTCGTCGCCGGGGACATGGCGCTGAACACGCACACGCGTGAGATCGTGGCGCGCACGCTCAACGAGTCCAGCCCCGAGGAAAAGGCGGACCCGACACTGATCAAGGAAAAGATCCGCGTCGATCTGAAGCGCTACATCCAGAAGAACACCTCCAGCCGGCCCCTGATCATGCCGGTCATCCTGGAGATCTGAGGGCGAGAACGCGTCCCTCTCCGGAGTCGCTTCCCGCTCTCGATGGAGTTCCGAGCATTGAACCAGGCCCCGGCTCAGTCCGCATTGCTCACTCTGCAGGCGTTCCGCGAAGCGCAGGCACGCCTGGCAGGCGTGGCGGCATGGACGCCGGTGGTGCCCCTTAGCTGCTCCACGGACCGGCGCATCTCGCTCAAAGCGGAAAGCCTGCAGCCAATCGGCTCCTTCAAGCTGCGCGGCGCGTACAACAAGGTCGCACAGCTTACGCCGGCCCAGCGCAGCCGCGGCGTAATCACCTATTCAAGCGGCAACCACGCGCAGGGCGTAGCGTATGCGGCGCGGGAGCTGGGGCTGAAAGCGGTGATCGTGATGCCGTCCAACGCCCCGGAAGTCAAGCGGGAAGCAACGCTGGCCCTGGGCGCCGAAGTTGTGACGGTAGGACCCGCCAGCTCCGAGCGCAAGGCGCGCGCCGAAGAGTTGGCCGCCGCGCACGGCTATGCCATCATCCCTCCCTATGACGACCCCGCGATCATCGCCGGCCAGGGTACCTGCGGGCTGGAAATTCTCGAACAGGCCCCAGATGTGGACCTGGTGCTGGCACCAGTGGGCGGCGGCGGATTGCTGGGTGGCATCGCTGCAGCCATCAAGCAGAGCCGGCCGGAGGTGAAGGTCTTTGGCGTGGAACCGGAGCTCGCCTCGGACGCCGCCGAGAGCCTCCGCGCTGGCCAGATCGTCACCTACACGGCAGAGCAGACCACCCGCACCCTGGCCGACGGCTTGCGTACGCAAAGCCTGGGGCTGCTGAACTTCGCGCACCTGCAGCGCTTTGTGGACGGGATCGTCACCGTGACGGAAGCCGAAATCCGGGAGACCATGCGCCGCATTCTCTTCGGGGCCCGGCTGGTGCCGGAGCCAAGTGGCGCAGTCGCCCCGGCAGGGCTTCTTTTCCGCCAGGCGGAGTTGCCTCCCTTCCGCCACGCTGTAGCGGTGCTGAGCGGGGGCAACCTGGAACCCGCGGTGCTGCGTGATCTGCTGAGCGGCGAACCCACGATCTGAGCCGCCGTCGAGTGGCTCGCGATGTGCACGAGGGAAATCCCAGCCGACAGCCGAGCATTCGCGTCCATTTCTCCGCGCGTTGGCGCTAGATTTCTCTCACCAGGCGCGCATCCTTTCTGTTTTCTGCAAAAGCCCGGAAATTGCTCCCGCACGGGGCTCCCCGCCTGCGGCTCCCATGCATCCCTCTTATGTGGCGCATGGATATTGCCACCAGTGTTAACGGTGAGGTTTTTCATGAACAACGCATCAGGATCGCGGAGTCAATCGAGCAGCAAATCCAACGCACTTTCCGCGCAGCAATGGGCGGCCATCCTCGGCGGCAGCGCGCTCGCGCTGTTTGGGTTGTCGCGGAAGTCCAAGACCGGCGTGGCCATTGCCGCTGCCGGCGGGGCACTCGCATACAAGGGCGGGACCACTTCCGGTCAGTCTGACAAGACCCCTGCGGAGGCCAGCTTCGCCATCGAATGCTCCCCCGAGCAGGCGTATAGCTTCTGGCACAACTTTGAAAATCTACCCCGCTTTATGCGCCATCTCCAGTCGGTGAAGGTGACGGGGGATGGACGGTCCGAGTGGACTGCGGATGGTCCCATGGGCACGCCGGTGCAGTGGACTGCGGAAACGACCGAGGACGAGCCCAATCGACGGATCGCATGGAGATCCGTGCCCGGCTCGCAACTGGAAAACAGCGGCTCCGTGGAGTTCCGCGAGGCCACCGGCGGGCGGGGCACAGTCGTGGCCGCGCGCATGGAATTCAAGGCGCCGGCCGGGGCCATGGGCCGCGCAGTCGCCATGCTCACTGGAAAGGACCCGCAATTCACCATTCGTGAAGCCCTCCGCCGGTTCAAGTCCATCCTGGAGGCCGGCGAAGTGGCCAGCACGCTCGGCCAGACGCACGGACCGCGGGGCGTGCACGGCAAGACAGAGCAGGTGCTCTTCCGTGAACCGCAGAACCAGCTTCCTCCGCAAGCGCGCCCGGACGTGCGGCGTACCGCTTAGCAATCTCGCGCACCACGCGCCTCGACACCGAAAAGGAGTTCTCTATGAAGGCAGTCTGCTGGATGGGTAAACGAAATATGGAGGTGCTGAACGTACCGGATCCCGAGATTCTGAATCCGCGGGACGCGATCATTCGCATCACAAGCACCGCGATCTGCGGTTCGGATCTTCACCTTTATGACGGTTACATTCCGACCATGGAGCAGGGCGACATCGTCGGCCACGAGTTCATGGGCGAGGTGGTCGAAGTCGGTCCGGGCGTAAACAAGGACAAACTCAAAGTGGGCGACCGGGTCGTGGTCCCCTTCACCATAGCCTGCGGCGGCTGCCGCCCGTGCCATGAGCAGCTCTGGTCGCTGTGCGATAACTCCAACCCGAATGCCTGGATTGCCGAGAAGCTGATGGGCTATTCGCCATCCGGACTTTTTGGCTACACCCACATGCTCGGCGGCTACGCCGGCGGACAGGCGCAGTTCGCGCGCGTGCCCTTCGCCGATGTGGGCCCGCTGAAGGTTCCCGAGGGTATCCCGGATGACAAGGTGCTCTTTCTTTCCGATATCTTCCCGACCGGCTACATGGGGGCGGACCAGGCCAACATCCGCCAGGGCGACACGGTCGCGATCTGGGGCTGTGGCCCGGTGGGGCAGTTCGCCATCCGCAGCGCCTTCATGCTCGGGGCGGGGCGCGTGATCGCCATAGACAAGGAGCCGGAGCGCCTGCAGATGGCGCAATCCGGAGGCGCGGAAACGCTCAACTTCGAGGAAGTCAACGTGCTCGATGCCCTGCGCGAGATGACCGCGAACCAGGGGCCGGACTCCTGCATCGATGCGGTGGGCATGGAAGCCGTGGGGCACGGCGCCATGTTCCTTTATGACAAGACCAAGCAGACGCTGATGCTCGAACAGGACCGCCCCATCGCCTTCCGCGAAGCCATCATCGCCTGCAAGAAGGGCGGCACCGTTTCCGTTCCGGGTGTGTACGGCGGCTTCGACGACAAGATCCCGCTGGGCTCATTCATGAACAAAGCTCTCACCATGCGCACCGGGCAGACACACATGATGCGCTATATGCAACCGTTGCTGGAGCGTGTACAGCGCGGCGAAATCGATCCCAGCTTCGTGATCAGCCACCGTCTGCCCATTGACCAGGCGCCGGAAGGATACAAGATCTTCCGCGACAAGAAGGACCACTGCACCAAGGTCGTTCTCGATCCCTGGGCAGATCGGAAAGCCGCCTAGTTCCGCAGCGCAGCAATTATCAGAAGGAGGTTCTTTCATGTCTGGATTGGGATTCGACGACGAAGTACCCGGCGTCATCTCCGCTACCACGCACGCCTACATCGACTACGTGCACGCCGCTACGAATTTCCTGGTTGGCTTTCTGTTTCGCAACAAGAACAAGGCGGCCTCCAACGCCGCTTATGCCCTGGGAGCCAGCGTTCTGATAAACACGCTGAACACCGATTATCCGCTCGGCGTGTTTCGACTCTACAGCTTCCGCGTCCACGGCGTGCAGGACTACGGCGTAGCGGCCGCCAGTGCCGCCATTCCGGCGCTGTTCGGCTTTGCCGGCGAACCGGAAGCGATCTACTTCTACGTGCAGGGCGCAGCGGAATCGACCATTGCCGCGCTCACCAACTACGACGACAACACCGGCGAAAAGAAGTCCCACAGCGTTCTTCCCGAGCCTTCCAGCAGTTCCCGGGCAGCTTAACAATCACCCGCCCAACGTGCGCCGGATTTCCCCTCCGGCGCACGTTGACATTTGTCGTGCCGCTTCCCTGCAGGAGGGGCGACCGTGACACCTCCCGGCCTCCATCCCGTCCTGGAACAGACAGCCGGAGCCTTACTCGTCCTTGTCGTCCTGCTCGATGTGTTCATGACGGTCCTGTATGCGCGCATCGGTACCGGCATACTCAGCAGGTTGCTCGGGCGGTCCGTCTGGCGCGTCTTCCGCACACTTGGGACCCCGTTCGGTCCCCGCAGCGGAAAACTCCTGTCCTTCTGCGGGCCTACCATCCTGGTGGCGCTCGTGGTGATGTGGACGTTCCTGCTCATGCTCGGCACCGGCCTGATCATGCATCCGTATCTCGGCACCTCCGTGCGCACCAGCAGCGGGCCCACGCCCACCGATTTCGTATCGGCGCTGTACTCGGGCGGCATCAGCGTCTCCATCATCGGCTCCAGCAATTTCGTACCAGAGACGGTGGCTTTTCGCCTCTTCTATCTCTTCAACTCCATTGTCGGCGTCTCCGTCGTCTCCCTCACGCTGACCTACCTGATGCAGATTTACAACGCACTCCAGGCGCGCAATACCCTCGGCCTTCGCATCCACACGCTCACCGGATGCACCCAGGATGCAGCGGTTCTGGTGGCGGGCGCCGGTCCGTCCGGGCACTTCGATTCCGGGTACACCAATCTTGCTTCCATAGCCGCAGACCTGGTGGCGGCCAAGGAAGCGCACCATTTCTATCCGGTCTTGTTCTACTTTCGTTTCAGCAGCCCCTTCTACTCCGCCGCCGCCTTCACCACGGTGGCGCTGGACAGCGTCAGCCTGATCCGCAGTGCGCTCAACCGCGAACAGTTCGGCTGGCTGCAGCGCTCCGCCGCAGTCAATCAGCTTTGGGATGGCTCACTCATGCTGGTCGGCATTCTGGAAACCGCCTTCCTGCATGGCGGCGTGCCGAGGCCGGTTCCTCCCGATGCCGACACCCGCCAGCGCTGGCGCGGACGCTACTTCGCGGCCCTGCGCGCTTTCGAAGAAGCTGGTATCGCCACCGCGGCCGACCCGCAGGGCGGGGCTGAGGCATACATCGCCCTGCGCACGCAATGGTGCAATCGCATTCAGAAGCTCGCCCATTCCATGCTGCACAGCATGAACGAGATCGACCCCGCCGGCAGCGCTCTGCAGCCCCATGCTGCCGAACCGCCACGGCCGGTCCAGCGGGCTTCCTGAGTGTCGTCGGGCGCAAAGCATTTATTCTGAGCAGTGATGTATACCGTACCGCGTTTCCCCGTACTCGTTTCCCTGCTCCTCCTCGCAAGCCTGCCTGTCTGCGCCGCTGACAAGCCTCCTTCCGGCGATATGGCTACCGTGATCGTGGAAACGCCGATCTACGTTTCCGCCGACACCAATTCGCAGCGGCTGGACCGCATCACGCCCGGGCGCGAGATGCTGATTGTGGAACGCAACGGCAAGTGGCTGCGCGTGTTCGCCAACACGGACGTCGAGCAGAATCAGGCGGAGGATGCCCCGGTCTTTGGCACGGAAGAATCGGCGACGCCGCCCATCTCCGGCTGGATTGAACAGACGGGAGTGGTTACGGCGACTACCCCCAGGGGCGATGCGGTTCTGTTTGGCGCGGCCACGCAGGCGGAACAGACGGCCAGCGAAGCGCATGGCGCACAGCGCGCTGCCCAGGATGCCAGCCTGCTGTATACGCGCACCAGCTCCATCTTCCCCCAGTCGTCCCTTGCCCCGGAAGCAAGCTGGCGCGCTGCCGACATCCGCTGGCAGTTGCAGAAGGTGGATGTGTTTTCCCGCCCTTCTGCGCATGAGAAGGAAGCCTACCTTCGCCAGCAGATCGATGAGACCGCCATGCGCAAGATCGAGAAGAAGTACCCGCACACCAAGTGGGCCGATCTGGCTGCGTGGGACATGCTCGACAACAAGGTTTGCGGCGACTGGCAGGGATCGACCAAGTGCCCGGAGAAGGAGTCCGAGCTGTACGAGAAGTATGCCGACGAGCATCCCGATTCGCCCAAGGCTCCGGAAGCGCTCTACAACGCCGCGTACCGCCAGGCAGCGGCCGGCGATATCTATGCCGGGAGTGACGATAGCAAGAAGGCCGAAGCGGCGCACACCCACGCGGCGGCGATCGCCGGCAAACTCCAGACCCGGTACCCAACAAGCGACTGGAGCGCCCGTGCAGCTACTCTGGTATACAAAGTGCAGCAGTCCATCCCAATCTACGGCGCCGGCCGGGAGTAATCACGCTCCCCGTCTCCCCTGCCGGAGGAATGTTTGAGCGATTACGTCGTTTCTGTCTTGCTGGGTATTGTTGAGGGTCTTACCGAATTTCTCCCCGTCAGCTCGACCGCCCACCTGCGGATCGCAGAGGCTTTGCTGCACATCAACCTCGCCGATCCGTACTGGAAGATGTACACCATCGTGATTCAGCTTGGCGCCATCCTAGCCCTGCTGCTGCTCTTTTCCGGTCGCATTATCGAGTTCTTCCGCACCTTCCCCGAAGGAGAGAATGGTGACCGCACGGCGCTCAACCACCCGCTCTCGCTCACGCTGATAGCCTTCGTCTGCACTGCCGTTCCCGCGCTGCTGCTGACCAAGATCATCGGCAAGCACCTCGAAAGCCTGCACCTGATGGCCATGGCTCTGCTGATCGGCGGCATCATCATGTGGGTGGTGGATGCGTGGAGCGTGCGCCGGCAGCCCTCGACCGCGCACGTGGAGCAGATGTCGCTGGGGCAGGCGGTCTGGATAGGCCTGTGTCAGACCACGTCAGCCGTCTTCCCCGGAACCTCGCGTTCCATGTCCACCATCGCTGCAGGCCAACTCGTGGGCATGACGCGCTCTGCCGCGCTCGAGTTCTCGTTTCTCGTCTCCATTCCCACCATGATTGCCGCCACGGGCTACGACCTGGTGCGCACGCTTCACCCGAAGCACACTGCGGCGGCCGAGGCCATTGCGCCGCTCCATGTGGACACGCATGGCTGGGTCGTGCTCGCCATCGGCTTCGTGGTCTCGTTCGTCGTGGCCCTGGGCGTCGTGGAGTGGTTCCTGATGTGGGTGCGCCGCCACGGCTTTGTGGCCTTTGCCGTGTATCGCATCGTGCTCGCGATCCTGCTGCTGCTCTTCGGCGCGAAACTCGCCGCAGGATGACGATCCCCTGGCCTCGTCATCCTGAGCGGACAAGATTTGCGAGAACACTGGATAAGAACCGCTCCGGGTTACGAGCCAAGCATGCCTGAAAAGAAACTCGCCTCGCTGTTCGCCGATGATCGCCGCTTCTGGCGATTTTTCGCCCTGCTTGCTGGGGCGATCGCCATACTGAAGGGGCTGCGCTTTCCGGTCATCTGGGCGGCCAGCCAGGCTCAGGCCGATTACCGCGAGGGCTTTCTCAAACGCGGCCTCTTCGGCGAGGTCTGCCGCCGCGTTCACCTCAACATTGCCGACTACCGCGTTTTTGCGATCCTTTCGCTGGCCATTCTCGCCGCGTTTCTGCTGATGCTGTTCGCCTTCGCTCGCAGCAGCCGAATGCGCGCGGATTCCGACGGTCCGCTCATCACGCTGCTCGCGGGCAGCTACTGTATCTCCTACCTGGTGTGCATGGTAGGCTACCTGGACATCCTGCTCGCGATCCTCGCGCTGGCCGTCCTTGCCATCCGGCGCCCCGCCGCGCAACTCCTGGCCATCGCGCTGGTGGGGTGCTTCGCCGTACTGGTGCACGAGATGTACGCGGTGGTGTTTCTTCCGCTCACGCTGCTGCCCTTCCTGCTGCAGACAACTGCGCCCGGTCCGGAAGCTCCACCTCGCCGGACCCGCTCACTGCTTTACGCGGCAATTGCCTTCCTGCTTCCCTGGATCGCGGTGGCGGCCTTGACCGCTCACCGGGCGCTGACCCCGGAACAGATCGCCGCCCTGAAGAGTTCCATGCTGGCCCGGGTCAACTTTCCCGCCGAGCCGAAGGTTTTCGACATCTACAGCCTGTCGGCTCTCGGCAACATACGCATGATGGGCGAGTACCTGTTTACCGGCTCGTGGGTGGTTTTGCAGTTGCTTGCGATGGCCGCCTTTCTCCCCACCACCATCTACTTCCTCCGGCTTGCCTTTCACGCACTGCCGGAAGAGCAACGGCGCAGCCCCGTCTTGCGCGTCTGGATGGCGGTCATCGTCTTCGGCCCCCTCGCCATGAACATCATCGCCTATGACCTGTACCGCTGGGCCGCCCTCATGAGCTTCAACGCCCTGCTCGCCCTCCTGGTGGTCCTGCGAGCGCGCAGCCAACGAGGCTCGCGGGAAGCTGGCGTTCTGCTGACGCCGGGCTTGCGTCACGCAGCCTGTCTGCTGATTGCGCTCAACCTGGCCACCAACATCGGCATGTTCGCGCACGAAGGAAAGGACTTCCCCTTCTACCAATACTGGAGCGACTTCGTCAGCGCCCGGCACACACATGGGAGCTGGATCCACCCCTGACCTCTTCCCGAAACACGTCCCGAACCCGCCGCGATGAGCGATCGACGACACGGCGTACGCCGTTACTCCCGTGCCCCCTCCCACCCTGTTTCTGTGGCTTCCCCCGTTTGGCTATGAAACAATCGACTTGCTCTGGCGTTCGGCATTGTTCGGGATCGCACTCCCTCGTTTCGTGGAGGTGCGGCGGACACCGCGGTATGCCTCAATGAAGACCACAGCACCGCTCGCACCCACGCGCAACCGCCGGCTCAATGAGCTGCTCGGCCTTGTGCTGGTCGCGGCCGCAGGCCTCCTTCTTCTCGCTCTTGTCTCCTACCATCCGGCGGATCGCTCCTGGAACACCGTCGGCAGCGTGGATCCGACCTATAGCGCGCATAACTGGGCGGGCACCGCCGGCGCCCACGTCAGCGATCTTCTCCTCCAGGTTTTGGGCGTTGCGGCCTTCTTCCTTCCCCTCATCCTCGGCTCGACCGGCATCCACTGGATGCGCTCCCAGGGCATCGTCTCCCTGAAATCGAAGGCCGTCGGCCTGCTCCTCTACATCCTCTTTGCCCCGGCGGCATTCGGTCTGCTCCCCGGCCACCTGCACTGGCTTCATGCCGTTCCGGTGGAAGGCGTGCTGGGGCGGCTGGTACTCGACCTGCTCGCCAGCTATCTCAATCTTCCCGGCGCGGCGATAGTAGTCCTGGTCGGCGTGCTGATGGCAACCCTGCTCTCAACCGCCTTTACTTTCAGCAACATGCGCTCCTGGATCGCGGTGCGCTTCGCCTTTGTCTACGCCTGGCGTGACCGGGTCCATAACTGGAAGCAACGCCGCGCCCGCGCCAACGCAGACCGCGCGGCCGGACGCATTGCCGCGCGCCGCAAGAAAACCCTGGCCGAGCCCGCGGAGGCCGCCGGCGCACCCGGCCAGGCCGGCGGAGGGCTGCTTGCCTGGGCCAAACGCACCTTCAGCCACAAGCCCGGACACCCCCGGACCGCGCCAGTCGAGGACGAAGGGCTGGTGATCCCGCGCCGGGCCTCATTCGTCAATGACGCTCCCCCGTCGGCCCTCACGCCGGTGGCAGTGCCACCGCGCCCCGCTACACTGTGGGACCAGATGCCGCGCGCCGGCAGCCCCGAGATGGAGCACGACGTCACGCCTCCCCAGGCGCCACTGCCCTCAGCACCGCTCCCCTGCCCCGTTGACGGCTGCCCAGCGCTCCTGGATGGAAGAGCCGGAGCCGATAATCCCGCCCCCGCAGCCCCGGCTCGGCAAGTGGCAGAGCCGCCCGCACCCCGGCCCAAGGCCTTCTCTCCGGAGGCAATCTCCATCGGCGAGCGCGCCGACGCCGATGTCCGCCCCGTGACCGTCACGCCCAAGTCGGTCAGCGGCTTCCGCCTGCCGCCCTCCACACTGCTTCACCGCAGCGAAGACACGCAGATCATCCGCGAAGAGGAGCTGCGTGAAGAGGCCAAGGTCCTCGTCGAGAAATGCGCCGAGTTCGACGTGCGCGGCTCGGTGACGCAGATCAACCCCGGCCCGGTCGTCACCACCTTCGAGTTCCGGCCCGAAGCCGGTGTCAAATACTCCCGCGTAACGGGATTGGCCGACGACCTCTGCCTCGCCATGGCCGCCGAAAGCATCCTCATCGAGCGCATGGCCGGCAAAAGCACCGTGGGCATCCAGGTGCCCAACTCCGAACGCGAAACCATCTGGCTCCGCGACGTGGTGGAATGCGAAAGCTTTATCAACACCAAGAGCAAGCTCGCGCTGGCCATGGGCAAGGACATCAATGGCCGCATCGTGACCGCGGACCTGGCCACCATGCCCCACGTGCTCATCGCCGGCTCCACCGGCAGCGGCAAATCCGTCGCCATCAACGCGATGATCATGTCGGTGCTCTTCAAGGCCACGCCCGAGCAGGTACGCCTGATCCTGGTCGATCCCAAGCGCGTCGAGCTCGGTATGTACGAGGGTATCCCGCATCTCTTCACCCCGATCATCACCGAACCCAAGCTGGCTGCGAATGCGCTGCGCAATGCCGTGCGCGAGATGGAGCGCCGCCTCAAGCTGCTGGCGACCAAGAGCGTCCGCAACATCGACCAGTACAACAAGCTCTTCGATACGCCGTCGCTTTTCGAGGACGACCCCGAAGCCACGCCGCTGCCCTACATCATCATCATCATCGACGAGCTCGCCGACCTGATGATGCTCGACAAGGCCAATGTCGAAGAGGCCATCACCCGCCTGGCGCAGATGGCGCGCGCTGTCGGCATCCATCTCGTGCTCGCCACGCAGCGTCCGTCGGTGGACGTGATCACCGGCCTCATCAAGGCCAACGTGCCCACGCGCATCTCCTTCCGCCTGTCTACCAAAGTGGACTCGCGCACCATCCTCGACGCCAATGGCGCGGAGTCGCTCCTTGGCCGCGGCGACATGCTCTTCCTTCCCCCGGGCACCTCGCGCCTGCAACGCGTGCATGCGCCGTTTGTTACGGAAAAAGAGATCTCCGCCGTGGTGGACTTCTGGAAATCGCAGGGTGCGGTGGAATACGCGGAAGGCTTCCTCGAATCACCCAAGGACGAGAAGGGCCGCGACCTCAACGCCGAAGGCAACGATGGCGATGACAACGACGAGCTTTTTGATGACGCCGTGCGCCTGGTCTTCGAATTCGGCAAGGCCTCTACTTCATTGCTACAGCGCCGGTTGCGTATTGGCTATGGCCGCGCCGCGCACCTTATCGACATGATGGAGCGCGACGGCCTGGTCGGCCCCGCCGACGGCTCCAAGCCCCGCGAAATCCTCAAGTCGCCGGACTGGGTCAGCGAGGTCGAGTCGTCCCTGCGGTAGCAACTCGGTCGAAATAACGCGCCAATTGAAGCGGACGCGACGACCCATCGTCCTCACCGTGAATGGCAAAGCTGAAGCAGTGGTTCAGGACGCCGCGGCCTATCAGCGGCTGCTCGATATCGTCGCGAGCGCCAGCGCCCCCGAGGGGATTCACCAGGAACTGGATGATATCCGGCGGGGACACACACAGCCGGCTCGCGAGGTCTCTAGCGAGCCATGACCATCACCAAAACGGCTCTTGCAAAAGACTCCTGCTCCGGCGATTAGAAACCGCTCGCGCTCTCCCTTCCGCCGTCTCTTGATGGAAAGGAGCGGTTTGCGCCCGGATCAACTGCCGGGCAGGAAAAGCCCGGCGGAGGCGCCGACCCATTCCTTTTCGCGGTTGTGATCGACGCCCATCATGAGCCCGCGGCCCATGCGCAGCAGGGTGAGCACGGGCTGCAGTTCTTCGCCGTCCGGCCACACGTACATGATGCGGATCTCCGCCTGTGTCATGCCGTGCGGGGTATCAATCACCGGCTCAAAGTGCACCCGCTGTTGCAAAAGATAGTTGTGCCGCTCGTTTTCCGGGATCGCGCTGAGGTCTTCGTCCGTGGGTGCGAACTGAATGCCCTTCCCCGCAAAGGAATAGAGCGGCTTCAGAATCCACTCGCTGCGGTCTTGCGGGAGCTTGTCCCGGCCCTTGCCCGCGTACCACTCATCGAGAAAGACCGCGGGCGGCACCGTGGGGTGATTCAGATAAGGGATGGAGAATTTGCTGATCCGGAAATACCAGTTGGGATGGCCAGCCCACTCAACATCGAGGTCGTCGCGAAAATCGAACGGGAGCTTAATGCCCTTGCGCACGATCTCATCGACAATGGCGCGGTTGTAGATGCGATGGATGGGGATGAGCCGGCCGTCGCGCCGGTAGTAGAGTTTGTTGCCCTGCTTCACCAGCGTGGTGATGTCAACCATGGGAATGCCGAGGTGTTGCTGGTGCACGCGAAAGTCCGGCAGGGTTTTCTGGTTCTCCGGGTCCACCTCCAGCAGCACCACGTTCTCCGGGGCGTGGCCACCGAGGATGACGCGCCCGAGCAGCTTCCAGTAGCTCGCCTCGTCGTGTCCGCCCAGAAACCATCGCAGCGCCGGATCGAGGTCGAACGCCTCCACATACTCGCGAGATAGAACGGATTGGAAGCCGTAGATCGAGGGAAAGGCCTGCAACTCCACCAGGCGGGGAGAGAGCGTTCCGTCCGCCTCCCGGACCAGGCCGAAGTCCGCGGTCATGAAATGAGGATGGCTCGATTCCCCGGGAACGCGGAACTGCTCGGGAACGGACGCGCTGGAAATGCGCATGTACTCCGGGCTGTCCACAAGCTGGTGCGTGAGCTCGGCGCCTGCCGCCGCGATCTCGTTCAGCATCGACTCCGTAAAAAAGCAGGGCGTCTCCGCGATGCGGAAGCCGATCGGCGTGCCGGCGATCTGCGAGAGTCGCCTGACCAGCGATGCATATCGCGCCGGGTCGTAGCGGCGGTTGAAGTCCTGGCGGGGTTCTGAGACCAACGCACACTTCCTTTCTCGCAATGGCCGCTGCTGGCTGGCACAGACCGAACCGCGACTATTACGTTTACGGTTCGATCAGAAAGCTGCCCTCACGCATGATCTGCTGTTCCTGCCCGTCCGCACCGGTAAGCCAGATATTGAAGCCGAGTCCCACCACATCGATATGCGTGCTCGAGGTCCACTTCGCACCCGTATGCTCGCCGTAGGGATCGCCAAAGGCGATGTGGATACCCGGGAACTTCTCATCCTGCAGGATGTTACCGATCACCCGGCGCACGCCGATATTGGTGCCGATCGCGAACTCCCCCACGCGATCGGAGTTCTCGTCGCGATGGGTGTACTCCCAGAACTCGTCGCGCAGTTGCTGGTTTGACGACTCACAGGAAACGATGCGGTTCTTCGCGATCCTGATCGTCAACGGCGTATCCGTCAGGCAGCCATAGGTGCCGCACAGGTAGTCGCCGACCACACCATCCACAACAAAGGTGCCGTTGACCTCGCCGGGCGCGGTAAAGATTTCCCCACCCGGCAGGTTGCCCCACTTCTCCGGGCTGATGATGCCGCTGGTCTTCAGCCACTTGTACTCCGGGTTCAGGTCGGCCCGGATGTCCGTGCCGGCCGCGGTAGTGGCGTGCACCTGCGTGGCCGCGCGCGCACGCTCAATCACCTTCTGGCTGAGGCGGTCCACGAGGTGGAAATCCGCGCGCATCCCTTCGAGCATCACCTCGGGCGTGACGTTGACCATGTGGGCGTGGCGCATGCGGCGCCGGTTCACCACATCCGTCATCTGCCGGCGCGAACGCAGTTCGTTCTGCTGCACCTGCACCGCAAAAATCGAGACCTGGCTCGACTCCATGTCATCGAGCACGGCCTGCGGCATGCTGGTCAGCGGCCGCGGCGCGAGATCTTCGATCACAAAGCCGTTCCAGGTGCAGCCTAGTTGTTCAAGTTGGTGGGCCAGCGACGCCGCGATTGGCGCCGTCTTGCGATCGGTGATCACCGTCACCTTCTCGCTTGGCTCAATGCGCAAACAGGTGATCACTGCGTTGCGCGCGCCGGGAGTAAACTCCGCGGGAAAGGCGGTCTGGAGGAGTGCGTGCGTGCTGGTCATCAGGTCAAGGCTCATTTCGGAAGCAGGGTGCGCCCTATGCGGGGCGGTGTGCAGCCGCGCCGCAGCGCCGCACCGCAAGAATCAGGCATGCGCATGGTCGAAGAGCCCGGCCTTGGTTTCTTCCGCCATGTAATCCACCACAGCGGCAAGGTCGTTGGTCTCTTCGTATACCCGGAGCTGGCGGTCCGCACCTGAGCCCTGCGCGAGAATCGTGTGAATGTACTGGAGGGCTTCGCGGCCACCGAGTTCCTCAGCCGCTTCCTCGACAAAAGCCAGGTACTCGAGGATGAGTTCGCGTTCGTCCACCTCTTCTTCTTTGCCGAAGTCGATCAGCTTTCCATCCAGGCCGTAACGCACCGCGCGCCACTTGTTTTCCATCAGCAGCGCCCGCGAATACTGCCGGTAGTCCTGGTTGCGATTGTGTAACTTCCACAGTGTCGCAGCCGTGGCCTGGATAAGCGCCGCGATGGCGATCGTCTCTTCCGCGCGCAGCGGAATGTCGCAGATGCGCACCTCGACCGTGTTGAAGAAAGGATGCGGCCGGATATCCCACCAGAGCTTCTTGGCATTATCCATGCAATTCGTTTTGATCAGGAGATTGCAGAAGCTTTCAAATTCTCCCCAACTCCCGAACCAGTCCGGAATGTTGGTGCGCGGGAACTTGTCAAAGACCTTGGCGCGATAGCTCTTAAGACCCGTCTTGTTTCCGCGCCAGAAGGGCGAATTGGTAGAGAGCGCCAGGATGTGCGGCAGGAAATACCGCATGGAGTTCATCAGTCGGATGGCGGCCTCGCGGTCCTCGATGCCCACGTGCACGTGCAGGCCGAAGATCAGATTCGCGCGCGCTACCATTTGCAGGTCTTCGACCACGCGCTCGTAGCGCTCGTCCGGATAGATGTCCTGCGCCCGCCAATCCGCAAAGGGGTGCGTGGCGCCGGCAACCAGCACCAAGTCGTTCTCCTGCGCAATGTGGATCATCTGCCGCCGCAGGTCGTAAAGGTCCTCACGAGCTTCGTCGATGGTGCGGCAAACGCGGGTTCCGACCTCGACCACCGACTGATGCATCTCCGCCTTGACGCGCTCTTCCAGGCGCCGCTTTCCGGAGGCGAGCATCTCCGTCTTGATGTGCGAGCGGAGATCGCGCGTTTGCGGATCAACCGTCTGGTACTCCTCTTCAATGCCGATAGTGAACGACGGACGCACAGGGTACCTCCCAAAGACGTGCTCTTTCCCACCAATCAGGACAGCGGAGACTCGGAACCGCTGCCCGTTGCCGCCGACTTCTTGGCGGCCTTCTTTGCCGGTGCCTTTTTGGCCGGAGCCTTCTTGGCCGCTGCCTTTGCAGCAGTCTGCTTTTTCGGAGGCGCTTCCACCTTGGAGCCGAGTTCTTCTCCCTTGAGAAATGTGGACCAGACAAAACCGGATGCCTGCGGCGCCTGCTGGCGCGCCTTCTTCATGGCGAGTTCCGCGACCGCGCTGACGATCCACTCGAAGTTCCCTTCGCCCACGGAATGCCGGTCCGCATCGGGCGCCGGATTCATAAAGTCAATCGCGTACGGCACCC
The DNA here is from genome assembly GCA_963795775.1 of uncultured Acidobacteriaceae bacterium. Classification (GTDB taxonomy): domain Bacteria; phylum Acidobacteriota; class Terriglobia; order Terriglobales; family Acidobacteriaceae; genus CAWCJL01. The sequence continues at coordinate 210,424 of CAWCJL010000008.1, forward strand.
CGTCTTCCACGGCAAACTCGACCGTGTTCAGGTCATATCCCAGCGCCCGGCACAGCGTCAGCGCATCGTTCTCCACGCGTTCGAGCAACTTGGGGTCATACTGCGGCGGGTCCTGCAGGTAGCGCTCATGGTGCGGCCGGCGCGGGTCGTAGGGCATGATGTGTACCTTCTCCTGCCCCACCACATAGCAGCGGAAATACTCGTTGAATTTGACCGCGCTCTGCAACGTCATGCACAGGTCACCGGTCTGGTCGTACGCCCGGAAGAACTCGTCCGGGTTATGCACGTGATACACGTCGCGCCACCCGCCACCGTCAAAAGGCTTGAGAAATGCGGGAAAACCGACATAGTCAAAGATGCCGGCCCAGTCCAGGGGGAACTCCAGGTTGCGCATAGAGTTCTGGTTGGTGCCCTCGGGGTAGCGCTTATGGGGCAGCAGCACGGTATTGGGAACCGCCACACCCAGGCGCCGGGCGAGCGCGTAATTGAAGAACTTGTCGTCGGCAGACCACCAGAACGGATTGTTGATAACCACGGTTCCGCAGAGGACTGCGTTCTTCAGGTAACCGCGATAGAACGGGATATCGTGCGAGATGCGGTCCACGATCACCGCGTACGGCGACGCATGCGCTTCCCGCACGCCGCCCACCTGCACAAACTCCGCCGTGATCTCTCCCTGCCCCAGCGAGTTGATCCGCTCCACCAGCGCACCGGGAAATGTGTTCTCCATACCGAACAGAACGCCGATTTTCTTCGCCACCGCTTCCGCCTTTCCCCCAGAACCTACAGCAGTTGCCCAACAGTGTAGCCGAATATGGAGGCCGCCGACTTACTACAGGTAGAGTTGCGCCATACGTTGCCAGGTTGGCCAGTCATGGCTGTTCCAGGTATCCCACACAGCAAGCTGATGAGGAATCCCCTTCGAGCCGAGCAGGTGCGCCAGGTAGCGGTTCTGCCCCAGGCACTGGTCGTCGTGCCCCGTGCCGAGAAGATAGGTGTTGCGGCGATAGTGGTCCAGGAACCACGGATCGCTCATGTTCGGCAGGTAGTGCGTCGGAATATTGAAGTAGCAGTCATTGTCGTAATACCCGTGGAGGAAGTTCGAAACGTCAAAGGCTCCCGACATGGAAAGAAAGCCGGTGAAGAGGTCCGGGTGCCGCAGTGCAGTATTTACCGCGTGGTAGCCGCCAAAACTGCATCCAATAGTGATCAGGTGCGGATCGCTGTTTTTTTGACGCACCAGTGGGACCACTTCATCTAATACATAGCTCTCATACTGCATATGCCTGGCGATGCGCCAGCGAGGGGGAACGTCGCGGTTGTACCAGCTTTCTGCGTCCACAGAATCAACGCAATAGAGTTGCAGGTCGCCGTTGTCCAGCTTCCACGCGACGGAGCCAACCATACCCCGGTCCTCGAACTCATAAAAGCGGCCCTGGGAAGACGGAAACACAATCGCCGGTAGGCCGGCGTGGCCGTACACCAGTAATTCCATGTCGCGGCCCAGCCGCGGTGAGAACCATTTGTGATAATCGCGATGCATCGTTGGTGAACGCCCCAGCGCAAGATGAACACCAACTCTAACAAAGAATCCGCCGCGGCGAAGCGGCAGCACTTCAGCATAGAGGAACCGCACAGCGGTTGCGAAAGGAAAGCTTTGCCTGAAATCTCTGTACCTCCCCCCGTCACGCTCCCGCCGCGGACGAAGCCTTTGCCGGCCGAACCGGCGGAGACGCGAGCGCACGCAGAAAATCCGCGCCTGCAGTTACATGCGCGCTTTCACTCCAACATCCTGCCCGCGGAGCGCGACATCGTCGTCTACCTGCCGGAGGGCTATGACCCACAGCGCGGCCCGCGGTATCCCGTGCTTTACCTGCACGATGGGCAGAACCTGTTCGACGGCACGACGGCTTACGTGCCGGGGCGCATCTGGGGCGTGCACGAGACCGCCGACCGCCTGATCGCTGCCGGCCAGATCGAGCCGCTGATCATCGCCGGCATTTACAACGCCGGCTCCGAGCGCATTAACGAATACACGCCCACCCGCGACCCGAAGATGGGTGGCGGCGACGCCGACCTCTACGGCCGCATGCTGATTGAAGAAGTCAAGCCTTTCCTCGATCGCGAATACTGCACCAAGCAGGGGCCCGAGCACACCGGGCTGGGTGGCTCATCCCTCGGTGGCCTGGCCACCCTTTACCTCGGCCTGCAGTACCCGGAGATCTTCGGCCGCCTCGCCGTGCTTTCTCCGTCCGTGTGGTGGAACCAGAAGTCCATCCTCGACTTCGTCAATGAGGCCACGCCGGAACCACGCCCGCGGATCTGGCTGGACATGGGGACCAGCGAGGGTGGCAATACGTTGCGCGACACCAACCTGCTTCACAAGTCTCTGCTCAAGCGCGGGTGGAAAGACAACGTGGACCTTCTCTACACCAAGGTCCCAGGCGGAACGCACGACGAGGCCGCCTGGGCACAGCGCGTGGAGCCGTTTCTCAAGTTCCTCTTCCCGCCTGCCGAGTAACACGGGGATGCCCCACCCTTCGCGCCGCACCGTGGCACATCCAGGCCCGGAAAAGGAGCGCGAAGGGGGTCGCCGGTACCGCGGCCCCAGCATCTCTCGCCTTCGGCGTGGGTGCGATCCGCGCTTCCGCACCCCTACGCAGGCCGGCTCCACGCTGGGCCACGCGCCAGCCGCAACCCCGGCCAGCAGTGCAAGACCCTAGGCTGCGGCCTCTTCTGACTCAAGCAGCAATCTCCTGCCGCCTTTACTTCTGAAGCGCAATCTCCGGCCAGCCTCCGCTCCAGTCGATGGTCGAAATCTGTAGCGCTGGCTTACCGGTCTTCGCGTCGTAGGCGTGAAACACCAGGAAATCGCCGGAGGGCTGCATGAGTGCCGACTCGCCGCCGGGGCCAAGCCACCGCGCGTTGGCGCTGAGCACTGTCGTCCCGCCGCCGTTCGTGAGCGCCACGCCCTGCTTGTCGAGGTAGGGGCCGGTAACCTCGCGGGCGCGCCCGACGACCGTGTGATACGTGCTCTTGGTGCCGCGGCAGCACAGGTCCCAGGAAACAAAGAGGTAGTAGTACTGGCCGTGGTGCACGATGAACGGCGCCTCGACTGCCTGCCAATCCGGAGGCAGGCCGGGAGGCGCGGGCGCGGCATCGGCCGGCTTCTTGCGAGATGCAATCAGGGTGTAATGCGGGCCGCCGGCGGGCGGCTTGCCGGTCGCCGGATCCAGCTTTGTCAGTTCAATGCCGCCCCAGAAGCTGCCGAAGGCCAGCCATGGATTCCCATGCGTATCCTCCACAAAGTTAGGATCGATCGCGTTGAAGTTGTCCTGTGCGGTGGAGCGCAGGACCAGGCCCTGATCCTGCCAGTGGTAATCCGGGCTCTTCGGATCGAGCGTTTTGTTCGTCGCCAGCGCGATGCCCGAGGTGTTCTTCCCGAAGAGCGAGTAGGCGTAATAGAGCTGATATCTCCCGTGATAGTAGGAAATGTCCGGCGCCCATAACTCTTCCGTGCCGGGGCTGCTCTTGTGGATCCAATCCGGAATGTGATCGAACACCTGGCCGCATTCCTTCCACGCCTTCAGATCGTGAGAGCAGCGAATCTCCATCTGGCCGCCACGAGGCGTCTTGCCGGTCGCGAAGACGTAGTAGGTGTCGCCGTCCTTGGCAATGGACGGATCGTGAGTTCCCCAGTAATCGCCGGAGAGCGTCAGGGCCTCCGAAGCATGCGACACGGGTGCGTGTTGCGCCTGCGAGGAAAGGGCCGCTCCCGCCAGGAGGAGGCCAGCGGCGAGGTCGAAAAGGACGTTGCGAAGAATGGACATCAGAGCTGCATTTCCAATTTTGGCCCGCTCGGAAAACGTTTTCTACATCAAAGTGAGGATGCCGATGCCCCACCTGTATAAGCGCCCGCTAACTTCGCTGTCAAGCGTAAGTCGCGACAGCGCCTGCTTGCCTGCGATTATCGCTTTCCCCGGCGCACGGCAGCGGTTTCCACTACGTGCCCCAGGTCATCCAGCGATCCGCGGGGGTGGGCCGTGGTCTGGCGCACCACCAGTTCCGTCGGGACCAGTTGCGGCGTGCGTCCGTGGGCTGCACTGTCCGGCTCCAGCTGAGTGCGTAGAGCGGTGACCGCACCCCGGGCGATGTCCAGGCAGGACATCCGTATGGTGGTGAGCGGCGGCAGCGTGAACTGCGCGATGTGGACGTCATCGAAGCCGACTACGGACATTTCACTGGGCACTTCGAGGCCCTTCTCGTACAGAAAGTGTAGGACGCCGATCGCCGTCATGTCGTTGGAGCACATCACCGCCGTGGGGATTTCGCTGCGCTGGAAGAGCGGCACCATCGCGCGCAACCCACCTTCCAGAGTGTGGTCCCCCTCGACCAGCAGGTCCTTGGCCGGCGTGATGCCAATTTCCCGGATAGACCGGATGAAAGCCTTCTGGCGGGAAGCCGCCGACTGAAGTTCAAGCGAGCCGCTAATGAACGCAATCCTGCGGTGACCCAAGGCGGCCAGGTGCTGTACTGCCTGGCGGATGCCGCGTTCGTAATCCACGGTGAGGATGCTGACGTTTGCTCGCTTCGGTCCGGAGTCGATAAAAACCAGGGGCACCTTGCGTGCGGCCAGTTCGTGCATGACCGGCGCTTCGATGCCGAAGGTCATTACCGCCACGCCGTCCACCTTGCGCTCGATCATCCGCCGCACGCACATGGCCATGCGCTCCGGATCGTAGTTGGTGGACGCAATGAGCACCTCATAGCCGCTCTCGATGGCCACGTCTTCGAACCGCTGAATCAACTCCGGAAAGAAGGGGTTGGTGATCTCCGAAACGATCAGCCCGAGGATGCGGCTCCGTCCGGAAACCAGGGCCCTTGCCTGGATGTTAGGGAAATAATTGAGTTCGCGGACGGCCCGCCAGACGCGCTTGGCCAATTCCGGGTCCACGGACGCGACCTGGTTGGTAACGCGGGAGACGGTAGAGATAGAAACACCCGCCCGCGCGGCTACATCGCGGATATCCATGCGGGTGCTGTTACGCGATCGCGGTTTGGGGGAGGGGGGCGCTGGCTTCATAGGCACGGTGTGGGATGCGCCTCACAGCATATCCCATTCACAAAAATAGCGATTCGGGGAAAACGTTACCTACTATGTGCAATACTCGATGCCGATTGCATTTTGCTTACGAGGGCGTCGCATATGCTCCTCCCGGAACTCAGATCGGCAGTGCTCGAGGCGAACCTTGAACTGGTTCGGCGCGGGCTGGTCCTCTACACCTTCGGCAATGCAAGCGGTATTGACCGCGAGCAGGGCCTGGTCGCAATCAAGCCCAGCGGTGTTCCCTACGAAAAGCTCACCCCGGCCGATATGGTTATTACCGACCTGGACGGCAAGCTGGTAGACAGCAAGCTGCGGCCCTCGTCCGATCTCGGCACGCACCTGCTGCTCTATCGCGAGTTCCAGGGGATCGGCGGCGTGGTGCATACGCATTCGGAATATGCGACTGCGTGGGCCCAAGCGGGGCGGGAGATCCCAGCCTATGGCACCACCCATGCCGACTACTTTTACGGTCCCGTGCCGGTCACGGAGGAACTGACGCCGGAGGAGATCGGCGGCGACTACGTGCTGAACACGGGCGTCGCCATCGTGCGGCGCTTCCAAGGCATCGACCCTCTGGCCTCGCCCGGTGTGCTGGTGGCGGGACACGCCCCGTTCTGCTGGGGCGCCACACCCGAGGATGCCGCGCATAACGCTGTGGTTCTGGAGTCCGTGGCCCGCATGGCTTACCTGACTGCCACCCTGAATGCGGAGTGCCGCGGGGTTTCGCAGCACCTGCTGGACCGCCACTACTTCCGCAAGCACGGGGCGAACAAGACCTATGGACAGTAGGCCCACTCGACAAATGTGCCGCCTCGGGTGTTCACTGCTCGGAAAGCAACGTGAGGCGGAATCGGTATCCGCCAATGCGTTTCACCCAAATTCAGGATCGAGTCCCCAATGCCACTGAGACCCGTGAGCCTGCTGATTGCCGCCTTCGCCAGCGAACACCTGGCGCGCCTGGATTCGGTTGACGTCCTGGTTATCGGCATCTACTTCGCCATCGTTCTGTTCATCGGCTTCTACCTGAAGGGCGCTTCCAATACCAGCGAAGAGTTCTTCATGGCCGGCCGGGAGATGACGGCCTGGATTGCCGGCTTGAGCTTCGTCTCCGCCAACCTCGGCTCGCTCGAGCTGATGGGCTGGGCGGCGGCAGCTTACCAGTACGGCATCCTGGCCACCCACTGGTACTGGATCGGCGCCATCCCGGCGATGCTCTTCCTCGGCATCGTGATGATGCCCTTCTACTACATCTCGAAAACGCACTCGGTGCCGGGCTATCTGCAGCTTCGCTATGGCGAGAGCACGCGCGCGCTTTCCGCAGTCACCTTCGCCGCCATGACGGTCTTGATGAGCGGCATCAACATGTACTCCATGGCGCTGGTGATGAAAGTAGTGCTCGGCTGGAACCTGAACTTCTCCATCTGGGTTTCCTCCGTCACAGTGGCGCTTTACGTGATGCTGGGCGGTTTGCGCTCCGCCATTTTCAACGAGGTGCTGCAGTTCATCCTCATCTGGGTAGGCGCCGCGATCGTTCCCATCCTCGGCCTCATCGAGGTCGGCGGCTGGACGAACCTACGGCACCAGATCACGGTCAACCTGGGCCGCAACGACTACGTCCACCTGTGGAGCAACCTCGGCCATTTCGGCTCCAACCCCATGGGCGTGCACTGGACCGGCATTGTCTTCGGCTTGGGCTTCGTGGTCGCCTTCGGGTACTGGACGACTGACTTCCTGGTGGTGCAGCGCGTCTTGTCCGCGGATAATCTCCGCTCGGCCAAGATGGCGCCCATCATCGGCGCGGCGTTCAAGATGGCCGTGCCCTTCATCGTGATCCTGCCCGGACTGATCGCGCTTTCCGTGCTTCCCTTCCACCTGGTAGGCGAGAGCGAAGCAGTGGCACGGCATCTGCACAGCTACAACGAAGTGCTGCCGCTGATGCTGGTGCGCTACTGCGGACCAGGCCTGCTGGGTCTTGGTGTTACCGCGCTGATTGCAGGCTTCATGTCCGGCATGGCCGGCAACGTGAGTGCCTTCTCCACCGTCTGGACCTATGACCTCTACGGCGCCTTCATCAACAAGAAGGCCTCCGACAGCCACTATGTCGCAATGGGCCGCTGGAGCACCCTGGTCGGCGTGTTGATCTCGATAGGCACCGCCTATCTCGTGCAGAACGCACCCAGCATCATGGACTATGTCCAGGCGCTGTTCTCATTCTTTATCGCGCCCCTCTTTGGGACGGTGATCCTGGGCATGCTTTGGAAGCGCGCCACACGGCCGGCCGGCTTCTGGGGCCTTCTTGCCGGCACCATAACCTCGATCGGTCTGTGGGCCTGGGTGCGCGAAGACCACACCGCGTTACGGTACGTGGCGCTTTCTCCGGATGCCAAGGACATGGCGGAAAACATCTACCGCGCCCTCTGGTCCTGGATAGTTTGCGTGATCGTCACCGTCATCGTGAGCCTGCTCACGCAGCCGCGTCCCATTGGCGAGCTGGAAGGGCTGGTCTATGGGGCCTCGCCCATTCCGCACGAGCAGGTGGACCACTGGTACCAGCGCCCAATCGTTTGGGCTGGCGTGGTTCTCGTCATCTTCATCGCACTCAACGTTGCTTTCTGGTAGGAGCCCATGCGCCGCACGATCTCCATCTGGTTCTTTGCCGGCATCATGCTGCTGGCCTATGGCATTGTGATCTGCCTGGCCGGTCTGTGGGAGCTAAGCCACCCATTGCCGCACCCTATCGTGCTTTCACGGCTGCACGCCCCGATCTGGTGGGGTGCGCTGCTGGCCATTGCCGGACTGGTGTACACCATTAAGTTCTGGCCAAAGCACCCGGGGCATGACACCGCCCGGTGAAGGCTGCGCGGACCTTTTGCGCAACCGCCGCGAGTGACACCGGAATGGACAACCGCCGATGCTGAATACACATGGTCTGAACATACCGATGTCCCTGGAGGAGCTGGTAACTCCCGACCAGGTGGCCTTGCTTGTGTATGACATGCAGATCGGCATCGTGAATCAAGTTGCGGGCGGAGCGGCAATCACCGCGCAGGTGCGGCGGGTGCTCGAAGCGGCGCGGGGAGCGGGTGTACGCACCTTTTTCACGCGGCATCTCTCTTTGCCCAAAGAGCTGATGGGCGCCTTTCAGTATCGGATGGCGATGGCTTGGCAGCGCGTCACTGATCCCCGGCAGGTGCAGCCCTGGTTCCTGCGGGACAGTCCCGGATTCCAGATCGTCAAGGAACTGGAGCCGCTTCCCAGCGAGGGTGTGTTCGACAAACTCGGGATGTCTGCCCTGGAAGGGACCCCGCTGAACTTCGCCTTGCGCGACTGTGGGCTGAGCGCCCTGATCGTGGTTGGCATTGCTCTTGAGATCGGGATCGATCCCACTTGCAGACAGGCCGCAGACCTCGGGCTGATCCCGATCCTGGTGGAAGATGCGTGCGGCGCGGGCAATGCCGAAGTCGCTGCACATTCCCTGGCAAGCCTGTCGCACATGGGCGACACACTTATCACAAACGTTTCAGAGATTTGCGGGCTGCTGGGTCGCTTCCACGCGCAGGGTTAGATCAGCTGTCTCGCAGACACCAAGGAGATAAGAGAGTGGCCATCGTTGCAGGAGTGGACTTCGGCACTTTAAGCGTACGGGTGACACTGCTCGACAGCACCCGCGGGCGCCTCGGCACAGCGGTGGCCGAGTATCCACTGCACCGCAAGCGCGAGGACCCGGACTTCGCCACGCAATCCCACACGGACCAGATGAACGCACTGGTGAAGGCTACGCGTGATGTTCTTGCGCAGACCGGTGTATCCGGGCAGGATGTGGTCGCTATGGCGCTTGACACCACCGGTTCGAGCGTCGTTCCGGTGGACGCGCAGATGCAGCCGCTGAGCGAGTACTACCTGTGGTGCGACCACCGCGCCAAGTCCGAGGCGCAGGAGATCACGCGTCTGGCCCATGCGGAGCACCTGGAAGCGATCGAGTGGTGCGGCGGGGTCTACTCGCACGAGTGGGGCTTCGCCAAGCTGCTTCATTGGCTGCGGCACGCTTCGCCAGAGGAGCGCAATAAGCTTGCCAGTGCGCTGGAGCACTGCGACATGGTGGCCGCCACGTTGTGCGGCATCACCGACCCGAAGCACGTGAAGCGCAGCGTCTGCGCCATGGGTCACAAGTGGCTCTGGAATCCGAAATGGGGTGGGCTGCCTCCGCAGGAGTTTCTCTCCAAAGTGGACCCATTGCTCGATGGCATCCGCGAGAAGCTTCAAGGCGAGTACCTGACCTCGGATCATCTCGCCGGCCACCTGGCTCCGCACTGGGCTGAGGCAATGGGCCTGCGTGCCGGTATTCCGATCCCGGTCGGAGCTTTCGATGCACATTGGGATGCGATCGGCGTCGGCTGCAAAGAAGGCGACGTCGTCAACGTGGTGGGCACGTCCACTTGCATCATCGCCATGGAGCCGAAGACTACCTTGGTGCCCGGGGTGTGCGGCGTGGTGCCCGGCAGCGTGCATCCGGCGTACACCGGCGTCGAAGCCGGCTTGTCTGCGACGGGGGACATCTTCGAGGCGATTGCACGGCGCGCCGGCACCAACGTGCGCGAGCTCTCGCGCGGTCTCGACCAGTATCGCGCGGGACAAACCGGCCTTCTTCGTCTGAGCTGGGACAACGGCGACCGTACCGTGCTGGTGAACGCCGAGCTAGGCGGATGCACGCTCGGCTGGAACCTCATCCACACCGCGCAGGACGAACTCTTCGCCGCCATTGAAGGCACCGCCATGCACACCCGCATTATCCTCGAGCGCATGGCGGAGCACGGCGTCCCGGTCGAGCGCGTCATCAACGGCGGCGGTATCCCTCAGCACAATGCGGTGCTCAACCAGGTCTACGCCGACGTGCTGAACAAGCCAGTGCTGGTACCCGATGGCGTGCCAACCAGCCTGGGCTCCGGCATCTTCGCGCTGGTCGCCGCGGGTGTCTTCCCCAGCGTCGAAGCGGCGCAGAAGGCGATGTGTCTTCCGCACCGGATCTACCTGCCACAGCCCGACGCGGTGGCCGTTTACGAGAAGCTCTTCCGTCACTACCGCGATCTTTACTTCGCGCTGGGTTCGCGCTCTGCAGCCCCTGCAGCTCTGGGCGATGTCCTGCCGGACCTCAAGAAGATTGCAGCGGAAGCGATGCAGTTTGGGAACGCGTCGCGGAAGGATCTGCCGGCATGAGCTTAACGTGAAGAGCGGCACGACAGCCCGCAGCAGAACCGGATTTTCCCAGCGGGCGATCTGGCAAGCGCGCAGTAACGCTAAATCTCGGCCGGCGTGCTCATTCGGGATTGACGGGTTGGCTTGGCTCAGGCGCTCTGGGTCTGCGCCACCAGCACGCTTTGGCCGGAGAGCGTGAAGGCCAGCGCTCCGCTTCCGCTTGGCTGCAGATGAATCGCGGCGCAATTCTCGACAATCCACGTAGCTCCGGCCTGCCACAGCTCCGGATCTGAGGCGGTGGTTCTAAAGGCCAGAACGCGGCAGCCCGCGCTTCGGCCGCTTTCAATACCGGCGGGCGCGTCTTCGACCACAATGCAGGCTTCCGGCGCGTAGCCCAGGCCCTCCGCTCCCTTGAGATAGGGCTCCGGATGCGGCTTGCCGTGAGTAATGTCGTTCGAGGTGATGAAGAGACCGGGTGTGGGCAGGCCGGCCGCGCGCAGGCGCACCTCCGCAAGCGGGCGGGTGCAGGACGTGACGATGGCCCACGCCTTACGCGGTAAAGCGGCTAGCAGTTCACGCGCGCCCGGCAGCGGGACGACACCTTCCAGGTCTTCCATCTCCGCCTGCTCGATGATGCGATTTTCCGCCTGATGGTTCGCATTGGGCAGCAGTTCACGCAAGGTCGTGATGCTGGGACGCCCGTGCGCCCGGCGCACCACTTCACACGCGTCAAAACCGCGCTCCTGCGCCCAGCGGGACCACACGCGCTCTACTGCGGGAATGGAGTTGATGAGCACTCCATCCATGTCGAACAACATCGCACTGGCGTGAACAATATGCATTAGTTCTATCGTACCGGAGCCGCTTATCGGCAGCCTTCCCCCGGATCGAGCCACTGCGCCGTTCTCGCGAAGACGGCTCCCCATCACGTACGATAAATAGCGATGCTGCGGCATAGATCCACCCATTTGCGAGCTGGATTCGGCAGCCTTCGCGGGCTGGCTGTTGCTTGCGCAGCGTGCCTGCTTCCCGTGAGCGTCGGGGCTGCGCAGTCGCAAATGCTTGCACCTGAGGTGCCTGAGCTGGCGCACGCGAAGGACCTGCTCGCCGCCGGAAAAGCAAGCGCGGCCGAGCAGATTGTGCGCCGGTATCTTGACGACCACGTAGCTTCCGCAGAAGCACATTACCTGCTGGCGTTTGCGTTATTCCGCGAAGATAAGCCGAAGGAATCCCTCACCGAGTACACCCATGCAGCCGCGCTGCAAAGGCCGACCGGGACGGATCTGCGCTTTGTCGCACTGGATTACGTGCTGCTGAACGACTACAAGGACGCAGACACCTGGCTGACCCGCGCGGTGGCCGAAAATCCGAAAGACAGCGAAAGCTGGTACAGCCTGGGACGCGTGAAATCGACTGAAAACCGCTTCGAAGAAGCCCTGCAGTGCTTCGGGAAAGCGCTTGCGTTGTCTCCGCAAAGCGTGAAGATCGAAAACAACATCGGGGTAGTCTATGAAGGTCTGAACCGCACCGATGAAGCAATCGCCTCGTACCGGCAGGCGATCGCGTGGCAGGCTGATGCGCCTCATCCGAGCGAACAGCCTTACCTCAACCTCGGCCTGGTGCTGATCGACCGCAATGCCCTGGACGAAGCCCTGCCGCTGCTCAAGCGCGCGGAGGCCATTTCCCCCCAAGACAGCAAAATCCACGGTGCACTTGGCCGTGTGTATGAGCGCAAGGGCGACCTGCCGCAGGCCCAGAAGGAGCTGGAAGCCGCGCTCGCACTTTCGCCCGAAAGCGCCCCCCTGCACTTCCAGCTCGGCCAGGTGTATCGCAAAGCCGGCCTGGCCGATAAAGCCAAGGCGGAGTTCAGCCGCGCCGCCACGCTGGACAGCACGCACTCCACTCCGGATGCACCCTAACCGCCGACCAGCCCCGGGGCTGAAAAGGCGCGCGACGAGTCAAGGCGTGCCGGGCTTGCCAATCTCAAATTCTGCCGCTGGATTTCATTGCTCATCGGTTTCCGCTCCGGGGGACTTCTCTATGCACTCACAAATCGAGAACGCCGCGGTGCTTGCCGCCTGACAAAGCAGCGAGACGGAGGTCGCGCAGCTTTCCCCATCTGCTGTAGAGTTTTCCGTGATGATTGCCGGCCGCTCGCTATTGCTGTTCCTCTATCTCGGGCTCGCTCTGCCCGTCACTGTTATGAACTCACCCGCTCATGCGCTCTCCCCTGCTAGTACCGGCCCCGCCGCACAGGAGCCGGGGCACAAGCCGACGGTCGCCGACGCACAGGCATTTATGGACCGCGCCGAGGCGGAACTGCTCGATCTCTCGATCGACAGTTCCCGTGCCGCATGGATTCAGGAAACTTACATCACGTATGACACAGAGCAGTTGTCCGCGAAGCAGAATGAGCGGCTGATCGGCCGCGTGACGGCGCTGATCGACGAGGCGAAACAATTTCAGGAGCTGGCGTTGCCCCCAGAGCTGAAACGCAAGTTCGAGTTGCTGCGACTGGGGCTGGACATGCCGGCGCCGAATGATCCCAAGCTGCGGAGCGAATTGACACAGGTCGCCGCATCGCTTGACGGCAGCTATGGCCAGGGCAAGTACTGTCCTCCGGGTGCGGACGCAACCAAGTGCCTGGGACAGGACGGCGTCGAGATTCGCATGGCCGAAAGCCGCGATCCGAAGGTGCTGCAGGATACATGGGTGGGCTGGCACCAGATTGGCGCGCCGCTGAAGGAGCGGTATGCGCGCATGGTGGAGTTGTCCAACCAGGGCGCGCGCGAGCTGGGCTTCGCCGACACGGGCGTGCTGTGGCGATCGAAGTACGACATGACACCGGAGCAATTCAGCGCCGAGCAGGAGCGGTTATGGAAGCAGGTGGAGCCGCTCTATCTCGAGCTGCACACCTACGTTCGCAAGCGGCTGATACAGAAGTACGGGGCCGTGGCGCAGCGACCCGATGGGATGATTCCCGCGGACCTGCTCGGAAACATCTGGGCTCAGGAATGGGGCAACATCTACGACATTGTCGCCCCGGCGGCGGCCACGCCGACCTACAACCTAAGCCAGATCCTCGCGGACCGGCACACCGATGCGAAGCAGATGGTGCGCTATGGCGAGGGCTTCTTCCAGTCGCTCGGCTTCCCCGCGCTGCCGGATACCTTCTGGCAGCGCTCCATGCTGACGCGGCCGGCGGACCGCGATGTGATCTGCCACGCCAGCGCGTGGGATATCGATACGCAGAAGGATGTGCGGCTGAAAGTTTGCCTCCATCCGACGGCCGATGACTTCACCACCGTCCACCACGAACTTGGACACAACTACTATCAGATGGCTTACCGGAAGCAGCCGTTCTCGTTTCGCAACGGTGCGAACGACGGCTTCCATGAAGCAATCGGCGACACGATTGCGCTCTCCATCACACCGGAGTATCTGAAGACCATCGGGCTGATCCAGACGGTGCCACCGGCGAGTGCGGACATTCCGCTACTGCTGCGGACGGCACTGGACAAAATCGCATTTCTGCCCTTCGGATTGCTAATCGATAAGTGGCGTTGGGAAGTCTTCTCCGGGCAGGTCAAGCCGGCGGACTACAACAAGGCTTGGTGGGCATTGCGCGAGCAGTACCAGGGCGTGGCGCCTCCTGTAGACCGGACGGAGGCGGATTTCGATCCGGGGGCGAAGGCGCACATCCCGGGGAACACGCCGTATGCGCGTTACTTCCTCGCGCGCGTGTATCAGTTCCAGTTCTATCGCGCCATGTGCGGGGCAGCAGGATACACGGGTCCGCTGAACCGATGCTCCTTCTACGGATCGAAAGCCGCCGGCGAGAAGCTGAACGCGATGCTCGAGCTAGGGCAGTCGAAGCCCTGGCCGGAGGCTCTGAAAACTTTGACGGGCGAAGATCACGCCGATGCATCCGCGATGGTGGAGTACTTCCAGCCGCTGCTGGATTGGCTGAAGGAGCAGAACAAAGGAGAGACGCCGGGGTGGAAGGTGGCGGCGGATCCGTTGAAGGCGCGGTGAGAGCGTCCGGGAAAATTATTCTAGGAAGCGATGGAATCTGCGATCCGGAACAAGCGGGTACTGGCTTGCTAGGTGCGACTGTCGAGACGCGCATCCGGACGATCCGGCTTTACCTGCAGTCCGTTCTTACGGCGGCCAATCTCATCTATCACATTTCTGGAGTTGTTGATTATGGATGGAAATCAGGATGTGAAGGTGTGGGCGACGGCGATATCAACGAATGCGCACACTGGCAGAAGACTCATCTGGCGTTTCGCCAAGGATTTTAGCCCAACCTTCAATCGGGCCTCCCAGCCAGACCGAATCATCATCGTTTGGAGATACCAGTCCGATACCGGGCAACCGATCGCGGAGGAGCATCTGCGGATGAACCTCCTGGAAGACTCCCTCAAGGCGATTCTCGAGCAAGATAACTTCGCCACCTTAGCTCTTGTATCGACGGGTGAAAGCTTGCGTGAGTAAACCTATTACGCCAAGTCGGAAGATGAGTTTATGGACCGTCTGAATCTGGCGCTTGCTGGAATGTCCGCCTTCCCGATCGAGATCCATACAGCAAACGATCCAACATGGAGCATGTATGCGCAATTTACGGCGCTGGTCACTTCAGTGGCGCTAGAAAGTTGACGACGGAGCGCATCACGACCTCATCGCGCTGGTTGAAGACGGTCGTGCGCGATCGGATAATGCCGTACTCGGGACGGCTGCTGGAACGGCGTACGTTCAGCACTTCGGCCTGGGTACGGATTCTATCTTCCGGCCGCACAGGATGCGTCCAGCGCATCTCTTCGACGCCCGCGCCGATCATGCCACCCGCCACCTTGATGGACTCGACGCGCAAACGCATCACGATCGCCGCCGTGAGCCAACCGGAGGCGGCAAGGCCGCTGAAAAATGAGTTCTTACCCGCTGCCTCGTCGATATGAAAGGGCTGCGGGTCGTACCGCTCACCGAACTCGATTATCTCCCTGGCGGTAACACGGTAGCTTCTTTCGGAGTTGAAGATCTGGCCCGGGTAAAAATCTTCGTAGTACATTTCCTCTTGCATGCGGCCACCTTTGCGTTCCTGGTGTATTTGTTCGACCTGCTGAGATGAGTCAATCTTGCGGGCACAACCCTTGCAAGTTTCTCCCAAACTGTTCCAACCATAAACCAGACGGCGCGCCTGTTGCTCCGCCAGTTGTATTCTCTTGTGGTTCGCGATGGCCCCTGCTGGTCTCTGCTCGACAACTTCGAGTGGGTCAGCGGTTATGGGCAGAAGTTTGGGTTGGTAGCGGTTGATCGCACCACCCAGCGACGCACGATCAAGCTCAGCGCCACCTTCTGGGTAAGCTCGCGACCAGCTAGCGAGCTGTTTGCGCATAGGCCCACCCCTCGCGTTTGCGAATGAACGCGCAGCGCGAAGGGTGAGCAGCACGATGCAAGCTATGCGGCCTTGGCGGCCGAGGGGTTGAGCTTCACTTTGAGCCAGCCGGGCTGCTTCTGGTCAAAGGCGTGATAGGCATCCAGGGCAGAGGTGATGGGCTCCCTCTCTGTGAGGAACTGCTCGGGATGGAAAACCCCGGCCCGCACCTTATCGATGAGCATAGGCAAGTATCTGCGGTGGTTGCAATTGCCCATGTTCAGCCGAAGGTTCTTGTTCATGGCAAAGCCGATGGGAAAGCTGGTAAGTGTCTGCGGGTACACGCCGATGATGGACACGGTGCCCGCTTTGGCCACCGACTCCACCGCCCATTGCAGCGCCTGCGAGGGCGCACCGCCGATCCACCACTTCCCTTCCGCCTTGCTTTCCTTGGGATCGACCGCCTTCATCTCCTGCTCAAACCTTTTCTTCTGCACTTTCTCTGCGCCCGCGGTAGTGGCATCGATCCCGACGGCGTCTATGACGCGATCTGGCCCCGAGCCGTCCGTGAGATCCTTGAGCACTTCCAGCGGGCTCTCGGTGGCGAAGTTGATGGTTTCGGCCCCGTGTTTGCGGGCAAGTTCCAGGCGCGACTCATCCTGGTCAATGGCGAATATGCGGCCACACCCTAGATGCTTCGCGCAGGCGATGGCCAGCATGCCTACCGGACCGCAACCGAAGACCGCGACACTGTCGGAAGTTTCGATCTCGGCCATCTCGGCCGCCTGGTAGGAAGTGGGCAGGATATCCGACATAAGGATGCCGGCATCATCGGAAATCTCCTCGGGAAGCTTCAGCAGGTTCGCCGCAGCGAACGGGATACGGGCATACTCGGCCTGCAGCCCATCGAGTCCGCCGTTCATTTCCGGTCCGCCGTAGAAGACTGTGCCGGCATGCGGGCCCATGGAGTTGGCCTTGTTGCACTGCGAGTAGTAGCCGGCGCGGCAGTAGTTGCAGCTTCCGCAGCCAACGGTGGAGGGCACCACAACGCGATCCCCCGGACGAAAGTTGCGGACGTTCTTGCCCACTTCTTCCACTATGCCCAGGGCCTCGTGGCCGAGAATCCGACCCTTCTTCATGCCGGGAACGGTCCCGCGAATGAAATGGAGGTCCGTGCCACAAATCGCGCTAGCCGTGATACGCACGATGGCGTCGTCGGGCGTCTTTATCTTCGGTTCGGGTACATCTTCCAGGCGGATATCCCCCACGTCATAAAACACAACTGCTTTCATGCAAACTCCTCCGTGTGGGCCGGGAATGCGCGAAGCAGCCCACACTCGTGGGATGCCGGCGGTCTTCAGGCTCGCTGACCGAGGCGGCAGATGGCCGCCTCTTTGTGTTGTGAGGAGCAAGAAACACACTTGTGTGAAACTCGCGGCCTCTCATGCCGCCAAATTGCAGGCCGACGACCCCGCATCGCAAAGGAGAGCGACCGGGCGCTGCTTTTCGCCTTTTCTTCTCGCCGTCATGTACCTTTTGGGTGCCCCCGCCGGGAACGTGGCGGCAGCCAATCCGCCGGTCCGTGCGTCTCAGTCACAGCTATGGCACGCCCACTCTGGCAAGGCCAGATTCAGATCTCGCTCGTTTCCCTCAATGTCGGCATTTTTCCCGCGAGCAACAGCGCGCGCGCAATTACTTTTCACCAGATCGACCGCGCAACCGGGGAACGCATTCATCGCCGGGCCGTCGCACCGGCCAGGAACAGTGCTGCCGGCGGCGGCACGGAAGGCAACGATGAGCCTGTAGAAGCCGCCGACATTGCAAAGGGCTACGAGTACGCCAAGGGTCAGTACGTTGTTATCGAACCGGAGGAATTGAAAAAGCTGCGCCTGCCGGGACAAAAGTCCTTCGACATCGTGCAATTCGTGGGTGCCGCGGAGATCGATCCGGCATTTTTCGAGAAGCCCTACTTCGTGGTGCCCAAGGACGAACTCCAGGCCAAGTCGATGGCCATCATCACACGCGCGATGCGCGATACCGGCTCGGTCGGGCTCGGCGAGATCACCTTCAGCGGGCGGGAGCACCTGGCGGCGCTG
This sequence comes from uncultured Acidobacteriaceae bacterium, assembly GCA_963795775.1. Lineage (GTDB taxonomy): Bacteria > Acidobacteriota > Terriglobia > Terriglobales > Acidobacteriaceae > CAWCJL01. The sequence continues at coordinate 228,194 of CAWCJL010000008.1, forward strand.
AGCGCGCCCGCCGACCCGAAAGCGCAAGGCCTTCGGCTGTACCTGATGCGCTACGAGGAAGAGTTGCGCAAGCCCGAGGAGTACTACGCGGACGTCAACATCCCGACCACGGTGGATGAGAAGCAACTGTCACTCGCAAAGGAACTGATCCAGCATTATCGTGCTCCGTTCGACGCAGCCAAATTCAAGGATGACTACGAGTCCGCGGTGCGCGCGCTGGTGGAAGCCAAGCTGGAACACAAACCGCTGCCCAAGGAAGAGCCGGAGGCCAAGCCGGGCAAGGTCATCAACCTGATGGACGCGCTGAAGCTGAGCCTTGCGCGCCGGCAAAAGGAAGCGGGCACGGCAGCCGAGCAGGACCAGGGAACCCATCACGGCGCAGCCGCGCACGGGGAAGAAAAACCGGCGAAGGGGCGCAAGCCGAAGTCGGCAAGCTCGCGTCCGCACAAGGTGGCCTAGGCGACCATGGCGGCCAAGGGTGCAAGCGCGAAAAAAAGCAGCGCCGCTGCTTCGGTAGACGAGCAACTGGCGCGCTACCGGTCCATGCGGGATTTCTCGACCACTGCCGAGCCCGCAGGCGGACACGGCACCGCACCGGCCGTCGTGCCGCCCGGTGGTCTTCCCTTTGTGATCCAGAAGCATGCAGCGACGCGCCTGCATTACGACTTCCGCCTGGGCTGGCGTGGCGTGCTGAAGAGCTGGGCGGTGGCGAAAGGGCCTAGCTATACCGTCGCGGACAAACGGCTGGCCGTGGAAGTGGAAGATCATCCCATGGAGTACGGCGGCTTTGAAGGCACCATCCCGAAAGGCCAATACGGCGGCGGCACCGTGATGGTGTGGGACCAGGGTACGTGGGAGCCGGTGGGCGATGCGGATGAAGGCCTGCGCACGGGGAGGCTGAAGTTCATCCTGCACGGCCATAAATTGAAGGGACATTGGACGCTGATTCGCATGGGCGGCCGCGCGGCGCAGGAGAAGAAGCCCAATTGGCTGCTGATCAAGGAACACGATGAGTATGAGCGCAAGCCGGACGAGCCTTCTGTAACCGAAACAGAGCCCAATAGCGTCGTCACCGGGCGGGACCTGCCGGGCATCGCGCAGGACCAGGATCATGTGTGGGATTCAAACCACGGGCTGGCCGCAGATGAGCGGGCTAAAGAGGCCACGGCGCCCACACGGGCTGCAGCCCGCAGTGCTCGGACGAAGCCAGCCAAGGTTAGTCCTCCGCCGAATACTCCGCGCGAGCCACTGCCCGATTTCGTGCCGCCGCAGTTAGCCTCCCAAGTAGACCAGCCGCCCACGGGGCCGGAGTGGATCCACGAGCTCAAACTGGATGGCTACCGCATCCAGGCGCGCGTGGACCACGGCCAGCCTTCCCTGATGACGCGCAAGGCCCTGGACTGGACGCACCGCATGCCGAGCCTGGTCGCGTCGCTAAAGCAACTTCCGGCAAAGACCGCGCTGCTGGATGGCGAGGTGGTGGTGCTGGACGAAGCCGGCATCAGCAGCTTCGCCGACCTGCAGTCGGCGTTCCAGGAAGGCTCGCGCAGCGAGCTGATCTACTACCTCTTCGACCTGCTACATCTTGACGGACATTCACTGCGGGACCTGCCGCTCGTAACGCGCAAGGAAAAGCTTAAGGAACTGCTTGCCGGATTTGATCCCGCGGGGAACATTCGCTTTTCCGATCACCTCGACGATGGTGGAGAGCAGATGTTTTCCGAGGCCTGCCGGCTGGGCGCCGAGGGCATACTGTGCAAGGAAGCAGAAAGCCGCTATATCTCCGGCCGCAGTGCGAGCTGGCTGAAAGTCAAGTGCAGCCGCCAGCAGGAATTCGTAGTCGGTGGATTCACCCTGCCCACTGGTGGCGGCGACGGGCTAGGCTCACTCCTGCTTGGCTACTATCGCGACGGCAAGCTGATCTATGCGGGCAGGACCGGGACGGGCTTCACGCAGTCGTCACAACGGAAGATACGTGAACGGCTAGAGCCGCTCCGTACCAAAGACATGCCGTTCGCCAAAGTAGAGGCGGCAGCGCGGCGGGACGCAATCTGGGTAGAACCGAAGCTGGTGGCGGAGGTGGCATTCCGCACCTGGACACGCGACGGAATTGTGCGTCAGGCGTCCTTTAAAGGCCTGCGCGAAGACAAGCCGCCTACCGAAGTGGGCCGCGAACAGTCGCAGGATGTGGATGCGCTGACCGCGCAGGCAGAGGCGGAGATCAGCCCGGCGGATAAGAGTAGCGAGCCGTCGCAGGATCGGGAAACCTCTGCCACAGCGGACCAGACCAGCGCTACGAGAAAGCCGAAGAAGAAAGCGGCAAAAGCTGCAGCCGCGCAGCCAGCAAAGCCAGCCGCAGACCAGGAAGCGAAGCCAGCCGTCAAGAAGCCGCGCAAGCCGAAGGCGGCGACAGCCGATGCAGACACTTCGAGGGAGAACGCTCCCGTGCCCCTGCCTGCAGGATTCCGGCTCACACATCCGGACAAGGTGCTCGATGCGGAGTCCGGGCTGACAAAGCGAACGCTGATCGAGTACTACGCCGCCACCGCAAACCGGATTCTGCCGCAAATTTCGGACCGTCCGCTCTCGATCGTGCGCTGCCCGAACGGCACGAGCGCGAAATGCTTCTTCCAGAAGCACGTCAAAGCAGGCTTGCCAGAAGACGTCGGCTCGATTGAAATCGCCGATAAGCGGAGCGGCGTGCCGGAGCCCTACATAACGCTTTCCACGCCCAAGGCGCTGCTGGAAATCGCGCAGATGAGCGTCATGGAGCTACATCCGTGGGGCTCGAAGAACGGAGATTACGAACATCCCGATCGCCTGATTTTTGACCTCGATCCGGATGCGGCGATCGCCTGGCCCACGCTTGCCGAAACCGCAGAGAAGGTGCGCTTGGTGCTGCAGACAATTGGCCTCCGATCGTTTCTGAAGAGCACCGGGGGAAAGGGACTGCACATTGTCGCGCCTATCGAACCGGATTACGATTGGCAGATGCTGAAGGAGTTTGCGCACGCCTTCGTGCTTGCTATGGAGCTCGAAAATCCGAAGCTCTATCTCACCAAAATGAGCAAGGCCGCGCGCAAAGATCGGATCTACCTGGATTACCTGCGCAACGAGCGCGGGGCAACGGCCGTGGCCCCCTGGTCTCCGCGCAACCGCAGTGGGGTGCCCGTTTCGCTTCCCATGGCGTGGAGCGATCTGCAGAAACCCGCGCCGCCACATCTTCGCGTCGCGGAGTTCAAGAACTGGCTGCCCCAGTTGCCGGACGACCCTTGGAAGGATCTGCCGCACGTGCGCCAGAAGCTTACGCAGGAGGCGGTGGATGCAATCACCGAAGCAGCGCGGCCCGCACTGCACAAACGATAGGCCGCATGAGTGCGGTCAGCAGCGAACGATCTTCTCCGAATGAATGCCGCGAGTGGCGTTGCGGCTATCAACGACGAGCCGTGCATCGCGCACGATGGACGCATAATCGTAACTGGAGTGGTCTGTCACGATCACCACGCAATCGTATTCCCCGATATTGTCCAGCGGGACGCTGGTCATGCCCAGGTCATAATGACGTCCACGGCCGACGGTGGGAAAGTACGGATCGTTATATGAGACAAGCGCGCCACGCTCCTGCAGCAGCTCAATGATGGTCAGCGATGGCGATTCGCGGAGGTCATCGATATCTTTCTTGTAAGAAAGCCCCAGGACTAGGACTTTCGATCCGTTGAGTGCCTTTCTGTGCTGGTTGAGCCCCGCTGCCGTGGCCTCTACGACGTAGTAGGGCATTTGGAGGTTCACTTCTCCGGCTAACTCGATGAAGCGCGTCCGGAAGTCATACTGCTTCGCCTTCCAAGATAGATAGAAGGGATCGATGGGAATGCAGTGGCCGCCGAGTCCGGGTCCAGGATAGAAAGGCTGGAAGCCAAACGGCTTGGTTTTCGCCGCATCGATCACCTCGAAAATATCGAGGTTCATCCGGCCGCAGAGCTGCTTGAGCTCATTGACTAGCGCGATGTTCACGCAGCGATAGATGTTTTCCAGTAGCTTGGTCATCTCGGCTACCGCGGGCTTTGAGACCGGGACCGTGCGATTAAAAATCGTGCCGTACAGCGCACAAGCGGCGAAGGTGGCATCGGCGTTCACGCCACCCACCACCTTCGGTATATCCCGGCGCGCCACCGTGTCATTGCCGGGGTCCTCCCGCTCCGGGGAGAACGCAACAAGCACTGTATCTTCTTCCCCACCAGCCCGGGCCACAGTCACGCCAGCGTCATTGCCGGTTTCCAGTAGCGGAATCACCACTTCCTCCGTCGTTCCGGGATACGTGGTACTTTCGAGCACGATCAACTGCCCGGCGCGCATGCGGGGCGCAATCGCATCCACAGTGTGGCGGATATAGCTGAGGTCAGGCTCGTGATGTTCGTTGAGCGGCGTGGGAACGCAGATAAGGATGGCATCCATCTCGTGCAGCAGGTCGTAGTCGGCCGTCGCCCGAAAGCCGCGGTTCCGTGCCGCCGCGATCTCCGTCGGCGGAATGCGCACGATATACGAACTTCCCGCGTTGAGGGTTTCGACTTTTTGCGTGTCAATATCGAAGCCCGTCACGGGGAAGCGCTCTTCGATAAAGAGCAGCGCGAGCGGCAACCCTACATACCCGAGGCCAACCACACCGACCTTTGCGGTGCGATTCCCGATTTTCTCGAGCAGCTCTGCCGTGGCGGTTCCTGCTGTTTCGGTTCCCATACAGAGCAATTTTACAGGTCCGGGCTTACAGGAACCCGATAACTAACGTCCGCTCGAGCCAAAGCCGCGCGCAGCGCGTTGGCTCTCGGCCAGGTCCTCGACCACCACAACATCGAGATGCGTCTGTGCGTGAAACGGAGACATCTGCACGATCTTATCTCCCTTGGTGATCGAGACGCTGACGTCCGACTGCACGAGACGCACATCGGTGACCGCACCGGACCGATCCCGCTCCACATCGATGCTGAGCCGGGGCTGATTGACATTCACCAGGCAGACGATGATTTCTCCGCGATAGCCTGCATCAATGCGTCCACCTGCATAGGTGATGCCGCGCGCCGCCATGGACGACCGATCACCGAGCACAAATCCGGTACCCGCCGGCCCCTCCACCGCAATGCCGGTGCGCACCCGGGCAACAATGCCCGGTTGGAGCACCACGTCTTCAATCGAATAGAGATCGAAGCCAAGGTCACTTCCCGCGTAGGCGACAGTGGGAACCTTGGCGTCGGGATGCAGTAGTTTGACCCGGATCATGGGCCGCTACTGTGCTTTTTTCGCCTTGGCCGTGTTTTGCTGTTTCTGCTTGGCCCAGCGGCGTTTTTGCGCCTCGATAATGCGCCTCCGGCCTTCGGGGCTCATCTTACGACGCGTGCCTGTCTGTTTTTGTTCTGCCGAACGGGAAGAAAGCGCGTGCTCATACTTCGGCCGCAAGTTCTTTGTATTCCGCAGCAACCCCTGTACCTGCTGCAGCCGTTCGATCTCAGCGTCGATCGCGGCGACCATCTCGCTACGTGTCATGCAAAACCCCGGTGTTTCTCGAAGCTCTCCAGCGATAAAGCCGGAGGCACATCTAACTCCACTATCTTAGCAATATCTTGTCATAGCACCAGAAAGCAGGCTCTGTGAACTCACTTCTCTCGTTCCAACGGCAAATCAGGCAATCTCCGGTTTGCAAGCGAGGCGATGCATGAATGATGGACCGGCTCCCTGGACGGAAGCGGACACCCGCAGTGACGTGTTCGAGCGCATTTCCAGACAGCACTCCACGCTGATGCTCGATTACGACGGAACACTGGCTCCCTTTACGCGCGACCGGCTTCGGGCGCTGCCTTATCCGGGAGTACTGCCGCGCCTGGAAACCCTGAGCGAATGCAGCAGCGTGCGGCTGGTTCTGGTGACGGGGCGGCCGGCCCGCGAGTTGCAGGATCTCGTGAAGATGCAACGGCCTGTCGAGATCTGGGGCTCGCACGGCCGAGAGCAGATCACTCCGGCAGGTGCCTATGCGCTCCACGGGCTCTCGCAAGAACAGGTGCAGGCGCTGGATGCGATCGAAGCGGCCTTGCGCAAGGACGGCTTTGCCGCCGGGCTGGAGCGGAAGCCCGCAAGCCTGGCGGTGCACTGGCGCGCGCTACCGCCCGCAGCACAGAGCAGCGTTGAGGCCAGCGTCACGCGGCTTTACACCCAGTTCGGCGCGCCTGCGGAGCTGCACCTGCTCCGCTTCGATGGAGGGCTGGAGGTTCGTTCCGAAGCGGTAAACAAAGGCAACGTAGTGAAGCGCATCCTAGAAGAAACGCCTTCGAGCACGGAGCCGGTGGCGTATTTGGGAGACGACACCACAGACGAAGACGCCTTTCGCGCACTTCGTGGGCGCGGACTTACCCTGCTGGTGCGGGAGGAGTGGCGTCCATCGGCAGCGGAGTACTGGCTTCGTCCGCCCGGCGAGTTACTTGCATTTATGGACGCGTGGATTGCTGCCGCACAACGAGGAGCGTAATGCAACTGGAAGGTCACAAGCTGATCATCGTCTCCAACCGGCTGCCTCTCTCGCTGGCCACGGAGAAGGGAGAATTGAAGGTGACGCCCTCGAGCGGTGGGCTCGTCAGCGCTCTTGAACCCGTACTTGCGCAGCACGGCGGCATCTGGATCGGTAATCCTGGAATCACCACGGCGAGTGAAGAGGAGAGCGAGCGGGTGCGCGCACGTTTGCGCGAAAGCGATCGCAATCTTCCCTACCGGTATTGGCCGGTCTTCCTTACCCGGGAGGAACACCAGAACTTCTACGAAGGATTTTCCAACGAGGTGGTGTGGCCGCTGTTCCACGACCTGCAGTCACGCTGCAAATTCGCGCCCCTCTACTGGGAGGCGTACAAGCGCGTCAATCGGAAGTTCGCGCAAGCCGCGTTCCAGGCCGCATCGCCGGGCGACATCCTGTGGATCCAGGATTACCAACTTATGGAAGTGGCGCACATGCTTCGCGGCAAACTGCCGCAAGCCAAGCTCGCGTTCTTCATGCATATCCCGTTTCCCTCGCCCGACATCTTCGCCAAGTTGCCATGGCGGCAGACCATCCTCGAATCCCTGCTGGAGCACGATCTGCTGGGGTTCCAGACGCAACGGGACCGGAAGAACTTCGTCGCCTGTCTCCGTACCTTTGTTCCCGACGCGGAGATTGAGCGGGAGCATCAGCGCACCCTCGTCTCCTTCAAGGGACGCGAGACGGAAGTCGGCGCTTTCCCCATCAGTATCGATTATGGCCAGTTTGCGAAAGATGCAGCAGAGCCGGCGGTAAAGCAGCGAGTGCAGGAAATTCGCAGCCAGTTAGGAGACCGGCACATTGCGCTCGGCGTGGACCGGCTGGACTATACCAAGGGCCTGCCGGAACGCATGCGCGCCTTTGTCTCGCTGCTGAAAACCTATCCAGACCTGCGTGGCCAGATCACGCTCTATCAGGTGGTGATTCCGAGCCGTGAGACCATCGTGGGCTATAAGAAACTGATGGCGGAGTTGGAGCGCCTGGTCGCGCACACCAACGGCGAATACAGCCAGACAGGCTGGGTTCCCATTCACTATCTGCACCGTCCCGTGCCGCGCGAGGAACTGCTTGCCCTCTATGGTGCCGCAGATACAGCCTTGGTTACGCCGCTCAAGGACGGCATGAACCTGGTGGCGAAAGAGTTCTGCGCGGCACGGGCGGACAACAATGGCGTGCTGGTCCTGAGCGAATTTGCCGGAGCCGCTCCAGAGTTGAAGCACGGCGCGCTCCTGGTAAATCCATATGACGAGCTGGGTGTTGCCGCAGCGCTGGCGCAGTCCTACTCCATGACGCGCGACGAGAAGCGGCGGCGCATGATCCGCCTCCGGCACCAGGTGCAGCAGTATGACATTATGCGCTGGCGTGACGACTTCTTTGCCGCCTTGGAGAAGCGGCCGGAGAGCAATGCTGCCTAAAGCCGCTCTCGCGTCTAAAGCGGAAGAACAACGGTAAACGTGGTGCCGTGGTCCTCCGGGGCCGTGCTGCTTTGCACTGAGAGCGTCCCGCCGTGCTTTTCGATAATGCCCTTGGACACCCACAGCCCAAGCCCCGTCCCTACGTCCTTCTTGGTCGTATAGAAGGGTTCGAAGATGTGCTCCAGGTGTTCCTCCGGAATGCCGTGCCCGGTGTCTGCCACCACAAGCTCCAGGGCGTCGGCGCGGCGATGCACTTCGGCGCTGATGACGCCTCCTGCGGTCGTGGCATCGATGGCATTGGCCACGAGGTTGGCCACGACCTGACGAATCTCGCCCGGGATGACGGTGGAGACCACCCCCTCGTCGATACGACTGCAAAGGCGGATTTGACGGTTGTTCATCTTCCGCTGGTAAAGGTAGAGCACATCCTTTACCAGTGAGGAGATATTGGTCTCGCGCGGCGCGCTGGAATCGCGATAGAAACCCAACGTCTGGCTAACAATGTGCGCTACGCGGCGTAGCTCCTCGTTCGCCTGCTCCAGGTATGCGCCTGGCTCCGCTGGCATGTTGGGTGCGTGGATTGCCAGATAAATAAGGTTCGTGACCGCTTCGAGAGGGTTATTGATCTCGTGTGCTACTGTGGCCGCCAAGCGCCCGGCGGCAGCCAATTTTTCGGTGCGGCGCAGGTTCGATTCCGCCAGCTTCTGCTCGTGTATATCGGTAGAGGTTCCGAACCAGCGAACGATATTCCCGCCTTCATCGTGGAGCGGATGCGCCTTGGTCAGCAGCCAGCGATAGGTCCCGTCCTGGTGACGCATGCGGAACTCCGCCTCAAAATGGCAGCCCGTCGCCAGCGACCGCTTCCAGGCGGACCTGGTTTCTTCCATGTCCTGCTCGTGCAGTAGCCGGAGCCATTGTTCACTTTCGCACTGGCCTTTCGGCAGGCCGGTAAAGTCGTGCCAACGCTGGTTACAGAATTGGAACTTACCCGCGGGGTCGGTGGCCCAAACCATGTGCGGGATCGCTTCAAAGAGCTGGGACTGCTCGCGTACCAGATCACGCAGTGCCGCTTCACTCTCGCGCAGCGCCTCATAAAGCGCCTCGGCTTCGCGCCGCGCTTTCTGTTCCCGCTCGAGGAGTGCGGTCCGCTCGGCGCGCCGGGCATTTCGCTCGCTCACGTCGCGGAGTGTCACGACCGTGCCGCACGGCTTGCCGTCAATAACCACCGCTTCGGCAGAATGCTCTACCAGAATCGGCGTCCCGTCCTTACGCCAAAGAGTCTCTTCCACATCCCGCAGGCTCCTGCGCATGGTAACCGTGTGGCGGAAGGAGGCGATGATAATGCATTCGCTCTCTGAAAACGGCGTTCCATCCGGATGCTTGTAATGGATCAGGTTGTGAACATTCTTGCCCAGAACTTCATCCTGCATGTATCCCAGCATCTCGGCAGCCGCAGGGTTGATGAAAGTACAAATGCCGTTGAGATCGACACCGTAGATTCCCTCCGCAGCAGAGTTCAGCAGCGCCTCCCGCTCCATAAAGAGCGTGCGCTGTGCTTCCTCCGCTGTGTGCTGCCGGGTAATGTCCTCAACGGCGGAGACCAGGTGCAGCGGTCGGCCCTCAAGGTTACGCACGACAGAGCCGCTCGCGTGCATCCAGACCACCGTACCCTGGCGGCTCAAGCACCGCTTTTCCACCACGAACGAGGTGGCATCCCCGCGCAGAACGGGGAGGATGGTCTCCTTTACCCGCTCGCGGTCATCCGGATGGACCAGGTCGAAGACGCACATGCCCCGCAACTCCTGCGGGCGATAACCGAGGGAATTCGCATACGCAGCGTTGACCTCTTCGATCTCGCCGTCCAGGCTCGTGACCACCATGCCTACGGCGGCGTGCTTGAAAACGCCTTGAAACAGGAGTTCGGTGTCGGACTGTCGAGCGTCAATGTGCAAACAAGAGTCCCCACGATTAGGATGCGGAGACTTCCGAGACAGGCTGACTGGAGGACCGGAATCGATTTCGCCGGGGGTGCTGATCCCGGTACCCGGACGAGCGGGAGGCGTCCTTCCGCGCCCCCAACTTTCGCTTGAGGCAGTGACATATTCCCGTCTCTACACGATGGAATGCGCCCACACTCCCGGTCTTCAACTCCGGGAGCGAGCCGGGAAGGCAGCTTCTCGGCTGTCCCGCGCTACGTTGGGATGACAAGACGGGTGGGCTGGGATGATGTGGGTCGGGTTGGCGTCGCTTCGAGGGACGCGAGGGGGGAAATGAGTCGGGCGGTGTTGGGCAGGGGGCGGGTTCGTGGGTAGACTCGAAGGATTGGGTGAGGAGTCCTGAGGGTTGATCGAACGTACGCGTTGTTGTGCTGGTGTGATTTTCCGAGGTCGTGGCGCGGGATGGTGGTGGCTGGCGGGCTTGTGTTCCGCGCTGGTGGCGGGCGGTGGTTGGGCACAGGGACAGAGCATGCCGGCGTGGGACGGCGTGTTGCGCGATCAGGCGGGCAGGCCGGTTCCTGGGGCCGAGATCCGATTGCAGGCACACAGCGGCACGTTGCACGCCAAGACCACGCAACAGGGCGTTTTTCACTTCCCTGTCGTAGTGCCGGGTGAGTACAGGTTGACGGTGCGAGCGCATCATCACGCCGTCCGATTTCCGGGCGCGCTCGATCTGACCTCGGTCCGCACGGGTGCGGTGCTGGTACTGGAGAACGATGCCACACTCAGCGTTCAAGCAGTGGGCAACGGCACTGGAGCCAGCGCTACGGCCGGCACTGGCACGATTGACGGCACACCAGCGAACGGACAGGCGGCCGCGGCCAACAGGGGCTCGGGCAACCAGACGGGCGGCACGGGCGGGGAGGCGTTGTCGAGCCAGGCGGTGGCCGGGCTGCCGCTGAACAAGCGCGACTTCAGCCAGTTGCTCCTGCTGGCCGCCGGAACCATGACGGATACAAATGGCGCGACCAACTTCACCCAGCAGTTTGCCGTGAACGGGCAGCGGGGGGTGGAGGCGGTATTTGCCATGGACGGCGCGGATGTGAGCGACCCGGAGATGGGCGGCGCCACCTTTTCCAACTTCAACGTGGATGCGGTGGAAGAGATCCAGTCGAGTTCAGGATGGATGCCGGCAGAGATCGGGCGCGGCGCTGCCGGCTTTACCAACATTCGGACGCGCTCGGGAGCGAGCGGCTTTCACGGATCGGTGTTCGAATTCCTGCGCAACTCGGCGCTCGATGCGCGCAACTACTTCGACCATCCCTCGCCGGAGAACCCGGGGCGCATTCCGCCCTTCCGGCGCAACGAGTTCGGCTTTACCAACGGCGGCCCGGTGGTGCTTCCGGGCATCTATGACGGCCGGGGGCGCACCTTCTACTTCGGGCAGTACCAGGGCTTCCGGCAGGTGCTGGGCACCACGCAGGTGCTGGCGGTGCCTACGGCGGCGGAGCGCGCCGGTGTGGATTCGACGGCCTTTCCGGGGGATACGCTGACGGTCCCGGTCGACCCGCGCATTGGCGCGATTCTGAGCCGGTATCCGCTGCCGAATGCGCCTACCGGTTCCTACGGCGTGCACACCTACGCGACTTCGTCCAAGGTGGTGACCGATGCCGACCAGTTCTCCATCCGCATTGACCACCGGCTTACGGATAAAGATCAGCTACTGTTTCGCTTCAACTACGACAACCTGAACGGGCCCACGACTAACCCGGACCAGACGGTGCTTGATCCCTCATTTGCGGTGCGGTATGTGGACCGGCAGCGCAACGGCGTGCTGACGTGGACGCGGACGGTGAGCCCGCGGCTGACGCTGCTCACCTCGCTGAGCATTACGCGGTCCACGCCTTCCTTCCCGACGCCGAACCACACGGATCCGGCTCTGAAGTTCAACGACGGGCTGTTTGAAGGATGGAATGCGGCGGCGGGCTCGGTGATGTCGTCCTTCGGCAACCTGTTCCAGGCGCAGGAGAATGTGGCCTACATCAAGGGGCGCCATGCCTGGAAGCTGGGCGGCGAGGTGCGCGTGAACCGAGATACTACGTACTTCGGCACCAGCCCGAATGGCGAATATGACTTCGGCGGCGGAACGGCGTACTCGCCCGTGGAGATACACTCGGCCAGCGGTGCGCACACCATCCATGCCGGCGATCCCCTGCCGGACACGCTGAGCAGCCTACTCACGGCCAGCCCTTTTGCGTACACGATTGGCGTGGCGCCGTCGTACTTTTCCAACGGAGAGCACATCGGTCCGGCGGCGATTACGCGCAACGCCTTCGCGTTTTACATTCAGGACACATGGAAGATTACAAATAGCCTGACTCTGGATGCGGGGCTGCGGTACGAGGTCTATACGCCGATCAGCGAGCGCGCCAAGCGGACCTCGAGCTTTGGATTTCCCGAGGGACTGAACAGCCCGGTGCAGGATTACCTCATCAATCCGCAGCCGGCCTACCGGCTGAACCTGAATGGGTGGGATCCTCGCGTGCAGCTTGCGTGGGCGGCCAACAAGAACCTGCGCTTCAACATCGGCGGGGGCGTGACTACGATCCCGCCGAACATCTGGCAGGACAACTCGCTAACGGGCTCGACGCCGTTTGTGGTGTATCCGCGACTGACTGCGGCACCGGGCGCGCAGTTCGGGTACGGCTTTCGGATTACGCCGGCGGAGCTGCCGCGGGTGTACACGCCCCAGGGTGTGGATATTTTCGCCAGCGGGAACACGAAGGCAGTGCCGGCTAATACGGTGATGGATGTGAACCGGTACGAGCACGACATCGCGGCGCTGCTGCCAAATCACGAGATCACAGCGCTGAACCTGAGCGGGGTAAACCCGAAGTTCGGCAACGGCACGCTTTTCACGTGGACGGCGGGCATGGAGCGGCACATCGGCGGTGTGACAGCCGATGCGGCGTACGTGGGGACGGCAGCGGAGAAGCTTCCGGCGATGGACTACCCGAACGGCTATAACGGCGCGGGCCCGGGATTCGCGCCATACACGCAGTTCGACGCGGCGGGGCACGTGACGGGAGGCTTTGGGACGGAGAGCATGATCAACGACCGCTCGCATTCGACCTATCACGCGCTGCAGACGTCGCTGCAGGGCACGGTCGGCCACAGCGGGCCGGGCATCCAGGCGAGCTACACCTGGTCGAAGTCGCTGGACGACACGAGCGCCGTGCTGGGCGGGACGGGGAACACGGGCGCGGTGGCGTCGCCGGCACCGCAGGACCCGCGGAACATTCGCGCGGAGAAGGGGCCGTCGAGCTTTGACACCGCGCATGCGTTTACGCTCAGCGCGGCCCAGGAACTGCAGGCGGAGCAGTGGGCCTGGCTGCGGCCCGTGCCGCGGGCCATCACCGGAGGCTGGGAACTGCTGAGTATTTCCACCCTGAGCAGCGGTGCGCCGTTCACGATCTACTCCGGCGTGCAGCAAACGGGCGTGGGATCGATCGGCGCAGACCGGCCAGACCAGGTGGGCAGGCCGCAGCTTTCCACCAGCCGCAAGGTGCGCGAAGATTACTTCGGCCACGGGCTGGACAATGCCGCCTACTTTTCGATCCCGATCAACCTGCCGGGCGGCACGGGGCCGAACAGCGGACGCTTTGGCACGCTGGGGCGGAATACTTTCCGTGGGCCGGCCTTCCACGATTTTGATATTTCGATCATCAAGGACACGCCGTTAGGACGGCGGGCTTCGGGCACGGAGGTAGTCAATCTGCAATTCCGGTCGGAGTTCTTCAACATCTTCAACATCGTGAACTTCGGGCTGCCGGCGAACACGATCCGCGGGTCGGGCTTTGGAGAGATCAGCCGGACGGCGGGCAACTCGCGGCAGATACAGTTTTCGTTAAAGCTCATTTATTGACACGTATAGGGCGCCGGCCAAACCCACCAGTGTGCGCGCAGGCTCATCCGATACCAGGAGAAAGCACGGCACAGGCCACAACCCCACGACACGATACAATCCCCACCAATGCCCCTCCACCTCGCGGCACTCGCGGTTTTTGCTTTCTGCTTTCTCGGTGTCACCGTGGCGGGCTTCCTCGCCGTCCGCTGGCGGCGCGCCGACCTCCGCAGCCTGGAAGAATGGGGGCTGGCCGGCCGCAGCTTCGGGACCCTGATCACCTGGTTTCTCATCGGCGGCGATTTTTATACGGCGTATACGGTCATCGCGGTACCCGGCGCTCTCTATGGGGCGGGCGCTCTGGGCTTCTTTGCGGTTCCCTACTGCATCCTGACCTACCCCTTCATGATGCTCGTACTTCCCCGACTGTGGACGATCTGCCACCGCAATAATCACGTCACCCTGGCGGATTACATCCGCGCCCGCTTCCGCAGCCGCTGGCTGGCCGTCGCCTTCGCCCTGACCGGGATACTCGCGACCATGCCCTACATCGCGCTACAGCTCGTGGGCATGCGTGAGGTCATTGCCGCGCTCGGCATCCATGGCGAATGGCCGCTGATAGCCGCCTTCGTCATCCTCGCCGCCTATACCTACTCAAGCGGACTCCGTGCACCCGCCGTCATCGCCATCGTCAAGGACATCATGCTCTACATCATGGTCATCGCGGCAGTGGTCATCATCCCGGCGCGCCTCGGCGGCTATGGCCACATATTTTCCGGAGCGGCAACTGCCCTGGCGCTCCACAAACCCGCGAGTTCGATCCTGCTGCAACCCTCGCAATACTCCAGCTACGTCACGCTGGCGGTCGGCTCGGCGCTTGCTCTGCTCTTCTATCCACATACCTTTACCGGTGCACTTGCGTCGTCCTCGGAACGCGTCATTCGTCGCAACGCCGCACTGCTGCCTGCTTACAACATCCTGCTCGGATTGATCGCGCTGCTCGGGTTTATGGCGCTCGCGGCCGGCATTCACACCGCCAACACGTCGAGCGCGGTGCCGCTGCTCTTCGTGCAGATGTTTCCCGATTGGTTCGCCGGCTTCTGCCTCGCGGCGATCGGCATCGGCGCGCTGGTGCCCGCGGCCATCATGTCCATCGCGTCAGCCAATCTGTTCACGCGCAACCTGTACGGCGAGTTCGTGCGCACGCCGCTTAACCCGCACCAGGAGGCCGCCAGCGCCAAGCTGGTTTCCCTTCTCATCAAATTCGGCGCGCTCGCCTTTATCCTGCTGGTCCGTACACAATTCGCGATTGAACTCCAGCTTCTCGGGGGCGTGTGGATTCTGCAGCTCCTGCCCGCTGTTCTGTGCGGCCTGTTCAGCCGCTGGTTCCACGGCATTGCGCTGCTGGCCGGCTGGGTCGCGGGCATGGCCAGCGGCACGGCAATGGTGCTTGCGCTTGACCTCAAGAGCTCCGTCTTCCCTTTCCACCTCTTCGGCCACACCTACGGCATCTACGCCGCGCTCCCTGCCGCCGTCCTCAATTTACTGGTCGCCGCGTTCGCTTCCGCTCTCCTGCGCAGCACAGGACGCCTGCCGCTCGCGGACGCGTCGGCCGATCCCCTCACGCCCAGTCGAAACCTGCTCCAACCCGCCGAGTAATGCGGCTCTGGTCTCCGGCGAGGATAGTGGCGGGAAGCCACAGATTTGGGCAACAGTGCATCTGTTCAAGTAGGAGTAAGTAGGAGATACATATGGCGGAACACAGCGACCAAGGCACAGGCAAGCACCCGCATAAGAGCAGCGAAGAGCCGTATCAACATACCAAGGAAAGCAGCAGTCATAAGGGAAGCGGCTCGGGGCACGAAAGCAGCAGTCACAAGGGAAGCGGCTCAGGGCACGAGAGCAGCAGCGATAGCTCAAGCCACAGCTCCAGTCATAGCTCTGGGTCCGGCAAGGGCGGCCATGAGAGCCCACAGGAGCGACACGCTCACCAGGAAGAAGGAGCGCACAAGCGCGCTGCCGAAATTAAGAAGGAACACGGCCACTGAGCAGCTAGGCTGAGGGCAGAAGGTCTTTTCTCTCCCCCGCTCTGCCTTAGAGAAGACCCTCTGCCCTGCCCAATTTTCCGTGGTAGCGCGGTTCCGGGCCCAGTGGACGTGGTGTGCGGACCGCATGCGAGAGTTGCCCCGGAGCCCCAATCTGTTGCAAGGCCGTCCCCCACAGTATGCTTACGCCATGGCCGTCGCCTCCTCACCCTTCGCCATCCTGCCCGACACCGCGGCTCGTCCACATAAAGAATTCTCAGCATCCAGCGCACTGGAAGCACGCCTGCGGTCCACCGTGCGCGGCGAGGTCCGCTTCGATCCCGCATCGCGCGCGCTTTACGCCACGGACGCCTCCAACTACCGCCAGGTCCCCATAGGCGTGGTGCTTCCGCGCGATGTGGATGACGTCGTGGCCACGGTGGCCGCGTGCCGTGAATTCGGTGCCCCAGTGCTCTCGCGCGGCGGCGGCACCAGCATCCCCGGCCAGTGCTGCAATGTTGCCGTCATCCTCGACTTCTCCAAGTACATGCACCGCATCCTGCACATGGATTTCGACGGAAAGCGTGCCCGGGTGGAGCCCGGCATCGTTTTGGACGCGGTCCGCGATGCGGCAGAAGCAAAGGATCTAACGTTTGCGCCGGACCCCGCCACCCATAACCGCTGCACTATCGGCGGCATGATCGGTAACAACTCCTGTGGCGTACACGCCCTCATGGGTGGCAAGACTGTAGACAACATCGCCTCACTGGAAATCCTCCTCTACGACGGCACGCGCATGACCGTCGGCCCCACCTCGGACCAGGAGCTCGAGGCCATCATCGCCGCGGGCGGGCGCAAGGGTGAAATCTACGCTGGCATGAAGCGTATCCGCGACCGTTACGCACCTCTCGTCCGCGAGCGCTTTCCCGACATTCCTCGCCGCGTTTCCGGCTACAACCTCGACCAGCTTCTGCCGGAGAACGGGTTTCATGTGGCGCGCGCGCTGGTGGGCACGGAATCCACCTGCGTCACCATCCTTTCCGCCGAGCTGGAGCTGATGCACAGCCCGCAGCACCGGCAGCTTGTGGTTCTCGGCTTTCCCGACGTCTACATCGCGGCCGACCAGGTCCCGGAAATTCTGAAGCACAAGCCCATCGGCCTGGAAGGCTTCGACGGCCTGCTCATCGAGTTCATGAAGCGCAAGCAGCTCGCTCTCGAAGATATCCCGTTGATGCCCAAGGGTAAGGGATTTCTGCTGGTCGAGTTTGGTGCCGATACAACGGAGGACGCGCTGAAGCAGGCTGAGTCGTTCATCGAAGCTGCAAAAAGACTGCCCACGTCGCCCGATGCGCGGCGCTTCGACGGGCACGAGGCCGAGCGCGTGTGGAAGGTGCGCGAATCCGCGCTTGGCGCCGTCACCTTCGTACCCGGCGAGCCCGACCTGTGGGAAGGATGGGAGGACTCGGCCGTTCCCCCGGCAATGCTTGGCGACTACCTGCGCGATTTTGCGGCCCTGGTCAAGGAATTCGGCTATGTCGCGCCCATGTACGGGCACTTTGGCCAGGGTTGTGTTCACATCCGCATCAGTTACGATCTCACCACGGAAGCCGGAATCGAGAAATACCGCGAGTTCATCTACCGCGCTGCCGACCTCGTGCTCAAGTACGGCGGCTCCTTTTCCGGCGAGCACGGGGATGGACAGTCGCGCGGGGAGCTTCTGCCCAAGATGTTCGGGCCCGAACTGATGAACGCATTTCGGGAGTTCAAGGCACTCTGGGACCCGATGGACCGCATGAATCCGGGCAAGATGATTGACCCCGTACACGTGCACGGGATGACGGAGAATCTTCGCTTGGGCGCGGGCTATACCCCGTCGCGTCCGAAAACCTGGTTTCAGTTCCCTGATGACAACGGTTCCTTTTCCAATGCCGCTCTGCGTTGTGTCGGAGTGGGCGCCTGCCGCAAGCACGATCACGGCACCATGTGTCCCAGCTTCATGGTTACGCATGAAGAAGAACACTCTACCCGGGGCCGCGCACACCTTCTGTGGGAGTTGATGCAGGGAAACGTGCT
The DNA here is from genome assembly GCA_963795775.1 of uncultured Acidobacteriaceae bacterium. Lineage (GTDB taxonomy): Bacteria > Acidobacteriota > Terriglobia > Terriglobales > Acidobacteriaceae > CAWCJL01. The sequence goes on from CAWCJL010000008.1 coordinate 246,097, forward strand.
GCCCGACGGCTGGCGCAACGAGCAGGTCCATGAGGCGCTCGACCTCTGCCTCTCCTGCAAGGGTTGCAAGGGGGAGTGCCCGGTCAAAGTGGACGTCGCCACCTACAAGGCCGAGTTCCTCGCTCACCACTACGAGGGCCGCCTGCACCCGCTGCAGCACTATCTCTTCGGCTACATGGACCGGTGGTCGCGCCTCGCGTCCGTTGCTCCCGGGCTGGCTAACCTGCCGATGCAGGCCCCGGGAATCAGTACAGCTATCAAGGCGATGGCCGGCGTAGCGCAGGAGCGCTCCATGCCGAAGTTTGCTGCCCGCACCTTTATCCGTCAGCAGCGCACACCAGCGCGCACTCCGAACGACGGCAAGACCGTCCTGCTGTGGCCGGACACCTGGAACAACTACTTCCATCCGCAGGTGCTCGATGCCGCTGCGCGCGTGCTGAGAGCTGCTGGCTTTCGCGTGGTCTTTCCGCGCAAACACATCTGCTGCGGGCGGCCGCTCTATGACTTCGGTTTTCTCACCGAAGCACGCCGCTACCTCGCGGCCATCCTCCGCCGGCTCGGGCCGCATATCGACGCTGGCCTGCCTTTCGTCGTGCTTGAGCCGAGTTGTGCCAGCGTCTTTATCGAAGAACTCCAGAACTTCTATCCCGGGAACACCCGGGCCCAGCGCCTCGGGAAGCAGGTCTTTCTGCTCAGCGACTTCCTCGCGCAGCACGCGCCGGATTACCAGCCGCCGCAGCTTCCGGGCCGAGAGATCGTGCTCCACGGCCATTGCCATCACAAGTCCGTCTTCAACATGACCGCAGAGAAAAAGCTGCTCGAAGCAACCGGCGCCTGCGTCGACCTGCTCGACTCCGGCTGCTGCGGTATGGCCGGCCCGTTCGGCTTTGAAGCGGACAAGTTCGAAGTCTCGCAGGCGCTCGGGAACCGCGTGCTTCTGCCCGCCGTGCGCAAGGCCGGTAAAGACACGATCATCGTTACAGATGGGTTTAGTTGCCGCGAGCAGGTGCACCAGAACACGCCGCGCCGCGCGCGCCACTTCGCGGAGGTGCTGGCCGGAGACGCATCATGATCGCACCCCTCACGTGACCAGCGCCGCCGGAGAGACGGACCCTCCACGAACTGTGGAATCGCCAAAGGCAATTGTTCCTGACGTACTTCAATGCCGCAGCGGGCGCATAGCGAGCCCTTACTCCATCGCCTCGTCAATCGCCGCGACGAGGTCCTCGTAATCCCACACGCCTTCGTAGAGTTCGCCATTGATGAAGAAGGTCGGGGTCCCGTGCACGCCGCTTTGCTGGCCACCCTCCACGTCGCCGGTGATGCGTTCCAGGAACTGCTTATGTACGACGGCCTCTTCGGCCTGGCGCGCGTCCAGGCCCACGTCTTCCGCCAGGCTTCCCAGCATGGAAATACCCAGCTCATGCTGGTTCTCGAAGAGCGCGTCGTGCATCTCCCAGAACTTCCCCTGGCTGGCAGCGAACTCGGCCGCCTCCGCCGCGGGCTCGGCGAGCCGATGAATCCTCGTCAGCGGAAAGTTCCGGAACACGAACCGGAGTTTCTCACCATAGTGCTTCCGCACCTTCTTTAGCATGCGGTACGCGGCACCGGCATCGGGACACTGGTAGTCCCCGTACTCCACCAGCGTCACTATGGCAGCTCCATTTCCGCGAGTGTGATCCTTTGCGGTGACCGGCACTTTCAATGTGCTCATCCATTCTCCTTTGTATGCTTGGATGTAAACACGGCACCGGGACGTCGTTCGCTCAATAGCCCTCGTGCACCACATTCTGCAGCGGATCGCCCGCCATAAAGCGCCTTACCTGGCTCGCGGCCAAGCGGATGGCGCGCTCCATAAAGTGAGGGCTCGAGCCGCCGATATGTGGAGTGATCAGCACATTGGGCGCGCTCCATAGCGGATGACCGTCGGGGAGCGGCTCCGGATCGGTCACGTCCACCACTGCACGGATCCTGCCCGCTTCGAGCGCTTCCACCAACGCATCGGTATCCACCACCGGGCCCCGCGCCACGTTGACCAGCAGTGCCGCATGCTTCATCTTCGCCAAACGGCCGCGGTCGAACAGCCCGCGTGTGGCCTCGGTGAGCGGCACCAACAGGATCACCACGTCCGCCTTTGGCAACAGTGCGTCCAGCTCCTCAATCGGCTCCACGCCTTCCCGCCGGTGCCGCGCGACGCGCAGGAACTGCACCCCAAACGGCGCCAGCCGGGCTTCTACCGATTCGCCGATCGCCCCATAGCCCACGATCAACACCGTTTTTCCGGTGAGCTCTTCGAGCAGCACCGGCGGTACCTGCGGTCCTTCCCCGGGATGCGCTTCGAGATACAGTTTCTCCGCGCCGAACCGCAGCTTCCACTGGCCCTTCTCCTGCATACGCACGTAATAGGGCAGGTATTTCAGCATGCCCAGCACGACCGCGACCACGTATTCTGCCACCGAGATGTCATGCACGCCGCGCCCGTCGCACAGCGTTGCACCCTGCGGGACGTACGGCAGCAGCACGTCCACCCCCGCCCATAGGGACTGCACCAGCTTGACCCCACGCACCCGCTTCGCCACCGCCTCCACCTGCTTGGGGTAGAGCGGCGGTATCCACACATCGAGCGGCAGCTCGCCGCTCCCGTCCGAGTCCACCCGCACCACTTCCGACCCGGCAGGGAACAGCCCGAGCAGCTTCTCATCCACGTCCGCCGGCACACCGACACGCACCATGCTGCACCTCACGTTTCCGATCCTAAATAAAAAAGCGCCGCAGCCCGCAGGCGCGACGCCGTTACGCAGCGATCAAATAACTATTTCTGGTGAAAGATGGCGCTATTGACATCCGGCCAGAACTCTTTCGCCACGAACGTCCCCCCGTCGATGATGACGCTGGTAAGCCAGCGCTGCCCTACCTTGGTCCATGTGCGGTATTGCCCCGGGTAATAGGCCGATGCAATGCCTGACGCAATACCGGCTCCGCCGATTTCAGAGATATTAACCGTCTGGTTCCCTTCATCATTGCGCGTCATCAGCGTGCGCGTGAAGGAATATGCAGTCCGCTTAAACAGGTTGCCGTGGCCCAGCGTGTAATACCTGCTGTCCTCGTGCAGCACACTCGGCAGAATGCCCTCCACCCACAGATTCTCGTCCGTGGTGTCGGCAAAGGTATGCCAGTAGTAGCGCCCGAAGCCCGCAACGCCCTGGTGGAATGCAGGGTACGAATCCGTGCCCTGTGCAATCGCAGTCTGAACGCCCACGAAGATGAACGAGGAATAATCGAAGCTGTCTTCGAGCGCCGTCTTCATCTTTTCTTTTGGGCCCTGCGCCGGCAGTTTCACGTCCGCGCTTACTGCCCGAAAGTTCGGCACGATACCCAGAATGCGCTTTGTCTGGTGCGGCGGCGGACCCAGCTTCTGCTCCTTGGCCGTGTTCTCTACGCTAGAAGAGCTGGTCGTTTGTGAAGGCTTCTGCGGCGCCGCGTCCGGCGCATCCGGCAGAGCTGAAAGACTTTCCGCGGCGGCACTCGCACTCAACACAGGGGCGGTAGCGACCTGCTGCGCTCCAGCAGAAGAGGCACATGCTAACAACAGGATGGCCGCCGGAAGGGCCAGGAAATAGCTTCTGACTGCAAATGTCATATCCTCACATTGATTCCCGCCATCAGCTCCGGGTTCAGAAAGGCGCCAAAAGACGTGCAAATGCCGCAAACCAGCAAAATAGGCCCGGTCGCGCTGGCGCCGGACGTAGCAGCGCCGGCAAAGCCATCCACCAAGCGGGCCGCCCTCCGGCAGGAGTGGCATCACAGGGCGCGCTGCCGCGCTACGGATATGCGGCGAGCACAACGCTGAATACTGACCCCTGCCCTACCTGGCTCGTCACGCTAATCCTCCCGCCATGCGCCTCCACAATCGCTCGACTGATCGGCAGACCCATACCTGTCCCTGGTCCGGTCTGCCCGGCACGCCCGCGATAAAAGCGTTCAAAGATCAGTCCCTGCTCCATCGGATCGATTCCCATCCCACGGTCCGCTACGCTGATTGTCACCTCATCCCCGTTGCGTGCAGCCGTAATCGTAATCGGTGTCCCCGCCGGCGAGTACTTCCCGGCGTTCTCCAGCAGATTGCACACCACCTTCTCCATCAGGTTCTCGTCCACCTGGACTCGGAGCGAATCCTCCACCTCCACCTTTACCGAATGCTTTTCGTCCATCCACGCGCAAGCCTCGAGCGCAGCATCGATCAGCGCCTTCACATCTACGGCATGAAGCTGCAATTGCACCTGCTGCGCATCGAGCTGCGCCATCTCCACTGCCTCGGACACCAATCGGTTCAACCTGTCGCTCTCCTCGTCGATGATCGTCAGCAGCTCATGGGCCTGCTCCGGCGCCACATTGTCTTCGAGCAGCGCCGTCGCCGCACCCTTGATCGAGGTGAGCGGGGTACGCAGCTCATGTGTGACTGAATCAATCATCAGCGTACGCAAGCGTTCGCTTTCCTTCGTCGCCTCGCTGCGCGCCACATTCTCCAGCGCCTGAGCGCCGTCAATCGAAACGGAAATGAGCCGTCCAATTGCGTCTGCCGTCTCCAACGACAGCGTCACGCCCCGCAGCAGGAACACTCCTCTTGCCCGTACACCCGACCGGATTGGGACCTGCGTCTCCTCACCCTCAATGCGCGAGGACGAGAGCGACTGACTCAGTTGCCGCAGATGCGGAAACTCCACCTCCGAGATACCGCCGCCGTTTTCCGCTCCCGCCTGATAGAGCCTGTCGCCCTCAATCAGGTACAGGGCTCCCATTCTGGCCCCCGTCACACTCGCCACTGCGGATGGCACCGAGGTCAGCAGCGAAGCCACACTGTCCGTCTGCATCAGCTCACTGCTCAGCCGGAACAAGATCTCTAGCTCGCGCTGGCGTCTTCTCGCCTCCGCGGCCTCCTCGCGAGCCTTGCCCGAAAGCCTGCTCGCAATGATTGCCGTCATCAAAAACGCAAACAGCGCCAGCCAGTTCTGCGGGTCTGCAATGGTGAAGGTCCCGGTGGGTGGCAGGAAGTAGAAGTTGTACAGCGCCGTCGCCAGCACGGAAATCACCACCGCATACCGCAGCCCCCACTCCGCTGCGAGTACCAGGATGAACAGCAGCAGCGTCAGCGCCACCGTGGTCTGGTTTACATGAACCCAGAGGTGATATATGAGTACAATTCCGCCGAGAGCGGCAATCGCAAGCGTCCAGTGCGCAAAAGCGAGCGTACGCCGTGAATTCATCAGGAGCATTGTACGGTGGCCACTCCCACCAAAACGCCTGAGGACTGGCTCCTCGCCGCCGAAACAGAGAAGCAGAAAGGCCGCTTCAAAATTTTCCTCGGCTATGCTCCCGGCGTGGGCAAGACCTTCAGCATGCTCAGCGAAGGTATTCGCCGCCGAAGCCGCGGTGAGGACGTCGTCATCGGCATGGTCGAAACCCACGGCCGAGCCGCCACCTCAGAGCTCGCGTCCAAGCTCGAACAGGTTCCCCGTCGCGAAATCGACTACAAGGGCACCTTCTTCACTGAAATGGACGTCGATGCCATCCTCGCGCGCATGCCTGAGGTAGCGCTCATCGATGAACTCGCCCACACGAACATCGAAGGCAGCCGATTCGCGAAACGCTACGAAGACGTCCTTTTTCTCCTCGACCACAATATCGACGTCCTCAGCACGATTAATATCCAGCACATCGAAAGCCTCTCGCCGCGCGTTCAGGCGCTCACCGGAATCTCAGTGCGCGAACAGGTCCCCGACTGGGTCCTCGACCGCGCCGACGAGATCGTGATCAGCGATCTCACACCCGAAGCGCTCGTCACTCGCATGCGCCGCGGGGACATTTATCCGGCAGAGCGCGTTGAGCGATCCCTTGCCAACTTCTTTCGCCCCGGCAACCTTATCGCTCTCCGGGAAATGGCCCTGCAGCGCGTCACTCGCGCGGTCGACCGCAACCTTGAGGACTACGTCCGCCGCAAGAAACTCGGCCCCCACTGGACCGTTTCTGAGAAGGTCGCGGTGTGCATCAGTTCCAGTCCGCAGGCACGCGACCTCATCGCACGTGGAGCTCGCCTCGCGGAAGCGCTCGCCGCAGAACTGTATGTACTGCATGTCGAAACTCCGCGCGACCAGGAGCCCGAACGCAAGAAAACCCTAGAATCCAATCTCCAGTTCGCCCGTAACCTCGGCGCAACGGTCGTGCCGCTCAGTGGCGGCGACACAGCCCACACCACAGCCACTTTCATTCGTGAAAACCGCATCACGCAGGCCATCGTTGGCCGCTCCGCCACCCACGGTCTCAAGAGCTACATGTACTATCTCGCTATCCAGAAGTTCATGTCAGAAGCCCCCCACGTCGACCTCCACATCGTCACCCAGGAACGTCACTGATAGCATCGCAGTGAAGCGCTGGATCGGCACACCCTTTGAAACGCATTCTCATCGTCGACGACGAGCCCCAGATCGTCCGCATGCTCCGTGCCTCACTTCAAAGCAGCGGGTACGAGGTCGTCACCGGCGCTAACGGCGTCGAAGGGTTTCGGCAATTCGAATCCGAGCGCCCCGACCTCATCATCACCGACCTCGCGATGCCTGAGATGAACGGGCTCGAACTCACACAATCGATTCGCCGCATCGCGCAGACACCTATCATCGTGCTCAGCGTCCGCGATAGCGATCTCATGAAGGTTCGCGCACTCGATGAAGGCGCCGACGACTATCTCACGAAACCATTCAGCATGGCGGAACTGCTGGCGCGCGTCCGCGCCGCCCTTCGGCGCATTTCCGACTCCGAACCGCTCGAAACCCGCATCAATACCGGCGACTTCATGATTGACGCCGAGGCCCACACCGTCTCCGTGCGGGGTAACACCGTCCATCTCACGCCCAAAGAATTCGATCTTCTGCTCTTGTTTGCGCGCTCGCCCGGGCGCGTACTCACACATAAGGTTCTGCTCCGCGCCATTTGGGGGCCTGCCGGTGACCGCCAGCCCGAGTACCTCCGCGTACTCATCGCCGGCCTGCGCAAAAAGGTCGAGCGCTCTGAACGCCCGCGCTACATCCAGAGCGAACCCTGGATCGGGTACCGCTTTCTTCCCGCCGGCGAACTTACAAACTCTTAACGCCTTTCCAACGGACTTCCTACATGTCGCGGCGCTCCAATGGGCTTCGTGGCCCTATGAATTTCCCCATCCTGTTTCTGCCTGCCTTGCTTGAGATCGCCTTCGCAATCGCACGCAACGCACAGGCTCCCTCCTGCTTGTACGGCACAAAGCAAGGCACCTGCTAACCGGAAATCCTCATGCTCGACCTCCTGTCTATTCTCTCCATCGCCGCGATGTTCGCACTCGGCTTCCTCTACGTCCGTGGCTGCGACCGCCTGAAAGGAACGCGCCCATGATCCTCAATGCGCTTCTTCTTTTCATCTCGCTCCTGCTGTTCATTTACCTCGTCTACGCACTCCTGCGTCCGGAGAAGTTCTGATGTCGCTCAACGGTTGGCTCCAGATCGCGGTCTTCATTGCGGCCGTGCTTCTGCTTGCCCGTCCCGTGGGCCTGTATCTCGCGCGCGTCTTCGAGCGCCGCCGCACGTATCTCGATCCCATCCTCGGCCCCTGCGAGCGCCTGCTTTACAGACTCACCCGCGTCGACCCAACACACGAGATGCGCTGGACGGAGTACGCCTTCGCAATGCTGGTCTTCAGCGCCGCCACCATGCTGCTCACCTATGTCGTCGAGCGGCTGCAGCACATCCTTCCGCTCAACCCGCAGCATCTTCCCGGCGTCGAACCCGTCCTCGCCCTCAACACCGCCGTCTCCTTCACTACCAATACCAACTGGCAGTCCTATACGCCCGAGATCACCATGAGCTACCTCACCCAGATGCTCGGTCTTGCCACGCACAATTTCTGGTCTGCAGCCGTAGGCATCGCGCTCGCTATCGCCTTCATACGCGGCATCACACGCCGTGAAACGAACCTCCTCGGCAACTTCTGGGTCGATATCACCCGCGCCACGCTCTGGGTTCTCCTGCCCATCTGCCTCATCTACTCCGTCGCGCTCGTCTCGCAAGGCGTCGTGCAAAACTTTCGCCCGTACGACACCGCCGCGCTACTAGAGCCTCAGCACGTTACTTCCGCCGATGGCAAAGTGACCGCGATCAGCACGCAAACCATCGCACAAGGCCCCGTGGCATCGCAGGAAGCCATCAAGATGCTCGGCACCAACGGCGGCGGCTTCTTTAATGCCAATTCCGCACACCCATTTGAGAATCCCACGCCGCTCTCCAACTTCCTCGAGATGCTCTCGATCTTTCTCATTCCCGCCGGGCTCGCCATCACGCTCGGCTCTATGAGTGGATCTCCGCGCCACGGCTGGGCCGTGCTCGCCGCGATGACGGTGCTCTGGTTTGCCGGCGTGTTCACCTGCTACTGGGCCGAATCCCAGCCCAATCCCCTTGTCCAGGGTGTCGACCAGCACGTTTCGCTTCTGCAGGCCGGCGGCAACATGGAAGGCAAAGAGGTCCGCTTCGGCATCGCCAACTCCGCCCTCTTCGCCACTATCACCACCGACGCGAGTTGCGGCGCGGTCAATTCCATGCATGACTCCTTCATGCCTCTCGGCGGTCTGGTACCGCTCACGAACATCCTGCTAGGCGAGATCGTCTTCGGCGGGGTCGGCGCTGGACTTTACGGCATGCTCGTCTTCGTTATTCTCTCCGTCTTCATTGCCGGCCTGATGGTCGGCCGCACGCCCGAGTATCTCGGCAAGAAGATCGAGGCCTTCGATGTCCAGATGGCCATGCTCTATCTGCTCATCTTTCCGCTCATCATCCTCGGCTTCTCCGCGGTCACGGTGCTCATGCCCAAGCTCGGCCTCTCGTCGCTCGCCAACCACGGCCCGCATGGCCTGAGCGAGATCCTCTACGCCTACACCTCCGCAACCGGCAACAACGGCTCCGCCTTCGCTGGCCTCAGCGCAAACACGCACTGGTACAACGGCTCCCTCGCCGTCGCGATGTTCTTCGGGCGTTTTCTCATGATCGTCCCCATGCTCGCCATTGCGGGCAATCTCGCGCGCAAGAAGATTGTGCCCGCATCTGCCGGAACTTTTCCTGTCACCACCCCGCTTTTCACCATTCTCCTTACCGGAGTCATCCTCGTGGTCGGCGCCCTTACCTTCTTTCCCGCGCTCTCGCTCGGCCCTTTGCTCGAGCACCTTCTGCTGCGCGCCGGGCACAGCTTCTAGTCACCCTGTAGTTCGCAGGAGAGTTCTCTTCGATGTCCTCGCAAGCCAATCGCCGCTCGCTCTTCGACGCCAGGATCGTTCGCCGCGCCTCTTTCGATGCCCTCGCGAAACTGCATCCGCGCGTGATGATGCGCAACCCCGTCATGTTCGTCGTCGAGACCGGCAGCTTCCTCACGTCCGTCCTGCTCTTCTCGAACCTCATCACGCACACCGGCCACTTCAGCTTCAACCTCCAGATCACTCTCTGGCTCTGGTTCACCGTCCTCTTCGCTAATTTCGCCGAGGCGATGGCTGAAGGACGCGGCAAAGCCCAGGCCGACGCTCTCCGCGCCGCAAAATCCGAGACCACTGCCTACCGCATTCTCAAATCCGACAAAGACGCCTCCAGACAGCGCGTTGAAGAGATCCCCAGCACCCAGCTCCGCGTCGGCGACATCGTCCGGGTCTCCGCAGGCCAAATGATCCCGGGCGACGGCGAGGTCATCGAAGGCGTCGCGTCCGTGGACGAGTCCGCTATCACTGGCGAATCCGCTCCCGTGATCCGCGAAGCCGGCGGCGACCGCAGCGCCGTCACCGGCGGCACCCGTGTCCTCTCCGATCTCATCACCGTCCGCATCACCTCTAACCCCGGCGAGACCTTTCTCGATCGCATGATCGCTCTTGTGGAAGGAGCCGAGCGCCAGAAGACCCCGAATGAGATCGCGCTTAATATCCTCCTGGCGGGCCTCACGCTCATCTTCCTGCTTGCGGTTGTCACCCTGCAGCCCTTCGGCATCTACTCAGGCGCGCCGCAGACCGTCTTCGTTCTTATCTCGCTTCTCGTCTGCCTGATCCCCACCACCATCGGTGGCCTTCTCTCCGCGATTGGCATTGCCGGCATGGACCGCCTCGTGCAGCACAACGTCCTCGCCACCTCCGGCCGCGCCGTTGAAGCCGCAGGCGACGTCAACACACTCCTCCTGGACAAGACCGGAACCATCACCCTCGGCAACCGCCAGGCGTCCGAATTCGTCCCCGCACCCGGCGTCACGGAGCGCACCCTTGCCGACGCCGCCCAGCTTTCCTCGCTCGCCGACGAGACGCCCGAAGGCCGCTCGATCGTCGTTCTCGCCAAAGACCGCTTCAACCTTCGAGGCCGCGAGCTGGCCGAGCTCAATGCAGAGTTCATCGGGTTTTCCGCCATCACTCGCATGAGCGGTATTGAGGTGGATGGCCGCAGCATCCGCAAAGGCGCTGCCGACGCCATCGCTCGCTACCTCCAGCAACACGGCGCCGAGATGCCTAAGGAGATCCGCTCCGCCGTCGACACCATCGCAAGGAGCGGCGGCACACCACTCGTCGTTGCCGAAAACAACCGCGCGCTGGGCGTCATTTACCTCAAAGATGTCGTAAAGGGTGGCATGCGCGAACGCTTCGATCAGCTGCGCGCCATGGGCATCCGAACCGTGATGATCACGGGCGACAATCCGCTCACCGCGGCAGCCATTGCTCGCGAGGCCGGCGTGGACGACTTCCTCGCCGAAGCCAAGCCCAAGGACAAGATGGACCTCATCAAGCGGGAACAGGGAGAGGGCAAGCTCGTGGCGATGACAGGGGATGGCACAAACGACGCGCCTGCGCTCGCTCAGGCCGACGTTGGGGTCGCCATGAACTCCGGCACGCAGGCCGCTAAAGAAGCCGGCAACATGGTTGACCTCGACTCCAACCCCACCAAGCTCATCGAGATCGTCGCCATCGGCAAACAGCTTCTGATGACCCGCGGCGCGCTCACCACTTTTTCCATCGCCAACGACGTTGCCAAATACTTCGCCATCATCCCCGCGATGTTCGCCGGGGTCTTTCCGGTGCTCAACGCGTTGAACATCATGCACCTCAAGAACCCAGAGTCTGCAATCCTTTCCGCTGTCATCTTCAACGCACTGATTATTGTCGCGCTCATCCCCCTCGCTCTGCGCGGTATCAGCTACCGTCCGCTCTCGGCGGAGGCACTCCTGCGCCGCAACCTCATGGTCTACGGCTTCGGCGGAATCATCGTGCCATTCATCGGTATCAAGTTCATCGATTTGATAATTACCGCGCTGCATCTCGCCTGAACGACGAAAGGACACCACGATGAAGAAGCACCTCATTACCGCATGCCTCTACACCATCGTCACCGCCGTCGGACTCGGCGTGATCTACCCATTCGTCGTCACCGGCATCGCGCAACTGGCCTTTCAAGCGAAGGCTAACGGCCAGCTCATCACGCGCAACGGTCAGATCATCGGCTCGCACATCATCGGCCAGCCCTTCACCGGGCCCGGTTACTTTCACAGTCGCCCTTCCGCAGCCGGCTCCGGCTATGACGCTTCGTCTTCGTCCGGTTCCAACCTCGGCCCCACGAATAGATCCCTTATCGATCGCATTCACGCGAGCGTCATCGCGGAATTGAATGGCAGCGCTCCCATTCCCATTGACCTGGTCACAGCTTCCGCTTCCGGGCTTGATCCCGATATCTCTCCTGCAGCCGCTCTTTATCAGGTCGCGCGAGTCGCCCGCGAACGCAAGCTCCCGGAGGACCGCCTCCGGCAACTCGTACTCGTGCACACTCGTCCCCGCCAGTTCGGCCTGCTCGGCGAACCCACCGTCAATGTTCTCGAGCTAAATCTCGCCCTCGAGAACTCCACGCTGCGACATTTCTGATCTGAGAATTGCTAATAGCTGCCGCTTACATCGGTCTTGGTTGAGTACAAGATCGCGATAAACGCGCTATACGTAAGGAACCCACTAGCGTCACGCTTTTCCGCACGGCGCGGACGCCGTGGAATCAATCAGGGCACCGTTTTAATCGGGTCCCGCTTGCGCTCCAGTCTGACCTGCGTTGCCCGGAAGAGTCTCCAGACTTGCGTTACGAATAGTCCGCTTGAACCCAGCAGTGTCCGGTGCCGGCTCCGACGGGAGTATCATTACCCCGATGCAGGTCCTGTTACTCTGCGGAGCAGCGGATCTGAGATTGGAATGCGTACGTTACGTGGCCACGGGTTGCGGCGAAGTCGGTCGCACAAATATGCGCTCATTCTGACGCTCAGCGCGTGTCTGCATCTGGTGACACCGAATGCACATGCGCAGGGCGTGACCGATTCTCTGGCCAAGGCAAAGGCTCTGGTTCGCGCCGGCCGATACGATGGCGCCATCGGAGAGTTACAGCGAGCGCATCGCGCGCATCCGTCCGATCCACGGATACTTGCGGTTGAAGGCGTCGCATATGCGATGAAGGGGGACGACGCGCAGGCGCTCCGGGCAGTGCGCGCCGCCCTCCGTATCGACCCTACATTCACTCCTGCGCTGCAAACCGAAGCTCAGATTCTTACGCGCGAACACAGCCCCGAAGCGAAGCCGGTACTTGTCAAGCTGCTAAATGCGAACCCGAGCGACAGCATTGCGCGGGAGATGCTTGCACTCGAACAGGCGCGGAGCGGTGAATGTGCACCGGCGGTTTCCAATTTTCAGGCGATCGCAGCGTCCATGACAGCACACCCCGAATCGCTTCTGAGTTACGCGGGCTGCCTTTACTCAGAGGACAAATTCAGTGCTGCCCTCCCGGTCTTCTCGCAGTTGTTGGCGCTCCAGCCAAGCGATGCGCACGTTAGGTATGACCTGGTGCTGACACAGGTGCGGGCGGGCGACAACAAGGGTGCAATTCAGACTGCGGCTCCATTGCTGGACGAAAACCCGGACGTGGACACACTGACACTGGCCTCTGAGGCCTCTGAAGCTTCCGGCAACACCGCGCAGGCGGTCGAGTTACTGCGTCGAGCCATTGTGCAGGATCCGACACTTAGCGATTCCTATGTTCGATTCGCGGAGCTTTGTATGTCGCACGAGTCCTACGAGGCGGGCATCGCGATGGTGAGCGCGGGTATTTCGCGGCTCCCGCAGAACTCGTCACTGTATATCGCACGAGGCATGCTGTACGGAGGCAAGGGCGACTACGAGAAAGCTGAGGCGGATTTCCGGGCCGCGGAGATGTTCGACCCGAAGCATGGGACGGGATCGTATGGAGTAGGGCTGGTGGAGGCGCAGAACCACCACCCCGAGCAGGCGCTAAAAACCACCCGCGCCGCGCTGCGCGAGCACCCGGATGATGCGCAACTGAATTACCTGCTCGCACGCATTCTTATCGAAGACGGCGAACGCCCCGGGTCGCCAGGATTCAAAGAAGCGAGAAGCGCCGCGGAGACCGCAGTACGCCTGCGGCCTGACCTGCTATCGGCTCGCGATCTGCTGGCGAAGATCTACGCGCTGGCTGGAGACGTGCCGCAATCTATTGAGCAATCAAAGGCTGCCCTGGCGATCGACCCTTCTGATCAAACTGCGCTATACCGATTGATGCTGAGTTCGAAGCAGATGGGGGACAATGCCACCGTGCATGAGCTAGCGAAGCGCCTGGCTGATGAGCTTCGGCATGCGCGTGAAGCAGAGAGCAACCGGCTTCGGTACCGGCTGGTTGAGGCAACTGGACCGCAACAGGCAGGCGGAACGACTGCCAACTCCCCGGCGCATCCCTGAGTACATCAAGCGCAGGGTCGTTAGAGCACCTGCGAAAAGAATCGTTGTAACTGCCAAGTCTGTCGAGGCGACGGGCCCTCACCCAGTCCGAATAATGCGGATGAGGTTGCGCCATGGCTTGCAGGAACACTGTGCTCCGGACACATGCGTGCAGACCATTGGGGCTGGCCGCCTGCTTAGAACAATGCAGATTTGACCCAATGAACAGGTTGCTCTATGATGCGCGGTGTTCAAGTTTTTGCAGGTTTTGTCGTCCCGACAAATGCCCCAAAAACCGCCGTCTCAACGCGTCAGGTGTTGTCCCTCCAGGGAGGTATCACGGTGCGGAACATACTCCACTTCAGAGTCAGCCTGCTTCTGCTGCTGCTTACCATTGCGCTTCCCGCGCTCGCGCAGTTTTCGAGCGGTATTGAGGGCACGGTCCACGACAGTTCCGGCGCGGTGATTGCCGGGGCCAAGGTGACGATCACGGATACCCGCCTCGGCGCCACCCGTTCGACCACTACCAATGATACGGGCTATTTTCGGATCGACAGCATAGGAGCTTCGACTTACGACTTACGGATTGTGTCCTCGGGGTTTGACACTTATCAGCAGAATAATCTGACACTGCAGGTAGCGGAGATCCGCACGCTGGCACCTGTTTTAAAACTGGGTTCCACTTCAACTGAGGTTACAGTGACTGCGACCTCAGCGACTGTGAATCTGACTGCCGCGACGACGGGATCGGTCGTTTCAGAGCAGACCGTCAGTGTGACCCCGCTTGGCGGACAGAACGTTTATGGATTGGCCAGCCTCACGCCGGGTATGACCGGCAGCGGCACTAACTCGACCGACAACTATACCAACGAATACGCAATCAATATCAACGCCGCTGGCCTCCGTCAGGAAGAGAATGGATACCAGATCGACGGAGCTTACACGGATACTCCATCCCGTGCGGGCGGCACGTCCATCTCACCGAATCCGGAGATTGTCCAGTCGATCGATATACGGACGAATAATTTCGATGCTGGGAAAGGAAGAAACGGCGGTGCCACTGTCGATGTCTTCACGAAGTCAGGAACGAATCAGTTCCACGGCACTGGCGACTACTATTTTCTGAACAACAACCTGGTTACGCGTACTGAGTTCCAGAGCAGCGTACCTACGTTCAAACGGCAGGAGATGGGCATCACCGCCGGTGGGCCGATCATCCGGAACAAGTTGTTCTTTTACGGCGCCATCGACGTGCTCCGCTCCAGCACTGTGAGCGCAAGCGCATACACGGTAGAAACGCCGGATCTTCTCAATTGGGCCCTGACCAATCTTCCCAACAATGTCGGCACACAGGTGCTGAAGGCCGCGCCGCCGCTGTCAAACCCGACAAGCAACTTCTCCACTGCCAGCCAGGTTACCGGCTACTTCCCGCTACCTCCGAACATTCCGTCGAATCTCCCTGTGCTGGGCACCGCCAACATCAGTTACTCCATCCCGAAGAACGGATACCAATGGAGTGGCCGCGGTGACTACTACATCGGCAGCAACGATCGCATCTACGGCGAAGTGATGCGCACCTACGATACCTCGGTAAGCGCGACGCCGCGTCCGGCTTTGAATTTCAATCAGGCGAACAGTTCTGATTTTGTGAACATCGACTGGACGCACACTTTCTCGCCGAAGCTCCTCAACGAACTCGGCGCGAACATGATCCGTCCATTTGGCTCCAACCTGCCCGTCGCCGCGGATGCCATTCCCTATATCAATGTGACCGGCCTGCAGGGTTTCTCCAACTGGGGCCCTGGAAACTTCACACAAACAACGATCGGCTGGCGGGATGTTCTCACGGCATCCGTGAAGACGCACACGCTGAGGTTTGGCTTCCAGCAGGACAATATTCGCGAGGTTGATAGCCAAAGCGGCGCATTCAATCGACCCACTTATAACTTCAACAGTCTGCTGGACTTTGTACAGGACGAACCGACTTCTGAAAACGGGACGCCGGTAAGTCTGCTCACGCACTCCGCAGCTCCGTACAATCGCCGCTACCGCGCCCTGGTCACTGGCATCTTTGTGCAGGATGACTGGAAAGTGTCACCCCGGTTCACGCTCAATGCCGGGCTTCGTTACGACAGCATGGCGAACTTCTTCGCGATCCTCACCCCGCCGTTGACGAATTTCCGGTTCGGGCCAGGGGCGAATTATTATGAGCAGATTGCGAATGGCGTCGCGGGGCTGCAGCCAAGCAATCACGTGCTCGACCATACTATCTGGCAGGTCACGCCGCGCGTAGGGTTCTCTTACGACGTATTCGGTACAGGCCGAACCGCGTTGCGTGGTGGATTTGGCATGTTTGCCGACCAGCCGCCTTACATCCACATCACGGATATTACTGCGGGAAATCTTCCCAACGTCTACACGCCTTCGCTCAGCGTCTACCAGGGGCAACCCACGCCGCATTTTCAGCTTTGCAGTCCGCCCACCGGCTTTACTATAGCCTGTCCTGTCGTGGATACCAGGAATGTTGTGATAAATCCGAGTGGCGGGATCGACGGTCAACGCGCATCTCTGGGGGGCTACTCTCCAAACTACAAGCTTACCCAGGTGCTTGCGTGGTCGCTGAGTCTGCAGCACCAGTTCTCAAACACGCTCGTGGCTGAGGTAAATTATTCTGCATCGGCGGCGCGCCACCTGCCCGTGTTCAACCAGGACGCCAATCGTTTTGCGGGTGATCTTATTGTGAACAAAGGTGTGCTCACGCGTCTCAATCCGAATTTTGGTGCAATCAATTACGGAACCTCCGACGGCAATTCTGTCGGGCACTACGCTTCTGTGACGATGACGCGTCTGCTCTCACACGGATTCAACCTCCGTGGCATTTACACCTTCGGTAAGGCGCTCGACACGTTCAGCAACTCAGGTTCGCTTGACGCCGGAGCGATCACCACGAGTACCTCGGTGATCCGCAATGGAGATCTGTCGGCACAGTACGGACGATCCGACTACGACATACGTCAGCAGCTCTCGATAGATGGCACATGGACCTTGCCGAACAATTTCGCCAATGGGTTGGAGAAGAACATTCTGGGCGGTTGGCAAATCGGCGGTCTTTGGTTGTTTCATACGGGCCTGCCCTTCACGGTTTACACAAGCGCCGGTTTCAATCCGGTCTACGGTCCGGGCGGCCAGGTCATCGGCAATACCGGCGGTGACTACAACGCGGATGGCTCGAATTACGATGTGCCCAACGTTCCCGGTTTTGGGGCACACCTGAGCGGGCAGCCGAGAAGTAAATTCATCACCGGACTCTTCCCCGCGACCGCCTTCGCGCCGCCTGCGCTTGGAAGCGAAGGGTCTCTCGGGCGAAACACATACGACCAGCCCGGCTATAACAATTTCGACTTCGCAGTCGCCAAGCTTTTTTCGACGAAGTGGTTCGGAGGAGAGCGGCTTCACCTCGAGGGCAAGGCTGAGGCTTTCAATCTGTTCAATCGGGTCAATCTGAACGGGGTGAACTCAGATCTCTCTTCCTCGCTCTTCGGCAAATCAACGACCGAATTGCAGAGGCTTTCAGGCGGACGAAGCATCCAGTTGCACATCCGGGGCAGTTTCTGAGGCGGGACCACGCTCTCACGAACTGCGCATTGAAGGCACCTGAAGCAGGCACGCACGATCGGGTTCAGGCGATGGCATCGGCAAGTGGCAGATTGCTTCGCGGTAAGGCGCTCGCGGGTTTGTGCCTGGGCTTCGGCGCAAGTGCTCTTTGCCTCCTTGCGAACGCCCAGAGCGGCGATGGGCTGCCCGGGAGTAAATATCCGAGCAGCGCGATCGCAGAGACAACGGACCGCCCGCTTTCACCGCAATACAGAGCCGTGCAGCAGCGGCTCGCGCACGGGTGGAACACCTGGGATGTGAACAGTATCGCTACGGAGGTGCTACTACCCGAGGCACTCGCTGTTCACCTCGGCCTAAAACACAACACCACGGAGTCGAATGAGGCTTTCCTTCGCGAGGTTCTTATCGGGCGGCTCAGGCCAGATGCCGAACGGGTCTTTCCTGGACCGCACTCATGGAATGGCAGCTATACAGAGTTTCGCGTGACGTGGAAGGACCATAGCTGGCGCGTACAGAGCGCACATGACGGCCAGGATCTTGTAGTCCTAGCCACACCGTTGCCGTCCGAGTCTAAGACAGCACTCCCGCCTACGCTGGTTATTTCTGTCAACTTTCTTTGGAACAGGCCGGGAACCGTAACTCGCGAGGGCAGCTCCATCCTGGCGAACGCTCCCGGGCGTAGCATCCGAGTCTACTGTACCTGCGAAGGATCGGGCGAGACTCACAAGCATAGAAATGTGGGGCTTCCCGTAGGCGGCCCGTACTTTGCAGCCGACCTCACAGCACCGGTAGCCATCAGCACAGGAGTCCGGCGAACGCTGCCCCAGGTGCAAGCTGCCATCGAGCGGCAACATAGTGAATACGAGCGCTCGCTGCCCACGCGCCCAGACATAAAGCCCATCGTGGATGCTATCGAAACCACGCTCGGTTGGGACACCACCTACGAGCCCGAGAAGGAGCGCGTTGTCTCTCCGGTGAGCCGAGTCTGGAGCGTTGAATGGGGCGGTTACGTTCTGTTCGACTGGGACACACTGTTTGCGGCTACTATGGCGTCCGTGGGTGATCGCGATCTAGCCTACGCGGATGCGATTGAGACCCTTCGTGGGGCCACTTCAGAGGGCTTCGTTCCAAACTATGCACGCGCTGGAAATTGGAAGAGCTTCGACCGCTCTGAACCACCGGTGGGCGGGATTACGGTGCTTGGCTTGTACCGGAAGTTCAAGGACCGCTGGTTTCTGGAAGATACATTTCCTGCACTCCTGGCCTGGAACCGGTGGTGGGCTCAGCACCGCGATCTGGACGGGTACCTGGTTTGGGGAAGCAATGGAACGAACCCACCGGGAAACCTCGATGACTCCTCTCGCGGTACGCGTGCTGGGGCAATCCTTGAGTCCGGACTGGATAACAGTCCGATGTACGACACCGCAAGCTATGACCAGGGCAGAGGCCTGCTGGAGTTCGCCGATGTCGGGCTCATGAGCATGTATATCGCCGATTGTGACGCGCTCGCGACGATTGCGGACACGCTGCAGCGTCCCAATGAGGCGAGAGAGCTTCGCGCTCGAAGCCTGCGCTACGGCCGACAGCTCCAGACGCTTTGGAATGCCGACATAGGGATATTTCTAAATAAGGACCTCCGCACAGGGAAGTTCAGTACCCGGTTGTCACCTACCAACTTCTACCCTATGCTGGCACGCGCGGCGACCCCCGCCCAGGCGCAGACGATGATTCAGAAGCACCTGGAAAATCCGCGCGAGTTCTGGGGCGAATGGGTCATCCCCTCGATAGCCCGGGACGATCCAGCATTTCCCGATCAGAATTACTGGCGCGGACGAATCTGGGGACCCATGAATTACCTGGTTTATCTCGGGCTTCGAAACTACGATGACGGGAATGTTCGCCGTGAGTTCGCAGAGAAGTCCTACGCACTCTTTCTTAAGGAGTGGCGAGACAAAGGACACGTCCATGAAAATTACAACGCAATTCTAGGAACCGGTGATGATGTCGCAAACAGTGACCGCTTCTACCACTGGGGAGCACTGCTCGGCTACATTGAACTCCTAGAGAAGAGTGGGAATAACACGGCGCCCTGAGCTTCTCATCCAGAGGTAAGAGCGGTGGGGATGATTTCAGGCGCAGCCATTGACAGGAGAGGACGAATGAAACATGTAGGCCCGCATGTCCGCGCAGCAATCCTGCTTCTTACTGGATTTCTTGCCGCAGGAAGTCTCCCGATTCTGGCTCAGAATGACAGCTTCGTTCTCGACCGTACTGACAGGGCGATTGTGCTGGAGCCTTACGCGCCTAATATCATTCGTCATCACCTTCAGCAAGACCAAGGAAGCGGCCGTTGCGCCGCCCGGGTATGGATTTGTGGGGAAGCCATCGATGGGTGACTGGACTCACCAGCAGGACTCCAGCGGGAATGATGTCTTCCGCTCGGCGCGAATGGTCATTCATATTACTCCAGACAAGTTGCCGCAATCGCAAATGCCGCATCGCATGCCGCTGGACGAGCTGAATGAGTCGCTGAGAGAGAAGTACTTCGGCCACGGTGAGAACAGGAACGGGCCGAAGAACGACACGGTCACCATAACGACTTCTTCGGGAACTCCGCTCCTGACGATGTGGAACTGGAACATGATCCCCAATCGATCTGAAGCGGCAAACGGGAATGACGCGAATCAGGAAGAGAAAGATCCGGGTTACCGTGTCTCAGCAACGTTCAATTCGCCCACTGGAGAGCATTATTACGGCTTAGGTCAACAGCAGCAGGGTGTTCTCGATCTGCGAGATCACCGCATCAACTGCTGGCATGACTATTCTTCGATAGGTGGACAGAATGTCTGTGTCCCGTTCATGGTATCCAGCCGCGGTTACGGCTTGATCTGGGACAACCCTTCCAAGACCACGGTGGACCTCGGTTTTAACCAGCAGAACGTGTGGTCTTCAGAGGTCGGCGATCGCGTGTCATTCTTTGTCATCGCGGGAGATAAAAGCGACGAGATCTACAAAGGATATCGTGACTTAACCGGGGTCACCCATATGTTGCCAAGGGCGACCTATGGCTATATCCAGAGCAAGGCCATTTATCCCACGCAGGATCAGCTCCTGGCAGTTGCGAAGGAGTATCGCGATCGGCAACTGCCGCTGGACGTTCTGGTTGTGGACTTTCTCAATATGACCAGGCAGGGCGAGCTTGATCTGGACCCGGCCCGGTGGCCCGATCCGGCTGCCATGAATAAGCAGTTGCACTCAATGGATATCCGGACGCTACTCAGCGTTTGGCCGCATTTCGCTCCCGGGACGCAGTTCTATGACATGCTTCGCGAGAAAGGCTGGCTCATCCACACGGCCGACGGCAAGCCTGATCTGGGTGGCTTCAAGGATACAATTGGCCCGAATATAGATACTACGAATCCCGCAGCAGCCAAATGGTTTTGGGAGTCCATCAGAGACCGGTACATCAAGCCGTACGGCTTTGATTACATCTGGCTGGACGAGACGGAGCCGGACATCGATCCGGCGAAGGACTTCTTTTCGATCGGTTCAGGAACTCGCTACTACAACATATATCCCTTGTTTCATACGGCCTCCGTATACGAGGGATTCCGGCGCGACTTCGGAGATAGCCGACGCGTCATGATTCTTGCCCGCGCGGCATATCTCGGGGCTCAGCGAAACGGGACGGTGTTCTGGTCGAGTGACATTACTTCGACCTGGGACATGCTGAAGCGTTCCATCCCTGCCGGCTTGAATTTTACGGCAACCGGCATGCCGTATTGGGATACGGACATCGCCGGTTTCTTCTCGCCCAACATTTACCCGGGCTACCACGCCGCACATACCCCGTTGATTGATCCCTCGGATGCACGCGGAACCGTGGATGGCTACGAGGACTACCCAGAGTTATTTGTGCGCTGGTTTCAGTGGGGAACCTTCCAGCCGGTGATGCGCGCTCACGGCGAGAGGAACCATAACGAGGTATGGTCGTACGGCAAGCAGGCCGAACCGATCCTTGCCAAATATCTGCGCCTGAGATACCAGTTACTGCCCTACACTTACTCGCTGGCCTACGGAACATATCAGAACGGTGCTCCGTTCATGCGCGCGCTGTTTATGGACTTCGGCAACGACCCGAACGTCTCCGATATTCGGGACGAGTATATGTTCGGACCGGCATTTCTCGTCGCGCCGGTAACTGAGCAGGGGGCGACGAGCCGGAAAGTGTATCTACCGGCCGGCTGTGACTGGTACAACTACTGGACCAATGAACGGCTGAAGGGTGGACAAACGATTACGGCCAACGCTCCGATCGATACGATTCCGCTGTTTGTGCGGGCAGGGTCCATCGTGCCGTTGGGATCTCCCGTACAAAGTGCACAGCAGAAGCAGGCGATTGCTTCTGTACGCGTCTATCCCGGAGCGAATGCAGAGTTTACGCTCTTTTCCGATGACGGCACGACCTACTCTTACGAGAAGGGCGGCAGCACGATCACGAAGCTCCATTGGGATAACGCGCGACAGCAGTTGACACATGAGGGTGCCCCGGCGTGGAGCGCTCCGGACAAGGAGGTGGTACAGGTCATTGGTCATTGAATCTTGTGGGCTAAGTGGTAGGTGCTGGTTTTGCCAGATGAAACTGGGTTTCTCTCACATTGAACGTGAGGACGGGGGATGAAGAGCGGTTCAGCGAAGAGCAGACCATCGTACGTTGAGCAGCATGAGGCGGGAGTGAGGACCCTGGAGTTATGCCGTGCGCATGGGATCCGCGCGGCGGCATTCTAGCAATGGAGTCGAAGTTCTGGGGTATGGACTTGGAGGGAGATGCACCCGTGGTGACTACGACAGAGATTGCAGCGAATGTATACCGCATTTCTATGTTCGTTCCAGATATCAACCTGGAGTTCAGCCATTTTCTCGTGAAGGATGACGAACCCCTTCTGTTTCATGCAGGGCTGAGAGGGATGTTTCCTGCGTTACGCGAAGAGATCGGACGAGTGATCGATATCTCAAAGATCAGGCATATCGGGTTCAGCCATTTCGAGTCGGACGAATGCGGCGCGTTGAATGAGTGGCTTGCGCTTGCTCCGGCCGCACAACCGGTCTGCGGGCTGGTCGGCGCGCTGGTAAGCGTCAACGACTTCGCGATCCGCCCTGCTCGCGCCCTCAGCAGGGATGATCTTCTTTCCACTGGCCAGTACCGGTTTCGCTTTCTACCGACGCCGCATGTACCGCACGGCTGGGATGCGGGCGTTCTCTTTGAGGAATCAGAACGAACACTATTCTGCTCCGACCTGTTTCACCAATGGGGCCACCGGGAAGCGACGACGGACAAGAGCATTATCGAACGGTGCAAAGACGCTCTACTGGAAAGCGAGTCGGGGCCGTTCGCGAATTACGTGCCATACACGCACCACACAGGACGCGTACTCGAGTCGTTAGCGGAACGTGAGCCGAAGACGCTCGCGACGATGCACGGTTCAAGCTACTACGGCGATGGAGCCCAGGCGCTCCGGGACCTCGCAGGCGTAATGCGCGATGTGCTCGGGCCGAAAGCTGAGTCCGGCGAAACGACACCTGTAGGCACGATCGCGAGCTGAACTCGCCAGTCAATCAGGACGCCAGAACCGGGCGGCTGGTTCGACCCGACCATTGCTGGATGTGGTTCCTCGGGCAGTGCCAAATTGCGCAGCATTCCACGACAAGCATCCCGGTGTTGTATTCAGGAATCGGAGTACAGCAGGTCGGGATCACCCAGTGGGCTACGTGCAATCCTTTACGCTCTCTTCCGGTCGGCGAATTCTCCCGCTGCCTGTCCTCTCAGCAGCGTTTCTGGCGCTCATGCTCACCGGCTGCCATAACTTCGGCCCTTCCCAGAATCCTGAGCCGGCGCAGAAGGGCGACCTGCACGCCTATTCCGGCCAGCTTGAAAAGGACGATGGGCAGTGGGTACGCGCTTCCAAGGACTATGCCAACACCCGGTACAGCACGCTGGACCAGATCAACACGGGTAATGTCAAAAACCTGAAGCTGGCGTGGACGTTTTCGACCGGCGTGGACCGCGGGGAGGAAGCAGCGCCGATCGTGGTCAATAACACGATGTACGTGGTGACTCCCTGGCCGAACACGCTGTTCGCCTTGGACCTGACCAAGCCCGGCGCACCGATGAAGTGGAAGTATGATCCAAACCCATCCCGCGCGGCCAAGGGCGTGGCCTGCTGCGATTGGGTGAATCGCGGAGCGGTCTTTGCCGACGGAAAGATTATCTACAACACCCTGGATGGCTACACGGTCGGGGTGGATGCGAACAGCGGCAAAGAGCTATGGAAGACGCACCTGGCCGACATTCAGAAGGGCGAGAGCATCACCATGGCGCCCATGGTGGTGCATGACAAGGCGTTTGTGGGCGTAAGCGGCGGCGAGTTCGGCATCCGCGGCTGGATGTCGGCGGTGAACATCAATACCGGGAAGCTGGTGTGGCGGGCGTATCACACCGGGCCGGACAAGGATGTTCTGATCGGACCGCGCTTTAAACCCTATTACCAGAGCGACCGCGGGCAGGATTTGGGAGTGAAGACCTGGCCGGCCGACGCCTGGAAAATCGGCGGCGGCGGAGCATGGGGATTTCTCGCCTACGATCCGTCGCTGAATCTCATCTATTACGGCACCGCCAATCCCGGTCCATGGAACCCGGAGGTCCGGCCCGGAGACAACAAATGGACGGCGGGGGTTTTTGCACGGGATCCTGACACAGGTGAGGCGGTCTGGTTCTACCAGATGTCGCCCCACGACCTGTATGACTGGGACGGCATCAACGAGGACATCCTGCTCGATCTGCCATTCCAGGGCAGCACGCGGAAGGTGCTGATTCGTCCGGACCGTAACGGTTACGTATACGAGATCGATCGCGCGACGGGCCAGGTGCTGCAGGCGAGTCCCTACGTATACATCAACACGACGACCGGCGTAGACCTGCAGACCGGACAATTGAAACACGTAGCGGCGAAGGCCATCCGCACCGGGCAGACGGTGCATGACGTTTGCCCCATGGCGCCGGGGGCCAAGGACTGGCAGCCTGCGTCGTTTTCGCCGAAGACCGGCCTGGTCTACATCCCGCACGAGAACATGTGCATGGACGAAGAAGGGCTCTCGCCGAACTACATTGCCGGCACGCCGTACATCGGGGTGAACGTGAAGTACTACGCCGGGCCGGGCGGCAACATGGGCGAGCTGACCGCTTGGGACCCGATCGGGGCGAAGCCGGTGTGGAAGATCAAGGACAAGTTTCCCATCTGGAGCGGTACGGTGACGACCGCCGGCGACCTGGTGTTCTTCGGCACCATGGATGGATGGTTCAAGGCGGTGGACGCGAAGACCGGCAACCTGCTGTGGCAGTTCAAGACTGGGTCGGGCATTATCGGCCAGCCGGTTACGTATCGCGGGCCGGACGGGAAACAGTACGTGGCGATTCTTTCCGGAATAGGCGGGTGGCCGGGGGTGATCGTGTCCGGCGACCTGGATACGCGCGACGACACGGCCGCCAATGGCTGGGGCAGCGCCATGCGCGATCTGCCGAAGGTGACCACCAAGGGAGGCATGCTCTATGTCTTTGCGCTTCCCTAGCCGCGTCGGAGCCTGCATGGCAGTGGGGCTGATGGCGCTCGCTTCCCTGCCGGGACTGGCACAGAAGAAGGCGCTGCGTATCTGCGCCGATCCTGACAACCTGCCCTACTCCCACCAGAACCGCAGCGGGTTTGATAACAAGATTGGTGCCCTGCTGGCGCGGGAGATGGGCCGCAGGCCGGCGTTTGTCTGGGCGCGCGCACGGCGCGGCTTTGTGCGTGAAGAATTTAACCGGGGCGCCTGTGACGTGATGATGGGCGTTCCGTCCGGCATGCGTGGCCTGCTGACAACAGAGCCATAC
The DNA here is from genome assembly GCA_963795775.1 of uncultured Acidobacteriaceae bacterium. GTDB lineage: Bacteria > Acidobacteriota > Terriglobia > Terriglobales > Acidobacteriaceae > CAWCJL01. The sequence continues at coordinate 271,431 of CAWCJL010000008.1, forward strand.
TACCGCTCTACCTATGTCTTCGTGACGCGGCGGCAAGATCACCTGCACATTGCGTCCTTCAGCGATCCGCAACTGAATGCAAAGCGGATCGGTCTGCAGGTGATGGAAGAGGACCTGTCTCCGCCGTCGCTCCCGCTGGTGCGGAGCGGACATGCAGCACAGCTCGTCGGCTATGGGTCGTTTGGGAAAGAGGCGGGCGAAGTGGTGCGGGCCGTGGCCGAGAAACGGGTCGGGCTGGCCGTGGTATGGGGGCCGCTGGCGGGCTACTACAACCAACGACAGAGGCTAGCGCTGGAGCTTGAGCCAGTGTCACCGCCGGTCGATGCCGGCGTGCCGATGGTCTTCGACATGACGATCGGGGTGCATCGCGGAGACACTGCGCTGCGAGCACAGCTTTCCCGTGCAATCGAACGCGAAAAAGGCGCCATTGACCACATCCTGAGCGAGTACGGGGTGCCGCTTCTGCCGATGGCTCCTGGCGGTGTCTCATGAGATTGGCTATCAGCTTCGTCGCAAGTGCAGGCTTGCTGGTGCTGTTGCCCGGGTGTCAGCGGGAGCGGCGCGTCTTTGACCCGGGCGCTATCAGCTCGCAGCCGGTGGATGCGGTACAGGTAAGTGCATTGCATGTTGGGCAGATGCAGTCGCCGCCACCGACCTACAGCCAGTACGCGAACAGTGCCTACGCCGTCAGCGAGGGCAAGCGCCTGTTTGAGGCCTACAACTGCGCGGGGTGCCACCAGCACGGCGGCGGCGGAATCGGTCCCGCGCTGATGGATGCGAAGTGGATTTACGGGAGCCGGCCAGAGCAGATCCACGCCACCATTGTGCAGGGCCGCCCGAACGGGATGCCGACCTTTGCGGGAAAGATTCCGGACTACCAGGTATGGGAGTTGGTGGCGTACGTCCGGTCGATGAGTGGGCAACTCCCGAGTGACGTTGCGCCCTCGCGTAGCGACGAGATGCCGGTGACCAAGGCAGAGCAGGCAGAGCCGAAGGAGCATCCGACGGACGAATCGCAGCAACCACTGGCGAGGCCGGAGAAATGAACGCGCTGCTGGCATTGGCAGTGGCGGTGCTCGCCGTGCCGGGGTTCCAGGACAACCACTCTGCGCTCGACCCGGTGGGCCCGCAGGCTGCGCATATTGAGCACCAGTTCGCGCTCACGTTCTGGATCACGGCGATTGTGTACGCACTCGTGATGATCGGGCTGGTGGTGGCGGTGGCTCGACGGCGGCATGACCGTCCGGACATGCCGCCGCCAATGCCGACGGACGAGGCGAGCGACAGCTTTGCCAACAAGGCCGTGATCGGCGCAATGGCCGGCACGGTCATCCTGCTCTTCGTGATGCTGGTGGGGAGCTTTCTGACCAGCCGGGCAACGGCAGCGCTGGTGAAACCGAACCCGGTCACTATCAATGTGTACGGACACCAATGGTGGTGGGAGCTCAACTATTCCAGCGGTGAGCCGGACAGGATATTCGACTCCGCCAACGAGCTCCACATTCCGACGGGCGTGCCGGTGAAGCTGCAGATGACCTCGCGCGATGTGATCCACAGCTTCTGGGCGCCCAACATTCACGGCAAGCGCGATCTGCTTCCGGGCTATCAGCAGGAGTATTGGTTCCAGGTGGACCAGCCGGGGCGATGGCGCGGACAGTGCGCCGAGTTCTGCGGTGAGCAGCACGCGCACATGTCGTTCTACGTGGTCGCGGAGCCGATGGCGCAGTACCTGGCCTGGACGAATGCGCAGGCGCAGCCTGCGCCGGACCCGACCAACCCGCAGACGGCGCATGGACAGCGTGTCTTCCTGACGCATGCCTGCGTGATGTGCCACACCATTCGGGGCACGACAGCAGCGGCGCGCATCGGGCCGGATCTGACACACCTGGCCAGCCGTGAATCAATTGGCGCCGGCACGCTGGCCAACAATGTCGGCAATCTCGCCGGCTGGATCAGCAACCCCCAGAGCGTGAAGCCGGGGTCGCGCATGCCGCCCAATCCGCTACCCTCGCAGGACCTGCAGGACCTGCTCGCTTACCTGGAGACGCTGCGATGAGCACTGCCGCCCTGGGACCACGCACACCGGAGTTGCTGGCACAAACCGAGCACGCGCGGCAACTGGAGACCATCTGGCGTGAGCCCTCGGGCTTTTTCGGCTGGTTCAAGCACGTGCACCATACCTCGATCGGCAAGCGGTACATGGTGACGGCGTTTGTCTTCTTCCTGCTGGCCGGGTTGCTAGCTGGAGCGATGCGGCTGCAACTGGCCTTCCCCGAGGCGCACATCCTCGGCCCGGACCTGTACAACCAGGTCTTCACGATGCACGGCACCACGATGATGTTCCTTTTTGCGGTGCCGATGATGTTTGAGGCTCTCAGCGTATATTTCGTGCCGATGATGGTGGGCGCGCGCAACATCGCCTTCCCCCGGCTGAACGCGTACAGCTACTACCTGTACCTGTTCGGCGGGATTATGCTGTTCGCCGCGTTCTTCACGAACACAGGTGCAGACCGCGGCTGGTTCGCGTATGTGCCGCTCTCTGGTCCCGACTACGGACCGGGGAAGCGCCCGGACTTCTGGGCGCAGATGATCACCTTCACTGAAGTATCGGCTCTCGCCGTTGCAGTGGAGATTGTGGTCACGGCCTTCCGCCTGCGCGCCCCCGGCATGTCGCTGAACCGCATGCCTATCTTTGTGTGGGGGCAAGTGGTCACGGCGTTCATGGTGATCTTCGCCATGCCCGGCGTGGTGGTCTCGAGCACCATGCTGCTGCTCGACCGCACGGCGAGCACGCAGTTCTTCAACCCATCCGCAGGCGGAGATGTGCTGCTGTATCAGCACTTGTTCTGGTGGTTTGGACATCCCGAGGTCTACATCATCTTCATTCCGGGCACGGCGATTGTTTCGACTGTGCTGGTCGCGTTCACGCGGCGTCATATCTTCGGCTATCTCGCGCTGGTGCTCTCGCTCATCGCGACCGGCTTTATCGCGTTCGGGCTGTGGGTCCATCACATGTTCGCTACCGGACTGCCGCAGATGGGCGAAAGCTTCTTTACCGCAGCGAGCATGATGATTGCGATTCCGAGCGGTGCCCAGATCTTCTGCTGGCTGGCGACGGTCGCCACCGGCAAGGTTGTGCTGAAAACACCCATGTGGTGGGTGCTGGGATTTTTCTTCGTCTTTGTGATGGGCGGCATGACGGGCATGTTCCTGGCCTCGGTGCCGGTCGATCTGCAGGTGCACGATACGTACTTCGTGGTGGCCCATTTCCACTACGTACTGATTGGTGGAGCGGTCTTCCCACTCTTCGCCGGACTTACCTACTGGTTCCCCAAGATCACCGGGAGAATGCTGAGTGAGAAGCTTGGGTTCTGGAGCTTTTGGCTCTTCTTTCTTGGCTTCAATATCACCTTCTTCCCGATGCACCTGCTTGGGCTGCGGGGCATGCCGCGACGCGTCTACACCTATCCGCCGCACATGGGCTGGACGCACCTGAGCCAGGTGGCGTCCTCGGGTTACCTGCTGCTGTTTGCTTCCGTGGCGATCTTTCTGTGGAACGTATTTCGCAGCCTGCGTCACGGTGCTATGGCCGGCTCGAATCCCTGGCAGGCGGGCACGCTGGAGTGGGCGACCGTTTCGCCTCCGCCGCCGTATAACTTCGTCGAGTTGCCAACCGTGAACGGACGGGAAGCCTTGTGGGACGCGGCGCCGAACCAGCCGATCGTAGTGGGGCTGCACCAGGACTGCCGCTCGTTCCTGACCACGCGCACGCTGGACGCGGAGCCGGACGGTGTCGATGAGTTCCCTGCTCCGACGGCATGGCCCTTCTGGGCGGCGGTAGCCACGTCGTTCATGTTCATCGCCAGCATCTTCCGGCCGATCGGCTTCACCATCGGACTGGTGCCGGTGGCAATCACGATGATCGGCTGGTTCTGGCCAGACAAACAGGCCGCCGCACGGCGCCGGGCGAGAGACAAATGGCAGAAGCGCTAGAGCGCCGCGCGGTTCTGGATGTTTCGCAGCTGCCGAACGTCATCTTCGGCACGCGGAGTATTACGTGGTGGGGCATCATCGGCATGATGACGATCGAAGGCACCGTCTTCGCACTCGCCATCGTCGCCTATTTCTATCTGCACTCACGCTCAGCCACCTGGCCGCCTGGCGCGTTGCCCCCGGACCTGTTCTGGGGAACGCTGAACACGGCGATCTTCCTGTTGAGTGTGATCCCCAACGAGTGGTACCGGAGACGTGCGCACAAGGGAGATCTGCGCGCAGTGCAGATCGGACTGGTGATCATGACGCTCATCGGGCTGGCGAACCTGGTCGTGCGCTATTTCGAGCTGAAGCACCTGAACTGCGACTGGAGCCTGACGGCTTATGGTTCCGCAGTCTGGTTTCTGATGGGGATGCACGTGGCTCACCTGCTGACGGACTGGGCGGACAGCGTGGTGCTGACGGTCCTGTTCTTTACGCCGAATGTGGAAGGCAAGCGATTCATGGACGCCGCCGAGAACGCCAGCTACTGGTACTTCGTGGTGATCGCCTGGATCCCGATCTATCTGGTCATTTACTGGGCACCGCGGTGGTTACGTTCATGACGAGCGCGCAGACCGAACCCGGAGAAAGCCCGACTGCGGAGGCGGTAGACCATCGCCTGTGGATTGGGCTGCTGCTTGGTCCGCTGGCAGCGGCCATCAACACGGTGGTTGGCTACACGGTGGCTCACTATGCGTGCGAGGCGCGAGGCAAGTTCACCCTGTTTGTGGTGATGGTGGTTGATCTGCTGATCTGCGCTTCCGGTGTTTACATTGCAAACTCCACGCGTGGGCTGCTTGCAGCGGTGGAGGATCCGCCCATCAAGCGGGACCGCCGCATCTTCATGCTGCATATGGCCGCTGCGCTGTGTCTGTTCTGTGCCCTGCTGACGATCGCGGGCACACTCGCCGTAGTGATACTCCAGCCGTGCGACTAATGCTGCCATGACCTGCACACTCGCTTCCCTGGCCATCAGTCCAATGCTCGCCCTGCATGTGGAAGAAAGTACGCTGCGGCCGGGCTCATTCTGGCATTGGGACAACTGGCGTTGGGAGCCCGGAGTGGTGGCGCCGCTGCTCTTGCTGGGCGCGCTGTACCTCACTGGAGCGCTGCGGCGCGGCGGGGCGCGCAGGCTTTGGTGGAGGCACGTCAGCTTTGCCGCAGGGTGGGTCACACTGCTGCTCAGCCTGGTGTCGCCATTGCATGAACTGGGCGAGCAACTCTTCAGCGCTCACATGCTGCAGCATGAGTTGCTGATCCTGGTCGCTGCGCCGCTTATGGCGGCCGCGCATCCGGGCACCACCTGCCTGTGGGCATTTTCCCCACGGGGGCGGGCCGGGCTGGGCGGCTTTATGCGCGATGTCACTCGCTGGCGCATGTCACGGCTGCTGATGCTGCCCCTCGTAGCCTGGCTGGTGCATGCGATCGCTTTATGGGGATGGCACCTGCCGTATCTGTACCAGGCGAGCGTGCGCAGTGACTGGGTGCATGCGGCGCAGCACCTCAGTTTTTTCCTGAGTGCGCTGCTGTTCTGGTCAGCACTGTACGGTATCGGCGCGTCTGCGATGAGTTGCGGAGAAGGCGTGTTCTATGTGTTCGGAACAGCCATGCACTGCGGCGCCCTGGGCGCTCTGCTTACCTTTTCGACTGTGCTGTGGTATCCGATCTACGCGGGCAGGACGGCTGCCTGGCATCTCTCGCCGCTCCAGGACCAGCAGATCGGCGGACTGATCATGTGGGTTCCGGCGAGCCTGGTCTTTATCGTGATCGGGCTGGTTCTCTTCGCGCGCTGGCTCGCGGAGTCCGATCGGCGGCTGCGATTGGGGCAGCTCCATACTCTTCTGCACGAAAGCGGGCCCATGCATGACTAGGGTTTCCATTCTGTCGATGATGGCCTGCGCCGGGTTGTTTGTCGCGGGATGCTCGCGAGCGACGCAGCAGGATCCGCGGCTTGGACCGGGCGCGCGGGCCAGCGTAGGCGAGCAGAAGATCCAGCAGTACGGATGCGGCTCCTGCCATACCATCCCGGGGATTCCGGGAGCGCGCGCCAATGTTGGGCCACCGCTGACTGCACTGGGCCGGCGGACCTACATCGCGGGCATGCTGACCAACAGCCCACAGAACTTGGAAACCTGGATCATGCATCCGCGGCAGATTCGACCCAACACGGCGATGCCGGAGATGGGCGTGACCGGGCAGGACGCGCGGGACATAGCGGCGTATCTCTATACGCTCCGGTAAAGGCTGGCAGTACGCACATGATGGGCCTGCGATTTGCGTCCTGGGTGAGTTCCCCGGCGCAGAAAAAGTCCTCAGCACCTTGTCTTGAGCGCGCCGTGTGATACATTTCCGTTCATGGCGCTTAACAATCGTACGCTTTCGCACTGTTGTTGCTGTTGTTGTCGCGATGCTGCTTAGCGTCTACCTTACGGATGCTCCAGGCTCCGTTCCCATTTAGCAAACCGTTTGCAAACAGCAGGACGTCTACACGCAGGCACTTGGGATTCCATGATTTCCAGTTCAGCCAGTTCGCATAAGTTCCGCACGCCCGTCGAGCCCGCCAGGTGCTCCGCGCGTTGTTGTTGCCGCCGCTAAAAAGCCTCTCCGTCTTCCATCCTGCTTACGACAGACTGTCCGCTTCTTTGCAGACGTGGCTTCTGGCTTTCCCTTTCCTGAGACCGATCTATGTTTCGTCGCATTCTGTCTTTTGCCCTTCTGTTGTCGCCGGCCGCGGGCCTCCACGCCCAAGTGGTCGGCGGCACAATCAGCGGCCTGGTTAGCGATTCCACCGGCGCGTTTCTGCCGGAAGCAAAGGTCGTGTTGCGCAACCAGGAGACCGGGAGCGAACGCCAGGTGTTAACGGACTCCGCCGGGGCGTATGCGGCGCCGTCCATCCCGGTCGGGCATTACTCGGTGGCGGTCACGCATGAAGGCTTCGCGCCGCAAACCCGCACGGGTATCAACGTCACGGTCGGCCAGGCGATCCGCATCGACCTTTCGCTGAGCGCCGGAGCCGTGGCGGAAGAGGTAACCGTGACCGACACGCCGGCTGCCATCAACGGCACTACACAGCAGACATCCGGGCTGGTAGATGAGCGCCAGGTGAAGGAGCTTCCGTTGAACGGCCGTTCTTACGACCAGCTCATCACGCTCAATCCGGGTGCGGTGAACTACTCGGCGCAGCGTTCGGGCTCCGTGGGGACATCGAATTCTTCGGTCGGGAGTATGTTCGTTGTCTCCGGCCGGCGCCCACAGGACAATCTGTACCTGCTGAACGGAATCGAGTACAGTGGGGCGTCGCTGATCAATGTGACGCCCGGCGGCACCTCCGGGCAGTTGCTGGGGGTGGATGCGGTGCGCGAGTTTAACGTGCTGGCTGACACCTACGGAGCGAACTATGGCAAGCGCCAGGGTGCGCAGATTTCTATTGTAACCGCTTCAGGTACAAACACTCTGCATGGGTCCGCCTACGAGTTCCTGCGCAATTCCTTCTTCGACGCGCGTAACTACTTCGACCAGCGTCACATCCCGGAGTTTCAGCGAAACAACTTCGGTGGTTCGCTTGGGGGCCCGCTCCGGCCGAACAAGTTCTTCCTGTTCGGGAACTATGAAGGGTATCGGCAGAACCTGGGCATCACCGATGTGACTCTGGTGCCGGACGTCGCGTCCCGTGCAGCGGCGGCTAATAGCGTTAAGCCATTTCTGAACCTGTGGCCAGTGGCCAACGGCCCGGAGATTGGCAGCGGCATCGCCGAGGCGTTTTCTTCACCCACCCAGCACATTCGCGAAGACTTCGGCACGGTTCGCTTTGACGCGAACCTCACGCCGGATGATCTGCTGTTTGCCGTTTACACAATTGACGATTCGATGGCCCACACTCCGACGCAGAACCCTTTATCGCTGATTGATGAGGATTTGAGAGAGCAGGTGCTGAGCGTGCAGGAGCAGCATGTTTTCTCGCCGCGGCTGCTCAATACCTTTCGGATTGGCTTCTCCCGGGCAAGCTTCTATTTTCTCGGCAGCATCCCGGCGGAGGTCCAGGCGGCCACGCCTAGCTTCCTGAGCGGCAGGCCGACGGGCGCCATCGTGATCGCGGGATCTACTGCATCCAATGGCAGCTCTCAAGTAACCGGTGCTGGAGCCAACGTGGGCTCGAATAACGCGATCACTCGCAATCTATACACGTTGGATGATCACGTGTTTTACACGCGCGGCCGGAATCAGATCGAAGCCGGTGTTTGGCTGCAGCGCCTGCAATCGAACGATAACCTCGCCCAGAATCAATATGGCCAGGCTTCGTTCTCGTCACTCTCGACGTTCCTGGCCGGCACAGTGAAGACCTTCACCGTTGTGCCTTCGCCGACGGAACTCGGGTGGCGCTCGTTGTTCCTGGCTGCTTATTTCGAGGACACGTGGAAGCCGAAGTCCACGCTGGAGATACGTGCCGGTTTGCGCTCCGAGTCAACGACGGGCTGGAACGAGTCGCAGGGACGTGCGGCGGTATATGGATTCACGCCGTCTCCTGTGGCGGGGGGACTTCCGGTGATCGACAGTTCGCCAACGGTGGGCGCCTCCGGCCTGATTGAGAACCGCGCTAAGTTTCTGCCGCAACCGCGCGTGGGCGTTGCGTGGGATGTCTCTGGAGCCGGCAGGACTGCCGTAACTGCCTCGTTCGGGATACACCATTCCCTGCTCGACAATCTGGACTATCGCTTCGACCAGTCTGCGCCTTACAACACAACCATCACTTATAGCAACGTTCGGATCGCCAATCCCATGGGCGGCACTGCCGGCCTGATTTCGCCTTCCAATGTGCAGCCCGACATCGCCACGCCGGCCGTGCTTTCCTGGACGCTGAAGGTGGAGCAGAAGATAGCGCCGGCAACCTCCTTGACCGTCGGCTATGTCGGGTCGCATGGCTACCACCAGATACTTTCAGAGGACCAGAATGAACCTAACTCGCTGAACTGCTCGGCTGCGGTAAGTTGCCCTCCGGGTGTTGCCGACGGGACGATCTACTACCCGACCACTATCAAGGCCAACCCCGCAGTTGCGAACACCACGTCTTGGGTATCACAGGGCCGCAGTAACTACAACGCTCTGGAACTGGACTTGCGGCGCGCACTCTCCCATGGCTTTCAATTGCGCGCGAACTACACTTTTGCCAAGAACCTCGACAACGGTTCGGCCTGGAACACCAGTGTTTCCGCGAATACGCCCGCCTTTGTGTCCTATCCTCGTAACCCGATGCTCGACTACGGTCCCGCGGCTACGGACGTGCGCCATAATGCAGCGATCAACGCCACCTACGACCTGCCGGTCGGGCGGCAGCAACAGTTTCTTGCGGATGCGAACGGCGCGCTCGATCGCATGGTCTCCGGCTGGACGCTGGCCTCGATCGCTAACTTCCAGAGTGGCTTCCCTTTCTCGCCGCAGCTCGGCTACAACCCCACAGGGTCCGGCGACACGCGCAACCCGGTGCGCCCAGATCGGAATCCGGCTTTTCGCGGTGCCCTTTATACCTCCGGCAGTACCGCCCAGCGGGTTGCGCATTTCTTCAATGCGGCTGCCTTCTCAGCACCCGCCTACGGAACGGTGGGGAATCTTGGACGGGATACTCTCACGGGACCTGGATACGCCGATTGGGACCTCTCACTCCTGAAGACAACACCCCTGACCGAGCGGGTCCGTGTGCAGTTCCGGGCGGAGTTCTTCAACGTGCTCAACCACACGAATCTGCAGACACCGAATGCTGTGGTCTTCTCCTCCGGCCCGACGCAGGGGACACCGGCGAACCAGGCTGCAGTCGCCGTCCGAAGTTCCACTGCCGGTGTGATCACCGCCGCATCCACCAGCCGGCAAATCCAGCTTGGGCTGAAACTGCTGTTCTAGGCTGTGCGACCCGGCTATGTTCGCCATTTCCGGCCTGCGGGGAGCTACACCAGCATGTGGACAGGAGTGCCGAGCAAGAACCGCCGGCGCCGGCACGCTACGTCCGCGTACGGCAACGGCTTGGCTTGTAGACCAGCTCACGCAAACACCCACGTCCCGGAGTGATTGCTTATCTTCCCACGATCTCCACCAGGTTTTGCTGGCTTTCGTCCCAAGCCTTCGCCCCTTCCTGCGTAAGTTTGCGGCTGGCATTGTCCCAGTGCAAGTGGGTGATCTGCCGCTCGCCCTTCTCGTAGGCGTAGGTGGTGCCGTCGTCGTTATAGAGCGTAAAGTCCGCATCCGCGCCGGGATAGACCTTGATATTGGCGAGCGGCTGTTTGTCGTGCGTGCTCTCGACGGGCGCGCCCAGCGGCAGAATAGAGCCGGCTTTGACGAACAACGGAATGGTATCGATTTCCGCCTTTACCGTAATACTCTGCCCGCCCGGAACTTTCTCGCTGGTCCAGTAGTTGTACCAGTCCTGGCCGGCCGGTAGATACACCTCGCGCGTTGTCGCGCCCTGCTCCACTACCGGAGCGACCAAGAAATCCGGACCGAACATGTACTCGTCACGGATATCTGCGATCTTCGGATCGTTGGGAAAATCCATGAACAGCGCCCGCATAAACGGAGCACCGGTTTCGTGCGTAAACCAGCCGAGCGAATAGATATAGGGCATGAGCGCATAGCGGAGCTTCAGGTACTTCTCCAAAATAGGCTCCGCCTGAGGGCCATAACTCCATACCTCGTTGTAAGTGCGGGTGCCGTGTGTGCGCATGGTGGGCAGAAAGGTGCCGTACTCAAACCAGCGCACATAGAGCTCCGGGTAATCGTCATCGTGCCCCACGTTGTCTCGCGCGCCGGAAGGATCAATTAAGGGCGGACGGGCGGGGACATGGTGACCGGGGAGATTCTGCCAGCCGCCAATATCGTTCCCGGTGTAGGCAAGGCCGGAGGCGGCAATATTCAGCCCCGTTGGGATCTGACGCCGCAAGGTGTCCCAAGTGGGCGAAATATCCGAGGACCAGAAGATCGCGCCATTGCGCTGCGCGCCAAGAAACCCATCGCGCGAAAGCGTCAGCGCGCGCTGCGCAGGCTTATCGCGCCGCACACCGTCGTAGATGGCCGCGGTATGGAAGAGCGGGTACACATTGAAGTATTCAGTTCCCGGCCCAACGCTGAAGTACGCGCCATCGGGCGGCAGGTCGGGCTCGGTTTCATCTGCCCAGAAGAAATCGAAGCCCTTGGCGGCTATGTTGTCGCGGACGAGGTTCCACCACCACTTCGCTGCATCCGGGTTGGTGGTGTCAATATCGGATCCAGCCTTGTCATAAGGCAGGCCATTCACTGGCTCCCCTGGCGTGGGCTCGTCTGCCGTCTTGGGGATGCCGCTCGCATAGTGCTCGAGCCAGCCTTTGTCGCGCAGGAAATTGTAATAGCGCGAGCCCGGCGCAAACCGCGGCCACACGCTGATCATGCTCTCGATGTTCTGGGCGTGCAGATCGCGGTTCATCGCGGTGGGATCGGGCCAGAACGCCGGATCGAAATCGTACTGCCCCATCTGCGTGTAATAGAACCAGTCCACGACAATGATATCGAGCGGTAAGTGCCGCTCCCGGTAACCCTTCGCCACGGCCAGAACTTCGTCCTGCGACCGATAGCGCTGCTTGCACTGGATAAATCCATACGCCGCCTTGGGCAGCATCGGCGTAACACCAGTAAGTTGGCGGTAGCCTTTGTATATCTCGTCAGTCGTATTTCCTGCGATGACGAAAAAGCTGACGCGGCGCCCGAGCGCGGAGGTCCACTTCGTCTGTTCATCGAACGCCGGATAGATAGTAGTAGACGACGGATTGTCCCACACGATGCCATAGCCTTTGTTGGTTACGACAAAGGGCACGCAGTATGTCGGCGAGGCGGGCGCGAGATAATTGGCGGCACAGGTGATCGGCCGCTGCCGGTGGTCGAGATAGCCTTCCTGATTTTCACCCAGGCCGTAGTAGTGCTCGTCGTCTGGCGCGCGAAAGTTCGCACCCACGGTATACAGCGGCAGGTCTTCCGGCTTGATGCCGCGCGCGTTCTTCAGCGTGTCATCCTTCTGGTTCAGCGCGGCCATCTGCCAGCCGTCCAGCTCTACCAGCGGCGAGCCATCCGCTCGCTTGATCTGAATGTCCAGCCCCGGTGTGGAGCCGGAGAAGAACTTCGCCGTATCCGGCGGCCGCACGTTGGGATCGCGTCTGTACGCCGGCGCCACGACTACGCTCATGCGCGAACTCGTGTAGGTGTCGGACCCATTCTCGCCCTGCGCATGCTTCCAGTCTGCGGGGTCTGGCTTGGCCACGAATCCGTACCCCGGCCCGGCCTGGGCCTCCTTGGCGATCATGCTCAGGGTCACGCGCACAATGTTGGGTCCGTAGCCTTCGATCGAGATCGTCTGGCCATTGCGATCGATGGACGCGTTCTGTGCACGGGAGGCGGGGCCGGCCAGCAGAAACAGGCCAAGCAGGAACGCGCTTGCGGGTGGCACTCTGTAGGAGCGAGTCATGGTCTGCCTGCTACGTCACCGCGGTGGTCGCTGAAGTAGCTTTTCCTCTCTAGAGGTGGGTCTCCGAACTCATCCTTTGTACCACTCGTACCTGGACGCCGCGCGTGAAAAGGTAAGCGGAGGATGCCTGCAAATGCGGGCGAGCGCCTGCCCCGGCAACCCGGACAACCGCTTCTCCAATTCCCCGGCACAGGGTATTTCGAGGCGCCTGGTTGACAAATGGAGCGCATTGTTACACCCTGAACGGGATGGCTATGCTCCCTGGAAACACGTGTCGAATGTACGGCAACGCCTGTTGCTGTATCACGCTGTGTCCGGGTGGCTGTATGTGTTGTCGATAGTCTCCTCTATCTGAAAGCACATTCGAAGCCCACCTCCAGATCACACTGGCAGGTTGTTCCTTCGGTTTCCTACCCGCTTCAACCCCCGTAGCAAGAGGTCAATATGGCGACCGTCGCACGATCCGACGTTTCCGGGCAGCCGGCACAAAAGCTCACCCACTTGCGGCTGCTGGAAGCAGAAAGCATTCACATTCTGCGCGAAGTGGTTTCGGAATTTCGCAAGCCGGTGATGCTTTATTCCATCGGCAAGGATTCCTCCGTGATGTTGCGCCTGGCGCAGAAGGCCTTCTACCCCGGACGGATTCCGTTTCCGCTGCTGCACGTGGACACGGGCTACAAGTTCCGCGAGATGATCGAGTTTCGCGACGCACTCGCACGCGAGCTCGGCCTGAACCTGATCGTGTGGCGCAATGAAGCAGCCATTGCGGACGGCGCAAACCCGGTCCGTCTTGGTACCCAGCGCTGCTGCGGATTGCTGAAGACGACGGCCCTGCTGGATGGGTTGCGCGAGCACGGCTTCGACGCAGCTTTCGGTGGCGCCCGCCGCGATGAAGAGAAGTCCCGCGCAAAGGAACGTATCTTTTCGTTCCGCGATACGGCGGGGCAATGGGACCCGAAGAACCAGCGCCCTGAGCTGTGGAACCTGTACAACAGCCGGATCGAGCCGCGGGAGAGCATACGCGTGTTCCCCCTTTCCAACTGGACCGAGCTCGATGTCTGGCATTACATCCTGCTTGAAAACATCCCTATCGTGCCGCTCTATTTCGCAAAGGAGCGGCGCATGATCGTCCGCGGGGACAGCCTGATCCCGACCGAGCAGTCGTTTGTACACAGCCTGCCCGGTGAAGAGCGCTGGGTCCGCTCGCGGCTGCGTTCGCTCGGGTGCAGCCCGTGCACGGGAGCGATTCGCTCGGACGCCGATACCGTTCCAAAGATCATTGCGGAGCTGGTCTCGTTTCGCTCTTCCGAGCGCGCCAACCGCGTCATCGACCACGACCAGGACGGCTCGATGGAGATAAAGAAACGCGAGGGCTACTTCTGATGACTTCTGCCGCCACCCTGCTCCAGAGCGAGCCCAGCACATCTTCGATCGAGCAATTGCTCGCGGCGGAGCGCGAAAAGGAACTGCTGCGCTTCAGCACTGCCGGCAGCGTGGACGACGGCAAATCCACCCTGATCGGCCGCCTGCTCTACGATTCGCAGAACGTTTACGAAGACCAGGTGCGCGCCGTGACTCACACCCACGCCGGACACACTCGGCCTTCCATCGACTTCGCGCAGCTCACCGACGGTCTGCGCGCCGAGCGCGAACAGGGCATCACCATCGATGTGGCGTATCGCTACTTCTCGACCCAGCGGCGCAAGTTCATTGTTGCGGACACACCGGGGCACGAGCAGTACACGCGCAACATGGCCACCGGCGCCTCCACCGCGGACCTCGCGATCATTCTGGTGGATGCGCGGAAGGGCGTGCTGACGCAGAGCCGCAGGCATGCGTACATCGCGTCCCTGCTGGGTATCCGGCACATTGTGGCGGCCATCAACAAGATGGACCTGGTGAACTTTTCCGAAGAGGTCTTCCGTTCCATCGACAGCCAAATTCGCACGGTGGCCGGTAAGCTGGGCCGGCTGACCTTGCAGGTGATTCCCATCAGCGCGCTTGAGGGCGACAACGTGGTAACGCCCAGCGAACGCACGCCATGGTATGACGGCCCCACGCTGTTGGAGCACCTGGAGACGGTGCCTCTGCGCGAGCACGACGGCTCTGAGCCGCTGCGCTTTCCCGTGCAGCGCGTACTGCGGCCAGACCAGCATTACCGCGGCTTTGCCGGGCAGATTGCGCGAGGAAGCGTGCGCCCGGGGGATGCGATTTTGGCACTGCCCTCCGGGCGAACCAGCCGCATTGCGTCCATCACCACGTTCGATGGCGATCTGGAGAACGCAACCGCGCCGCTGTCCGTGGCTCTCACATTAGAAGATGAACTCGATATCAGCCGCGGCGACGTGATCGCTGCGCTTGAGGCTCCGCCACAGCAGGCCAGCCTTCTTGAAGCTTCGCTGGTGTGGTTCGATAGTGAGCGGCTCGAAAGCGAACAACCCTACCTGCTGAAGCATGGGACGCAAACCATGCGCGCGCGCATCACGCGCGTTCTGTCTCGCACCAATGTGGACGCACTTGAGCCCGAAGCCGTGGGCTCGCTGAGCATGAACGATATCGGCTTGGTTGAGATCGCGACGGCACGGCCGCTGTTTTTCGATCCTTATGAAGAAAGCCGTGCTACCGGCAGCTTCATTCTGATCAACGAGCGCAGTAATGCGACTGCGGCTGCGGGCATGATCCGGCGCGGGCTCGGCGCAGAGCAGAAAGCGGAGAAGAGCCTGCATCGGCCGGCGCTCATCATTCCGGAGAACGCTGCGGTGACTGATGCGCTGGAGCGCTTGCTGCTGCTGCAGAACTGTGCCGTGGTGCGGACCAAGGTGCAGTCTGAGAGTACCTGGCAACGGCTGCTGGACGCAGGCGTGATCGCCTTGGTGGAAAGCGACGGCGGACACACGCGATTGGGGCGCCTCGGCATTATTTCCCGCTCGCGCAGCGGAGCCATCGAGTGGCTCGTTCGTGAAAACTCTACCGCCGGTTCTCCGGCCCAGGCTGCGTCGGCCTGGCTGGAGGCTCTACACCTTAACGAGATTGTTCGTACTTCCGAAGGAGGTCACGCATGAGCCACTCTGGAATCGAACCAGTTGTAGGCGCGAGCTTCGCCAGACAGTCCGGAGATAAGGAAGAGGCGGCCCGTGCTCTTGTCCGCGAAAGCATCGAGCAAGCGCGAGGGGAGATATGCGTGACGAGCAGCTTCCAGGCGGAGGACATGGTTGTTCTCCATCTTGTAAAGGAGCTGCTGCCGCATGTCCCGGTCCTGTTTCTTGATACCGGCTACCACTTCGCCGAGACGTATGAGTACCGCGACCGTATGGCTCGCGACTGGTCACTGAACCTCGTCAACCTACTGCCGGAAAGCACCGTTGAGGAACAGGAGTCTGCGTTTGGGATCCTGCATCAGACCGATCCTTCGCGCTGTTGCGGCATCCGCAAGGTGAAGCCGCTTTTCTCTGCCCTGGAAGGATACGAGCTATGGTTTACCGGGCTGCGGCGCGAACAGGCCAAGAGCCGCGCAGGCCTGCAAGCCACGGACCTCTTTGCGCTGCCGAGCGGCAGGAAGATCGCGAAGGTCAGTCCCCTGGCAGAGTGGACCACTAAAGACGTGTGGGAGTACGCGGGCCGCCACGCCATTCCCCTGCTCCCGCTCTATAGCAAGGGCTACTCCAGCATTGGCTGCGAACCGTGCACCAGCCTGCCGCTATCTGCTGACGATCTTCGCTCCGGGCGTTGGGGCGGGAAAAAGCAGGAGTGCGGCATCCACATTCAGCCCGCATAGCTGAATCGCTCCAGGGAGAGGTGAAGGCTTGGAATTCTTGCTCGGCTTTCTGGTCGGAATTCTGGTTCCACTGACAGGCGTGGGCGCTGGTGTGCTCACCGCTCCTCTCCTTGTTCTGTTTCTGCACGTTCCTCTGGAAGTGGCGGTCAGCACGTCGCTGGCCTACTCCGCTATTGTCAAGATGGTCGTGGTGCCGGTGCAGATTGTGCGCCGGCAAGTCTCATTTCGGATACTTGGCTGGATGCTCCTGGGAGGGCTGCCCGGTGTCATCATCGGCTCTCTGTTGTTCACGCACATCGCGATGCGGGGAGACAGATCGCTGCTGTACATCGCGCTCGGTTCCATCATCATCTTCGGTTCCGGCTGGAGCCTGTGGCGACAGTGCCGTCGCCGCAAGGCCATCCGGCCGGACGCCGATCATCGCCGCTGGATTGCGGCGCTCATGCTGCCGATCGGCGCGGAAGTGGGGCTTTCGTCTTCCGGCGCAGGCGCGCTCGGCACCGTCACTCTGCTGGGGCTGAGCTCTTTGTCCGCAACGGAAGTAGTGGGCACCGACCTCGCCTTCGGCCTGATCATCGCCCTGGTGGGAACAGGCTTTCACCTGTTCAGCGGGACGTACGACGGCCTGCTCCTGCTGAAGTTGGCAATTGGCGGCGTTGCTGGTTCGGTGGTGGGCTGCGGTGCAGCGCCCATGATTCCTACCCGGCAGCTCCGGTTTGCGCTATCACTGTGGCTGCTCTTCATCGGCTTTCGCTTCTGCTTCGAGGCGGCCACCCGCTGATAAATTGCAACAGAAGCTGCACGCATGCGAAGAGTTGCCTGCGAACGGTTCCGTCCGTGTGTCACCCGGGTAATCACCCGCAAGCACTCCCGGAAGCCTCTGCATTGCGAATCTACTGACAAAATCTAACCCCTCTCCTCTAGGATTGCGGCTGTAGATGAGCACTTGTCGCGCTTGCACCGTTTGCTGTTGCCCTGGTTTCCTGCCGTAGCTGCAGCTTCTGTCCACCCGTTTGTGACAATACGAACTCCCCTCGGCCTGCGCGTAAGCATCGGCTGCGGCATGGACCACGATCCATGGCTCGGAATCCCGTGCCCTGAAGACGCGGTGTGCAGGAGAGATTGGCAGACATGATTTGCTCCGCAGTTCACTTTCAACTGGATTGAGAGGGTCACCCGCATGTTCCAGTACCTGACGCGCGCTTTCCAAACCCTGATGATCTCCGCTGCATTCCTGGCGCTCGCCGTACCGGCAAGGGCGCAGGATGCGGTATTGGCTCCTGCATCGCTCGCGTGGAACACCGTGCCGCTCGGACAAACCTCGAGCATCCAGCAACTCAAGCTCACCAACACGCAGGCGGTGCCGCTTAAGATCTCAGGCGTGGCTCTGCCGCTCGGTTCGGACTTCGTTCAGACCGCAACCACCTGCCCGATGGCCATGCCATCGAGCACCGGGCCCACGCTCGCGCCTGGTGCTTCCTGTAACTTTTCCGTTGCGTTTCGCCCGCTTGCGGCGGGGGCACGCACCAGCCGCCTGACAGTGTTCGACGACGCGCCTAGCAGGATGCAGCAGGTCTCGCTTTCCGGAACGGGCGTGATCGGTGCTGCGCTGTTTTCCCCTACGTCGATGAGCTTCCCGCGCGTGGCAATCGGGACCACAAGTGTGGCCCAGGCAGCGACGCTCATCGCAGGATCTGGGGATATTACGATCAAGAGCATCACGGCCAGCGCACAGTTCAGCGTTAGCCAGTCCTGCCCCGCAGTTCTGAAAGCCGGGACGTCCTGCCCATTGAGCGTGGCGTTCTCGCCGCGCTCTTCCGGCTATCCGACCGGTTATGTCAGCGTGAGTTACACCACCAGCAGTGGGGTCAATGCTGCGCAGCAACTCTGGCTTGACGGGTCCACGCCCTCCAGCTTCGTCTCCATCACGCCCTCTAGCTTTGAATATGGCGCCGTAGGCCTGGGGAGCGGCTCGGATAAAGTCTTCACGCTTACGAATAACTTCATGAGCGCGGTAACGCTCGGGGCGATGAGCAACTCTGCCGCGGACTACGCCGTGGTGGCATCTACCTGCCCGGCGAGCCCCAACAGCCTGGCGGTGAACGCAAGTTGCGAGGTCACGGTCCGCTTTTCTCCTCAGGCTGCCGTAGCGAGCACGGACCGCTTCTCGGTCGCGAGCTCGGCCCCTGATTCCCCGTCCACTGCAACGCTCTCCGGCACCGGCGTCAGCAATGTCGGGCTGATGTTCAATCCTGCGGCCCTATCCTGGGGAAGTGTCCAGATGGGCCAGGTCTCCGGCGCGAAGACAATCACTGTTACGAACTCTAACTCCGGACCGGTGACGATCTCTTCCCTGACCAGCGGCAACGAATTCACCATCAACGCGAGCACCTGTCCGGTGGGCCCCTCCAGCCTTGCAGCCGGCGCGTCCTGTACGATCTCGGTTTCATTCCGCCCCATGGCACAGGGACCGCGCTCCGATGCCCTCACGGTAGTGAATGACGCTTCCTCAACGCCGCAAACCGTGCCGCTCTCCGGCAACGGCATCATCGGCCCGCTGCTCTTCTCGCCTACCTCACTCACCTTTACGACGACCGCAGCCGGGCAGACCAGCGCCACGCAAACGGCGACCCTGACCAACACCACCTCCGCCAGCATTGACCTGATGGCCATCACGCACACCAACGCCTTCCCGGAGACGAGCAATTGCGTGCCCGCGCTCGCACCCGGCGCTTCCTGTACCTTCACAGTTGCATTTGCACCGATGTGCAGCGGAGCCAAATCCGGCACGGTGCGGGTCTACACGGCGAAGTACGCGACCCAACTCTATCTTTTCGGAACGGCAACAGGCACGAGTATCTGCCCGCAGCCCGGTCCACCCAACCCGAATACCGGACTTTCCTTCGCGCCGGGACGTGTCCTCTTCGGTACCCAGACCATTGGGACCAGCACGACCCAGCAGATCACCGCGACGAATTACCAAACCCAATCCATCAATATCAGCAGCATCGCTGTGGCAGCGCCGTTCTCGCAAACGAACAACTGCGCGGCAACACTGCCGGAGGGCTTCAGCTGCATCATCAACATCACGTACACGCCTACGGCGGCTGGCTACGCGAACGCGATGCTGACCGTGGTCGATAGCGGCACAGCGACTCCTCAGAGCGTCCCTTTGACCGGGAACGCGGCTAACCCGTTTGCCGTCACTCCAAGGAACAGCAGCCTGGCCTTCAACAGCCAGATGGTCGGCACCTCCAGCAGTCCGCAGGCGGTCACCATCAGCAATAATCAGGCGGTTCCCCTGCGCATACTCTCCATCACCGGCCCGCAGGAGTTCCCGTATAGCTCGACCTGCGGCGACGCGATTCCGGCCGGCGCAAGCTGTACCATCAACGTCACCTTCACGCCCCAGGTTGCGGGCACGCGCACCGGAACACTCACGATCGGCCAAAGCGCATCGAGCACTCCCATCAGCATCGCGCTCTACGGCACCGCGGTGAACTCCGTTGGCCAGAGCGTGATGGTCACGGTGGGTCCGTACAATCCGTGCGTCGCGCCCGCGGGCACCCTGCAGTTCTCCGCCCAAGTCACGAACGTGACGAACCCGGCCGTGACCTGGTACGTAGACGGCGTGGCCAACGGCAATGCCAGGGTAGGCACCATCACCAGCAGCGGCTTCTACACCGCTCCGGCTACGACGGGCAGCCACACCGTGAAAGCCGTGAGTGTGCAGTCGCCGGCCAGCAGCGGGCGCAGTCTCACCACGATCACGACAACGCCGTCCTTTACCGTCTATCCCTACACCGCTTCGCTTACCCCCGGAGCGTCCCAGAGCTTCCAG
Source organism: uncultured Acidobacteriaceae bacterium (assembly GCA_963795775.1). Taxonomy (GTDB): domain Bacteria; phylum Acidobacteriota; class Terriglobia; order Terriglobales; family Acidobacteriaceae; genus CAWCJL01. The sequence continues at coordinate 291,558 of CAWCJL010000008.1, forward strand.
GCGCTGGTGTGCTCTAACCCGGATACGAACGCGGTCTCCTACACCGTGGATGGCATCGCCGGCGGCAACGCGACCGTAGGCACCATCACCAGCACCGGTGAGTACCACGCGCCCGCAACGGCCGGCAAACACACCGTCCGGGTTACGGACAGCACCATCGGCAAGAGCACCAGTGCCGTGGCCACCGTGTTCTCGAGCATCACGGCCGACTTCGGATCCCGCACCTATACTGCCTTCCCGGTTCCGTCGGAGTTGTTCGGTGCCGGCCGTGGTGAGGCGATTCACAACGCCTCCGATGCCACTCTCCTCCCTGCGGCTGGGCTTCTGACGGCGCGCGTCTACGCCAATATTCCCGGCGTCTTCGCCACCAGCACACCCGATTGGAGCAAGATCGACGGCCTGATGGCGTCGATGCAAACTGCAGGCATCCGTCCGCTTCTCCAGGTTGCATACTCGCCCGTGTGGCTGCAGCCTACATCGGGCAGCTGCGGCAACAGCAACGCACCAACGAACGTGCAGGCCTGGGCCCAGATTGCGCAGCAGTACGTGGCGCACCTGGATGCGAAGTTCCCCGGCTTCGTACGCGACTACGAGATATGGAATGAGCCCAATGCGTTCAGCCTGTGCGGTACCGCGAACAAGCTCAGCACCTATCTCAAGATCTACGCCGCGGCGGCCCCGCTGATGAAGAGCCAGGCAGCGGCAGATGGAGCGGCCATCCGGGTCGGTGGTCCAGCGCTGTCCAACTACAGCTCGGACTGGATCAAGGTGCTGCTGACTACGGCTTCCACCGCTCCGTACGTGGATTTCGTCAGCTATCACCAGTACCTCTTTGGTGAAACCAACCTCAATGTCCAGTGGGACACGTACACCGGCAACATGTCGATGTACCAGCGCACCCAGGACGTGAGCAACGGCGTGACTGCGATCTATAACAAAGTGGAAGCGCTAGCGCAGGCCGGCATGCAGCCCTCCGGCGCGAAGCTGCCGATCTACATCGACGAGTTCAATACGAACTGGGCCTTCGCCAAGGATTGCTGCCGCAATGACCCGACCTACGCTCCGCTGTGGAATGCGCTTTACGTCACAGACGCGCTGAACAGTGTGTACAACGGGGCGCAGCAAGTGCCGCAGCGGCTGGTGTACTTCGCGGCGAATGCCTATCCATACTTCTGCCTTTTCGGCACGCAGGACAGCGACATGGACTGCCAATATTCGAACGGCAGCACGCCCCAGCCGTATCCGCAATACTTCACCTACCAACTGCTGTCGTCGAGCAAATATCTCGGGCTTTCTGCAGGCGGGTTCATGGCAAAGTCCGTTACGCCGAACAGCACCGGGGGTGGCCCGGTGGTCACAGCCTTCTACAACGCCTCTCAGGACGCCATCCTGATCACGAATCCGACGGCCACCAATTACGGCCCGGTCGCGGTCGTGGCCAGGAACGCCGGGCTGAATGCACCAGAGGCAACGCTCTACACCATCGTCAACGGAGCATCGATCAACTCCTCTTCGATCGCTCTCACCCAAAGCGGTTCGGATCTCCAGGCCACAGTGGATGTCCCACCATACTCGGTGCAGGCGATCTCGCTGCGCTCCCGCTAACGCTACACCTCGGCAAGGCTCATCCGGAAAGACAATCGCCAATCCGGGTGAGCCTGCCAGGAACGCCAAAGGCGGCCACATTTGCAGGAACCACCGCGACAGCGGTTTAATGGCGAGATGTTTCAGCCTACCCGCAGAGACTTCCTGAAAACCGGTTCCGCCGTACTCGCGGGCGGCGCACTATACGGACCAGCCAGCCGGCTGGCCGCCAGCCCTCTCGGCCTTCCCCTCGGACTCCAGTTGTACTCCGTCCGGGAGCTACTGCCGAAGGACTACGCCGGCACCCTGAAGCAGATCGGAGCGCTCGGCTATCGCGAAATGGAGGCGGCCGGATTCTTCGGTCACAGCGCCAGTGACGTGAAGCAGGCCATGCAGCAGGCGGGCCTGCACTGCGTCAGTGCGCATTACTCCTGGGATGATCTGCAGGCAAAGTTCGACTCCATCCTGGCGTTTGGACAAGAGCTGGGGCTCGAGTACATCATCTGCTCTTTCCCAGGATTCAAGAACCCGGCGCGCGTCAAAGGCATGGACTTCCCCGCCAAGGTGCGGGCCTTTTCTCTCGATGACTGGCGCTGGAATGCGGAACAGTTCAACCGGGCGGGCACGCGCGTGCAGGCCGCCGGAATGAAATTCGGCTACCACAACCACACGATGGAGTTCCGCCCGATTGACGGCGTGGTGCCGTTCGATGAATTGGTACGGCTGACCGACCCCAAAACGGTCACGATTGAGCTCGACTGCGGATGGGTGATGGTCGGAGGCGCCGATCCGGTGACTTACCTGAAGCGCTACCCCACGCGGATTTCGATGTTGCACGTCAAGGATTTCAAGCACACGGACAAGCCGACCTCCGTCACCAACCCGCCACCGGCGGCAGAACTGGGGCACGGTACGATGGATTACAGGCCCATCTTCGAAGCCGCCAAGGGTGCGCACATCCAGCATTATTTTGTGGAGCAGGAGGAGTTCGACATGCCTCCGATGCAGGCGCTCAAAATCGACGCGGAGTACATGCGCAACCTCAAGGTCTGAGCGCGCCCTGCCAATGGCGCACCCAGGAAGCGCGCCTCAGGCGTGCAACGCCGCTCGAATAATCAAGCTCAAGACGATCATCAGCGTGGCGCAGCCGGGAATGACCAGCAGCGCCTTGCGCAGACGCAGCGGGTCGCCGCCGGCAATCGCGCCGATCACGCGTGAACTGACCGCCAGGCCGGCCCACCCGCAGGTGATGGCGAAGCCGATCGCCGTACTGGACATGCGCGGGAACACATCGCCCACAATCGCCAGGGTGGTGGGAAAGACCGGCGCCATCGCCAGCCCCGCGAGCGAGACCAGGACCCATGCGATCGATGCTCGCCGGGTAGTCAGCATGAGCGCGGTGGTGATCGCCATCGCAACAGAGGCGACGAGCGTGACATCGATGGCGGGAACGTGGATGAGAATGGGGGACACGATCAGACGGCCAATTAGCAGGCCAAGCGCAAACCCCATCGACAGGATATTCAGCGCACGGGATTCCGGTATGCCCTGGGCGATCAGGTGACGGGGCAGCCAATTCCAGACGCCGACTTCGCACGACACATATAGAAACAAAAAGAAGCCGAGCAGAAAGAGTACGGGCCTGCCGAGCACGTGACCTACATCCGCGGGTACAAAGCTGTGGAGCCCTGCTGGGCCGGGCATGCGCGTGCCGATCTCAATTGCCAGCGTGACCAACGTGAAGCCCGCGACCGAGTAGCACAGCCGGATCCAGTTTTTGCCGAAGAGATTAGCCGCGATCAATGGCGTGACCAGCCCGCCCAACCCGAAGAACAGGTTCACCAGGTTGAGGGTGGCGCCGCGGTGCGCCTCACCCACATCGCTGGCCAGCGCGTTCGCCGCCGTGATGACGATACCGCCGCCTACACCCAGTGTGAAAAGCAGCATTACGATCGCACTGTAACCGGGAGATCGCGGGAGCGCGACCAGCGCCGCGGAGATCAGCGCCAGGCCCAGCACCAGGCCCACCTTTTTCCCTTCCGCATCGAGCAGAGGGCCGACGCCGAGCGATGCGAGCATCAAGCCAAGCGCTTGGGCAAAAGCGATGGTGCCGTTCTGTTTCGGCGTTAGCTGGAAGCGCTCCGAAAGGTTCGGCAGAATCGTGCCCAGCATGGCGGTGATCATGCCGTACACAAAGATCGCAAGGACAACGGCAAGAATCAGCAACGGAGTCGTCTCTTTCCTATGCGGGAATCACTATGCTGCAACATCGGTCCAGGCGTGGGCGAGATGGCTCCGCAGCTCAGCATCGAGAAGCAGCATCTGGCGCAGCCCGTCCGCCATCTGCGGGTACTCGGCCGGAGCTCCCGGCTCTGCAATCGAGCGGTAAAAGCGCCGGAAGACCTGCTTGAAGGTGTCGTCGTACCCTTCGCTGTGGCCGCCCGGCAGGTCTGCATAGCGGCGGGCCTGTTCATCGAGCAGAGCGGGATCTTTCAGGATGACCTGATTGGGCTCATCCCGGTGACCGATCCACAATGTGTCGGGTTGCTCCTGGTCCCAGGAGACGGACGCCTCGGACCCGTACACTTCGATGCTGAGCCGGTTCTTGCGCCCGGCCGAGACCTGGCTGGCCGTCATGGCGCCCCGCGCGTTGCTTTCCATCCGAAAGATCACGGCTCCGAAATCGTCTGTCGTCACTGGCACATCTTCGGTCCGCGAAGCAGCCGAGGATAGCTTGCCGGCAAAGGTCTCCATGCGTTCCGAACGCCGTTTGCGGGTGGCATGAAACGTCTGCAGATCCGCGCACAGTGAGGTGACGCGCAGGCCGGTGATGTGCTCCGCCATATCGAACCAGTGTGAGCCGATATCGGCCATGGCGCGGAGCGGGCCGCCCGCCTCCAGTTCCACGCGCCAGTTCCAATCCGTGTCATACAGCAGCCAGTCCTGCGAGTACGTCCCCTGCACCACCAGGATGCGACCGAGTGTGCCTTGTTCCCGCATACGGCGCATTTGCTGCACCATGGGGTAATAGCGAAGATTGTGGCAGACGCAGTTGCGAAGCTTGCGATCGTTTGCCAGCCGGACAAGTTCCTCGGCTTCCGACACTGAGGTGGCGAGCGGCTTTTCGCAGAGCACGTGTTTGCCGGCCAGGAATGCATTCTTGGCCATCTCGAAGTGTGCGGCGTTTGCCGTGCAAATATGGACCGCGTCGATACCGGGGTCGGCCAGCACTGAACGGTAGTCCGACACAGCCTGCGGCACGCCGAAGCTGTCCGCAAGCTGGCGCGCCCGCTCCGCATCACGGCCCGCGACCGCCGCAACCGTGACGCCCTCGATCCTGCGCAGCGCTTCCAGGTGCACGCGCCCCATAAAGCCCGTGCCAATGATTGCTGTCCTGATCTGCTTCATGCTGCTGCCACCGCTCGCGAAGAGTTTCAGACCCGCCGGGCCGCCGCAGACAGCAGCACGGATCGGATCGAGAGAACAGTATCACAGCGAGATAGAAGCATCGCGACAAGGCAAGAATGAGAGCACAGCGAGCCCGCCGTGCTCTGCATGGGTGAAGCGCCGGGCCTGATCGTCCCACCGCAGATTCCAGGACTTCAGGCTTGCGGGTTTCCGCAGAACCAGTCCTTCACCACGACCTCCCGGCAGAAGCGCTGGTTTCGCAGCAGCTTTCGTCCGAGATATTTCCGCAACCCCGGCGGCAAGTGGCCGGCCAACGCCGACGCTGCCCCGTTGTGCTCCGTAAGGCGCTCTGTCAATGCTGCCGTATAGGAAGATAGTGCCGACGCGGCGTAGGCAGGAGCAGCACTCGCAATCGCTTTAGCCGCGAGGATGCCGGACTCGATGGCGGGCCGGATGCCTTCACCGCTATGCGCGGCTGCCAGGCCAGCCGCATCGCCGATCAGGAGCAACGCATCCTCCACGCGCCTGGAGTTACCCGACCACAGCCGGTATGCGTGGCCATGGACCGACCCGGCAGGCAGCGACTGCGTACCCGCAGGGTAGCCGTGCTGCTTCAGGAATTGCGAGAAGTGCGCCGGCAAATTGCGTGAATCCGTGCGTCCCAGGCCGATGTTGAGCACGCCCTGCTTACGAAAGATCCAGCCATAGCCTTCGAGGTCTTTGCAGAAAGAGAGTTCCACCGTACCTGCCGGGATCGCCTCTGCTGTTTCTTCGGACGCAGGGATGCAAAACTCCGACTCCTGCGCTACCACCAGTTCGGCGCCGGCATCTCGGTCCGCGACCATCCGGGCCACGGGGCAGAAGTTTCCCCCGGCGCCGACCAGCATGCGCGCGCGGAAGGCGCCGTTCACGATCCAGCTCCCATCCTGGCGCTCCACGCTGGTGACCGAGACACCTTCGCGGACACGCGCGCCGGAGCGACGCAGCAGGTAGGTATCGAATTCACACCGGCGTATGCCGTAGCTCACGGGTTGATCGAAATCCACGGTGACGGGGCTCTCGCCATCGCAGGAGATACGAAACGAGAAGATCGGCTGAAAGACCCGGCCCTTGCGGTAATCGTCGGGATCGAGTTCGAGCATGCGAGAGCACCGGCGGCGTGATCCATCCGGCACAGACCTTGTCGCGCGGGAAGGTGGCGCGATCGATGATGAGCACATCCAGCCCGGCCCGCTGGAGCGCCCAGGCACACGAAGAGCCGGCCGGGCCGCCGCCGACGATCAGAACTTCGCAGTCTTCCATGGTTGCGATCCGCCCTGCTTTTCTCCCTGGTAAAGGTAGGCGCGGCTCCACGGAATGTCGGCGCACCTGCTCCCTGCAAAGGTGATCTGGAAGAGCTGCAAAGTGCCCACGTGGAAGCCTGCAGCAGAGCCCGCGAGGTACAGCCGCCAGGTGCGAGCAAAGTTCATGCCGAAGCGCTCTGCCACTGCATCGAAGTGTTTCTCGTAGTTCTGCAGCCAGAACTCCAGCGTACGGGCGTAGTGCAGCCGCAGGTTCTCCACATCGAGCGTGGCGTACGCATGCTGCTCCATCGGATCCAGGATCTGACTCATAGCGGGGATGTACGCGCCGGGGAAGATCCGCTTCTGAATCCAGGGGCTCAGGCCCGCATGATTGCTGCGTCCGATGAAATGCAGGAGTCCTCGGCCGGTGTCTCCGATCGAGCGATGGATCACATCGGCGAGTTCCTGGTAGTGCGCAGGGCCGACGTGTTCGATCATGCCGACGGATACAAAGACTTCCGCATTTCCACGCAGGTTGCGGTAGTCGTCCTGGATAAACTCGACCCGCGATTCCAACCCGCGACAGCGTGCGCTTTCCCGCGCAACCTCGATCTGCTCCTGGCAGACGTTGAACGCCTTTACCGTCACTCCGTAATTCTCGGCCATGTGCAGGGCCAGCGCGCCCCAACCGCAGCCGGCCTCGACCACGCGATCGCCGTGCTGTAACCAAACCTTGCGGCAGATGAGGTCGAGCTTCGCCTTTTGCGCCGCATCGAGCGAGAGACCTGGCTCGGGGAAATAGGCGCAGGTGTACACCATCTCGCGATCGAGCCACGCGCGGTAAAAGTCCGTGTCGAGCGAATAGTGCTGCCGTGCATTGGCGCGCGCCTGGCGAATGGATTGCCCATGAATCAGCTTCTGCGCCGCGGTCGCAAGCTTTGAGGGAAAACGATGGAGCACGGGCGCCTTGTAGAGCAGGCACAAGGTGCTGAGCAGGTCGCCGTCAATCTCGATGCGGCCTTCGGCATAGCCGTCGCCGAACGCGATTTCGGGATCGACCAGCAGCGAGAGCGCCGTGCGGCGGTCGGCAATGCGGATCACCGGAAGACCGAGTTCCGCGTCCTGCTCCTCTGCCACATCCCCAATCCGGAACCGGACGGGCACAGGTCCGGCAGCGGCGCGCAGTGCGCGAATCAGTTTACGTTCTGACCAGCCTTCCCGCATGGCTGTTGCTCCTGGAACTTTGATCCTGCTGGCGTTGTTTCTGCTCAACGCTGGACGCAGCACCTCGTCCGTGTGCATGCGCATGACACGCCAGTTTGCCTCGCGGGCTCAAGATGACCGATCGTTCCTAAGCCGGCGCACCGAAAGAATACAACGGGTGGCCGCGCATGTATCCGGAAATGCGTTCTGTGGTTTGGATTATGTCCCCGGAACCGGGGATGTCCGGCGACAATCCGCGGTTCTCGGTAGGGAACTTCCGATGCAAGTTCCCGCTTCCGCGACTATTGCGGCGCTCCCGCGACGTGTTCCGCCAGCATCGTCCTACGCGCAGTCCTGCCGGGGCGCGACGTAGTCCTGCGTTGTGGTCCACAGGCGGCCGGCGGATTGGTCATCTGCTTCACAAAGATGCGGAAGCTTTCCGTGCCGGGCTGCAGGGTAGACCAGTAGGACTTACGCGTAAACAGCGGCGCGTGATGATCGAGGATTTGTGTTTTGAGAATGGTGACGCCGCAGAGCAAATTATTGCGGGGCTGCAGAATGGTCCGCGCCGGGTCCTTCGGCGGCAGCTTCCGGTCGGCTTCCCAGTCGAAATCACATCCGTAGCGCTTCTGGTCCTCATACGTAAGCTGAAGCAGGCCCTGGCTGCGCACGCGTTGCCGGGTGACGTCGTCGATGACGGCCACCGCGGGCTCATTGTGGCGCACTACCGTGTCGGGCTTCAGGCCGGCTTCCGCGCCTGCCAGCGCCTGGAAGAAATAGGCCCAGAAGGCGCGCTTATCCGTCTCGCTCATGGTGTAAAACCGCGGGCAGAAGCGGCGCACATCGCGCGGCACAGCGGTGGTGAGCATCTCCGGCGGCAGTGCCTTCTCAATGATCGCGTCCCAATGGTGGTCCCACTCCGGGCCGCCGAGTTCGGCAGCCTTTTGGTCGATGGGCGTGGGCGGCGCAGCCTTTACCACCGGCCCGGCTGGATGTGGTGCCGGCGCGGGGTGCTCCATCCGGCTCTTGCTCCTGCAGCCGGCGAAGCCTGCGAGCAGGCATAGGCATATCCAGAGCGGCAGAAGATGCTTGCGTCCAGACACGTTCAGACTCTCCTTAAGTGGCTCTTGGCAAATCCAGGCGCACTTCGGGTCTGACGGTCTCGGCTGCGCCGGTGTTGCCAGTATGACCAAGGTTTGCGCGGCGGCATCGGAGCGGGCCCCGCACGCACGAGCAGCCTTGCTACCCAGCAAACCCGCTGTTCGCCGATTGCCGGTATCATCGAAGCGGTATGGACTGGAAAAGCCGGCGTATCGAAGCCACTCTGGAACAGGCGCTGCTCGAAGACAAGGCGCTGCAGGATATCACCACGGACTACACCGTCGATCCGCGCTTGCGCGCGTCCGGCACTATCCTGGCCAAGCAGGAGTGCGTGGTTTCCGGACTCGGCTCAATCCCGCGCTTCCTCGAAATCTACGCGCGGCTGGACAAGCAGGGGGCACCCCGCTACGAGGTCATCCATCACCCGGAGATCTTCGATGGCGTGCACGTGAAGAAAGGCCAGCCTTTGGCGGTGGTGCGTAGCACAGCCCGCGTGCTGCTGGCCTGTGAGCGCGTGATTCTCAACCTGATGCAGCGCATGAGCGGCATCGCCACCATTACGCGGCAGTATGTAGACCAGGTCGCCGGGACAGGCGTGAAGGTGCTGGACACGCGCAAGACTGTCCCCGGACTTCGCTTGCTTGACAAGTACGCCGTCGGCTGCGGGGGCGGCGAGAACCATCGGCTGGACCTGTCCGACGGCGTCCTGATCAAGAACAATCACATTGCGCTGGGCGGGGGCATCCCCACGGTGCTGAAGAACGCGCTTGCCCGACGCCAGCCCGGGCAGCGGGTGCAGGTAGAGGTACGCACCGCCGAGGAGTTAATGCAGGCGCTCGACGGAGGCACCGAAGCACTGCTGCTCGACAACATGCAACCCGAGCAGGTGGCGGCGTCGGTAAAGGCCGTTCGCGACCGCGGCTTCAAGATTCCCATTGAAGCGTCCGGCGGCATTACGCTGGAAAACATTCGCAGCTACGCGCTGGCCGGCCCGGACTACATTTCCTGCGGGGCGCTCACACACTCCGCGAATGCAGTAGACCTGAGCATGCGCATTCTGGCTGAGAGCTAAATGACAACGGCCGGAGCCGCGGTGCGGCATCCGGCCAGTTGCCTGCGAGACCCAAGTTCTCAGGTGTTAGCGTTGGCGTTTTCCGGCAGCGTTTCATAACGCCGCTGGCTGCCCATGATGCGTTCGCGCCACGCAGCCTCTACCTGCTTGTCGTCGTCCGGACGGGCCCCGGTGGTGGCAAACGCGATCTCCTTCAGCGGAGCCTTGGGTGTACGGTCTGCGTACAGCAGTCCGTTGGCTTCCTGATAGGTGTCGGTGAATTGCGTGTAGCAGAATCCGGCGAGCGCGGGAAGTTCGCGCACGACCTTCATCAGGGCACGATAGCGATCGAGCAGTGCCTTCGAAGAGTCGGCGCGCGAGTAGCCCCATATCTCTTCGTCCTTGTCCTTCCCGCTGCCTGTATGGGATGGCTCGTCGTTTTTTCTGCCCAGGGCGATACCGCCGAATTCGGTGATGACGATGGGATGCCCGGTAGCTGCCTTGCCTTCCACCACCAGCATGCGGCCGCCTGGCCGCTCGCGCTTGAACAGGCGAGACTCGATGTCGTCCTGGCCGTAGCGTTTGCCGATGCGCGCCGGCTGATCGTCGTAGTCGTGGATGCCGATGATGTCGGTCGCCACGCTTTCCCAGCCGTCGTTGCCGATGACCGGCCGCGTCGGGTCGAGCGTCTTGGTCAGGTAATAGAGCGCCTGCACATAATGGCGCTGCGCCGGACTGTCGGGCAGGTCCGGCACGCCCCACGACTCGTTGAATGGCACCCAGGAGACGATGCATGGATGGCTGATGTCGCGCTGGATCACTTCGATCCATTCCCGCGTCAGCCGGTCGATGGAGCGCTGCGTGTAACGATAGGCGCTCGGCATCTCTTCCCACACCAGCAGGCCCATGTGATCGGCCCAGTACAGGAAGCGGGGATTCTCGATCTTCTGGTGCTTGCGCACACCGTTGAATCCCATCTTCTTGGCGAGCAGCACATCTTCCAGAAATGCATTGTCATTGGGCGCGGTGAGGCCGGTTTCAGGCCAGTAGCCCTGGTCAAGCACCATGCGCAGGATCAACGGGCGGCCATTCAGAATAAAGCGATCGCCCTGGATGGAGATGGCGCGTAGCGCCGTGTAGCTGCGCACGAAATCGATCACCTGCCCATCGGCGCCGCGCAGTTCTAACTCCACCTCGATGATGGTGGGCGAAGACGGACTCCAAAGCAACGCGTTGCGATAATCGTCAATGCCGGGGTCGGAGAGTGCTATGCGGCGATGAACCTCGCCAACGATGACGGAATACGTATCATCCGCGAGTACCTGGTCGCCAACATGGAGACGCACCGCCAAGGTGAGTCCCGGCGTGAGCGCGCCGCTGACCCGGGCTTCCATGCCGATTTCCCAGCGCTCCAGGTTGGAAACCCACTTCACGGAATCGATGTAGGACGCGGGAATCACTTCGGCCCACACACTCTGCCATATGCCGGTGGTCCGCGGATACCAGATGGAATGCGGCTCGAGTTGCCAGTCCTGCTTGCCGCGCGGTTTGGCCAGGTCGGCCGGATCGTCTTCGGCGCGGACGATCACTTCCTGCAGGCCATCCGAGCGAAGCGTGTCGGTAATATCCGCGGAGAACGGGGTATAGCCGCCCTGGTGCGCGCATACCTCGGTGCCGTTCACCCACACGGTCGCGCGGAAGTCCACGGCTCCGAAATGCAGGATAAGGCGCTCGCCGCGCTTCAATACCGGGGATTCAAGAGACCGGCGATACCAGGCAGCACAGTAGAAGCCGGTGTCGCCGATGCCGCTGGCCGGCGTCTCCGGGCTAAATGGAACTGTGATGGTGTCGTTCCACTCGACGGACAAAGGACCAGGCCAACTGGCATGGCGATCGATCGCGAAATCCCACGCGCCGTCGAGCGAAAACCAGCGCGCACGTTGCAACTGCGGACGGGGATAGCCGTGCTTACTCGGAGAGAGCTCCCGCTGCAGGGAGGCATCAAAGCCGGGGGCCGACTCCTCTGGGGGAAGAGAGGGTGTCATATGTGTGAGTCCATCACATTTCAGGCTCGCGCTCAACCCATTCCGTGGCGACTTTTTCGCGGGTCGCTGCTTTTATACTCCTGGGGTGCAATCCTCCGAACCGCCGCCGGCTTTGCCCGGCTCCAGCCCATACCGAGGGCGGCTGGCCCCCTCGCCCACCGGCCTGCTTCACCTTGGACATGCGCGCACCTTCTGGATCGCCGCCCAGCGCGCGCAACAAGCCCGGGGCACCCTGGTGCTGCGCATCGAGGACCTGGACCCACACCGCTCCCGTCCGGAGTTCACGGCTGCCCTGCTCGAAGACCTCCGCTGGCTGGGCATCACCTGGCAGGAGGGCCCAGAGCAGCCGGGTGCACCCGGGGCCGGTCCGGTCGGACCCTATCTCCAGAGCCTCCGTTACGCGCGCTATCGCACCGCTTGGGACGCGCTGCGGGCGGCCGGGGCCATCTACCCCTGCCAGTGCAGCCGCCGCGAACTCGCCGGAACCGCCCACGCGCCGCATGAGGGTGTGGGTCTGGCTGCGGAAGAGGGGGAAGTCTCTGTATCCCGGCACCTGCCGGCCGCCTCCGGGCACGGTGGCGCGGGCGGCCCAGCCGGCGGGTGCGAACTGGCGCTTCCGCGTTCCCGAGGGCGAGGCGATCGTCTTTCGTGATGGGTGCCAGGGTGAGCCGCTCTTTATCGCCGGGCGGGACTTCGGCGACTTCCCCATCTGGCGCCGGGACGACGTGCCCGCCTACCAACTCGCGGTTGTAGTGGATGACGCGGCCATGGGGATCACCGAGGTGGTGCGAGGAGCCGACCTGCTGAAGTCCACGGCGCGGCAGATCTTGCTCTATCGAGCGATCGGGCTCGCGACCCCCGCCTGGTACCACGCGGCGTTGGTGACGGACTCTTTGGGGCAACGGCTGGCCAAGCGGACCGCCGCCCTGAGCCTGCGGGCGCTGCGGGAACGCGGCGTGTCCGCCGAGGCCCTCCGCAAGTTGCTGGACAGCGGGAGGATAGGACCCGACCTGTACGACAGAGTCGTACAATGGAGTTCATGAGCACCCGCACAAAACCGCCGCTCGTCCCGCGTCTTCACGGTCAGCTTTCCTGAGGAACTGGCCCGGCGCGTGGAGGCCACCGCGAAAGCCGAGAACCGGACCATCAGCGAACTGTTCCGGGAGGCGTTTCGGGCATACCGTTCAGAACGGCTCAGGCAGCACGAAGCCAGAATCGCCGAGGCCACTGCAACCTCTGCATCCCCCGTTCCGACGGAAGAAGAAATTGTTGCGATGGTCAAAGAGGTGCGGCAGCAAATCTATGATGAGCGGCGATCCAAGCCCGGCCATTGATAACGGTATTCGATTTGAATATATGGATTTCTGCATCCTCGCAGACGGGATTCCCCTGCGCGCGATTACCTATGCCGCCCAGAATTCGACGCTGGTCATTTCTGACACGATCCAGGAGGAAATCTACCGGGTAGTGTCAGCCAAGTTTGGGTGGAGTGAGGACCGCACCACGGACGCGCTTTCCGCGTACATCGAGTACTCGATCTGGGGTGTCAGTTGAGGGTTCTGTCAAGGGCATTTGCCGAGATCCAAAGGATGATATGGTGCTGGAAAGCGCCGTTCGCGCAGCAGCCGACTTGATTGTGACCGGCGATAAAGGCTTGCTGGAATTGGCAGCTTTGGGACGGTACGGATTGTTACTTTGCGCGAATTCTTTGCGCTTGTGCAGCCGCGTCCATAGTTAACGGCAATCCGATGCCTTCCGACTTCGCCCAATCCGTAAAGCAGCAGGCGGACATCGTCCGCGTGATCGGCGAATACGTGCGGCTGAAGAAAGCCGGCGCGCAGAACTACTCCGGCCTGTGCCCCTTTCACGGAGAAAAGACGCCGTCTTTCTCTGTCCACGCCACGCGGCAGTTCTTCCACTGCTTTGGCTGCGGCATGTCGGGTGACGTGTTCAAGTTCATTCAAGAGCTGGAGAAGGTCAGCTTCCCCGAGTCGGTGCGGATGGTCGCCCAGAAGTGCGGCATCGCGCTACCCAAGCGCGAGTTCCACTCTGAGGAGGAAGCCGCGGAGAGCCGCCAGCGCGCCCGGTTGGTGGACCTGCACGAACAGGCGGCAAGCTGGTTCGAGGAGCAACTACGCTCGGCCGAAGGGGCGCGGGCACGCGAGTACCTGAGCGGTCGCGGCCTTTTGAAGGAAACCATTGCCAGATTCCGCATCGGATACGCGCCTGAGGGCTTCAACGGCTTGCGTGACCGGCTCCAGAACGCCGCCCCGCCCGAACTGCTGCGGGTCTCTGGCCTGTTCGGCTTCAAAGAGCAGGAAGACGGCTCCGCGCCGCGCCTTTACGACCGCTTTCGCAAGCGCATTACCTTTCCCATCCTCAACGAATCGGGCCGGGTGATCGCTTTCACCGCCCGCGCCCTCGATACGGACGAGAAGGCCGGCCCCAAGTACCTCAACTCGCCGGAGACGCCGCTCTATTCCAAGGGCCAGGTGCTTTTCAACCTGGACAAGGCCCGCCAACCCATCCGGCAGGGCAATTTCGCCCTCCTGGTAGAGGGGCAGATGGACTGTATCTCCGTCTTTGCCGCGGGCATTCCCAATGTTCTGGCTACCAGTGGCACCGCGTTTACGGAGCACCAGGTGCGGCTGTTGCGCCGCTATACCACGCGCGTGGTGGTCAACTTCGATCCCGATACGGCCGGGGCCAATGCCGCGGAGAAGTCGATCTCCATGCTGACGGAAGAGGGCTTTGAGGTCCGCGTAGTCACGCTGGAGGAGGGCCTCGACCCCGACCGGTTTATCCGCGAGCGCGGAGTGCAGGCGTACGCAGAGGCGCTCCGTGCTGCCGTCCGGCACTCCGATTATCTGATCGATCGCGCCCGCAAGCTCTTCCCTCCCCGCAACCCAGAAGCCAAAGTAGCAGCGGTGAATTACCTGCTGCCCCATATTCGCCGAATGCCGAACAAGATCGCCCGGGACGAGTTCGCCGCGGATGCGGCGCAGAAACTGGGGATTGATTCCGCGCTGGTGCGGGAGGAGCTGAAGACCGCCGCGGCCCGGCGCCGGGCCGAGATCGTCTCCTCGCCCCTTGACTCGCTGAGCGAGTGCGAGCGCGTCCTGCTGCGCGCGCTGGCCGCGCCGCCCGGCGCCGACACGTTCCAAAGCGTGGCCGCGGCCCACGATGCGCAACCCGTGTACTTTGAGCAGCTTACGTCATCTGCCATGGTGGGCGCACTCCGCCGGCGGACCTGCGCCGAGGCGCTTGATGCCCTGGAGCCGGAAGGCGGGCGCTCGCTGCTGGCCCAGCTATTGATGCAGGAACGGGAGCCCGTCACGCCGGAGCACGTGGAAGCGGCCTTACATACGCTCCGGTGCCGTTTTCTGGAGCGGCGCCAGCGCGACCTGCGGGCTGCTATTGCCGAGGCCGAACGCCGCGGGGATATGGCTCGCGTGGCTACCTTGACGGGGGAGAAGTTGGGGGTAGACCGGTCGCTGCGGGAGATGTAACGAAATGTGTTCGAACAGTGGCGGCGGTGAAACGAAACGGCGCTTCTTACATCTAACAAGAAGATGGACTGTACACGACGCGATTGTGCGTAATTTTGCGCCAGTATCGTGCTATTCTGACACTCTGAGACGTGCGTTTACCTGCCCGCGAACTGGACCCAAAGCCGGGAGACTGCCACACGATGGCCCCATCGCACCTCTACCTTTCCGAACTGTACTGATCCGAATGCAAGGGCCGCCACGGAAGGTGGGCGGAACGGCAAATCTTTCGCGGGGAGACTGAACTCGCTTGGCAATGGAAGAAAAGTACGAAGACGATATCCAGAAGTTGATGGATGCAGGCAAGGAAAAGGGTTATTTGACCTACGACGAGGCCAATGACCTGATTCCCGGCGACATGCATTCCGCCGACGATCTGGACGATCTGCTGACCACCATCGGCACCCAGGGCATTGACGTGCTCGAAGGCGAGCCGAAATTTGGCGCTGACAAGTTTGACAGCGAAGCCGAAGAGGGTGAGGACGTCGAGCTCGACCTGACCCCCGGCACGCTGGAAAAGACCAATGATCCCGTGCGCATGTACCTGCGGGAGATGGGCACGGTTCCGCTGCTGACCCGCGAAGGCGAAGTGGAGATCGCCAAGCGCATCGAGCGCGGGCAGCTTCGCGTGATGAAGGCCATCTCGCGCTCGCCCATCGTGATCCGGGAGATTGTCGCCCTGGGCGAAGATCTCAAGCGTGGCGTACGCAACATCAAGGAAGTGGTGATCTTCGACGAAGAGGAGATCACGGAAGAAGTGCTGCAGGCGCGCATCAAGCAGACCGTCGCGCGGGTAGACACGCTGGTCAAACACCAGAAAAAGGCGCAGGCGCTGCTGGAGAAGCTGGAGACCATCAATCCCAAGGCGAGGGCGCGGGAGTACCGCAAGACCCGCTGGCTTATCCTCCGGGAGCGGGTCTACGTTTCGCGCATCGTGCGGGAGCTGAAATACACCAACTCGGAACGCAAGCGGCTGCTGGACAAGGTCAACAAGACGGTCGATTCCATGCGCACGCTGGAGCGGCAGATCAAGTCGCTCGATGCCAAGCACGACGCGTCGAAGAGCGAAGAGTTGCGCAAGGAGTACCGCCGCCAGCAGAAGAACTGCAAGACCGACCTCGAGCGGCTGGAGCAGGAGATCGGTGTTTCCATCGCGGACCTGAAGCGCACGCAGCGCGAGATGATTCAGGGCGACATGGATGCCGAGCGGGCGAAGCGCGAGCTGATCGAGGCCAACCTGCGTCTTGTCGTCTCGATCGCCAAGAAGTACACCAACCGCGGACTGCAGTTCCTTGATCTGATTCAGGAGGGCAACATCGGCCTGATGAAGGCCGTGGATAAGTTCGAGTACCGTCGCGGTTACAAGTTCTCGACCTACGCCACCTGGTGGATCCGGCAGGCCATCACGCGCGCGATTGCAGACCAGGCCCGCACCATCCGTATCCCGGTGCATATGATCGAGACCATCAACAAGCTCATCCGCACCTCACGCCAGCTTGTGCAGGAACTCGGACGCGAGCCTACCAGCGAAGAGATCGCGCGCCGCATGGACATCCCCGTCGCCAAGGTCCGCAAGGTGCTCAAGATTGCACAGGAGCCAATCTCCCTCGAAACGCCGATCGGCGAAGAGGAAGATTCGCACCTGGGCGACTTCATCGAAGACCGGCAGGCGGTTTCACCTTCCGAAGCGGTGATCAGCGTGAACCTGAAGGAGTACACCTCGCAGGTGCTGCGCACGCTCACGCCGCGGGAAGAGCGGGTGATCAAGATGCGCTTCGGCCTCGAAGACGGATCCGAGCACACGCTTGAGGAAGTCGGCCAGAGCTTCCAGGTCACACGTGAACGGATACGGCAGATCGAAGCCAAGGCGCTGCGCAAGCTGCGGCACCCTTCCCGCTCTCGCAAGCTGAAGGCGTTCGTGGATGGCGTGCGCGAGATCTAAGCCCAATCACACACTAAGGAAAGAAGGCCGCGAGCGATCGCGGCCCTTTCTGTTTAATCTTCATGGTGATCTTCCCGTGCTGACCTTACCTTCGTGAAGTGAATCGTGATCACCTCGGCACTATTGATATCCATCAGATCCATTTGCTTCCCGCCGTCAGTAATGACGAAGGGGTGAAGACCAGCCCCAACCAGGTTAGCAATGCCGGTGCAATTGCGATTCACGGTATAGGTTCCGCTTCCTGGCTCCTGAACGACGTTGCCGTTGACATTGATCGTCTGCTCTGCGGTAAAGTGACCCGCACCGTCGAACTTTGACAACCCGACAGCTACGATCGGCCCCACATGGAGGACCTGCCCTGTGAGCACCTCCCCATAAGCTCCATTCAGGGTAGCTACTGAGCAGGCTTCGCTCGCCTCGTGGGCTTGTACTTTGGGCAGAACGTGTTTTGAGTTGGTGAGTAGAAAAAAGGTGAGTAGAACGACGATGCCTGTTGAGCCGATTGCGCTCAGCTTGAAAGCAGAAGGAACTTTCATAATGAACTCCGATGGTGAGACCTGCGGTGGCGGTACATGGAGCACGCAAGGGCCTTATTTCGGATATGCGTGCGGTATCGGCGAGTGCTCAAGCTCGTCTGAAGGGACGGGAGAGGAAGGGCGTACCCCTTCGCCTCGGAACCGGAAAAAGCAAATACTCGTTTGGTTCCGAGGACGTAGTGGCCGCATCCCGTGCTCGCTATCGAGGCTTATCGCTCCGTTTGCTCGACCTTCTCGCCGGTGACAGTGATGGCATTTACATCCACCACCGCGCGGATCTTCCTGCCTCCTTCGACCACCACGAAGTGGACCTTCAGTGGAGGGCCTTCTGAGGGAAGATTGTAAGTGGCTTGCCCCGTGCAATCCGGATTGACTGCATAAGTGCCGGTACCGGGAGTCCATCCGTTCGTTTCTGGGGTGCCGTTAAAGACGATATGGTCCCGAATCGTCAAATGACCATTACCGTCATAACGTTGCAGGACTACGCCGCGGAACGGGAGGCCCGGGCCAGGCGCAGTGAGAGCATCGATGGTAAGACCGTAAGCGCCGTGAAGCGTGGCGTTCGAGCATCCACCGCCTCGGCTGCCCTGGTCGTCCGCCCGGGCCACGGAAGCGGTCATGATGAGTCCACAAGCGGCGGCTATCGGCGCCGCCATCATCGATACCTTTAAAACTGATTTGATTTGCATTTGAGACCTCGTCTGTAAGTCGGACCCAAGAGGATTGCCAGCGCAGATTCAGGTCTGTTCCGGCACGCCGCATCAAGATCATGGATTACGAGTAACCTCCTTCACTGCTTTGGCGTTACTCGAAGCTGCTAGACGTTCACTGAGCGTTGCTGTCACCATCGGAGTCTCGGTCGGCCTCAACATTCGGGCCGCAGACGTAACCTCGATAGATCAAATTGAAGGTTCCCAAACCCGCGCCACCAAAGACATTGTGAGCCCGTCCTTTGTACGACATTCGGCCGGTGGCTCCGGCGTACTTGCCCGATCCCCCCGTTATGGTAAAGGTGGCGTTTTCCCTGAAATCACCCGGAGGCTTGCCTGGAACGGGAGTGAGCGTATTAGCACAGGTGCCGGTCAACATATCGCCCCCATTCGTCACGAAAACGTCGAAAGACGTCGCATGTAGCACGATCAAAGGCGCTGGTGCTGGATTAAAGCTGGTGATGAGCGCTGTGTGGGCGCCATTCAGCACACCATCCACATTTCCCAAAACCCTTCCCAGAGGATCGTTTGGGGCAGCAATAATGGTTTCCGTGATGCCGCCACGGACGTGGCGACAGTCTGCCCGCGCCCCCATGGCCGTACCGAGCACCGCGAAGCACAGTACGCCTGCTAGTTTTGCGTTAGCTTTCATGAAATCCGTCATATCGATTCTCCTCGCTAATGCGATCTGCGTTGGCGGTTCACTCGGCCGCCTGAAGCATCTGCAGTCTGCGCCGTCATCCCACTTGGCTCAATGCATCGGAGGTAAACGCTCCATCAACTGCTTCTCTCCCGCTTGTGCGCTGATTCTCAACGGCTTAACAGTCCTCATCTACTGCGTGGGCAAGTTCTGAGGGCGGCAAGTGGGAACGGTGCTAGACTCCTTGCCAGCCCAGAGGAGCGTTCGATATGGGCACGCAGGTCAGCTCGGTACGGGTCTGGCGCTTCGGTGTGTTCGAGGCCGACGCGCAAAGCGGAGAACTGCGCCGCAACGGGAACCTCGTAAAGCTGCAGGAGCAGCCGGCGCGCATTCTGATTTTCCTGCTGGAACACGCAGGAGAGATGGTGACGCGCGAAGCGCTCCGCCAGCGCCTGTGGCCTCCAGATACGTTCGTCGATTTCGACCATAGCCTGAACACGGCGGTCAAAAAGCTGCGCGAAGTGCTGGGAGATTCGGCAGATAAGCCGCTTTACATCGAGACGATACCGCGGAAGGGCTATCGATTTGTCGCACCTGTGGAGGAAGTCCCTGCCATCGTGACCTCCCGCGCGGACCCAGCACCGAATGGAATCGTCACCTCTCCGCATTTCGTGCCGCCCGGGATGGAGGAGGTGGGCCAGGATCAAGCGAGATTACAAATCGTAGAAGCGCGCAGTAAGCAACCCGCTCGCACTCCTTCGCCCAGAATTCGGCTAGCACTTTTGACGCTGGCCATCATAACCGTGCTCGTCATCTCAGGTTGGTTCGCTTGGCACGCTTTACGGAAATCGCATTTGGAAGCCCAAGATGCAGCATCTCCGAACCTGCACGTCGTGCCGGTCACGAATATGACGGGCTATGTCGATAACCCCGCATTCTCGCCGGACGGCCGCCAGATCGCCTTTACATGGCAGCCGGCAGACCAGGCGCGGAATGATATTTACATTCAAATGATCGGCAATGAAGTGCCTCTTCGACTCACTCACAATACGAGCGGCTTCGTTGACTTTCCTCAGTGGTCCCCTGACGGGCGGCAGGTTGCGTTCACATCGTGCGCAGGGACAAGAGACGGGATCTACGTCGCGCCGGCACTCGGCGGGGCCGAACGTCTGCTAGCTCAGATTGACTGCCGCTACTGGGGCTGGCGGCGATGGGGCGGCGGACGGCCCACGTGGACTGCGGATGGTAAGAATCTGTTGTTTACTGACCGGTGCGCGGCGGGAGGACCCCAGGGCGTCGTGATCTTCTCCCTCGACACTGGCGGCAAGCGTTGTATCACGGCGCCGGATTCTCCAAACAGCTACGACTTTATGGAAGCGCTCTCTCCTGACGGCAAGACGGTGGCGTTTCTTCGGGGAACCAGCATTACCATATCTGATATTTACACCGTTCCTGTATCCGGGGGTGCGGCACGCCGCCTGACCTCGGAGAATCACGCAATTCCCTCGCTTATGTGGACACCTGATGGACATTCGATCGTCTTCGAATCCGACCGCGGAATCACCATGGGCACATGGAGGATACCCGCGAGCGGCGGAACCATCCGGCCCGAGGCCGTTTATCCTCGGGCAGGAACATTCTCTAACCAGGGACGCTTCGCATATGCGCAAAAATTGCGGATGGAACGTGCCATCTGGCACGTGCAACTCTCCTCGCCGGGTGGAAAGACAGTGGAGCTGCGGAAGCTCGCCCACTCGCAATCTACGCAGGAACAAATGGACATCTCCCCGGACAAAACTCGGATTGCTTTTCAATCAGACCGCACAGGTGCGGCCGAGATATGGTTGAGCAGCAGGGACGGAGACGAGCCGTTCCAGCTCACCTCTCTCGGCCGCTTCTCAGGTACGCCGCGATGGTCCCCCGACGGACACTGGATCGCTTTTGACTCGCGGCCCAAGGGGCGATCCGAAATCTACTTGATAGATGTGGAAGGTAGAAACCTTCGTTTGGTCACCGACAACGATTTCGACAACATTACGGCAAGCTGGTCTCGCGATGGCAAATGGATTTATTACAGCTCGATGCGTGCGGGAGAATATCAGGTCTGGAAGCACTCTCTCGCAGACGGCTCGGAGTTGCAACTCACACGTCGGGGTGGAGTAACGCCACTCGAATCCTACGATGGCCGGACCATTTACTACACAAGGTGGCATGAGCCCGGAATCTGGAGCGTGCCTGTGAATGGAGGTAACGAGAATCTGGTGATTGCTGGCAAGCCCCAGACCGGCTGGTGGGGTTCCTGGGCGGTCACCGATACAGGCTTGTACCTAATGGACGCCGATGCCCAGCCGCGTTCTACGCTCGATTTTTATAACTTCTCGACGCACAAACTCGCTCCGGTTCTCCGGCTGGAAAAGGCTCCATGCTCAAACCGTCCGGCCGTCAGTGCGTCTCGAGATTCGCGCGACATCTTCGTATCGGAGTGCGACTACCAGAGCGTAGTCAAGATGATGGAGAACTTCCGTTAACTTCGATTCTCGTACTGAAATTCGAACCACTCAGGGCAAGCCCCGAAAAATTGCGCACGCTCGAGGCTTTTCCTTTTTTGGAATGCCGACGCCCGTTGGCTGACCTAAGTACTCTGAGGGGAACTGCAAACGTAACCGGATCGAGCACACGGCAGAGCACAATGGGGCATCTTTAACGGCCGTGCAGCCCCAGGCACTGTGTAGCGCCGGGGTACTTCAGCTCCTTACGAGAGGTCCAGCTATGCGATTCAGGATCACTGCTCTTTCCATTGCAACTCTTTCCGTTGCCCTCTGCGGCATCGGCCGTGCAGACTCCGATCACGATCACGACAACGACCAGGACCATCACCATTTCAACACCCATCGCGCCGACAAGGACGACTGCGGCGATCATGACGGCGGCGGGGACCGGGATAAGGGTGGGGACAAGGACGGCGGCGGGGACGACGGAGGCTCGGGCGGCCCCGGTTCCGGCCCGGGTTCCAGCACATCCGGCTCACAACTGAATGCCGGTGGCCTGTACATCCTGCAAGCCGCGCCGGGCAGGGACATGAAAGCGTCGTTCTACCCCACCTACCCCATTGACGTGCTGGTGAACGACACTACCTGCCTGGTGCAGAATGCGCCTTTCCCGAGCACGCAGGGCAGCTTTGTGGAGGGCGCGGGCACCTATGATCTGAAGATCAGCCCGGCGAATCCGGCAGCACCGTGCACGAACGGCTTCGTGCGCGAGACGCAGGCGGTGGTGACCGCGGGACAGGCTACGTTCGTTGCGGTTGCGCTCAGTCAGCAGTCCACCATGACGACCTACACCTTCAACCTGCCGCTGCCGAGATTGCAGCCGCACACGGCGGAGCTGGTGATTGCCCACGCTGCCGATGCGCCTCCGCTCGATCCAGGTTCGACAACTGCGCCCTTGGGAAGCACCCCCGGTCGGCAGTGTTACGGGTGGGCTCGCTTCCGTGTCGCCGAACTACAATCCTTCGCTAAGCCTGAGTGCCGGGCAGAGCGTCTCGTTCGTTCTTCCCGCAGGCCCCCTGAACGGCAGTATTTACTTCGCGGGCAGCAACCAGGCAGCGATAGGGCCGATCTCCGATGTGCTGCATTCGCGGAGCATGACATTGTTTTTCATCGTTGGCTCCGCGCAAACGGGCACGCTGCAATTGATGAAGGCTAAGATTCCGGACGTGTTCTAAACAGAAAAGGCGAAGACCACGGATGGTGCGCGGTCTTCGCCTGGCTTTCTCGAAGGTCCTACTTCGCGGTTTTTGCGTCCTTCTCGATTGCCGCCCACTCGGCATCCGAGAGTTTCACGTCAGCAGCGGCCACGTTCTCTTCCAGGTGCTGGACGGAGGAGGTCCCGGGAATGGGCAGCATGACCGGTGAGCGATGGAGCAGCCACGCGAGCGAGAGCTGCGAAACGGTGATGCCGTGGCGCTTGGCTACACTGTCCAGCGGACCGCCTTCGCGCGCCAACTTGCCGGCGGCAACCGGGAACCAGGGAATGAAGCCGAGCTTGTGCTCCTCACAGTACTGGACCACGTCTTCATGGCGGCGGTCGCCGAGATTGTACTGGTTCTGCACGCTCACGATCTCAACCACCTTGCGCGCCTGATCGATCTCGTCCGGCTTCACT
Organism: uncultured Acidobacteriaceae bacterium; assembly: GCA_963795775.1. GTDB lineage: Bacteria > Acidobacteriota > Terriglobia > Terriglobales > Acidobacteriaceae > CAWCJL01. Next base: position 314,773 of record CAWCJL010000008.1, read on the forward strand.
TCGGAAAGGCCGATGTGGCGGACCTTGCCCTGCTCCTGGAGTTTTTTAACGGCACCGAGAGACTCTTCGACCGGGACCTTGGGGTCAATGCGGTGCAATTGCCAAAGGTCGATGCGTTCAAGTTTCAAGCGGCGGAGGCTCATCTCGACCTCCTGCTGCAGGTACTCCGGACGCCCCACAGGCAGCCACTGATTTGGCCCGGTGCGCACCAGTCCTCCCTTGGTGGCGATGACCAGGTCTTTGGGATAGGGATGGAGCGCTTCGGCGATCAACTCTTCGCTAACATAAGGCCCGTAAGAGTCGGCTGTGTCGATGAAATCGACGCCCAATTCGACCGCGCGCTGCAGAACCTTGATAGCGGCGCCGTGGTCTTTTGGCGCACCCCAGATGCCCTCGCCGGTGATGCGCATCGCACCGTACCCGAGCCGGTGAATGGGCAGATCTCCGCCCAACTGAAAGGTACCGCTCGCCTGCGCTGTCACTGCTGTATTTGTGCTCATGCCTAGATAAGATGCGTGCGGCAGCGCGAAGATGCGAGCCGGACGGGAACCACACCGGCTCCGGCTCCGTAATATCGAGCGAGAGGTTTAAAGCGAAAATGACTCAGCCCCTGGTACTCCCGCCCATGTCAGAGCAGCAACAGGCCGCGTTCTACGCTCATTACCGCGCGGTGGAAAAAGACGAGGTGATGGGCGTGCTGCTGGCGGTGTTTCTGGGCGGCTTCGGGGCGCATCACTTCTATCTCCGGCGTACGGGCACGGGGGTGCTATATCTGCTCTTCTGCTGGACCGGCATCACGTACTTTATCGGCTGGATTGAAGCATTCTTTATGCCGGGACGAGTGCGGCGCTTCAACCAGGAAATGGCTGCCTACCTGGCTGCCGCCGTCACTTCGGGCGGTGTGCAGGCGCCGGTTATTGCCGGACAACTGCTTCCGCCGGAGCGGACCTGCCCGGCTTGCCACCATGCAACGATCGCCACAGCCCGCTTCTGCGGCCGGTGCGGGGCATCACTCGATCCTGCGTAAGGGCATGCAGCGGGAGCACGCCGGCGAGGCGCTCAGGCGCTATGCACAAGGCTGAACAGCAGAATCGCGAGGACGATGGCGCTGACCACGGTATACAGCCAGTCCCGCTCCAGGGCAAAGCCGCCAAGGGCAAAGACAACGCGAGCGACAGGTGTGGCGATCAGCAGCAGCAGACCGAGCTGGATGATGCCTCTGCCGCGCAGGGCCGCGGCTTCGCGCACAATGTCCGGAATGGAGCGGAAGTGGCTGGGAACGGAGTGGAAGGTGCGGTAGTCCGGGACGGGCCCCTCGTGGTGCTGCAGGTAGATTGCGCCGCCGATGAGAATCACGAGTGCGGCCAGGAACACGCCTATGCGGAGCATCATGCCCATGGCGACTTCGAGCTTCTGGTCTTCTGCCCGATCCGGAATGTAAGCCATGCTCAAAGCCTCCCTGTCCATCCGCTATAGATCATCTCGACGCCGAGCACCACGATGACCACCGCGAAAAGGTAGCGGAGGGTGGCGACGCGCGCCTTGACCAGGATGCGCGAGCCGGCGAGCGAGCCGCCGAGCACACCCAGCATCACAGGCATGGCGAGGCCGGGATCGATGTAACCGCGGCTGAGATAAATGCCGGCGCTGGCCGCGGCCGTTACGCCGATCATGAAATTGCTGGTGGTGGTGGAAACCTTGAACGGGAGACGCATCGCCTGGTCCATGGCGAGCACCTTGACCGCTCCCGAGCCAATTCCCAACAGGCCGGAAAGGGTGCCGGCCAGGAACATCAGCCCGAAGCCCGCGGGCACGTGCTGCGCGCTGTAGGGCTCCGGTCCGCTGGCGCCGGGGAAGCTGCCGTGGAGCCGCAAACGCGTGGCCAGCGGGTCCAGGGGAGCGTTGGCTGCAGCCGCGCGCTTCTGGCGAAAGCTGCTGAACGCAGAATACAAAAGCACGATGCCGAAGATGATGCCAATGGCGTGGGTGGAGACCTTGGCCGCGAGATACGCGCCCATCAAGGCGCCGAGCGTGGTTGCGATCTCCAAAAACATGCCGATGCGGATATTGGAAAAACCTTCGCGCACATAGGCAGCGGCCGCGCCGGAGGAAGTGGCGATGACCGACACCAGCGAGGCGCCGATGGCGTAACGGATGTCGATCTTGAACAGGAGTGCGAGTACCGGGACAATGACCACGCCACCACCCAGTCCGGTCAGCGCCCCGAGCAGGCCGGCGAGCAGGGATGTACCGAAAAGGATGGTCGAGAACTCAAGCAGGTTCATGCGTTCCGCGGGCGAGCGAGGGGTTAGATGCACTCCGGAGGCTTGGCAGCCCCGCGCAGGAAGACAGGCTCAGTCCTGCTTCTCCTCGTGATATTCCTGCTCGGTATTAATCTCCCACAGGCTGCTCTTGTCCAGCTTGCCGGCGATGATGTTGTCCACGGCAGTCATGGCGGTCAGCATGGAGTGGTCCTGGTTGTTGTACTTGTGCATGCCGTTGCGGCCGACCAGGAAGAGGTTTTCGTATCGGTCGAAATAGTGCCGGATTTCGTCGAAGCGGTCATACGTACCGAAGTACGCGGGGTACGTCTTGGGCACGCGGACCACGTGACCGTCCACCACGTCACTCGCATGGAGGATGCCGATCTTCTCCACTTCGGAGATGGCGAACTGGAGCAGCTTGTCGTCCGGCATGCGCCAGAGTTCATCGGTGTCGTAGCAGAAATACTCGAGCCCGATCCAGACCTTGGTGGGGTCCGCCACCATGTAGGGGCTCCAGTTATTGAAAATCTGCAGGCGCCCGAGCAGCACGTCCGGCTCCTGGATATAGATCCAGGTGTCCTTGAGCGGCGAGCCATCCGGTTCGGTGACTGCGAGTTTGTTGACCAGGAGTCCTACAGTGACGAAGTCGCGATACATGAGCCCGTCGGAAACTTCGCGTACGTTTGCCGGCACGGGCTGGTCGATGCCGTTGACCAACTCGCGGACAGGCATCGTGGAAAAGAAGTAGTCGCCGGCAAATCGGCGACGCTCCCCGGTGGCGTTCACGGCAACGGCCGCGATCACCCGGTTTCCTTCGGTCTCAATCTTCTGGACGCGCCAGCCCAGCAGCACTTCCCCGCCCTTCTGCCGGACCAGGTCGGCCACATGCTCCCAGAGCTGGCCGGGGCCAAATTTCGGATACAGGAACTGCTCGATGAGCGAGGTCTCGGTGCCCTTCTGGGCAATGCCCTCATTCTGGCCCTTTGTTCCCCGTAGCATTTTCTTGGCGAAGTGTGCGACCGCGCTCGAAAGCGAAAGTCCTTTGATGCGCTGCGCGCCCCATTCCGCGCTGATCTGGTCGCAGCGCACGCCCCACACCTTCTCCGTGTAGGACTTGAAGAAGGTGAGGTAGAGCTGGCGGCCAAAGCGGTTGATCAGGAAATCTTCCAGGCTCTTCTCCGGCTTGCGCTGATTGAACTTGGTCCACAGGTAGCTGGAGCCGACCTTCGCCGTGCGCGGGACACCCAGCTTCCGAATGGTGTCCCCGGTGAGGGTGATGGGGTACTCAAAGAAGCGCCGGAGAAAGTAGATCCGGCTCTTGCGCGGCCGCACCAGCATGACGAGATCGGGGTCCGCGGGCTCCTGCGCCTGCACCGGGTCGATGGTGAGGTGCTTATTGCGATACGAGACGCGGGAATGGCTCGCGTCGTCGGTGACCGGGGGCATCAGTTCCATCCACCACTGCATGACGCGGTCGGCCTTGGAGAAGAAGCGGTGACCTCCGATGTCCATCCGGTTCCCTTTGTAACGGATGGTGCGGGAGATCCCGCCGATCTCCTGGCTGGCTTCGAGCACCACCGGACGGATATCCGATTTACGCAGGAAATCGAGTGCGGCGGTAAGCCCGGCGGGGCCGGCACCGATGATAATGGCGGTCTTCTGAGTCATCGTGTTCTTTACAAATTAGCGGGCGCGGTGCACACCGATCCCTTGCTGAAGGCTACCATGCAGGGTAGTCACCTCCATGGTTACTGAAGTTGCATGCGCCCGATCAAGAACCGCGAGATCACGCCCGTGCCTCAAAACGTGAGCAGGACTTCTCTTGACGGCGCGTGTTAGGCTCGTATCCGGTCAGCGAGCGGGTGCTGAGTCGATGTATCGCAATGCGATATATGCTCCCGGCAGACCGGCCCGAAGGAGAACAACCTGATGCGTGTGCACCTTGTGAACCCAAGTGATACTGCTTTCGGTATCGGCGTCATTACGCCCCGATGGTTATACGTTTTGGCCGCTGCAACGCCGGCGGAGTACGGCGATCCGGTGATCACGGACGAAACACTGGAACAGATCGATCCCGAACAGATTGCACCCGGCGACATCGTGGGCATCGGCATCCATACGGGGAATGCGTTGCGCGGGATGAAGGTCGGGCGCATGGCCCGGGAGCGCGGCGCGTTCGTGGTCTACGGGGGCATCCACGCAACCTTGTATCCGGAAGAACCGCGCACCATGGGCGGCGGTCATGTCATTGTGCGAGGCGATGGAGACGTAGTCTGGGGACAGGTGATCGCGGACTTGGTCAAAGGGACGGCGCAGCTCACCTATGAAGGAGGCCGGATTCCGGGCGATGCCTTCATCAAGGCCCGCTGGGACCTTGCGCCCAAGAACAAGTACATGTGGGCTTCCGTGCAGACCGTGCGTGGCTGCCCGAAGCACTGTTCCTTCTGCTCGGTGTGGCGTACCGATGGGCAGAAGCCGCGACCGCGCGTGTCCAGCGCCATCATGGAAGAGATCGTGCAATTGCGGCGGCTCGGTTTCCGCTTTATCGCGTTGGCGGATGACAACTTCTACCCGGTGAGTCTGCAGGACATTGCGCTAGCGAAGAAGCAGGGCAACCTGGCTCGCGTGGCGGAACTTGAATCCATCCGCGCAGAACGCTTTGAGCTGATGCGCAACCTGGCGCTTTTGCCCAAGGACACCGTGTTCTTCACCCAGATCACCATGGAAGCGGGCGAGGATATCGCGTTTCTGGAGGCGATGCAGAAGGCCCATATCCAGGGCGCATTGGTGGGCATCGAGTCGGCCACGGAGGAAGGGTTGAAGGCGGTGTTCAAGAGCTTCAATCTGGCTGGGGACGGACTCGCTGTGCGGCTGCGCACCTTCCGCGAGCACAACATTCACGTGCTGGGCTCCTTTATCTTCGGCCTGCCCACGGATCGCCAGGACACGTTCAAGGCGACAGCGGAGCTGGCCAAGCGGGCCGACCTGACCTTTGCGCAATTCGTGATGCTCACGCCTTTCCCGGGGACAGTGGATTTCGAGAAGTGGGAGAAGAGCTTTGGCCCGGAGCCACCCAGGGCCGAAGGGGTGCCGATCACGCGTTACTGGCTGATTCCTCCAGAGGTGCGGCCCAAGATGTTTCTGCCCCACCCCAGCATGTCCAGCGAGGAATTGCGAGCGCGCACACAGGGTGTGTGGGACGACTTCTACAGCCTGCGTGAGGTGTGGAAGCGCTCGCGCTGCGCGCCCAAGCTGCGAGGACGGCTCGCGTTCATTTTTGTTTCCAAGCTTTACCGGCAGATGTACGCGAACACCGGTATTTCCACCGACAGTGCGCGTCGGCAGAAGGCAACACGCATGGCCCGCTGGCTGGCTGTTCCCACGCGGAAGCTGTTTGCCGGCAGACCGATGCCGGACCTGCAGGTCCCAAATGCCCATGCCGATGCCCATGCAGACCTGGTGAACCTGCCGGGGGCCGTTGCTTAGAAGCGGCCACCCAGCATGGTGGCCTGCACCTCTCCCTGCGGGTTAAGGATGGTGAGATCCGCCCGGCGTCCCGGGGCCAGCGCACCATAACTCTGCGCCTCACCCAGCAGCGACGCCGGGTTTGCCGTCACCAGCCGGACCGCATTCGGCAGCGCGGCTCCCGTGTATGCAGCGAAGTTGCGTACCGCGCGGTCCAGCGTGAGCACGCTGCCCGCGAGCACCCCGTTGTGCATACAGTGACCAGCGCGCACTTCCACCTCCAGGTCACCAAGCATGTAGTGGCCTTCCGGCATACCAGCCGCGCTGAGGCCGTCCGTTACAAGGATGGCGTGGTCTGGCCTTTTCGCCTTCGCGAACAGCCGGACCATGACCGGGTCGACGTGGATACCGTCGCAGATCAGCTCAGCGAAAAGACGATCGTCATCGAGCACGACGGCAGCAATGCCCGGGTCGCGACGATCGAGCGGACGCATGGCGTTGAACGTGTGCGTCGCGGAGCGTGCTCCAGCGGCGATGCCGGCAAGTGCTTCCGCAGCGGTCGCGTTGCTGTGGCCCAGACTGACCCGTACGCCGAGTCGCGCAGCGTACTCGATCATCTCCAGCGCACCAGGAACTTCCGGAGCTACCGTGACGAGCCGGATGGTGCCGCGCGCCGCCTGCCAGAAGCGTTCAAAGAGCGCGACCGAGGGCGGTTGCAGCAGCTCGGCGGGATGCACGCCACGTTTTGCATGGGACAGGAAGGGACCTTCGAGGTGAATCCCAAGCGGAGTGGCCACGCCGGGTGCGCTCCCGCGTTCGATGACAGCCGCGAGCCCGTCCAGCGCGCGCAGAGTGTACTCGACGGGAGCGGTAATGGTCGTAGCAAGATATGCGCCCACCCCACGCGAAGCGAAAAACCGGCCAACCGCTCCGAGAGCTTCCGGCGTGGCCTCCATCACATCGCGTCCAACGCCCCCATGCACGTGTATATCCAGGAAGGCCGGGGCAATCGTCGCATCCGGGAAGTCGAAGAGTTCTGCGTGTTCAGGCAAGTCGCCATTGGATTGAGATCCCATTGCGACGATGTGATCCTCCTCAATGAGGATCCACGCATGCTCCAGCACCTGCCCTGTTGCCACAAGTTGACGCGCGGTAAGCAGCTTACTCATAGCAAGCATTCCTATTCATCCTCTCCGTCGGACATTCCCCGTCCCTTTCGTGTATAAGAGCATGTTCTGGAGAGTGCAATGGCGGAACTACGATACCAGTCCGGATTTCTCAACGAGTTTGCCACGGAAGCCGAGCCGGGCGCCTTGCCCCAGGGCCAGAACGCACCGCAGAAGCATCCGCTTGGCTTGTATGCAGAGCAGTTCAGCGGGACGCCGTTCACCATGCCGCGGCGGGAGAACCGTCGAAGCTGGCTGTACCGCATCCGGCCTTCGACAGTGCACAAACCGTACACGGAGATCCCCAGCCGGCTGCTGCGCAGTTGGCCATGCGCCGACGCGGAGCTGACGCCCAACCAGTTGCGCTGGAACCCGCAGCCTATCCCCACCGAGCCGACGGACTTCGTGAACGGCCTGATCACACTCGGCGGCAACGGCAACGCGAGCATGCAAAGTGGAGCGGCAATCCACATCTACGCCGCGAATGCGTCCATGCGCGAACGCGTTTTCTGGAATGCCGACGGCGAGATGCTGGTAGTGCCCCAGCTAGGCAAGCTCGCGCTGTTTACGGAGCAGGGGAAGATCGAGGTTGCGCCCGGGGAGATTTGCGTGCTGCCCCGTGGGCTGAAGTTTCGCGTGGAACTGCTGGACAAGGAAGCTCGGGGTTATGTTTGCGAAAATTATGGACAGCAGTTTCGCCTGCCGGACCTGGGGCCAATCGGCGCGAACGGACTGGCGAATCCGCGGGATTTTCTTACTCCGACCGCTGCGTATGAAGATGTGCAGGGAAATGTCCAGGTAGTGGCCAAGTATGGCGGGCGGCTGTGGGCGTCCGAGATGAACCACTCGCCGCTGAACGTGGTGGGCTGGCATGGGAACTATGCGCCCTACAAGTACGACCTCGCCAACTTCAACTGCATCAATACGGTTAGCTTCGACCATCCGGACCCGTCGATCTACACGGTGCTGACCGCGCCTTCGGAGATTCACGGCACGGCGAACATCGATTTCGTGATCTTTCCGCCGCGCTGGATGGTGGCGGAGCACACCTTCCGTCCTCCGTGGTTTCACCGCAACGTGATGAACGAGTTCATGGGGCTCATCGTCGGGCAATACGACGCCAAGGCGGAGGGCTTTGTCCCCGGGGGCGCGAGCCTGCATAACTGCATGAGCGGTCATGGCCCGGATGCTGAAACATATGAGCGCGCGAGTAGCGCCGAGTTGAAGCCGCAATACCTGGCCAACACGCTGGCCTTCATGTTTGAGACGCGCTTCGCCGTGCAGACCACGCGGTACGCGCTCGAAAGCGACACGCTGCAGCGCGGCTACTTTGAATGCTGGCAGGGCCTGGAGAAGCGGTTTACACCGCCGGCCCAGAGAGGCGGTCAGACGAAGTGAATTCCCTGCGCGCGCTGCTGGCCGGATTGATCGACTATGCCGGCCTGTTCCCCCCTGCCTCGCTCAGCATGGAAGAGGCCGTACGTAACTACGACAGCTACCTGCATGGGGAACACGCCTGGATGCTGGGCCGCTTCATCCTGCCCAGTGGCAGGCTCGCCGAGTTTGCAGCCGTCCACGCGCAAGTGGCCCGTGGCACGCGGTGGCGTCTGGGAGTAGTGGCCGAGACCGGCGATGCGGCGGCCATCCGCGAGTTCAAAGAGCAGAACGCGGGTAGTGGCCCACAACTCGACGAAGCGGAACTGAAGGCGGAGAACGATGCGGAGATCCAGGGGGCGAGGCGGACCTTCGGCCCGAGCCTGGCGCTGTTCTTCGAAGCGCCCCTACGCTCCATGCCGGATATGCTGCCGGCCATGGCGGAAGCGGAGTCCTACGCCAAGGTCCGTACCGGCGGCACCACTGCGGAGGCCATTCCAAATACATCCGATCTGTTCAACTTTCTCCAAAGCACGATCGGGACTCGTGTGCCCTTCAAGGCGACGGCGGGCCTGCACCATCCGTTGCGCTCCGAGCAGCCGCTCACTTATGGGGCGCATGCACCACGCGCCGTGATGCACGGCTTTGTTAACCTATTCGTCGCCGCCGTAGTGCTTTATAATCGGGTCAACGACGACGACGCGCTTTCTATCCTGAACGAGACGGACCCGGCGACCTTCACTTTTGATGATGACGAGCTGCGCTGGCGTGACCGGGTGACGCTGGCGGCCGAGCGTATTGCAGAAGCACGCCGCCTTGCGCTCAGCTTTGGCTCCTGCTCCTTCGACGAACCCGTGGCAGACCTGCGGAAGCTCAGATGGCTGTGAACACCTGGGATCCAGCACTGCGAAGCTGGCTGCCTTCGGCCAACCACCCCGGTACGGATTTCCCCGTACAGAACCTGCCGTTCGGCGTCTTCCTGCGGAGTGGTGCAGACACACCTTCCATCGGAGTTGCCATCGGCGATGCCATCCTGGACCTTCGCCGCGCGGCGCAGGCTGGCCTGTTGAGCGCGCTCCACACCGAGGTGGTGGAAGCCTGCCAGAAGACCGCTCTCAACATGCTGATGTCGCTGGGATCGCAGGCCAGCACCTCGCTGCGCGCACAGTTGAGCCGGCTGCTGAGCGAAGAGCAGCACCGCGCGGCGGCGGAGCCGTGCCTGCTTCCACAGTCCGAAGCGACCATGCTGTTGCCTGCATCGATCGGCGACTACACAGACTTTTACGCGTCGATCTACCACGCCACCAATGTGGGCCGGCTTTTTCGCCCCGATACGCCGCTTCTGCCGAACTACAAGTACGTTCCCATTGGCTATCACGGGCGTTCTTCTTCGATTGTGATCAGTGGGCATGAGATCGTGCGGCCCAAGGGCCAGCGTGCGGGAGCAGCCGGTGAAGCGCCGCGCTACGAACCCAGCCGGCTGCTGGATTACGAGCTGGAAGTCGGCGTCTTCGTGAGCCGGGGCAATGCCACTGGGCACGCCTGTTCCGGTGACGGAAGCCGATGCGCACATCTTCGGAATGTGTCTGGTGAATGACTGGTCCGCGCGGGACGTGCAATCGTGGGAATACCAGCCGCTGGGTCCCTTCCTGGCGAAGAACTTCGCTACGACGATCTCGCCCTGGGTCGTTTCCCTGGATGCACTCGCTCCCTTTCGCGTTCCCGCATTTGCGCGGGCAGAGGGAGATCCCGCGCCGCTGCCGTACCTCTATGCTCCGGAAGACCAGCAGCAGGGCGGGTTCGACATCACGTTGGAAGTGCTGCTGCTGACCGAACGCATGCGCACCGACCGGCAGCAGCCCGCGTTGCTGAGCCGCGGGAACTTCCGCGATCTTTACTGGACCGTGGCGCAACTGGTTGCCCACCACACCAGCAGCGGGTGCAACCTGCGCGCTGGCGACCTGCTGGCCAGCGGCACCGTTTCCGGCGCCGATGCGGACACGCGCGGCTGCCTGCTGGAGCGGACCGAGCGGGGGCAGAGACCTTTCACGTTACCTAATGGCGAGTCCCGCACCTTTCTCGACGATGGCGACGAGGTCATCCTGCGCGGATACTGCGAGCGCGAAGGCGCAGTTCGTATCGGCTTCGGCGAGTGCCGCGGCCGCATTCTGCCCTCCTTCTAGCACCAGAATGGCACGGGGCCACATGGGCAGATAAACTTCGTCGCTGCGCTTATAACCTCTGCCCCATTGACCGGAAGCTCAGCCACAGGGCGATGGCCCCGAGCTCCACCAAAAGAACACATTGCGCTGCTATCCAGGCCACCGATCCCGGCGTGACGGAGGCGGCCGAAGCCACCAGGACGATGCAGAGCACCAGTGCGCAAAGCAGCATGATGTTGCGGCCATAGTGCGTTTGCCGTAGATAGAGCGACGGATGCAGCGGCTGAGGCGTCCGAGGCAGGCGTCTCATCACCTGCGCGACAAAGTCGTCCGGTGGAAGTACCTGGGGAGCAGCTTCCAGCGCACGCGTAATACGCCGTTCGGTGTCAAAGTCCGCTGCCATGGGTTCCTCGTCCATCATCGTCCCGCCTCTTGCGCCCTATATGCTTCGATGCCTGCGCGCAGCTTTTTGCGTGCCCGGTGCAGATGCGTTCGCACGGTACCGATGGGTATGCGCAGTGCCTCTGCAATCTGCTCATAGGTACACTCCTCCTGGTGGTAGAGCACCAGAACGCTGCGCTCGATGTCGCTCACCCTTTGCAGTTGCGCCTCCACCATGGCGGCAAACTCGCGCTCTTGCATCTGCTCTTCCGCATTCCGCGAGGGATGCTGCAGCCGTTCGCTCCACCCTTCTTCCTCGTCAGAGATGGAGCGCAGGGGCTTGTCCCGCTGGAGGCGTCGCTTTCGCTCGTCTTGTGCCACGTTCACGGTGATGCGATACAGGTACGTGGAAACCAGCGCCTCCCCGCGAAAGGAAGGCAATGCGCGATAGAGGCGGAGAAATACCTCCTGCGCAAGATCGTCCAGATGCTCGCGGCTCCCCAGGAGCCGCAGCAGCGTGCGAAAGACCATCGGCCCGTGCTGCTGCACCACCGTCTCGAAGCTGGTATCGCTTTGCAAGAAGAGTAAGACTGAGCACCCGGCCTGAAGTTTCACTCAGCATACTGAAACTTTGCCAGACTTCTCCGGTCTAACGCGGGCAGAAAAGGACGGTTCCCATGCACAATATCTTTAGCAGTCCATTCATCGTACCGGTCGCGGCGCTCATTATGGTCTTAGGCCTTGGGGTTGCGGGTATCTACAGCGAAGTCGAGCAGAAGAAATTGCGCGCCCAGCAGCGCATGGCTATGCTCGCGCGCGGCATGTCCGCCGACGAGATCGAAAAGGTCCTCGGCAGTACCGGCAATGACAAGCCTGTGCGCGATCCGCTGCGCAGCCTCGGTAACGCACGCCGCGCCGCGATCGTGCTGCTTTCAACCGGAATCGGGACCGTACTCTTTGGATTTCTTTTTGCGATGATCGTGCAGATGCGCGCTCTGCTCATCATCGCCGCCGGCGGCATTATTCCGATCGCCATCGGCCTGGGTTTCCTGATCGATTACCGCATGCAGACGCGCGAACTTGCGCGCTTCGGGCTGGAGGTCGATGCGGAGCCGCCGGCGGGAAGCCCGGCGCGTTAACTCAAGTTGTTAGGCGGCCGGTTTCGTGACGCGGACTGGTGTTGTTATGCAGCCTGGTGTGGCTGGCCCGCAGCCCGCTCCAGCAGCTCGCGCACCTCCGCATCGCTCGTCTGCGGAAACTCCCGGTACCACTGGCCGACGGCGAAGAAGTCCCGCGGCATGACCAGGCAGACCAGCTCGTCGGCTTCCCGCGCCAGCAGTTCGCAGGTGGAGCGCGCTCCCACAGGCACCGCCACAATGATTGCCTTCGGCCCCTGCGCCCGCAGTGCGGCCACCGCCGTCCGCATGGTCGCTCCCGTGGCCAGACCGTCATCCACCAGGATCACGGTGCGATCGCGCACCTCCGGCCGCTTGCGACCCTCGCCGTACTGCTGTTCTCGCCGCTCCACTTCCTGAGCTTCCCGCGCCACCACCGCTTCGACCTGTTCTGGCGAAAGATGGAAGCTTTTTACGACGCTCTCGTTCACCATGCGCACGCCGCCCGAGGCAATCGCTCCCATCGCGAGCTCTTCCTGCCCCGGCGTTCCCAGCTTGCGCACCACAAAAACATCGAGCGGCGCTCCGAGCGCATGCGCCACCTCATAACCCACCGGAACGCCCCCACGCGGCAACGCGAGCACGACAACGTCTTGCCGGTTTGCGAATTCCTCGAGCTTAGCCCCCAACGCTCGGCCAGCTTCGCTACGATCCCGGAACTGCATCACGCACCTCTAGAGCTCATTCCTTTGCTCGCCCACTATACTGATCAGGCCGGGAGCGGAGTCTAGCTCATGAACACTCAATTTACAAGTAGTTAGGGCGCCTCGTGGGGCTATCGCAACTGGGGGCGCGTTTTGAGAAGCATGGTTCCGAATCTCAAGCAGCCATGGTCATTGCATCATCCTGAAAGGAGCTTGTATGGGCGATCTCACTGAAGGTTCATCTGCGGCAGCGTTAGCACATCCAGAAGAGATCAGAGCGAGTTGCGAATGGCGAATCGGAGACAAGATAGTTCTTCAAAGTAAGATTCGCACCACGCCGGCCGGACTGGTCTGCGCCGGAATAGCACTTGCCTCAATCGTGCTTGCGTTCGCAGCATTCGCAAAGGCGCTTGTACGCGGGAAGTGTGATTCTTGACATCGGAGGCTGAGTAGCCCCAGTCCAGAAGAAGAGCTCAGTTCAGGTGACCTGTGAACTCGATCTGAACAGTATGGGAGGCTCACATGCGGGTTCGTCGAAATCTGTTCAGAAATTGGGAGAACGGTGACTCCGCTTCGTTGTTCGGCGCACTTGCGGCCCATGTGACCTGGGTCGCCAAAGGTTCAACTCCGATTTCTGAACCTGTCACGGAGAACAGGAGTATCCGGGAAGGTATACACGCCGCTTTCGATCTTCGCCGGAACCAACCGTCTCTCAAATGAAACGATCATCAGTGACGGCCAAGCGGTGGGGTGGAGTGGCCCGGCGAGATGCCATTGTCATCCGGATCCCACCTCGCCGCGGCGGCTTCGATGCAGCCTCGCAGGCGGAGGATCACTCCGTCTTGGCCGATTCGATCTCGCGATGTTTCCCCTGCACCCAGGCCGGCAGCTCCGGCTTGGTACCCGGCGTCTCCAGTCGTCCTCGCGTTACCGCCCAGCGCTGGATCCACGAAGCACCCGTGTCGGACACGTAATCGTCCGTCTGCGCATAGGCTGGGTCCTTCAGCGCGTCCTGGAGCGAGATGAAACGGTAGCCATGTCGGCGCAGCACCTCGACGAGTTCGCCGAAGTGGTCGGCCTCGAGCCAGGTATCATGCAGCAGCATTACCTGCTTCGGCTCGTATCCCAGCAGCTTCTGCGACTCCGCCTCCTCGTAGCTCAGCACCGCGTCTGTATAGGCCAGCCACTCCTGCAGAGCCTTTTGTTGGGTCGCGTCGTCATTGTGCGTCCGTGCATCGTCATACACGTCGGCGAAGTACCAATCCCAGGCATCTATTGTCACCGGCGCCACCCGGTAGCCGCGTTCTGACAGGAAGGCTTCCGCCGCGCGCTTCGTTTGAAGGTCCGGGCCGGCATCGAGATACGGCTGCCTCAGGTAGCGCAGCTCCATGTTGTGCCGCCGCAGGAGCATCCTCGTCACCGTCTCGCCGGCAATCACGTCGTCCTCCCATTCCTGGAGCGGTACATGGTTCAGCGAAGTATGGCTGAAGGTGTGGTTCCCGAGGTCGAAGCCATCGTCGAGCCAGGCTTTCAGCACGGCAATCCGCGGGTCCACCTCGTTAGGCATGTATAGCCGTTTTTCGTTCACAAACCCGATGGCCGGTGCCTTCGCAGCCGTGAGTGCCGCCAGCAGCTTCCGGTTCATCGCCGTGATCTGTGCCGTCGTCATTACGTCGGCTTCCATCGCCGGCAGGTCATCGAAGGTCAGCGCAATCACCCGCGGGGGAGGGGGCGCGGCCGCGCGTACGGGTGCGCCCGACGCCCCGCCACCTACCAGCAGCGCCACAGCAATCACCCAGCCAGCCCACGCCCTGTGCTTCCATTCCGCAGATGTCATGCCTCATTTTCCTACGGGAGCGGCTGACGTGGCGCGCTGACGCGCGGCGGAGAGATTCAGGGAAGGCGATGAAGCCGGATACGGCAAAGATGGCGGGCCCGTGCCAAGAGCAGGGCCGGATTCTGCCCCGGCGGCGTCGCGGTTAGCGCCCCATGGGTACAGCGGCCGAACGGGCGCTCTCTCCGGCGCTGGAGCGGTGGTTTGAGGTTGTAACAGCGGCAGATCGCACACAGCGGAAGCCGATGTGGTTTGTGCTCGTGCTCGGGTCACCTTTGCCGCGTCCGCCGGGCATGTAGCGGGAGCAATACTGGTCCGTGCACAGGAACGAGCCGCCGCGCTGCACACGCTTCTGCAAGCCGGGCTCCTCCGGGTCATAGCTGTCCTGCGGCCCTTGCGGGTTCACCGCCACTCCGGCTGCGAGCATCTGGTAGTAATCCGGCCGATACCAGTCCGAGGTCCACTCCCACACGTTGCCTGACATGTCGAACAGCCCGTAGCCGTTCGCCGGAAACGAGGCCACAGGAGCGGTCGTTTTATATCCGTCCTGCGCCGTGTTGTTATCCGGGAAATGTCCCTGAAAAGTGTTCGCCATCTGCCGGCCCCCCGGCATGAACGTATCGCCCCAGGCATACCGCTTGCGGTCCAGTCCCCCGCGCTCGGCATATTCAAACTCTGCCTCCGTGGGCAGGCGCTTGTTGGCCCACCGGCAATAGGCCACAGCGTCGTCATATGCAACCTGAACCACGGGATGCTTCTCCCGCCCGCGAATGGTCGAGTCCGCGCCCTCCGGCTGCTTCCAGCTCGCTCCCGGCACATAGCTCCACCAGGCGTACTGGTTCTGTAGCGTGACCGGAGCACTCGGAGGCGTGAACACGACGGATCCCGCCACCAGCTTGCTCGGGTCAGCATCCGGGTAGTCTTCCGGCTTTGGTTTCCGCTCCGCAACAGTCTGGTAGTGGGTGGCCTGTACAAAGCGCGCAAACTGTTGGTTCGTCACCTCCGTCCGGTCGATCCAGAAGCCATCGAGACGGACACGATGCACGGGGCGTGCATCGGCGAACTTCGCCTCTTCGCTTCCCATCCAGAACTCGCCGGCAGGTACCCAGGCCATACCGGCCTGCGTAGCCGCAGAGGACGCGGAGGCATGCCGCGGACTGGCAGTTGCAGGACTCTTGCTGGCGCTCTCGGAACCAGCACCCTTTTTCGCGCTGGTGATGCCTGCTTCGCATGCCGAAGCCTGCGCCGCGCCTGCTTTCTGGCTGATTGCCACAGGAAGGCAAAGCAACACACAAGCATGCAGAGTGAAACGGAACGCGAGTGGACGGCCAGCAACCAGCCGGGTTCGGATCGTGCGGTCTTGGATCCCCTTCATGAGACTGAGCCCTCTCCCAGCGCATACGGAACAGCGCGTTCGGCCTTGGAACGGAAGGAGGCTCGCAGCTCCGGATGGGAGAGCTGGAGCCTCCGTGTCCCTGGTTATCTACTACTTCTTGAGACAATTCCTCCCGAAGTTGTTCGAGATGATCTTCAGGTCGGCCTTGTTGGTGAAACCATCGTGGTTGAAGTCGTACCAACTCGAACTGTAATCGGGATTCAGCGGGTTAGGCCCGAGGAAATGTGACCAGTCCACGACATCCCTGAAGTTGACCCGCTTGTCTTCGTTGCCATCGCCCGGACACGCCGGCTCGGATGCCAGTGTGGCGTTCATCGTAGCCAGCAGTTGGTTGTAGTTCTTGCGCTGGAGTGCGTTCAGTCCCGCGGGGCAGCCCTCGCTTGACGAGCACAGATCGTCTGCGGCCTTGTCGATCTTGGGGATCGGCGCAGCTTCGTTGATCTGGTAGAACTCAGTCGTGGTCAGGTCCGGCGCATTGGGGCTGGAGCAGTCTGGTTCTTTTTTCTCCACCAGCTTGAAGTTGTTGTTCCGCGTTGCAACTTGCGCGTCCGGCAGGATGTTGAGCCCGCTCGAATAAATGCCGGCGTTCTTTACCGCGCAGCAGGATCCGTACTGTACCGGGGCTCCCGGCCCGTACCATGTGCCGCCTTCATACGCACAAATCTTTTGCTCGTTGAAGACCTGGACGCAGGTAGCTGGCGATGTCAGCGGAATTACGCACGGCGGGGGCGCCTGGTTGTTGATATGGATGTTGTTGCCCGTCTGGGTGAAGTTGGTCTGGCGAATACTCGCGTGATCCGGATCCGTCAGATACGGCAGCATCGAGACCGAATCCAGGATGTGCGACTTCGGCACAGCTTTGTGCACGTCTATCCCGGCCACTTCGCCGAATAGCTGGAACAGATCCGCAACATTGACCTGCGAAGTCACTTCGCGGTCCGGCGTCTTCACCAGCGGGCCGGAAACGATCAGAGGTACCCAGACGCCTGTCTGGTACACATAGCCCTTGGCACGATTGAGATCGAAGGGAACCTTCACGCCCGGCGCAAACGTGCCGTTGTCTCCGATGATGACCACCATGGTGTTCGTCGCTTCCGGACGGTAATCCAGGCTGCCATCCTTCTTCGTGGTAGCAAGTCCGGTTTGCACCATGATCTGACCGATTTCCTTGTCCATGGACTCGATCATCAGGTTGCTCAGCACGCGCGTTGCAGCGACATTTCTGGGATCGTTGCCCGTGCACTTGAATCCGTTAGCGATGACTCCGAGCGGCGGCACCAAAGCATCAGGCGGCTGCTGGTAAGGCGTGTGCGCATTCCCAAAGCTCACCGTTGCCATCCATGGTCTGCCTTGCGCCTGCTTGGATTTGATCCACTGAACCGCCGTATTCGTCGTTGTAATCGACACGTAGCCGCGTGAGCCTGGATCGGTGTAGGGGAAGTTGATCACGGAACCATCCCGCTTGTTGACTACCCTGCTCCATACGTAATAGCCGTTGTATGTATTGAAGTTCAGGTCGGCGGGCGGTGTAGACTGGCACGCCTGGTTCGGTACGAAGATACCGCCGTCTTCCAGACAAGTCTTACCAGGCGTGAGATGTGCGGCACTCCTGCTGATCACCGAACAGCTCTTGTCGGGCTGATAGCAGGCGCCGGTGTTCGCGCCATTGGGGAAATTCGCATTCGGCACAAACCCGCAGGTATACGTGCCCGCCGCCGCAACTCCGCCGGCAGTGGTGTCGATGGGACGCGGCGCTCCCTCCACGAATCCATCGAAGTAATCCCATCCCAACGCATGCGGCGTGCCGTTGCCATACGGGTTGAAGTTCGGCCCGGCGAGGTGGAATTTACCGAACATCGCGCTCTCGTACCCGCGCCGGTGCAGCAGCTTCGGCGTGGTCACTTCATAGGGCGAGACCTGGGAATTGGCGAGGTCGTCGTCAAGAATCGCGCTGTATATGTTGGTGCGTAAGGGCAAGCGCCCCTCGAAGAACATCGCGCGGCTGGGCGAGCACTCTGGCATGGACCAGACATTTCTGAATCGTACGCCGGCCCGCGCAATGGAGTTAATGTTCGGCGTGATCGGCGGCGTCAGCCCGCCGTAGCCGAAGATCTTCATCTGGTCGATGCCGACGTCATCCATGATGATGAACAGGATGTTCGGATGGCGGCCGGAATCATGGTCGTGGTCGGGATTGCTGGATACACTCTGCGCAAACGTCAGCCCACCGAGCGCAAAAAGAAGTGCGAGTACTCCTGGAAAGAACCTCTTCACGACTGCCTCCTAACCGATTCCAATTCATGCTGGATGGACAGCGAACCATGGGCCTGGTCGAGACCTGGCTCCGTTCGCATTCTGTTCCGGTTAGTTCCAGAACGGCGTGAGCCGGGGGCGATGCCGGCGTGCTCTGGACCGAGCCGTTTGCTCTGGACCGAGCCGGGCGCATCGTCACGCTTGCGGGAAAAGGTCTAAACAGCCAGCGAAAGTAACAGAGCAATTTGCGCACTGTCAATGAAAATTCTTCCATCTCCTCAGTAGCATGCTTCGGAGATATCCGCCTGCGTTCCGGAGCATCAGCTACCATCGAGTTATGGACTCCTTCGAAGAACTGCTCGCCCAAGCGGAAACCGCGCATGGCGATCTTGCGCGGGGCAGATTTTCGGTGCTCGCATGGCGATGCTTGGCGCATGCCCGCCGGCGCTGCGCTGCGGGAGCCGAACCTGTCCTGGTAGACAGTGTCGCGTGCGACGATTCCTCTACATAGCGCGATGGGCTTGATGCCCGAACGCAGGTCCCAACTCTGACCAGGAGTTGGGACCCGCGTATCGCTTACTTCTTCAGACAATTGGACCCGAAGTTGTTTGCGATCACTTGCAGATCGGCTCCGTTGGTAAGACCGTCATGATTGAAGTCGTACCAACTTGAGCTATAGCCCGGATTCAACGGGTTAGGTCCAAGAAAATGTGACCACTCCAGCACATCTCTTATGTCTACCCGCTTGTCTTCGTTTCCATCGCCCGGACACGCCGGCTCGGATGCCAGTGTGGCGTTCATAACAGTCAACAATTGTTTGTAGATTTTCTGCTGCGCCGCATTGAGCCCAGCTGGGCAGCCCGCGCTCGAGCAAAGATTGTCGCCAGACTTGTCGATCTTCGGAATCGGAGCGGCCTCGTCTATCTCGTAGAGCTCCGTCTTGGTCGTGTCCGGAGCGTTTGGACTGGAACAGTTCGGCTGCTTCCGCTCCACCAGTTTGAAATGATCGTTCCGGGTCGCGATCTCCGTATTATCCAGGATCGTGAGTCCGGTCGAGTTATAGATACCCGCATTCTTTACCGCGCAGCACGATGAATACTGTACGGGCGCTCCCGGCCCATACCAGGTCCCGCCTTCAAACGCGCACACACTCTGATCATTGAAGATCTGCACGCAAGTCGGAGGACTCGTCAGCGGAATCACGCAGGGCGGGGGCGGCTGATTGTTCAGGTGGATGTTGCCCGTCGTCTCCGTGAAGTTGGTTTGGCGAATGCTCGCATGATCCGGGTCCGTCAGATACGGCAACATCGAAGCCGAGTCCAGGATGTGCGACTTCGGCACGACTTTGTGCACATCGATGCCCGCAATCTCACCCCACAGTTCAAACAGGTCCGCAATGTTAACCTGTGCAGTCACTTCCCGGCCAGGAGTGTTCACCAGGGGACCGGAAACGATCAGGGGCACCCAAACGCCCGTCTGAAACGCCGAGCCTTTGGAGCGGTTCTTATCGAAGGGCGCCTTCACACCCGGCGCAAAGGTCCCGTTGTCCCCAATGATCACCACCATAGTGTCCGTCGAGTCCGGGTGGTAATCCAGGCTGCCATCCCGGTTGGCGGTGGCGAGTCCCGTCTCGACCATAATCTGGCCAATTTCTTTGTCCATGGACTCGATCATCAGGTTACTTAGTACGCGTGTTGCAGCGGTATTTCTTGGATCGTTACCCGTGCACTTGAATCCATTGGTAATGAGCGCAGTCCGCGGTATCAATGCGTCCGGCGGCTGTTGGTACGGAGTGTGCGCATTCGCAAAGCTCACCGTTGCCATCCAGTGTTTGCCTTCCGCCCGCTCTGACTTGATCCACTGGATCGTCGCATCGGTGGTGGCTACAAAGAAACATAACCTCTCGCGTGAGGATCGCTGTACGGATACACCGTCAGGGAACCGTCTGGGCGGTTGATCACTCGGTTCCACACGTAGTAGCCATTACCCGCATTGAAATGCACGCCGGACGGCGGGGTGGACTGGCACGCCTGGTTGGGCACCAACACGCCGCCCCTCTCTACACAGGTCTTGCCCGGAGTGGGGTGAGCGACACTCCTGCTGATCACCGAGCAGCTCTTGTCCGGCAAGTAGCAGGCGCCGGTATTCGCGCCCTCGGGGAAGTACGCATTCGGCACAAATCCGCAGGTATACGTGCCCGTGGCAGCGACTCCGCCCGCGGTGGAATCGATGGGGTGGGGTGCTCCCTCCACAAATCCATCGAAGTAATTCCATCCCAGCACGTGCGGCGTCTTGTTGCCATATGGATTGAAGTTCGGTCCGGCGAGGTGGAATTTGCCGAACATGGCGCTGTCGTAGCCGCTCCTGTGCAGCACTTTGGGCGTGGTCACCTCATAAGGCGAGACCTGCGAGTTCGCCAGATCGTCGTCCAGGATGGCGTTGAACACGTTGGTGCGGAACGGGTAGCGGCCTTCAAAGAAGATGGCGCGGCTGGGCGAGCACTCGGGCATGGACCAGACATTTCTGAATCGCACGCCGGCCCGCGCAATGGAGTTAATGTTCGGCGTGATCGGCGGCGTAAGCCCGCCGTAGCCGAAGATTTTCATCTGGTCAATGCCGACATCATCCATGATGATGAACAGGATATTGGGATGGCGGCCGGAATCACGGTTTTGATCGGGATTGTTGGATAGGCTCTGCGCGAAACCTAGCCCACTGAGCACAAAAAGACTCGCGAGTACACCTCGGAAAATCCTCTTCACGGCTGCCTCCTAACCGCTTTGACTCGTGCTGAATGTGTAGGAGCCCGGGGCCTGATTGAGACGTGGTGCCGTTCGCTTTTGTTCCGGTTATTTCCAGAACGGCGTGATCGAGGGCGATGGCGGTGTGCTCTGGGCCGAGCTGATATCTCCGGATGAAGCCGGGCGCATCGTCACACTTGCGGGGGAAAGGTCTAAACAGCCAGCAAAAGTAACAGACACATTTGCGCAGTGTCAATGAAAATTCTTACAGCCAGAGCTTGCTGGGAAATACCCGCCTACATTTCGAAACGTCACGCTACCATCGAGTTATGGACTCCTTCGAAGAACTCCTTGCTCAGGCGGAAACCGCGCATGGCCATCTTTGCGCCGGGCAGATTCTCGGAGTTCGCATGGCGATGCTCGGCTGTCAGCGACTCGGTATCGAGGAGCCGCGCGGCCGCGACCGCAAGCGATTAGTAACCTTTGTTGAGATCGATCGCTGCGCGACCGATGCCATCGGCGTCGTCACGGGCTGCCGGCTGGGCAAGCGCGCGCTCAAGTTCCGCGACTGGGGCAAGATGGCCGCCACCTTTGTGGACCTTTCATCGAGTCGCGCCATCCGCATCGCCGCTCGCGAGTCCTCCAAAGCGCTGGCGAAAGAGATGTATCCGGAGATCGAAAGCAAGAACCAGCAGCAGATGCGGGCCTACCGCGAGATGGCCGACACCGACCTCTTCACCGAGCAGTGGGTCGAGGTGGATCTGCCGCCAAACGAGTTCCCCGGCTACAAGGGCGAGCGCATTGCCTGCGCCGCTTGCGGGGAAGGCATCAACTACGACCGCTATGTCGCGCGCGACGGCGTTGTGTTATGCCATGGCTGCGCCGCGCCCGAGGAGCGCTATTACCGCCCGCTTGGGTCCCAATAGATCGCTCGGTGCACCGGAAGTTATGAGGTTCGCAAGTTCGCGCTCTCTCGGCCCTAGCCGGCGTAAGTGTATGGGGCTTACACCTCCATTCTGAGCGTAGCCGAGAGATATCTCTCAAGAGACCCTATAGCAGCACGTTATCAATCAGCCGCGTTGTCCCCACAAGGGCTGCCACCGCCACAAGCGTGCCCGGTGCGGCCGCGGCCACTGGCTCCAGCGTCGCCGGGTCCACCGCGACAAAATAATCCAGCCGCACCGCCGGTTCCTCCGCGAGCACCGCCCGGCCCGGGGCCAGCAGCCGTTCCGGCGCGCGCTCGCCGTGCGCGAACGCGGACCGCACTGCTTCGAGCGCACGCGGCAGAACCAGCGCCTGGCTTCGCTCCGTAGCAGACAGGTATTGGTTGCGCGAAGAAAGCGCAAGCCCATCCGGCTCCCGAACCGTCGGGCACACCACCAGTTCCAGCCCGAAGTCCAGATCGCGTACCATGGCGCGCAGCACCGCCACCTGCGCGGCATCTTTCTGGCCGAAGAACGCCCGGTCCGGCGTCACAATGTGAAAGAGCTTCGCCACGACCGTGGCCACGCCGCGAAAGTGGCCCGGGCGCGAAGCCCCATCCAGCCGGTCGCCAATGCCCGCCACGTCTATTACCGTGCTCGCACCCGGCCGGTACATTTCTTCTCGTGCAGGCGCAAACAGCAGGTCCACGCCGGCCGCCTCGAGCAAACTGCAGTCCTGTTCAAACGTACGCGGATAGCGGGAGAAGTCCTCCCTGGGCCCAAACTGCAGCGGGTTCACGAAGATGGACACCACCACGGCATCGCAGCTCTCCCGCGCCGCCCGCACCAACGCCATGTGGCCGGCATGGAGCGCTCCCATGGTAGGCACCAGCCCGAGGGTCTTAGCGCCCGCACGCAGCCCACGTACGGCACTCCGCGTACCGGCAATCGTGGTTTCAATCTGCATCGCGGTCGCTAAGCCTTGCGACGGGCACGCGCCGGGTCGGCCGGCAATGCCGCACGCGCCTCCGGGGGCAGATGATAGCTCTCTGCCTCGCAGGGGTAGAGCCGCTCCTCCACATCTCGGCGATACGCGGCGATGGCGGAACGAAAGACCTCTGCCGCGTCGCCGTACCGGCGTACAAACTTGGCCGGCGGCGCGAAGCTGAGGTTTACCATGTCATGCAGCACCAGGATCTGCCCGTCGCAGTCGGGCCCGGCACCGATCCCGATCGTCGGAATGGTTAGATCGCTCGTGATCTCCGCCGCAAGCTCGCGCGGCATGCCTTCCAGCACCACCGCACAAGCGCCCGCCTGCTCCAGCGCGTGCGCGGCCCGGCGCAGTTTCCCGACCGCGGCGGCCGTCTTGCCCTGCACCTTATACCCGCCCATGCGGTGCACCGATTGAGGCGTCAGCCCCAGGTGCCCAATCACCGGGATCTCGGCTTCGGTGAGCCGTTCCACCAACTCGGGCCGCTCGCCCTCGATCTTCACCGCTTCCGCACCCGCTTCCTTCAGAAAACGCGTCGCGTTGGCCACGCCCTCGGCCAGGCTTGCGTGGTACGAGCCGTAGGGCATGTCGGCCACCAGCAGCGCCTGCCGGACGGCACGGCGCACTGCCCGGGTGTGGTGCAGCATCTCGTCCACGGTTACCGGTAGCGTGCTGTCCAGGCCCATCACCACCATGGCTAGCGAGTCGCCCACCAGCACCATGTCGATGCCGCCCTCGTCCACCAGGCGGGCTGTGGCGTAGTCATAGGCAGTCAGCGCCGTGATGGGCTGCGCCTGCTTTTTTTTGCTTAAGAGGGTTTCGACCGTGGTCTTGGGCGCGGCCGCCGTTGCGGGGGCAGTGCGGAACTGCGTGAGGCTCATGGGGAGGTCTCCAGTGCGGCTCCCTGTCCAGGGATGCCACCCGTTTCCGCGCTGAGTATACGCCCGCGACCCACCCCGGGCAAAGATGCCGAGCTGCCGCCATCGTCCGCCGCAGAGCCGCCCGCTTGCTACACTGCGGGGATGGCTCGCACCCTTGCACTCGCAGGCACCGCCGCCTCACTCGCGGTGGGCGGCTTCCATTACGCCGCGCTCTGGCCCAGTTCCCGCTTCTTCGGCACGGCGCTAATCGCGGGGAACGACGCCTCCGAAGTGGCTCTTACCTTTGACGACGGGCCCAATCCGGAATACACCGCGCCGTTGCTCGACCTGCTGGCTCATCATCAGACCCGCGCCACCTTTTTCCTGATCGCCCGCTATGTGCGGCAGGAACCCTCGTGGGCACGCGCCATCGTACAAGCGGGGCATCTGGTCGGCAGTCACACTGTGACCCATCCCAAGCTCATGTACTGCTCCCGCCTCCGCATTCGCGAAGAGATCATGAACGCGAAAGCTGTCCTCGAAGACACGCTGGGGCTCCCGGTGCGCTACTTCCGTCCGCCCTTCGGCGCGCGCCGGCCGGAGGTCTTCCACGTTCTCCGCGAATGCGAGCAGATTCCGGTGCTCTGGAACGTGACCGGAGCGAGACTGGAACGCCGACTCCGCTGCCAGCATCGAAAAGCGGATCGCGAAAGGCATCGCGCAAAACCAGCGCCGTGGACGCGGCAGCAACGTCCTGCTGCATGATGGCGGCCACCAGCAGATGGGCGCTGACCGCAGCCGCACCATCACAGCGACATCGCATCTGCTGGACCGCGCCGCCGGGGACGGGCTCCGATTCGTAACCGTAGACGCGTGGGATCGCGCTGCCGCAAGCGTGTCCACAACCTCGGACGGCGGCCTGCGGATCAGCCATTCCAAAGCAGTGCACGTGCGTGTTCCCGCTGGCACCAAAGGTTGAAATCGCCGCGCGCGAAGCATACAACGGAGTTGCCCCTGGAGAGCCGTGTATGCCCACCTGCTCCCGACGTACCTTTCTGAAGACCGCTTCTGCAACAGCCGCCATCGCGGCCACCAGCCCGCACATCGCGCGTGCGGCAAGCTCCCCGGCCCTGGCACGGCCACCCCGGCTCAGCACATTTCCCTATGCGGACGTGACCCTCACCCCGGGTATCGCACAGGCCCAGCTTGAGAACACCGATGCAGTGCTGATGGATCTCAGCCTGGACGACCTGCTCCGTCCCTTTCGCGTGCGCGAAGGCCAGCCTGCGCCGGGGCAAGACCTCGGCGGCTGGTACGACACTTTCGGCTTCGCACCAGGGCACACCTACGGCCAGTGGATGTCCGCGCTGGCGCGCAGCTACGCGATCAGCGGCGATCCCCGCACCAAGGCCCGCGTCCACGCCATGGTCGCCGGATACGCTGGCACGCTCGATCCCGCGGGCCGCTTCTGGATGGACAACCGCTTCCCCGCCTACATCTACGACAAGCTCACCATTGGGCTGCTGGACGCATACTCACTCGCGGGCGACTCCATGGCGCTGGACACTCTTACGCGGCTGACGGCGAGCGTGCATCCGTATCTCCCGTCCAAGGCGCTCACGCGGCCCGAGATGGCCGCACTGCCCCACAGCAACATCAGCTATTGCTGGGACGAAAGCTACACGTTGCCGGAGAACCAGTTTCTCGCCTGGCAACGCACCGGTGAACCCGCGTATCGCGCGGCCGGCGAGCGTTATCTGCTCAACGCAGAGTACTTCGATCCGCTGTCACGCGGAGAAAACGTGCTTCCCGACAAGCATGCCTACAGCCACGTGAACGCGCTCAGCTCCGCCGCGCAGGCCTACATGGTGCTGGGCGATGAGAAGTACCTCAAGGCCGCGCAGAATGGCTTTCAATTCGTGCTCGATCAAAGCTTCGCCACCGGTGGATGGGGCCCCGCAGAGCGCTTCCGCGTGCCCGGCAGCGGCGACCTGGGCAATGAACTCGGCACGCTCCACGCAAGTTTCGAGACCCCTTGCGGCTCCTATGCGCACTTCAAAATCGCGCGCTACCTGATGCAGATCACCGGGGACCCACACTACGGCGACAGCATGGAGCGCGTGCTCTACAACACCGTGCTCGGCGCCAAACCGCTGGAGCGCGACGGGCACTCCTTCTACTATTCCGATTACAGCTTTACCGGCCATAAGACGTATCACCCCGACGCCTGGCCCTGCTGCTCCGGCACTCTTCCCCAGGTTGCAGCGGACTACCGCATCAGCAGTTATCTCCGGGACCGCGATGGTGTTTACGTGAACCTGTATCTTCCTTCGACTGCCCGCTGGCATCAGGGCAGTGCGCAGTGTTCTCTCCAGCAAAGCGGTAATTATCCCTTTAGCGGCGATATCCGCTTTGACGTCGCGACCTCGCGTCCGGCGGAGTTCGTCCTTCGCTTCCGCATCCCCGCGTGGGCGCAGAACGCCGCCTTACGCGTGAACGGCACTCCCGTTGCCGGCGTCACTCCCGGCTCCTTTGCCAGCGTGCAACGCACCTGGCAGCAGGGCGATCGCGTCGAACTCACGCTTCCCCTGGCCATGCGCCTGGAACCTGTAGACGCGCAACATCCCGGCACCGTGGCTCTCGTGCGCGGCCCGGTGGTTTTCTTTGCAATCACCGAAACCATGCCCAGGGTGAATAAGCAAGAATTACTGTCCGCGCAAGCCACAGGCCCGGACGGGAACGCGCTGCTCGTGCAGTCTGCAGGCGGGCCATTGCGCATGCTGCCCTTCCCCGCGATCCGCGATCAGCGCTACACCACCTACCTGGAGGTCTAGCAGCTTCTTCGCACCGACTGTTTTCCTCGCATCAACACGGATGCGTAAGTGGCGCAACGCCTGCCTATGCATGCCCGTCTCATCTGCCATGGCGAACACGAAAAGCACCGGAAAGGCTTACACCAAGACCTCACGCTGTTGGCCCGGCTATGAGCCAGTCCCCGGAAAGGGCGAGCACCAGGAAGGCAGTTGCCGCAAGAAGCCCGCCAGCCGCAACGCGGGCCAGGAAGTCGATCGCGAAACCGCGCGGAAGAAGCAGGTCAGCCAGGGCGGCAAGCGCGCAGAGCAGGCCAGGTCCAAATCGCCTTCGGCCGCCGAGCGCGCCCAGGCTCGCGCGGAGAAGACGTCGTCCCACGGCCATACGCCCAAGACGACCCGCAGCAGCAACCGGCGGACCGCCAGCACGAAGTAGCCCCGCGCCATCGCCGCTGGGCTTCCCTGCTGCATCCGAGTAGGGTATGGACCGGATCGAGTATATGGGGTTTTCCAACTGCCTGCGTCTGCGCAATGCCGATGCAGACGTAGTGGTCAGTACGGACGTGGGCCCGCGTGTGCTTCGCTACGCTCTCACTGGCGGCGAGAACGCCTTTGGCGAATACCCTGACAGTTCCACAGAGACCAGCCTGGGCTCGTGGAAGCCCTACGCCGGCCAGCGGTTGTGGGCTGCCCCCGAACTCTTTCCGGGCACCTATGCTCCGGACAACGGCCCGGTCGCGCACCATGCGAACGGCGATCTCCGCGTTATTCTCGAGCAGCCGCAGGACGCAGCCGGCCTGGTCAAGACCATGAGCATCAGCCTCGCCGCACACGGCTCAGAGGTAAAAGCCACTTATTCGATTACGAATAAGAACTTCTGGCCGATCGTCATCGCACCCTGGAGCATCGCCGTCCTTCACGGCGGCGTCACGGTGATGCCTCGCGAGCCGTATCGCACGCACGACGAAAGCGTCGAGGTTGCCCAGCCTCTGTCGCTCTTTTACTTCACCAATCTCCAGGATCCCCGCCTCACGCTCGGACGCCGCTCCATCCTGCTTCGCGCCGATGATCCCAAGGCCGGCCCGCAGAAGATCGGTATCTGCAACAAGCGCGGCTGGTGCGCCCACCTGTGCGAGCGGTCGCTGCTGATCAAGCGCTTCGCCTACGATGCCGCAGCCAGCTATCCCGACGATGGCTCGAATAACGAAGTCTACGCGGACGGGAAGTACATGGAGCTCGAATTGCTCGGACCGGTGCGTAAGCTCGCCCCTGGAGAAAGCACCATCTTGGAGGAAAGCTGGGAGCTCTTCCCCGGCCTCTCCGCCGATTTCACGTCAGAAGACGCGGTGCACACAACTCTCGCCCCGCATGTGCCTGAATTAAAAAGCTAGCCTGCTGCGCTCACGCTGCGATCGTGAGCGCAGCCAGCTCACTCTCCAGTGTCGTCATTCTGAGCGCAGCGAACAATCTACGCAGGGCACTAGCTCGCGACCAGCCCCGTCCAGTCCAGCACCACTTTTCCAGTCTGCCCGGAGCGCATCGCCTCAAATCCCTTTTCGAACTCATCGTAACCGTAACGGTGCGTTATTACCGGCGAGATATCCAGACCCGAGCCGATCAGCACCGACATCTTGTACCACGTCTCGTACATCTCGCGGCCATAGATGCCCTTGATCGTCAGCATGTTGAAGATCACCTTGGACCAGTCCAGCGCAACGTCCTTGGCCGGAATGCCCAGCACCGCGATCTTGCCGCCATGAGCCATGTTCTCGATCATGTCACGAAACGCCGTGCCGTTGCCCGACATCTCCAGGCCCACGTCGAAGCCTTCGCTCATGCCAAGCTGTGTCTGCACTTCACGCAACGACATCTCGCGCGGATCGAGGGCCAGCGTCGCTCCCATCTTCCGCGCCAGCTCCAGCCGGTACGGGTTCAGGTCCGTAATCACCACGTGGCGCGCGCCTGCCCTCTTTACCACCGGAATGCACATGATCCCGATGGGGCCGGCGCCCGTGATCAGCACGTCTTCGCCCAGCACAGGAAAAGTCAGCGCGGTATGCACGGCATTTCCGAAGGGATCGAAGATCGCGGCCACTTCCTGGTTCACGCCCGGATCGTGCCGCCAGATATTTGTCATCGGCAGCGCGATGTATTCCGCAAACGCGCCCGGCCGGTTCACGCCGACCCCCATGGTGTGCGCGCACAGGTGGCGCCGGCCCGCCATGCAGTTGCGGCAGCGCCCGCAGGTCACGTGTCCTTCCCCGCTCACAATGTCGCCGGGATGAAAGTCGTTCACGTTCGCGCCCACTTCCACCACTTCGCCCACGAACTCATGCCCGATCACCATGGGTACCGGGATAGTGCGCTGCGCCCATTCATCCCAGTCGTAAATGTGCACGTCGGTGCCACAAATCCCCGTGTAGCGCACGCGGATCAGCACATCGTTGATGCCGATCTCCGGCACCGGCACATCCTCCAGCCATAGCCCGCGTTCACGCCGCGCCTTTACAAGAGCCTTCATGGTCTGTTTTCACTTCTCCCGAGAGTGCAACAGGTGAGTGTACTAGCTCCGTAGTCATCACCGCCCGCAGTTCACTGCGTGATGCGCCTGAAGACCATGCTTCGCACCGTCGTGCACAGGGCCTGTCGGAATTTGGCTTACCCCAGTTGCCATAGCGGCAAACATGGGATTAGATTGGGGACCACTTCGCCGGCTCCCCCTCGGTTGCACTCGGCAAGAGCAATTCATGGAGGACTCTCTATGAGTTTGGGCAATTTAAGCACTACCGCTGCGCTCGCTTTACTTTGCGCTGCGCCCCTCGCCACGCCAGGAGCTTTGGCCCTGCAGCGGGCTGCGTTAGCGCAACGCGCCGAGGCTTCGCAATCGGCAGCTTCGACGTCTATCTTCCGTTGCAAACCGGCCCGCACTGGATGCGTTCCTTGCCGAGCTTCAGAACCCGAGCTCGCCAAACTACCACAAATGGTTCACGCCCCAGCAGTTCCATCAGCGTTTCGGTCCAAGCCTGCAGGCCGTCGCGCAATCCGTCACGAACTGGAAGCTTATGGTCTCGACGTCTCGGCAGCTTCGCCCGTTTTCTGCACGTAAGCGGCTCCGCTCGGGCCGTTGAGCAAGCCCTCGGTACGCAGCTTTTCATCGGGAAATTCCAGAATGGCGCCACCACCATCGCCGCCAAAGGCCCCATGTCCCTGCCCTCCGCCATGGCATCCTCCGGCGCGGTCGTCGTTGGGCTCTCGGATACGATCCGCATGCGCTCGCAGGCAGTAAAGGCGCTTAATCCTGCGAACCGCACCTCACCGATCGGCGGCTACTGGTTCACCGATCTAAAGCAGGCCTATAGCTTTCCCACCTTCAAGGCATATACAGGCAAGGGCGTCACAATCGGCGTTCTCATGGAGACCGGATACAACCCAGCGACATGAAGCTGTACTTTGGACACGAGAAGCTGCCGGTACCCAGTATTTCCGAGGTCCCCATCAATGGAGGGGCACCATTCGATCCGGGAGGGACATCCGTCGAAACTGAATTGGATATCCAGCAGACCGGGGGCATGGCGCCGAACGCACATGTCGTTCTGTTCAACGTGCCGACTCTTTCCGATTCCGATATCGCCAGCGCATTGGTCACAATTGATGAGCTCAACGCGACGGATGTGGTCAATATGTCATTCAGCGGGCCGGAGATCTTCTACACAGCCGGCGACAACGGGGGGCAGGACTTCTCCGGAATCCTCAGGGCAGAGGACGAGTTGTTCGCACAGGGTAATGCGCAGGGAATCACCTTCGTCGGTTCGTCTGGCGACCTCGGCGCTCGCCCGGCTCCGCCAGAGGCGTGCTTTGCTAAGGGTGCGACGAGCAAGTGCGGCAGCTTCCGCGTTTCGGCAGAATTTCCCGCGTCGAGCCCTCATGTGACGAGCGTGGGCGGCACCAATCTCGTAACCAAACATACCGCCGGCAGCCTCGATTCTACGTACGTGCGCGAGGCCGCTTTCGGCGACAAACTGGCTCAGGACATCTTCTATGGCACCCCGGCTACAAATGGTTTCTGGGGATCGGGGGGCGGAAACAGCTTCTTCTTCAAAAAGCCGGCGTTCCAGAACTTCTTCAATACCGGCTCTACGAACCGCACCGTCCCCGACGTCTCTCTGCAGATGGGGGGATGCCCCAATGGTGCTGTGACGCCGTGTGGAGCCGATCGTAGCTATACACTGGCATATTTTGCAGGCAGTTTAATTGGACTTGTCGGAACCAGCATTTCGGCTCCAGATTTCTCCGGACTCACCGCCCTTAGAATCCAGCGGGAAGGTAGGCGTCTCGGCAACGTAAACTACACGCTCTACGCCATGGCCGCGGCCGAAGCTCAAGGAGGGCCGGTCGTTTTCCACCGCAATATCCAGGGCTATAACGGACACTACTTCGCGGGCGGCGTTTACAACCGCGTGCTGGGAGTAGGCACCGTGTATGGCTACCGCTACCTGCAGGCCAATGTGCCGGTAGCTGGCGTTCCGCAAACTCCTAGCAACCCTTAGCCGTTTAACGCGAAACACAACGGGCGCCTTGCAATCAGCAATGGCGCCCGCTTTATCTCACGGCCGCTAGTGGTGAACTCAGGCCCGCTTAGTGGTGGATTAAGTACATCAGCCAACTGCCCGCGATCACCGAAATGACGAACAGCACAAAGCAATACACGCCATAGCGGAACATGGCGCGCGGGTTAGACCGCTGGGTGATCCCGAAGACTACCGAAGCAAACAGCGCAAACAGCAGCACCGCCGTGAAGTGGGAAGGGGCAAAGCTCACGGCTTCCTCCCGATGCGGATGTTATGCGCGTCGATGGCCGCGATAAAGTTCAGCAGCCCGGCCACCACGATGAACTTGGTGCCGTAGTCGGCCGTCACCACCTGCACCGGCGCCGTGCCCAGGCCGAATGCCCGGCCGATCAGATACAGCACGCCCGAGCCGAGGTCGCCCACAAAGCCCAGCATATCCAGCAGGTTGCCCGTGTTCGCGGGATACAGCTTGCCGCCCATCATCAGGCCGAGCGCAAACATCAGCGCGATGGACAGGCACAGCAGCAGGCCGCGTATGGGGCGGCGGGCGAGAAAATGGCCTGCGCCCGGGACCAGCCAGCCGGCAATCAACGCCGCGGAAACAGGGCTGCTCCTTTGGGCCTCAGCGGCCGCGCGGGCCTTTGTGTCTAGGGTGGTTGCCATGGGCTCTGTTCAAACTATATCGCAGCGAGTGCTTAAATCCGCACCAGCTCGGTCTGCACCCTCCCGGTGACACGCGCACCGCCCGGCTCAGCCATCATGTCCACCTCGCTGCGGATACCGAACTCCGGCAGGTAAATGCCGGGCTCAATGGAGAAGCAGGTCATCGGAAGCAGGCGTCGTTCGTCGTGCGTTTCCAGGTTATCCAGGTGCGCGCCGTTGCCGTGGATCTCAGCCGTGATGTTGTGGCCGGTGCGATGCGTGAAGAACTCGGCGTACCCAGCATCCCGAATTACCGCGCGCGCCGCGTCGTCCGCCTCCCACCCGGCAATCGGCTGGTTCGTTTCGAATGCACGCTTCACTCGTGCAATAGCGGCATCTCGCGCGCCGCGCACTGTCTCAAATACCCGCTGTTCCTCCGGCCTGGGCTCGCGGCCCACCACGCCGGTCCACGTGATGTCATAAAAGCAGGACCCCTCAGCCGCTTCCCGCCCCCAGATATCGATCAGCACAAAGTCGCCCATGCGGATGGGCGAGGACTGTGTCGCACTCGGCTCATAGTGGGAGTCCGAGCTGTTTGCATTTACCGACACATTCGGGCCGTTCTCCCATACCAGGCCCTCGCGGCTCATGGCCTCACTCAGCCACTGCACCATGTCGTACTCCGAAAGCGCCCCCCCGGCGCGCACGCGCTTGCCGATCTCACGGAAGCCTTCGGCCAGTATCCTGTCGATCTTCTCCTGCGCGCGGTAATGGCTCGCCACCTGCTCCGGTGTCAGCACCGCTTCGAACTCGCTCACCAGGTCCGCCGAACTCACGATTGTTTTGCCCATCTCCCGTAACAATTCAACGGTGCCGGCATCGACCAGCGAAACATACATGATCGCGTTGCGCGGTGAGTACTGCATGGCAAAGCGCCGGTAAGGCTCAAGCATAGTTCGAAGCCCTGCTTCCAGCTCCTGCCATGAGGAGTACACCTGCTTCTCGCCGGGTAACGGGTCCAGGCGTCCCGCTTCAATCCGATGCACCAGTTTGCGCGGCGCACCGCTGGCAGGAATGAAATAGAACCAACGGCGTGTGACGTGCAGTGAAGGGCTGAGCCCCAGGATGCGATACGCGATCGGGTCGCGATGGTGGTGATCGAAAAACAGCCAGCCATCAAGCTGCTGTTCGCGTAGAGCTGCCTGGATGGCCGCAAGGTTCATGGTTCCCCATTGTAGAGGAGCCGCATCCCACTCAGGACAGGCCTATCGGCCGGCCATTCGCGCAACGTGAAAAACCTTCCTCCCGAGCACAGTGCAGGGCTTTTCCTCTCGGCGGCTCTCGCCTTTGTCGGCGGGTATACGGATGCGGCAACCTACGTCGCCTCCACAGTCTTCGCGGGCCATATCAGCGGCAACTGCGTCCTGCTCGCGATCAGCCTGGTTCTGCTCAACCGGCATGACAGTCTCATTCGCGCCGGTGCTGTCGTCTTCATCGTCCTCGGCATCATTGCGAGTTCTCTGCTGGAGACGCCCCGCTTGCGCCGCTCCGCTATTCCGCCATTTACCATCGCATTGTTCGTGGAAGCCCTGCTGTTTCTCGTGCCCGGAATTACCACGCTGCTGCACCATCCCATCGCAACCGTCTGGAGCGTGATGCTGCTCTGCATCGCGCTTGGCGTCCAGACCGGAGCGATTCGGCGCACCGAAGGCACCGATGTCTACACCGTGTTCATCGCCGGTGTGGTCACGCGACTTACAGAAAGAATGAGCGCGAAGCTGGAAGACAAGAACGACACACGCGGCGAACACGCCGGCATTCTGGCCACATTGTTCGCCTGCTTCATGGCTGGAGCCCTCGCCGGGACGGTGGTCGCCATCCATCTTCCACTTTGGACCTACTTCGCCATGGCCGTTCTGCTCCTCGTCCTGGCTGCCCAGCACAGCGTTCGCGCCCACCGCATCCGGGCGGGCAAGCAACAGGGTACCCAAGCAGCTTCCCTGGATTCGCTGGAAGGCCGCTGGCCAATGCGGTGAACGGGCGAAGGACTTTGTTCGGGCAGCGTCCACCCGCAACGATGTAATTTCTGGGATTGCGAAGAGGCCGGACGTAAGGCCGCCGGTCGGTTTCAGCCAAGAGCAGTCCCGCTTCCCTAGCCTTGGCCGATAGGGGTAAAGTTTGAAAAGACAGATTGTTTGGCTTGAGGAGAACGGCAATGGGCATGGCGTGGTTGGGTATCGGCAGCATCGTGGTGGTGTTTATCTGCTGCATTACGTGGGCAACACGGGGACAGCCTCTGAGCGAGTCCACCCACGAGGACGAGCACTCTTGAACCCGCGCCGGCGAAGGTGACTTAGCGCTTGCGCGGCGTTTTCAGCCAGACCATGCCGGCGACGAAAAACAGCGCCGAAACGAGCAGGGCCAGCAGGGCGTGGCCGCGATGGCCGTAGTGCACGGCGAGCGCCGCATCGCCCCACCACACGGCTGCTCCTGCAAACCAGATCCAATAGGTGCGTGACACCCCGTCACTCCCGGCGGGCTCCTGACGCTTCACTCTCGCCCTCCTCGTCGCTGTTCCCTATCCATGTGACCAGCAGGCTCCCTGCGAGAATTGCCACTCCGAGCACCATGATGACGCCTGGCCGGAGCGAGCCGAGAGAGGAAAGTAGCCACAAAACCGCGACCGAAAATGCCACGCTATACGCCTGCATGCCGGTGAGCATAGCAGTCCCGGTCGCACGTCTCTACGTCATCATAAGCTTCGGCAGTGTCGCTGGTAACGTACGGGGTTCCACCCCGCTTGCCTCTTCCCTTTTTGTGCTTTGTGCCTGCAGTGCATACCTTTTATTTACGATGCGCGGGCGCATCCTTCGGGCGCTTCATCTGCGACCTCCGTGCCATTGCTGCATACCGCCACGCGGACAACAATGCGTCTATGACTACCCTCGTTCAGCACCGCATGCAGATGGTGGAGCGCCTTCTTCCCACATTGGACTGGTTGGCCGGTCGCACCGACGCAAAGACCGTAGCGGAGCCCGCGCATCTGCTTCTCGGTGATCGTGGCGAGGAGATCGCCTACTTCCATTTGCGCAAGGAAGGCTGGACGATCACTGCCCGTAGGTGGAAGTCCCCCAAGCAGCCGGGCGACCTCGATCTGGTGGGGTGGGACGGCGAGACGTTGTGCTTCGTCGAGGTAAAGACGCGGTCCAGTCACCAGGTGGCGAGTGCGGAATCCGCAGTGGATGCGGATAAACGGCGCATGGTGCGCAGAATGGCGCGTTTGTACCTCCAAACCCTGCCGGAACAGCCCCAATCCGTGCGTTTTGACATCATTTCCGTGCATCTCGATGAGCACAAGCTGCCGGAAGTGAAGCGCATCCCCGCGGCCTTCGCCTGGTCCGAGCCGGCATACCGCTGGAGCTAGCTGCCACCCGCAAAGCCCAACGGCGCTGGGCAAAGCGAGGGCTGAAAAGGTCTAGCTGCCGTCCGGTGCGGTAGGAAGGCCTGCGGGAGTTGGTGGGGGCGCGCCCTGGATCCCTGCAAATTTGGCAGGGCTGCAGCAGGCTTTCGACAGGCGTAATCGGTCTGCCTGCATGGCGCGCTCTTCCTTCAGCCAGGCAAGCGTCTGACGCAGCACCTGAGCCGCGCCGCTGTTCGGCGGCATGATAATGCGATAGTGCATCCACCGGCCCTGGCGGCGGGCTGCAACGATTCCGGCGCGGCGCAGATACGCCAGGTGCCGCGAAATCTTCGGCTGAGACTGGTCCAATATCTCCACGAAATAGCAGACGCAGATCTCCTGCTCACTCATAAGGTTCAGCAGGCGAAGGCGTGTGTTATCGCCCAGGGCCTGAAAGAACCGCTCCATATTAAAAGCTGCCGCCTTTGCTGCCATGGCCTTCAATATATACGCATTGACGTATGCAAGCTAGAAGCATATAGTCGCCCTGACGTATATATCCGAGGAGGATGGTATGCCGGAACAGCTTCTTGAATCGGTGAAGTCAAAGTATGCGGCGGTCGCGGAGAGTTCGCTTTCAAACGACCACAGGGGCGTCCAGGCGGTTGCGGAAGCGTTCGGCTATACGCCGGAGGAGCTGACCTCCATCCCTGCGGATGCGAATATGGGCCTCTCCTGCGGGAATCCTACGGCAACGGCCCATCTGAAGCCGGGCGAGGTCGTCGTCGATCTAGGTTCGGGCGGTGGGCTGGATGTGTTTCTCGCTGCGAAGATGGTTGGGCCCGAGGGCCGGGCCATCGGCATCGACATGACACCAGCGATGATCGAGCGCGCGCGAGCTAACGGCGTGGCGGGCGGTTACAGCAATGTCGAGTTCTATCTCTCGACAATCGACCAGATCCCGCTTCCCGACGCGTCTGTCGATTGCGTGATTTCTAACTGCGTCCTCAATCTCGCTCCGGACAAGCCGGCCGTCTTCCGGGAGATTGCCCGCGTGCTGAAGCCGGGCGGCAGGGTTGCAGTCAGCGACATCGCACTCAAACATGAGTTGCCCGAAGCCGTGGCGCAAAGCCTGGCTGCGTACGTCGGCTGCATCGCCGGCGCAATCAAGATTGAGGATTACCGCTGCGCGAACTGCGTGCAGCAGGCTTTGAGCACGTTGAGATCGTGGACAGCGGCGCGGATCTGAATGCTTACGCGAAGGTCGAGAACCAGGCAGGCTGTTGCTCACCCGCAATGGATAGTTCCAATCCCCTGCAGGTCATCGGGGAGCCTTGCTGCAGCCCGGCTCCGGCCTCTCTGCATGAGGACCTCACGGCGCTCCTTTCGGAGTACGACGTCAATGCAGCGGCGGCGAGCGTGAAGGTTTACGCGATCAAGCCAACCGGAGCTCAACCCTCTTGCTGTGGACCGGCCTGCTGCGCATAACAGCACCGGAGCGACAGCCCGCGCACGTTAGCCCAATCGCATTGGCGCAACAAGGGAGAGGCGCTCCTTGCGCAATGGCTGTCTCTCCCCCAAGCAGCCAACGCGTAGCGGCTTCAGATGCTCGGTATTACCCGGCCGGATTTCCGCACCATCACGGGCGCCCCTCGCCCTGAGCGGAAAAGTAGACGGCCGATGGGCAAGAAATGTATACCTTTGAGCGAGAAAGCGCTTTCCCAAAAGCGACTCTGGAGCCGTTCGAGTGAGACGTCTACCTTCTGTTCTACCGAAGAGCGAGCCGCAAGCTCCGGTCCCGCACTTTCCTTCACCTTTGCACCGGATAAACGGCGCAGATTTCGCGCCCGGAGGGGTTCTGTGAGTCAGACTGTGTTCAGCAACTTACCCACTGTTCGTTACGAAGGCCCGAAGAACGAAAACGCCCTGGCCTACCGCTGGTATGACCCTGAGCGCGTTGTCCTGGGTCGCCCTTTGCGCGACCAGCTTCGGTTCGCGGTCGCCTACTGGCACAGCCTGGCAATGAACGGCAGCGACCCATTCGGCTCGCCCACTATCAACCGGCCCTGGATGAACCGCAGCGACGGCATGCAGGCCGCCCGGGAGAAGGCCGATGCCGCCTTCGACCTCTTCCGCGTGCTCGACCTGCCCTTCTTCACCTTCCATGACCGGGATATCGCACCCGAGGGTGACTCGCTCGGCGAGTCGCTGCGCAACTTCCACGAGATGGCGGACTATCTCGCGAAGAAGATGTCGAGCTCCAAAACACGCCTGCTGTGGGGGACTGCCAATCTCTTCACCCATCCACGCTTCATGGCTGGAGCGGCCACCAATCCCGACCCCGAGGTGTTTGCCTACAGCGCGACCACGGTGAAGCACTGCATGGACGTAACCAAGGCGCTCGGAGGAGATAACTACGTTCTCTGGGGTGGGCGCGAGGGGTACGAAACGCTGCTCAACACTGACATGGCGCGGGAACTCGAGCAGATGGGCCGCTTCCTCACGCTGGTGGTCGAGTACAAGCACAAGATCGGCTTTACCGGCCAGATTCTGATCGAGCCCAAGCCGAAGGAGCCGACCGCGCACCAGTACGACTTCGACACCGCGACCGTGTACGGTTTTCTGAAGCGGTTCGGCCTGGAAAACGAGGTGAAGGTGAACCTCGAAGCGAACCATGCCCTGCTGGCCGGCCACAGCTTCGAACACGAGATAGCCACCGCTGCCTATCTCGGGATTCTGGGCTCGCTCGATATCAACCGCGGCGATCCGCTGCTGGGCTGGGACACGGACCAGTTTCCCAATGAACTCCAGTCCACCACCATGGCGATGTACTACGTGATCCGGGCAGGCGGACTGGGTAAGGGCGGCCTGAACTTCGATGCCAAGGTTCGGCGCCAGTCCTTTGAGCCGGAAGACCTCGTCTATGCGCACGTAGGCGCGGTGGATCTTTGTGCCCACGCCTTCCTTATCGCCGCCCAGCTTTACGAGAGCGGCAGACTTTCTCAGAAGGTGGAGGAGCGCTACTCCGGTTGGAAGAAGCCGGAATACCAGGCCATGCTGAAGGGTGAGCTGTCCCTCGATCAGATCGCCGCAAAGACGGAAGAACAGAACCTGAACCCACAACCACGCTCCGGCCGTCAGGAACAACTAGAGAACCTGCTCGCCCGGCAGTTCTGATCCGGTAACTCGATAACTCGGTCTCAGGCACATACCCCACTCTGGAGTCGCTATGCCCTTGATTCAGTCCCCCTCTTTGTTCCGCCGACTGGCACCATGCCTGCTCTTCGCGGCCGCGGCGACACTCGCCGCCCAAACGCCGGGCTCAGCCACACCGGAAGCAGCAATGCCGGCCGCCCATCTCACCATTGATCCTGCTCAGGTTGTCCACCGGGTAAGTCCCATGCTCTACGGCATGATGACCGAAGAGATCAATCATTCCTATGACGGCGGGCTCTACGCGGAACTGCTGCAGAACCGGACCTTCCGCAGTAGTTGGGAAGGTGTGGACAGCTGGTATCTCGTGCAGCACGGCACAGCGCGTGCGTCGATGAGCCTGGATAAGAGCAGTGGGCCCAGCCGCGCACTGCCCACAAGCGTGCAGTTGAAGATAGAGTCGGCCGCGCAAGGCAGCGACGCGGGGCTGAGTAACTCGGGCTTCTGGGGCATTGCTGTTGCACCCAATACCACTTACAAGGGTTCGCTCTACGCCCGGGTCGCTGATGCCGGTGTGGGTCCGCTGACTGCACGGCTCGTAAGCGATCGTACCGGAGACGTGCTGGCCACGGCAGAAATCCCGCTGCACAGTGGCGACTGGTCTCAGTACCAGTTCACCTTGACCACTGCGAATGCTCCGCACTCTTCCGAGAATCACTTCGAACTTACAGCGGCTCATCCCGGAACCATTTCCCTGCAGCTCGTGTCGCTGTTTCCGCCCACCTTTCACGATCGTCCCAACGGCAATCGGTCTGACCTGATGGAGCGCATGGCGGGTATGCACCCTCACTTTCTGCGTCTACCCGGCGGCAACTATCTCGAGGGAGATACGCTGGCGGATTGGTACGACTGGAAAAAGACGATTGGCCCGCTGGTAGACCGGCCAGGCCACCAGGCGCCCTGGACTTATTGGTCAACCGACGGACTAGGGCTGCTTGAGTTCCTCGAATGGTGCGAGGATCTGCACATTGAACCTGTGCTGGCTGTGTATGCCGGGTATGCGCTCAAAGGTGAACACATTGAGCCCGGCAGTGCTCTCGAGCCTTATGTGCAATCTGCGCTGGACGAAGTCGAGTACGTGACTGGGGATGCTTCGACAAAATGGGGAGCCGAACGTGCGCGCGACGGCCACCCCGCGCCATTTCCCCTCCACTTCATCGAGATCGGGAATGAAGACTGGTTCGATAAGTCGGGCAGCTACGATCGGCGCTTTGCGCAGTTCGCGCGTGCGCTGCGCGGCAAGTATCCGCAGTACAAATTGATCGCGACCACTCCGGTGCACGAGGGAAGTGCAGCCGAGACGCCGGACGTCATCGACGACCACTACTATAAGGCGCCCAGCGAGATGTTCGATCTGGTACACCACTACGACAACGCGCCGCGCAACGGTCCGAAGATATTTGTGGGCGAATGGGCAACACGCTCCGGATCACCCACGCCGAACTTCGGGGATGCACTGGGCGACTCCGCCTGGATGACATCCTTGGAGCGCAACAGCGATCTGATCGTGATGGCTTCTTATGCGCCGCTGCTGGTGAACGTAAACCCTGGTGCGATGCAGTGGCCGACGGACCTGATCGGCTTCGACGCGCTCACTACGTATGCATCGCCCAGCTACTATGCACAGTCACTGTTCGCCGGTCATCTCGGGGACAATGTGGTACGTAGCAATCTTACGGGTGGCGCGGACCGCTTCTTCTACTCCGCCACGGTGTCCTCAGCGGACCACGTCCTGCATTTGAAGCTGGTCAATGCTTCCAACGCGCAGGAGCCGCTTACGATCGATCTCCACAACGCAGGTGCGAGCACGGCGAAGATGACATCGATTCACGGTGCAAGCTACCAGGCAACGAACTCCATCACAGAGCCAAACTTTATTCACCCGGTGGAGAGCAGCGTTCCGGTGTCCGGAGGCGGCTGGCAGCACACTGTCCCTGCGCTTACGATCGAGGTCATCGATATCCCGATGCATTGATCTGCAGCCGCGCGCGGAGTTCATTCCTTCCAGGGATGAACACCACGCGCGCTTTCCGCCCTTTAGGAAGCTCGTGATTGCCCTGCGCGTCCGCCTGTGGAGCATGCGTGGGGGGAATGGTTAACCTGAGGTGGGCGAGTTCTAAGCTCACCCCTTCAGCGAAACCGTGATCTTCCGCGTGTCGCCGCCGGCGGACTCCATCACGATCTCTCCGTCGCTGCGTTTCACGATGCTGGGGAACTTGTCGCCCCACTCGACCAACACCAGGCTATCGGGACCGGCGAGGTCGTCGAGCCCCAGCGTATCCAATTGTCGCTCGACGTCTACCCGGTACAGGTCGAGATGGTACAGCCGAACGGATTCGCGCTTGTCGCCCACCTCCCGCTCGCCCTCGTATTCATGCATCAGGGTAAAGGTCGGGCTGGTCACCTCATCGGGGTCGGCTGCATGGAGCGCGTCGGCAATGCCCTTGACCAGCGTCGTTTTGCCGGCGCCCAGGTCGCCGCGCAGGATGAGGAACTTCGGCGGCTGAAGTATCGACACCAGATTGCGGCCCAACTCGATGGTTTCCGCGCTGCTCTGCGTCTCGTAATGCATAGGCGCTTTGGGCACCGCGGCGCCTTCCTGCTCGGGCATCGGCTCTCCACCTCTCCTCAGTAGGAAGTTTCCCGGCCGAGTTCGCCGGGCAGTCCCTGTAACCAAATGTATCCGGCTTTGTCACGCTCCTGGAAATTGAAAGCGTTGAAGAGGTGAGAAACGACCTCAGTAGCCAGCAGGGTGTGTTCGTTGCCTTCGCGGACTGCGAAATCCGCAGCCAGCCCATGAAGGTAGACCGCTGCTTCCACTGCCTCGGCAACGTTGTCCTTATACTGCGCCAGCAAGCCGGCCACAATGCCGGTCAGGATATCGCCGCTGCCACCTTTCGCCAGGCCGGGATTGCCGGTCGTGTTGATCCCTAGCCGCCCATCCGGATGAGCCACGATCGTGCGCCATCCCTTCAGCACCAGCGTGACCTGGTGCTCGCTGGCATAGGCGCGGACCAGCGGTTCGCGGTCCGCCTGCACCTGGGCGATGCTTTTGCCGACGAGGCGCGCCATCTCCCCCGGATGGGGCGTCAGCACCAGCGTGCGCTTCGATCCATCCAGCTTGAACTTGTGCTCGGCAATCGCGTTGAGCGCGTCGGCATCCAGCACCATGGGAATTTCGCTCTTCTCGACCAATTCCAGCGCGAACCGTTGTGCTTCCGGGTCCTGGCCCAGGCCCGGTCCGATCGCGATCACGGCGATCTTTTCGAGTAGAGATTTTAGGCGTTCCGGCTCCAGGTTGGCGGCGGCGATGCTGCCTTGCGGCGTTTCAAGCAGTGCCCGGGTCATAAGCTCGGGCGTGGTCAGCGCCACGGTGTCGAGGATCGAAGCGGGCACAGCGGCCGTCACCAGGCCGGCGCCAGCACGGAGCGCGCCGTAGGCGGCCATCGATGGCGCACCTGCCCGGCCCCGCGCGCCGCTGGCGACCAGCACGTGGCCGAACTTGCCCTTGTTGCTGTCAGGATTCCGCGGCTGTTCGGTGAGGTGCAGTGCGCTGCCCGTCCAGTGCAGGCCCGTGCTCGATCGGATGGATTCGGGTGGCGAGCCGATCTCGGCCACGACGATGGGCCCCTGCTTGATGCCTCCCGGCCGCCGCAGACTGCCACCTTGCGTGAGGTGCCCGGAGACGTGGGCCAGCTTGGGCGCGGTAAAGGTCACGACAGCGTCGGAACGGTACGCGCCGGGTGCGTCAAGGCTGCGGGAATCGGCATCCCAGCCGGACGGCAGATCGACGCTGACCACCGGGGTTGTGGGGTATCGGTCCAGCAATGCACCCGCGGCCTGCTGTAACCCGCGCAGCGGTGGAAGGAAGCCGGTGCCCAACACGGCGTCAATGATGAGATCGGCCTCAGCGAACGCCTTGATGACCGGTGCGGCCTGCAGCGCGGCTTCGTCCGGGGCTTCGAGTGGCGGCGTGTCCAGACGGCGCAGCATTTCCGTCGCGTCACCGGCAATCTCGCTCGCGTGGCCCAGCAGCACCACCGTGACGTTCACGCCGGCGCCGGCCAGGATGCGCGCGGCCACGAATCCGTCACCGCCGTTGTTTCCTTTTCCACACAGAACAACGGCGCAGTCCACCTCCGGTAGCTCGTTGAGCACGAAGCGCGCAACTGCGTGTCCGGCGTTCTCCATCAGGGTGAGCGAGGGCACGCCATAGGTTTCCGTCGTCGCGCGATCCGTTGCGCGCATATCTTCCGCAGTGAGAATCTTCATGCTCTACAGCCGCGCAGGCACCCGCCTTGCCACCCTTCCGAAAATGCGAAGGGCCTCCGCTTCAGGAGGCCCCTGGCTCAACAGAAAGGATGCAATTATTGGGTAACGCCGTTGGCTGTATTGCTTTGCGCCACGCCGGTTACGGGAGCTTCCGACGGGTTTCTGGTGGCGAAGTAGCTATGGTCCCACAGGTTGCGATAGAAGACGCCGGAGAGTTCGGCTGCTTTCGGGCCGAAGGTCGGGCGGCCGCCTTCGAGAAAGACCACCGTGACAATGCGGCCATAGTTGGTGTCCGCAAAGGATGCGAACCAGCCGTAACGGGTGCCGTTGCTGGAGCAGGTGCCGGTCTTGCCCAGCACCGGAAGCTCGCTGAAGTTGGCGCGCAGCGACCGTGCGGTCCCGTAAGAAACGGCCGCGCCCATGCCGTCCGAAATCTCGGGGATGATGTTCTTGATGTCGAGCGTGCGCTTGACGCGCGGCTGGAAGTTGACCGCCTCGGCCGGGGTCTGCGGATGCTGCAAGTAGTACAGCGTGCCGCCGTTGGCGATAGCGGCGACCAGGGCGCCGAGTTGCAGCGGCGTCATCGAAACGCTCTCACCGAAGGAGCACATCTTGCCTACGCCGCCAAGCTTCTCCGGAAGCGCCTGGTTGGGATAGATGCCGAGCTGCTCGCCCGGAATGTTCCAGCCGGCGAGTTCGCCCAGCCCGAACTGGTTGGCATAGTGCCGCACTCGCTCAAAGCCAAGCCGCCGGCCCAGGTTCTCGAAGTACACATTGTTCGAGTGGGCCAGCGCTTCGGTCATGTTCATGTGCCAGCCGCCCAGGTTGACCTCGGTGTCCTTGGTCACAATGCCTTCCTGGAGAGCCGCGAGCGCCACGGAAACCTTGATAGTGGAGCAGGGCTCTGCGCCGCTGGAGAGAGCGAGCTTCTGGTTGACCATCGCCAGGATGCGGCCGTTGCTGGGGTCGATCGCCACTACCGTGCCGTTCATATTGCCGAGCGCGTTGAGCGCGGCCTGGCGCACCACGGGATCTTCACCGGCGGTGATGTCTGCCTGGGTGAGGTCGGTCTCCGCGAACGAATTGCCGGTGAAATGCTCATAGTAGCGACGGCGCAGGACGGTAACACGACGGAGGCGTCCGTTGCGCCCGCGCACCAGCATGGTGCGCCGGACGACCGAAACGCGATGATGCTGCAGCCGCGCCATGTGACGCCGGGC
This sequence comes from uncultured Acidobacteriaceae bacterium, assembly GCA_963795775.1. Taxonomy (GTDB): domain Bacteria; phylum Acidobacteriota; class Terriglobia; order Terriglobales; family Acidobacteriaceae; genus CAWCJL01. The sequence goes on from CAWCJL010000008.1 coordinate 358,527, forward strand.
CTTGCTCCCCTCCTGCACGTGGCTGGCACCCCCCTGCGAGGCGTGCGTCCGCGTGGCGAAAACCGAGAGCGGCAGAGCGCCTATGGCCAGCATGAGAACAAAATAGAGATAACGCTTCATCGTCGTCCCTCAACAAACACCGGTATTGCCGGCCAGTTGTGCGTCTGCCCGCTAGCGCGGACACACTTTCCTTCTGTAAAGATGCCGTTCCCCACTCAGGCATCCTGCTCTCGTACAAGCGATATCGGCAAGAGAAACCTGTGCCGACATCACCATTACAGGGCTCTTCGTTACCTCGGTACCATTACTCGAAGGTGGAGCCTGCCGCATCTTTGGTGGGATGCTTTCACTTTAGCAGGCTCGCGGCCCCTAACGAGTGCTGTTGCGGAGGAACGCCGGGATGTCCAGGTGCTGCAGGTGCTCATCCTCTTCCGGGGCGGCAAACTGCTGGGCATGGCCTCGCGCCGGGGTCTCCATGACAGAGGTATGGGCCCGCGCTTCGGGCTCGCGCTCGTTCAGGTCTTCGAGAAACCCTCCCATGGCGCGCTCATCGTGCGCTGGGGAGACTGCACCGGCGAAATTGCCGGTCGCAGGGTGCTCCGCCGTAATGACGTGCGCGTCACCGCCGAGCGGCTCAAAGACAGAACGGCTGCCATACCCGCCCACGAAGCTGTCCGCATGCTGCCCGGCGTCGTTCGCCACTTCGCTGGCGAATCGCGGCACGGCCGGCTTGGGTTCCACATGCACGTAGGGCGCGGCCGCCGGGGAGATCTCCGAGCCAGCCGACTTGGTGCGGCGCTGCGGCATGCCCTGGCGGAATCCGGTCGCGATGACGGTGATCTTGACCTCGTCCTTCATGGTTTCGTCCAGCACCGCGCCGAAGATGATGTTGGCGTCCTCGTGGGCTGCGTCCTGGATAAGGGTGGAGGCTTCGTTCACCTCGCTGAGCTTCAGGGAGCTGGACCCACTGATGTTGATCAGGATGCCCTTGGCGCCGTCGATGGCTCCGGCTTCGAGCAGCGGAGAGGCCATGGCGGCCTGGGCCGCTTCGACGGCGCGGTTCACGCCACCGCGTACCGCCGTGCCCATCACCGCATAGCCCATGCCGGACATCGTCGTCTTCACGTCGGCGAAGTCGCGGTTGATGATGCCGGGGATAGTGATGATATCGGAGATGCCCTGCACGCCCTGGCGAAGTACATCATCCGCCACGCGGAACGATTCGAAGAAGCCGGCGTCCTTGGCCACTGCCAGCAGCTTTTCGTTGGGGATCACGATCATGGTGTCCACCGCGTCCAGCAGTTCCTGCATGCCGCGCTCGGCCTGCTGCATGCGCCGCTTGCCTTCAAAAGCGAAGGGGCGCGTCACGACAGCCACGGTAAGCGCGCCCATTTCGCTGGCGAGCGACGCGATCACCGGCGCCGCGCCGGTGCCCGTACCGCCGCCGAGGCCGGTAGTGACAAAGACCATGTCCGAGCCTTCGAGCGCTTCGATAATCTTTTCCGAATCTTCCAAAGCCGCGCGCCGGCCCACATCAGGGTTCGCGCCCGCGCCCAGGCCGCTGGTCAGCTTGACACCGAGTTGCAGCTTGACCGGCGCCTGCGAAAGCTGGAGCGCCTGCACGTCGGTGTTGGCGGCGATAAACTCGACGCCTTCCAGCTTAGCCGCGATCATGCGGTTAACAGCATTGCCTCCACCACCACCAACGCCAATGACCTTGATCTTTGCCCCGCGCGGGACCTCGTCGGTGTACTGGATGCGGATTTCTTCGGAATTGCTCATCGGCTCTGGCTCCATTCAGGTAATGCGTGAGAAGGCATGCAGGATCTGGCTATAGACTACCCGCAAAAATGGCGCGCAGCTTGGCGCGCAGGCTGTGGTCTTCGGCCGCGCGCAGCACGCCCGTCCGGTGGGTATATAAGAGCATGCCGATGGCTGTCGAAAACTCGGGCTGAATCAGCGTTTCCGGCATGCGCGAAAGGGGCGTGGGATAGCCTACGCGGGCAGGCACGCGGAGCAGGCTTTCGGCAACGTCCAGCAGCCCGGCAAGCCGCGCACCGCCGCCGGTCAGAATGCATCCGGCGCCCAGCGCTTCCAGCACGCCGCCGGTGCGGAGGTTGTCACGCAGCAGGTGGAAGAGTTCCCGCGCGCGGGGTTCCAGGATCTCCCCCAGGCTGCGCTGGCTGATCATCCGCGTGGGGTGCCCCGGCGTGCCGCTGATTTCCACTTCCGAGGACGACGGCACCGCTGTGACCACGCAATTGCCGTAGTTGATCTTGAGGAATTCGGCTTCCTCCACGCACACGTGAAGGCCAACCGCGAGGTCGTTGGTAAAGTGGTCGCCGCCGATCGGGATCACGGCGGTGTGCGCTACGGAGCCTTCAAAGAAGACCACGACCTCGGTCGAGCCCGCGCCGATGTCGATCAGGCATACGCCTAGTTCCCGCTCGTCCGGCGAAACGGTCGCTTCTGCTGCTGCAACTCCCTCAAACACCGTGTCAGTCACTTCGAGTCCCGCCTTGTTAGCGCAAGTGATGATGCTCTGCGAGGCGCTGGCGGAACAGGTCGAGATGTGGAGATTTACTTCCAGGCGATTACCCACCATTCCGACGGGATCGTGAATGCCGGGCTGCTCGTCCAGAATGAACTGCTGTGGCAGGAGGTGGATCACTTCGCGCTCCGCCGGCAGGGAGACGGATCGGGCGCGATCGACCGCGGCGCGCACATCTTCACGGGTGATCTCACGCAGACGCGTGCCCAGGCTAATGCCGCCGCGGCTGTTCACGCCCCGCACGTGCGGGCCGCCGACCCCGACCACACATTGCGCAATCACCGCCTGCGCCGATTGCTCGGCTTCATCTGCGGCATGAATGATCGCCTTCGCGGCGGGCTGCAGATCCGCAATCAGGCCCTTGCGAATGCCCTTGGCCGGCACAATGCCGTGGCCGCGATAGCGCAGCGCGCCCTCGTTCAGTTCTGCCACCAATACCCGGAAGCTGGAGCTCCCCGCGTCCAGTACCGTGATCAGTCCGTCTGTCTTCTCCTTCATGCTCAACCTCGGGGGGCCGACAGGCGCGTGCCTTTTCCGGCGGATTTCTGCGATGCGTGCGGGGCGGCATGCCGGGGCGTTGCCGAACGGGAAGCGGGGTGGAAGGATGCGGTCGCCGCATGTCGCGGCGAGCCGGGATGTGCGCTGCGGCCAGCGGAAGGGGCGCGCCGCACACGCTGCGCCGGACTGACCGGGATGGCTCCCGAACTCTTTCCGTTCGGCGCTTCGGAAGCGTTCTGCAGGGCGTCTGGGTCGGTCCCGTCTTTGGCCATTTCCAGTACAGTCTGGTGCTCAAAACGAAGGTCCACGGCGCCCAGGTGGGGGTATTGGCGCTGCCATTCCGCCAAGTGGCTCTGGAAGGTGCGGTAGCGCGTGGCAAACTCGCCGTCGCCAAAGTGCACCAGGATATCGGCGCCGCTGACGGACAGCACGGCGCGCACGTCCTCTGGATCGGACAAATCGACCTCGCTCACCGAGTCGGAAACATGCGGTCCGTCCTGGTCGAGCGCGCTCATGAATTTCTGGTACAGGCGCATGCGGTCAGCCCGCAGTTCGGGGTCCTGCGCGGCGCCCACTCCGCTTACGACCGGGAACGAGTAGTGCTTGGCGGCCAGCACCGCGGCCGGCATGGTCAGCAGCACGCCATTGCGATCGATCAGCTCGATGCGGTTGCCCCGGCGCACGAAGGCCACCGGCACCCGTTCCGTGACCGCCACGCGAAGCTGGTCGGGCAGCAGCCGCATCACTGCCGCGTGCTCCACCCACGGCAGACTTTCGAGTTCGGTGCGCCGGGTCTCGAGCGGGACGAAGAAGATGTTGCGTCCGATGTCGCCACCGAACACCTGCAGCAGTTCCTGCCGGGTGAGCTGGGTGTTGCCGACGATCTGGATGGAAGCTGCGGAATCAATGCGGAAGCGAGGGATCATGCTCGAAGAAATGCCGAACCGTAACAAAGGCCAGCCACCCAGCCGCGAACGCGGCGACAACGCCGATCGCGAGCAGGATGCGCCCCACCCGCGTCTTGGGGATCAGACTCCGGCGCACCGGCACACGCCGACGCGCACGCAGCGGGAGTTCGTCGTTGTCGGTATCGTTCGCCGATGGGTCAGGAAGCGCAGGCGCGACTGGCCGTTCGCGCCGGGGAGCTTCTTCCCTGGGCAGACGCGGAGAGCGCGGCTTCACCGGTGTCTGCGGACGAAGCAGATCTTCGAGATCTTCCTCGTCCGTCAGAACGGCCGCACGGCTGGATTGTGTATCGTATTTCGGCACGCCCGAGCCAGGTCGTGAGAATTGCCTAAACCACTATAGCCTGCTCCGGGCCGCTTACTACGAGAGGTTTGCAACAACCGCGGTTCGGGTATCCGCGAAGGAACTCCGTCGCGCGAATAAACACCATTATTGGGCCAGCGCTTCGATGACCATGGCCCCGATCTGCGAGACGTTTCCTGCTCCCAGTGTCAGCACCACGTCGCCCTCACCGGCGCGGGCGGCGGCGTTGCGGGCTGCCTCTTCAAAGGACGGCGCATAGTGTACTTCGCTGCGTCCAATGCGCTCCACCAGCCGCGGCGTGGTGATCCCGTCGATCGGCTCTTCGCTGGCTGCGTAAATATCGAGCACCTCGACCGAATCGGCGGCGTGAAAGGATCCGGCAAACTCATCCAGCAGGTCGCGGGTGCGGGTATAACGGTGCGGCTGAAAAATCACGTGGACGTGCCGGAACCCGCAGTCGCGAGCTGCGCGCAGGGTAGCGTCGATCTCGGTCGGGTGGTGCCCGTAGTCGTCCACCACGGTCACACCGCGCTCCACGCCCTTGGTCTGGAAGCGCCGGTCCACGCCCCGAAACTCGTGCAGCGCACCGGCCGCCGCTGCCGAATCGATCTCAAGCTGCGCGCCAATGGCAACGGCCGCCGTCGCATTGAGCACATTGTGCCGACCGGGCACCCGGAGGTCGAAGCTCCCCAGCACGCGCCCATCCGCCACCACCTCGAAGCGCGAACGCACCGGGTCGCCGGGCGCGGGGAGCATGCGGGCTACAAAGTCCGCCTCCGGGCAAAAGCCGTAGGTGTAGACGCGCCGCCGTACCCGCGGCAGCACGGAGCGCAACTGCGGGTTGTCCATGCAGGCCGTTACCGCCCCATAGAACGGCACCCGGTCCATGAACTCCACAAACGCGTCCTCCACATCATGGAGGTCGCGGTAGCAGTCCATGTGTTCGCGGTCCAGGTTAGTGACCACGCTTTGTATGGGCGACAGCTTCAGGAACGAGCGGTCGCTCTCGTCCGCCTCCGCCACCAGGTACTGCGACCGGCCGAGGCGCGCATTCGACCCCATAGCATCGATGCGGCCGCCCACTACGATCGTCGGGTCAAGGCCTCCGGCCGCCAGCACTGCCGCAATCATCGAGGTCGTCGTGGTCTTGCCGTGCATGCCGGCCACCGCGATCCCGTATTTCAACCGCATGAGTTCGGCCAGCATCTCGGCCCGAGGAATAACCGGAATCTTGCGCGTGTGCGCTTCGGCTACTTCCGGATTGGCCGCATTCACGGCGGAGCTGGCGACGACCACCCCGGAGCCCACCACATTGGCGGCGGCGTGCCCCTCGAAAACCGTCGCGCCGAGACCTACGAGACGCGCAGTGATTGAGGACAGCTTCACGTCGGAGCCGGAAACGGGGTAGCCGAGGTTGAGCAGGATTTCAGCGATCCCGCTCATGCCGATGCCACCAATGCCGATGAAGTGGATCCTTTCCGCCTTTGCAAACATAGCTTCGGACTGCCGCCAGCCTTTCTGCGCCTGAACAGGGTTTCAGGTGCTACTGTAGCAGCGTCGTGCGCCGTTTCCCCTTCCCCGGGGTGCGCAACTTTCCCGCTGGGTGCGGGTCAAATCAAGCAGCCACCACGACCACTCTCCCTGGCCTGGTGTCCCGGCAGCCCCCAACCGTAAACGGGGCGGAGGTCTACATGAAGCAACTTGTGAGAGTTTTGGTCCTGCTGACAGTTTTTGCGGTGCCCGCGATGGTTGTGCAGAGCGCGATGGCCCAGGTGTCAGTGGGCGTCGGGATTGGCGCGCCGGCTTACGGCGATTATGGGGATTATGACTACGGATACGACGACGGCTACTACGCTCCGGCCCCGGTCTGCCCCTACGGATACTTCAGTTATTACCCCTACGCCTGCGCACCTTACGGCTTTTATGGCCCGAGCTGGTTTATCGGCGGCGTCTTTATCGGCGCAGGCCCCTGGTACCACGGCTACTGGGGACGCGGCTGGGGCGGCTACGGGCGCGCGGGCTGGGGTCGCGGCGGCTACGGTTACGGGCGCGGCTACGGTTATCGCGGCGGCTATGGACGCGGCGGGTACGGCTACGGGCGAGGTGGTTATGGGAGTGGACGCGGCAGCTATGGCCCCACCCCGTACAGCGGTGCTAACCGCGGCGGTATGACGGCTTATCGCGGCGGTGCCAGCCGGACCCCGTTCAACAACGGCGGCTGGGCACGCGGCGGCGCACCCCACAGCCTTATGAGCAGCCCGGGTGGCTTTCATGGAACGAACAGCGGCTTCCGCGGCGTAGGTAGCGGGGGTGGCTTCCACGGCGTAGGTGGAGGCGGATTCCACGGCGGCGGCGGCTGGTGGATTTCATGGTGGTGGTGGCGGCTTCCATGGTGGCGGAGGCGGCGGCTTCCACGGTGGAGGAGGCGGTTCCCACGGGGGCGGCGGACACCGCTAGAAACAAGAACCGGCTGGCAGACTTTGCTAGCCGGTTTTCTTTTGCGCGAGAGCCGCGGCCATCGCCGCAATCCGCTGCGCGGCATCCGGATAGGCCAGGGTCTTGGCCTGCCGGCCCATGGACGCAAGGCGCTCGGGATCACTCAGCAATCCAGACAACTCCTCGAGCAGTAGCTCGGGGCTCATCTCGCTTTCCGGAATTAGCAGCGCTGCCCCGGCTCCCGCCATCACCTCGGCGTTACGAAGCTGGTGGTCGTCTGTTGCCTGTGGAAACGGGACCAGCACGGAAGGTTTTCCGGCAGCCGCCAGCTCCGCCACCGTACTCGCTCCGCTGCGCGCCAGAATCAGGTCTGCGGCAGCGAACTGCCGCGCCATGTCGGTGAGAAAGGGCTCGACCCGCCAGCGCTCCGGCGGTGCGCCGCTGGCCGCATAAGCGGCGCGGGTCGCGTCTCCATGGCGCCCACCGGCCTGGTGCAGGATGGTGAGCGTGGGAAACCGCTCCAGCAGCGTTGGCGCAATTGCAGGCAGGCGCTCGTTGAGCGCGCGCGCGCCCTGGCTCCCACCGAATACAAGGATGTGCGGCGCAGACCCCGGCGGCTTCGCCGGCAAGGAAAAGAACTCGCGGCGCACCGGAATGCCGGTCACCTCCGAGTTGCGGAAAAAAGCACGCGCAGGCGCGAAGTTCACAGCCGCCGCACTCACCCACTTTCCCACCAGACGGTTTGCCAGGCCGGGAGCAGCATTGGGTTCAAAGGCCACTGTGGGTACCCGGTCGAGGACAGCGGCCATCATGGCCGGCCCGGAGGCATATCCACCAACCCCGAGCACCACCCCCGGCCGATACGACCGCAGCAGCGCACGGCACGCCAGCACGGCCTGCGGCAGCGCAGTTACGGTGCGCGCGCGGGTGCGCAGGCTCACACCCTTAAGCTGCCCGACGGCAACCAGGCTGAGGGCATAACCCGCCTCCGGCACCAGCCGCGTTTCAAGCCCGCGCTCCGTACCAACCCAGCGCACTTCGGCGCCGTATTGTGTGCGGAGTTCATCGGCAATGGCCAGACCCGGAATGATATGCCCGCCCGTGCCGCCGCCGGCGATCAGGACGCGTAGTTGCTCCGGCACCTAATCGGTCTCGCGGGAAAGGTTCAGAAGCACGCCGATGCTGGCCAGGGTGAAGAAGATCGAGGTGCCCCCGTAGGAGATGAACGGCAGCGTGATGCCCTTGGTCGGCACCAGCGCCAGCACCACGCTTATGTTGAAGAAGGCCTGGATAAGGATCGTAGCTGTAATGCCGAAGGCGAGAAAGCGCGCAAACGGATCCTTCGACAGGCTGGCCGTGCGCAGCCCACGGTAGCCCAGCGCGATAAACAGCACCAGGATGGCGATGGCGCCGATCAGACCCAGCTCTTCCGCCACGTTGGCGAAGATGAAATCGGTGTGCGGCTCCGGAAGATAAAACAGCTTTTGCCGCCCCTCCATGTACCCGAGCCCGTGCAGCCCGCCCGTGCCCACCGCGATCAGCGACTGAATCGTGTGAAAGCCGCTGCCCTGCGGATCCTTCCAGGGATCAAGAAAGGCCAGCATGCGCGCGCGTCGCCACGGCACGCGGAAGAGCATCCAGTAGAGCACCGGTGCGGCCACCAGCACGGCATAGCCGAAATACTTCGTCTCCGCGCCGGCCAGGTAGAGCATCATGGCCGTCACCGCCGCACACACCAGGGCGGTTCCGAGGTCTGGCTCCTTCAGAATGAGCGCGATAAAGAGCAGGCTGGGAAGGGCCGCCGGTAACAGCGTGTTCCGCCAATCTTCGATGGTTTCGATGCGGTCCTGCAGAAACCACGCGAGAAACAACACCAACGTGGGCTTCGCGATCTCCGATGGCTGGAAGGAGAAGGCGCCGAACTTGATCCACCGGTGGGTGTTGTGCGAGTCGCGCATCAGGAAGGCCGCAAGCAGAAAGATCATCGTCACCGCCACCGCGGGGAAAACGACATTGGGCTTGTTGTACTTGCGGTAGTCCACGCGCATGAGCACCAGCATGGAGATCAGTCCGAAGACTGCCCACGCCGCCTGCCGCACCACAAAGGTGTACGGCGAGCCGAAGCGCTCCTTCGCCATCACCGCGGAGGCACTGAACACCATCGCAAGCCCGAAGAGTACCAGCAGCAGCGTCACGCAGAAGAGCCACTTGTCGATGCCTACGCGTTTTGCCATGCGCCCACTCCCTGCGTCTGCTCCGCGGACAGGGCCGCGACCGTCTCCTTGAAGACGCGGCCCCGGTGCTCGTAGTTCTCGAACTGGTCGAAGCTGGAGCACGCCGGGGAGAGCAGCACCACGTCTCCCGGCTTCGCTGCTTCGCTGGCCTTGCGGATCGCCGCTTCCAACCGGGCCGCCGGTTCAATGCGCACCGCACCCGCGAGGTGAGCTTCAATCTTCTCTGCCGCCGACCCGATGGTGTAGACCGCCTTTACCCGCTCAGCCAGCAAGGGACGCAGTTGCGTGTAGTCCGAGTGCTTGTCCTTTCCGCCCAGGATGAGGTGAATGCCGCCCGGGAACGATGCGACGGCTTTGGCCGTGGAATCCACGTTAGTGGCCTTGGAGTCGTTGTAGTACGCCACACCGTGCACCGTGGCTACATATTCCAGCCGATGCTCGACTGCCTTGAATTCCGCAACGGCGCGGGCAATGGCATCCGGCGAGACACCGGCCAGCCTCGCGGCGCAAACCGCGGCCAGCACGTTCTCCAGGTTATGCATGCCCTTCAGCGGAATCGAATCCACCCGGAGCACCGGCTCCATGCTTGCCTGCTCCGCCGCGCGGAAAACGACGACATCGTTCATGACGCAGGCGCCCTGGCGGACCAGCTTGGTGCGGCTGAACCAGAAGACCTGCGAGCGGGCCCGCGCCGCCGCTGCCTGGGTTCGCAGATCGTCCGCGTTCAGCACCAGGAAGTCCGACGCCGTCTGCTGCGCGAAAATCCGCTCCTTGGCCAGCGCATAGTTCTCGAAAGTTCCATGGCGGTCCAGGTGGTCAGGCGTGATGTTCAGAATGACCGCGATCTCGGGATGAAAAGTCTCGGTCGTCTCCAACTGGAAGCTCGAAACCTCGAGCACCGACCAGGCCTCGGCGGTGTTGCTCGCGCTCTCGGCCAGCGCAATCACCGGCACGCCGATGTTGCCGCCCACCTCGACCGGAAGGCCTCCGGCGCGCAGGATGTCACCGGCCAGCGTGGTGGTGGTCGTCTTTCCGTTGGAGCCGGTGATGGCGAGGACGCGGGTGCGGAGAAAGCGGGAGGCCAGTTCGAGTTCGCCGAGGATGGGGATGCGGAACAGCCGCGCCTCTTCCAGCTCCGGCGTGCTGAGAGGTACGCCCGGGCTCACCACGATCAGGTCCTGCCGGCGGAAGGTGGAGCTGCCGTGGCCGCCCGCTTCCACCACGATGCCGGCATCGAGCAGCGTAGGCATCTCCTTGCCCAGCGCTTCCACGCTGCGCACGTCCGACACCGTGACCTGCGCACCCCGGCGGCGCAGGAACAAGGCCGCGGCGAGCCCGGATTTCCCCAGCCCGACGACCAGTACCTTCTTACCCTTCAGTTCCATAAACCTTCATTGGCAGCAGTTCTACGTCCAATTAGTGCACGTGCGCAATGCCATTCTCCCACGGAGGATGTGCTTCAACGCAGTTTCAGTGTGGTCAGAGCAAAGAGTGCAAACACCAGCGCGCCGATCCAGAAGCGCGCGATCACCTTGGACTCCGACCAGCCCATCAGCTCGAAATGGTGGTGGAGCGGCGCCATTTTGAAAATGCGCTTCTTGCGCAGCTTGTAGCTGCCCACCTGCAGCATGACGGAAAGCGCTTCCAGCACGAAGATGCCGCCGATAAACGGCAGCAAAAGCTCCTGCTTGATGACCACCGCGACCGTGCCGATGGCGCCTCCCAGCGCCAGCGAGCCTACGTCCCCCATAAACACTTCCGCGGGGTGCGCGTTGTACCAGAGGAACCCGATGCTTGCGCCCACCATCGCGCCGCAGAAGACCGTGACCTCTGCCACGAGCGGCATACGTTGCAGCTCCAGGTAATCGGAGAAGACGACGTGACCGCTAACGTAGGTCAGCACGGTGAGTGCCCCGGCCGCGATAATGGTGCAGCCGATCGCCAGCCCATCGAGTCCATCAGTGAGGTTCACAGCGTTGCTGGAAAATACGATCACCAGCGTGACAAAGATGATGAACGGCAAAAAGGACAGAATCCACAGGTGCGGAATATGGGCGAGGACGCCAATGGCCAGGTCCGGCCGGAAGCGCTTGGCAAAGGGCACCATCAACCGCGTAGAGTAATCTCCTTGCGCCTGCAGCAGCACCAAAGCCACCGCAATGGCCGCGCTTACCAGGATTTGCAGGCCCATCTTGGCGCGCGCAGTCAGGCCCAGGTTCCGCCGATGCGCCACCTTGATGTAGTCATCCGCGAAACCAATCGCTCCGAAGGCCAGCATGGAAAGCATCACCATCCACACAAACGGATTCGACAGATCCGCCCACAGCAATGTGGGCAGCAGAATCGCGATGGCGATCAGCACGCCGCCCATGGTGGGCGTCCCTGCTTTCTTCTGGTGCGCTTGCGGTCCTTCTTCGCGGATGTACTGCCCGATCTGGAACTCCCGCAATTTCTCGATCACGTACGGCCCCACCACCAGCGCGATCAGCAGGGCAGTCAGGGTAGCGAACGCGGTGCGGAAGGTCAGGTACCGGAAGATACGGAAAGGCCGGAAATAAGGAAACAGCTTTTGGTAAAGGAGCCAGTAAAGCAAACTACCTCCGGCCTGCACGAAAAGGGGATGTGTGTGCCTATCTTACAGGCGTTCTCTCCACGCGCTGCACGGAGAATGGGTCACTCGGCTGGTTCATCCTGCGCCCGTTCAGCTCTCGCGATAACCCCAGTTCCCTTTTTGCGAGTTGCACCGGAAGCACATCGGCTGCAGATTCAGAAAGTGATGTACGCAGATTTCCTTGAAGGCTGCTTCTTGTCCCCCATGCAGGATGGCCGACAAAATCCCGATGCCTTCATACGTGAGGTCGCTGTCAGAGGGAAAGTCCGGCAGCTTTCTGAGCGACATCGTCCGTGCATTCAGGTGCTGTCCCTTCTTGCCGGTCGGCTCGTCCATGGCCAGGTTCATCGCCTTGAAAACCTTGTACATGGCCGCGTATTCCCCGCCCGTTTTCGGATTGCGGTGATCCACCGTGGCTGCCTTCAGCGGCATCAGCAGCTTGCATTCCTTGCACACCAGAACTTCCTGCTCAATTACCGGCGTAGCCGCCCCACCCTGGTCGGATCGCGTACCGCCGCTCCAATACATGATCGATGCCGGGCCGACGTTGTAGATCGCCTTCCAGGTCGCATTGTTCTTGACCGTTCCGTAGGTGGTAGGCGCCAGGCTGTCCTGGTTGAGCACGTCCCAGAAGGTAGTCCATTGCGACCCGACGATCACGGTGTACTTCGCGCCTTTGGCCGACAAAAGATGAACCTTGACTGCAGAAGGCGTGCCGAAGCCTTCCAGCTTCACCTCGGCTCCCGCAAGCGGCCGAATCACGTCGTTCACCATGGTGTACGCCAGGAACTTTTTGCCAGGGGTGGACACCTTCGCCACCACCCCGTTCTGCACCATCTCCTGCACCGATTTCACAACCGGCATGCTGATCTCTCCTGTGCACCCACTTCAGAGAAGCGATGCGAACACTCTAAACCGTCGCGCTCGGTGGGGCGGCTTACCGGGTCGAGATGCTCCGCGGGGCGGCTATATATATGCTCCTTCTCCCGCGCGCAGCACCTCAAGTGCACGCTCCAGCCGTACGCCGCGAGACGCCTTCAGCAGCACGGCATCGCCTTCACGCAGGCTCATACGAAGCCACTGGCCTGCCAACTCGGGAGTGGGCACGAACAGGGCCTCAGCCCCAGCTTCCCGGGCCGCATTGGCGATAGCCTCGCCCATTCCGCGCACTCCGACGACGATATCGATCTTCGCAGCCGCTGCCGCGCGTCCACACTCAGCATGCAGCCGCTCCGAATCCGGCCCCAGCTCCAGCATCTCGCCCGCGATCAGGATGCGCCGCTCCGCGGCCACCGCCGCCAGCGTGCGGATCATGGACCGGAGTGCTTCCGGATTCGAGTTGTAAGCGTCATTGATGATCTGGGCGCCGCCGAACGCGATTACTTCGCCGCGCTTGTCCTGCGGCTGGAGCGCCCCCAGGGCCAGTTACGCAGCGCTCCAGCGGGATGCCTGCCGCGAGCCCCACAGCCACTGCCGCCAACGCATTCGTAACATTGTGGCGTCCCAGCAGCGCCAGCCGGACCTCCGCCCTTCGCCCTTCCGCCTTGATCTGAAAGCGGGTTCCGGAGACGCCGTTCTCCTCGATGTCTGTGGCGCGCACCTCTGCCGTTGCATCGAGACCGAACCGGACCACCCTTCCCCCAAACGCGCTGCCAAAGCGGCTCACATGAGGGTCGTCTGCATTCAGAAACGCAATGCCCTCCGCCGGCAGGCTCGCAATCAGCTCGCTCTTGGCGCGCGCGATGCCGGCCACACCGTCGGGGAAGTTCTCCGCGTGCGCCGTACCTACGTTGGTCACCACGCCCCAGTCCGGCTTGGCGATCTCTGCCAGGCGCGCAATCTCCCCCGCCGCGGACATGCCCATCTCGATGACGGCGACCTGGTCCTCTGGCTCAATCTTCAGCACTTGCAGCGGCAGGCCAAAGTGATTGTTGAGGTTGCCCTTCGATTTCAGGACGCGAAACTGAGCACTCAGTACCGCCGCAACGGCTTCCTTGGTAGTGGTCTTGCCCGCTGAGCCGGTGATGCCGACGACGCGGCCGCCCCAGTGTTGCCGCACGGCGGCAGCCAGCGACTGCAAGGCAAGCAGCGGGTCCTCCACGGCCAGCAGGGGCCGCGTGCGCACCGGGTCTTCAATCTCCGCGAGCCGGTCCCGGGCTACCACCGCGGCACATGCCCCGGTGCTAAGCGCACCAGCCACGAATTCATGCGCGTCGAAGCGGTCGCCGCGAATAGCGAAAAACAGGTCGCCTGGCTGCAATGTACGCGTGTCGATCGAGTATCCGGTGGCAACGCTTGAGTCGAAGGATGCCGTGCTGTCCCCGGTTTGGGGTGGTGCGATCAGGGCGGCGCCGGTCCACTCCGAAATTTGTTTCAGTGTCAGTTTCAAAGCTTTGCTGTCTCGCTTTCCAGGCGAGTGCGAATCGCCCGCTGTGCCTCAGCTACATCATCGAACGGGTACGCGTGGCCCGAGATCGTCTGTGTTTTTTCGTGCCCTTTGCCCGCCAGCAGCACGAGATCGTTCGGCTGCGCCTCCGCGACAGCCTGGGCGATGGCGCGCGCACGGTCCGCCTCCACGCACAGCCGCGCCGGCGTTCCCTTCAGCCCGGGCAGCATGTCGTCGATGATGCGCATGGGCGGCTCGCTACGTGGGTTGTCAGAGGTCAGGATCACCACTTCACTTCCCTCGCCCGCAACGCGCCCCATGAGCGGCCGCTTGGTGCGGTCACGGTCGCCGCCGCAGCCCACCAGCGTGATGATCCGCCCGCCCTTGGGCCGCACCAGCTCGCGCGCCAGCACCAGCACATTGCGGAGCGCGTCATCGGTGTGCGCGTAATCCACGACCACAGTGAAGGGCTGGCCCGCCGCAACGGATTCGAAGCGTCCCGGCACCGGGGACAGCATCGGCGCACCCTGCGCGATCTGCGCGAGCGCTACACCGCGCGCCATCGCGGCCGCACTGGCCGCCAGCAGGTTGTAGACGTTCACGCGCCCCACCAGCCGGGTTTCAATCTCCGTTTCTCCCTGGGGCGTCTTCATCCGGAAGCGCACGCCATGCGCACCCATCCCAATGGACTCGGCACGAAAGTCGCCCTGCTCGATGCCATAGGTCCACACCTGTGAGCCGTGCAGCGTCGCAGCCGAAGCAATGGTGACTCCGAACGGATCGTCCGCGTTGATCACCGCGAACGGCGGCGCCGGTGCGCCGTAACCCTCAAAAAGGCGCTGCTTCGCCCGCCCGTACGCCTCCATGGAGCCGTGAAAATCCAGGTGATCCCTCGTCAGATTGGTAAAGATCGCTACCTGGAACGGGACGCCCCACACACGCCCCTGCTCCAGTGCGTGCGAGGAAACTTCCATGACCGCCTCGGTCACGCCCATGCGCACTCCCTCGGCGAAGAGCGCCAGGAGATCGCGCGATTCCGGCGTGGTGTGCGGGGCGGGGCGGATTTCGTCACCGACGTGGTATTCAATGGTGCCCACCAGTGCCGTACGGCGTCCCTGCTGCTTCAGTATCTGCTCCAGCAGGAAGCTGGTGGTGGTCTTGCCGTTGGTGCCGGTCACGCCGCTCACGGCGAGCGCCTGCTCCGGATGCCCAAGAAGATTCGCCGCAATCGCTGCGAGCGCTCGCCGGCCATGGGACACCTCGGCCACCGGCACGGAAGGCTGACTTGCGGCCAGTCGATCGAAAGCGGCCGACGAATCGGTGACCACCGCGGCCGCTCCCTTGCCCACCGCCTGGTCTATATACGCATTGCCATCAGTCGTCTCGCCGCGCATGGCGAGGAAGAGTGAGCCGGGCGTGACCCGGCGGGAATCGTACTCGATCCCGCTGACCTCCGGGTCCCCACCTCGGCGGCGTAGCACCTCGACCCGCTCCAGCGCCTCGGAAAGCAGCATGGGCTTAGCGGGTAAACCGCACGACGATCTCCGTGCCCAAGGGAACCAGGGTGCCGGCCGCGGGTGCCTGCTCGCGCGCCATGCCCGTGCCCAGCAACTGCACGCTCAGGCCCGCGGTTCCCGCCCGTTCGACCGCCTCACGCACGGAGTCGCCAGTAAAGGACGGCACCGCTACCCTGCGCTTTGCATCCACCACCAGCGGTCCGCCCGGCGAGGAGGCAAGTGGCGGAGTTGCCGACTTCCTGTCTGGAGGTGCGGCGGCTAGTTCCATAGGCAACTGCGGCGGCGACGTGTTCTGCTCGCCCTTGCTGGCTACCTGGACTGCAGGCAGAGCCTTCGCATGCTCCGGGGCGGAGGGTGCTCAGCCGGGGGCGGCAGGGCACTCGGCGTGCTGCCTTCCGCTTCCTGCACCGGCTCCTGCTGGCGCTCCGGATGGCGCAGCGGATCGTCCGCCGGCAGGTCATTCACTTCTGCAAACAGCGCGTCGAGGTCGCCGACGTGGTCCTCCGGCTGCTCATTTTCCGGATTGCGGCGCGCCTGCAGCAGTTCCTTTTCCGGCTTCAAGGGCGCGTCATGCGGCACACCCAGGTATTCGAGCACCTGCTGCGCGACTTCCGCAAACACCGGCGCCGACACCTGCGCCCCATAGTGCGCGCCGACTGGAGAATCAATAATCACGGCCACGCTCACCGCTGGATTGTTCACCGGGGCAAACCCTGCAAACGAGGCGACATACTTGGTCTTGGAGTATTTGCGCGTTGCCGGATCGATCTTCTGGGCCGTTCCGGTCTTTCCTGCCGCGGTGTAGCCGTTCAGCGCAGCGCTCTTGCCTGTTCCTTCGTCGACGATGCCTTCCATCATCTTGCGCATCTCGGCGGCCGTCATCTCGCCGATCACGCGGTGCGCTCCCTGGGGCAGCGGATTCGGCAAGTCCTGCTCCGGATGGAAGGAGGCGGCGTGCAGCTTGGGGCTTCCCTTGGCATCCGAGTTTTCCAACAGAATATGGGGCGGAAGATATGTCCCGCCGTTCGCAATTGCGGAGACCATGCTGACCAGTTGCACGGGCGTGACGCCCACCTCCTGGCCTATCGCGATCGAACCGATGCTGGTCGCCCCCCAGCGTGTTGGCGACCGCAAAAGTCCGCGCGTCTCGCCCGGGAGTTCCACGCCGCTCCGTGCGCCGAAGCCATAATCGCGGATATAGCTGTAAAAGCGATCGGGGCCCAGCTTGAGCGCCAGCTTGACGGCCGCCACGTCGCTTGATTCCCACAGTGCCTTGGACACAGTGATGACGCCGAAGTGATGGCCTGGCGCGTCGTGAATGGTCCGCCCGAAGAGCGTGATCGCGCCGCCCTGGCAATCGATCATGGCATCCGGGCTGGTCAGCTTCTGATCCAGGGCCGCCGAGTAGGTCACCAGCTTGAACGTGGATCCCGGCTCGTACACATCGCTCACTGCATGATTGCGCAGCAGGCCGGTGGTGGCGTGGCGGAAATCGTTCGGATTGAAGGTGGGCCGGATAGCCAGCGCCAGGATCTGACCGCTGTGTGGATCCTGGATGACGATGGTCCCATTGAGCGCCTTGAACTTCGCCATCGCATGATCGAGCGCCTGCTCCGCCATGAACTGGATATTCTCGTCGATGGACAGCACCAGATTTTCGCCCGGCTCCGGTTCGCGTTCTTCGGAACCGAGCACGTGGCGCTTGGCATCGAGTGCGGTCAGCATATTCCCCGGCGTGCCATGCAGCCCGCCATCGAACTTGCGCTCCATCCCGCCAAGCCCGTTATCGTCCGTGCCCACATAGCCGAGCACCTGGGCCGCCAGGTCGTTGTTCGGGTAAAAGCGCTTGAACTCTTTCTGGAAGTAGATGCCCTTCAGGTTCAGCGCCTTTACCCTGGCCACAGTCGCCGGATCCAGCTTGCGCGCGACCCACGCAAAATTCTTCGACGCCTTTAAACGTGCCGCGATGCCCTGGGCGGAGGTGAAGCCATCGGTCGGATCAGTATGCACCACGCGGGCTAGTGCCCGGGCCGTGGCCGCCTTGTCCTGCATCTCGTTGGGAACGCCATAGACGGAGTCCACCAGCACGGTCATAGCCAGTTCGTGCAGGTTGCGGTCGTATAGAATTCCCCGGCGCGGGGCGACTTGAAACGTCCGCTGCTGCTGCCGCATGGCGAGATCGACGAACTCGCCGTGGCTCGCCACCTGCAGCCAAACCAGCCGGCCGGCGATCAGCAGCCCCCACAGCGCGAAGACGCACGTGATGACAAAAAAGCGCAGCCGCCGCGGTGCCGCAACGACTGCGCGTCTAGTTTGCTGCCTTGGAGTAAACCGAAACCTCTTCACCGGGATGCCGAACCAATTTCTTTAAAGCTGAGGGATGTGAATCCATGCTACCGAACGCACGCGGAGCAGAGCTTCCGCTGTTCAGGAAAGGACAGCCGCGATCTTCCGCTTCGGCCAGACCAACCGCTTCCCTTCCTCTGACTCTAAATCCTGATCAGCCTCGGCCAGCAGCGCCGCAGACTCAGCGCGCGAGCGGAGCCCCGTGCATTTGGGCCATTACCGGCTGGGACGCATCGAAGCTCGAGTCCGGCCGAACCACATTCCCGGGCTGCGGGGCATTCATCCCCAGGCGCCGGGCTTCCCGGTCCAGCCTGCCCAGATCGCAGAGCTGCGCTTCTTTGAGGGAGAGCTGGCGGTTCTGCTCCCGCAGTTGCTCCACCTGCTGCTTCTCTGCCTCAACCTTGTAACCGATCTCGATGGAGCTGAAATGCTGCCAGCCGTACAACATAACCATGGCGAAAAGCACCGTCATGGCAATGGCGAAGCTGCGCATCTCTTTTACCCTGACGGGATCGGCAGCTTTCACCAGCCGCGTGTTGTCCAGATGCTTGGAAAAGAAGACTTCCGGGGTGGGGCCGCGGCGGGCGCGCTGCTGGGCGTGGAGCAGTAACTGGTTCCGCTCCGCCACATCCATCGTGTTGTCCCGGGAGCCCTCGAACCAGCCCTGCCCTGCAATCGCCTGCGTCGCCATTTCAGTCTTCCTTCCTCATGAAAATAGGCTTTGCACTCTTTATGGTGCAATCGCCGTGAACCAAGATAGTTAATACACGGGAACCAAGTGAGTTAACAACTCCCGGGCTCCGCCGAAGTGCTGCATGCTCCAAATTCCAACCGGGTCAGGGTCGCTAGATTTGGAGGGCCTTGTGGTACGGTGTCGTTCTTTCGCCATTTGGTGCGGTGGGACGACCCTGACCCGATATCTTTCGGCTGCTATGGCAGCCTTTTATCTGTTCTTTCCGCCACCCGGAGCTTCGCGCTCCTGGATCGCGGATTTCGATCCGTTTCTTCCTCGTCGGCCGTCACCGGCTTGCGGGAATCAAGGTGGTAAATACCTTCCCTGGTTCCTTCGCGCATGGCGTCTTTCACCAGCCGGTCCTCAAGAGAGTGAAAGCTGATGATCACCAGCTTTCCTCCTGCTTTTAGCAACTGGGGTGCGGCTTTCAGCAACGCCTGCAATTCGCCCAGCTCGTCATTCACACGAATTCGGAGGGCCTGAAAGGTCCTGGTCGCCGGATGGATGAAGTGCCGTCCCCGTTCGGGTTTCATCATCGGGGCGGAGCCCGCTACTACCCTGGCAAGCTGTGCCGTGGTGGTAATGGGCCTCGCCCTGACAATGGCTCTGGCAATTCTCCGCGACCTCCTTTCCTCTCCAAATTCGTAAATCAGGTCGGCGAGATCTTTTTCGTCTGCCTGATTTACCACTTGTGCGGCGGTGACGCCCCGACGCGGATCCATCCGCATGTCAAGGGGTCCGTCCGCCTGAAAACTGAATCCTCTCTGCGCTTCGCCGATCTGCAATGAGCTCACGCCCACATCGGCCAGGATTCCATCGAGGCTGCCTGCTGCCAGCAGGCGTTTGGCCTCGGAAAACGGCTCCGGGTAGAGCAGCACCTCCGGCATCGCCGGCCCAAGTTCATGGCGCAGCGCCTCGAGCCGCCGCGAGGCGATCTCGAATGCTTCCGGATCGCGGTCAAAGCCAATCAACCGGCCTGCCCCGCCCAGCCTCCGCGCTATCTCGAGGGAGTGCCCCGCCATACCGAGCGTGGCATCCAGATAGGTGCCGCCTTCCCGTACTTCGAGAAAACGGATCGCTTGTTGTAAAAGAACCGGCACATGTCGCTGTTGATCGTCGATCATGTGCTCCCCTTCAGGGGCTCGAACTGCGTGCTACTGGTTACAACCCGAAACTTGCCAACGCGGCTTCGTCCTCTGCCGTAATTGGTTCGGCATCCAACTTCGCCTTGAAAATGTCGTGGTTCGCCACTTCGAGAAAGGTCATCTTCCCGAATACAACGACGTCCCCTGCTACCTTGGCCGATTCCCGCAGCACCTGCGGCACCAGCACCCTGCCCTGCGGATCCATCTCGGCAACCTGGCCGTAATAACTGATTCGGTCCAGCAATTTCTTTTTGGCCGGCAGGCTGTTCGGCATTGCAGCCAGCTTTTCTTCCTGCTTCTGCCATTCCGGCATCGGCCAAACCTGGGCCCGTTCCCCGTCCACACTGGTAATGAAGAACTGCGACCCGTACTTCTCATCCACTTCCCGCTTGAACTCAGCCGGGATCTTCAGCCGTCCCTTTTCATCTACGCGGGTTGGGTGATTGCCTCTGAACATCCGCCGAACCCGCCTTGGTGCTAATCTCGTCTCGCCGGCTTGTTTTTTGCTCCGGCCTCACTACTTTCGACCACTCTTGACCACTTCCATCCACATCCTAGCGGGTCTGCTGAGGGTGTCAAAGGGCAAAAAGTCACAAACGCCAGAAATCCGTGGAAGGCATGTGGAAAACACAAGGCGTGGGGATGCACTTGTAGAAAGCTACTATTCCTGGTGTTTCGAACAGTGAGTCCTGGCTTAGAAAGGCTCTTGCAAGAAACCAAAGTTCGCGCTATACGCCTTTTCTTCGCCATTACAGCAGTAATGGAGATACCCCGATTGGGGCATTGTTTTTTCCCGCTTTAGGTAGGTGACCCGGCTATTTCGCCGAATGGCGGGGATGACGCGCGCGGTGTAGGCTCCGGAGGCGCGATTGCTGGTGCCATACCAGGTACAAGAGGACAAGCACATTGAGCAAAGTCAGAATGACTTTGACCCAGGTGAAGTGGCGCAGGATCTCATAGAGCTCATAAGGGAGGAACGAGGCGGTCAGGACAATGGTGAAGTATTCCGCCCAGACCTTTTCCAGCACCAGGCCGGTGCCCTCAATGAAATCCAGCAATGCGTAAAGGAAAATGGCATACCCGATCAGCCGAATGCGATGCGGTGTCAGATCCTCTGCCTTCTCCAGCATGAGGTTGACGAGGCGATGTTCCGGGTCAATGCGCAGCGCCAGCGCTGCCCGCAGCAGAAACTCCCCGAGATCGCGGTGCACCATCTTGAGCACGCCGAAGCCGAGGGAGATAAAGAGTGCTCCCTTGAGCAGCTTGAACACCCCGATGAGCACCAGCCATCGATCATGGTCCTGATCCGCCGATTCCTTCTTCGCCGTCGATAGCATGCCCGATTAAGAATATGCGCCCCGGCAGCCGGGCGCGAGCCGACCTCCCCATTTTGGCGGTATCGAATCTTCCATTTTTTCTTTCGCGGCTTGCAATCCAGTGAGTACGTACCTCCGTTCCTTTAGTGCATACGGAAGTTGCAAATATAGATGCCCTGCAAAGCCGGTCCGGACCCGCAATGCGTTCCGTTGCAACACTTACAGCTCCATTCACGCACGAAAGGAACGACCCCATTATGAAGATCAAGCACCTGTTCGCATTGCTTTTTGCCGCGATTTTCGGTTTCACCGCGCTCACCGCCCTGGCCCAGAAGGACCCGATGGTCGGCGGCTCGGCCATGTACCCCAGCAAGAACATCGTCCAGAACGCAGTGAACTCCAAGGACCACACTACCCTGGTGCAGGCCGTCAAGGCGGCTGGCCTGGTCGAAACCCTGGAAAGCCCGGGCCCGTTCACAGTCTTCGCGCCGACCAACGAGGCGTTTGACAAGCTGCCCGCCGGCACCGTCGAGACGCTGATGAAGCCCGAGAACAAGGACCAACTCAAGAAGGTTCTGACCTATCACGTAGTCGCCGGCAAGATGTCGTCCAAGGACATCGAACAGGCAATTCAAGCGGGTGGTGGGAAGGCCGAGCTCAAGACGGTCGAAGGCGGCACCCTCACCGCGACCGAGCAGGGCGGCAAGCTCATGCTGACCGACGAAAAGGGCGGCATGGCCACCGTCACGATTCCGGATGTCTACCAGTCGAATGGCGTGATTCACGTGATCAACGCGGTTCTCCTCCCCAATAAGTTCTGCACGAGGCGTAGTCCCCACTTTTGGCGCCCTTTAGCCGGGGCGCCTTTTTGTTTCGCACTGGCGCAAGCCATGCGCAGGGAAAGGAGATACCTGGGCTACCTCGGCCTAACAGGGTGGGGCGCGGGATGGTGGCCTGGGGTGGAGGGGGCTGCGTGTCTAGCGCGGCTGCGAGCTAATCGGAACTTGTTGCGCGCATCTATCTGGCCATGGCGGTCGAGAATCACCCACCCAAGCACTCATTCACCACCGAGGACTGGGTTCCCTACCCAGTCGAGCAGGTCTTTGCCTTCTTTGCCCAGCCCAGAAACCTGCCGCGCCTGATGCCACGTTGGCAGAGGCCGCGTATCGATGCGCTCACGCTGGTACCGCCGCCAAGCGGTCCGCAAGGCGCCGTGTCCGGTGCGGCCGGCCAGGGCTCGCGCATTACGCTCAGCTTCCGCCCGGTACCCTTCTCGCCAATCAGGCTCTGTTGGCTGGCGGAGATCGATGCCTTCTCGTGGAACGATCACTTCTGCGATTACGAATTGCGGGGCCCGTTCGCTTATTGGCGTCATTGCCACCGCGTAGCTGCCGAAACGCGAGAAGGCCAGGCCGGCACTCGCATCACGGACGAAGTCCACTACACGCTTCCCCTCGGCCCACTCGACCCCCTGGCCAATGCTGCGTTCATGCGCTGGCAGATACGCGTCATCTTCGCCTTCCGACAGAAGACCACGCGCACGCTTCTGGCGCAGGAGGCTGGCGACCGCTGACCTGCGAGAGAGCCGTGCGGATTGTGCCTTGCGGCTCAGCGCTGGATGGCTAGGCGGACTTTCGCCCTGATCCTCTGCCGCGGCGATTGCACGTGCTTCCGGCTAGCGGCTCACCAATTTTCTCCGTGGTATCCGGCTCAGGACTGGCTGGAGCTTCTCGAGCGCCGCTTCGGCGCTTACGCCGTATTTCGCGCGCAGGGCATCGACTTTTCCGTGCTCGATAAAGTGGTCCGGCCAGCCGATGCGAATCACGGGTAGCTCGATACCGAGCTTGTTCAACGCCTCCAGCACGGCTGAGCCAAAGCCGCCCATCAGCACGTGATCTTCGAACGTCACAATTGCGGACACGCTTTGCGGCATAGCGCTCCAGCAGTTCGAGATCGAGCGGTTTCACAAATCGCGGATTGATCACCGCGGCCGAGTACCCTTCCCGCTCCAGCGCGGCGGCCAGTTGCTCGGCCACGGGCAGCAGGGCACCGAGACCGAAGATGGCGATCTCGTCGCCTTCGCGCACCACCTTGCCTTTCCCGATGGGTAGGGCTTCCGGCCTCTCCTTCACTGCTACACCCGGTCCGGTCCCCCGGGGATAGCGCACCGCGCTCGGGCCCGGATGCAGCATCGCGGTGTAGAGCATGTCAGCCAGTTCATCTTCATCCACCGGATCCATGTGCACCAGGTTGGGAATGCCGCGCAGATAGCTGATGTCAAACAGGCCGTGGTGAGTCGGGCCGTCGTCGCCGGACAGCCCGCCGCGATCCATGCAGAAGACGACCGGCAGGTCCTGCAGGCAGACATCGTGCACGATGGGGTCGAACGCGCGCTGCAGGAAAGTGGAGTAGATCGCGCAGAACGGCTTGAAGCCCCTGGTGGCCATGCCTGCAGCGAAGATCACGGCGTGCTCCTCCGCAATGCCCACGTCGAAGTAGCGGTCCGGATGATGCGGGCGGTACAGATCGAGTGCGGTGCCGTTGGGCATGGCAGCGGTAATGGCCACCACCTTGTCATTCGCGTTCGCCAGCTTCACCAGCGTCTCGGCGAAGACCTCGGAGTAGGTCCGTTGTCCGGCGGCCTTGGTCTCGCCTGTTTCGGGATCGTACGGCCCGAGGCCATGAAACTTCTTCTGCTTGTCCAGTGCTGGCTGGAAGCCCCTACCCTTCTGAGTGAGAACGTGCAGCAACACCGGGGTCTGCTGCTTCTTGAGGAACTGAAAGCTTTCGATGAGCAGGCCGACGTTGTGGCCATCCAATGGCCCGTAGTAGCTGAGCCCGAACTCCTCAAAGAGCACCGAAGGCAGCAGCAGGCCCTTCGCCGCTTCCTCGGCCTTGCGCGCCAGGTGCGTGACGGTCTTGCCGCCGAAGCGCTCCAGCAGCCGCCCTGCCCGCTCATGGAGATGCTTGTAGCGGTCATTCGTGACCACGCGGTGGAGGTAACCGGCAATCGCGCCCACGTTGCGGTCGATGGACCACTCATTGTCATTCAGGACGACAATCAGCCGCTTGGTCTGTCCTGCGATGTTGTTCAGAGCTTCGAACGAAATCCCATTGGTGAAGGCGGCATCCCCGGCCACTGCCACCACGTTCTCGTGCGTGCCCGCCAAGTCCCGTGCCACGGCCATACCCAGAGCGGCGGAAAGGGCGGTGCCGGCATGCCCGGCACCATAGGCGTCGTGTTCGGACTCGGTGCGCAGCATGAAGCCGTTCAGTCCGCCGGGCTGCCGAATGGTGTCAAGCCGCCCGCGGCGTCCCGTCAGCAGCTTGTGAATGTACGTCTGGTGGCTGACATCGAAGACGAATTTGTCTTCCGGCGTGTCAAACACATAGTGCATGGCAAGCGTGAGCTCTACGACGCCCAGATTCGGCCCCAGGTGGCCGCCCGTTTTCGACAGGGTGAGAATCAGGCGTTCGCGGATTTCCTGGGCAAGGGCCTCAAGCTGCCGGATGGTCAGGTGCCTGATGTCTGCCGGACGTTCGATGGTATCGAGTAAGTTGCTCATGGACAAAGCCGCCGATCAGCGGCGCACAGCGCCTCGCCGGAGCATTGCGATGCCAGGGGACGGCGCAGCTAGCGTCCCGCGGCGCTCCCTTTGGAGGCGGTTACCGCGAACAGCCGGTGCGGGCTGGGCGGCACCGGCTCACGGACGAAACGCGACGCCTTCCGACGGGTATGGACCGGGGCCTTCTCCAGTGCACAGTGTATGCTTCGGCTTCTCCGAGTATATCAACCGGGGTCTCCGCTTCGCGGAGCGATCCCCCTCCCGCTCACACCGGTGCGGGCGGCTCGACTCCAAGGCTGTTCCGGAGCAGCCGGGCGACCAGTCGGCGCTTTCGCCTTTACCGGCGAAATACCGGCCCGTCAAGGGAAAAGAGCCATGCGTTCCCGGAGCGGGACCGGGAGTATCTCACGAGTAACATTTTCCAGAAACTTTGGCCCCTTCCCTAACGCGAAGGTGGCAGTGGCGAAACCCTATCCCTTTGGGAGAATACCCGCAGGCACCTTCCCCTTGATTGATGCAAGCTGCTCCCATACCGATGATGCATAGAGATGAAGCCGAGAGGCTCAAGTCTCTCTCGCAATACGAGATCCTCGACACCCTGCCCGACCCGGCGCTGGACGAGATCACTCGCCTTGCGGCCAGCTTCTGCCGGGCACCGTATGCGTATCTTGCTTTCATCGATAGCAGCCGAGTCTGGTACAAGTCCCGCATCGGTTTCCTAAGCCGTCAACAGCCGCGTGCGTCGTCGGCCTGCCAGTACACCATCCTGGAGCCCCATGCCGCGGTCATCGACGATGCGGCCCAGGACTACCGTTTCGCTCCCTCCGGAATCCCGCTTGCGGCTGCGACCCACTGCCGTTCCTATGCTGCGGCGCCGCTGGTCGCGCCTTCGGGCGCGGTGCTGGGAACGCTGGCCGTGTGCTCGCCGGAACCGCACATGTTCACCCGCGACCACGCCCGCACGCTGGAGGTGTTGGCGCGCCAGGTCGTCACGCGTCTCGAGCTCTATACGAAGACCAATCAGCAGGAACGGGTCATTCGTTCGCGGCAGCGCATCGAGCGGGCGCTCACCGTCGAACGCAACTTCGTCACCGCTGTGCTCGACACCATCAGCGCGCTGGTGCTGGTGCTCGACACCGCCGGCCGCATCGTGCGCTTCAATCGCGCCTGCGAAACCATCACCGGCTACAGCTTTGCGGAACTCGTGGGACGGTCCTTCCCTGAAGAGCTTTTCCCGCTCGAAGAGCGCGACCATGCAGTGCGCATGTTTGAGCAGGCCCGCGCCGGCAAGCTGGATGGCAATTATGAGATGAACTGGCGGACCAGGGATGGCGGCTTCCGCCGCATTGCCTGGACCGCGACCTCGCTGAGCGATACGCAAGGCGATGTGAACTTCATCATCACCACCGGCGTCGACGTGACCGAGCAGCGCGATGCCGAAGAAAAACTGCGCCGCAGCGAAACCCGTTATCGCCAGTTGGTAGAAGGCTCGCTCGGCATCATCTGCACCCATGATCTGGATGGCCTGGTGCGCTCCATCAACGCACACGCTGCGACCATCCTGGGCTATACGCCGGAAGAGATCGTCGGCACGCCGCTCGCCAGCTACATCGACGAAGAGCACAAGGCCGACTACGAGGAATACGTCAGCGCGCTGAACGAGCACCACGAGCACCAGGGCCTGTTCTATCTCAAGCGCCGCAACGGACGGTTGGCTGTCGTCGCCTATCGCAATAAGCTCATCCAGATTCCGGGCACCGAGCCTGTCGTTCTGAGCCACGGCATCGACATCACGGAGCAGACCGACGCTGAGCAGAAGCTGCATGCGCTCACGCGCCAGCGTGAGTCGATCCTCGAATCCGTGGGCGACGGTATCTGGGGCCTGGACATGAAGGGCAACCTCACCTTCTGCAACCAGATTGGCGCCAGCATGTTCGGCTATACCGTGGAGGAAATGCTCGGGCGCAACATGCACGAACTGGTGCACCACACGCGCACCGACGGCCTGCCCTACCCGCAGCACGATTGCCCGATCTACAAGTGCCTCGATACGGAATCGGTCATCCGCATCAACGACGAGGTCTTCTGGCGCAAGGACGGCACCTCGTTCCCGGTGGAGTACGTTGCACGCCAACTGGTGCATGAGGGCAAGGTCACCGGCATCGTGGTCGCGTTTGAGGACGTGACCGAACGACGCCGCCTGGACCGAATGAAGGATGAGTTCATCTCCACCGTCAGTCACGAGCTGCGCACGCCGCTCACCTCGCTGCGCGCCGCGCTGGGTTTGATTGCCGGCGGAGTCCTGGAGAAGCGGCCGGAAAAGCTGGCCCAGATGCTCGATGTCGCGATCGGCAACTGCGACCGGCTGGTGCGGCTGGTGAACGACATCCTGGATTTCGAGCGCATCGGCTCGGGGCGCATTCCGCTCCATCGTGACCGCGCCAACGCCATCGACCTGTTACGCCGTGCCGCCGACCTGCAGCAATCGAGCGCATCGCGCTCCAACGTCACCTTCCGCATCGACGCCCAGCCGATCGACGTGTGGGTAGACGCCGATCGCATGCTGCAAACGCTCACGAACCTGATCGGGAATGCGGTGAAGTTTTCACCGGAAGGCAGCGAGATCCGGCTTGGCGCGCGCGCCAACAATGCCGACGAGGTGATCCTTGAAGTCGAAGATCACGGCCGCGGCATCCCGCCGGAGAAGCTCGAGATTATCTTCGAGCGCTTTCAGCAGGTCGATGCCTCGGATTCACGCGCCATGGGCGGCACCGGCCTGGGGCTCGCCATCTGCCGCGCTATCGTCGAGCAGCACGGCGGCACCATCTGGGCGGAAAGCAAGCCTGGAGAGGGCAGCATCTTCTGCTTCACCGTGCCCCGCTACCGGCAGACTTAGCCAGCCACCTCTGGCTTATTCCCGGCAGGGACTTCTATTCCTCCGGCTCGCGCAGGCCCGCGATCACCTGCATGTCTTCAAGCGTCGTGGTGTCGCCCTTTATCTCGCCGCTCGTTGCCAGCTCCCGTAGCAGCCGCCGCATGATCTTCCCGCTGCGCGTCTTCGGCAATGCGTCCGTGAACCGGAGATCATCCGGCCGTGCCAGCGCGCCGATCTCCTTGGCTACCCACGCCCGCAGCTCTTCTTTCAGCTCCGGAGACGGCTGGTATCCGCCTTCCAGGGTGACAAAGGCGGAGATGGCCTGCCCTTTCAGATCATGGGGACGCCCGACCACGGCCGCCTCCGCCACGTGCGGATGCGCTACCAGCGCGCTCTCCACTTCGGCCGTCCCCAACCGGTGGCCGCTCACGTTGATCACGTCATCAACGCGGCCCATCAGCCAGTAGTAGCCGTCCTCATCCTGCCGCGCTCCGTCACCGGTCAGATAGGTGCCCGGGAACTCCGACCAGTACTGCTTCGCATACCGCTCGTCATCGTTGAAGATCGTTCGCGCCATGTAAGGCCATGGCTTGCGGATCACCAGCAGCCCGCCCTGCCCTTTCGGGACTGGCCGCCCGTCACGTGTCACAATCTCAGGCACAATCCCGGGCAGCGGCTTCGTGGCGGAGCCCGGCTTGGCCGGCACAGCTCCGGGCACGGGCGAAATCATCATGCCGCCCGTCTCGGTCTGCCACCAGGTATCGACGATCGGGCAGCGCCCATGGCCGATCTTCTCGTGGTACCACATCCACGCCTCGGGATTGATGGGCTCTCCTACCGTGCCCAGCAGACGCAGCGATGCCAGGCTGTGCCGCTCGGGATGCTGATTCCCCCACTTGATGAAGGCGCGTATCGCGGTCGGTGCGGTGTAAAAGATCGTCACCTTGTGCGCATCGATCATCTTCCAGAAGCGGTCCGGCTCGGGCCAGTTCGGCGCACCCTCATACATCACCGTGGTTGTGCCATTTTGCAGGATTCCGTACACCACATACGAGTGCCCGGTCACCCAACCGATGTCCGCCGTGCACCAGAAGACGTCATCTTCCTTGAGATCGAAGACCAGCTTGCTGGTGTAATACGTGCCCACGCTATAGCCGCCCGTGGTATGCACCAGGCCCTTGGGCTTGCCCGTCGTCCCTGAGGTGTACAGAATATAGAGCGGATGCTCGCTGTCGAGCGGCTCCGCAGGGCATTCGGCGCCCGCCGCCTCCAGCAGCTCGTGCCAC
Source organism: uncultured Acidobacteriaceae bacterium (assembly GCA_963795775.1). GTDB lineage: Bacteria > Acidobacteriota > Terriglobia > Terriglobales > Acidobacteriaceae > CAWCJL01. The sequence goes on from CAWCJL010000008.1 coordinate 387,296, forward strand.
CAGTGATCGCGCCCGGGACGCATCTCGACTGGCGACCCACTCCTGCGGTATACGACCACGTTTTTAACGGATGGGCACTGCTCCAGCGCCTCATCGACCACCTTCTTCAACTGCACCTCGGAACCGCGGCGATAGGACGTGTCCTGCGTCAACACCGCCACGCACTGCGCGTCGTTGATGCGGTCCACCAGCGCATTCGCGGCAAAGCCGCCAAAGATCACAGAGTGCACAGCGCCAATACGCGCGCAAGCCAGCAGTGCAATCGCCAGCTCCGGCGTCATGCCCATATAGATGGCGACGCGGTCACCCTTCTTCACGCCGAGGTCCTTCAGCACATTGGCGAACCGCTGCACTTCGGCATGTAATTCGCCAAAGCTCAGCTTGCGCACCTCGCCCGGCTCACCCTCCCACAGGATGGCGGTTTTGTCGCGCCGTTCTCCCAGCGCATGCCGGTCCACGCAGTTGTAGCAGAGGTTGGTTTTGCCCCCCACAAACCACTTGGCCCACGGCGCCTGCCAATCCAGCACCTTGGTCCACGGTGCAAACCAGTGCAGCTCGCGCGCGACTTCGTCCCAGAATCCCTCCGGGTCCTCTACCGATCGCTGGTACAAGCGCCTGATACTCCTCGGCACTGCGCACCAGCGCATTCCGGGCAAACTCCGGGGGTGGGGAAAAGACTCGATTCTCGCGCAGGACAGAACTGAAATGAGTGTTTTCTTGCGACTGGGCCATAAAGGTTCGCTGCCATTGTAGTACCCGCAGTCGCACTTCGGTACCGGCGGTAGAACCCCCTGCGGCCTCGCGCTTAGGCCATCGCCTCGACGGCGGACGGCTGCCCGGCGTAGGAAACCGTCAGCACCGTAATGTCGTCGCACTGGCCAAACTGGCGGGCGGACTCGGCGATCTCCGACGCCGGCTGCTCGCTGATCTGCTGTGCGCGATCGAAGCCGTACAGCTCGCCGTTCTCGTTGGTCGCCTCAAGCACCCCGTCGGATAGAAAGGTGAGCCTGTCCCCTGCCTCAATTTGAAAGCGCTCCGGCACGTAGGTCGCACCGGGCACCAGGCCGAGTGGCAATGCCCCCTGCAACTCCATCGGCTGTGCCATTCAGATATGGCGGTGGATGCCCGGCGGTAGCCATTTGCACCCACCCGTTTTTCTGGAAGTACGCGACCAGGCAAGTGGCAAAGCCGTGCTCCATACGGCCGCACAGCCGGTCGTTGAGCGTCTCCAACATACGCGCCGGGTCGCAACTGTACTCCGCTTCCGTGCGAATCGCGCCCACTAGCACCGCTACCAGCATCGCGGCCGTAATGCCCTTGCCGGAGACATCGCCGGTAACGAGCAGCATGGAATCTTCGCTGCGCGGGACGATCTGGAAAAAGTCCCCGCCCACTACCTGGGCCGGCAGGTACTCGCACTCCACATGAAAGCGGCTGTCGGCGGGAAGCTGCTCCTGCAACAGCACCCGTTGCTGCAGCTCGCTCGCCTGGTGCAGCTCCAGCGAAACGGCTTGCTGGGCTGCCCGCATAGCCAGCAGCCGGCGGATGACCAGGATGCTGACCGCGAGATAGAGCAGCGCGTCCGCCATGGTGGGCAGCCCGATACGCAGCCCGTAGGGGAAGACATAGGTCCGCACGTTGAACGCAAGCAGCAGATCCGTACCGAAGACCGAAACGGCCAGCAGCAGCACAGGAATAAGCGCCAGCAGGCCCTCGGTCCGATTCTTCCGTATCCCGCGGACCACGAGGGCCAGCAGAACCGCCGCGAGCAGCACATGGCAGCTCAGAGCGACCACATGGAAGAACCGCGCCCATTGCAGAAAGGGCGCGTGGCCGTGCAGCGGCGGGCGCAGGCAGGCCATGCATATGCCGATCACCACCGTGCCCCACCAGGTGATATGCAGCAGGTACCGTCGCCGCCGCAGCCCAAACCAGTACCACCAGAACATCGTCCAGCAGGGCAGGACCAGCGGCTTCAGCACCGCATCCAGCAGCACCAGCGCATGCACGTCGGCGATCACATAGGTCACCCCGGCGAGGAAGACAATCAAGCCGGCGGCCGCCATCACCCAGGAGCCCAGCATGAGCCAAAGGTAGGCACGCTCCTTCCTGCTCAGCAGCCACGCCCACAGCGCGGCAAAGCCCGCCACAATGAGCACCAAAGACTGGAGGAGGCCGGAGACGATATAGCCATGAAGATTGGCATCATCGTCACTGGCCTGCAGCAGTTCGATGGTGCTCGCCAGCCCGATTACAGGTGCCTGGTGCATGCCGCCGGCGGCCGGCGTGTACAGCGGGCTATCGCTCTCCATATAGAACCGGAGCGCCAGCACCAAGTTCGCCGTGAGCATCCGGCCGGGGCAGCGGAAAGGACACCGCCCGCGCACTGTGCACCGTCACGCGGCGCGGACCGAAGGTGCCGAACTCACCGACATAGTTGCCGTTCGCAAAGACCTGGTAAGCGTCATCGACGTCGCTCGGCATTTTGAGCCAAACCGCCGCCGCGGGATCCTTGAGCTTCAGGTGGAGGCGGTACCACGCGTACCCATAGAGGTGGGGATAGCCGCGCGCCGTCCAGCCCGGGACAAATTCGGTGACTCCGGACAGCGGGTCCCGCGTGCCTTCCCGGGATGCGAGGTCCAGCTCCGGCCAATCGCTGTCGTCGAAGCCCGGCTGTGCCCATAACGGCGTGTCGCTCCCCGGAGCGCGGGGCGAATCGCCGGGGTGGAAACGCCACGGCCCCTTCAGCGCTATTGCGGAGTCCCCCAGCGTGATGACTTCCGTATTCAGCGCCGTGCGGTGCCGGGCGCGGTCGCGGCGGACGGACAAGGGCGTTTGCGCCAGCGCTGTGCACGCCAGCAGCAAGATCCCACACCAGACGCCGATGGTCCGCATGTGGGCGAGATTATCACCGCCGCAATCTCCCTCATGCAAAAGATATGGACGGCCTCAGCCCGGAGCCGTCGTGCTCACCGGCAGCATAGCTAAATATTGCTAAATTGCGCTCTGGATCAATTGGACGCCCGGTCCCTGAGCGCCAGGCCCGGGCTCCGGGCCGGAGTTACTGCGGCGGACGGTCCTCCGCCGTTCTCCGTTTTTCGAATGAAGCTTGCCACGCGGTCGTGCAACTGTTGCAGGCTCTCCTGGTGGAGATAGACCATGTGCCCGGATTCGTAGAAGGCATACTCGATGTTGCCGGCGAGCTTCTGCGGAATGGGCAGGTGATGATCCTCATAGACCGCGGCGTAGAACGGGGTCGCCAGGTCGTAGTAGCCGCCGTTCACCATAACGTGGAGCGTCGGATTCTGCTTCATCGCGGCGGCAAGGTCACTGAGCACTTCGGTCCCCGTCGGCAGCATCTCGTGTGCGCCCTTCCGGCCCCAGTTCCAGTTGAAGTTCGGCGCAGAGTAGGCCGAAGGCTTGAACGTAAGCCCCTCGCCATACTTCAGCGTGGTGCGCACATACTCGTTGAACAGGGCCACATACGCTGCAGCGATGGCGGAATCGGCCGGATCGTATTCGGCGGTCTTGGACAGCGGATCCATGGTGGGACTGGCAAAGCGCGTATCCAGCCGCCCGGTGTCGGTTTCCGAAGCGCCCAGCAGGGTGTGCTCGAACTCGCCGCCGCTCACGCGGAGATTGGCCCGAAGCAGGTAATCCACGGGCAGCCCGGTGTAGCTGTGCAGCTTTTCCGCCACGGCCCGCTTATCGCTTTCCGAGAGTTCATCTCCCTGCGAAAGCGCGTGAAGGTACGGGCCCGTCGCGTACGCCTCCACTTCTTTGAGGAACGGCTCCAGCGCGCCCGGGTCTGGCTGCAGTTTGTGGTGATATGCGGCAGTCGCGGCATAGGTGGGCAGCGCCAGCGCATAGGGTAGATCATTGCCCGGCGTGACGGTATCGATATCCGTGTCGAAAAAGAGGATTTGCGAGAGCAGCACCACCCCGTTCAGCCCGATGTTCTTGCTGTTGATCAGCTCGTTCGCGAGCACTGCGGAGCGCGTCGTGCCGTAGCTTTCGCCGAAAATGTACTTGGGCGAGTTCCACCGGTTGTACTTGCCCAGAAATCGCGAGATAAAGCGCGAGAAGGCGCCGGCATCTTCGTCCACCCCCCAGAAGGCCTTGCCCGGATCCTTGCCCTCCAGCGTGCCAAACCCGGTGCCGGGCATGTCAATGAAGACAAGATCGCTGACGTCGAGGAGGGTGTAAGGATTGTCTTCCAGGTGATAGGGCGCGGCGCCTGTGGGCGTGTGGTCCGCGCTCACCACGTGCCTGGGTCCCAGCGAGCCCATGTGCAGCCACATGGTGGAAGAACCCGGGCCGCCGTTGTAGAAGAAGGTGACTGGTCGCGGCCCGTGCTGGCCCTCGATGGAGTAATAGACATAGCTCATGCGGGCGATGGGCGGCTCTTTGTCCGGGTCGGTGTGCGGCTTGCCGTCCATCAGCTTGCCTTCTGGAGACAGCAAGGCGTCCTCTGCCTCGGTTGCCCCCACCGGGATCGTTCCGATGACGGCCTTGTAGCTCAAGTGCTGCGACCCCGCTGCGACTGTCCCGGCCGTGGTGCTGTCCGGAATATTCATCATCAGTGGCGCGGGCGTTGGGGGCTTCGTGTCCTCGGCGTGCAGGAGCCCGCAGCAAAGGGGAGACAGGGCGAACAGCAGCGACGCGCGCACAAAAACAGGGCGGAGATGCAACGTGGGATCCTCCAGAAACTGGGTCAGATGGAACAGAAGTAGCCAAGCCAGCATAGCTCAGCCCGACAAAGGCCGTGCGCCTTCCGGTCTGCATGCTCGCACCACTGCCGTGGGGTGCTGCTGCAAACTCGACTCTACGGCGTGCTGGCCGGCACGCGCGCCTGCGGTTCGAAGTGAAAGCGGCGCTTGATCCAGGCCTGGCCCGGACGCTCGACCGCGTACATGGCCGCCAGCGCGACGGCAACCAGGAGCGCATAGGAAAGCCAGGGATCGAAGCGGATCAGGCCCAGGTGCTCCAGCACCTTGGAGTCGTGGATCAGGTTCCACAGATTGAAATGCAGAATATACAGGCAATAGCTCGCCTCACCTACCGCCACCAGGGGCGCCACAGCAAAGATCCGCGCCACGATATTGTGGCCCGCAAGCCCCAGGATGATAAGTGCATAGAGGGGCATGAGCAGACCATCGTGCATAAAGACATAAGGCAAGCGATCGCCCAGCGCCAGGATGCCATAAAACCCCGCGAGTCCCGCGAGTCCGAGCCATAGCCGGAGCCAGCTCTTTTCACTGACGTAGTTATTTAGGCCCGCGAGCGCCATGCCAAACAAGAACGACGGCAGGTGCTGAACCGGGCCGAACTTCAACGCGCGCAGCCAGATCCCGTTCGAGTAGCGATTGATGTGCAGTTCGCCATCCGGATGAAAGATCGTATAAAGCCCGGGCAGGATGAAGCTCGATACCCAGAAGAGCAGCATGATGAGCAGCAGGGCGCGCCGTGTCTTCGGCCAACGCCAGGCCACTGCCCAGGGGAACACTGCATAGAAAAACACGTCTGTGGTCAGCGTCCACGCCGGGGTATTCCAGAAGGTACAGAGCTGCGGCGACCAGCCCTGCTGCAGGAGCAAGGTCAGCACCACACCCCAGCCGAACTGTGCGTGCGAACGCGCGTGCCATTCGTCGGCCAGCATGCCCAGCGAGACCACTAGGCTAAAAAGGAAGACCGGGTAAATGCGGGAAAAACGCGCCATCCAGAACGTGCGGGCGCTCATTTGACCCTGCTCAGCACGCTCGCGGTAGTTGTAGGCCAGCACAAACCCGGAAAGCAGCAGGAAGAAGCTGACCGAGACGTACCCATTCTCCACGATGGGCGAAAAGGGCCCGAACCACCGCGGGTTGGAGAAATGGAAGAAGACGATATTGAGGGCTGCGAGGGCGCGCATGCCAGTCAGCGCATGCAACTGCGGCTTCCGGGTGGTGGCCGCAATCGGCTGCGGGGGTGGTGCTACGGGTGCGACGGGGGAGGCATGGAGCACACCTGCATCTCCGTTCAGGCCGTCACCAGCGAACCGACTTTCTCTCCGCTGGCCACACGCAGGATGTTGCCGGGCCGGTTCATGTTGAAGATGATCATCGGCAGGTTGTTGTCTTTGCACAGACTCACCGCCGTCATGTCCATCACCTTCAGCCCCAGCCGCAGGATCTCGTAATACGTGATCTCGTCGAACTTGATCGCATCCTTCATCAGGACCGGATCGGCGTCGTAGATACCATCGACCTTGGTCGCCTTCATCAGCACGTCGGCCTTGATCTCCATAGCGCGGAGTGACGCGGCGGTATCGGTGGAAAAATACGGATTTCCCGTTCCCGCGGCGAAGATCACGACCCGCCCCTTCTCGAGGTGCCGGATCGCCCGGCGCCGGATGTACGGTTCCGCCACCTGGTTCATCTCGATGGCGGACATGACCCGGCTATGGACGCCGTTCTTCTCCAGAGCATCCTGAAAGGCGAGCGAATTGATGACGGTACCCAGCATGCCCATGTGGTCCGCAGAGACACGGTCCATGTGCTTTGCCTGCTCGGCGACGCCGCGGAAGAAGTTCCCGCCGCCCACCACGATGGCCACTTCGATTCCCATTTCGCGCACCTGGGCAATCTCGGCGCTGATCTGATGAACCGTGTCCACATCGACCCCAAAGCCGCGACCGGCCGCGAGGGCCTCCCCGGAAAGCTTGAGCAGGATGCGCTTGTACATGCTAGAGCGAGTATCGCATAACAGGCTCTGCGCAATAGCATCTGGGTTGGCTCGACCAGTACCGGGCGTGTGTAACTTTCGGCTATGATCGACAGTCCGTTTATCCGGGCGCTCCAGGCATCGCCGTCACCCCGCGCCGGAGCCGGAGGAAGCACCATGAACACTGCCGTTGAGTCGCACGAAATTACCGTCGAACAGGGGCAGAGCCTGCGCGCCCCGCATGGACAGGAGCTGCACTGCAAAGGCTGGCAGCAGGAAGCGGCGCTGCGCATGCTGCTGAACAACCTCGATCCTGCCGTGGCCGAGCGCCCGGGCGAGCTGGTGGTCTACGGAGGCACGGGCCGCGCCGCGCGCGACTGGCCTTCGCTGCGCGCCATCGTTCGCGAACTGCAGCAACTCGGCGATGCCGAAACCCTGCTCATCCAGTCGGGCAAGCCGGTCGGGGTTCTGCGCACGCACGCGCTCGCCCCTCGCGTGTTGCTGGCCAACTCCAACCTGGTGGGCCGCTGGTCCGACTGGGAACACTTCCACGAACTCGAGCGCAAGGGCCTGATGATGTACGGCCAGATGACCGCCGGCTCGTGGATTTACATAGGAAGCCAAGGCATCGTACAGGGCACGTATGAGACCTTCATGGAGGCAGGCCGCCGCCATTTCGGCTCTCTGGAGGGTAGGTGGATCGTCTCCGGCGGCATGGGCGGCATGGGTGGAGCACAGCCCCTCGCCGCGACCATGGCCGGGGCATGTTTTCTCGGGGTCGATGTGGACCCTGCCCGCATCCGCAAGCGTGTCGAAAGCGGCTACTGCGATTGCCAGGTAGAAAACCTGGATGCCGCCCTGGATCTACTGCACCAGGCGCGTGCGTCAGGAAAAGCTGTTTCCGTCGGTCTGGTGGGCAACGTGGCCGACGTACTTCCTGAGTTGCTGCGCCGCGGAATCGTGCCCGACATTGTTACCGATCAGACGAGCGCACATGACCCGCTCCACGGCTATGTGCCCACGGGCTTCACGCTTGAAGCCGCAGCGGCCCTGCGCGCCAGCGATCCCGAAGCGTACGTACAGCATTCCATGCGCACCATGGCACAGCACGTCCAAGCCATGCTGCAGATGCAGCAGCGCGGCGCCGTGGCCTTTGACTACGGCAACAATCTCCGCACCCAGGCAAAGCTCGCCGGCGTCGAGGATGCGTTCGCCATTCCGGGCTTCGTCCCTGAATACATTCGGCCGCTCTTCTGTGAAGGGAAAGGTCCCTTCCGCTGGGTGGCGCTCTCGGGCGATCCCGCCGATATCTATCGCACGGACGCCCTCGCGCTTGAGCTCTTTCCCGACAACGCCGGGCTGCATCGCTGGATCACGCTCGCGCGCGAACGCATTCACTTCCAGGGCCTTCCGGCACGGATCTGCTGGCTGGGTTATGGAGACCGCGCCAAGTTTGGCCTTGCGATCAACGAACTGGTCCGCACCGGCGAGATCAGCGCTCCTATCGTGATCGGGCGGGATCACCTCGACGCAGGCTCGGTGGCTTCGCCGTATCGTGAAACCGAAGGCATGCTCGACGGCTCCGACGCGGTGGCCGACTGGCCGCTGCTGAATGCGCTGGTCAACACGGCCGCTGGCGCCTCCTGGGTCAGCATCCACAATGGCGGTGGCGTCGGCATCGGCTACTCGCAACACGCCGGCATGGTGGTGGTAGCCGATGGTTCCGAAGAAGCGCGGCTGCGGCTGGAGCGCGTGCTGACCACCGACCCCGCCACCGGTGTGCTGCGCCATGTGGACGCCGGCTACGAACGCGCTGCATCCGTGGCCCGGGAAACAGGGATCGAGGTACCCATGCTGTCGGATCGTGCGCCGCGCTCCGAAGGGGGCGCACACTGAGCCAACTCTACGAGGACCGTGACTGGCCGCGGGCCCGCGCATGGCTGGCGGGGGAAGGGTCTGCCACATCATCCGCTGCACGCAGGCTCTGTGTGCTGGGCGTGCCCGTCACGCGCGGTTCCATTACGCCCAGCCGGTGCGATCTGGCACCGCAGGCGATGCGCGATGCACTCCTGCGCTACAGCACCTTCGATGTTCTGCACCGCCGTGACGTTCGTGACCTCCGCGTCGAAGACGCCGGCGATCTGCACATCGCCACTGCTTCCCCGGAAGAGGCCTTCGCTCCCATCCACAGCGCCGTCAAGTCCGCGCTGCGCGGCGCGGATGCACTGGTGCTGCTGGGCGGCGATAACGCGCTGACCTACCCGGCCTGCATGGCCGTCGAAGACGATATGCGCGAGTGCGCCCTGCTCACATTTGACGCTCACCTGGATCTGCGTCACCTCGATAACGGCCTGCTCAACGGCAACCCGGTGCGCTCCCTCCTGCGCGACGGGCTTCCCGGAGAAAACATCATCCAGATCGGCATCCAGTCGTTCGCCAACTCCGCTGCTTACTTCGAGGTCGCGGCAAATGCCGGCATCACTGTGATCCCTGTCGAACAGGTTGCGGTTGAAGGCATCGAAGCGGTCACGGAGCGTGCTCTGCAAATGCTCGGGGCACGGGCGAAGTCCATCTATGTGGACCTCGATCTTGATGTCCAGGACCGCTCCTTCGCCCCGGCCACGGCCGGCGCACGACCAGGCGGACTCACCCCGCTCGACATCCGTCGCGCGGCCTATCTCTGCGGACTCGATGCCCGCGTGCGCGTGATGGATATTGTCGAGCTCGACCCCGAGCGCGATATCAACGGCATTACGGCGCTTTCCGGCGCTGCCTGCCTGCTGAGCTTCGCCTCCGGCTTGCTTGGCCGGCCGGCGAATACCTCCAATGGAGCGCGGCCCGAGCACGCCGCCGGAGCACAGCCCGATGTCTAGCCCAGCGTCTTCCCCCAATCCGTCCGGCACATACCTCGTCGTCAATGCTTCGCAGATGGTGACCTGTGCCGGGCCAGCCCGCCCGCGCACTGGCCCGGAGCTGCGCGAACTCGGCATCATTCCCGACGGCGCCATGCTGGTGCGCAACGGCGTGATCGCAGCTGTGGGCACCCGCGAGGAAATCGCACGTCTTCATCCCGCGGACCTGCCGGCCATCGACGCGGGGGGCCGCGTGGTCATGCCCGGCTTTGTGGATGCACACACACACCTGATCTTCGCCGGCAACCGCGCTGATGAATTCGAGCAACGCTGCGCCGGTGCGACGTACCAGGAGATCGCCGCCGCAGGTGGCGGCATCCGCAGCACCGTCCGCAAGACCAGGGCCGCCGACGATCAGGATCTGCAACGGGCTGGCATGCGGTATGCCACATGGTTTCTGCGCGGCGGCACCACCACGGTAGAGGCCAAGTCCGGCTATGGGCTCAGCCTGGAGCACGAACTCAAGATTCTGCAAGCGATCCGGGCCGTGGAAACCCACTCCCCCCTGCGCTGCGTGCCCACGTTTCTGGGCGCACACGATACGCCGCAAGAGTACGCCGGCCGGAGCGAAGAATACGCCGAGTACGTGATTCACGAAATGCTTCCGGCGGTCTCGGCGAGCGGGCTGGCGCGGTTCTGCGATGTGTTCTGCGAGCCTATGGCCTTCCCCGTCCCCATTGCACGACGCATCCTCGTGGCTGCGCGTGAACACGGGCTCGGCCTTCGTCTCCATGCCGACCAGTTTGAGTGCTCGGGCGCGGCGCTGCTCGCGGCGGAGCTGCACACCGCGACCGCTGACCACCTGGAGCACGTAGACCCCGCCGGCATCCGCGCCCTGGCCGCGTCCGGCGTGCAGCCGGTGCTGCTGCCGGGCTCGGTATACGCCATCGGCTCAGCCCGGTACGCGCCCGCACGCGCCATGATCCACGCCGGGCTCGCGGTGGTGCTGGCAACGGACTTCAACCCCGGCTCTTCTCCCACGACTTCCATGTCGATGGTGCTTTCACTTGCCTGCACACAGATGAAGATGACGCCGGCAGAAAGCATTCTCGCCAGCACCGTGAACGCGGCGTACAGCCTCGGGCTCGGCAGCTCCATCGGTTCGCTCGAACCCGGCAAGGTCGCCGACTTCGTCGTGCAGGATGCGGAGGACTATCGCGAGATCCCCTACTTCTTCGGCGGACAGATCCCCGCCTGGTTTTCGCGCGCGGCGTGCGGGTGCATTGATTTCCGCTTCTCTGCCCCGTGCCATCGCATAGAGTGGCGATATGCTCTCCGCCACGGGCGCGCGTACGCTCACCGACCAGCGCCAAAATAGCCGACTCTGACACTGGCGCCGATGCGGCCGAAGGCAGCCCGCCGCCCCGCATCCTGCTACCCTGAAGTTTCATGCCACACGAACTGCCGAAAGCCTACGACCCGACCGCCATTGAAGACCGCTGGGCCGACTACTGGGTCCGCGAACAGCTCTTTCACGTGCCCACGCCCACCGAGGGCGACAGCCCCCAGCCAACCTTCACGCTGCTGCTGCCGCCGCCCAACGTCACTGGGCGCCTGCATATGGGCCACATGCTCAACCAGACGGAGATGGACATCCTCATCCGCTGGCACCGCATGCGCGGCGACCGCACGCTCTGGGTGCCCGGCACGGACCATGCCGGCATCGCTACGCAAATGATGGTGGAGCGCCAGCTTGCGGAAGAGAAGACCACCCGGCAGCAGCTTGGCCGCCCTGCTTTCCTCGAGCGCGTGTGGCGCTGGAAGGAGCAGTACGGCGGCGCGATTCTCGATCAGATGAAGCGTCTCGGCGCTTCAGTGGACTGGTCGCGCGAGTACTTCACCATGGACGAAGGTCTGTCCGTCGCGGTGCGCGAAGCCTTTGTCCGCCTGTACGAGCAGGGCCTCATCTATCGCGGAGCCTACATCGTGAACTGGTGCCCGCGCTGCCAGACCGCCATCTCCGACCTCGAAGTCGTGCACGAGGAGCAGGCCGGCAAACTGTACGAGATCCGCTATCCGGCGGCGGACGGCTCTGGCTCCCTCGTGATTGCAACCACGCGCCCCGAGACCATGCTGGGCGATGTGGCCGTGGCCGTGCATCCGGAAGACGAGCGCTACACCGCCCTGCATGGCAAAGACACTGCGCCTCCCGCTGCTGGATCGCGAGATCCCGGTTGTCACGGATGACTGGGTGAGCCGCGACTTCGGCACCGGCGCCGTCAAGATCACCCCCGCGCATGACCCCAACGACTTCGCGCTCGGCGAGAGGCATCATCTTCCTTCCATCAACGTAATGGACGAGACGGCGCGCATCAACGAGAACGGTGGCCCGTATGCCGGCCTCGACCGCTATGAGGCCCGCAAGCGCATCCTCGCCGATCTTGAAGCGCACGGTCTGCTCGTTGGCACGCGCGATCACACCCTGAGCATCGGCAAGTGCGACCGCTGCAAGACGGTCGTTGAGCCGCGCCTGTCCAAGCAGTGGTTCGTCAAAATCCAGCCGCTCGCCGACAAAGCGATCGAAGCGGTGGAGAAGGGCTACATTACTTTTACGCCCGAGCAGTACCGCAAATCCTACGACGAGTGGATGCGCAACATCCACAACTGGTGCATCTCACGCCAGCTCTGGTGGGGCCACCGCATTCCCGCATGGCACTGCGGCCATTGCGGACAGATCACGGTTGCGCGTGAAACACCGGAGCGCTGCGTGCATTGCGGCTCTGCGCGGCTCACGCAGGAAACCGATGTGCTGGACACGTGGTTCTCCTCCGGGCTGCTGCCCATGTCGGTCTTCGGATGGCCCAAGCAAACGCCGGATCTCGCGGCGTTCTATCCCACGCAGTTGCTCGTCACTGGCTTCGACATCCTGTTCTTCTGGGTGGCGCGCATGATCATGCTGGGCTGCTGGTTCATGCTGGAACTGCCGATGCCGGACGGCTCTGCGCGCACACTCGAAAATGCCGTGCCCTTTCAGCAGGTTTACATTCACGCGCTGGTGCGCGATGCCGATCGTCAGAAGATGTCAAAGACCAAGGGCAATGTCATCGATCCGATCGAGGTGGTGCGGAAATACGGCACCGACGCTGTGCGCTTTACGCTGGCGTCCATGGCCTCGCCGGGTACGGACATCGCTTTCAGCGAGGCCCGCACGGAAGGCTACCGGGCTTTTGCCAACAAGATCTGGAACGCCGCCCGTTTCGTCTTCATGCAGGTGGAGCGTGCAAAGGAAGCGGGGATCGTGATAGACCTTACATCCCTTTCGACAGGACCGCAGGCCGATGCGGCAGCACCGCTCGAAGACCGCTGGATCGTCTCTCGCTTTCACCAGGTCGCGTCCGATACGAACGCAGCCCTCGCCGCGTATCGGTTTGATGAAGCCGCGCGGCTTGTCTATGACTTCTTCTGGGGTGACTTCTGCGACTGGTATCTCGAAGCGGTGAAGCTGCGGCTCGAATTCGATGACAAGCACGGTTCATCGCAGGCGCGCCTGGCGCTTACCGTTCTGCTCAGCACCTTTGACGCGGCACTGCGCCTTCTTTCCCCGTTTATGCCCTTCCTCACGGAAGAGGTCTGGCACGCGCTTTACGACAATCGGCCGCCTGCCCGCTCCATCGCACTCACTCCTTTCCCACAGGATGGCCGCGCCGACTCCATTGCGGAAGCTGAATTTGGCGTGCTGCGGAGCTTCATCGTGAACGTACGTGCCGCCCGCAAAGAGAAGGGCGTCGAAGAAAAGGCCTCCGTTCCTGTTCAAGTGCGCACGGACGCCGAGACACGCACCGTTCTGGAGCAGAACGCCGAACTGGTCCAGCGACTGGGGAAGGCGGCTGCACTGTCATTTGTGGATCAGTTCACAGAAGGCGCTGGCGTCCGCTCCACCCCCGCGTTCGACCTTGCCATCCTCTACGAGAAGCCGATTGACCCGGCTATCGAACGGGAGCGGCTCGTGAAGGAACTTGCCCGCCTGGAGAAGGAAAAAGCGAATGGCGACAGGCAGCTTAGCAATGAAGCTTTCCTGGCGAAGGCGCCGGCGCAGGTTGTGGAGGGCTTGCGCAAACGTAACAGCGAGCTTGCCGTGCTAGTCCCCAAGACGCGCGCCGCGCTCGACGCGCTTAACCCTGCCTAGAACCCAACCGCAGCACCGGTGCCCTCATGAGAGCGGCCGGGATCCCAGGCGATAGAAGGCCGTGATCCTCATTGGCACTTCACATAAGAAGAAGGGGGCCCGCGGGCTCCCTTCTCTCGTTCGTAACAGCTTCAGCTACTTTGGCGGAATGGTTCCCGTCGTCGGCAGTCCCAGGCTCTTCGCGCCACGCAGGGCCAGATCGAGCCGGTGCGGATATAGACCCTTGCCGGGGCTCAGGAACGGAGTGAGCGCGGCCACGGCAGAGTTCTTGCCGTTGTACACGCTCGTGATCCCGTCGGTCTGCTCATAGTTCAACTGGTTGGCTGGAATGAGCGTGGGGCTGATGGCACGTCCCAGCGCGCGGTGCTCCGCTTCCACGCCCAGAATCGACGCAGCGATCTTTCCGAAGTAAGCGAAGTCGGAAGGCTGGTAGCGCACTCCGTCTAGCGTGACTGCATGACCAATCGCGGCCAGCAACCCAAACTCCTGAATGGCGGCCAGATAGGCCCCAATGAATGCGTTCTCCAGCGCAGAAAGCAGGCCGATGAAGGGATCCAGTTCCTCAAACACATTCGACGGAAAATAGAACACCTGGTAAGGGTCGGCCGCGGCGCTCTTGATGCTCAGCAGCGTGCGGAACAGGTTGGCGTGCTGAATCTCTTCCATGATGGCCGCGCGCAGATAGCCTACGTTCGAGGCAGAACCGCTCGAGCTGATGTGCGTGGCAGACCCGCCCGGACCGGCCAGGTTCACATCCTGGATGACCTTGCTCACCAGGCCGTTGTAATAGAAAACCGTTGCCAGGTCTTCTGCCACCAGCGCTGCCGTAAAGATCTCCTTCGGCGTGTCAGGAGAAGCGCCTGTTCCTGCATTGGACGCACTCTGACCGAACGCCAGCGACGGCATCACGCCGATTGCCGCAGCGGCTGCGGTGGCGCCGCCCACATTCCTCAGAAATGACCGCCGATTGATCGCCGATTCCACACCTTGAGATAGTTTTGCTTCCTTCATCCTCGACCTGCCTCTCTGGCCTCAAGCCATCCGCACGAGCGCGCGTGTGTGCAGGTGCACAGCATCGTGCCACTTGTGCGTGTATTGCGTTGCTGCGGCCTATGGAAGTTGGGGGCTTCCACCAGAGGAACGAGGGCAATCCCACTTTGGATGTAGAAATCGTCCGATTTTTTGGACACGAGTCTGTCGCGAACCGGTTCGCTAGACCCACCAGGCTTTGCCGGGCTGCTCGCGCAGGACCAGCGCATTCAGGAACTCGGCGGCCTTGGTCAGGCCCTCTTCCGGAGATAGCAGGCTATCTTCATGCTCGATGGACAGAACGCCGTCATAGCCAAACATCCGTAGCGTGGAGACAAACTCCTTCCACCACTCCGCGCTGTGTCCGTAGCCGCAGGTGCGAAAAATCCATCCGCGGTTGCGCTCGTCAGTATACGGCTTGGTATCCAGAACGCCGGTACGCGGCAGGTTCGCCGGATACATCTGCGTGTCTTTGGCGTGCACGTGGAAGATCGTGTCGCCGAGAATGCGAATGGCCGCGATGGGATCGATACCCTGCCAGAACATATGGCTGGGATCGTAGTTGCACCCCACACTCGGCCCGGCGATCGAACGCAGGCGGAGCATCGTTTCCGGGCTGTAAACGACGAAGCCCGGGTGCATCTCGATGGCGATCCTTACGCCGTGATCGGCCGCGAACTTCCCGTGCTCGATCCAATACGGTGCGACCACCTCGTTCCATTGCCATTGAAGAACGTCGAGGTAGTCCGGGGGCCACGGGCAGGTAATCCAGTTGGGCGCTTTGGCCCCGGGAGCATCGCCGGGGCAGCCCGAGAAATCCACAACGGTGGGCACGCCGAGCTTCTCCGCCAACCGGATGGTTTTACGGCTAGTTTCGCGTGCCTGCTCCGCACGCGCCGGATCCGGATGAAGTGCATTGCCATGGCAACTCAGCGCGCTAATGGAGGCTCCGTGATCCGCAAGCTTACTCTGGAACTCCTTGAGGCCGGCCGCATCGTCGAGCATCTTCAGTTTGCAATGAGCATCCCCGGGATAGTTCCCCGTGCCCAGCTCCACGGTGTGAATGCCGAGCGTTGTCAGCGTGTCGAGCACGCTTTCGAGCGGAAGCTGCGACAACAGCGGTGTGAATACCCCAACCTTCATGACGGCTCCTTCGTTGCTCGATGGAATGTTCCAATGTAGTTCAGCGAGCTGTCCAGCCGCCGTCAATCAGCAGCGTGTGCCCGGTGATGAGCGAGGCCGCCGGGGAGGCGAGAAAGACGACTGCACCTGCTACCTCAATGGGTTCGCCGATACGGTGCAGACCGGCGATGCGCTCGACCACATCGGCGCGAAATTCCGCATCGGCCAGCGCGGGTTCTGTCCCCTGCGTATGAATAAATGTGGGCGCCACCGCGTTGACGTTGATGTTGTATTTGCCCCATTCCACCGCCAGGCACTTGGTTAGGTGCGCGATTCCCGCCTTGGTCATGCAGTACACGGATTCGGTGGGCAAAGCCGCAAAGCCGGCCTGGGAACTCATATTGATGATGCGCCCGCTCCGCTGCTCAATCATGATCCGGCCCGCTGCCTGGCTGGCGAAGAAGGTGCCTTTGAGATTGATCGCAACGGTGCGATCGAAATCTTCCTCGCGCACGTTTTCGGCAAGATTCACCGGCGCAACACCGGCGTTGTTCACCAGGATATCCAGCCGGCCGAAGTGCTCGGCAGCACGCGCGATTGCCTGCTGCACCTGGCGCACATCGCTCATGTCCATCTGGAGAGGGAGCGCGCGGCGGCCGCGGGCTGTGATCTCCGCTGCCACGCCACTGTCGCGTTCGACCGCGCGCAGGCCCAGTGCCACATCCGCTCCTGCCTCCGCCAGGGCCAGGGCGATCGCACGGCCCAACCCGCGCGCGGCTCCGGTCACCAGTGCGACCTGGCCTTCAAGATCAAACCTCGGCAAAGCGTTCATGCTCCTCCACGGGCCCATGCTGCCTATTGCACATTAAAGGTAAGGAACGACCGCAGCCCTGGGCTTCGCGTTCTGTGCGGCCGTACATGAAAGGCTGGCGCAGGTTGCTCCAGCCTTGGTTGTACGCAGTGTTCAGGAGTTCGCCCGGTCGAAGTTCTTGAAAAAGAGTGCCTGCTTCGCGATGGGCTCGGTGCGCGCCGTGAGTGCGGCAAGCTGCTGGTTGCTCATCGGCGTGAAGTCCTTGGCAAGCTGCACATTTTCTTCCAATTGCGCGATCGAGTCGCAGCCGATGATTATGGTGCTGACCGGCTGGGAAAGCGTGTAGTACATGGCCTCGCGCATGTTGAGCGTGCCAGGCTTGGTGGAAATGACCGCTTTCCCTTCCCACGAATGCTTCTGCTTCTCCAGGTCCGGCGGCGTCCAGGAGGCCAGGATGCGTCCGCGTGCCGGCACCTTCATGCCGATGATGCCCATACGCTTTTCCACGGCCAGCGGCAGCAATTGCTCACTGAAGCTATGTTCGTGATTATCCGCAGCATTCAGCGCCATCAGGATAGTGTCAAAGGGGTAGCGATGAATGCCCTCCATCAGCGCGTCCGGACGATGATGACCGGTGAGGCCGAGATAGCGAACCATGCCCTGCTCCTTGGCTTGCAGCAGCGCTTCCATCGCGCCGCCCTTGGCAAAGCACTGGTCCAGGTCCTCAATGGTGCCGATATCATGCAGTTGCCATAAATCGACGTGGTCCGTCTGCAGCAACTGGAGCGACTTCTCGATCATGCGCATGGAGCCGTCGCGGGTGCGCTCCTTGGTCTTGGTCGCGAGAAAGGTCTGCGCCCTCCGCGTCTTCATGACCTTGCCGTAATACTGCTCGCTCCAGCGGTCCGGACCGCCGTAGATGGACGAGGTGTCGCAGTAATTCACGCCCAGGTCCAGCGCGCGCTCGATGATCGGCACAGCCACGTCGAAGTTGTTGGGCTTTTCAAGGGCTGCCTGCCCACCGAGGCTGAAGATGCCGACCTTGTAGCCGGTACGCCCCAGGTTGCGCGTAGGCATGCTGGGGGTGGCGGAAGGAGATGTAGCAGGCGCTGCAGACGCCTCCGCCGCCGGGGCGGCTGTTCGTGCGAGCAGCCCCGCTGTGATCACGCCACCTGCCTTTAGAAATGCCCGCCGTCCCGGCTGGAGATTTCCTGAATTGCTGCTGCTCTCGTCTTTGCTCATGGCCGCCTTCTCCGGGGTCCACCCATGGACCCAGTCGTGATGCGGCCATTGTAAGACCAGAGCGCCGCATCAGGCTCGCGCCGGGATAGACAACGCACCCGCCAGGCCAGCGGAGGGTCTCCCCTTCGCTGGCTGTAACTTCACGGAGGCCTGTACTTAGCTCTGCACGGGAATGGTAATAGTCTGGCCCGCCTGGATCCTGTCCGGATTTTCGATGTTGCTGGCCTTCGCAATCGCCTGGTAATGATTGGCATTTCCATAAAACAGCTTGCTGATTTTGGAAAGGTTATCGCCAGGTTTGATGGTGTACTGCTGGTTGGCGCCGCCGGTCGTGGTGATCTCGTGATGGAGATCCGCATACTGCGGGTCCACCTGCTTGATCGCATCCCAGACGCGATTGGCCACCACCTGCGACGGCACGGTCGCCTTCAGCAGCAGCTTGTCCCCGTCCAGGCCAACTTGGTCCACCTTCGCGCCGAGATCGCTGAACTCCTGAATCGTTTGGATCACAGGTGCGTACTTCTGCTTCAACTGCTCCAGATCTGCCATAAAACTCCTCCTTGTGGCTTGCGCGCACGGTTGTTGCTTAAGTTGTGCTTAAAGAGATGCGCCGGTGCTTCGATATGCTTCGCCGATATCACAAAAGATAAAGGCGCATGCAAAAGCATGCGCCCCGGAGTCTCCGGCGAAAAGCAAAGCTAGACGACGTTGATGGCGCCATTCAACCCCTGCGGGAAGAACCCGCCGCGGCTCGTGCCCTTTGTGCTCTTGCCATAGACAATCGCCAGCACTTCGCTGGTGGTACGGATGGGAGCCAAACCCCAGTTGTAGCTGGTGAACTCCGTGTAGTGACCCGATGGCGGAGGCAGAACGTCACGCTGGTCGATTTTCGTGGTCGGGAGGTTGTAAGCATCGCAGAAGAGGCGGAGGTTGCCGGTGTGCTCCGCTTCGATCGCCAGGATCTGCGCTGCAGCGGTGAGGTACTGCTTGTTTTGGATGAATTGCGCCGCGCCCGCGTAGGCGGACTCGCCCGTCTGTTCCAGCGCGCGCGCCACAACGATGAAGGTCTGATACGTGTCCACATCGGCGACCGCATCGAGGTTGATGGCCGGCTTGGCGACGGCAGCGCTGCCAAGTGCGTTGCGGAGGAACTTGACGTGGAGTTGCTCTGTCTGTGCAAGACTGTTTGCAGTACGGCCGAGCTGGCTCCGCAGTGCACCACCCCAGGTGATCTTCTGGCCGCCTGTCGTCCGCCCGTAAGTGCCCTTGCCGCCCAGGTTATAGCCGGACTGCTCCAGCGTCTTGCCGGTAGTGGCCATGGTGTAGAACTCCGCTTCCAAATACTCCAGATTGAGCGCGAAGTTGAGGATGTCGGCATCGCTGACGGAAGCGGCTTCGACCGGCGTAGAGTGCATACCGGCAATGCCGTCCCCAATTCCGAGTTTGCCGCCCACCATGGCAGCGCCAGCCAGGCCGAGGCCCGTCAATCCAGCGGTCTTCAAAAACTTGCGGCGGTCTGCAATAAGTCCATCGAGCACTTTCTGTTCTTTACTCACAATATCCTCCGAAGGTCAGGGGTTTGAACACGACGTCGAACTGCGCAGGCATTGCGCAGTCTGGCAGAGATCAGCGGGCATGGTGAAGCAAGGGTGACGCTGGCAGGGGGTTCTCAAAATGCAACCAGGTGCGCATGCATCCGGAAGATACGATGCAAAGCACCGGCGAGAACTGATGCAAAATGGCGCTACAGATAAGAGATCTTGAGTAACTGTGCAGTGAACTAAAGATATTCTGTAGCGCTAAATCCGAACTTCGTTTTGCTGCGTATTATCAGAACACTCGAAGAGAGTACGCAGCGAGCACTGAGTCAAAGAGATATTCGGCAGGACTAAATCCGAAATGCCGTTTGCTGCGTACTAGCAAAATATTCACAGAGAGCACTCAACAGGCACAAGCGGCAATCGGATCAGCTCAGGTTACGATTACAAGCGGCGCGCGCGCTCGATCGCACGAAGAACCGCGCTGGCCTTGTTCACGCATTCTTCAAATTCCTTCTCCGGCACGGAGTCGGCCACGATTCCCGCACCCGCCTGAACGTATCCCTTGCCGTTCTTCATCAGCATGCTGCGGATAGCGATGCACGAGTCAAGATTGCCGGAGAAATCCGCATAGCAGATGCTGCCACCGTAGATACCGCGACGCGTTGGCTCGAGCTCTTCGATGATCTCCATGGCTCGCACCTTTGGCGCTCCGGAAAGCGTGCCCGCCGGGAAGCAGGCACGAAACGCATCGACGGCAGAAAGGCCTTCCCGCAGCCTTCCTTCAACCGCGCTCACCAGGTGCATCACGTGCGAGTAGCGCTCCACGAACATCAAATCGCGCACCCGGACAGAACCGTATTCGCTCACGCGGCCCACATCGTTGCGGCCCAGGTCTACGAGCATCACGTGTTCGGCAATCTCCTTTGCATCCCCACGCAGGTCCTCTTCCAGTCGCTGATCTTCCGCCGCATCCGGTGAGCGACCACGCGTTCCAGCGATCGGCCGGTACTCGATCTTGCGTCCCTGGATACGGACCAGCAATTCCGGAGAAGAGCCGATGATGTGTATGTGCTCGGGGCGATCTCCTTCTGGCGTACCTACGTCCAGGCGCAGGAAGTAGAGATACGGTGAGGGGTTCACGATGCGCAGTGCGCGGTAAATGGCGAAGGGATCGGCATCCGGCACCACGTCGAAGCGCTGCGACAGCACCGTCTGAAAAACATCGCCGGCGGCGATGTACTCCTTCACGCGTTCGACGGCTGCCATGAAATCCGCCTTGGAGGTGCGCGGTGTAACCTGCAGTGGCTCTGTCGCAGCGGGCCGGTGCGCACCGCGGCGCAAGGGGCGCTGCAGCCGCCGTTCCAGGGCGGCGATGCGACGCACGGCGGCCCGATACGCGGCCTCCGGCTTGCGCTGCCGCACGTCCGCAGTAGCGATCAGCAGAATCTCTTTTTTCACATGATCGAAGACCAGCACATCGTGAAAAAAAGCCAGGCATGCATCCGGCAGTTCGAGATCGTTCTCCGCCAGTTCAGGCAGACGCTCGATTTGCCGGACCACATCGTAGGCAAAGAAGCCGACCGCACCTGCGGTGAAGGGAGGCAGTTCCGGGAAGCGCGCGAGAACCTGTCCACTGAGCGCCTCCTTCAAGTATGCGAAGATGTCGCCCTGTTCGGTATGGCGGCGCCGGCCTTCCATGATGGTGAGAGTGCGCCCGTGGGCCACCACCTTACGATAGGGCTGGATGCCGATGAAGGTGTAGCGCCCCAGCCGTTCGCCGCCTTCCACGGATTCGAGCAGAAAACATTCGCGCTCCTCCGCGGCAATGCGCAGAAAGGCAGAGACCGGCGTCTCCAGATCGGCGGTAATGCGCCGGCAGACCGGGATGAGAGTACAGCTCCGGGCCAGCTCCATGAACTGCGGCTGTTCGGGGAAAAGGGCTTCCGGGGTAAGAGTCGGGCGGGCCATGGGTCTGGGGCTCATAGTACATCCCGTGGCCGATTGGCTTCCGGCGCGCTCGATGGACTGAAAGCAGAGCCCGCCAACAGACACCGGCAGCGTCCCTCGCTGACCGGCTTGCGCGCATCTAGTTAGTTGACAGCAGTGGACAAATGCTTGCTTGCCGGAGTTTCGCGGCCGCGCCTATACTCGTGGGTTTGGCCGCGCTGTGCATTCCCAACCTGCGCCGTGACCGCCACGTTTGTTGCATTCCCTGCCGCAGGTTTTTAGCCGATGCTCACTATGACGGCCAGGCAAGCGGTCTACGTCCACAGAATTACCGGAGATCATCAGTATGCAAACACTCACGCTCGAGCAGGAGATCAATCCCTGGGAAGCCCAGGCTGCTCGGTTCGACTTCGCGGCACAAAAACTGAACCTGGACGAAGGCCTCTGGAAGGTGCTCCGCTATCCCGCGCGCGAGATTATCGTTCACATACCTGTCAGCATGGATAACGGCTCTATTGAGGTTTTTACCGGATTCCGTGTGCAACACTCCATTGCGCGCGGTCCGGGCAAGGGAGGCATCCGCTACTCGCCCGATGTGACGCTCGACGAAGTACGCGCCCTGGCGAGCTGGATGACATGGAAGTGCGCCGTGGTCAATATTCCCTTCGGCGGGGCCAAAGGCGGAGTCATCTGCGACCCGAAGAAGATGTCCATCGGCGAGCTGGAGCGCATGACGCGCCGCTACACCGCGGAGTTGATCGAATTCATCGGACCGGAAAAAGATGTGCCCGCTCCGGACATGAACACCAATGAACAAGTGATGGCCTGGATCATGGACACCTACTCCATGCACATGCGCCAGACCGTGACCGCGGTCGTGACCGGCAAGCCGCTGAATATCGGGGGCTCCCGCGGACGCCGCGAGGCCACCGGGCGCGGCATCAGCGTGGTGTGCGATGAAGCGCTGCGTCACCTCCAAATGCAGCGTGATGGCTGCCGTGTGATCGTCCAGGGCTTCGGCAATGTTGGTTCAAATGCAGCCAAGCTGCTTATGGAGAAGGGCTACACGATCATCGGCATCGCCGAATACGATGGCGGGCTTTACAACAGCAAAGGAATCGACATTCACCAGCTATTGGAATATCGGCAGCGCAATGGCACGGTGCTGGGATTCAAGGGTGCGGAGTCTGCCGATTCGCAGGAACTGATCACGCAGGAGTGCGAAATCTTTATTCCCGCGGCAACAGAAAACGCCATTACCAGCCGCAATGCCGAGCGCATCCGCGCCAAGATCGTGTGCGAGGGCGCAAACGGTCCGACCACCGCCGTCGCGGACGAAATCCTGGCTGACAAGAAGATCTTCGTCATTCCGGACATCCTGGCGAATGCCGGGGGCGTCGTCGCGTCCTACTTCGAGTGGGTGCAGGATCGGCAGGGTTACTTCTGGAAGGAGTCGGTGGTCAACGAACAGCTCGAGCACATTCTGTCGGAGAGCTTCGATGACGTCGTCCGCTACTCCGAGGCGCACAACGTGAACAACCGCATAGCCGCCTACATGCTGGCCATCGATCGCGTGTCGTTCACCATCAAACAGCGCGGCATCTACGCCTGACAGACAGCTTCAGCGGCTAAAAACTGGGCAGAGACCGCGCATTTCCGCTCTCTGCCCTTAACCTTGTACGCTACATGACGGATTTCTAGTTGCGCCGTGTTGCGCCGAGTTGCGCCTGTGCGCAATTTTGCTGTTCTATGGCCGCTTGTCGCTCGTGCATAATGGCGCTGTGATCCGCCCATGCTTTCTCGTCATTGATCCCGAATTCCCCGGCACTATCTCCACTCGCAAACTCGTTATTGAGACGGCCAAGTTCAACGTCATCACAGTGTATAGCGGGCATGAGGCGATTGAGACGCTGCGCCGCTTCCCCAGGCTTCATGGGGTCGTAATGGACGCGAGGGTGCCGGACATTCCCTGCGCCGAATTATCAGAAAAGCTCCGGGCCATCAATCCGGAGATCCCCATCGTGATCACTTCCGGCAGAGGTTACGACGATTGCGGTCCCACCGCCCACCACCTCGAGACCTATGATCCAAAGGATCTGCTGAACATGCTCAAGGCTCTCTATCCAGAGCAGACGGCCCAAATCATGCAGCATGATGAAGGCGCTCTTTAGGAATAGCGAGCCCAGGGCGCCGCGCGCGCATCTACCATGGGCATGCAGACACGTCAGCTCGGCACGCACGGGCCTTCGGTTTCCGCCATTTCCCTCGGTTGCATGGGCATGTCGGGGATGTATGGCGCCACGGATGAGCAGGAAAGCATCCGCACCATCCACCAGGCCATAGAACGCGGTATCACCCTTCTCGATACCGGCGACTTTTATGGCATGGGCCACAACGAGATGCTGATTCGCCGTGCGCTGGAGCCTCTGGGCAGCAAGCGCGAGCAGGTGCTGCTTTCCGTCAAATTCGGCGCAATGCGCGATGCGCGCGGGGGCTGGATCGGATACGACGCACGTCCCGCTGCCGTGCGTAATTTTCTGGCCTACAGTCTGCAGCGCCTCGGGGTGGATCACATTGACATATACCGGCCCGCCCGGCTCGATCCGCAGGTGCCCATCGAAGAGACCGTTGGCGCAATCGGTGAGTTGGTGAAGCAGGGCTATGTGCGGTATATCGGCCTTTCGGAAGTGAGCGCAGCCACCATGCGTAAGGCAAGCGCGGTGCACCCCATCAGCGATGTGCAGATCGAGTACGCGCTGGTGACCCGGGGAATGGAGAGCACCATTCTGCCTACAGCCCGTGAGCTGGGCATTGGCATCACCGCTTATGGCGTGCTTTCGCGCGGTCTGCTCAGCGGCTCGGTGCCGCAGGGGCGCGGCGACCTGCGCGCCTTTCTGCCGCGCTTTCGCGACACCAACCTGGAGCAGAACCGCAGGTTTGTGGATGGGCTTCGGGCGATGGCGGAAAAGAAGGCGGTCACTCCGGCCGCTCTGGCCATTGCCTGGGTGCTGAGCAAGGGCAACGATATCGTTCCGGTGATCGGTGCTCGCAAGGTGAGCCAGCTCGACGACGCCGTAACGGCAGTCGATCTGCACTTGAGTGAGGACGAGGTACAGAGCCTCGAGTTGCTGGCGGAGTCGGCCCCGGTTGCCGGGTCACGCTATGACGAAGGCCAGATGCGAGCCCTGGACAGCGAGAAGGCCGTCTAGACCCTTATCGCCGGGCTCGTAGCTCCGTCTGAAGCCTGCGCGGCGTTCGCAGACTCTTGGACCAGAGCGTCCTGGATCAGCGGAAGGTGTAGCACGAAAGTGGCTCCGGAGCCGCCCTCCATCTCGCTCCGGCACTGGATATCGCCGCCATATTTCTCCACTATCCCCTTCGTAACCCAAAGGCCCAACCCAGTGCCTACATCGGCCTTGGTGGTGAAAAACGGCTCGAAGAGCCGCTGGCGATCCTGCTCGGGGATGCCTTTTCCGGAATCGCTTACGCGGATTTCTGCGGAGCCGTCCACGCGTAGCAACGAGACCCGTACCCGGCCGCCGGGCGGCGTCGCGTCCAGGGCATTCGACAGCAGGTTCGCCATCACCTGTTTCACTTCGCCGGGCACAACGTTGGCCACCAGTTCCGGTTCGAGTTCCTGTACCAGCGATACGTCCTTCGCTTGGAAGCGCAAGCGATACAGCTCCGCAATCTCCTCCATTGGGGCGGCCAGTCGCGTCGGCTGCGGCAGGGCGGACTCGCGGTAGAAGCCCAGCGTCTGCTTGGCGATCTGTTCCACGCGCTGCAGTTGCTGTTCGGCCGTGCGCAGGTGGCGCTCCACTTCCGGAGGAGTATTTTCGGCAATGCGCGCCAGGTACACCAGGTTGGTGACGGCTTCGAGCGGATTATTGATCTCGTGGGCCACCGTGGCAGCCAGCCGGCCGGCCGCGGCCAGCTTCTCCGTGCGCCGCAGCACCTCCTCGGCCTGCCTGCGCTCGGTCACGTCCATGCTGATGCCGAAGGTGCTTACGGCCTTCCCTGCGGGGTCGCGCTCAATCCGGCCCCGCGAGTAGATCCAGATCACGCGTCCATCGGCAGTGATGGCGCGGTGTTCAGCGATGACCTCGTCGGCATCGGAGGCCAGTACCTCACTCAATTCCGCCATGACGCGCTCACGGTCTTCGGGATGCACCAGGCTGGCGCCGTGTTCGAAGCCGGACGGCGTATCCACGGGAAGCCCATGAAGCTGTTTGAACTCATCGGACCAGTGAATGTCGTTTCGCACCAGGTCCCAGCTCCAACTGCCCATCTTTGCCGCGGCGTGCGAAAGCCGCAGGTTCGATTCGCTCATCCGGAGTTCTTCGTGCAGCGTGGCGTTGTCGATGGCGATCGCGGCGCGGCGCGCCAGGTCCTCCGCCAGGCGCAGGTCATGTTCGTCGAACCGCCGTTCCGGCTGGGCGGCAAACATACGGATGGCGCCCAGAACGCGGCCCCGGATCTTCAGGGGCACGATCAGGCCCGCGGTGATGCCCAGGTGCCGCATCATCCGTAGGTGCTCCTCATCCTTTGCTATTTCAGCCAGCGCGGCGGCAGGGATATGGGAGTAGAGTTCCGATTCACCTGTGCGCAAAACGCGTCCCATGCCGCGGTCCGGAGTCAACCGCTCGGGATATTTCAGCGAAAACTGTTCCGCAAAGGACAACATGGCCGGGTCGGCGTGCGCGACCGCTACTCGCGTCACCGCGTCCCCTTCCAGGATGTGCACCGTACACCAATCCGCGACGTGCGGCACGGCCATCCGGGCGACTCGTTCAAGCGTGTCCTCGTACTCGAGTGACGAGGCAAGTACGGCGCTGGCTTCCGCCAGAAAGGAAAGGCGGCGCTGTTCTCGCTGATTGGTATCGTGCAGTTCTGAGGTGTACAGCGCGGACGCGGCAAAGTTTGCCAGCGCCCCTGCGTATTGCAGCTCGACCTCGGAGAAGTGCTGTGGCGAGTGGAAATATAACGTGACGGTGCCCAGGACTTCCCCTTCCATGATCATCGGCACGGCGATCATGCTGCAGATGCCCTCGGCCTGATAGCTCTGGTGGAAGGCCATCAGATCCGGATGGGTAAACACGTCTTCCGCCACCACGGTCTGCACCGGCCTCGGCCGGGTGACGTGGACCAGTTCCTTGCGATACGACTCGGAAAGCCCCTCGGCCATCAGGACGCGCCACGTGTAGCCGCCGTCGTAAGCCCGCCACACCGCGAACGCGGCAGCGTGAAAGACCTCCTGTGCAAGGCGGAGAATTTCCGAGAGCACGCCGTGCGTCGTCGGCCTTCGCAGCAGGCGTGCCGAGGCTTCGAGCAGAATGTGCAAGGCGTCTGCGCGACCGCTTTGTTGGGCTTGAGTCAACTGATTCTCTGTGGTCATTCTGCATCCAGATCGCACAGGGGACGCAAGACAATCTTACTCAATCGCTCTCTCCGCGTTCCCGTTGTGTTTTGCGGGCTTCGTGGTGACGGCTAGACCTGAGCCAGGTCCGGGGCAAATCTTTGCGTACTCTCCTGTTCGCAGGAATCCACGCGCCTCGGGAAATGCAGCACCTCGATCACTTTGCGGTACAGCTCGGAACGCACCTGCGCCCGCTCCGGGGCCCGGGTGATATAGCGCACATTCACCTGAATCCCATCCGGCATAGGCCGCAGATCCACCGCAGGAGTGGCACGAAAGCTGCGCCGGCCGTGAGCATGAGTGGCGCGCTGCCAATCCCGCTCGGCGGCCGCCACGTCCTGCTCAGTCCGATCGCCCACAATGCCCCGGATGATCTCCACCTTCTCGTAAGCCGCAGGGCCGGACGGCACGGTGACGCGCAGTTCGTCCCACAGCCACTGGCCAGCGGTAGAGAAGTTGAAGAAGCGGCCCTCGATCGCGTAGCCGTTCATGAAGGTAACGCGCCGGCCGGTGGGCTGGGCGGACTCGCTCCAACTGCCTGTCTCCAGAAGCACCGTCCGCATGATGCCCAGGTCGACCACCTCGCCGCTCACTCCGTTGATCTCGACCCAGTCGCCCACGCGCACCCCGTTCTTGCCGATGAGCACGAACCAGCCAAAGAAGGCGACGATGAAATCCTTCAACGCGACGGTGAGGCCTGCGGTGGCCAGTCCAATAATGGTGGGAGTCTGCCGCGGCACGCCGAAGAGCACCAGCAGGATGAGGCCGAGCCCCACGATCTGCAGCGCGACCGTGAGCACCATGCGAATGGTGTGCATACGGCGGCCGTGCGTGCCTCGGTCAAACCAGCGGCGGATCCAGGTATCTGCAGCAAGCAGAAAGGCAAACAGCGCAAGCACCACGGCAAGCATGCGCAATATGCGATGCAATACGGTCTTGCGCTGGGAAAGGACAAGGGCCTTCCACCGGCCGTAGATGTCCGCTAGTTCCTGCTGGTCGTGGATCCTCTTGTCCAACTGCGCGAGCGTGGTGCGCTGGCTGGCCATGGCGTGCAGCGCGCTGATCGCGTCGGCATGGTCGGCGGTTGCGCTGTCCGCAGCGTCCGGGCTCGCGCTGGTGGCACTTGCCGGTGCGGGAAGCGTCTGGGCTTCCGCCCGTGTTTCCAGGGCCTCATGCTCGGCATCCAGTTGGCGGGCTGCAATGGTGGCGGCCGCGCGCGCGGCCTCCAGCTCCGCCGCACGGCTCCCCAGCGCGAAGTAGGCGCGCAGTTTGCCCGGCAGTGTGCGCAGGCTCTGCGGCGATTCCATCTCTTCCGCTTCGGTATTCGCCGGCGTGTTGCCGGAAAGCTTCTGCACCGCCTCATGCTGGTCGAGAGCCTGCTGGATCTTCGCCCTGCGATCGCCGCCCAGGCGAACCAGATCCTGCTGTAAATCTTCAAGCTCGTCCTCATCGAGCGCGAGCTGTGCTTCTGCCAGGGCGGTATTGCCGCTCGCTGCGGGAGCGCCCTTGAGCAGGTCCGTTTCCTGCTGCACCCGCTGCGTGAGCACGCCGATTCTCTTTGCTGTCGCGAGCGCTGCGCCCGTCAGCCGGGGCGCATTCTCCGTGGCCTGCCGCAGCGCCTGCGCGAAGGCCTGGTCCACCTCATGATCGGCAATCTGAGCCGCCTGCCGCGCATATTCCACCTCCGGGGGAGTCGCCGCCTCCGCTGCCAGCAGGCGTGCCGTTTCAAGCGGCTTCTGATCCACCAGCCCGGCGGTGTTGAGCAAGGGCGGCGGCGCGTGTGACTCCAGCGAGGCGTCGCCACCACGCGTGAGAAAGACGCCGGTGATGAGCGCGGCCAGCAACAGCGCAGTGGCGGCAAATGCAAGGGTTCGGCCCGGGTGCCGGTGTGAATTGGTCATCGATTGGGTTGGAACTTCTACTCCTGTGCAGACTCGGCGTGCGCTCCGCAACCTGCTTCAGCAACGGCCAGCCTTCCCTCCATGTTGCCACGGCCGTACCCGGGCATACATCACCCGAAAGAGCCATCGCCGCCCGCATTTGCTTCCCTCTACCCCGTCCCCTAGACTGCAGGCAAGCAGGCATGAGCACTTTCCTCAGTATCGGATCGCCAGACACCGACCTTGGGCCGGAGGAGATTCGCGAACTGCTGAGCAGCGCTCTAGGCGCTCTGGGGCGGCGACGTCGCGTGCTTGCCGTGCCTCCGGATGCCACGCGACTGCATTCCGGCGCCGGCGAGCTCACGCGTTATGCATGCGACTTCTACGGCGATGCCTTTGCCGCCGTGCTTCCCGCCCTGGGCACTCACTCGCCCATGACCCCGGCACAGATGGACGCCATGTTCCCCGGCGTGCCGCATGCGCTCTTTCACGCGCACCACTGGCGCACGGACGTCACCACACTCGGTGAAGTGCCGGCAGAGTTTGTGCGCGAGCAGTCGGAAGGCCAGCTTGACTACGCGTGGCCCGCGCAAGTGAATCGACTGCTGGTGGAAGGCGGCTTCGACCTGGTGCTCTCTATCGGCCAGGTAGTGCCTCACGAGGTCATTGGGATGGCGAACCACAGCAAGAACATCCTCATCGGCACGGGCGGGGCGGAAAGCATCAACCGCAGCCATTACCTCGGCGCCGTCTATGGGATGGAGCGCATCATGGGCCGGGCCGACACGCCGGTGCGCCGGGTGCTGCGTTACGCGGCGGATCACTTTTTGCGCGACGTGCCGATCGCGTACGTGCTCACCGTGCTGAGCCGCCGCCCGGAAGGCGGATTGGCGGTTCGCGGTCTCTTCATCGGCGATGATTATGCATGCTTTGAGCAGGCCGCGGCGCTCAGCCTCCGGGTGAATTTCACCATGCTGGACCAACCCCTGCGCAAGGTGGTTGTGTACCTCGATCCGCGCGAATTCAAGAGCACCTGGCTCGGGAACAAGGCCATTTATCGTACGCGTATGGCACTGGCCGACGGCGCCGAGTTGCTAATCCTCGCGCCCGGCGTGCGCGAGTTCGGAGAGGATCCGGAAATCGATGCGCTGATTCGCCGCTTCGGGTACCACGGCACGGCACACACACTGGAGGCGGTGCAGCAGAACCCGTCCCTGGCGCACAACCTGAGCGCCGCCGCACACCTCATCCACGGCTCATCCGAAGGACGTTTCGAGATTACCTACAGCCCTGGCGGCCTTTCACGCGATGCAATCGAACAAGTCGGCTATCGGTATGCCGACCTCGCTCAATCGCTCCAGACCTACAGGCCAGACAAGCTGACCGACGGCTTCAATACCGTGAACGGTGAAGAGATCTTTTATGTCTCCAACCCGGGTCTCGGGCTCTGGAGCACGCGGCAGCGCTTTCAAGACCAGCAGACGCGAAGGAGGGATCATGAGCAATGACCTGCGGCTTCCCCGATTTTCCATCGGGGTCGGCGACCGGTTCGCGCAGGAAGCCGAGGCGCAACTGGCCGCCTGTATCGAGGCTGCACGGGCCGGCGTGGAGATTGCGCCGGTTTGGAACAAGTCGAACCGCGAGCACACCATCATCGGTTCCGGACCGCAAAGCACACGCGAAGCAGCCGACGAGGCGGTAAAGGCGCTGGGCTGGAGCGGCCCCTATTTCTGCGATGCCGACCATGTGAACCTGAATACCGTGGATCGCTTCCTGGCGCCCTGTGACTTCTTCACCATCGATGTCGCGGAGCAGATCGGCCAGCCCGCAGATGAGCGACGCGTGCGCGACTTCATCGGACAGCACCCGGAACTCCGGGGCGAGCGGGAAATCGCGGGGCTGGGGAAGGTCTCGATTTCGTCCAGCTTCCTGGAAGAAACCGCGCGCAAGTATCTCGCCGCCGTCGAGCATGCGGCCGCGATCTACGCGAAAATCGAAAGCGCCAAGGGCAAGGGGCGCTTCATCACCGAGATATCGATGGACGAGACCAACGCACCGCAGACGCCAGTGGAGTTGCTCATCATCCTGGCCGCGATCGCCGATACCGGTGTGCCCATCCAGACCATCGCGCCTAAGTTCACGGGCCGCTTCAACAAGGGCGTCGACTATGTGGGAGACCTGGAGCAGTTCAGCCGCGAGTTCTCCGACGATATCGTGGTCATCGCCCATGCCGTCCAGCACTACGGTCTTCCGGACAGTCTGAAACTCAGTGTTCACTCCGGCAGCGACAAATTCTCGATTTATGCCCCCATGCATCGGATTCTTCAGCAGCACCAGGCGGGTGTGCACCTGAAGACTGCCGGCACCACCTGGCTGGAGGAGATAATCGGGTTGGCGGAAGCGGGCGGAGCCGGCCTGTCGCTTGCGAAAGAAATCTATGCGGAAGCCTATGCGCACCGCGAGGAGCTGTGCGCCCCATATGCAACCGTGATCGATATCAATCCTGCCGCGCTTCCGCGGCCGGAGGACGTGAACCAGTGGACGGCAGAGCAGTTCACCGCCGCCCTGCGGCACGTGCCGAGCAATCCCGCGTACAACAGCAGCTTCCGCCAACTTCTGCACGTGGGCTTCAAGATCGCCGCCAGGCAGGGTGCGCGCTATATCGACCTCCTCCGGGCCAATCGGGACGTAGTTGCGAAGAATGTTACGGAAAACCTCTATCGCCGCCACATTCAGCCGCTCTTTTTTGGTAGTTCGGCAGACGGCGCCATCACGGCATAAGGACTCCCATGGAAGAAGCATCCCTGCAACTGAACGGCAAAACGGCGGTCGTGCTCGGCGGAACGGCCGGCATTGGACACGCGCTCAGCCTGGGCCTCGCGAGGGCAGGAGCCGATGTCGTCGCTTCCGGACGGCGCAGCGAGCATGTGGAACAGGTCGCCGGCGAACTCGAAGCGCTTGGCCGGAAGACACTTCGGCAGACTGCCGATGTACGCGATCGCGCTTCACTCGAGGAGCTATGCCGCAAGGTGCTCGCGCAATTTGGCGCGGTGGACATCCTGGTGAACTGCGCCGGACAGATCAAGCGCGCACCCACGCTCACCTTCCCGGAAGACCTCTGGGAAAGCATTCTGGACACGAATCTGACCGGCACGCTGCGTGCCTGTCAGATCTTCGGCGCTCCCATGCTCGAGCGCGGCAGCGGGCGCATCATCAACATCGCCTCGCTGAACACTTTTGTATCACTCGCAGAGGTTGCCGCGTATGCCGCCAGCAAGGCGGGCGTGGCCGCGCTCACGCGTTCGCTGGCCGTGGAATGGTCGAAACGCGGCGTGCTGGTCAATGCGATTGCGCCAGGTGTTTTCCGCACTGCCTTAAATGCAGAACTGCTGGACAGCACCGAACGCGGCCGCGAGCTGCTGATGCGCACGCCGATGGGCCGTTTCGGAAAGACGGAAGAGCTGATCGGCGCAGCCGTTTACCTTGCCTCCGATGCCTCTTCGTTTGTGACCGGCCAGGTTCTCGTGGTGGATGGAGGCTTTCTGGCGAGCGGCGTGAATCAATAGCTGAAGCTCAAACTACGGCCCGTCGCACCGGCGCTCGTCACGCGGACTCAAGCAGAACGTTCGCGTACTGCGTGGTGTCGCCGGTGCGAATCAGCCCGGTGGCTGCGGGAATACGCCTCTTGAAGACGACATGCGGCTCATAGCTCAGCGATATCCCTTGGAGAACATCGGTCATCGTTTGCAGCGTGGCTGCCGAGTTGTGCGCTCGAAACTCCTCCGCCATCCACGCATGTCCAGCCTGGAAGTTGGCCAGCACGGCACGCAGCACATCGATCACGCGCGGTATGTCATCCACCAGCGAAATATCTACGATCTCCAGGCCCGGCCACGACGGGAATCCGCGGTCGGCAATCACCAGGGTGTTGGTGTGCCGCACGCGGCTAAGCAACGCATTGATGGAAGGATTCAGAATGCCGGTCTTGAGCACGACACGTTCTCCAGCCTGAACCACGCAGGCGAGAGGAGGTTAGCACACTGGGCTTTCCTCAAGGCGCACGCTCTGTATTCTCAGCCAGTCTCGATCAGTTGGGTCGGCGTGGCTTGCACCGCGCGAGGTGAGCCGTTAATGTAACTAGCGAACGCGGGCGGCGCGTCATCTCTGCGTCACATGCGCGAACGCCGAAACGAAATCATGTTCGAAACCAACGAAGAAAACTCGCGGGGGGCCGCGCCGCTTCCCCGGCACCCACGCCCGATAGTGGTGGTCGGAGCCGGCGGTATCGCGCGCGATGCTCATTTGCCGGCTTACCGTAAGGGTGGCCTGCCGGTGATCGCAGTGGTCGATAGGGACGTGGATCGAGCCCGCTCGCTGGCCGAGGCGTTCGGGATTGAACTCTCCGGCGACTCTCTCGGGAAGATTCTTCCAGTCGCCGGAACGCAATGCGTGTTCGATGTAGCCGTGCCGGCCAGCGCAACCCTCTCCGTTCTGCAGCAATTACCGGACGGTGCCTGCGTGCTCATGCAGAAGCCGATGGGCGAGACACTGGCCGAAGCGGAAGCCATTCTGGCGCTCTGTCGCGCGAAGCGCCTCATCGCCGCGGTGAACTTTCAATTGCGCTGGTCCCCGAACATGATCGCGGCCCGTGCACTGTTCGATGCCGGCGTGCTCGGGTCACTCCACGATATGGAAGTGCAGGTAAGCACGCATACGCCCTGGGAGCTTTGGCCATTTCTGAGGGCGACACCGCGACTGGAGATCGCATACCACAGCATCCATTACATCGATCTCGTGCGCTCCTGGCTGGGGGAGCCGGAGCGCGTGCACGCAAAGACGGTGCGGAATCCGCTCACGCCGGAGTTGGCCGGGACGCGGAGCGTTATTATCCTCGACTACGGCGAGTGGACGCGCGCTTACATCGCAACCCATCATTCGCAGACCTTCAGCCCCCAGCACCAGCACAGCTATGTGCAATGGGAAGGCAGCAAGAACGCGATGCGCGCGCGCATGGGCGTCAATCTCGATTATCCCAAGGGCCTGCCCGACACGCTTGAGCTCTTCCGCGATCCCGAACCGCACAGTGCTGCCGCAAAGAAACCCGAGCCAGTGCAGATTCCCCTCGCGGGCAACTGGTTTCCGGATGCATTCATCGGCTCCATGGCTTCGCTGCAGCGATTCGCGAATGGTGAAACGGACGTGCTTCCCACCAGCGTGGAGGACGCAATCAAGACCATGCGCGTGGTAGAAGCTGCCTATCTCGACTCCGAACGCGGAGGCGAGGCGATCCTGCTGCCGAAATGAGCGGGGCAGATGAAGTTATGCTCGATGTAAAGGACAGATCTGCGATGACAGAAGAGCGCGATCAGTTTTACCGGCTTGACAGAAAGACGGCACTGGTCACCGGGGGGGCGAGCGGCATCGGCGCTGCCACGTGCAAGCGGTTGGCCGCCGCCGGGGCGCAGGTCTGGATTACAGACGTCAACCTGGCTGCCGCCCAGGGCCTGGCTGCCACATTGCCCGGAGCGCAAGCAGCGCGCATGGACGTGACCAGTGCGGCCTCTATTGCACAAGCCATCGCGCCCATCAGCCGACTGGATATCCTGGTGAACAATGCCGGTATCGGGCTGGTGGGCACCATCGAAAATACGGCGGAGGCCGATTTTAATCGTGTAATGACGGTCAACGTGAACTCCGTCTTCCTGGTCACGCAGGCTGCGCTTCCGTTGCTGCTCACGGCCAAAGGGATCCATCGTGAACATCGGCTCGGTTGCGGGCCTCGTCGGCATCAAGCAGCGCTTTGCCTATTCCGCCAGCAAGGGCGCGGTCGTTGCTATGACCCGGCAGCTTGCCGTGGACTACCCCAAGCAACTGCGCGTGAACTGCATTGCGCCGGGAACCGTGCAGTCGCCCTTTGTCGAGGGCTATCTCGAGAAGTACCACGCGCACGAGAAAGAAAAAATCCGGGCCGAGTTAGTCGCGCGCCAGCCTATTGGACGACTTGGCACGCCGGAGGATGTGGCCGGGCTGGTGCACTACCTCTGCTCGGACGAGGCCTCGTTCATGACCGGCTCCGTGATTACCATTGACGGCGGCTGGACCGCAGCATGAGGGACGATCCCCTGATCACCCGCGTGCGCGTGCTGGATCTGCGCTTCCCCACCTCACGCCAGAGCATCGGCTCGGATGCAGTAAACAAGGCACCGGATTACTCCGCGGCCTACTGCATTCTGGAAACAGACAGCGATCTCACTGGCTTCGGCCTCACCTTCACTCTGGGCCGCGGCACTGAGTTGTGCGTCGCGGCGGTAAAGTACCTGGCGCGCTTTGTCGAGGGGCGGCGCCTGAGTGCCCTTACGGACGATCTGTGCGCCTTCTCGCGCCAGCTCACAGGCGACGACCAGTTCCGCTGGCTAGGGCCCGAAAAGGGCGTTATCCATCTTGCCGCCGCTGCGCTCATCAACGCTGTGTGGGACCTGTATGCCCGGCAGCAGAATAAGCCACTGTGGCGGGTACTGTGCGAGATGACACCCGAGGATCTGCTCCGCGTCATTGACTTCCGCTATATCGCGGATGCGCTCTCGCCCGAAGCCGCGCTCGACTTGCTTCGCGCTCGCCAGGAGGGCAAAGCCGGACGCCTGCAGGAGGTAGAAGAACGCGGCATTCCCGCCTACACCACGTCCGTCGGCTGGTTCGGCTTTTCAGACGAGCAGGTTCGGCAACTTTGCCGGGAGGCCATCGCGGCTGGCTGGCAACACTTTAAACTTAAGGTCGGCGGCGACCCTACCGATGATCTTCGCCGTGCGCGCCTGGTCCGCAGTGAGATCGGCCCCAACCGCGCCTTGATGATGGATGCCAACCAGCGCTGGGGCGTGGAGGAAGCCATCGTACGCACACGCACGCTCGCGGAAGTGAACCCGTGGTGGATGGAGGAGCCGACCAGCCCCGATGACATCCTCGGGCATGCACGGATTCGTCAGGCGGTCGCGCCCGTGCGCGTGGCCACGGGTGAGCATTGCCAGAACGCGGTCGTGTTCAAGCAGTTGTTCCAGGCGAAGGCCATCGATATCTGCCAAATTGACAGTTGCAGACTCGCGGGAGTGAATGAAAACATCGCCGTCATCCTGATGGCCGCGCACTTCGGCGTGCCAGTCTGTCCGCATGCCGGCGGCGTCGGGCTATGCGAATACGTCCAGCATCTCGCGGCATTCGATTACGTCTGTGCCTCCGGTTCTGCGGAGGGGCGGGTGACCGAGTATGTTGACCACCTGCATGAACATTTCGTGGACCCCGTACGGATACGGGATGCGCATTACATTCTGCCGGAGCGGCCCGGCTACAGCGTGGAAATGCACGCGGCCACGCTGGACGAGTATGTCTATCCCGAGGGAAAAATTTGGAGGGCATTGCAGTGAAGTTCATCACGTATCTCAATGAAAACGGGCGGGCAACACCGGGGCTGCTCGAGGGCAACCGGGTTTTCGATCTTTCGCCGCTTGGATTTAGGGACCTCGAAGCTCTGATTGCGGGCGGCGCCGACGCACTTCGCAGGGCCGCAGACCTCAGTCGAAGTGGCGCGCAGAGCCGGCCTGCAGCGGAAATACAACTTCTCGCACCGCTGCTCCACCCCCCGCGTATCTTCTGCGTGGGCCTGAATTACCTCGATCACGCAGCGGAATCGAAGATGGTGGTCCCGCAATATCCCACTATCTTTATGAAGTTGCCCTCCGCGATCACCGGTCCGGGGAGCGATATCGTGCTACCGGCCCAAAGTTCGCAGCCCGACTACGAAGCCGAGCTAGCGGTGGTGATCGGCAGAGGCGGGTCGCGCATATCCGCGGATACCTGGCGCGAGCACGTCTTTGGCTACACCATCCTGAACGACGTGAGTGCGCGCGACGTACAACTCGCCACCTCGCAATGGACGCTGGGCAAGAGCTTCCCAACCTTCTGCCCGCTCGGTCCGTGGATCGTGACCGCCGATGAAATACCGGACCCGCATGGGTTGGAGATACAGCTTTCCATTGATGGAGAAGTCCTGCAGCACGCAAACACCCGGGAGTTCATCTTCGATATACCAAAAATCCTGGGCTATATCTCGAATGTCGTGCCCCTCGAGCCCGGCGATATCGTCAGCACCGGCACTCCTTCGGGGGTGGGACTGGGCCGCACGCCGCATCGCTGGCTTAAAAGCGGCGAAGAGATCGCGATCGAGGTAAGTGGTATCGGAACTCTGCGCAACCGCACACGCGCAGAGAGATAGCGCTGTGCTTCACAGCTCTCAGACAGGCTGAAAACGCAACACGTAGGCGTAATCTCCGGGTAGAGCGGCAGGCAGTTGTACCTGGATATCTGCTCCTTTTTGCGACCACTTCAACGGCTTCTCTACCCCGAGGAGATAGACGGCAGTGCCGGGCTTTGCCGCCACGGATTTCAAAGTCAGAGCCGTGGCGGGCGGCTTGCCCAGAAGGATGGCATAGACATCGGCCCCCTTGGCGGTGAAGCGGACTTTCGGCCCGTCAGCGGTCTCGCCTTCCGCGTGCGTCCACGGATGCGTGTCATAGATAGCCTCGCCGTTCTGGTGAAGCCATGCACCGAGTGCGCGCAGGCGCTCCATCTGCACGGGCGGGATGGTGCCGTCGTCCTCCGGCCCCACGTCCAGCAGCAGGTTGCCGTTCTTGCTCACGATGTCCACCAGGAGATAGATGAGCGCGTCCGGAGCGATCGTCTCTGCTTCGCCCTCTGCGCGGTTGTAGCCGAACGAGCGGCCCAAACCGCGGCACTCTTCCCATTTCTTCGCGCTGATCTCTTTCAGGGTCTGGTATTCCGGCGAGGTGTAGTCCGCGTGTTTAATCCCGAAGCGATCATCCACGACCCCGTCCGGCACCGCGTTGTAGAACTCCGCTTCTATCTCCATCGGATTGCCTGACTTGGGATAGTCGATATCGTTCCACAGCACAGACGGATGATAGCGATGAATGAGTTCGCGGTATTGTGCGTCCACATAGCGCCCATATTCCGGGCTTTGCGGCTTCACTGTCTCGTAATCCGCCGGCGTTTTTATAGGCCCGGGTACAAAGGTCCAGTCATATCCGCCGGAGTAATAGAGCCCCATCTTCATCCCGGCCTTGCGCACGGAGGCGGTGAGTTCGCCCACAATATCGCGGTTTGCGTGCTGGCGATCCGGCGGCAGCACGGGGTTTGGCGTAGTACTGGGCCACAGGGTGAAGCCGTCGTGGTGCTTGGTGGTCAGCACAACGTACTTCGCGCCACTGTCCTTGAATATCTGCGCCCAGGTATCCGGATTCCACTTGGCGGATTCCCGATTGAAAGTAGAAGCGAAGTTGTAGTAGTTGTAATTCGCCCCGTAATGCTCGCGATGATAGGCCTGCGTGGGTGAGCCATCGATCCGCATCACGTTGTAATACCACTCGGCATACGGATTGTTCTTGATGTAGTCTTCGCTGCTGAAGTCATGACCCGGGTGCACGAGTGGCGCCCAGCCTGGCACGGAATACAACCCCCAATGGACGAAGATCCCGAGCTTCGCATCGGCATACCACTGCGGCAACGGATGCTGATTCAGGGACTCAAGCGTCGGCTTGTACTGCGCAGGCACAGGCTGCTGCGCCACTCCACTGCTCATCGCGGCGGCCAAAGCACACGCCGTGCTGACCGATACACCCCACCTGAAATGCGCCATCTACACACTCCTGAACACCCCTGTCTCATGCCCGATAGAAGTCCCTGACTCCTCGGCTTCTAAGAACTTTCATTCCGATCCAACAAGCCAGCCAGCCTATAACGAAGTAGACTCCCACATTCACCCCAGCCGCTTCCCACAGCGGCCATGCGTGCACGTTGCCGCGCACCCCTCCGGCCGCGATGATTCCCGGGACCAGAAGCGCGAACATGCATCGCTGAACCGTTCCAATGAAGGGATTTTCAGAGATCAACGACAGCTTCGGGAGAATGAACGTAAAAATTCCTGATAGCCCTCCCAACGCTATACCGCAGATTGCCTTCCGACTCACGCAGTTTGCTACGCGCTCAGCCATATTGCAATCGTCTCCTGATTCCGTTAGATCGAACTCAACCAATGGCACAAGCTCGCCTGACTGACAACCGAAGTACCCATACCGCTTCATTGCGCGCAGGCAACACCTCGCTTGCCCGGCGAACACGCGCCCAACAAGTTCGGCGCCCGTGCCAGACACGCCCGATTGGCAGAATGAGACTATCACCGAGTTCCGTTTGCCACGGTTCATTACCGGCTTGAGCGCCCCGCAGCATGGCTGGGAGCACATCGAGCGCCAACGCTTTACACTGAAGAGGGGCGAGCGCTCGGTGCTCGCAAACACCATGGTCTTTGTGCTCGACAACTACGATTCGTTCACCTACAACCTGGTGCAGTACATGGGTGAGTTGGGTGCGGAGATGACGATCCGTCGCAATGACGAGATCACGCCGGCAGAGGTGGAGCGCCTCGCGCCGGAGCGCATTCTGCTCTCTCCGGGCCCGCGCACGCCGCAGGAAGCCGGCATCCTGATCCCGCTGATCCAGCACTTCGCGGGCAAGGTGCCGATCCTGGGAGTCTGTCTCGGGCATCAGGCCATCGGCGCGGCCTTTGGCGGCTGCGTGGTGCGCGCGCACACGCTGATGCACGGCAAGACCAGCCCCGTGCAGCACGACGGCAAGTCCATCTTCGCTGGCCTGGAGAACCCGATGACCTGCACGCGCTACCACTCGCTCATTGTGCAAGAGGAAGGGCTGCCGGAAGAACTCGAGATCTCCGCGCGTACAGCGGACGGCATCATCATGGGTCTGCGCCACCGGCGCTATCCCATCGAAGGAGTACAGTTCCATCCCGAAAGCGTGCTGACCGAAGGCGGCAAGCGCCTGATACAGAACTTCCTAACCCTGGGCGCCTAAAAGACCTTTACCTTGAATGTCAGGTACTTCTTCGGGTTCTCGCGAATAGAAGTGACCAGGTTGCGCGTCTCGGCTATCGCCTGGTCGGCATTGTTGTAGAGGGCCGGGTTGCGCACCAACTGTCCGATCGTGCCCTCGCCATTGTCGATACGTGCAGTAATAGAGTTCAGCCGCTCCACAGTATCGCGGAAGCGCTGCTGGAATTGCGGATCTTTCGCCAGCATGCCAAGCGTTCCGTGCCCCTGGTTGATGTCGGCCATCAGTTTGTTCGCGCTCGCCACCGTCTGGTTCAGGTTGTTATACAGCGCGTCGTCCTTGACTAATTTGCCGATGGAACCCTGACCGCTGTCGATCTGGTTCGCAATGTGGCTCAGACGCGCGGACGTCTGGTTCAGATTGTTGTACAAGGCATCATCGGTGATCAGCTTTCCGATCGAGCCCTTGCCGTTGCTGACCTCATCTACGAGGTGCTGTAACTGGTTGATGGTGGCGTTGGCCTTGTTATAAAGGTCGGGATTGTTGATCAATTGTCCGATGGATCCCTTGCCGCTGTTCAGCGCATCGACCAGGCTGTTCACCTTGCCAAGAATCACGTTCACCTGTTCAACGGTGCCCTGGCTGGACTTGATGACGTCGGAAAGGTTAGGCGTTTCGGTCGTCGGCAGTTCATCGTTTTTGCTGATTTGCGGGCCGGTGGCGTGCTTTGAGTCGATTTCCACGACCGTATCGCCAAGCACGCCGATGGTATCCAGGCTGGCCGTGGAGTCCTTATGAATACCCTTGATGTACTTGTCGCTGAGCTTCATCGTGACCTCCACCGGGGTCAGCTTCCGCTCTGGCACAATGCGCACCGATTTCACATTTCCGATGGTCACGCCTTGCAGGTTCACCGGCGCGCCGATCTTTACACCGGAGGCATCCTCAAAATAGGAGCGGACCGTTATCTTCCCGGAGAAGAACCCGCCCGTGCTACCGGACATGAGGAAAATAAGGGCCGTCAACGCCAGCAGCGCCACGATGACCAGAACACCCACCTTCAGTTGCGACCATTGCACTTCCTGTTGACTGGGCACAGGTCCTCTCGTTCAGACGCGACAGTGGCTTCCCCCTGAGCTTAAACCACCGGCGGCTGCCTGGTTGTACGTATTCCCGCCCGTTTGGATGTGCAAGCACACATGGGCGTTGCAGTGATGTCGCGAAAGGCCGCGTGAGCATCAGCCTCCGCAGCCTTCACTCCCTTCCAGGATCACCATCGCCATGGCGTGCAGTGGGGTATGGGTGAGCGTGAGATGCACCTCCGTCACGCCCATCTCTGCGGCGCGCTGCGCTGCCCGGCCGTGGAGGTGCAAGATCGGCCGGCCGCCCGGCTCGCGCGCCACTTCGATCTCCTTCCACGTGACGCCCTGGGCGATGCCGGTTCCCAGCGACTTGGCGGCGGCTTCTTTCGCCGCGAACCGCGCCGCAAAGCTTTCCGCTGCCGTGTGGCGTTTGCGCTGACAATACGTGATCTCCGCAGGCGTATACACGTGTTCCAGAAAGCGCTGCCCAAAGCGCTCGATCGAGCGCGCGATGCGGCTCACTTCCATCAGATCCATGCCCGTGCCGCGGATCATCACTGGCTCCCGTCTG
This sequence comes from uncultured Acidobacteriaceae bacterium, assembly GCA_963795775.1. Classification (GTDB taxonomy): domain Bacteria; phylum Acidobacteriota; class Terriglobia; order Terriglobales; family Acidobacteriaceae; genus CAWCJL01. The sequence goes on from CAWCJL010000008.1 coordinate 428,585, forward strand.
CCAGCACCGTACCACATGCCTCGCATCCGATGGTCACACGTTACGTTCCCCGGAGGTCACGAAGGCTCCCTCGATTGCATTTACGATCCGCTGCTCTGAGGCCGATGAGGAAAGCATGAAGCATGGAATCGAAGACCTGTTCAGAATCCTGCGGCGGGACCCGCTCCACCCTTTGCACCTAACCGCGTACTGCCAGGATGATCCGGCACAGCTTGGAGAATCGCTCGCTCCGGCGATTTCCGGGTGCGGCGGCTGGCTGCTCGGGTGCTCCCCTGCACCCGGCAACAACATCCGCGCCACTTTTGAGATCGAACGCGGTGCCTCGCTGGAGTTGTATGCCGTGCTTGCCCGGCTTGGCCTCCGACTGGATGAGGGCTCGGAGCGGGCCATGACGCAGACCTGCCAGTGCACACATTACATCCCGGAGATGGCGCGGCTCGATATCATCACGGTGGAGTTGCTGATCGAACAGCTTCACGGGGACGCCTTCCTGGGCATGGCCGCGTAGCTAGCCCGCCTCTACCAGGCCATAGCGGCGCTGCCAGGCGAGCTTGAGCCGCGCTGAGACCTGGGCCCGTTCTTCCCCACTGGCCTCCTCCTCGGGCTTCAGGGCGAAGCGCGCGGCCTCCTCCTTGGCCGTCTCCAGCAACTCGCGATCACGCTGCAGGTCCGCAACACGGAAATCCGGTAAGCCCGCCTGCCGGGTCCCGAAGATCTCGCCCTGTCCACGCAGGCTCAGGTCCAGTTCGGCAAGTTCAAAGCCATCCTGCGTGCGTACCATCGCATTCAGGCGCTCTTCGGCTTCCGGAGAAACCCGGCCGCTGGTCATGAGAATGCAATAGCTCTTGGCCTGCCCGCGGCCCACGCGGCCACGCAACTGATGCATCTGGGCCAGGCCGAAGCGCTCCGCGTGCTCAATCACCATCACAGTGGCGTTCGGCACATCCACGCCCACCTCAATCACGGTGGTCGCGATCAGCACATCGATCTCACCCCGCTGGAACCGGCGCATGATGATCTCTTTCTCGTCCGCATCCAGACGCCCGTGCAGCAGGCCCAATCGCATGCCGGCCAGTGCTCCGGCGCGGAGCTCTTCATACATGTCGGTGGCGGCCTTGAGCGTGGGCTTTTCGAATAGCGAAGCGGTCTGGCCTGCCTTCCCCACCTTCTCCCCTTTTTTCGCGGGCGGCTCTTCGCTGTCGGCCTGCGCAAAATCCAGCTCCGGCTGGTCTTCGCGCGCGCCTTCAATCACCGGGTACACAACATAGGCCTGGTGCCCGGCCGCGACCTGCTTGCGCACAAAGCCCCAGACATCCTGCGCGCGATCGTCGGGCACCCATTTTGTAACAATGGGCGTGCGCCCCGGGGGCAATTCGTCGAGAATGCTCAGATCGAGATCGCCGTAGAGCGATAGCGCCAGCGTGCGCGGGATCGGCGTTGCCGTCATCACCAGCACATCCGGCTCGCCCTGGCCGGGCTTTTTCATCAGGCGAAAGCGCTGCATGACGCCGAAACGATGCTGCTCGTCCACCACGACCAGCCCCAGCCGATCGAAATCCACCTTTTCCTCGATGAGCGCATGCGTGCCGATAATTACATCCGCTTCTCCGCGTGCGATCCTGCCCCGCGCGGAACGCTTGCGATCTTCATCCAGCGAGCCGGTCAGCAGCACCACTCGATAGGGACGCTTGGCACGCTCCAGCAGCTTGCGCGCACCCAGGTAATGCTGAGTGGCCAGAATTTCGGTCGGGGCCATCAGCGCTGCCTGGTAGCCATTCTCGACTGCTACCAGCATGGCCTGCAGCGCCACGATCGTTTTCCCGGAACCCACATCGCCCTGCAGCAGGCGGCGCATGGGGCTGCTCTTACGCATATCTGCCACTATCTCACTCAAAGCCTGCTTCTGCGCCGCCGTGGGATGAAACGGCAGCACCTCGCGCAGTGCACCACGTACCTGCTCCGTCGTTTCAAAGGCGATCCCCACGCGATCCTTCAACTTGCGGCGCTTCAGCTCCAGCCCCAGCTCCAGGTAGAACAGCTCTTCGAAAATGAGCCGGCGATGGGCGGCGCTGCGTGCCGACTGCAACTGTGCCATGGGCGTGCCGGGGTCGGGAAAATGTACTTGCCGCAGTGCCTCTTCCCGCGAGGGCAGCCCAAGCCGCGCCAGCATCGCCGCCGGGAGCGTCTCCGGAATCCTGCCTTTGAGTTCTTCCAGCAGGTCATGGAAGACCCGGCGTTGCCATCGCGTCCCCAGCTTCGCGCCTCCCAGGCTTTCATACACCGGTGTAATGCGTCCGACTTCAAGCTGCCGCCCTTCTTCATCGTCAGCGGAAGGCAAGATCTCGAATTGCGGCTGGATCATCTTGAAGCCACGGCTCGAACGCGACGGTTCCACGCGCCCATAGAGCGCGATCATCTGGCCCGGCTGGAATTTGTCTTTCAGGTACGTTCCGCGAAACCAGATGCACTTCAGCGTGTCCAGTCCCTGCCCGACTGTGAGCTCGAAAATGGGCATGCTCCGTGTGCGCAGCAGAACGCTGCCCCGCACTTCGCCCACCACGCTCGCGTTGTCTCCTGGCTGCAGTTCGCGGAAGGCGCGGACATCCGCCCGGTCCTCATAGCGGAACGGCAGATGAAACAGCAGATCTTCTACGGTATGGATGTCCTTGGCGGCCAGCGTCTCGGCAATGCGCGGCCCAATGCCTTTTACAAACTGAATCTGTGTATCGAGAGCCAGCACAGTTTTGATGTTACAGCCCACAGCCCGCGGCCATGGACGGGGAGGAGCGCGTCGCTGCATCGGTTCTGTGAATGCGCTACAGTGGTCCTCGTCGGCCACCATGCCAGCAGATACCGAGCAACACTTCTCTCCTGCACAGCGTGTACTGCTCTCCGTGATCCCGCTGCTTGCGGCGGCACTGCTGCGCGTCCTCCATGCCACCCTTCGATATGAGACGGTGTGCGCGCCGGGCGGGCACGTTTATGGGTGGGAGGAGCGCGGCATCGGCTGCTTCTGGCACCGCTGCCTGCTTTCGGCGGCCTGTTACTTCCACGGACGTCCGCGCACCACGCTGCTCATCAGCCGAAGCTTCGACGGCGCATTGATCGCGCAGACCATCGAGCGTCTCGGCTTTTTTACGGTGCGTGGCTCCAGTTCCCGCGGTGGCGTCTCCGGCTTGCTTGCTCTGGCGCAAGCGGTCAACAACGGCGCTTCGGCGGTGTTCCCGGCGGACGGCCCCCGCGGCCCGCGATACCAGCTCAAGCCCGGGGCCATCAAGCTGGGCCAGCTCACCGGATTGCCGGTAGGCTGTTTTTATTTCGCGCCTGCGCGGGCATGGCAGCTGCGCTCCTGGGACGGCTTCCTCATTCCCAAGCCGTTCTCCCGCGTAGTCGTGGCCTGGGGTCGCGCAGTAGAGATACCGCGCGAACTGGACGAAGCCGCGCTGGAAGCGAAACGCGTGGAAGTGGAGCAGGCCATGGAAGAGCTGCGGCACTATGCGGAAGCCGTTGCAGCCGCGCCGGACTTGGCTGCTCGTTCCTGATACCGCAGAACATCCCGCGCGAACCCCCTAAAATAAGAACGCGTGCTTGTCACCGATTTCGATTTCCTTCTTCCAGAAGAGCTGATCGCACAGGAACCGCCCGCGGAGCGCGGCACCTCCCGCATGCTGGCGCTCGATCGCAGTACCGGCGCTTGGCGCGATGAGGAGTTTCGCAGCTTTCCAGACCTGCTGCGCTGCGGCGACGTGCTGGTACTGAACAATAGCCGCGTGCTGCCGGCTCGCTTGTTCGCCCGCCGTGTCGCCGCAGGCGCATCCGCACAAGCGCCGTCTGGACGCATCGAAGTGCTGCTTACGGAACAGCAGAGCGCGTGGGAGTGGAGGGCATTGGTCAGGCCTGGCAAAAAGGTCCGCGTGGGCGAGCATCTCGAGTTCCGCGCTGCGGAAACCGATGCCGGCCCGCTGCTCCGGGCCGAGGTGCTGGACCGCGGCGAGTTGGGCGAGCGCCTTCTCCGCTTCTCCCCCGTCGAAGACTTCTACGGCGAAATTGAGCGGATCGGGCACATGCCGCTGCCACCCTATATCCATCGCGCCGATCACGCCGCCGACCGCGAGCGCTATCAGACAGTCTACGCGGCAGAGCGTGGCTCGGTGGCTGCGCCCACGGCCGGCCTGCACTTCACGCCGGAAATCCTGGAGCGAATTGCGGAACGTGGTGTAGAGATCGTCTACATCACACTGCACGTGGGCCTGGGCACTTTCCAGCCCGTGCGGGTGTCGCGGTTGGACGAGATCCATCTGCATACCGAGCACTACACCCTGCCGGAGAGCAACGGCCGCTGCGGTAAACGCCGCACGCAAGCAGGGCCGGCGAGTGGTGGCCGCGGGCACCACCACCGTGCGCACATTGGAGCACTGTGCGGCGCAGTCCGCGGATGGCATGCTCACTCCCGGCAGCGGCGCTACCAGCATTTTTCTCGCGCCAGGCTACAAATTCCGCATGGTGGACGCGCTTTTGACCAACTTTCACCTGCCGCAGTCCACCCTACTCATGCTGGTTTCCGCGTTTGCCGGACGGGAGAACACGCTCCGCGCATACGAGCACGCCGTGGCAGCGCGGTACCGCTTCTTCTCCTACGGCGACTGCATGTTTATCGCCTAGCCTTACACTGAATGGCAGCCCATACGCCCATGCCAGAGACTAACGCGACGCCCCGGAACGAGAAGCCGCCCATCTTTTTGCTCGACGCGATGTCGTTCATCTTTCGCGCCTACCACGCCATGCAGCGTGCGCGCCCCATGTCCACGCGCACCGGCGTGCCGACTGCGGCCACCTACGTGTTCGTCAACATGATCAACAAGCTGCGCAAAGACTTTCAGCCCGAGTACTTCGCGGCGATCTTCGATACCAGCGATCCCGTCTTCCGTGACGAGCGCGCCAGGAGCATCACCTCCGTACGTAAATGGAACATCAAGACGCAGCAGTTCGACGAGATCGACTACGGCGGTTACAAGGCAAACCGTGTCGCCATGCCGCCCGACCTCGCGCAGCAGGTTCCCTACATTCGCCGCGCACTGGAAGCCTTCCACATCCCCATCCTGCAGTACGGGGGGTTTGAAGCTGACGATCTGATTGGCACGCTTGCCAACCAGGCTGCAGCCGCGGGGCACTGCGTCTACATCGTCTCCAGCGACAAGGACATGCTGCAGCTTGTGACCGATCAGATCCAGGTTCTCAATCCCACCAAGGACAACCTGATCCTGAATCCCGCCAAGGTCGAGGAGACCTTCGGTGTGCCGCCGCACAAGGTGGTAGACGTGATGGCCCTGCGTGGGGATTCGATCGACAACATCCCCGGCGCTCCCGGGATCGGGGAAAAGGGCTCGCTCGAACTGATCCAGCAGTTCGGCAGCGTAGAAGCAGCACTCGATCGCGCAGACGAAGTGAAGCGCAAGACCTATCGCGAATCGCTGCAGGCAAACCGCGACACCATCCTGCTGAGCAAGGAACTGGTCACCATCCACTGCGAGGTGCCGGTTTCGCTGGACGTGGAGCAAATGCGCACGCAGGCGCCTGACCTCGCCACCTGCCGCGCTCTGTTCAGCGAACTCGAGTTCACCACTCTGCTAAAGGAACTCGCCCCTGCTGCGGACGCGGCAGACATCGATCTCGTTCTCGATCCCACAGACGCGCAGCTCGAAGGCTTCTTCACCGCCGGGCGGGAACGCGGCTTCGCCCTCGCACTCGACACCTCTCCACTCGAAGTTGCGGCCGAACAGGTCAGCGAGACCGACGCCGATCCGGCGGAAGAAGAGGCTCCCGCACAGCAGACCATGTCACTGCTCGATGCGGTCGAGACGGCAGAGCGGAGGGAGCAGGATTCCGGGCAGGAGCACTACGTGGCCGTCGCTGTGGACTCCGCAAGCGCCCTGCGCATCGGTCTGAACTCACCTGCGGGCGCGCGCCTCAAATCGCTGCTGGAAGACCCCTCCGTCCCCAAGACGGTGCACGATCTAAAGGCCACCCTGCGCATCCTCCAGCAGCACGGCATCACGCCGCGCGGCGTGGAGGACGACGTGATGCTCTATTCGTACCTCGTCAACCCGACCCACGCCACGCACCGGCTGGCCGATGTGGCTGCGCGCTTCACCAACAGCCCGCTCAAGGAAACCGGCGAGCGGCAACTTCTGGAGCAGGCGCATGCCGTGCATGTGCTCGGCCCGCTGCTGCGCGCGGACATCGACCAGCAGCAGACGCGCTCGATCTACCAGACTATCGACCTGCCGCTCGTGCCGGTGCTGCTGCGCATGGAGCAGGCGGGCGTGCGCGTGGACTCCGCCGTGCTGCAGAGCATGTCCGGTCGCCTGGCGAGTGAAATGCACCGCCTCGCAGAAGAGATCTACGAGCGCTCCGGCCACCGCTTCAACATCAACTCGCCCAAGCAGCTCGGCGACATTCTCTTCAACAAGATGAAGCTCGCCAAGCCGATCAAGTACGGCAAGGGCAAGGTCATCTCCACTGCCCAGGACGTGCTCGAGGAGCTGGCCACGCACGACCCCGTGCCCCGCCTGGTGCTGGAATACCGGCAGCTCGCCAAGCTGAAGTCCAACTACGTGGATTCGCTGCCGCTGCTGGCCGACACCGCGGGCCGCGTGCACACCACGTTCAATCAGGTGGGCACAGCCACCGGGCGCCTGTCATCGACCAATCCCAACCTGCAGAACATTCCGATTAAGACTGAGCTCGGCCGCGAAATCCGCGCCGCGTTCATTGCCGCGCCGGGCCGCGTCTTCATGTCTGCCGACTACTCGCAAATCGAGTTACGACTGATGGCGCACTACTCCGAAGATCCGCTGCTGCTGCGCGCCTACCAGACCGGCGAAGACATCCATACGCTCACCGCATCGGAGGTCTTCGGCGTGTCGCCTTCCGCCATGAGCAAGGAGGTGCGCAACCGCGCGAAGGCCGTCAACTTCGGCATCGTCTACGGCATTTCGCCCTTCGGACTGGCGGCGCAGCTCGGCATCTCGCAGAACGAAGCGCGCCTGTACATTGACACGTACTTCGCGCGCTACGCTGGCGTGCAGCAGCACATCGAACGCGTGCTCGCCGAAACCCGCGCCACGCAAGGCGTGCGCACATTGTTTGGCCGCGTGCGTCCTATCCCGGATATCCAGAGCCGCAACGCGAACATGCGCGGCTTCGCCGAGCGAACCGCCGTCAACACACCTTTACAGGGCACCGCCGCTGACATGATCAAGATCGCGATGATCCGCATCGACGAGCGCCTGCGCGAGGAGAAGCTGCAATCGGTCATGACCCTGCAGGTGCATGACGAGCTGCTCTTCGACGTCCCCGAAGACGAAGTGGACCGCATGCGCACGCTGGTGAAAGAAGAGATGGAAGACGTAGTGGAACTCAAAGTCCCCATCGTCGCCGACGTAGGCACCGGCCACAACTGGCGCGACCTAAGCTAGCAAATGAGACTAAGCAGAATTTAAGCCTAGGTGAACGATGGAGATCATTTACACGTTGGAAAGTGTTGAGAAAGAGCGGGGCCAAACCTGTACTGGCGCGGTCGACCGGATGAGTTCCTGAGATTGCTGCTCAGGTTACACGCACTTGGTACTTCAAGTAACTGTCCGTGCCCCGGGTGCCCCATCCTGAGCAGCTGTCCCGCGAATGGTGGGAGACCACAGACCTCCCCTCACACGCCGAGCTCCGCCCGAATCGCCGCCGCAATGCGGTCCGCGTGCAGGCGCATACTCTCCTCGGATTCCGCCTCGATCATCACGCGAGCCAGCGCCTCCGTGCCCGAATAGCGCACCACCACGCGCCCGTTCTTCGCCAGCGCCGTCTCCGCTTCGTGAATCGTTTCCGCCACCGCAGGCACCTGGTCCAGCGGCCGCTTTTCCCGCACCCGCACATTCACAATCACCTGCGGAAACACCTTCAGATCCGCCGCCAGCTCGTCGAGCGACTTGCCCGAACGCTGCACAATATCCAGTATCACCAGCGCAGTCAGCAGGCCATCTCCGGTCGTGCTCCGCGCTGGAAACAGGATGTGCCCCGACTGCTCGCCGCCCAGCGAGGCCTGGTGCTGCTGCATCTGCTCCAGCACATATTTGTCGCCCACCGGCGCGCGCAGCATGCGAATACCGTCGCGTCCCAGCGCCGCTTCCAATCCCATGTTGGACATCGTCGTCGCGACTACGAGATCGCCGTTGAGTTCGCCGCGCGATTTCAGGTCGCGCGCGGCCAGCAGCAGCACCGCATCCCCGTTCACCACGCGCCCTTTCGCATCGGCAAACAGCGCGCGGTCCGCATCGCCATCGAGCGTAATACCCAGCTCGGCGCCCTCGCCTACCACCTCGCGCGCCACCACTTCGGGATGCAGCGCCCCGCAATCTGCGTTGATATTGCGCCCGTCGGGATGCGCATGCGTCAGATGCACGTCGCCGCCCAGCTCCGCAAAGAGCTCGGGCGCAATGGCCGAAGCCGCACCATTCGCGCAATCCACGACGATGCGCTTGCCTGCCAGGTTCAGGCCCGGCACAGCGGCCCGCAGGAAATACTCATACTCACGCCGATACTTCGGCTCCTGCTTTGGCGCCGGCGTCGCGTCTTCCGCAGGCGCGGTTTCGCTGTCCAACCGGCGGAAGATCTCGTCCTCAATTGCCAGCTCCACCGGATCGGGCAGTTTGTAGCCATCGCCGCCAAATACCTTGATCCCGTTGTCCTGCCAGGGATTGTGCGAGGCCGAGATGACCACGCCTGCGGCGAAACCGTGAGTGCGTGCAAGATAGGCAACACCGGGCGTGGTGATGACGCCCGCGCTCTCCACCGCAGCACCGCCCTGGCGCAGCCCCGCAGCGAGTACCCCCGCAATCCACGTGCTCGATTCGCGTGTGTCCATGCCCAGCAGCACGCGCACGTCACGCTGCTTCTGCTGCAGTGAGTGGGCCAGCGCCACCCCGGTCGCGTAAGTCGTTTTGCGATCGAGCGGCGCCTCGCCGGCCACGGCGCGAATGCCGTCTGTTCCAAATAGTCTTCTCATGCTCTCTTTCCGGTAATCCGGCTTTCGACGGTGCCTGCCGCCAGCCGGGTGGTGATTGGATCATCGATCTCGGCCTGGGCCGCGTCCCGCAGCAGGGTGCCATCTGCCCGGAAAACCAGGGCATAGCCGCGCTCCAGCACCGCCATCGGCGAAAGGCTTTCCAATCGCGCATTTACGGTGCCCAGCCGCGCTGAATGGCGCTGCAGCTGGCCTTCCTGGGCGCGCGCCAGCCGTACCTGAAGCCGCAGCACAGCATCGGCGCTCTCGCGCAGACGACGCGAGACATCCTGCCGGAGCAGGCGATCCGTGGCCTGCTGCAACGCCGCACAGCCGCGTGCATGGCGCTGGCGCCACAGCCGCTCCAGCCGGAAAAGCAGCTCGTCCACACGCTGCTGCCGCCGCCCAAGCGCATCCTGCACGCGCGCAAAGCTGGCCGCGGCGGCCACGCGGCCATAGCGCTCGTTGGCCATCATCATGCGGTAACGCATGGCCCTTGTCACCCGCAGATGCAGCTCTTCGACGCGGTCCTCGACCCGGTGCAGCGCCGCCGTGATCAGCTCGGCAGCGGCCGAGGGCGTTGGCGCACGCAGGTCGGCAACAAAGTCCGCAATGGTGAAGTCCGTCTCGTGGCCCACGGCCGAGACAACCGGCAACTCCGATTCCGCGATGGCGCGCGCCAGCAGTTCGGAATTGAAGGGCGCCAGGTCTTCCAGCGACCCGCCGCCGCGCGCAATGACGATCACGTCCACGCAGCGCGTCTGGTTGAAGTACAGAATGCCCGCGGCGATGTCCGCCGGCGCAGAGTCGCCCTGCACCACCGCCGGGTGGAGCAGCACGTGCAGCCCGGCGAACCGCCGGCCCGCCACGTTCAGGAAATCGCGGATCACCGCACCAGTGGGAGAGGTGACAACGCCGACACACCTGGGAAAGAGTGGAAGCGGACGCTTGCGCTCCTCGGCAAACAGACCCTCGGCCGCAAGACGGGCTTTGAGCTGTTCAAACGCGATCTGCAGCGACCCTGCGCCGATCGGCTCCAGGGTCTCCGCCACAAGCTGCATCTGGCCGCGCTGCTCGTACACGGAAACCTTGCCGCGCACCACCACCTGCAGCCCATCTTCCGGGCGAAACCGCAGCAAGATGGCCTGCTTGCGAAAGAGCACGACGGGCAACTGTGCGTTGCCGTCCTTCAATGTGAAGTACAGATGCCCGGATGGGGCAGGGCGGAAATTCGAGATCTCGCCTTCGACCCAGCAATCGGCGTACACGCGCTCGATGTGCGCGCGTACCTCGCCCACCAGTTCGGCCACTGTCCAGCGGCGTTGCCGTCTCGGCTCGGGGACGCACGGCGCTGCGGCCGGCGGCGAAACTGGTTCCGGCTCGGAAAACAGGAAACCGAGCTGCGGCTGTTGCTTGTGCGACGATGAAATGCTGGCCACCAACTCCAGAGTCTACACCGCGTCCTCATCTGCCGAGCGGCTGAGAGGGATCGCGGAACACCCCCGGTTAGCGGGTCCGGATCACTTCGGTACCGAGAACGGATGTGCGGCCTCAGCTATCGCGCAATTCGCTACTTGGTTGGGCTCTCCGCGGTAAATGCAGAGCAGCACGGCTTCATCACCGGCTGGAACTCCATCAGTTCGACTCGCGTTCCGTCCGGGTCATATAGGTTGGCCTGCCACTTGCCATCCTTGCCCATCTGTGGACCGTCGTGTCGCGGGCTCAGGCGGTCGGCGCTGATCAGCGTGGTCATGGCCTGCTCCATGTTCGGCACGCCCAGCGAAAAGTGGTTGAGCACGCCCAGTTGTCGAGCATCCACCTTGTCAGTCGGCGAGTCGGAGCCTTCGCCCACCATCATGTATTCCAGCCAGTCATACCCGTTCGGTACCTGCTGCGAAATCCAATCCACCTTGCCCGGCTGCATCGCTCCGTACCAGTACGGGCGGAAGCCGAGGACGCCCTTGTAGAACTGGTCTTCGGCCGAGCGGTCATGCACCAGGAAGCCGACGTGGATGACGCGCGTGCTGATAGGGTGCGCGCTTTCCATCCCGCTCGGATTTGTACCTGACGCCTGCACAAATTGCACCCGGTTCCCTTCCGGGTCCTTCACCTCGAACCAGCGGCTGCCGTCGCTGCCCGTTTGCACCGCGGTGATGCCGGGCGTCTGCTTGCCGGAAAGGTAGCTGTGCATTGCGTTCACGTCGTCGGTATTCCAGGCCACGTGGTCCATGCGGCTGATGCCGTGGTCGGCGGGCAAAGGCAGCACCTCCACAAACTGTGTTGCGCTGAAGTAATACCGCGCACCGCTTGAGCTCTCCGGGTCCGTGCCCTTCAGGGCGCCCAAAACATCTTTGTAGAAGTGTTCCGATCCCGCGGCGTCGCTGGCATAGACCGCCATGTGCGAGATGCCCGTAATGCGCGGACGCCCTGCATCCTGCTGCGCCCAGCACGTCAGAGCCGTCATACCCAGGCCCATACACATCGCCGCCTTGAACAGTAGCCCTTTGTTCACGTGTAACTCTTCCTCCGAATCCCCGATCTCCGCAGCACGCTGGCTGCTCTAGCATCCTACTCCGGCCTAGGTCACCCCTGCTGGCCCGCGCTCTTCGCCTCCCACAACTCCACCCGGTTCCCCTCCCCATCGGTGATCCAGGCAAAGCGGCCAAAGGGGTAGTCGTCACGTTTCGGATCGATCTCCACACCCGCCGCGCCCAGGCGTTCCAAGGTGGCATCCAGGTCGCGCACGCGCAGGTTCAGCATCGCCGGTTGCCCGCTCGGACCGAAGTACTCCGTGTTCTGCGGGAAGAAAGCCAACAGTGTGTCCCCTGGCGTGTTCTCAGCCGCAAACACAAGCGCGCCCTTCTTGCGCTCGATCCCGAAATGCTTCTCATACCAGCGATACAGTGCCTCCGGATCGCGCGCCCGCAGGAAAACCCCGCCCAGCCCATACACACCCGTCATTGTCTCTATTCCCTCCCCGCTAGCAGCAGCGCCAACGTTTCCTTATGCCTGCGTTCGCGCCGGCTCTCGCGGCCTTCGCTCGGTATCACGCGCTCTGGCCGCGGCTGACCCACACGCTCCCGCGCGTTGGCTTTCACGGCCTTGGTGATGGAAAACTTTCCTGGTCGTTTCTTTTTCATCATCGGCCTGCAGCAGATTAGCGGGTTTGTCCCGTCCGCCACGAGTATGGAATACTTTGCCGGAAGAGCCAAGCCTGCACGGCAACTCATAAGGCGGTCCCCCATGGAAGAGCGTGATTTCTTCGACGAACGAGCCGAGCAGCGCAACCACACACTCACCTGTCCCCATTGCGGCAAGGCAGACGAGTACCAGGTGAGCTGGCTGGTTCGCCGCAAGAAGACGTCCATTCCACGTCACGCTGACGAGCGCGATCGCGCCCGCTTCGCCAAGGCGCAGTCCTACATGGTGCGCCGCGACGACATGGTCGGGTGCAAAAACATCCGCTGCCGCAAGCGCTTCGAGATCGCCGGGATCCAGTCAGTCGCGTTTCTGTAACCGGCTCCGGATGCTGAGCGGAAGGACTTCATCCCGAAGGGGAACCTCGTCATTCTGAGCGCAGCGAAAAATCCATGCATCGCCACACGCCTGCACATATTCGTCTGGATTCATCGCTCGCGTTCAGAACGATGGCTTAGGCGCGCCTGGAATGACAGCGTAGCTGCAGGACACGCACTCTCCGGCGTGCGCGCCCTCTGTATCTACTTCTCGTCCAGCGACGCCAGGTCGATCACGAAGCGATATTTCACATCGCTCTTCAGCACGCGCTCATACGCCTCGTTGATTTTCTGGATCGGAATCACCTCAATGTCCGACACGATATTGTGCTCCGCGCAGAAATCCAGCATCTCCTGCGTTTCCTTGACACTGCCGATCATGGAACCGGCCAGCGAGCGGCGATTCGTGACCAGGGAAAACGCACTCACGGGAATCGGCGTCTCCGGAAGACCTACCAGCACCAGCGCTCCATCCAGCGCCAGCAGGTTCAGGTAGGTATTGATGTCATGGGGTGCCGACACAGTGTCGAGGATAAAGTCGAAGCTGCCCGCATGTTTGGCCATGGCATCGGGATCCTTCGAAAGCACCACCTCATCTGCCCCCAGCCGCTTCGCGTCTTCTTCCTTGCCCGCTGAAGTGGTGAACTGCACCACATAAGCGCCAAGCGCATGGGCGAACTTCAATCCCATATGCCCCAGTCCGCCGAGCCCGACCACGCCAACCTTTTTGCCCGGGCCCACGCCCCAGTGCCGCAGTGGCGAGTAGGTGGTAATGCCGGCGCATAGAAGCGGCGCAGCGGCCGCCAAGTCCAGCTTGGGCGACAAGTGATACACCCAGTGCTCGTCGGTCACGATGTTGTTGGAGTACCCCCCATACGTCACGTCGCCGTTCCATTCGCGCGCGTTGTAGGTCCCCACCATGCCCTTCTCGCAATACTGCTCAAGCCCCCCCTTGCAGTTGCGGCATTCCCGGCAGGAATCCACCATTACGCCGACGGCCGCCAGATCGCCTTTCTTGAAGCGCTTTACCTCGCTCCCGACGCGCGTAACGATGCCCGTGATCTCATGCCCTGGGACCATGGGAAAGATCGAACCTCCCCACTCGTCGCGCACCTGGTGAATATCGGAATGGCATACGCCGCAGTACTTGATCTCGAGCTCCACATCGTGCGGCCCCGGATCGCGGCGCTCAAATTGAAACGGCCCCAGGGGTGCCTTGGCGTGCTGTGCGGCATAACCGCGAGATGGAATCATCTTCTCTCCTCCACATGCATAGGATGCATCCGCTATACTGGCGCTTGCTTGCGACGGGCTCCGGCCCGTTTCGCTGAAGCCGGATACCAGGAGACCACTGACCGCATGGCCAACATGAGCCTTCCCCCCGAAGAACGCGACCTCACTCCCGCACAGGTGCAGCGCCTGGATATGCGCCGGCGTACCGGCACCTTCCTGCTCACCATCTCCGGCATGTTCGTCATCATGGCTGTCCTGCTTACCCTGTGGGTTGGGCAGGATTGGCAGTACTCGCCGGGGATGGCGCGACCCATGATCTATTACTTCATCGTCGCCTGCGGGATCGCGGTCATCGCCGGCGGCGCGGGCGTTTACATGCGGCGCGGAACGCCGGAAATTCAGTAGCACCGGACCTGCCCCGGGCGCGTCTGTTCGGCGCGCCCCATTTCGATTCCGAAGCCGCTCGGCCTCTTGCTCCCGCCAGGCGCCGCTATACCGCCCTCCGCTCGGACTCGCTGCCTCTCTCGCTTCGCCCCCACCTCATTTCGCCCTATACTGACCGGTTGCCCTATTTGCTCTCCCGACCTCACAGGAGCCCGCTTCTTATGTCAGCCGTTCGCAAAGAAAAAGATTCGCTCGGATTTGTAGAAGTGCCGGAGCGCGCCTACTACGGCGCACAGACCGCACGTGCTGTAGAGAATTACCCGATCTCCGGCATGCGTGCCCACCCTCTGCTCATGCGGGCCATTGGCATGGTGAAGCGGGCTGCCGCGGAGGCCAACAAGGAGCTGGGCCTGATCGATAGCCGACGCGCCGACGCCATCATTGCGGCCGCGCAGGAGGTCATCGATGGTAAGTGGAACGACCAGTTCGTGGTCGATACCTTCCAGGCCGGGGCCGGTGTCAGCTTTCACATGAACAGCAACGAGGTCATCGCCAACCGGGCGAACGAGATACTCGGCGGCCCTCTGGGTGCGTACACGGACGTCCATCCCAATGATCACGTGAACTATGGGCAGTCCACCAATGACGTCTTCCCCACCGCTATGCGGGTGGGTACGCTGCTCACGCTCGAAACGCTCTACCCCGTGCTGGACACGCTGGCCGCGACCTTCCGCCAGAAGGCGCAGGAGTTCGACGGCATCATGAAGTCCGGCCGTACGCACATGCAGGACGCGGTGCCCATCCGCCTCGGCCAGGAGTTTGCCGCTTACGGGCTGGCCATCGAGAAGGCGAAGAAATTCATTCAGCTCGCCAGCGATTCTCTGCGGGAACTCGGCCTGGGCGGCAGCGCCGTTGGAACCGGTATCAATACGCATCCCGATTATCGCGAGAAAGCAGTGGCCAACCTGGCCCGCATCTCCGGCCAGAAGCTGGTGCCCGCCCCCGATATGCGCTGGGCCATGCAGAGCAATGCCGGCATGGCCGACGTGAGCGCCGCCTTGCGCGGTCTGGCGCTCGAGGTCATCCGCATCTCGAACGACATTCGCCTGCTCTCTTCCGGCCCCAATACCGGCTTCGCAGAGATCTATCTGCCCAGTCTCCAGCCCGGCTCTTCCATCATGCCCGGCAAGATCAACCCCGTCATGCCGGAACTGGCAGCCATGGTCAGCTTCCAGGTGGTGGGGAACGACACCGCGGTGGCCATGGCGGTGCAGGGCGGCCAGCTTGAGCTGAACGTGATGATGCCGACCATGGCGTACAGCGTGCTGCAGAGCACGACCATCCTGGCCAACATGCTGCGTCAGTTCAACGATCGCTGCATCGCCGGTATTACCGCAAACAAGGACCGCTGCGACTTCTACGCGCAGAGCACGGTATCGCTGGCCACCGCGCTGAATCCCTACATCGGCTATGCCAAGGCGGCGGAGATTGTGAAGGAGTCGGTCGCGACCGGCGAGTCGATCATCAAGATCGCGCGTTCGAAAAACCTGCTCAGCGAAGCCGAAATCAGCGAAATCCTCGATCCGGTGCGCATGACCGAGCCGCAGCATCCGCTGGAGTCCGCGCGGGAGCGCGATGCCAAGGTAAAGGCGTAGGAACAGAAAAGCCGGGAGCACACGCTTCCGGCCTTTTTCCTGCTCGCTCCAGCGTCTGCTATCTGCGTCCGAAGCGGTAGAGTACTCCCAGCGTGAAGCCGCGATTGTTCTGCGTCTCTCCGCCGAAGGTGGTGAGGTAGTAGGTCGGCGTGACGCGAACGGCGAGTGCCGGGCTCACGTTGTAGTCGATGGGTACACCGGCGGCTGCGGTAAAGCTCCACTCGTTCGGATAGAGCCCGAGCAGCGTCCCCGGAAAGCCGTTCGAGTCGCCATCAAAGAGACTGCGGCTCACGCCCGCCAACACCTGGCCGCTTACGCCCCAGTTCTTATGCTGGTAAAAGCGATACTGCGGCCCACCCATCAGCGAATAGTTGCTGATCGCCGGCTTGAACAGACCGTATGGGTTGTTCCCCACATAGGCATTCGCGTAATAGCCGCGGAAGTCCGCCGTGATGCCGAGCTTCTGCCCGATGTAGTCGGTCCAATCGACGTTCCAGCCGGTTTCGGTCGCGTGCTGCAGTGAGTGGCCCGGCCGGAAGCGCAGGTACGCATAGCCCACCGAGACTTCGTATTTATGGCTGTAGGTGTCCTGGATGATCGCCTGCGTCCGCTGCTGCCGGCGAGCGCGCACGCGTGCCTGCGCTTCACGCGCCAGGCGCACGCGATCCTGCTCGCCGGGATAGCTCGGAGTGGCGGATTGCGAAGCGGGCGCGGCCGGCGTCTGCGCGGCTGGTGCCTCCGACGATGGTGAAGTCTGGGCCGCAGGCGCCGTCGTGTCCGGAGCGCTCTGCTGTTGCTGTGCCGGCGCATTGCCCTCCTGCTGATTCGCCGCCGGATCGGGCGCGGTCTGTGCCTTGGCCTGCACGCCTGCCACAAAAGAAAAAGTCAGAAGCGGATACGCGAGGTATCCCAGGGTCTTGCCATAACGCATGAATGCTGAGCCTCCACTGCTCGGCTGCTTGCTTGAAACCCAATTTTCGAGTGCTTTCATTAGTATTAAAGCATCTCGAAGCACTTCTCAGGGTGCGCCGCCCGCAGGCTGCATCTGAGGCAAGCAACCCCGTTCACCAAGCAACGGGAGAAAGGCCGTCTCTATGCGTGGTTTTTTGCTGGGGATCATCGTTGGCATTCTCATCGTTCCCATTGTTGTTCTCGCGTATCTTCGCTTCGGTCATGTTCCGGTCGCCGTTTCGGATCCATCGTTCCCGCTGGAGGCAGCACTGGTGCACGTGCCGTTGAACCAGAGGATCGATCGCGAAGCTCCCAAGCAGGCGCCGATTGAGCCCAGCCAGACCAACCTCGAAGCCGGCGCGCACATTTACCGCGATCAGTGCGCGGGCTGCCACGGCCTCTACGGCAGGCCCACGCCGTTCGCCAACATGGTCTTCCCCGTGGCGCCGCAGCTATGGCAGCCGCACGGCCACGGCGTGGTCGGCGTCAGCGACGATCCCGTCGGCGAAACCTACTGGAAGGTGGACAACGGCATCCGGCTAAGCGCGATGCCCTCGTTCCGTAAGGCATTGAGTTCCACGCAGATGTGGCAGGTTTCACTCCTGCTGGCAAACGCGGACAAGCCGCTTCCCGGCAACGTGCTGGAAATGCTGAAGCAGCCCCTCCCCGGCGAAAGCGGACCGAGCGATGCTTCCGTTCCGACCCAATAATTACTTAATAGCGTAGGTCACGCCGGCGGTGAACTGGAACGTGTTCTTGCGGAACCCAAGCGGCGGGTCGTTCAGGAAGTTATCCTGCGCGCCCAGCGTGAAGCTGAGCCGCTTGTAGACCGGGAAATTCAGGTTCGCCAGCGCGAGTGCGGAGTAGGCTCTCGGGACATTAAAGGCCGGCGTGATCGTCGCGCTCTCGTTAAACAGCAGTCCGCGCGGCAGCTTCTGCAGGAAGGTTTCCGTAACGTTCGCGCCGATGATGTTTACATTCGGCGTGCCGTTCGGGCTGTTGCTGCCGTTATAGAACTGTTGCTGCTCGTAGTGCAGGTCGCCCTTCAGGTCAAACTGCCGCTTCGCTTCCTTGATCACCGTCCAGCCGGCACCGCCGCCATAGATCTGCTGTAACTGCAAGCCGGAGCCGACGTTGTGATCGGCGCTCGCAGCTACCAGCCCGTATGCACGCGGGCTGAAGTACTGATCGCGCTCCGCATCGCCGTGCAGGATATTCGTCTTCGCACTCGAAGCCGGCTGTACCCCGGCGATGAACGGCTGCGTGACCAGCCCATAGTTGGCGGTAAGGTCGAAGATGGTCTTGTTGCGCGGATTCAGCCAGTCGGAAGACGGAATGATGCGCACCAGGGTCGCCGCGCCGGTCAGAGTCTGGCTGGTCTGCGTCGCCTGCACCAGTGTTGCCCCGAGTGTGATCGCCCCGTTCCACCCGTAGAAGAAGCTGGGCTCGCGAATCACCTCTGTCTCAAAGGTCTTCTCGTCGATCAAGTAGCTCGCATCGCTCAGGGGAATCTGCTTCGTTTCTCCCGCCGCGGAGCTTACAGCGACGTTGCCGTCCTGCACGCTCACCGTACCACGAGGCACTCCCGCCGGCGGAGTCTTGGGGCCCACCTTCTGCCCCTTGCGCAGCACCGCAAATTGCTGGGCGGTACGAATCGATTTCACCTTGTCCCGCTTCACGCTGACGTCGCCGGCGATGTCGCTGTGAAAGGTGACGGTGTCCTCCACTACGCGAAGAAGTTTGCCCGTCAACTGATCGCCATTGGTAAAGACGATTACATCCGGGGTGCCAGCCTGCGCGGGGGCGGTATCTTCGGCATAGCTGCAAACCGCGCCGCCCAGAACCAGGGCGGCACACGCAAGAAGCGAAACAAGGACCTGACCTGTTCGAGTCGCACACGAACTCCGCATGACCGACACCTCCATTTCCAATCTTGGCCGATGAGTACTCCGATCATGCCAGAGATGAAGAGTCCTGAACAACCTTGGACCCGAATCTGCGTATGGGTGCAAGCGGATTGTTACCATAACAACACATGGCACTCACTCCGGAAGCCGCGGCCCGTGCGCTTGCGAGCAATGACCTGATCGCCCTGGGAATGGAAGCAGATGCGCTGCGACGCGCGCTCCACCCTCAAAACACAGTCACCTACACCGTGCTGCGCAGCGATCCAATTCAACCTGAGCGCCTGCTCGACGCCGCTGCTGAGAATGCAGACGATGGTGTGGTGGACGTCGTACTGCCCGCCCCGGTGATCGTGAAGGACGGGGAAGACACAGCCCTCGCGGAGTTACGGACCCGCTTCCCCGGTATCGGGCTGCACGGACCCGGGGCGACCGCAATCGCCATGACGGCAATCGTACAGGGTGCTTCCATCGCGGAGCTTCTCAAACGATTGCAGCAAGACGGTATCTCGTCCATCGGCCCGGACACAGACGACGGCAACACGGGACCCGTTCCATTCGAGCAAGTGCTCGCCGTACACCGCGCCTCTCACCTGCTTGGCATGCCGTCGGTCGCTACGGTGGTGATGGGCCGCGGAGAAACGCCGGAGGAGCGAGTCCGTAGCCTGGACGCGCTGCGTCGCGTGCAGGAAGAGACCGGCGGGTTCGTCGCATGTCAGCTATGCGTCTTTCATCCCCAGGGGCCCACAGCGCGCCGCGAGGAAGAAGCCACTGCCGCCGATTACCTCACAACACTGGCCATCGCACGCCTCATGCTGGAGTCGATCCCGCACATCCAGGCAGGCTGGGACATCCAGGGACCCAAGGTGCTGGAGTTGGCACTACGTTTTGGCGCAGACGATGCTGGCGTGATCGCGCCTCGCTGGACCGCGCGCCGGCAGCCCGCGCATCACAGTGGGGAAGCCGAACTGCGAAGGATCATTCGCGACGCCGGCTTTGCGCCCGTGGCGCGCGACCTGCTCTACCGCCAATGCCTTCTCCACTGGTAACGAGAGCCTCCCGTACAATGAATCATTACCCTGGCCGTGCGGAGATATGACCCTGTTTCTGCCCTTTTTTCAATTGCCGTCGAGCTTCTCCGGCGCTTGCCTGCGGCTTCCATACGTGGCTGCCCTGTGGCTCTATCAACAGCGGGGTCTGAGCCATTATTTCCGCACGCATTACGCCGACCGGACGTTTGAACATCTGTACCAGTGGAACCCGTTCGATACCGCGCTGCTGATCCCCTACTTCGCAGTGATGGTAGTTCTTGCCTTCTACGGCATGCATCGCTATCAGCTTGTCTATCTGTATTACAAACACAAGCGCAATGCCGTGAGTCTCCCGCCGGCGTACTTCCGCGAACTGCCGCGCGTTACCGTACAGCTTCCCATTTTTAACGAGCAGTATGTTATCGACCGCCTTATCGATGCGTGCTGCAATTTCGATTACCCCGCAGACAAGCTCGAGATCCAGGTGTTGGACGACTCCACTGACGAGACGCAGGAGGTAGCGTCGGGCATCGTAAACCGCTATCGCGCGCTCGGTCATAACATCGTCTACCTGCACCGCACCAATCGCTACGGCTACAAGGCGGGCGCGCTCGATGACGGCCTCAAGAAGGCTTCGGGCGACCTGGTGGCGATCTTCGATGCGGATTTCGTGCCTGGGCGGGATTGGCTGCAATCCGTGGTGCACCACTTCACCGATCCGCGCGTGGGCATGGTGCAAACGCGCTGGACCCACCTCAACCGCGACTACAGTTTTCTCACCCAGGTCGAGGCCATCCTGCTCGACGGTCACTTCGTGCTGGAGCATGGCGGGCGGTCCCGCGCTGGAGTCTTCTTCAACTTCAACGGCACTGCCGGTATGTGGCGGCGCGAGGCCATCGAGCAAGCCGGCGGGTGGCAGCATGACACGCTCACCGAAGATACCGACCTGAGCTATCGCGCACAGTTGAAGGGCTGGCAGTTCCGCTATCTGCAGGATGTGGAATGCCCGGCCGAGGTGCCCATCGAGATGACCGCCTTCAAGACCCAGCAGGCGCGCTGGGCCAAGGGACTCATCCAGACCTCGAAGAAAATTCTTCCCCGCGTGCTGCGCAGCGATCTGCCCTTCCACACCAAGATCGAAGCGGTGTACCACCTGACCGCCAATATCAGCTACCCGCTCATGGTGGTCCTTTCCACCCTGCTGATGCCGGCCATGGTCATCCGCTTCTACCAGGGCTGGTTCCAGATGCTGCTGATCGACGTGCCGTTGTTTCTGGCCTCTACATTTTCTATCTCGTCCTTTTACCTGGTTTCGCAGCGGGAGCTGTTTCCGCAGAAGTGGGGCCGGACCTTCCTGTACCTGCCTTTCCTCATGTCGCTTGGCATTGGCCTCACAGTCACCAACACGCGCGCCGTGCTGGAGGCCCTGTTCGGGATCAAGAGCGCATTCAAGCGCACGCCGAAGTACAGGGTTGAGAAGAGGGGCGAAAAGTCCAAGGCCACCAAGTATCGCAAGCGCCTCGGCATCGTGCCCTGGATTGAGCTGCTCATCGGCTGCTATTTCGCCCTCACCATCTGGTACGCCATTGCCAACGAAAATTACTTCACGGTTCCCTTTCTGCTGTTATTCGTGATCGGGTACTGGTACACGGGCCTGCTTTCGCTCTTGCAGGGGCGGTTTGAACGCTGGCGCTCCGGCGCGAATCTGGACGAATCTTCGCCCAAGCCGTTTCCTGTAGGCGTTTAGGGGTGCACAGGCGGCAGCTCCCCACCGCCTTTCTCATTCCCTTCGTGCAACGTTGCCCACCGGGTTCCCATCTGACCCCTTGGCAGCATGTGGGCTCTTGTTACTCCACCGTGCACTCGTGGGGAGCCTTCTAACTCTGTTTCATTGCTTTGAAAGTGGGGATTCGCGAATGGCGCATGGACTTATCTGGTGGATTATCGTCGGGCTTATCGCTGGTTTCTTGACCGGCAAGCTCATGAAGGGCAGCGGCTTTGGAACCATCGGTGACATCATCGTCGGCATTATCGGCGCAATCATCGGCGGTTTCATCATGCAGGCACTGGGAGGAAGCGGCCAGGGCGGCATGATCTACACCATCATTGTGGCCATCATCGGCGCAGTGATCCTGACCTTCCTGCTTCGACTCATCACTGGGAACCGAAGTCGAGTTTAGCGGTGCAGCGTAAGAGAAAACCGCGTCTCCTGCCGGGAGGCGCGGTTTTTGTTTTCGGTCGAATTTCCGCAGCTCGCGCTTACACTGGGTTCCGATGATCAAGCTCCGATTCTTTTCTTGCCTCCCGCTCTTTCTCCTGCTCGCGCTGGTATGCGCAACGGCCCTGGAACGCCAGCCGGACCAGGCCTACCATGCGCGCCGTGTGGCGCTTGCTGCGAAGCTGGAGGGCGGCCGCGCTCTTCTGTTCGGTGCCGACGAACCTTCAGCGGAATACCTCGACTTCCGCCAGGATGAAGACTTCTACTACCTCACGGGCTGGAACGAACCGGGAGCCGCGCTGGTCGTGATCGCGCCCGTACCCGCGTCCGCAGCCCAACCCGCAGAGCCCTATCGCGAGATCCTGTTTCTTCCGCAGCGCAATCTCCGGATGGAGCTTTACACCGGCGTCAAGCTCGACGCAGCCAGCCCGGATGCGTCGAAACGCACCGGTGTAGCGGAAGTGCGCGCCCTTTCCGAACTGCCAGTCATTCTCGCCGAACGGCACAACACGCCGCTTTGGACACAGACCGACATTCCGAAAAGCACAAACGCAGCCGAGTGGATGAGCACTGTACTCGGGCAGAGCGGGACGCCGGCGCTCGAGGATGTGCGCACGCTCACCCGGTCGTTGCGCTCCACCAAGGACGCCGGCGAACTGGCGCTTCTGCGTAAGGCGAGCGATGCCTCCATCGTCGCGCAGCGCGCCGCCATCCTGTCCATCCGCCCCGGCGTGAATGAGCGCGCAATTGCCGGACTGCTCGACGGCACGCAGCTTGCAGGTGGCTGCGAACGGCCCTCCTATCCGCCTATCGTCGGCAGCGGGAAGAACTCTACCGTGCTGCACTACTCGGCAGACGATGCCACCATGGAGAGCGGCGAGGTGGTAGTGATGGATGCGGCCGGCGAGTACTCGATGTATGCGTCGGATATTACGCGCACTGTGCCCGTGAGCGGTCACTTTACGGACCGCCAGCGTGAGATCTACAACATCGTCCTGGGCGCTCAACGCGCGGCCGCGGCTGCGTTTGTCGCAGGAAAATCGCACATCAACGACCCGCGTCACCGCTTTCCGGATTCGCTTGATATCGTCGCCTATAACTACATCAACGAGCATGGGAAGGACCTGCACGGTCAGCCGCTCGGAAAATACTTCATTCATGGGCTGGGGCACTCGGTCGGCATTGATGTGCACGATCCGTATGACTACACCAAGCCGCTCGAAAAGGGCGCAGTCTTCACCATTGAACCGGGCATTTACATCCCGGAAGAGAAGATCGGCGTGCGCATCGAAGATGTCTTTTATGTAGACGAGAACGGCAAACTGGTAGACCTGATCGCCGCTCTGCCGCATACCGCGGAGGAAGTGGAAGCGTTGATGCACGACCGTTCCGCCGCAGGTTCCGTGCCGCTCACGCTCACGCACCCGGCGACGGACGCGCCACGCTGATGCGCGAGATGGTGCGTTCTTTTCTCGCCATCGCGGCTGGATTTCTGCTCATCGCGATCCTGACCGCAATTGCCACGGCCATCTCCCGCAGGCTGCTTCGGGACTCGACGACGGGGAGGGAGGGGCCCAGCCGTGCCTCCATGGTGCTGGACCTGGTGGTCAGCGTTATTTTCGGAGCAGCGGGAGGAGTGGTCACGGCATTTCTGGCACCCAGCCGTCCGCTGGTGCATGCTCTGCTGCTCGCGCTCGCGGTGCTGGTTATTTCTGCACTCGCCGCATTTGAGCTGCGGCACACGCACTCAGCCTTCTACCAGGCCGCGGTGCTCGCACTTACTCCAATGGCAACCCTGGGGGGCGGCATTCTCGAAGTGCTTTACCACTGAGCGCAGACATAGAAACGCGGCCCGCAGCGGGTCGCGTTTCTATGTTCAGCGAAGGTGCCTACCAGCGAATGCCGAAGCTGACCGGGATCATACTCACCGTTCCGGAACCAATCTGCGTGGGCGAGTTACGCGGTGAGTCCACCCACAGGTAGCGGGCTTCCGCGAATATCATTGTCCCGGTGTCGCTGATGCGATGCGTAATTCCGGTGCCGATGTTCACGCCGCCCTGGTTGCTGGAGAAATGGCTCAGCGTGACCGTTCCATACTGCGGATAGCAGTAGCCATAGAAGTCGCAGACGATGCCCTCATACACCGGCTGGGTGAAGCTCGTCAGCTTGCGGTAGAAGCCCCCGCCGCCAGTGATATAGCCGCCGATGGCACCGCTGGTCTTGTAGTAGAGGATCGGGTCGAGCGTTAGCGACCAGATGTGCACATTTCCCTGCGGGGCCGACTGCGAAGCCAGCACCGAGTTCGGAATGCCGGTCCGGGCGAACTGGTACTCCGCCAGAATGCCGAAGTGCTTGGACATGTTGTAGCCCGCGCCGCCGGTGAAGTTCCACCCGAAAGTCTGCGTCTTCTGCGTGTTGCCGACCGGCGCGTTGAAGCCAGCTCCCGCTTCGATGGCCAGCTTGTGATAATCGCGGACGCCGTAGGTGGGGTACTGCTTGTACCCGCCCTGGCCGTAGCCGCCGCCGCTGGTCGGGTACTGGCTGCCGGACTGCGTGCGGAACTCCGCCTGGCTTGTAAAAGAGGAGCTGGAACTGGACTGTGCGAATGCGGCAGGCACTGCTACGAGGGCAGCAAGAGAAGCCAGCCCGCAATGGGCCAAGAAAGAACGGCAGTTCATTGGAACAACCTCTGAGTAAAGTGTGCGCGGGAGCGAAGATCCCACGATGATCGGACACTAGGGGAGATGCGAAGTTGTTCTATCGAGGATGCATTCTGCGCCGCAATGAAAAGGCCGGCACAGGGCCGGCCTTTTCGATCTAACAGGCACTCTAGTGGATGTCGAACTGTTCCGGATGCAGCGTCGGATCGCTCTTCACGATCACGGTGCGCCCGGTCATCTCTTCCAATTCATTCAACCAGCGCCCATTCCCCGCCTTGAGGGTCTTCACCACTTCGGGATTCACCCGGAGCAGCACATCGTGACGCTCGAGGTGCTTCTGCATTTTGCGCATCTCGATGTAGATCTCGTTGCAGACGGTGGTCGGGCTCTTCACCATGCCGGTGCCGGCGCAGACCTCGCACTGGATGCTGAGCGTGCGTTCGAGCGACTGCTTTACCCGCTTGCGCGTGATGGCTACCAGGCCGAAATCGTTAAACTGCAGCACCTTCGATGGCGCACGATCGGCCTTCAACGCTTCTTCCAGCGCCTGCATCACCTTATGGCGATTCTTGCGCTCGTCCATGTCGATGAAGTCGATCACGATGATGCCGCCCAGGTCGCGCAGCCGGATCTGCCGCACGATTTCCGGGATGGCATCGAGGTTGGTCTTGAGGATCGTGTCCTCCAGCCGCGCCGTCTTGCCCACGTACTTACCGGTGTTGATGTCGATGGCCACCAGCGCTTCCGTCTGGTTGATCACGATCGATCCGCCGGACTTCAGCCACACCTTCGACTTCAGCGCCTTGGTGATCTCGTCCTGGATGCCGAACTGCTCAAACAGCGGCGTTTCCTTGGTGTACAGCTTGACCCGCCGCACCAGGCCGGGCTGGAACCGATTTAGGAAGCGCACAATGCGTTCGTATTCCGTCTCGCTGTCCACCCAGATAGTCGAGAAGTTATCGGAAACCTGGTCACGCAAAATGCGCTCCACCAAGTTGAGATCGTGATAGATCAGCGCCGGCGCCTTGGCTGCATCCGAGCGCTGCTTGATCTCGTTCCAGAGGCTGATCAGGAAGCGCAGGTCGGCGCGCAGTTCCTCTTCGCTCGCGCCATCCGCCGCGGTGCGCACGATAAACCCGCCGGAGTTCTGCCCTTTCTCGCTGATCAGAATGCGCTTTAACCGCTGGCGCTCCTCATCGGACCAGATCTTGCGCGACACACCCACGTGGTTCACTGTCGGCATAAAGACCAGGAACCGACCCGGGAGCGCGATGTGGCTGGTAATGCGCGCACCCTTCTTGGCGATCGGCTCCTTGGCGATCTGCACCAGGATTTCCTGTCCCTGCTTCAGCAGCTCGCTGATGATGGGCAGATCGGTGGTCTGCGCGCTTTGCCGGCGGTGTCCGCCACCGCCGTTGCGTCCCTGGCGGCCCTGCCGGTGACGCCCGCCGCGCCCGCGTTCCTGGGTCCGCGGCTCACGCCGCGTCTGGGCCGGACTCTCCTCAGTCGCAATCGCAGGCTCGCCTTCGGGCTCGTCTTCCTCCTCGTCGGCTTCGTCGAACTCCTCTTCGGCCTCGTCCTCGCCGGGCACCACGACGTTGACCTGCCGGTCAATCTGCGCCTCGCGAATCAGGTCCCCGATCTCCGGTGCGCCCGCAGTGTGCTCCAGCGTCTCTTCTTCCAGGTCCTGGTAATCGTGCTCGTCGTCATGGGCGTAGATCGGCGTGAAGTCATACTCTTCTTCGTCGATGACCTCTTCTTCGACGAACCCGTCGCCAGGGGTGAAGGCGCGCAGTTCATCCAGGTCTGGTTGTGCGAACTCAGTTGCTGCCGCACCCTGGTGCGCGTCGTGCTCTCGCGCGGTCTCAGCGTCTCCGGTGCTGTGCTCCGATACAGCGGGCGCATCCTCCGGTGTATTCGGTACAAAGGGCCCGACGAACAAGCCGCCCGCGTGTTCCTCGTGAGCTTCGGTTGCTTGCGTATGCTGCGGGCTCGCTTCCGCCATGCTCGAAGCCCGTTCTGTTTCCTCTTGCACGGCCAGCGGAGCGACTGCTGGTGTAGCGTTCGCTTCGTGCGCCTCGGCAGCAAGCGTGCTCGCGTCTTCCGAGAGAGAGTGAGCATCCGGATCCTGAGTCTCGGGGCGGGGCTCATCGTGCTGCGCAGCCGCGGGCTCGTCGATCTCCGGCGTGAAGCGAAACTCGCTACGTCCGGCCGGGTCCACGCGGTACGAAGCGGAGCCTTCCTGCGGCTCAAACTCGTGCGTCTCGTGCGCCTCGGTATCGGACGCCTGGGCGGGTTCGCCATGCCTGATCAGCGGCGTCGCGCTGTCCTCGCTGGTGTGTTCTACAAGCGCCAGCGAAGGAGCCTGTTCCGGCTCGGTCTCCGAGGCTGCGCTCTCCGGCTGCGTGCCTTCCGGGTGTGCCGGCGGGAAGGCATCGTCGATGGCAGCCGCCAGGCCCGAATGCCCTTCAGGGTGCGCTTCCGTTTGCCCTTCAGGGTGCATCTCTGGCTCTGTTTCCGGGTGCAGTTTCCGCAGCCTGCGGCTCATCGATCGCTGGGGATGCGGCCGCACTGTCAACGGCCTCTGCGAGCACACTTCCGCTCTCGCCTTCTGCCGCCTGCGTGGGGACGGACGAAGTTTCCGGCGACGGCCTAACCGCAGTCGCCTGCGAACCCTGCCGGTAGCGCGACAGCGATTCGCCCGGAAGCAGGCTGCTGACGCCGTCCCAGGCAATCGGCTGCTCGATCAGCGTCGAAGGCCGCGAAGTGATCGCCGGGCCCTTGGGCTGTGGCCGTTCGTCCTGAGCGTGCGCCTGCTCGGCTACCCCCGGCTGTCCGTACTTCGAGAGCGATTCGCCCGGAAGCACCAGGGCCGGCACTGAGGACGCGGCACTTGGCGCGGAGTTTCGCGTGCTGCCTTCGGCGCGGCCCGAGGACTGCCGTGGGACCGGAGCGGGCATCACCTCCGCCACCGGCGAGCTGATGTCCTCCTGCGCAGGAGCGGCCTCGTCCTCTACGTGCCCCTGCCCTGCCGTGCCCTGCCCAGCGGCCTCGCGCGGACGGAAGCCGCGGCGGCGCCCCCGACGCCCACGCCAGCGACGCGTGCCCTGCTCAAACTCTTCTCCGGCCTGCCCAGGTTCCTGGTCAGACGACCGCTCTTCCTCGCCGTTACGGGCCGGACTTCCACTTGCGGAGCCGGCCGGGATTCCGAGGCAGCGGTGCGCCCTTCGCGCCGGCGCTGGTCTTGCCCGCCCCGCCCTTCCTGCCCGCCACGACCTTCCTGGCCGCTGCGGCCTTCCTGGTTCCCACGGCCCTCTTGGCCACGGCCTTCCTGGCCACGGCTTTCCTGGCCGCCTTGCCCGTTGCTCTTTACCTGCTCAAAATCTGCGGTGTCTTCCTGTTCTTCGAGGAAGTCCGTGACGTAGAGGAACGCGTCCCGTTCCAGTCCCACGTCCACGAATGCCGACTGCATGCCTGGCAGCACGCGCGTGACCCGGCCCTTGTAGATGGAGCCAGCGAGCGTGTATTCGTTCTCCCGCTCGTAATAGATCTCTGTGAGTTGATCGTCTTCAACAATGGCAAGCCGTGTTTCGTGCGGCGTGCTCGATATACAAATCTCTTTCGACATGCTTCTGCCTCATTTCTGCCCGCGTCTTCAAATGCGCGAGCGGCAGGCACAAGCGGTCAGAACGGGATGCTGCCCGTTCCCGGAGAACCGGAGAGGATAGGAAAGGACGGAGGGGCAGCCGCGCAACAGACGAGGGGGAAGATGCTCTTTGAGGTGAGGCGATACAAAGACCCCCGTCTGCGAAGAGGCGGGGGCTCACGAAAAGAATCTGCTTGTCCTGGTGGGCTATCCACGCGCAAGGAGTTTGTGACCACTGCAGCCAAAAGTGTCGGCGGGGCCGTTCCCTGTCCGTGCGCGTTCATTCCTGTATCCTGCCCGGCCCCGGCGATCCGCCCGGCCGGCCTGACTTTTTATCTAAAACCAAACCTGTATCACTACGTGGCTCCGCCGTGCGGAGCCGTACAAACCTCTAATTCACGAAGCGGTTCATGCGCACGTTCATTACGATGCCGAGAGCCAGAAACGTGAACAACACCGAAGATCCGCCGTAACTCATGAGCGGAAGCGGAATCCCAGTGACTGGCATCAGCCCTACCACCATACCGACATTGACGGCGATCTGGAAGATGAGCACCGCAACGACGCCCATAATCAGCAGCGTGCCGGACAGATCGGCGGCTGTTTGAGCGTTTTGAATCAAACGCATCAATATGAGGAAGTATAGCAGTAAGACAAAGACCGCGCCGACGAAGCCATGCTCCTCACAGAAGGCGGCAAAGATGAAGTCGGTGTAGGGGATAGGCAGGAAATCTCCCTGCGTCTGGGTGCCCTTGGTGGCGCCCCGGCCCCACACGCCGCCGTCGCCCACGGCGATCAGCGACTGCCGGATCTGGTAACCGGAGCCCCGCGGATCGTCATCAGGAGACAGAAAGCTGGTCAGCCGCGCCTTCTGGTACGGCTTCAGGCCCTTGTGCCACACCGGCACGATCAGCAGCAGGGCCGAGAACACCAGGATCAGCGCCTGCTTCCAGCGGATGCCACCCAGAAAGAGCCCGATCAGCAGCACCGGTGAGTAGGTAAGAGCGGTGCCCAGGTCAGGCTGCTTGAGCACCAGCAACATGGGTACCCCGACCAGCGCGAAGCCTTTGAAGATGTCCTTCCAGGTGAGTTCCTTGCCGGCCAGGCTGGCGAAATAACGTGCCACCGCGAGGATGAGGACGATCTTCACCCATTCGGAGGGCTGGAAATGGAAGCCCCCGACCCGGATCCAGCGCCGCGCCCCCAGCACCTTTTGCCCCACCACCATCACTGCCAGCAGAGACACGATGCAGAAGCCGTAAATCCAGTGCACGACACCAAGCAGGCGATGGTAATCGACGAAGCTCAGTATCAGCATCGCAACCACGCCGCCGCCCAGCCAGAGGACCTGCTTGAACTCAAACCCAACGAACTTGGTGTGCATGGTGGCGCTGTAGATCTCGGAAACACTGATGATCGACAACAGCATGACAAAGATCATCAGCACCCAGTCGAAGTCGCGGATACGCAGAAAGCGCTGCATGCGTTATCGTCCCCCCTGCGCGGTAACACCTGCCACCGCCGGCCGGGACGGGACGGCGTCAGCGGGGGGTCTGGACACCTTCCGTTTCGGGCTGGCCTGCGCCGGTTGCGCTGCGCCCGTCGCGCGTGGCGAGATTGCTTCCGGCTTAGCGGGATTCAGCGTGAACCGTCCACCGCGCATCCCTGTTTCTGCAGGCGAGGCTGATTGGTCCGCAGCCTGGATCGCCTTGCCTCCCAGTTCATCGGAGGCCTCGTTTCCGGAGGCTCCCTGGCCTGACCAGACCGCGCCGACCTCAGTGGGGGTTTCCACCTTCGCCTGCAACAGATTTCCTTCCATCCGCCGGTGCTTGGTCACATAGGCAGCGATTACCTGGGCGGCGAGCCGTCCGGCCAACTTGCCGTGCTCGCCGCCTTCAAACAAGGTGCAGACCACGATGTCCGGGTTGCGCCGCGGCGTCACGCCTACAAACCAGGCATTGTCCTGCATGGCCCGGCCGCCACCGCCTACGCGCCCTTTCAACTGGTTGCTCACCACCTGCGCCGACCCTGTCTTTCCTGCGAAATCGATTCCCTGCAGATGCGCGCTCGGCGCCGTGCCGGATGGATCCATCACCAGGGCCATGGCATCGGTAATGGTCTCCCAATTCGCCGGGTTCAGCGGGATCTTTACATCGCCAGTCCCCGGATAGCTCTCCAGCAGTGCCTGCCTGTAATCTGCCGGCAGTTGATCCGGAAAGACCACGTGCGGCCGCTTGAGCACGCCCCCGGAGGCGATACCCGCGATGGCGCGCGCCATCTGGACGGGCGTGGCCGCCACCGCGCCCTGCCCGATACCAACCGAGATGGTCTCGCCCGCATACCACTTCTGGTGGTAGTTCTTCAGCTTCCACTCTTCCGACGGCATCACGCCCGCGACTTCGTTCGGCAGATCGATCCCCGTCTTCTGCCCCAGACCCAGCATGTGCGCCCATTGGGCGATCTTCTCGATGCCCAGCCGTTCGGCCAGCGTATAAAAGTACGTATCGCACGACTGGTAAATGGCCTTGTTGATGTCCACAATGCCGTGGCCGCCGTGCTGCCAGCACTTGAAGTAGCGCCCGTAGAAGGTCCCGCCACCGGGGCAGCTCACATGAAGGTTCTGCGCAATGCCCTCCTGCAGGCCAGCCGTGGCCATGATGATCTTGAAGGTAGAGCCGGGGGCAAGCTGCGCCTGGATCGCCTTATCGAGCAGCGGGTGGTTCCGGTCCGTCACCAGCTTCGTCCACTGATCGCGGGAGATGCGCACGGCAAACTCGTTGGGATCGAAGCTCGGTCGGCTGACCAGGGCCAGCACCTCACCGGTGTGCGGATCCATGGCGATCACCGCGCCATTCTTGTCGCCCAAGGCGTTTTCCGCGGCGCGCTGGATATCGATGTCGATGGTCAGCTTCAGGTCTTTGCCGGGAACAGCGTGTTCGGAGCCGAGCTTGCCGACTTCCCGCCCATGGCTGTCTACGAGCACGTCGCGCGAGCCGTCGGTGCCGCGCAGCAATGCGTCGTAGCTCTCCTCCACGCCCGACTTGCCCACCACGTCGCCCGGTTCGTAGTAGGCGTATTTCGGGTCATTGAGCATGTCCTCGCTCACCTCTCCGGTGTAGCCGATGAGGTTGGCCGCAAATCCGTCGCGCGGGTAGAGCCGGCGCTGCTCGTCGATGGTTTCCAGCTCAGGCAGTTCATTGCGATGAGCTTCGATGAACTCCTGCTCGTCCGGCGTGATATCGGCCTTGAGCGGCAGCGGCTGGTACTTGGGCGCGAGCTTGTAATGGTCCAGCACCGCCTGGATCTGCTCGACCGACATGTGCAGCCCGCGGGCGATTTCGGGCAGGTCGGCATTCAGGTCGTGCATGCCTTCGCGCACCAGGAAGCACGAGATCGAGGGGTAGTTATCGACCAGGAGGCGACCTTCGCGGTCGAACAAGCGGCCGCGGGGCGCCAAGATTGGTACCTTGCGAATGCGGTTGGCCTCCGCAAGCTCGTGGTAATTCTTTGCCCCCACGATCTGCAGCCGCCACAGCCCGGAGACCAGCACCAGCAGCACCGCCAGGATGCAATACTGCACCACCGCCAGCTTGATCGCCGATACCTTGTCTTCCCGGTTCAACATCGCTTCCCTGCTATCCCTGTTAAGCGCTAGTGCTGCGAACGAACGGCCTCATTCTTGAGCGCAGCGAAAAATCCGACCGGCGACCCTAAACCCGCCGCCGCGTGCGATCGAGCAGCGCAAACAGCAGCAGCCCCAATAGCGCATTCATGGCCGCCTTCAGCAGCTCATGCGTCCAGTTCCAACCCAGGTTCATGGCCAGGAGCCGCCGCACAATGCTGAAGTACAAGAAACTCTGCAGCATGGTGAAACTGAAAATCATCACCAGCCGCGTTATTTGGTTCTCGACGTCGATCTTGAGCCCGATCGAGGCGGCCAGAAAGCCGATCAGCGTCTCCGAAATACCGTAGATCCCGAACGGCCGGTGCGTGAGCCCGTCCTGCACCAGTCCGATCACCGCGCCGAACAGCGTGCCCGCCATGGGACTGCGCCAGGCCACGGCGAAGTAGATGGTGATCAGCAGGGGCAGTTCAAACAGACCCAGCCTGGGGTAGCGGAGCGGCACCAGAGCTTGCAAAAAGAGCGCCAGCAGGGGCACCAGCACCACAACAAGAGGCGAGAAATGCGCCTGACTCTCCCGCCGGGCGTTGGTCCCCATCATGGCCATCATTGCGGCTGCCCCTGCGCTGCGGGCGGCTTGCCTACCCACTTCGGCTCAACGTAAGCGCTATGCCCCTTTACGGGCGATTGGGCCACAGCAGGAGACCCAACCGGCGCTGCGTTGCCTTTGGCGTTCACTGCCGGCTTGAGCGCGGGAGCAACAGCCCCGGTAACGGGTCGCGCCGTCGTCCCCGTTGCCGATTGGCGGGCTGTCGTGGGCCCATCCACCACGGTAGTGTGCACGACGCCGTTGATCACGGCTGTCGCGGCGCGGGGCGCGGCTGCTTTCGCCGGGGCGACATGGGGCACCGCACCGCTGCCCACGCCAGCGGCCGCAAGCTGCCCTGTAAATAATTTCGAGGCCTGGGCGGTGCTGTTACTCGCCGGCGTCGGCCTGGAGATATTGGCCACCGTCTGCGCAGGACGATTGGCCGGCGTCGTGACTGAATGACTGGCTGGCGTCCCCACCGGGCGACTGGCCGACGCAGTCACCGCGCTGGACTGGATGGCCGGATGTTTTAGCGGAGCCGGGCTGGCCGGCAACGTAGCAGCCGCGGCTACTACAGCCGGGGCCTTGCCCGGGACCAGGCTGCTGGCCGGCGGCGCGGCATTCGGGGAGAAACGGTCTGCATGAAGCGGCTGCGGCGGCTGTATCGGCCGGCCTACTTCTTCGCCGCCGGTCGGCTTCTGCTCCGCCATCTGTGGCTCGTTGGGGTCAATCAATCCGGGCAGCTTGTCTGCAAGGATGTCGGAGGCCCGCTGCTTCTCCGCTTCGGCGCCAGCTACGGCTTGGCTGTGCGCCAGGTCCCGCTGCGTCTTCGCCGGCAGGGCATCCCCGATCGAGGTGACCACCAATACTTCTTCCAGGTGTGACAGATTCGCCGCCGGCTTCAGGACGATATCGACGTACGGCTCGCGTTCCGGGTCAGCCACCACCTTCTCCACGGTGCCCACGGGCAGCCCACGGGGAAAGATCTGGTCGCCACCCGAGGTCAGCACCGGCTCGCCCGGCTTGATGCGCTCGTCCGGCAGAATGTCGATGACCTGGGGCTGGCCGTAGGCGTTGCCACGCAGGACCCCGCGCAAACGAGTCTTTTCCAGCAACACGCCGGCACCGCTGCTCTGGTCGTTGATCTCCAGCACCTGCGCCGTATGCGGGAAGACCTCCTTGATCTTGCCCACAATGCCGTCTGGCGTGATCACTGGCTGATCGACCGCCAGGCCGTCACGCGCGCCCTTGTCTATATAGAGGACCCGTGCCTGGTCGCTGCCCGCGGTGCCGATCACTTGGGCGGGCACAGTCGCGCTCACGTAATGTTCCTTGAAGGCCAGCAGCGCCTGCAGACGCTGGCCCTGCCGTGCGTCCTCGAGCAGGCCGGCCTGCTCCAGCCGCAGCCGGTTCACTTCTTCATGAAGAGCCTGATTTTCTTCCCGGGTATGCCGCAGATCGATGTAGTCGCCCCAGAAGCCGCGGGCGTCCGAACCAGTGTGCACCACGGCCTTCTCCGGGGGCGCCACCAGCGCCACCACCCAGTGCCGCAGAAGCAGGTTGCCTTTACCGTCGCTTCCACCGGCCGGGCTGCGCACCTGCACCGCCAATGCGATGAACTGCGCCAGCAGCACGCCAAGCAGTACCAGCAGGTTCTTATAACGGCCGAGAAAAGTGTCCATGATCCGGTGTGTAGCAGGTTGATGGGTTCAAACAATGGCGCTTCATGGGCAACGCACCGGTCCGTCTGGGTTCGGGTTAGTCGATCTTGATCTTGCGCAAAAGGCGGAAGTCGGAAAGCATCTTCCCCGTTCCTAACACCACGGAAGCCAAAGGGTCGTCCGCAATCGACACAGGGAGCCCGGTTTCTTCGCGGATGCGCTTGTCCAGATTCTTTATCAACGCCCCGCCTCCTGTCAGCACAATTCCGCGGTCGCTGATATCCGCCGACAACTCCGGCGGCGTCCGTTCGAGCGCGACCCGGATGGCGTTCAAAATCACCGAGATACCCTCGGTCAGCGCCTCGCGGATCTCCGAATCGTCGATGGTGATCGTCTTCGGGACCCCCTCGATGAGGTTGCGACCCTTGATCTCCAGCGTCAGCGGCTTGTCCAGCGGATACGCGGAGCCGATCTCCATCTTGATCTGCTCGGCCGTGCGCTCGCCGATCAACAGGTTGTACTTGCGCTTGAGGTAGTTCATGATGGCCTCGTCCATCTGGTTCCCCGCCATGCGGACGGAACGCGAATAAACGATGCCGGAAAGTGAAATCACCGCGATATCGGTCGTGCCGCCGCCTATATCGACGACCATGTTCCCGCTCGGCTCGGTAATGGGGAGCCCGGCACCGATGGCCGCTACCATGGCCTGCTCTACCAGGAAGACCTCGCTGGCCTTGGCGCGGTAGGCGGAATCCTCGACCGCCCGCTTTTCCACCTGGGTAATCTCCGAAGGCACGCCGATCACAATCCGCGGATGAACCAGCATCTTGCGGTTGTGCGCCTTCTGGATAAAGTAGTTCAGCATCTTTTCGGTGACCTTGAAATCCGCGATCACCCCGTCCTTCATCGGCTTGATGGCGACGATGTTGCCGGGCGTCCGGCCCAGCATCTCCTTGGCCTCTTTGCCGACCGCCTCCACCTCACCCGTGTTCTTGTTGATCGCGACGATCGAAGGCTCGTTGACCACAATCCCTTTGCTTCGGGCGTAGACCAGCGTGTTCGCCGTGCCCAGATCAATGGCCAGATCAGAGGAGAACATGCTGAAGAGCGACCGCACTCCGTGCGAACGCGAGGTACGCGAATGAAAACCGTTGTTTGCCATGCGGCCTGGGCAGACTTTCCTGTGAGGATTCTTTGGTCATTGTAAGACCGATTACTTTTTAGCGCATATCACACAAAGGTGGTTGTCCGAAAAGTCAACCCCCGTGCTACACCGCGCTAAGTACCAAAGCGTGAAGGGTTCCATTTCGGTACATGTTGCATGGAAAAGGGCCATTTTCGTGCCATATCAAGCAGGAGGCAGCCGGGCGAGTTCCCTGTTACACTCACCGTTTCCCGCAATCCGGAGCCGCCCCATGCCCTTCAATACCCTCCTTCTGGATACCCGTGACACCGTGGCCACCGTTACGCTGAACCGCCCCAAGGTGCTCAACGCGCTGAACGCAGCCACCTTTGACGACCTCGAGGCCGCGTTTCTGCAGATCAGCCGGTACGTTGCGATCCGTGCCGTCATCATCACCGGTGCAGGCGAACGGGCCTTCGCCGCCGGGGCGGACATCTCGGAACTCGCCACCCTCTCCGGTCTCCAGGGACAGCAGGTGTCGGCGCGCGGCCAGGCGGTGTTTGACCTGATTGAGAACTGCGGGAAGCCGGTGATTGCTGCCATCAACGGCTTCGCCCTGGGTGGCGGCTGCGAACTGGCAATGGCCTGTACCCTGCGCCTGGCCAGCGAGACCGCCCGCCTGGGCCAGCCGGAGGTCAAACTGGGACTCCTGCCCGGCTACGGCGGAACGCAGCGGCTGCCTCGCCTGGTCGGCAAGGGGGTCGCCCTCAAGCTCCTCCTCACCGGGGATATGATCAATGCCGCCGAGGCGTTCCGCATCGGCCTGGTGGATGAAGTGGTTCCCCCGGAAGCGCTGCTCCCCCGCGCCGAAGCCCTGGCCCGCTCCATTGCCGGCAACGCTCCACTCGCCGTCCGCGCCTGCATCGATGCCGTGAATGAGGGCTACGACCAGCCTATCGCCACGGGTCTTGCGCTGGAGGCCTCCCTCTTCGGCCTGGCTTGCTCGACTGCCGATAAGGGCGAGGGCACCAAGGCCTTTCTCGAAAAGCGCCCCCCCACATGGACCGGCCAGTAACCCTCGCGTCCTTATAGCCGACGAACTCCCCAATCGGGCGCCTACGACCGGGTGCCCCATCCAACGCACGGCCGCGACGCCGTCCCGGACCAAACAGCCCGGTGCGTTGGGCGGACTCTCAGCACAACGCGCAGACCGCGCCGCAGGGCGACTCCGCCTCGACCGCCAGCCCCGGCCAGCCCAGGCTTGCTATCCTGTTGGGGTGATTTCCGGACTGACAAAATCCGCCTTCGGCGCCGGTTTGCTGCTCCTGCTCCTGCCCGGCTGCCAGCAGTCCAGCAGTACCGCGGCGACTCCGCAGAAGCCGCCCGCCCCGACCCCGCGCCAGATCCAGCAGCAGCAGGCGCACGAGCTGGCGAAGAAAGAGGCGGCCGCGCGGGACACACTGGCAGAGATTCCGCCCCCCTCCAAGCGCCTCTATACTAATGTGCGCAGCAGCGACGGCTGGGTCAACCCCTTCCTCAGCGTCCATCGCGATTCGGTAACGCTCCGCATCATCTTCCCGCAACGCACTAGCAGCCCCATTGACGGCGGCACCATGCTCCACCCGGTCGCGGCCCGGCGGCAGGAGCTTGAGGTGCGCTTTTCCGATCTCCCTGACGCCTTGGCTGCCGTGCCCGATTTCGCCTGGCCCTATGGCCGCGTCGTCGCCGTCGAAGAGTCCCCTACCGCCCCCCGGGAGCAGCGCACCCAAATCCGCCGCAACGTTGAAACCACGATCCAGGTTCTCAATGACCTCGGCGTAGTCGTGGACGAGTGGACCAATCCCAGCAGCAGCAGTAGCCTGCTTCGCTAAGCTTCAACAGCACGCAAGACACTGAACGGATGCACATCGGCGCGCCCGCACCCGTCTCCGCGAGCGCGGCATGGGCGAGGCGGGCTATCCCGAAGTACGGGCCAACTTCGAGGCCCGGCTGGCCTCGGGCGACTTCAATCCGGCAGTGGGGCGAGGCGGCTTCCAGCCCATCCAGTCGAGCATCCACTGCCAGGTGATCTCCTGGCTGCGGTGGGCGGGCGGCGGAGGGATCTGCGCGCTGGGGTAGGTGACGGGCTTGCCGCGATAGCTCGCGGCGAGCTGCTGGAAGACCCGGCCCTGGTCCTTGACGCGGCCATCATTGGTGAGCAGGCCGAGGGTGTACTCGAGGGAGTTGAACGCGAAGCGGCGATCGACATCATGGCTATCCCAATAGGTGAACCAGCCCACGCCGGAGTGGATGGCGGAGAGCACGGCTTTCTCGAGCCACGCGGCCTGCTGCGCTTCGGGCATGGACTCGATGCAGGTATTGAATTCCTCCGCCCAGACGGGCTTCTTCGGGTCGCCGGCGTAGGCACGGATGAGCGTGGCCATGGCAGAGAGGAGATCGACGCTGGGCGGATCCATGGGGCCGCCATACTTGAGCGCGCCGGACCAGTAGGGATAGCAGTGCATGATGGGCAGGGGGCGCGCGGCGAGCGCCTGTGGGCTGAAGGTGGTGACCTCGAACCACGGCAGCTCGTCGACGCCGTTGGCGTGCACGCGGCCGGGCAGGACGGTGTCCATCAGCGCGAACATCCTGGCCATCCAGGCGTCGCCCTGCGCGGGCTCGGCGCTCCAGCAGGTATTGATCTCGTTGCCGAGATCGAAGCCGATAATGTTGGAGTGGGGTGCAGCGACGCGCGCGAGTTCGCGCACGAAGAGCTCCTGCGCGGACCACATGGGCTCATCGGTGTAGAAGGCGGCGTTGGGGCGGTTGAAGGGCGGGAGGAAGAACCAACCGCTGAGCTGGCCGGTGAAGACGGTGATGACCGCGTCGAGGTGGCGCTCCTGCATCAGCGTGAGCAGTTGATCGAAGCGGGCGAGGTGCGTGGGGCTGACCCAGCGCGGATTGGGCTGGAACGCCGGCCAGAGCAGCAGGATGCGCAGGTGATCCATGCCGAGCGCGGCGATGGCGTCGAGGTCACGGCGGATGGGATCGGCATCCCAGTCGTTCCAGCAGAACCACCAGTTCTTGGACGGCGTGTAATTGACACCGAAGCGGTGCCGATTCAGGTCCAAGGAGTGGGCGGGTGCGGCCTGCTGGGGCCTAGCGGGCGCGCTCGCGGAGCTGAAGGCGGAGGACAGAGCCGAGCGGCTGAGCATGGGCGTGGCGGCAGCGATAGCAGCGTGCGATAGAAAGCGGCGTCTGTTCATGGCTCCCCTGGCAGCGAAAGTTCGGCGTGGCCGAAGGGTACCGCATTTTTGCGCGAGGGGTGGCGTGCCTGGGAGGAGAGGCAGATCCCTCCGGCTTCGCTCGGGATTACATCCGCGTTGAAACGCGGAGGGTAAAGCAGAAGCCTTGACCGCGACGCCGGACGGCGACCTTACGGCGCGGGGTGGGCGATCAGCTCGCGGGTGGTGAAGCGCAGGCCGGTGCGGCGGTACATCGTTTCGAGCGCGATGCGGGCGGAGGAGGTGCCGCCAGCAGGGACCAGGGCGACGAGCGAAGGGCCGGCGCCGCTGAGACAGACGCCGAGCAAATCGGGGTGCTGTAACTCGAGCAGGCCGGTGAGGCCGGGGACGAGGCTCTGCCGATAGGGCTGGTGGAGTCGGTCGGCCATGGCCTCGCGGAGGTAAGCGAAGCTGCCGTTGGCGAGAGCCCAGAGCAGAAGCGCGAGGTGCTGCAGGTTGCTGACCGCGTCACGGCGCGACAGGGTATCGGGCAGCACCTCGCGCGCGGCGTCGGTGGCGAGTTCCACCTCTGGCGTGAGCACCAGGAGGCGAATATCTGCAGGCCACCGCATGGTGACGGCGCTGACCGTGCCGTCCGCGCGCTCCCAGCTCAGCGCGAGACCGCCAAGCAGCGCGGCGGCAACGTTGTCCGGATGGCCCTCGAGCGCACTAGCTGCAGTGAGGAGTTCGTCTCGAAGAAGCGGCTGCTGCGCTGCTGCGGCGAAGAGCTTGAGCCCTGCGATCGTGGCGGCGGCACTGCTGCCCAGCCCAGCCCGCATGGGGATCTCACTGTGGACCGCGACGGCAAGGGATGGGAGCGGGCCAGGATGCTGCTCCTGCAAACGATGGAAGGCGCGTGCGATCTTGTTGCCGTCGGGGGCATCGCCCTGGAAGGAGAAATGCAGCTCGCCAAAGCCGGGCAGCACGCGGACCGACAATGTGAGATAAAGCTGCACGGCGACGGCAACGGCGTCAAAGCCCGGGCCTAGATTGGCAATGGAACCGGGCACGCGGATCTCGAAGCTCTCGCCGGGGACAAGCATGGCCTGGCCGCTAATCGCAGGTTCAATGGGCATGCGTGGCACGTCCCGCTGCCGCATGTGAGTGCTGGTGGCGCATGATGTAGTCCGTGTCCTTGAGTCCGTGGCCGGTGAGCACGGCAACAACGCTGGCATCACGATCGATCTCGCCGGAGTCGATCAGCATGCGCAGGCCGGCGAGGGTAGTAGCGGAAGCGGGCTCGCAGCCTATGCCATCGAGGCCGATCTGTTCTTTGGCGGCGGCGATCTCGTCGTCAGACACATCAAGAATGAGACCGCCGGTGAAGACGACGGCATGGAGCGACTTGCGCCAGGAGCGCGGGTTGCCAATGCGGATGGCGGTGGCTTCGGTTTCTGGCTTCGCCACTGGTGTCAGTTCGTCTGCGCCGCTCTGCCACATGCGCGCGAAAGGATTGGCCCCGGCTGCCTGCACCACAACGATGCGTGGTGCGTGCGGGATCAGCCCAAAGCGCAGCATTTCATCGAAAGCCTTGCCGAAGGCGGCGCTGTTGCCGAGGTTGCCGCCGGGTACGATGAGATAGTCGGGCGGGTCCCAGTTGCGCTGCTCCATCAGCTCGAACATCGCGGTCTTCTGCCCCTCGATGCGAAATGGATTGATGGAGTTGAGGAAGTAGATGTCGCCCGCGGTTTCCGCCAGCAGCGCATTGAGTGCGTCATCGAAGCTGCCGGGAATGGCAACAATCTCCGCACCGAAGTCGATGGCCTGCGCAAGCTTGTTGGCGGAGACCTGGCCTTCCGGCAGGTAGACCCGGCCAACCACGCCGGCACGCGCCGCATAGGCGGCGAGCGAAGCAGCGGTATTTCCGGTGGAAGCGCAAGCCACGACCGGAGCGCCAAGATAGCAGGCTTCAGTGATGCCGACCGTCATGCCGAGGTCCTTGAAGCAGCCGGTAGGATTCCAACCGAGGTGCTTGTACGCGAGATGCCGTGCGCCCGCCCAGGCCGCGGAGCGCCCCGCAGGAACCAGCGGCACGTTGCCCTCGCTAAGCGTGACGTGGCCGCTGTTGTAGACGGGCAGCAGCTCGCGGAAGCGCCAGACGCCGCTGGCATCGAGGGGGTGGAAAGACAGGCGGCGCTCGGCCCAGAGGGCTTTCAATGCGGGCGCGTCCTGCGCGGGCGCTGCCAGCGCCACTTCCAGCAGCTCGCCGCAGCGGATGCAGGCAAGCGCGCGGTCGTGTAGGTCGTACTCGGCCCCGCATGCGGGGATGCTGCAGCGAAGATGCGTGGTCATAGGGCCTGCGGGGGCGGGGTTTCAAGACGTGGCAGGCAGAGCGGCGGCTCTACCAGGAAGTCAAAATGGCTAAGCTGCGCGAGGGCGTGGTTGAGTGTGCCCTGGCTGCAGGGCTCAAGGGTGATGACAAAGGGGAGCGCTGCGGCCGGGTAGCCGGGCTTCTGCAGGACGGAATCGACGTTGATGTGGTGCTCCGCGAGCACAGCGGAGAGCGCGGCAAGAATGCCGGGGCGGTCCCGCACCAGGAAGCGAAGATAGTGCGGTGCGACGAGGTCGGCGGAGATGCGCGGCTGTGAGCCTTGCGGCAGAGCGGCCGGGCTGAGGGCGGCCGGTATGCCGCCGCTGCGGGCAAGCGCGAGCAGGTCGGACACAACGGCGACCGCAGTGGGGCCGCCGCCCGCTCCGTTGCCGGAGAAAGTAGTGCTGCCGCCGTGGACGCCGGTGCTGACTACAAGATTCTGCGGCCCCTGCATGGCGGCGTAGGCGGAACTGCGGCGCACCAGCATGGGTTGCACGGTGATGTGGAGGGTGTCGCCTTCGAGCGCGGCGTAGGAGATCTGCCGGATCGTGGACTGCAGCTCGTGCACGTAGTGGAAGTCAACGGCGGCGACCGGGCGGATGGAATGGCAGACCACCTGCGCGGGCGTCACCTGCACACCGAGCGCGATACGGCTAAGGATCACGAGCTTGGCACGGGCGTCGAAGCCGTCCACATCGCTGGCGGGATCGGCTTCCGCGAAGCCCGCGCGCTGCGCGCCCGCGAGCGCGTCTTCAAACGAGGAGCCGTCCTGCTCCATGCGCGTGAGGATGTAGTTGCAGGTACCGTTCAGGATGCCGGAAACTGCGGTGATGCGGTCCCCGGCGAGGCCTTGCTGCAGGCTGGATAGGACCGGGATGCCGCCCGCGACCGACGCGCCGTAAGCGAGTTCGCAGCCGTGCTCGGCGGCGAGCGCGAGGAGTTCCGGGCCATGCAGGGCCATCACCTGCTTGTTTGCGGTCACGACGGACTTGCCGGCGCACAGGGCCTGTCGGATCCAGGTTCCGGCCGGCTCTTCCCCGCCGATGAGCTCGACGAAGATGTCCACGTCGGCCCCGAGCACCTGGTCGATGCTGTCAGTCCAGACGACGTGCTCGCCGAGTGCGGGCACGCGCTTTTCCGCGGGGCGGCGATGGAGCACGTGCGTGAGACGCAATGGCGCGAGCCGTGCTCCATCCTGCGCGAGCATGCGGGCGACTGCGCCGGCAACGGTGCCGAAGCCGGCCAGTGCGACATTCAGTTGTGGCGTTCCCGCTGTATCTGGCAGTGTAAGCTCCTCATGCGCTCCAGCAGCCTGCGCGCGAGTGTTCGGCAGGCGGCGAGGGCGCACAAGAGAAGTTTAGAGGAAGATACCATTGATCTTCCGCGGAAGCGGAAAAGCCCGGCGGCTGGAGGCCTTCCAGTCGCGCCGAACGGTTCATGCCAAAGAGGTGTTCGGTCGTGCGGCAGGCTTTCGGTAAGCGCGCATGGCCGGCAGGGCCGCTCGGGAGCAAGCGGCCCTCCGGCTCTTCAGCAACCTTCTAAAAGACGATCAGCAAAGATCTTCGCGAAGGTATAGATCGTTTGCATCGGGTTGGCGCCAACGGACGTGGGGAAGATGCTGCTGTCCATCACATACACGTTCGGGACTTCCCCGCCGTGCACGTTCCACAGGCGTTGCGTGGTGGAGACGACCGCTGTCTCATGCGAGGGCCCGATCTTATTGGATGCCTGCAGGTGCGCAGCGCTGAGGAAAGTACGGTTGGGCGTGAACTGAAGGTTCTCTTGCAGCAGGTCCGTTTGCTCGATCTGGTGCAGGTATACCCCCTGCATGGGATCGAAATTCGGAAGCTCGAGAAAGTTCTCGTTGGACGGCACAATAACCTGCTTCGCCCCGGCGAGAAACATCATCCGCACGGAAACCGCGACACCTTCGCGGAAGCGCGGCTTGTCCGCTTCGTTCACGTCGTAAGTTATCGAGACATTCCCATCCGCATCAACCGAGATGGCGTTGTCGTCCCAGGGCTTGTCGATCAAAGCGACGCCATAACCAGCGTAGTAGTTGAAGTTCTTCAAGTGGTCGTAGACCTGTTCACCGCTTCCCATCACCAGCAGAGCGCCGTAGTCGGGCAAGCCGGTCATGGATTCGATGATGAAGCCGGACTCCACAGCGAAAGAGTCCACGAAGACGCCGCCATCCAGGCCATCGAGGATATGGATTGGGTGGTCGAACAGCCCAATGATCGGGAAGGAGGGATGGATCACAATCCCTTTGCCGATACGGGGATTGTTGACGATGGGATTGCGTTGGGCGGTCTGCGCGAGAATGCGCGTGCTGCCGATAGTGCCGGCGCAGAGGATCACGTTCTCGGCATCGATGGTCACTTCGACATCGTCGCCGATGTCCAGGTCGCAGGGGTCTACAAGCGTGTTGCCATAGGTGGTCCACGGCTTTTGCGTCATCACTTTGACGCCCGTCGCCTTTAGGTTCTTACCATCCCCGTGAGGCTTGAAGAGAATCTCCTGAACAGCAGCATCTGGGATGACGCTCAGCGGATTCTCCGTATCCTCCATCCTGCGATAGAGAAGCTCACGCGCGGCGTCGAACTTGTCATCCACGGGCGATGGGGACTTACCCGGCCGGAACCGGTTCAGATGATAGCGGGACGGCTGCACGCCATAGGCGAGCGCGCCGTTCCACAGCGCCAGATTGTCCGGATTCAGTTCGTCCTGCGGCACATGGTAGTTGGGCACA
Source organism: uncultured Acidobacteriaceae bacterium (assembly GCA_963795775.1). Taxonomy (GTDB): domain Bacteria; phylum Acidobacteriota; class Terriglobia; order Terriglobales; family Acidobacteriaceae; genus CAWCJL01. The sequence goes on from CAWCJL010000008.1 coordinate 472,158, forward strand.
TGGGACGTGACCCACCGGTAGGCGTGCTCGATCTTTTCCCGCGTGTAGTAGCGGCCGTCAATAAGCCCCTCGTCGGCCCACGCGTCAATATGCTTCTGAATGTTGGGCATTAGCGGCGAGAACGCGAGGTCGATATTGACTGCCGTACCGCCGCCCACGGTCTCTCCACTGCGGATTACGCAACTGTTGTTCACCGTGGTGGCCGCATCGTGCTGGTACATGAGCGTGGAATAGCTGCGCGTGTCCATCGATCCCCAGACGACAAACGGGCCTTTCTCGACGAGGACCACTCGCTTGCCCGCCTCCTGCAGTTCATGCGCGACCGCCGCGCCCGCCGGACCGCTGCCCACCACCAGGTACTGGATCGGACCGTCGATGTGTCGGACGGTGCGCGTGCCGCGGTCATAGCGCAAGCGGCTCGCGGGCAGCTTGGGGGCGTGCGTCTTGGCCCAGGCCCTCGGATTGTCAACGAAGACTTTGGGCGCCTCGATTTGACAGATCGGTATGGAAAGAGGAAGGCCCCAGATACCGGCGAGATAAGCCTCGCGCAATACCATCGCGAGTTGCATGGATTCGGGGCCGGCCGCGCCGCGAAAGAGATACGAGAACAGCGGCTTGCGGAGCGCCGCCGGCATAGCGCCAAAGCCACCCGGAGTAGCGATAAACGCACGCACCGCAGGGTTGGAGGAGGAAGCAAGCTTGCTGTAGAAGGGCAACAGCTTGGGATCCGTCATGCCTTCCAGCAGCGGCAGCAGCGTGGACTGCTCAAAGTCCGCGTACATGCCGGCGTCCACGGCGGCCGCAATGGGAGTTACCTCCGCCCGGAGCGCCGACGACATTCTCAGATCTTTGAGCGGAAACCAGAACTGAAACAGCGCGTTATGGGTGGCCTGGAGACTGCTCTGCGTTCCCGTCCACGCGAGCAGTCTTTCGCTTGCCCGGAGGGCAGGAGAAACGGAAAGAGCAGCGGCAGCGGAGCTGAAAAAGAAATGACGCCGGTTCATGGCTGTGCCTCTGGATGGATTGATCGGGGGGAGGCCGTGCGAATCGCCGCATGATAGCAGCACAGATCCTGCGCTGGGTACAGAAAAAGCGCACATCCGCTGCGTGCTATGGGCGAAGGTCCGCAAATTGAGCTGAGCAGGTAAGTGCCGGGCGGATTTGGTTTGCGAATCCGGGACGGCGGACGACTCGATACCTTGGCATTCGAATTGGGCGTTATCGCGCGATGGCGCTGGCTGTGCTAGACTCCCCCGCATGCCTTTGATCCTCATTCTCATCCTTCTTCTCTTGCTTTTCGGCGGCGGCGGCTACTACATGGGCCCGGGGGTGGGCTACTATGGCGGCGGCGGCATCAGCCTGATCCTGCTCATTGTGATCTTGTATCTGCTCTTTGGGAGGGGACGCAGCCGGCTGTAAACGCACCTGTTCTGCCCTCCTGTGCGGAGCTTTGATGCGGAACTTCCAGGTCGATGAAGGGACAGAGGCTCGCGTACCCGAGTTCCTGTGGATTGTTCGCTTCGCTCAGAATCAATGTCTGTTCGAGCACAGAACTTTGCACAAAGAAGCTGACTTCTTTTCAACTGATGCCCAGAGTATGAAGAGTAGGCGACTACTGGCGATTGTGTGTGCTTTGGCATTCTTGTTGAACGCATTTGCGCAGGCGCAGTCGTCCAGTCTAACTTCCGTGTCCGGCTATGTAACTTACATGGACGGCTCACCCGTGGATGGCGCTGAAGTTGAGGTCCACAGCTTTGAAGGTGCGAGCGGAATAAGGCCAGCTCCCGCTCGCACGAACAAGGTGGGGTATTTCAAAGTGGATAATGCTCCCGTTGAAGAAGGGGTTGTTACTGCTAGCAAAATCGACGAAGGCTTTCCAAACGCTGCATTGGCACTCTACGGAAGAAGTGGATATGCAAGCTTGAAGCGGATTGATGTGAAGCCAGGAGTACGGCTCGAAAGCATAACTCTGAAATTCCTCAAGCCTGACGCGATCCTTCACCTCGAAGTTCGAGACGTGAATACACGCCGCGCAGTTGAGGATGCCCGCATTCTGATTGCGTGGCCTGATGATCCGGATGCAATGACATCGCAAGCGGTTCCCGAAAATGGAGCCTTTGAGTTCGTTCTTCCCAAGCATCGCGTCGCAATCAAGGTGACAGCACCCGCTTATGCCGATTGGACTTACAAAGACGGGACAAATGGAGCAGCATCGCTATCAGCAACTCCAGGTTCCCATGTGCAGATAACGGCATTTCTCGATCCGGCTAAATAGGCCCTTGCAGGAGACGCGTGGGGACGATGGTTGAGCGCCGCCATTAGTCAGCGCCCTTGAACCACACGGGCCCGGCCTGTTGCTCGCTCATAAACTGGTCCAGGAACGCTCTGTTGGAGAGGCGCCATTCCGTTCACTCGCGCGAATGGAATGGCAGCTACTTGTACTCCGCGGGCGCGATGGGGTGAGGGGCCGTGGGCCCTTCGCCCAATTGATCGCTGGCGGAGGACATGGTCTGGCCGCCGAGGGCGGTCGTGACTGCCGCATCCATCATAAGTTCGGCAAAGCGGCGCGTCGCGCGGTCCAGGGCTTCGGTCCCGCGGCGCAGCGCGTCCAGATCGCTGCCCTCGCACAGCACGCTGAGCTCGTTCCGCAGGTCTTCGATCTCCGTGCGCTCCTCTTCCGTGAGCTGCTGCCACGCGGGATGCGCTGGAGCCTTTTCCACCGCGGCCAGGATGGTGCCCGCTTCGTTCTTTGCCTCGATGAGCTGGCGCTGGTGAAAGTCTTCCTCGGCGTGATCGAAGGAGTCGAGGATCATGGTTTCCACCTGCTCATCAGTCAGACCGTAGGTGGGCTTTACGGCGATCTCGGCCTGTTTGCCGGAGCGCTGCTCCGTCGCGGAGACCTGCAGCAGCCCGTTGGCGTCGATAAGGAACTTGACCTCGATACGCGGCAGGCCCGCAGTCATCGGCGGAATCCCGCGCAAATCGAAGCGAGCGAGCGAGCGACAATCGGAGGCGAGTTCGCGTTCGCCCTGGACCACGTGGATCGCAACATTCGTCTGCCCGTCCACGCCGGTGGTGAAGTGCTCGGTAGCCGATGCGGGAATCGTGGAGTTGCGCTGGATGATCTTCGCGACCACGCCCCCCAGGGCCTCGATGCCGAGCGAGAGCGGCGTCACGTCGAGCAGCAGCATGTCTTCCGTAGCCGCCGAGCCACCCGCCAGGATGTTGGCCTGCACCGCGGCGCCGAGCGCGACCACCTCGTCGGGATTGAGTTCGGTGTGGGGCTTCTTGCCGCGCGCGGGGAGATCGAAGAGGTCGGCGACAAGCTGCTGCACGCGCGGGATGCGGGTGGAGCCGCCGACCATCACGACCTCGTCGATCGCCGAAGCCGAAATGCCGGCATCGCGCAGGGCCTGTCGGCAGGGCTCGATGGTGCGTTGGAGAATGGGCTCGATAAGCTGGTTGAACTGCTCGCGCGTAATTTCGCGACGGTAGCGCGTGCCATCGGGCAGGGGCACGTCGAGGCGCGCGGTCTGCTCGGTGGAGAGGGCAATCTTCGCATCGATCACGGCCTGGCGCACCGCCTGAACGAGTTCGGGATTGCTGCGCGCGCGTATGCCGTGGTCCCCTTCGATGTCGTCGAGGGCGATGGCAATCAGCAGATTGTCCAGATCGTCGCCACCAAGGTGCGTATCGCCATTGGTCGCGATGACCTCGAAGATGCCCTCGTGCAGCTTGAGTATGGAGATGTCGAAGGTACCGCCGCCGAGGTCGTAGACGGCGACGATGCCGGCCTTGGCGCGATCGAGGCCGTACGCGAGCGCGGCCGCGGTGGGCTCATTTACCAGCCGCAGCACTTCCAGGCCAGCCATGCGGCCCGCGTCCTTGGTGGCCTGGCGCTGCGCGTCATTGAAGTAGGCGGGCACGGTGATCACGGCCTGCGTGACCGGCTGGCCGAAGTAGCGCTCCGCGTTGCGCTTGAGCTGGCGAAGGATGTAGGCGGAGATCTCGGGCGGCGTGTACTGTTGTCCGCCCAGATCGATGCGGAGGACCTCGCCGGGCCCGATATCCGGTGCGAGATGGAACGGGAAGAGCTTCAGTTCGTCCTGGACATCCTCGAGACCGCGGCCCATCAGCCGCTTGACAGAGTAGATCGCGCGGTCGGGCGTTGCCAGCAGGTGAGGACGAGCCGCATTGCCGACCACGATCTGCGTTTTAGTCGGAGAGCCTTGCTTATCGGGCACGACGGCGACGACCGAGGGCACCAGGCGCGAGCCGTCCTCGCCGGGAATGACCACGGGCTGATCACCCTGCATAAAGGCGACCAGCGAATTGGTGGTGCCGAGATCTATGCCGACGATGCGCGTCTCTGCGGGAACGGTAACGGTATTCTCTGCCATGGGTTTCCTGACTCTCCAGTGTATAGGGAGGGCGTCGAGCCGAGGCGCCCAGCCAACAACCCCTGTTCAAACGCCCAAACCGTGAGCGCATACAAATTGAATCAGCCGCTCGCGGCGTTTCATCGAGAGGAGCAGAGCTCTGTTGATTGCGCGGCTTACGGCAGCAGAGCGCCGCACTACGCGGCGCATTGGCTTGCACCATGAGCACCGTAGGCCGTGGGTTGCGAGGAGGTGCAGTCCATGCCCACATACGTAGAGAGTGACGCCGGGAGCGCGGACGTCCCCGGCACGACGGTGCCGGAGCAGCAGTTGCAGCAGGTGTTGGACGACCTGCAAAAGCTGGAGCGGGCGGCGCACCGCATCAGTTCGGTACTGGACCTGAACGAGCTGATAGATCGCATCGTGAACGAGGTCGCGCTTTCCTTCGGGCTGGTGCGGGCCAACGTCTATCTGCACGATAACGAGCGCGGCGAGTTGACGGTTGCGGAGGTGCACACGTGTGCGCTGTACGGCGCCGGGGACAAGCTGAGGTTGGGCAAGGAAAGTCTGGTGGGCTACGTGGCGGCCACCGGCCAGATGCGCTATGCGCCGGATGTAAGCGCCGATCCGTACTACCTGAGGTGCGATCCGTCCACCCGCTCGGAGGTGGCGATTCCGCTGCATGTGGAGGGTCGGCTGGTCGGGGTATTCTCGGCATCGCACCCCGAACTGAATGCGTTTTCGCAACCGCAGCTCAAGCTCCTGCAGGCGCTCTGTGGTCATATCGCGGGAGCGGTCCACAACGCGTGCGCCTACCGCAACGAGCGGGAAGAGCGCGAGCGCATGATGCGCGACGCGCATGAGGCGCGCGGCATCCAGCGGGCGCTGCTGCCGAACAGCTCGCCCTATATTCCGGGTTATGCCGTCTCCGGCGTCTGTGTGCCCTCGGGAACGCTGAGCGGAGACTGGTACGACTTCATCGCGATGGACGGCGGGCTGTGGGCCCTGGTGCTGGCGGATGTCTCCGGCAAGGGCACCGCTGCCGCGCTGCTAATGGCCGCGACCCGGGGCATTCTGCGCTCCCTGGCCCAGGCGTGCTGCACACCGGGCGAAGTGCTTGACCGGCTGAATCGGCTGCTGCTGCAGGACTTCCCTCCGGCCCGCTTTGTGACCATGGTCTATGCCGTGCTCGATCCTGCGAAAGGCACCGTGCGCTTTGCCAATGCCGGACATCTGCAACCTTTGCTGATACAAGGCGGAGAGGCCCGGTTTCTGAGCACGGACACCGGCCTGCCGCTGGGAGTGGCGACGGGCGAGTTTTCCGAGACGGAGATCACGCTTTCGCCGGGATCGCGCCTGGTCTTCTACACCGACGGAATTACAGAGGCCGAGAATCCCGCAGAAGAGCAGTACGGCGAGCGGAGGCTACTGAGGCACCTTGCGCCGTGCGATGCGTCCGCCGAAAGCCTGCTCGAGGATGTGCGAGAGTTTGCGGACGGGTACGGGCTCCACGATGATGCGACCATCATCACAGTCAAGAGGCTGGGGTGAAGCAGATTTCAGGGTCTTGTCCTATTGGATATACTGGCAGCACTGTATATCCAGGAGGTCGCGTATGCAGGTCTCTAAGTGGGGAAACAGTCTGGCTGTGCGCCTCCCTGCTGCCGTTGTTCAGGCTCTTGAGCTACAAGAGGGAGATGAAATCGAGGTTTACGTCGCAGGCATGCGCGAGTTTGAGATAAGCCGCAATGGCGGTCGGCAAGACGCGATCGCCAAGCTGCGGCGCCTCCGGCGCCCCCTCCCGCCCGGCTTCAAATTTATCCGGGACGAGGCGCATGGCCGCTGATGCGTTTTTCGATACAACCATCCTGATCTATGCGCTGGCCCAGAACGATCCTCGCGCAGAGATAGCAGAGAGATTGCTTGGCCGTGGCGGCCGGATTGGTGTTCAGGTGCTGAACGAGTTCGTTGCCGTGGGTCGCAAGAAACTGGAGATGAATTGGAAGGACATCGAGCAGGCTCTTGCCGTGGTCCGCGTGCTCTGCGGTACGCCGGTCCCAGTCACGGCGGAAACACACGATGCTGCGGTGCAGATTGCGCAGCGGTATCGCTTCCACATCTGTGACTCTTTGATTCTTGCGGCGGCTCTCGAAGCGGGATGCACAACGTTGTACTCCGAGGACATGCAGGACGGGCAAAAGGTGGGTTCGTTGGTGGTACGGAATCCATTCTAGATTAGCCACAGCGCTCGGGATCACAGCGGGAAAGTAGATCCCTGGCCTGCGCGCCAGGGTTCGGATAACAGCGCAAAAGAAGACATCGCTGCCGAGCGGACTCCGGCGACGTCTTCTTGCAATTTACTTGGGCCCGGTCAGTGTTTGGCGTACATCTCCACAACATCCTTCTTCAGCTCGGTCTGGCTCCCTGGCCGGCTGTAGAACATGTGGCCGCCCGGGTACTCGTGGACGGAAACGCGGGTCGGGTCGCCCATGATGGGCATCTGGTCCACGGTGAGCACCGAGCCCATGAAGGGGCACGAAAGATCGCTCCAGCCGTGGGCAATCAGCACGCGCAGCTTGGGGTCTGTGGCCACGGACTCGCGCAGATCGCTGGCGGACGCGCCATAGCGGTCGCGCTCACCGCGATCCCACATGCGATTCACGTCTCCGCTGAGCGCGTAATAGCGAGCATCGGTCTTCCAGCCGACAACGCGGGTGACGAAGTCCACCATGGCGCTGGTGGTGGGTGCGATGATGCTCTGCAGGATGGGGTCGTCGGTGCGCTGCGTAGGGTCATATGGAAAAGGATCATACGCGGTTACGTTTGGATCGTAGCGGCTGCCCAGCTTGCCGGTTTCGCGAAACTCCTCGCGCAGAAAGGCCTGGGTCTCGAGCCGGCCACCGGACTCGCGCACAAAGGTGGGGTCCAGCCCGGTGAGCTCCGTGACGCGCTTGACGATCCGCGGCGTGGCCTGCGGGTCTGAGTGGCCTTTGAAGATATCGGCGGCATACTCGCCGCGCGTGTAGTCGATCACCGGAGCCATGGTAGCCGCGGAGAGCTTGCCCTGCCGCTCGTAATTCGCAGCGGTGATGGACGGGAGCGTCAGCATCCACGGGATCGGCGAAAGGTCGATGCTGCCGCCCTGCGGTGCAAGCGCGGGTGAGACCAGCACCACGCCATTCATGGCGACACCGAGCTCGGTCTGCAGATAGTGGGTGATACGCGGGCCGCGATAGCCGCCGTAGCTCTCACCTACGAGGTACTTGCGCGAATCGAGCCGGCCGTTCTTGACCAGCCAGTCGTAGATAACGCGAGAAAGGTAAGCGATGTCCTGGTCGGCGCCGTAGAACAGCTTCTTGGTCTCGGCTTCCGGCACCAGCGAGCGGCTGAACCCGGTGCCCACCGGATCGATGAAGACGAGGTCGGTAAAGTCGAGCCAGGTATTGGGATTGTCCGTGGGATGGAGCGGATCGGACGGGCTGTCGCCTTCCGCGGCGAAGGAGATGTGCTTGGGGCCGATGGCGCCGAGGTTCAGATAGACCGAAGCAGCGCCGGGGCCGCCGTTGAGCGCGAAGGTAACGGGGCGGTCTGTGCGGTGTTCTGCGCCGTGATCTCCGCCCTCGACAATATAGGAGGTGTAGACCACTTCGCCGGCCACCTTACCCTCGGTGTCGCGAGTGGGCAGCGTGCCGACCGTGACCGTATAGGTCAGCGTTTTGCCATTCACCTGCGTGCTCTGCTGTACGTGAGCATCGGGGGGAAGCGGCGGCAACGCGGGCTTGGACGCCTCGGCGGCGGGGCTGCCGGGAGCGGGCGCGCCTGGGGCTGGTGCGGCAGCGGGCGCCGGCACCGCGCTGTGCTCGTTCCCGTGTTGCGCGTTCGCTGGCGCAAAGGAAACGAGTAGCAGGAGCAGAGTGCTGCAGGCCGCGGCACAAGACCGGCGGAGGGGGGCCGAAATCGAGGACAGGAACATGCGCTTACTGTAGCGCAGGCGTACCGTAGGCTGCAGGCGCTCGCGGAACTCAAGCGTTTGTGGACGGCGGTAAATCACGGACCGCCGATGCGGGCGCACACAATTTGATACAGTGGCAGCCGACATGCGAATGCCCATTTTGCTGCTCTCAGCCGCCCTGCTGGCCTTATCAGGTTCGCAATTTGTGCACGCGCAGGATACAAATGCGCCGCATCTGGAAAAGCGCGGTGTCACGACGCAGCTCATCGTCGATGGCAAGCCCTTCCTCATGCTCGCGGGCGAGCTGCACAACTCCAGTTCGTCCAGCCTGGCGTATATGAAGCCGGAGTGGCCGAAGCTGGCCGCCATTCCACTGAACACGGTGCTCACCCCCTTGAGCTGGGAGCTGGTGGAACCAACCGAAGGCAAGTACGACTACACGCTGGTGGATGGCCTGCTGGCACAGGCGCGCGAGCAGCACATGCACGTCGTGTTCCTGTGGCTGGCTTCGTGGAAAAACGGCATGTCGAGCTACGCGCCGGTGTGGGTCAAGCGGGACGCGCGCCGCTTCCCTCGCGTGATGGAGCACGGCAATCCTGTCGAGATTCTCAGTCCGGTGGGCGGCGACGAAACCGAGCAGGCGGATGCGCGCGCGTTTGCCGCACTGATGGCGCATTTGCGCGACGTGGATGGGCGCGATCACACCGTGCTAATGATGCAGGTGGAGAACGAAGTGGGCGTGCTGGGCGATACGCGCGACCATTCCCCGGCGGCCAACCGCGCCTTTGCCGGCGCTGTCCCTGCCGAACTGACGCACTATCTCAAATCGCATGAAGACGCGCTCTACCCGGACCTGCGCACGCTCTGGCAGGAGAACGGCGAGAAGATGGCCGGCACGTGGACGGAAGTCTTCGGCAATAGCGCGCGCGCGGATGAGATCTTCATGGCCTGGCACTATGCGCGCTACGTGCAGGCGGTGGCAGCGCAGGGGAAGGCGCGCTATCCGCTGCCCATGTACGTGAACACCTGGCTTGGCGGTGAAGATACCACGCCCGGCACCTACCCCAGCGGCGGGCCGCAGCCGCGCGTGGTGGACATCTGGAAGGCGGCGGGCACGGCGATCGATATCTACGCGCCGGACCTCTATGCCGCCGGATTCGAGGCTTGGTGCCGCCGTTATCACCGCGCGGGCAATCCGCTGCTGATTCCGGAAACCAACGGCGGCGCTGCGGGCGCAGCCAATGTGTTCTATGCGCTGGGCGAAGAGGCGGGGATCGGCTTTTCGCCGTTCGGCATCGACGATCTACGCGACAGCACCAAGGAGCTGGGCGCGAGCTACCAGGTCCTGGGCTCGATCTCTCCCCTGCTCACGGAGGCGCAGAACAAGGGCCAGGTGCATGGCTTTGTGCTGAACAAGGAGCACCCGTCGGTGCAGTTCGTCTTGCAGGGCTACGCCGTGGATGTGAGCCTGGACGCGGTGTTTGGCTACCAGGCATCGGACGGCTACGGGCTGGTGATGGCGACGGGGCCGGATACGTTTCTGGGCGCGGGCAAGGGTTTCCGCGTGCACTTCACGCCGCGCGCGACCGGCCCGGCGCGCGTGGGCATTGCGTCTGTTGACGAGGGCACGTATCACGACGGCGCGTGGACCGCGGGGCGCAGGCTGAATGGCGACGAGAACGACCAGGGCGCCTACTGGCGCTTCGATCCCGAGACGGTAAAACTCGAGAAGGCGGTGCTGTACCACTTTGAAGAGGCGCATCAATGAAACAGGGACCGGAGGAGACAGCGTGAAGCGTGCGGGACAGATGGGAATGGCGGCGGCACTGACGGCACTGATGCTGACGAGCGCGGCGCATGCCAGCGATGCGTTGCGCGTGAAGACCGACCGCGGCAAGGTGCAAGGCAAGCAGAGCGCGGATGGACAGGTGCGCGCCTTCCTCGGGATCCCCTTCGCCGCTCCACCTGTTGGCCCGCTGCGCTGGAAACCGCCGCAGCCTGCGGCGAAGTGGCACGGCACGCGCCAGGCCACCAGCTTTGGCGCACACTGCATACAGCCCAAGCTCTATGCGGATATGATCTTTCGCGATCCGGGCATCAGCGAAGATTGCCTCACGCTGAATGTGTGGACCGCCGCGAAGGACAAGCACGCCAAGTTGCCGGTGATGGTGTGGATCTACGGCGGCGGCTTTGCCACTGGCGGCACCTCGGAAGCACGGCAGGATGGGGAGCATCTCGCGCACAAGGGCGTAGTAGTCGTCTCCATGAACTACCGGCTGGGCGTCTTCGGATTCTTCGCGCACCCTGCGCTCGCGGCGGAATCGCCGCAGCATGCTGCAGGCAATTACGGCTTGATGGACCAGACGGCGGCGATCGAGTGGGTGCGCCGCAACATCCAGAACTTCGGGGGTGATCCGAAGAACGTGACCATCTTCGGGGAGTCGGCGGGGTCCATCTCGGTAAGCGCGCAGATGGCCGTCGCCGCGTGCACAGGGGCTGTTCGCTCATGCCATCGGCGAGAGCGGCGGCGCCCTCGGCAATATCGGCGCGCGCATGCCCACGCTCGAGGCCAGCGAGCGTGCAGGCGAGGCGTTCGCGCAGACAGCATTCGGAAAGAGCGATCTCGCCGCGCTGCGTGCCGTGCCTGCGGACCAGTTGCTGAAGGCCGCCACCGACAAGCCCGCCGGGGGTGGGCCGCCTCCGAGCTTCTGGCCGAACATTGACGGTTACTTTCTCCCGCAGAAACCGGCAGAGATTTACGCCGCGGGCAAGCAGGCCCATGTGCCTCTCCTGGCCGGCTGGAACAAGGACGAGGGAACGGGAGGAGTGGTGAACGCGCCGGAGAAGCCGACCGCCGAAAGCCTGCGCGCCCAGGGCGAGAAAGAATTCGGCGCACGCGCTGACGAATTCGCGAAGGTGTACGCCGCGACCAACGACCAGGAGGCGCTGCGCGCGGCGGAGGACCTGGCGGGCGATCGCTTTATTGCGTACTCCACGTGGGCATGGATTGAAGCTCAGGTGAAGACGGGAGACGCGCCGGTGTATCGCTACCGCTTCGACCTCCCCTCACCCGGAGACCCGAACCATCCCGTCTCGGCCGGTGCCTTCCACTCCGACGACATCGAGTACGTGTTCGGCAATCTCGAATCGCGCAAGGGCGCCCCGTGGCGTCCGGAAGACTACAAGCTTTCAGAGCTGATGCAGACCTACTGGACGAACTTCGCGAAAACCGGCGACCCCAACGGCAGCGGCGCGCCGCAGTGGCCGGTCTACAACGCCGCGGGACAATGGCCCGTGATGCACCTGGACGCCACGCCTGAAGCGCGGCCGGATGCGCATCGCGATCGCTACCTGTTCCTGGATCAGGTTTGGAATAAATAGCCGACGCGGTTACGTATCACCTACGATTGAGCAGCGCCGGTGTCGCGCCTGGGGCTGTCGCGTCGGCTGTCGAATTGACTGGCGCCTTGGCCGGAGCCAACTGCAGAACGGTCATCTTGCCATCGGTCACAATGTCATCCCCCGTCGCGTTTGCGGCTTTTCGCGGAGCGTGCGGGCGATCCACGTCGCGGTACGCCACCGCGGTGCCGGTAAAGAGGAGATCGGTCTGCACCCAGTCGCGCTCGCGGTCGATATGCGGATCGATGCGATGGGACCACTTGGTGCCCTTGCGCGCGTTGGAGACGGCGATGTCATGCGTGGCGGCAGCCACCCAGACTTCCTGGCCGTTGTAGAGCCCGGGCTGCTTCCAGACGCGCAGGTGATGACGCTTGGCGAAGGTGTCCAGGGACTTCTGAAAGACCAGATCCGGCGGGCGCTCATTGAGCAGAAGCATGGAGACGGGAGCGCTGTCGTAGCCGGTCTTGCGAAAGGTGGCCTGCACCGTCTTCAGACCGGACTTGAAGGTAAGATCGTCTGCTTCAAACCAGCCGGCCTCGTTGAACGCGGCGATGATCTGTTCCTGTGAGCCGAGAAACATCAGGTTGGTAATATCGGACGAAGCCTTCGCCGGCGTTTGGGTACGCAGTGGGGCAGCTTCCACCAGTGAGGCGAGCCTGGGGTCGGCAGGCATCAGCTTCCATCCAGGCCAGGACTGGCGCACTTTCAGCCGCGAAGGACGCACAATCTGAATCTGAAGATCGGTCCCGGCGGGAAGCAGAATCTCGCGGCGGATGGACAAGCCATACACCGTCTGTACGCCCTTCATCGCGTAGCCCGCGACGGGGTTGACCGCACTCACCACGGACAAAGCGAGCGCCGTTTTGCCGGGCGCATGCGGCTGGATGATGCCGAGGATCTCGTTGTTGCGTACAGTTTCGCGGGCATTGTCCACGTCGAGAACGCGAGCGTATAGCGCGGAACTGCCGCCCGTTTCATGCAGCACGTTCGAGAAGTCGAGCACCAGCAGCGGGCGCGAGTATTTATCAGGAGCCTTTTGCGCGAAGAGCACCGTGCCGTTGACGCGCGTACCCGGAGGCACGAGCAGTTGACCATCGCTACACACTAACTGCTCGCCGTTGGTGCACAGCGGATACGTCACGGTGCCCTCGATGGGATCGCCGGTGCGGGAACGATCGCTGTAGACAGGCACATCCAGCCGGACACTGAGAGTGAGACCAGGCTTCAGGAGCGCTGGCGCAGTTGGGTCCGCTGCAGCCGCCGAGACCGGCGCTGCCTTTTTGGCCGCGCGCCCTGCCGCGTTTGCCGGAGACCGCACACCGCTGCTCACCGAGAGCGACTGCACCGCTGCGAGCTGATCCGTGTAGTTTGCGGAGGCGGCGAGGAAGCCGGAGGTCGCCCCGTGCTCCAGCAGGAGAGTCTGCATTTCAAAGTTGGGCGAGTACAGCAGGTAATCGAACGCCGTATCGTTGTAGGCGTCCTCTCGATTGATCTCCACGCCCCGCTCGATGAGTTTGTCTGCGATCTCCTCGTAGGCTACGACGAGCTTCGGTCTGGTGGTGTAGCTGGAGCCGAAGACCGCCCAGTGGAGCGCGGTCCGCCCCTGCGCATCGACTGCCTTGACATTTGCGCTGGGGACCAGGGCTTCGGCTTCGGTAAGGCGAGTGAGAGCATCCGATTCCTTGGTCTCGCGCGTGGCCCGGTAGAGACTTTCGATCAGTGGTGAGGCGCCGGCCAGATCTAACTGCACGGCTGCCGGCGCGAGCTCCTCGTCGGCTTCCCCGGCATCAGCAGTATCAGCGTCATCCGCCAGAGCTGACGCCGGGTTCTGTGCTTTCTGCCGGGCCGCTTGGGGCGCGGGAATGGTCCGCTCCCCTTTCGACTGCGCTGTTGCTGGTCCGCTTTCAGAGGCGGTCAGGAGAAAGAGGAGCAGAATCCAGGAACCCAGCCTGCAGGTATGTGACATGATGGCACCTTCCAAACACTGGCAGTTACGATTGCAACCGAACGCAGGCGGGGGCAGAGGGGTGACCTGAGAGCTATCGGCATTATCGTCTGTTTCCGGCGGCGGGTGTATCAGTTTCTCGCGCGAGGCGAGTTGTCGGTGCAGGAATTTCTGGCAAGGAATAGCCAGAAGTGACGGCCTCCCTCGGGAGGCCGTGTATTTGCTGTTATGAGCTGCGTCTGTACCTTGCTCGCCAATCTAAACTTAGGCCCAGATCGGGAAAATGCCTGTGCCGTCTGCGTGGATGGCAGGGCCCTACGGATGGCGATGCAGAGCGTGCACGGCGATGTCGGGCCAGAACTCCCGGAAGGTGTTAGTGAGCGCGTCGCGCATGAGCGCGTAACCGTACTTGGTTGCAATTTCGCCTGCAGTGCGGTCCTTGCTGGGGTAATAGGTCGTGGAAATCCCTTGTGCCATGCCACGGCCCAGCAGTTCGGACGCATTGACGGTGTTATGCCCGTGGTAGTCCGGCGTGATGGCGATCCGGGTGAGCGAGTAGACGGTGCGCTTCAGGATCGGACCCTTTCCCATCGCGTAATAGCGTTCGTCCTCATGGAAGATGGTGGGCAGAGCGAAGATCACGAGATAGTTCCCGTCGGTCTTGTCGACGAAACCGCGCCAGCTATAGGCCCAGAAACCGGGCACGCCCTTGCCGAGTTGCGGGTGCGAATCCTCACCTTCCGCGATCAGCGAGACAATGCCGGTGAAGACGAAGGCGGAGTAGTCGAAGCTGTTCTGGGTGGCAATCTTGAACGCCTGCCTGGGGGTGGGCGGCGGAGGAATCGCACCCGCACTCACGGCCCGGTAGTTGGGCATGATGCCGAGGATGCGCTTGGGCTGCTGTTTGGACGGCGGAATGATGGCGCCGTTCGGCTTGATGGCATTGCTGGGCTTGGTGTCCGGGTTCAGGGGAGGCACGCCGGACTGCGAGCTTTGCGGCGCATTCTGCGCCAGCATCGCGGCATCTGGCGCATCCGGCAGAAGCACGGAGTTGGAACTGGTCTGTTGAGCCAGCGCAGAAGCCGCAGTGAGGAGCACAACGCAGATGAGTGATCGCAAGGTTCTGTCCTGAGTAGGATGGGAGCGGTTTCCAATTGGCCTATTGCGCGGCAGCAACGAGCTACTGTATGGACCCTGGCTGCTTTTGGAGTGACTTCAATCCAAGCGCAAACGCCGCCTGAGAGATGGATGAAGCGTGAGTGCAAAAAGTTTCGCGCAGGTGCGATTCGGGCCAAGGAACGGACTGCGCGGAGGCTAGACGCCCAGCGCTTCGTTTACATCGCGCACCAGGTTGCGTAGGTACGAGCGGCGGTCGAGCAGGGCCGAGAGGCGGTCGAGGGCGGTGCGCTGGAACTGCGGCTCGCCGGCATCGGTGGCGCGGTCCCACTCGCTGCCGGCGGACTCGATCTCGCTGTCCACTATGTTCAGCAGATGCGTGAACTGCGCCTGTGCTTTTTCGAGATCGGCACGAAGCTGCGGGTCGTCCTCGCCCATCTGGCGGTTCATGCGCATCTCTTCCAGCTGCATGTTGAGCTCGAAGGCTTCTTCGAGCAGGTCGGCCGGCGGAGGCTGCTTCTTGCGGTCGGCGGCGTTCTCGTCGGGCGTCCGCACCCCTTCCAGTTTGAGCAGGTATTCGGTGCGGCGGAGCGGGTCTTTGAGGGTGCGATACGCGTCGTTCAGCAGCGAGCTTTGCTGGAGACTCCACTGCTGCTCTTCGGCGCTTTTGCGGGCAAACAGGTCGGGGTGGAGCTTCCGGCTACGGGCGTAGAACTCCCGCTCGAGCGCAGCGGTGTCGAGGCCCAGCTTGCGGGGGAGGTCGAAGGCGGCGAAGTAGTCAGACACAGTTGCGGCCTGCGAAGAAGACATACCCGCTTATGGATGCGCGCCGCCCTCCCCCTAGACTTTTGCCGTAAAGTCCTGACGTTACACGGGTTAGCTGTGGGGGCCGGCACTAAAGTCCTGCAAACCAAAAGTTATACGGCAGAGTACCGCCGCAGCGTAGGGAGTTAGCCGGGGCTTGATTGCGAGATGCCAGGCGGCAAGGATGTTCTTGCCCTATTTCCAGTATGGCAGGCTTTGCAGAATTAACACGCCACGGTTGCAGCAAACGACTTACAAGGGAAGAAGAGGGCACACCGGAGAGCCTCGGATCGAGTTCCTCGGCTCCGCTCGCCGTGACAGAACAAAAGCGCTCCAGCGGCTCCGCTCGGGATGACTTGCGGGGCTGCGCTCGGGATGACGAAACCCGTCGTTTACCGCTGTGAGCGCGGGCGGGGAACGAGAATCAAGATAGCTCGGTCAACCCGAAAACGAGGAACCGCAGCCGCAGGACTTCTTGGAGTTGGGGTTGATGAAGTTGAAGCCCTGGCGCATCAGCGTCTCTTCATAGTCGAGGATCATGCCGTTGAGATAAATGAACGACTTGGGATCGACAAAGACACGGATATCCTCGTACGTGAAGATGCGGTCACGTTCGCGCGGCTGGGTGTCAAAGCGGATGCTGTAGGAAAGGCCGGAGCAGCCTCCCCCCATCACGCCCAGGCGTAGGCCGCCGGCATCAGGCGCGATGCCTTCCTTGGCCATAGCCGCGCGGATGCGCGCCACGGCACGAGGCGTGACGGTGACACCCTGCTTGGGCGGGCCGTCCGGCTTTGCCGGAGCGGCCGGTGGCGTAGGATTCGGATTCAGCGTTATCGTGTTGGCCATAGTTTGTTGCCTGCAAAGCTGAAAAGCGCTCAGCGCGGGAAGCGCAGAGAACGAAGCGGGAGTTTGTTTCGCTCCCGCTTACACCTTCCCGCCCAGCGGATCCGGCTAGCTCGCGGCAGCGACCGGGGCTGGAGCCGCGGCGCCTTCGGTGACGCCGTTCTTCTTCTTCCAGTCGCCGATCGCGGCGCGGATGGCGTCTTCCGCCAGCACCGAGCAGTGGATCTTCACCGGCGGCAGCGCGAGTTCCTTCACGATGTCCGTGTTCTTGATCTCCATCGCTTCGGAGACGGTCTTGCCCTTTACCCACTCGGTAGCGAGCGAGGAGGAGGCAATTGCCGAGCCGCAGCCGAAGGTCTTGAACTTGGCTTCCTCGATCACCTGCGTCTCGGGGTTGACCTTGATCTGGAGACGCATCACGTCGCCGCACTCCGGCGCGCCCACCAGGCCGGTGCCCACGTCGGTGCTGCTCTTGTCCATCTGGCCCACGTTCCGTGGGTTGTTGTAGTGGTCAATGACCTTGTCGCTGTATGCCATTCTGTTCCTCCGGAACTGAAACGTATCTGTTGAATGCTTAAACTCTTGAAGCAGATCCCTCGGCTACGCTCGGGATGACAACCCTTAGTGCTCGGGATGACAACCCGCTTTTGGGATGACAACCGGCTTAGTGTGCCTGCCACTCGATCTTCGAAATATCGATACCTTCTTTCACCATCTCGTAGAGCGGGGACAACTCGCGCAGCTTCTGCACCACGTCGATGATCTTGTCGGCCACGTAGTCCACTTCGGCTTCCGTGTTGAAGCGCCCCAGGCCGAAGCGGATGGAACTGTGGGCCACATCATCCCCCAGGCCTAGCGCCTTCAATACATAAGATGGCTCAAGCGTGGCAGAGGTGCAGGCCGAACCGCTCGAGACCGCAATATCGTTGATGCCCATCAGCAGAGACTCGCCTTCGACGTATACGAAGCTCATGTTCAGGTTGTTGGGCAGCCGGTGCTCCATCGAGCCGTTCACGTGCACGTAGTCGAGCGAGCTTTCGAGCCTCTTCTTCAGCTTGTCCCGCAGCTTGGCCAGGCGCGCGCCTTCCGCCGCCATCTCTTCCTGCGCAATGGCGCAGGCTTTGCCCAGGCCTACGATGCCCGGGACGTTGAGTGTGCCGGACCGCATGCCGCGCTCGTGGCCGCCACCGTTGATCTGCTCCGAGATCTGCACGCGCGGATTGCGCCGGCGCACGTAGAGCGCGCCAACGCCCTTGGGCCCGTAGATCTTGTGCCCGGAAAGCGAGAGCACGTCAATGTTCATCTTGTTCACATCGATGGGAATCTTGCCCACCGCCTGCACCGCGTCCGTGTGGAAGATCACGTTGCGCTCGCGGCAGATCTTGCCGATCTCGGCAACCGGCTGAATCACGCCGATCTCGTTGTTGGCCATCATGATCGACACCAGGATGGTCTTGTCGTCGATGGCGCGCTTCAGGTCTTCGAGATCGATCAGCCCGTCCGCCTTCACCGGCAGATAGGTCACGCGGTAGCCGGACTTCTCCAGACGCTTGCAGGTGTCCAGGATCGCCTTGTGCTCGGTCACTTCCGTGATGATGTGATTGCCCCGCTCGCGATACATCTCGGCAATGCCCTTGAGTGCGAGATTGTTGGACTCGGTCGCGCCGGAGGTGAAGATGATCTCCTTGGCGGTGGCGCCGATCAGCTTGGCGATCTGCTCGCGCGCGGTTTCGACCGCCTGCTCCGCTTCCCAGCCGAAGGAATGGTTGCGGCTGGCCGCATTACCGAACTTGCCGGTAAAGAAGGGGATCATCGCTTCAAGCACGCGCGGATCGAGCGGCGACGTCGCGTGGTTATCCATGTAGATGGGCAATTGCACGTCGCTGGGAGCGCGATGGACAGGCTCAATCGCCGGGGTAGCGGTTACGTCGTCGTCAAAGGTGTTCATGTTTTCTGTCTTCCTCTTCCCTGCTCTGATTCGTTCGTCCCATTCATTCATTCGGCCCCTGCGCAAAGCAGGGCGAGAAGCTGCTCAACTGAGCGTTACCAATACCTGTGCGGCCTCGGCCGGCGTGCTTACACCGCGTTGGCGACGGCGGTCGTACGGTTGCGCATCCACCAGGTCAGCGATTCGGATGGCGCGCAGTACTTCGATGATGCTGTCGTTGACCTTGCGCATGGGCTCTTTGATGGTGCAGTCGTCGTGAAGATCGCAGGTCCGATGGCTCCCGGTTTCCGTGCCGCACGAGGTGATGAACAGCGGGCCGTCGATGGCGTGAATGACCTCAAAGGCGGTGATTTCCCGCGGGTTGCGCGCCAGCGAATAGCCGCCGTTAATGCCGGCGTGCGAACGCAGCAGGCCTACCTTGGTGAGCCGCTGCAGAATTTTCGCCAGCAACTGCGCCGGAATGCCATAGGCGTCCGCAATGTCCTTGGCGCTTTGCGAAGGCGTTTCCGGATGCTCGGCCAGAAACTTCAGGGCCATCAGTCCGTAGTCCGCTTTTTTGGTGAGTTTGAGCATGGAGTTCGCCAAAGCCGCGGCGCGGAAGGTAATTCCGACTCCCGTGGTCGCATATTCAGTATATGCCCCGGCGAGAGGAGAGGCAAACCGGGACGCGCTCTGCGGCCGGAGCTGCTGTGCGCAGGCCCGTTTGTTTCCAGATGGACTCATCGCTGCGCTCAGAATGACGGCGGAGCGTGGAGCCGGTCGGCTAGTGGGCGGAGCGCAAGCGTTCGTATTCCTGCCGCACGGCCTCCCCGCCATACGCGCGCTCCAGCCGGCGGATGGTGAAGTGGCCTTCGGCCAGCCGCTGGAAGTGCGCGGTGAACATCAGGTTCAGGCCCATGCCGCCGACCGCGCCGGCGATGGGCACCATCTGTGCCGCGACCTTATCCGTCACCTCGATGCCGAAGCGGGCGGCAATGCGGGAAAGGAACTGCACCAGCGCCGGCGCGCTCCCCTTCGCCATGCCTTTTTCCGCCAGGTAGGCGGTAGCCTCGCGGGTGGCCTGGGCCAGGGCGGCGCGGGTGGCGTAGTACGCGCTCTCCACCGCTTCCTCGTTGCGGCGATCGGGGCCAAAGGCGAGCACCTGGATACAGGCCAGCGCACCCTCCGGCCGGGTGAGGTCTTCTCCCTGCGCGCGGGCGATCTCGGCGATGGAGTGGAGCATGAGGGTGGTCGTCACCGGCAGCTCAGCCAGCAATCCGGGCAGGCCGAAAAAGCCGCCAACCGCGCCCGTGGCCGCGGTCATGAGCTTGTGGCTGCGGTTGTGCGGCGCCGTAGCTGCGGCCGGGTTCAGCCCATTGAGCGCGACGCGGAGACACTGTTGCAAGGTCCGGTCCACAGCGTGCGCGATGGCGGTCTGCGTCTTCGCCGGAAGGCGGCGCAACATGGCATCCATGGGCTTGCCCACGCGGGTGGCAACGGACATGGCATGACTCTGGTGTTCCAACTTGGCGAGGGCGTCGGCCAGCGCCTGGCGATCCTGGGCGTTCATGCCTCCACCCTACCGCAGGAAAGCGCGTTCGCACCAACTGGCGCGCGCAACGCCGCGTTCTTCGCCCATGGTTTGAGGCGCTAGCTGGGATCGGGCACTTCAAAGAAGGTGGGCTCCCCGAGCGGCAGGCTCAGGATACGCTCACAGTCTTTTTCGCTGAGCCCGCGGAGCAGAATACGAAGTTCATCCGGCGTGAGGGCAAAGCTACGCTCGGGCGCCTGTGTCGCGGGGCCCGGCCGGACCGTCAGGGGCTTGATGACTACCGCATCGGCGAAGCGGGTGACCTCGACGCGCATTGGTACACCTCCACGCCATTATCGTAGCCGCTTTCGCGCAAGTAACAGGTCTGCACATGCACATTGCGGCCTGTCGAAAGGAAGCACTCCGATACAGGCTTCTGCGGGCGGGCTCCTTTCCATCCAAGCAGAGATGAGGATGGACACCGACAGAGCTCCGTCAGACGGCAATGGGACGGAAAAGGCGGCCAGCGTGCCGCATGCCGGAGACGAACAGTGGATGCGCATCGCGATCGAAGAGGCCTACGCGGGCGATCGCACGCCGGGTGCCGGCGAGGTGGGCTGCTGCATTGTCCGCGATCGCGAGCTGCTGGTGCGCGGCCACAACGAAGCCGAGCTGCGGCACGACCCCACTGCGCATGCGGAGATCGTCTGCCTGCGCAAGCTGGGCGAGTTGCTGCAGAGCATGGATTTCTCCGGCTGCACACTTTATTCCACCCTGCAGCCATGCTCCATGTGCGCGGCGGCCTGCGTATGGGCGGGCATTCGGCGCGTGGTCTATGGAGCCGGCCGGCGCGACGTTCACGCCGACTACTTCGACGCGCGGCACCTGAACGCGATCGACCTGATTGCCGACGCCTATCGCGAGGACATCGCAATCGTGGGCGAAGTGCTGGCGGAGGAGTGCGCCCGGCTCTATGCCAAGCCGGACGGCTCGCCGGCCGAGAAGGACCTCCATCCCGCGAAAGAACCGGCCTAAGCGGCCGTCCGGCACCGCGATTACGCAACTCTTACAAGCCGCCCTCCGGCCAGACGATAAGCTGGAGGGGATGACGCCTGTCGCTCCCTCTTCTGATGCCTCCACTCTTTCCGCTCTGCCCACGGCCGCGGCCGCAGAGCATGCCCCTGCGATTCACGACCCCATCAACCGGCGCACCGGGTTGAACCTGATCTTTGCCGGCACGCTGCTGGCCTTTCACCTGGGCGCACTGGCGTCGCTCTTTATGTTCCGCTGGTCGGCGCTGGCCGTCTTCCTGGTGCTCTGGGTGCTCGATCAGAATGTCGGCATTGCCATCGGCTACCATCGGCTGCTGACCCATCGCGGCTACCAGGTGCCCCGGTGGCTGGAGTACGTCATCGCAACCTGCGGCACCATGGCGCTCCAGGGCGGCCCCATCTACTGGGTAGCGGTGCATCGTGTGCATCACCAGCACACGGACCGTCCCGGCGACCCACACTCCCCCCGGGACGGCAAGTGGTGGTCGCACATGGGTTGGATCCTGAACGGTTCGCTCCACAACCAGAGCGATGTCCTGGCGCGGTACGCGCCCGACCTGATGCGCAGCCCCTTTTATCGCTGGCTGAACCGGTTCCACTGGGTGCCGGTCACGGCAGTAGGCGTCGCGCTGCTGATCGGCGGCGCGGCCATGGGCCACTGGAGCGCCGCTGGATGGGCCACCGGCACATCCTGGGTGCTGTGGGGCATCTTCCTCCGCGCCACCTTGGGCCTGCACGTCACCTGGCTGGTGAACTCCGCCACGCACCTGTGGGGGCAGCGCCGCTATGAAACGCGCGACGACAGCACCAACAACTGGTGGGTGGCGCTGCTGACCGGCGGCGAGGGCTGGCACAACAACCACCACGCCCACCCGGTAAGCGCCCGCCACGGCCTGGCGTGGTACGAGTTCGACCCGAACTATTACGCCATCTGGCTGATGCAAAAGCTCGGCCTGGCCCGGAAGGTCTACGTCAAAGAACTGCGCTAAAGCGGTCGCTAATCACTGCTTTCACGCTGCGGGCCGGGAAACCGGCCCGTCATTGCGTTTGGAATACGAAGAACGGCGTGGCAGGAGCGGCTAGCTGCCGGGTGTCGCGTTTGTCCTGATGAAGACGGCAGCCAGCTTGTCCTCGTACACCAGCTTGTAGCCGGGCGCGAGACGCAAAATCTGCGTCAGTGGCGCATTCACCGGCCCAATCACCAGACCAGACCCCTGCAGATCTGGATCCGCAGCCCAGTCCGGCTGCCCGCTCCAGGTTTTTGCCGAGCGCTCCAGCCTCTTGTCCCCGTGGAGAGCCGCCCGCCCGTCCATGCTCACCGGCCGCCTAAGTGCCCAGATCAGATACCCGCCCCAGGGGTAGTCGTTGTACAGCCGACCGGGATAGTTCTTCTGCTGCACAAATTCCACGGCGCGCACCGGCATGGTGTCCGCTACATGCTCCGCGAGTTCTGCGTTGCGTAGATGAAAGACATGGCTTCCGGTCCACACCATCAGCACCAAGGCACCGAGCGCCGTAAGCAAGGGCAGCGGCCGCAGACGCGGAGGTGATTCCCGCTCCCCCGCTGGCATGTTCGAAGCGATTACGGCAGCAGCCCCAACAGCCGTGATCCACACGTCGCGCTGCGAGCGGAAGGAGAGCAGCACAGCCGTCACCAGGAACGCAGTCTCGAAGACGGGGAATCTGCGCTTCCAGGCCAGCGCAGCCGCTCCCGCAAGCGCCAGCAGCAGGATCACGTAATCCTGCAGGTTACGAAACGGCAGGGCCTCCATCTCGGAAACACGATTGAGTACGCCGGGCTGTGAGGCGAGATCGTAGGCCACCTGGTAGATGTGCCAGCCATAAGGATTGAGACAGGTGGCGAGCACGCAAGCGCCCAGCGTGCACCAGGCGGCCGCAAACGGCAGTCGCGTCGGCTGGCGTCCAAGCACGCGGCCCAGCAGCGGCTCCAGTCCGGCGAGAGCAAGCACCGCGAGCCCATCCACAAACTGAACGTGGATGTTCGCCCACAACACATAAACCAGCGGCAGCCAGAACAGCTCCCGGGTGCGGCCCGTGCGCCGGGCCTGCATTAAGATATCGATCTCGACGACAAAGAAGAGAATGCTGAAGAGCCAGGGCCGCGGCGTGTAGCAGCGGGAGATGCTGAACATCACCACCGACGTGAGCAGAACCACCTGGGCGAAGTCCGGTTGCAGCCGCCGAACCAAGTGATACAGCGCGGCCGTGATGGCCACCAGCAGCGTCGCCGTGAGTGCCAGGATGCCGTCCAGGTTCCACCGCTGGAAGAGCTTGAGCGTGAGTATCTCGAACAGCCAGCTATACGCCTGCCACGGCTTGCCCGCGCCGAAGGAGGAGAATGGATCGGTGCGCGGCACCGCCCGGTGCTGCAGAATCCACTCGCCCGTACGCAGGTGCCACCACACATCGGCATCGCCGACAAATGCCTGGTGAAAGCAGACCAGCACGGGCACGGCGAGCACCAGCGCAACGATCAGGGCACGTGCGTATGGCTCACCTCGCTGGGCAGAGGTCGAGCGATACACTTCGGGTTCAACCGGACACACTTGCACGGGAGGATGGCGGAAGAGTAGCGGCGGTCTCGCAAGAAACGCAATCCCACTTTCGGGCCTCGTCCCCTGCCAAAAGACCACCCCGCGGTCCGTCGCGCATCCTAACCGCTGCGTGGCGCTGGAGGCCACTGGAATGAGATCTGCCCTGCTTGCTGCTGCTGTGCTTTTCTTCTCCACATCACCGTGCTGGTGCCAGGGAACGTCGGCCGCCTCTGCCGCCGAAGATGTCACCATCCAGAGCCAGGCGCCTGCCGCGCCGCTGCCCCACTTCTGGGAGCAGATGTTCGGTTCCGGGCGCGCCGTGCTCAGCCTGCGCGAAGACTACCGGCGCGATCTGCGGGCAGTGAAGGCGGCGACCGATTTCAAGTACGTCCGCTTCCACGCCATCCTCGACGACGACATCGGCGTATATGACGAAGATGCGCAGGGCAAGCCGGTCTACAACTGGTCCTACGTGGACCAGATCTATGACGGCCTGCTGGACAACGGCGTGCGCCCCTTCGTCGAGCTGAGCTTTATGCCGAAGAAGCTGGCCAGCCGCCCCGATTACCACGCCTTCTGGTACAAGCAGATTGTGGCGCCGCCCAAGAGCTATGAGCAGTGGGGCGCGCTGGTCCAGGCCTTCACCCAGCACCTGGTGGACCGCTATGGGATTGACGAAGTGGCGCAGTGGTACTTCGAGGTCTGGAACGAGCCCAATATCGACTTCTGGACGGGACGTCCGGCGCAGTCCACCTACTTCCAGCTGTATGACGCGTCCGCGAAGGCGGTGAAGGCCGTCAATCCACGGCTGCGCGTGGGCGGCCCGGCTACCGCGCAGGCCGCCTGGGTGGACGCCATGATTGCGCACGCGGTGAAGGACAATATTCCGCTGGACTTTGTCTCCACCCACGTTTATGGCAACGACACCGCGAAAGACGTCTTCGGCAACAACCCGCCTCCGGAGCCGATTCCGCCGCACGGCATGGTGTGGGCTGCTGTCCGGCACGTCCATGAGCAGATTCAGCGTTCTGCGCGGCCCAGCCTTCCACTCATCTGGAGCGAATTCAACGCGACCTACATGAACCAGCAGGAGATCACCGATTCCATCTACATGGGCCCGTGGATGGCCGAGACCATCGCC
This sequence comes from uncultured Acidobacteriaceae bacterium, assembly GCA_963795775.1. GTDB lineage: Bacteria > Acidobacteriota > Terriglobia > Terriglobales > Acidobacteriaceae > CAWCJL01. The sequence goes on from CAWCJL010000008.1 coordinate 496,802, forward strand.
CGATGCGATGGCCTGGTGCAGATCATGTCCTATTGGGATTTCTCCGACGTCTTTGAAGAGCAGGGCGTGATCAAGACGCCGTTCTATGGCGGCTACGGACTGATGGCCGAGGACAGCATCCCCAAGCCGGCGTTCGATGCCTTCGCCCTGCTCCATGAGCTGGGCACCGTGCGCCTGGCGAACCACGCTCCCGGCGTGATGGTAACGAAGAAGCCGGACGGCACCATGGTGCTGGCGCTGTGGAATCTGGTCGAGCCGGTCGAGGGCGGCGTGGACCCCCAGGGCCCCGCCAAGGCGTTCCACATCCACCTGCCGAACGCAACCGGCACCGCATCCGTGGCGCGGGTGGACGCCGAGCACGGAGACACGCTGGCCGCCTGGAAGAAGATGGGATCGCCGCGCTATCCCACCAAGGCGCAGATTGCTGCATTGCGCGCCGCGGCCAAGCTGCCCCCGCCGGAGGAGGTGCACTGGAGTGGCGGCGTGCTCGACCTGGAGCTGCCGCCCAGCGGACTGGCCGTAGTCACGTTGCACTGATCGGCGACAGCTAAGGAACAACCGCAAGCCAGTTGCCTCCCCACCAGGATCGCGCGCGGTGTTTACCCCGATGCCGGAGCGCTGAACGCGCTCGGGATTACGAATAGTGCCGCCAGGCAGGTGACCAGAATTCGTATCTGGCAGAATTACCGATCTCCGACGATTACTCCCGGCAGGCTTACTTCAATTGTGTTGTTTGTCAAGAGCGCGTATGTAACTATGCACGCGGTTATTTCGGGAGGAACCGATGTCTCTTTTCGCTCGCATGCTCACGCGTGTGGCCGTCGCCGGTGCAGGAATGCTGTTCCTGGCCGGGGGCGCTTACGCGCAGCAGGGCCCCATGCCGTCTTCGCACATCGCAGCGCAGGCGGAACTGCCTTTATCACCCACCACCATCGGCAACGGAAACCACAGCATCCACATTCTTCCTCCGGTGAAGAATGCCACGGCGCTGGTCGATCCGTACGCGGATACGGGCCCCTTGCTGTACCATGCGGGCGGGTCGGTCATGAACCCCTCCGTGACCACCTATGCAATCTTCTGGACGCCGGCCAAGCTGCAGAATGGCGCCGCAACGTCCATGACCAGCCACTACCGCACAGTCCAGAGCAACATGCTGGCCGACTACGCCGGGCACGGCATCGGCAACATCAACACGCAGTACTACCAGCAGTCCGGCACGACCATCAGCTACATCCAGAACAAGGGCGGGTTCGGCGGCAGCTTCGTGGACACCGCAGCCTATCCCGCCTCCGGCTGCCACGACACGGCCACCCCCGGCAACTGCCTGACGGACGCACAGGTGCAGGCAGAGATCAAGAAGGTGATGAGCACGGCCAAGCTGACCGGCGGCCTGAACAAGATCTTTATGCTCTTTACCTCGAGCGGCGAGGGCTCCTGCTTTGACTCGACCTCGTCCAGCTGCGCCTATACGCAGTACTGCGCATACCACAGCTATTTCCATAGCGGGACGACGCCGGTCATTTACTCGAATCAGCCGTTCGGCAATACCAGCAACTGCCAGATCGGGGGAGTTCCCTCACCGAATAGCGACCCGGTGGCCGACGCCGCAGCCACTGGCGCCAGCCACGAACTGACGGAGGCGATCACCGACCCGCTTCTCAACGCCTGGTACACCTCCCAGGGCAATGAGATTGGCGATCTGTGTGCCTATACCTATGGCACCCTTGGCTGGGACGGCGGCAAGGCCAACCAGATGTGGAACGGCCATTACTACCTGCTGCAGCGGGAGTACAACAACCACACCCGCAGTTGTGTGCAGGTCGGTCCCTGACCCCGGCTCCTACGCCAGACATGCGCCCTCCTTTCCGGTCCGTTCGACGGCGGGAGGGCGCAGCTTTTTAGATCGCGCGCAGCAGACGTGCGGGCAGGAAGATAATGCCGGCGATCAACTCCAGCACTCCTCCCACGGCGATGCCGACGATGCGGAACGGGAGCAGCAGCAGCCATACCAGCGGATAGAGGACCACTGCCAGCAGAGCCAGCGGCCAGCACACTACCAAAAGCAGGCACCACAGAAGAAATTTCAACATCGGCAAGGACTCCTTTGGCCTCGGTTCACGTTCGCTCAGCGGCCTGATGGAAGACGGCAGGCGTGAGCATGGCATCTGTCATCCGGCTCCTTACGGGGATACGCCTGACGCGCGCGGGAAGTTCCGCGGGACGCACGAGACCCGGCCGGCACGCCTGCCTGAAGCCAATGTGGCTCAGGCGTTAAGATAAGGGGCATGGCAGAGACGATGCAGGTGTCGGCACAGACGCGCGAAAGCGTGCTCCACGCGCTCTTCAGCCCCGAGTTTACGGAAAAGCTGGAGCGGCTCGGCAAAGAAAATGCGGCGGCCTACGCCAGCGCCCAGCCTTACCCGCACATCTTCTTCGACGACTTTCTGCCGCTCGATGTGGCCGAGGCGGCGCTGCGCGAATTCCCCGACCCGCGGGGGATTGACTGGCTCAAGCATCGCGGCATCGACCAGCACGGCAAGCTGGCCTTCGATCACGCGGAGAACCTGCCGGACCCGTTGCGCGACATCCTCTTCTTTCTGAACAGCCGGCCGATGCTGCAGTTTCTGGAGAAGCTGACCGGCATCGAGGCTATCTTCGGCGATCCGTATTACAACGGCGGCGGCCTCCACCAGACCAAGCCCGGAGGCAGCCTCGAAGTCCACGCGGACTACAGCTTTCACCCCAAGCTGAAGGTGGACCGCCGCATCAACGTGCTGATCTACCTCAACAAGGACTGGAAAGAAGAGTACGGCGGCCACTTCGAACTGTGGAACCGCGACCTGACGCGCGCCGAAGCCAAAATCCTGCCCATCTTTAATCGCTGTGCCATCTTCAGCACCACCAGCCACTCCTTTCACGGACATCCCACGCCCCTGGCCTGCCCGCCTGATCGCACACGGAAGTCCATCGCGACCTACTACTTCAGCAACGGGCGTCCGGAAGAGGACGAGACCTCGGCGCATCCGGTCGCCTTTGTGCGGCGTCCGGGCACGCGCGAGCCGCTCGGCCATCGCGTACGCCAGTTCGCCAAACGACTGCTGCCGCCCATCGTGGTGGACGTGTACCGCGGATTCCGCAAGTAGCGCGGTTGGCGGTGCGGCTCCAATCACGCGTCGCCCTATGAGCTGTGGTCGAGCGCCGCTAGGAGCTGTGGTCGAGGATGATTTTCCACCCGGCAGCCGTGGACTCGAAAATCAGGGAGAACACGCCCGCCGCCGGTCCGCCCCCGGCTGCGTCGCGCTCCAGGTGAAAGCGGCCAGTCACGATGGCGTAGCGCGCGTCCAGCGGACGAACCTGCAGCTCGCTGAAGGCGAGCGTGCCCATCGCAGCTTTGTCCGGAAAGCTCCGGCGGTAGCGCTCCAGGATGGCGCGGTACCCGTGCTGCACCGTCTTGCCCACAAAGGTCGTGTCCTCGGCGTCCTTGTAGCCCTGCATAAACGCCGGAATGTCGCCGCGGTTCCAGGCGGCCACCTGGTCGTTGAGCACCTGCTGGATGGCAGCATCGGGCCCCTTGGCGCTTTGTGCCCGGAGCGAAAGGGGAAGGCATACAAGCAGAAGCAGCAACATGCGCGTCATTCGCACGGTTTGTCCTCGCATGAAGGATTCTAGGGGAACCGGGGCCGCCGTGGGACGATTTCGGGTTCCTAAGAGCCTGCAGCCGTGCCCCTGGGTTATCAGAGATCGTCATCGAGAACAGCCGATGCCTGGCACGAATTTCGATCCGCGAAGGCGCAGGCCAGAGCCCCCACTGGCCTTCTGTCTGCGATTCGGGCATACTGGCTGCGTTTCGAACACGGCCCGGTGTGGGCAGTCTGGTGCCTTCGACAGCAACGCCAGGCATTGCCCACCCGCCAATTTCGCGAGCGGGAGATCCTGATGCACCTGATTTGGGTACTGATTATCGGCTTGATTATCGGCGCGGTCGCCAAGTTGTTGATGCCCGGCAAGGACCCGGGCGGCTTCATCATCACCATCCTGCTCGGCATCGCAGGCTCGTTCGTAGGCACGTTCATCGGCCGGGCGCTCGGGTTCTACCGCGAAGGCGCTTCGGCGGGCTTCATCATGTCGGTGGTCGGCGCCATTATCCTGCTGATCATCTACCGGCTGCTCGTCCGCAGACGCCCCACGACCTAGGCCGCCGCAGTCCCTGGGCTCAGGCGCACGCTCCGTACAGGCACGGGAGCGCGCTTTGTTCTGCCTTCCGGCATAGAGCACCGGAACAGTTACATAGCCCGAAGCCCGAGGCGGACGGCAGATACCGTCCGCGTGCCCCTAAAGGTTCTTGGTCTTGAAGATGCGCTCGGGCACGGCCTTGATGATGGCCATGATGGGCCGCCAGAAGAACGGTACATACACCACGTCCTTGCGTGCGCGGATGGCCTTGAGAATGCCCGCCGCCACCTGGTCCGGCGTGGCAAACAGCGCATTCTTCGGAATGTGTGCAGTCATGGGCGTGGCCACAAAGCCGGGTTTGATCGTCAGCACGTGGACCCCATGCCGGTCCGCCCGATTGCGCACCCCATCGAGAAACGTGTTGAGTGCGCCCTTGGAGGCGCCGTACACGTAATTCGACTTGCGCCCACGATCGCCCGCCACCGAGGAAATGACCGCCAGCGTGCCTGCACCTTCGCGCTCGAAGTAATTCGTGAGCCACGTGATCAGCGAGACCGGCGACAGGAAATTTGTCTGCAGCACGCGCTCCGCAATGTCGTAGCTCTGCTCGGCTGCAAGCTGGTCGCCCAGCACGCCGTGCGCCAGCAGCGCCAGGTCAATGCGGCCCATGCGCTCGGCCGCGGACGCCAGCATGCGCGGATGCGATGCGGTGTCGTCCAGGTCCATCACCACCATGTCCACCTGCCCGGCGCCGCGCACCAGCAGGTCCTGCGCTACCGACTGCAGCTTGCTGCGCGACCGCGCCACCAGGAAGAAGTGCGTCTCCGGCGATGCAAGCTGGCGTTCCACCGCCAGTGCAATGGACGAGGTCGCGCCCAAAACGAGGACGCGCCGGGGCGGAAAGCTTGCGGGCCGCCTGCGCGCCATTACGCCGTCACTCGCTGCCAGAAGGCGGAAGAGAAAGCCGGATCGATGTACCGGGCGAAGTCCTGCCACTGCGGGTAGAACCGCTGGAAGTGCCGGGGCGTCATGCAGGCATCCTTGGCGGGGTACATCTTGCCGCCGAACTCGGCGGTGATGTCGGCCAGGCGCTCGCACAGCGCGAAGGCGCGATCGCCGCGCACCGGGAAATCGAGCGCGATCATGGGACCGGGCGCGGGAAAGCTCATCATACCGGGAGAAGGGATATCGCCGAAAATCTTGATGACCGCCAGGAACGATCCCAGACCGGACGCGGTGATCGCCTTGAGCAGTTCGGTAAACCCGGCCTGGTACTCGCCGGGCTCCCACGGCATCACGTTCTGGAACTGCAGCAGGCCCTGCTTGCCGTAGGCGCGATTCCAGTGCAGCACGGAATCCAGCGGATAGAAGAAGGGCTCGTAGTCCACCAGGCCGCTCTTGCGCTTGCTGAATTGCTTGCCGTAATACGCCGTGTTGAAGGCCCCGATCGTGGTCTTGTTCATCAGGAACTCGGGCAGATCCACGGGCATCGAGAGTTTCGGCTTGCCGGATGGCTTGAGCGTGTCGGGTATCTCCGAGTGATCGCCTTGCATGAAGATGCCGCGCGCGAAGTTCTTCCCCGTGGCCACGCAGTCAATCCACGCCACTGTGTATTCGCGGTCCTGCCCGGCGCGGGAAAGCGCGAAGAATTCATTCAGGCCGACGAACTTGATCGAGTCCTGCTTGATCTTCCGCGAAACAATCGGGCGCAGTTGAATATCTGCCCAGGCGATAAGCCCAGTCAGTCCCATGCCGCCAATCGTCGCGGAGTAGAGTGACGGGTTCTGCGTAGGCGTGCACTCGTACCGGTCGCCGTTGGAGCGCACCAGCTCAAAGCGCGGTACATGGCAGCCAAAGGTGCCGGCCACGTGGTGATTCTTCCCATGAATGTCGTTGGCAATCGCGCCGCCCACGGTGACGTACTTGGTGCCCGGCGTTACCGGCAGAAACCAGCCGCGCGGCACGCCGAAGTCCAGGATCTCGGCCAGCGTCACGCCGGCTTCGCAGCGCAGCAGCCCCGTCTCCGGGTTGAACGCGATGAAGCGATCCATGCCCCGCGCACCCAGCAACATGCCGTGCTCCAGCAGGCAGGAGTCGCCGTAGGAGCGCCCCATGCCCACCGGGAGCATGCGCGTACGCGGCGGATGCGCCGGGGGGAAATCGGACATCCAGTACAGGGGCGCAAGCTCGGCCTGGAGCTTGGGATAGCGCCCCCAGGATTCGAACACAGGTTTTGCGGGCTTATTGGCAGCGGGCATGAGCGGTCTTTGTCATTAGAGTACCAAGAGCGCAGCAGGCGCCTTGGCAAAAGCTTCGGAACGCACCGCCGGGATGAGCACAGTGGCTGCTGCTCATCCCGGTTTGGTGTTGGTGTTACCGGACTGCGAAAACGGGTTAGGCGCTTACCGCGGCCGCGCCGCTCATGGCGGGGCTGACCTTGAAGCGCTTCATCGAAATCGACAGCGTGCGCTCGATCTTGCGCAGCTCGCCCTTTTCATCCGGCGCGGCAAAGGTGGACGCGATGCCCGTCTTCGAAGCGCGGCCGGTACGGCCCACGCGGTGGACAAAATCCTCCGCCGCACGCGGCAGATCGTAATTGACCACGTGCGCGATGTGCGCGACGTCGATGCCGCGTGCCGCTACGTCCGTCGCTACCAGGACGCGATGTCCGCCCTGCGAAAACGACTTCAGTGCCGCGCTCCGCTGTGACTGCGAGCGGTCGCCGTGGATGCTGGTGGCTGACCATCCGGAGCGGCCCAGGCGCTTGGCTACCTTCTCGGCACCGTGCTTGGTGCGCACGAAGACGAGAAAGCTGCCGTCCTGCGAACCCAGCAGGTGCTCCAGCAGTTCGAGCTTCTTGTCCGCCGTGACCTCAAACATCTGTAGCGCGACGTTTTCCGCCGGCTTCAGCGATGGTGCGCCGACATCCACACGGACCGGGTCCGTGAGGTAGTCGCGGACGACAGTCTTTACCTGCCCATCCAGCGTCGCCGAATAGCAGAGCGTCTGGCGGGTTTTGGGGAGCTTGGCTGCGATGCGGCGAATGGCCGGCTGGAAACCCATGTCCAGCATGCGGTCCACTTCATCGAGCACCAAAGCTTCCACGTTGTCGAGCTTCACCAGCTTGCGCTCGAGATAGTCTTCCAGCCGTCCGGGCGTGGCCACGACCACTCGCGCACCGCGGCGGATGGCATCCAGTTGTGGGCCTTCGGAGAGGCCGCCGACGACCAGTGCGGCCGGCATGGTGTTGCCCGGCATCAGTTTGCGGTAGACCTCGATGACCTGCATGGCCAGCTCGCGGGTGGGCAGCAGGATCAGCGCCGTGATGGTGCGGTTCTTGCTCTTGTCCTCGCGGGCCTTTTCCAGCCGTTCGATCAACGGAATGATAAAGCTGAGGGTCTTGCCGGTGCCGGTCTGCGCGGTGGCCAGCACGTCCCGGCCTTCCAGCGCCGGAGGTATGGCGCCCGCTTGTACGGGCGTGGGGGTTACAAAGTTTGCTGCTTCCAAACGCTTCTTGAGCGCGGATGAAATGGAAAAATCAGAAAATTGCGTCAATGTATGTCCTTGGCTGTGCCTGGGGCGCATCTGCGCCTGCCTGGGCCGCCGGTATGCTCTTCCTCTCCCGTTGTCGAACACGGGGGAGAGCTTTGTTATGGACGTAGGGGAAAACGGGAACCACTATCAACAATTCGACCCGCTTGCGCGTCTGTCGATTCCGCTCTGCCGCACGATGCCTGGCCACGGCCACTGCCGTTGACCTCCGTTCTACGCACGCATCAATTCAAGGTGCGATACAAACGGAACGCTTCAGGTTCGGGGAAGACAGCGAGCCAGTTGCTGGCTCATTCAGGGCGAGGTTTCTCGCGGCCCTAACGAAAGCGTGGTTTCAGTATAGCATCATGGCGTCGATTCCACCGGATTTCCTGTTGCTGGAAAGAATGCATCTGTGGAAGTTACGCTTTCCTCCGCCCTGCGCGACGCGGTCCACACGCTGGCCGCCTCCCCGGCGAGCGCGACCGCACGCCGCGACGCCGAACTGCTGCTGCTCCGCGCCACCGGGCTTACCCGCGCCGCCCTGCTCACTTATCCGGACGCGCCGCTCTCCCCTGCGCAGCAGGCCGCTTTCCACGCCGCCATCGCCCGCCGCGCTCAGGCCGAGCCCGTGCAGTACATCCTCGGTGACCAGGAGTTCTTCGGGCTGCCCTTCACGGTCACCCCCGCCGTTCTGATTCCCCGCCCGGAGACCGAGCACCTGGTCGAAGCTGCACTGGCGCTGGTGCCTCGGAAAGACCAGCCCGTCCACATCGCCGACGTGGGCACCGGCTCCGGCATCCTCGCCGTCACGCTGGCGCACCAGCTCCCAATGGCAACCGTGACGGCGATAGATATCTCGACCGCCGCCCTGGCGGTTGCGGCCGGCAACGCACAGCGGCACGGCGTCGCTGATCGCGTCCGCTTCATCGAGGCTGACTTGCTGGGGGAACCCGCGCCGCAGGAGAGCTACGAGCTCATCGTCTCGAACCCGCCCTATGTCGCCGACACGGAGATCCTGGAACCACAGGTGGCCGGCTACGAGCCGCACACTGCCCTTTTCGCCGGACCCGATGGTCTCGGCATCTACCGCCGGCTCATTCCCCAAGCTGCGGCCGCACTCCGTCCGGGTGGATGGCTGCTGCTCGAGATCGGCCACGGACAGCGCACTGCAATCGCCGGGTTGCTGACTGCGAGCAGGCTGGGGCAGGTCCGCTTTGTGGAGGATCTGCAAGGCATTCCGCGCGTCGCCATCGCGCAGCGGGAACCACGCTAGCCTCTTCAGGCTGACCCTCTTCCTACGGCTACTTCGCTTGCGAAACCGCTCCGGGTTCGATGGAGAGCAGGCCCTTCTCCACCAGCACCGGCGGGCGCCGGTCGTGCGTCGCCTGCTCAAACGCATAGCCCCATCCCAGCAAGTCGCCATCGTGCCAGCGGCGCGTCGAGACTTCGAGACCAAAGGGAAGGCCGCTGGGGTAGAAGCCTGCCGGAAGCACGATTGCCGGCACGCCAATCATGTTGACCCAGCCGGTATCGCTGTGCGGACCGCCGCTCAATCTTCCGTCCTGGGGCATGGTTTCATCCGGCGGAGGCATCTGCGTGGCCGGGTAAACGTAACCATCAAGGTGGAGGCGTTCGAGAGTGGCGTCGTACATCTCCAGCGCGCGCCGGCGCGGGCCTAAGACATCTGCTTCCGCCTGCGGATTGCCCTCGAAGCGCACCTGTCTCGCTACCGGGCGGGTGTCGCTGGAATCGTACTTCGCGCCGCCAATGATGGTAGCCGGCAGCGGAGAACCGACGGCTTTCTCGTACTCTTCGGGAGAGTGGTACTGCGCGGGTCCATACTCTTTCAGGAACTTCTCTGTGCCTTCGCGGATGTACGGGATGGTGCCGACACGCGAAACGGTTTCGGCGAAGCTGTCCGGCAGAATGGAGTCGTCCGATACCACGGTTGCGCCTGCCGCCCGCAACTGCGCAATTGCCTGCATAAAAGCGGCTCGCGTTTCCGGGCGCAGTGGCAAACGGTTCGCATCGCGGTCCACGGCAGCCTGCTCGGCCGTCTCCGCCGCCGGGATGCCTTCAAACGGAATGCCCGCGCCCTGGAGAATAAAGGCGGGAATGCCGAAGCGCTTACCGCGGAGCGAGCCGGCGTGCAGGTACTGCGTGTAAGGGCCCGGCTGCGCCTTTTGCGCTGAGCCAAGCGTAACCGGGTCCGCGGGATCTTCTCCCGCCATTACGCTCAGCGCGATGGCCGCGTCCGTCACATCGCGTGCGATGGGTCCCGTGTTGTCAAGCAGCCAGTCGAGCGGCGCAATGCCGGCAATGCTTACCAGCCCGCGCGTGGGGAATACCCCCACCACCGCACTGGTCGCGGCGGGCATGCGGATGGAATTGCCGGTGTCCGTGCCGTTGCCGAGCAGTGCCAGATTGGCCGTGACCGCGGTCACGGTGCCTCCCGACGACCCACCCGGGCTGAAGCGAACATCGTATGCATTCCCGGTGCGACCGTAAGACGTACTGCGGTTGGTATCGCTCGCCGCGAAGTCCGGCATGTTGGTCTTGCCCAGGATCACGGCTCCTGCGGCGCGCAGTTTCGCGACGATGGTCGCGTCGCGCGGCGCAACCAGCTCGTGCCCCGGCAGGACATATCCTTTCCAGCCATCGCTGGTGATCAGCCCGCGCACACTGGTGTTCTCCTTTATGACGATGGGAACGCCCCACATCGGGCCGCGCGTGAAGCCGGCGCCCCCTGCGCGGGCCGCCTCATCCTCCTGCGCTGCGGTGCGCAATGCTCCATCCCGGTCCACATACTCCAGGGCGCCATACACGCCGTTGTATTTTTGGATCCGGTCCAGGTACCAGCCCACCACCTGCGTCACTGTGTACTTATGGTCGCGGTAAAAACCTTGCAACTGCGGGATGCTGACCTCCATCAGGTCGCGGTCCAGCGCTGCCTGGGAGTTGCCCGTTCCAGACGCGTTGGCTTGCCCCGCCATCACGGTGTGCGCAAGGCTGAGCGACAACACGGCGATTCCGATACCCGCGTTCCAGGTCTTCATCCGTTCATCCTCGTTGCATGGCTAGCGCCGAACCATTATCCAGCACCGCCAACTTCAGCGCGAGGGCTCGCGGACAGTCCGTATCCAGAACGTGACCAACTCACCGCGGCTCCAGTGTCTGATCCTGATTTGGAACCTGGGCCGCATTCCGCCATGCAACCTGGAGAGCGTGACCGTTGCGCAGTGGGAACTCAGGGTAGACTGGAGACAGAGCACGCAGCTCTTCATCACCTTTGGGCCGCTTCCTTGGCCCGCTTCTGCACGCCCGCATTCCTCCCCCGCGCGGACGGCACCTGTTTTTGAGAAATCTATGTACCTTTCAGGAGGCTCTTTCTGCGATCCCACCTCGTCTATGCCGCCAGCGCCATCATCCCCAACCGGTTTCAGCTTTGCCAGACCACTTCGCAGGCCACCCGCAAGCTGCACATCCCCTCCGGTTCCACGGAAGCTACCATTAACAAGGTACTGATCGAGATCTCCGCCCGCGAATCCGCCGCGGCCTAGCGGCGCTCTTCCGCCGTTTCTGCGGCTCCCCTGCCGCAAAAGAAAATGCGCAAGAGCATCTCGCCCTTGCGCATCTGCAGTTCGTTCACGCTTCCCAGCGTCAGGCCTTCATGACCTCCTCACGGCCCGGAAGATCGGCCACCGGCACACGCCCCGTCACCTCAAAGGTGAGCCGGTTGTGCAGCGGGTCCGCATCCACGCGGACGTGGTCGCCGTGCAGCACCTCGCCGTCCAGGATCTTGATGGCCAGCGGATCCTGAATCAGCCGCTGCAGCGCCCGCTTCAACGGCCGCGCGCCGTACGCCCGGTCGTAGCCGGTCAGCATCAACTGGTGCCGCGCCTCGTCCGTCAGCTCCAGCGTGATCTTGCGATCCGCCAGCATCTTCTTCAGATCGGCCAGCCGCAGGTCGATGATGTGGGTCAACTGCTCCTCACCCAGCGGACGGAAGATCACGATATCGTCCACCCGGTTCAGGAACTCCGGCCGGAAGTGCGCCTTCAGCACGTCCAGCACCTCGTCACGCGCACGGTCGAAGCCGGCCTCGGTGGTCAGCGCTTCGGTGTTCAGAATATGCGCGCCCAGGTTCGACGTCATGATCAGCACGGTGTTCTTGAAGTCCACCGTCCTGCCCTTCGAATCCGTCAACCGCCCATCATCGAGCACCTGCAGCAGCACATTGAAGACATCCGGATGCGCCTTCTCGATTTCGTCGAACAGCACCACCGAGTACGGACGCCGCCGCACCGCTTCGGTCAACTGCCCGCCTTCGTCGTAGCCCACGTATCCCGGAGGCGCGCCAATCAACCGCGCCACCGCGTGCTTCTCCATGTACTCGCTCATGTCGATGCGGACCATCGCCTGCTCGTCGTCGAACAGGAACTCCGCCAGCGCACGCGCCGTCTCCGTCTTGCCCACGCCCGTAGGCCCGAGAAAGATAAAGCTGCCGATGGGCCGCTTGGGGTCGCTCAGGCCCGCGCGCGAACGCCGGATGGCATTCGCCACCGCGGTGAGCGCTTCGTCCTGCCCGATCACCCGCTCCTTCAGCCGCGCTTCCATGTTCACCAGCTTGTGCACCTCGCCTTCCAGCATCTTCGATACCGGAATGCCGGTCCACTTGCTCACGATGGCCGCAATGTCTTCCTCGTCCACCTCTTCCTTCAGCAGCCGCGTGCTCGCGCCGCCTTCGCTCTTCGCGCCCTTGAGCGCCGCGTCCTGGCTGGCATCCAGCCGGCGCAGTTCCGCTTCCAGCTTCGGCAGCTCGCCATACTGAATCGCCGCAGAACGCTCCAGGTTGCCGCGCCGCGTCTGCTCATCCATCTCAAAGCGCAGCGCTTCGATCTGCTTCTTCAGGTCGGCCAGCCGCGTGATGGCCTCGCGCTCCGTCTGCCAGCGCGCACGCAGCCCGGTGATCTTCTCCTTCAGCGCCGCCAGCTCGCGCTCCACCGCCTCCAGCCGCTCCTTCGAGTTCGGATCGGTCTCGCGCTTCAGCGCCGTCCGCTCAATCTCCAGCGAAGTCGCCTCGCGCTCCAGTTGGTCGATCTCCGTGGGCACCGACCCGATCTGGATGGCCAGAGCCGCCGCCGCCTCGTCCACCAGGTCAATCGCCTTGTCCGGCAGGAAGCGATCCGAGATGTAGCGATGCGACAAGGTGGCCGCCGCCACAATCGCCGCGTCCTTGATGCGCACATTGTGGTGCGCCTCGTAGCGCTCCTTCAGCCCGCGCAGGATGGCAATCGTGTCTTCCACGTTCGGCTCGCCCACAAACACGATCTGGAAGCGCCGCTCCAGCGCCGCGTCCTTCTCGATGTACTTGCGGTACTCGTTCAGCGTGGTCGCGCCAATCGCGCGCAGCTCGCCCCGCGCCAGCGCCGGCTTCAGCATGTTGCTGGCGTCGATGGCGCCTTCCGCCGCGCCCGCGCCTACCAACGTATGTAACTCGTCGATGAACAGAATGATCTGCCCGTTCGATTCTTCGATCTCCTTGAGCACCGCTTTGAGACGGTCTTCGAACTCGCCGCGATACTTCGCGCCCGCCAGCATCGAGCCCAGGTCAAGCGAGATCACGCGCTTGTCACGCAGAATCTCCGGCACGTCCCCGGAGATGATGCGCCGCGCCAGCCCTTCCACAATCGCCGTCTTGCCCACGCCCGGCTCGCCAATCAGCACCGGGTTGTTCTTGGTGCGGCGCGACAGCACCTGGATCACGCGCCGGATCTCTTCATCGCGCCCGATCACCGGATCGAGCTTGCCGCGCCGCGCCAGTTCCGTCAGGTCCTTCGCATACCGCTCCAGGGCCTGGAATTTCGCTTCCGGATTCTGGTCTGTTACGCGCTGGTTTCCGCGCACCGAGGTAAGACCGCGCAGAATCGCGTCATAGGTCGCACCGAAGCTCGCCAGCAGCAACTGCGCTCCGTCATTCTTCTGCTGTGCCAGCGCCAGCAGAATGTGCTCCGTGGACACGTAATCGTCTTTGAAATTGGCCGCTTCCTTGAATGCCTGATCCAGCACCTTCTGCAGCGCATTGGAAAGCCCCGGCTGCCCGCTCGCCCCCGATACCTTGGGCAGCTTGCTCAACGCATCCTTCGCCTTGTTCAACAACTGATCCGTCGGCACGCCGACCTTCTGCAGCAAAGGCACAATGATGCCTTCGCGATCCTCCAGCAGCGCCGTCAGCATATGCAGGGGCAGCAGCTCCGGATTCCCGTTCTCAATCGCAAGATTGGTCGCGGCCTGCACCGCCTCCTGCGACTTCACCGTAAATTTGTCCCAACGTATTGCCATCTCTCTTCTTCCTTTTTCTTGTTCCTGAACTCTCTAAACCCTGTCATCCCGACAGCGTTCTTCCTCTTGAAACCCTTTGATCCTGACAGCGTCATTCCTCTCTAAACCCTGTCATCCTGAGCGAAGTGGCCGCAGGCCACGAAGTCGAACGACCTGCGTTTCCTTTTTCTCGTTCCTGCACTCTCCAAACCCTGTCATCCTGAGCGAAGTGGCCGCAGGCCACGAAGTCGAAGGACCTGCGGTTTGCTGTTCGCTCGCGCCACCACTCCCGGGTGCCCCATCCTATGCGCCAGGCCACATCCTCAGCTAGAAACTCACTCCAGCGCATAGGGTGGGCTCGGCGCGCAAAGCGCCGACCCGCCTTACCGCGCCCCGCCCTTCACCAATCCCTCGAACACCGTCCGCAATTCCGTCTTGCCTCGCACATGTTCGGCACCCTGTTCCTGAAAATGGATCAGCCCGGAGTTGAAGCCCTCCATCATCTCCGCCATCATGTTTGCCGAGGTGGGCGAAGCGCCCCACTGCTCATACAAACCAGTCCAGTGCGTTTGCGGAATTTCCACGGCCTCAACCGGACGCCCGAGGACCGCACTCAACTCCGCAGCAACATCCTTCGGGGAATACTGCCGCGGCCCTTCCAGCTCCACAATCCGCTTGCCTGGCCAGACTGCCGTCAGCAGATCAGCCGCCAACGCTCCAATATCCGCCGTCGCAATCATTGGCACTATGCGGTCCAAAGGCTGGATAAAGCTCGGCATTTTGCCGCTCTCCTTCGCCGGCCCAATCACCCCGGCGAAGTTCTCCATAAACCATGCCGCCCGGATCGATGCCACCGGCACACCCAGCTTCATCACCTGCTGCTCCAGAAAATGCAGCTTCAGAATCGCCCCGGTTCCGTGATCGAGGTCTGCCCCGATGGACGACAACACCACCAGCTTCTCCAGGCCGCTCTCATGCACGGCTTCCACCAGGCTGGTCACCGCCCTGCGGTTCTCTTCGTAAGGATCGTTGGCCTCGAGATAGGGCGGGGTCATGGCGAACGCACCCTGCGTTCCCGCAAAGGCATCGGCCAGTTCGGTCGAGACCGCCAGATCGGCCAGCATCACCTCGGCCCCCAGCCGTTCCCACTCCGCTCGCTTCGCGTCGTTGCGCAGCAGCACCCGTACCTGCTCACCCTTGCGAAGCAAATTCCGCGCTGTAGCGCCGCCTACGTGTCCCGTCGCCCCAATCACCACATACATGTCTGCACGCTCCTTACTACCTGGTTAGATGTCCCGAGCCTCCTTGCACGCAAAAGAATCACTGCACGGAAAAGAAAAGGGCCCGCACTTTCGGCGAGCCCTCTCTAACATGCGTGCGAATTGGGCCGACTTGTTGATTCGCAGACCGGCCGCGTCCCGTTGCCCTGGTGACCAGGTTTACGCTGACGCTTTGCTGCCGTCCGCTTTGCTGCGGCCTTACACGCCGTTCTTACGCCGCGCTCTGGCTCGTCTGCGGCTGCCCGCCGTGCGTGCCCTGCTGGGTCGTGCTCTGGACCTGCTTGGGCTGCGTGCCTTCCACCTGCTTCCCCTGCTGCTCCTGCGCGCTGCCGCCCACGTTCACCTTGATCTGCCGCGGCTTGGCCTGCGCCTTCTTCTGCAGCTCCAGGCGCAGCACACCGGCGTCGTAGCTTGCCGTGATCGATTCAGGATCGACCGTGCTGGGCAGGGTGAAGGTCCGGGCGAAGGTGCCATAGCGGTGCTCCACGCGGTGGAAGTTTTCCTGCTTCTCTTCCTTCTCGAACTTGCGCTCACCGCGAACGGTCAGGGTCCGGTTTTCTACCTGGATGTCGAGATCGTTCTGGTTGATGCCGGGCACTTCCAGCTTGAGCACCAGCTTGTTTTCGTCCTCGTAGATATCCACCGGCGGAGCGAAACTCGCGGCGCTCAACGCCTCGTTTTCTCCCTGAGGAAAGCCGGAAAAGAGCGAATTGAGACGGTTCTGCAATGCCACTGCTTCACGAAACGGGTCCCAACGGGTAATGGGTGCCATGTTGTCCTCCATGTGTGTGCTTGATGTTTGGGCCGGTGTTTTCTTGTTCCGGCCTGCACTTGTATAGATACCAGATACATGCAGATGGTTGCAAGAAATATGAGCGTAGTTTCATCAACTATTTTGAGCTGAGCACCCTGCTCTCGTATATGACCTCGGGGGTGCTGCAGCATTGGCGTATCAATTCCCCAAACCTGTCACACTTGAAATGGGAACAAAAAAGAAGGAGAATCAATCCCCACAATCCCGCCCGGTAAGTCCTTTCACATGAGGACTTTGCGTGTAACTCCTTTCCCAAGAGGACTTTAGCCGGACACCCCCGGCCTAAGTCCTTTTCCGAGAGGACTTTAGCCCAAAAGTCCCGGGGGGGTACCCCCCCGGCGGAGCGAAACCAGGTAGCCTACAATGGCAGCGGGGAGGGACAAGGGGAACCATGGCTGGCAAAGTCCTGATCTTCGGCTCCGGTGGCCGCGAACACGCGCTCGCCTGGGCCCTCCACCGGTCTCCGCGCGCCCCCGAGATCGTCTGTGCCCCCGGTAATGCAGGCATCGCGCAGGTCGCGCGTTGTCTGCCCTGCGATCTGAAATCCCTCGACGCCATGCTCTCCGTGGCTGCCGCCGAGCGGCCGGACCTGGTCGTCGTTGGCCCGGAGCTGCCGCTTTCCCTCGGCCTTGCCGACGAGCTCACCCGCCGCGGCATCCGCGTTTTCGGCCCCTCGCAGAAGGCCGCCATGCTCGAAACCAGCAAGAGCTTTGCCAAGCGATTCATGCAGCGGCACAATGTTCCCACCGCCGCCTATGCAGTCGTGGCCAGTGAGGCCGAAGCGGTCGACGCTCTGGATCTCTTTCACTACCCGGTCGTGATCAAGGCCGACGGGCTGGCGGCCGGCAAAGGCGTCCTCATCTGCGCCACGGAACGGGAGGCAAGGACAGCCATCGCCGGCCTCTTCTCCGGCCAGCTCCTGGGCGGCGCGGCGGAGCAGACGGTTGTGATCGAGGAGTTCCTGGAAGGGGAAGAGGTCTCCTTCCTGGTGCTGACCGATGGCCAGCATGCCGCCCCGCTGCTGCCCGCGCAGGACCACAAGCGCATCGGCGAAGGCGATACCGGACTCAACACCGGTGGCATGGGCGTCTACACCACCGACACCATGCTCTCGGCCGAGATGTCCGACTGGGTACTGCACCACATCGTCCAGCCCACGCTGGACGGCATGGCCGCCGAGGACACCCCCTTTGTCGGCGTCCTCTACTGCGGCCTGATGATGACCCCGCGCGGCCCCATGGTGCTGGAGTACAACGCTCGCTTCGGCGACCCCGAGACGCAGGCCATCCTCGCCCGGCTCGACTCCGACCTGCTGGAGGCGCTCGAAGCCGCTGTCGAAGGCCGCCTCAGCGACACCGAGCTGCGCTGGAAGCCGGGCGCCTCCGCCTGTGTCATCGCCAGCTCGGAAGGCTACCCCGGCAGCTACACCAACGGCCGCACCATCACCGGCCTGGAGCAGGCGGCCCGCATCCCTGGGGCGGAGGTCTTCCACTCCGGCACCGCCAGCCTGGACGGACGGCTGCTTACCAACGGGGGCCGGGTCCTCGGCGTCACTGCGGTCGCCCCGACCCTCCGCCAGGCCCTGGACCGCGCCTATGAGGCGCTACGCCAGATCCACTTCGAAGGCATGTACTACCGCCGCGACATCGGCCACCGCGCACTCAAGACGGACGAGTGACGCCGGCTTCGCTGGCGTTTGCCGAGGTGTTGTAAAGATCGAACCCGATCTCCCTTGCCGCCTTGGCAAAGAATTCGTCGTCGGACAGCAGACCCAGGGAGGTCCATTCCTCGTCGGACATGGACCGCCGCCATTTGAGCATGAGATCCGCATCGTTGCCCACCGGGTAGCGAAGCTGGGGCGAGGCGCTTTCAATGGCGCGCTGGATGGCCACCGCGACCGCGTCTGGTTGCGTGGGGTTGCTGAGTTGCGCCTGGAAGAAGCGCATGAGGCGTTGCAGCGGTTGCGCGTAGGGCATGTGCTCCAGGTCTGCGGGAGGCGTGCCCTTGGAGAAGATGGGCGTCGCAACCACCCCCGGCTCGATGATCACTACCCGGATGCCGAAGGGCCGTACCTCCGCTGCCAGCGCCTCGCTGGCCGCCTCGAGCGCCCACTTCGAGGCCGAGTAGTGGCCCTGGCACGGGCCGGTGAGCCGGCCAGCCAGGGACGTGACATTGACGACGGTGCCGCTTCGGCGCTCGCGCATCTGGGGCAACACCGCCTGCATCATGCGCAGCGCGCCGAAGTAGTTGGTCTCCATGACCTGCTTGCACATCTCGATCGGCAGCATCTCGATCGGGCCACCCCCGCCCACCCCGGCGTTATTGACCAGCACGTCCAGCCCACTTGCTTTTTCGAGCACCCCGGCCACTCCCGCCGCCACCGATGCGTCGCTGTCCACATCCAGCGGTACAGCTTCGATCGGCAGGCCCTCGGCAATGGCCGACTGCAGGTCCGTCGCCGTCTCCGGGCTGCGCACGCCGGCAAAGACGCGATATCCGCTGTGCGCCAGGTGCTTCGCGGTGGCAAGCCCAATGCCTGAACTGGTTCCGGTGATCAGTGCCGTCTTCATATCTCCATATCTCCTCCCAAGCTGGGAGGCAGTGTACTCCGCATGGGAAATGAAGACTGCAGATTCCCGCGCCGGAAGCGGGATCTGGGCGCGAGCAATCGAGGCTGGTGCGCGCACAGCGGTAGCAGACCCCTCCGAATCAGCACCATATACTGGCCTATATGGTGACCTCATCCACCACGGCCACAGATTCCCGGCACCCGCCCGCGGAAGCACGGCGTTTTCGGTGGAAGGACCTCTCCTATTACTTCGGGCCGGCATTTGTCGCGAGCATCGCCTATATCGATCCCGGCAACTTCGCCACCAACTTCGATGGTGGCGCGCAGTTCGGCTACAAGCTCCTGTGGGTGCTGCTGTGGTCGAACGCCATGGCCATCCTCATCCAATACCTTTCCGCCAAGCTCGGCATCGCCACCGGGCAAACGCTCCCGGAGAACTGCCGAACCCACTTCTCCCGTACCACCGCCGTCGTGCTGTGGGTAGCGGCGGAGATCTCCGCCATCGCCACAGACCTGGCCGAATTCCTGGGGGCCGCTCTCGGGTTCTATCTGCTCTTCGGGCAGCACCTGCTGGCCGTCGGTTTTACCCGCACGCACGTGCTGCTGCTGGCAGCTCTGGCCTCGGCTGTCTGCGTCTTCCTCATCCTGGCGCTGGAACTCTGGGGCTTTCGCCGGCTGGAAGTCGGCATCATGACGTTCGTCTGCGCCATTGGCATCTGCTATGCAGCGGAGATGTTCTTCGTCCACCCAGACTGGAAGGCTATTGCCTATCACACCGCTATCCCCCTGCTGGATGGCAAAAGCGTCTACCTCGCCGTAAGCATGCTGGGAGCTACGGTGATGCCGCATGTGGTCTACCTCCACTCCGGGCTGGTGCAGCCGCGTCTACGCGCGGAGAAGAGGGGCACGCCGGAGGAGCAATACCAGTCACGCCGTCATCACCTCCGCCTGGAGACCATCGATGTGGTCACCGCGATGAATGGCGCCTGGCTGGTCAATTCCGCGATGGTCGTGGTCGCCTCCGCGGCCTTTTTCGGACAGGTCCACAACGAAATCGGCATTGAAGAGGCACACGCTACGCTAGGCCCAGTGCTGGGCCACCTTTCGGCGACCATCTTCGCCATCGCCCTGCTATGTTCCGGGCTCTCCTCTTCCACAGTCGGCACCATGGCCGGGCAGATGATTCTGGAAGGATTCATGCGGGTGCGGTTCTCGGTCTTTCTGCGCCGGCTGCTCACGCTCATCCCGGCACTGGTGGTGATTGCGATCGGCCTCGACCCGCTACGCATCATGGTCCTGTCGCAGGTGGTGCTCAGTTTCACCCTGCCGTTTGCGTTAATTCCGCTGCTTCTTCTGACCAGCCGGCGCGGTGTAATGGATCGCTTCACCAACAAGCCGCTCACGCAGTCACTGGGCTGGCTGACGACAGTGATCGTGCTTGGGTTGAATGGGGTACTGCTGTGGCAGGCTTTTCAAGGGAACACATAGCACATAAGAAGTGTGCTATAGTCTTGAACATGATACGCACACATAGAGCACACATTCTACTGCCGGAGAGTCTGATCGCTGATATCGATGAATTGGTCGGGCAGCGAGGACGTAGTGCCTTCCTGGTGGACGTGGCTCAGCAGGAGATCCGGCGCCGTAAGCAGCTGGCGGCGCTCAAGGCAGCCGCGGGTAGCTGGCGCGCTGAAGACCACCCCGAACTGGCGGAGGGTTCTGAGGCATGGGTGCGCAGTTTGCGTGAAGAGGGCGAGGCTCGGCTGGAGCAAGTCGAGGAGCGCCGGAGCGCATAATCTTGCCCGCCCTGCTTCTGGACTCGAGTGTTCTCATCGATGCCCTCACAGGACGGCGGGGGCGCAGTGAGCTCCTGGCCCGCGAGGTTGCGGCCGGGAATTCGTTGGCGTGCACTTCGATTCAGGTCACAGAAATCTTCGCAGGCATGCGCGACCACGAAGAGGCGCGCACCACCGCCCTGATGCGCTCGCTCGATTACATCGTCGTGAGTTGGGAGATCGCGCGTCTTGCCGGCCGCCTCAGACGCGAATGGCAGCAGAAGGGCCACACGCTCCTGCTGCCAGACACAACCATTGCGGCCGTGGCTCTCCACCACGGCCTCCCTCTTCTCACCGAGAATCGAAAGCACTTCCCCATGCCGGGCTTGTTCTTTTATCCCCTCCCCTGAGTGGTGCACGCGGGGCGCTGCCCGAGACAGCTAGACCACTACCCGCAGGACGGGAAATCCGCGCTCGACCGCATCGAATGCTGCCGGATGGGGTTCACTCTTCGACGGAGGCGCGGCGCATTGATATCGATCTGGCGACCTAAATCACTGATGCCGCCATGGCCGTGCCAACCCATTGCGCACCCGCAGCGCCAAAGAGCGATCCGCCGCTGCATGGTGCTTGCGCTTGCAGTTCTTACAGCCATGCTGCCGCGATCGGGTACGGCCCAGCAGACTGGGCCAGAAACCGACATCGGCTCCCAACCACTGTTTTCCTATTGCGCCCTCGCTCCCGCACGTGCGGCGATCCGCGGCAGCATGCCACCAGCGGCCCGCCGCAATGTTGCGTTCTCCCGGCTTGCTGTGGCTACCAGCCTCAATACACTGGGCTTCGGCATTGAGCTCGCGACGCCGCTGACGCCCCACACCGATATCCGCGTGGGCGGAAATTTTTTCGATGCCAGCGAGGGCTTCAGCATCGCGAGCATCAATATGAGTTCACAACTGCATCTTCGTTCTACCCAGCTCTCGCTTGATTACCAGCCATTTCGCTGGCTGGGGCTGCAGATCAGTCCGGGCGTGCTGCTTTATAACGGCAATCGCCTGACGGCGGCAGCTTCCGTCGACGGCGGCAGCGCGTTCTACCCCGGCGACGGCTCGTATGTCAGCTCGAAGGCAGACCCGGTGACTGGCTCGTTCACGGTCGGGCTAGGCCACCCCGCGCCGACCCTTACCATCGGCCTGGGTAGTCTGCTGCCGCGCAACGGACGCCACTGGAGCATTCCAGTGGAGGCCGGCTTCGCGTACATTGGCGCACCTTCCGTGTCGCTCAACTTGCGCGGCAGCGTCTGCGACACCAAGGGGCAGGATTGCCGCGCCATTCCGACTGCCCCCGACGTGCTGGCCAATGTCGCGCTCGAGGCTGCAACCGTGCAGGGATCGCTTGCTCCGCTCCAGCTTTACCCGATCGCGTCGATCGGCTTCGCGTACAATTTCCGCCTCTTTCGCTAAGCCCGACTCATTGCCCGGCGTTACAATAGATCTGGCTATGTCGCACCGCCGGACCCTCGCCACTCCCCTGCTCAAACGCTTCCGCCACGGGCGTCCAGACCGCGGACGCTGACAGTCCCGTCAGCGCGCATGTATGCTCTTCGGTCGAACAGTGAACCACCGCGCGTGAGCCTTGCTCCGCGCCTGCGGCGATGCGCTCCCTGCAAAAGCGCCGCACAGAAAGGACATCGATGAACAGCTTTCAGAGTCAGTCTCAGCTCTCGATTGGAGGCAAGACCTACGAGATCTTCCGCCTGAACGCGCTGGAATCGCGGGGCATCAAGCTAGGCCGCCTCCCGTATTCGTTGCGTATTCTGCTGGAAAATCTGCTTCGCCGCGAAGACGGCGTCAGCGTTACGGCGGACGACATCACCTTTCTGGCGAACTGGCATCCCAAGGCGGAGCCGGATCGCGAGATCGCGTTCATGCCGGCCCGTGTGTTGATGCAGGACTTCACCGGCGTTCCTGCCATCGTCGATCTGGCCGCAATGCGAGACGCGATGAAGCACCTCGGCGGCGATCCGGAAAAGATCAATCCGCTGCAGCCGGCAGAGCTGGTGATCGACCACTCGGTGCAGGTGGATGAGTTCGGCACCAACAATGCCTACCAGATGAACGCGGTACTGGAGTTTGACCGCAACCGCGAACGCTACGCCTTTCTGAAATGGGGGCAATCGGCCTTTCGCAACTTCTCCGTAGTGCCTCCTGGCATGGGCATCTGCCACCAGGTGAATCTTGAATACCTGGCGCGCGTGGTCTTTGTGACGGAGACCGACGGCAAGCTGCGCGCTTATCCCGACACGCTGGTCGGCACCGATTCCCACACCACCATGATCAACGGCCTGGGAGTGCTGGGCTGGGGTGTCGGCGGGATTGAAGCCGAGGCCGCCATGCTGGGGCAGTCGATCTCCATGCTGGTCCCGCAAGTGGTGGGCTTCAGGCTGACAGGGCGCCTCCGCGAAGGCGCGACCGCTACGGACCTGGTGCTGACCGTGACGGAGATGCTGCGCAAATTCGGCGTGGTGGGCAAGTTTGTCGAGTTCTACGGTGACGGCATCGCAGACCTGGCACTTGCCGACCGTGCAACCATCGGCAACATGGCGCCGGAGTACGGCGCGACCTGCGGCATCTTCCCGGTGGATGCTGAGACCCTGCGTTATCTGCGACTGACCGGCCGCAGTGAAGAGCAGATCGCGCTGGTGGAGGCGTACTACAAGGAGCAGGGCCTCTTCCATACCGCCGGATCACCCGAGGCCGAATATACTGCAACTCTGGAGCTGGACCTGGGCACAGTAGAGCCCAGCGTTGCCGGCCCCAAACGTCCGCAGGATCGTGTGCCGCTGGGCCAGACCGGCGAGAATTTCGCCAAGCAACTGCCGACGCTTTTAGGGCCGAACGGGAACAAGTCCGCTGCCCGCCAGGTAACCCGGTGGGAGGGCGAAGGCGGTCACCCGGCCTACACGGTCACCTCGTCGGAAGGCCGTCACGAGCCCGGTCCGGCGCCCACCATCAGGGAGCGTTTCGGGGTCAACGTAGACCAGTACCTCGATCACGGATCCATCGTGATCGCTGCGATCACCTCCTGCACCAATACCTCCAATCCTTCGGTCATGGTCGCGGCCGGTTTGCTGGCAAAGAAGGCCGTAGAGAAGGGCTTGTCTGTTCCGCCCTGGGTCAAGACATCGCTGGCGCCCGGCTCCCGCGTGGTCACGGATTACTATCAGAAGTCGGGTCTGCTGCCCTATCTCGATAAGCTGCGCTTCAACGTCGTCGGATACGGCTGTACCACGTGCATCGGGAACTCCGGACCGTTACCCTCGGATGTTTCGCAGTCTATCGAGGAGCACGGGCTTGTCGCCGTTTCAGTACTGAGCGGCAATCGCAACTTTGAAGGACGCATCAACTCCGATGTCCGCGCAAACTACCTCATGTCGCCGCCCCTGGTGGTCGCGTATGCGCTGGCCGGCCGCATCGATCATAATTTCGATCACGACCCGATCGGGCGGGGCAAAGACGGTGCGCCGGTGTACCTCAAGGACATCTGGCCCACGCAGCAGGAGGTCTCCGATACCATCGCGCGCTCCGTCGGTTCGGACAGCTTCCGCAAGGAATACAGCACGGTGACCCGGGGCGATGAGAACTGGCAGGGGCTGAAGTTCCCCACCGGCGACACCTACCAGTGGGAGCCGGATTCCACTTACATCCGCCAGGCGCCGTACTTTGATGGCATGCCGAAGACTCCCTCCCCGGTCGAGGATATCCGTGGCGCGCGCGTGCTCGCGGTGCTCGGCGACAGCGTCACCACGGACCACATCTCACCGGCCGGTTCCATCAAGGCAAACGCCCCGGCGGGCAAGTACCTGAGTGAGCATGGCGTAAAGCCGTTTGACTTCAACTCCTACGGCTCACGGCGCGGCAACCATGAGGTCATGGTGCGCGGTACGTTTGCCAACGTGCGGCTGCGTAACCGGCTGGCGCCGGGAACAGAGGGCGGCGTCACGCGCCTGCTTCCCGAAGGCGAGCCGATGAGCATCTTCGACGCATCGGTGAAGTACGCGGAACGCGGCGTGCCGCTCGTCATCCTTGCCGGCAAGGAATACGGTTCCGGCTCTTCGCGCGACTGGGCAGCCAAGGGACCGCGGCTGCTCGGAGTGCGCGCGGTGATCGCGGAAAGCTATGAGCGCATCCATCGCTCGAACCTGGTCGGCATGGGCATTCTGCCCCTGCAGTTCGAAACGGGAGATTCGACCGAGTTCCTGGGGCTCACCGGGGAGGAAACATTCGATATCATCGGCCTGAAGGCCATGCTGGACAGCCGTTTCTCCGAAGGTCGGGTGCTGCGCGTCAAGGTAACGGACGCACAGGGGAACCAGCGTGAATTCAACGCCAAGGTGCGCATTGATACGCCGCAGGAGATTCTCTATTACGAGAACGGCGGCATTCTGCAGTATGTGTTGCGGCAACTGGCGGCGAAGTAGCGCGAACAGTATTAGCGAATGAAAAGCCCCGGAGATTCCGGGGCTTTTATTCATGTATCGTGTCGAAGGCGTTTAAGCGGGCATCTGCCGTCCGATGAGCTGACGATAGAACTTATTGCTGTGGCTGACGCGTGAGATGTCGGTATGCAGTGGCAGGTGCGCAGGAGCCTGGCCCGATTAGCAGAATCATGCGAGGAGGAACGCTAGCGAGGGGCACGGCGTGACGGCGGGGGTCAGCATGGGTGTTCTCGATCGCGGACAATGCGCTCCTGGAGGTCGCGGCCGACCTCGCGGGAAAGGTTCTGTTGCGCGGAGGCGCTTTGACTTCGATCCAGCACGTCGCGCAGGACGTGAGGAAATGTGGGTAAAATGTTCGGCCTCTCGCTGTTCGATGGCGTCCAGTCGGCCGCATATGGTGCGCAGCCTGCGAGGGGCCCGAGCTCAAAGTCCTGCAAGAGTTTAAGTTCGGGTATCTACTGATCGAATGTCATATCGGAGTTATGTAGCCGCGACCACCGGTGCTTCCAGTATAAAAGCCCAGGTGTACAACCCGTCTCAGTGTAAGGGTAGCTGTGTAAGTCCTCGCGCTTGATGCCGAGGTCTGTCGCGACTGGGCCCGCCTCATGCATGGCAAATCCAGGGATCTGACCGAAGACGCGCTTATCGCTTCGACAGCGCGCGTTCACGGGCTCACCGTGGTCACTCGAAACGTGTCAGATTTCGCCCATCTCGATGTCCCCACACTGAACCCGTTCACACTGCAACAGGAAACATAACCTGCTTACACGCCCATGGCGTAATCGGCAACCGGGCTGCGGTCGCCGGCATGGGTGTAGTAGTCGTAAGGGGTGCGATGGCTGAACTTGTAGCGCAGCCGCAGTTCGCGGCCAACCACGAGTCCCAGGGCAGCGATGCTCACCGCCACTCCCGCCCAACTGAGAGTGCGGACCACCGAGCTTTCGGATTGTTCAAAGTGCAGCAATGAATGCATAGTTCGTAATCCTCGCCGGCTGCCCTACACGCGGGAGTCAGGCGCCAACATCTGCCGCAATGATAGCGCAGCTAGTCCCTCGGCCGTCACCGTTACCTGGGTGGGATGCGGCGGAACTTTCAGGTTATCGCATCGATCCGGCGAAGCCAGGCGATCTTCTGTTCGGAGGGCAGGAAGCTGGCTTCAATCGAGTTCGCCGCCATCTCGCGCAGGTGCTCTTCCGTGAACTGAAAATTGTTGTAGGCGAGGAGGTACTCCGCTTCGAGATCGCTTTCAAAAAGAGCCGGGTCGTCCGAGTTCAGCGTGATCATCAGCCCGGCATCGAAGAGGCGCCGCACCGGGTGACTGGCGTAGGTGGTGCAGGAGCCGGTGCGCACATTGGAGCTCAGGCACGCCTCGATCGGGACCTGCCGCTGGGCGAGAACCTCCATCAATTCCGCATCCTGGTCCGCCGAGAGACCGTGCCCGATTCGTTCCGCCCCGATGTTCAGTGCGCCCCAGATTCCCTCCGGGCCCACCGTTTCACCCGCGTGAGCAGTCAGGTGAAGACCGGCTTCACGCGCCTCCAGATAAAGCTCCCGAAAGGGCTCGGCGCCGGTCCGGCGTTCGTCGCCGCCAATGCCGATACCGACAATGGACGGGTGCTCGCGCCGCATCTCGGCGGCTTTGCGAAAGACGCGTGCCGCTTCTTCCGGCCCAAAGTGCCGGACGGCATCGAAGATCCACAGGACGGAGACACCGAAATCCGCCTCGCCCCGCCGGCGCCCTCGCTCCATACCCGCGAATAGTGGCTCGAACTCGATTCTGCGCCAGTAGTACACCACGCCGACCGAGACATAGACTTCGGCGTGCACCACCCCTTGCCGGGCCAGAGCCTCCATCATCCTGTAGGTGATCAGCTCGTAGTCCTCCGGTGTTTGCAGGCGCTGTGTAATAGCCTTGAAGGCCATCAGGAAGCCCGAAAAGTCCACGTAACGGTAGAGTGCCTGCGCTTCCGAAAGCGAGAGTCGCCCTTCGGGATGGCGCTCGCTGAGCAGGACCAGCGTCTCCGGCGTGACCGTACCCTCGAGGTGAAGGTGCAGTTCCGCCTTAGGCAGCCGGCGGATAAAGCTGGGCAGAGCTTCCTGCTTCATGCGGACAGGTCCTGAGGATGAACTGCCTCGATGCCGCCGTAGCGTTGGAAATCTCTGGTATTGAAGGTCAGGATCCTGCCGACTCCGTGAACCAGCATGGACGCGACCAGGCGCGCATCGTGCACCTGGACGCCTGAGACCTCGTATGCGGTCAGGACACGGCGCCATTCCCGGTAAACGGCCAGAGTATCCACCAGCAGACGGCACCGCGTTTCGAAGATGCGGGCGCGACGATCTGCATCGAGCGGCTGCATGCCGAATCCATTCCGCGCCAGAGGCCGCGTACAGGCATTCCAAAACTCAGCCAGGTTCTGGGCTGTGTAGTGCAACACGGCATCCGGCTCCAGCCGGGCGAGCGCACGCTGCACGACTGGGTAGTCCACATCCTGCGGTTGCACCCAGCGGATGAGGATGTTGCTGTCCAAGAGCCACGCTTGCAACGTTAGTCGCGCCCTTCGTAGAAGCTTTCTCGGGAAAATGCCGATGTCGGCAGAACCGGCAGGTTCTCGGAACCTTTCGCCATTTCGAGCAACATCTCTTCCAAACCCTCTTTGGTCAGTATCCCCGTACCCATCGAAAGAGGCGGAAGAGATTGCTCCAGCAATTGCCGCGCATAGTCTTCAGGTTCCATGCCGCGCATTTTCGCCGCCTCTGCCAGACGACTTTCCAGCTCTGGACTCAATTGCAGCGTCATCACGGTCTCCCTTGCCAGCATAGCGCCAGTCCGTCGTTTTCAGCGCATGATCACCGCGCCCCCGGCGCGAACTCACTTCGGTGGCGCGAGTACAGGAAATACACCACCAGCCCGATAGCCAACCACCCGAAGAACCGCAGCCAGGTCATCACCTCGAGGCCCATCATCAGCACCACGCAGAAAATGATGCTGAGCACTGGAATGACCGGGCCCAGCGGTGCGCGAAAGCCGCGATACCGGCCGGGTTCCCGGTAGCGCAGGATCAGGACGCCGATCGAAACCAGCACGAACGCAAACAGGGTACCGATATTGGACAGGTTCGAGACAGTGCCGATATCAAGCAAGCCGGCCGGAAGCCCCACCACGAAGCCCGCCACCCAGGTGGCCAGCGAAGGCGTCCGGAACCGCGGATGGATGCGGCTGAACCTCGACGGCAGCAGCCCATCGCGCGACATGGCGAACCACACCCGCGCCTGCCCCAACTGGAAAACCAGGATCGACGAGATCATCCCCATCAAGGCGCCCAGCAGGACAAAAAGCCGCACCCACACCAGGCTGTGTGCGCCCGTGGAAATGGACAGGCGCTTGAGGGCATTGACCACCGGCGCCGCGTCGCCCATCATGCTTTGCCACGGAACCAGACCCGTGAGCACCACGGCCACGCCGATGTAAAGGATGGTGCACACGATCAACGTGCCGATAATACCGATGGGCACGTTGCGCTGGGCGTTCTTGCACTCCTCGGCCGCGGTCGAAACCGAGTCGAAGCCGATATAAGTAAAGAAAATGATCGAGCCGCCCGTGAGTATGCCCGACCAGCCATTTGGCGAAAACGGATGATAGTGGTGCGGATTGATGAACTGCGCGCCCGCGAAGACAAACACCAGGATGGCCGCGATCTTGATCAGCACCATGATGTTGTTGGTTTCTGCTGACTCCCGCACGCCACGCACCAGCACCACCGTGAGCAGCATCACGATCAAGAACGCGGGGATGTTGAAGCCGAAGTGCCAGCCCGGCTTGTAGAGATCATTGCCAGCCAGGTCCTGCAGACCCGTCGGCAGGTATGCCGGGGAAATCCAGCGCAGTGCCGGATGTATGTTGAACCAGTCCATCAAATCGACGATGTGTGCGGCAAAGCCCACGCTGACCGACATGTTGGAAAAGGCGTATTCGAGGATCAGGTCCCAGCCGATGATCCACGCGACCAGCTCGCCCATAGTGGCGTAGGTGTAGGTGTACGCAGACCCCGCGATGGGGATCATGGACGCCAGCTCGGCGTAGCACAGCCCGGTGAACGCGCAAACGATGGCCACCAGCACCAGCGAGAGCGCCAGCGCCGGTCCAGCACCCGGGCGGCCCATCATGGCCGTATGCCGGATCAGGTAATCCAGCAACGGCGTGTTCTCAATGGAAGGCTTATCGAACCGCTGTCCCGCGATGGCGGTTCCGATCACGGTGAAGATGCCGGACCCGATCACCGCCCCGATGCCGAGCGCTGTGAGAGACACCGGCCCCAGCGTCTTGCGCAATGCGTGTTCCGGCCGTTCGGAATCGCTGATCAGTTTGTCGATGGACTTACGTGCGAAGAGTTGCGACAGGTTCGGTGGCTCCCTTGGCTCGCGATCCTTGGACGGGGGCGATGGCACGCGAGCGTCCTCACCCGCCAGAGCGTGAGAGCGCGGGCGGGTGAGGCAAAACTACCTTACCGTTTGCTCTGACCGCGTGTCAGCTTCTTCACCTTCTTTTTGTTGGACCCGCGCGGGGTGGTGCGCTTGGCCTTCGGAGCAGCCTTCTTGCGAGCGGCCCGCTTGACCGCCTTGCGCTCCTGTTTGTCTTCGATCTTGGTCGTGTTTGCCATGGATACTCTCGCTTTCGAAACTTTTGTTGGAGACAATCGGGCCTATACCCGCTCAAGCTGGGCGAACTTCTCCACCAGCTTTTTCACTCCGAACTTTGAAAATTGTACTGTAATCTTCGCGTCGTCGCCGTCGCCCTCGCGCCGGAACACCACGCCGTCTCCGTATTTGGGGTGCCGTACGCGCTGTCCACTCTTGAATCCGGTGGCGCCCTGTGCCTCTGGAAGATTCAGCTTGGGTCGGGCCGCCGCTGCCCCGCCGCGTGCTCCGAAGAAGCTGGCGATGTTGTCGAGCGAGTCCGGATTGTTTCCGCTAGCGGCCACACGCGCAGCCCCGCCGCTCGCCGCTCGGCCGTTGCTCCGGCCAGCCCCGTACCGTGCACCACTGCCTCCGCTCTGGTCTTCATCTTCGTAGCTGTAGTGGCGCGAGCTGTACTCATCGCCATACCGCCCGCCGCTGCGACTCGGAAGACCCGCTGCTGTACTGCGCCGCGTAGCCGCCCCATGATGTCGCGCGCTCGCGGCCACCGCTCAGGTCTTCCAGTAGATGCTGCGGAATTTCTTCAAGAAAGCGGGACGGAAGCGCTGCGTCCGGCATGTCATTGCCGTAGCGCCGGCGATACCGCGCGCGTGTCACAATCAGCGTGTCCATGGCGCGCGTCATGCCTACGTAGCAAAGCCGCCGCTCCTCTTCAAGGCCGGTTGGATCGGTCAACGTGCGCGAGTGCGGAAACAGACCCTCCTCCATGCCGGAGAGCAGCACCAGCGGAAACTCCAGGCCCTTGGCTGAGTGCAGCGTCATTAGCGTTACGCGCGCATCCGGCTTGTAGTGGTCGGTGTCGCTTACCAGCGCGGCATGGTCCAGGAACTCCGCAAGCGTCTCGCCGCGCTCCTCTGCATCCTGCGCGGCATTGGCGAGTTCCTTCAGGTTTTCAATGCGCGAGAAGGCCTCCGGCGTCCCTTCCTCTTCGAGCGCCCGGATATAGCCGCTGCGGTCGATAATGAAGCGGATCAGCTCCGGCAGCGTTGCCGGCCCGTCGGGCTTGCGGAAGGGCTCGCGCTCGATTGGCTTGTCCTCTGATGCAGGGGGAGGCACCACATTCACTTTGGCGCCGGCCGGGCGGCCATTCTTCCGCGGCCCAGTGGCGGCAAACGGATCGAAGCTCACTGGATCAAAGCTGGCCGGATCGAAAGCTCGCGCCGCTCTCGATCGGCACCGCCGCGCCTTCCCAGGCCTCGGGTGCGAACGCCGTGTTCTCGCTCAACGCCAACGTGCCCTGGGCCGCTTCGCCAAACAGGAAGGCCGTATCGTCGTCGGGAGCAGCTTCATCGGCAGCCCCAGCTGCGTCGCCTGCATCTTCGCTCTGATCGTATCCGCCCTCCGGAAGCACCTCGAGCGCATCGCCCGGCGTGCCTGATTGGCTACCCAGGTCGGCAGCCAGTTTCTCCGCAAAGTTCGGCTGCAGCAGCGCCCGCGCGTCCTCGATCATCCGCCGGAAGCCTTCGAGCGCGTTGAGCGCGCGTTGCGGAATCAGCCGCTCTTCGATCACGCGACCCATGGCGGACCACGTGCTCATTCCCGTCTCAATCGCCAGCCGCTCCAGGGTGTCCAGCGTGGCCCGGCCAATGCCCCGCGCCGGCGTGTTGATCACGCGCTGCAGCGCGATGGAATCGTTGGGATTGGCCACCAGCTTCAGATAGCTCAGCAGGTCCTTGATCTCCGTCCGCTCATAGAACGAGAAGCCGCCCACCATCGTGTACTGAATGCCATAGCGTCGCAGTGCCTCTTCCACCAGCCGCGACTGCGAGTTCGTCCGGTAGAGAACCGCCACGCGCGGATGCTCCTCCGTCTCGCCCGCCTTGCGCAGATATTTCTGGATGTAGTCGGCCACGAACAACGCTTCGTTTTCGCCATCCGGCGCCTCGTAGTAGCCGATATGCGAGCCGCCCTGCCGCTCTGTCCAAAGGTTCTTGCCCTTGCGCTGCGCATTGCGCGCCACCACCGCCGACGCGCCTTCCAGGATCACCTGCGTCGAGCGGTAATTCTGCTCCAGCCGGATGGTCTTCGCGTTGGGGAAATCCTTCTCAAACTCCAGGATGTTGCGAATGTCCGCGCCGCGCCAGGAATAGATGCTCTGGTCCTCGTCGCCCACCACGCAGATGTTGTGCTCGCTCCCGGCCAGCAGCTTCATCAGCTCGTACTGCGGGCGGTTGGTGTCCTGGTACTCATCGATCATGATGTAGCGGTACCGCCGGTTATAGCGCTCGCGCACCTCGGCCGACGACTTCAGCAGTCGCACCGTCTCTAGCAGCAGATCGTCAAAATCCAGCGCATTGTTCTTGCGCAGCTCTTTGCGGTACGCCTCGTAGATATGCGCCACCCGCTCCGACTGCGGATCGGAGGTCCCCAGGTAGTACTCCTGCGGGTCCAGCATGTGGTTCTTCGCCCAGGAGATCTTGGACAGCACCGTGCGTGGCGTGAGCTGTTTGTCGTCCAGCCCCATGCGCCGCATTGCCTGCTTTACAATCGCCTGCTGATCGCTCTCGTCGTAGATGGCAAACGATCGTGTCAGCCCCTCATTGCCGATCTTGAGCGCCTCGATATCGCGCCGCAGCACGCGCACGCAGAAGGAATGAAAGGTGGAGAGCAGCGGCTTGGCAATGGATCCCCCGGCCAGCAGTTTGTCGACCCGCTCGGCCATTTCCGCGGCCGCTTTGTTGGTAAACGTGACCGCCAGGATCGAGTCCGGCGCGACGCCGCGCTCTTCAATCAGGTAGGCGATCCGGTGCGTGATCACGCGGGTTTTGCCCGAGCCTGCACCGGCCAGGATCAACACCGGCCCATCCACGGCCTCTACGGCCGCCCGCTGCTGCGGATTCAATTTGTCCAGAAGATGTTTCAAGATTGGCGACTCAGAGAAGGCTTCTCCTCTAGTGTACCGCCCTCTTGTTGCTCGTGCTTTCGAGCCGCACCGAAGAAGCCGGCCAGGGACCGGGCTCAGGCGGCGACCGCTTCCGCCACCCGTGCCCCTTGTAGCGCGGACACCTCCGCCAGAAGCTCATAGGACCGCAGCCGTGCCGCGTGGTCGTGCACAATTGTCACCGTCACCAGTTCCTGAATGCCCAACTGTGCTGCCATCGCCTCCAGGTCACCGCGCACCCGCTCCGGCGTGCCCACGAAGTAGCGCGGCCACTCGGCGCTTTCCGGGAAGTCGCTGCCCAGTTTCAATTCCTGCAGAGCCTGCTCGGGCGTAGGGATCGGCCTGCGGTCACCTTGCCGGATACGCCGCGCCAGCAACCGCACGCTGCTCGCCAGGTACTCCGCTTCTTCCTGCGTTTCGGCGCAGATCACGCCCACCGCCACTATTGCCTCCGGTTCCGTCCGCCGGGTGCTCGGAAGGAAGGCCCGGCGGTACTGTTCGATCGCGGGACGCGTCGGCTCCGGGCTGAAGAAGTGGGCAAAGGCATAGGGCAGCCCGAACTGCGCGGCCGCAGCCGAACTCCACATGCTGGAGCCCAGCATCCACACATCCGGCGCTCCCGGCATGTGCGGCGATACGGTGATGCGGCTGAAGGGATGCTCCGGGGGGAAGTCGCGATCGAGAAAGGCCAGCAGCTCCGCCACCTGCTCGGGGAAGTCATCCAGCATGCGTCCCGTGCGGTCGCGGCGCAAGGCATGCGCTTCCACCGGTCCGCCACCCGGCGCACGCCCGATCCCAAGGTCTACCCGGCCCGGATAGAGCGCGTGGAGCATGCGAAAGGCTTCCGCTATCTTGAGTGGGCTGTAATGCGGCAGCATGATGCCACCGCTGCCGATACGTATGTTTTGCGTCTCCGCCCCGATGCGCGCCAGCATCACTTCCGGCGCCGTGCACGCGAGCGTATCCATGGCGTGGTGTTCGGACATCCAGAAGCGGTTGTAACCTAGCCGATCCACCAGGCGCGCCAGTTCGATCGAGTTCCGGAGCGCCTGCGCGGGGGTCGAGCCTTCCGGTACAGGCGACTGGTCCAGCACGGACAATTTCAACGGCATTTCCATCCTTGCCTCACACTTATTTAGATGTGCGAGGTCCGCAATGGAAGCAGCCTCTCCTGCAATCTCGCGACTGGGGAAGCGATTAGCCTGTGCGCTCGGGAATGTTCGCGCTCGTAATCAGTCGATGCTCGACATAGTTGTATGGCGGAACCGTATGACCCCGCAGGAGAGCGATGCCAAGCTGAATAAGCCGTGGCCCATAGGTGTGCGCCTCGTGCGAAACAGAACCGATCAACGACCCTTTCCCCCGGCGCAGCTCTTCGAGCACGTCAGGAATGCAATCCTGGCCAACGATGAGCACGTTCTTCTCCCGTTTCATCTCGCGGGTCACCTCCAGCGCACCAAGAGCGCTGGTGTCCGTAGCCGCCGCGATCAGGATGCGATCGGTCGATTTATGACGCTCCAGGAACTCGGCCACGATCCTTGCGCTGTTCTGCCGCAGCCCTCGGCCTTCCAGGCGAACATAGGCCGAGGAAGGTATTTCTGGCAGAATGGCGCGGATGCCCTCAAAGGCACCCGTGATGCGGCTTTGAACGAAGCCGCCCGCCTCTGAAATATCCAGGCCCAGAACCCAATCCACCTTGCCTTTCCAGTGAGTGGCCGCATGCCGCGCCAGCAGTTCACCGGCTTCCAGGCCGACCTGAAAGTTGTCCACTCCGAAGTACACTGCGTTTGGATGGGGGATATCGATAGCGATCAGGGGAATGCCGGCGCGCGAAATGGTGTGCGCAATCACGGGCGCGATGCTCTCCTCAATCTGAAATTCAATGATGAGGTCTATGCCGTCGGCCACGAACTCCCTGGCGTTCTTCAGCGCGGTATCTGCGTCGTATCGATTGTCACGAATCAGGAGCTCAATGCCGGACGCGGCCGCCGCAGCCCTCAGGCTGGAAGTCACTGCCTCGGAGAATGGATTTTCCGCGCTCTCACTGGCAAAGCCGAACCGTATCTTCTTCGGCCTGGCCACCAGGCGGTAGGCGCCGTCGGGAGTCTGCGCCACATAGCCGCGGTGCACAAAGGTCTTGAGGATGCGGTAGACGCTTGTTTTGGATATTTCGAAGCGCTGAAAGATTGCTTCCAGCGTAAGCGGCTTGTTCTCGGATTCCAGCAGTTGAAGAATGTCGAGCGCTTTGGACAGGATAGGGATGAGGTAGAGCCGCTTGATCTTCTGTTGGGCCAATCGTCAGTTTCCCCCGGGCGAATACCAGAATAACAGAGCAGTTCTCTATTGAAATCCCTCCGACGGGTTACTCGACCAGAATCACATCGAGCGAGCGCGGCCCGTGCACGCCTTGAATGCGCGTCATCTCGATATCTGCAGTCGCAGATGGCCCGGAGATGAACGTTGTGAGGCGGTCAGCTGTAGGGAGCAGCCGTTCCAGGCACGCAGGCAGAGTCGCCACGATCTGCTCGGTGCGCAGCACACACAGGTGATAATCCGGAAGAAGCGTGAGCGCTCTGCGCCCCTCCGTGGGGCCGTGCTGCAGGACGATGCTTCCCGATTCCGCGATCGCGGCCGTAGCCGCTGTCAGTACGCCATCGACGCCGCTGAGCTGTGCCAGCGAGAGTGCCTCATCAGGAAGCCACGTGATATCCGGGTCCAGCCAGTCGGGGCTGATGCCTGGAGGCACCGCCATGGCTTGCTTCCCGAGATGGCGCAGGATGTTCGCGATGGTTTCCCTGAGTGCCTGTGCGGGAGAATGATAGATGCGGGCGCCGTACTCTGCTACGCGATGCTCGAAGAGTGCTGATACGCTTGCCGCCGGCTGTTCACTGGAGCTCCGAGAAACGCTCGCCTGTACGGCGGCGGCCGGAGCACCGCCGGTCGTCTCAAGCGCCGCTCGAATCCTGGCCAGCACGGTGTCTCGGCTCATGGGCGGTCGCTCGCACCTGGCCCACGCACCGGCTGCTCCACCGATGCACTAGCCGATGCCGCCTGGCGCGCGCTCCACCATTCACGAAAGCTCTGTGCGGGCGCCGGGTGCAGATCCCTTGCTGCTGTCCAGCGGCCGGCCATGCCGGGAAGGCGGTGGATCCAGCCGTCGCGGCCAATGAAAGGCTTTTGCGCCGACCGCGCCAACCGCTGGGCGGATTCGAAGCGCTTCGCATTCAGGAAAATGCGCGCCATCATCTTCATCCCGACTCTTTCCTGATCGAAGGCGGCCTTCAGCGTGCGCCCTGCCTGCTTCACCACGCGCCCGCGCAGATAGACCAGCACCTCGGGAATATTGATTTTGACCGGGCAGACCTCATAACATGCGCCGCACAGCGAGGAGGCGTACGGAAGGGACTGCGCATGCTGCATATGCTGCAACTGTGGCGTGAGGATGGCGCCGATCGGACCCGCGTAGACCGAGCCATAGGCGTGCCCGCCGGTCTGGCGGTAAACGGGGCAGGCGTTCTGGCAGGCGCCGCAACGGATACAGCGCAGCGTCTGTCGCCCGATCTCGTCCTTCAATATGTCGCTTCGGCCGTTATCGAGCAGCACCACGTGAAAGCGCTGTGGGCCGTCGCCCGGCGTCACACCTGTCCAGATGGAGTTATAAGGATTCATGCGCTCGCCGGTTGCGGAACGCGGCAGAGTCTGCAGCAATACGCCGAGATCGCTGTAATGCGGAATCACTTTTTCAATTCCGGCAATGGCGATCAGGGTATCGGGCAGGGTAAGGCACATGCGTCCGTTGCCTTCGGATTCCACGATGCAGACACCGCCAGTGTCCGCAATCAGGAAATTCGCTCCACAGATTGCGGTCTTGACGGTGAGGAACTTCTCGCGCAAAAAGAGCCGGGCAGCATTGGTGAGGGCCTGCGGATTGTCGCTCAACCCGGGCAGATGCATCTCTCGCGCAAAAAGCTCTCGCACTTGCTGCCGGTTCGTATGCAGGGCCGGGACGACAATGTGCGAGGGCTGATCCTTGCCGAGCTGCAGGATCAGTTCTGCAAGGTCCGTTTCAAGTGCACGGATGCCCTGCGCTTCGAGCGCCGCGTTGAGATCGATTTCGGCCGTGGTCATGGACTTGATCTTGATGACCTCGTCCGCGCCGGCATCCTGAAGCAGCCCGAGCACAATCTGCCGCGCTTCGCCTGCGTCCGCTGCCCAGTGCACCACTCCGCCCGCTGCCGTGCAGCGCTGCTCGAACTCCTCCAGATACCGGTCCAGATGCGCAAGCGATTCCGCGCGGATGGCAGCACCGGCATCGCGCAACGCCTGCCAATCCGGCTTTTCTTCCACCAGAGCCGCGCGCTTGCGCTGGATCACTTCTGTCGCACGGATCACATTCCTGCGCGTCTGCATGTCCCTCAGCAGCTCCGCGGCAGCTTTGGGGAACGGAGGCGCGGTGCGCGGGTCCAGAGAAATCAGTGTCATGGCAGGCCTTCGCGGGAGGCCAGAATCTCCGCGATATGCGCGGTACGCGCCCCTGCGTATTCGCGATGCAG
Organism: uncultured Acidobacteriaceae bacterium; assembly: GCA_963795775.1. Classification (GTDB taxonomy): domain Bacteria; phylum Acidobacteriota; class Terriglobia; order Terriglobales; family Acidobacteriaceae; genus CAWCJL01. The sequence continues at coordinate 533,895 of CAWCJL010000008.1, forward strand.
CATGCCTTCGATGTGCATCAGGCAGGAGTTATCGCAGGCAGTGCATACCTCTGCGCGAGTATTCAGCACATTTTGTATCTTTTCCGTGAGCATCGCGGTCGAAACTTCTGCGTTCTTGATGGCGAAGGTGCCGCCGAATCCGCAGCACTGATCCAGTCCCGGAAGGGGCGCCAGCTCGATACCGCGCACCTGGCGCAGCAAGCGGAGCGGCTTGTCGCCGAGATGAAGGCTGCGCAGTCCATGGCAGCTTGCGTGATAAGTCACGCGGTGCGGAAAATAGGCCCCGACGTCTTCCACCCGCAACACATCCACCAGCAGCTCGCTGAACTCAAACACGCGCGGCAGCAAGGCATCCACTTCGGCGGCCATGTGCGCATCGTTGTTCTCCCGCGCCAGCGCCGGGTAATACTCCCGCATCATGGCGACGCAGGAAGAGGAAGGGATGCAGACGACCTCGGCGTCACGAAACTGCTGGACGAAGCGCTTGGCCAGTGGATAAGCCTCGCGGCGATAGCCAGTGTTGAAATGCATTTGCCCGCAACAGGTCTGCTCCCGCGGGAACTCTACCGTGTGTCCCAGCCGTTCCAGCACAGTGACGACGGCTTTGCCCGTCTCCGGGAAGAGCGTGTCGTTGTAGCAGGTGATGAAAAGGGAGATGCGCATGTCAGGCCTGTTGGGACTCCGCCAAAACGCACGCCCAGTGCGCGATGCGTCCCGGCACGTTTGCCGCACCCTCAAGGGTAGCAAGCTGAATAGCCAAGTTGCCCACCGTGGCGCTTTCCGGAACTCCGCACACCACTTCGAGGCCGGTGGCCTCCGCCGTCAACCGATTGAGGTAGCGGTTCAGGCTGCCTCCGCCCACGATGCACACGCGCGTGAGTTGCTTCCCGGTAAGCGCAGTGATGTTGCCAATCACCTTCGCATACTGATGCGCCAGGCTGTGGAAGATAAGATTCGCAAACTGCGGCATGGCCGACGGGTGCTCCTCGATGGGCGCCCACCCGTGTTGCGCCCGCTGCGCGTTGATGCGCGAAGCCATTTGTCCGGCCAGCAGCAGCGGTGAATCATCCACGTCGAGCAGGTGGTCGGGAGTGGGCAGACGCTCCGCCGCGGCGATCAGTTCAGGAAGTTCCCACACATGCTGCTCGTCGCACAGATGCGTCATGCACTGCTTAAGCAGCCACATGCCGTTCACATTTTTGTGGAAGCAGATGCGGTCCCCTGCGGCGCAAAGATTGGTGAAACCGGCTCTGCAGCTCTCCGCTGTTGTGAGTGGCTCATCCAGCAGCGTGCCCACCAGCGACCATGTGCCGGAGCTGATGTAGGCCCAATCATTGCCGCCTATGGGGATGCCGGCGATCGCCGAGGCAGTGTCGTGGCAGGCTGGGGCGATCAGCCGCGTGTCAGCAAAAGCCGGCAAGCTGCGAAGCGTGCCTTCCAGCGTTCCAACAGGCGTTCCCGGCGGCACAAGCTCAGGCGCCGCAGCAACGTCGAGCTCGCAAGCACAAAAGATGTCGCTGTTCCACTGCCGCGTGCGCACATCGAGCAATCCCGTGTGTGCCGCGTTGGTGTACTCCGAGACGATACGGCCTCCGAGGCGAGACAGAACGTATTCCGGCAGGTTGACCCAGGGAGCGTCATCCGGAACCCCGGCCAGCCGGTCCGCCACCAACTGGTAGAGCGTGTTGATGCGCAGCGGTTGTGCGCCGCTCATCTGGAAGAGCTCGAGAATGGAGAGCGACTGCTGCACTTCGCGCTCAGCAGTCTCGGTGCGCGCATCGCGGTAGCAGAAAGGGGGCGACAAAGGCTGTCCATCTTCGCCCAGCCGCACGTAATCCACCGCCCATCCATCGACGCCAATTGAAGCAACAGGGCTGGACGTACGCTCGGCGCAGCGGCGCAGTCCTTGGTCGAGCTCCGCAACAATGTGGTCCAGGTCCCAATGGAGTCCCCCATTGCGCGGAATCGGCGCATTTGCGAAGCGGTGTACCGGTTGAATCTGCGGGCTCCCGTCTTTCCAATCCAACAAAGTGACTCGGCAACTCTCCGCGCCCAGGTCAATGGCGACGAACGCACGCGGAGAGTTGCCGAGTTCGGGAGGAATCGTTTGCATCAGCGGAGAAAGGCCTCGACCAGTCCGCCATCCACCGGAATGATGTGTCCGGTAGTGCAGGGTGCGTGCGGTCCGGCCAGGAACAGGATCGCTTCCGCACAGATGTTTGGATCGATGGGCCGGTGCGTCAGCGTGCGTTCGGCATAGAACCTCGCCAGTTCATCGCGCAGTTCGTCATCGGACATCTCTGGAGTAAATGGGAGGTTGTACTTTTTCAGCGAAGCGATGACGCGGTCTCGCGGAAACATGGTGGAGCCCTTCACCACCGTCGCCGGGCTGATCCCGTTTACGCGCACGTTGGGCGCTTGCGAAACCGCAAGCTCGCGGATCAGATGGCTGAGCGCCGCCTTGCTGACGTCATACGCCTCGCTTCCGCGCTTCGCTACCACCGCATTTGCGGAACTGGTCAGCACGACGCTGGTAGTTAAGCCCTGGTCGCGGAACAGCTTTCCGATTTCTTCCACCAACAAGTAGTTCGCGGTGACGTTTACCTCCAGCGTGAGCGCCCACTGCGCATCGGAAATAACTCCGGTCGGCGAAGAGGGAAACAGCGCCGCGGTATTGACCAGGATATCGAGTCCGCCAAACTGAGCGACGGTTTGCCGCATGGCTTCGCGAATCGAGTCACGGCTGCGAATGTCCACGGGAGAGGCCACAGCAGCTTCCTTGCCGCCCTTGGCCTTCGCCTCATCCGCTACGCGAACAGCGCTCTCCTGATCGCGGTCGGCCACTACGACGTGTGCGCCGCGTTCCGCGGCAAGCAGGGCAACTTCACGCCCGATTCCGCTGCCACCGCCCACCACCAGCACAATCTGCCGGCTCAGCTCCTTTTCCGGCGGCTGGCGTCGTATCTTGGCTTCTTCCAGGGCCCAGTACTCGATGCGATAGGCCTCCGACGCGGGCAGCGAAACGTAATTGCTGTAGACCTGGAAGGCTTCCGCCAATGCGTCGGAGCCGCACTGCGGCACACGCGAGCCCGGCGCTTTGTCTTCCAGTGCGGCCGCGCCCCGCATCACGTGAATCGCATTCACGTAGAACTCGCCGGTGATGCGCGATTCCGGCTTATTCTTCCCGAAGCTGAACATGCCCAAACCGGGGATGAGCACGACCGTGGGATTCGGGTCGCGCATCGCGGGTGAAGCTGGTTCCGCGTGCTTCTGGTAGTAGTCCGCGTACTCCGTGCGATAGCTGGAGATGCGTTTGTCGATCGCTTCTTTCAGGCCTGCGGTTCCGCTAGCCGGGTCCCACGGGACAAACATCGGGCGGATCTTGGTGCGGATAAAGTGATCGGGGCAACTGGTGCCCAGGAATGCGAGCTTCTCTGCATCGGCAGAATTGACGAACTCAAGCACTTCCGGCAAGTCGGAGTAGCTGCCGATAAGACGCTTCTGTGCACTCACCCGGCCGCGCACGTGGGGCAGTATCTCGAGTGCTATCTCCTTGCGATCGGGCAGCGACTGCGCCTTCTGGCCGCCAAAGATACGCTTCCCCTTCTTTTCAGCATTCTTCTCGATGAAGTCCGTGAGCTCGTCGATGATGGCGATGGTGTTCAGATAACACTCGCGCTGCGTATTGCCCCAGGTGAAGAGGCCGTGCCCGCCCAGAATGATGCCGTCGCAATCAGGATTCTTTTCGATAGCCCGCTTCATCATCATGCCCAGTTCAAAGCCGGGGCGCTGCCACGGAAGCCAGATCAGCTTGTGGCCGTAGGTGCTGTTGAACTCTTCCATCTTTTCGTGGCCGTTTGCCGCGGCGGCCAGAGCAATGGCGTTATCCGGATGCAGGTGGTCTATGTGCGGGTAGGGCAGAAAACCATGGAGGGGGGTGTCGATGGACGCGGCAACAGGATTTAGCCCAAACGTGCAGAGAGGATAATAAGCCACCATCTCGTCTTCTAGATCCGCACCGCGATAGAGGTTCTCAAGCTCGCGCAGCTTCTCTAGATACAAAGTGGCGAAACCGGAACGCTGGATGCTGCCGAGGTCGCCGCCGCTTCCCTTTACCCAAAGCACCGTAACTGGCTTTCCGGTAAGCGGGTCCGGCATTTCAATTTTGGAGCTGGTATTCCCCCCGCCGAAGTTCGTGATGCGCAGGTCCGAGCCCAGCAGGTTGGAGCGATAGCGCAGCAGTTCAGGCGGGTCCAGCGTGGCGGCTATCTTTTCGTCCCAGCGATCCTCAAGATGCTTCAACTGCACCGTAGGTTTGGAAGCGGCTGATACTGGCATACACTCCTCATCTCTGGCCGGCTAGGCCCGGCAATGCAATCGTGCTGTTGATATGCGGTCCTCTGGCCCTGAACTGTTACGGGGAGCTATGCGTAACTCCCGCTGGAAACAGCGTTGCGCTCGCGCCGCTCTCGTTCCACGCGCTCGAGGTATCCGCTTTCGCGCAGCGCTTCTAGCGGATTCGCCGGCAGTCCCCTGCTTTCGCGCCAAGCCTTCAGGAGCGGCCGCACATCGGTCCAGAATGCCTCCCGCAAGCACTCTTCCGCCTCCACCGTTCTGCACGCTTGCTGCAGTTCCAGCCAGCCGCTCGCGGTCAACCAGGGCTGCCTTTGCCAGGAACTCCTGCGCAGCGATCACGGTCTGCACCATCGCTTCGAGCTTGCCCTTGATATTGTGGCTCTGGTCGATCATGAACGCCACGTCCGCCACTACGGCGGGATCTGGCTCGCTCAGCAATTCATGAAAAATGCGGAATACCTGGTAGGGGTCGATGGAGCCGATGGTCAGATCGTCATCGGCATAGCGCCGGTCGTTGAAGTGAAACCCGCCAAGCAGACGTAGGTGCATCAGCCAGGCGACGATCTGCTCGATGTTTTGTGACTGGTAGTGGTGTCCCGTGTCCACCAGCACGCGCGCCTTTGGACCCGCGGTTTGCGCCAGGTGGGCAGCCATTCCCCAGTCAGCAATGTCGGTGTGGTAGAAGGCCGGTTCAAAGGGCTTGTATTCGATCAGCATGCGCTGATCGTCACCGAGCGCCTCGTGCGTCGCGCGCATTGCCTCTTCCAGCCATACGATGCGATGCCGCATCGCCTGGGCACCGGGATAGTTAGAGCCATCGGAGACCCACAGAGAGATATCGCGCGATTGCAGTTCCTGTGCAATCTCCACCGAAGTCAGCAGGTGATCGATCGCCTTCTGCCGAATAGCAGGGTCCGGATTGCAGATGGAGCCGAATTTGTATTCCTGATCCTGAAAAAGATTCGGGTTGATAGACCCCGCTTGAATCCCGTACTCGGTCGCCAGTCGTTTCACTTCCGGAACGGTATGCACCCCCTTGGGCAAATCCCAGAGCACATGAAGTGCCAGCGTCGGGGTGACCCCGGTAAGCGCGTGGACCTGTGCCGCATCCGCAAACTTCTCCTCCAGCGTGCCTGCCGCACCTGGCTGCAGAAACTTCCCAAAGCGCGTTCCAGTGTTCGCAAAACCCCAGGAGGGAATTTCGATCATGAAGCGGTTTAGCCATGTGGCTACTTCCGCAAAGGAATCATCGATGCGCATTCTGAGTCCTCCGGGGCTCGTTCAAAAGCAATGCCGAGTGTAGACCCAGGCGAGCAGGTCTTTCAATAGAAATCATATTTCAGATCGTGGCAGGATGCGGTACCATGGCGGGGTTTGACGCTGGGCCAAATGCGTTCGTGGGGTCCGTGCTGATTTGCCGAAGCGCGAGACCTGCCGGCTCTGGCTCGATTGACTTATGCGGCAGATCGGTACGCTCATAAGAAGGCTATGGATTCGTATCGATGAGGAGCAGACCCGTGCGGCATTATCGGACGGCTGGCTTGAGCGGCGTCATCTGCAGCGTTGCTCAGCGTGCATCTTGTCAGGAGCTCGGGACCTGCATGCTTGCTGCATTGATGCTCGCTCTGGCGGGCACCACTGGCCTGCTGCATGCGCAGACCGCGGCCGCAAGCGTGGGCCAGCTCCGGGAAAACTTTGCGCATCCGCCGGCAGACTGCCGGATTATGGTGCGCTGGTGGTGGTTCGGGCCGGCGGTGACGGAAGCCGAGCTGAAGCTCGAGCTGGAGCAGATGAAGGCCGACGGCATTGGCGGCGTGGAAATCGCAAGCCTCTATCCGCTTGCTCTGAATGATGAGAGCACCGGCTTCCACAACGCCTCCTACGTTTCCGAAGAGCATCTGCAAAAGCTGGCCTTTGCTGCAGCGGAGGCACGGAAGCTGGGCCTGCGCGTGGACATTACTCTGGGCAGTGGCTGGCCCTTCGGCGGTCCGCACATTCCGGTGGACCAGGCGGCCGGGGAGCTTCGCGTGGCGACGGTGCCCATCACCGCCCAGCTCTCTTCCCTCGCCGTGCCGTATCTCGCGCAGGGTGAAAAGCTCCTGGCTGTCTTCTTTGTGCCTGGCACGGGGGCCGAGCTCTCCTGGAAAGATGCCAAGCCGGCAGCACTACCTGCCGGACCCCGCCTCCAGCTTCCAGGAGACCTCGCCCATCCTTCGAGTGCCGTCTTCTTCAACTCCAGCCGCACCGGGATGACGGTGAAGCGGCCTGCCGTGGGTGCGGAGGGGTTTGTCCTGGACCACTATGACCATACGGCGATCGATCATCACCTGCAGGCAGTGGGAGACCGGTTGATCAGCCCGTTCGGAAATCAGCCGCCCTACGCTGTCTTCAGCGACAGCCTGGAGGTGTACGGATCAGACTGGACAGCGCATCTGTTGTCAGAGTTCCAGAAGAGGCGCGGCTACGACCTGACGCCGTACCTGCCCGCGCTGATCGATGACATAGGGCCAGACACAGCGGCGGTGCGGCACGACTGGGGCAAGACGCTGACGGAGTTGGCGGATGAGCAGTATCTGCAGCCGCTGCGCAACTGGGCTCACCAACACCACACGCAGTTCCGTTCGCAAAGCTACGGCATTCCGCCGGTAAATCTTTGGAGCAATCGCTACGCCGACCTTCCTGAAGGCGAGGGGAAGGCCACCACCTCCATGTGGAGGCAGTTTTCCGATACACGATGGGCGGCCTCGGCAAGCCATCTTCTGGGCAAGCCGGTCACCTCATCGGAGACCTGGACATGGCTGCACTCTCCTGCTTTTCGCGCCACTCCGCTGGATATGAAGGCCGAAGCGGACCTGCATTTTCTCCAGGGGATCAATCAACTGATCGGGCATGGCTGGCCGTACTCGCCGCCTTCCGCCGGCGAGCCGGGATGGCGGATGTATGCCGCGACCGCGCTCAATGATCACAATCCCTGGCATTTCGTGATGCCGGACGTCACGGCCTACCTGCAGCGCGTTTCGTATGCGTTAAGGCTGGGTAAACCGGCGAATCAGGTCGCTCTTCTGCTGCCCGACGACGACGCCTGGGCCGGCTTTCACGCCGACAAGGAAGATCCCGCCAGCGTGACCAGTGCCGGCGGGTTTGAAAGCAGCGCGGCGAAGGTGAGCATGGATGAGTCGGAATCTGCATTGCTGGGCACGCGTGTGGTTCCGCAAATTCTCGATGCCGGATTCAACGTTGATTTCATCGATGCGGATGCCATCGATGCCGTCGGTATTCCGTATCCCATCCTGGTTCTGCCCAGCGTGGATCGTCTGCCGCTGGCCACCTATCGCAAAATTGAGGATTATGCGCGCCACGGCGGAATCGTAGTGGCGACGCGCAGCCTGCCCTCCACTGCACCTGGGCTGCGCGGAGCAGAAGCGGAAACGGCGCAGATACGCGAGCTTTCGCGCACGCTTTTTCACCAGCCCGGAGCACCGGGACATTTTGTTCAGGATGACGGCCAGCTTGGAGCGTCCCTGGCCGGCTATCTCCAGCCCGACGTTGTATTGACGCCAGCTACGCCGGAGATCGGCGCCATTCATCGCAAGCTGCCGGACGGCGACCTATACTTCGTGGCCAACACCAGCAACCAGCCGCATCGGTTTACGGCCAAGTTTCGCAGCGCGGCACACCATGCCGAGTGGTGGGATCCTTTCACCGGTTCGGCTACCCCGGTCGAAGATGCAGCTTCCGTCAGTTTTGATTTACAGCCATACGAGTCGCGCATTCTCTTTTTCTCTGACATGGTGAACAGTCCCAGGAGGGAAACGGCAAAACACGTCGGGAAGGTCAGCACGATTGAACTCACGGACAATTGGCAGCTTGGTTTCGGCGATGCGAACCCGGCCATGCACCCCGCTCAGTTGCACTCCTGGAGCGACGACCCGGAGCATACTTACTACTCAGGGCAGGCTGCGTATGAAAAGACATTCGACTTGCCCCCGGTCAAGAACGTGGCCAACCGTTCAATCCTGCTGGACTTCGGACCGGGAACGCCGGTCCCTCCGGCGCCACCAACGCAGCAGTTCAATATGCGCGCTTACCTGGAAAGCCCCGTGCGTGAAGCCGCGGAAGTGTTTGTGAATGGGCAGCGAGCCGGGTCTATTTGGCATCCGCCGTTTTCGCTGGACATCACGCCCTTCGTGCGGACCGGCGCGAACACGTTGCGTATCGTCGTCGGCAACACGGCGATCAACGAGATGGCAGGCAAGGCGCTTCCTGACTATCGCCTGCTGAATGATCGCTACGGAGAGCGATTCACCCCACAAGGGATGGAGAACCTTCATCCACTGCCATCCGGAATCCTGCACGCCCCGAAGCTGGTGATCACCACCTCCCGGTGATGCCCATACTCAGCAGCATCAACGTGTGGGCGAATCCTGCTGCAGGGACGCCTTCTGGACCTGGGATCCTGCCCCCAGCAGATTCCCGTATCCGACGATGATGGTGGAGCCGATGAGCACGACCAGCGTGGCCGCTACCAGCAGCTTGGTGCGGCGCCCCACGCCGCTCCACTCCCTGAGTGCAATGCCCCAAAGCGTGCTGAAGATGATGATGCTGGCCATGTGCAGGGTCCAGCTCGAGAATCCGAAGCGGCCCATCTGCGTTTCGCCCATCGTGTAGAAGAAGAACTGGAAGTACCAGACTGTGCCTGCAATCGCCGAGAAGATGTAATTCGTGAGCATGGGCGTGCGTGCGACCGGCTCTGCATGCTGCGGAAGTTCCGCGACGATCTCATAGGCTGGCCCGTCGATCGCATTCTCAAAAGCCCGCTTCTCTCCCGCACCGTTCGCGGCGGCAGCCGTATCCGCGCGGAAGTACTGGTATCCAGTACGGTTGCGTATGTTCAGGAGGACACACCAGATGAAGTTCGTGGTGAAGCCGCCCGCGAGGACTACGACCAATACTGGAAGCCCCTGCCACAGCGTAGACGTGCCGTGTTGCAGCGTGATGGCCTTGATCGGATCCCCGGCGGCCAGGCCATAGGCAAAACAGGCGCTCATGATGCCGGAAAACGTGGCCACGATGAGGCCGCGCTTCAAGTTGAATTCTGCAATGGAGGCGCGCTTCTGTTCTTCAGAAAGCTCGCGTTCCTTGGAAACGCCGGCGGCTCCGGCAAACGCGATGCCTGCGAGACACACCAGCACTCCGATGAGAATGATGATCCCGGAACGCGTGCCCAGCACCTGTGAGACGAATACTCCGCGGAAGATGGGCGGGATCAGCGTGCCAAAGGCGGCCGTGTAGCCCAGCGCCACAGCCATGCCCAAAGACATGCCGAGATAGCGCATGGTGAGCCCGAAGGTCAGGCCGCCAAGACCCCATAGCACGCCAAAGATGTACGCCCACGCGACACTCGACGTCGGCGCCTGGTGCAGCACGCCAAGCAGGTCGCGCGTCATGATGGCGGCCAGGAGCCATGGCACTATGATCCAGCTAAAGACGCCACCTACCAGCCAGTATGTCTCCCATGCCCAGCGCTTCACGCCGCGGTACGGTACATAAAAGCTGGCGGATGCCAGCCCTCCCAGCCAATGGAATACCACTCCGAGTGCAACGTTCGCGCCCAATCTCTCACCCTTTCCGGGTCTGTGCTACTGCACAGCTTTTGCGTCCAGTTCCTGTTTGGTCACTTCTGAGGGTTCGGGCGCGGTTCTCGCCGCCCCACGCGCTTCCAGCGTCTTCGCATGCAGGCGCTTGAATTCAGCGAGCGCTTTCTGCTCCGTGGGCGCGTCGCCGAGCTTTCTTTCTACCAGGGCGAGACGATACCAGGCGACCTCATCGCTGGAATCTAGCGCCAGCGCTTTGCGCAAGTGCTCCGCAGCCAGCGCGGGCTTTCCCTCCTTGAGCAGCACATCCGCGAGCCCCACGTGGGCTTCCTCGAAGTCTGGATAGTACTTCAGCGCAAGCTCGAACCCTTCCTGCGCCTTCCCGTAGTCGTTTGCCCTGCGATGGATTTCCGCCAGTTCGTAAGCGGCGTTGCCGTTTGCCGGATCAAGCTGCAGTTCCTGCTCGAACTCCTGTGCCGCCTGCGCGCTGTCCGTGGCTGCGTTCGAGGAATTGGATCGAGCCAGCAGGGTACGTCCGATTCTGTAATGGATGTTGGGCCGGTGCGGATCCAGTTCCAAGACCCTTCTGTACTCCTGGAGGGCAGCATCGTACGAGCCCTGGCTTTCCAGGGCTTCCGCCTGGGCCTGATGCCTCCACACGGAATCCGGTGCGACTTCTGCCAACTTCTGCATGGAGAGAAAGGCCTGGCTACCGTAGACTTTGCCAACGTTGTAGAGAACCTCCGGATCGTCCGGATAGAGCCGGTTGAGTTCCAAGGCCACCTGCACCGCATCCGCGTTCCGGTGGAGGGCCGTGTACGTCCTTTGCAGCTCGAGGCCGCACATGCGCTTTACGGCAGGATCGGTAAGCGTTCGGAAGCCTTTCTCGAGGCCCGGCGCAGCTTCCTCGTATCGCCCGAGTTCGGCGAGGGACATGGCCAGCAGCGAACTGACCTTGGTCTGGTTCGGCTGCAGCTTGAGCGCATCGCGAAGCTCAGTCACCGCCTGCTCATACCTACGCTCTTCAAAATAGATCAAGCCAAGCGATACGTGCGGCTCAGCCAGCCTGGGTTCTAGAGCGCGCACCTTCTGGTAATCCTGCTCGGCGACGTCGAAATGCCCGGCGGACAGCGCCTGCCTGCCCTGGTCCAGCAACTGAGCAGTGGCATCATCGGGGGAAGCCTGCGCTCTGGCGGCAGCCCAGGAAATCGAGAGGCCGCCGGCAAGCGCGAGCATTGCAATCCTGTTCAAGAAAGGCATGGGTGAGTGTAGCTTTTGGAAGCGACAGCCCGCCACATCCGAAGAGGTGGCGGGCTGCAGGCCAGAACGAACTAGAAAGTTATCTTTCCGCCGAGTTGGAGAATGCGGCCCGGACGTGCAGAGATGATGCGGCCGAAGTTGGTATTCGGCGCTGGCGGCTGGTCTTGGACATTGGAATCTACCGGCTCAGCTCCCGGGTCCTACGCCGGGTGCATTTGGATCGACACCCCATTGGGTGTGGTTGAAGGTGTTGAAGGACTCCAGACGGAACTGGAAGTTAACCCGTTCCGTGATGGCGAAATTCTTATCCACGCCTATGTCCCAGTTGTTGATGCCCGGTCCAGTGATAATGTTCCGGCCGCTGTTACCGAACTGCCCGGCCAGTGGAGCCGTGAACGCAGCAGTGTTGAACCACTGATTGACATTCTTGTGGAAGCCGCTTTGGGGATTGCCAACAATGTTCGCCCGCTGGCTTGGAGCCGACAGCAGGCCGAATGCATCCGGCGCGAATACCGAGAAAGGAAATCCCGTCTGGAAGGTGGCGATGCCGGTCACCTGCCATCCGCCAATCGCCAGGTCTGCAGCCCGGTTCATGCCACCGAGGAACTTCTTGCCACGGCCCACCGGCAAGGCATCCACGAAGCTGGCCACAAACCGCTGGTTCACGTTGAAGTCGGAACGACCATAGTCCATCGATGGGTTGTGGTCGTCTTCGTGTCCTGCATAGCCGCCGCCCGAAGCGCCGATGCCCGCAGCCGCCGACTTGTCATCCATGCTCTTGGCCCAGGTATAGACCGCCAGAAGAGCCAGGTCGGTCGCGCGATGCTCCAGTTTTACGTTGGCCGCATTGTAGTTGGAGTAGCCGCTCCATTCGCTGTTCAGCGTCGTGTCGCCCGTGAAGTTCACGTAAGGCTTACGCGCCGCGACGGGACAATCCGCAGCAGTCGGATCCGCCTGGCACACTGCCGGATTTGCTACTGGATAGGGCTGGTTGATGTTGATTCTGTCGAGCAGGTGCGTTCCCTTGTTGCCCACGTAATTCAGCTCAAGGGTCGTGTTCTTCGCCACTTCCCTCTGCACGGAAAGGGACCACTGCTGCACGTACGGGTTGATCGGACGGTTAGAGATGATGACAGCGATGAACTGGCTGCCTGCCTGATAAGTGCCCGGCGCACCGGATGCAGAGACCGGCAGCAATTGATTCGTGACCGGGAACAACTGGTCCGTCACCTTGGGAACGTTCTGAATCGTCGGATTGAGCGCGGTGCGGATCACGAACGGATAAAGGTCACCCGAGTTGTCCATCTCGCGCGTTTCGGAGGAGTCGAAGTAAATCCCGTATCCGCCACGCACCACTGTCTTGTTATCGAAGGGCCGATACGCGAATCCGAGGCGGGGAGCAAAAGGGAACTTGGATGCGTTCGGCAGGATTGCGCCGTCCGCAGTAGTCATAAATGCCGTTGCCTGGAGGTGCAATGCCGTCGGTAAGCAGCGTTTTATTTGCAAAGCAGAGGCCGCCGTTAGTATTCGCGGAGTCGATCCAGAACAGCTTGTTGCTGGTTTCGTAGGGCACGCTGCGGAAATCCCAGCGGATGCCGGCATTCAGGGTGAAGCGGTCCGAAACCTTCCAGTCATCCTGGAAATAGGGTCCGACATACAGGAAATGGTACTGATTCGTATTGCCTGGGTTCCCCGTGCTGGAGCTGAAAGGCCCGGGCTGGAAGGTGCTGGCGCCTGAGTAGTAGCCGAGCAGGAAGTCCGCCACCGCGTTGCCCGTGCCACAGGTCACAGTGGGACAATTGTTTGTACCGTTGTTTGCATTCGCAAACGCCGTACCGCCGTTGGTTGTGACAAGGTTGTTGTTATAGCCGTAGCTGCCGAGAAAGTTCGTGGACAGATCGCGCTTCTGTACCCAGGTGCGTACGTCTGCTCCAAGACCGAACGTGTGCCTGCCATGGTTGATAGTGAGAGAGTCGGCATACTCCCACATCGGAATGTCGCTGGTCGTGGGATTGTTTCCAGGACTGCCGGCATTTCCGGATAGATTCTGCAAGCTGATTCCCGGATAGCCGCGCGCATAGTCGGGAAGGTTGGTGAAGATGCCTGTAAACCCCAGGGCCTGAACCACGGATGCAGGCGCAGGGCTGGCTCCTTGAATCGCCGTTGCGCTGAGATTGCCGAAGCGGAAGTTATTCACCACATTGCTGCCGAGCGTAGCCGTGTAGGAGCCCGTCCAACTGGTGGATTGTTCGGTAAAGATATTCAATCCAAACGGAATCGAAACTGAGCCCACGGACTGCAGATCGTAGTTAGCCCTGGTGTAGCGGAAGAACAAGGAACCGAAGCGCCCCAGGTTCTGATCGATGCGGTACGTCTGCTGATCGGTCTTCGTGGGGAGCGCGGTTGCGAGGTGATAATTGCCAAGGCAATCCGCGGTGAAGCAGTTCGGTGCTGGGAAAAGGTGCGCCCCGAGGGTGACATTCGCCAAACGCGAAAATCGCGTTGTGGGAACGAGGTTGTTCGCAAATTGCGCCCCGGTATTTGGATCGATCGGCAGGCATGGGTTGCCGCCGCCCAGTGCTTTGGCGCAATCAGCCGTCGGATTGGTAGCCGTTCCATAGGCAGGCAGCCCTGTTGCGGAGAAGTCGCCGTTCAACTCGGCCTGCGTGGGGACGTTGTAGTAGCCGTTGGATCCGGTGCTGATCCGCCATCCCTCGTAGTTCGCGAGCCAGAACGTCTTGTTGCGCCCGTCATACAGCTTGGGAATGTAGACCGGGCCGTCCAGCACGAAGCCGAACTGATTCTGGCGGAGTACCGGCTTGACCGGCTGGAAGTGTGTATTGGCATCGAATGCATCATTGCGGTTGAACTCGAAGAGCGAGCCATGCAGTTGGTTGCCGCCGCTCTTGCTGACGATGTTGATCTGGTTTGCGCTGAAACCATATTCCGCGCCGTAGGTTTCGCTCTGCACCTTGAATTCCTGGATGGCGTCCTGCGACAGAATGACGGCCGGCGTATTCAGCGCCGTATCTGTGTTCGACATGCCGTCCAGCGTGTAGTTGTTGGACTCCGGGCGACCGCCGTTGATGCTGATGGCATTTCCCTCGCCTTGCCGCATCTGCCCCTGTTCACCCACGGTCTGCACGGCGCCCGCCGTGATGAACAGCAGGTTGAGGAAGTTACGGCCGTTCAGCGGCAACTGGTCAACCTGCTTCTGGCTCACGAGTTGTGTTACCGCTGCGTTCTCGGTATTGAGAGCGACCGCGCCGGAGCTGACCTGCACCGTCTGCGTCACGCTGCCCGGCACCAGCGTGCCATCCACGCGGCGGCTCTGGGCCACTTCCAGGATCACGTTGTTGGTATCCTGCTCACCAAAGCCGGGCGCCTTTATGGCTACCTTGTACGGTCCGGGGATCAGATCAGGGACGTTGTAGTCGCCGGATGCATTCGTGTTCACCGTCTTGGTGACACCGGTATTGGTGTTGGTGATCCCTACCGAAGCGTTTGGAACCACGGCGCCCGCATTGTCCTTCACGGTGCCGAGAATGCTTCCCGTCGCGCCTGCCTGCCCATGCGCGCTGCCAAGCACGGCCAGCACCACAAGGGTGAGCAGACAGAAGTGCCGAATCGCCTTGTGCATCATCACTCGTCTCCTCGCAATGTTGAAAATGCCGCCGATCTTCGCCGGACCGGCTCTGTGGTTTTGTGAAAAGGTCGCAGTTGCATCAGCTCTTTCGCGGCTTGACCCAATACGAGCGGAGCTGACTTCTGCGTTCCTTAGGCCGAGCTTTTGTAACGCGCCCGAACATACATTCCGGCAAATGCGGATGTCAAGGAAAACTTTTTTTCAATAGACATATCCGGGGCGCGGGACGGGGACGGAGCCTCAAACGCCTCCCGCCCGGCAGATCGGCCTGGATTTACCCGCCCTCTTTCCTCAGCAAATCCGGCAAAACCCTAGATTCAAAAGCCTCGCCAGTTTCTCAATACGCTCGCTCACCGACCCCACGCCAATGGCGCAGTGGTGCGCCGGTCCCTGGGCATTCCAGCACTCGATAAACTTCCGTGCGCCTATTGGAAATCGATAGCGGCTGTTGGTATTTCCGATCTGGAGAATCTCGCCCGCTTCACATTCGCCTTCCGCCACCAGGAACTTGAAACCCTTCTCGCGGTCCTCTACGACGGAAAGCAGGGTGACCGGGCCATAGCGAACGGACATTTCGACCGATAAGCCTCTCCCGACCTTGCCGTGATAGACCTGCAGCGGGCGCACCTTCGTCTTTCCCTGGGCGATGCCGATGTGCCCCGGGCCGTCGTGCCCCATCAGGACCAGGTCAGCGGCAAAGTCGACCGCATAGTATTCGGTAAACGATCCGCCCGCGCCGAATCCGTCCATGATCTTCATGGCAATCACGTTCTTCACCTCGTACTCGCCGGCGACGGGGATGTGGCGCGCGGTCAGCATGGAGGTGCCGAGGATGATGGAGCTCATCGTGTCCTCGTTCGGCGGATTGCCGGATCCCATGTAGTAATACGCGAGCGCATGAAGCTGATGCTTTTCCACAAACGCATCCAGCGCTACGGAGGTGCGGGCAGCGCGTTCCAGCTCGCTCTGCGGAGCATCGGGCTGCACCTCGAAGTGTGTGTGAAAGTCAGCGACGCGGTCTGCTATGGCGCTCTCCGCAACCCTGGAGCGCAAGTCGCTGAGCTCGTCCACTTCGAGAATCTCGACATGACTGCCGAACGCAATGCAGACCTGGGTGACATCGGTCATGATGTCGAGCATGCCGCTGTAGTAGTGCCCCATCAATCCGAGGCGGCACTCGGCCAGCTCTGCCTTTACCCGGGCCGCGGCAAGCCACTGCTCGATCTGCTCCCAGGTTTGCTCCTCGTTCACCACGCCTGTCACCTGGTGAAACGGTATCCTTGCGCGCATCAGCACGTTGGCGATCTCCGGCACAGGACAGGCTGAGCAATAGGCCAGCCAGCGCTCCGTCATCTGCGTGCGATCTGCAAGCTGGTTGAAGGCGCGGTAGTCGATGGCAGCGGCCGGCTGCAGATTGAGAATGAGGGCAGGCACGCCGGCTCGTTGCACGATGGGCAGGACAGTATTCGAAAGCGCGTAGGTGGTGACGTAAACAAACAGGATGTCGATGTCGGCGCGACGGGACGCCCGCGCGGCACTCCGCGCGGCCATGGGCGTGTCGATCAGGCCTAGATGCACGACCTCCACACCGGGGCGCTCGAGCCGCTGCGAGACAATCTGAACCAACCGTTCGAGTTCAGGCTTGAGGCCCGGAAACTGCGCCCAATATGCATCGAGGCCAATACCGCACAGGCCGACGCGCAGGCTGGATACGACTGCCATCTGCACTCTCTCCAGGAACCTACAAACCTGCCGAACCGTTGCGACCGAAAGCAGAAAACCGGGACGGAAATTCAGGGCAGATAGAACACTTCGCGCATCATGGGAAAGCGCTCGTTCGGACCTGCATCCTGCACCGGCTCAAAGTAGGCAGCCATGGCCGCCTGCCAGCGCGTATTCACTGGATCTGCTTCGATGAAGTTCCACGTGTTCTCAAAATCCTCCACGTGCATATACAGAAAGAGCAGTTCGTCCCGGCGGAAGATCGAGTACTCGGAAACGCCGGCGCGCTTGAGCAGCGCCAGCATCTCCGGCCACACCTGCCGGTGCGCCTCATCATAGGCCGGACCGGTGCCGGGGCGAAGGCGCAGGTAAAACGCTACCCTCTGCATGGCTCGCCTCCTACTGTGGCCAGCTCGCCACAGTTACGCTGAAAGGCGCCATCTTCAGCACCGGCCCGCTCTGCTGCGAGCTCCGCGCTTCCGCTTCGCCACTGGACTGATCCACGGTGCTCAGGCGCAGATTCTTCGCGTCCTCCGGCAGGGTCACGTCCACCTCGCGATTGCGCTTATTTACCAGCAGGAGCTTCTTGCCTTGCGGCGTGAGGATCGCCTGTGCGGCGATGTCCGCCGATGAGCCGGAATTGGCGCCCAGGCTCGTGTCCAGGAATTTGTCGCCGGGATGAAAATTGTCCTTGAGCAGCTTCAGCACCCAATAGCGCGCATTCGGCTTGCCGTTGGTCCAGTCGATCATGCTGACGCTGGGAAATTGCGATGGATAACCCACAAGCTGCGATTCCCCGATGACCTCCACGCCCTGATTGGCAAGCTCAATGAAGAGATAGCCGTAGAGCGCCCCTGCGGCATTCCAATAGAGCGCGGGAATCGTATTCGGCCGCGCTTTCGATTCGGCGATCTCCAGCCCGTCTGTCGGCAGAATCACACCCAGCTCATCTGTATCCGTCTTGGTTGCAGGAGAGAGCCGCTTCCGAATCGCCTGGATATACCGCACCGTTGCCAGAAAGCGATCTGCCTGATCGAAAAACGTGTATTGCCAGTCGTCAATGTTCTGCGACAGCGTGGGGCTGGCATAAAAGTGATATGAGATGTAGTCCAGCGGAATGCCCGGTTTGTGATTGGCCGGATTCAGGAAGTATTCGAACCACGATGGATCCTTTGAAGGATCGGCCAGCGCGAGCCCCATGAACTTCGTGTCCGGGCTCACCTTACGGATTCCTTCTACGATTGCATCGTAGCGCTCCGTGTACTGCTGCGGCGTCGTGTTATGCTCCGCCTCCACCTCGTTCAGCACCTCCCAAATGGGAAACGAGTAGTGGTAGCCAGAGGTGTGCACCTTCCCATTCTCATCGGTAAAGCCACCCTTCGTGTACCAACTCACCAGCCGCCCGTAGTAGTCGCCTAGTTCCTTTCCGGAAGGATCTTTCAGTTCCGTGCCTTGTGTGTAGTTCCAGACCACCTGGTTCGGATCGCTGGGGTACGTAACCGGCTTATCGGTCTTGAACAGCCAGGTGGGAATGGTGCTGAAGTTCATCACCGTGCTGTGCCCCTCGGTTGCCGCCATGAAGTCCTTGGTCATGGGATCGATCAGCGAAAAATCCCATGAGGTCTTCTCCGGGGTGGGTGGCTCCAGTTCCGCAACTGCAAGCCGCGGATATGGCAGCCACGGCACATACCGAACGTAATCGGCGCCGAGATCTTTCAGCGCCGCGAATGCCTGGTCGTGAATCGGAGAGCCCGCGCGCAGCATCGGGTTCACCACCACTTGCAGCGTCGGGGTGGAGCGGGAGACGAGCATCGTTTTATCCCAATGCACGGTAACTTGCGGCGACTGCGTCGGGGTCTGCGCCGATGCAGACTGCGCAACAGAACCGCAGAGAAGAAAACCGAGGGCCAGCAGGCCGATACCCGCGGGGTATTTCGGTAGTTTTCGTGCTGCTGCCCAAGACGGAAGCTCTTTCATGCGGATCTCCTGTGAACTGCGGTATTGCTCCTGCACGGCGTTACAGATTTCGGGACGCCAAAACGGAACCTATCTCTTCTCTAATGCATACGCAAATCAGAGAGCGAGATAGGTTTGCGCCTTGTTCTCCATAGAACTTCTACCTTCACAACGTTCGTGCTGAGTGGGCTCGCCTGCTCTGTGGGAACGCGCGATGGCCCATCCATGGACGGCGGACCATCGCGGTTCAGAGTCAGACCGTATGCGATCCCGAGAGTGTTCCTTCCTTCATTGCGCGTTTGTCTTCAGCACGCGCACCGGCCCGATAAGACCCGATGGCAGCAGTGGTGAATCCGCCTTGTACGGTTTTACGTCTGCGTAGGTGTACTTGGTAGCTCCCGGCTGCTGATCCCCAATCAGCCGATTGACCCAGGCGTTCGTAACCTTGATCGTGAGTTCATTGGCACCAGGCTTCAGGGCTGAGGTTGCGTCGATGCGGTAAGGCGCATGCCACACCACGCCGAGATCTTTCCCGTTCACGGTGACGCGAGCGAGATTCTTCACATTGCCCAGGTCGATCCAGACGTGCCCACCCCCGCTGAACCACTCCGCGGGTGCCTGAACTGTCTTTGTGTAGGTCCCGGCTCCGGAGAAGTACTTGATACCGTTATCCGGGCTGTCCGGCCAGGAGATGAGCTTGTCCAGAGTTGCGGTTGGGGGTGCACCGCGATCCGGCTGGAAGCTGACCTGCCATGGCCCGCTCACAGAGGTCAGCTCTGTCTCGGTCGCCTTGGGTAGCGTCTTCGACGGGCTCGCGGCCCCATTGCGGAATACGACGAACACCGTTCCCCATGGCTCGAGATGGAGCGGCACCGTCGTGCGATCGCCGGAAATCGCGTATGAGGTGGGTTCCGATTTGCCCGTCTCTGCGTGCCACAGTTCCGGCGTCTTGCCCGAGACGCGGAAGCTGGCGTCGACGGTGGTGTCGTTATCGCTTCGGTTATCCAGGAAATAGAGATCGCCATCCGCGAGCTTGCGGTGCACGAACTGGACCGTGCTCTCTGCTGCCGGCTTTCCAGTTTCGAAATCCGGCGGAACATTCAGCGCTTTGAAAACATCTCCGAGGTTCTGGCCAGCGTAGACGGTTCCCTTCCCCACCTTGTGCACGCCGGTGCCGTCCCCGAACATCTCGTTTACCAACTGGTGGAACTCCGCCTGATTGTCCGCCAGGCTGGGATCATCGGTCGGCTTGGGCCCTGCCACCACGGCCCCATTCTCCACCAGGGTGTGGATGGCACGCAGTACGGGAAGCGACATATGTTGGCTGTAGGGATCGAGCCCCAGGACGCGGTAGTTCATGCCGCTTTTGGTCGTGATGCGCCCATCGGCCGCGTTTACCACGTGAATCAAGCCGTCCGCGTTGATGTAGTCGAAGCCGTAGCCGGCAGGTACGTTTGGAGACTTGCTGTGGAAGATAGCTGTCAGGTTTGAGTCTTCACCGTAGAAGTAGAGCAGATCGGCGGCGAAGTGGCCCTGCTGTAGCAGATAGCTCGAGCGCGCAAGGTAATTGACCCAGGGACCCGCATCTTCCGCCCAGGTTTCATTTCGATTGAACCACTGCCCGAACGGCCCAAGGGTAAGGCCGGGCTGTGTCTTCGGTCCAACCAGCGGCTGGTGCGCAGACTCGTGAATGACGAAGCGGTTGATCCCGTTCAGCAGTTCCTGATCTGCAGTCGGCTTCAACGTAGCAGGCGACCATGCCCAGGGCGCAGCAGCCGCAGTCAACGACTCCGCCGCCGCGATGTTCTGTCCGTAGATGTGCGCCACGGAAGCGGACTCGCGGTCGTCGGCGTTGTAGTTGTACTGCACGTTATTCACGCCGGGACTCTGCGTCCACATGGCGCTCATCGGGATGTCGTCCAGCTTCTTGACTTCCATGCCATCGGCGACAAAGGCGCGGCCGTCCTCGTGCGATTCGCCATAGTGCCCCATCCCGTGTTCCTTCAACGAGGCCTGCACCTGTCCGTAGTGCTCGTCAGCGATCAGGTCAGCGATGGTCTTGCGGAAATCCCACAGGAACTGGTCGCTCGCCGGGGCGCTTTCCACCACAGCACCCGTCAGTACCGGTAGCCACGGGGTGGGATCGTAACCGCGGCGCTTACGGAACTGGGCGAGCATGTCGTCCGTCCAGTTCTGCGAGCCCGCTTCCCAGCTATCCGTGATCACGTACCGGATGCCGCGCGCACCCATCATGTTGGCGCCCACGGTCTTCTGGTAGCTGTCCAGATAGTTGTTCATGTAGTTCTTCACGTAATTGTGGTTGAGCTTATCCACTTCGAGCCCGGTGGCCTCAGCCGTTGCAGGGTGATTGGTGATGCCGAGCAGCGAATAGCCGAAGCGCACCACCACCCAATCGCCCGCGGGAGGTGTCCAGTCCAGCGTTCCATCCGGCTTCATTTTGCTCGTGAGATCGACCACATCTTCTTTGCGGACCGCGTCCGCAGGATCGACGGCGGGCGTGGCGAACTCATAGAGATCCGGCACTGGCACAAATGCCGCCTTCTCTTCGAAGCGGTTCACGCGCGCTCCCGGAGAGAGGCGTAACTCGGCAATCTCGTAGTTTGTCGGCGTGGTCACATCCATGCCGAGCGATTTGGGATCGATACCTGACGCCCAGGCCGGCCTTGGCGGGGGCTGCGACGGAACGAACACCACGCGGAAAAACTTCGCCCTCACTGGAGCGAACGACACAGTGTACTCGGGAGATCTCCCCTCGGGCATCGTCGCTACCTTATGAAAGTTCTGGCCATCGTCGCTGCTTTCGAGTGCGACATCCGGATTCCCGACGCCCGAGAACATCGCCGCAAACTCGTTGATCTTGTTCATCACCAGCGTGAAGGCACGGATGCTCTGTGGCTGGTCGAACTCATATTGAATCCAGGCCTCTTTTCCGCCGGACGGGATCGGAATCGCCGTGGTCTTAGTAAGGTCGCCGTCACTCAGCAGCTTCGGATCAGGGGTTCCGGCGCTCGCGGTAATTTTGGGGTGCAAAGAGTCCATACTCACATCGCTGGCCGGCCGGCGATACGCGATCACCACAGCATCCGCATAGAACTGCGGAGTTGCCTTTGCTCCCGCAGGCGCCGCGAGCGCATCCTGCACCCCGATATTCTGAAAGGCGCCGGTGTTCCCTGGCGGATGTGGCACCGTTCCGGTGAACGGCTTGCCTCCCTGAACTACGGTCTCGCTCCACACATATTTCTTCATGCCTTGGGACGGCGGGACCCAGGGACCACCCGTCTCACTCCAGCCAGGGGAGCCGGCGATGGCCTCTTCGAAACCAAGCTGGTCCGCGACATTGGTCGCATAGCGGAAGGCGTCCTGCCATTCCGGTGTCATGTACACCAGCCGATGCGGAACGACCTGCGGCGTCGAAAGCGCCGCATCGAAGTTCTGGAAGCCGGCGAGTCCCACACGGTGCATCCAGTCCAGATCGAGCTTGATGCCTTCCTGGGTGATGTTTCCGTTCATCCAATGCCACCACACCCGCGGACGCGCAGTGCTTGGCGGATTTTCGAATCCGTTCATCAGCGAATCGGGTGCGCTTTGCGCAGTGGCCATGCCCGCCCCAAGCAACACCATCATTGCCGTCCATATCAGCCCTTTGTATCGGAAGTTCGTGGTCCCGCCGGCCTGCTTCTTCATTGTTTCCCTTTCCAGTTCCATTTCTTCAAAGTTGAACTACCGATGCGATACAGCAGTGACTAAGTGCGACCCACGGAAGCAGCGCGCCAGACAAATGCAGGTGCTCCCGCCTGTAGGTGCGACGGTACGATAACCGCTAACCGGATTTCAGCAGAACCGGCTGATCTGCTTCACGACGATGCCATCGGTAAGCGGCGACCGAGTTTTTCCAAAAGAACTTCTCGGAAGCCGTGTGGCCTTTCGTTGAAACATAGCTGCGCACCAGGTGCAGCGTTTCCGCGTACGTCGCCAGGTGATCGCTATTCGGCCAGTCGCTGCCGTAGAGAATGCGATCCTCACCGAAGATGTCCCAGATCCTGTCCAGCTTCTTGCGGTAAAAGGAAACGTCCAACTGGACATGGTTGCCCTGTTTCTCGGGTATCTCGGAAAGCTTGATGTAAATGCGGTGGTTCTGCCCAAGGCGCTCTACATTTGCCCAGAATTCCTTCTGCGCGGCAGCGTCTTCCGGCAGGGTTGCGTTCGGCAAGTGATCGATGATGATGCGCAGGTCGGGAACCTGCTGCGCCACATCGAGGACAGCGCGGATCAGATTTGCGTCCGGGTTGGCCGTATCGAGAGAAAGTCCGTCCGCAGCCAGCCTGCGCAAATCGCCAACAAAGCCGGGCTTCTTCATGTCCGCCCCAAGATCGCGGTTCCAAAGGTTTCCGTAACGGATTCCAACAAGCAGGTTATTGGCTCGCAGCCGGTCCAGATCTTTCCCGTAGGACGGAGTGCCTGGAATGAGGTCGCCCACGAAACCAACGATGATCGGGTGTTTGGCAATATGCTGCAACACCCAGTCGTCATCGCTGAGGAGAGGAGAGGCTTCGACCGCGATGGCTCCGACCACGCCCAGAGAGCGCGCGATGCTGGCGTAGCGGGCCGGCAATGCCGGCCGGTAGATCGCTGTATCACTCTTCGGCGGCCAGGGAACGCCACCAGGCCGGCTGGTATCGAACAAGTGGATATGACAGTCAATGATGGGGGTCGCTGATGGCGCTGCCACCACGGATTCCGTCGCACATCCCAGTGCTGCTGCCGCTGCAAGCTTCAGAGCTTCCCGTCGATCCATGTGCTCTCCGGCACGCCCGCTGCGCTATATTTCCATAGAGGAACAGTTTCGAGTAGCAAGGCTACTGAACGCGCTTCTCTTCTGTCAAGACGTTATCTCCCGGATGTTTTGGGCGGCGGAGCATGCACAAGTCTCGAGGCGTTTGTGCTGCGCCGGCAACACGTCCGCATGCCGGCGAGGTCTGGGCGCCCCATCTCGCTTCATTGAGGAAGGCCGTTCATGCAGCACAAATCTCGCAGTCGATCGCGTCGATGGGCGGGTTCGAAACAAAGCGCTGAACAGCCTCTCGCCGATGCTTGGAATGGTGGGCGTTCCCGTTCCGTGCTTGATGCTGCGGTGCAACGCGCGCGACGGCGACTGATGCCCTTCCTGCTGCTGATGTACGTGGTCGCGTTCCTGGATCGCACCAATGTAGCTTTCGCCAAAGAGACCTTGCAGAGGGAAGTTGGCATTTCTCCCCATAGCTATGCTTTGGGCGCCGGCCTCTTCTTTCTAAGTTATGCAGTGTTCGAGATTCCGAGCAACCTGATACTCCATAAGGTCGGCGCGAAATCGTGGATGGCGCGCATCATGGTCAGTTGGGGAGTGGTTTCGGTAGCTACGTTGTTTGTCCAGGGCCCTCGCTCTTTCTACTTTGTGCGGCTTCTGCTCGGAGCGATGGAGGCGGGCTTCTTCCCCGGCGTGATCCTCTATCTTATGTACTGGTTTCCCTCGCGGGTGCGTGGGCAAGTGTTCGGATTCTTCTATATCGGCGCCCCGCTCGCCTTCATCTTTGGAGGGCCCGTATCCGCCCTGCTGCTACACATGCATCCCGGGGGCTTGCTCCGTAACTGGCAGTGGATGTTTCTCGTCGAGGGCCTGCTGGCAGTTGCTGTCGGGATATGGTCTTTCTGGTATCTCGATAACAAGCCTTCCGACGCGCAGTGGCTTCCGGCGGACGAGAAGAGCGCACTCAGCGAAGTGCTGGCGCGGGAAGAGCAGGACCGCCGCGCTCACCGCCCCGCAGAGATATTTCCCATGCTGCGGGATCTACGCGTGCTGCACTTCGCGCTCATTTACTTCCTCATCCAGATGAGCGTATACGGTGCTGTTTTCTATTTACCCAGCGAGGTATCTGCCATCCTGCATCGGTCCGGCGGATGGCAGACGGCCGCTGTCTCGGCCGTTCCGTGGATATGCGCACTCGTAGCAGCTTTATGGCTGCCCCGTTTTGCGGATCGCACCGGCAGACACCGGCTTCTGACAGCACTCACGCTGCTGGTGGCCGGTTGCGCGAGCGCCAGCTTTCCCGTGCTGGGGGCCAGAGCAGGCATCTGCGCGCTGTCCATCGCCGTTTCGGGATTCATCGCCGCTCAGCCGCTCTTCTGGAGCTTCCCGACAAGTTACCTCTCCGGTCGCGCCGCGGCTGCCGGTCTGGCCTTGATAAACACCATCGGCAATCTCGGGGGATTCTTTGCACCGAACATGAAGTTCTGGGGAGACAACAATTTCCAGTCACCGCGAGCGGGTGTCTGGCTGTTAGCCGGCCTGACGCTCGCCGGCGCAGTTCTGGCTGGTGCCATGAAGCAGCCGCAGGCCGATCGCCCCAAAGATGCCTGAGGCCCCGTCGTCGTTCGGCCCGGTTCAGAAGTGCTCCCAGCCGCCGGGCAGGAGGGGCTCACGCTTGCCTCCGCGAATCAGTGTGACCCTCGGCTGTCCACGCCGCTTCCGCACCATCCGCCCAATGGAGTGCACCTCCACCCCGCCGAGCCGGGCAGGAAGCTTCGCTGCCGGATCTGCTGTGAACAGGAGTTCGTAATCGTCGCCGCCATGAAGTGCATCGGCGATCGTCGCCCCTGCCCCCAAGGGCAGCGCGTCCGCGTCTACCTCAGCAGCTAAACCCGACGCCTCGCAAAGGTGTAGCAGATCCACCGACAACCCGTCGCTGACGTCAATAGACGCCCTCGCCAGTCGCCGTGCCGCAAGCTGCAGCCCGGCGGCAACGCGAGGCTCGGGAAAGAAATGCGGATGCGCGGTGCTTGCCTCCAGCACACGCTGGAAGCGGGGCGGATGTGCTTCCAGCGCGCGCAGCTCGGCCGCCGCTCCGCCAAGCGTCCCGGTCACATAGAGGGTGTCGCCAGCCTGCGCGCCCGAGCGCAGGAGCGCCCTGCCCTGCCGCACCGCACCCAGCACCACGATATCGGCCGCAGCCTTCGGCGACGCTCCGGCACTCCGGTCACCCGGCACCTGCGCCAGGTCTCCCCCCGCAAGCGGGACACTGTAGCGATCAGCCAGGAGGAGCAGCCCGTCATAGAAGCGCTCCACCCAGGTCTTGCTGTTCCCGTTGGACCCCGGCCAGCCCTTGCGGCCGCCACCCAGTTGCGTAAAGACCGCCGGCACCGCCAGCGAAAGAAAGACGGCGACCGGCCGCGCGCCCATCGCCGCCACGTCACTTAGGCCGCGCGCCAGGCACTTGTGCCCCACTGCGTCCGGCGGATGCCATGCGCGGCGAAAATGCACGTCCTCGAGCGAGAAATCCGTGGTGACCACCAATTCCTCGCCCGTGCGCAGACGCAACACCGCTGCATCGTCGCCGATCCCGACGCGCAACTCACGGCCGCGCGCCGCGCCGGCCCGCGCGGATTTTCCCGCCCGCGCCCGTATCGTCTGCAAGAGCCGCCGCTCGCCTTGCCCCATCGTGCGAGGATACAAAACTCCGCGTTCGCGGGCAGGGGGCGACCCCTAGCTGTCTTTGCGATAAAGAAGATCGCGGATGGCGCGCCGTCTCGCTTCGTTGGCTTCGCTCTCCGCCTGGCGTTCGACCGCGTCCAGGCGACGCGTGGAGCCGGTCTCTTCGGACTCGGGGGTGCTGCACTCCGGGCAGCGGTTGGCGAAGCCGGGCTTGTCCGGCCTAAGCTCGAATTCTTCGGAACAAACGACGCAGGTTTTGATGGGAAAGGCCATGCTGTGTTCATGGTAGCGGCAGGCTGAGCGCTGCTCAACCCCCGCTCGCCGCGTCGTTTGCCGCCGGGGCGCCGCGGTGCTGGCCGCATTGCCTCTTGCGCGCACAAAGGCAAATTTCCAGGAAAACCGGCCTTGTCCCTGCGGCAGCCATAGTCAGCGGAGGACGATTAAGGTAGGCTGGTTTTGCGCCAATTTACACGCCGGTTTACCGGGTGTTGGCAATTTCTACAACTCTTGTGCGGTTGCTGCGCCGGGGCTGGTTTGTTAGCCTTGAAATGAGATTCAGCAAAGTCCATTGGCCGCCTGCATTGCGCTTGAGCGCCGCGGTCTTCGGACATCTTTGTTCCGCAGGGGATCGTACTTGCGTCGAAACTACTACATCGTATTCGTGGCACGGGAAGAGGACGGGCGATTGCGCAAGATCCCGGTCCCGCTCCACTACGCCTACATTTTCCTGGCCGCCGCCGTGGTCGGCATGTTCACCATCACCGGCATGGCTGGTTCCTACAGCCGTATGCTGCTCAAGACCGCGCATTACAACCAGGTCCGCTCCGAGAAGGAAGCGCTGCGCAACGACTACCTGCATATGGAGCAGGTGGCCAAGGCCAAGGATATCCAGGCCGCCTCGCTCGGGTCGCTGGCCAGCGAAGTGACCGCGCTCTATGGGTTGCGTCAGAGCAGGCTCACCAAGTCCACCCCCACGCTGCCCACTGCCAGCGCAGATGCGGGAGACGGTCTCACGCAACAGCAGTACGCACGTTCCATCGACCAGTTTTATGCCCTGCGTACCTCCGCGCTGGACGGCCATGTGCGCCGCAGTCTCGAACCCGGCTTCGGTTTTGGCAGCAGCTCTGCATGGGGCACGCTCAATGACGCTCCTTCCCTGTGGCCGGTACAGGGGCCGATTACAAGTTCCTTCGGCGAACGCGAAGATCCGTTTAATGGCGAAGGCGCCTTTCACAAGGGCATCGATATTTCGGCGCTGCTCGGTCAGGCAGTCCATGCGCCGGCCGATGGAACGGTGCTGATGGCCGGTCCCGCCAGCGGCTACGGCCGCGAGTTGATTCTCGATCACGGCCACGGCATCCGTACCATTTACGGTCACCTTTCCGGATTTGCGGTAG
This sequence comes from uncultured Acidobacteriaceae bacterium, assembly GCA_963795775.1. Taxonomy (GTDB): domain Bacteria; phylum Acidobacteriota; class Terriglobia; order Terriglobales; family Acidobacteriaceae; genus CAWCJL01. The sequence continues at coordinate 561,312 of CAWCJL010000008.1, forward strand.
TGCCCGGGCAGGACGTGAAACGCGGCGATGTGATCGGTTATGTTGGATCCGCTGGACGCTCCACCGGCCCGCATCTCCACTATGAAGTCCGCATCGGCGACGCCCCGGTCAATCCGCACAAGTACATGCGCGAAACCCTCCAGCAATTCGCCAGCACAGCGATGGCCCTCGCCACCGCCGGCGGCCTCCACTAGCCTCCCTTCCACGCACAAAGAAAGAGCGCCCTCACTGGGCGCTTTTCTTTTGAACACGAAGGAATGGGGACTCCGGAAAGAATGTGCTTACCGGTTTCCAGTCCGCACAAGTGGCTCCCCGATTCGCTTATTTCGCTGACTTGCCGTTTTCCTTCTTCCGGCTTCTCTGTGCCCTGTTTGATTCGATTCCAGCGCGAGGCATAAACCTTCCTGCGGCGTTAGCGAAGATTCACAGTCACCGGCTCGCATTCTGGCAAGTTCGGGCTTCCCTGTCTCCTATGCCGCCACCCAATTGAAAGTGCCCCTGATTCAGGTTCAGAAAGCGCGTTTCCGGAGACCTATTCCGCTTCTTCCAGCTCGCTTTCTTCTGGTGCATCGGTCGGGCTCGCAAACTCGATGCGATAACCGTCAGGATCAATAAGCGGGACTACCCACAGCCCGTTACCGACGGAAGGGCGGTTCCGCGTCTGAACACCTCGTAGCTTGAACTCGCGATAGAGTGCGAGCGCGTCTTCGCACATGAAGCTTACCGAAGCGCCTGTGCCAAGCGGTTCCTTTGGCCGACGTTGCGGCATGAACTCTTGAAGCATGATCGCGGCATGACCAAGCTCAAGCCAGCACCAGCGAACTTTGCCGTCACCGGGATATTCCCCGTCACCGTCCGGAATCCATCGGCGCTCCATGGCGAACCCCAGCCCATAGACATAGAACCGGAGAGAACTTTCCATATCAGTCACTCCAAACAAAGGCACAGCCTGCTTGACATTTGCGCTCGTGATGGTTGCTTCCATGACGGAGTCCATGATGGATGAAGGGTATATACGACATCCGCCCAAAACTTGAAGGGTGAAGTGATCAGCCCTGAGAAGTCGGCTCTCGCAGCAATGCCCGTTGCTGGATTTCTCAACGGGATTTCTCAACGGGCGAACCCGGCTAGTGCACCGCGGGGCGCGAACGCATCAGCGTTCGGTGGCGACGCATCAGCACCACCAGAGCGCGCCGAATGTACAGAGCGAGCAGTGGCATCGCGATCGCGGCCACAACGCCCCAGATGATGAGCGCATGCCACTCCCATTGCCAAATCTCGCGGACTAGACGCCACGGATGATGCCCGAGATGCTCCATCTGCTGTCGGCTCAGCGGAAGGCGGCGCGTGTGAAACAGATATACGCCCAATTCGATAAATGGAACAAACAAGAGTAAGTGCAGTGGCGCCATCGCCTGCGCGCCGATCTGCGATGCAACCTGGTTGAGACCCAACGTCCATGCAAGCATCACTACCACGAGCGTGGTGATGCCCACGGATGGATTGATGCCGATGACCATTCCCAATGCCAGACTCCACGCCAGACGGCGGGGTGTCACACCTCCGCGTAGCAGGCGCAGCAATGGACGCAGTATTTTGCAGCGAAGGAACTCGCGGATGAACTCGGGCAGAAGCACGTCTTAATGTGACGCACTGCCACTGCAAGGGGGTTGTGAAAAGGAGCCAATCTCCCGCGAGGCATCCTCAAGTGGTCCTGCGCGAGCCACAACGGCCACTGTCGTCTGAGGGGTAAACGGCGGAGTAACGCCTACATCCCCGCCGGCCGCAAGGGCATGCCATCCTCGGAGATGGCCGCACCGGAAGACGAGTCGCGTCCTGCAGCAGACGACATCACCCGCGTCGTGCCTACCGGCCGTTCCGCCTGGAGGGGCCTGCCGGTCATTGCATGGAACTGCGCCCGGCTGATGGCCGCCACTTGGGCTGTCCCGTGAGGAACGGCGTTGAGCGTAATGGTGCGGTCGTCATAGACCACCCCTTCGGCGCTCGGTGTTTCCGCAAACGCGACGTCCTGGCCGAAGTCGAGGTATGCGGCATGGAGTTTGAACTCCTCACTCGCGCCGTTCCAATCCAGCCCAGTGGTGAAAAAGACCTGGTATCGCCCCTGGTCGAGGTGCTCCATGGTGAATGCATCGTGCGCTTTCACGTACACCTGGCGCACACGGGTGTGAGTGCTGGCGTCTACCAGAATAATATAGGCGTCCTCGTCAGTGCGATTGATCGTCTTCAGTTTGCCCAGGCCGGTGGTTGCGCGGTCCTCGATGAAGCGCGTTCCTGTCGGCAGCGAGAGTGGTGAGGCCTGCGCGGGGATGGCGGGAGCGGTCAACACAGCGGGAACGCCGGCTGCTCCATGCATCCTGCGATGTGGCCGCGCGGCGCCGGCAGGCAAAACGGGCGGCGCTTGCTCGGCCGCGGCGTTCGACTGCGGAACCAACGTGCTGACGACTGGGTGAGTTCCTCCTTGGACGGACTCGCTCGGCGGCGCCTTCAAACTGCGCCCGGCATAGTAGCCGAGAAAGCATAATCCCAGCAGCAGCGCGAAGCTGAAGGCTTGCAAACCACGCCAGCTACTTCCGGACTCCGGCATTCTTTGCGATAGCATAGCGACGCTTCCTGGGCACAGCCGCCGTCCTGTTCCCGGGGCATGCACGCAACGAGTATAGAAGCACTTCCCGCGCTTTGGGGAGTGAGAAAGGTCACATTCGTTGCATGACCACGGCACATTTTCGGCCACAATTCAGTGAAAAGCCCTTACTTCTGGCTGGCTTTTCCCATAATGGAACCCTGGCCGTCGCACACCCGAACCGAAACATCACGGGACGCGGGGGCGGGGCTTCCTACGCGTCCAGCTTTCTGGTCACCAGTTCATTCAGCAATGCCGGATTCGCTTGTCCCTTGGAAGCCCGCATTACCTGCCCGACAAAGAACGCCGCCACCGTTTTCTTTCCGCTGCGGTACTGCTCCACCTGCTTGGGATTGGCCGCGATCACCTCATCGATGAGCTTCTCCAGCGCCGCCGGATCGGAGATCTGCTGCGGCTTTTCCCGCTCGTACACAACGCTGAAGTCTTCGCCCTTGGCAAAGGCTGAATCGAAGAGCCCCTTCAACTGCTTGCTCGACAACTCGCCCGTCTCCGCCAAGTTGGCAGCCAACACTAAGCCGTCCATGGTCACTGGCGATTGCTCCAGCTCCAGACCTGCGGCCCGGAGCCGGCCCATCAGCTCGCTCTGCACTAGGTTCGCCACGCGCCGCGGATTCTTCGCCCGCCTCGCCGCAGCCTCAAACCGGTCGGCAAACTCGCGCGTGGCTGTCAGGGAAGCGGCATCTTGCGCGCTGATTTCGTACTCCGCGATCATGCGCTCCCGGCGCGCCTCCGGCAGTTCCGGCATGGCCTCCAGAATGCGGTGCTTCCATTCTTCTGACACGGTGAGCGGCGGCAGATCCGGCTCCGGGAAATACCGATAATCGTGGGCCTGCTCCTTGGAGCGCATGGGATAGGTTCGGCCCTCGGCAGCATTCCAAAGCCGGGTCTCCTGCACCACGCGGCCGCCGCTCTCGATCAGTTCTACCTGCCGCTCAATCTCGTATTCCAGAGCCGCGCGGATGAAACGGAAACTGTTGACGTTTTTCACCTCCGCCTTGGTCCCGAACCGTTCCTGCCCCAGCGGTCGCACGCTCACATTGGCATCGCAGCGCAGTGATCCTTCCTCCATATTGCAGTCGCTCACGCCGGTGTAGAGCAGGATCTCCTTCAACTTGGTCAGATACTCGTAGGCCTCGTCCGGCGTGCGGATGTCGGGCTCGCTCACGATCTCGACCAGCGGCGTGCCGCAGCGGTTCAGGTCCACATAGGTGCGCGTGGCCGAATCGGCGAAGCCGTCGTGGAGGCTCTTGCCTGCGTCCTCTTCCATGTGCAGCCGGGTGATGCCGATACGTTTCGGGCCGCTGGTCGCGTTCACCTCGATCCAGCCATTTTCCGCCAGGGGCTGGTCGTACTGCGATATTTGGTAACCCTTCGGCGAGTCGGGGTAGAAGTAGTTCTTCCGGGCAAATACCGAGCGTTCGTTCACCCGGCAATTCAGCGCCGTGGCTGCCAGCACAGCGAACTCGACCGCTCGCTCGTTCAGCACCGGCAACGCCCCGGGCAGCCCCAGGCAGACAGGGCAGACCTGCGTGTTGGGCGCGGAGCCAAAACGCGTGGAACAGGCGCAGAAGGCCTTGGTTTTGGTCAAAAGCTGGACATGAACCTCTAGGCCAATGACCGGCTCATACTTCGCCAGGGCCGCGGAACCGATAGGAGCAAGCGTGGCCGCCATATTGGCTTCATTCTACCTTGATGGAATCGCGCGATCCTAGCCTCATGACCGCGCGCGATGTGCCGATGAAGGGATTAACGCGGCAGAAACGCGGCAGCAGGAAAGCGCACTAAAGTCACGTATCTCAGTTACTTGGGCCATAGATATGGCCGCGGTCAACTTGATATGATCGAACGACGAGACCGGAAAAATCAGTGGGCCAACGTATGCAGCTAGAAATTCTGTCCTCGATGGATGAAGTAGCCCGGCTGGCTCCGGCCGCCGCCTTGCTGGCACAGTCCACCATCGAGCAGCCCGATGCGACGTACACACCCGACTATTTCCTTCCCCGTGTCGGGGCTTCTCGCCTGCCACGTGTGGTCACCTGCTCGGAAAATGGAAAACTGGTAGGCGTTCTGTACGCCGACGAGTTGTGCATCTTTGGCGTGCGCACGGGCTTCGCTTTTGGCGGCGACCACTGTGGCCGGGGACTCGTTCTGGCGGCGGCGGAACGTGAAGCCGAAGTCGTGGCAACGGCCTGCCAACATCTGATGGCGAACGGTATCCATGCCATCCGCTTCTATTGGCGCGCCAGCGGCCGGGAGACGATTCCAGTGCTTCCCCTCCATGCTTCCGGAGTCAAGGTCTGGTGTTCGTCGCAGTACCGGGAAGAGGGTGACTGGCTCCAGCTTGCACCCACTTACGAGGAGTTTCTAACTCGGCTCGGCTCTCACACGCGGCGCAACATCAGGTATTACCGCAAAAAAGCGGAAGAGCAGGGGTACACCTATGTGCCGTCGCTGACCCGCGACGAATATCACGGAGCGGTGCATCGGCTGAACCAGATCGCCGACTATCCCATCGAACCCGATCGGGAGGAGCGCGACCGCCGCTTTTTCAAGCAATTCCGCCAGCCAGTGTTGGCCGGCCTGCGGGCGCCCTCCGGGGAGCTGGTTTCCGTCATCGGCGGCGTGGTCGCAGGCGAGCATCTCCACGTACTGACCCAACTGAACGATTTGTCCCTGCGCAAGCTCAGCATCTCACTGGTGCTCCGCGGCTATCTGATTGAGGACCTGATCGCGCGCAACTTCACCTCTATCCACTTCGTCAACGGCGCCTCGGCGATGCTCGGACGCTTCTGCGAACCGGTGCTCATGCGCACGCTCTCCATCGACCGGAAGCGCTCGCTCTTCCATCCCGTCAAGCAGGCCTGCTCCCGGTTCGCCCGTGCGCTGAAGAGCCACGGCCGCCGAGTGCCCGTTCGCCTGCAGTATCTCGTCGGCAGTTACATGGTGAGCTAGGGAGTTCTGCAGCACCCAGGCCCGTCACACCTCACTTCTCCACGTATATCCACCCGAGCGCATCTGCGCGCCTCGTTGCTTTTTTTGTTACGATTCCCCTCGCGATGCAGTAACCCGTTTCAGAGTTCATTGCAAGGGGACCATGCCCATGGCTGGCAGTGGAAACACGTTGCGTTCAAATGCTCGTCGCTTCTTCGGATGCGCTGTCGGCCTGGTAGCCGGAGCCGCGCTTCCCGTGCACGCCCAGGCGCCGCATGCACTCACGCAGGCAGACCAGCAGCGCATCGACAGCATCGTTCAGCAGATGCCGGCGGCGGAGAAGCTCGACTACATCGGCGGCACCGGTTTCGCGGTGCGTGCCGTGCCCTCGCTTCATTTGCCGGCGTTCGAGATGTCCGATGGGCCGTATGGGGTGCGCTCCAACTTCGGCTTTCCCTCTACCACCTATGCAGCAGGCATTGGGCTCGCCTCCAGTTGGGATCGCGATCTTGCCTCCGAGGTGGGTGCCGGCATTGGACGCGATGCGCGTGCCCGCGGGGTGAACTTCATGCTCGGCCCGGGTGTGAACATCTATCGCTCTCCGCGCAACGGCCGGAACTTCGAGTACTTCGGCGAAGACCCCTTTCTCGCCGCCAACATTGCGACCGGCTACATCACCGGCATGCAGCAGCAGGGTGTCAGTGCGACGGTGAAGCACTATCTTGGCAACAACTCCGAGTACCTGCGCCACGACTCGGATTCCATCATTGAGGAGCGTGCCCTCCGCGAAATCTATTTGCCGGCCTTCGAATCCGCCGTCCGCAAAGCGCACGTGGGCGCCGTGATGGATTCCTACAACCTGATCAACGGCGCGCACGCTACGCAGAACGGCTACTTCAATATCGAGGTCCTGCGTAAGGAATGGGGCTTCCCCGGTGTGCTCATGTCGGACTGGGACGCGACCTACGATGCCGTGGGCGCGGCTAACGGCGGCCTGGATCTTGAAATGCCGACCGGCAAGTTCATGAACCCTGCCAATCTCGAGCCTGCCATCAAGGCCGGCAAGGTTTCCCAGGCGACCATCGACGACAAGATCCGGCACATTCTGAACACGGCATTCTCCTTTGACTGGCTCAATCGTCCGCAAGCCGATCCGATGATCTCTTACGTGGACGCGCGCAACCAGGCGATCGCGCTACGGTCGGCCCGGGAGGCTGCCGTGCTGCTGAAAAACGACGGCAACCTGCTCCCCCTCGATAAATCGCAGATCAAGACGATTCTTGTGGTTGGGCCGGATGCCTACCCCGGCGTACCGGTCGGCGGGGGCAGCGCAGGCGTGGTTCCCTTTCACGTGGTCAGCCCGCTCGAAGGCATCACGAGTGCTGTGGGTGCCTCGGTCAATGTCCTCTACGACCGCGGCCTGCCCACACTTTCCGAGCTCGCGCGGAAGACCAATTTCACCATCACCGAGGCGAATGACGGCAAGCCCGGCGTGACGCTGCAGGAGTACCCGTCCGAGGATCTCTCCGGAACGCCCCGGGAGACGGTCGTGGTGAATCACGTCAACACGGCGGGCACGAGCTGGGCCACGATCGCCGACGATCCGGAAGCAGCCTTCGCCCTTTTCACGTCTGGGGCTTCGAAGAAGGTCTCGCGGCGGTACACCGGGTACTACCATGCCGCGTCCAGCGGCAATTACATCGTGGCGCTCGAAGGGTCCGGTGAGGGTTCCGGCGACCGGGTCTACGTGGATGACAAACAGGTCATCGACGACTGGACCCTGGTCCGCGCCTTCCAGCCGCATCTCACCATGCCGCTTTCAGCCGGCACACACAAAGTGGTGGTGGAAGAGCGGCAAAGCAGTCCTCTCGGCGGTCACTTGCGCTTCGCCATTGTGCCTGAGGCTGAGATCGTGAACACGCGGGCGAAGGAGCTTGCGGCCAAGGCCGATGTGGTCCTGGTGAACGCCGGTTTCCAGGGTGAGAGCGAGGGGGAAGGCGGTGACCGCACCTTCTCGCTTCCTTTCGGCCAGGACCAGTTGATCAGTGCGATGGCCAGCGCGAACCACAAGACCATCGTTGCCGTGACCGCGGGCGGAAACGTGGATTCCAGCGCCTGGCTCGACCATGTGCCGGTCTGGCTGCAGACCTGGTATGCCGGTCAGGAAGGCGGACGGGCACTGGCCGAGATCCTCTTCGGCGACGTGAATCCTTCCGGCCACCTGCCTGCGACCTTTGAGCGTCGCGCTGAGGACAACCCCACCTACAACAACTACTATCCCGAGCCCGGCACGAACCGTGTCATCTATAAGGAAGGCATCTTCGTTGGCTATCGTGGCTACGAGCACAATCATGTGAAGCCGCTCTTCCCCTTCGGCTACGGCCTGTCCTATACCACCTTCAAGTTCGCCAACCTTGCCGTGAGCCCCACTTCGGCGGGCGCGAACCCGCAGGTAAACGTGACTTTCGACGTTACGAATACGGGCCAGCGCAAAGGCGCGGATGTGGCGCAGGTCTATGTTTCGGACGACCATGCTCCGATTCCGCGCCCGGCGCGCGAGCTGAAGGGCTTTGAACGGGTGGAGCTAGGGCCGGGGGAAACGAAGCATGTCTCCGTCACGCTCGATCCGCGGTCCTTTGCGTACTACGACACGAATGCAAAGAAGTGGACGATCGATCCCGGCAAGTTCACCGTTCACGTCGGCGACTCGGTCGAGTCCACGCCACTCGAGGGATCAGTCGAGCTGAGCCGCGACGCAGCGAACTCCAGTTTCTAACGGCCCCCCCACCCCCCGGACTTTCGGGCTAAAGTCCTCGAAAGAAAGGGCTTAGCCCAGGGGTGTCCGGCTAAAGTCCTGATTCCAAAGGTACTTACAGCTAAAGTCCTCTTGCGATTGGGCTTAGGAACCACGCTTGCACCTCGAACGGTGCAGACGGTGGAATGGCGACGGGTTTCGGTGCCGGCTGTGTTTCGATCCCTGATTCCAGTATGGCAGTTTCGGCGAATTATTACGCCACTGTAGTTGAAGACTTTGTCGATGCAGCTTCGGCTGAGAACTTAGCATCGGTTTAGCCGTAACGGCGAACGTGTCAGGAGACACCAGTACCCGTGCCGCTTGCAGAAGAGTTCGGAAGACACTTTCCGCATACATCACATCAGCACGAGCATTAACGCATGTTGCGAGGGTGTTACGGAGCGGTTGAGCGGTGCACCTTGCATGGACGGTGACGACAAGCCGAGTTGTAAGAACTAATCGACTACGCAGTAGGAGCTTCACTACCTGTCGAAGTATTTGACAAGGAATCCTTGGCCGCCTATAGTCGATCATCGATATAACGATCATCGAGCTTGTATGCCAAAAAGAAAACTCGATCCTCTTCCCTCCGCGGCCTTTCAAATTCTGCTTTCACTGGCTGATGGTGACCTTCATGGGTATGCCATCATGCGACAAGTAAAAGCGCAGACTGGCGGACGCCTGCGGCTCGGTCCGGGGACGTTGTACAGCTCCATCCAGGCGTTGCTGGAAGAGAAGTTCATTGAGGAAGTAGCGCAGCCCGGAGAGTCAGGAATTAACTCTGAACGTCGCCGCTTTTACCGATTGACCAGCGCCGGACGAAAGCTGGCGCGTGCCGAGGCCGAAAGACTTGCGGACACTTTGCGAGTTGCACGAGCGAGAAAAATTCTAAGGGGGGATTATGTCTGAAAAGCTATACCTCCTGCTGCTGCGCCTCTATCCTTCCCGGTTTCGCAAAGCTTACGGAGATGATGCGCTTCAATTGTTCCGCGACCGCGTTCGGGATGAGCGTGGATTGGTTCCAGGATTGCGGCTGTGGTGGGACCTGATCGCCGATCTGGCGATCTCGCTTCCGCGTGAGTATCTCCGGCCTATGTCGACCGGGTTGACCTCTGCGCGATACGCAGACGGTGTGCCGCGCTTCCATCTGCTGGCCGGCGGATTGCCTCGTCCTGAAGCGCTATGCTTTGGCGCTGTCTTGTCGATAGCTACAATGGCTAGCCTCCCGACTTTGATGAATTCGGCAGGAGCTAAAAAAGATGCGGATCGCTCGGCATTGCACGATCTCACTCCGACAGTGATGAAATCCTCCGCTGGGGGCGGCGCGGACAGGTCTCACACCGGAAGCGATAATGGAACTTCCGGTGCACCCCGAAAGGGACGGCGCGATGGAGGCCAGCTGACCGGACAGAGTACGGTTGCGGCGACAGAGTCAGCCGGAAGAGATGATACGACCCTGGACTCGGCAGCGAGGCGCCGCGTGATCGATCGCGCCGTGGCCAATCTGAAACAGTTTTACTTTGATCATGAAGCTGCAGAGAAGACCGCAGAGGCTCTGCTCAGGCACGAGAAGGATGGGGATGACAATCAGACGACACAGGGCGAGGCCTTCGCCGCGTTGCTGACAGCGCAGATGAGGGAGACAAGCCATGATATGCATTTGGTGATGGAGTACAGTCAGAACCCGTTGCCATCCGGTGCTCCGGTGCAGGATACAGAGGGAATCGCGCGTTTCCGGGAAGCGATGCTGCAGCATCACTGCATGATCCGAAAAGCTGAACTTCTGCCGCACAATATCGGATATTTAAAGCTCGATTTCTTTCCGGATGCTTCGATATGCGGGGACGAGGTGAAGTCAGCTATGACGTCTTTGGAGCACGCGAACGCGATCATTTTCGATCTGCGAGACAACACAGGTGGCTTTCCAGAGACGGTGTCATTAGTTGCCAGTTATCTGTTCGATCACCCGGAGTATATGTATGGGCCGAGGTCAGCCCCTACGGTGGGCTCATGGACGCGCTCACCCGTCACTGGAAGCAAGTTGGCGGACAAACCTGCGTATGTACTGACGTCGCGTTCTACGTGGTCAGGTGCGGAGCAATTCAGCTACGACCTCAAGATGCTCAAACGCGCAACGCTGGTGGGAGAGACTACACGCGGCGGCGCTCATGCAGGTACTTTTCATAGGTTAGACGATCACTTCGGTATGGGCATTCCGGAGGAGCGATCAGTGAACCCCTTTGGAAAAGCCGATTGGGAGGGCGTGGGTGTGGAACCGGATGTGAAGGTGAAGGCAGCCCATGCACTGAATGCAGCCGTCAGGCTCGCGGAAGCAAAGCTGCAGGAGAAGCGTTAGCGACCACCTGTCGAGTGTGTCTGATCAGGGCCGACAATGGGCATTTATCTATCCCTCCCATGAAGTGATTCAAGTATGAGCACCTACAAACGCGCATACGTGACGTGGGAGGCACACGCGGACGCGAGCGCGGTTAAGCTAGTTGCATCATCCTCGGCTAAAATGAAAGCAGCATGATCCTTCCCTTTGTTCGCGATGCGCTCGCGGACATTGAGCACACCGAAGGTTTTGAACGCGTACGCAGGCACCTGAGCCTCGGTCGTGGGCGCCGTCGTGTCTCCGGGCTCACCGCCACCGCGCGCGCCCTCTACATCCCGCTCTTCGCGCGCGCTGCGCAGTCTCCGGTGATCGTGCTGGTTGCGGACAACAAGGCCGCCGAGACGCTTGAGATCACGCTGCGCGCCACCGCCGAGCTGACCGGCGCGGTGGAGCCGAAGCGGGTGCTGCGCCTGCCCGCGCACGATGTGCTGCCCTTTGAAAGCCTGTCGCCGCACCCGGACGTGCAGGAGCAGCGCGCCTCCGTGCTGTGGAAGATCGCGACCGGCAAAGCCAGCATCGTGATCGCGCCGGTCGAGGCCGCGTGCATGCGGCTGTTCCCTGCCCCGTTCTACGCCGGGCTGGCGCAGGTGCTGCGCCGCGGCGAAGAGGTGGACGTGGAAACGCTGCTGGACCACCTGCGCTCGATCGGCTACACGCAGATGGACATCGTCGAGATGCCCGGGCAGTTCACCCGGCGCGGCGGCATCCTGGACGTGTACTCGCCGGAGATGGACCGGCCCGTGCGCATCGACTTCTTCGGCGACGAGATCGAGTCCATCCGCAAGTTTGAGCCGGAGTCGCAGCGCAGCTCGACGCCCCTGGACGAAGCCCGCCTGCTTCCGCTGACGGAGACGCCCGTATCGGAACGGCTGCTGGCCGCGGTACACGCGCGCCTGAGCCGCAGCCGCATGGCGACCGCAGGCGGGAGCGATGGCGAGGACGACGAAACCTCGGACCTGGTGACCCGTGCCGTGGCGGCGGGCGGCGTGACCGTGTTTCCGGGATGGGAGTTCTTCGCGCCGGTGGCCGGGGCAGACAAGACGCTGTTCGATCTTCTGCCGCAGGTGCAGGTCTTTGTCGAAGAGCCGGCCATGCTGAGGAACCAGGCAGAGCGCTGGTGGAACAAGGTGGAGCAGCGGCACGAGCGGTCCGGCATCGGCACACTTGTAACACCCGCGGATATCTATCTTTCGCCTTTCGAGCTGCAGCCCAAGATCGCCGCGCTGCCGGGCCTGGAGCTGGACCAGCTTGGCGCGGTGGATGTGCTGGAAGAGGACGTGAATGCGCCGAGCGAGATCGCGCTGTCCTCGCGGCCCGACGCTGCGCTTCCACGGATCGATCCCCGCATTTACCGAGCAGCTCCGCACGCTGGCCGAGCAGGAGCAGCGCATCCTTATCGCCGCGCCCAACCAGGGCGAAGTGGAGCGGCTGGCGAACCTGCTGCGCGAATACAACGTGTCGTACCGCATTGGCAGCCGGACGCAGCACACCGGCAGCGAGAACATGCACGACGAGCCGAGCTACATGGCCGGCGATCTGCGTACGCCGATCCTGGTGCGCAGCAGCATTGCCAACGGCGTGAGCCTGCCGGATGCGCGGCTGGTGGTGATCGGCGCGAACGATATTTCGGACGACGCAGACGTGGCGGCGCGGCCGATGGTGGCGCGCAGCAAATCGAAGACGGCGGCCTTTGTCTCCGACTTCCGCGACCTCGCGGTGAACGACTACGTGGTGCACGTGGAGCACGGCATCGCGCGCTATCTTGGGCTCAAGGAGATCAGCCAGGACGGCCTGAACGTCGAGTTCATGGTGCTGGAGTTCGCCGAAGGGCGCGCGGCTCTACATCCCGCTCACGCGGCTGGACCTGATCCAGAAATACCGCTCGACCGATGCCGGGCCCAGCGCCGGTGCTGAGCAAGCTGGGCGGCCAGCAGTGGGCCAAGACCAAGGCGCGGGTGAAGAAGGCCATGCAGGACATGGCCGACGAGCTGCTGAAGCTTTACGCGCAGCGGAAATCCGCGCAGGGCCACGCCTTTCCGCCGGACAACGAGTTCCAGCGCGAGTTTGAAGACGCCTTCGATTACAACGAGACGGACGACCAGCTTGCCGCGATTGCCGACATCAAGCGCGACATGGAATCGACCATGCCGATGGATCGCCTGCTGTGCGGCGATGTGGGCTACGGCAAGACGGAAGTGGCGATGCGCGCCGCCTTCAAAGCGGTGCAGGACGGGCGGCAGGTTGCGGTGCTGACGCCGACGACCGTGCTCAGCTTTCAACACTACGAGACGTTCAAGCGCCGCTTCTCGCAGTTCCCTATCAACATCGAGATGATCTCGCGCTTCCGCACGCCCAAGGAGCAGAAGGTCATCCTGGAGAAGCTGGAAGCCGGGCAGATCGATATCCTGATCGGCACGCACCGCATTCTGTCGAAGGACCTGAAGTTCCAGGATCTCGGGCTGCTGGTGGTCGATGAAGAGCAGCGGTTCGGCGTGCGGCACAAGGAGCGGCTGAAGCAGATGCGGCAGGAGATCGACGTGCTGTCCATGTCGGCGACGCCGATTCCGCGTACGCTGCATATGTCGCTGGTGGGACTGCGCGACATGAGCGTGATCGAGACGCCGCCGAAGGACCGGATGGCGATCCAGACCGTGGTGGCGAAGTTCGACGAGAAGCTGATCCGCTCCGCGGTGGAGCTCGAGCTGGAGCGCGGCGGGCAGGCGTATTTCGTTCACAACCGGGTGGAGACGATCTACGAACTCGCTGCGAAGATCCAGGAACTGGTGCCGCAGGCGCGGGTGCTGGTGGCGCATGGACAGATGGGCGAGGCCGACCTGGAGCGCGCGATGCTCGCGTTCATGAACCATGAATACGACGTGTTTGTCGCGACCACGATCATTGAGAACGGCCTCGATATTCCGCTGGCGAACACGATCATCATCAACCGCGCCGACCGCCATGGACTGTCGGAGCTCTACCAATTGCGCGGGCGCGTGGGCCGCTCCAACCGGCGGGCTTATGCGTACCTGCTGATACCGCCGGAGCAGGAGCTTACGGACATCGCCCGGCGGCGGCTGGCCGCGCTGAAGGAGTTTTCCGACCTCGGCGCCGGGTTCAAAATCGCCGCGCTCGACCTGGAACTGCGCGGGGCCGGCAACATGCTGGGCGGCGAACAAAGCGGCCACATCGAAGCCGTCGGATTTGAACTGTATACCTCGATGCTGGAAGAGGCGGTCAGCAAGCTCAAGGGCGAATCGCACCGTGAGCAGCCGGTGACGCAACTCAACCTGGGCATCAGCCTGCGCATCGATGAGGCGTATATCCCGGAGGAGAATCAGCGCCTGCGTGCGTACAAGCGCATTGCCGGCGCGCAGGACGAAGCGACGCTCGCCGACGTACGCGCGGAGTTGCAGGATCGCTACGGCGAGCTGCCGGAGAGCGTGCACCACCTGCTGGAAGCGGCGGCACTGCGGCTGACCTGCGAGCGCGTGGGCGTGCTGCAGGTGGACCGCAAGCGCGACCAGCTGCATGTGCGCTTCACGGAGAAGGCCGCGGTCGATCCCGGACGCCTGATGCAGATCGTCGCGCGCAATGCCAAGAAGGGCGCGCAATTCACGCCGCAGGGCGTGCTGCGTTTTCCGCTGGCCGCCGCCCGGCCGGAGGAGATACTCGGCGGGGTGCATGCCCTGCTCGATCAGCTTGCGCTTGAGCCCGCGCGGGCTTCGTAGGGGCCGGGCCGCCGGGCTCGTATCTTGAGCGAAGCGAAGGATCCAGACGGCAGCTTCCCGCGCAAGATTCTCGGTGACAAAGCACTGTCGCGTGGATTCTTCGCCAAAGACGGGCTCAGAATGACGCGGCGGGGCGGCGGCGGCAGCCAGGACAACTTCTCGTCGCAGCAGAACATGATAGGAATACAGAGTTCAGCATTCCTGTGGTCAGAGGTCCCGCAAGCATGATTTCCCGAATGGCATGGCCGGCAGCGCAGATCCTGCTCGGAGGTCTTCTTATGACGCATACCGCCGCGCTTGCGGCAAGCACGCCCGTCTCCAGTTCCAAAGCCGAGAGCAACAGCGTGGAAGCATTTCGTTCGCTGGCGGACCAGTACTTCGACCAGATCTATTTCAAATACCAGCCGACGCAAGGGACCCTGGCCGGCTTCCACCAGTACGACGCCCAACTGGAGCGCTACGATCGCGACAGCATCGCCGAAGAGGTGGCGGCTCTGCATGCATTTGAGCGCAAGGTAGCTGCCTTTCCGGCGGCCAATCTGCCGCAGGAAGCCCACGCCGATCACGAACTGGTGCTCAACAACATCCATTCCTGGCTGCTGACGCTCGAGACCATTGTGCCGTGGAAGAAGAATCCGGACTTCTATTCCAGCGGCATCACGGCCAGCGCCTTCACGCTGATGGAGCGCAAGTTCGCGCCGGCCAACGACCGCTTGCGGTCCCTGATCGCGCGCGAAAGACAGATGCCTGCGGCCTTGGCTGCGGCGCGGCAGAACCTCGAGAATCCGCCGCACATCTATACCGAAATCGCGCTCGAGCAGCTACCCGGCGACATCGATTTCTTCAGGAAGGATGTGCCCGAGGCCTTCACCGATGCTGATGATCCGCAACTGAAGGCGGAGTTCGCGCAGACCAACGCCGCCGTCATCGCGGCGTTGAGCAGCTACCAGCAATGGATGAAGTCCGACCTGCTGCCGCGGTCGCAGGGAGACTTCCGCATTGGCCACGACACCTTCGCGATGAAGCTGCTGTATGACGAGATGGTCTCCACGCCAGTGCCGCAGTTGCTTGATATCGGCTATGCCGATCTGCACAAGAACCAGGCCGCTTTCAACGCGCTGGCCAAGGATCTGGACCCGGCGAAGACACCGCAGCAGGTGTTGCTGGAACTGGGTCAGGATCACCCCGCGCCGGACGCATTGCTGGACAGCTTCCGCAATACATTCAACGGGCTGATCAGCTTTATTCAGCAGAAGCATATTGTCACGATCCCATCGCCGGTGAGGCCCACGCTGGAGGAGACGCCGCCGTTCATGCGCGCGACGACGCAGGCCTCCATGGACACGCCGGGCCCGTTCGAGCAGCATTCGCACACCGCTTACTTCAATGTGACGCTGCCCGAGAAGGACTGGAGCGCGGAGCGCACGGCCAGCTATATGCACGCGTTTAACGTGGGCACCATCGTCAGCACATCCGTGCACGAGGCTTACCCGGGCCACTATGTGCAGTTCCTGTGGGTTCCGCAGGCCCCAAGCAAGGTGCGCAAGCTGCTCGGCGCCAGTTCGAACTCCGAAGGCTGGGCGCACTACTGCGAGCAGATGATGCTGGACCAGGGCTACGGTCAGCCGGGCACGGGCGCCAAGGATGCGCGGGAGGCGAAGCTCATCCGCCTGGGGCAACTGCAGGACGCGCTGCTGCGCAATGCGCGCTTCATCGTGGGCATCCAGATGCATACCGGAAAGATGACCATGGAACAGGCGATCGACTTCTTCCAGAAGGAGGGCTACCAATCGCGCGAGATCGCCGAGGTGGAAACGAAGCGCGGCACCTCGGACCCGACGTACCTGTACTACACGCTGGGCAAGCTCGAAATCCTGAAGCTGCGCGCGGACGTCGAGAAGAAGCAGGGAGCCGCGTTCTCGCTGGAGAAGTTCCACGACGACTTTCTGCGGCAGGGATTCCCGCCGATCAAGATCGTGCGCCGGGCGATGCTGGGCGACGATTCGCCGGCGCTCTGATCATTGCGGTCAGCGGGGGCAGCAAAACTTTCGTGCTCCCCGGCCGCTTTCTCCGCATGCCTTCTCTCGTACCTGGGCCGTATAATCCCGGGTTGCCACAGTCGCTGGCACGCATCCAAAACAAGGTCGCGAACTCATTCAAGGACGCCCATTGCCCATGACGCAAACAGTACGCAAGGCAGTTTTCCCCGCTGCCGGTCTCGGAACCCGCTTTCTTCCCGCAACCAAGGCAATTCCCAAAGAGATGCTGCCGGTTGTGGACAAGCCCATCATCCAGTACGGCGTGGAAGAGGCGCTGGCCGCCGGATGCGACCAGATCATCATCATTACCGGCCGCGGCAAGTCGTCCATCGAAGATCACTTCGACGTCAGCTTTGAGCTCGACTCCATGCTGGAAGCTCGCGGCAAGAAGGACCTGCTTGCGGTGTCACGTGGCATCTCCAGCATGGCCCGCCTGTCGTACGTGCGGCAGAAGGAAGCCAAGGGCCTGGGTCATGCCGTGCTGATGGCGCGCGATCTCATCGGCGATGAGCCCTTCGCGGTGATCCTGCCCGACGATGTGATCGATGCCGATCCGCCCTGCCTCAAGCAGATGATCGACGCCTACGACCAGACCAAATCCAGCATCCTGGCCACGCAGATCGTGGAAGGGCCGGCGATCTCTTCCTACGGCGTGCTGGACTGCGACCCTGTACCGGACAACCCCCGCTTGTGCGCAGTGAAGGGCATGGTGGAAAAGCCGAAGGCCTCCGAAGCGCCCTCGAAGAACGCGATCATCGGCCGCTACATCCTTACGCCGCGCATCTTCGACATGCTGGAACACACCCCGCTCGGCGCCGGCGGCGAACTGCAACTGACCGACGGCATCAAGGCGCTGCTGGAGCACGAAAAGGTCTACGGCTACACGTTCCAGGGGACGCGTTACGATGCGGGCGACAAAGCCGGCATGCTCAAGGCCACGGTGGATTTCGCTTTGAAGCGCGCCGACCTGGGTCCCGGGTTCCGCGAATACCTGAAGTCGCTTTCGCTCTGACCGGCCATGAAAACGCAAGGCTCCGGCTGTTCCGGAGCCTTCGCCACGTCCGGCGCTGGCCGGCAGCGCGCAGCTATGTATCAGTGGCGGTCACGATCATCCGCGCCAGCCGCCTGCGAAAGCTCATTGATGGCCTGCTGAATAAGCTGCTTCGCTTTCTCAGCATGGCCCTGCATGTCGTAGTGGTTGTCTTTCTGCGCGGTCACAATCTTCTGGTACGCCTGCTGCATGAGCTGCTGCGCTTCCGTCAGGTTCGGGTGCTGCCGTGCCGCCTGCCCCACCGTGGCTCCTGCCGCCAAGCCCAGGACAAAGACCCCGCCGAGTATTTTGCGTCCAACCTGCATATTCGATTCCTCCCAAAGCGATGGAAATCACGCGGGCATACTAAGCTCGCTCTGAATGAACATGCAAGCACGATGTATCTCAGGCACTTTGACGATCCGATCCAGCTAGGTTCCGTATCCGCGATGCTTCATTCCCTCGAGCTTCGCGCTGCTGGGCCAGGCAATGGTGAGCAGAAACGCAGCATCCTCCAGCGCTTCAACTTCGTGTTTGATGGACGCGCCCAGGGTCAGAATGCTGTTCACCTGTAGGCGGTGCGCCTCTCCTTCCGCGCTAAAGCGGATCGAGCCTTTTAGCACCTGCACGGAGATGGTTCCATCCGCGTGATGCTCTTTCATCACCGAGCCCTTCTGCATGGAGATCAGCACCATGCGGAAATCCGACTTTTTGAAGAGCATGCGGGCGAAGTGGCCCATGGGCCACGGCTTTTTTCCCTCGGATTCCGCCATTTCCCGGGCGAGATCGAACGTCGCCAGATTTTTCAGCATCGTGCCGTCATCGGCAAAGCCTTCCGTAGTCATACGCTTCCTTTCAGTGATGGGATGTTGCGGCAGGCTTCAAGGTCATGGGCTGGCTGGTTCATCGAAGCTCTCCAGCAAAGCCTTCGCGCCGGGTAAAGCAGGGATGGTGGGCCCACCAGGACTTGAACCTGGAACCAACGAATTATGAGTTCGCTGCTCTAACCGATTGAGCTATGGGCCCGGCGGGTGCTTCGCATAGTCGCGCCGTGGCGGCGCGACCTCTTCCACTTTACTACCAACCTGAAGCGGGCTTCGGTGCTGGGACGGAGCTAGTCACTGACCGCGACCATGATCTTTGTGAACTGCGCAGGATGCTCGCTCCACGACTGCAGCGCGGCCGGCGCCTCGTCCAGGCTGACGACCCGGCTCACCGCTTCTTCGACCGGGAAGCCTCCATGTTCAAGCATGCGGATTACTTCGAGGAAGTCGTCGGGCAGTGCGTTACGCGAGCCCAGGATATCGAGCTCCTTCTGCACGAACAGGCGCGTTTCGTAGGCGACCGGCTCTTTGGCATACCCGATGTACACCACGCGTCCGGCAAACGCGACTTCATCCACTGCTGCGCGAAAGGTGGCGGGGGTACCGACCGCTTCGATCATGACATCGGGCCCGCGCCCGTCCGTAAGCTGCAGGAGCTGCTCGTGAAGGTCGGTCTGCCTGGTGTTGATCGAGTGGGTCGCGCCGGCGTGCATGGCCAACTGGAGCTTGGCGTCCTCGAGGTCAATCGCGATGGTGCGTGCGCCGCGAAACGCTGACGCGGCGATGGCGCCTAATCCCACACCGCCGCACCCCATCACGGCAACGGTGTCCTCGCGCGCCACGCGGCCCCGCCGCACTGCGTGGCAGCCTACGGTCAGCGGCTCCACCAGGCATAGCTCTTTGAGCGACAGATTCGCCCGGTAGAGCTTCTCCGGCGGCAGCGAGATGTACCGGGTCATGGCGCCGTCGCGCTGCACGCCCAGGGTCTGGTTGAACTGGCACGCATTTGGCCGGCCGCGCAGGCACGCCGCACAGCTGCCGCAGTTTGCATAAGGAGAAACGGTCACGTCCGTGCCGGGCAGCAGATCGGTGCAGTGCGCCGGCGCCTGCACTACGGTGGCCGCTACTTCGTGGCCGGGAATGCGCGGGAAAGCGACCAATGGATTTTTGCCGCGGTAGGAGTTGAGGTCGCTGCCGCACATGCCCACCAGCTTCACTTCCAGCAAGACTTCGTCCGGCGAAGCGGAGGGCTGCGGGACGGTTGCGATGCTGGCGTGGCCGGGTGCTTCGAGGACGAGTGCGCGCATGAGCCTGATGCTACGCGAACCGGCCTATTCTTGCGCATTTACAGGAGTTCGGAGAAGACGCGGGTATGCACCGCCGTAGCGCGACCGAGCCTACCAGGGCACGCCACCGGCCTGGGCCTGCCGCCCGCGCGGACGCGGCTCATGACGGCGTCGCGCCAGGCATAGGAGCGTCAGGGCGCCTTCGCGCGAATCTGGACGGATGCCGGACAGGCGCTGCCGCACGCGCATGGGCAAGGGGGCACGGCCCATGTGGCCTTGCAGCACCGCACCGCCGATGTAGTGGTTGTGCGGAATGATCTGCACATCGAAGCCCAGGGGCTCGAGCGTGGAACAGAAGAGCTGCTCGCTGACGCCGTCGCCGGGATCGTGATGGATCTCGGCAGCGCGGGACCAGCGCTGTTCCTCCTCCCTCAGGTGGGCGCTGCGCCGGAGCAGGCGGTTCGCCCCCCGCCCCAAATTCCACAACAGCCGGCCGGGTCCGCGGAAGGCCCAGGCACGCTGCTGGGGATCGTGATCCACGATGAGCGCGCCGCCGGGCTTGACCAGGCGGCCGCACTCGAGCAGCACGCGGCGCATGTCGTCTACGTGGTGCAGCGTTGCGTTCAGCGCGACCACATCCGCGATGCTGGAGCGCAGCGGCAATGCCTGCGCGTCTGCCAGCAGTGGCACATATCCCAGTTGCGCGGCGCGCTCCAGGCTGACGCGGGCGATATCCACGCCGATGAGCAGTGCCGGCTCGCCGCCCAGATTGGCGAAAAGATTACCGGGGCCACAGCCCACGTCCACCACAACTTTGCCGTCCCATTTTCCGGCAAGCGCGTGCCAGCGCTCCCGCAGCTCCGGGTAGCGATGAATCTTCTGCAACCACCGCTCGGTCCATTGCGGGTGGTTGAAATAATGCGCATTGGCCTCCAGCCCGGCCGTACGGTTGCGGATGGGCGCCTGCGGGATGCCTCCGTCCACCGTCACCTCGGCACGCGGCTGCAAGTAAGGCCGCAACATATCCAGGTAGCTGAACGGACCTCCGCTCTGTATCGCCAGATTTCCGCCCACTACACTCCCCCTTTGCCGGACGCACAGTCCATGAGACGCGCGGCGACTTGTTTATGATGCAGTAAACTTTGGCGATCTAAAGGTCTCTACTGTAACAATTTTTGATGAGATCTCCTCGCACTTTTTTGCAGTGCACTGAGATCACTACAATCACGTTGGTATACTGGCCCGAACCCGGTCTGTTCCCGGGCGCATGAGCAGGGAGGTTGGCGCGTGCAACGCTATCTGTTGACGGGCATCGGCGGCTTTTTAGGTGCTGTCGCCCGGCTGTGGGTTGGAACGGCGGTAACCGACCGCCTCGGCGCGCGCTTTCCTTACGGCACGTTTGCTATCAACCTTTCGGGATGCCTGGTCATCGGGCTTGTGCTCACGGTGCTCAATACGCGCGTGCACCTTAGTCCGGGATGGCGCTACCTGTTCCCGATCGGCTTTGTGGGCGCCTACACCACGTTCTCTTCCTTCGAGTACGAAACGCTCGCGACACTCCAGGCAGGCCACGTAATTACTGCGCTCTTGTACGTGGGCCTCAGTGTAATTTTAGGTTTCGCTTTTGTCTGCCTGGGCGTCGCGCTAGGACGCATGATCGCGTAGTTACGCATTAGCTACACAGTGGATGTCGGAAAGAGTGCAAGCCCCAGCGCCACCGACGTGAACTCATTACCCGCCACCACCCGCTCGGCTCCGAAGCGGCTGGTAAAAATTCTGCGCACGGCCGGCACAAACGATGTGCCGCCGGTAAGAAATACGCGATCCACTTGCTGTGCAGGGACACCGCAGTTTTCCAGCAGCCGATCGACGCATTGCTCCACGGCGGCGAGTTCTTCGGCGATCCACGATTCGAAGTCCTGGCGGCTCACATGGGCGCGGATTTCCAGTCCTCCTTCTAGAAAGCGGAACTCCGCTTCTTCCCTCTGCGAAAGCTCCATCTTGGTGCGCTGCACGGCCTGGTGCAGCCGGTAACCCAGGTCTTCCTCAATCAGGGTTAGCAGCGCTTCGATTTTCTCCGGCTCGCAGGCCCGCACACGCGCGCCGCGCAGCATCTCCGTCACGGCCCGGGTACGCAGAAAGGAGAGGTGATGCCAGTGCTCGAGCTTGGTGTAGACCCAGTTGGGCACGGCGAGCAGGCTCTTGCTGACCGGGCGTTCGAGCGAGCCGGCACCCAGCATGGGCGAGACCAGGTGGCGCACGATCCTGGCATCGAACGCATCGCCTGCCAGGCCCACGCCGGCGTTGCCCAGCAGATCGCTCGTGGTACGTCCCCGCTTGCGCACGCCGGGACCGACGTGCAGCAGCGAAAAATCGCTGGTGCCGCCGCCGAAGTCGCCGATGAGGATCAGTTCATCGCGGGTGAGTGTGGACTCGTAATACGCCGCAGCCGCGACCGGCTCCATCACGAACGTGACAGACGCAAAGCCGGCGAGACGGAACGCCGTCTCCAGTCGCGCCAGCGCAAAGGCGTTGTCTTCCTCGGTCTCCGCGCCCACAAACTGCACCGGACGCCCGGCGACCGCGGCTGTAATTGGCCGGCCGAACTGCTGCTCCGCTGCTTGCCGGAGGTCGCCGAGGATGCGCGCAATCAGTTCTTCCGGCGAGTAGCGCCGGCCGAAGATCTCGGTGGTCGTGAACAGCCGGCTGGAAAGGTAGGATTTGAGCGACTGGATCAGCCGGCCCTTATGCTCTGCGTGCAGATATGCATCGATGGCGGCGGCGCCGGTGCGCGCATCCAGGCGTGCGCGTCCCGCCGTCTTGACCTGCTCGAGATACAGCACCGAACGCGAGGACGCGGTCGAAGCAGCGGACTCCCCGGCATGGGCAAAGCGCAGCAACTCCAGGTCGCCGGCAGCCCGCTGGAGCGCAACGGAGCTGTTGGTCGTGCCGAAGTCGATGCCGACTGCAGAGGCGTGCTGGGGGTCTGCCATAGCGAGAGGTGGCCAGGTCGCGGCCAGTGCTCAGCCCGTGTTGCGCAGTCCGGCGGAGATGCCGTTGATGGTCGCACCGATGGCGCGGTTGATCGTCTCGGAGTCTTCTCCCGCACGCTTGCGCCGCAGCAGATCTACCTGGATGGTGCTCATGGGGTCCACGTACGGATTGCGCAGCCGGATGGAGCGCGCCAGCACGTCGTTCGACTCCAGCAGCTCGTGCTGCTTCATCACCTGGAGCAGCGTGCGCTCGGTGCGGCGCAGCTCTTCTTCAAACTTGGTGAACACTCGCCCGCGCACCGCCCGCGTCACTGACCAGCGAAGCGTATAGACGCGCGATGCCGAGGTCTGCCTTGGCGAGCGCCACTTCGACGTTGCGCAGCAGGTCGATGAAAAGCGGCAGGCCCTCCATCATGGACTGCAGCAGCGCGAGGCCGCCCGGCCTGCGCAGAAATGCTTCCAACGCATGGCCCACGCCGAACCACGCCGGCACCTGGTGACGGCTCTGTGTCCAACCGAAGACCCAGGGGATGGCGCGCAATTCTGACAGGCTGCCGCGCGAACTGCGCCGCGAAGGACGCGAGCCGATGCGGGCATGTTCCAGCTCGGCCACCGGCGTTGCCTGCTCGAAGTATTGCAGCACCTCCGGGTCGTCCAGAATCTGCTCGCGGTAAAAGGTGTAGGCGGTGGCCGACAGCTCCTCCATTGCATCTTCCCACTCGGGCCGCATCTCTCCCGAGTAGTGGCCGTTATGGAGCCGCAGGTTGGGCCGCGCCAGCGCATCCAGTGCCGCGGCGATCATCAGCTCCAGGTTGCGCTCCGCCAGTACCACGTCCGCGTACTTGAAGTGCAACACTTCGCCTTGTTCCGTGATGCGGAGGTGCCCGTCAAAGGCATTGAGCGGCTGCGCGTAGATGGCGCGGTGCGTCGGTCCACCGCCGCGGCCCACGGTGCCGCCGCGCCCATGGAAGAGGCGCAGGGAGAGCCCGCACGCATGCGCCACTTCGTGCAGGGCGCGATGGGCGCGAAATATCTCCCAGGTGCTGGTGAGCATGCCTCCGTCCTTGTTGGAGTCGGAGTAGCCCAGCATGATCTCCTGCACGTTCCCCCAGGAGGCCAGCAGCTCTTTGTAACCGTCCTTGTTCCATAACTCGCGGCAGACTTCCGGCGCTTGCCGCAGGTCTTCGATCGATTCAAACAACGGCACCGGCATCAGCCCCGGATCGGCGCCATGCCCGGCCACCTCGATGCCCGCCAGCCGCGCCAGCCACAGCACATCGAGCACATCGCCGGCTGTCGAGGCCCCGCTGATCACATACTGCCGCACGGCTTCGGGAGCTACTTTCTTGATCTCCGCAATGGCGTGGAATACCGCCATCACCTCGCGGCTTTGGGGGGAAAGCGCAGCCGGTACCGCGGACGAGTCCGCGTCGCATCCCCGCGCCATCACCTCGGCGACAGCGGCGCTGTGCAGGCGCGCATGCTGGCGGATGTCGAGGGTATGGAGGTGCAGGCCGAAGGTCCGCACCAGCAGCAGCAGCGGATCTATCCATTCAACTGCGAGGCGCGCGCCGCCGTTAGCGCACAGACTCTCACGCACGATGTTCAGATCGTCCAGGAACTCGGCCGCCGTGTGATAGCGTTCCAGCCCGCCGCCTGCGCGTTCGTGCTGCCCCTGCTCGCCGTCGGCCTCCGCAGCGGGCAGCCTGGAGCTTTCTTCAAGACGCCGCTGGATGCAGATCAACAGCCGCCGGTACGCCTCCGACGTGTAGCGGCCTTCAAACGGCTCGCCCTTGCCCACCGCAAGCTGAGCGGTATAGGTCTCAAGCCGCTGCCGCATGGCCTCGCTGATGCCCGCCTGCTGCGTGGAGGTGGTGAGCAGGTCGATGATGTGCTGCAGTTCGGCCTGGTAGTGGGCAAAGATGTGGCTGCGGGCCATGCGGATTGCCCGCCACGTCACATCGGTAGTTACATAGGGATTGCCGTCCCGGTCGCCGCCGATCCATGAGCCGAAGGAAAGGACCAGGGGCGCTTGCCGGAGGTCCATCTCGACCCCGTACTCTTCCAGAAAAGCCGAGGCGAGCTCCGCGTAGAGCTTGGGTACGGTCTCATAGATGGACGCGTCGTAATAGTCCAGGCCCATCTTGACCTCGTCCGCCACCGTAGGCCGGACGGCGCGCACCTCGTTGGTCTGCCATAGCGCGGTAATCTCTGCGGCCACTGCCTCCTGCAGGCTTTCGAGTTCCTCATCGGGCAGCGGAATGCGGTCCAGCTCTTCCAGGAACCGGCCCAGCCGCCGGCGCTTGTACAGCACGGAGCGCCGCGCCACCTCCGTGGGGTGGGCGGTGAACACCGGCACAATGTGAATGCGGGCCAGCAGCGCCTTGGCTTCTTCCGCGGGAATGCCGGCTTCGCGCATGGCGCGCAGCGTGCCGCGGAACGAGCCGCGCTGTACCGTGTTGCCCGCGCTCAGTTGCAGGGAAAGCCGGCGGCGCTTGCGGTGATTGGTTTCGGCCAGGTTGATCAGCTCGAAGTAAAAAGCAAAGGCGCGCGCCAGCTTGTAGGCCTCGTCCACGGCGAGGTGTCCGATGCTCGCCTGCGCCTCCGCCGTGAGCGCCTCGCCCAGCGATACATCGCCCGCCAGGTCGGCCGCGCGGCGATCAATGTTGAGTTGCCGGAGCTTTTCTTCGAGCTCGTAGAGTTCCATGCCCGCCTGCTCGCGGAGCACTTCGCCGAGCAGCATGCCGAGCGAGCGTACGTCACGTCGCAGCGGGGCGTCCTTGCTCTCGCCTGTCCGCGCCTGCAGTTCGCGCAGGCGATCAAACCAGCTTTCCGGCTTCCACAAGAGGGACGGCGTTGCATGGCGCGCGGGGCTAGACACCTTGGAGAGTCTCCCTTATCCGGTCTATCTCCCTGATCCGGCCTATCTGTCTCCACTCCGTCATCGCAGCTCCTCCGTTGTCTTCCCCTAGCCGTGCGCCAGGTATCGATGCACCAGCGTCACCGCCATTGCGCCCTCGCCCACCGCGGCGGCGCAGCGCTTTACAGAACCGTGGCGCACATCGCCTGCGGCAAAGATGCCGGGCACGCTGGTTTCCAGAAAAAATGGGTCGCGCTCGAGGGGCCAGCCGTTTGGCTTCTGCCCATTCTGCAGCAGGTCGGGCCCGGTCACCAGGTAACCCGCGCTGTCCCGCACGATGCCGAGTTCCTCGGCCCACTCGGTGTGCGGCACGCCGCCGATGCAGATGAACAGCCAGCGTGTGGGTAGCGTCCGCTCGCGGCCGTTGTCAGTTCCGTCAACGTCACCGCTTCCAGATAGGTCTCGCCATGAAGCGCGGTGACTGCGGTACGGGTCAGCACCTCGACATTGGGCGTGGTCTGAATGCGCTCCAGAAGGTACTGCGAAAGTGTATCGGCAAGCGAAGTGCCGCGGATCACGATGCTGACCTTGTTCGCAAAGCGGGCAAAGTGCATGGTCGCCTGCCCGGCGGAGTTCCCGCCGCCCACCACGAACACGTGCTCGTTGCCGCAGAGCGATGCTTCGCTCGACCCGGCGCCGTAATACACACCCGCGCCCAGCAGCTCGCTTTCGTGTGGCAGATTGAGCCGTCGGTAGTCCACACCGGTGGCGCAGATGGTGGCCTGCGAGCGGATCTTGGTTCCGTCTGCGAGATAGCCGATGCCGCCCCGGCCGGGGAGGACTTCGCCGCGCACTCCCTCGCGCGAGATCAGAATTTCCGCGCCAAAGCGGCAGGCCTGCTCGCGGGCTCGCTCTGCGAGGTCCGCTCCGCTGATGCCTTCCGGGAAGCCGAGGTAATTTTCAATGCGCGAACTCGATCCCGCCTGGCCGCCCACGGCTCCGCGTTCGACCACGACCGTCTTCAAGCCTTCGGAGGCGCCGTAGACGGCTGCGCTGAGTCCCGCCGGACCTGCTCCGTAAATGGCGAGGTCGTACTCGGAATGTTTCGGGTTGCGGAACCAGCCCAGCTTCTGCGTAAGTTGCTGGACAGTGGGGTGCTCGAGACGGCTGCCGTCGGGGAAGATGCAGACCGGCAGACGCGGATCGTGCAGGCCGTGGACGCCGGCCTGCGTGGCCGCGTCCTGGTCAGTGCGGAGTTCTACGTTTTCGAAAGGGACGTCGCTGCGGTGCAGGAAATCGCGAATTTCATAGGCGGTTGCAGAGACAGGGGGCGCCAGCACTTGCAGCGGCTTGCCGGTTCGTTCTTCCTCTGCCATCGTGCTCCTTTCGCGGTGCCGTCCTGCTCTCCTCTACTCGCATAGTACCCCCGGCGGCGAATCGGCGCGAAGGCGGCGTCCTGCCCGGAGGCGGCGCTATAACACGGAGCGGTAGCGTGACTCTAACGAGAAGGTCGTATACCCATTCTGGCCCGCAATGTGGGAGCATCGCCCCATCATGCGAATGAATCTCTTTGCGCAGATACCGGCCGGCCAGTACAAGGCATTCGAAACGCTTTCCCTCACGCTCACGCTGAAGTCGGCGGTGGGCCTGCCCGGCCAATCGGAACTGCGGACGACGCCGCCCGAACTATTTCGGCTGCTCGATCAGCAGGCAGACGTCAACCAGGCCTCGCTCGAGCGCTTCCGTAAGGAACTCCGCGAAGCGCACCAGGCCAAGCTGCGCAACGTGCAGTTGAGCGAAGAAACGCTGGAAGCGCTCGGCTTTTTCATCGACTAGGCGCGGCGGAGCGCCACCCCGGCGCTCCGCGTGAGGAGTTCCGCGCCAGAGTTCCGCGCCAGAACTTCTATGCTCCCGCAGGGCAGCTTCCTCTCGCTGCCGGCACATTCCCTGCTCTTTGCCGCACCGGGCCGTGAGTTGCAGTCACCCGCGTGCTCCCGATGTGCATCTCAAGCTCTGTGCTAGAATTCGCCTTCCTTATGGCAGGTGCACGATCGGTCTACAGATAGCGCAGGTACGCAGTAACTTGAAGGGGGCGCTTCGGCGCTCGGGAGCACTGCGAAGACAATGAAAGATACCCTCGGCGTTTTGCTTGCAGGCGGTGCCGGCGAGCGGCTTTTCCCGCTCACCCGCGACCGCGCGAAGCCGGCAGTTCCCTTTGCCGGCACTTATCGCATTATCGATATCACGCTCTCCAACTGCATCAACTCCGATCTGCGCCGGGTCTACATCCTGACGCAGTACAAGGCGCTCTCGCTCAACCGCCATATTCGTGAAGGCTGGGGCGGCAGCGTGGCACAGGAGTTGGGCGAATTTATTGAGATTCTTCCGCCCATGCAGCGGGTCAGCGCCAACTGGTACATGGGCACGGCCGATGCGGTATATCAAAACATTTACTCCATCGGCACGGAGCAGCCCAAGCACGTGCTCATCCTCTCCGGCGACCACATCTACAAGATGAATTACCAGCTGATGCTGGATCATCACACGCGCGTGGGCGCCGACGTGACGCTGGCCACACTGCCGATCGATCCCTCGGAGGTTTCGCGCTTCGGCGTGGTCGAGGTGAACCCCGCCGGCGAAGTCATCGGCTTCCACGAAAAGCCCAAGGAGACCAACCTCCGCTCGCCCTTCAACCCGGGCATGGTCGACGCCTCGATGGGCATTTACATCTTCAACACCGACGTGCTGCTGCCGGCGCTGATCAAGGATGCGGAAGACACCAGCTCCAAGCATGACTTCGGGCACAACATCCTGCCGAACCTGCTGGGCAAGTACAAGATGTCCGCCTACAACTTCGTGGACGAGAACCGCAAGGAGCTTTATTGGCGCGACGTAGGCACGCTCGATGCCTACTACGACGCGAACATGGACGTGGTCTCCGTCTCGCCGATCTTCAACCTGTACGACAAGAACTGGCCGCTGCGCACGCGGCAGCGCCAGTACCCGCCCGCCAAGTTCGTGTTTGGCGAGCCGGGGCGTACCGGCATGGCCATCAACTCCATCGTGTCCCAGGGATGCATCGTCTCGGGCGCGGTCGTGCGTAACAGCGTGCTGTCGCAGGATGTCCGCGTGAACTCCTACTCCGAGGTGGACTCGAGCATTATCTTTACCCACGTCAATATCGGGCGGCACTGCCGTATCCGGCGCGCGATCATCGATCGCGATGTGCACCTGCCGGAAGGTACCGTGATCGGCTATGACGCGAACGAGGACAAGCGGAACTACTTCGTGACGCCCTCCGGGCTGACCGTGGTCACGCGCGATCTATCCCTCTATGAGAGTCCGGTCGAGGCGGACTACGTCCAGACTGCCTCGGCGACCAGCTAGGCACGGCGGAGGAGGTCATGTTCTCCTCTGCCGCCGCTGCCCTCGTCCTGTCCGGCACGCCGGCTTTCCGCCCACATTCCGGGAACCTGCGCGCCGCTCCCTCCGTACTGATCCCAATGAGCATGGCAACGACATGGCCGGGGTTCGGAGGGTGGTCCTCCCCTTCCCATTCCCGTGCCGCCGCCCAGGCGCAAAGAAGTGGTTCGACTTCGCCCCGGAACGCGTATCCTCACAGAAAAAGTGGAGACGACGTGCGAAGGATTCCGGAGGTTCCGGCCAAGAGGGAAGGTGCTGCTCACGCTTCGGCGACGCACGTCTCCCCGGCGCACGAACCGGACTGGGCCCTGCTGGTGCATCGCTGCCTGGACGGCGACAATGGCGCCTGGGCGGAACTGGTGCGCAGCCAGCATCGCCGTGTTTACGGCATATGCTACCGCTTCACCGGGTCGCCGACGGATGCGGAGGATTTGACGCAGGACGTCTTTCTCAAGCTCTACGGCAACCTGCGCAGCTTCGACGCGAGCAAGGGCAGCTTTCCCACCTGGATCGCCACGCTGACACGGAACCTGCTGGTGGATCACTTCCGCCGCACCCGCCTGGAGCGCGCGACCGACTCGATCGACATCGGGTGGGACAGCGCCGACGAGATCAGCCACGCCGAGCGGCTGCAGGACATGCGCCGCTCCCCGCACGACCAGACCGTGGCCCGCGAGTTGGAGCGCATGGTCCAGGCTGCCCTTACCCGCGTCTCCCCGGAGCTGCGTGAAGCCGTGATCCTGCGCGACCTGCAGGATATGGATTACAAGGAGATTGCGCAGGTGCTTCGTATTCCCGAGGGTACGGTGAAAAGCCGTATCAGCCGGGGGCGCGCAGAACTAGCACGCCTTTTGGAACGTAATAAGGATCAGGTGATGTAAATGGCAAACCACACTTCAACGACGGGACCCCGCCCGCTGGGCTGTGAAGAATGGATCGCCATGCTGACCGATGCGGTGGACGGCGTGTTGCCGGCCGGCGATGCGGTCGTCTTTGAGGCCCATCGCGAGGCGTGCCTGGCGTGCGCCGAGCTGCTGGAAGAAGCACAGCGCGGCGCGGAATGGCTGCGCTTTCTTGCCCCCGAGCCGGAAGTGCCGGCCGGGCTAGCCGAGCGCATCCTGGCGCACACCACCGGGCCGGACCTCGGCTCCGGGGTGGAAGGACTCCCCGCGCTGGCGCCGGTTGGCCCATCGCTACCCCAGCCGTGGTTTGGCCCGGGGCGGCTGGGTGTCTCGCGCTTTGGCGGCTCCCTCAGTGTTCTCTACCGTCACCCGGCAGAGTCGCGCCTGCTGATGACGCTCGCCATGGCCTTCTTTTCGATCGCGTTCACTCTCAACCTGGCCGGCGTCCGGCTGAAGGAGATTCACCTGCGGGACCTGAGGCCTTCCGTGCTGGCCACCAACGTGAGCCGCGGCTACTACAGCGCCTCCGCCCACGTGATGCGCTACTACGAGAACCTTCGCTTTGTGTACGAGCTGGAGTCCCGGGTCAACGAGCTGCGCCGGACTTCGGAAGATGCAATGCCGGCAAGCTCCGGCGCCCGCAAGCAGACACCATCCAGCACCACCACGCAGCCCCCGGCCAGCCAGCCCCCGGCAGCCCAGAACCCGACTGGCCAAAGCAAGAACAACGGCAGTGGCGGGGGCGCGGCCGAGCGCCATTCTCCTCGCACCAGACCGGCCCATGACAAGCCTGCGCCAGCCAATGCCGGCCAGGCCGAGACCGAACCGGCCAGGATTCTCTTTGTCACCACACCTGCTCTTCCCCGTATGGGTGCAACCTCATTGCGCTCCTCTCTGCCTGCAGAAGCCGGCCCCCATGCACCACTCACACACAGACAAGATCAGGCGAAAAGGAGCTTGGCATGAACTGCGTTAACCATCCCGATGTTGCTGCAGCGGCGTATTGCCAATTCTGCGGCAAACCTCTCTGCAAGGACTGCGTCCGCAATGTTGGCGGCGTGGTCTACTGCGAATCCTGCCTTGCCGCTCGCGTTGGCGCCATTCCAGGCGCGTACCCCCCCGGAGCCGGCGCAATCCCCGGTATCCCCATGCAGCCGGGCCCTGGGCCGAACCCTGCGCTTGCCGGACTCCTGGGCATCATCCCCGGCGTGGGTGCGATGTACAACGGCCAACTGGTAAAGGGGCTGGCGCACGTCTTCATCTTTGCCGTGCTGGTCAGCCTTTCGCATTCGGCCGGCGTCTTCGGCATCTTCGTGGCCGCCTGGGTCATCTACCAGATCTTTGACGCCTACCACACTGCCCGGGCCCGGCGCGATGGTCTGCCGCTGCCCGATCCCTTTGGCCTGAACGACCTCGGCCACCGCCTGGGCCTGCAGTCGAATCCGTTTGCATCCCCTGGCGTCCCGCCCGCGGCCTCGGCCTACACGCCCAGCGGCTCCACGGTGGACCCGACGGCTGCGGGCTTCGTGCCCCCGACGCCTCCGCCGCACGCCGGCTCCGCGCAGGAAGCCTATGGTGCGCCGACCACGCCCTACGCTTACACCGCGGTTCCGGTGCCGCCCGTGCCCCCGCTCCGGTCAGACCTGCCCACCGGCGCCATCATCCTGATCGCTCTCGGCGTGCTCTTTCTGCTCGGCACGATGGGCGTACTGAACGGCGACTGGGTGGGGCGCGGCTGGCCTGTCATCATCATCGGCATCGGGATCTGGCTGTTCATCCGCCGTTCACGTGAACTGCAGGCACGGCAGCACAACGCCCCGCCGAACGGGCCGGGGACCGGAGGAGGCCTGCAATGAACCGCTGGTTCACTATCCGGCGCATGCGCGGACCCGCCTTTCTGCTGCTGTTTGGCCTGACCGCGTTGCTAAACCAGTGGGGCATCCTGTCCTTCGGCCGAAGCTGGCCGCTTTACCTGATCCTGGCGGGCGTGCTCTCCGTGATGGAACGGCTCGCCTTCCGTGAAGACCAGGTCGAGCCGCCTCCGGGCTACATGCCGCCCGGCTATACCCCCTCGGGATACCCGGCGCCCCCCGCTCCTTATACCCAGGGAACCTCCATCGTTCCCCGGACCGAGGCGATCACTCCGTCCGACGTGCCCTATGACCGGCAAAGAGAGCAGCCATGAGCAGCGCACCTCCGCCCCTTTATCCGCCGCCGTATCCGCCCCGGCAATCCCAGCGCGCCGCCTACCGAGCGCAGCGGGAGGCCGAGCGCGCCCAGCGCTACTACTGGCGCGCGCTGCGCCGCCCCTCGCTGGTGCGGCCGGTGGTGCTCATCGCGGTGGGCATCGTCGCCCTGCTATTGGAGGCAGGCAAACTGCCAGCCCCCCTGTTCTGGGAGTGGTATATCCACTGGTGGCCGCTGCTGCTGATCGGCGTGGGTGTACTGCTGCTGGCCGAGTGGTGGTTCAATCGCGACCGTCCTTATGGCGTGCGCAGCGGCGGCGGCGGGCTGATCTTTCTGCTCGTTATCCTGGCCGCCTTCGGCTGGGCCGGCCACGGACTGCGGCAGCATGGGCCCTTCAACTGGAACTTCATGAACCCCAACGACAACGACTGGGGCATGCACTTCTTCGGCCAAGAACACGATGAGGACCACCAGATTGATGAGGCGCTGCCGCCGGACAGCAACATCCGCATCGAAAACCCTCGCGGTGACGTGACCATCACGGCATCGAGCGATGCGCGCATTCACGTGAGCGCGCACAACACCGTCTTCTCCTCAAACGATCGTGAAGCGTCCAACCAACTGCGTTCGCTGGTGCCCAATTTCAGCCTGGACGGCCGTGTGGCCAGCCTGAGCACGGCGCGTGTGGACCACGGCGGCTCGGACCTGACCATCCAGTTGCCGGTAGGATCGGCGGCGGAAATCAACGCCGGTCGTGGCGATGTCACGGTAGACGGGCTCAGCGGGGCGGTTACCGTCAACTCCGGCCATGGCGACGTCAAGTTCACCAATATAAAGAACAGCGTAGTGGCCCATATGGCCAGCGGCGACTTCACCGCCCATTCCGTCACCGGTGCGGTTACGCTTGATGGGCGCCTGGAAGATGCCCACCTTTCGGACATCCAGGGCAGGGTCACGCTGAACGGAGACTTCTTCGGCGACCTGACGCTCGCGAACATAGCCGCGCCGGTGAGCTTTCATTCCAGCCGCACGGAGTTTGCCGTGGAGCGCGTGCCCGGCGAGCTTTCGCTCGATTCCGGCGACCTGCGCGTGAACCAGGGCAACGCCCCGGTCCGTGTGACGGCGCATGCCAAAGACATCGAACTCAGCGCCATTACGGGCGGTCCGGTGCAGGTGGAGAACGCGGACGGTGACATCGCCCTCGGAATGGCCGCGCAGCCGGGCGACATCCAGATGCATAACGGCAACGGCGATATCGACGTCACCCTTCCGGACACCGCTTCCTGCGTGGTCGAGGCGACAGCGCCGATGGGCGACATCTCTTCCGACTGGAGCCTCGAAGATGGCGGCACGAAGAGCGATCACAACTTCTCCGGCCGCATTGGAACGGGAGCCCATCCCGCCACGCTGAAGCTGGTCTCCGATCACGGCAACATCAGCATCAAGAGGGGCGGAGCAGCCATTGCGGTCCCTCCGGTTCCGCCCACGCCGCCGACGCCACCCCGCAACGCACGCCACCTGAAAGCTCCAGCGGGACCCACGCCACAACCCACTGAGCAGTAAACACGCGAGGGCCGCTCCGGCGGCCCTGCGTATTTTGCTCCCAGATTTCGCAGTCTCCTTCCGCCGGGCGGCAATCCCTCCCACCGGCTCGCGTCGTCACTCTGCTTGACTGTTCCAATCGCCCGGTAGTGTCCCAGATTAGGACACTACCAATCGCTCCTTCTTGCCAGGGGATTGAGCCGCAAAGTAGAATTCGCGAACCTCTCGCCTCCCCCGATGGAGCCGCTGTATGAAATGCGATGTTTTCTCGTCCTTGGTTCGTTTTCGTTCCGGATTTCTCGCCGTTTCTCTGACGATGATCTTCGGGATAGCCGCCACTCTAACCGCATCTGCGCAGAACGGCGCAGTCAGTTTTACTTCCTCGAACAGCATTTACTCCGCAGAAACGTACGGCAACAGAAATTTACACGGACCCATCAACCTGGTTCGCGGCTACTTCAACCACGACAAACAACTCGACTTTGTCTTCGGCGGAACGGATAGCTTCGTTCCGTTCGAGCTCCCTTTTCTGGACATCGCCCTGAATCGCGGTAACGGGACCTATGCCGTCTCAAGCATAGGAAACAGCCCTACTGGTTCTGGCCCTAACCTGGCAGCGGACTTGAACGGCGATACGTTTACCGACCTCGTCTACTACGGCACTGGCCCGGGTGATACCGTGCAGGGTGTCAGTATCTGGTATTCCGATGGAAATGGCGGTTTCCCTACTGCGGTCAATTACGCCGGTAGATAATGCGAATTCCGTGTGCCTGTATGCTGTCGCGGGCGATTTCAATGATGACGGAAGGACCGATCTTGCCGTTGTCACATCTGCGAACAAGCTTGTGGTTCTGCTCAACGAAGGCAGCGAGAAGTTTCACCCAGCCTACACCTACTCCCTACCCGCCATCCCCTCTCACTTCGGCATGGTAGCGGGCGACTTGAACGGGGACCACAGGACCGACCTGGCGCTGATCTATGGTGGCAATACGGCCACAATGATTCCCTTCTTTGCAACGAGCGGCGGAGCACTCCAGAAGGGGGGAACGTACAGCATCGGCGCCGCGATTTCCTATTTCAGCAGCGCGGCCATCAATGACGTGAATAAGGACGGCTATGGTGATGTTGCCGTGGCCACAAACTCGGGAGTGCGGCTAATGCTGGGCAGTTCCAGCGACGCGTTTAAGACCGGCGC
This sequence comes from uncultured Acidobacteriaceae bacterium, assembly GCA_963795775.1. Taxonomy (GTDB): domain Bacteria; phylum Acidobacteriota; class Terriglobia; order Terriglobales; family Acidobacteriaceae; genus CAWCJL01. Next base: position 596,103 of record CAWCJL010000008.1, read on the forward strand.
ACTTCTGGCCAGTGGTGGAGTGCCCTGTTGCGTGGCATTGGCGGACTTCAATAAGGATGGCAAGGTAGACCTGGCTGTAGCTACGACGAAGCCGCTCAAGGATGGGGTGAAGACGAATGGCGCAATCTATGTCTACCCGGGGCTTGGCACCGGGGCCTTCAGCACGCCCACTGTGTATAGCACGCAGAACGGGACGTCTGCGTTGCTGGCGGCGGATGCATATAACACTGGCAATACTGATCTGATCACTGCCGACGGCTACGGGAGTGTCAGCATCCTGCGCAATAATGGCTCGGGGCGCTTCTACGGCGCGACCATCACTCCTTCGCCTTCGGCCAATGGCATGGTGACAGCGGACTTTAACCGCGACGGCAAGCCCGATCTCGCCATCGTGAACACGCCAGCGTGCAAGGCTCCCTGTGACGGAGCCGTGACGGTCTTTCCGGGAACAAACAGCACGTATTTCGGGGCCGGCAGGCGGTACACCGTCGGCATGCACGGCTCTGCGATCGCAGCCGGCGACCTGAACGGGGATGGCGTAAAGGACCTGGTCGCAGTGAACGCGACGTCTGGGGACGATGCGGATGTCAGCGTCTTGCTCGGCAACAAGGACGGCACCTTCCAGGCTGCGAAGAACTACAAGCTCGGCTCGCTCAGCAACGATGTTTTTCTCGCCGATGTCAACCGTGACGGCAAGCTGGACCTTATCGAGGACGGCGGTGTCGCGCTGGGCAAAGGAAACGGAACCTTTGGACCGCTGAAGGCGTTGCCGGGAGGTCTGGAGTATGGTGCCAACGCGCACATCGGCGTAGGCGATTTTAACGGCGACGGCGTCCCGGATGTTGCCTTCGGCAATGTGCAGAACGACTCGTGCAACGCCGGACTCCAGATTCTGTTTAGCAATGGCGCAGGTGGCTTTAGTACTGGTCCATTGCTCTATGGCGCAACAGCGCCGATCCGGTATGTCACTGCGGGACGTCTTGGTTCCGGCAAGGCCGACGACATCGTGGTTTCCGGTGGGGCGAATGGACCGTGCGGTGGCGGATCCGGCTTCGATGACGGCTCCGGTGTCGAGGCCTTTCTGAATAACGGCAAAGGCAGCTTCACCCCGCAACAGGTCGATGAAGCGGAGTTCGTGTACCTGCTCGAGGCCGGACCGGTTGCGATCGCGGACTTCAACGGTGATGGTCGCAACGATATCGGCGTCGGCGATCCGGCAAACAACCGGTTCGTCGTGCTGACTGGCAACGGCAATGGCACCTTCAACAATCACGCGCTGTTTACCGCGGCCAATCTACCTGAGAACGCCGGTACGATCGCCGGCACTGGAGAGAATGGCTACGCTCCCACTGGCAACGGAATCGCCATCGCCGACTTCGATCACAATGGCCTGCCTGATGTCATGCTGAGCAGCGGCCTGGGTGTCAGCCGGCTTTACAGCCAGCGAGTGCCCACTGTAACGCCACCGAGCCTGACGTTCCAGGGCAACTCCACCCAGAGCGTTACCGTAAAAAACACGCTCGCAACCGCGCAGACCATTAGCGCTGCTTTGGAACCGAGCATCGACTTCGGCGCCAATCCTGCCTACACCATCACCGCAAACACCTGTAACCGGTCCATCGCTCCAGGAGCCAGTTGCAAGGTGACGATCGCGGCTAACTTCTCCAACACTCAGAATGGGGAAAGGGGAGACGTGGTCATCACAGACAACGACAATCAAATCTACGATGTGCCCCTGTTATAAAACGCAAACAGAAAGGCCGCCATTGCTGGCGGCCTTTCTTTATTGCTGCTGCTTGAACGGCTTTGTTAGTCGCCCATCACCGGTTCTTCGGCCTGCACCGCGGGTGCGGGCTTCGGTGCGGGCGCGATGCTGTCGAGCGAAACCAGCCCTTCGACCGGCTTCTCGCCCAGCACGTGCTGCTTGTACAGCTTGGCCATACGAGCGTTTTCCGCATCGGCCTTCAGCTTTGCATCGCGCGCCTTGACCTTTTCCTCGCGGCTGTTCTTGGCGATGCCCAGCTTGTCCAGCGTGTCATTGGCGGCAGCGTTCACGTGCGCGTCGTTCAGCACCAGGGTGTGCTCGGCGTCGCCCATGCCCACTTTCTTGCCGCCGGCGAAGATCTCATGCCGGCCGTGCTCCTCGTACCACTTGGTGAGGGTGGCGGTCATGTGCATCTTTTCGATGATATTGCGCCAGCCCACGCCCGTGTTGTAAGCGCAGAAGCTGATTTCGCCTTCCTGCGTCGCGTACGGGATGATGCACTGCTCGGTGCGGCGGAAGTCGTAGTTGAACAGATCCTGGAACCACATGCCGGCGATGAACAGGAAGTTCCAGCGGTCGGCGCGGCGCTTCTCGATGTCCTGCAGCGTGCGGTCGCCGGTCACCTTGCCGTAGTTGCGGCCGGTGGCGCCGAAGCACTTGTCGAACTTCTGCAGCAGATCGGTGATGCGGAAGTGCTGCGGACTCTTGCGCGGATCGTAATTGCGCAGCAGCGCCAGCGTGACACCCACCACGGACAGGAACTTGCCGCGGGCGGCGTCGTTGATCTTCGCCACGTCCTTGGCCAGCCGGTCCGCATTCAGGAACGCGGTGACCGGGACGGCTTCCTTGGTTTCCTTGTCGATCATCAGCGCCATGCCGATGCCGCAGTTGGGGTGGCATCCGCAGGAGAGCTGACCCCAGTCCGCATTCGGCCCGTGTACCAGGTCGGCCCAGTCGGAGAAGGTGCTCATGAAGCTGATGGGGAACCAGTCGCGCGCCGGCTCGCCGAGGCCGGTCTGTGCCTTCACATCGCGTGCCAGGTGGCTCAGGGTGTAGCGCTGTGCCGCGCGGCGCTCGTCCGTCACTTCCTCATCGCGGCCGGTAAAGCTGACCGGCTGGAAGGAGACGAAGTTGATCTTCTTCGGGTTGTCCAGTGCGAACTGGATGATGTGGCCGACCTGCTCGTTGTTGATGCCGTTGACGATGGTGGTCACGGGCACAATGTCCACGCCCGCTTCATGCAGGTTGTGGATGGCCTGGAGCTTCACGTCAAACAGGTTGCCGACCTTGCGGTGCGAGTTCGCCGCATTGCCGATGCCGTCAAACTGCAGGTACGCGTAGCGCAGACCCGCTTCAGCGGCCGCGCGCGAAAACTCCTTGGACTTGGCAAACTCGATGCCATTGGTCGCTGCCTGGACGGAGTTGTAGCCTACCTTGCGGGCGTACGCGACTGCGTCCAGGAAGTAGGGAGAGAGCGTCGGCTCGCCACCCGAGAACTGCACGCTCATCTGGCGCCGCGGCTTGATCTCGATCGCATTGTCGAGCATGGTCTTGATCTCTTCCCAGGTCAGCTCGTGAACGAAGCCCACCTGGTTGGCGTCCATGAAGCAGGGATCGCACATCATGTTGCAGCGGTTGGTGAGATCGATGGTCAGCACCGAGCCGCGGCCATGCGTGACGGTGGAGGTGCCGTGGTTGTGCAGCTTTTCATCGTTGTGCGCGCGGATGTCGCGGCCGGGGAAGACCTCTTCGAGGTGCTTGAAGAACGCGGTGTCGATGGCCATCACGTCTTCAAAGTGCCCGTGCTTGGGACAATCCTTGACCATCAGGATCTGGCCGTCGCGCTCGATGATCTGCGCCTTGATCTCGCCGACTTTTTCGTTCAGCAAGATCTCGTGGGGCAGCTTGCCGTCCACAATCTGATTGCGGATCTCCGGGACGCACTTGGGGCAGAGCGAATCCGTGGTACGCGGCCACCCGAGCGGCGGCTTCTCTTTCTGGTAGCTCTTCAACAGCGGCTTCTCCGACCACTTGGGCGTGAAAGACGGGTTCGGACGAATGCTGTTCAGCTTTTCAAAGATCGTCCAGGCGCCCTGGGCGGCGATGGTTACCGCTCGTTCTGCGTACTTGACGGCTCTTGACATGGTTCGCTCTCCTGATGGTTTCGGCCCTGTGCATCACCGGCAACCAAATGCTCGCGATGCGGAGCAATTCGACTTTACCGAAATAAGATGCCGGCCCGTGTTGCAAAACGTTGCGCAGCAGCCACATACAAGCGCCCCTGCGGAATAACTTCACTTTGTAGGGTACCGGGTGAGCGCCATTGGGTTGAATGCTACGGGGCTGAACGGAGAAAATCCGCCTGCGGATGGTAGTTACCATCCCTGAATGGGAGGGCCTGCCGTGCGTAACTATTCAGATACCCTCACCGGGAGAAGCCGCATCCAGCTCTGCCTCGCAAGGGCACCCGCCCGGGGCTGGCTGCCCGCAGTGGGAAACCGCAGACATCCGGGAACGAACTGTCCGACAATCGGCCGGCGAAAGCCCACCCGCCCGGATCCGAACTGCCACACTCGGCTATCCCATACTCGGCTATCCCGGAGGCCACTTCAGCGGCCGCCCTCCAAGCACGTGCAGGTGAATGTGCGGCACCGTCTGGCCGCCGCCCTGCCCGGTGTTAATTACGCTGCGGTAGCCGTCTGTCAGCCCCTGCTGCTCGGCGATCCGGCTGGCGACCACCAGCATGCGGCCGAGCGTGGCCTCATCTTCCGGAGAGGCGTCCGCGAGCGAGGTGATGTGCCGCTTGGGAATGACCAGAAGATGCACCGGCGCCTGTGGCTCCCTGTCGCTGAAGGCCAGTGTTATCTCATCTTCAAATATCTTTTCGGCTGGAACAGCGCCGTTCGCAATCCGGCAAAAGATGCAATCCATCGCTGTAGCTTAACAAGATCACGCGCACTGCGGAGGGCAGGTGCGCTGAATGGCCCGTATCGACGCGTCCGCGTTTAAAGCCGTCGCATGTTCCCACCCGCTTCCATGTCACGGAATTGCGGGGCTGCTGCCCTTGTGCGCGTCTTGCCCCCGGACTATACTTCGCGCCGCCTGGCAAACTCTGCCGGGATCCTCGTCTGTGAGAGGATCATCTCCCCCTAAACGCAGGCCCGATGGTGCACCAATCTCCGGAGGAACCCCAGTGAGATTTGCCAACTCGATGTCTTTGGCCCTTTTATCCATGCTCGCCTTAGCGCCGGCGCTGCACGCAACAACGCAGAAACGCATTACCGTTCACCACCTGCGGAATACCAGCATGGCGGAGGGAATTGCTCGGCAGGCAAGCCCAGCGTATTCCGCAAAGCCCAGAGAAGCACTAAAACCGCATCCGAAGCCCGCTTTTCACGGAACCGGCATTCACACCTTGTCGGCAGCGGCTGCCGCCGGCCTGGTGTTCGGTGGATATCCCGTGGTCGGTCCCACGGCCGGCTTCATCGGCTTCGATGGTCTCAACTCCGCCGACTCCGTCAAGGTGAACGGCTTTGAGCTCGAACCGCCCGACCAGGGACTTGCAACCAATGGCGGCCAGGTGCTCGAGACCGTCAATCTGGCCTTGCAGGCCTTTTCCTGGAGAGGCACGCCGCTGATCACCCCGGTCAGCTTGAATGCGTTCTTCGGCGTTCCGAACACGAATCCGGACGGCAGTTCCAACAACCTCAGCGATCCACGAACCTTCTACGATTCCGAGTCGCACCGCTGGTTCATCACCATCCTGAATTACATGCTCAATGCCAAGCAGACCGCTTACACCGGTTCGCAGGTGTTGCTTGCGGTCAGCACTGCGCCTGATGTCCTGAGCCCTTACTCGACTTATGCCATTGATGCTTCGGATGCGAGCTTTCCCGGCTGCCCCTGCCTGGCCGATCAGCCGCTGGTGGGCTTCAACCGCGATGGCGTTTTTCTTAGCACGAATAATTACAACTCCACCGGAACCGCATTCAGCACGGCGCTGGTGATCGCGCTGAGCAAGGCCGAGTTGGTGAATAGCTCCAACATCATCGGCGCAGTCGGCTTTGACGGCCTCACGCTTGCGGAAGGGCAGGCCTTTTCCGTCGCACCCGCCTTTACCGCTCCTGGAACCTGGACCGGACAGAACAACGGAACAGAGTTCTTCACCAGTTCACTCGACTTCCAGAACGTCGGCGATAACCGCCTCGGGGTATGGGCGCTGACCAATACAGCCACGCTCAGAGACCGGGTGCCGAACCTGAACCTGATCCAGACGGTGATTCCGACTCAGCCGTATCTCCCACCCGTTCCTGCAGTCCAGAAGGCCGGATCTTATCCCTATGGCCAGTCCCTCGGCGCGCCGGAAGAGTTCCTGGACACTAACGACGACCGCATGCTGCAGGTGTATTACACTGACGGCCGCCTCTACACCACTCTGAACACCTCCTTGTTCAACCCCTCCGGCACCAGCGGTCCGCGGACCGGCGGTGCATGGTTCGACATACAGCCCTCTGCCTCCTTCACCCATGTATCGGCACATGTCGAGCACCAGGGATATATCGGTATCAAGGACGGTTCCGTATTCTTTCCTTCTTTTGCGGTGAACAGCGCTGGAGAAGGCGTCCTCGGCTTCAGCTTTAGCGGGACGAACTACTTCCCCAGCACCGGATATGTTCGCTATAGCCACGGCGCTGTCACTCCGCTGGTCCACATGGCCGGCGTGGGCCAGGCTCCGGATGACGGCTTCAGCGGCTATCCTCCGAATGGGAATGTAGGCCGCTGGGGCGATTACTCCGCCGCCATGGTCTCACCCGGCGGACGGCTCTTCTTCGCCAGCGAATACATCCCAAACCCCTTCGCGCGTCCCCGCCCGAAGTACACAAACTGGGGCACGTTCATTGCCCGCGTTTACTAACCGGCAACGAAAATGGAAAGAGGGCGCTCCGGCGCCCTCTTCTTTATTTGGCGGACAATCGATCTTTACAACTGCCTTTGAACAAAAGCGCGCTTGCGCTTCCTCATGAAACCGCAATGGATGAGATCCGGTTATTCCAGGTATGGCCGCCGCGGAATCGTGCGCGGCGCAGATCATCGACGCTCCCGCGAAATACCTGGCTGCCCCCGCGGAACCCGCGGTCGTTGAAGACCTGCACGCGGGTCCGGCCAAAGACCTGGATGGAGGAGATGTTGTCTCCGAAGTTGCCCGGCAGCCGGTCCAGCCGGTCGCCACGACGAACACAGAAGCGGTTTCCGCGGAACCCGGCCGAGGTATAGAAGCAGGCACCCAGGCGCGGAGGTCGGCGGGCGTTCCAGGATTGGTCCCAATTGTTGGGACCGTTCTTGCTGTAGACCCAGTCGTTGTCCGGGGGCGGCGCTGGCCGGCGTCGTTGCGCCGGACTGCTCACCGCGACCAACAGCAAAACGGCTGCTACCACCGCTGTCAATCGAAGTCTCATGAGAAAGCTCCCTTGGTGGTCTATTGAACGCTGCCGGCGCTGCGACCTGAGCCGCGCGCCGCAGGGGAAGACGAAGCGGCGACAAGGATGAACGCAGAACGGCAGCGTTGTCAACCGGCAGCCAACCGGCCGGATGCGCGGCGCTCGCGCGCGCAAACGTACAGAGCCAGCGGAGCGGTCGGGGAGCCACAGAGAGAGCGCGGGCTGGCCAATGCTCTCGGCTGGGTGCTCCCGGCTCAATGCTCTCGCGGAAAGAAGCGCGGATGGCCGCCGGGAGCCCACGGATTGTAATCCCGCGCAAACGCAGCGCGTGCGCTGATCGGCGGATGGCTGTAGGTCCAGAAGACCATGAACGGGTTCGGATCCGGCACGTCCAGCGACTCCTCGCCGAGCAACTGAAACGCCCGCTGGCCCGTCTGCTGCGGATTCGCAACGATGCCGTGCACAATCTCCTGCCCGTACACATCGGCACGGTGCTCCACATGCCGGCTCACGGCATTGCTCACAGGCTGGCTCAGGAAGCCAAACACGTCGAAGGCGAGCAGCAGGACCACAACGGCGCCCCAGTCTTGCATGCCGGGCACCGCCCAGCGCTCCCCATAGCGGCGGACCGCCCACTCCACCACGTGGTAGCCGATCCACAACGACAGCAGCAGGCCAAGCGAGGCCAGCAGCAGCCCATGCCACACGTCTCCGAGCACGTAATGTCCGAGTTCGTGTCCGAAGATAAACAGCACCTCGTCCGGCGTCGCCTTCTGGAGCGAGGTGTCCCACACCACGACGCGCTTCGATCCGCCGAATCCGGTCACGTACGCATTCAGGCCCGTGACCTTCTCGCTCGCGCGCATCAGGAACATGCGGGATGGCGGGATCGCCTCCCCGCTTTTCGCCACAACCCGCTCCATCTGCTGGACCAGCGCAGGGTACGACTGCGCCAGGGGAGCGAAGTGATTGAACAGCGGATCAATGACCAGCGGCACCAGGTACACGGCTGCGGCGGCGAAAGGCAGCGACACCAGCCAGAACCACAGCCACCATGTCTTGCGCCAGCGGCGGACGATGGCAAATAGCACAGAGAAGACCAGCGTTCCGCCGCAAACCGAGAGCAGCAGACCCTTAGTCCAGTCCCAGAACCAGGGACGCCAGCGTTCAATCGAAAGTCCGTACGCAAGGCCGATGTGATGGCCTGCGATGGCCAGCGGCAGATCGAGCAGCGCGAGCAGCGCTAGAAGCAAGGGTAGGAAAAGCAATCCCTGCAGCCAGGGCCGGCGCGTGAAGCGGGCGGCGAAATTGCGCATCCGCGCCGCCCATCGCCATTCAAGCATCAACAATAGTGACAATAATCCCCAGACCGTACCCACGGCCCACATCACCGTGCGGTCGCGGTCCAGCGCCTCGGCCTTGGCCAGCTTGGCCGGAGGCAGGGTGTAGGCAGGCACCTTCGCCTCTGCTATGTCATGCGCCTCTGATACATCTTGTCTGGAAGCGGCCGCCTGCGCGACGGCAGCTCGCGGTTGCGCAAAGCTCGCTCTGCTACTCGCCAGCCCCGCGCCGAGCAGAAGCAAGAGCCCGCCCAGCGACCACACCCGTAGGCGCAGCGACGTCAATCCAGCCGCACCAGGTAGGCCTCACCCTCCCGCGGCCGCAGGTCCTTGGCAATCTCGACGGCGCGCTCCTTATCGTCGTGCGGCGGCCTGATACGCACCCAATGGCCGGTTGGCCCGGCAAACTCGATCACGTTCGCGGTCTGGTACTGGTGCTGCAAATGCTCCTTCAGCTTCTCCGCCTCGCTCTCGTGATGGAAGGCGCCGATCTGCACACACCAGCGGCCGCCCGTATCGATGGGCGAGGGCGTCTGGTACACGTCTACGCGCACCGTCGCCGTGCCCGGGAGATACACCCCGGTTACTTTCGCCGATGCCATCGAGAGATCGAGAATGCGTCCCGGCACGAAAGGCCCGCGGTCCGTAATGCGCATGACTGCCTGTTTGCCCGTCGCGACATTCGTCACGCGTACCAGCGAGTTCATGGGCAGTGTGCGATGCGCGGCCGTCATCGCGTCCTGGTCGAAGATCTGGCCGTTAGCGCCGCGACGCCGGTTGTAGGGCGGTCCATACCAGCTCGCCGTGCCCGTTTCGCTCCACAAGGGCGCGTGCGTACGCACGAATTGCAGATCCGCTTCCGAGACGCCGGAGGCTTGCCCGGCTGGGCTGGCCTTCGCAGGCTCCGCCGCGCTCGCCCGCGTGCTGCCGGCGGGAGCGCCAAGCGAAGGCGGGGGGGGCACATAGATGCGCGCCTGCTGCCGGTGATGACAACCAGCCAGCACACTGAGCGCGGTTGCCGAAAGCAACACCGCGCCCGAGCGCAGGTGCGCCTTGCGACGAAGGAGCGTGCGCACTCTACGCTCCCGAACCAGTGCCGGTGCCCGTCTTCGGCCCGCTTCCCCGTTCGAGCGCCTCCGCCAGCCGGGACAACTGCTGCGCGGCCGACCGCAGGGCACCGGACGACTCACGCCGCACCTCCGGCACGAGCTGGTCGTTGAGATACGCGATCACGCGCCGCACTTCCTGCTCGATACGCGGGGTGCCCCCAAACTGCGCGTCCACCTTGCGCCCAAACTCTTCAAAGCGTCCGCCGCTCGTCGCCGCCTGCTCGTCCGTTTTCGTCTCGTCTGCCATAAAGGAACTCCACCGCTTCTCATCTTCGGAGCTTCAAAGGACGCGGTCAATACTTCGGCGCGGGAAGGTGCTCGCGCCGTCACCCCCGCCGCTGTGCACGATCCAGCTCAAGGGGCGCCAGTACATCTCCAGCAAGGACGCCGCCCTCTAACCAGACTTCATTCCATGCAAATTCTTTCTCTCCTCCTAGTCGGGGTCCTGTCTTTCTCTACCGGCGCGGCGGCGGTTGCGCAAACGAGCCCGCCCGCCCGACAGCAGCCCGCGCCTTCTCTTCTGTGGCCGGCCGCGCCGCAGTTGCCATCCACGCCCACGCCGACCACCTTTCCCGATGGCGTCGCACCCGATCTGTCGGTGCAGCAGATCGCGCCCAAGTGGCAGACGACGATCAATCCCGATCAGGAGGTGGTGCACTACAGCGCGGTGGACAAGTTGAACTTCGCGTTCCACGAGCAGATCAGTCCGACCGTGCTGATCCCCGCCACCATTTCCGCCGGGTGGGCCTCCCTGCTCGATGCACATCCGAAGTACGGGAGCGACAGCGCCGGCTACGGAGAGCGCTTTGGCGCGAGCATGCTGCGCGGCGCCTCGGGGCGCATTCTCGGGGACGGGGTCCTGGCTGTCATCTTCCGCCAGGACCCGCGCTACTACCGCGTCGCGCACGGCTCGCTCGGCCGGCGAGTGCTCGGTTCGGTCGAGCAGACCTTTGTGCGCCGGAATGACGCGCAGCACAATGGATTCAACTGGTCCGGAGCGACCGGCCACCTCGTCGCCTCCGCTCTCCAGGTCACCTACTATCCCCAGGTGAGTGCAAGCGGCGAAATTGCGGCTGAGAGCTTCGCCCTCTCTTTCGCGGGCGATGCCGCCGGTAAGCTCTTTCGCGAGTTCCTGCCGGATCTGTTCGGCTATCTTCGGAGCCGGCGATGAAGTACCGCTGCTCACACCGTGTTGATATGCTGGCGTTTCCGCATGAGTACTCTGCTGATTAAGGATCCACTCGCCAGCGCGCGCGGAGCTCTGCTCGTGGCCTGTGCCGGCGCCCTTCTGTCAGCGACGCCGCTGCGGGGGCAGACGTTTGTCCCGCCCGCAGCAAGCTCGGACGCCTTGGGCGGCGCTGGCCTGGCCGCTACTCGCAGTGAGCTGCCGGACGCGCCAGCACCGGGTCCAGAGATCCTGCGGGCCGCAACAGCATCGAGCGAGTTCCAGGAGCAGGAGGCGGCACCTGCGGGCGAGCACGGCGCGGGCACAGGTTCCCCATCGCGGACTCGTGTTCCGCAGCAGAAGCAGACAGAGCCCGGCTTTCCGCCGGTGAGCCCGCGTGCCGTGGCACGGCCCAGTGACGAGCCGCGCCAGGACCCGGAGGTACCTTCCGCGCCGCCGTCCTGCCTCCAGAACATTTCGACGGATGTGCCACCGCACCTGAGCTGCGCCGAGGATGTGGACCCCTTCCAGCGCTTCATCGACTCTGCTTACATCCACCCGCTGACGCCGAAGCAAAAGGGACTGCTCGCCTTCCGCAACACGGTGGATCCGTTCAACTTCGCCACCATCGCGTTTGTCTCGGCGGTTTCCACCGCCTCCGATCCGCAGTCGGCATACGGCCCCGGCCTGCCCGGTTTCGGGAGAAACTTCGGCGTGGCTTACGCGGAAACCGCCACCGGCGAGTTCTTCGGGACGTTTCTCATACCGGCCATTGCGCACCAGGATCCGCATTACTACCGCATGCCGAATGCCTCGATCACACGCCGTATCTTTCATGCCATCTCGCAGGTGGGGATCGGCGTGAGTGACTACGGCACGCCCATGCCCAACTACTCCATACTGCTCACGACGGCCATTGGCGATGCGCTCGGCGACCTGTACGTGCCCGGTCGCAAGCAGGGCTTCGGGCCCTTCCTCGCTCGATACTCGACCGCGATTGGCACGGACCCTATCAACAACTTCATCACCGAGTTTCTACCCGACGTTGCCCGCCGTGTGAACGTCCGCATTGTTCTTATCCAGCGAGTTATCAACCAGGTCTCGAAGTCCAACGGCGGCGCCGGGGTGGAGTAGCGTGCTCATAGTTTCAGGCTGATAAGACCCGATCCAGAACGACAGTCGTTGCACGGATATCTATTCTTACAGCAGTATGGTTGAAAGAAGAATGCTTGGTCCGGTACGCTCTGGATGGTCGGCTACATAGGCTCGTTCCTACTACAAGGTAAGTAGGAGCTGCTGCCAACCTCAAAAGAGCTCGCATAAGAGGTTCTTACCTCACCGTGGCGCATGCGAGCGCATCTTCTATCGAATGCGCTTGTAATCTGTAGGTTCCTAAGTAGGTGTTCTTCTCTGGTGTACTCTGGATAACACGCGGGCAGCTACTTACCACGAATCCGTTAAAAAAACGTTAAGAAATACTTGACATAGTTATCTCTCGAAGACGATAGTTTGCGGCGTAGAGGTTTTCCGCTCTACGTCCACATAGGAGAGTCAGAATGTTTTCGAAAGCAATCCTTTCATATGCTGCCGGTGCTGTCGTGCTCGCTGCTCCGGTAATGGCCTTCGCTGGTGGCGGTCATCGCGACGGTAAGATCAAACAGGCGCTCGGAGACGGAATCGGAAAGCAAACCCCAGGTAACAACGTGTATCAGGGCACGCTCCGTGCCGGGGATGGAGATCAGTCCAACCTTCGCCATGCCTGGTTTAAATACTCCTTCGCTGACGGTTCGGCTGTTGGCCAATCCGGGACCGGGTCCGGATCCGAGTCCTGCTACCTCGCCAATTTCACGCTGATCATTCATCGCGATGCCGATAATTCCGGCCCCTCCGGCAATCTCCAGGCTCGCCGGCTCAGGACTGGACTGCTCCGCGGGCGGCCTGGGCAATGGGCAATCGATCCAGAACTTCACCTACTATGTCGTTGCCGGCGACGGCTGCTATTCGCAGTGGAAGCCAGGCAAAGGTTCGGGCAATATCGCCAGCGACACGGTGTACAGCGGCCGCGATCCGCACGTTCTGATTCACCTTGACGGCAACCTGCTGCAGCAGGAATACGACGACTAAATGCGGTGCTGAACCGAGGGAGACTCCCCCGACTCCCCCGATTCCCTGCCAAGCTTGGTTATTTCCCCTTCTCTCGCCGATGTTTGCGTTTCCTTGATCCGGCACTGCGCAGGCTTTCGTTTGTTGTCTATCAAATTTGCACCCGCGACTGTGCCATGAATGCTGTGAGCGCCATACTGTGCACCCGCCCAATGCATGCAGTAGAAGGCGGGCTGCTTCCGATTCATTGAACGAGCATGCGCGTCTCCTGCTAAGCCAAAGGAAAAAGCCCGCCATGGTGGCGGGCTCTTGCGTGTAAGCAGCGAAGCTCAGGCTTCGACAGTTTCCATTTCTTCCTCTTGCAGGCCGTGACGCCGGAGTAGGTTGGGCAGGTTCTGCGAGAAGGCGGAACGCGGCATCACCATGTCGCACCCGGCCTCGATTGCCTTGACCTTGAGATCGCCCTGCAGGTGAGAGAGGAAGCCGATCACGGAGGTGCCCCGCTTCAGCTTCGCCTTGATCTTCGGAATCATGGTCAGCGGCTTGACGTTGGGATTGTTCAGATCGAAGACGATAAGCGAAGGCCGCGCGTCCTCGCCGGCTTCGGTCAACTGTGCCAGCGTCTCTTTTCCGGCCTTCAGGAAACCCACCTTGATGCCGAGCTTCTTCGAGACTTCCTGGATCTTGGCCAGGATAAAGAGGTCTTCGATGAAGAAGTAAATGCGCGTGGGAGCGTCTTCGCGGACCTGGGCCGGCGCGTGATTGTAAAAGTCGGATTCGGGATAGAAACCGCTGTGCGGCATGCCGCGAAATTCCGCCTGGGAATTTTGCGAGCCGCCGGAATCGGCGACGTTTCCATTGGCTGTGCGGTAGCTGTGGTCCATCGGGCCAACAAACACCTGCTGCCGGCGTTGTTTGCCCTTGCGCCGCGCGCCTCCGCCGTTGCCATTCCCATTGCCGTTCTGCATGCGGCCATTACCGTTCCCATTGCCGTTGCCGTTTCCATAATTGCTGCTCTTCTGGAAGAAGCGTTTTTGCGGCTTGGGCTTTTGAGACTGGGCCTGGTGCTGGGCAGGCTGCTGCGAAGGCGAATTTTGCGGGGGCGGCGCTTGCGCGGAGGCGGCCTGCTGGCTCTGCCCATTGGGCTGGGCGGCGGCCTGTTTGCCCTGACCCTTGTTCCGTTTGCGGCGACGGCGCCGGTGGCTGGGATTCTGCCCGGCATTCGGGCTTTGGCCCTGCGCCTGAACCTGCCCCTGCGCGGGTTGCGCCTGGGCTTCACTCTGCTCTGTTGTCATTCGTGCACTTCCTGGTGCTTTGCTGTCGGTTGCCGTACGGCTGGTGCTACGAGGGTCGCGAAAGGTGCGCTCTCCTCCCCAAGGTGCTCAAAGGTCTTCCGTAGCAAACCGCACAGCCGAAACGCCGGCCTGCAATCGTGCACCTGGAAGAAAGGGGAGTATCTGTTGTCTTCGTTAACAGCTTTCGTGCTGGCGCGTACCGCCCATTCAGTCCCAGCGTGCAACTTCAACGCAGGTCCTTTTCGCGGAACCCGGCAGCAACACTTTTTACGTCTCGTGAAGGGGCGAGCGTATCCGGATCGTCCTGCCCTTTTGGGGCTTCTCTATACCGATCACCAGATAAGCTTCAGCCGCTCGATAGGCAAGACTCAGACTACCGATTTCGAAGAAGAATAGCAAGAGAAATCGCACACCGCCCGTGGGTTGCTGCTGGCCGGGCCTGCCTGTGCAGAATGAAGCCGTCCGGATCCCGGCCGGCTTCCCTGCTCATGGCCAGTCACTGGCCTCCCAAAACGCCGCATGAACGGCGAAGTTAAATCCGGAAGCGTCCCGTCCCCTTGGGTGCCGGGCATCTGTCCTGCCGGAAGTTCTGCATCGAGCCCTGAATTTCGGATCTCGTGCGTCGCTGGCTACCTCACCTATATGCAGTTCGCGTGCCGTTATGTCAATGCACCAGAAATCAAGCACTTACGTCCGAACATCCGCGCCCTGTTCTCCGAATCTTGGAATCTCGCCGCCTGCACGCCTTCCGGTTTTCATAGAAACCTCAGGCCTGCCACTTCTGTTTGCTGTCGTCATCTACCGCTGACACCCCGGACAATAATGGGTTCCCCGCCCCGCCAGCACAATGCGCCGGATCGGCCGCCCGCACTCCAGGCAGGGCTTTCCCTCGCGCAGGTACACGCGGTGCTCAAGCTGAAAAAAGCCCTTCACTCCGGCCGCATCGACATAATCCGACACCGACGATCCGCCAAGCGCGATGGCTTCCCGCAGCACACGCTGGAGTGCTCCGTGAAGCCGCTCCAACTCACCCCGGCTCAGCCGCGCGGCCATGCGCCGCGGCCGGATTCCGGCACGAAAGAGGCTCTCGTCCGCATAGATGTTGCCCACCCCATGCAACAGTTTCTGGTTGAGCAACGCGGCCTTGATGCTGGTCCTGCGCCCCCGGAACAGCGCGCTAAATGCTTCCGGCGAGATCTGCAGCGGCTCCGCTCCCGGCCCGCGAAACGGCTCCGCCTTGCCCGGTTCCACGTTGCCTCCCTCGACCTCGCCGGCACCGTCCCGCGCGGCTCCGCGTAGCAGGTAAAGAGCCATGCGGCCGAAGCGGCGCGCATCTACAAAGCGCAGCTCCCGTCCCGAACTCAGCCGCAACACCCCGTGTGTATGCGCCGGCATAGGGGTCGCGGCTTCGCAAACCAGCAGGCGCCCGGTCATGCCCAGGTGCACAATCCACTGCGCATCCGGGTTCTCCGTGCTCGCCTCGCGGGCTGAAGCTGCATCGACCGCAGCCTCCGGGCTCAGACGCGCAGATCGAAGACAATATGCTTGCCCACGCGGTAAACCCGTTCAATCCGCTTGTCCTGCAGGGCTTGGGCCATCGCGGCAGGCGGGGTCTTGAACGGCTCCGGCTTGCTGCCAAACCATGTGCCCTCGATCCGCTCGCCGCGCACGCGCTCGTCTACTCCGCGCGCCACCGTTTCCACTTCCGGCAACTCTGGCATGGTTCCATTCTCGCCGAAAATGCGCGGCGCCGGCCCGCCGAAGCCCGTTCGGCGGCGGCCTGTGCACGAACCATCTATCGCGTTTTGCCCAATTTTGATCCCGTTGCCGTGCGTTATATGATCGACCTCGGCGCGGGTTCCTCTCGCGCCTCGAGACCCCCCTGCGCATGCACATGCCTCGGGCGGCGACGCCCAACACGATGCGCAGCCCCGGTGTGCCGCGAAAATGGAGAACCGGGAGTGGAGAATAGATGCGAGCAAAGACAGCGGTAGTGCTGGGCGCCCAGTGGGGCGATGAAGGCAAAGGCAAGATCGTGGATGTGCTCTCGGAGCGCTTCGCCGTGGTGGCGCGCTATGCGGGCGGGCACAACGCAGGCCACACGGTCATCATCCACGGCCAGAAGTTCATTCTCCAGCTTGTTCCCTGCGGGGTTCTCCGGCCGGATTGCCAGGCCGTCATCGGCAATGGTGTGGTGCTTGATCCCATGGCCTTTCTGAAAGAAGTGGAGAAGCTGGAGGCGCTGGGCGTAGACGTCCGCGGCCAGCTCTTTGTCTCCAACCGCGCCCAGGTCATCCTGCCCTACCACCGCATGATCGAACTGGCCAGCGAAAGCGCGCCCGGCCGCACAAAGATAGGCACGACCAGTCGCGGCATTGGCCCCGCCTACGAAGACAAAATGCACCGCAGCGGCCTCCGCGTGGTCGATCTGCTCAACACCAAGCTGCTGAAGACCCACATTGAGAACGCCTGCCGCGAGAAAAACGCCATCGCGCACGCGCTTTTCGGCACCGACCCGCTCGACCCCGAGAAGATGTATGAGGAATACGCTGCGGCCGCCGAACGCGTGCGCCCCTTCGTGACCGATACCGGACACCTCCTGAACACTGCCATCGCAGGCGGCAAGAGCGTGATGTTTGAGGGAGCCCAGGGCACGATGCTGGACATTGATCACGGCACCTATCCCTTTGTCACCTCGTCCTCGGCCACGGCCGGGGGCGCGGTGATCGGCACCGGTGTCGGACCTACGCGCATTGGAACGGTGATCGGCGTGACCAAGGCGTATGTCACCCGCGTGGGCGAAGGCCCCTTCCCTACGGAAATCCACGATGCGATGGGAGAAGAGTTGCGGGCGCGCGGCCAGGAATACGGCGCCGTCACCGGCCGGCCCCGCCGCTGCGGCTGGCTGGACCTGCCGCTGCTGCGCTATTCCAACCAGATCAACGGCACCGAGTGGCTCGTCGTCACTAAGCTGGACGTTCTCGACAGCTTTGCGGAAATCCCGGTATGCACCGGCTACCGCATCCATGGCAAGGAGACCGACCTGGTCCCGGCAGATGTCAGCGGTCTCGAGGCGATCGAGCCGGTGTACACCCGCCTGCCCGGCTGGCAAAGCTCGACCGAAGGAATCCGCAGTTTTGAAGAGCTGCCGGCACGTGCACAGGAATATCTGCGCTTCCTGGAACGCGAGTCCGGCGCCAGGATCGGCATGGTATCCACCGGCCCTGATCGGGAGCAGACCATGAACCTGCCCGACTTCGAGCAGGCTCTTCGCGAATTTCACGCCTAACATATCAGCGGCGCGGCTTTCCGGAAACGGCGCCCAAGGAGGCAAGCAGTCATGGTCAGCTTCACCGTACGCATGCGGTTTGCGCCGGAAGACCGGCAGCAGCTCACGGATATTCTGCGCGAGCTGGCCCTGGCCTCCCGCCAGGAGCCTGGCTGCGTCACTTATGTGCCGCACTTCGTCGAAGGCGAGCCGGACACGGTGCTTATATACGAGCAGTACCAGGATGCCGCGGCGCTCGAAGCGCATCGCGGGAGCGAGCACTTCCGCAAATACGCTATCGGCGGACTGTACCAACTCATGCGTGAACGCAGCAGCGAGAACCTGCACGCTGTTGCATGATGCGGGTTACCTCCGGCACGCTGTCGAGTGAAGTTCCTGCATCCGCAGCCCTCGCTGCCGCTATGCTGGTGCACAGGTGAAACAGGCTACAGGGGCAAATTCCCGTTTGAGGCGCCGAACTGTGCGGTCTGCTGCATCTCTTTGACTGACCCGTTGTATGCGGACTACGATCCATAGGCTTATGCATGCTCCCCTCGAGCGGCGCTCGCGCACCCACAGGGCTCGGAACCGTCTCCGGCTTTCGTTTCTGCTGCTTGCCGTTGCGCTTTTTGGGCTTGTGAGGCAGGCCCCGGCCAGCCCGATCCCTCTGCCTCATCACGACGACAAACTACACCGGGAGATCGAGGGCCTGGAGTCGCAGTGGCGCAATGCTGTGCTGAATAACGATGTCGCTGTCATCGACCAACTGCTCGCCGACGACTACCTGGGTGTGACCGCGAACGGCACGCTGGAGACCAAGGCGGATGCGATCGCCATGCGGCGCTCGGGCAATATCCGCATCTCGGAACTGCAGCCCACTGATACCAAGGTGCGCGTCTACGGCAATACCGCCGTCGTGACCTCCCGCGTACAACTGGCGGGCACCAGCGACGATCACGACATCAGCGGCACGTACAGGTACACGCGGGTCTACAACAAACGCTCCGGTGCCTGGAAAATCGTGAGCTTTGAAGCCAGCCGCATTCCCCCGGGCGCACGCCACTAGACCGCGGCACTTTCGGCTCGCTTCCCCAGCCCCGCTCGTACTGCGCCCAAACCGCACCGTGAACCGCCCCGGCGCAGAGTTCGCGAACCCCGGCGCGGTCTTCGGCATCCTTACAAACGATGACTTCTGTGAAGACGCTCCGGGCGGCTGGTTTTGAAAAGACGCTGGCCAGCGCCAAGCGAACCATGGTGTTCAGCGAGATCGCCAGGCTCGCGCTGGATAGCTTCAGCGCGAACAAGGTGCGCTTCGCCCTGACGGCGCTCGGCATGGTGATCGGTTCCGCTTCGCTCATCCTGGTGGTCACTATCGGCCTCACCGGCAAACAGTACATCCTGAACCAGATCCAGGGGATCGGCACCAACATGGTGGAGTTGGAGTACTCCGGGGGAGGCTCCGCCTCGGCCGGCGACTACCGCAATGATTTCCTGACGCGCGACGATGAAAAAGCCGTGATGGCGCAGGTGCCGGCCATCTCCGCCTCTTCTCCCATGCTGGAAATGCACGACCGTATCAGCTTCGGCGGGGGCGTCGTGAAGGACATCCTGGTGCTGGGCGTTTCCCCGCAGTATCGGGCGGTACGCAACCTAGTGGTGATGAGCGGACGCTTTTTCGACGACGAGGACGAGGCCACGCACACCAAGGTTGCGGTGGTGACTGAGCCCTTTGCGCGGCAGATGTTCGGCAGCGCCGATTCGGCTATCAACCAGAGCTTCCAGTTGAGCGGCATCCCGTTCACCATCATCGGCACCTTCCGCGAACGGGTAGACACCTTTGGGCAGTCGGAGATCGCCGATCAGACCATTCTGATTCCCTACTCCGTGGCCCGCTACTTTACCGGAACCGACAACGTGAAGCAGATCTTCTTCTCGGTGCGCGATTCGAACGACGTGCCCGCGGCTACCGAGCAGATCCTGAAAGTGGTCCAGGCGCGGCACAAGGCGAACTCCGTCTATCGCACCCAGACTTTGACCGAGCTGCTCAACACCGCCAGCGTGATCGCAAATGCGTTGACCGTGGTGCTGCTGCTGGTCGCCATGGTCACGCTTGCTGTCGGCGGCGTCGGCATCATGAACATCATGCTTGCGAACGTCCGCTCTCGGATTCGTGAGATCGGCATCCGCAAGGCGCTGGGCGCAACTTCGCGCGAGATACGGCTGCAGTTTCTGATGGAAGCGGTCCTGATTTCCTTGAGCGGCGGCGTAGTCGGGGCACTCATCGGGATGGCGTTCCCGGTATCGGTGCGCCTGTTTACCAGCTACCATATGCCGATCTCTGGCTTGTCCGTAATCGTGGCACTGCTTGCCGCCGTGCTGGTCGGCGTCACCTTCGGGACGCTCCCGGCAACACGCGCCGCGCAACTGGATCCGGTTGAGAGTCTGAAGTACGAATAGAACGAAATAGCGAACCAAGCTGAAGTGAAACTTAAGATAAGAGCAGCCGCGAGGGCCCTATTGCACGAACGCGACCTTCTCAAACTCCGCCTGCATGCACTCCGGCGTGCAGCGCGAACCTTCAATCCGGGGCACCATGTCGCGCACATGCTGCGCACTCACCCCGTAGCCGTGTCCGGTGAGAAAGCCGCTGATCACTTCAGCAGCCTGCCAAGTGTCCAGGCCGGCCTGCATTAATTCATTGCGAAGGCCTGTAAGTTCTGCGGTCGAGAACTTTTCGATCCTGGCGGACTCCGTCATTCGCATTCTCCTGGATTGGATGGCCTGGCTGTTCACGCATAGTAAGCATGCGTATGCCGGGTAGGATTCGGAGTAGCCAGCAATCGCTGCCTGCCAAGCCCAACCGAATGGAACCTATTTTGGTAACTTCGAGTTATCACGCAGGAAAGAACACGCCAAAGAGCGGAGACACAAAGATGAAGCACGACAACGAGCAGGAGCCGGAGCGGCGCAGCCTTTCCTGGGCCTTGATGATGGTCCTGGTCCTTCTTACCTTGGGGATCGCGGTGCTGCTGGCATACCTCATCGTGGTACATAATTTTCCGCACACCCGCTAGTCACACGATACCGACGCAGTTACTTTTGCTCTGCGGCCGACGCCAGCAGGACCAACAACCCATCCATCACCGGGTAGCGACGCTCACATCCCGTGCACACCATCACCTCCGGTTTCTGGGCAAGACGACCGTGACATACCGGGCACGCCAGGACCGACAGGGTTTCCCTCCTCCTGTCTGCGACGTTTTGGCCTTTCTCGACACGGCGTTCGGGTCTGTGGGACGGCATTTCACCAGTCTATCCGCGCTATCCGTTACCATGAAGAGAATGAGTCGCGAAAGCATGACAGAAGCGCAGAAGACCATGCCGCGGGTGCTCGAGGGCGCCACCATCGCGGCTGCCATCAAGGCCGACGTCGCGGCGGAAGTACAACGTCTGGCGCAACAAGGCATTCGTCCCGGCCTGGCCGCCGTGCTGGTCGGGCATGTGCCCGCCTCCGAAATCTACGTGCGCAGCAAGGTGCGCACCTGCGGTGAACTGGGCATTTACAGCGACCTCATCACGCCACCTGAGACAGTGACCACCGAAGAAATGCTGCAACTGGTGAAGGACCTGAACGCGCGCGAGGACATCGACGGCATCCTGCTGCAACTGCCGCTGCCGCCGCAGGTCAACGCCAAGCTGCTGCTCGAAGCCGTGGCGCCGGAAAAGGATGTGGACGGATTCCACCCGGTGAACGTTGGCCGTCTCCAGACCGGGCAGCCTGCACTGGCTCCGTGTACCCCGGCGGGCGTGATCCAGATACTCAAGCGCAGCCACATCCCCATCGCCGGACAGCATGCCGTGGTGCTGGGCCGCAGTGACATCGTCGGCAAGCCGGCCGCCATCCTGCTGCTCGCCGAAAATGCCACGGTTACAATTTGCCACTCGAAGACACGGGACCTTGCCGCCTACTGCCGCAGCGCCGATATCCTGGTGGCCGCCATCGGCCGTCCCGGCTTTGTGCAGCCGGATATGGTCAAGCCCGGCGCCACGGTGATCGATGTCGGCATCAACCGCATCACCGAGCGTGAAGAGTTTGACCGCTTCTTCGCCGGCAACGCCCGGCGCGAAGAGATGTTTCTGCTCAAGGGCTCTACCCTGGTCGGCGATGTGGCGCCTGCGGCTTACGGCGTGGCCGGCGCGTATACGCCGGTGCCCGGCGGCGTGGGCCCTCTCACCATCGCCATGCTGATGAGCAACACCGTCCGGGCGGCAAAACTGCGGCGCGGCATGGCCGTCTAGCCTGGGCCGCCACATGCTGCGGGTAGGTTTGACCGGAGGATTGGGCAGCGGCAAAAGCACTATCGCCGCCATCTTCCGTGCGTGCGGTGCGCATGTGATCGAGGCGGACGCGGTGGGCCGCAACCTGATGCAGCCCGGGCAGCCGGTATACGACCGCATCATCGTCGCCTTTGGCAACACAGTCGTGAATGCTGACGGCTCACTGGACCGCAAGCGCCTGGCCACCCTTGCTTTTGCGGAAGGCCGGCTCGGCGAGTTGGATCGCATCATTCATCCGCCCGTGATTGCCGCGCAGGAGCGCTGGATGGATGCCCTGTTCGCGCAGCAGCCGGAGGCGGTGGCCATCGTCGAATCGGCGCTGATCTTTGAAGCGGGCCGCGCCGCCGAGCATGGCGGCACTGTTCCCGGTTGGCGCGACCGCTTTGATCGCATCGTGCTGGTCACCGCGCCGGACGAAGTCAAAATTGCGCGCTTCGTCGAGCGCATCGCGGCTGGCACGCCGATAAGTGCCGAAGCCCGCGAAACACTCGCGGAGGATGCCCGCCGGCGACTCCGCGCACAGATACCGGATGCGGAAAAGATTGCGATGTGTGATTACGTGATCCGGAATGAGACGTCTCTCGAAGAAGTGCGGGCTCAGGTCGTCACGATTTTCGAGAGGCTGCAGGAGCTGTCCCGCCCGTCGGGAAATGATGGACGCCGGCGGGGAAATACGTTTTAAGTGGCGGCACACAGGGGCGCCACAAAGGAGAGAGTCGCGTTATGCTGCTTCGCCGCTTGTTGCTAATCTGCCTGATCGTGGGAGGCTTCTGGTATCTCACCTCGCACGCCGACTTCACTCGCCTGCACCGCTCTCCCCTGTTCAGCGGCACTGTATCGCGGCTGCACGGGCCCCTGCACCTCACCGAGGCGGATGCGCAGTCTGCCTATGACAGCGAAGAGGTGAATAACATCGCCACTTACAAGCGAGTGCTGCCCGCGGTGGTCAACATCACCTCTACCGCGGTGGCCTTCGACTTCTTCTATGGCATGGTGCCGCAGCAGGGGCAGGGCTCCGGCTTCATCGTGGACAAGGACGGACACATCCTGACCAACTTCCACGTGATCGACGGCGGGCGGCAGATCGAAGTGACGCTGGCCGACAAGCACAAGTACAAGGCCCAGGTTGTGCTGACCGATAAGCCGCACGACCTCGCGCTGATCCAGATCAACGCCCCCAACCTGACCCCCGCCGTGCTGGCCGATTCGCGCGGCCTGCAGGTGGGCCAGAAGGTGTACGCCATCGGCAATCCCTTCGGCCTGAGCGGCACGATGACCACCGGCATCATCAGCGCCATGCGCTCCATCCGCGGACCCGAAGGCAACCTCATCGAGAACGCGATCCAGACCGATGCGGCGATCAACCCCGGCAACTCCGGCGGGCCGCTGCTGAACTCGCATGGTGAGGTGATCGGCATCAACTCGTTGATTGCGACCAACCCCAATGAGCAGATCGAGCAGAGCGCAGGTATCGGGTTCGCCATTCCCATCAACACGGCGAAAGCGGTGCTCGAAGACTTTGCGCACTACGGCCGCGTGCGCCGGCCTTCGCTCGGCATCGTATCGCTGCCCATCGGACCGGACCTCGCCGAGCAGCTCGGGCTGCCTGCCGATTCCGGCGTGCTCATCCAGAAGACCGTGCCAGGCGGTGCGGCGGAACGCGCCGGCCTGCGCGGCGGCTCGCAGGAAGCGTACCTCGGCAACACGCCGATCTACCTCGGCGGCGACCTGATCGTCGCCATCGACGGCCAGGACGTGATCAACGGACAGGACATCTCGCTGGTGATGGACCAGCACCATACTGGCGATACCGTCACAATTACGTTCTTCCGTGGACAAAAGAAGATGACCGCGCGAGCCACGCTGGGCGAAGTGCAGTCGCGCGCCCAGTCCACTTAGCGCAGTGCAGATTCGGAGAGAACGATGGCTACATGGAATCCGCAGAACATGCCCTCACAGGCGGGCAGACTCGCCCTGGTCACCGGGGCCAACAGCGGCATCGGCTTTTGGGCGGCGCAGCACCTGGCGAAAGCGGGCGCAACCGTGATTCTGGCCTGCCGCGATCTTCGCAAAGCGGAGCAAGCAAAGCAGCGCATGGTCGCTGCTGGCGTGTCCGGCGACGCGCTTGAGACCGCGCAGCTCGATCTCGCGGACCTGGATGCGGTACGCGCCTTTGCGCAGCAGATGCTTGCCTCTCCGCGCCCGCTCCATCTTCTGATCAACAACGCCGGCGTAATGGCGTTGCCGCGCCGCGCAACGACGCCGCAAGGTTTTGAGCTGCAGTTCGGCACCAACTACCTCGGCCATTTCGCGCTTACCGGCCTTCTGCTCCCGTTGCTGTTACCTGTACCCGGGAGCCGCATTGTGACTGTCAGCTCCATTGCGCACAAAGGCGGATTTATCGACTTCGGCGACCTGCAGGGCGAGCGCAAGTACACACCCTGGAAGGCGTACCGCCAGTCCAAGCTCGCCGATCTCCTCTTCGCGCTCGAGTTGGAACGGCGTCTCAAGCGAGCCGGCAAGCAGACCGAAAGCATCGCCGCCCATCCGGGTGTCGCAGCCACTAACCTTTTCGCTGCCGGGCCCGGCTCCGCCGGTGGCCTTCAAAAGCTCATCGGCGATATCGCCGTCAAGCTGGTGGCGCAGTCGGAGGACCAGGGCTCCTGGCCGACCCTCTACGCCGCCACGGCACCCGAAGCGAAAGGCGGCGGCTACTACGGCCCCGATGGCTGGCGCGAGATGAAGGGCGATCCCGTTGCCGTGGAGCCTTCCACCCAGGCGCTGGATCAGAAAGCAGCAGCGCGCCTGTGGAGTGTGGGAGAAGCGCTGACCGGAGTGCATTACGCGGCGCTCGACGCTCCTTCGCCGCAATAGCAGTGAACGCGGAACGCGGGACGCGAGCCGCCCCGGCTTACCGCGCCTCTGCCGCTCCGGCCTGCGCGCGGCCCAGATACCGCCGTCCCACTACTTCGTACTCCCCGGAGCAAACGCGTGCGATGGCCTCCGAGTATGCAATATGCTCTTCGGCCAGGATGCGCGCGCTGAGCGCGTCCACATCATCGCTGTCCAGCACGGTCACGCTGCGCTGCAGAACAATGACGCCGTGGTCGAGTTCCTCATCCACAAAGTGCACGGTGCAGCCGGAGATCTTCACGCCGTAGGCCAGCGCCTGCGCCTGCGCATCCAACCCCGGAAATGCGGGCAGCAGCGATGGGTGGATATTGAGAATACGCTGCGGGAAGGCCGCTATAAATCCGGGCGAAAGCAGCCTCATGTAGCCGGCCAGGCATACCAGGTCTACTGCATGCTCATGCAGTGCTGCGATGAATGCTGCGTCATGCTCGGCTCGCTTGCGGCCCTGCGCTTCAATGGCGAAAGCGGGCAGACCGCGTGCGCGCGCTGCCCCCAGGCCCGGCGCATCCGCACGATTCGACAGCACCACCGCGATCTCCGCACCTGGCAGACGGCCCGCTGCCACATTGTCGGCAATCGCCAGGAAGTTCGATCCGCGGCCGGATAACAGGATGCCGAGCCGCCGGCGCTGCCCTGCTGTCCCGTTCATGCCTGCTCTGCGGGGTCTTCTCTGTAGATTACGGAGCGGTCGCCGCGCACAATCTGGCCGATGACGTGGAAGCGCTCGCCCAGCCGGCCGAGGAGGGTCTGCGCGCGTTTGAACTTCTCCTGAGGAATCACCGCAATCAGCCCGATGCCCATGTTGAAGGTGCGGCGCATCTCTTCGTCGCTTACGTTGCCCAGCTCCTGCAGGTGTTGAAACAGCGGCGGCAACGGCCAGCTCGCTGTATCGATCTCCGACGAAAGTCCCTTGGGAAGAATACGCGGCAGGTTTTCCGTAATGCCGCCGCCAGTAATATGCGCCATGCCCGCGACCACGCCGGCGCGTGTGAGCTGCTGGATCACCGGCAGGTAGCTGCGATGCACCTTCATCAGCGCAGCCGCCGCCTTGTCCTTGATGGCGGGCACGCGCTGGCCCGGCGCATAGCCGGCTACCTCGAAGAACAGCTTGCGGGCGAGCGAGTAGCCGTTGGTGTGCAGACCGGTCGAGGGCAGCCCGATGATAACGTCACCGGCGCGGATACCTTTTCCGGTGATGAGCTTTTCCCGCTCCACCACCCCCACGATAAAGCCGGCCAGGTCGTACTCGCCGTCTGCATAGAAACCCGGCATCTGTGCGGTTTCTCCGCCGATCAGCGCGCAGCCATTCTCCTTGCATGCGCCGGCCAGCCCGGTCACTACCTGCTCGATCACCCGCGCCTTCCAGCCGTCCCGTTGCCAGGTAATCCAGGAAGAACAGCGGTACCGCACCCTGCACCGCGATGTCGTTCACGCAGTGGTTCACCAGGTCGGCGCCCACGGTGTTATGAACGCCAAGCTGGAACGCTAGCTTGAGCTTGGTGCCCACACCATCGGCGCTGGACACCAGCACCGGGTCGCTCATCTTGCTGTTGAGCCGGTACAGCGCGCCGAAGCCGCCGATGCCGCCCAACACGGATTTGCTAAAGGTCTGTTGCGCCAGCGCCTTGATGCGATCCTTGGCACGGTCGCCGCTCTGGATGTCCACGCCGGCATCGGCATAGGTAACGGAGGACCGCTTCTGTCCAGTCTGCGGGGCTGTTTGCTTGCTTGTCTTCGTATGCTTGGGCATGACTTCGGAAGGCTTAGTGTAGCAGCGGCGCATAGGCCACCGGTGCCAGCCCGGCGTCGGAGTTCTCCGTGCGCGAACGGGAGGGCGACGCGCGGCCACGGCCACGGCGAGCCTTCATCGGGAGCTCCGCGCTCCCCGGCAAAGCCGTTTCAAATGCGCGAAAGCGCCGCTCCAGCTCCCATTGCTGCTGCGCCTTCTGGCTGGTGTCCAGCACCGCCCGGCACCTTGCCGAGGGCTTGTCGCTGCCCACCTGCCCGCGACAGGCCGAAACCGGCTCGCCGTACTCGTGATCGCGCCACAGGCTTTCCCCGGGCAGAAAGCTGTATTCCATGCTGTTGCGCACCATGCGTTTCAGCTCGCCATAGGTCAGGTCGTACGTCTCCACCGCGCGCTGGAATTCATGGGTCAGATCAATGCGCGAAACGCCCTCGTCATCGGTCGAAAGCGCCACCGGCACGCGATACGCGAGATAAAGCGGGAACGGGCTGTCGTCGCCCTCCACGTTGAGGATCACGTTGTTACTGGTGAGATTGACCTCCACCAGCACATGGCGCGCGGCCATCGTCTCCAGCAGCGCGAATGGATGATTCTCGTAAATCACATCCACGCCGTGCCCGATGCGCTCAGCCCTGGCCACCTCCACCGCGGACGTAATGTGGAATGAAAGGCCGGCAGGCGGCACCAGCCCCGGCGCCAGCTCGCCGGCGTGCAGCGACAGCTTCACCTTCGGATAGAAGGGGCGCAGCGCCGCGAGCATTTGCATATGCAGTGTGTAATCGCGCATGGAGAAGAACGCGTCTTCGGGCTGCACCAGGTTCAGGCCCACAAAGCGCGGATCAGCCGAGGCCAGCTCGAAGCCCAGCACCAGCTCCCCGAAGACGGCCTCCGGAGGCATGTTGCGCAGCACCTGGAAAATGTACCGCACCGCCACCTGGCATGCGGGGGCTGCTTGCGGCGTACCGCAGTGTTCCATCGCACGCTGCCGCGCTTCGTATCCGTCCATCTCCTGCCGCAGCGCCGGTATCTGCCGGCTTAGCCCGGCATCGAGCAGGCGCTGTCGATACACGGCGAAATTTGGTTCAAAGCCGATGCGCGTCGCCAGCTCGATCGACGGTCCGATATCCGGCGTGTGCATCAGTTCCAGGTACTGTTCGTTCTGCGCAGCGGCGCGCGCGCTCACTTCATCCAGCCACTCCGGCAGATGCGCATGGCTGGTGCCGCCGAACTTTGCGAACGAATCGAAAAAGTGGTCGTGCCCGGAGGTCGCGGTGGTGGGCACAAACGTTCGCATGGAGAAAGAATCGATCAGCTCGTCATACAGGTGCTGGTCTTGCGGCAGCTCCGTCGCGGGCACGGTTCCAGGCGCGCAGGTATTGGGCGCAGCGCCTTCGCTTCGGTGCACAAAGGCCAGCGCCACCGGGTTCACGCACAAGCCGTCTTCCCCGGCGGCACGAATCCAAGACTCCGCATACACCGCGCCGGAAAGGTGATTGTGCAGGTCGCCGCCCTTTGGCATCGCGTATAGAAACGCATGCAACGCCAGCGGCCCCTCGCGCTCGGCCTCGTCCATTGCGGCCGCGGCGCGCGCCTCCGACCCTGCGTGCCCGCGCGCCGCCGCCGGTCGAGCCCAGCCTGGAGCGACATAGAAAACAACCGCAAGCACGCAGCAAACACGCTGCCACAAAAGGAGCTTAGGACGTAGCATAGGCACCATGAAACGGACGACCTTTCGCCGTGTGTGTAGCAGTGTAGGGCATGTTGCAATGTTTTTTGTGTTCGGCATGATGGCACATGCGCAGGACTGGCTGAAGCCGGTCCCGGCGTTTCCGGTCGAGCAGCGCGGACTCGTCATCCGCCAGCACACCGAGGCCGAGAAGCCGTTCACCGTCGCAGGGGAGTGCGGCGCTATTCTGGGCCAGCAAAATGGCGAGTTCGAAGCGTGGATCTTCCCGGTCAAGCTGCTCAGCCATCTTTCCATTGAGGCTCGCGTCGAGGGCTACGACGTGCCCATCGATGTGAACGCACACGCAGCGGAGATCGAGGTCCATCCCGATCACACCACCATCACCTATGCCCACATTGCCTTCACGCTGCGGCAGACAATGTTTGCCACGCAGTGCGAAGCCCCGTCGCCTGGCCGCAGCGACACGGGCGTGATGGCCATTTTCCAGATCGAATCCTCGCGGCCCATGACGCTGACCTTCTCCTTTACGCCGGAGGTCAAGCCGATGTGGCCCGCGCCGCAATTCGGCAACGTGAGCCCCGAGTGGGTGTCCGCAACGAGCGGCGCTGCCGCGAACGCAACCGGGCCGGGCTGGTACATGCTGCATCTGGACGTGCCGAACCTGGCCGCCGCCATCGCCATGCCAGGCACGGAGCCCGGGATTCTCGCTCCCTACCAGGAGCGCCCGAAGACCTTTCCGCTGCAGCTTGTTTTGCGTTACGACCCGAAGCGTGACGCCGGCCGCGTCTATCCGCTGCTGCTTGCCGCCGGGCGCACGAAGGAATCCGCCACAGAGAAGAGCCTTGGCGCAGCGCTCGAGCAACAGCAGGCGCAGATCGCGACCCTGTATCGCCAGACCGCCGATTACTACGCAAAATTCTTCGACACGCGCATGACCGCGGAAACGCCGGACGCCGCCTTCAACGCAGACTTCCGCTGGGCGCAGATTGCCATCGATCAGCTTCGGGTGCGCCACGGACAGGAGACTGGCCTGGTGGCCGGCTTCTACTCCTCCGGCGACTCGGCGCGTCCCGGCTTCGGCTGGTTTTTCGGACGCGATTCGCTCTACACCATCTATGGCATAAACAGCTATGGCGACTTCGCACTCACTCGCACCGAGCTCGCCTTCCTCATCGCGCGCCAACGCGCCGACGGCAAAATGCCGCACGAGTATTCGCAAACCGCCGACGAAGTAGACTGGGCGTCCTTCCCTTATGAGTACGCCGCTGCAGATGCCACACCGCTGTTCCTGATGGCCATGGAAGACTACGTGAACGCCAGCGGCGATACCGACTTTCTGCGCACCCACTGGGACGCGGTCGAAAAGGCGTGGACCTTTGAACGCACGCACGACTCCGATGGGGACGGCATCTACGACAACTCGCAGGGCACCGGCTGGGTAGAAAGCTGGCCGCCCGGCATGCCGCACCAGGAGATCTATCTCGCGGCGCTCGATCAGCAGGCAAGCGGCGCGATGGCCCGACTGAGCGCGATGCTGAACAAGACCGATCTCTCCACGCAGGCCAGCGCCCGCGCCGCCGCCGTGGCCGCGAAGCTCGAGCAGGAGTATGCGCGGCCCAATGGCATGTACGCCTTCAGCTTCAACGGCGCCAAGGGGCTGGACACCACCGCAACCATTTATCCCGCCGTGGCCTGGTGGGATGGCCACTACGCCCTGCCGCAGCCCGATGCCATGTTCACCCGCTGGGATTCGGCCGAGTTTTCGACCGACTGGGGCCTGCGAGACCTGGGCAATCACGAAGCTCTGTATGACCCCATCAGCTATCACCAGGGTTCGGTGTGGCCGCTCTTCACCGGTTGGGCGGCCATCGCGGAGTACCGCACCGGGCGCACGCTCAGCGGCTACGCGCATACCATGCAGACCGCCAACCTGACCACAGAACAGGATCTTGGCGCTGTTACAGAACTGCTCAGCGGCGACTACTTCGTTCCCTTTGGCCGCAGCACCTCGCACCAGCTCTGGTCCTCTGCCATGGTGCTCATCCCCGCGGTGCGCGGGCTGTTTGGCCTCAGCTTTGACGCCGCGCACGGCGCAATCTCCGTCGATCCGCACCTGCCCGCACAATGGGACCGCGCCGCGCTCCACAACGTGCGCATCGGAGCAGCGAGCGTCGACCTCGACTACCAGCGCGCCAGCGGCTTCATGGTCGTGCGCCTCATGCCGAAAAGCGGCGCCAGTCTGAAGCTGACCAGCCGCGACCCCGCGGCGCACATCACTGCCGACGGGCATGAACTCCGACTGCCGCTCCCTCCTGTCGAGGTGGGCCTCGACGAAGGCGCGGACAACGCGCTCCCCTTACCTGGCGCCAGCACTGCGCAAATGAAGGTGTTGCAGCAGCAAACCACCGCACACAGCCTCACCCTGCTGCTTGCGGCGCAGGGTGGCAGCACGCACACTCTTCCGCTGCGCATCAATGATCCGAAGACACAGGCAACAGCAGAGGGCGGCGATATCGGCGCTCACACTATCCAGGTCCATTTTCCGGAGGGCAGCGGCTACCAGAAGCAAACTGTGACTCTTCGCTGGTGATCTCGCGGGGCACAGCGCGCCGGTAAACACGAACAGCCCGCGTACGCCGCAAGTTGGCGGGCGGGGCTGCCGATTGCTATACTGTGCCAGTTGTTGCTGAGGCCGTTCCCGCTCTTCCGAGCCATGCGCGCGGACTTCGAGCCACCAGGAAAGTGTCCGGCAACACCAGCGCACACCCACCCGTGCACAAGCTGGCCAGATAGCTCAGTGGTAGAGCGCGGCCCTGAAAAGGCCGGCGTCGGCGGTTCGATCCCGTCTCTGGCCACCACTTCCAAGTTAGCGACTTACCCATTCAAAAAGACAACTGTACACTCTTAACTTCGGCACGCACTCGATCATAGGAGCGGGCGGAACGTCACGGTCGCATTGCGAGGACTATGAGACGCAGTGAAGGAATCGTTGTCGTGAACTTGATGTAAGTGGAGGCCATCAAATGGATTATGCGGCATCAATTCACGTCAAATTACGTCGCGGCCTCTGCTATGCGTTACTAGCGTGTTTGTCGAGCGCTCTCATCGCTTTTGCATCCACGCCAGGCAATTCGCCTCTCAACCCTGAATTGGTCGCAGCTCGTTGGACGGCCAATTGGATTACGAGCCCGGCAGTGCCTGCGAGGTCTCCAGGAGTCTTTTACTTTCGTAGGGAAATTGCGCTTTCCAGCATCCCTGCGCATTATTGGGTCCACGTGAGCGCTGACAATCGATTTCTGCTTCACGTGAATGGAAAGTACGCAGCCGAAGGCCCGGCGCGCGGCGACCTGCTTCATTGGCGCTTCGAGACTGTTGATCTCGCACCCTATTTGCACACCGGAAACAATGTACTTGCTGCAACCGTGTGGAACTTCGCCGAGCTTGCGCCTGTCGCACAGATGAGCGATCGCACGGGATTTCTGATGCAGGGAGATACGCAGGCAGAAAGAGCGGCAGACACCGGGAAAGGGTGGCATGTGCGGCAGGAACCTGGACGCGCTGCCCTTGGCCATGACGACGTGCGAGGTTACTACGCCGCGGGCCCTGCCGAAATGATAGATGGCCGCATCCTCGAATGGGGGTGGGACCAACCAGGCGTAGATTCCTCGGACTGGCAAGAACCTCTACTGTTGGGGCCTGCGGCAACACGGGAAGCCCAGGATGCGCCGACTCACTGGGAGCTCGTTGAGGATTTATTGCCTCCGATGGAGCGTCGGCTTGTAGATGCCGGTTCCCCGGTCCGCGTAGACGGACTTCCATCGATGCCGACCTTCCCGTTGGAACCACTGGAAATTCCGGCGAACTCGCACGTCACTTTGCTTCTCGATCATCGCACGCTGCAGACTGCCTATCCGGAACTGACGGTCAGTAGCGGCCGAGGCTCTGAAATCCGGTTAACGTATTCGGAGGCACTGTATGACGCTCAAGGGAATAAGGGCAATCGCAATCTCGTAGCGGGCCGGCACATAGAGGGCATAACGGACGTTTTCGTCGCAGGCGGAGGCGATGCGCACGCATTCCAGCCGCTGTGGTGGCGTACCTGGCGCTATCTGCAAATCGAGATCACCACGAAGTCGGAGCCGCTGAGACTGGATTCGCTACGGGCCTGGTTCTCCGCTTACCCATTCGATGCCAAAGCAAAAATCACGGGCGACATCCGTGAGTTAGATCGGATCTGGGAGACGGGTTGGCGCACCGCTCGTCTCGACGCTCACGAGACGTACATGGACGCACCTTATTGGGAACAACTGCAATATGTCGGTGATACCCGGATCCAGGCCCTGATTTCCTATGTCGTGACGGGTGACCCACGCCTCGCTCGCCAGGCAATAACAAACATCGATAATTCCCGTACTCCGGAAGGCATCACCGAAAGCCGCTATCCCTCTAGCCTGCCACAGTTCATACCACCATTCTCGCTTCTGTGGGTGAACATGCTCCACGATTACTGGATGTATGTCGATGATCTTCCACTTGTGAAGGAGACCCTTCCTCACACCCGTACCGTGGTCGACTGGTATGCAGCTCATCTTCGCCCGGATGGTCTGCTCGGCAACATGAAATGGTGGGAATTTGCCGACTGGACGGCCAATTATAAGGATGGCATTCCTCCGCAGGACGTGGACGGTGGATCGACTTTTCTCACCCTGCAATTCATAGAAGCGTTGCAGGCTGCCTCAGAAATGGAAGCGGAATTTGGCAGCAAAGAGAGAGTGGAACAATATCTCGCGATTGTCAGGAAAGCAACCAGCGCACTCAATCGTAAGAGCTGGGACCCAGAGCACGGGCTCTACGCCGATACTCCAATGAAGAGCTCATGGAGTGGGGAGGCGAACGTTCTTGCGGTGTTGCTCGATGTTGCACCGCAGGAGCGCCGGAAGCAAATCATTGAGAAAGTCCTGGCGGCGGACGGGAAAGAGAGTACGTCGACCGCAGGAAGCACAGTTCCTTCTCTGTCTCCATTGAGTTATTACTTCCGCTTCTACCTCTTCCGCGCTCTTGACCATGCTGGTCTCGGTGACCTCTATCTGCAACAGTTGGGTCCTTGGTACAACATGCTGGATCTGGGACTGAGCACATGGGCGGAGACACCGGAACCCACTCGTTCTGATTGCCATGCCTGGAGCGCGAGCCCGAATTATGATCTGCTGACAGTTGTTGCGGGCATACGGCCGGCTGCGCCAGGGTTCAGAAGAGTTCGGATAACTCCACATCTGAAAGGTTTGCATCATCTGGAAGTGGCCATGCCCGTCCCTGCCGGAGAAGTACGGGCCGCATATCGTGCGGATGGCAATCGCTGGGCCGCAACGGTAACACTACCTCCAGGCCTGTACGGGGAGCTTCTGTGGAAACACCAAGCATGGCCACTGCACCCCGGGCAGCAGACACTTCTTCTCAACTCGATTCAACGGACGGCACTGGGAAGACCCGCGCACTGATCGCCGCTTCCAACTGCGCTCTCTTATCGCGCACTCGCTCGCGTTGCCCACGCTAAGCCGTCCGGCTCGCCGCCCACGTCGATATGGCCTTTCACCTCGAAGGTCTTCAGGTCCAGCACCGCGATGTAATTATCCGGCGTGCAGGCGATGAAGGCGCGGGTTCCATCGGGGTCCATCAGAATGCCCGCAGCTCCGTGGCCGACATGCACCCGCTTGAATTCCTTGCGGGAGGCTGCGTCGTAGATCACGAGGTCGCCATCACCCAGGCTGGAAATCAGAACGAGCTTTCCATCCGGAGTGAACTTCAGCCGGTTTGCCCCAAAGGTCTTTGGGTCCAGCGTGGCCGCGACCTTTCGCGTCGCGAGGTCGACGATGGAAAGGGTGCCGTCCTGCGCGTTCGCAGTCCAGAGTTCGCGTCCGTTGGGCGAGACGTCAAAGCCCTCGTCGCCCTTGCCTACCGGAATCACAGTTTCGTTCCAATCCATCCGCGGTGCATTCCCTCCTGGCGGCGGAGGAGGAGGCGGGCCTTGTGATGGCCGCATTCCGGGAGGTGGCGCGATGGGCGGAAGCGCGACCTTCTCTAGAATGCTAACGGTCGCGGAGCTGACGTTGGTGGTATAGATTTGCTTCTCGTCCCGGGTGACATACAACATGTGCGTGCGGTTCTGGCCGGTGCCCATGATCCAATCAATCTTCCCGGATGCCGGATCATAGCGCGCGACGGCTTTGGCGCCTTCGGCTGTGAACCAGACCTTTCCGCCCACAAACGCGAGACCGTGTGGGCCATTCAAGGCTCCGGTATCTATGGCGGTCAGTGCCTTGTGCCCGACCAGGTCAATGACAGAAAGCGCATGGTAGCGCCCGCCGCCGTAGATAGAGACATACGCTGTCTTCCCATCGGAAGACGCAATGACCTCGTGGGGATCCGGACCGACGGGAGCACGCCCGATGACCTTCAGCGTATGCGGATCCACGATGGCGAGCGAATGATCGCGTTTGGAAAGTGCGAGCAGAAATCCAGGCGAGGTGGACTGCGCGCCGGCTCCGATTGCCGGGCACAGGGCAGCCCCGAGCGTGGTAGCGACGAAAAGCAATCGGCACATTGCGGTTCGCATGCAGTTCCTCCTTGCGGCTTCCGTGCAGACTGGCGGTAATCACAACGCAGATCCAAGGCCGATGTGAGCCGGCTCGCACCTACTCTACTACCGAGAACCGATCGTGCAGTGTGGCCGTCCGGCCGATAACTGCGGGTCGCGTCAAAGCCGCAGGAGGGCAAAGGTCAGGTCATCCTGCAGGCCGGCTCTGGAAACGAAGGATGCGAGTGAACGGAAGATGCTCTCGCGGAGTTGCGCCGGGCGTTTGATCCGCATGGCGCTGCAGCAGTGCCGATAGCCACCAGGCCATCGAAATACATCACCAGGGAGATCGCCTGGGGCAACCTCTAGTGTGGTCGCCTGGTACAGCATGGTTGGTGCGCGGTCGAGGCACACGGCGGCGCACTGCGATTCCGCATCAGGCTTGCGGCATGTCCAAGCGTTGCTTCAGGTTCCCGGCGAGTTCGACCACAAGCCTCAGTTTGTCCGCAAGGTTCGCGGGCACCGCCGGTTCGGCCAGCGCTAGTTGCGATTGCAGCAGCAGGCCCGTTACGGTCGATTTCAGCTCGCGCTCGATGCTCGTCGTCGCCGCTCGCATCGATAACGCCTGTTCCTGTTCACGGCGGGAAAGCGCTGCCCGAATATCTCTGGCCAGGCGCGAGCTGCCGGTGATCGCGAAATTGACCTGCAACGGAATAGCCAACCCCATGCTTCTCCACAACAGGTCTGCGTAGCGGGAATCGGATTCGGCGACGGATTCATCCACCACGACGACGGAATATTCGCGCCCACGCAACGACGCCAGTGCCCCCTGCAGGTCCTTTGCGACCTCCACGGAATACCCGAGCTGGCGTCCAAGGGTTGCGGCACAGTTTTCCGCTCCCTCCAGCGCCGTGATCATGAGGACGCTTTCCATTCCTACCTGGCCCTTTCTGCTATTCTGCCGCGACATTCACGGAGATTACTGCCCGGCACGCCTTCCATATTGCTCAGCTAACCGCACACACTGTCCGGATTTTCGAACTACTTATGGAAGGCAGTGTACGGTGCCCCAAGCGTCTGCTGCCTAACTCTCGAGTGCCAACGTGTCGCCCATGCCGTACTCTTTGAGCTTTCGGTAAAGCGTGGTTTTCCCGATTCCCAGCAACCGCGCCGCCAGCAGCTTGTCGCCTTTGAGCTGCTGGATGGTAGTGAGAATGGCTTGCTTTTCGAGTTCCGCCAGTGGCGTGACTGTGGGCTCCGGCTTCGGCTTGCTCACCTCCACCGGGGGCGCTGCAACGACGGCGGCTGCCCGTTTCGCTTCCAGTCGATGATTCTGTAACTGGACGGGAAGATCCCCCAGGTGCAGCACCGGCCCGGAGGAAAGCGCGCACGCACGGTCGATTGCGTCTTCCAGTTCGCGGACGTTGCCGGGCCAGTCGTATTCCATCATGGTGCGCAACGCATCGTCGCTCAGGGTAAAGCTGCCCACCGCTTTCCCGTCCC
This sequence comes from uncultured Acidobacteriaceae bacterium, assembly GCA_963795775.1. GTDB lineage: Bacteria > Acidobacteriota > Terriglobia > Terriglobales > Acidobacteriaceae > CAWCJL01. Next base: position 632,348 of record CAWCJL010000008.1, read on the forward strand.
ATGCGGTCCAGGAAGTGCGCGGCGAGCAGCGGGATGTCCGTACGCCGTTCCCGCAGCGGTGGAATGCGCAGGTTCACCACGTTCAGCCGGTAATACAGATCCTTGCGGAAGCTCCCCTTGGAAACCATTGCACCCAGGTCCCGATTGGTCGCCGCCAGGATACGCGCCCGGACGGGCACACGGTGGGTGGCCCCCACCGGCCTGACTTCTTTCTCCTGCAGAACGCGCAACAACTTGGCCTGCAGATCGAGTGGGATTTCGCCGATCTCATCGAGAAAAACCGTTCCGTCCTCGGCTGCTGCCAGCAGCCCGGCAGAATCCCGGTTCGCGCCAGGAAAGGCGCCCTGCACATACCCAAACAGCTCGCTCTCGATCATCGCGGGCACAAACGAACCGCAATCGACCGGAATAAACGGCTTGCTCGCGCTGCTCCCGTTCGAGTGAATCGCCCGGCCTACCAGTTCCTTACCGGTGCCGTCTTCGCCAAGAATCAAGACGGGATGCGTGCTCTGCGCGACCTTGGCCAGGATGCGGTACAAGCGCTCCATCTCCGGGCTCCGCCCCACCAGGTTCCCCACCCCTTGCTGGCTGCGGAGGCGCTCGCGCAGGCTGCGGCTTGCACCATTAGCATGCCGTCGGTCCGCGGCCCGCTCCAGAATTGCGGAAAACTCTTCCAGCGCGAATGGCTTGGTCAGGTAATCCGTCGCCCCCGCGCGCATGGCTTCGACCGCCGTCCCGATCGAACCCGACGCCGTCATCACGATAACCGACGTTTCCGGCTTGAGTGTCTTCACCTCTTCAAGCAGCGCCAGCCCCTCCCGATAGGGCGCCTGCAGGTCGATCACCAATATGTCACTGCCCTGGGTACGCATCAGCGACTGTGCTTCGCGTATGCTGGCCACGCTCTCGGGCACAAAACCCCGCTTGGCTCCTATTTCCGCGCATGCCGCACGGATTGCAGGGTCCCTGTCCACCACGAGTAAGTGGAGCTTTCCGCTCTCCACATCGATATGTGCGTCACTATGCATAGGTGCGGGTAGCTCGGTGTATGTCTGCATTCTATGAAGTTCTCTTTTGGGAGTCAGCGACAAACTGAGATCCGCGCTAACTTTTGTAATAACACCAGTTGTAACCAAAAGTGCGTCGAAACAGCACTTCAGCTATACCGCACGCCTGCCTCCGTTTCCCTCTTCGGCCTACACTGGCTTTTTCGTGAGCACTTTCTTCGGCGTGCAGTTACCAAAGTCGCAAGCGCTCGCACCGTGATTCGCGATCACAACCCCCGCCCGACCGCTCCCATACAATGACCGCATGTCTTCCACGCCCCCTCACTTACCCGCCGCTCCGGCCTCTTTTCGCCCCGGCAACCGCGCCGCTGACCAGCTCCGCACCGTCCGCCTCACTCCCGGCTTCGTCCCCACCGCGGAAGGCTCCGTCCTGATCGAGCTCGGATACACCCGCGTGCTCTGCAACGCTACGGTCGAAACCGGCGTCCCCGCGTGGCTGCGCAACTCCGGCCGCGGCTGGGTCACCGCCGAATACGGCATGCTGCCTCGCGCCACCCTCACCCGCACGCCGCGCGAATCCGAACGTGGCAAGGTCTCCGGCCGCACCCACGAAATCCAGCGCCTGATCGGCCGCTCGCTCCGCGCCGTCACCGACATGCACGCCCTAGGCGAGCGCACGGTCATCCTCGATTGCGACGTCCTCCAGGCCGACGGAGGTACCCGCACCGCAGCCATCACTGGTGCCTGCGCCGCGCTCGCGCTCGCCCTGGGCCGCCTCACCGCTGCCGGCACCCTCAAGCAATCGCCCCTGCGCCAGCTCGTCGCCGCCACCTCGGTCGGCATCGTCGAAGGCGAGCTCCTGCTCGACCTCGCCTACGAAGAGGACTCTCAGGCCGACGTCGACGCCAACGTGGTCATGACCGAAGACGGCGGCCTGGTCGAGGTCCAGGCCACGGCCGAGCGCCACCCCTTCCCCCGCGCCCGCATGCTCGAGATGCTCGATCTCGCCCAGGCCGGCATCGCGCAGTTGCTCGCCACGCAGCGTGACCTCCTCGCTGCTTCCAAATAAGTTCTCACCGCTGTCATCCTGAGCGGAGCGCAGCGGAGTCGAAGGACCCGCGGCTGGTTTTCTCGCCAACAGCAACCCAGTCGTACAATTACCCAGTCAGCCTTATCCCGCGCTTCGCGCACCATAAAGGACCACACCACCATGATCAGACTCACCCCCGGAAAGCTCGAAGGTCTCCGCGCCGTCTCCAACGAACGCGGCGTCATCGCCGCCGCCGCCATGGACCAGCGCGGCTCGCTGCAGAAGTCCCTCGCCAAGGAACGCGGCATCTCCGACGTCCCCGCCGGCGCGCTTGAAGAGTTCAAAACCCTGGTCACCGACGTCCTCACCCAGTACGCCTCCGCCATCCTGCTCGACCCCGAGTACGGCCTCCCCGCCTCCAAGCACCGCCACGATGCCGGCCTGCTGCTCGCCTACGAAAAGACCGGCTACGACGCCACCGAGCCCGGCCGCCTGCCCGACCTGCTCGACCACTGGTCCGTTCGCCGCCTCAAGGAAGCCGGCGCGGACTGCATCAAGGTCCTGCTCTACTACACGCCTTTTGAGAAGTCCGAGATCAACGACCAGAAGCACGCCTTTATCGAGCGCATCGGCGACGAGTGCCGCGCCCACGACATCCCCTTCTTTCTCGAGTTCGTCGGCTACGCCGTCCACGGCGAAGACGAGAAGGGCCTCGAGTACGCCAAGCGCAAGCCTTCCATCGTCTCCGGCTCCATGGCCGAGTTCGGCAAGGAGAAATACGGCGTGGACGTGCTTAAGGTAGAAGTCCCCGTGCAGATGGAGTTCGTCCAGGGCTCCAAGGCCTTCAAGGGCGAGAGTCGCCTACACCCGCGACGAAGCGCTGCAGCACTTCCGCGACGCCGCTTCCACCACCCACAAGCCCTTCATTTATCTGTCGGCTGGTGTTTCGAACCCGGTCTTCATCGAGACTCTCCAGCTCGCCGGCGAGTCCGGAGCGCCCTTCAACGGCGTCCTCTGCGGCCGCGCCACCTGGAAGGACGGCATCAAGGTCTACGCCCAGAACGGCCCCAAAGCCTTCCGCGACTGGCTCGACACCCAGGGCGTCGAGAACATCTCGAACGTCAACCAGGCCCTCCAGAAAGCCCACTCCTGGTACGACAAAGTCGACCAGACCCCAGTGGAAGAAGGCGTCCTCGCGGACTGAACTGGCCGTTCAGGCAGACGCGCTCGCGCAAGACCAAAGCGCCCCGTCAGGGGCGCTTTGGTTTCAATTGGAAGAGGCCATAGCGGCCATTCAGGCTAAGGCGACAGATTGTCGAATGTTTGACTTAAGCTCTCACAGTTTTGAGGAATCGCTTGGTTGCGGTAACCAAACTGACAAACGGACCCGTTAATGAAGCGATCTTAGCCGGATCTTTGCCTAAGTGCTGTACACCAAGAAGCTCGTATTCAAAATCTGACCTATCAGTAAAGGGCACCGGGGCACCTAAAATAAGGCTGACGTACCGACCAAAAAACCGCGATAGTTCTTGACCGTTTCTGCAGGAGTTAAAAGATCTTACAGACTGCTCTTCTGTTTCTTCCAACAACAACGTTAATCGCTCGAAGGTCGCATCGGGCATAGCCCAATGGCCGGTCAGCTTCGACCGAACAAGATCGATCATTGTACTTGCCCTATGATGCTCGCGATAGTGTTGCCAAACAGAAATCACAAGAGCTAGATTTCCCAACGAGTACCAAGCCGCAAGAGCATCACTCTCTGACCAACCCACTGCCAAGTGTTCATCGCCAAAGTGGCGCTCGAATTCTGCAGCAGAGTATACGTCGGCAATGCACTGCGCGATTCCGTTTGCGGTCGCATCAATGATTTCAGGATTACTGCTTGATGATTTCGTCTTCCCAATTAGAGCCGAAAGTAGCCCCAAAACCCTAACCCTCCTGTTTACGTTATCGGTACTAGCACGCATCGAAAATTGTGAAGCTCCCGACTAATGTCAAGTGTCGAATCTATATATTTCTTAGTCCATGATCCAGAACCACTTGCATAAAGATCAGCACTACGGTAATAATCAGCCGACTTTAGGTAATCCAAGTGCCCATCTGTTGCGCTTTCTAACTTCCCAACCACAACACATGACCGACACCAAAACCCAATCTGTGCTGCGCACAGAGCCCACCCTTTGCGCTCCACTTCACCTCAATCCGGAATTCCCACACCGCGCAAAGGATGGGGCACCCGGGTCCGTTCCTCTATTGACGTAAACTCCAGAACCGGACCCACCTTCGGCGGCCCAACCGTTACGACTCCATCACCCATTCCGGCATAGAATCCCGCACTGCTCCATTTCCAATCCAAAGTGAACGCCACCAGCCCGCGCCGCACCGGATTCAGGTGCATATACCCGAGCTTCTCTTCCACTTTCCGCATCGACCACACATTGAAGTCATAGAATCGTGCAGACCACACTGGGCTCTCCGGCACGCATCGCGCATAACGCTGCTTGAGTATCTTCATCACCGCCGAAGGCATCACTACCTCATGCTCTTCCATCAAGAGATGAAAGTGCTCCGGCATCACCACGTACCCAATCACCCCCAAGCCAAACTTCGCCCGCACTTTCTCCAGCAGCGAAACAAATGCATCGCGCCGCTCCGCCGTCCCTAAATACGGATTACGCCCATAGCAGCTGCAGGTGACAAAATGCAGATGCCCCTTCGCGTAAATGCGCCTGAGCCCTTGCGGCATGCCGAAAGCATAGGGCGACCGGTCACGGATCGAAATACCTCTTCCGCCGCAGAGCAATTAGGAAAGACCCGGGTGCCCCATCCTTTGCGCGGCACGATCATTCCGAGTTGATAGGAAGTCGGGCGCAAAGGGTGGGCTCTGCGCGAAAGCGCAGACCGCATTTTCAACACCCCTTCGCCAGACACAATACCGCCGCCCAGGCCGCGCATTTCTGATCCGCAGTCCACGGCGGCCCCGCCGCTTTCCCCACACGCGCAAGCTCCCGCACCGTCCCGGCGAACGATGCTCCCAGAACCCGCCGCGCCTCCTCTTCCAAGCCACGCTCGCGAAAACCCGCGACATGCAGATGCATCCCCTCGCACGCCCGCCACGCCACGTTGCGAAAGAACTCGCCTTCCGCGGCGTGGATCGACGCATGCGAAGCCAGGATCTTCGCCAGCGGAGGCACGGTCCGCGGTGAAGCCAGCAGAATCGCCGCGCTCTCGATAGCGTAGCCGTGCGCCGACAGGTCTCCCACCACGGTCGCCATCGCCTCCACAGCCAGCCCATCTGCTGCCGCGGCGATCTCGCATAGCCCCGCCTCGGCGTCGGCAAGCGGCAGTCTCTCGACGAAGTGATATGGCTGCTTGCCGCCACTCATGCCCTGGACCGCCACGCTGACCCGCCGCCGGTCGAGCAGTTCGATATGGCGTCCCTCACGGGCAAGCGCCACCACCGCTCCCCAACCGGAATGCATGCGAATGCCGACCGCCGCAGGGCCCATACCTCACCCCTCCAGAAACGCGCTTCAGGGCCCCGGTTCCGTTCGCATGCGAGTATAAGCGCGCAGTCGCTTCGGTAAACTCGGCCGCGATTTCGGGCGATGCTTTATCGGCGATGTAACTGTGAATATCGAGCAGTCGCCCCTGCGCTTCCGGGGAGAAGATGACACGATAGTTCACCGGCGCCGTTTCTTGCCACCTTGGAAAGCAACAGCTTGTTTCTCCGTCAGCGCAGCCCGCATCTGGTCTGCCGGGATGCCGCGCGATGGATCAGCCTTCATCGCCTCATAGGCCGGCGCAACTTCCTCACGTAGCCAGCGTTCCACGGCCTGATCGCGCGCCTGCAGGGCCCGCAGTCCGTCACGGATCACCTCGCTCTCGCTGGCATATTCACCGGATTCCACTTTCGCCCGCACAAGCTGCGCCATCCCGATCGGCAGCGTAATGCTCAGTTGCTGCGTGGATCGCATCTAGAGCCCTCCGCGAGTAGGATTATATCCTACTCGCTCTGTTGCCGTGATTGTCTGCCGGGTACCCCTTTTCTCCGGGGCAACGTGGAGGGTGGGCGGAGTTACCTTCTTCTGAACCACGTGTCTCTAAGAAGGATCACCCCGCTTCCGCAAAGAACCAGGCGTGCGCATTCGCATGCAGCACTGCATGGCGCTCCTCCGCAGACAATCCAGACGTCACAGCAAGGCAGGCGTCGTACGGAAACGGCCGGTTCGTCGCGAGTGTCGCAATCGGCGCGTGGCTGCCAAACATCACCCGCCCTGTGCCGAAGATCTCGAAGACGGTATCGACCCAGGGCTGCACCGCCGCCACCGTCCAGTCACGTCCAAACACGACCTCAAATGCCGAAACGATGATCTGCACGTTGGCATGCGCCGCCAATCTCTGGAGATCGCGGCGCCATTCCGCAAATACCTGCTGCGACGGAGGTGCCGGCCAGCCCATCACCGCTATGGCAAACCCCGTCTCCGGGCAGGCTTTCACCATCGGTAGAAGGTCCGGCAATTGTGGCGAGAACACTTCCAGCGAACAACGGAAGCGCCGCCCCTGCAATCGCTTCAGACCGCGCAGAAAAGCCGGATTCCGCAACGGGCTGCCGGACGCTGTGGATGGCCGGTCCGCATTCGTGAGCGCCCACCCCAGGTGCTGACGCACGCCTGTCACATTGCGGCAGCCCTCGTATACTATCCAGAACTCGATCAAGCTCCGGCGACAGGAAATCGACCAATCCCACCAGGGCCAGCGGAACCTGTGCCGAGTCGGCCAGCCGCTGCGCCCATTCGACCTCGCGTACGGCATCAGTCGAGACGAACTCATTCCACACGATCCCGGCCACCTCCACGTTTGGGTTCAGCCGGAGGTAGTCCTCCAATCCGAACACTCGCGGAAGCGACGCATAGTCCCCAATCAGGGCCTCCAGTGCCGGGTCTCTCTGTTCCAGAAACGTATGCGTATTCTCGCGCCAGTCGTAGAGGTGCGCGTGCGCGTCGGTGACGATCGGCTTCTGCTGCTGGCCATCCATGCGCCCCGATTATAGAAGTGTCAACGGGAATGGTCGGCCGGCTACGCATTCTGCGTGCTGCAAAATCTCGCGGCTCAAGAACGCAGGAACAGTGCTAAGCTTCTTCCCGCATTCCGGAGGGCACGCATGTCAAACGCGACAAAGCCCGCGTGTCCACCCATACCTGTCATCCTGAGCGAAGCTTTGCGCAGCAAGGCGAAGTCGAACGGGGATTTGCTGATCCATGGATTGCAGAAACTCGTTTCCACAAGCATTGGCGTAGTCATTCCGCCAGTTCGCTATGCTGGAAATAGGGATAAAAACGAAACCCGCCATCGACGGTGCGCGAGCTACCCTTAAGTCCTTTATTAAGAGGACTTTGGGAATAACTCCAATGGATAGAGGACTTTAGCACGCCACCCCACACCTAAGTCGTGTGTTGTGAGGACTTTAGCCCGCAAGATGGGGGGGGGGGTCTACCGGTGATACTGCACCACCAGCGAAACCGCCAGCATCACGATGACCACGCAAAACAGCAGCACCAGCCAGTTGTCCTGGACGAACTCCCGCACCTGCTCCCACCGGCTTGGCGCGGGTAGGGCGCGTGCGGCGCGCACGGCGGCGATGTGGATCACCGCCGGCACCGTCACTCGGTACGCCGGACCCGCCGCGCTGTGGGCCACCAGGAAACCGGTAAATGCCAGTCCCACCGGCCCGGCAAACATCGCGATCCCCTTCGCCAGCCCGGCGTTGGCGGCCAGGCTCAACCCGTGCCCGAGCAACTGCTGCGACACCGCGTTGGCCGCGATCGCGCTCGCCTTGTAGGCCGCGAAGCCCGAGTGCTGGATGGCCAGCCGCAGCGCCTCGGTCCCGCCCGGCGCCAGCAGCTTCCGCCGGTCCCGGATCTTCAGCGACTGCACCAGCGCCATCTGCTCCTCGCGCGACATGGTGGCGTAGGCATCGCTCATGATCCGCGCCACGATCTCGGTCTCGACCTCGTGCGCCGACCGCCCCCGGTACGCCACGCCCACCCGCTTGGCCACATTTTCCAGAATCACGGCGTACGGCACGCCTCGGCCCTCGCGCAGCACCTGGTTGGCCAGCGTGTTTCCGCCAAACTTCTGCAGGTCGGCCACGATGTCGTCCACGTAGGCGCGATGGTCGGGGAAGTGCGCGCGGAAAGCCGCGGTGTGCGCCAGTTGCGAGGTCCGCCCGCCCTTCACCCGCAGGATCTCGACCAGGGGCGCCAACTCGTCATTGGTCGCATCCCGCAGCAGCCCGAGCAGCGGATCATCCGCAACCAGCGGCAGCGGCCCGCGTCCGCCGCGCTCAAGCTCGGCGCGGTCGGCAGAGGCAAGCTCGTCCGCCGAAAGCACCAGCGCTTCGCGCGTAACCGGAACAAGCTCCGTGCTCTCCGCCGGCGTCGCCTCCCCGCGCAGCGCCTTCCGCAGTCCCGCGAGCGACTTCGGCACAAGATCAAAGCGCTTCACGGCGTTCAACCTCACTCCTCATTGTGCCAAATGCGGTCGCGGCATGCGCAGCGCCCTCAGGCGTTCAGGTTCCAGATGTCCTTATCCCAGCGCCATTGCCCGTTCTCCTGCTTCCAGTGCACGAGATATTTCCCCTGCACCGTTTCACCGCCGGCCATTTGCAATTCCGCCCGCCCGATCTCGACCGCGCTGTCACCGCACATCTCCGCCGTGACTGTGCTCAGGGTCGCACCCGTGAAGGCGAAGTGCTCCACCGCCGCCTGCCAGAAGCCCTTGATCGCTTCCCGCCCTTCCACCATCTCGGCGCCGGGCGGCAGTACGCGCGCGCCTTCCGTATACACCGCGTCCAGCGCGTCCAGATTCCCCTGCTCGATCACCTCGCGGCAGAACCTCTCGTTGGTCTCCCGCATTGCAGCACTTATTGCCTCCGGCACACCCATCGCACTCTCCTTGCACGCCGCAACCTTCTACCTTTTCCTGCCAGCAATCGTCAATGCGAACGCAGCGCGAACCGGCACCTGCCGAACCTTCCTGCTCGAACACTTCCGCCGGAGAACCCGATCACGCTCCTGCGGTAGCGCCGATCAACTCCACCGTGACCACGCCCGCGTTTGGCTCTCCGGCGTAGTCACGCGCGCTGCTCCAGGCCCACTCCGTCGGCGTGGCCACCAGGCCGCGGCGCACCGGCGCTTCGTGCATCTCGCGCACGCGAGCAGCCAGGGCATCCGGCTCCCACACGTGCTGGTCCGCAAAGGTCGTCTCCCAAACCTGGTCGGTAGACCGCGCCGACACGTTGTAACGGCGTCCATACCGCTGCTTCACCATCGCCACCGAGCGCTCCGCGGTGTCGATCTCAGGGTCCGTCATGAGCCAGCGCACGTGCTCCGGCATCACCACGTACCCGGCCACCTGGAAGCGAAACTTCACCCGCACTTCTTCAAGCAGCCGCAGAAAGCGGTCGCGGTCCTTCTCCAGTTCCAGCTTCGGCTGCCGCTGGTAGCACCAGCAGGTGATGAGGTGATAGTGCCCCTTGCCATACCGCTCTTTCGCTACCTTCGCCGACCCTGTCAATCGCGCTCTCGCCATAGCGCCCAGTCTAAGCCTGCCCGGTGCAATGATTGGCATTCCCAGACGGATGCATACGGCAGAACTGCTGCGTGCTCGCGAGCGGAGCGCGGGCTCTGCTCTTGTCTTGTTCCCGCTTAGAGGCAGCATCGGGTGAATCTCTGTTGCCGCTTTCCCCGCCCGGTGCGACACTGGGCCGCATCCTGTTGTTCCGGACGGGAGAGCCCACGAATGAAGCCCAAACACGCCACCACCGCGCAGGCCGAGTTGCTTCTGCATCTTTACGAACTCCGCCGTGAACCCGTTATGCGCGAGGCGCGCAGCTACATCGGCGGCCGATTTGCACCCGCTTCTGCCGACGAAATCGTTGCACTCATCACCAGCGGATCGCGCGAGGGCAGCTTCATTCTCCAGGTCTTCGGCTATTGGGACATGGTCGCCGCCTTTGTCCTGCATGATGTGCTGCCGGCGTCGCTGGTCTACGACACCTGCCAGGAGATGTACTTCCAGTACTCCAAGTTGCAGCCGCACCTGCCGGATGTTCGCCGGCAGATGAATCTTCCCGAGTGGATGTGCAGCATTGAAGCCGTGGTGGAAGGCTCGAAGTCCGGGCGCAAGCGGATTGCTACGATGCAGCAGGGTGCTGGCCCGCCTGAGTCCATTTCCAACCCAGCGCCTCGGAAAGCGAGCCGGAAGTGAAGGCTGCGCGCCGGCTCAGACTTTGCCGATAAGGCACTTCAGGTACTCGGTTTCTGGGATGTTCAAGACCACCGGATGGTCTGGCGCCGCGCCCCGCCGCTCCAAGAGTTGCACGCGCCGCCCCGCATCAGCCGCCGCAGCCGCCACTACTGCCTGAAACTCTTCTCCAGATACATGGTGCGAACAGGAGCAGGTGACCAGCACGCCGCCGGGACGCAGCATTTTCAGCGCCCGCAGGTTCAGCTCCTTGTAACCGCGCAGCGCGCCCTCGGTGGCGCGTTTGGATTTCGCGAACGCCGGCGGATCGAGCACGATCGTGTCATACTGCACGCCGCTATCGCTCCATTCGCGCAGCAGATCGAAGGCGTTCGCCTCTATCCAATCAACCCCACTGCCGGGCAGGCGCTCACGGTTGGCCTCCAGGTTCCGCTCCGCTACTTCCAGCGCCGCGCGGGAGGCATCCACGCCCGTGACACGCGCACAACTCCGCGCCAGGTGCAGCGCAAACCCGCCCTGGTAGGTGCAGATATCAAGCGCCTCACCATGCGCATGCGCCGCCGCCGCCGCGTAGTTCAGCCGCTGGTCCAGGAAGGCGCCGGTCTTCTGCCCGGAAGCCGCATCGTACGCAAACGCCAGCCCGTTGATGTGGAACTGTGTCGCGAGCGGCGGTGCTGCCGCATCCTCGGCGTAGAGCACAGACATGTGTGGCATGCCCAGTTGCTCCAGTTCACGGATGCGCGGGTCCGCGCGCTCCACTACGGCCGCGGGCGCAAACTCCTCGCGCAATACGCGCGTTACGACTTCGCGCACCGCGGCGCGATCCAGTCCGCGGGCCAGGATCTGCACTACGAGCAGCCGGCCGTACTTGTCCACAATCAATCCGGGTAGCTCGTCCGCCTCGCTGAAGACCAGGCGGCAGGCATCCGTTCCCTCGCCCGCCGCGGCCAGCAGCACCCGGCGGGCACTGATCGCTTTCCGCAGCCGTTCTTCCAGCAGCGCCAGCCACTGCGCCTCGTCCACGATTGTTTCGCGGCTCACGAGCCGCAATGCGATCTGCGATGCCGGGCTCCACAGCGCCGTGCCCAAGGGCGCGCCGCGGCCATCGAGAACCGGCAGCAACCCCGGAACCGGCGCTGCTTCCGGTGCGGACAGCTGCTGCACATCCGACGCATAGACCCAGACGTGGCCGGCGCGCAACCGATCAGCCGCGCGCCCGGCAATGACCGCCCCCGCCCCTTCCACGGCAATCGCGGGAGCACCGCTTTCCCCCTTCGGTGGACGAGTAACTGCAGAAGTGTTTTTCGAGCGGCCTGGCGAGCGGCGGCGCATGATGGGCCCATCTTCGCACACCGCTTGCCAGCGCAGCCTATAATCAGGTATGGCGACTGCGCGCCCGACGCCGCTGGCTTCAAATCCGACCGATGCGGCTGCGCGCCTGCCATCCACGCCACCCGTGGACGCCCGCAGCCTCACCGAGGCGAATTTCCGCGCGCTGCTCGACACCGTTCGCCAGAACCGCCCGCACGATGACGTCGAGATCATTCGCCGTGCCTGGGAGTTCTCACTCCAGCACCACGATGGTCAGATTCGCGCCTCCGGCGAGCCGTATGTGCTCCACCCATTGGAAGTCGCGCATGTCCTCGCGGAGATGAAGCTCGATTCGACCGCCATTGCCGCCGGTCTGCTGCATGACGCCGTCGAAGATACGCCGGTCACCACTGCCGATATCACGGCGCTCTTCGGCGACCAGGTCGCGTACATCGTCGAAGGCGTCACCAAGATCGATAAGATCCAATTCGCCAACAGCGAAGACCGCCAGGCGGAGAACGTGCGCAAGATGCTGCTCGCCATGGTGAGCGACGTCCGTGTGGTGCTGATCAAGTTGGCGGACCGCCTGCACAATATGCGCACGCTCGAGCATCTGCGAGCCGAGCGACAGCAGGCCATTGCACGCGAGACGCTGGATATCTACGCGCCGCTCGCCCATCGCCTCGGCATGGGCAAAGTACGCGGAGAGCTCGAAGACCTCGCGTTCCGCTACGTCGACCCCATCGGCTACGAGCAGGTAGACCTGGCCATCGAGGAACGCCGCAAGGAAGGCGAAGACTTCCTCCGCCACGTCGAAGGCATGCTGCTCGAGCGGCTGCGCGAGAACGGCATTGAGGCCCGCGTGGAGTGGCGCATCAAGCGTCTGTACAGCATCTACCAGAAGCTGCAGAAACAGCGCACTACGGTAGACCAGGTCTATGACCTGCTCGCCCTGCGCGTGATCACCACCAGCGTCGCCGATTGCTACGCCGTGTTCGGCCTTATCCATTCCCTCTGGCGTCCGGTGCCCGGCCGCATCAAGGACTTTATCGCCATGCCGCGGCCAAATTTGTATCAGTCGCTGCACACAACGGTGATGGGCGAAGGCGGCCACCAGTTTGAAGTTCAGATCCGCACCGAGGAAATGCACCGTATTGCGGAAGAGGGCATCGCCGCGCATTGGAAGTACAAGGCCAACGGCAGCCCGGTAAACAGCCGCGACGAGCAGCGCCTCGCCTGGGTGCGCCAACTTGTCGAGTGGCAGCGGGAGATGACCGATCCCAACGAGTTCCTTTCCACGTTGAAGATCGATCTCTATCCGGAAGAGGTCTACACCTTTACTCCCAAGGGCAAAGTAGTCGTATTGCCCAAGGACGCCAGCCCCATCGATTTCGCGTACTCCGTGCACACCGAGGTCGGCCACACCTGTGTGGGCGCCAAGGTGAACGGCCGCATGGTGCCGCTCCGTACCCGGCTGCGCAATGGCGACATCGTCGAAGTGCTCACGCAGAATGGTCACGTGCCCAGCCGCGACTGGCTCACCTTCGTCAAAAGCTCGCGCGCGCGTAACAAGATCAAGCACTGGCTCAACGAGCACCAGCGGCAGCGCGCCGTCGAGATCGGCAAAAAGCTGCTGGATCGCGAAGCCCGCAAGAACAAGATCTCGCTCACGCGCTTTACCGATTCCGACTACGTGCGCGTGGCCAACGAGTACGGCGTGGGCGCGGAAAACGACCTGCTCGCCGGCATCGGCTTCGGCAAGTTCTCCTCGCGCCAGGTGCTGAACCGGCTGGCGCCCGGCATCATCTCGCAGCCCTCCGCCGAGCCGGAAGCCGCGCCCGATGCGCGTACCGCCGGCATGTCGGAGACGGTCAAGCGCGTCCACCTGAACCCGCGCTCGGATTCGCTCGAAGTCGAGGGCCAGAACGACCTTCTCGTCTATCGCGCGCGCTGCTGCAACCCCATCCGCGGGGAAGAAATCATCGGCTACGTCACCCGTGGCAAAGGCGTCGCGGTGCATGCCCGGCGTTGTACCAACGTGCAGAACCTGCTCTATGAGGCCGACCGGCGTATCGCGGTCGAGTGGTCCACCTCCGCGGAAGAAAGCAATGGCCGGCAGCCCACCTATCCGGTCCGCGTCATCGTCTACTGCGACGACCGCGCAGGCATGCTGAAGGAGATGACGGCGGTGATCAGTGATGACGGCACGAACATCCGCGGGGTCGATTCCAAGGCTGGCAACGGCGCGGAAGCCGTGGTCGAGTTCATCCTGGAAGCCGAGGACGTCCGTCATCTCAACCGCATCGTGACCGGCCTGCGCCGCGTGCCCGGCGTTCGCGATGTGCAGCGCGCCAACAAAGTCTGATCGCCGTGGCGAGCCCCGTCCTTCCCGGCGCCACTCCTCAGGCTGGTCCCGCCGCTGATCCGGTTGCGGACACGACCGCCCCCGCGCCTGCCCGACTGAACCGCAAAAAGCTGTTGCAGGGCTCCGCGTCCAACATGGTGCGCCTGCTGCTCTCCATGCTGGTCTCGCTGGTGCTGCCTCCCTTTCTCGTCCACCGCATGTCCACGGCCGAGTACAGCGCCTGGGTGCTGATCCTGCAGCTCAGTGCGTATGTAAACTTCCTCGACCTCGGGCTGCAGACCGCGATCAGCAAGTTTGTTGCTGAGTACGACGCGCAGGGCGACATCGCGGGCATACGCCGCATCCTGAGCAGTGCTTTTTCCCTGCTCAGTTGCGGATCTGCAATTGGGTCCATCATGGTCGGCGTGCTGGCCTGGCAGGTGCCGCACTTGTTCCATCAAATGCCGGCCTCACTGGTGCTGCCGGTGCGGCTCGGTCTGCTCGCCATCGGCCTTTCCACCGCCATATCGCTGCCCTTTGGTGTCTTCCTTTCAACCTTTACCGGCCTGCAGGAGTATGGCTTTCCTACTCTCCTGCTCTCGGTCAGCCGGGTCGCCACAGCCGCCGCGCTCATCACCGCACTTCTGCTCCACGCCACGCTTTTCGAAATGGCGCTGCTCATGGCAGTGCTTAACCTCATCACGGCGCTACTGCAGTACGTGGGCTGGAAGCTGTATGCCAGCCGGCGCACCGGTTTCCAGTTCTTCCGGATAGACCGCGCCGCCAGCCTCCGCCTGGTAGAGTATTGCGGCATCCTCACCATCTGGACCCTCGGCACGCTGTTAATCAGCGGCCTGGACACTACCATCGTCGGCCATTTCGATTACGCCAACACCGGCTTTTACGCGGTCGCCGGCAGCGCGACCAACTTCATGCTGCTGCTGGTGGGCAATCTGCTCGGGCCGCTGCTGCCGGCTATCTCCTCGCTGCAGGTCCACCGCACCGCATCGGAACTGGGAGCGATCGTGATCCGCACCACGCGCTTCGTCACTGTGCTGCTGTGCCTGCTCGGACTGCCTCTCCTGCTGGGGGCTTACCCGCTGCTCACACTCTGGGTGGGCCGCAACTACGCGCAACACGCCGTGCTGTATCTGGATATCCTGGTGCTGGCCAACATCGTCCGGCAGCTCAGTTATCCCTATGCCCTGGTGGTGGTTGCGCTTGGCAAGCAACGCTACGCCACTGCCGCGCCCGTCAGCGAAGCCATCGTGAACCTGGCCGCCAGCGTATGGCTGGCCTCGCGCTATGGAGCGGCGGGCGCCGCCGCAGGCACGCTCATCGGCGCCTTCGTGGGCCTGGCGGTTCACTTCGCGATCAGCATCCCCTGGACGCAGCACGCCATTGTGATCAGCCGCGTGCGCCTCGCCTTTACCGGAATCGTCCGGCCGCTGGTGTGTACTATCCCCACCCTGCTGCTACTGCCGTGGTTGAATCGCTACGCGCGCATTCCCGTGCCGCCGCTGCTGCTTGCGCTCTGGGTATTCACCACCGGCGCACTGCTCTGGCGTGCGAGCCTCGGCAGCGCCGACCGTGACGAGGTCCGCCACGCCCTGGAACGGGTGCTATTCTTCTTCAGGCGCCCCGGGCGCATCGTCACCCCCGCATCTTCCTGATCGCAAGGCGAATGGCCGTTCTCCCTCAGTGCGCATCTCCACGTGTCCTCGCTGTCGTGGTTCTTTACCAGTGCGCTCCGGAGGAGAGTGACGCGTGGCGCTCACTGCTCCGGGAACTCGACCGCAATCCCTCGCTCGCGCCCTGCTTTTCGCTGCTGCTGTACGACAATTCGCCAAAGCCGCACGCTTCCCCGCACGCGCCCGTGGCGGAATCGACGCCCCGGCTTTCCGTCCAATATCAGCATGACCCGACAAACGGCGGCCTCGCCACAGCCTACAACTTCGCACTCGCGCAGGCGGAAGCCGCCGGCTGTAACTGGCTGCTGCTGCTGGACCAGGACACCACCCTGGCCGAGGGTTACGTGCCGGAACTACTGGAATGGACCGAGCGCCTGCATGACACGGCCGATGTCTGCTGCGATCGTACCCAAGCTGTGGGCCGGCTCCCGGCTTTACTCGCCCGAGGCGCCTTTTCTTCAGCAGATCCGGTCGCAGCTCTCCTCCGCCACGCATGCAGTTCCGATGGAAGCAGAGGGCGTGCAGCATGGGCCGCTTACTGCATACAACTCCGGCGCGGCATTGCGCGTATCGGCACTGCGGGCCATCGGCGGATTTCCCTCCGATTTCTGGCTCGACTACCTCGACCACGCCGTCTTCGAGGAGCTGCGCCGGCGCGGCTACCACCTCTGCATCATGCGCATCGTGCTCCATCAGAAGCTGTCGCACATGGACCTCGACACCGTGCCTTTCTGGCGTCACTGGAGCGTGCTGGCGGCGCAGTCTCGCTTCGTTCTGCGCTTCGGCACACTCGCGGACCGGTTCTTCTTCCGCTGGTGGCTGCTCAAGACGAGCCGCACCTTCCGTAACAGTTGCCGCGACAAACGCGTTTGGCGTGTCCGCGTGCGGCAGGCGCTCCTGCTCCAGTCGCTTGCGCCCCGGTGGCTGGGCCGAGATTCGTGACCACCACTGTAGCTAGTACCTCGATCGCGCTCTGCACCTTCAACGGCGAGCGCTATCTCCCGCAGCAGCTCAGCAGCCTGGCCGCGCAGACAAGTCTGCCCGGCGAACTCGTGGTGTGCGATGACGGCTCGACTGACGCCACGCTCTACATCCTGCGGTCCTTCGCCGCCACTGCGCCCTTCCCTGTGCGCGTGCACGTCAATCAACGAAACCTCGGCTCCAATCGCAACTTCGAGCAAGCGATCCTGCTCTGCCAGGGCGAACGCATTGCACTCTGCGATCAGGATGACGTCTGGCTTCCGGAAAAGCTGGCCCGCTGCGAGCGGGCTTTCACAGCAAATCCCGCGCTCGGCCTCGTCTTCACCGACGGCGAGATCATCGATGCTAGTGGCCAACGCACCGGCTCACGTCTGCTCCCAAACTTCCAGTTCGACCAACAGGCCCGCGCGCTGCTCCAGCACGGGGACATGCTGCCCCTCGTCCGCTATCGCTTTGTCACCGGCGCCACCCTCGTCTTCCGCGCCGACCTCGGCCGCTACTGCTTCCCCGTCCAGGGCGAGTGGACCCACGACGGCTGGCTCGCCGCGCTTATCTCGACCATGGCGGAGATCCAGTTCCTGGACGAGCCGCTAGTGCTTTACCGCACGCATGCCGCACAGCAGATCGGCGTAGGCCCCGGCCGCGGCTCCCGGCGCGACTGGTGGCGCGCCCTCGTGGACCATCACTGGCTGGGTATGGACTGGCACCGCTCCGCGCTCGAACAAGTGCTCGATGCTGTCGCGCGTATCCCGCGGGATCGGCTCCGTCCCACCGCGGACGGCTTCGCCCGCCAGCGCGACTTCCTGCGCATGCGCCTCACCCTCCCGCGCCAACGCTGGCGGCGCCCGCTCCATCTCGCACGCTTTTGGAACGAATATCCTCGCCGGGCCAGCGGCATGCGCAGCCTCGCGCTCGATCTACTACTACCCAAAGCGCCCTCGGAGATCGGCTCAGCCGCCCGCGCCGGCTACTCCGCGCTGCGGCCGCATGCTCGCGCCGCGCACCCGTCCTCGCCTGCGCGGTAAAGTAAGAGTCCTATGAGCCAGCAGAAGATCTCGATTTCTACTTCCTCCGCCCCCGCCGCCATCGGCCCTTACTCGCAAGCCGTACGCATGGGCGACCTGGTCTATACCTCCGGCCAGGTCGCGCTCGATCCGGCAAGCGGGCAACTGGTCCCCGGCGGTATCGAGGAGCAGACCAGGCGCGTGCTGGAAAACCTCAACGCTGTGCTCACTTCGGCCGGCACGGACCTGAGCCGCGTCTTCAAGACCGTCGTCTTCCTTAAGGACATGAACGACTTCGGGGCCATGAACACCATCTATGCGCAATACCTCGCCACACCCGGCACCGTGCCGCCGGCCCGCTCCACCGTGGAGGTCGCGCGCCTGCCCAAAGATGCGCTCGTCGAAATCGAGGTCGTCGCGCACCTGTAACCTCTCGCCGCTTCGGTCATCTAAACAAGCGAAAGAGAGACGAGGCATCGCAATGGCAAATACCACCACGACCAGCACCAGCAAAGTGGAGAAGACCGACGCCGAGTGGCGCGCTCAGCTTACGCCCGAGCAGTACTATGTGGCACGGCAGAAAGGGACAGAGCCGCCCTTCTCCGGCAAGCTCTATCAGAACCACGAGGACGGCAGCTACCACTGCGTAGGCTGCGGCGCAGAGCTCTTCAAATCCGACGCGAAGTTTGATTCCGGCTGTGGCTGGCCCAGTTTTTATATCCCGACAGACTCCAAGGCCGTGGCCACCCACGAGGACCACAGCCACGGCATGCACCGCATCGAGGTCACGTGCGCTCGCTGCGGTTCCCACCTGGGCCACGTCTTCCCCGACGGGCCGGAGCCGACCGGCCTGCGCTACTGCATCAATTCGCTGTCGCTCGACTTCAAGCGCCAGCCCTGATCTCGACGAGGCGGCCAAAACGAAAAGCCCCGGCTATCCGGGGCTTTTCTGATTCTCATTGCGGAGAACAATCCGTCGCAAGGACGGACGCAAACTACGCCTTGACGACCTTGCCTGCCTTGATGCAGCTGGTGCAGACACGCATGCGCTTCGCGCCGCCAGCTACCTTGGCCTTCACCGGGCGCAGATTCACATTCCAGCGACGCCGCGACACATTGTGCGCGTGCGAGATGTTGTTACCGAACTGCGGACCCTTGCCGCACACTTCACAAACCTGTGCCATGACTCACTCCGAAAATTGAACGTTTCGCCAGAACCGGACCGTCGCCCGAACCAAGCCGCGCGAACCATCACCCTCGACCGAGCCGCGTCTCCGGAAAAGCAGAACCAGGCAGACAGCGACCGGAGGCAGCAGGCGCTCACCAGCGTCTTTCCAGTTTAGCCGAAGCCCGGCCCCGCAGCAAATGCCCAAATTCGCGGGCCTGTTGCGTCGCCTGGAACCTCCGCTCCCCAGTAAGATCGAAAACGGATGTCTGCCCATACCCCGACCTCGCTCCCCCTCGGTGCTGACGCCACCAAGCCGGCCTCGGCGGAGCTGACTCCGGGCAATGAGATGGTCTCGAATTTCCGCGCGCCGTGGCGCCTCTTCTGGGTCGCGTTTCTGGTTCGCGTGCTCTACATGACGCTGGCCCACACCTACCGCTTCCGCGCGGTGGATGAGCACTTCCAGTTCGGCTGGGAAATGGGTCGCATCGCGCGCGCTCTCGCCACGGGTTACGGCTACGCGGACCCGTTCCGCGGCCATACCGGCCCCACCGCCTGGGTCACGCCGCTCTATCCCCTGCTCATCGCCGGCGTCTTCAAGCTCTTCGGCGTGTACACGCTGCTCTCCGCCTGGGTCATCCTCGCCATCAACTCCGTCCTCTCCGCCTTTACCGCCATGGCTACCTGGGAGATCGGCGCGCGCTGCTTCAACCTCCGCGTGGCCCGCTGGGCCGGCTGGCTTTGGGCGCTCTATCCCGCGGCCATGCAGTATGCCGTTCGCTGGGTGTGGGAGATGACGCTGACCACGTTTCTGTTCGCGTTCGTGCTGGTCGTGGCCTTGCGCATGCGCGGCATCGGCGAACGTCCGCCGCCGGGTCCGGCAGCCCTCACAGTCAAGCGCTGGGCGCTGTTCGGCATCCTGTGGGGACTGATCGCACTCAGTAATCCGTCACTGCTCGCCTTTCTCCCATTCTGCGGACTGTGGATACTCCTCGGCCCGCGCCCATCGCGCTGGCCTTCAGGCCACCAGTTTGCCGGCGCGGCCCTTTCCGCGCTCTTGTTCCTCATGCTGCTCGCACCCTGGAGCATCCGCAACACGCGCGTGTTCCACCACTTTGTGCCCGTCCGCGCCAACTTCGGCGTCGAGTTCTACCTGGGCAACGGCCCCGGCGCCACCGGCCTGCTCATGGCTTATGACCACCCCTTCATGGACCCCATCGAGCTGCGCCACTACACGCAGATGGGCGAGTTGCGCTATGCCGCCATGCGTGGCGCGCTGGCCAAGCAGTACATCCGGCACCATCCCGGGCACTTCCTGGCCATCTGCCTCAAGCGCGTGTACTACTTCTGGATCAGCGTGCCGCACCCCGCGGACGACGCCGGTTACGTGGAGTGGGGCCGCATCCTGAATTTCTCCTTTACCAGCCTCGCTGGCCTCCTCGGCCTTGCGCTCGCGCTGCGCCGCCGCATGCCCGCTGCCGGCCTTATGGCTTTGGCATTTCTCACCCTGCCCGCGGTCTACTACATCGTCACCGTGCACGCACGCTTCCGCCATCCGCTTGAACCGCTCATCGCCGTCTTCGCGGTTTATCTCTTCCAATCCGCGGAAAAGCGCCCGTCGCGCACCTGAGTGCCTGTAAACGTCGAGGCCCAGAACGTCGCGGCACCCCAAGGCATTCGCTAAAGAAACTAGTTTTGTTTCGCCCTTGGCGGGAATAGAATGCTCCCGCTGCAAAAGTGGAGGGTCTATGAGACTCGTTACGCTTCTCTCTTTCTTTATTTCCCTGTTTCCTGTGCTGGCGTGGTCACAAGTCACGTGACGCCCTTGAAAGAGTTCTCCTTCCATCGCGACGCAAACGTCGGTGATGACGCGAGGATCGCCTTCGATCGCGATTTCGCCTATATCTCATCGCCCGACGGTCAGGTGTATCGAACAAGAGGCATCTGGCCTGACTCACCGCTGAAGCAGGTCTATGCAGCGAACACCATAAGCAATCTCGTAACCCATCACGACAACCTGTATGTTCTCGTGCAGACAATCGATGTGCGTGAAGGGGAGCCGCTTCATCATTCATTGCTGCAGTCCAGGGATCACGGCGAGTCCTTCACACCGGTTGATGAGGGATTGCGTGCCTGCTCCCATGAGTACTGCCAATACCTGTGGGCGACGCAATTGATCGTGAAGAACAATCTCCTGTTTACGAATGCGGGCGCGGATTTGAATCTGTTGGTGTCCCCTGACCAGGGTGACCGATGGATCGCGCTTTCCGGTTCCGTGGAAGCGAGGGTCTGCACGCACTCTGCGTTTGAAATTACGGGCTCGACAGTGCTTCAGGGCGGAGAATGCCCGCTCGATCGTGCTTTCCTCCGGCGGGGAACCCTGGGTCCCGACAAGCTGGGGTGGGCGCCCGGTGGGGATCTCAAGCCGGTTCAATCGCCGGACCTGGAAAATCGCAACATCATGGTGATAAGAGCGCAACCTCGCAGCGAAGTCAGGCTGGCGGGCGCCGAAGGCGCTGTGCTGCGCAGCGTGGACGACGGCCATAGCTTTTCCTATGCCTTCCAGGAAACACAGGCGGACAAGCACTACCACTATGTCCAGCAGATCCTGTTCCCCTCGCGGTCCGAGTCGACCCCATTGATCGGTGGCTTCGATAAGGTCACTGGAAGGCCCTATCTCGCGATAAGCCATGACGACGGCGAGACCTGGGTGGACATCTCGCACCTGCTTCCCGGGTATGAACATTACGCAGTCGTCGGCGGCCTTGCCGAGAATGACCGGGGCGAGATCATCGCGGTCGTGACTGACTTCACGGCACGGAGAGTCATCCTGGCCCGAGTGAAGCTCGATTGCACGCATGAGAGGAACGCCGGCTCCACGCAAGTGCATTGATGTACGACAACACGCGGATGATTTGCTTGTGCGGCAACCCTGCGGGAAGGGATACTGATATCAGAAGATGAAGCTTCGTTTTCTCTTCAGTTCCCTCCTGCTCTGCATCACCGCCTCTGCGTGCGGTCAGAATTTGGGATATTTCCCCGACCCAACACAGCAGCAGACCTATACCCTGCACCGCTCGTCCAGCCGCGAGAGCACCGGCGCCAATGCGGATGCCCGCACCGTCACTCCCGGACAGACACTGACGGTGCTCGATGTCGATGGCCCGGGCATGGTATCGCACATCTGGTTCACCCTCGATGATTCCGAACCCTATCACCTCAAGCGCATCGTGTTGCGCATGTACTGGGACGGTGAGACCTCGCCCAGCGTGGAAACGCCGATCGGCGATTTCTTCGGCTTGGGTAACGGCATTTACTTCGGCTGGGAATCGCTCCTGCTCTCCGCCGGCAAGGACAAGGCGCTCAACAGCTTCTTCCCCATGCCCTACGCGCGCCACGCTCGCATCACGGTTACAAATGAGGGGAAGGAATCGCTCCACCACCTCTACTGGAACATCGACTACCGCAAGAACGCGCAGCCCCTGCCCGCGGACACGCTCTACTTCCATGCCACCTACCGCCAGGCCCAGCCCAACCACGGCTGGACCGGCCAGTGGTATGAGAACGGCGACCCCATCGTGAACTATCGCCGCAACCTCGACGGCAAAGACAACTACGAGTGGTTTGAAGCGAAGGGCCACGGCCAGTTCATCGGCGTGACCATGTCCATCCTGCAGAACCAGGACGGCTGGTGGGGTGAAGGGGACGAAATGTTCACCATTGACGGCGACACCCCCACCATCGTGGGCACCGGCACCGAAGACTACTTCCTGGGCGCCTGGGATTTCGGCGGATCCCAGCAGTTCCTGCTCCACGGTGCACCGGTGGTGGGCAAGGAGGTCGCCGGCGACCGCTCAAGCGTGTATCGCTTCCACCTGGATGCGCCTGTGCCGTTCACGAAGTCCATGAAGGCCAGCATCGAGCACGGCCATGCCAATCACCGCTCGGATAACTTCTACTCCGTGGCCTATTGGTACCAGGCGGAGCCGCATGAGCCCTTCCCCGCCCTGCCGGATGTCGATGAACGCATCCCCACGCTGCAGTTCGTCGGTGGCCCCGGAAACGCCAAGGGTCCCTACGATCCCAAGCACCCCACCAAGGATACGAATAGCCTGCATCCCCGGTAAAAGGTTCGGCCCCAGCGTCGGCGGCCGGGCAGGCCGCTCATTCCACGCCCAGCACCAGGACCCCAAATGCCGGGATCTGAATGCCGGTGAGTGGCACGGTCTGCCCGTAGCTGCCCGTAGTAAGCAGCACCGCGCCGGTCTTTCCACGCACTCCCTGGGCCTGCAATGCATATGACAGGGTCTGCGGCGTGGCGCTCATGTTCAGTGCGACCAAAACCGACCGGCTTCCCGCTGGTCCGGTGCGCAGAAACGACAGGACCTGCTGGTTCTGCTGGTCCACGGAGACATAGCCCCCATGCACCAGCGCCGGCTCGCTCTGCCGCAGCGCCAGCAGCCGCATGTAGAAGTTAAAGATCGAGTTTGGATCGGCGCTTTCCGTCTCCACGTTGTAGATTTCCGAGCTGGGCGGAATGGGAAGCCATGGCTTTGCCTTCGGCGTGGTGAAGCCCGCATTCTTCCCCGGCGTCCACTGCATGGGCGTGCGTTCCCCGTCGCGCCCCTTCTCCTTGGGCCAGCCCGTGCGGCCAATCGGGTCCCGCACGTCTTCCTTGCGCTTTGGGTCGGTCGTGCGCATCCCGATCTCCTCGCCGTAGTACATCTGCGGCGTGGCGCGTGGCAGCAGCTCGAGTGCCGCCATCAGCTTCGCGATCTGGTCGTTGTGCACACCGTCGCCATAGCGATCCCACTGCCGCGGCTGGTCGTGGTTGCTGAAGAAATACTCCGGCCAGCCGCCTGCCGGGTTGTTCTCCACTTCGTTGAACAGCTCGCGAAACTTGGGCGCGGAAAGCTGGTTCAAGTCGGCGATCTGGAAGTCCATCGGAAGCTGCACTTCATCGTTGTGCTTGCCGTACATCTTCGCCAGTTCGATCACGTTCGGCTCGTCCGCTTCGCTGATCAGCACCGGGTGATCCGGATAGGCATCCACCACCTTGCGCATCTCGCGCAGCACCTCGTGCACTTCCGGCAGATTGTCCGTGTACTCGTGCTTGATATTGCGGTCGCCGTACACGTTAATGCCGGGCAGGTAAGGGTCATCGCGCAGCTCCGGATCCTCAAAGAGCCGCGAGACCGCGTCGATGCGAAATCCGGAGACGCCCTTGTCCAGCCAGAAGCGCATCACGTCGTACATCGCCTTGCGCACCTCCGGATTGCGCCAGTTCAGGTCTGGCTGCTGCACGTAAAAGTAGTGGTAGTAGTACTGGTTCGTGTTGGGATCGAACTGCCACGCGGAGTGCCCAAACCACGACTGCCAATTATTGGGCGGCTGCCCCGGCCCTTTCCCGTCGCGCCAGATATACCAGTCGCGCTTGGGGTTCGTGCGCGACGAACGCGACTCCTTGAACCACGGATTTTGATCCGAGGTGTGGTTCAAGACCAGGTCCATGATGACCCGGATACCCCGCGCCTTGGCCTCGTGCAGCAACGCATCGAAATCCGCCATGGTGCCGTACTGCGGGTCGATCGCCTCGTAATCGGCGATATCGTAGCCGAAATCCACCTGGGGCGACGGGTACATCGGCGTGATCCAGATGGCGCCGATGCCGAGCTGTTTCAGGTAATCCAGCCGCTGTGCAATGCCCTTGATGTCGCCCAGCCCATCGCCGTTCGAATCCTGAAAGCTCCGCGGATACACCTCGTAGATCACGGCATGCTTCCACCACACGTCATTGGCGGGAGGCGCAGCCTGCTGTTGCGCCATGCCACACATCGCCATCCCGCATATCGCGAGCAGCAACACCCACTTTCGGATCATCGAACGACCTCCGTTGGCCCGGCGCCTGCGCGCCAGCCGCCCCGTGCCGACACTATCACGCCGCGGCCCGCTCTTCACCCTTCGTGCTCGTTCCATTGACCGGAGGCGACGCTGCCGGTACACTGATGGGAGTCTGGCGATCCTGCCCGTGTCCCTGTGCCTTGGCATCGGGACTGCCCGGCCCGGTCTGCTCACCATGTGTACCTCAGCAAGGTTCGAGCGATCCGCACCCTTGGCAAGCATGTTCCGCCCACACAGAATCAGTTGCAAAGCGCCGAACCGGCGTTGGAGGATGTATGTACGCGGTAATCCGCACGGGTGGTAAACAGTATCGCGTCGCTCCCGGCGATGTGCTCCGTATC
This sequence comes from uncultured Acidobacteriaceae bacterium, assembly GCA_963795775.1. Lineage (GTDB taxonomy): Bacteria > Acidobacteriota > Terriglobia > Terriglobales > Acidobacteriaceae > CAWCJL01. The sequence continues at coordinate 657,391 of CAWCJL010000008.1, forward strand.
GAAAAGTCCGTGGCCGACGAAAACGATACCCTGGAATTCAGCGATGTGCTTGCCGCTTCGACCGAGGCCGGCGCGCTCGCCAAGCCGTCATCCGCGAAGGTGACCGCGACAGTGGTGGCCGAAGGCCGCGGCGACAAGATCCTGGTCTTCCACTACAAGCGCAAAAAACAGTACAAGAAGCTGCAGGGACATCGCCAGGCCTACACCTCCATCCGCATCAACGAGATCGAAGTGGACGGCACGACCTACCGCCCCGAGCAACAGTAAGCGCCGGCAGGCGACGAAACACCAGCAGATTTTTTCAGGCGGCTGCCTGAGACGAGGATGATGAGATGGCACATAAAAAGGGTCTGGGAAGTTCGAAAAACGGACGCGACTCCAATGCACAGCGGCTCGGCGTAAAGGTTTTCGCCGGCCAGGTAGTTCCAGGCGGATCGATCATCGTCCGCCAGCGCGGGACCAAGCTCAAGCCAGGCCTGAACGTCGGCTGCGGCAGCGATGACACGCTGTTTGCCAAGATCTCCGGGCGCGTTAAGTTTGTGGACCGCGGACGCACCGGCCGGTTTGTGGCGGTCGAGCCCGTCGAAGCGGCACAGCCGGCATCGACGGTCGCCGCTGACTGAGAATCGCATTGCGACACAAAGGCCGGGGCCCATGCCCCGGTCTTTCGCTTTGCGGCAGCCCGAGCGCGCCGCTGCATCCGAACTGATGAACGAACGTGCCGCAAGACCCCACGCGCCTGCCCTGGAATCACCCTGAATACGCGCGACGCTCCCGATTCGGGTATGTTCCGGCCGGATCAGGCCGCGCCCGCCTGTCTGCCGACACAGCAAACCCCGCCGAAGCGGGGTCGCCTTTGTTCCATTGTGGGAATTCGCTTTAGCTGGCCCGCGGCTCGTTGAGGGCGTTCTTGCTCAGGACCCGGTCCACCACACTTTCCACATCCTGGAGGAAGAAGGCGGGCTGGCCCACCACCACCTGGCCGCCTTTATGCCCCAGCGCATTGGCGATCTCATTCCAGCGCAGCAGCGGTGACGTGACGGGCAAGGTAACCGGCTGACGCATCGGCTCGCTCTTCATGAAATAGATCATCCAGATGGTGATCGCTATCGAGGAAGTGCACACACCGAACAGGTTGGTATAGCTGTACATCGTCCCGCCCTGCTGGAAGATCGCGCTCACGATCAGGTCCGCGCTGGCAGAGATGCCGAATCCCAGCCCGATGCCGAAGGTGCGGCTGCGGAACGACAGCCCCAGGCTGTGCACCGACAGTGCCAGGAAGACGAGCACACACACCTGCATCAGGTTTACGCAGCGAAGAACCTGCATCATGATGTTTTCAAAACCCTGGCCGGTAAAGCTAAGCGGATAACTGGCCGACGCGACCGCGATAACAACCGATGTCACCGTGATCCAGCGGAAGATAACCAGGCCCAGACGCCGTAGCCCGGGAAGCGGCGAGAGCGCCTCGCTAAAAATGTGCTGGACCACAAAGAAGACGGCCGCAGCCTGGAGGTAATAGTCCGCCCAGTAAAGCCATAGGTACGCCTGGTATTGCAGCGGCGCTGCCAGCCAATGCGTGTAGAGCAGCAGGTTGAGCGGAATGCCGAGGACGGCATCAATGCCCAGATACACTGTCATGGCGAAGAAACTTCGCCGGTTCGGCAAGCGAAAAATCGCGATCAGCGCGACCCATTCGATCACCGTGTTCAGCACGCTGAGTGACTTGATGACTTCAGCCAGGACCATTCAGGGTCGTACCTCGGACAAAACGAGCATAGCCGAAGCGGCGCTGCACCTCAAGGCAACTGTTTGAAGAGTAGAAGATCGGTAATGACTGTAAGAGTTACTTCTGGCTAGTTGTGGTCGGCCAAGGAATCGGGTGCGGGCAGTTCGAAGCGACGGCAGCGCTTTTCGGAACGAGGGTGCTTGCAGCGGCTCCAACGAGGCAAAGGGTGAGGATGGCGGCGCGAATCGTAAGCTTCATGGTTACTTTGTCTCCAGGTTCGTTACAACCTCTAAGGGATTGACTACAACTCCGAGTCTAATCAGATTGTTGCTTAAGTCCATTGTTTTGAGGCACTTTATCAAAGAGGTACTCTTCTGGTATTACCAACGTAATTAACAGTTCCAGTATTGACGAATATGCTACGTTTCCAGCCCGTTAACCCGGCCTTTGCACTTCACCCGGTACTGCCTTTGGCAACACGCTTTCCATGCCCGGATTTGGCCCCGCTCGTGCTACACTAGGTACAGCTCCCCGGTCCAAGAACCTCATTGTTTTCAGTCCTTTAGCCTCCCGCCACGCTGGCCGGGGGCATAGTTTCCCGGGGGGCGCTGGAGCTGCATGTCGACTAAAGAAATTTCCGCATCTGTTCTCCCCCCGCCTGTCGCCGATGGGCTCCCCACTGAAAACGGCTACACGGGAAGCAACATCAAGGTTCTGGAGGGGCTGGAAGCCGTCCGCCTCCGCCCGGCCATGTATATCGGCTCTACCGGCGACCAGGGGCTCCATCACCTGGTCTACGAAGTGGTGGACAACTCTGTGGACGAGGCGCTCGCCGGCCACGCCAAGCGCGTAGATGTCACCATTCACGTCGACAACTCCATCACGGTTTCAGATGACGGCCGCGGCATTCCCGTAGACGAGATGACGCTGCCCGGCGGCGAGCGTCTGCCCGCCGTGCAAGTGGTGCTCACCAAGCTCCATGCGGGCGGCAAGTTCGACTCTTCCAACTACAAGGTTTCCGGCGGCCTCCATGGCGTCGGCGTCTCCTGCGTCAACGCTCTCAGCGAAGCCTTCGACGTCGAGATCTGGCGCGACGGCCACACCTACGAGCAGGACTACTCCTGCGGCATACCGACTTCCCGCCTGCGGCAGACCGGCACCAGCAAGCGCCGCGGCACCAAGGTCCACTTCCTGCCGGACAAGTCCATTTTCGCCGTTACGGAGTACAACTACGACACCCTGGCGCAGCGCCTGCGCGAGCTCGCCTTCCTCAACAAGGGCCTCGAAATCTCGTTGACCGACGAGCGCACCACCGACCCCAAGACCGGCGAAGCCAAGCGCGCCGAATTCAAGTATGCCGGCGGCATCTCCGAGTTCATCAAACACCTCAACCGCGGCAAGCAGGTATTGCACGAGAAGCCCATCCACATGGAGGCCTCGCGCGACAACATCGAGCTCGACATCGCGCTGCAGTACAACGACAGCTACTCCGAAACGGTCTTCTCCTTCGCCAACAACATCAACACGGTGGACGGCGGCACGCACCTCTCCGGCTTCCGTACCGCGCTCACCCGCACTATCAACTCCGCCGGCCAACAGCTCGGCCTGTTCAAAGACGTCAAGGAGAACCTTTCCGGTGACGACGTCCGCGAGGGCCTGGTCGCCGTCGTCAGTGTCAAGTTGTCGCAGCCGCAGTTCGAAGGCCAGACCAAGGGCAAGCTCAATTCCGACATCGCGGGCACCGTTCAGGCCTTCGTCAACGAGCGCCTCGGCATGTTCCTCGAACAGAACCCGCCGGTCGCCAAGCGCATCATTAACAAGGCCATTGAAGCCGCCCGCGCCCGCGAAGCCGCCCGCAAGGCCCGCGACCTGACCCGCCGCAAGGGTGCGCTCGACGGCGGCGGCCTGCCCGGCAAGCTCTCCGACTGCTCGGAGCGTAACCCGGAACGCTGCGAGCTCTACCTGGTCGAGGGTGAGTCCGCCGGCGGCACCTCCCGCCAGGGCCGCGATCGCCGCTTCCAGGCCATCCTGCCGCTCAAGGGCAAGATCCTCAACGTGGAAAAAGCCCGCTACGACAAGATGCTGGGCCACGAGGAAATCCGCGCCATGATCACCGCACTCGGCTGCGGCATCGGCAAGGACGATTTCGACCCCTCCAAGCTCCGCTACGGCAAGATCATCCTGATGACCGACGCCGACGTGGACGGCTCGCACATCCGCACCCTGCTGCTCACCTTCTTCTTCCGCCACATGCAGGAGCTGATCAAGCGCGGGCACGTCTACATCGCGCAGCCGCCGCTCTACCGCATTAAGAAGGGCCGCTTCGAGCAGTACATCAAGGACGACCGCGAGTTCGTGAAGGTGATGGTCAAGCGCGCCTCCGAAGGCATGGTCATCCGCTATGGCGAGGAGGCCACGGGCAAGCGCCTGGAAGGGGCTGCCCTTACCCGCTTCATGGGCCAGCTCAACGACTACCTCGGCTTCTTCGACAAGGTGGACAAGCGCATTCGCAATGAGCAGGTCACTACGCTGCTTTCCAAGCTTGAATTGGTGCGCCGTGCCGACTTCGAGTCCGGCGATGGCGCCGCCCCCGAAAAGCTGGTCAAGCTGCACGCCGCGCTCAAAGCCATCAGCAAGCAGTACCAGTTCAAGGCCGTCACCGAGCCGCGCTACGATGAAGAGCACCAGACCTGGTCGGTCAACTTCACCGATTCGCAGGGCGCCGATCGCCGCATCGACTGGACCCTCGCCTCCACGCCCGAGTACCGCCAGATGATGGCGAAATACGCGCAGATCAAGGAAGAGCTGCAGCCGCCCTTCTTTATCGAATATGCGGCCAAGGGCAAGGCCGCCGCGGGGGCAACGGAGGATGCAGTCGAGGAAGCCGTAGCCAGCGACGGCTCCGACACGCAGACCGGCGAAGCCCTTACCAAGGAAGCCGTCAAGAAAGCGCCGCGCTCCCCGCAGGAGCCGGTGGAGAAGAAGACGCCCCACGAACTCTTCAGCTACGTGATCGAGCAGGGCCGCCGCGACTACCAGGTGCAGCGCTACAAGGGCCTGGGCGAGATGACGGCACCGCAGCTGTGGGAAACCACCATGGATCCTGAGCGCCGCACGCTGCTCTCCGTGAAGCTCGAAGACCTGGCCGAGACCGAAACCATCTTCACTACGCTGATGGGCGAAGACGTGGAATCCCGGCGCAAGTTCATCGAAGAAAACGCGCTCGACGTCAAGAACCTCGACATCTAGCGCAGTCACGATTGCAGTCTGCGCGATTGACGGCGGAGCCCTCGGGTTCCGCCTCTTCTTTTTCGCGTACACGCCCGTTCCCGCATCCACTCCAGATCTCAGCGGCCGTATGAATTTTCACGCCACGCCCACCCGCGCGCCCTCGGCCAGGAGTATCGTGTTTCCATTGAGGTGCTTGCCATGCAGCGGAGAGACTTTTTGCGTCGCACTGCCACGGGCCTGGGTGCCGCGTGGCTCTCCAGCAAATGGGCCGTGGCCGTCCCGGAGTTGCCGCCCCTTGCCCAGAAGCACACCGCGCAGGACACCGTGGTCCTGGGCAAAACCGGCATCCGCACCAGCCGTCTCGCTATGGGCACCGGCACCATCGGCGGGGGACGCCACTCCAACCAGACGCGCCTCGGCACCGAGCGCTGCATCAAGCTGCTGGCCGACGGCTACCACGACAACGGCCTCCGCTTCTACGACGGAGCCGACTCTTACGGCAGCCATCCCTATATCGCCGCCGCACTCAAGACTATGCCCCGCGACAAGGTGTGCGTCCTGACTAAAAGCGACACGCGCGACCCCGCCGGCATGCGCGCCGACATCGACCGCTTCCGCCGCGAACTCGGCACTGACTACATCGATATCCTGCTGATCCACTGCGTCACGGAAGCCGACTGGACCACGCGCTACCAGGGCATCATGGACGTGCTCTCGGAGGCCAAGCAGAAGGGCACTATCCGCGCCCATGGCGTCTCCTGCCATAGCATCGAAGCGCTGCGCGCGGCCGCCGCCTCCCCCTGGGTCGAGGTAGACCTGGTGCGCCTGAATCCCATCGGCTCCCACATGGACGCCGACCCGAACACGGTCATCAGCGTCATCAAGCAGATGCGGACGCAGGGCAAAGGCATCGTCGGGATGAAGATCCTCGGGGAGGGCGACCTCCGCGACAAACCCGCCGAGGCCATCCGTTACGCCCTCTCCACCGGCGTTCTCGACGCCTTCACCATCGGCGCGGAAAGCCGCAACGAACAAAACGACCTCGTCCGCCGCATCGCCGCCGCTTAGGGGCGAAAATGCACGTGAGTGCTCCGCAACAGGTAAAGCCTGAAGAGCCCTCATTCGGAAGCTGGATTCGCGGGCTTGTCACCCGATGCATGCGCCACCGCCGCTCCTACTGCGCGCGTGCATCGGGATATTCAGCCCGTCGCTGTCCGTGTAGACTTAATGGAAAGTATGCCAGCTACTTCTTCCGTGAGTCTTGAGGTTTCAGGAGCAGCCGACCTGGCCCAACGGGCCAAGTTGCGCCTGCTCAAGATGCACTATGAAAGCAAAGTAGGCCACATAGGCGGTAACCTAAGTGCCCTCGATCTCCTGCTGAGCCTGTATCATTTCCGGCTCACCGGGGAGGATCAGTTCGTTCTTTCGAAGGGACACTCGGCCGGTGCGCTCTATGTCACGCTCTGGACACTAGGCCTGCTGAGCGAGGAAGACCTGCGGATGTTTCATGGCGAGGCAACACGGTTGAGCGGTCATCCTCCATTGACAGGCATTCCTGAAGTCATCTTTGCCACAGGGAGCCTGGGACATGGCCTCGGACTGGCTGCGGGCCTGGCGCTCGGGAAAAAGCTCACACAATCTGCAGGAAGGGTGTTCTGTCTCACCTCGGATGGCGAATGGAACGAAGGCTCATGCTGGGAAGCGCTCATCTTTCTGAAGCATCAAAAGCTCGATAACCTGACGCTTATCGTGGACCTGAACGGAATGCAGGGATTTGGCTCCACAAAGGAAGTCGCGGATCTGGATTCCCTTGCTGATAAGTTTCGCTCGTTCGGGTTGGAAACCAAAGAGATCGATGGGCACGATATGCCCAGTATCTGCGCTGCCCTGGAGTATGACGACGGTCCGGTTGCTATCGTCGCGAATACCAAGAAGGGCTGTGGCGTATCGTTCATGGAAAATCAGATGGCCTGGCACTATCTCCCGATGAATGAGGAACAATACCAGCAGGCGGTACGCGAGGTGAGCGAGTGCGGCAAGCATTCTGTGAAGCTCTGACCCGCCAGGCAGCCTCACCCCGCTTCGTCTTCCTCACCGGAGATCTCGGATTCAAGGCTCTCGAACCCTTGCGCGACGCCATGGGGCCGCGCTTCATCAACGCCGGCGTGGCAGAGCAGAACATGGTCACCGTGGCCGCGGGCCTGGCGCGTGCCGGCCTCCGTCCCTGGACCTACAGCATCGCTCCATTCCTGTACGCGCGCCCTTTTGAGCAGATACGGAATGATGTCTGCCTCCATAATCTGCCGGTCATTCTTGTCGGCAACGGCGGAGGCTACGGGTACGGCGTCATGGGCAGCTCTCATCATGCCCTCGAAGACTATGGGTGCCTGCTGACGCTGCCCAACATGCGCGCTTTCGTTCCGGCTTTTGATCAGGACGTAACTGCCATGGTTCCTGTGCTGGCTCAGGCACCATGGCCCGTCTATTTCCGGCTTGGCTTATCGGAGGCGCCGAAGGGTTACGCCGTGCCTCCGTATGCGCCATGGCGCCGGCTCGTTGAGGGTGGAGGCCCCGTCCTCGCCGGAGTGGGCCCACTCATGGGAGGTCTGATCGCCAGGCTCTCGGAACTGCCCGAGAGCGAACGGCCGGACCTGTGGCTTGTCACCGAACTGCCCATCGAGACCATTCCGGACGAGTTTCTCGACAGCATCCGCCGTAGCCGCCGCCTCATCGTTGTCGAAGAACACACGGCGCACGGAGGCTTCGGTCAGATGTTGGCCTATCAACTCGCCTCAGGCGGTGTGCAGCTCGATAGCTTCACCCATAAGCATGCGTTGGGTTACGTCTCGGGCCTCTACGGATCTCAGAAATTCCATCGGGCCGAGTGCGGGCTGGATGAAGCAAGCATCGTGGGAGCACTCACGACCGCATGAGTTCGATCACCGCTGATTTGACCCATACAGAAATCCGCCACTTGCAAGGACCTATCCTCGTACTTGGCGCAAGTGGATTCGTAGGCGCCAATCTGCTCCGCCTGCTTCTCAAGCATCGAGAAGATGTCTTTGGCACGGCAACAAGGTTGCCGGCGTGGCGCCTGGCCGATCTGCCGTCCAGACACGTGATCGTTACAGACCTGCTGATCGATTCCAATCTCGATGCGCTGCTCGAATCGGTGCGGCCACGAACCATTTTCGATTGCGTCGCCTATGGCGCTTACTCGTTTGAAACTGACAGCGAGCTCATCTATCGGACCAACTTCAACCTGATCTCTCGCCTCCTCTCGAGATTGGATCCCAAGAATCTCTCCTGCTATGTGCACGCCGGCAGTTCTTCTGAATACGGCGAGAACGCCTCTGGCCCGCAGGAAGATGCCCCCGTCGCGCCGAATAGTCACTATTCCGTCTCCAAGGTCGCGGCCGCCAGCCTTATCCATTACTTCGGAAAGAGAAAGCAGCTTCCCTGCGTGAACCTTCGCCTTTATTCGGCGTATGGTCCGCTTGAGGACTCCTCGCGGCTCATTCCCAACATCGTTATTCACGGAGAATCCGGCACTTATCCGGAGCTTGTGGATCCGCGCATCTCCCGTGACTTCATCTATGTAGACGACGTCTCGCAGGCTTTCATCGATATTGCCCTCCATATCTCGGAGCCTGATTACGGCGAGTCCTTTAACATTGGCACCGGTCGCAAGACGACCATCGGCGAGCTCGCGCTGGTCGCGAAGAAAGTATTCAACATCCAGCAGGACCCCGCCTTCACCATGCCGAACCGCGATTGGGACCTGACCGATTGGTTCGCCGATATCCGCAAGGTGCACCGAGCGCTTTCCCTGGCGGCCTCGCGTTGGCATCGAGGAAGGCCTGCGGCGCACCGCGGACTGGTATAGCGCGCTCCCGGACAAAACCGCCTATCTCAACTCCTCGAAACGGTTTGGGCTGGACACCAAGCACAGCGTCTCCGCCATCGTCGCCTGCTACAAAGACGGTCAGGCAATTCCGATCATGTATCAGCGGCTCAAGAAGACCTTCACGGCCCTGAATGTCGATCACGAGATCATCTTCGTCAACGACTGCAGCCCGGATAACTCCGAAGAAGTGATCCGGGCCATTTCCCGCAATGATCGCCACGTCCTTGGGATATCTCACTCCCGGAACTTCGGCTCGCAGGCTGCGTTTCGCAGCGGCATGGAAATCGCCACCAAGAACTCCTGCGTTCTGCTCGACGGCGACCTGCAGGACCCGCCCGAGTTGATCGAACAATTCGTCGCCCGCTGGCGTGAAGGCTACGACGTTGTCTATGGCCGCAGAGTGAAGCGCGAAGCGCCTCTTCCCATGCAGGTGGCATACAAGCTCTTCTACCGGATCTTCGACACTTTCTCCTATATCCGGATTCCACATGACGCGGGCGACTTCGCACTCGTCGACCGGCGCGTTGCCGACGCCATGCTGCGCTTTCCGGAACGCGATCTCTTTCTCCGCGGGGTGCGCGCCTTCGCCGGCTTCCGCCAGATCGGCGTGGACTACGTACGTCCCGAAAGGATGTTCGGCCGCACCACTAATAGCCTGTGGAAGAACATCGGCTGGGCCAAAAAGGGCATTCTTTCCTTCAGCTACGTGCCGCTCACCATCCTCAGTACCGTGGGGATTGTGCTGTTCGCAGTCTCCCTCGTCCTCATCCTTGGCCAGTCCATCGCCAAGATACTGTTCCCGAGCGTGGCCCCGAAGGGCTTCGCCACGCTCATGGTCCTGATCGTTTTCTTCGGAGCGCTCAATATGCTCGCGATCAGCCTGGCCGGCGAGTACATCGCCAAGATCTTCGAAGAGGTCAAGCAGCGCCCCCACTTCATTCGCCGGAGTATCATCCGCGATGGCGAGCTGCGCCTCTCGGCCAAGGACATATGATCAAACCGGCGCACAGCCCCACGCTGCCGGAAGCCGGCAGACCGGCCTTCCGCAATCGGACCAACATGGCGCAGGTCACCACGGAGTCCTGGCGTCCGCAGCTCTTTTCTGCGTCTGACAGCCCGCTTTCACGCGCACGTGCCAGCGTACGCAGGTTCTTCGACGTCCAGGCCGGTTCGGCATGGCGCGACCTCAGCTCCATCCTGCCCGGCGTCTCCGGAACACTGCTCGACGTGGGCTGTGGCGCGCAACCCTTCCGTGCGCTCGTCAACCCGAAAACCAGGTACATCGGTATCGATACGGACGAAGCCAAGGCCCACTTCGGGTACGAGATGCCCGACACTACCTACTTCTCGGGCGAGGATTGGCCCGTCCCCGATCGATCCGTCGATGTCGTCCTCTGCACCGAGACCCTGGAGCACGTATTCGCCACGCGCAAGTTCCTTGGGGAAGCCGCTCGCGTGCTTACCGCAGGCGGCACCGTGCTCTTGACCGTACCGTTTGCCGCGCGATGGCACTTCGTTCCTTACGACTACTGGCGATTCACGCCATCCTGCCTCAAGTATCTGCTGGAAGAGCAAGGGTTCGAACAGGTGCGCGTCTATGCTCGCGGCAACGGCTGGACCGTGGCTTGTTACAAGTGCATGACACTGATACTTGGTTTGCTCATCCCCCAGAAAGGCTCTTCTGCAACGAAGCTGCTGGCGCGCCTCCTCGGCCTCCTGTGTGTTCCCCTTTTCCTGGTCCTCGCTGCCATCGCCAATATCTCATTCCGAGGACGAGGCGGTGATGACTGCCTGGGATACACCATCCTTGCCGTGCGGGCACAGGCACAACTGCACCCGCCACCCGGCACTGGATCCAGAGAGTTGCAATCATGACGACCACCACCAATCGCGAAGCACGCACCCCAGATGCTGCCAAGCTCTTCACTCCGGCAACCATCCTCGGCATCAGCCTGGTATCGCTGATCTACTTCGCCGATATCTTCATTCGAGCCAGCCACAAGCTTTTTTGGGCGGATGAACTATTCACCTATTACCTCTGCCGGCTTCCCAAATTCAGTCAAACGTGGACGGCCATTACCCATGGCGTAGACTTCAACCCGCCACTTTTTTATCTGCTCACTCGGTGGTCTCGATCGCTGTTCGGGGAAGGCCTGATCGGATTGCGGATGCCCGAGATTATCGGGGCTTGGCTATTCGGAGTATGCCTCTTTGTTTTCGTCGCCAGAAGGGCCGGTCGAATCGCCGGAGCAATTGCAGGTATCGCCCCGTTCTTCACGCTTGCTCACTATTATTCGTATGAAGCCCGCCCCCACGCTATCACGCTTGGATGGTGTGGGCTGTCGCTCCTTTGCTGGCAGATGGCCGGGGAAAGCCGTAGGAGGTGGCCTTGGCTCCTAGCCTTCGGACTATGTGTCGAGGGAGCCGTACTGACTCATGTCTATGCGGTATTTCTCGTTTTGCCCTTTGTCGGGGTGATGCTCATCGAGAGCCTGCGGACGAGAAAAATAGACTGGGGCCTGCTTCTAGCAGTGATTTTACCCTTCGTAGTGGCGGCCCCTATTTACCTAGTATTGGTCCGTAGCTTCCGATCCATGAAGGTGGCCGGCGGCTTAACCGTGGGCCCTCAGGATTTTCTTCAGGCCCATCTGTCGAATGTTTACGGTCCGGGCGTAGCAGTGCTCTTGTTGTCGGTAGCTGCATTCGCGCTTCGCTGGAATCTCGAGCAGGCGCATCCGCCAGAATCGAACTTCCTTCCGTCTCGTGAGTTCGTTTTAGCTGCCTTCTTTGCAGCTATTCCTTTGGTTGCAATGGTAGGAGTCGTGGTCAGCAATGGTCCTATCTTCGACCGGTATCTTCTTCCTGCGACTGCTGGGTACGCCATCTTTCTCGGCTTTGCAAATGCGCAACGTCGGGTCGCATCATGGATACCCGCTACTCTTGCGGGCTGCATCATCCTTCTCATGCTCGGCGACTTGGGAATGGCTTTCCGCCACGCGAGACCGGGCGGCAACTTCGGCTTGCGTGAGCCGGTCAGTAAATTCGCGTTTGCCACTCACCCAGAACGGCCCATGGAACTCCACCCTTTGCTTACCGCAGCAAACGTGGGAGATGAAGACGTACTGGTCTTGGAACAACTCGACTACATCTATTTTTTTCGATACGCTCCTCCAGCCGTCGTTCCTCACCTTTATTTTGCGGCGCCTTCCGCAGACGAGATCTTCATCGGGGCGTATCAACGTCTTGGAAAGTGGGCTCGCTTAGACATGAAGACCACACTTTATGCCCCTTTCTTCAAGACACATGATAAGTTCCTGGTTTATTCCACCGAAACGCTGCCACCCGGGTGTCACGATTGCATTGAGGACTTCATGGACGCAGGGTACCGGCTCAAGTCAGTGCGCCGGGCCGGCGATGACGCGCTGTTCGAGTATGAGAGGCCATGATCTCTCTCCGCCACGGTCGCATGCCGATCGAGCCGGCTATGAGCAGCCTTTGATTGGCCCCCAAGCAAATCTGCTAATCTGTCGGCCATGTTCGCCCGACGCCTTGGCACTTTCGTAAGCCACTGCCTGATTCTCAGCGCATTTTGCACCCTCTCAGCTCTCGCCCAGACTTCCCTCCCCGCCGATACCGCCAGCCGCATCGATGAAGCCGCGGCGGGCGTGCTCGCCAGCACCGGCGTCCCCAGCGCCTCCGTGGCCATCGTCAGGAACGGAGAGGTCGCCTACCTGCACGCCTACGGCAAGGCCCGGCTCGAGCCCGCCCTCGCCGCCGATCCCGCCATGCAGTACTCGGTCGGCTCCATCAGCAAGCAGTTCACCGCTGCCGCCGTGCTCCTCTGGTGCAGGATGGCAAGCTCACGCTCGACGACCCGGTCGCCAAGTACCTCCCTGAGCTGACCCGCGCCAGCGAGGTCACCGTGCGCATGCTGCTCTCCCACACCTCCGGTTACCAGGACTACTGGCCCGAAGACTACGTGATGACCTCCATGATGGTGCCCACCACGGCGCAGCACATTCTCGACGTCTGGGGCAAGAAGCCGCTCGACTTCGATCCCGGCACGCAGTGGCAATACTCCAACACCAACTACGTGATCGCCGGGCGCATCGTCGAACAGCTCAGCGGCAAGCCGCTCATCGACCTGCTGCGCGAACGCATCTTCACGCCGCTCGGCATGAAGGACGTCTATAACTCCGACGCCAGCCACCTGCCGCCCACCGACCCCACCGGCTACTACCGCCACGCGCTCGGACCGCTGCGTCCCGCTCCCCAGGAAGGCGCTGGCTGGATGTTTGCCGCCGGCGAGCTGGCCATGCCCGCGCACGACCTGGCCCTCTGGAACATCAGCCTGATGAACCGCTCGCTGCTCAAGCCCGCCTCCTACGACGAGATGTTCAAGGACGTCCACCTGAAGAATGGCAAGGGCACCGGCTATGGTCTCGGCGTCTTTGTCGGCAATCGCGATGGCCAGGCTTACATTGAACACAGCGGCGAAGTCTCCGGCTTTGTCTCGGAAAATATCGTCTACCCCGATGGCAAATACGCCATCACCGTGCTTACCAATGAGGACGCCTCGTCGGCGGCCAGCGCTCTTGCCCGGCAGATTGCGCCCCTGCTGCTGCAGGCTTCGAGCGCGGCCGCGCCCACCGCGGCGGAAGAACGCGCGCTCGCCATCTTCACCGGCCTGCAGCATGGAAAGCTCGACCGCTCGCAGTTGACCGAATACTGCAACAACTACTTCACCGCGGAGGCCATCAGCGACTTCCAGTCGAGCCTGCCCCGCTGGGCGCGCCGCTCAGCTTCAAGCAGCGCGCCGAAGAGGGCCGCGGCGGCATGACCTTCCGCGCTTTCCGCGCGCAGTTCCCCGGGCGCACCCTGTCGGTCACCACCTACGAGGAGCCCGATGGCAAACTCGAGCAGTACCTGGTCGCTCCCGTCACGCCCTGACCCCTCCAGCCGCCTCGCGCCCTCGTGCTAATCTGTCCCTACCCACCACCCAGGCCGGGATGGCGGAACTGGCAGACGCAGCGGACTCAAAATCCGCCGATCCTTGCAGGTCGTGGGGGTTCGACCCCCCCTCCCGGCACCAGATAAACTAGACAATAAGCCAAATAAAATGAATGAAATAGATTCAATTCTCGGAATGAGAGGACATCTCGGTGGCGTCGATAATTGAGTTGTACATTGCTGTTCGGGTACAATTTCGGTACAGTGCGGGTACAAACAATCTACAAACGCACTCTCTGGAGACCTCATGGCGACAATAGTGAAAACCCCATCATCCAAGTGGAAAGCGATCATTCGCAAGGCCGGTTGGCCAACGACAGTCAAAACATTTCGCACCCAAAAGGGATGCAGGAGATTGGGCTCGTCGTGCCGAGGACGAGATGGTTCGGGGGGCATTCATCCAGCGGGCGACAAGTGACAGAATGACCGTTGAGGATGCGATGGATAGGTACCTATCCGAAGTGGTCCCTACAAAGCGGCCCGACATCCCAGGTGGCTGACCGAAAGCGGTCACATACTTGTGAAACATCTGGGAAGATATTCCCTGACTGCCCTGACACCTGAGGTGATTGCTCAATTCCGAGATTCTCGGTTGGCAGGCGAGGATCGCTTGGATGCGTCGGGAAATGCGCTCCCACGATCCAACAATACTGTTCGTCTTGACCTTGCACTTCTTGGTCACATGCTGACAACGGCCATCAGGGAATGGGGCGTTAACTGCCGGTCAATCCGGTTACTAATATCCGCCGTCCTGCACCTGGTGCTGGTCGAAACCGTAGATTGTCCACGGAGGAGGAGAAGTCGTCTGCTAACGGCTGTCGATCAGCACTCGAATCCGATGATGGGTTGGATCGTCGGGATCGCGCTTGAAACCGGTATGCGATGGTCAGAGATATTGACCCTCCAACAATACAGGTAGATCTCCAACGCCGGATCGTCCGTTACTAAAGACGAAGAATACTCAGCCAAGAACCGTTCCCCTAAGCGTTAGGCTGTAGAAGTTTTCCGCGCGGCGATAAACGAACCCGAGGCGACCTAAAGATACTGATTTGATTTTCTTCGGTGAACCTGGTCGTGACGGTGTTCGGAGACCGTACCAGTTCGATCGGATGTGGCAAGCAATCAAAGAAAGCAGGGATTGAAGGATTTTCGCTTTCATGATCTGCGCCATGAAGCGGTGAGCCGATTTGTTGAGGCGGGATTCTCGGATCAAGAAGTTGCCGCAATAAGCGGCCATAAGAGCATGCAAATGCTGAAACGCTACACGCATTTGAGGGCTGAAGACCTGGTCGTCCGGCTGGATCAAGCGGCAAGCTCAACAGGAAAACTCGCGTAGTCAGATTTCTTACGCTAATTGGAGCCACGATGTTCTCTCGATAGCTGGGACCCTGATTCCGGTATATTTGCGACATCCCCTGCCTGCGGTAAATGAGAAATGCTCAAGAAAGATCTGACGGTTCGAGAACACCTAAAGACGATCCAATCAGACGGAGGTAAGGCCCGATGGGCGAAGCTCACTCCTGAGGAGCGGAGCGCCCAGGCGCGCAAGATAGTGGCAGCGCGCTGGGCAAAGAAGGACGACATCGGAATTCCTCCACGCTACCGCCGCCACAAAGCCCAAGAAGCCGCTCGCAAGAAAACACAAGCAAACAACTAGCACATTTTGCTTCAGGCCGTCTTCTTGTGCCGAGACTCTCCAGTTGTCCGGTAGATCGAGCCTCCATCCGCAAATTCTCAGCGTGCCGCTTCTTTGGCGAGCTTGTAGATCATTTCCCAAGCGACTGGAATACTTCTCCTTAGACCCATTGAGTTGCACCACGGCGTACTGGGGCCGACTCTCGACGATGACCTCACGTGCCTTTCCGTTCTCTTTCACTGAGGATGCGGTAACGAATATCACCTGCGACTTGCGCTCCAGCAAGACTCCCATGAGTGGCCCTCTCCAGTAGTCGGTGTAATATACAAGCAATTGCTTGTATGATCGCCAGATCGATCCATTTGATCGTCAGGCGTGTGAACAAAAGATTGGCTTAAGCCAGCGCGAAAACAATTGCACGCGTGAAGTGCATCTACTTCCTAAGCTGTGTTGAGAACGCTTTTTTTGACACATTCCGCATCCTTTTTTGGGGCTGCGTATGGGCACTATGGACCAGGCGCTTCTGCATCTCGTTGATCGTCGAGGCCAGACTCTCCCGGCTAGCTATCAGGCTGGCGGTGGAATCTGCTCACCGTTGGGTGAGGCGGGAGTATCCCCATTTAGACGCTGCTGTGGTTGCTGGATGGGCGGAAGACGTTGGTAAGGCAATGGGTGGCCGCCTGGATGAAATTCGGTCTCCCTATCGCTACGCCTTTGCTGCCTTGCATGGAAAAGTCAGGGAGTGGTTCCGAAGCAATGCTTCCAAGGAGATTCCGGTTGGAATAGGAAGCGAGTTGGAGCGGTGGGCGGGCATTGATCGCTCAACACAACGGGTCATTTACCAGCGCGTTCTGTTTGATCAATTGAAGACAAAACTAAGCGAGCGTGACAGGCATATTCTCGTCTTGCTTCAACAGGACATAACAAGCCCAGCAAGTGTTGCCGGAGCGTTGGGTGTCAGTTATTCAGCGGCGGCAAAGGCGATACAGCGGGTCAAAGAGAGGATTTCTACAATATTGGTAGGTGACCCAACTGAAGAGCAGGTTAAAATGTCACCACATCTTTGCGAATCGGAAAGCGGAGGCTAACGCTTGGATTTGATGAAGGATTTTTTCCTAGAGGCGAACCCAAATCCGGAGCGGATCGGGTGTCCAGAAGAGCAAACCCTCCGTGCGCTTGCCGAAGATCGCCTGCCAGCGTCGCATCCGGCGCGTCTACATTTGGCTTCGTGCTCAGAGTGCTTCGCCGAGTTCCGAGGTTTCAGAGGAGATTGGGAGCAAAGGCGCAAAGAGCGCCGCAGAATCATCAGTTGGGCGGTCGCCGCCTCTTTGATCGTCGCGAGTGGTATCGGGATTTGGGAATACCAGCATTCGCGCACTGCACAAATAGACGCTGTGCAACTGGCCTCCACGAAGCCTGTGAACGCAAATGTCGATCTCTTCAATGCCGGAACGGTAAGGGGAGAGGACGATGACACGAACGCTCTCAAGCAGGTGTCTTTGCCGGCTGCGATCGTGCAGCTTTCAGTGACGTTGCCTCGATTCAGCGAATCTGGGCACTACGAAGTGCTTGTGTCGAGAGACAAATCGGGAAATGAGGTTGTCGCGAAGGGCTCGGGGGATGCGGTCGCTAATGCTGGCAAAGTGATTGTTGGTGTGACGCTCGATCTCCGCTCCGCCAAACCTGGGGCTTACTTTCTGGCGACAGTTAGGGGCTCTGACAATGGCATGTACTATTACCCCGTTCAAATCTCACATGGAGCCCCTTGAAAAGATGCAGAATTCCCCCTCCCCAGAACTCAATGACGGCCTGACCTCGAAAGCCAAGCATGAAGTCTTCGAGGGCGTTCTTTCTGCTTTAGCCAAGAAGTTCTATAAACCAGAGCTTCTTGAAAACGGGTGGCATGAAGCCGTTGCGAATCATCGCCCGATTATCGAAGGCGCAGTCACGCTGGAGGCATTTGAGCAGGCTGTTACTGCCCTTCTCCAGAATCTCAAGACCTCTCACGTTGGCTTTTTTCATCAAAGTGCGCGGAGAGCTTCTAGCCGTGCGGCGCTCAGCGCAACTTATCTCGCGGACGAAACCGCCCACGGCCCTCGGTGGATTTTCCAAGATGTTCATGATGGTGGTGCAGCGGCACTCGCTGGGATTCAACCCGGCGATATCCTGCTGAGGCTCGATGATAAAGAGATCATCCCGCCCGAGCACCCGGTTTTCCCGATGGGAGCGACTTCGAAGCTCAATATTGTTGCGAGCGATGATAGCGAGCGAACAGTAACAGTCGATGTCTCAAAGCCAAAGGGAAAGAAGCTGCATTTCGTCGAGCCTACCCTCGTCCAGTCGAAGATTGTCGGTGAAGGGATTGGATACCTGAAGGTGGCAATGTTCCCTGGGATGATCGGGGTTGACGTTGCGAACGAAATTTCCAAGGCAGTACTCGGCCTCGGTAAAATTAGAGGGCTAATTATCGACTTGCGTGGAAACACAGGTGGCGGGGCGGGCGCACTCCGTCTGATGAGTTTATTGACGCCAGAGAAGATACCGGTTGGATTTGCGCCTGGAAAGCGTTGGGCGGAGCGGGATCTCGACAAAGAGAAAACTGGCGTTTCCTCGCTTCGGAAGCATCCCGGCATCGAAGAAGGCTCTTTGGCTGCTCGCCTTACGCTACCTGCCATCCCTCATCACAAAGTCTCCAATTGTGTTGGAGTCTGAGGGGCATGGTCCGCAATCGTATCAAGGGAATGTCGTGCTCTTGGTTGATCGCCATACTGCCAGCGCCGCCGAAATGGTCACCATTTTTGCGAAAGAAAACAAGCTGGCAACCATCGTCGGAGAAAAAACCGCGGGAAGACTCTTGTCTGCGACATCCGTGAAAGTCGGGCACGGCTTTCGACTCGCGCTCCCCACGGGTGCTTACTACACGTGGAACGGCACTGCTCTTGAGGGCAGCCCGATTGAACCAGATGTGGCCATCGAATTCGATTGGCAGGACAGAAGACGCGGCAATGACCGGCAGCTCGATACGGCACTGAAGACGGTAAGAGACGAGATACAGGTGTAATTGCCTTTGTCTGGCTTGCTCGCCTAGATTCTTCGAATTGGGCATCGGCCCGTTCTCGCTAGCCGACAGCGATCAGCCCAGTAAAATTAATGGTGTGAATACCACACCGCCCGACTACAACGCGATTTATTTCGACTCGAACGAGTTGTTGTCGAATGGATGGCCCGACTCATCGGTGAAGCTCTCGAACTTACTCTATGTAGGGCATGGATGGAGCATTCAGCCGTTTATCCCAAAGGCAGTTCTGGATGAAACGGAATCGCACTGGTTGCGTATGGTTGAAGCGAAAGCTTCAAGTCTGAATAGCGCGAAGAAGGAGTTTGAACGGCTGGCACGACCGATCGAGTGCGACGTCAGTATCGGGCATACGAATCTCGAGGAGTTGAGAAGCCGGTATCAGGAGTATCGCAAGCAGACCCTCGAAAACTATGGCATCGCGGTCGTGCCGTACTCTGACCGCGATGCCGAGTTCTTCTTCCAGCGTGCAACCAGGTATGTCATGCCTTTTGAGAAGGAAGGTGAGGGCAAGGGATTCCAAGACGCGGTTATTCTGCAGTCTGTCCTTGACCATTTGGGGCTAATCCAAAGTTGACGGGTATCCTGTTGACGAAAGATGGCGGGATGAAACAATCTCGAATTCGTGAATTTCTTCCGGATTTCGATCTCACCCGACTGCGAATCACGACCCTAGATGAGGCGTGGGATAACCTATTTCACTTCAACTTTGACCAAAAGGTGATTCAGCCGTGGGCTGAAGAACGAAAGAACGCCCTGATTGCCGCTCAGTCGTTAGTTCCACTCTTGAAGGATTTCCTGTCGACACATCTGACCGAGTCCATGCTGCGGGCCGGCGGCTTCGGTGTGCATGCCACGATCGTGAAGCTACTCTCCGTCGATTCGGTCGACGTATCTTATGTCGATACACCTATTCCCGACCTAGATAAGCACCCAGACCGGACGGTAAGGATCTCGATCTCTGCCTCAGCGCAATGCACGGCGATCGTGAGGAAAGAGCCTGTCAACTTCTTCGCTGCGATCCTCGGGGATTACAGCAAGGAAGATGCGCAGCCCCCTACTCCGCCGGAGATCGTGCAGGAAAAAGCCGTTTGGTCGGGCGGAATTAGAGCGACGGCCAAAATCGTCAACCATGAGTTCGTGGACATCGTGCCGGAGTCTCTCGTATCCGACGAGGAGCTTCGGGCTCAGAAGTAGTGAGCCATTGTGCTCAGCGACCGCTCCGTGAGTCGTCCACACGATGGGATCGCACGAGAAACACCCGAGATGTCACAAAGTGCCGTCGGGGTCTCCAACGATCTGAACACTTGCCCAGAAGTACGGCGGAAGACCTTGATTGAGGAGGTCTAACTGGGCGACACGGAGGGCGTCAACTTTGCGGTCATGTCGCGCGAGTTGTGAATAGAACATGGTCATCAGGCGCTCGGTGGTGTGATCCTCTAGCTCCCAGAGCGTGGACACAACAGAATCAGCGCCCGCTTCGATGAAGGCATTAACCAGATTCGCAACGCCAGCCTCGCCCACCGGGCCGACGCCAGTATTGCAAGCTGAGAGCGTGACAAGCTTAGATTTCAGATGCAAGCTACGAATCTCGCGGACCTGCAACAGTCCATCTTCAGTTCCCGAAGGATCCGGCGCGAAGATCAAAGCGGAACGGTCTGGGTAGTCCAGATCGGCATAGCCGTGCAGAGCGAGATGAATGACCTCTGTGCTGTTGAGTGAAAGATGCTTGAAGCGAGTTTCAGTGGCATCCGCACCCAGGAGAATCGTGCTCGGTCGCGGCAAATCTGTGGCGATAGTCTCCACTTCTAGCTTGCTGTCCGGCAGCGGGGCAAGCTGGCTCCGCTCCGGTCCAGATATGGCTCGAACAATGGGATTTCGCGTATCCGCAGGCTGTGTCCACGCGGCGACGCCGATGTATGGCATTGCAGCGGATGCTTCCTGGGCGAGACGTTTGTGAAGCAGGTCGAAGACGGTAGATGAGGGAGCAACGTCTACTGTGTGGGTTTTCAGGACATAGGAGCCTTTGTCTGCGAGCGCGGCGAAGGGCAACAGATGGAGAGAACTGTCGGGAACTATGATGAGATCCGTCTTCTGGCGGTACTCCTTGATTGGCTCAAGCAGTTCGCTGAAAAGGCGCTGGGCGAGCGCCACGTCTGCCTTCTGAGCGCGGATCTCCTTCCTGTAAAGATTCGAGTCCGATTCGATTTGAGCCTTCGGAGGCAGACGGTAGGGTGTGACCGATGTGTGAGTGATGGCGAATGCATACGAGTTGCGTTCGGCGAGAACGTATTCGATCAGAAGCGCGCTGGGCGAAAGCGTGCGTTGCACCTCGGCTAGATGGACGGGGTGAATCGTGGTTTCCTGCGCCAGCGCACTAGGGCTGATTTTCAGCTCAGTGTTATCAATTTCGCTGGTCAAAGAGGCTCTGGTGGCTGGATCGTCAGTGTTTATAAGGGCGAGATTGAGCCGGGTCAGCTCTTGCTCATCCGGCGTCGGCGCATGAACCGGCTGACTGGCGTGGTGCTCTAGTGCCTCTGTTTCGACACGGCCCCGAACCCTTTCAAGGGCTTGGAGGGCATCATCGTAGCGCTTTTGCGCACACAACGATGCGAAATAATCCGAATAGACATCGCTCATCTCCGCGAGGAGTTGCCGCTGGATGTTGGTCGTGGCGGCGTGCTGAATCATGCCATCCACAAGCGCGATGCTCTTTTGATAGAGCCCATCCGCCTCCTTGGCATGGCCCATCTTCTCGATGATTTCTGCCTTAATAGCGAGATTGCGCGGAACGAGGTAAAGCTCGTCGGGAATTTTGGTGTTCGCGTCAATGGCGCGGTTTATCGCCGCAAGCGCGTCGGGGAGGTTGCCGTTATGTTGATACGCCTGGGCGAGAAGTCCGCCTGCGTCGGTAACGCCGCGGTAGTTGCTGATCTTGCTGGAGAAGTCGACCGATTGCTGGTAGTCGGCGATTGCTGCGTTCCAATCCCCGCGCTCTTTATTGATTGTTCCCCGCGAAAGGTAGACCTGAGACTTGTGGGCGTCATAGGGTGTACCTTGCAGCCGTGCAAGTGATGCGTTCGCGAGAGCTAATGGCCTCTTCGTATTGATGAAGGCCGGTCAAGGCGTCGATCTTCGCGTAAATGGCAATTGTTGGATAGGCAATTTCAGGATTCGTTTGAGCAATCTTGATCGCCTGATTCAAAGGGGTCAGGGCTTCCTTGTAGCGATGAATCTGAACTAGGCCGGCACCAAAAACGCTGGCATAGCGAACAGTTGCCGCTGGATCATTCTCAACTTTTGAGAGTCCCCAAGCCCTTATGACCTGCCTTTTCGCAGTTTCGGTATCGCCGAGGATGAACGCAGCTATGCCTTGCTCGCCCGTGGCGCGAGTCGCCAGCTCGTAGTGATGCAATTTAATTGCGAGCGCGGCCACGTCTTGCCAGGTCGATCGTGCCTCCGACGCGTCGTAGTTGGTTTCGAGCATCCCTCGAATTGTGAGGATTCTCAGCCTGGTCTCAGGGTCGGCGGCTTCGGGCCGGGCCAAGTCTTGCGTCAACGCCCAGAGAGTCGCCGGAATGCTCACGGACTCATTCGGAGGAATTTGACTGACCTGAGCATACAGAGCTTTGGAAGGCTCGTGCTGTGTGGTGTAGAGCTGCTGGGCCTTTTGGTAGAGCGGTAACGCGTCGGCCCAACGATTGCCCCACGCAAGGGTGTCTGCTCTGTCGAGCAAGCCCTCCGCTGATTCAGGCGGGGCCGAGCTGTGATGCGGGGTGATCGCGTAATAATACGCGCAGCCTGCGACTAGAAGCGTGATTCCTAAAGTCGCGAAGATTTTCCTTACAATGCGGGGGAGGCGCATGTATGTCCGTCTCACGAAAATGAAATGTATCGTTCGGTAACAGCTCAGCTCAAGTTTAGCTGGAGAGCGCGTTTTGCTCTAGGGGAGTGGAATTCCTGCAGAGAAGAGTCGTTCAATTCCACGCTCCACTACCGTGCCGCGACTTGGCCGCAATGAACCTGGGTCTGTATCCATTGCCAACATGACCATGCGTCGAATGTTTGCAGATTGTTCCGACTGATCGAGGTGTCTCATTACGTCGTTCGTGCCGATCTCTGGGGCGGTGTCCCATTGGAGACTGAGATTATTCTTACGTGCCAGCTCATCGGCAAACTCACGCAGTGCGACTTCATTGCCAGTGAGAAACGGCTGGATTGTTCCAAGTTCATAAATGTATGTAGAGACGCTATGCGACCATTCTTCGGGGCTACGACCCTTCAAGTGATTCTCACGTCCCAGCCGGTCGAATACGGCGTTTAGCGACGTTGCAACATCGGACGCGGGTCGGTTGCCGGCGTCCACGCGGCGCAGCTCTCCGGCCCAATCGTAGAGGTCCTGGTAAACATGGTGATGGATCTCCTGAAGGTGTACGGAGTCGAAGCCGCCTGGTATAGGAGCGGTTCGAAGCTCAGCGAGTCGAAACGCGGTGAAGTCGGCCTCTGCTGTCGCGAGCTGCTGCGGGTCAGTGATGCCGAGTTTGTTTTTTAGAGTTGTAGTGCCGAGTATTGTTATGTCAGTGTGCTCAATCATTGGTTGTTCTCACCTTTGCTAAGAGAGAGTCGTAGACCTGGTCGAGTGTCGATTTACCGTCAATCCAAGAAGCGAAGAGGCTTTCGAGATGTTGCGATGGCTGCAGGCCCGCGAGTTTCACCGAGGCGAGCGCGGACTGCACCGCTTTTAGCCGGAGGATGCGTTCCTTGTCAGAAGTAGTCATTTCTCGATCTCTCGGAG
>CAWCJL010000009.1:0-24477 GCA_963795775.1 uncultured Acidobacteriaceae bacterium
TTCGGAGATCCGCTTGGTGATGATGGCGCACTTCATGCCACCGATACGGGCGAGCGAGATACCGCTGCCATCCTGCGCATTGAAGCCCTTGGCTTCGATCATGCTGGAGGAGTGGATCGCGTATCCACCCTGGCCTTCCATCTGCTTCGCGTCGGCTGAGGAGGTATGCGTGTCGGCCTGATGAGAGGGAAAGATCCAGATACCGCCGTCGGTGAGAACGCCGTCCACGTCGAAAATGATGAGCTTGATGCGCTTCGCGCGATCCGCGGGTGAGATCTCCATCGCTCTATTGTAGGGGCCGGTGTAGGAGAGGAGGCATGGCGCGATGTGGCGGCAGGAAAACACGACCGTGCCGCGGCGCAGACTGCGTTCCTCGCGTCTAAGTCGGTTCTCACGCGCGGCCTGCGCGAGCTCACTCAAAGCGAAATGCTGGCGCGGATTTTACGATGCGGTCACGCACATACCCTCCACAGGCCGGCGGAGTGCTGCATCTTACCGCTGGAGGAATTCCCCATGAGCTTGCAAGAAGTGTTTGTGAAAGAGCTGCGCGATCTGTACAGCGCAGAAAATCAACTCGTGAAGGCACTGCCGAAGATGGCGAAAGGCGCGTCCAGCAAACCGGTGAAGGACCTGTTCACTGAGCACCTGGAGCAGACCAAGGGACAGGTGGAGCGGCTGAAGCAGGCATTCGGTCACTTGAACGCCAAGCCTACGGGCGAGCAGTGCCATGGCATGGAAGGCCTGGTGGAGGAGGCGAACGAGCAGCTACAGGACAGCGATACGCAGGGTGCGCTGAAGGACATCAGCCTGGCGGGTGCGGCGCTGCGCGTGGAGCACTACGAAATTGCGGGCTACACCGCGGCCATTGCGATTGGCCGTCAGTTGGGGGAGAAAGAGGTGGTTGCGCTGCTCACGGAAAATCTGAATGAAGAGAAGGAGACCGCGAAAAAGATCGAGGACCAGTCCAAGCCGCTATTAAAGACCGCATCCGAGCAGGCCGATGAGGACGAAGACGAGAGACGATCTGGAGGGCGATGACGAAGAGGACGACCTCGAAGATGAAGATGAGATGGACGATCTCGACGACGATGATCTGGACGATCTCGAAGACGATGAGGATGACGAAGACGAGGATGAGGAAGATGTCCCCGCTCGCACGCCCGCGAAAAAGAGTGGAGGGCAGCCCTCGCCCGCTCGCAAGCGCTAACTGACACCGCATCTGGAAAGCGCAGGATGGTGAGAGATGCCCCGCACGCGATGCGGGGCATTTTCGCGAGTTGAATTTCTACGCCTTCCGGCTCAGAGCGAGGCGGGAGTTGAGCTCCCTCAGCTTTGGCGTGCAGTACGGAGCATGATCCGCACGGTGTGGTGCGCTTCACACGGGACAGCGATCTCCGGGTTCGCAGAGGACTCGGCCGAACTCAAGTGTCTGGGCTGCCCGTCCACCGAAATCTGGACAATGTGCGTGCCCGCTCCCAAGCTGGGCGCGAAGGTTAAGGCGATGGCGGGGCCGCGATTCTCTATCGTTAGCTTATTGGAATCGGGCCCGCTCTTCAGGCTCAGACTGATCTCCGATTCGGCGACTTGGATTCGCCGTACGACCAGCGTCTTCCAATCTTCCGGCAGGTGCGGGGCGAAGCGAAGTCTCCGGTTGACGC
This sequence comes from uncultured Acidobacteriaceae bacterium, assembly GCA_963795775.1. Classification (GTDB taxonomy): domain Bacteria; phylum Acidobacteriota; class Terriglobia; order Terriglobales; family Acidobacteriaceae; genus CAWCJL01. Next base: position 1,659 of record CAWCJL010000009.1, read on the forward strand.
CGTCTACCTCAATCCCGAGCAAACCACTGATCGCCGACGAAAGGAATGCGGCGGAGGACCAGGTCTGCTCCGGCACGGATTCCCGCTCCGGCGCGAACGCATTGCCCGCAAGGACTTCATGCATATGGCCCGGGGCGTCAAGTGCCGACCAGGGCACAAGCGAACTCCAGACGGTATACGCCACAGCGGAGCGCCCGGCATTCCACAAAGCCATCGCCGCAGCCGCGGTGCCAGTGGCCCATACGCTGCCCTTTGCGTAGGACTCAGGGTCATAGGCGGGCGCGCCGGTGGGCACGCTGCGGACTCCCCACGGAGCCAGGTAAGCGGGCGATGTAAGCCGGTCCAGCACGGTTTTCTCTTCCTCCGGGCCGAGCAAGCCGAAACGCAGCAGAGCCAGAGAACTGCTGGTGAGACCTTCGACCGGCGCACCGGAACGCAGATGTCCACTGATCCAAACGTGCCGCGCTTCATCCCAGTACCGCGGGCGAATGGAATGCTGCGCCCGCTCGCTGGCCTGCCGGGCCTCGGCTGCAAGATCAGGGTGTTTCGTCATCTGAGCCAGCGCGGCGAACGAAGCCGCCGCCTTTACCCAGTCGGCCGAGAGGGTCAGCTCGTCGCTGAGAGGGTCCTGTTCATCCCCGCCTTCCTTGCCTTCCGGGATGCGCGGCAGTCCGTATTTTGTATCAATGGCTGAGCGGCAATAGCCGTACGCGGCCGCAATGGCGTCCCAGTGATCGCGCACAAAGGCAGTGTCCCCGGTGGCCTGCGCGTACCCAAGCAGCGCATTCAGAAACTGAAAGCTGACATCGACATGCACGAACATGTAGGGGTATTGCCCCGTCCAGTCGAGGAATCCGGCACTTTGCGAGAGCTCATGCCAGATCATGCCGGTGCGCTTGTCCTGATAGCGCAGGATGAAAGCGAGTTCGTCACGTGCGCGGGAGTATGCGCCTTCGCGCAGAAGCGCATCTGTGGCCACCATGCCATCGCCGGCGAAGAACCAGTCATACTGCGGCCGCCGTGCTCCGCGGGAAGGTCCATAGCCGGCGACCAGGCCACAGCCAAGTTGCGGGTTGCAGACCCAGGCCTGCTCCAAGGCCAGTTGGGCCCAGCGCAGTGCGTGATTGACTGATTCGTCGGGCGTCTCAATGTCCATCACATTCAGCCCGGCATAGCGTGCGGTGGCTTCAGCCTCGAACCGTTGCGATTCGCGAGCGAGCCGCTTCGCGAGCGCGAGCGTATCTACCTCGGGCGTGCTCGCGCTGGCGATGGAGACGTCCACGGGCGCGGTGCTTCCGGGCTGTGCGCGAAGGGTGATGGCGAGAGCACGGTCAAACTCGCTGCCGCGCGTGTTGTTCTGGATCTCATCGTGAGCGATCGCCTGCGGAGCATAGATGGCGCCATGGAACCGGTGTGTCGGCTCCTGGAGCAGATAAGCGGAATCCGCTGCCTGCCAGCGTATCTCCTGGCCGCCAATTGCTGCCGGCCACATCAGGTTGAGCGACGGCGTGAAATGCAGCGTAATGAGCACGGGCTTTTTCGCTGTGACGGAGTAACGGATCAGAGCCGCGGGCTGGTCGTCGGGCACAAAGACGCGCTCGCGCACGACAAAGTCCGGCCCCACATAGACGCGCGTCTCGCCCGTGGGCGTGTTCTCGAAGGTGCGCAGGATCGCATCGCCGTCGGTGCTGGTGGCTTGTCCCTCCAACCGGAAGCTGACGCGATAATGGCGAAGCACCTGAAGGGGATAGGCCCAGACTTCGAGTCCGGGTGTGCTGTATCCGCCGACGAAGGCCTGCTGCCCGGGAACGCCCAGGAAGCGGCCGGGGCCGGTCTCCTGCACCTTCCACTCGAGAGTGGCCAGGGAACTCTGAGCGAATACCGGTACGGATGAAAAGCAGCCGGCGAGGATACATGCGAGGGCAGGAAGAAGATGGCGGCTCCGCGAAGAGCCGCCATGGTGGGAAGCAATCACGGTCAGAACTGGAACCGGGCGGCGAATTGCAGGCGCCGCATGGAGGTGCCGTCCTGCGAGGCGACGATGCCGCTGATGGTGCCGGCATTCCCGTCCTGGCAATCTACACAGCCATCTGGCTGGCCCAGGTTCACGTGATTAAAGACGTTGAAGGCCTCCGCCCGAAGCTGCATCTGCAGCGCCTCGGTGAGGTGGAAGCTTTTGGCCACGGAGAAGTCGGTGTTGAAGTATCCCGGACCCCAGAGCGAGTCGCGACCGTAGTTGCCGAAGACGCCTACCTGGGGCCGCTGGAAAGCTCCGAAGATCTGGCCATTGAGAAGGGGTGCACCCGGTGCCGTGGGGAAATACTGCACCTTGCGCGCGATCGGGTCGTAAGAGCCGGTGTGGATCTGCGGCGAAGCGCCGGTCTTGTGCGGACGGCAGAGGGAGCCGCCGACACCGTCGATGTCTTCGTCCTGCGAGCAGTTGGCGTAGGTGGGCGTAAAGGGCAGGCCGCTCTGCAGGGTAAGCGCGCCGTTTATGGCAAAGCCGCCGATGATCTGATTGAGCCAGCCGGGAGCACCCGCAGCAAAGGCGCGATTGCGACCGAACGGCAGATCATAGTTTCCGGTAAACACGAAGACGTGGCGGCGGTTGTAATAGCTGTTGCCGTAGTCGGCGCGTGCATCGTTGAAGAAGTAGTCCGACTCATGCGCCAGGGCCTTCGACCACGTGTAGTGAGAAAGGAACTGAAGCCCACTGCTGAAGCGTTTGTCGAGCTTGACCTGCAGGGCCTGGTAGCTGCTGGTGGCCAGGTTTGCGTTGTAGCGCAGGTCCTGCTCCCAGCCGAAGGGCGCGCCATAGTTCACACCCAGTTCCTGCTGAGCCGTACCGTCGAAGTAGGGACGGCGTTCGCTTTGCGTGTACTGGGCTCCGGTTCTGGGATTGATCTGGTTGAAGCCGTTCAGGGTTGGCTGGTTCGGGCTGGCCTGGTTGGAGGAGTCGAACATGTTATGCGTACCGTGGCTGGCCACATAGGCGATCTCCAGCGCCATGGTGGAAGAGATCTGCTGCTGCATGGCGAAGTTCCATGCATCCAGCGTGGGGATGCGCATGCGCGTGGGACGCGTGGGCACGCTCACGCCATTGGGTAACGGGAACAGGCCATTTGCCGGAATGGGAGCGAAGGTGAATCCCGGAGGACCCTGTGCGAGATTGAATACGGCCGCGGCATTCGTGACCGGGTTGAGGTTTTGCGAAACCTGTGTGGGATAGGAGAAGGTAAGGACCTCGCCAAAGATATCGCCTGACCACCCCATGCCGTAGACGCGTCCATAGCCGGCGCGGAACACGGTATTTGGGTTGGCCTGGTAGGCGATGCCGAGGCGCGGGGCGAGCGTGTCCCAACTCTTGGCCACGTTCAGATTGGTGCCCCACGGGCCATAACCGGCGATGCGGATATCGCCCGTGTTCAGATCAAGCAGGCCGCCCTGTCCTTTGCCGGAGACAGTTTCCGGAAAGTAAACCTCCCAGCGCAGCCCATAGTTGACGGTGAGGTTCTGCGTGACGCGCCATTGGTCCTGACCGTAGAAGAACATGCGCTTTTGCCGTTCCTGCGCGTTGAGGTTCTGCGTCTGCGTGCGTTGGAAGCTCGACACATCGCCGAGCAGGAAGGTCGCAAAGCCGACGCCCGCGGAGTTGGCGGCTGGGCCGGCGGTCCCCGTCTCGGCGAAGTGGTAGTTGCCGGAGCGCAGGTTGTTGTTGTCGAGTCCGATGATGTGGTTCAGCGCGTAGCGGACGTCACCGCCGAAGCGAATGTTGTGATTGCCCACAGCATGGGTCCAGTTATTGACCAACTGGAACTGACTCGAGTTCTGCAGGAACTGATTGGCCGAGGTGCCGTATTGGATGTTGCTGCTGCCATTGCTGCCGTTACTGGGGATATCGATATTGAACTGCGGCAGCCCGCCGTTCAGGGATAGATCGCCGACATTGGCGTTGGGAATGCCGAGTTGATTTCCAAGAGCCTGATTGCTGTTCGGGCCTTCGAGGTTCACGTACACGCGAAACCAGCCGAAGCGGAAATCGGTGAGCCACTTGGGCGAGACGACATAGTCGCCGCCGGCCGCGACGCTTTGGTCAAGGGCCGTATCGGTGCCAGCGAAGCCGCCGCTCCCGAAGCCGGCTCCACCTGCTGCGCCGAAGTAAGCCGGCCCGGAGAGATCGGAGGAGAAGCGGGTGTAACGACCGAACATGTGCAGCCTTTGCGAGGTCTGGACGTCGCCGCGGACATCAAACTGGTCGGTATTGAAGATGCCCGAGCCGGAGGCCGAATAGTTGTTCACAATGCCTGCGCCGGCCACGTTCGGTTGCGGCAGGAGCTTAAAGAAATTCACCGATGGAGCACTGAGCCGGCCTGCCGGAATGATATTGCCGGGAAACGGAAGCCGCCCGGCGACGGAGGTGGGGTCGGTGGCGGGGTCGTAAACCTGACCCTGCCCGTTCTGCAGATAGTCGCTCAAATTGCACGGACCGCCTGAGGTGCAGGTGGAAAGTGCGAGAGCTGTGGGCACCGTGGTCAGGGTTGCGCTGCCAGTCTTTTCGCGAAGGCCCTGGTAATCGCCGAAGAAGAAGATTTTGTCCTTCTTGATCGGGCCGCCAATCGAGCCGCCGAACTGGTTGTGGAGGTTGGGCGCGATAAAGCGGTTCGTAAGAGGATCGCGCGTGGCTTCGGCAAATGGATCGCGCGCCTGCTGCGCGTCCGAGCGGCGGAACTCAAAAGCCGAGCCGTGGAAGCTGTTGCTGCCGGATCGGGTTTGCGCAGTTACCAGGCCGGCGACCGCCTTGCCGAACTCCGCGTCGTAGTTCTGCGATGTCACTTTCATCTCGGAGACGGCATCGAGGTCCGGGTTGATCACGGCAACGCCGATGATCGGGTCCTGGTTGTCGGTTCCGTCCAGCTCATACCCGGTGGCAAACGGAAGCTGCCCATTCACCTCGATCTGCTGACTGCGCTGGGGATTGTTCGACTCGCCGACGTTCCATCCGATGTAGGTAGTGCCCGGCGTGAGCAGCTCGAAGGCGGTGAAGTTGCGGTTGAAATTCGGTGTGTTCTCGAGTGAGCGCTCGTTCAGAATGGTGGAAACGTCGGCACGCTCGGTTTGCAGAATGGGCGGGGCTCCGGTCACCGTTACTGTGCTGGTTGCAGAAGCTGCCTGGAGCTTGAGGTCTACTTTCGGCGAGGTGTCGGCATAGAGGCGCACATTGGCGACCTCCGCCTTTTGAAAGCCGGGGGCCTCGACGGAAACGGTGTAGACGTCGGGGATCAGGTGCTGGACGGAGTATTGGCCGCTGCCGTTGGTCTGCGCGGTTGTCGTAGTCCCTTTCGTCACATCGAGGACAGTCACGGTGACGTTTGGCACGACCGCGCCGCTGGGATCTGTGACTGTGCCGAAGATGGACCCGTAGACAGCCTGCGCCATGGCCGGCTGCGAAGTCGCACAAAGGGCGATCCAGCAGAAGAGAACGGCAAGGAGCAGTAGGGAATGGATACGTTTGCGCTGAATTTGAAACTGGCAGGTGTTACTTGAAGACCGAAGCATGTGACACTCCCTGGATTTGCTGAGACCCGCCTGGCGGGGCCATCCACTTCCATGTCAACGTACGGTACGGACCGTCCACAAGCAAGGCCAGAAACAGGTCCGCAAGAAAGGGTCTACATGGCGATTGCCGATGTTTTCGGAACGATCGGCAAGAGCTTTCGACCAGCGCCTAACAGTAGCCAAGGGGGAGGAACATGTCAATGGTTTGCCCGCCAAGACGACTCCTTGCATGGGGGTCGATCTCTGCCTGGGAACCGCGATAGATCAGTGCACGTTTTCGAGCTTGGGCTGAGCGGCATCCTGAAGAGATTCAGCCACTCTGCTTTCGCGTCCGGCCTCTTCCGTTTGGCCGAGCGCGCGCAGGGCCTGGCCCAGCAGAGCATGCGTCATGTAGTTGCCGGGATCCATCTTCTCTGCCCGGCGGAGGTACATCAAGGCCAGCGCGGGATCTTTCTGGTGCAGGCTGAGACGGCCGAGCTGGAGGTAGGGCCCTGTGCTCAGCGGATCGAGGATGATGGCCTGGTTGAGCGCGGAGCGTGCCTGATCGTAGAGCTCCTGGCGGTAGTACGCGTCTCCGAGCCGGTCATAGACGCGCGCTTCTCCGGGGTTAACGTCACGTTCCGCAGTAAATTCCTGTACGGCCCGCGCTGTGTCGCCGCGGGAGAGGGCAATTTCACCCAGGAGCAGATGAACGAGAGGGAGATGCGGTGCGAGCTGCTCGGCCTTGTGACCGGCCGCCTCGGCGGGAGGAGTCAAGTGGGCGCGCAACAGCAGATTGCCGGCGATGAGATACGCGCCAGCACTCTCCGGGTCAATACCGTATTGGGCGGCAAAAGAGCGCCGGGCGTCGTCGTAGCGAGCCGCATCGACGTAGCACAGTCCGAGTACGTAACTGACATCTGATCCTGTAGCGGGCAGCCAGGTGCGAACCTTTTCCAGCAGCGGAATGGCCTCGGCTGGATGCCCGAGGCGGTAGAGAGCCAGCCCGCGCAACTGGATCGATTCGCGGTCGTCCGGGTTCTGCTTGATGGCCCGCGCGAAGGCCTCGTCTGCATGAGCCATGTCGCCGGACTTGTAATATGCGAGACCGAGTTGGTGGAAGAGATCGGGAGTTCCGGGCGCGGAGATCGCGAGGCTCTTCAACAATGTGAGCGCGTCCTGGAGCTTTCCCTGGCTGATGTACTGCTTCGCCTGATCGAGGCGCGATGGAGCCGGCTGAGGCGCCGCAACCGGCGGGCTCTGGCTGCCCAGACCTGGCAGGCATAGCACAAGCCAAAGCAAGCAGAATGACCAGATCCGTGCCATCGAGCAATTCTAATCTTGAACGGGCGCGGGGATGTCAGGGTTTCGAGGATTCAACTACTGCGTGCTCGCTTCCAGGAAGATCAGCTCTGAGCTGTTCGGCGCTGCAAGAGCAACGGGGAGGCCCTTCTCTAGCAGCTCCTGCCCGCTTACGGTCCTGTCCGGAGCGGTGTGATCGCGGAAACGCAACCGGTACTGCCGGTCGGGATGCAGGCCCTTCAACGGGAAGGCGTGCTGTGACTCCGCTGAGGTCCCCCGAAACGCGTACACGACACCGCGTTCCGCTCGCGCATCGAAGTACTCGATGCCGTCCCAGCGTATGCCGTCCGGTCTTTCCGAGATGTGGTAAAGGTCAGCGTCGCGGATCAAAGGACGGAGTTCGTTCTTGTACAGGGCGAATTCCTCCTTTGCCGCTGCGTGCTGTTCTGCAGTCCAGGCATTGGTGTCCTGCATGATGGTGAGCCAGCCCATCATGCCGCTGCGCAGCATGTAACGAAAATTGGCGAGAGTCGGCACAGGCCACTTCTCGACATAGTCCTCCAGCATGGCGGCGGGCAGAAGGTGGCTCGCGTCGTAGAACGCACGCCGGTTAGAGAGCGGATCATAGCTGTCTGTGATCGAGAAATAGTCTCCGTGGCTGGCGCTTCCGAAATCCACCATCCGGCCGCCGTCGTTACATATCTCGAACAACAACTCCGGGTGTTCGCTCCGCAATTGCGCATAGGTCTCGTAATAAGCGCGCACGGCGTGATAGCTCACGTCGGTGGAGTTCGCAGCCAGCGGCAAGGCGATACCGCTGCCCTTCACGACGGACTGATAGGACGGGGGTGGAGGGGCGTGCGGATGATCGGCACGACTACAGGTTTGAGCGACAAGGTAGCCATCGTGCTCCAGCATGTCCAGCTTGTAGCTGCTGATCATGCGCTGAAGCTCGCTTTTTGCGTGCTCGTTCGCGGCAGGCACGCCGAGGTCTGTGGTGCGGCCTACGAATGCATCTGGCGCCCAGCCGGGAGGTACATCGGCCACGAGCCAATCCTTCGCGGGGGCATCGTGCACGTCCAGGGCGCCGGGGTCCTTGTCGATGCCCGCCTGAGCCCAATTCACCCAGATGCCGAACTTCAGACCGTGCCGGTGCGCCGCATCGGCCAGGGGCGCGAGCCCGTGCGGGAACTTTTTGGGATCGGGATACCAGTCCCCGACGCCGCGAAACCATCCAGCGTCCAGGTGAAACATTTCCATACCGAGCTCGGCGGAATCCTGGATCATGCGCCTGGCAAGTGCCTCGTCCACCTGCATACCGCTGCCCCAGCTATTGTTCACGAGCAAGGGATAGTGCGGATTGTTCCAGGTGTTGCGATGGGTCAGTACCTGCCTGACCCAGGGACGGAGCACGTTCCCCAGATTGTCGGGCCCGCCGGTGAATGCTCCGAGAAAAACGGGCGGCGTGTCGAAAATCCCATGCGGCGGCAAACGGGTGAGGAAGGGCGCGGGACTCGGGTTCAGCCCCACGACACCGTGGATCGAGTTCCGGGTGCGCTCCAGAGTGAGACTCGTGCGCGCGCTGAACTCTACCCCGACGTACCAGCCGTCCTGCGGAGCGTTGCGGCGCTGCAGCATGAACCACGGGATGATCTCCCGCGGCCCCTCATCCCTGGCGTAGGTGCTCGATGTGCCCTCCCAGTGGTATCCGACCGGAACAGGGATCTGGTGTGTGCCGATGGGGGATGGTTTGCCCGCACCCTTGTCGATGTAGGTGTGCTCGAGGGAAGCAGACGGCTGCACCCGCCAATCGAATCGAAAGCTGGCCTGCAGCGGGATCCATATCTCCCGCGAGTCGAGATTCTCGATATGGATGCGATGCTCAATGGGACCGATCGAAGCCGGGACCTGCCACTCCCAGGTAAGCCGCAAATGAGGTGAGGTTGTGACGTAGACGAGGGAGAGATGGGTGGCATCGGCAGATATCGTGGGTGCATCGAGCTGCCAATCGAGCGGCACAGAATGACCGTCTACCTGGGCTGCGCGAATCAGTTCTTCGCTCGCCTCGTTCTCCCATGCGGGTTGGCCGGGCGCCTGCAGACTAAGAAGTTGAGGAGCATGGGCATGCGCGCGAAAGCGGAGGATGGTCTGCCCCGTTTGCAAGGACCAGGCAGTCTGGGCCGACAGATTGGGAACCAGAGTGAAGCCGCCGAGCAGCACGCAAGCGATCAGGAGACGATGCATAGGGAACTCCGGTCTGGTCATCTTAGGAGTTCGCTGGCGAAGGTTCCAGTGTTTCGGCTTTGCCGCCGGTGATTCTGGCCAATGGGAGATGGAGCGACCTGCCGGATTAGCATTCGGCGGTGATGATGAAGGCTAGAAGACGCGGGCGAGGTATTCGCCAAACCAGTGCTTCGGGTCTGTCCAGGAATGGACGATGCCATAGCCGGCACGGGTCAGCAAAGTAGCGATCTGCTCAGGGGCGTATTTGTAACTGTTCTCAGTGTGAATGGTTTCGCCGCGGCGGAAGCGGATCTCAAGCTCGAGTGAAGGGATCACCACCGTCTGTGCGACCAGGCTTTCGAGATGCATTTCGATCCGGGAAAGGTCTCCATTCCAGCGCACCTTGTGACGGAATTTGTGCAGGTCGAAGTTTGCGCCCAGTTCGCGATTGAGGCGGGCGAGCACGTTCTTGTTGAAGGCTTCGGTGGTGCCTTGTGCGTCGTCGTAGGCAGCGATCAGCGGAGCGAGGTCCTTTACCAGGTCGAGACCGAGCAGCAGCATATCGCCGGGGGCCAACTGCTGGCGCGCATCTTTGAGTAACTGCTCGGCCGCGGCCGGTTCGAAGTTGCCCATGCTGGAACCGATGTAGAGCACCAGCCTGCGCGTGCCTTCAGCGGAGATGCTGCCCAGCCCTTCGGTGTAATCGCCCACGCGCGCTTCGACGGTGAGCCCGGGCACGCGCGCCAGCAGATGCTCGCGTGCCTGCTCCAGCGCAGTCGCGGAGATATCGATGGGATGGTAGGTGGCGGACGATTGCCGACGGACCAGGGCCGCCAGCAGCAGTCCGGTCTTGGTGGCGGTGCCCGCGCCCAGCTCAATCACCGTCAGGCGGCGCTCGTGCCCGGCATGCAGGTGGCTGGCGCGCGGCGGGGCGGAGGCGTGCTCGATGATCGCGTCCGCATGCGCTTCCAGGATGGCGCGTTCCGTGCGGGTAACGTAGTACTCGGGCAGCTCTGTAATCTGCTCAAAGAGTTGCGAACCCTCTGCGTCGTAAAAGAGCCAGGGGCTGAGGGTTTTCGGCGAGCTGGTGAGCCCGCGATAGACCTCCGAGCCAACGGATGTGTAGGCAGCTTCAGGTAGTTGAAACAGAGTTGCGTGCATACGGAAGTTTGTTTTCTCCTGACTCAGTCCTGCTCGTTGGCCGCGAGCCGGATGCCGGCAAACTGCCAGCGAGCTGCGGGTGCGAAAAAGTTTCGATAGGTGGGACGGATGTGGCTTTGCGGCGTGACCGCGGAGCCACCGCGCAGCACCATCTGATTGCACATGAATTTGCCGTTGTACTCGCCGAGAGCGCCGGAAGGCCGGCGATAGCCCGGATAGGCGAGATAGGCGCTGCGCGTCCACTGCCAAACGTTGCCGAGGAGCTGCGGCGCTTCGCTCCCACGCGCTTCCGCTGTGGGGTGAAGCAGCCCGCTTTCCAAGAAATTTCCTGCAAGCGGAGCGGCTTCTGCGGCCACTTCCCATTCCGCTTCCGTGGGCAGCCGCTTGCCGGCCCAATGTGCATAGGCTTCTGCTTCGAAGTAGCTGACGTGACACACCGGCGTATGCGCAAGCGCTGCCAGCGGAAAGACACCGCGCAAGGTGTAGATGGACCACTGGTCCTCTGCGCGCTGCCAGTACAGCGGCGCGCACCAGCCTTCGCGCTTCACCGTGTCCCATCCTTCGGCGAGCCAGAGATCCGGTTGTTCATAGCCGCCGTCGTTCATGAAGGCCAGATAATCCTCACATGTGACCAGACGCGAGGCCAGACGGAATGCTTCAAGAAACTCGAGATGGCGCGGAATTTCGTTATCGAACGCGAAGCTCTCATCGCTATGACCAATGTCGCGCAGGCCGCCTTCCTGGCCGATCCACTCCGCGGGTGCAGCAGAGCCGGCGAAGAGACCGGGATCTGCATCGCGATAAACAGGATGAAGAGGATTGCTCCAGAGGGCGTGCTTGATGTCGTAGCAGAGCAGTTCCTGATGCTGCTGTTCATGATGCATGCCCAGCACCAGCCGCCGGTGGGCCTCTTCCGGCAACTCGCGCGCAAAGAGCCGCGCGATCGCCTCTTCCACATGCTTGCGGTATTCCAGAATGGCCGTGAGTGGCGGGCGGGAAAAGGAGGCGCGCAGCTTCTTCTCCGGCTGGTCGGAAAGTGAGTTGTAATAGCTGTTGAACAGCCAGTAGAAATCAGGATGGAACTGGGTGTAGCCGGGCAAGAACTCGCGCAGGATAAACGTTTCAAAGAACCAGGTGGTGTGCGCGAGATGCCACTTGGCGGGACTGGCTTCTGCACAGGACTGCACCATCATGTCTTCCGGTGTGAGCGGCGCACACAGGGCAAGAGTTTGCTCGCGAACCGCCGCAAAGCTTCGAAGCGTTGTATCGAGAGAAGCATCCGTGGCGGGTGTGATCATGCGCTTGCTCGAATCCTTCCGTCCATTAGACAGCGTTTCCGTTTCTACGTTGCCCTGCTGCACGAAGATTCGCATTCACGGACCCGAAAAGGAACAGCGCAGTGAACGCAAATTGCCACGGCTATATCAGCCCGCGTGCGATGGGCATCGCAAGATACCTGAAGTAACACACCAAAGCGCAAGAGAGTCGCGGTGAGAAGTGCGGCAGCGGAAGAGAATTGTGTCCTCACACAGGATGCGGGACGGGGTAGTAACGATGCAGAGATCAGTGCGGCCTGGTGATAACGGCTGGTATGCGCGTGTCAGGCTGTGCTCAGCAGCCGGGCGAGTGCGTAAGCGACGAGGGCAGCCAGGCCGCCAATGGCTGCGGTCTGCACCGCACTGCGTACCAGACCTGCGCCGGTGAGCCGTCCTTTCACGCCGCCGAACACCACCAGCGCGACGAGTGTGATTGCAACCGACAGGCCCAGCGCGGCTCCGCTCTGCACTACCATGTACGGCGCAAGAGGAATCAGGCCGCCGACAATGTAGGAGAGCGCGATGGTGATGGCGCTGCGTCCGGCGCGTCCGCGCTCCGGCTCTTCCAGGCCGAGTTCGAAACGCATCATGAAATCTACCCACGCGGTGGGGTTGCGCTTAAGCGCGCCCAGCACCGCAGCCGACTCGTCGCGCCGTACCCCGTACTCCTCGAAAATTTCGTAGATCTCTTCTTCTTCGTCGCGCGTGCGTTCCACGACTTCGCGTTCTTCGCGCTCGCGTTCGCTGCGGTAGTGCTGGGCATCGCCCTGCGCCGCCAGAAATCCGCCGAGACCCATGGCAATGGAGCCGGCCGCGATCTCCGCCAGCCCGGCGAGCACCACCACGTGGGTGGAGTTTGTCGCGCCGGACAGCCCGGCAGCCAGGGCAAAAGGGACGGTCAGCCCGTCCGACATGCCGATGACAATGTCCCGAACCAGTTCACTTGACTGGAAATGCTTTTCTGGATGGGCATTGATTTCCGGCGTCGGCATGACTCGAAGCAGTGTACTGCATTGGCCCAGGGCTTTCGTGAGCGGCCAGAGGGGTAAAGAACGCGTCCTTTCCCCATATTCCGGCGTCTATTGCTCAGAAACCAGAGGGCCTCTTCTGCTGTGCGAGTGTGGATGGCGAAACCCGGGTGCTGGACTGCGATGCGCGCTCTTGCGATGTGCATAAGCCTGGTACTCGCAATCTGCGGTGGGTTGCAGATGCGGGCGCAGGATGCAGACGACCAGGGGTGGTCACAGTTCACGCGCGACAACACGCTGCGTGGAACCGTAACCGCGAGCGCAGCGAACGCATTTAGCGTGAAAACGGACGATGGAGAGCAATGGCGGGTGCTGTACGGACCGAATACCAAGATTGTGAAAGAGCGGCAGGGCGCGAAGGCAACGGACATCCACACCGGAGATATGGTGTTTGCGGCGGGGAACCTCGACCGGCAGAAGCGGCAAATAGGAGCGGCGATCCTGGTCGGCGTGGATGCGGCCGAAGTGCAGAAGGCGAAAGAGGGCCTAGGCAAGACCTGGATTGCGGGCAAGATTACGGCAGTTTCTGGCACCAGGATTACGGTGCAGCGGCTGGACGGAGTCGCCCAGACCATCGTGGTGGATGAAAACACGTCCTTCCGTCAGCGGCGCGAATCGGTAACGCTGGCGGATGTAAAAGCGGGCGGAGGCCTGCGCGCACAGGGCCAGGTGGAGAACGGCGCGTTCACCGCGGCTGTGCTGCAACTGTTTCCGTGGGACGATCGTGCGCCGTGGCTGGATGCGGGCGCACAAGGGCACTAGGCGTGAGAGCGATACGACGCAGGGTGGAATTCATAGCAACGCTGCTTTGCGCGGGCTGCTGCGGAGCAAGCGCCCAGCAGGCGGGGGCGCCGGCTGTGCCCGCGAGTGCGGTGCAGGGGTCGCCTGCGTCTGCCGCTCCCAGTGCGAACAGCGGGGCAGGTAAGTTCGAGCAAACAACAGCAAGCCCGGGGCAAGCTCCTGTGCAGACTGTCGCAGGAGGCACCGTGCGCGGGGCAGTGCGTTCGGGACCGACGCCGCTGCCCGGCGTGACCATTACGGCAACGAACACGCTGACCGGGACCAAATTCACGACGACTACGGACGCGAACGGCAGCTTCGCGATGCGCGTGACAGAGAACGGGCGGTATGTACTTCGCACGGAGTTCGCGGCCTTTGCACCGGTCACGAAAGAGGTGGTGCTGCACGCCGGTGCAGCGCAGAGCACGGAGTTCTCACTGCTGCTTGCATCGCGTCAGCAGCAGCTCGATATCGCGCAGGCTGGGAGAAGCGGTGCGTCTGGAGAACGCGGCCCGGGCAACGGCACGCGGCAGTACCAGGGCGGCGGAGCGCAAAGCCTGGGGCTGCTGGCCGGTGGGTTGGGCGCGATTGCTGCGGGCGAGAGCGGGGCCGCCGGGGCGGCGCTGCCGTCGGTTGCGGGGAACGCTGATTTCAGCAGCGAGTCCGTGGCGGTAGCAGGGCAGAGCGGAACCACGAATCCGCTCGCCGGGGTGAACATGGACCAGCTCCGGGAGAACATCGAAGATTTGCAACAGCAACAGACGCTGGCGCAGATTCCCGGCAGCGGGGGCGGCGGACGCGGTAGTGGCGGCGGCGGATTTGGCGGACGGGGCGGAGGAGGATTCGGCGGCCCGGGCGGATTCGGTGGCCGTGGCTTCAACTTCCGCAAGCTCAAGCCCAATGTGCCGCACGGGGCCATCTTCTGGAATGGTGGCAACAGCGCGATCGATGCGCGCGATTTCGCGATTCGCGGACAGGAGATCGGCCAGCCGGATTACGGCTCGAACCACTTTGGCCTGACGTTTGTGGGCGCGCCTTACATTCCCCGGCTGCTGACGCACGACCAAAAAGATTTCCTCTTCTTCACGTTCGCAACGCAGCGCGCTTCTTCGCCCTTCGATCAGTATGGAACCGTACCCACGGCCGCGGAGCGCGACGGAAATTTCTCCGGACTGACCACGCCGAGCGGGCTGCCGGTGACGGTGTACGATCCGCAAACGGGCCAGCCGTTCCCGAACAACATCATTCCTGCCCCTCGGATCAGCCCGCAGGCACGCGCGCTGCTGGGCTATGTTCCGATGCCCAATCTGCCGACCGCCAGCTTTCAGAATTACCAGCGCCTGACCACTGCCGAGACGAATACCACGACCCTGGGCGCACGCTACACGCGGACCTTTGGTGGTGGTACCGCCGTGTCTTCGATGATCCAGCAGTTCATGGGAGCGAGCGCGCCGGGGTTGCGGCAGAATGTCAGCGCGAACTTCAATTACAGCCACGCGGGGAGCGACGCGCTCAATCTGTTTCCGGAACTGGGGGGCAAGCAGCAGACGCACCAGTACTCGCTACAACTTGGCTACACGCTGGGCATCAATCGCCTGACAAACAACTTTGGCGTGAACTGGAATCGCACGAATACGCAGCTTTCGAATTACTTCACCGGGGCCGAGAATGTGGCGCGCAACCTGGGCCTGAATATCCTGAACGGTGCCGCGGCAAACCCCATCAACTATGGGCTGCCGAATATCACGCTGACGCAGTTCAGCGGGCTCAATGAGCAGCAGCCCAGTTTCCGGGTGAACCAGAGCTTTGGTCTTTCGGACTCCAGTTCCTGGATTCATGGCAAACACAACGTGAAGTTCGGCGGTGATTTCAAGCGGGTGCACCTGGATCTGATCGGCGAAGCGAACTCGACCGGCAGCTTCTTCTTTACCGGATTCGCGACGGAGGGGGCAGAACTCGCTGAATGGGGCGGGCGGCAAGGGGCCGAGCGGCCTGCCCACGCAGGGTTCCGCGCTGGCCGACCTGCTGCTCGGCTTGCCCCAGCAGACGTCCATCCAGGCGCCGTATCAGAAGGCGTACCTGCGCGAGAACGTGTACGACGCCTTTGTACAGGATGACTGGCGTCTGCGGTCAAACTTCACCGTCCTGGCAGGACTTCGCTATGAGTACTTCTCGCCTTATGCCGAGAAGAACGACCGGCTGGCCACGCTGGACACCGGCAATAACTTCGCGAGTGTGGCGACGGTGATGCCCAATGGCATCGGCGCGTTCACCGGAAAGTATCCGCGAACGCTGATCTATCCGGAGCGCAACGACGTGTCACCGCGTTTTGGCTTTGCCTGGCGAGCCCTGCGCAACACGGTGGTGCGCGGCGGGTACGGTGTGAACTTTGCAAATGGGCAGTATGTGAAGTTTGTGCAGAATCTGGCGTTCCAGCCACCGTTCGCGGATGTGCAGGTGAACGAGGCGACCAGCGGGGCGGCCATCACGCTGACCAATGGGTTTGGCGCGCCGCAGTCGCTCGGCAGCTACGCGGTGAATAAGCGCTTCCGTTTGCCGTACGTGCAGGTGTGGAACATGGACGTGCAGCGCACGCTGCCGCTGGGCATCGTGCTTAACGTGGGGTGGAATGGCGCCAAGGGCACGCGGCTGGATATTGTGACCGCACCGGGACGTACTGCCACCGGCTCACTCAGCGGCACTTTGTATGACTACGAAGACTCGGTGGCGTTCTCCAACTACAACGCGGGCACGGTGCGGCTGCGCAAGCGCCTGCAGAGCGGCGTTGCCCTGGGTGCGACTTATACCTACGCGCACGCTATTGATAATGCCAGCTCGATTGGCGGGAATGGCGGCACCGGAACCGTGGTGGCACAGAACTGGCAGAACCTGCTCGCGGAAGAATCCAATTCACCGTTCGATATACGCCACCAGCTCAAGGGAGATTTTCTGTACGAGCTGCCGTTCGGTCCGGACGCACACTATCTTTCGAGTGGAAGCTGGCTCTCGCATGCGGTGAGCAATCTGTCACTGTCCGGCAACTTCGCCTTCGCCACGGGGGAGCCGTTGACGCCGCACTACGAGGCCGATATCGCCGACGTGGCCCGCGGCAGCGCCGGCTCTCTGCGGCCGAATCGCGTGTATGGCACGTCCATTACGGCGGGCGGCGGCACGATCCGGAACTGGTTTAACAAGAGCGCGTTCGCCCCGCTCGCGGCTGACCAGGTGTATGGCAGTGCTTCGCGCTACTCCATTCCGGGGCCGGGCACAGTGCAGTTCAATATGTCGGCGGCAAAGACGTTTCACCTGACCGAAACGCGCACCTTCGAGGTCCGAGCGACAGCGGACAACGTTCTAAACACGGTGCAGTATGCGGGCGTGGACACCACGCTCGAGTCAGGCACCTATGGCCAGGTCACTTCGGCTGCGGCGATGCGGCAGTTCACCTTTCTCGCGCGGTTCCGGTATTGAGGACACATCCAGTGCGTCTTTTTCTTGTCCTGCTTGCGTTATCGATGCTTCTGCCTGGCTGCCTGCCGGCGCGCGCGCAGGCGCAAGAGCAACCGGGCGCCTCCCCTTACACGCTGCGCGTGGAGAACGATCTTGTTCTCACCAATGTGGTGGTGCGTGACAAGAAGACCGGCGAGCCGGTACGCGGGTTGACGAAGAACGACTTCAGCATCGCAGAAAACGGCAAGCCGCAGAACATCGTCTCCTTCGACTTCGAGAGCATCGACGCCGCGCAGCCGCTCAGCGAGGCAACGATCAGCGGTCGCACCGGGCAGCTTGTTCTTGGCAAAGGGACTGGAACCACGGCGGAGCAGTTGCGCGATCACCGCCTGATCATTCTCTTCTTCGACCTCACCTCCATGCAGCCGGAAGATGTGACGCGTTCGGTGGAAGCCGCGCGGAACTTCATCACCCGGCAGATGCAGCCGGCCGACCTGGTCGCCATGGTTTCCCTCGAGACGTCGCTGTCAGTGGATCAGGACTTCACTACGGACAGGCCGCGGTTGCTGGCGGCACTGAATGCGTACAGCGGCGTGCAGCAGAACGGCTACGCTGCCGGCGCGACCTCGACCACGAACCAGACGGAAGACGCCAGTTCGTTTACCCCGGATGAGGGCGAATACAACGACATCAACACGGACCGCGAGCTTTTTGCGCTCAGCTCGATTGCGCGTTCGCTGGCGTATCTGAACGAGAGGAAATCGCTGCTGTACTTCTCCGGAGGACTGCAGCGAAATGGCATCGAGAACCAGGCGTCGCTGCGCGCAGCCGTGAACGCCGCCGTGCGGGCGAACCTTGCAATCTACAGTGTGGATTCACGCGGGCTCGAGGCCATTACGCCGCTGGGAGATGCCTCTACCGGAAGCCTGCGCGGAACGGTGGCGTATAACGGGGCCGCGCTGCAAAACAATTTCGACAGCAATTTCAACTCGCAGGAGGTGCTGTCTACGCTGGCGGCGGATACCGGCGGCAAGTTCTTTGGTGACTCCAACGACTTTGCGCCGGCCTTCGCGCGCATGGAGCAGGACACGGCGGCTTATTACGTGCTGGGATTTCGTTCGACCAATCCCGCTCGGGACGGACGCTATCGCAAGCTGACCGTGAAGGTGAACCGCGCGGACGTGAAGCTGGAATATCGCCCGGGCTACTACGCGCCGGCGGACTACCAGCACTCCAACCGCGAGGACCGGGAGCACCAGCTCGAGGAGCAGTTACATAGCGACTTGTCGGCGACGGATGTGGCCGTCTACTTGGCAGCGTATTACTTCCGCAGCACGGGAGCCGGCCCCGGCGGCGTGCCGCGCTACACGGTGCCTATCGCTCTCATTATTCCCGGCTCGCAGATCCCCTTCGTGAAGGGTGGTGACCGCGACAAAGCGACGCTGGACATCCTCGGTGAAGTCACGGATGCGGCGGGGCATCCTGCAGGCGAGGTGCGGCAAACGGTGAAGCTGGCGATCGACCAGGCGCAGCAGGTTGCGCGCAAGAACATCCAGTACTCGACGAACTTCAATTTGCCACCGGGAAGGTATCAGTTGAAGTTCGTGGTGCGCGAGAACGAGACCGGCCGCATGGGGTCGTTTGTCTCCGGTATCACCGTGCCGGACCTGACGAAGTCGCCGGTGAAGCTGTCATCGATTCTTCTGGCGAGCCAGCGCCAGCCTGCACCGAAGGGGGCGGAAAAGGCTTCGGACCCGCTGGTGGAGAACGGCCTGCTGTGGATTCCAAACGTGCCGCACGTGTTCCATCCGGAGCAGCACTTGTACTTGCTTTATGAGGTGTACGATCCGGCGAAGGCCGGCAGCGTGGGGGTTTCGGCTGTACGACAGACCTCTGCAGGCAGCGGCGCGCCGGCAGGAAATGGAGCACACGCCGGGCCGCGCGTGCTTACGTCCATCCAGTTCATGTCCGGCTCAACCAAGGTCTACGAGACGCCGCTGGTGGAGGCGACGCGCATCACCGATCCCACCCGGGACGCGGTCGCCTTTCAGTTCGATGTTCCGCTCAGCGGGCTCAAGCCGGGGCTCTATGTGTGCCAGGTGAACGTGATTGATGACAATGCCGGCGCCTTCACTTTCCCGCGCACGGCGCTGCTGATCCGTTGAGCCCGAGACGCGCGTGAGCCGAGACCGTGTGAGCCCGAAAAGGCGTGGCTTCGCTCAGTGGGCGCTCTTGTCGTCCTTACCCTTGTCGTTGCCGGTGTCTTTGCCGGCCTTGCGCCGCGTGCGCCAGAAGGTTTCCTGCAGGCGTGCGCGGTCGGCAGCGTAGAGCTCCTCCAGGCGCTGATGCGCTTCACGCAGCGGCAGCTCCTCAACGTCGAGCACTTCCACCATGCGGACCTGGTGCCAGGGGTAGATATGCCGTCCGCGGAGCAGGAAGCCGGAGCTTGCCCAGCTTTGCAGCAGCGCGCTGACTTCATTCTTTACGTCTTCTTCATGCTTGATCGGCAGCAGCTCAAAAGCCTCGCCGTTGACGAGGTGAGCCTTCAAATGTGCGATGAGCAGGACCTTGTGATTCTCCTGCTCGGTGCCGCTGTGTTCGGGGTGATTGCCTTGGGTATCGGCCACGGTGTGCTCTCTCCGGGGGCTCGCGGAGCCAGGGCTCCTGCGGCGCATGCAACCTTAGGATGAGCAACAAAGGCGAAGGGCGCTCATTTCTTGTGCTGCTGTTGAGTTTTGCTGGGAAAAATGAGGCAGACTGGGGCGGCTAGTGGGGATCGAACCCACGACACCCGGATCCACAGACCGGTGTTCTGCCACTGAACTATAGCCGCCGTGTGACTTCGTTATCGTAACATCTCCGCCGGGCTGCGCGGCATGGGCCGGCGCTGCATCCAAGTGCCCCATGACTGACCGCCAGACCACACCAGAGGTGCTCGATCCGCCGCAGCAAAGGCTGATGCCGCGGCTGGGGCACGCAGGCGGCCTGTTTAGCGACAGCAACCTCGATGCCTTCACGCATCTGCTGGATGATCGATTTCGGCTGCCCGGGATCCCCGTCCGTTTCGGGCTGGACGGCATCATCGGCCTGGTTCCGGGGCTGGGGGACATCGCGGGCGGCGTGCTTTCCTGTGTCATTATCCTGGCGGCTTGGGTGCGCGGCGTTCCGTACGTCACGCTGGCGCGCATGCTCGCGAACCTGGCCATCGATGTGCTCGTGGGCGCGGTGCCGATCCTGGGCGATATGTTCGATATTGCGTGGAAGGCGAACCGGCGCAACTATGCACTGCTGACGCGCTCGGTGGAAGAGCCACGCAAGCAGACCTGGCGCGACTGGATTTTTCTCTGCTCGCTGGCCCTGGTGGCCGGCATCATCCTGCTGATTCCGCTGGTCCTGCTGGTGTGGATCGTCGGACTGCTGCAGCACCGGTAGGCACGCGCGCGAGGTCCCGCGGCAGGCAGCGCGCTTGCTACAATCAGGGGAGTCGGGGCGTAGCGCAGTCTGGTAGCGCATCTGCTTTGGGAGCAGAGGGTCGGGGGTTCGAATCCCTCCGCCCCGACCATTCCGCCGGCTCGAGGCGAGCCACCTCCACGGACCACGATGCAAGACGCCACGCCGCCGCACGAATCAGCCAGGGACAGGGTTTATCTCGGTACATCGGGCTGGGCATATGCGAGCTGGAAGCCGGGCTTTTATCCGCCGCGCACGTCTGCCAAGAAGATGCTGTCGTACTACGCATCACAGCTCAACACCGTGGAAGTGAACTACACCTTTCGTCAACTGCCCAAGCCGGCGATGATCGCCAACTGGATGGAGCAGACGCCAGACCACTTCCGGTTCTCTTTCAAAGCGCCGCAGACGATGACACATGTGCGCCGCCTGGTGGGCTGCGCGGGGATGGCAGCGGCACTGCGGAGCGCCCTCGCGCCGGTGATAGACGCCGGGCGCCTGGGAGCGGTGCTCTTCCAACTGCCTCCGTCATTCAAGGTAGATGCCGAGCGGCTGGAGCGGTTTCTGACCGAGACCTCCGGAGAAGAAATGCGGGTGGCGTTTGAGTTCCGGCATGCATCGTGGTTCAGCGAACCGGTTTTTGCCATCCTGGAGCGCTTCGGCGCTGTGCTGTGTGCCGCGGAAAGCGATGAGCTGGAAACACCGCGCCGGAGAACGGCGGACTTCACCTGCTATCGGCTGCGCAAGAGCGATTACAGCCCGGAAGAATTGCAGGGGCTGGCGAGCCGGTTTTTGAACGAGGCGCAAGGCGGCGAGGTGTACGCCTACTTTAAGCATGAAGAAGCGCCGGATGGCGCATTGCGCGCACGGCAGGTATTGGCAGAGGTGCGGGGGAGCGGGAAGATGCCTAGCGCGGTCACAGCGGAGCACGTCGAAAGCACGGCAGCGGAGACGTTCCTTCCGCGGCGCTTTCTCCGCAATGGGCACCTGCAGACGCTGGCCGGAAACTACCTGCGGCGGCGCTGGGTGTTGCCGGAGCCCGAGTCGCGCATCATCGAAGTAGAGTCGGCTACTGCCCATCGTCCCGCCAGCCACGTGCTGTGCCACTGCCATTGGCAGCCGCAGGAGGTGCGGGCGGCACGGCTGACGGTGCTGCTGATCCATGGGCTCGAGGGGTCGTCGCAATCGCAATACGTGCTTGGCAATGCCTCTCGGCTGTGGGCGGCGGGTTGGAACGTAGTGCGCATGAACATGCGGAACTGCGGTGGCACTGATCGATTGTCACCGACGCTGTATCACTCCGGCTTGTCGGAAGACGTGGGCGCCGTGATGGCAGCACTCACCGCCGAACAGAGCCTGACTGCCTGGGGCCTGGTGGGGTACTCAATGGGCGGCAACCTGGTTTTGAAATACGCCGGAGAGCACGGCGCACGCGTGCCGCGTGCGCTGAAGGCGGTCGTGGGTGTCTCCCCGGCGATGGACCTGGCCCCCTCGGCGGATGCGCTCCATGAATGGCGGAACCGGGTCTACGAATGGAAATTCCTCTATCGATTGCTGCAGCGCTATAGGCGCAAGGTCGTGCTTTTTCCGCATATCTATTCGCCTGAAAGCGCGAAGGGGGTGCGCAGTCTGCGCGATTTTGACGAGCAGGTGACGGCGCGTTATTCAGGCTTCGCGGGCGCGGACGATTACTATGCGCGTGCGTCCAGTTCCCGGGTGGCGGACCGGATCGCGGTGCCTACGCTGGTGCTGCACGCCCTTGATGATCCGTTTGTGCGCATGCTGCCTGAAACGCGCGAGATGCTGCTGGGGAATCCGCACGTTCTGCTGCGGGAAACCAGCCACGGCGGCCACTGCGCCTTTCTGGAATCCGCGAACGGATACGACGGCTACTGGGCGGAGAAGGTGCTGTTCGGCTTTCTGACGCGCGCGGCAGGCGCGTAGCAGTGGACGCAGAATGGAGTGTGGAAGCGGGAGCCGACGACCCTGTGATCACGGTGCCGTGGTCGGACCCGCATGGAGCCGTCCAGTTCGTGGACGCGCGGCAGTCACCGGCGAGCATCGACGAGATTCCTGAAGCGCAGGCGCACCCATCAGCTCCGTGCTTGCTGGCAGTCGCTCAATGCGCCCGACGGGTACACGTGGACGGCGAAGTGCGATGCGTGGTCGCTGGGTCCAGAGGAGATAACCGCGATAGCGCAGGAACTGGATACCGAGCCTGCTCCGGCCGGGTTCGGTTCCTATATTGATCTGCTGCTGCGAGAGCACGCGGGCTTTTGGGATTTCCGCACGCACGAGCGCACGGTGCGCGCCTGGACCCATGCCGCCGCAGAAGCTTCCGATCGAGCACGCGCGGGCAGAGTTTGTCATTCGGCCTGCGCGCCTGGAGGGTGTGGAGGGCTTTGCGATCACGGTCTACGTGTTTGCGCTGGGCCGCAGCAAGGCGGAAGCATACCAAGGTTGGGCTTCGGCTCTGCAAGCAGTAAGGGCGCTCATTTCCGCCCGCGAATTTGCGGATGCCGGCGACGGTACAAAAGCCTGCGGGCGAGTAGCTCAATTGGATAGAGCATCAGC